>NZ_OZ186832.1:4267500-5550000 GCF_964272895.1 Streptomyces sp. enrichment culture
AGGACCGAACCCACCAGGGTTGAAAACCTGGGGGATGACCTGTGGTTAGGGGTGAAAGGCCAATCAAACTCCGTGATAGCTGGTTCTCCCCGAAATGCATTTAGGTGCAGCGTCGTGTGTTTCTTGCCGGAGGTAGAGCACTGGATAGGCGATGGGCCCTACCGGGTTACTGACCTTAGCCAAACTCCGAATGCCGGTAAGTGAGAGCGCGGCAGTGAGACTGTGGGGGATAAGCTCCATGGTCGAGAGGGAAACAGCCCAGAGCATCGACTAAGGCCCCTAAGCGTACGCTAAGTGGGAAAGGATGTGGAGTCGCACAGACAACCAGGAGGTTGGCTTAGAAGCAGCCACCCTTGAAAGAGTGCGTAATAGCTCACTGGTCTAGTGATTCCGCGCCGACAATGTAGCGGGGCTCAAGCGTACCGCCGAAGTCGTGTCATTGACACATATAGCCCCAACGGGTGTGTTGATGGGTAGGGGAGCGTCGTCTGCCGGGTGAAGCGGCACCGGAAGGTAGTCGTGGACGGTTGACGAGTGAGAATGCAGGCATGAGTAGCGATACAAACGTGAGAAACGTTTGCGCCGATTGACTAAGGGTTCCTGGGTCAAGCTGATCTGCCCAGGGTAAGTCGGGACCTAAGGCGAGGCCGACAGGCGTAGTCGATGGATAACCGGTTGATATTCCGGTACCCGCTGTGAAGCGTCAAACATCGAATCCAGTGATGCTAAGCCCGTGAAGCCGCCCCGGATCCTTCGGGTGAAGGGGAGTGGTGGAGCCGGTGACCCGAGCTGGTAGTAGGTGAGTGATGGGGTGACGCAGGAAGGTAGTCCATCCCGGGCGGTGGTTGTCCCGGGGTAAGGGTGTAGGACGCAAGGTAGGCAAATCCGCCTTGCATACAGTCTGAGACCTGATGCCGAGCCGATTGTGGTGAAGTGGATGATCCTATGCTGTCGAGAAAAGCCTCTAGCGAGTTTCATGGCGGCCCGTACCCTAAACCGACTCAGGTGGTCAGGTAGAGAATACCGAGGCGTTCGGGTGAACTATGGTTAAGGAACTCGGCAAAATGCCCCCGTAACTTCGGGAGAAGGGGGGCCATTCCTGGTGATCGGATTTACTCCGTGAGCTGGGGGTGGCCGCAGAGACCAGCGAGAAGCGACTGTTTACTAAAAACACAGGTCCGTGCGAAGCCGTAAGGCGATGTATACGGACTGACGCCTGCCCGGTGCTGGAACGTTAAGGGGACCGGTTAGCTCACCTTCGGGTGGGCGAAGCTGAGAACTTAAGCGCCAGTAAACGGCGGTGGTAACTATAACCATCCTAAGGTAGCGAAATTCCTTGTCGGGTAAGTTCCGACCTGCACGAATGGCGTAACGACTTCTCGACTGTCTCAACCATAGGCCCGGTGAAATTGCACTACGAGTAAAGATGCTCGTTTCGCGCAGCAGGACGGAAAGACCCCGGGACCTTTACTACAGTTTGATATTGGTGTTCGGTTCGGCTTGTGTAGGATAGCTGGGAGACTGTGAAGCTTGGACGCCAGTTCAGGTGGAGTCGTCGTTGAAATACCAGTCTGGTCGTGCTGGATGTCTAACCTGGGTCCGTGATCCGGATCAGGGACAGTGTCTGATGGGTAGTTTAACTGGGGCGGTTGCCTCCCAAAGGGTAACGGAGGCGCCCAAAGGTTCCCTCAGCCTGGTTGGCAATCAGGTGTTGAGTGTAAGTGCACAAGGGAGCTTGACTGTGAGACCGACGGGTCGAGCAGGGACGAAAGTCGGGACTAGTGATCCGGCGGTGGCTTGTGGAAGCGCCGTCGCTCAACGGATAAAAGGTACCCCGGGGATAACAGGCTGATCTTCCCCAAGAGTCCATATCGACGGGATGGTTTGGCACCTCGATGTCGGCTCGTCGCATCCTGGGGCTGGAGTCGGTCCCAAGGGTTGGGCTGTTCGCCCATTAAAGCGGTACGCGAGCTGGGTTTAGAACGTCGTGAGACAGTTCGGTCCCTATCCGCTGTGCGCGTAGGAGTCTTGAGAAGGGCTGTCCCTAGTACGAGAGGACCGGGACGGACGAACCTCTGGTGTGCCAGTTGTTCTGCCAAGGGCATGGCTGGTTGGCTACGTTCGGGAGGGATAACCGCTGAAAGCATCTAAGCGGGAAGCCTGCTTCGAGATGAGGACTCCCACCCACTTGATGGGGTAAGGCTCCCAGTAGACGACTGGGTTGATAGGCCGGATATGGAAGCACGGTAACGTGTGGAGTTGACCGGTACTAATAGGCCGAGGGCTTGTCCTCAGTTGCTCGCGTCCACTGTGTTGGTTCTGAAACCACGAACAACCGTTGTAGTCATGGCTACGGCTCCGGTTGAGAGTTTCATAGTGTTTCGGTGGTCATAGCGTAGGGGAAACGCCCGGTTACATTCCGAACCCGGAAGCTAAGCCTTACAGCGCCGATGGTACTGCAGGGGGGACCCTGTGGGAGAGTAGGACGCCGCCGAACAATTTTTGGAGAAAACCCCGCACCTTTCGGTGCGGGGTTTTCTGCGTTTAGGGTCGAGGTATGCAGATGCGCTATGACCTCGTCATCTTCGACAACGACGGTGTGCTCGTCGACAGTGAGCCGATCTCCAACCGGTTGCTGGCCGAGTACCTCACGGAGGTCGGTCATCCGACGACCTATGAGGAGTCGATCCGGGACTACATGGGCTCGGCGATGCACCGGATCCACGAGCTGATCGAGGAGCGGACGGGCCGACGGCTGCCGGCGGAGTTCGACGATGTCTTCCACGCGCGGGTGTTCGCGGCGTTCGAGCGGGAGCTGAAGGCGGTGGACGGGGCCGCCGAGGTGCTTGAGGGGCTCGGGGCCGCCGGGGTGCCGTACTGCGTGGCGTCGTCCGGGAGCCATGAGCGGATTCGGGTGGGGCATCGGACGACCGGGCTGGACCGGTGGTTCGATGCCGGGCGGGTCTTCAGTGCGCAGGATGTGGGGCGGGGGAAGCCGGCGCCGGATCTGTTCCTCCATGCCGCGGAGCGGATGGGGGTGGCGCCCGAGCGGTGCGTGGTCGTCGAGGACAGTCCGCTGGGGGTGCAGGCGGCGGTGGCGGCCGGGATGGACGTGTACGGGTTCACGGCCATGACGCCGGAGGCCAAACTCGCGGGAGCCACCCGGCTGTTCTCCTCCATGAAGGAGCTCACCGGGCTTCTCCGGCAAAGCTGAGGGAAATTCAGCTTCGGCGTATCCAGCCGGACCGCGGGGCCCTACGCTCGCCGCCATGACTGATGTGCTGCGGCGCGGCAGGGCCTCGTTGGCCCTCTCCTTCTTCGCGCAGGGCGTCGCCTTCGCTCTGCTCGTGACGCGGATTCCGGCGATCCAGGACCGGTACGGGGTCTCCGACGCGCTGCTGCCCGTCTTCCTGGCGGCGGTGCCGGTGCTGGCCGGTGTGGGGAGTGTGGGGACGGAACGGCTGGTGCGGCGCGTACCGGCCAGTGCGGTGCTGAGGTGGTCGCAGCCGGTCGTGCTCCTGGCGCTGCTCGGGGTCGGCGCGGGGGAGCGGATGGCCGAACTGGCCGTGGCGCTCGGGGCCTTCGGGCTGGCCGTGGGGGCGCTGGACGCGTCGATGAACATGCTCGGGGTGAGTCTGCAGCGGGCGTACGGGCGCAGCATCATGCTCGGTTTCCATGCGACGTACAGCCTCGGCGGGATTCTCGGGGCCTCGCTGGCGTGGGCGGGGGCGCACTGGGATGCGGCGCTGTTCGTGTCGTATCTGCCGGTCGTCGTCGTGCTGTTGCCGCTGTGCCTGCTGGGGAGCCGGTGGTACGTCGACGGGGGCGGCGCCGCCCGTGTGGGGGAGCGGGCCGGCGGCGGGGAGGGGGCGGCCGGTGGGGAGGCCGTCGTCTTCAAGGCGCTGCTGCCGCTCTGTCTGGTGATGACCTTCGCGTACATCGGGGACTCGACCGTCTCCAACTGGAGTGCGAAGTACCTCCAGGACGTGCTGGGCGGTTCGGAGCAGCTGGCGACGGTTCCGTACAACGTCTACATGGTGACGACGCTGGTGGGGCGGGCGGTCGGGGACTTCGGGGTGCGGCGGTTCGGGGCCGTGGCCGTCGTGCGGGCGGGGGCGCTGGTGGCGGCCGGCGGGTTCGCCGTGGTGGCGACGGCGCCCGGGGCGTGGGTGGGGATGTGCGGGTTCACGATGCTGGGGCTGGGGCTGTGTGTGCTGGTGCCGCAGACGTTCGCGGCGGCGGGGCGGCTGTTCCCCAGTGCGTCGGATGCGGCGGTCGCGCGGCTGAACGTCTTCAATTACGTGGGCTTCCTGATCGGTTCTCCGTTGGTGGGGGCGCTCGGCGACGTGTGGAGCTATCGCGGGGCGATGGTGGTGCCGATGGTGTTGGTGCTGGTGACGCTCGTGTATGCCCGGTCGTTCGCGGCTCAACCGGACCGATACGGTGGCGGGCATGAGCGGCCGCGCACAGCTGATGTGGGACGAGGCAGTAACGGGGTATGACTTCGGGCCCGGACATCCGATGGATCCGGTCCGGCTGGCCCTGACCCGGCGACTGGTCGGGGCGTTCGGGCTGGACCGGGACGTGGAGGTCGTCTCGGCGAAGCCGGCCGGGGAGTCGACGCTGCGGCTCGTCCACCGGCAGGACTACATCGAGGCCGTGAAGGCGGCGTCGCTGGACCCCAAGGGGGCCGACGGGGCGTACGGGATCGGGACGCTGGACGATCCGGCGTTCGCCGGGATGCACGAGGTGTCGGCGCTCATCGCGGGGCTGTCCGTCGGGGCGGCGGAGGCGGTGTGGCGCGGGGAGGCGCTGCACGGGGTGAACTTCGCGGGCGGGCTGCATCATGCGATGCCCGGAGGCGCGGCCGGTTTCTGCATCTACAACGACGCCTCCCTCGCCATCGCGCGGCTGCTGGAGCTCGGGGCGGAGCGGGTGGCGTACATCGACGTCGACGTGCATCACGGGGACGGGGTGCAGGCGGCGTTCTGGGAGGACCCTCGGGTGCTGACGATCTCGTTGCACGAGCATCCTCGGACGCTGTTCCCGCAGACGGGGTGGCCCGAGGAGACGGGGGCGGCATCGGCGGAGGGGAGTGCGGTGAATGTCGCGCTGCCGGCCGGGACGGGTGATGCGGGGTGGCTGCGGGCGTTCCACGCGGTGGTGCCGGAGCTGATCGCCGACTTCCGGCCGCAGGTGCTGGTGACGCAGCACGGCGCCGACACGCATGTCGAGGATCCGCTGGCCCATCTCGCGGTGTCGCTCGACGCCCAGCGGGCCGTGCAGCTGGCCTGTCACTCGCTGGCCCATGAGTACGCCGACGGGCGGTGGGTCGCCCTCGGCGGGGGCGGATACGCGGTGGTGGACGTCGTGCCCCGGTCGTGGACGCATCTCGTGGGGATCGCCGCCGGGCGGGAGATCGCCCCGGAGACGGTGATTCCGGAGAGCTGGCGGGAGGAGGTGTACGCGGCCACCCGGCAGCTGGCGCCGATGCGGATGACCGACGGGCGGTGGCCGGTTTCGTGGGCCGACTGGGAGGCGGGGTACGACCCTGCGGACCGGCTGGACCAGGCGGTACGGGCGGTTCGGCAGGCCGTGTTTCCGCTGCGGGGGTTGTTGGCGTAGGGCGCGGCGCCCGGAGAGGGGCCCCGCCGTAGGCGTCCCGGAGGGAGGCGGGAGGCAGGCCGGAGGGAGGCTTACGCCAACCGTGCGCAGTTCGGGTGTTTCGGGCGCGGGCGGGGGGCGGGGTCCGTCACCATCGCCGCATGGTGAGTCGCCGTGCCCTGCGGGCGCATCTGGTCGCTGCCCGGCTGGCCGGGTCGGTGGCGACGTCGCGGGAGGAGAGCCTGCGCAGTTATCGGCTGTTCGCGGCGCGGGATCCGAGGGCGTTGATCGGTATTGATCCCCAGGGGGCGTGGGAAGCGCGGGATCTGATCGAGCTGATGGCGGAGAAGTGCGGGGTTTCGGCCGATCCGGGCTGCACGACAGGGCATGATGTGATCGACCCGCACCGCACGCTCGCCGCGCTGGACGCCTTCGCGGAGCGGCTCGCGGCGGCCGCCCGGCGCCGGGTGCCCGTGCTGCTCGGCACCGGACACCCCCACCGCCTCCTGGGCTTCTACGCCGCGCTGGCGGACGCGCTGTCGACGGCGGGATGTACTGTCCTCACCCCAGCGACGGGTCGCTCTGTCGACATAACGACTAGGTTCGGCCTACGTACGCACATCCTCGATTACGTAGGAGGAGTCGCGCTGGTGCGCGAACCCGGCGCGACCGTCCCCGCCCGTGCCACCGGCGCACACACCCACTCGCCGCTCCCGGTTCGTACCGCCCTCGCCGCCGCGGCCGAGGCCGGCGGCCCCCTTCCGGGGCTGGTCATCGGCGACCACGGATGGGTCTGCGGAGCAGGTCAGCTGGGGTTCGAGGCGATCGGGCTGGCCGACACCGACGACCCCGCGCTCTTCGTGGGCGAGGCCGAGGGCGTCGTGTCCGTGGTCGTTCCACTTGATGACGCTGTGCGGTCCGTTTACTACCGCCCGCTGACCCGCTACGTACTCAATCGGGCGTGTCTGTCACAGTAGGCCGCCGATGGGTGCACCTCTTCCCCACTCGCATCACCCGCCCCTACATTGGGGAGTGAGCACGCAACGACGAAGAGTCACCGGAAGGGGAAGCCGGTGGCCGTCGAGTGCGGAAGGTTCAGGTGTGTCATGGCTGCAGCTGGCGAGAGGCCTCTGAACGAGGTTCAGTTTCTCACCGTGGCGGAGGTCGCCTCGGTGATGCGAGTGTCGAAGATGACCGTGTACCGCCTGGTGCACAGCGGTCATCTGCCCGCGATCCGGGTGGGACGATCGTTCCGCGTCCCGGAGCAAGCGGTCCACGAGTACCTGCGGGAGAGTTACGTGGGGGTGGACACCGCCTGACGACGAGGCCGGGGAGGTCTGTTCCGGGCAACTCAGGGCAATACCGGTCTCTTGTGGATCTCCCCGCGCCCCTCGATTACGGTCTCAGCGCTCGGGCGGGTAGGCTAGCCCCTCGTAGGTCGTGTGGGCCCATGGCGCCCAAACACCGAGTGATGAGAAGTGAGCGAGGGTAGTCGTGGGCTCTGTTATCAAGAAGCGGCGCAAGCGGATGGCCAAGAAGAAGCACCGCAAGCTGCTCAAGCGCACGCGCGTTCAGCGTCGCAACAAGAAGTAAGCGCCTCGGGCCGTCCCGTGTGAGCGGTGGCGGCCCGACGACGGCGTCGCTGTGGCCCTCCACCGGAACCCGGTGGGGGGCCACGCGCATATCCACCGGCACTTGCTCACCGGCACTTTCTTGTCACCTCCCACATCCGGCGGTCGTCACAGCGCCACACCGACCCGCTAAGTTGGCCGCACACGGGGAACGCGGCAGGTACGGGACCGCGGCAGCGGGCCAGGGAACCGGAACACCGCGACGCGGAAGGAAGGCGCTGATCTTGGGCAAGGTCGTGCTCGTCACCGGAGTGGCCCGACGGCTGGGCGGCCGGTTCGTGCGACGCATCCAGCGTGACCCGGACGTCGACCGGGTGGTGGCCGTGGACGCGGTGCCGCCCGAGCACCACCTGGGCGGCGCGGAATTCGTCCAGGCCGACATCCGGCAGCCCACCATCGCGCGGGTGCTCGCCGAGACCGGCGCCGACACGGTCGTCCACATGGACGTCACCGCGACCTCGCCCGTCGGCGGCAGCCGGACGACGGTCAAGGAGACCAACGTCATCGGCACGATGCAGCTGCTCGGCGCCTGCCAGAAGTCCCCGGCCGTGCAGCGCCTGGTGGTGAAGTCCAGCACGAACGTCTACGGCTCGGCGCCGCGCGACCCGGCGGTGTTCACCGAGACGACCCCGCCCAAGTCGCTGCCCAGCGGAGGCTTCGCGAAGGACACGGTCGAGGTCGAGGGATACGTACGCGGCTTCGCGCGCCGCCGCCCCGACGTCGCCGTGTGCGTGCTGCGGTTCGCCAACATCCTGGGCCCCAGCGCCGACTCGCCGCTCGCCTCGTACTTCTCCCTGCCCGTGCTGCCGACGGTCCTCGGCTACGACCCGCGGCTGCAGTTCGTGCACGAGGACGACGTCATCGAGGTGCTGCGGATCGCCTCGCACGAGCCCGCGCGGGGCACGCTCAACAGCGGCACGTTCAACATCGCCGGCGACGGCGTGCTGCTGCTCTCCCAGTGCTCGCGCCGCCTCGGCCGCCCGACCGTGCCGCTGCTGCTGCCGGCGGTGACCTGGGCGGGCACGCTGGTGCGTACGCTGGGAGTGACGGACTTCTCCCCCGAGCAGATCCGGCTGCTCACCCACGGCCGGGTCGTATCGACGGACCAGATGCGTGAGACGTTGGGGTTCCAGCCGAAGTACACGACCGCCGAGACGTTCGCGGACTTCGCCCGCGGCCAGGGTCCCGGACTGCTGCCGCCCGAGGCCCTCGCGGGGGCCGTGGACCGGATCGCCGCACTGCCCCTGGCGGGCGGCGGCCCCCTCCCGAGCAACCCCCCGACGCAGAGCGCCAACTGAGGAGCGCATCACGATGGCGGACGCCAAGGTCATTCCGTTCGACGAGGACCGCTCCCGCGGGGGCGCCGCTCAGCGGCCCGCCCGGCGCCGGAGCACGGGCAGCAGGCCGGGCGAGACGGCGGAGGTCCAGCCCCTGCCCACGAGGGCGCCCGTGCAGGACGATGTCCCGGTGACGACCTCCGAGACGCAGCAGCCGGACAGCCTGGAGCGCAGGGTGGCCGCCGGGCTCGCCTTCCTGCGCCGCCGGCTCACCGGGGACTACGAGGTCGACGACTTCGGCTACGACGAGGAGCTCACCGACCAGGTTTTGATGTCCCTGCTGCGCCCGGTGTACGAGAAGTACTTCCGGGTCGAGGTGAAGGGCATCGAGAACATCCCCTCGGAGGGCGGCGCGCTGATCGTCGCCAACCATTCGGGGACGCTGCCGCTGGACGGCCTGATGATGCAGGTGGCCGTGCACGACCACCACCCGGCCGGCCGTCATCTGCGTCTCCTCGCCGCGGACCTGGTCTTCGTCCTCCCGGTCGTCAACGAACTCGCCCGCAAGCTCGGCCACACCCTGGCCTGCGCGGAGGACGCCGAGCGGCTGCTGGGCCGGGGCGAGCTGGTCGGGGTGATGCCGGAGGGCTTCAAGGGCATCGGCAAGCCGTTCAGCGAGCGCTACAAGCTCCAGCGCTTCGGCCGCGGCGGCTTCGTCTCCACGGCCCTGCGCCAGGGGGCGCCGATCGTGCCGTGCTCGATCGTCGGGGCGGAGGAGATCTACCCGATGATCGGCAACGCCAAGACCCTCGCCCGCCTCCTGGGCTTCCCGTACTTCCCGATCACCCCGACCTTCCCCTGGCTCGGCCCGCTCGGCGCGATCCCGCTCCCCACCAAGTGGACGATCCAGTTCGGCGAGCCGATCCCCACGGACGGCTATCCGCCGGAGGCCGCCGAGGACCCGATGCTGATGTTCAACCTGACCGACCAGGTCAGGGAACAGATCCAGCACACCCTGTACAAGCTCTTGGTGCAGCGGCGGTCGGTGTTCTTCTAGGCGCTGGTGTACGACGACGGGGGCGCCCTTCTCGGGAAGGGCGCCCCCGCTGTCGTACGGGAACGGCTACTCCGCTTCCTCGCCGTCGATGCCCAGGCCGGGCAGGAGGCCCGGAAGCAGGGGCGGGAGCGTGACGTCCGGTTCGGCGGTGGGCGTCCTGCTCTGGGAGGGGGAGACGGGGCTGGTGTCCTGCGGCGGTTCGAGGAGGCCGCCGGTGTTGCCGCCGAGGAGGCCGTCGTCGGCGGCGGAACCGGCCGGCTTGCTCGGGCTGCCGGTGTGGGTGCCGCCGCTGCCGTCCGCGGTGCTGCTGCCGGCGCTGGGCGCGCTGGTGCGGCCGGTGCCGGAGTCGCTGCCCGTCGACATGGACGGTCCGCTGCCCTGCCGGCTGCCGCCGCCCGTTGCGCCGCCGCCGCCGTTCTGTGCGGGGGGCTGCGGGAGGAGGGACTGCAGCGGGGCGACCTCTTGGTCTATGGCGTCGAAGATCGACGACACCTCGTCGCTGACGTCCCCCAGCTGGACCGGCAGCTTCTCGCGCAGGGCGCCCCATGCCTCGCGGTGGGAGCGGGAGAAGGCGGAGAGCGCCTGGAGGGGGCCGAGGGAGTCGGGGTCGCGCTGGAACGCCTCGCGCAGCAGCCGGTGGCCCTCGGAGGCGTCGTGCCGCATCCCGGACAGGGCGCGGCGGATCTCGCCGAGCACCTCGTGGTCGAGGTGGCCGCCGCGGCCGCGCTCCATCAGGCGGCGGGCCTCGCTGAGGCGGGTGGAGGCGTGGTCGAGATAGACCTCGCCGCGCTCGGTGTCGCCCTCGGCCAGATAGGTGAGCTTGAAGTCCTCGATGCCGCGTTTGAGGCCGTAGAGCGAGTCACCGGGGAGGGCGTCGGAGCTGGCGGCGGCGACTCCGCCGAAGGCGCCCGCGGCGACACCGACGCTGAGCCCGCCCGCGGTGAGGCCCTTGGCCAGCCGGGTGCGCGGCCGGAACTTGCCCAGTGGGGTCGCCCGGTGAGCGCCTCTCGCCCGAGGGGAACGCTGCTCGGGCACCGAAGGGTCCGCAGCCTCGCCTCCGGTGGCACCCGCCTGCAGCATGGCCTCCATCGCGGCCACCAGCTGGGCCCGCTGGACGACCTTGACCTCCGGGTCGAGCTCCGGTTTGGGCAGCTCGCCGAGACCGGTGGCGAGGGCCAGCATGCGGCTCTGCTCGGTCTGCTCCGCGGGTGCCGGGGCGTCCGCCTCGGACTGCTCGGCCGCCGTGCCCTGATCGGACTGCTCCTCCAGGGCCTGGGCGAAGGCGTTCGCCCGCCGGTGCGCCGATACGTTCGCGATCACTGGCGGCACCTCCTCTCGTCATGACGGTCGACTCCCCGGGGATCCTGAAGGTTGCACGCCCTCGACCGCTTGCACCCGATCGTGTGAGCGGGCCTGGTTCGGACGTGACCACAGGGAGCCTGCATCCCGCACAACGAGCGGCGCGGCACTTGGGTTACGGACGGCGGATGATCGGATCGAGAAGTCAACGGACTTTTACTGACCGTGAGTTGAGGGTCACCAACGGTGGCGGTTCGGGTGATGTGATCTTCAGCGCGCGTCGTCCGGGAGGAGCCGGGCGAGCGTGCGGACGGCGCGGTACTGGAGGGTCTTGATGGCGCCCTCGTTCTTGCCCATGACCCGCGCGGTCTCGGCGACGGACAGACCCTGGAGGAAGCGGAGGGTGACGCACTCCTGCTGCTGGGGGTTGAGCCGGCGTACGGCGTCCAGGAGCGCGGCGTTGGACAGGGACTCCAGGACGGAGTCCTCCGGGGAGCGCTCGACCTCGTTGGCGTCGAGCATCTCGCCGGTGGTGACCTCCAGGCGGAAGCGGCTGGACTTGAAGTGGTCGGCGACGAGGTTGCGGGCGATGGTGACGAGCCAGGCGCCGAAGTCGCGGCCCTGCCAGGTGAAGGTGCCGATGCGGCGCAGTGCGCGGAGAAAGGTCTCGCTGGTCAGGTCCTCGGCGGTCGCCTTGCCGCCGACGCGGTAGTAGATGTAGCGGTACACGGTGTCGCTGTACTGGTCGTAGAGGCGGCCGAAGGCTTCGGCCTCGCCGGCCTGGGCGCGCTCCACGAGGTCCATCATGCGGGCGCTGTCGCTGTCGGCGGCGGGGCGGCGTGCGGTGGTGGGCGCCGCGCCGGCGGAGCGTCCTCGTCTGCCGACCGCGGCGCTGCCCTCGGCGAGTGCGTAGCACGGGCCGAGGGGCGCGGCGGTGGCGAAGGCGGGGACGGCGTACGCGGTGGGGACGAAGCCGCGCAACAGGTCGAGGACCGTTGCGCGCAGCGTAGCCAGGCCCGAGGCGTCAACCCCGACGTGTGGGTACACGGGACTCCCAGAGGCAGAGCTTCCATCACGTGCAGTGCGGGACCGTTCACCCGTCGTAGCGACGGAGGGGTACCGGTTTGCGTCTGAGGAGAATAACGCTTCGTGCAGGCACTGCTACACCGAGTTGCTCAAATCATCGATTACGTCGCTTCTGTAACCGATTGGCGCCCCATCAAGTGGCGGGTAGTGACAGGTTGTTGATCGATTGAGTTCGGATTCCGGGTGGATCCGGGGCGTGTTGTGGCAGTCCGCGGACAAGAGGACTGGACAGGGCGGTGCGGGGGTACGTCCGTTGGATTGGCCGCGTTTCGCTGTGCGGGTCTGCGGGGGCCGGCGTGCGCCGGCTAGCGGCGGCGGCGGGTGAGGGCGATGGCCGCCGCCGTGCCGCCCGCCACCGCGCCCACGCCCGCTGCCGCGGGGATGCCCACCTTGGCGGCCTTGCGGCCGGTGCGGTAGTCGCGCAGGCGCCAGTCCATCTGGCGGGCGTGCTTGCGGAGCTTGGAGTCCGGGTTGATGGCGTAGGGGTGGCCGACCAGGGAGAGCATCGGGATGTCGTTGTGGCTGTCGCTGTACGCCGCGCAGCGGGACAGGTCCAGGCCCTCCGCCGACGCCAGGGCGCGGACCGCTTCCGCCTTCGCCGGGCCGTGCAGGGGTTCGCCGACCAGCTTGCCGGTGTAGACGCCGTCCACCGACTCCGCGACCGTGCCCAGCGCGCCGGTCAGGCCGAGGCGGCGGGCGATCACCTGGGCGATCTCCACCGGGGCGGCGGTGACCAGCCAGACCTTCTGGCCCGCGTCGAGGTGGGCCTGGGCGAGGGCGCGGGTGCCGGGCCAGATCCGCTCGGCCATGTACTCGTCGTAGATCTCCTCGCCGATGGACCGCAGTTCGGAGACGCGGTGGCCCTTGACGATGGAGAGGGCGGAGTCGCGGGCGTCCTGCATGTGCTCCGGGTCCTCGACGCCGGCCAGCCGGAACCACGCCTGCTGCCAGGCGAACCGGGCGAGGTCACGGGTCTCGAAGAACTTCCGCTTGTACAGGCCCCGCCCGAAGTGGAACAGGGCGGCGCCCTGCATCACGGTGTTGTCCAGGTCGAAGAACGCGGCGGCCTTGTCGTCGCCGAGCACCGGGAACTCCGGTTCCTCCTCGGGAACCGCGGGGGCGGACTTGCGCGCGGCCTCAGCCGAAGCCTCGCCTGCCAACACGCTCCGCGCCGTGGCGGAGCGCCTACGGGGAGTGAGCCATCCGAGAGCGGCCATGGCGTGAGCATAGCCAGTTTGTTCGGAGCTTCCGGACCGGCGAGGTTCCGGCGCTGTGAACTCTTCGCCACCGTGTCATTGAACAATGGCCGGTATGAGTCCCATTTTTCGCCGGAAGAACGCCTCACCGGCCCCACAGGACCGGCTGGTCACACTGATCCGCAAGCCGGGGTGTCATCTGTGCGATGACGCACAGGCCGTCATCGAGAAGGTGTGCGCGGATCTCGGGGTGCCCTGGGAGCAGAAGGACATCACCCAGGACGAGGAGCTCAACCGTCTGTACTGGGAGCAGATCCCCGTGGTGCTCGTCGACGGCGAGCAGCACACCTTCTGGCGCGTCGACGAGGGGCGGCTGCGTCGGGCCCTGGCCGGCTAGCCGGGCCGCGGGGGCGCCCGCTCGAAGGCCGGTCGAGAAACAAGTCACTGACCGACCAGTCCAAAGCGTCCGGAAAGTCGCTTAGGATCGATGGCGAGGTGGTCTCGGGGGCAGGGATCGTTGAGGAGAGTGTGCGGTTTTGCCCCCAGGACAGAAGGAACGACGGTGTGTATGCGCCGGTTCCCCGCAGGTGCGCCGGGGGCGCGTGACCCCGGTCACGTTGGCCGGGCAAATCGGACACCATCTTTGTGCACGCGTTCACAAAGACATAGCCTGCTGTCGACGGGGCGGTCTGGGGACGTATGACCGCCTGCAGCCCCGCTCTACCCGCAGGAGCACCGTGGCAACTGGCCGAACTCACCGACCGGCGACCCGTAGCCGAGGGATTCCCGAGGCCACCGTCGCCCGGCTTCCGCTGTACCTGCGAGCCCTCACCGCGCTCTCCGAGCGTTCGGTGCCGACGGTCTCGTCGGAGGAGCTCGCGGCGGCCGCGGGGGTCAACTCCGCGAAACTGCGCAAGGACTTCTCCTACCTCGGCTCCTACGGGACCCGTGGTGTCGGATACGACGTCGAGTACCTCGTCTACCAGATCTCCCGCGAGCTGGGCCTGACCCAGGACTGGCCGGTCGTGATCGTCGGTATCGGCAACCTCGGCGCCGCGCTCGCCAACTACGGCGGTTTCGCCTCCCGCGGCTTCCGTGTGGCCGCGCTCATCGACGCCGACCCCGCCATGGCCGGCAAGCCCGTCGCGGGCATTCCCGTGCAGCACACCGACGAGCTGGAGAAGATCATCCAGGACAACGGTGTGTCCATCGGTGTGATCGCGACCCCCGCCGGCGCCGCCCAGCAGGTCTGCGACCGGCTCGTGGCCGCCGGGGTCACCTCCATCCTGAACTTCGCGCCCACCGTGCTGTCCGTGCCGGACGGCGTCGACGTGCGCAAGGTCGACCTCTCCATCGAGCTCCAGATCCTCGCCTTCCACGAGCAGCGCAAGGCCGGCGAGGAGGGCGCCCCCGAGGCGACCGTGCCGGCCGCCACGCGCAAGGAGTCCGCCGAGAAGGGGCCCGACGGGGACGTACCCGCCGTGATGCCGGCATGAGCATCCTCGTCGTCGGGCTGAGCCACCGCAGCGCCCCGGTCAGCGTCCTGGAGCGAGCCGCGCTGAGCGCGGACACGCAGGTCAAGCTGCTCCAGGACACGGTCGCCGCGGAACCGGCCACCGAGGCCGCGGTGCTGGCCACCTGCAACCGCATCGAGCTGTACGCCGACGTGGACAAGTTCCACGCCGGTGTCGCCGAGCTGTCCACGCTGCTGGCGCAGCACAGCGGGGTGGGACTCGACGAGCTGACGCCGTATCTCTATGTGCACTACGAGGACCGGGCCGTGCACCACCTCTTCTCGGTGGCGTGCGGGCTGGACTCGATGGTCGTCGGCGAGGGGCAGATCCTCGGGCAGATCAAGGACTCGCTCGCCCGTGCGCAGGAGATGCACAGCGCCGGGCGGCTGATGAACGACCTGTTCCAGCAGGCCCTCCGGGTCGGGAAGCGGGCGCACTCCGAGACCGGGATCGACCGGGCCGGGCAGTCGCTGGTGACGTTCGGGCTGGAGCAGCTGGCGCGCGGCGGTGACGTCTCGGCGTGGGCCGCGGGGAAGAAGGCGCTGGTCATCGGGGCCGGGTCGATGTCGTCGCTGGCCGCGGCGACGCTGGCGCGGGCCGGGGTGGCGGAGGTCGTCGTCGCCAACCGGACCTTCGAGCGGGCCGAGCGGCTCGCGCAGATCCTCGGTGACGCCGAGGACTCGGACGCGGTGGCTCGTGCGGTGCCGATGGAGTCGGTGGCGGAAGAGCTGACACGTGCCGATGTCGCGGTGTCGTGTACGGGGGCGACGGGGCTGGTGCTGACCGCCGAGGCCGTTGCCGCGGCTGTCGGCGGGCGGGTCACCGGTGCGGGGGCTGACCGCGAGGGCGTCGCGCAGCCCGGCGCGGGCGGGGTGCCGTCTGCGCCCACCCGTGCCGCCCGGGCGGCACGACCGCCCGCGGACCACGAAGGCGGGCGGCTGCCCGCCGTCGGTGCAGGTCCCGTGGGCGAGGACAACTGCCCGCTCGACCTCGCCGCCGTGCAGCCCGGTTTCTCCGTCATGGGCGAAGCCGCCGTCGCCGGTATGGATGCCGCGACCCTGGAGCAGCACGCCGCCTGGGTCGCGGGCGGCACCGCCACCCGCCGCGACAGTGCCCGGCGTACGCCCGAGGCCGATGCCGAGCTGATCAGCGCGCTGGCCGCGACCGCGGCGACCGTCGGGCGGATTCCCGAGCGGCGCAAGCCGGAGCAGCCGGTGATCCCGGCGCGGCCGGAACCGAGCCTGTTCCTGCTGGACCTCGCCATGCCGCGGGACATCGACGCCGCCGTGCACCGGCTCGCCGGGGTGCGGCTGGTGGACATCGAGTCGCTGGCCGAGGCGTCCGCGGACGCGCCGATGGCGACCGACGTGGACCAGGTCCGCCGTATCGTCTCCGACGAGGTGGCCGCCTTCGGCGCGGCGCAGCGGGCCGCGCACATCACGCCGACCGTGGTCGCCCTGCGCACCATGGCCGCCGATGTGGTCGCCGGCGAGATGGCCCGCCTCGAGGGGCGGCTGCCCGGGCTCGACGACAAGCAGCGGGCGGAGATCACGCAGACCGTGCGGCGCGTCGTGGACAAGCTGCTGCACGCGCCGACCGTGCGGGTCAAGCAGCTCGCCGCGGAGCCCGGCGGAGCCGGGTACGCGGATGCCCTGAGGACCCTGTTCGACCTCGACCAGGAGACGGTCGCCGCCGTCTCCCGGGCCGAGAACAGCACCGAGAAGAACCGAGGGCCGGCATGAGTGACAAGGCACTGAGGCTGGGGACGAGGCGCAGCAAACTCGCCATGGCCCAGTCGGGACAGGTGGCGGACGCCGTACGCCAGGTGACCGGACGGCCCGTGGAGCTCGTCGAGATCACCACGTACGGGGACGTCTCGCGGGAGAACCTCGCGCAGATCGGCGGCACCGGCGTGTTCGTCACCGCCCTGCGCGACGCGCTCCTCAAGGGCGAGGTCGACTTCGCGGTGCACTCCCTGAAGGACCTGCCCACCACGCAGCCCGAGGAGCTCGCGCTCGCCGCGATCCCGGTCCGCGAGGACCCGCGTGACGTGATCGTCGCCCGGGACGCCCTGAAGTTCACCGACCTCCCCCGCGGGGCGAGGATCGGCACCGGTTCGCCGCGCCGCATGGCGCAGCTGAACGCGTACGCCCGCGCCCACGGCCTGGACATCGAGACCGTCCCGATCCGCGGCAACGTCGACACGCGTATCCGGTACGTGCACGACGGCGAGCTGGACGCCGTGGTGCTGGCCGCGGCGGGCCTGAACCGCATCGGCCGCAGCGACGAGGTCACCGACTTCCTGTCGGTCGACACCGTTCTGCCCGCCCCCGGCCAGGGGGCACTGGCGATCGAGTGCACCGCGGACAATGCGGAACTCCTCGCCGCGCTCGGCGAGCTCGACGACCCGTTCACGCGGGCCGCCGTCACCGCCGAGCGGTCACTGCTCGCCGCCCTGGAGGCCGGCTGCAGCGCCCCTGTGGGCGCGCTGGCCGACCTGCTGGCCGACGGGCAGATTGTCAAGGAAATGCGCCTGCGCGGCGTCGTCGGCACCCCCGACGGCACGCGGATGGTGCAGCTGTCCACCACCGGTCCCGTGCCTGAGACGCACGAAGCGGCAGTGGCGCTCGGCCGGGACCTCGCGGCCGAGATGCTCGCCCAGGGCGCGGCCGGTCTGATGGGGGAGCGAGCACATTGAGCCCCACCACCCTTCCCGCCTGTCCTGAACACGGGCACGTCACCTTCCTCGGTGCCGGACCCGGAGATCCGGGACTGCTGACCCTGCGCGCCGTGGAGGCGCTGGCGAACGCGGATGTCCTGGTCGCCGAGCACGAGGTGCTCGACGTCGTCAGGACCCACGCCAAGCCGGGCGTCGCCGTCGTGAACACGGACACGGATCCCTCGTCGGACCCGTATCCGGGCACGGGCACGCCTCAGCAGGCGGCTGCTGACAGCGCGTCAACAACCGCTGGCGCTCCCGCTGTGCGGGATGCGGCACATCTTGTCATGGAGGCCGCGCGGGGCGGCAGGCGGGTCGTGCGTGCGGTGTCCGGGGACCCCGGACTCGACGCGTACGCCGCCGAGGAGATGCTCGCGTGCGCCGCGGCCGGGGTGCCCTTCGAGGTCGTCCCCGGTATCGCGACCGCCGTCGGCGTGCCCGCGTACGCCGGTGTGCCGCTGCGCGACGCGCAGGGCGCGGACGTGCGGTTCGTGGACGCCCGTACCGCCTCCGACCGGTGCTGGACCGAGGTCGGCGCCTCCGACGGCACGGTCGTGGTGTCGACGACGCTCGACTCCGTCGCCTCCGCCGCCGGTGAGCTGGTCTCGGCGGGCCGCAAGCCCGACACCCCGATGACCGTCACCGTCGCCGGTACGACGACCCGGCAGCGCACCTGGACCGCCACCCTCGGCACCATCGCGCAGACGCTGAAGCAGGCCAAGGTGCTGCCCTCGCCCGAGGGCGGGCGGCCCGTGATAGCCGTGGTCGGTGAGCGCAGCGCGCCCGCCCAGCGCGACCAGCTGGCCTGGTTCGAGTCCAAGCCGCTGTTCGGCTGGCGGGTCCTGGTCCCGCGGACCAAGGAGCAGGCCGCGTCGCTCTCCGACCAGCTGCGCTCGTACGGCGCGGTGCCGCACGAGGTGCCGACCATCGCCGTCGAGCCGCCGCGCACCCCCCAGCAGATGGAGCGCGCGGTCAAGGGCCTGGTCACCGGCCGCTACGAGTGGATCGCCTTCACGTCGGTCAACGCCGTCAAGGCGGTCCGGGAGAAGTTCGAGGAGTACGGCCTCGATGCCCGGGCTTTCGCGGGCATCAAGGTGGCCGCGGTGGGCGAGCAGACGGCGAAGGCGCTGATCGCCTTCGGTGTGAAGCCGGACCTGGTGCCGAGCGGCGAGCAGTCGGCCGCCGGTCTGCTGGAGGACTGGCCGCCCTACGACCCGGTCTTCGACCCGATCGACCGTGTCTTCCTGCCGCGCGCCGACATCGCCACCGAGACCCTTGTCGCCGGGCTCATCGAGCTGGGCTGGGAGGTCGACGACGTCACCGCCTACCGGACCGTGCGCGCCTCGCCGCCGCCGGCCGAGACGCGTGAGGCGATCAAGGGCGGTGGCTTCGACGCGGTGCTGTTCACGTCGTCGTCGACCGTGCGGAACCTGGTCGGCATCGCCGGCAAGCCGCACAACGTCACGGTGATCGCCTGCATCGGCCCCGCCACGGCCAAGACCGCCGAGGAGCACGGGCTGCGCGTGGACGTCATGGCTCCCGAGCCGTCCGTCCACAAGCTGGCCGAGGCCCTCGCCGACTTCGGCATGAAGCGCCGGACCGCCGCCCTGGAGGCCGGCGACCCGGTGACCCGGCCGAGCGAGCGGCGGCCGGGGGCGCGCAGACGCCGGGCGACGTCCTGACCCATGGGCAGAGCGCTCCTTCGGGGCGCTCTGCCGTGGTCGTTCGGGGGCGCTCTGCCGTGGTCGGCCCCGCGGCTCCGGTCGAAGCCCTCGGGTTTTCTCCCAACTCCCTTGCCCGCCCCCTCTGTTCGTGACATCCTGCAAGGCTTTGCCCAGGACGAGACGATCAGTTGTGTGGGGGGACGTATGGTGACGGCAGCGGTGGCCGGCCCGTCGGACGGGGACGACGAGCAGGTCGCACGCCTGGCGGCGGGCTCGTCGAACTTCGGGCACCTGCTCCGGCACGAGCCGCTGCTGGTGACCCTCGGCTGTGCGGCGGAGTCGTACGTCCACACCGATCCGCACGCGGCCATGGTGAAGACCCGCCTGTTCGGCGAGGTCATGACCCGGCACCTGGTCGCGCTCCTCGGCCTCACCGTGCCGGGGACCCGGCAGGTCGACCGGATCAACGCCCTCACCCGGTCCGGTGTCCTCGTCCCGCAGGTGCGCTCCTGGTTCGAGGCGGTCCGTACGACAGGGAACCGGGCCGTCCACGAGTACTACGCCAACGTGCGTGAGGCGCTGCAGTCCGTGGAGCTGTGCTTCCGCCTCGGCGACTGGCTGCAGCGCGCCCTGGACCCGTCCGACACCACGCACCGCGTGTTCCTGGCGCCCGCCCCGCCGTCCTCCGCCCCCCGGCCCGCGACCGCCGCCGAACAGCAGGAACTTCAGCAGCTCCGCGCCGAACTGGACGCCTACCGGCGCCGGCTGGAGGAGGCCCGGCTCCGCTACGACGGCAAGCAGAGCCGCCTGGAGCGGGAGCAGGCGGCCCGCGCCCAGGCCGAGGCGGAACTGGCCGGCGCGGAGGCCGAGCGGGCGGCCCTGCGCGACCTGGTCGCCGAGCTGAGCGAGAAGATCACCGAGCTGACGGCTCCGGCCATGGAGTCCCGTTCGACCGCCCGTCCGCTCGACGGGGCCTCCCGGCGCGACGAGTTCATCGCCCACGCGCAGAAGGCCGCCCGCCCGCCGATGAGCGAGGCGCAGGTCCGCGCCGAACTGGACCGCATCCTGGAGAAGGCCGGCTGGGTCGTCCAGGACGACGCCGGCAAGGACCTCTTCGCGGACCGCGGCGTCGCCGTCCGGGAGGTCTCCACCGCCGTCGGCCGCGCCGACTACCTCCTCTACGTCGACCAGCGCCTGGTCGGTGTCATCGAGGCCAAGCGGGAGGGCGCCGACCTGGAGGCCGCCATGCAGCAGGCCGCCCGCTACGCCACCGGCCTCACCCGCAGCCAGCAGCTCAGCGCCTGGCGCGCCAGCCTGCCCTTCCGGTACGTCGCCGACGGCAACACCGTCCGCTTCCACAACGCGCTCGACCCGTCCCCGCGCACCCGTGACGTCTTCGCCGTGCACCAGCCGCGGACGATCGCGCGCTGGATCGAGGAGGCCGAGGCCGACCCGGGCGCGCCCACCCTGCGCGCCCGGATGCGCCGCCTGCCGCAGACGTTCCTCGACGAGGGCCCGCTGCGGCCCGCCCAGGCCACGGCGATCAGGGGCCTGGAGCGCTCCCTGGCCAACGACGACCCGCGCGCCCTGGTCCAGATGGCCACCGGCGCGGGCAAGACGTACACGGTCGTCAACGAGAGCTACCGGCTGCTCAAGCACGCCGGTGCCAAGCGCATCCTGTTCCTCGTCGACCGCAACAACCTCGGCAGCCAGGCGGCCACCGAGTTCGAGAACTTCGACACCCCCGACGACGGCCGCAAGTTCACCGAGCTGTACGTCGTGCAGCGGCTGGCCGGCGACACCGTCCTGGGCTCCGCGCACGTGGTGGTCTCCACGGTGCAGCGGCTGTGGCTGGCCCTGACCGGGCGCGACGTGCCGAGCGCCGACAGCGAGGACGCCGCCCTCGACCGGTACGACCTGGTCGACGAGCCGGTGGAGGTCGGCTACAACGCGGACCTGCCGCCCGAGTCCTTCGACCTCATCGTCGTCGACGAGTGCCACCGCTCCATCTACGGCAAGTGGCGGGCGGTCCTTGAGTACTTCGACGCCCACCTGGTCGGCCTGACCGCCACCCCGGTCAAGCAGACCTTCGGGTTCTTCTTCCAGAACCTCGTCAGCGAGTACCCGTACGAGCAGGCCGTCGCCGACGGCGTCAACGTCGACTTCGACGTCTTCCGGATCCGTACGGAGCTCGGTGAGAACGGCGGCACGATCCCGGCGGAGACGGTCGTCCCCGTGCGGGAGCGCAAGACCCGCCGGGAGCGGTACCAGGAGCTGGAGGAGGACCTGGAGTGGAAGGCGTCCCAGCTGGGCCGCCACGTCATCAGCAAGGGGCAGCTCAAGCTGGTCGTCGAGACGTTCCGCCGGCACCTGTTCACGGACATCTTCCCTCCGGTGGGGGAGGGGGACGCCCGGCGGTCGCGCACCCATGTGCCCAAGACGCTGATCTTCGCCGTGGACGACAACCACGCCGACGAGATCGTCCGGACCGTCCGGCAGGTGTTCGGGGCCGGCGACGACTTCTGCACGAAGATCACGCATGCGGCGAAGCGGCCCGCCGAACTGATCAAGGCGTTCCGCAACAGCCCCGAGCTGCGTGTGGCGGTGACCGTCGACATGATCGCCACGGGCACCGACATCCCGCCCCTGGAGTGCGTCTTCTTCCTGCGTGACGTCAAGAGCTGGGCGTACTTCGAGCAGATGAAGGGGCGCGGGTCGCGGACCGTGGACCCGGCGGAGTTCCAGGCGGTCACGCCGGACGCCGAGGTCAAGGAGCGGTTCGTGATCGTCGACGCGGTCGGTGTCACGGACTCCCCGCGCGTGGACGCCCGCCCGCTCGCACGGGTCTCCGAGCGGAAGATCCCGCTGGAGCGGCTGATGGCCAAGACGGCCGGCCTGGCGCTCACCGAGGACGAGGTCGCCACCCTGGCGGGCCGGCTGGCCCGCCTCGACCGCCGGCTCACCCCCGAGGAACGCGAGGAGATCGAGGAACTGGCCGGACAGCCCCTCCAGGACATCGTCGGCGCCCTGGTCCGCTCCGTCGACCCCGACCAGCAGGAGCGGGCCCGCCGCATCGGCGGTGAGCAGCAGGTCCGCCAGGACATGCTGGCGGCGCTGAAGCCGATCGCCTCCCACCGCGAGCTGCGCGACCGGCTGATGTCCATGCGCCGCGCCCACGACATCGTCATCGACGAGGTCAGCGTGGACGAGGTCAAGGAGGCCCGCGGCATCACGGCCGGCGAGCTGGCGCTGCGCCGGGTGACCGCCTGGCGGCAGTACATCGAGGAGCACGAGGACGAGATCACCGCGCTCGCCCGCGCCTTCGGCGAGCGCCGCGACCCCAAGGAGGTCTACCGGCGGCTGAAGGACCTCGCCCGCAAGATCGAGCGCCCCCCGTTCCAGTGGACCCCCGCACGGCTGTACGACGCGTACGTCCAGCTCGGCAGGGCGGCCCGGCATCCCGCGGGCGCGGCCGGCGTCGTCGACCTCGTCGGCCTGCTGCGCTTCGAGCTGGGGCTGGAGGAGGAGGTACGGCCGTACCGGGCGCTGGTGGAGGAACGGTACGCGGCGTGGCGGGCCCGGCAGGAGGGGGCGGGGGCCGTCTTCACCGAGGACCAGAGGTGGTGGCTGGACCGGATCGTGGACGTCATCGCCACGGACGCGGCGATCGAGCCCGGCCATCTGAAGGACGTACCCTTCATCGAGCGCGGGGGCGTGGACGGCTTCCTCAGGGAGTTCGGGGCCGACCGGGGGGCTGAGATCTTGGAAGAGCTGGGACGGGAGTTGGGCGCGTGAGCGAGGGCGGTGTTCCTTCGGAGCTGCCGAAGGGGTGGGCTCGGGCGACGCTGGAGGACGTGGTCGACGTCCTCGACCATCTGCGCGTTCCCGTCAGCGCCAAGGAACGCGCCGCGCGCACCGGGAACGTCCCCTACTACGGTGCCGCCGGCCAGGTCGGCTGGATCGACGAGAAGATCTTCGACGAGGACCTGGTCCTGCTCGGCGAGGACGGGGTGCAGTTCTTCGACGCGGACAAGCCGAAGGCGTACCTCGTCTCCGGCCCCTCCTGGGTGAACAACCACGCCCATGTGCTGCGCGCCCGGGCCGGCGTCGTCGACCGGCGCTATCTGGCCTACTACCTCAACCAGTTCAACTACGAGGGCTTCGCCAACGGGACGACCCGCCTGAAGCTGACCAAGTCGGCGATGCTCAGGATTCCCGTGCTGCTCCCCCCGCTGGAGGAGCAGCGGCGCATCGTCGCCGTGCTCGACGGGCAGCTGTCGCGGCTCGACGCGGCGGAGCAGTCCCTCGCCGACGCCGGCCACCGGATCGCGCTCACGGTCCGCTCCCTGCTGAACCAGTACTTCGGAGCGTCCGGGGTGCGCGCACGGGGATGGCGGTACGAGCGTCTGGAGGACGTCGCGGACATCCGCGGCGGGCAGACACCGCGCAAGGACGCCGTCGAGTTCCACACCGTATGGGCGCCCGGACTGGTGCCGTTCTGGAAGGTGGGCGACATGAACGGCGCGGACGGGCGGCTCATGGCCCGCTCCCGCACCTATCTGTCCGCCGAACAGATCACGCGCGCCAAGGTCAGGACGTATCCCGCCGGCACGGTCCTGCTGCCCAAGCGGGGCGGCGCGATCGCCACGAACAAGAAGCGCATCACCGCCACCGCCGGCGCCTTCGATCTGAACGTCATGGGGGTCGTCCCCCGCGAGGGCCTGGTGCCGGAATTCCTCTGGTACTGGTTCCGGACGGTCGACCTGAACGAGCTGTCGGACGGGTCGAACGTGCCCCAGATCAACAAGCCCGACCTCAGCCATCTCCTCGTCCCGGTGCCGGACGAGGCCGAGCAGCGGTCCGTCGTGCGGCACCTGGACGACCTGCTGGGGCGTTTCGACCGGATGCAGGGCACGATCGAGGACGTACGGCCGAACCGGCTGCGGGTCTCCCTGCTCCAGCGGGCCCTCGCCGGCCGCCTGGCCCCCCAGGACCCCGCCGACGAGAGCGCCGAAGCCCTGCTCGCCCGTCTCCGCGCGCGGGAGGAGGCCGGAGCGACCCGCTCCCGCCGCCCGAGCGCCCGCCGGACCCCCGCGCAGCGGGCCGGCGCCGAGCAGGCACCCCCGCCGCCCCGGCCCGGCGCCCCCGCCCTCGCCACCGCCACTCAGCCCGCCCTCGACCTGGAGATCTCCTCGTGACCACGACCGAGGCCCGTCGGCTCGTCGACAAACTCTGGAGCTACTGCCACGTCCTGCGCGACGACGGTGTCTCCACCATCGACTACGTCGAGCAGCTGACGCTTCTCGTGTTCCTGAAGATGGCGCACGAGGCACAGACCCGCCCGCCCATGTTCCGCGAGCAGATCATGCCCGAGGGGTCCCTCTGGGAGAACCGCGGCTGGCCCGAGCTGCTGAAGAACGACGGGGCCGCGCTGGAGGCCGCCTACACCGAACTGCTCGAGGACCTCGGCGCGCAGCGCTCCGGCACCACCTTCCATCTGATCTTCAACGGGGCGAGGAACCGCATCCACGACCCCGCCAAGCTCAAGCGCCTGGTCAAGGACCTGATCGACAAGGAGAACTGGTCGGGTCAGAAGACCGACATCAAGGGCGACGCCTACGAAGAGCTGCTCTCGCGCGGCGCGGAGGACATCAAGTCGGGCGCCGGGCAGTACTTCACCCCGCGCTCCCTCATCCAGGCCATCATCGACTGCGTCCGCCCGACCCCGGACGACACCATCACCGACCCGGCCTGCGGCACCGGCGGCTTCCTGCTCGCCGCCGCCGAGCACATCCTGCACGAGTACGGCAACCGGCTCACCCCCGAGCAGCGCAAGCACCTCAGCAGCGGCGGCATCTGGGGCACCGAGCTGGTCCGCAACACCGCACGCCTGGCCGCGATGAACCTCTTCCTGCACGGCATCGGCCAGCCCACCGGGCCCGCCCTCGTGCGCACCAGGGACGCCCTCGCCGCCCCGCCCGACAGGCGCGCGAGCCTCGTCCTGGCCAACCCGCCCTTCGGCAAGAAGTCCTCCATCACCGTCTACGGCGACGACGGTTCCGCCGCCCGCGAGGCCATCGCCTACGAGCGCCGGGACTTCTGGGTCACCACCACCAACAAGCAGCTCAACTTCGTCCAGCACATCGCCTCACTGCTGGAGATCCACGGCCGGGCGGCGGTCGTCGTCCCCGACAACGTCCTCTTCGAGGGCGGCGCGGGCGAGACCATCCGCCGCCGCCTGCTGAAGGAGTACGACGTCCACACCCTGCTGCGCCTGCCCACCGGCATCTTCTACGCGGGCGGCGTCAAGGCCAACGTCCTGTTCTTCGAACGCAAGCCGGCCCGCCCCGAGCAGCCGTGGACCGAGAAGCTGTGGGTCTACGACTTCCGCACGGCCCAGCACTTCACCCTCAAGCAGAACCCCCTCACCCGGGCCCACCTCGAGGACTTCGTGCGGTGCTACCGCCCCGGCGAGGACCGGGCCGAGCGCGTGGAGACCGAGCGCTTCAAGGCGTTCACCTACGAAGAGCTGACCGCCCGCGACAAGGCCAGCCTCGACATCACCTGGCTGCGCGACCCCAGCCTCGACGACACGGACAACCTGCCCGCGCCCGAGGTGCTGGCCGCCGAGATCGTCGAGGACCTCCAGGCGGCGCTGGAGGAGTTCGCCGCGATCGCGGAGTCGCTGCAGCAGGCGCGGGACGAGGAGCCGGTCAGGGCGGACCGGGGGCGGCTGCCGGAGTGACCGTGTGGCCGTGGCGCAGCAGGTTCCTCGGGTCGTACGCGGCCTTGGTGCGGCGCAGACGGTCGTAGACCTCCGGGGACCAGGCGCGGGCGCGGTCCAGGTCGTCGCCCGGCCGGCCGTGGATGTTGACCATGGTCAGGCCGGTGCCGTGCGGGGCCATGGCCGTGTACAGGGCGAGGGTGGCCGCCTCGACGGCATCGCCCGCCTCCGGGCTCATCAGCACGCCGACCGACTCCAGCAGGAAGTCGGCGTCGCGGGCGCAGATGGCGTCCTCCACCGTGCAGGGGCGGGCCAGCGCGCCGCCCATGTGGCGCAGGCCGATCATCAGCAGCGGGTAGTCGGCCGGGGCGGACGGGCCGCACACGTCCAGGAACGCCGTGATCGCCTCGGGGGTCAGCGTGTGCAGCAGGGCGCAGGACTCGCGGGCCGGCAGCGGGTTCTGCGGCTCCATGTGGATGGTGTCGATCTGCGTGTACGGGATCACGGACACGGTGTCCACGGTCACCGGGGCGGCCGTGCGCAGCGGGGCGATCAGCCGCTCGCCCTGCTCCGGGTCGCCCGGCCAGGCGACGGCGACACGGGCCCAGAAGTTGCCGCGCAGGGGCTCGGGGATGTCCGGGAGCGGGGGCAGCCGCAGCAGGTGGTACGCGCTGCACATCTCGTCCGGGACCGTCGCCGTCCACTCGGCCCAGGCGTGCAGCAGCGCCTCGGCGTGCTCGCCGGGGCAGTAGATGCCGCCGCCCAGCAGCCGGGGGACGGGCAGGAGTTCGGTGACCATCTCGGTCACCACGCCCACATTGCCCTTGCCGCCGCGCAGCGCCCAGAACAGGTCCGGCTCCTCCTGCGCGTCGGCCGTGCGCAGAACGCCGTCGGCGGTGACGACCTGGAAGGAGCGGACCAGGTCGGCGGCGTAGCCGTAGGCGCGGCCCAGGACGGGCAGTCCGCCGCCGACGGTGTAGCCGATCGCGCCCGCGTCGGTGGAGGTGCCGGTGAGCGCGGCCAGGCCGTGCGGGGCGGCGGCCGCCAGGACGTGGCTCCACTTCGCGCCCGCGGCGATCGTCGCGGTGCGGGCGTCCGGGTCGATCGTCACGTCCGTCATACGGGAGGTGTTCAGCAGCAGCCCCTCCGTGACGGGGAAGTTGGCGCCGTGGCCGGTGGCCTGCACGGTCACCGGGGTGTCCGTGGCGGCGGCCCAGCGCAGGGCGGTGACGATGTCGTCGGTGCTCGTCGCGCCGATGGCGATGTCGGGGGTGTGGACGGGGGCGAGGTTGAAGCCGGTGACCTCCGTGGCGTAGCCGTCGTCCGCCGGGCGCAGGACGGGGCCGGTCACCGAGGAGAGGGCGAACAGGTCGGGGACGGGGGTGCCGGGGTGAGCGTGCGGTGTGCTGGTCATGGCGGTCTCCCTTGGTGCTTCCAGGGTCTCGCCGGTGGGGGTGGGGCGCATGTGGGGGGCCGACGGGCCGTCGGCAAAGGCACGGGGCGGGCGGGCGTAGCGTAGACCGCATGACGAAGTACGGATCGTTTCCCGGTACGCGGCCTCGGCGACTGCGGGGCACTCCTGTCATGCGAAGGATGGTGGCCGAGACCAGGCTGCACCCCGCGGACTTCATCCTCCCCGCGTTCGTGCGGGAGGGCGTGAGCGAGCCGGTGCCGATCGCGGCGATGCCCGGTGTCGTGCAGCACACGCGGGACAGCCTGAAGAAGGCCGCCGCGGAGGCCGTGGAGGCGGGGGTCTCCGGGATCATGCTGTTCGGTGTGCCGGAGGAGTCCAAGAAGGACGCCCTGGGGACGCCCGGCACCGACCCGGACGGGATCCTCCAGGTCGCGATCCGTGACGTACGGGCCGAGGTCGGCGACGACCTGCTGGTCATGTCCGACCTGTGCCTGGACGAGACCACCGACCACGGGCACTGCGGGGTGCTCGACGAGCACGGCCGCGTCGACAACGACGCCACCCTCGAGCGGTACGCCGAGATGGCCCAGGTGCAGGCCGACGCCGGGGCGCATGTCGTCGGACCCAGCGGGATGATGGACGGCCAGATCGGCGTCGTCCGTGACGCCCTGGACCAGATCGGCCGCGAGGACGTGGCGATCCTCGCCTACACCGCCAAGTACGCCTCCGCCTTCTACGGCCCCTTCCGCGAGGCCGTCGCCTCCTCGCTGCAGGGCGACCGCAAGACGTACCAGCAGGACCCGGCGAACGTCCGCGACTCCCTGCGCGAGCTGGCCCTCGATCTGGAGGAGGGCGCCGACATGGTGATGGTCAAGCCCGCCGGCCCCTACCTCGACATCGTCGCGCGGGTCGCGGACGCCGTGGACGTGCCGGTGGCCGCGTACCAGATCTCCGGCGAGTACTCGATGGTCGAGGCCGCCGCCGAGAAGGGCTGGATCGACCGCGAGCGGGCCATCCTGGAGACGCTGACCGGCATCCGGCGGGCGGGCGCCCGTACCGTCCTCACCTACTGGGCCACCGAGGCGGCCCGGATGGTCGCCCAGGGGCGGTAGCCCCAAGTCCACATCGTGAAAGAGAAGTTGTAGGCGCCATGGATTCTCTAGGCTGCGGGCACGAGCCGCCTCGCAGCCGAAGGAGCCCGCCATGACCGCACCCGTCGCCCCCGCTCCCCTCCCTCCGCTCGCCGCCCGCACGGCGACGGTCGGAGGGTCGCCCGTACGGGACATCCTCGCGGTCACCGCACGCCCCGAGGTGATCAACTTCGCGGGCGGGCTGCCCGCGCCGGAGTTCTTCGACCGCGAGGGCATCGCCACCGCCTTCCGCGAGGCCCTGGAGCACACGCCCGCGCAGTCGCTCCAGTACTCCACCACCGAGGGCGAGCCCAGCCTGCGCACGGCCCTCGCGGCCCGCGTCACCGGGCGCGGCCTGCCCACCGGCGCCGACGACCTGCTGATCACCACCGGCTCCCAGCAGGCGCTGTCCCTGCTGGCCACCGCGCTCGTCGAGCCCGGGGACACCGTCCTGGTGGAGGACCCCTGCTATCTCGCCGCCCTCCAGGTCTTCGGCCTCGCGGGCGCCCGGATCGTGGCCGTGCCGACCGACGCCGACGGCGTGGACCCGCAGGCGCTGGCCCGCCTGGTGGCGAGCGAACGGCCCAAGCTGCTCTACCTCGTCCCCACCTTCCAGAACCCCACCGGCCGCACCATGCCCGCCGAGCGCCGGGCAGCGGTCGCGGCCGCCGCCGCACGGCACGGGGTGTGGATCGTCGAGGACGACCCGTACGGCGACCTGCGCTACGACGGCGAGCACATGCCCTGGATCGCCTCCTACGAGGCAGCGGCCGACCGCACCGTCCTCCTCGGCTCCTTCTCCAAGGTCATGGCCCCCGGCCTGCGCCTCGGCTGGCTGCGCGCCCCCGCCGCCCTCCGCCGCGCCTGCGCGGTCGCCAAGCAGGCCGCCGACCTCCACACACCGACCCTGAACCAGCTCGCGGCGGCACGCTACCTCGCCGTCCTGGACGCCCATGTGACCCGCGTCCGCGCCGCGTACGGCGAGCGCCGCGACGCCATGCTCGCCGCCCTGCCGGAAGCCCTCCCCGAGGGATCGCAGTGGAACCGCCCCGAGGGCGGCATGTTCCTGTGGGTGCGGCTGCCGTCGTCCTACGACACCACCGCCCTGCTCCCCCAGGCGGTCGAGAACCACGTCGCCTACGTCCCCGGCGCCCCCTTCTACGCCGGCACCCCCGACCGCGCGACCCTGCGGCTGTGCTTCGTGACCCAGACACCGGAGGAGATCGAGGAGGGCCTGCGGAGACTGGCGCGGGGACTGGGGGTGGCGTAGCGCCCGGTCAGTCCCACCAGAAGGACCGGAGGAGGAGGTTGTCCGGGCAGAACGCGAAGTGCTCCACGGCCACCTCCCGCGCCTGCGCCGGGGTGGGGGGCGGTGCGGCCACGGACAGCGGCAGCTCTCGGCCGAGGGTGATCACACGGACACCGAAGCGGTCCTCCCACGGCGTCATGATCCCCCGGATACGAGTCGCCGTGCCGGTAACTGCAGGGGGCGGCACCGACAGGCGAGGGCGGACGGGACTGCGCGGCGTCGGCGCCCTCGCCGGCCGGCGGGGCTCAGAGGCGCTCGGGCGTCCTGATGCCCAGCAGGGCCATGCCCTGGTGCAGGGTTCGGGCCGTGAGGTCGATCAGGAACAGGCGGTTCTCCGTCTGCTCCGGGGTGTCGGCCTTCAGGACCGGGCACTGGTCGTAGAACGTCGTCAGGTGCGAGGCCAGCTGGTACAGGTACGCGGCCAGCTTGTGCGGGGCGTACTCCGCGGCCGCCTCGAAGACCGTGTCGCCGAACGCGTCCAGGTGCAGGCCCAGCGCCCGCTCCGCCGGGGCCAGTTCGAGCTCCGGATGGGCGGCAGGGGCCGCCCCCTCGGCCTTGCGCAGGATCGACCGGATACGGGCGTAGGCGTACTGGAGGTAGACGGAGGTGTCGCCGTTGAGCGAGACCATCTGGTCCAGGTCGAACTTGTAGTCCCGGTTCGGGGACGTCGAGAGGTCCGCGTACTTCACGGCGCCGATACCGACGTACCGCCCGTTCTCGACGATCTCCTCCTCGGTCAGGCCCACCTTCTCGGCCTTCTCGCGCACGACCGCGGTGGCCCGCTCGACGGCCTCGTCGAGGAGGTCCTCCAGCCGGACCGTCTCGCCCTCACGCGTCTTGAACGGCTTGCCGTCCGCGCCCAGCACGGTGCCGTAGCCCATGTTGTGGGCGGTGACCTCGTCGGTCAGCCAGCCCGCGCGCCGCGCCGTCTCGAAGACCATCTTGAAGTGCAGCGACTGGCGCACGTCCACCACGTAGATCAGCGAGGTGGCGTGCAGGTCGACCACGCGGTTGCGGATCGCGGTCAGGTCGGAGGCCGCGTAGCCGAAACCGCCGTCCGCCTTCTGCACGATCAGCGGAACCGGCTGGTCGTCCTTGCCGCGGATGTCGTCGAAGAAGACGACCAGCGCGCCCTCGGAGCGCACCGCCACGCCCATCTCCTCCAGGAGCCGGGCGGTCTCGGGCATGCCCTCGTTGTACGCGGACTCGCCGACGATCTCCTCGTCGCGGATCTCCATGTCGAGCTTCTCGAAGACGGAGTAGAAGTAGACCTTCGACTCGTCCACGAACTGCTGCCACAGCTCGAGGGTCTCCTTGTCGCCGGACTGGAGGGCGACGACCCGCTTGCGGGCCCGCTCCTTGAAGTCCTCGTCCGCGTCGAAGAGCGCCCTGGACGCCTTGTACACCCGGTTCAGGTTCGACATGGCCTGCTCGCCGTCGACCTCCGACGCCGGGGCCAGCTCGCCCGGGTGCTCCATCAGGTACTGGATGAGCATGCCGAACTGGGTGCCCCAGTCGCCGATGTGGTGCCGGCCGATCGTCCGCTCACCGGTGAAGTCGAGCATGCCGCGCAGCGCGTCACCGATCACCGCCGACCGCAGGTGGCCGACGTGCATCTCCTTGGCCACGTTCGGCTGGGCGTAGTCGACGACCGTGATGCCCGGGTTCGGCTTGGGGGCCACGCCGAGACGGTCGCCGTCCTCGTAGCGCGCGGCCAGGTTCTCGGTGATCGCCCTGTCGGAGAGGGTGATGTTGAGGAAGCCGGGGCCGGACACCTCGATGTCCTTCAGCAGCTCACCCGACTCGACCCGCGCGACGACCTGGGTCGCCAGCTCGCGCGGGTTCGCCTTCGCCTTCTTGGCGAGCGCCAGGATCCCGTTGGCCTGGAAATCGGCCCTGTCGCTACGTCGCAGCAGCGGGTCGGCGTCGGCGGCCTCCGGCAGGGTGGCCGAGAGGGCGGACGCGAGGCGCTGCCGGACGGAATCGCTGAGGGACGTGACCGAGGCCATAGGAAAGGGTGCCGTTCTCCTCGTGGGGATCGATAGACCCGCCCAGTATCCCACGGGGGGTAAAGCGGTTTTCCCGGGCGCACGCAGGTCTGTGACAATGGCAGCGTCACCCGTTCAGAAAGAAGGACGTGCCGATCGTGGCTCAGAGCACCGAGACCACCGACTGGGTCTCCCGTTTCGCGGATGAGGTCATCGAGGAGTCGGAGCGTCGGGCCCCGGGCAAACCGGTCGTCGTCGCGTCCGGACTCTCTCCGTCGGGCCCCATCCACCTGGGCAACCTCCGTGAGGTCATGACCCCGCACCTCGTCGCCGACGAGATCCGGCGCCGGGGCCACCAGGTGCGCCACCTCATCTCCTGGGACGACTACGACCGCTACCGCAAGGTCCCGGCCGGTGTCGCCGGCGTCGACGAGACCTGGGCCGAGCACATCGGCAAGCCCCTCACCTCCGTGCCGGCGCCCAAGGGCTCCGCCCACCCCAACTGGGCCGAGCACTTCAAGGCCGCGATGATCGAGTCGCTGGCCGAGCTCGGCGTGGAGTTCGACGGCATCAGCCAGACCGAGCAGTACACCTCCGGCGTCTACCGCGAGCAGATCCTGCACGCCATGCGCCACCGCGGCGACATCGACGCGATCCTCGCCCAGTACCGCACCAAGAAGGCCCCCGCCAAGAAGCAGCAGCAGAAGCCGGTCGACGAGGCCGAGCTGGAGGCCGCCGAGGGATCGGGCGCCGCCTCCGAGGACGACGGCTCCTCCGGCTCCGCCGGCTACTTCCCGTACAAGCCGTACTGCGGCAACTGCGAGAAGGACCTGACGACCGTCACCTCCTACGACGACGACTCCACCGAGCTGTCCTACGCCTGCACCGCCTGCGGCTTCGCCGAGACCGTCCGGCTCAGCGAGTTCAACCGCGGCAAGCTCGTCTGGAAGGTCGACTGGCCCATGCGCTGGGCCTACGAGGGCGTGATCTTCGAGCCCAGCGGTGTCGACCACTCCTCGCCCGGCTCGTCCTTCCAGGTCGGCGGGCAGATCGTCGGGATCTTCGGCGGCGAGCAGCCCATCGGCCCGATGTACGCCTTCGTCGGCATCTCCGGCATGGCCAAGATGTCGTCGTCCCGCGGTGGCGTGCCCACGCCCGCCGACGCGCTGAAGATCATGGAGCCGCAGCTGCTGCGCTGGCTCTACGCCCGCCGCAAGCCCAACCAGTCCTTCAAGATCGCCTTCGACCAGGAGATCCAGCGGCTCTACGACGAGTGGGACAAGCTCGACGCCAAGGTGGCCGACGGGTCGGCACTCCCCGCCGACGCGGCCGCGCACTCCCGCGCGGTGCGCACCGCCGCCGGTGAGCTGCCGCGCACCGCGCGCCCGATGCCGTACCGGACCCTCGCGTCCGTCGCCGACATCACCGCCGGGCACGAGGACCAGGCGCTGCGCATCCTCTCCGAGCTCGACCCCTCCCGGCCGGTGGGCTCACTGGAGGAGGTCCGGCCCCGGTACGACAAGGCCGAGGCGTGGATCAACACCCACGTCCCCGCCGACCAGCGCACCATCGTCCGGGACGAACCCGACACCGAGCTGCTGAAGTCCCTCGACGACCCCTCGCGGGAATCCGTACGGCTGCTGCTCGACGGGCTCGCCTCCCACTGGTCGCTCGACGGACTGACCCACCTCGTGTACGGCGTGCCCAAGGTGCAGGCCGGATTCTCCGCCGACGCCACGCCCAAGGAACTGCCGCCGGAGATCAAGACCGCCCAGCGGTCGTTCTTCGCACTGCTCTACCACCTGCTCGTCGGACGCGACACCGGACCGCGGCTGCCCACGCTGCTGCTGGCGGTCGGGCAGGAACGGGTGCGCTCCCTGCTCGGGGAGTGAGCCGCAGCTGAAAGGGGCCCTCGGTTCTCCGGGGGCCCCTTCGCTGTGCGATGTGCTCTTCCGCTAGGCGATGTGCTCTTCCTCCAGCTCCACCGAGTGCCGGTTGGTGAAGCGGGTGACCATCCGCTTGGCCTCGTCCGGAGTGAGAGGGGCGCCGAACTGGGCCTCCACGTTGTCGCTGAACTCGCGGGGGGTGGGGTAGCTGCCGTTGATCGACTGCTTGAAGAGGAGGTAGTACGCCTCCTCGTCCGGCTCAGGGGTGCCGCCGCCCTCGCCCAGCTCGCGGGTGCGGCCGGGGCCCGCGGGGACGGGGAAACCGCCGGTCTCCTCCGGGGACGGGTCGGCTTCCGGGTCCTCGTAAGGAGGCTCGTCGTAGGGGGGTTCTTCGAGATCCGGGTCGTAGTTGGGGTCGTAGCCGCCGTGGTACTCCACCGTGTGCGGGTCTCGGGCGTGCAGCCAGGGGTTCTGGTCCTCGTACCCGGTCTCCGGGGTGCTCACCAGCTCGGGCCGCTGCTCGCCGGGCGGCGCCGCCGGCTGGGGGGCGGGCGCCGCCCCGGCGGCACGGCCGCCCGCGGCCGCGCCCGACTCGGACGACGGGATGACCACCGGTTCGATGCCCGCCGCCGCCAGGCCCGCCGGGGCCGTCTCCGCCAGCGGGACGCCGTAGCGGGCCAGACGCAACGGCATCAACGACTCCACCGGCGCCTTGCGCCGCCAGGCCCGGCCGAAGCGGGTGCGCAGGCGGGCCTGGTAGACGAGGCGTTCCTGTTCGAGCTTGATGACCTGGTCGTAGGAGCGCAGCTCCCACAGCTTCATCCGCCGCCACAGCAGGAAGGTGGGGATGGGGCTGAGGAGCCAGCGGGTGAGGCGGACGCCCTCCATGTGCTTGTCGGCGGTGATGTCCGCGATGCGGCCGACGGCGTGGCGGGCGGCCTCCACGGCGACGACGAACAGGACCGGGATGACGGCGTGCATGCCGACGCCGAGCGGGTCGGGCCAGGCGGCGGCCCCGTTGAAGGCGATGGTGGCGGCGGTCAGCAGCCAGGCCGTCTGGCGCAGCAGGGGGAAGGGGATGCGGATCCAGGTCAGCAGCAGGTCCAGGGCGAGCAGGACGCAGATCCCGGCGTCGATGCCGATCGGGAAGACATAGGAGAAGTCCCCGAAGCCCTTCTTCAGGGCCAGCTCGCGCACCGCGGCGTAGGAGCCCGCGAAACCGATGCCGGCGATGATCACGGCACCGAAGACGACCACGCCGATGAGAACGCGGTGCATCCGTGTCAGCTGTATGGGCGCGGCCACCCGTACTCCCCTCCCACTGCATGCTGTCGTGCGGGCAACAGGGTGGCACATGTGTACGGGGTACGGGTGGCCGGTCCTGACGACGGCCCCTGAGGCCGTCGGCGGGCGTCAGTGCTTGCGCGTCGACGACTTCGACGAACTGCCCGCGTCCACCGGCGACTTGGTGCCGGAAGGATTCGCGCCGGAGCCGCCCGATGCCTTCGAGGCCGAGGCCGACGGGGACGAACTCGGCACCTTCCCGGTGCCGCCGCCCGACTCGTTCGCCTCCATCACGGCGGCCACGGCCTCCTTGGCGGCCTTCTGGGCGTCCTTCAGCAACGCGTCGGCGTCGGGCGTCTTGTCACCCGCCAGACCGGCACCGTTGTAGTCGACCGTGACGACCACGTTCTCGACACGCGCCACGACCGTCTGCTGCTTGAAGGTGCCCTCCTTCTTCTTCAGGTCGTAGCGCACGGCCGTCGCCTCGTCGCCGATGCCCGCCACCGAGGACGACTTGGTGCTGCGGGCGCCGGTCACCGCACGGGCGTCGTCGACCTGGCCCTCGTAGTACTCCTGCGCCAGCTCGTCGCCGGGGCCGCGCGTCACGTCCGAGTCGAACCGCAGCAGCGAGACGTTCAGCCAGCGGAACTGGGAGCCCTTGACGCCGTTGTTGTCGAGGCTGTCCCAGGAGCAGCTCGCCCGCGACTCCAGCTCGTCCGAACTGCCCTCCTTGCCCGCCTTGCGGGCCTCCGGCACCAGGTCCTCAAGAGTCTTGGACGACAGAACGTCACACGCCTCCGGCAGCGTGGCGTACGCCGCCGGCTCGACCGTCGGCGTAGGGCTCGCCGTGGCGCTCGCCGACGCCTTCTTCGCGTCGTCGTCCGAGCCGGAGTCGGAGTCGGAGGAGCAGGCCGTGGCCAGCAGCACCACGGGAAGGGCGGCCGCACCGAGCAGGGCGCGGCGGCCACGCCGCATCACTCGCGGGTCACGCTGGTCACTCCGGTCGGCTCGCTGTGCTCGTCGCTGCATGGTTCCTTCACTCATGACGCTCGTGGTTCCTGCGATCGGAACGGGTCCGAGGGGCCACGGTACGCGGTGAGGGACGCGGGCGGCCGTTGTTCCGGTTCCTCGCGACGGGGCGCACCGCCGTCGCGCAAGTGGCTCAGCCGGAGAGGGAGTCGGCGAGCCGGAACGCCAGTTTCTGCGCCCTGTCCTGCATTTCCTTGCTGTCCGGGACCACACCGACGGTCGCCGGCTGCTCCTCGTACTCGATGGTCACGATGACGTTCGACGTGCGGAACGCCACAGTCACCGTGCGGCGCTTGGCCGTCGAACCCGAGCTGCTGAGCTCGTCGTCGACGAACGCCTCGTCGCCCAGATCCTCCAGCAGACGCGGCTGGAGCGCGGTGGGGGTGCCGGAGGGGGTGGCGGAGACGGTGCCGGACGGGCTCTCGGAGGAGCGGGGGCTCGCGGAGGCGCCGGCGCCGGGGGAGCTGCTGGACTGCGCGGAGGGACGCACGCTCTCGGGGTCGGTCCCGGTGCCGCCGTCGCCGCCCGTGCCGCCGTCGGTGTCACTGTCGGACGGAGCCGGTTCGGGGAGGTCCGCGGCGGCGACCTTCGTCGCGAAGACGGCCTCCGCCTCGCTGTCGTCGCTGACGGCGGAGTCGTACGACACCACCCGCTCGAAGTCGATCAGCAGGTGGTCCGTGGCCGCGGCGGACTCGACCTTCCAGCGGCAGCCGACCTTGCGGTCGGTGTCATAGGTGACGGTGGCCTCGCCCTCGTACGCCTGCTCGCGGCGGACCTCGTCGGCGATCTCCAGGATGCCGGGCAGCAGGGTGTCCAGGGTGCCGGCGTCGACGGCGCCGCAGGGCTCGGGGAGGGTGCGGTAGCGGCCGGGCTCGGCGGTGGCGGTGGCCGGGCCGACGCCCTCGGGGTTGGAGCCGTCGGAGGTGGCGTGGTCGTCGGAGCCGCCGGTGCAGCCGGCCAGCAGGGCCGCGAGCAGGGCGGCGATGCCGGGTACGTACGCCTTCCGCTGCACGGTCGGGCTCCTCTCCGTCGGTGTCCCGCTGGGGGCCGGCCGCCGCTTAATCGGTTGCCGGGCGGGGGTGTCGCCCGCAGACAATGTCTATCGCACGCACTGCCGTGGACGCCGGTCCCCTGTCCTTTTCCTCGACCTTGGCGCCGGTTTTGCGATTTAAGGCTTCTGATGGTTTTCCGGGGGAATGAGGACGATATGTCGTACGTCGAGGTGCCGGGCGCGAAGGTACCGATCCGCATGTGGACCGACCCGGCCACGGTCGAGGACGTCGCCATGCAGCAGCTGCGCAATGTCGCGACCCTGCCGTGGATCAAGGGCCTCGCCGTCATGCCGGACGTCCATTACGGCAAGGGCGCGACGGTCGGGTCCGTCATCGCCATGCAGGGGGCCGTGTGCCCGGCGGCGGTGGGGGTGGACATCGGCTGCGGCATGTCCGCGGTGAAGACGTCCCTCACGGCGAACGACCTCCCCGGTGATCTGTCCCGACTGCGCTCGAAGATCGAGCAGGCGATTCCGGTGGGGCGGGGGATGCATGACAGTCCGGTGGATCCGGGGCGGCTGCATGGCTTCGCCACCAGCGGCTGGGACGACTTCTGGGGGCGCTTCGGCGGGGTCGCGGAGGCGGTGAAATTCCGGGAGGAACGGGCGCATAAGCAGATGGGGACGCTCGGAGCCGGCAACCACTATATCGAACTGCTGTTCGATTCTGAGGGGGCTGTTTGGCTCACCCTGCACTCCGGATCCCGCAATATCGGCAAGGAGCTCGCTGAGTACCACATCGGCGTAGCGCAGAAGCTCCCGCACAACCAGGGTTTGGTCGACCGCGATCTCGCGGTGTTCGTGGCGGACACCCCGCAGATGGCCGCGTACCGCAACGACCTGTTCTGGGCGCAGGAGTACGCCAAGTACAACCGCACGATCATGATGGCGCTCCTGAAGGACGTGATCCGCAAGGAGTTCAGGAAGGCCAAGCCCACCTTCGAGCCGGAGATCTCCTGCCACCACAACTATGTCGCGCAGGAGCGGTACGAGGGCATGGACCTGCTGGTCACCCGCAAGGGAGCGATCCGGGCGGGCGCGGGTGAGTACGGAATCATCCCGGGCTCGATGGGCACCAGCTCGTACATCGTCAGGGGTCTCGGAAACGAGAAGGCGTTCAACTCGGCGTCGCACGGCGCGGGGCGGCGCATGAGCCGTAACGCGGCGAAGCGGCACTTCAGCGTCCGGGATCTGGAGCATCAGACGCGTGGGGTCGAGTGCCGGAAGGACTCCGGCGTGCTGGACGAGATTCCGGGCGCCTACAAGAACATCGACCAGGTGATGCGGCAGCAGAGCGACCTGGTCGAGGTCGTGGCGAGGCTGAAGCAGTTCATCTGTGTGAAGGGCTGAGCGCCGTCCGTCAGTCAGGCAGCGGGACCATGCCGTGCAGCAGCTTCCAGCGGCGGACCTGACACGCGCTTTGCGAGTAGCCCAGTTGAGCCGCTGCAACAGCGATCTTCGGTGCCGACAACAGGATCCTGTCCATCTCGGGCGACCACTTGATGCGGGACGGCCGGGGCTGCGAGCCGGTGGGTCGGACCCAGTCGGCGAGACTGTCGGCGGCTGCTTGTTTCCGTCCCAGGGACAGGCAGCCGCCGTAGTAGAGGTCTGCGGCCAGACCTTGGGCGTTCTCCTTCGTGTAGAGGATGTTGTAGATGTCGTCTCGGGCGTTGCGCTTGAGGGTGCGCTCCGCCCCCGTGATCTCCTGCGTGTAGGAGCACAGGAAAGCGGCGATCGGCGTGCTGGCTGTGGTCAGGGAGACGAAGGGCCAGCCCTGCTTGGTGTAGCCGACCGAGCCGTCCGCGTCGATGATTCCGCGGAGGTAGTCCCGTCGCGAGAACTCGCCGAGAGGCGGGGCGACGGTCCTCGATTTGCGGCCGTACGGCAGGCCGAGTTCGTTGAGGCGGGTCCTGGCTTCGAGGGAGCAGAGGCTCCAGACGGCCGAGTTGTGGGTCTCGGCGAAGTTGGTGGAGCGGGTGCGTTCGGTGATGCGGCTCTTGTACGGCGTCAGCGTTTGGAACGCGCGCAGGAGTTCCGCGTCTCAGGCGTTGATCTCGACGGTCAGCCGACCTCGCTGCCGGGATTGTTGAGACAGGTGCCCGTCCGCCTGCAAGAAGCCGAACATGTACGCGTACTCCGGGACCGTGAGGTCCATGAACTGGTGAGCGATAGGTCGCGATCGGCCACGGGGAAGCCCTACTTCCTGTGTGGTCAGGCCCTCGGCAGGGATGGCCGTCCCTGTCGAGGGCCGTCGCGTTTGCGGTGTGTCGCGAGCCTAGGTCGTGAGTTCGTCTGCCGATCGGGTGATCGAGGATGATCACCCTTGTGGGTTAAGCGGCGGGTTCGAGGAGGCCCGCGCGCAGGGTCTCGCGGAGGGCCCGGGCGTCCAGGCCCAGGGACTTGGTCACGTAGTCGTCGACGGAGCCGTAGCGGTTCATCAGGGCGGTCAGAAACAGGTCCATCACCTCGGCCGGGGCGCGGCCGAAGGCCGGCCAGGTGGGGGTGTGGCCGTTGTTGCGGGCTCGCCAGTCGGCGAGGAGGGCCGGGGTGGCGAGTTCGGTGAGGGCGTAGTCCTCGCTGATCGTGGGGTGGGGGACGTCGACCAGGGTCAGGACCAGGGCTGCTATGAGTCCGGTGCGGTCCTTGCCCGAGGCGCAGTGGAAGGCGAGGGGGGCGGACGAGGTCACCGCGTCCGCTATGAGGGTGAGGGTCTGGGCGATTTCCTCGGTGCCGTCCTCGGCCACTTCCATGTAGCGCTGTGCCAGGTAGGGGCCGACGGGCACGTCCGGGCCCAGGGCGGCCTGGTTGTAGGGGCGGTGTTCGATGCTGAGGTGGTGGTAGGTGAAGGAGTCGTGGGCCGGGACGCGGCCGTGGTCCGCGATCTCCCAGGGGTGGCGCAGGTCGATGACCGTGCGGATGCCGAGGGAGAGGTAGAGGTCCCAGTCCGGGGTGCCGGTCCGCACCTTGCCCAGGGAGTCGGCGCGGTAGAGCAGGCCCGGGCGGGTGCGGTGCCGGTCGGTGGTGCGATAGCCGCCCAGGTCGCGGAAGTTGGCGAGGGACGTGAAGGGTAGGTGTCTGTCCACGCGGTCCGACGGTAGGCGATCCGGCGTCAGCGGGTGACTTCCCGGTGGACCTTGGTGTTCGATGCCTGGGCGCGGGGGCGGACGACGAGGAGGTCGATGTTGACGTGGCTGGGGCGGGTGACCGCCCAGGTGATGGTGTCGGCCACGTCGTCGGCGCTGAGGGGGTCCGGTACGCCCTCGTAGACCTTGCGCGCCTTCGTCTCGTCGCCGCCGAAGCGGGTCAGGGCGAACTCCTCCGTCCTGACCATGCCGGGGGCGATCTCGATGACGCGGACCGGGCGGCCGACGATCTCCAGGCGGAGGGTCTCGGCGAGGACGTGGGCGCCGTGCTTGGCGGCGACATAGCCCCCGCCGCCCTCGTAGGTGCCGTGGCCGGCGGTGGAGGAGACGACGACCACCGTGCCGTCGCCGCTGGCCTCCAGCTTGGGCAGCAGGGCCTGGGTGAGGTTGAGGGTGCCGATGACGTTGGTCTCGTACATCGTGCGCCAGTCGGCCGGGTCGCCGGTCGCCACCGGGTCGGCGCCGAGGGCTCCGCCCGCGTTGTTGACGAGGACGCCGATCGTCTTGAAGGCGGTCGCGAACTCGTCGACCGCGGCGCGGTCCGTCACGTCCAGCTGGTACGCCGTCGCGGAGCCGCCGGCCCTGCCGATCTCCTCGGCGAGGGCCTCGATGCGGTCCTTGCGGCGGGCGGTGAGCACGACGCGGTAGCCGGCCGCGGCGAGCTGCCGGGCGGTGGCGGCTCCGATTCCGCTGCTCGCACCGGTGACGACGGCGATGCGGGAGGCGGCGGACGGGGCGGCGGTGGCCATGGGGCTGCTCCTCGGGCTGGCGTGCGTGCGGTGGGCTTCCGCCAGGGTACGTGCCGGGGCCGCGCTCGTGACGTGGGATTTCGCGGGGCGGGCGGTCGGGGCGGGGTCAGCCGTTCCTCGGCGCCCACATGATCACGGCCATTCCGGCGAGGCAGATCAGGGCGCCGGTGAGGTCCCAGCGGTCGGGGCGGTAGCCGTCGGCGACGACGCCCCAGGCGAGCGAACCGGCGACGAAGATCCCGCCGTAGGCGGCGAGTACGCGGCCGAAGTGGGCGTCGGGCTGGAAGGTGGCGACGAAGCCGTAGGCGCCGAGGGCGAGCGCGCCACCGGTGATCCAGAGCCAGCCGCGGTGCTCGCGCAGGCCCTGCCAGATCAGCCAGGCGCCGCCGATCTCCAGGATCGCGGCGAGGACGAAGAGGGCGGCGGAACGGGCGATGAGCATGGGGGCAGCTTGGCACGGGGGCGGCTGTCACCTGTTGGAGGGCGCCTGCGGGCGGTCGCCGCGTGGGATGCATAGCGGTGCGTACCGGGTGCCCATCGGACGGGCCCGGTGGACCGAGGAGGGCTTGTGGGCGGCATGCGCAGGGCGGTGCGGGGGCTGGTGCTGTGGGGGGTGGCGCTGGGGGTGGTGGCCGGTGCGGGGGTGCCGGCCGCGGGTGCGGTGGGTGAGGGGGCGCGGGGGGAGGCGGATCTGGCGTACCACGGGTCGGCCGTGCTGGCGGACGGGTGGATGCGGGTGCGGTGGCTGGCGCGCAACCACGGTCCGGAGGCGGTGGCGGACACGACGGTGCGGCTGCGCTGGTCGGTGCCGCTGGCGGATCGTCAGGAGCTGCCGCAGGCGTGTGCGCGTGCGGGGGCGCGGGTGGTGGTGTGCCGGATGGGGGCGCTGGCGGCGGACGCGGTGGGGGAGCGGATGGAGCTGGCGGTACGGCTGCGGGGTGCGGTGTCGGAGGCGCTGCTGGAGCTGGACACGGTGTGGGGCGGGGGCGCGGTGGACCGGAACCGGGAGAACGACCGGCAGCGGGTGCTGGTGCTGGACACGGGGGACGCGTACTACTTCTGATGCCCGGGGGCACCGGTGCGGGGTCAGTCGGGCACCGGCCGGCTGTCGTAGCGCTCGCGTGAGCGGTGGACCTCGTCGAAGTGGGTCTCCGCCCAGTCCTTCACGGCGGTCAGGAGGTGGGCGAGGCTGCTGCCGAGGGGGGTGAGCGCGTAGTCGACGCGGACCGGGACGGTCGGGGTGACGGTGCGGGTGAGGATGCCGTCGCGTTCGAGGGAGCGCAGGGTCTGGGTGAGCATCTTGGGGCTCACTCCGGCGATCTTGCGGCTGAGGTCGCTGTAGCGCATGGGCCGCAGGGCGAGGGCGGAGACGACGAGGCTGACCCACTTGTCGCTGATGCGGTCCAGGAGCTGGTTGGTGGGGCAGGCCCTGAGGAAGGCGTCGTACTCGGCGCGGGCCTGTTCGCGGCGTTGGGCGGCGGTGCGGGTCGCCATGGGTTCTCCTCGCGCTCTCCGGTGGGTGCGGTACGCACCTTCGGGTAACTACTTACCAGGGGATAGTAACTCTTCCTAGGGTTGCGGACGTGGGACAGAGGGTCCCACAAGTGACCTGAGAACGGGGAGAGTTGTGATGCGTGCTGCGGTGGTGTCGGAGTTCGGTGGTCCCGAGGCCGTGGAGATCGCGGAGGTGGAGGTACCGCAGCCGCGGGCGCGGCAGGTGCGGATCAGGGTGGCGGCGGCGACGCTCAACCCGGTGGACGCCGGGGTGCGTTCGGGGGTGTTCGGCGGGGCGGGTACGCGGCTCGGGCTGGGCTGGGACGTCGCGGGGACGGTGGACGCGGTGGGTGTGGCGTCGGCGTGGAACGTGGGGGACGAGGTCGTGGCGCTGCACTACGGCGTCGCCAAGCCGCTGGGGACGCACGCGGAGTATGTCGTCGTGGACGCGGACGCGGTGGCCAAGGCGCCGGCGACGGTCGACGCGGTGCACGCGGCGACGGTTCCGCTGAACGCGCTGACGGCGGCGCAGGCGCTGGATCTGCTCGGGCTGCGGCCGGGGCAGTCGCTGCTGGTGACGGGTGCGGCGGGAGCGGTCGGCGGGTTCGCGGTGCAGCTCGCGGCGCGTGCGGGGATCTCGGTGACGGGGCTCGCGCGGGCGGGGGACGAGGAGCTGGTGCGGTCGCTGGGGGCGTCGGGGTTCGTGACGGAGGGGGTGCCCGCCGGGTTCGACGCGGTGCTGGACGCGGCCGTGCTGGGGGAGCGGGCGCTGGCGTGGGTGCGTGACGGGGGCGCGTACGCGGGGGTGATTCCGCAGGCCGCGCCGCAGGCGGTACGGGGGGTCCGTACCGGCGCGGTGGAGGTCGGCGCGGACGGGGCGCGGCTGGCGGAGCTGGTGCGGCTGGTGGAGGAGGGGGCGCTGACGCTGCGGGTGGCGGAGACGGTGCCTCTGCAGGACGCGGTGAAGGCGCATGCGCGGCTGGCGGAGGGCGGGCTGCGGGGGCGGGTGGTGCTGGTGCCGTGAGGTTCCCCTGGTGGGGGCAGGGGAGGCCGCGCCCGGTCGGTGGGCGCGGCTTCCGTCCGGTGGGGGCCGGGGGCCTCGTGGTCCGCGTCAGGCGGCGTCGAGGGCCGCGGTGATCTTGCGGGTCATCTCGGCCAGGACGGGGCGGGGCTCGCCCTTGTGGGGCGTGGCGGCCGCCTCCAGGGCGAGGAGGACGGTGCCGCGGAAGGCGTCGGCCTCGGCCGTGTCCTGCTGCTTGAGCAGGGCCATGGCGGCGGTGAGGGCCGGCAGGATCCGGTCGGCGAGTTCGGCCACGGACCTGCCGTCCAGGCCGGTGATCTTCGACTTCTCGGCGAGTACGTGCCCGATGGGGCCGGTCGCGGAGGCCAGGGCGATGCTGCCCTGCGTGGCGACCTTGTGGGGCGAGCCGGTGGCGTCGGCGGCGGCGAGGAGGGAGACGGCGCCGTAGGCGGCGGTGCGCAGGGTGTTCTTGTCCTGGTCGGTGAGGGTGAGGGACATGGCGGTGTGCTCCTTGGTCCGGCGTGGCCCCGGTGCGGGGCTGCGTGTCGTCGTCCTTGTGGCACAGAGCTTGCGGCGGCCGGGTTTCACGGCGGCCTCATGGTGCTTTCAGGTGGTCCCACGGTGCTTTCAGGCGGCCTCACAGTGCTCGCAGGCGGCCTCACAGTGCTTTCGGGCGGCCTCACGGTGGTGCTTTCACGTGGTCTCCCGGTGCTTTCAGGCGGTCTCACCGGGCCGGCCGGAATAACCGGGACGGGGTGGCCGTTGAGCGGTATAGTTTAACGGTCAACTACCTGGAGGGTGGCCATGCAGTTCGGGATCTTCACCGTCGGCGATGTCACGCCGGACCCCACCACGGGCCGTACGCCGACCGAGCGTGAGCGGATCAAGGCCATGGTCGCCATCGCGCTGAAGGCCGAAGAGGTGGGCCTCGATGTCTTCGCCATGGGCGAGCACCACAACCCGCCGTTCGTGCCGTCGTCGCCCACGACCATGCTCGGCTGGATCGCCGCCCGCACCGAGCGGATCATCCTCTCCACGTCCACCACGCTGATCACCACCAACGACCCGGTGAAGATCGCCGAGGATTACGCGATGCTCCAGCACCTGGCCGACGGCCGGGTCGACCTGATGATGGGGCGCGGCAACACCGGCCCGGTCTACCCGTGGTTCGGCAAGGACATCCGCGACGGCATCGACCTGGCCATCGAGAACTACGCCCTGCTGCGCCGGCTGTGGCGCGAGGACGTGGTGAACTGGGAGGGCAAGTTCCGCACCCCGCTCCAGGGGTTCACCTCCACACCGCGGCCCCTGGACGGCGTACCGCCGTTCGTGTGGCACGGCTCGATCCGCTCGCCGGAGATCGCCGAGCAGGCGGCGTACTACGGCGACGGGTTCTTCCACAACAACATCTTCTGGCCCGCCGACCACACCAGGCGGATGGTCGAGCTGTACCGGGAGCGGTACGCCCACTACGGGCACGGCACGCCCGAGCAGGCGATCGTCGGCCTCGGCGGCCAGGTGTTCATGCGGCGCACCTCGCAGGACGCCGTACGGGAGTTCCGGCCGTACTTCGACAACGCGCCGGTCTACGGGCACGGGCCGTCCCTGGAGGACTTCACCGCCCAGACCCCGCTGACCGTCGGCACGCCGGAGCAGGTGATCGAGAAGACGCTGGGCTTCCGCGAGTACGCCGGTGACTACCAGCGCCAGCTGTTCCTGGTGGACCACGCCGGGCTGCCGCTGAAGACCGTGCTGGAGCAGATCGAGATGCTGGGCGAGGAGGTCGTGCCGGTGCTGCGCAAGGAGTTCGCCGTGGGCCGGCCCGGGAACGTGCCGGACGCGCCGACCCACCGGACCCTGCTCGACCGCAAGGAGGTCGTCGCATGAAGCTCGTCGTCGTCTCCGCGGGACTGAGCGTCCCGTCGTCCACCCGGCTGCTCGCCGACCGGCTCGCGGCCGCGGTGCAGCGCGAGACGCCCGTGGACGTGCGGTTCGTCGAGCTGCGCGAGCTCGCGGTCGAGATCGCGCAGAACTTCACCAACGGCTTTCCGGGGCGTTCGCTGTCCGCCGCGCTCGACGCCGTGACAGAAGCGGACGGGCTGATCGTCGTGACGCCGGTGTTCTCCGCGTCGTACAGCGGGCTGTTCAAGTCGTTCTTCGACGTCCTCGACAAGGACGCGCTGACCGGCAAGCCGGTGCTGATCGCCGCGACCGGCGGCACCGCACGGCACTCGCTGGTGCTGGAGCACGCGCTGCGGCCGCTGTTCGCCTACCTCCGGGCGGTCGTCGTACCGACCGGGGTGTACGCCGCCTCGGAGGACTGGGGCGCCGAGGGCCTCCAAGGCCGGGTCGAGCGGGCGGCCGGGGAGCTGGCCGCGCTGATGGGCGGGCTGGGCGCGCGGCTGCCGGCGCCGGCGAGGGACGACCACGGGGTGGTGCCGTTCGAGCAGAGGCTGGCGGCGCTGCGGCCCGCGGGGTGAGGGGTCGGTAAGAAGCGCGGTCGCCAAGGCCGGGGCCGCCCGTCCAGGCGGGTGACTTTGCCACACTGGACGGGTGGCCCCGACTGTTCTGCTCGCCGAAGACGACCGCGCGATCCGGCACGCCCTGGAGCGCGCCCTGACCCTGGAGGGGTACGAGGTGACGGCGGTCGCCGACGGCGTCGAGGCGCTGGAGGAGGCGCACCGGACGCCGCCCGACGTGGTCGTCCTCGATGTGATGATGCCGGGCAAGGACGGCCTCCAGGTGTGCCGGGAGCTGCGCGCCGAGGGGGACGGTACGCCGATCCTGATGCTGACCGCGCTGGTGGAGACCGCCGACCGGATCGCCGGGCTGGACGCGGGCGCCGACGACTACGTCGTCAAGCCGTTCGACGTGGAGGAGGTCTTCGCCCGGCTGCGCGCACTGCTGCGCCGGGCGGGCCGCCGCCCCGGATCCCCGGACGAACCCGCCGCCCCCGCACAGGGGTTGCTGGAGGCGGCCGGGCTGCGCATGGACCCGCAGGCCCGCCGCGCCTGGCGGGGACCGCGCGAACTGGAGCTGACCCGCACCGAGTTCGAGCTCCTGGAACTGCTGGTGCGGCACGCGGGCACGGTGCTGGACCACGCCACCGTCTACGACCGGATCTGGGGCTACGACTTCGGGCCGGGCTCCAAGAACCTTGCCGTGTACGTCGGTTATCTGCGCCGCAAGCTGCATGAGCCGGGCGCGCCGCAGCTGATCCACACCGTGCGCGGGGTGGGTTACGTGCTGCGGGAGGGCTGAGTGGCCGGCGGGCTGTGGCGGCGGCTGGTGGAGCGGCGGCCGCGGCTGGTCTCGCTGCGCACCACGTTCGCGCTGTCGTTCGCGGCGGTGACCGCCGGGGTCACCGTGCTGGTCGGGTTCCTGTCGTACAGCGGGGCGGCCCGGCTGGTGCGGGTGGACCAGCAGACGGTGTTCGACGAGGTGGTGCAGGACGTACGGGCCGAGGTGCGGAGGCGTCCGATGGCACCGGCCGACTTCTCCTCCGCGCCGGGGCACGACCTGGTGCGTCCGGCCCGTACGGATGTGCAGGTGCTGGGCCCGGACGGGTCCGTCTTCGACGAGGGCAGCCCCGGACTGCCGGTCGCGGACGCCGACCGGCGGATCGCGGCCGCCGCGACGGCGGGGCGGCGGGTGGTGCACGAGGGCGTGGACGTGGGCGACGACGTCTACCGGGTGGCCACCGTCGCGCTCGGCGACGGGCGGGGCGCGGTGCAGGTCGGGCAGCAGTTCAGCGACACCGAGGATCTGCTGCGGGCGTTGCAGCAGCGCACCCTGCTGATGGTCGCGGCGGTCGTGCTGGGCGCGGGGCTGTTCGGCTGGTGGCTGGCCTGGCGGATCACCCGGCGGCTCGTCGTCCTCACCTCCGCCGCGGAGGCGGTCGCCCGCACCCGGCGTCTGGGCATCGAGGTGCCGGTGTCCGGCAGGGACGAGGTCGGGCGGCTCGGGCGGGCCTTCGACCGGATGCTGGGGCGGCTCGCCCAGTCCGAGGAGGACCAGCGGCGGCTGGTGCAGGACGCGGGCCACGAGCTGCGGACGCCGCTGACCTCGCTGCGTACGAACATCTCGCTGCTGCGCCGCATGGACGAGCTGCCTCCCGCCGCCCGCGAGGAACTGGTGGCCGACCTCGGGCAGGAGGCACGGGAGCTGACCGATCTGGTCAACGAGCTGGTCGACCTCGCCGCCGGGCAGTCCGACAGCGAACCGCCCCAGCGGGTGGACCTCGCGGAGACCGCCGAGGAGGTCGCCGGCCTCGCCCGCCGGCGCACCGGCCGGGACGTCGTGGTCAGCGCCAGCGGTGTGACCGTCACCCAGGGGCGCGCCGGGCTGCTGACCCGGGCGATGTCCAACCTCGTGGAGAACGCCGCCAAGTTCGACCGCCACCGCGCCGCCCCGATCGAGATCCGCGTGAGCGGCGGCTCCGAGGCCGGGCTGCCCGTACGGGTCGAGGTACTGGACCGGGGCCCCGGCATCGGCGACGACGACCTCCTGCGCGTCTTCGACCGCTTCTACCGCGCCCCCGACGCCCGCGCCCTCCCCGGCTCCGGCCTCGGCCTGTCCATCGTCCGCGAGGTCGCCCTGGCCCACGGCGGCGCACCTTTCGCCTACCCCCGCCAGGGCGGCGGCTCGGTGATCGGGTTCACGGTACGCAGCGTGGGCGACGCGGGCGCACCCGGCGAGGGCTGACAGCCCGGCGGCGACTGACACGCCGGCGGCGACTGACACGCCGGCGGCGACTGACACGCCGGCGGCGACTGACACGCCGGCGGCGACTGGCACGCCGGCGAGGGCTGACAGCCCAGCGACGACTGACACTCCGGCGAGGGCGGACAGCCCTGCGCGCCCGGACAGAAGGCTGCGATGTCCCTGCCGATCGGTGGGAGCTGCCCCGCCGTGTGGCTGGAGCCGGTGTCGGTCCGGCCGCGGGGTCTGTGCGGGGGCTCTAGGGTCGAGTCGGCATGGGCCGTACGGCAGGGACGAAGGTGAGGCGGAGCGCGTGATCCGGGTTGTGGTGGTGGACGACGAGGCACTGGTCCGTTCCGGCTTCGAACTCATTCTCGGCGCGGCCGAGGACATCGAGGTCGTCGCGACCGCCGGTGGGGGCGGTGCCGTGGAGACCGTGCGCCGGGAGCGGCCCGACGTGGTCCTGCGAGCCGGTCCAGCGGAGCATCAACGCCTACGACCCGCTCCGCAGCCTCAGCGAGGTGGGCGTGCTCGATCTGCTGCTCACCGGCTTCTACCCGGCGCTCACGTGGATGTCGTTCGTGATCGCGGGCATGGCGCTGGGCCGCGTCGATCTGTCCTCCGGCACCGTCCAGCGCCGCCTGGCCGCGCTCGGCGCCGCCCTCACCGTCACCGCGTACGGCATGTCCTTGCTGCTCGCCGGCAAGGACGCGCTGCGGAGCATGGCCGAAGACGGGTCGTCCGGCAGCTCGGGCTCACTGCCCCTCGACGGCGGATCGGTACCCCTCGACAGCGGGTCGTTCCCCGAGCAGCCGGCGTCGATGCTCCTGACGGCCGGGCCGCACAGCGGCACCACGTTCGACATCATCGGCAGCGTCGGAGTCGCGATCCTCGTGATCGTCGGGGCGACGGCGGCGATGGACCGCCTGCCGCGACTGCGCCGCCTGGCCACCCCGGTCATCGCCGTGGGCACCATGTCCCTGACCGCCTACGTCGGCCACTTCCTCGCACAGTCCGCGCTGTCCGTGCCCGCCGGGAGCAGCACGCAGCAGTCCTGGACGCCGCTGATCATGTTCGTCCTCGGGGCGATCGTGTTCGCCGCGATCTGGTCCCGCTTCTTCCGCCGCGGCCCCCTGGAGTACCTGCTCAACGCCGTCACCAAGCCGGCCAAGCACATCCGATGAGACCCGTCCGGGGGCCCGCCTCCACGGGGTCCTAGAACCCCGCCCTCCACCGAGAGCCCCCGGTCAGGGCCACACCAGGCAATAAGGCTGATGCCCCGCCTCGTGCAGCCGCTTCGAGAAGTCCTGCCACTCGTGCAGCAGCTGGTACACGTTGAACGCGTCGCGCGGGCCGCCGCGGTCCGGGACGGTGGACCAGATGAAGGCGGCGGCGCCGACGGCCTCCTCGCCGATGTCGCGGAGGGGGTCGACGACGGTCATGGGGAGCTTGACGACGGCGTAGTCGGGGTGGAGGACGACCAGCTCCAGCGGGGGGACCTTGTGCAGGGGGACGCCCTCGATGCCGGTGAGGACCATGGCGGCCATCGTCTCCGGCTTGATCTTGGTGAACATGCCGTTCATGCCGAGCTCGTCGCCGCCGAGTTCCTCGGGGCGCATCGAGATCGGGACGCGGGCCGCGGTCGCGCCGTCCGGCGCACCGAAGTACTTGTACGTCACCCCCACCCGACCACCATTCCTGCTCCCCGCCCGGAGCCCGTCGGCGCGTGGGCCGGTCTGCTCGGGCTCCCTGTGTCCACCGTGTGCCTGACGTGCTTCGGCCGTTTCCTCCGCGTCGCGCCGGTGCCTTCCCCGCCGGGCACGTCGAGGACCCAGGTCGTCAGTCCCCTCGCCCAGTCCGCCACCGCGATGCATATCTCCACCCGACTGCTTTTCTAGGACGCGTGGCCCCCGCCGCGCAACCCGATCATCGTGTCAGTGACCTCCCCCACGGCCGCCCGCCGAAACGTGCGTGGGAACTCCTGTCCGCAGGATCTCGCAGGATCCCGCGGGTACTCCCCGAAGGATCTTCGCAGCCCCTGACAACGATCGCCCTCATGACGTGTGTGTGTCAGCTCTCAGTTTCGCAGATGCATTCCGAGACGCCGGATGACCGCTCGCCCCACCCCTCGGCCTACCCTGAACAGGTCACTGCCCACAGGAGTCCGAGAAGTCGGAGAAGTCGCAGGTCATGAGCGAACTGCCATATTCATACGAAGCACCCGCCTCGCAGGCGCTGTTCGACCGTGCCGCGGCCGTCACGCCGGGTGGGGTGAACTCCCCGGTGCGCGCGTTCCGTGCCGTGGGCGGTACGCCGCGGTTCATGGTCTCGGGCACGGGCCCGTATCTGACGGACGCGGACGGGCGCGAGTACGTCGACCTGGTCTGCTCCTGGGGCCCGATGATCCTCGGCCACGCGCACCCCGAGGTGATCGCGGCCGTGCAGGAGGCCGTGGCCCGCGGCACCTCCTTCGGTACGCCCGGTGAGGGCGAGGTCGCGCTGGCCGAGGAGATCGTGGCCCGGATCGGGCCCGTCGACCAGGTGCGGCTCGTCTCCAGCGGCACCGAGGCGACCATGTCCGCGATCCGCCTCGCCCGCGGCTTCACCCAGCGCTCCAAGGTGATCAAGTTCGCCGGGTGCTACCACGGCCATGTCGACTCGCTGCTCGCCGCCGCCGGGTCCGGCGTCGCCACCTTCGCCCTTCCCGACACCCCCGGCGTCACCGGCGCCCAGGCCGGCGACACGATCGTGCTGCCGTACAACGACCTGGAGGCCGTGCAGGAGGCGTTCCACCGCCACCCCGGCGAGATCGCCTGTGTGATCACCGAGGCGTCGCCCGGCAACATGGGCGTCGTGCCTCCGCTGCCCGGCTTCAACCAGGGGCTGAAGGACGCGTGCGAGAAGAACGGCGCGCTGTTCATCTCCGACGAGGTCATGACCGGGTTCCGCACCAGCCGCGCCGGGTGGTACGGCGTCGAGGGCGTCGTCCCCGACCTGATGACCTTCGGCAAGGTCATGGGCGGCGGCTTCCCCGCGGCCGCGTTCGGCGGTCGCGCCGACGTCATGGCCCACCTGGCCCCGGCCGGCCCCGTCTACCAGGCCGGCACCCTCTCCGGCAACCCCGTCGCCACCGCCGCCGGCCTCGCCCAGCTGCGGCTCCTCGACGACGCTGCCTACGACACGATCGACGCCGTGTCGGCCCAGATCCAGGCCCTGGTCACCGAGGCGCTGACCAAGGAGGGCGTGGCCCACCGGCTGCAGACGGCCTCCAACATGTTCTCGGTGTTCTTCACCGACCGCGAGGTCCGCGACTACGAGGACGCCCGCCGCCAGGAGTCCTTCCGCTTCAACGCGTTCTTCCACTCGATGCTGGCGCAGGGCGTCTATCTGCCGCCCTCCTCCTTCGAGTCCTGGTTCGTGTCGACCGCGCACGACGAGCGCGCGATCCAGAAGATCGCCGACGCCCTCCCGGCGGCGGCCCGAGCCGCGGCGGAGGCGACGGCGTGAGCAACGAGAAGGACATCACCGTCGTCCATCTGATGCGGCACGGCGAGGTCGCCAACCCCGACGGCATCCTCTACGGCCGTCTGCCCGGCTACCACCTCTCCGAGCTGGGCCGGAAGATGGCCGAGCGGGTCGCCGACCACCTCGCCTCCCGCGACATCACCTACGTCTGCTCCTCCCCGCTGGAGCGCGCGCAGGAGACCGCGACGCCGATCGCCAAGGCGCACGGCCTGGACATCGCCACGGACGCCCGGCTGATCGAGGCGGACAACGTCTTCCAGGGCAAGACCTTCGGCGTCGGCGACGGCGCCCTGAAGAAGCCCGCCAACTGGAAGCACCTGGTCAACCCGTTCCGGCCGTCGTGGGGCGAGTCCTACGTCGACCAGGTCGTCCGCATGATGGGCGCGCTGGACGCCGCGAAGGACGCCGCCCGCGGACACGAGGCCGTGCTGGTGAGCCATCAGCTGCCGATCTGGATCGTCCGCTCCTGGGTGGAGAAGCGCCGTCTGTGGCACGACCCGCGCAAGCGGCAGTGCACCCTGGCCTCGCTGACCTCCTTCACCTACCAGGGCGACAAGATCGTCTCCGTCGGCTACAGCGAGCCGGCCATCGACCTCGTCCCCGCCCACCTCCGCGCCGGCGCCAAGCCGGTGAAGGGGAAGGACAAGGCGTTCGGGGCGTAAGCCCTGTCCCGTGACGGGAGTCACAACTCGTTACAAAAACGGGAAATCCCGGTGGAACCCCCTCGTTCGTTGCGCCCTCTGAGTGAGTGACCCACTCAGCACACGCAAGGAACGGGGGGCGCCATGCGCACTCTCACCCGAAGGGGAGCGCTCGGGCTCGGCGCGGGAGCCGCCGCGGCCGCTGGACTGGCCGGATGCGGCTCCCTCGAACCGTCAGACGGCACGGCCCCCCGCCCGGGTTCCGGGAAGAACCGTTCCTCCAGGCCCACCGCCCCCACCGCCCGCCCCATCGGCGACGGCTCCACCGCCTACACCGGCAAGCAGCCCCGCCAGCCGGAGGCTCCCGTCCCGCTGGAGCCCGGCGAGACGCCGCCGCAGTTCGTGGTGTTCTCCTGGGACGGCGCCGGCGAGGTCGGCAACGGCCTCTTCCCCCGCTTCCTGGACCTCGCCGAGGAGCACGGCGCGTCCATGACCTTCTTCCTCTCGGGGCTGTATCTGCTCCCCGAGTCCAAGAAGCGGCTCTACGACCCCCCGAACAACCCGCGGGGCGCCTCGGACATCGGCTATCTCACCGACGAGCACATCAAGGACACGCTCGCGGGCCTGCGCCGCGCCTGGCTCCAAGGGCACGAGATCGGCACCCACTTCAACGGCCACTTCTGCGGCGAGGGCCACGGCTCGGTCGCCCACTGGACGCCCGCGCAGTGGCGCAGCGAGATCGACCAGGCGAAGTCCTTCGTCAAGGAGTGGCGCACCAACAGCGGCTGGACCGACCTGCCGCCGCTGCCCTTCGACTACGACAAGGAACTCGTCGGCGGCCGCACCCCCTGTCTGCTCGGCCAGGACAACCTGCTGCCCGTCGCCCGCGAGCTGGGCTGGCGCTACGACGCCTCCTCGCCGGGCGGCCTCCAGGTGTGGCCCGCCAGGAAGCAGGGCGTCTGGGACCTTCCGCTGCAGGCCATCCCGTTCCCCGGACGCAGCTTCGAGGTCCTGTCGATGGACTACAACATGCTCGCCAACCAGTCGCTGAACTCCACCAACGCGCCCGCGCACAACTACCCGGCCTGGCGCGAGCAGGCGACCCAGGCGTACATATCCGGCTTCGAGCGGGCATACGAGACAAATCGTGCGCCGCTGTTCATCGGCAACCACTTCGAGCAGTGGAACGGCGGCATCTACATGGACGCCGTCGAGGAGGCCCTGAAGCACATGGCCGGGAAGAAGGACGTACGGCTGGTCTCCTTCCGGCAGTTCACCGACTGGCTGGACGTGCAGCGGCCGGAGGTGCTCGACAAGCTGCGCACCCTCGGTGTCGGACAGGCCCCGGCGCAGGGCTGGAAGCGGCTGTGAAATGGGACTTCTCGGTCCCGAGGGGGGTGCCCAAGATCCCCGGAACGGACATGCGAAACTTTTCACATGAGTGCCGCCAGCCGTACCAGCCTGCTCGCCGCCGGTGCCGTCGTCACGGCGCTGGCGCTGTCCGCGTGCACCTCCGGGGGAACGTCCGGCGGTGGGGGTGACACCAACTTCGTCACCGGCAACGACGGCATCGCGACCGCGGCCAGGGGGGAACGGGGCACCGCCCCCGAGCTCGACGGCGAGACCCTTGAGGGCAAGCCGCTGAGCACCACCGACTACAAGGGCAAGGTCCTCGTGCTCAATGTGTGGGGATCGTGGTGCGGTCCGTGCCGGGTCGAGGCGAAGAACTTCCAGAAGGTCTACAGCGACCTCAAGGACCAGGGCGTCGAGTTCGTCGGCATCAACACCCGCGACACCTCCACCATCCCCGCCCTCGCCTTCGAGAAGGAGTGGGGCATCACCTACCCCAGCCTGTACGACCCGACGGGCAAGCTGATGCTCCGCTTCAAGAAGGGCACCCTCAACCCGCAGCTGGTGCCCTCCACCCTGGTCATCGACCGCGAGGGAAAGATCGCCGCACGCGCCCTCCAGCCGCTGAGCGAGGAGAAGCTGCGGGACATGATCAAGCCGGTCCTCGCGGAGAAGTGACGTGACCTCGCTGTCCACCCTGGCCGCGGCCACGGACCCCAACCAGACCGTGCTGCACGGCGCCCTGCTGCTGGCGCTGCCGCTCGCCGTGCTCGGCGGACTCGTCTCCTTCTTCTCGCCGTGCGTCCTGCCGCTGGTCCCCGGCTACCTCTCCTACGTCACCGGCGTCAGCGGCACCGACCTGGCCGAGGCCAAGCGCGGGCGGATGGCCGCCGGCGCCTCGCTGTTCGTGCTCGGCTTCACGGTGGTGTTCGTCTCCGGCGGCGCGCTGTTCGGCTACTTCGGCTACACCCTGCGCGAGCACCAGGCCGTCCTGTCCAAGGTGCTCGGCGTGCTCATGATCCTCATGGGCGTGTTCTTCATGGGCCTGATGCCCTGGCTCACCCAGCGCGAGTTCCGCTTCCACAAGCGGCCCGCCGCGGGCCTGGCCGGGGCACCCGTGCTCGGCGCCCTGTTCGGCATCGGCTGGACGCCCTGCATCGGCCCGACCCTCGCCTCCGTGCAGACGCTCGCGATGGAGCAGGCCAGCGCCGGCCGGGGCGCCCTGCTGACCGTCGCCTACTGCCTGGGCCTCGGTATCCCGTTCGTGCTCGCCGCCGTCGCCTTCCGCAGTGCCCTCGGCGCCTTCGGCTGGGTCAAGCGCCACTATGTGTGGGTGCTGCGCATCGGCGGCACGATGATGATCGTGACCGGGGTGCTGCTGCTGAGCGGTGCGTGGGACTCCCTCGTGCGCGAGATGCAGAACTGGTCCAACGGATTCGTTGTGGGGATCTGATCGATGAGCAAGACGACACCCGGCGCCCGTGCGGACACCCGACCCGGTGCCCATGAGGACACCCGGCAGTCCGCCGCCCCCGACACCTCCGGGGAGGCGCCGGCCGGCGTGCCCGCCCTCGGGGTGATCGGCTGGGCCCGCTGGTTCTGGCGGCAGCTCACCTCCATGCGGGTCGCGCTGCTGCTGCTCCTGCTGCTGTCGCTCGCCGCGATCCCCGGCTCGGTCATCCCGCAGACCGGCGTCGACGTCACCCAGGTCGAGGACTTCCGGCAGCGGCACACCACCCTCGCCCCGATCTACGACAAGCTCGGCCTGTTCCACGTCTACAGCTCGGTGTGGTTCTCCGCGATCTACATCCTGCTGTTCGTCTCCCTGATCGGCTGTATCGTCCCGCGCACCTGGCAGTTCGTCGGCCAGCTGCGCGGCCGCCCGCCGGCCGCCCCCCAGCGGCTGACCCGGCTGCCCGCGCACGCCACCTGGCGCACCACCGCCTCCCCCGAGGAGGCCCGCGAGGCCGCGCTCGCCCTGCTCAAGCGGCGCCGCTACCGCGCCCATCCGACCGCGGACGCCGTCGCCGCCGAGAAGGGCTATCTGCGCGAGGCCGGCAACCTCCTCTTCCACATCTCCCTGATCGTGATGCTGGTCGCCTTCGCCTGGGGCCAGCTGTTCAAGTCCGAGGGCAACAAGCTGATCGTCGAGGGCGACGGCTTCTCCAACACCCTCTCCCAGTACGACGACTTCAAGTCCGGCAGCCTCTTCACCAACGACGACCTGGAGCCCTTCAGCTTCCGGCTGGACCGCTTCACCGGCACCTACGAGCTGACCGGCCCCAACCGCGGCACCCCCCGCACCTACGAGGCCGACCTCACCTACAGCGAGGGCGCCGACGGCCCGGAGAAGAAGACCACCGTCGAGGTCAACGAGCCCCTCCAGATCGGCGACACCAAGGCATACCTGGTCAGCCACGGCTACGCCCCCGTCATCACCGTCCGCGACGGCAAGGGCGACATCGTCTTCCAGGACGCCGTGCCGCTGCTCCCGCAGGACGGCAACGTCACCTCCTCCGGTGTCGTACGCGTCATGGACGGCTACCGGAACGCCCAGGGCAAGAGCGAACAGCTCGGCTTCCAGATCTGGTTCCTGCCGACCTACAGCGAGGGGACGATGGTCTCCCAGTTCCCCGCGCTGATCAGCCCGATGATGGCCGTGAACGCCTACCACGGCGACCTCGGCGTCAACTCCGGCCTCCCGAAGAACGTGTACCAGCTGGACAAGACGCACATGAAGGAGTTCAAGGACGCCCAGGGCAAGCTGCTGAAGAAGCAGCTGCGCCCCGGCGACACCCTGACCCTCCCGAACGGCGCCGGCTCGATCACGTACGAGAAGGAGACCCGCGAGTGGGCCGGGTTCCAGATCGTGCAGGAGCCGGGCGGCGGCTGGGCGCTGGCCGGCGCCATCGCCGCGATCGCCGGCCTGGCGGCCTCCCTGTTCATCCCGCGCCGCCGCGTCTGGGTGCGGGCCACCGCCGGTGACGACGGTGTGACGGTCGTCGAGATGGCCGGACTCGGCCGCACCGAGTCCGCGAAGATGCCGGAGGAACTCGGCAGCCTCGCCGACGCCCTGTACCAGACGGCGCCCGGCGCGCCGGATGCCGACGCTGCTCCCGAGGGCGGCCCCGAGGCCGCCCGCTCCACCACCCCGCACCCCCAAGCCGCACCTGCCGAAGGGGCTGACAAGCCGTGACTTTCGCCGCCGCGGGCGACCTGGCCGCCGCGACCAACGAGAACCTCGCGAGTCTCAGCAACACGCTGATCTACTCCGCGATGGCCGTCTACACCCTGGCCTTCCTCGCCTACATCGCCGAATGGACCTTCGGCAGCCGCAGCAAGGTCGGCCGCACCGCCGCCGCGCTCACCGCCGAGCCGCAGCCGGCGCCCGCGGTCACCGTGCGCAACGCCGGGGGCACCGCGGTGCTGGAGCGCCCCAAGGTGACCGTGCGGGCCGCGGCGGGCAGCCGCGAGGTGCCCGACGGTCCGGGCGCGCACGGCGGTGACGAGAAGGGCGACCTCTACGGCCGTATCGCCGTGTCCCTCACGGTCCTCGCCTTCCTGCTCGAATTCGGCGGGGTGCTCAGCCGGGCCCTGTCGGTGCAGCGGGCGCCGTGGGGCAACATGTACGAGTTCAACATCACCTTCTCCACGGTGGCCGTCGGGGTGTACCTCGGACTGCTGGCGCTGAAGAAGAACGTGCGCTGGATCGGCCTGTTCCTCATCACGTCCGTCCTCCTCGACCTCGGTATCGCCGTCAAGGTCTTGTACACCGCCAGCGACCAGTTGGTTCCCGCCCTGGACTCGTACTGGCTGTACATCCACGTCTCCACGGCGATCTTCTGCGGCGCGGTGTTCTACCTGGGCGCGGTCTCCACGGTCGTGTACCTCTTCCGCGACTCCTACGAGAACAAGCTCGCCCACGGCGGCACGCCCGGCACCTTCGCCCGCTCGGTCATGGAGCGGCTGCCGTCGGCCGCCTCCCTGGACAAGTTCGCCTACCGCGTCAACGCGGCGGTCTTCCCCCTGTGGACCTTCACGATCATCGCGGGCGCCATCTGGGCCGGTGACGCCTGGGGCCGCTACTGGGGCTGGGACCCCAAGGAGACCTGGTCCTTCATCACCTGGGTCGCCTACGCCGGCTACCTGCACGCCCGCGCCACGGCCGGCTGGAAGGGCCGCAAGGCCGCCTGGCTCGCCCTGTTCGCCTTCGCCACCTGGCTGTTCAACTACTACGGCGTCAACATGCTCTTCTCCGGCAAGCACTCCTACGCCGACGTGGGCCTCGCCGCCCTGCAGACGGCCGGTTTCTGAACCCCGTACCGCCGAAGGCCGGTTGCCTGTGACCTGAGTCACGGGAACCGGCCTTCGCCGTACGGACAGGCACAAGGGCGTGGACACGAATCTGCGGAACCTGCGGCAACGCGTCCGAGCGGGGGACCACGACGCCTTCGGCGACCTCTTCGACGCCTACGCGCGTTCCGTCTACAACCACGCCTTCCGGCTGACGGGGGAGTGGGCGACGGCCGAGGACGTCGTCTCGCTGACCTTCCTCGACGCCTGGCGGCTGCGCGAACGCCTCGACGAGGAGGGCGGCTCGCTGCGTCCCTGGCTGCTGGGCATCGCCACCAACGTCACCCGCAACACCCGCCGGGCGGCGCGGAGGCACGCGGCCGCGATGGCCCGGCTGCCGCGCGAGGAGCCGGTACGGGACTTCGCCGACGAGATCGCCGGGCGGCTCGACGACGCCGCCCAACTGGACCTCGTACGCACCGCCCTGGCGAGGCTGCGACGCCCCGAGCGGGAGGTGCTGGCGCTGTGCGTGTGGTCGGGGCTGGACTACGCGGCCGCGGCGCAGGCGCTCGGCGTGCCCGTCGGCACGGTCCGCTCCCGGCTCTCCCGTGCCCGGACAAAACTCGCGAAACATATGGAACCGCCCGAGGGGCGCGGACAGATGAGAGGTGAAGGCCGCACTCCCGCGGCCGGGCCCATCAGGGAGGGGAACCGATGAACCAGCTTCCCGAGCACGACCTTCCGCCGGGCCGTCACCGACTCCTCAAGGAGCATCTGATGACCGAGATCCGGCAGGAACGCCCCGCCCGCAGGCCCTGGTTGCGCCCCGCGCTGGTGTCGGGCGCGGCGGCCGCCGCGCTGGCCGTGACCCTGACCCTCACCGCGCCCTTCGGCGACTCCGCGCCGCCGCCGCCCTCGAAGGAAGCCGTGGCGCTGCTGGAGGACATCGCGCTGGCGGCCGAGGGCCGGCCGTCGTACGGCGGCATCCGGGACGACCAGTTCGTGTACGTCGACAGCAAGGTGTCCTACGCGCGGCACGAGGAGGGCGAGGAGGCGAAGGTCCCACCGCTGCACCGGCTGGAGAAATGGCAGTCGGTGAACGGCACCCGTGAGGGCCTGATGCGCGAGACGGGCCGCGGCGACTGGCCGCTGGACCCCGAGCCCCAGCGCGGTGAGCCGGGCTACGAGGTCACCACCAACTACCGGCACCTCCAGACCCTGCCGACCGATCCCGACGCGATGTACGACTGGCTGCACGAGGTCGCCTCCGCGTACGACGGGGAGACCGAGCAAGCCATGTTCGTGCTGGTCGCCGATCTGATGCGGCAGTCGATCGTGCCCCCGGAGCAGGGCGCCGCCCTCTTCCGGGCGGTCGCCCGGATCCCCGGCGTGACGATGATCGAGGACGCCGTCGACGCCGCCGGGCGCCACGGGGTCGCCATCGCCCGCGAGGACCCGACCAACCCCACCCGCGACGAGTGGATCTTCGACCGGAAGACCCTGACGTTCCTGGGCGAGCGCAGCGTGGTCAGCGAGGAGGGCGGGGACGCGGAGGTCGGCACGGTCCTCAGCAACACCGCCGTGCTGCGCCGCGCGGTCGTCGACGAGCCGGGTCGGCGCCCCTGAGGGGTGCGCGACGCGGTCCGCGGGGTCACGCTGGTGTCATGACCGGAAAGACCGGAGCCATAGAGCAGGGCACCAGCCAGACCCACGGGAACACGCACATCCTGCACTTGCTGGTACGCCTGCCGAGGTCCATGGAGGCGGTCTGGCCCGCGTTCTCCACGGCGGACGGCCTGGCGGCCTGGTTCACCCCGGCCGAGGAACTGGAGCCCCGGCTGGGCGGCGCGGTCACCTTGCACGGCCTCGGGTCCGGCAGCGTGACCGCCTGGGACGTGGACCGGGTCGCCGAGTACACCTTCGGCGACGGCGGCCGCATCCGCTTCCACCTGGAACGCGACGGCGAGACCGGCAGCGCCCTGCGCTTCACCCATGAGTTCCAGCACGAGGGCGAGACGGAGCAGCGCTGGCGGAACAGGTTCGAACGCCTGCTCGAAACCTTGGGGTGAGGGGATCGGCCGGTGGCTCAGGGGTTGACCCTGAGGAGGAGTTTGCCGGTGGTGGTGCGGGTGGACATCAGGTGGTGGGCCTCGGGGGCGGCGGGCAGGGGGAACTCGGCGGTGATCGGGAGGGAGACCGTGCCGTCGGTGGCCTTGGCGAAGGCACGGGCGGCGAGTTCGCGCAGGCGGTGGGGGGCGGTGGCGGCGAGGGTGAGGATGGAGAAGCCGGCGACGGCCGCGCCGAGGGGGTTGAGGTCGGCTCGGTCCACCGACCAGGGCTCGGCCGAGGAGGCGTTGCCGAAGTTCACCAGGCGGCCGAAGGGGGCGAGGGAGGCGAGGGAGGCGCGGAAGGTCTCCCCGCCCACCGGGTCCAGCACCAGGTCGGCGCCCCGGCCGCCGGTCGCGGCGCGCACCGCCTGCTCCAGGCCGCCGTCGCGCCGCAAGTCGCCCACCAGGACGTCGTCGTAGCCGTGGGCGCGGGCGTGGCCGGCCTTGGCCTCGGAGGACACCGTGCCGAGGACGCGGGCGGCGCCGGCCGCCTTGGCCAGCTGCCCGGCCGCCGTGCCGACGCCGCCGGCCGCGCTGTGGACCAGGACCGTCTCGCCGGGCTGGAGGCGACCCACGGCGTGGACGAGGCCGTACGCGGTCGGCAGTACGGTCGTCAGCGCGACGGCCGTGCGCAGGTCGAGGCCCTCGGGCAGCGGGAAGACGGTCGGTGCCTGGACGACGGCCACCTCGGCGTACGCCCCGCCCTCCGTCAGCGCGGTCACCTCCTGGCCGACGGTCAGCCCGGTGACGCCCGCGCCGAGGGCCCGCACCCGGCCGGAGACCTCGAGGCCGGGCACGTAGGGGAAGCTCTCCACGCGGTAGCCCTCGCCGCGGGCCAGCAGGTCGGCGAAGTTCACGCCCGCGTACGCCACGTCGATCGCGACCTGGCCGGGTCCCGGCTCGGGGATGTCCCGTTCGGTCGTGACCAGGACCTCGGGACCGCCCACCTCGTGGAACTCCACCGCGCGCATGGTGCGCATGACAGACCACACCCCTCTCCGGGATACTGTTCAATGAAAAGCGAACACTCGGCACTGTATGGTTTTCATCGAACACTCCGCAAGGGCGGGACCTCCGCGAGGACGAGACAGGGGGAAGCACATGGCACCGGGCACCACCGGCCACCGAGCCGCACCCGAGCACACCCACCCCGACGACGTGCCGGTCCTCACCGCGCTCGCGGCCCTCGCCGACCCCGTACGCCTCACCCTCGTCCGCGAGCTGGCCGCCTCCCCCGACTGGACCCGCGCCTGCGGCAGCTTCGACGTCCCCGTCGGCAAAGCCGCCCTCAGCCACCACTTCTCCGTGCTGCGCGGCGCCGGTCTCGTCGAGCAGCGCGACGAGGGGCCCCGCCGGGTCAACCGGCTGCGCCGCGCCGAGTTCGACACCCGCTTCCCCGGCCTGCTGGACCTGGTGCTGCGCGAGGATTAGCCCGGTCGCACAACGTTTCGGCCCCGTTCCGCGTCACAGTCCCGAGGACTATGGAGTGGAGGCGCTCATGAAGTACGGACGCTGGGTGGCGGGGACCGCTTCGGCCGCGGCGGTGGTGGGGCTCGCGCTCTACGTGGACGGGATGCGGACCGGGCACACCGACGGCGGGCTCCTCGCCACCACGCCCGAGGTGTGTGTGGGCCGGCAGGCCGGCTCGGGCGTGGACGAGCGGGGCACCGACGACACCCCGCTCTACCGGACCCTCGCCCGCATCGACGAGCTGGCCGCCGGGCGCCACGCCGAGGTGTACACCGGGCTCGTCGTCGACGAGGACGCCAACGCCGCCGACGTGTGGCGCATCCCCTCCGACGCGTTCGACACCGCCGTGTGCGCCGCGGCCGAGAAGGGCGTCGAGGTCCGGCTCCACGACGCCGACGCCAGCCGTCGCGACCTGGACGCCCTCGCCGAGCGCATCGGCGAGGACATGAACCGCTGGGACGGCACCTTCCAGCTGCGCGAGGTCGGCGTCGACGAGCACGGCTGGGTCGAGGTCGGCGTCGACGACCCCGACGTCGCCGCACCGCTGATCGCCGACGCGTTCGGCTCCGACCACATCGAGGTCGTCCACGCGGACCAGGCCATGCTCAACTGACCACCCACCCGGCACCTTGCAGCCCACCCGCCTGACCGGCCCGCCTGACCCGGCCGCCCGCCTGGCCGACCGCCACACCGCCCGCCCCGCCTGATCGCCCGCCCCGCCTGACCGGCCGCCCGGCCGCCCGGCGCCCGACCACCCCCAGCCGCCCGCCTGACCGGCCCGCCCGCCTGACCGGCCGCTCGCCTGATCGGCCGCCACACCGCCCGCCCCGCCTGACCGGCCGCCCGGCGCCCGACCACCCCCCAGCCCCCCGCCTGACCGGCCCGCCGGCTGACCGGCCGCTCGACCGACTGGCCGCTCGACTCACCGTCCGCTCGCCTGACCGGCCGTCCGCCTGACCGGCCGTCCGCCTGACCGGCCGTCCGCCTGACCGGCCGTCCGCCTGACCGGCCGTCCGCCTAACCGGCCGCCCTGCCGCCGGCCCGCCCGACCACCCCCTAGCCGCCGCCCGCCCGGCCACCCCCCAGCCGCCGCCCGCCCGGCCGCCCTCCAGTCGCCGCCCGCTCGCCTGGCCAGCGGTTATCGGGTGGGCCGATGGGGTCATCGGTACAACGCCCCGGCAGCGCGTGGACCAGCGGCTTCGCTCGCTCGTAGCGTCCTTGGCATGACCTCACAGAACAAGGGAACGGCTCAGCTCACGGCCGCCATGGTGCTCTCCGGCACCCTCGGCGTGTTCGTCGTGGAGTCGGGCGCCTCGCCCTTCAACGTCGTGTTCTTCCGTGTCCTGTTCGGCGCCCTCGCCCTCGGCGGCTACATCGCCGCCCGAGGCTGGCTGCGCGACCACGGCTTCACCCCGCGCAGCCTGGCCCTGGCCGTCCTCGGCGGGGTGTTCATCGTCTTCAACTGGGTGTTCCTCTTCCAGTCGTACGAGAACACCTCCATCTCCGTGGCCACGGTCGTCTACCACACCCAGCCGTTCTACGTGGTCCTGCTGGGCGCGCTGCTGTTCCGCGAGCGCCTGACCGCCGCCAAGGTCGGCTGGATCGCCCTCGCCTTCGCCGGACTGGTCCTCGTCTCGGGCGTCACGCCGGGGGACTTCACCAGCGGCGGCGGCTATCTGCTCGGCGTCGGGCAGGCGTTGCTGGCGGCCCTGCTCTACGGCCTGTCCACGCTGGTCACCAAGAGGATCAGCGGAGTACGCCCGCACCTGATCGCCCTCGTCCAGGTCCTCGTCGGCATCCCCCTCCTCCTCCCCTTCGCCGACTTCGGCGCGATGAGCGGCACCGGCACCGACTGGGGCTGGCTGGTGGGGCTCGGCGTCATCCACACCGGCGTGATGTATGTGCTCATGTACGCCGCCTACGCCGAACTGCCGACCTCGAAGATCGCCGTGCTGGCCTTCGTCTACCCGGCCGTCGCGCTGTTCGCCGACTGGGCGGTGTACGGCCACCACATCGGCCTCGTCCAGGCGCTCGGCGTCCCGCTGATCGTGACCGCGAGCCTCAAGGTCACGCTTGCTCGGCCACGAGCCGCCGCGCCTGCTCCACGAACAGCCGCGCATGCGCCGCAAGCCGCTTCCCGGACCGCCACGCCAGTTGCGTCCGAAGCGTGAACGGCGGCTGCCAGTCCAGCCGTACCAGATTCTTCTCAGCGAGTTCGGCGGCGACCGTGATCCCGGGGAGCAGGGCGATCCCGAGACCGGCCGCCGCCGCGCGTTTGGTCGCCTCGATGGTGCCGAACTCCATGAAGTCGACCGGGTCGGCGGGGGAGTGAGAGGTCAGCTCCCGCTCGAACAGGTCGCGGTAGGCGCAGCCGGGCTCGGTGGCCAGCAGGGGCTGGGCGAGGAGGTCGGCGGTGGTCAGCGGGCGTCCGGCGAGCGGGTGGCCGGGCGCCCCGACCAGCACCAGCGGCTCGGTCGCCAGCACCACCGTCTCCAGGCCCGGATGCTCGGTCTCCTCCTCCATCAGGAAGCCGACGTCGTACGTGCCCTGCCGCAGGGCCTGCCGGGTCTCGTCGCCGATCGTCGTCCGCAGCGACAGCCGCACCTTCGGATAGCGGTGGTGGAAGTACTCCAGCAGCGGCGGCAGCCGGTGGTTGGTCAGCGACTCCATCGTGCCGACCGCCAGCGTGCCCGACGGCTCCTCGACGCCCGCGACGGCCGCGCGCGCCTCCTCGGTCAGCTCGATGATCTGCCGGGCGTACGGCAGCAGCCGCTCACCGGCCTCGGTCAGCCGGATGTGCCCGCCGAGCCGGTCGAACAGCTCGGTGCCCAGGGAGGATTCCAGGGACCGGATCTGGGCCGTCACGCTGGACTGGGCGTACTTCAGCTCGGCGGCCGCCCGGGTGAAGCTCAGCACGGTGGCGACCTTCTCGAAGGTCACCAGAAGCCGCAGCTCCATCACTCGCCCTTGGGGTCGTCGTCCTTCTTGGGCCCGTGGTCCTCGTCGAGGGACTTCAGGAAGTCGGGGTTGTCGTCGGGCGCCACCCACTGCGTCCGCCGGCTGCCGCGCACCCCGGACCAGCCGTCGGCGGCCGGGCTGCGGCGCTTGCCCGCGATGATCCACGACAGCGAGCCGACGAGCGGGAACAGCAGTACGAGGATCGCCCACAGCGGCTTGGGCATGTGCCGGACGTCGTTCTCGTCCGTGCTGATGCAGTCGATGAACGCGTAGATGCTCAGTGCCAGCGGCACGAGGAACATCAGCACCCTGAGCATGTCGTCGGTCCCCTTGCGAGTCATGGGCCGGGGCGCGGCACCCCGGTGACGCTCCCAGCGTAGTGCGTGCCGGATACTTGACCCCATGGCTTACGACGATCTTCGCTCCTTGCTCAGGGCACTGGAGCGCGAGGGAGACCTGAAGCGCATCAAGGTGGAGGTCGATCCGTACCTGGAGGTCGGGGAGATCGTCGACCGGGTCAACAAGGCGGGCGGACCGGCGCTGCTCTTCGAGAACGTCAAGGGCTCCTCGATGCCCCTGGCGATGAACGTCTTCGGCACCGACCGCCGCCTGCTGAAGGCGCTGGGCCTGAAGTCGTACGACGAGATCAGCGAGAAGGTCGCCGGGCTGCTCAAGCCCGAGCTGCCCAGGGGTTTCGTCGGGATGCGGGAGGCGTTCGGCAAGCTCGGCGCGATGGCGCACGTGCCGCCGAAGCTGGTCAAGGACGCCCCGGTGCAGGAGGTCGTCCTGCGCGGCGACGAGGTGGACCTGGACCGGCTGCCGGCCCTGTTCACCTGGCCCAAGGACGGCGGCTCGTTCTTCAACCTGGGCCTGACCCACACCAAGCACCCCGAGAACGGCATCCGCAACCTCGGGCTGTACCGGCTCCAGCGCCACGACAAGCGCACGATCGGCATGCACTGGCAGATCCACAAGGACAGCCGCAACCACTACCAGGTCGCCGCCCGGCGCGGCGAGAAGCTGCCGGTCGCCATCGCCTTCGGCGCGCCGCCGGCCGTCACCTACGCCTCCACCGCGCCGCTGCCCGAGGACATCGACGAATACCTGTTCGCGGGCTTCCTCCAGGGCAAGCGCGTCGAGATGGTCGACTGCAAGACGGTGCCGCTCCAGGTCCCGGCCGACGCGGAGGTCGTGCTGGAGGGCTGGCTGGAGCCCGGCGAGATGCTGCCGGAGGGGCCGTTCGGCGACCACACGGGTTTCTACACCCCGCAGGAGCCCTTCCCGGCCCTGAAGATCGACTGCGTCACCATGCGCAAGCGCCCGCTGCTCCAGTCGATCGTGGTCGGCCGCCCCCCGACGGAGGACGGCCCGCTGGGCCGGGCCACGGAACGCTTCTTCCTGCCGCTGCTGAAGATCATCGTCCCGGACATCGTGGACTACCACCTGCCCGAGTCGGGCGGCTTCCACAACTGCATCATCGTCTCGATCGACAAGAAGTACCCCAAGCACGCCCAGAAGGTGATGAACGCCATCTGGGGCGCCCACATGCTCTCCCTGGAGAAGCTGATCGTGGTCGTCGACGCGGACTGCGATGTGCACGACTACCACGAGGTGTCCTGGCGGGCCCTCGGAAACGTGGACTACTCCCGTGACGTCCTGATCACGGAAGGCCCCGTCGATCACCTCGACCACGCCTCCTACCAGCAGTTCTGGGGCGGCAAGATGGGCATCGACGCCACGCGCAAGCTCCCCGAGGAGGGCTACACCCGCGACGGCGGCTGGCCGGACATGGTGGAGTCGGACCCGGCGACGGCGGCGAAGGTGGACCGCCGCTGGAAGGAGTACGGCCTGTGAGCTCAGCGTCAGCGGCCGCCCTGCCCCAGCCGGGCCGCACCAAGGCGTTCCTGCGCCTGGTGATGATCGAGCACTCGGTCTTCGCGCTGCCCTTCGCGTACATCGCCTCGCTGACCGCGATGTTCCAGCTGGACCGGAACATCCACTGGGGGCGGCTGCTGCTGGTCACGATCTGCATGGTCGGCCTGCGCACCTTCGCCATGGCGGTGAACCGGATCATCGACCGCGAGATCGACGCGCGGAACCCGCGCACCGCGCACCGGGAACTGGTGACCGGCGCGATGAGCGTCCGGCACGCCTGGACCGGCGCGATCGTCGCGGTCGTGATCTTCCTGGGCTCGGCGGCCCTGCTGAACCCCCTGTGCCTCGCGCTGGCGCCGGTGGCGGTGATCCCGATGGTGGTCTACCCCTACGGCAAGCGCTTCACCAACTTCCCCCAGGCCATCCTGGGCCTCGCCCAGGCGATGGGCCCGGTCGGCGGCTGGCTGGCGATCACGGGCGAGTGGTCCTGGGACGCGGTGATCCTCGGCCTGGCGGTCGGCATCTGGATCGGCGGCTTCGACCTCATCTACGCCTGCCAGGACGTCGACTCCGACCGCGAGACCGGCGTCGGCTCCGTCCCGGCCCGCTTCGGCGTCCCGGCGGCGATCTGGGGCGCGCGCGGCTGCCACGTCGTCACGACGGCCCTGTTCGCCTGGTACGCCGTCGCCACCGACGCCGGCCCCTTCCTGTGGCTGGGCCTGCTGATCGTCGCGGGCGCGTTCGTCTACGAGCACACCATCGTCCGCCCACACGACCTGTCCCGCCTGAACAGGGCGTTCTTCTCGGTCAACGGCTTCATCGGGATCGCCCTGTTCGGGTGTGCGCTGCTGGATCTCCTGGTCCGGGGTCTGACCGTCTGAGTAGCGTGCGGCCTACCATCGAGGGCAGGACCCCAGGGAGGCCGCCATGACCGTCTCGGGCATCGACCGCCTGCACTCGCAGCTCAGCAAGCTGGAGGACATGTTCCCCGGCTACCTGACAGAGATTGTCGAGGGCAGCATCGTGATGAACCCGGTCAGGCCGTTCCATGGGAAGACCATCCAGCGCCTGTGGGCCATCGTCGAGAAGCAGCTGTCGTCGGAATGGGCCTTGGTGAGCGACGTGGCCTTCCCCTTCGACGACGCCAACGAATTCTGTCCCGACCTGGCGGTCGTCCCGGCCGAGGCCGAAGCCGAGAACCGCAGTGCCTACCCGGCCGACCTGATCGAACTCGTCGCCGAGGTGGTGTCCCCGGAGAGCGTCCGCCGGGACTACGAGCTGAAGCCCCGCCGGTATGCCTCGCGGGGCATCGCCAACTACCTGATCCTCGATCCGCTGAAGGGCCACCTGGTCACCATGTGGAACCCCGGGCCGGACGGCTACCGGGGCCGCGACCTCATCGCGTACGGCCCCGAGGTCGCCGTCGACTCCCCGCTCGGCCGCCTCACGATCCCCACCGCACAGCTTCCCGTCGACCCCAAGGCCCCCGACCCGTCCTGAACCCCGCTCCTCCCCCCGGTACGCTCAAGATGTGAACGCAGGAGAAACGCAGCGCGAGCCTTGGATCGTGGGGGTGTCCGGAGCATCCGGGACGCCGTACGCGGCCGCTGTGCTGCGGGCGTTGCTCGATGCCGGGGAGAGCGTGGATCTGGTCGTCAGCAGGGCCTCGCGGCTGACGCTGCTGGACGAGACGGGGATCTCCTTCCGGGACGGGCACTGGCGGGACGACCTGCGGGAATGGCTGGGACGGGGGGCCGACGGGAAGCCGGACAGCTTCGACGTCGACCTGTCCGGGGTGCGGTACTGGAACGCGGGTGACCTCGCCGCCGGGCCGTCCTCGGGTTCGTATCCCGCCAAGGGCATGCTGATCGTCCCCGCCTCCACGGCCTGCGTCGCCGGAGTCGCGCTCGGCCTGTCGAAGGACCTGCTCCAGCGCGCGGCGAGCGTCACCCTGAAGGAACGCCGCACCCTGGTCGTGGCCGTGCGCGAGACCCCGCTGAACGGCCAGACCCTGCGCCACCTCGTCGCGCTCGACGACGCGGGCGCCAGTGTCGTACCGGCCTCACCCGCCTTCTACGCCGGCGCCACCCACATCCAGGACCTGGTGGACTTCGTGGCCGGACGCGTCCTGGACGCGGCGGGCGTCCCGCACGGCCTCTACCGCCGGTGGAAGGGCGAGATCGGCGAGGCCCGCCTCTCCTGACCGGCACCCAGCACTCTCTGACCAACCCCTTTATCTCGGAAGGCTTCGATCGCATGGACGCGGTGGACAGGCAGCTCATCCAGGCCCTGAGGGAGAACGGCCGGGCCTCCTACGCGGAGCTGGGGCGCCTCGTCGGCCTGTCGGGCCCCAGCGTGACGGACCGCATCAACCGCCTGGAGGCGGCCGGTGTGATCACCGGCTACCGGGCGACGGTGGACTCCGCCTCCCTCGGCCTCGGTGTCACCGCCCTCATCGGCATCTCCCTCTCCGACGCCGCCGACCACGAGGACGTGGCCCGCCGGCTGAAGGACTTCGCCGAGATCGAGGACTGCTGGTTCATCGCCGGTGACGACTCCTTCATGCTCAAGGTGCGGGCGACCGACGTCGACGGCCTGGAGAAGATCATCCGCCGGCTCAGCGGCACCCGCGGCGTCTCCCGGACCCGTACCACCATCGTGCTGTCCACCAAGTGGGAGAACCGGGTGGGTGAGCTGCCCGAAGAGGTGTGATCGCGGGGGAGTAACGTGGGCCGAGCTGTCGCAGAGAAGGGCAAACGCATGGACGTCGGGCTCAAGCGCGAGCTGGAGGAGAAGGTCCGCTCCGGTGAGCGGCTGACTCGCGAGGACGGCATCGCGCTGTACGAGTCGGACGACCTGGCCTGGCTCGGCGGGCTCGCCCACGAGGTGCGCACCCGCAAGAACGGTGACGTGGTCCACTTCAACGTCAACCGGCACCTCAACATGACCAACGTGTGCACGGCCTCCTGCGCGTACTGCTCCTTCCAGCGCAAGCCGGGGGAGAAGGACGCGTACACGATGCGCATCGAGGAGGCCGTGAAGCTGGCCAAGGCGATGGAGTCGGAGAACCTCACCGAGCTGCACATCGTCAACGGCCTGCACCCCAACCTGCCGTGGCGCTACTACCCCCGTTCGCTGCGCGAGCTGAAGGCGGCCCTGCCGAACGTCTCGCTCAAGGCGTTCACCGCCACCGAGATCCACCACTTCGAGACCATCTCCGGGCTGACCGCCTCCGAGATCCTCGACGAGCTGATCGACGCGGGCCTTGAGTCCCTCACCGGCGGCGGCGCCGAGATCTTCGACTGGGAGGTCCGGCAGCACATCGTGGACCACAAGACCCACTGGGAGGACTGGTCCCGTATCCACCGCCTCGCGCACGAGAAGGGTCTGAAGACCCCGTGCACGATGCTGTACGGCCACATCGAGGAGCCCCGCCACCGCGTCGACCACGTGCTGCGGCTGCGCGAGCTCCAGGACGAGACCGGCGGTTTCCAGGTCTTCATCCCCCTGCGCTACCAACACGACTTCGTCGACATGCAGGACGGCAAGATCCGCAACCGCCTCCAGGCGCGCACCACCATGGCGACGCCGGCCGAGGCCCTGAAGACCTTCGCCGTCTCCCGGCTGCTCTTCGACAACGTCCGGCACGTCAAGGTCTTCTGGGTCATGCACGGCGTCCAGACGGCCCAGCTGGCGCTCCAGCACGGGGCGGACGACATGGACGGCTCGGTCGTCGAGTACAAGATCACCCACGACGCGGACAACTACGGCACGCCGAACAAGCTGACCCGTGACGATCTGCTGGACCTGATCCGTGACGCGGGCTTCCGGCCGGTGGAGCGCAACACGCGGTACGAGATCATCAGGGAGTTCGAGGGCCCCGACGCGGGACGCAGGGAGTCCCCGCAGCCGATGCGGATCTGATCCGTTCGAGGGTGCGGGTACGTCCCCAGGGGCGCGGGGAACTGCGCGACCCGCCACAGACCACCCGCACCCGGGGTACTCGGCGGTCATGACCACCACGGAAGACCGCTACACCGCGGAGCCCTTCGTTCCGGAGGGCGCCTCCCTCACCGCCCTCCGCGAGGCCGCCGCCGGCTGCCGCGGCTGCCCCCTCCACCGCGACGCCACGCAGACCGTCTTCGGCGCCGGAGACGCCCACGCCCGCGTGATGCTCGTCGGCGAACAACCCGGCGACCAGGAGGACAGACAGGGCAGGCCCTTCGTGGGCCCCGCGGGGAAGCTGCTGGACCGCGCCCTCGCGGACGCCGGTATCGACCCGGAGGACTCCTACGTCACCAACGCGGTGAAGCACTTCAAGTTCACCCGTGCCGAGCCGAAGAAGCGCCGCATCCACAAGGCGCCGACCCTGCGCGAGATGACGGCGTGCGGCCCGTGGCTGGCCGCCGAGCTCGCCCTGGTGGAGCCGGAGCTGATCGTCGTCCTCGGGGCGACGGCCGGCAAGGCCCTGCTCGGCTCCTCCTTCCGCGTCACCGAGGTGCGCGGCACCCTGCTGGAGCGGGAGATCCACGGCCGGCCGGAACGGCTGGTGCCGACCGTTCACCCCTCGTCCGTGCTGAGGGCGGACGACCGGAAGACGGCGTACGAGGGCCTGGTCCACGATCTGGAAACAGCGGCACACGTCCTGAAGTAATGGCTACGATGCCCGCGTGGCCCTTACTTTCACTCTCGATCCCGCCGTCACCCCCGCCCTGCGCGACGGCATACTCGACCTGTGGACGGACGTCTCCAACGCGGGCGGAGCCGTCGGCTTCGTGCCGCCGGTGACCCGCGAGACGATCCGCCCGGAGCTGGTGAAGCACTTCGCCGCCATGGCGGAGGGGCGGATCCGGCTGGTCGTCGGGCACGACGAGGACGGCCGCGTCGCCGCCACCGCGTTCCTCGCCTTCAACACGCACCGGCTGATGACCCACTGGGTGTGGCTGTACACGGTGATGGTCCACCCCCGCCACCAGGGCAAGGGCTACGGCCGTGATCTGCTGGCCGCCGTCGAGGAGTCGGCCCGCGGCATCGACGGCGTCGAGGCGATCCGCCTCGGCTGCCGCGGCGGCCTCGGCCTGGAGCGGTTCTACGGTTCCTGCGGCTACAAGGAGGTCGGCCGCATCCCCGGCGCGATCCGGGTGGCGCCCGGCGACGACCGGGACGACGTGATCATGCTGCTGTCCCTGGCCTGACCCCGCTGCAAGATCGGTGCCGCAGCGTGGTTCACTGGATAGTCGTCGTCCTGTTTGGAATCGGAAGAGTGGAATTGCGATGCTCCGCTACACGCTGATGCGCCTCGGGATCTTCGCGGGCTGCCTCGTGGTCGTCTGGGGCCTCGTCTACTCCGGTGTCGCCCCGCGCGGCCTCGGTGACTCCAACGGCATGTGGATCATCCTGCTCGCCCTGGTGCTGTCGGCGCCGATCAGCTTCGTGGCGCTGCGCAAGGAGCGGGACCGGGCGTCGGAGCAGATCGTGCCCAAGGTGGAGCGCCTGAAGGCCCGCATCGAGGCCGACCGCAGCCAGGAGGACGAGGCGGTCGACGAGGCAGCGCGTGCTCAGGGAGCTTCTTCCTAACTACCCTTGCGCTCATGGGAGTTGTGAAGACCAAGCGGATGCCCCGGGCCGTCCGTGAGCAGCAGATGCTGGACGCCGCCGTACGGATCTTCGGTCAGCGCGGGTACATGGCCGCCTCGATGGACGACATCGCGGAGCTGGCGGGCGTGTCCAAGCCCCTGGTGTACCTGTACCTGAACTCCAAGGACGACCTCTTCTCCGCCGTCATCCGCCGCGAGGCGGCCGCCCTCACCGAGGCCGTCCGCGAGGCCGTCCGCCTCGACCAGCCCGCCGACCGCCGCCTCTGGGACGGCCTGCTGGCCTTCTTCACCCACACCGCCCAGCACCCCGACGCCTGGTCCGTCCTCCACCTCCACGCCCGCACCCACGGCGAACGCTTCGCCGCCGAGGTCACGGAGATGCGCCGGGACATCGTCACCTTCGTGACCCGGCTCGTCGCGGTCGCCGCGCGAGAGGCCCACGGCAACCCGGCCCTGGCCGACGAGGAGGTGGCCGGCCTGGCCGAGGCCCTGGTGGGCGCCGCGGAGTCCCTGGCGACCTGGGCCAACGCGACGGAGGGCGTCACGGCCAGACAGACGGCGGCGACACTGATGAACTTCGCCTGGTCGGGTCTGGGGAACCTGATGTCCGGCAACCGCTGGACACCCTCAACGGCACGCCCCTGAAGGGGCGCGGGGAACTGCGCGAGCGACCCGAGACGATCCGCAGCCCGGAGCGCACAGGTCACCACCCCCGAACAAACCCGGAAAGGTGCACCCGCTCCCCACTCCGCAACTCGAACCCCGATTCCCCCGCCCCGTACCGCACCACCCCCGGCAGAAGCACCGGCGCCCGGAACTCCACGCGCACCCGCGACACCTCCCCGAACGCGGCCAGACACCGCGCCGCCGTCCACATCCCGTGCGCCACGGCCCGCCGGAACCCGAACAACCGGGCCGTCAGCGGATGCAGATGGATGGGATTGCGGTCCCCGGAGACCGCCGCATACCGCCGCCCCACATCACCCCCGAGCCGCCACTCGGCCCGCACGGGCAGCGGCGGCTCCACGGCCGAGGACGCCCCCGGCGAGTCGTGATCCACCGCATGCCGCGCCAGATACGTGCTCGCCGACTCCCACACCACCGCCCCCGACAGCCGCGCCTCCGTCACCACCGTCGCCTCCGTCCCCCGCCGGTGCGGCGCCAACCCGGCGACATGGACGGCGAGTTCGTAGTCCTCGCTGAGCGGCAGCGGCCGGTGCCGCGTAAGAGAGACCGACGTGTGCACCAGCCCCAGCAGCGGCAGCGGAAACGCGCGGTCGCTCATCAGCCGCATGACCAGCGGAAAGGCCAGGACATGGGGATATGTGACCGGCAGCCCGCCCCCGCCCGAGGGGAACCCGCACACCCGCTCGTAACGCGCCAGCCGCGCCGGATCCACCCGCACCCCGCCGAGCACCAGCCGCTCGCGGGGGTACGCGGCGTCGGGTGCCGGCCGTTTGAAGGGCGACCGGAGCGCGCCGCGGGCCAGGAGCGGGGCGAGGGCGGGCGGGCCGGTGAGGGTGACCTCGGACATGGGCGGCTCCGGAGTGTCGGCGCACGGCACTATCTTCTTACTCACAAGTAAGGTTACCGTAGGTAAGCCCATGGGCCGCAAGGGACAAGGCTGCACAGCCCCGGCCCATGACGCCCTCCGAACCCGCACGAACCCCCCACGAGGACGCCGTACGATTCCCCGCACCTGACCGCCGGAGGCACTGCCGACATGCCGATCTCGTACTCGTCCCCGTCCGTGCCCGAGCCGGGCGCCGAGTCCCCCCTGGAGTACGACCCGGACCGCGGCCCCGTGCTCGTGGAGCCCGAGATACGCCGGCTGGACGGCGAGGTGCGCGAGGTCGCCGTACCGCCGCTGGTGCCGCCGGTGTCGCACGGCTCGCTGGCCGACCTGCCGTACGAGAACGCCGGGGCCGACCCCGGCCACCGCGTCCTCAGCCGCCGTACGCCCGAAGGGAGTTGGCGGGACGTCACCGCGGCCGAGTTCGCCGCGCAGGTGACCGCCGTCGCCAAGGGGATGATCGCGGAGGGGCTGGCGCCCGGCGACCGGGTCGCCCTCATGGCGCGCACCTGCTACGAGTGGACCCTGCTGGACTTCGCCGCCTGGGCCGCGGGACTGGTCACCGTCCCCGTCTACCCCACCTCCTCCGTCTACCAGACCCGCTGGATCCTCCAGGACTCCGGCGCGGTCGCGCTGATCACCGAGACGTCCGAGCAGGCCGCCGCGCTGGGACCGGAGCTGGCCCAGCTGCCGGACCTGCGTCACCTCTGGACCATCGACAAGGGGCATGTCGAGGGGCTGATGCAGGCGGGCGCGTCCGTGCCGGACCAGGAGGTGGCCGTACGGCGCGGGGTGCTGGGCCCCGACACGCTCGCCACGCTCGTCTACACCTCCGGCACCACCGGCCGCCCCAAGGGCTGCGCGCTCACCCACGGCAACTTCCTGGCGGAGGTCGACAACGCCGTCGAACTGCTCTACCCCGTCTTCAAGGAGAAGATCGGCGGCGAACCGGCCACCCTTCTCTTCCTGCCGCTGTCGCACGTCTTCGGCCGGATGGTCGCCGTCGCCTGCGTCCGCGCCCGCGTCCGCCTCGGCCACGCCCCGAGCCTGAAGTCCGAGGACCTGCTGGCCGACCTCGCCGCCTTCAGACCGACCTTCCTCCTCGCCATCCCGTACATGCTGGAGAAGATCTTCGACAACGCCCGCACCACCGCCGAACGCAGCGGCAGGAGCGGCGCGTTCGAGCGCGCCGCGTCCACCGCCCGCCGCTACGGCGAGGCCCTGGAGGCCACCCGCCACGGCACCGGATCCGGGCCCGGCGCGGGACTGAAGGCGACCCGCGTGCTCTACGACACCCTGGTCTACCGGCGCATCCGCAACACCCTCGGCGGCAGGGTCCGGCACGTCATCTGCGGCGGCTCACCGCTCGGCCGCGACCTCGCCGCGTTCTTCGCGGGCGCGGGCATCACCGTGTACGAGGGGTACGGCCTGACCGAGACGACCGGCGCGGCCACGGTGACGCCTCCGCTCAAGCCCCGCCTCGGCACCGTCGGCTGGCCCCTGCCCGGCACACGCGTCCGCATCGCCGCCGACGGCGAGATCCTGCTGGCCGGCGGGCAGGTGCTGCGCGGCTACTGGGACCCGGCCGCCGGGGGAGTGGTCCCCGCGGCCCCCGACGGCTGGCTGGCCACGGGCGACCTCGGCCGCCTCGACGACGACGGCTACCTCGTCATCACCGGCCGCAAGAAGGACATCCTGATCACCTCCGGCGGCAAGAACGTGGCCCCGGCCCCCATGGAGCACTGGCTGCGCTCGCACCCCCTGATCTCCCACGCCGTCCTCGTCGGCGACCGCCGCCCCTACGTCACCGCGCTCCTCACCCTCGACATGGAGGGCGTCACCCACTGGCGCCAGATGAACGGCAAGCATCCCGTCCCGGCGGAACTCCTCGTGAACGACGACGAGTTGAGGGCGGTCCTGCAACGCGCCGTCGACGACGCCAACCGACTGGTCTCCCGACCGGAGTCCATCCGCCGCTTCGCCGTCCTGCCGGTGGACTTCACGGAGTTCTCCGGTCACCTGACGCCGTCGATGAAGCTGCGGCGTCAGGCGATCCTGCGGGACTTCTCAGATGTGGTGGAGGGGCTGTACGGCGGGTAGGGCGAGGAAGTCGGCCCAGGCGGCGGGGGAGAGGGTGAGCGTCGGGCCGGTGGGGTTCTTGGAGTCGCGGATGTGGATGGTGTGGGGGCAGGTGGCCACCTCCACACAATCGCCGCCTTCGCCGTCGCTGTAGCTGGACTTGCGCCAGTCGTAGGCGACTTCGAGGCATTCGCCGCCTTCACCGCTGCTGTAGCTGGACTTGAACCAGTCGAGCTGTCCGGTGTTCATAGCTCCCCCAGCATCTTCTCGATCAGGGCCTGGGTTTCCATCGGGTTGAGGGCCATCGCGCGCATGATCCCATAGCGGTCGGCGATCTGACGCACCTCTTCCGGCTCAGTGATCAGTCGCGGATAGCCCTGCCCCTCCGTGTACGCCACCTGGGAGTGCCCCTTGGGCGTCAGCAAGTTGAACGCACTGTCCAGGTTGGGGTGCACTTCTCGATGAAGCGGCATCACCTGGATTTCGACGTTCCGCATGCTGCCGACGCGCAAGAGATGCTGCAACTGCGCGATGTGGACGTCCCGCCCGCCAATGGGTCGTTGCAGGATGGGCTCTTCCAGCACGTAACTGACGGCCGGGGGAGGCCAACGCTCGAAGACCTGTTGCCGGGAGAGCCTGTCCGACACCCGCTGTTCGATGGTCTCCTCGCTGAGGAACGGCCGCCGCTGACTGAACACCGCCCGCGCGTAGTCCTCGGTCTGCAAGAGTCCCGGCACACCCTGGATGGCGTAGAAGTGCAGCTCAGTCGCCTCCGCCTCCATCCCGGCGTAGCTCCGATACCACTCCGGATGCCGAGTCCTAGCCTTCTTCATCGCCCGCTTGACGTTAGGAATCGCTGCCCGTAGCAACCCACCCGCATCCAGCAGCTCGTCCGCCTTCTCAAGGAACTCGGGCCGAGTGACCCGCACCCCCCGCTCCATCGCCCCGATCTGATCAGGCCCGTACCCGACCAACTGCCCCAGCTCCTTCTGCGTGAGCCCCTTCCGCTCCCGCAGCAGCTTCAGCTGCTTGCCCAGCGCGCTGAACAGTTCCGTCGTGGCCTCGGCCTCCGCCGGCGTCTCGGGACGCCTCTCCCGCTCATCCGTCACGTACGCCACCGCCCTCACCTCGTCGTGGTCACGGCCGACGACCCGACTCCTCCACCCCACGCACCCGTACTGCTACTCAGAGTCGCCGAGTCGCCCCTGGTCAGCGTAGAGGCAACCGACCACGCTGAGTGACGTGAACTCTCAAATCGCCACTCAACGTCTCAGCTCCACGCCCCGAGGGGCGCGGCTGGCGAGACGGCTGACCGCGCGGCAGCTCGACGTATGGGGATACCCGTACGACAGCGCGGCCAATGCCACCGCACAGCAGCTCGTCGCGGAACTGGCCGCGAACGCGGTGACGCACGGGCGGGTCCCCGGACGGGACTTCGAGCTGCGGCTGACCCTGGACGACGGCACGCTCCGGATCGAGGTGACCGACGCCCGCGGGGACCGGCCGCTGCGGTTCGTCAGGGAGGGGGAGGACGCCGAGCGCGGGCGGGGGCTGATCATCGTCACGCTGCTCGCGGGGACGTGGGGCGTCGCGGAGCGGGACGTGGGCAAGACGGTGTGGGCGGAGCTGCCGCTGGGCGCCCCGTGCCGTCCCGCGGAACGGACTCCCGCACGTCTCGCTGCGCGGGGAGAGCTGACGGCGGGGTGAGGGCGGCCGGGGCGAGACACCCCGCTAGGGGTCCCGGCGCTCGAAGCTCGACGCCACCGTGTCGGCGAACGCCCGCGCCGCGGGCGGCAGGGCGTCCCAGCGCCGTACCGCCCAGCCGACGCGCAGCGGGCGCAGCTCCGGCAGGGGCAGCAGGCGCAGACGCCCGCCCCCGGTCTCGCCCCCGGCCGGCAGTCCGGGGCGGGCGGGGACGACGGCCCGGCCCAGGCCCAGCTCGGCCAGCAGCAACGCGGTGTCCCAGTCGGCCACGCCCGTGTCGAAGGCGAACCGCACGCCCAACTCCGCGCAGGCCGCGTCCAGATGGGCGGCCGACGTGGAGTTGGGCGGCAGCCGGATCAGCCGCAGGTCGGTCAGCGCGGCCAGCTGCCGCACCCCGACCTCGGGGCGGTCGGCCAGCGGGTCGTCCGGCCGTATCGCCAGCACCCACGGCAGGGAGGCGACCGGCCGCTGCTCGATCCCCCGCACCGGCGCGCCCAGGGTGATCCAGGCGAGGTCCAGCTCGCTGTCGGCCAGCGCCCCGAAGCAGGCGCGGCTCGAACTCTCCGTGCGGAACTCCAGGTTGACCTTGGGATGCGACCGCCGGAACGCGACGATCGCGTCGGCCATGAAGTGCCGTACCGTGGTCGCGCCCGTCGCCACCCGCACCGATCCGCTCTCGCCGTCGGCGAGGTCCCGCAGCCGCCGCAGCGCCACATCCAGCCCGGCGATGCCCTCCGCCGCGGCCGCCTCCAGCACCCGGCCCGCCGCGGTCGGCGCCACCCCGCGCGGCAGCCGCTCCAGCAGGCTCACGCCGGTCTCCCGCTCCAGCCGCTTCACATGCTGGCTCACCGCCGACTGCGTACAGCCGAGATCCCGCGCCACCGCGCTGAGATTCCCCGCCCGGCACACGGCCACGAACACCCGGAGGTCGTCGAGAGTCATGGACGGACAATACCCAAGCGACGTCTTGGGGTTGGCGAGGAATCCTTAGGATTGACTGGACTGTGCCCGCGTACGAGGATCTTCGGCAGGGCCCAGGGCGGCAACCCGCTCCTCACCCCGCCGAGGTCCGGACCGGTGCGGGGGCGGGAGCGGGTGCCGACCCAGCGGGGGCCCGGTCGTGAAGGGACGCCGCTCGTGTCCAGTGAAGTCCACGTGTTCCTCCGCCGGTTGGGCGCCGCGTCGCTGGCCCACCCCGGCGGCACCCTCCTCGCCCACCTCGACCGCGTGCAGCGGCGCCTCGCCGGCTGGGGAGCCCGCCCGGCGCTCCAGGCCGCCGGGCTCTGCCACGCCTGCTACGGCACCGACGGGTTTCCCGCGACGCTGCTGCCGCCCGACCGGCGCGGGGAGCTCGCGGCGCTGATCGGGGAGGAGGCGGAGGCGATCGTCTACACCTACGGCAGCTGTGACCGCGGGGCTTCCTATCCCTCGCTCGCCGAGCCCGCGTCGCCGCTCCGGGATCGGTTCACCGGGCGTGTGGTGATTCCCGGGCCGCGGATGCGGCGGGACTTCGCCGAGCTGACCGCGGCGAACGAGCTGGATCTCGCCTGCCACGACGCGGAGTTCCGGGAGCGGTGGGGGCCGCAGCTGTTGCAGTTGTTCACTCGGCTGCGGCCGTTGCTGAGTCCGGCCGCGTGGGATGACGTCGTGCGGGGGTTGTGAGGCAGGCACATCACCTCACGGCGATCAGGAATGCCTGCGGGGTCTTCTCCCCCAGGGTCTCGTCCCGTTCCCGTACCGTCCGTGAGCGCATCCTGAACCCCGCCTCCTCCAGCAGCTTCTCCATGTCCTCGGGGCGCCTGCGCTCGAAGTCCAGGCCGACGGGGTGGCCGAACGGGTTCGCCACGCGGCTCGGCACCTCGCCCGCCTGGAAGGCCAGCAGCAGCGGGGCGCCGGGCGCCAGGGCCCGGTGGAAGCCCGCGAACAGGGCGGGGAGCCGGTCCACAGGGGTGTGGATGGAGGAGTACCAGCACACGATGCCGGCGAGGTGGCCGTCCGGCACGTCCAGGTCCAGCATCGAGCCCTGCTCGAAGCGCAGGGCGGGGTTCTCTCGGCGGGCCACCCTCAGCATGGACTCCGACAGGTCCAGGCCGTAGGCGTCCAGGCCCAGGGCCGCCAGCCGGCCCGTCACGCGGCCCGGTCCGCAGCCGAGGTCGGCCACCGGGCCGGGGCCGGTCACCAGGTCGGCGTAGGCGGCGAGCAGGGCGCGCTCCAGGGGCCTGTGGGCGAGATCGTCGCGGAAGTGGTCGGCGTAGTCCTCGGCGATCGTGTCGTAGAAGGCGCGGGTGGCGGTGAGGAAGTCGGTGGCGTCGGTCATGGCGGGGGAGGTTAGTGCGCGCCGCCGACGGCCCGCGCCTTTCAGGCCACCCCCAGCGCCCGCAGCAGCGCCGTGGTCGCCGCCGCGCCCAGGACCACGACGACGAAGGGGGCCCGGCGCCAGGCCAGGACGCCGGCCACCAGGACCCCGGCGGGGCGGGCCCAGCCGGCGAAGCCGCCGGACTCCGTGAGGGCGCCGGTGGCCAGCAGAGCGGCGAGGAGGACCACCGCACCGGCCGACAGCAGGTCCCGGACGCGGGGCGCGATCTCCACCCGGCCGTGCAGCGCGGGACCGACCAGCCGGAAGGCGTACGTGCCCAGGGCCAGGGCCAGGATCATGGCGACGGTCGCGCTCATGCCGTACGCCTCCTGCCATGGAGGAAGAGCCCGGCGAGGGCCAGCAGCACCGGCACACCGGCGGGCACGTACGGCGTCGCGACGAGGGCCAGGGCGGCGCCGGGCAGGGCCGCGCGGCGGACGGCGGGGTTCTCGCGGAGGGTGGGCAGGACCAGGGCGACCAGGACGGCGGGGAAGGCGGCGTCCAGGCCGAAGCGGGCGGTGTCGCCGAGGGCGGTGCCGGCCAGCGCCCCGGCCAGGACGCCCGCGTTCCAGGTGGCGAACAGGGCGACGCCGGAGAGCCAGAAGGCGGCCCGGCGGCGGTCGGCGCCCTGCTGGGCGAGCGCGAAGGCGACCGTCTCGTCCGTCACCAGGTGCGCGCCGACCAGCCTGGCGAGGCGGCCCTCGCCGATGACGGGGGCGACGGCGAGGCTGAAGGCGGCGGTGCGGGTGTTGAGCAGCAGCCCGGTGGCGGCCGCGGCGACCGGCCCGCCCCCGGCGAGCATCACCCCGACCGCGCTGAACTGGGCGGAGCCCGCGTACACCACCAGCGACATCACCACCGGCACCCACACCGGCAGCCCGCCCGCCACGGCGATCGCGCCGAACGAGACGCCCACGATCCCGCCCGCGAGGCAGACCAGGGAGACGTCCCGGAGCAGATCGGGGTCGGAGAAGTGGCGGAGGGGGCCGGCGGGACCCCGAGGTGTTCGCTGCATCGAACGCATGTTTTCTACAATGAACAGTAGGCCCTGCGTTCGTCAAGGCGAACGTCTCGTACCGATGGAGCGAACGAAGATGCCGGGACCCGTACCGCCCCGCCTCCCCCTCGACTGGATCGCCGCCGCCCTGCGGCGCGAGCGCACCCGTGCCGGTCTGTCCCTGTCGGAGCTGGCCAAGCGCGCGGGGATCGCCAAGTCCACGCTGTCCCAGCTGGAGGCGGCGAGCGGCAACCCCAGCATGGAGACGATCTGGGCGCTGGCCGTGGCGCTCGGCGTACCGTTCAGCACGCTGGTGGAACCGCCCGTTCCGGCGGTCCGGGTGATCCGCTCGGGGGAGGGGCCCGCGGTCCGCTCCGAGCAGGCCGACTATGTCGCGACCCTGCTGTCCGCGAGCCCGCCCGGCGTGCGCCGCGACATCTACGACATCCGGCTGGAGCCGGGCACCGTACGGGATTCGGAACCGCACATTCCTGGGTCGGTGGAGCACATCGTGGTCAGCGCCGGGAAAGTGAAAGCGGGCCCGCGCGGGGAGGGCGTGGAGCTCGGACCGGGCGACTACATGAGCTATCGCGGGGACGTTCCGCATGCGTACGAGGCACTGGAGGCCGGCAGCCGCTTCGTACTGATCATGCAGCACATCTGAGTCGTGCGGCTCATCTGAGAATTCACCGGGAATTCAACAAAAGGGCAGGAGCCCCGCTGCCGTGACGGCGGCGGGGCTCCTTGGGTACTGCACTCGACTCGATCGGATCCTCAGGGATCAGACCGGGGTGACGTTCTCAGCCTGCGGGCCCTTCGGGCCCTGCGTGACGTCGAAGGACACCTGCTGGTTCTCCTCAAGCGAACGGAAGCCGCTCGCGTTGATCGCGGAGTAGTGGACGAAGACGTCGGGGCCGCCGCCTTCCTGGGCGATGAAGCCAAAGCCCTTTTCGGCGTTGAACCACTTCACGGTTCCGGTAGCCATAAGCCCTCCTTGGGCTCAAAGGGTTGCCCTGCTCCAGAACCAGCAAGTGTGAGACGAGTTCTGCACAACTGCATCCGCCTGAAAACGACGAGAGCCCGCGGTCACATGCTCCGCAGGCTCTGTACTGCAAGGGAAACCAAACTGCAACTTGCGGCGAGCCTAGCACGCGGGCAGCCGAAAGCAATAGAGGTCAAGATCACGTCACCCGAATGTTTGACAAGCCGGTCACCCGGTCGATGGCAGGGCCGGGCGCGGGGGCCGGGGACGGAGGGTCTAGCCTCACGATGTGGACAATTCTCGCACCCGGCCGCGCGTCGGCCACATCCAGTTCCTGAACTGCCTGCCCCTGTACTGGGGGCTCGCGAGAACCGGCACCCTCCTCGACTTCGAGCTCACCAAGGACACCCCCGAGAAGCTCAGCGAGCGGCTGATCGCCGGCGACCTCGACGTCGGCCCGGTCACCCTGGTGGAGTACCTGCGCAACGCCGACGACCTCGTCGCCTTCCCCGACATCGCGGTCGGCTGCGACGGCCCGGTCATGTCCTGTGTGATCGTCTCCCAGCTGCCCCTGGACCGGCTGGACGGCGCCCGTGTCGCCCTCGGCTCCACCTCGCGCACCTCGGTCCGCCTCGCCCAGCTGCTGCTCGCCGAGCGCTACGGGGTCCGGCCGGACTACTACACCTGCCCGCCCGACCTCAGCCTGATGATGCAGGAGGCCGAGGCCGCCGTCCTCATCGGCGACGCCGCCCTGCGCGCCAACCTCCTCGACGGCCCCCGCTACGGCCTCCAGGTCCACGACCTCGGCGCCCTGTGGAAGGAGTGGACCGGCCTGCCCTTCGTCTTCGCCGTCTGGGCGGCCCGCCGCGAGTACGCGGAGCGCGAGCCGGTGCTCACCCGCCAGGTCCACGAGGCGTTCCTCGCCTCCCGCAACCTCTCCCTGGAGGAGGTCACCAAGGTCGCCGAGCACGCGGCCCGCTGGGAGGCGTTCGACGAGGAGGTCCTGGAGCGGTACTTCACCACCCTCGACTTCCGCTTCGGCGCCCCCCAGCTGGAGGCGGTCGCGGAGTTCGCCCGGCGCGTGGGGCCGACGACCGGGTTCCCGGCGGATGTGAAGGTGGAGCTGCTCCGGCCGTGAGGTTGCTTCCGGCCGTGAGGTTCCTTCCGGCGTGAGGCCGTAACCTGCTGGGGAGTCCTTCGGGGGAGGGGGAGGCATGCAGCCGCTCGGAACGGACGAACCCACCACGGTGGGGCCCTACCGGCTGCTGGGCCGCCTGGGCTCCGGCGGCATGGGCCGGGTCTACCTGGGGCGCAGCGCCGGGGGCCGTACGGTCGCCGTGAAGATCGTGCACCCGCACCTCGCGCTCGACGAGGAGTTCCGCGCGCGCTTCCGGCGCGAGGTGGCGGCCGCGCGGCGGGTCGGCGGGGCCTGGACGGCCCCCGTCCTCGACGCCGACCCCGACGCACCGGTGCCGTGGGTGGCCACCGCGTACGCCGCGGGTCCCTCCCTGACCAGTGCGGTCGCCGACATCGGCCCGCTGCCCGCGCCTTCGGTACGGGTGCTGGGGGCGGGCCTCGCCGAGGCGCTGGCCGCGGTGCACGATCTGGGGCTCGTCCACCGGGACGTCAAGCCCTCCAACGTCCTGCTCACCCTCGACGGACCGCTCCTCATCGACTTCGGCATCGCCCGCGCGACGGACGGCACGGCCTCCCTGACCTCCACCGGCGTCTCCGTCGGCTCCCCCGGCTACATGTCGCCCGAGCAGATCCTCGGCAAGGGCGTCACCGGCGCCGCCGACGTCTTCTCCCTCGGCGCGGTCCTGGCCTACGCCGCGACCGGCGAACCGCCCTTCCCCGGGGACTCCTCGGCGGCCCTGCTGTACAAGGTCGTCCACGAGGAGCCGGAACTGGGCGCGCTGGACGGCGACTTGCGCGACCTCGTCGCCGCCTGCCTGGCCAAGACCCCGGGCGAGCGCCCGGCCCCCGCCGAGCTGGCCCGCCGCCTCGCCCCCGAGGGCGCGGCCCGCCTGGTCGCCGGCGGCTGGCTGCCGGGGGCGCTGGTGGAGCGGGTCAGCCGCAGCGCCGTCCAGCTGCTGAACATGGAGGCCGGGGAGCCGGGGCACGAGGTGGCTTCGGGCCCGGTGGCGTTCGGGACGCCGGTGGGGGCGGGGTCCGGGGGTGGGCCGGGGGCGGTGGGTGATGTGCCGGGTCCGGTGGGGTCGGGGTCGCCGGGCGGGGGTGCGTCCTCCGGGGTGCCTGCCGACGCCGTCGCGGCGGGGGTGTTCGGGCCGCCGCCGGTGATGCCGTCCGGGTCGCCGTCCTCGCCGTCGGCCGTGTCGGGTGGGCCCGGCCCGGCCGCCGTACCCGACGGACCGGCCCCGGCGGCCCCCTCGGACCGGGAACGGCCCGGCAGGCTGTCCGTCACCGTGTCCGCGGACTCGACGCCCGCGGGGCAGGGGCGCGGCCGCCGGCTCAGCTGCTCCGTCGTGCTGGCGGTGGCGGGCGCGCTGGCGGCGGTGACCATCGGGTCGGTGTTCGTGTTCGACCTGCTGCCCGGCGACGGACAGCGGGACGCGGCCGGAGGCTCCGGCGAGGCGTACGACCCGGCGCCGAACGCCTCCCTGTCCTCCTCCCCGCCCCCCACCGACGCCTCCGGCAGCGCGCCCCGCGTCCCCGACCGCTACCTCGGCACCTGGGAGGGCCAGGGCACCGCCCTGGACGGCAGGCTGCCCATCGGCACCTTCCGTCTCACCGTCCGGCAGGTCCAGGTGGGCGAGGAGCTGGGCCGGCTGCGGCAGACGGACATCGCGGGCGGCGTCTGCACCGACGTACTGACCCTGAAGGAGGTCACCGCCCAGCAGCTCGTGGCCACCTCCGTCGGCGCGAAGGACAACCACAGCGGCTGCAACCCGGCCCCGACGACGGTCCGGCTCGTCCCGACCGGCGACGACCTGACGTACGAGTCGGACAGCGCGGAGTCGGGGAACCCGGAGGCGCGGATGTCGAGGGTCAGCTAGCCGGGGCCTCTTCGGCGCGGGGTGCCGCGTACCTGACGAGTACGGCGACCAGCAGCGCGCCCACGGCGAGGGTGGTGAGGAGGCCGACCAGCCAGACCCACGGGTAGTGCACGTGGATCCAGCAGGCGTGGCCCTCGCTGTAGCACTCGGCGTCCCAGTCCCGGCGGCGCTTGGGGCGCAGCACGCCGGAGATCAGGCCGCCGAGCGCCTGGCAGGCGAGCAGCCCCGGCAGGGCGGCGCAGGCCCAGGCGAGGGAACGGACCTTGCTGCGGGCCCAGTTCATACGGGTCAGCGGGGCGACGAAGGCGGCGAAGGCGGGGGGCACCAGGGCGCCCACGGTCGCCGCCATGCCGTAGCCGCGGCCCGGCCAGTCGTCCGCGGTCTCGCCCCACAGCTCGACGCCCCAGGTCATCTCGACCATGACCACGGGCACGATGATCACCAGCCCCGACAGGAGCATGCCCAGGCAGCCGAGGATCCAGCCGCGGTCGCGCTCCTTCGGCCCCGGCAGCCGTACCCGCCGGTGCTCGTAGCGCAGACTCGCCGGTGCCGCCTTCCGGCGCTTCGGCCGCGCCGAACCCCCGCTCACCGACGCCCCCTCACCCCGGCACCACGACCGTCCGCAGCTCCCCGTCGCCCAGGTGCAGCATGCCCTTGCCGGGCGCGACCTGGCCGCCGACCAGGCTGCGGGACAGGCGCAGACCGATGAGGTCGCCGCTGGAGGTCTCCTGCGGGGAGAGCAGGATGCCGCGGCGGGCCTTCTTGGCGTCGACCTGCCAGCCGGAGAAGCCGCTGCACACGTCCTCCTCGTCACCGGCGATGACGAGGGCGAGACCGCGCTCGGCGCCCCGCGAGACGATCTTCTTGAACTGGCTCGCGGCGTCGGCGTCCTCCAGGATCTCCGCGTCGTCGATGAGGACGGCCACCGGCTCCTGCGTCGACGGCTCGGCGTCGTCGATCAGCTCCTCGAAGTCGTCCTCGTCGATGTCGTCGCCGGTGAAGACCTTCAGCACGCCGTCCGTGCCGTCCAGTTGGCGCAGCGGCGACTGGCGGGGCGCCGCGATCACCAGGCGTACGCCCTGGGCCAGGTAGGACTGCGCGAAGTTCATCAGGACCGTCGAGCGGCCGGACTTCGCCGGGCCCGCTATGACGAACGCCGGGACGCCCTCGGCGAGATCGGGACCCATGCCGACGATCTCGTCGCCGCCGATACCGGCCAGCGCGAACAGCTTGGAGCGGGACGCCCCCGGGTCGCGCATCTCCCACGCGTCGGGGAAGGAGATCCGGCTGGGCAGGCTGTCGACGCGGAACGGGCGCCGCTCGCGGGGCACCTCGGCGTCGCGGGCCGCGGCCGCCTCGCCGATCGCGGCCAGCGCCGCGGCCTGGCCCTGACCGGTGGTGTCCTCGGCGAGCAGCGCGAACTGGGTCTCCGTACCGGACTCGTTGCGGAAGGCGCGGCCCGGCGGGATCTCCTCGGGGACCTTGCGGGCCGGGATGCCCAGCGCGGAGAAGTCGCTGCGGTCGGCGAGGCGCAGACCGTACTTGTCCTCGGTGAGCGTGGCGATCCGGCCGACCAGCAGCGTGCGGTCGCCGGTGAGGACCAGGTGGATGCCGACGCTGGCGCCCTCGCGCATCATCGTCTGCAGCTCGTCGGTGAGCGAGCCGTGGTCGACCTCGCCGAGGGTGGGCACCCAGCCCTCCCAGCGGTCCAGGAGCACCACGATGTGCGGCAGCCGCTCGTCCTCGGCGACAGCGGCCCGCTGCTCGCCGATGTCCGCGAAGCCCTTGTCGGCCAGCAGGTTCTGGCGGCGGTCCATCTCGCCCTTGAGCCGGTTGACCAGCCGGATCACGCGCTCGGTCTGGTTGCGGCCGACGACCGCGCCGCAGTGCGGCAGCCGGGTCAGCGCGTTGAGCGCGCCGTTGCCGCAGTCGATGCCGTACAGGTGGACGTCGGCGACGGAGTGGGTGCGGGCGAGGGAGCCGGCGATGGTGCGCAGCACCTGGGAGCGGCCGCTGCGCGGGGCGCCGCCGATCATCAGGTGGCCGAAGCTCGCGAAGTCGACGGCGACCGGGCGGCGGGACTGCTGGGCGGGCAGGTCCTCGACACCGTAGGGCGCCGGGGGCAGCTTGCCGGGCGCGGCGGTGAACGCGGGGGCCTGGATGTCGTCCAGCAGCAGCGTCTCGTCCAGCGCGGGCAGCCACGGGCTGTGCTGCGGCGGGATGCCGAGCGTCCGGTTGGCCTCGCGGATGGTGTCGACCAGCACCTTCAGGTCGGTGATCTCGTCGTCCTCGCGCGCCTCGGTCTTCGGCTTGGCCAGCGCCGCCCGGCCCAGGTCCTCCCAGGCCAGCGTCCCGACCCAGGGGGCGAGCGCGCTCGGGTCGGCGGCGCCGGGGCGGCGGCCACCGACGCGGCCGGACTGGAAGGGGACGAGGGAGGCGTGGCCGAGCCGGGCGTAGGCGCGACCCGGAGTGCTCTTGGAGATGTGCCCGGCCTCGGGGGAGTCGATGACGTCGGAGGACTCGCCGCCGTCGGTCACCCGCAGGGCGATGCGGAGGTTGGTGTTGGCGCGGATCTCGGGGGAGACGACGCCGGAGGGCCGCTGGGTGGCGAGGAGCAGATGGATGCCGAGGGAACGGCCGCGCTGGGCGATGTTGACGAGTCCCGTGACGAAGTCGGGCAGGTCGCGCACCATCGAGGCGAACTCGTCGATGACGATGAGGAGCCGGGGAACCGGCTTGTGGGAGGGGTCCCTTCGGACGAGGTCCTGGTAGTCCTCGATGTCCTTGGCGTCGGCGGCCGCGAGGATGTGCTCGCGCCGGTGCAGCTCGGCGCCCAGCGACTCCAGCGCGCGCTCCACGAGGTGGGCGTCGAGGTCGGTCACCATGCCGACGGTGTGCGGGAGATGGACACAGTCCTTGAAGGCCGCGCCGCCCTTGTAGTCGACGAGCACGAACGTCATGTTCTCGGGCGTGTTGGCCACCGCGAGCGCCGCGACGATGGTCTGCAGCAGCTCGGACTTGCCGGAACCGGTGGTACCGGCGATCAGGCCGTGCGGGCCGTCCTTGCGGATGTCGATGCCGAAGGGGCCGTCGTACGACTCACCGATGACGGCCAGCGTCGACTGCCCGCCCATCCGCCACCGGGCGGTGATCGCGTCCGGCGTCGGCGGCTCCAGCTGGAGGACGTCCAGCAGCCGGGAGGAGCCGGGCAGGGCCGAGTCCTCGGTCTCGCCGCTGATGTCGCGCAGCGGCGCCAGGGAGCGGGCCAGGCGCAGACACCAGGCGGGGGAGACGAAGTCGGGCCGTACGTCCTTGATGCGCTCGGCGCCGGCCTCCTCCACGCGCAGCCGCAGCTCCAGGGGGCGGTCGTCGCCGCGTCCGGGCTCCTGCTGACCGGCGGTGTGCCAGGCGTGGAAGGAGGGGAAGCCGCCGGGGGCGGCGGGCTGCGGGGTGTCGGCCGTGGTCTGCTGCTGCCGGGGAGCGCGGGGCTCGGCGACGACGAACGCCTGGCACTCGCCGGGCAGGAACCGTTCCTCGGCGTCCAGGCAGAGGGAGAACATCGACACCGAGGGGCCCTCGCGCAGCAGCCGTACGACGCCGGGCAGCGAGCGCAGCCGCCGGGAGCCGTCCCAGACGACGACGATGTCGGGGTCGGAGAAGGTGGCGTTCTGGCCGCGGTTCTGCTCGGCGGCCTTCTTGCGGGCGTCCAGGATCTGGGTGAGCTCGCCGATACGGGCGCCGACGGTCTCGGCGTCGGTGCCGATGAGGATGTTGACGTCCATGCCGGAGGCGGGGCGGGCGTGCGGGAGCCAGCGCAGCCAGTCCCAGCTCTCGCGGGCCGCGTTGTCGCTCAGGACGCAGAACTGGACGTCCATGGGGCTGTGCAGGGCGGCGGTCTGGGCGACGGCCCAGCGGCCGAGGGCGCGGGCGGAGTCGCCGGGACCGGCCATGCCGATGACGCCGAGGGAGCGCAGGGAGAGGGCGACGGGGGCGTCCTCGATCTCCCAGGTGACCTGGCGGCGGTGGTCGTCCTGCTCGGGGTCGTCGAGGACGACCTCGGAGGGCAGCGTGCCGGTGCCGACCCTGACCAGCAGATGGTCGGCGTCGGCGCGGCGCCGCTCCCAGAGCCGGGTGCGGGGGCCGGTGCCCATGGACAGGACGGTGGCCGGGTCGGGCACGGCGTGCCGCCGGTCGGCCCGCTCCTGCCGCAGCGCCTCCTGGGCGTCGGCCTCGATCCGCTCCTTCTGCTCCTTGTACTCCTTGACCTGCTTGGCGTGGGACTTGCGGCCGTGCTTCTTGTCGTTGAAGTAGTTGGCGAAGAGGAAGATCGGGCTGAGGACAGCCATGATCAGGTAGTACCAGCGCTGGAAGATCAGCACCGAGACGACGGCACCCACCAGCGGCGTCATCGCCATCAGCCAGGGCAGCGGCCGCGCCTCGTACTCGCGCGGCGCGCTGGGCAGCCGGAACTTGGTCTGCCGCTCGGCCGGACGCAGCCGGGGCGGCCGGTTGTAGTCCAGCCCGATGCCGTCGTCGGACCACTTCAGGGCGGCGTCGGGCGGGGTGTAACGGGACAGCTGCAGAAGGGTGTTGCCGAGGGCGACCTGGGCGTCGAGGGGCCATTCGTCGCCCTCGAGGGCCTCCCCGTCGAGCCGTACCGTGTCCTTGTCCTCGGCGTGGACGGCGAGGGTGCAGGTGCCGTCGGCGGAGACGGAGAGGGTGAGCGCGCGGGCGTCGACCTCGGGGTCGTCGATCCGGATGTACGAGGCCGGCCCGCTGCCTATGTCGTAGCGCCCGACGCCCAGCCGGTGCACGAACCCGGCGGCCGGCCCGCCGACCACCCGCAGCTCCACGAGCCCCGTCGGCTCACCGGGCAGACACCCGGCCGGGTCCTGAAGACTGACCACGGCCCCGTCGCGCAGCGGTGACCCGACGACGGTGGCGCCGGGATCGACGGCGTACCCGTCGACGTAGACGAGCGGGCTGCCACCCGTCTGTATCGGGTGCTGCCCGATGGGGATGACCTGGGCGCCGACGCCCCCGACCTGCTTGGCCAGCTCCTGGGCGATGTCCCCGACGGTGGACTCGGGATCGGCATCGAGCACCACGTCGGCGGAGCCCCCGCCGAACGGATCGACGACGGTCAGAGTCAGGCGCACGCTAGTCCTCCCCAGTGCGATTCGTTGTGACGATATCCGCTCCCCGGAGCCGCCGACCAAGGGGGAGGGGGCCGGGCTTCCCGATGGCAACGGGCAAGCGGCGTCATGACCGTGGTCTTCTCGCCGTCTTCACAAAGGCGGGATGTGACACCACAAGCCACACCCGTAAGCTGCTGCCGCAAGGCGGACGATCACACCGGTTCCGTCCGGCCCCTGGCCGGCCGACACGATCGACACGTCCGCAAACAGGGAGCCACGGGGGTTGGCCCTGCGGCGTTTTTCAGAGGGAGCGGCTTCATGGCCAAGGACCTTGACATCACATACCAGGACATGCGCGACGCGGCCAAGCATGTCGTGAAGGAGAAGGAGAAGCTCCAGGAGAAGCTGGACGGCCTGCGCAAGTACATCAAGAACCTGGTCGAGTCCGGCTACGTCACCAAGTCCTCCTCCAAGGCATTCGACGAGAACTTCGACGAGTTCGTCCGCGGCACCAAGGACACCCTGGACGGTCTGGACGGCATGGGGGACTACCTCACCAACGCGGCGGACAAGTTCGAGCAGATCGATGAGGAGCTGGCGAAGGCGGCGCGGAGCAAGTGACCGCACGCCGGTCCGCGTGACGATGGGGCGGGCGAATTCGTTCGCCCCATCGTTCCGTTCACTTCAACGGGGAAGTCATGTCTGACCAGACTGCGGATCTCGAACGAATCAAGGACAGTGCCGACTCGCTCTCCAAGATCCACCGGGAATTCGAGAAGAACGCCAACCCCGCAGAAGGGCTGGGTGTTTCCGTCCTCGGAGACCAGGGGCTGGTGGATGTCTTCGACGACTTCGGTGACAACTGGAAGATCCATCGCGAGCGGTTGACGGATGAACTGGAGAAGCTGTCCAAGATCCTTTCCGCCGCCGCCAAGGCGTACGACGACCTTGATCACCAGCTCGCCGAGGCCCTGCGGAGCACCGACAAGAAGCCAGGGCCCAAGGGAGGGAAGAAGTGACGCGTCCTCGTGCCGATGAGTGGGCCGTGATCGGCGAGGCGTCGGATCCGATCCCCGGGGACCCCGAAGAAGTCGCCAGGCTCGGCCGCGAGCTGCGCAAGACCGCGGATGCCATCAAGAAGCAGGCGGACGAGATCAAGGCTCTTTCCTCTGTCGAGGAGTGGAAGAGCAAGGCCGCCGAGGAGTTCCGGAAGGAAGCCGACGAGGCCGAGGGAAAGCTTCGTAAGGCATTCAAGCGCTATGACGCGGCTGCTGACGCGCTCGGCGAGAAGGTGAAGGTCGACGCGGGCTACTCCAAGGAGTACGCCTCGGAGCTTCATCGCGCCCAGGCGATGGCCGACAAGGCCCTGCGTGCGGCCCAGGACGCACACGACGAACACAAGGCGAGCAGCAGCGCGATCGACAGGCTCCCCAAGGACGCACCGGACGACGATCCGGACCGCAAGAGACTGGAACGGCGGCAGGAGGAGGCCGCCTCGGCGCTGGAGCGTGCGAAGAGGAGTCTGGAAGCCGCCAAGGACGTACGCGATGGCGCCGCGGCCAGAGCGCGTGAATGCATCCGGCACGCCATCGACAACGACGGCCTGAAGGACGGCACCTGGGACAAGTTCAAGGACTGGGTGCACGACAGGGCGGCGGGTCTCCAGAAGCTCCTCGATGGGCTCGGCTGGGTCGCCACCATCTGCGGGACTCTGTCCCTTATGGTGGGGTGGATCCCCGTCATCGGACAAGCGCTGGCCGGTCTTCTCGGGACCATTGCCCTGACAGCCACCCTGCTGTCTCTGATCGGCCATGTGCTGCTGGCACTCGCGGGTGAAGGCAGTTGGTTCGACGTCGCCCTGGATGTCGTCGGGCTCGCCACCCTGGGCATCGGCCGCGGAGCTCTGGCCGGGGCCAAGGGCGCGATGGAGGCGGCGGGGGCCCTCGCACGCTCGGCGGCCTACCGGCAGGTCATGGAGGGCGTCACGGCCAAGGTCGGCAGTGCGGCCTACAAGAGGGCGCAGACGGAGGCGTGGAAGGTGGCCAACCAGTTGAGTGGTGGAACGATGCGCGGCAAGGCCGCCGCCGAAGCCATGGCCCATGCGCCCAAGGGATGGTTCCCCGGAGCGTCTCGCCTGGGCGAGGCATTCAGCCCCAAGGCCATCGCCAAGGAGTGGTTCGACGGGCTCAAAGGTGTGAAGGAGTTCCGCCCCAGCAACGTGCGGGACCTCTTCCGGAGCAGCACCTGGGAGGGCGCGAGCTTCAAGGTGGGCGACAGCGGCCTCGACACCTTGACTCAGAAGATCGACGACATCGCCCCGCAGGTGCGCGAAGTCGACGAAGTACGGGCAGCGCTGGACACGTTCCAGACGCAGACGCACATCTGGCAGGGCACCACCGCCGCGGCCACCTTCATCGACGCTGCCGACAAGAAGCAGATCACAGCACCCGTCGGGGACGCGCTGGGTACGGATGCGCTGGACGACGGCCTCTGGGGAGCGACCGGGATCAAGGATGCCTGGACCACGAGCAATGGCTGACGAAGCACCGGCCGGGAGCGCACTGCCGGAACCCGCCCTGCGCCCGAGACAGGCACACGCTGCCACCGTGGATGTCGTACGGCATGCCCGGGTCTACTGCCGCAGCACCGACGGCGGCCGTGAACTGGTCGTCCGGGACCGGAACAGGCGGGAGCAGCGGTATCCCGTGGGCGAAGGGGGCATTCAGCGGGCTGCCTTCGCCGCGGGGCCTGAGTCCGGGGCGAAGACCTCCGCGGCACGTTGGGGCGTCGTCAGCTTCGAGGACGCCCGAGGCCGGGTGATCGTGCAGCTGACGCTTGCCGATTGGCTACCTGAAGCCGGCGTCGTCGGTCTGATCGATGTCAGCCCACGGGAGTGCCTCACCAGGACGGGACTGCCCGCCCTCGCCGAAGCGCTGGGCATTCCACTGACCGAGTCACCGGTGGCACCGGAGGGTTCCGGCTCGGACGGATCGGGTTCCCGGTATGACCGGGTCGTGCTTCGTGAACTGCCGGTCTGGCACGGCTGGGTGCGCGGTCTCGGATTGCTTGCCTGGTTCCTCCTGTTCCTCGTCGTCCCCATGACGGGGAGCGGCAGCCGGTGGACCCTCCTCGCGTCCGCTGCCGGGCTCCTCCTGGTGCCGGGGGGCGATCTCGCCACCAGGTTCAGCCTGTGGTGGCGGCGGCGTGCGAGTGCACCGCGGAACGTGGTGACAGTGATCGGACCGTCACCGGAGCGCGGGGCGAGCACCACCCGCCGTTTCCAGGAGACGGCGGCCGTCCGGATCCTGCCTTCCGACGTCGTACTGACGAACACCGTGGGACAGGAACGCTGGCTGCCGCGGGATGGGGCGCACAAGGTGGCTCGCCTCGTGCGGGTCATGGACCCCTCGTCCGGTTCCCCCGTCGGTGTCGAGTTCCGGGACCGCCACGGGTCCGCACGGGCCCTGCTGCCCTGGCGATGGTGGTTCGCCGGGCCGGCAGGTGCCGAGAACTGGTCCCAGCTGGTGGCGGTGCTCGGGCTGCCGACCGTGGACGAGACACCACGGGGCCTGTCGGCCGAGCGGTGGGCGATGGCGTCCGACGCCCGGCTGATGGCGCCGCTGAACGCTGAGGAAGCCCGACGGCGGACCGGTTGGCCGGCCCGTGTCATCGGCGGTGGTGAACCGATCGTGATCACCGCTTTCGCCCTGTTCCCGCTGATGGGGCTCGGCTCGGACAAGGGCGTGGCCCAAGTGGCGGGTCTCCTAGGGGCCATGACCGTGCTCGGCGAGCTGGCCCCACCGATCGTCCACCAGCTCACCAGCCGTCTCAAACTCGACCGCCCTGAACGACCGGAGCCTCGATGAGCGTCCGCCCTGTGTCCGCCGCCCAGGACGTGCCGCCGCGCGACTATCAACTGATGCTGCCTGATGGCTGGTTCCGTATCCTGCTCGACCCACGGCATCGCGAGAGATCCGTCAAGGCGCTGGTGAACAAGCGGTTCAGCGGTGCCGACGACGCGCCGAACCTGCGCCGCCAGCTCCAGCAGGAGCTGCTCCACCAGGCCACCAAGGCATACGAAGAAGGAGGCATCGAGCTCTACATCAGCCTGCAGCGTGCCGGTGCCCTGACCATCCCGGCATCCCTGCTCATCACCCTGGTTCCGGCCCGGAACGCGGAGTCGGCGCTCCCCTCCCCGCAGGCCCTCGCCGACGAACTCCAGGGCACCGAAAGCGACGGACGTAGCGTATCCGTCGTGGAACTCGCAGCAGGGACGGCGGTAAGGGTCCGGGTCGACCCCGTGGAAGGGCGCACGCAGGCGACGATCGGTGACGCACTGCCTTCCGTCACGGTGACCTACCAGTTGCGCGTGCCTGGCAGCGAGGCACATCTGCTGCTGTCCTTCTCGACACCGCTGGTGAAGATCGCCGACGCCATGGTGGAGCTTTTCGACGCAGTCGCCGGGTCACTGGTCTGGAAGGAGTGACGTATGACGTCCGATCTGGCCCTCGGAATCGCCCCTTCGCCGCAGTGGGTGCGCCTCCCGGTAGCAGGACACGACGACGCCCGGACCTGGGCCAGAAGCACGATGGACGAGCTGGCCGAGCGGAGCGCCAGGGCGGGATTCGATATCGACCGGCGAGTGCTGCGCAAGGACCTGCGGGCCCGGCTGGAGGACAGCCGGCGGCGCGACCCGGTCGACGCCTTCCTGCTGTATCCAGAGGGATTCGACACGGCCCTCGCGACCCTGGAGCTCGACCTGATCCATCCCGACTCCATGGTTCCGGTCATCACGCTCGACTGGCTTGCCAAGACCTTCAGCGCTGACGACTTCGGTCCACCGCAGATCTCGTTCACCGACCTGCCGATCGGCCGAGCCGTTCGTATCCGCCAGAACTTCGCCGCTGCGGACCCGCCCCCCGGCGGCTCCGGAATTCTCCTGGAGACCCTCACCTACGGAGTCCTCCCGACCGGCACACCGTGCGCACTGATGCTTCTCGTCTCCTGGACGTTCCCCGGGATCTCGGCCCAGATGGAGGAGACGGCGCACGCCATAGCGCAGACGCTCACCGTCGAGCATGGGGGCGGAGCATCGAGAGCGGCGACGACCGGCATCCACGGGAGAGCGGAGAAGTCGGCGCGCAACACGTGAGCGTCCGGCAGGGAGCGTCAGCGTACCGGTAGGGCTGGCGGGGACATACACTCCCGCGTCCGTCCGCGCACCGAGCCGCTCTCCCCCAGGGTGCTGTCCTGCACTGGCGTGTCATGTCGAGTCACTCCTCGCCGGTGCGGAGCGGGATCGGTGTGCCGGGGCGTATGTCGCACCGACGGCATGACGACGAAGTGCGTTTGTTCAAGGACGGCTTCACCCACCGGCTTCCACTCGGCGTCATGGACGTACGGCCAGGACGCCGTCGATCTCTCCGGAGCCGAGGCCGACTCCTTCGACGCCGTCCCTGGACAGCAGTACGGCCACCTCTGTCGGTTCGGACGCCTGACGCTCCCCGCGACGGGGCAGGACGGTCTCGGACACGAGGATCGACGCGCCCAGGTTGAACGTGCCGTCTCCCACGGGTTTGACCGGGAGATAGAGGTCGAGTGCCTTGGCCTCTTGAGCCTGTGCCACGGTTGGGCGGAACCTACGGGCCAGTTCCCGCTTGTACGGGCCGGCCTTGACCGGAGGCGCGTCCTTCGGGATGCGGGTGTATGCGTCTTCCAGGATGGCTTCGACAGCCTCCTCGGTGCCCTGCCGAAGAGGTACCTGGGCCCATTGATCGGGGAGGAGCATGCGGTAGCCCGTGACCGCCACGGTCGCCTGGGTCACGTCAGTCTGTTCAGGCGGGACAGTCTGTTCAGCGGACATCGGCCGGATTCCTGCGATCGAGGTAGAGCATCCCCCCGAAACCGCCGACGCTGGCCGCGACGGCGATCCAGAGGATCCACTCGCCCTGGCCCAGGGCGAAGGCGAGGGCATAGAGCAGATAGAAGGTGAGGGCGATCCTCAGGAACATGCGCTCGCCCGCCAGCTGCGCCCAGATCTCGGGGCGCCGGGCCAGGTGGATCAGGATCCCGGGGGTGACGGAGCACAGCGACCACTCCCAGGTCGGCATGGGGAGCAGTTCCTCGTCGAAGAAGTCTTCGGTGAAGGGGCCGACCATGGAGCGGAAGACCACCAGGATGAAGACGATCTTGACGGCGGCCACGCCGTACGGGAGCCAGTGTGCTGACCGGACACCCTCGTCAGCATGGTCGGCGGGCTGCGGGTCTGTCATCGGCTGGCCCCCTTCACCATCGGGATCCCACGGGTGCCGTCATGCGGCCTTTCATCCTGCTGTATCCGTCGTCCGTAGCGGCATCGCCGAACTTGTTGCTCAGGTCGAGCCCTTCATCGTGCCCTTGATCTGTGGTGCACCCACCACCGACGTGATGTCGTCCTTCCAGACGTCGAGACCCGCGAACTTCTGCGCAATCTCGCCGGTCTCGCTCAGCGGTTGACGGCCTGGATCTCCTGCACCGTGACGGCCTGGTCGTTGCCGAACGTGCCGTCGGGCAGGTCGCCGCCGGCGCCGCCGGTGCCGGTCCAGGTGATGTCCCAGGTGATGGTGGCTTTGAGGGTGAAGGTGCCGTTGCCGGAGGAGCGGAGGTAGCGCAGGCCGCAGGGTGGGGTCCGGTCGGCCTTGCCCTTGGCGTAGGGCTCGCCGATGGAGTCGTCGGGGTTCAGGGCGCATTCGCCGGAGGACGGGTAGGTCTCGGCGTCCGGGGTGCCCGGTTCCAGTTTCAGGGCGACCGGTTTGGCGGTCGTGGTGGCCTGGATGTTGAAGCCGGGGACGTTGAGGGAGGCGGTGGCCTGGACTTGGTCGAAGACGGCCTTGTCGAGCCAGGCCCAGGTGGGGAGGTTGACCTTGGTGGTGCCCTGGGGGGCGAGGCTGACCTCGGTGTCGGGGAGTTGCATGTGCTGGTAGGCGAGGGCCGCGAGGATCTCGGGGTCGATGGCCTGCTCGTACTGGGGTGGCGGGGCTTCGCCGTTGTCGACCCAGAAGGGCAGGTCGTTGCACGAGCTGCGCTTGAGGACGTCGGGCTCGTTCGGGTTCTCGACGGCGGCCCAGAACATGCCCTCGCCGTCCTTGGCGACGTTGTAGTCCTTGTAGCCGGGAGTGTCGGTCCAGCCGTACTCGTCCTCGTAGTGCCGCTGGAGCTCGCTCAGCGCGGCTCCGGCGGTGCCGCCTATGCCGGGGGTGTTCATCTGGCTCTCGATGTCCTCGGACATCTTCTTCTTGAAGTCCTTGGCGCCGAGGTAGGGGGCGTACCAGCAGGGCGGCGGCGTCCAGTTGACGTCGGCGGAGGTCACGTTGCCGCTGCCGCCGCCCTTGGCGACCGAGCCGGAGTAGGTGATGCGGGCGGCGGCGTAGATGCCGGTGCCGTCGCCGCCGCCGCTCGTCTCGGTTCCGCCGCCCTTGCCGAAGTCCACCGGCTCCGCGGCGGCGTGGGGCGCCGCGAGAATCAGGGTGCCGATCGTGAGAGCGAGGGTCGTGCTGCTGCCGACAAGCGTTCGCTGAAGCCTGTTCATCGGCACTGTGCCGCACCCCTCTCGACGAACACCTTGGACGCCTGCCAGAGACCTTCCCGCGCGGGGAACTTGACCATGATGATCTTGTAGTGACCGAAGTCCTTGGGGCTGGGATCGGTCTTCAGGACCTTCCCCGTCTTGACCTCCTTGCCGTAGAACTTCCCGGTGTCCGCGCAGAACGCGACCTCGACGGACCCACCGTTCGGGGCGGATCGCGTGGCGACGTCGTAGTGACGACGGGTGCCGGTCGCGGTCCAGCCGCCCTTGATCCATTCGTTGATCTGGACCTCGCCGTAGTGGAGGCCGTCGCCCACGCCATAGGTCGCCAGGGCGGGGTCCTTGGTCGTGCGCTTGTCCACGCCACGGTAGATGGCGCGGAGGAAGTTCGCGGCGTCGTCCATCGCCGCCGCCTCGTTCTTGTCCGCCGGCCTCTCCCAGTCGAAGACCAGCTTCATGTCGGCCGGCAGGGACAGGTCCACTCCGTCCGGCTGGTCACTCTCCGGTGATGCTGTCGGCTCCGCCGACTTCGTCGGTTCGGTCGTGCCCTGTTCGGCTCCGGCGATCTTGTCGTTGTCGCTGGAGGCGTCGTCGTCACTGCCGCAGGCCGTCAGCAGAAGGGACGCGGCGGCGGCGAGCGCGGCGGCGGTGGGCAAGGTGCGGCGCTTCACAGTGAACTCCCCGTGAGACAGACGTTCAGTCAAGTGCCCTGACGCTATCGGTGGGGCTGGCGGTTTCGCCACTGCGAAGTATGGCGCGAACGTGACCAGTTGCCCCGCATGCCGCCGCGGGGGGGCTCAGCCCTCCTCGGCCTCCAGCACCCTCAGCCCGCGCGCGAACGCGTCGAACTCCTCCATGTTCGCGGTGAGCCAGCCGACGTTGTCGCTGACGCAGCGCAGGATGACGTCGATGCCGAGGGAGTCGAGGCGCCAGGCGTAGTTGACCGAGCAGCAGACGGCACCGGCCTTGGGGGAGACGAAGTAGCGGAGGGAACGCATGCCGCGGCCCAGCCGTTCGACGTCGAAGTCGATGACCTCGGGGTCCTGGAGGGCGCCGGGGGCGTCCTTCTGGACGAGTTCGGCGAGGGTCGCCTCGGTCTCGCCCTCGCTCACGCCGATGTGGACGACGAAGGTGAGGAACTCCCGGCGCGGGTCGGGGAGATAGACGAATGCCTGGTGGACGGGCACCGCCCCCGGCAACAGCTCGGCGGCGGCCTCCAGTTGGCGTGCCAGGGACTTGACGTCGTCCTTGCCCTCCGGTGCGCCCTCGGCCAGGCTCCACACCACCTCTGCCGAACGCCGCGCCCACTTGCGGCGTTCGCGTCCGGCGCCGCGGCCGTCGAGGAGGGGCACGCCGAGCCATACGGTGGGATCGCTGTCCGTGTCGAGAGCGAACTGGATATTCACTCGGTCCTCCAGCGGAAGGTCGTCATGAGGGCGTCGAAGAGCTCGACGAGGATGTCGGCGAAGCCGCCTGCCGGATCGCCGTCGCCGATCGTGGAGAAGCTGACGACGATCCACGAGGCGGTGGTGGTGTCGGTGGAGGGCACCGGCAGGACGTAGTCGACATGGCGGGAGCCCACCTCGACGCCCTTGTCCGGGTTCGGCGGCAGGACGCGCTCCCCGCGGATGCCGGCCGTCTCGTGCACCTGGACGGGCTCGGTGGAGTCGGAGTCGGCGACCAGGCGGGTCATCACCGCCTCGCTGGTCACCCCGTCCCTGAGGGGCGTGTCGACCTTGGAGACGATGAACGAGGCCGACGTCAGGTGCCCGTGCAGCGGCTCCACGGGGAGGTAGAGGTCAAGCCCGTCGCGCCGCTGGGCGTCCTTGACGACACCGTTCAGCCGCCGGTGCAGCTCCATGCGGGCCTCGACGAGCTTGTCCTTCGGTACGTCGGGAGAGAGCCGGCGTGCCGCGTCGTCGACGATCTCCTTGACGGCCTCGGCCGTGCCTTCCCTGAGCGGGATCTTTCCCCAGCCGGGGGGAAGGATGAGCGTGTAGCCGATGGCCGTGGCCGTCTCATTCGCCGGCATCTACTCGATTTCTCCGTTCGGTGGCCGAAAGGGCCAGGACGATCAGGCCGGGCAGCAACGGCGCGGCCAGGACCACCGGGTGATGGTGCATCAGCAGCAGCAGCGGGGCCAGCTGAACCAGTCCGCCGACGACGAAGTGGAACGTGACTCCGGGGCCCCATGCTCCGCGCCGGCGGACGAGGAAGACACCGACGGACAGGGCCAGTACGGCGAGCAGGGGCAGGCCCTGTCCGGGCACCCGCAGGAACGGGCGGAAACCCTCGGGGAGCGCGCCGGAGGAGATGAGGACCGCGCCGACGATGACGACGGCGAGGACGACGAGCGGAGTGATGATGACCGCCCGCAGGACCTTGATCAGTCCGGGGTCGGTCGATTCCGCACCGGCGTGCCCGCCGGTATCCGTATGCGCCGCCACAGTCCCAGTCCTCCGCATTTCCCGCAATTTCCGTTTTTCCCGCGGTCCCCCGTGCCCGAATATTTCCCCGACGCCTGCCAGGACGCCCGCCCGCGTAGAGGCTGAATTCCCGCTCAGTTCCACGCGGATGACGCCTGGGTCACTCCATGGTTCGCTTTGAAATCATTGTACCAATCGGCACTCGGCTTGTGCGGAATGCCCAGTCCGTCGCTCACGGCATTGAGCGTGTCATTGTCGCCGAGCATTTTGTCGCCCCAGTCCACCAGGGCGCCGCCGTAAGTGGCCGCGAGCGCGGTGCCGTAGGCGGCGCCACCGCCGAGCTTCGTCCCGGTGGGCACGCCGTCGCCGAACCTGCTCACATTGCTGCGGATGTTCTGGCCGAGCGCGGCGAGTTCGTCGTCACCGAGGTGCAGGACCTTGGACAGCTTGCTGGGCTGGGGCAGTTCGTGGGACACCTTGCCGATGCGGCCGGCGATGCCCTTGCGCAGCGCGGTCATCTCCGCCCGGACGGCGGCGGCCGCGGCGTCGTCGGTCGCGCTCGCGAGCCGGTTGGCGAGCTGGTTGCGGATCGACTTGGTCGCCGCGAGGGCGTTCTTGAGCTTGGCGGTCCGGCTGACCGTGGAGGCGGCCCGCGTCGCGGTGTTCGCGGCCCGCAGGCCCTTGAGCGCAAGACCGCCGGCCCCCATGGTGACCAGGCCGAACGCATCGAAGGCGAGGTCCATCCAGGTCGATTTCCCGGCCTTCACCAGCAGGAACCGGCCCAGCACCACCGCCAGGCCCAGTCCCAGGACGAGGAGGTTGAGTCCTGGGATGAAGATGGCGACGATCGCGGCGATCGTACCGATCCAACTGAGGACGTCGATGAAGAGCTTCAGGCCGTCCGCGTGCTCCTTGACCCAGCCGATGGTGTCGTCCCAGAGGCTGTCCTCGACCTCGTCGTCGATGGCGTCGAGAATGCGCCGACGCGTCGACAGGGCGTGTGTGTAGCGGTGGTTGATCGCCTTCGTCAGCTGCTTCTTGGCCTCGTCGACGACGTCCTCGTTCTTCTCGTCGGCCTTGGCCTTGTCGAGCGCCTTCTTCGACTCGGTCTGGGCGTACTCCAGTTCGTCCGCCCAGGTGCGCAGATGGCCCTGGACCTTCTTGTAGCGGCCCTTGGTCTTGTCGAAGCGATCGGCCAGTTTCTCCGCCTCTTCCCGCAGGGAATCGGCGTACTTGCCCTTGATGTTCTCGTCCTTGCCGAGCCGGCGCAGCTTGGAGACCTGCCGCTCCAGGGTCTCGGCGATCTTCTTCAGCCTGTCGGCCTCATCGCGTACGGCCTCCGGGTCGCCGGGAACCGGATCGGTCTCGGCTATCGGTGACCAGTCGGTCGGGCGTCGCGCCACAGCCGGTGTCCTCTGTTCCTGCCTCTTGCCGCTTCTTACTTCTTCTTACTTCTTCTTACTTCTTCTTTTTCTTGTTCACTTCCGCGAGTTCCTTGTCGAGCTTCTCGAAGTTCTGGATGGCCTGTTCGGTCAGGCTGCCGACCTTCTCGATGTTCTCCAGGAGTTCCTTGCGGTGGTCGTCCCAGTTGTCCGTGAACTTTTCCATCGCGCCGGAGACCAGATCCGAACCGTACTCGTCCTTCATGCTCTCCTGATGGGCGGAGCACGTGGTGAACTCGTTGCGTACGGTCTTCAGATCCTTCTTGATCGTGTAGAGGTAGTCGTAGTCCACCCCGAGATCGGTCATCGTGCGTCTCCTTCGTACCGGCAGCAGGGACGCTATCGGTCACCCACCCGGTTTCGCCACCGCGGACAGTCGCGCGGTAAGGGGGGTGATTCCGGCAGATCGGGGTCTATGCGGCAATCGATCCGTGGCCATATTGCGCACGGGTGCTCACATTTCCTGCCGATACCGGCCTCGGGACCTCCATGGACGGGTCACTTCGCCTCGTCCGTGGTGATGCGGTCCTCTATTCCGGCATCAGACGCTGATATCCGCAATATCCGTGATATCCGTGCCATCCCTGAAATCCGCAATATCCGTGATCTCCGGATCGGCGAAGGAGACGGTCCGGAGGACGGCCTCCATCAATCCGCAGAACTCGGCCCAGTGGTCCACGGCCGCCGTGAAGAGGGTGAAGACGGCTGTGAACGGGCCTGTGGGGAAGGGGACATGCGCCTGGATCTGGGCGGTGACGAGGTCCGCGGGCTCACCGCTCGCCGTCACCTCCGGGGCGAGCTTCAACTCCCGCCATGTCGCGCACACGACCGCGGGTCCGCAGGGGAGGTCGAGCCAGCGGACGTCGTGGTGCGGATCCGCGGACAGCGTGGCGAGGATGCCCTGGGCCACCACGTCGGCCTCGTCCGCCGACTGGTCCGTGGGGACGGCGGCCACCGTGAACACACACTGGGCGGCACCCTCCGAGAGGTCGTGCCGGGCTATCTCGCCGTCCGGGGTGAGCTCTTCCTCCGACGTGGAGAACAGGCCCAGCGCGGCGTACGAGACACCGTTGCCGGCCATGAGCTCGGCCAGCGCCGAGTAGTACGGGGCCGCGGGGCCCCACACCGACTCGTCCCCTCGGGAGTAGAGCTCGCGGACGAAGGCACCCGCCAACCGCGTCCGCTCCTCGGCGGTGGCGGCGAGGGGGAGCGCGAAGAAGCCGTCGGGGGTGAGGAACCAGATGGGGGGTGGGTCGGAGGGCGCTGAGGGGAGGGGGGTGGTGGGGCCGGTGGGGGAGGTCATGGGGTGGAGGCCGTTTCAGACGGTGGCGGGGGGTGGTCAGAAGTCCTCGGGAAGGAAGTTTTCGATGTCGACCCTTTTCCCGTCGGTCTCCATGGTGATGGTCTGTTCCGAGGCCCCGAAGGCGGACGTGTACCTCCTGGGAAGGAGGATCTCAACACGCAGACGGCCGGTCGGATTTCGCGTGATGATGGGGGTGACGGAATCCGGCATCTCCATCTTCGTGGCGAACTCTGAAACGGTCGTCCGCTGCTGAGGGGTCAAGGACTCCAAGGAGATGAGTTCCCGGGGCGGGGTCAGATAGCGGGTGAGCCGCCTTCTCCGCATACTGGTGAGCCGACACCACGAGCCGTCCTCGAACGTGAGCTTGAAGTCGTTGCCGTCCTTGAAGTCCTTGAGATCGAGGCTACGGAGATCGGCGCGAGGGCACTGCCAGAGCACCTCGTCATCGATGAACTGCATGTCCTTCTTGTTGAACGGAAGCCCGACGACGACCAGCCTGCGATCCGTGACGATCAGGTGTGTGGAGTACCGTTTCTCGTCCGAGCGACCGGGGTCCAGCTGCCAGGGCAGCGTCCGAGCGATCGTGCCTGGCGCGGCCCACATGACCGGAAAGTCGTCGACCTCATCGGCAGGGTCGTCCGGAGTGTCGGCTCCGGGGTGGCCGGCGTGCGGACTGCCGGAGACATTCCCTCCCGCGGCACTGAGTACGGCCATGAAAGCTACGCCGGTCAGCTTGGCGGCACCCTTGAGAGCCTTCAGGGCGGCCGCCTCTCCAGCCGATCGAGCCGTGAAGGTGGGTCCCTCGGGCCAGTTCCGCAGCTCGCCTTGGATGTCGTTGCGTTCCGTGTCACGGAACCAGCGCATACCTCTGACAGGCGCCGCTGCACCGGTGGCGAAACTGACGGGCGCCCGGGAGAGAAGCGTCTCCCCAGCGTCGGGCTGCCAGATGTTCATCGTGGTGCGCCCCTTCTCACACAACTTTCCCATGTGGACAGCGCGGTCGAGGGTCACGACGGTATCCCCGCGGACGGATCGCGAGCGGCCGGGTGGAGGGGGCTGTGTGCTGTCACTCCGCCCCCGCTCCGCTGTCACCCGCCCCCGTTCCGCCGTCACCCGCCCCGCGGAACGCTACTGAGACGCTTCGCTTGTGTGAAAAGAAATGCGCCACTCGCGGCCGGTGCCGCCCCCTCTGTCGGTATCCATGCGTATCCACCCGCCTCCGACCCGCGTGAGCGATTCGTGCAGGGCTCGTGGCCGCCCGGTGACGAAGCCCGCGTCGGCTCCGTCACAGGTCTGTCCGCGGGCGGTAAGGGATCGGCAACAGATTCGCTGACGCACAGGGCGAGGGGTGCGGGAAGCCCTTGTCCTGGGGGGACGGGTGCGTGTCGAGTTGCAGAGGGGGAACGGTGTCCGGGGGGTGGCCGGAGGGCTCGGGCGTGCCTTGAGGGGCTTATGAGCGGCTGATACGGTGCCATGGCTTGACACTCACCCCAGCGCTGACATACCCGCGCAGGACGCGGACGGCGAGCGCGGTGACGGGTGAAGTGTCCGGATTTGCAAAGAATTTGGCAGACTTGGCGGACAACGTCTTGGGTGTACGGGGAGCGGTTGCGTGAAGATCCAAGAGCGTACGGGGGCGGGCGCCGGGCGTTCCGCCGTTCCGGCTCAGCCGTCGGTCGGTGACCGGCTTCCCACGCCGCCTCGCGAGCGCAAACCCGCACTGGCCGCCCTTGCCGTGCTGCTGATCCTGGTGGGTGCGCTGGGCGCGACCATGCTGGTGCTGCGGGCGGGGGACCGGATCGAGGTCGTCAAGGTGACGGACACCATCGAGGCAGGTGAGTCCGTCGGCGACAACGTGACGTCCGTCCTGGTCGCCGAGGACGCGAGCATCAACTACGTGCTGTGGGAGCAGCGGGACACCCTGAAGACGCTCAAGGCCAAGTCCACCATCTACAAGGACACGGTCGTGATGGGGCAGATGTTCGAGGAGGTCGCGAGCCTCCCCGCCGGCAAGGCCGCCGTCGGTGTGGCCCTGAAGGAGGGCCAGTACCCCTCCGACATCAGGGCCGGCCACACCGTCGCCGTCTACAACGTCGACGCCGCCCCCGGCTCCAACAACAACGACGACGACGCCTCCGCGTCCACGTCCTCCGGCGGCCTGCTCGTGGACAACGCCAAGGTCCAGAAGGTGGCCGAGGACAGCGACGCCACCGTGACCACCGGCAACCTGTCCCTGACGCTGCTCGTCGACGAGGCCGACGCCGCCGCCGTCGCCAAGGCGGCCTCCGCGGGCGCCGTCGCCGTCGTGCACGTCCCCGGCAACTGAGAAGGCAGGGCACCACAAGCCATGGCGCTCATCGCTCTCGCCGCCGACAAGGGTTCCCCCGGCGTCACCACCGCGGCCGTCGCCCTCGCGGCGGTCTGGCCGCGCCGCGTCCTGCTGGCCGAGACGGACCCGGCCGGCGGTGACCTGGTGTACCGGTCGGCTGCCGCGCACGGCGGCCCGCTCAACCCGAACACCGGCATGCTGTCGATCGCCGCGACCGCCCGGCGCGGTCTCGTGCCGGACCAGCTCTGGGACCACGTCCAGCCGCTGAGCGGCGGGCTGGAGGTGCTCGTCGGGCTCGGCATAGCCGAACAGGCCGCCGGTCTGGCCGGGTTGTGGCCGACCCTCGGCCGCGCCTTCGCCTCGCTCGGCGACTCGCCCACCGCCCCCGCCGACGTCATCGCCGACTGCGGACGCATCAGCGGCGACACCCCGGCCGTAGAACTGTTCCCGCACGCCGCGCTGGTGCTGCTGATCTCGCGCACCGAGCCCGAGGCCATCGCCCGGGTCCGGGACCGCGCCGCCGCCCTGTCGGCCAAGCTGCACGGCGGCGCCCGGGGGGCCGCGAGCCTCGGTATGCCGCTCATCGGCGTCGTCCTGGTCGCCGACCCGGGCGAGGCCGGCAAGCTCGCGGGCCAGGTCAACGACATGCTGGTGCACGCGCAGACCGGCGCCCGCGTGGTCGGCACCATCGCCGACGACCCGGCCGGCGCCGAGCAGCTCGCCGGGCGCAGGCGCGGCCGGCTGGAGAAGTCGCTGCTCATCCGCTCGGCCCGCAAGGTCACCGCGGACCTCTACCAGAGCTACGGCGCCGCCTGGTCCGTACCCGGCGGGGCCCCGCAGGGAGCCGGCCGATGACCGCTGTCGACCACTCGCTGGTCAAGCGGTTCCGGCAGGACGCCGGTGACCGCATCGCCGAGCAGCGACGACAGGACCAGGCCGCCGGTGTCACGCCGATGTCCGGCGAGGACGAGCGGCACTACGCCCGCGCGGTCATAGCCCAGATCCTGGAGGAGTACGCCCGCCAGGAGATCAACGCGGGGCGTACACCGCTGGACGCCGAGACCGAGGAGCAGTACGCGGCCGCCGTGCACGCCGCCCTGTTCGGCGTCGGCCGGCTCCAGCCGCTGCTGGACGACCCCGAGGTCGAGAACATCGACATCAACGGCTGTGATCAAGTGTTCGTCGGGTACGCCGACGGGCGCGAGGTGCGCGGGGAGCCGGTCGCCGAGACGGACGAGGAGCTCATCGAGCTCATCCAGGTGCTGGGCGCCTACAGCGGTCTGTCCTCCCGGCCGTTCGACTCCGCCAACCCCCAGCTGGACCTGAGGCTGCCGGACGGCTCGCGTCTGTCGGCCGTGATGGACGTGGCCCGGCGGCCGGCCCTCTCCATCCGCCGCGCCCGCATGGGCAAGGTCTTCATCTCCGACCTCGTCGGCAACGGCACCCTCACCCCGGAGATCGGCCACTTCCTGGCCTGCGCGGTGCGCGCCCGCAAGAACATCATGATCGCGGGCGCCACCAACGCCGGAAAGACCACGCTGCTGCGGGCCCTCGCCAACGAGATCCCGCCGCACGAGCGCCTCATCACCGTCGAGCGCGCGCTGGAGCTGGGCCTGGACACCTTCCCGGAACTGCACCCCAACGTGGTGGCGTTCGAGGAGCGGCTGCCCAACTCCGAGGGACAGGGCGCCATTTCGATGGCCGAGCTGGTCCGCCGCTCGCTGCGTATGAACCCCTCGCGGGTCATCGTCGGCGAGGTCCTCGGCGACGAGATCGTGACCATGCTCAACGCGATGTCGCAGGGCAACGACGGCTCGCTGTCCACGATCCACGCCAACAGCTCCAGCGAGGTCTTCAACCGCATCTCCACCTACGCCCTTCAGGCGTCGGAACGGCTGCCCATCGAGGCCAGCCAGATGCTGATCGCGGGCGCGGTGAACTTCGTGGTGTTCATCCAGCGCCGCAACAACTTCCAGAGCGGCGGCCGCCTCCAGCGCATGGTGACCTCCATCCGCGAGGTCAACGGTGTCGACGGACGCGTGCTGTCCAGCGAGGTGTTCGCGGAGGCGCCCGACGGACGGGTCGTGCCGCACGCGCCGATCGCCTGCATCGACGACCTGATCGCGCAGGGCTACCGGCCGAACGGGGCGTGGGGGTGACGTACCAGATGACCATGAACCTCGGGGCGGTGGGCCAACTCGGCTCCATGGGCGGCCTGTTCTCCACGACCGTCCTGTACGCCATCGGCTCCGGCGTCGCCGTCGGCGGCGGGCTCGCGCTGCTCCTCGTCGCCGTACGGGGACTGCCCGCCAAGCCCGAGCACGAGAAGCAGAAGGCGGCCGAGCGGGTGAACGAGCTGATCCGGTTCGCCGGACAGCGCGGCTCGCTCGCCGCCCTCGTCGGCCTCGCCGTGCTGCTGCTCACCCGCTGGGCGGTGGCCGGCATCGCGGCCGGCGTTCTCGTCTTCTTCTGGGACCGCCTCTTCGGCGGCGCCCGCGAGGAGCGTGCCGCCATGCGGCGCGTGGAGGCCCTCGCCTCCTGGACGGAGTCGCTGCGCGACACCATCGCCGGCGCGGTCGGCCTGGAGCAGGCGATCCCCGCCTCCGCCCGGGCCGCGGCGCCCGTGCTGCGCCCGCACCTCGACGCCCTCGTCGACCGGCTGCGCGCCCGCACCCCGCTGCCCGACGCGCTCCAGGTCCTCGCCGACGAGATCGACGACGCCTCCGCCGACATCATCGTCGCCGCGCTCATCCTCAACGCCCGCCTGCGCGGCCCCGGTCTGCGCCAGGTGCTGGGCGCGCTCGCCAAGTCGGCGCGCGAGGAGGTCGACATGCGCCAGCGCGTGATGGCCCAGCGTGCGTCCACGCGCCGCTCGGTGCAGATCGTCGTTGCGGTGTCGATCGCCTTCGTCCTCGGCCTGTCCATCTTCAACCGCGAGTTCGTCGAGCCCTACGGCACCGCCGTCGGCCAGCTCGTCCTCGCCTGCGTCTGCGGCCTGTTCGGCCTCGGCTTCTGGTGGCTGCGCAAGCTGTCGACCATCGAGACGCCCGAGCGGTTCCTGGTGCGCGACGAGTCGTCGGTGCGGTTCGTCAGGCCGCGGACGCCGGTGCCTACGGAGGAGGGGGTACGGCGATGAGCCTCACCATGCCGATCGTCGTCGGCGTGATCTTCGGTCTCGGCGTCTACGCCCTGATCCGCGCCCTCATGCCGAGCAAGCGCAGCGCCGTCGCGCAGGTCGCGCGGATCGACGCGATGCGGGCGCGGGGTGCGGCGTACGAGTCGGCCCGCAGCACGCAGGACACGGGACGTTTCGGTTCCCTGCGCGCCGAAGTGGGCGTCCGGGTCGCCGAGTTCTACCTCCAGCAGGGCTGGGAGCAGCGCTCGCTGCGGGCGGACCTGGCGGTGCTCGACCGCAGCTGGGAGAAGTTCCTGGCGACGAAGGTGCTGCTGGGCACGACCGGCCTGATCTTCGGCCCGTTCCTCTTCGCCGTCGTCTGGACGATGGGTTTCGGCAGCAGCCCGGTCATCCCGGTGTGGCTGGCCCTGCTCTGCGCGGCCGTGTTCTTCTTCCTGCCCGACCTGGAGGTGCGGCGCGACGCCGCCGAGAAGCGCCGGGACCTCAGGCGCGTCATCGGGGCGTACCTCGACCTCGTATCCATGAGCCTCGCGGGCGGCCGCGGTCTGCCCGAGGCGCTGATGGCGGCCGCCGAGGTCTCCGACGGCTGGGCCACGCAGCGCATCCGCAACGCCCTCGCCGACGCCCGGATCACCGGCCTCAGCCAGTGGCAGGCGCTGGGGCAGCTGGGCGAGGAGCTGGGCGTCGAGGAGCTGAAGGACCTCTCGGCCTCCCTCGCCCTGGTGGCGGACGACGGCGCGAAGGTCCGCGAGTCCCTCGCCTCCCGCGCCGAGACCATGCGCCACCGCGAGCTGGCCGAGATCGAGGGCAGCGCGGGCGAGAAGTCGCAGTCGATGCTCGTCGCCCAGCTGCTGCTGTGCGCCGGCTTCCTGGTGTTCCTGATCTTCCCGGCGGCGATGCGGGTGTTCCAGGTGTGACGTGACCGATCGCAACCGCCCCAGCTGATTTGAGAGGAAAGAGAACACTCATGAACGCACGCAAGGACTTCTCGACCGGCATCCCGGCCGTGGACTTCCTCGTCACCTTCCTGCGCGCCCGCGTCGAGCGCGCCCGCTCCGGCGAACTCGACCGCGGCGCCTCCGCCGTGGAGTGGGTCATCATCTCCGCGGTCGTGGTGGCGATCGTCGGCGTGGTGGCGGCCATCATCAACGCCGCGCTGAGCGAGGGCGCCAACAAGGTCGGCGACTGCATCAAGGGCGCGGACGCGGGCAAGACCTGCTGACGGCTGCCGGAACAACGGGGTTGCTGGTGCGCGTACGCCGCTGGATACGCCGCCGGGTGGAGCGTGCTGCCGCCCGCGGCGACTCCGGCATGACCGCGATCGAGTTCGTGCTGCTCACGCCGGTGCTGTTCTTCATGATCTTCGCGACGGTGCAGTTCGCGCTGTACTTCTTCGCCGACCATGTGGCACAGGCGGCGGCCCAGGCGGGCGCCCGCAAGGCCCGCGCCACGGCGGACCAGCAGCCCGGCGGCTGGCGCGGTGAGGCCCGTACGGTGGTCGACTCCTACATCGACCAGCTGGGCCCGCAGCTGGTGCTGTCCCCGGACGTGACGATGCTCCAGCCGGATCCGAACACGGTCGGCGTGGAGATCACCGCGCGCGTGCCGACGGTCTTCCCCGGCCTGGACCTGACGGTGCACGCCGAGTCGTCGGGGCCGGTGGAGCGGTTCGTGCCGGAGGGGGAGAACTGACGGTGAGCGGTAGGGACGAAGGGATGCCTTCCGGGGGCGAGGGACTGGCCTTCTGGGACGAAGGGCTGCCCTCCGGGGATGTGGGACTGGCCTCCGGGGACGAGGGACTGGCCTCCGGGGATGTGGGACTGGCCTCCGGGGACGTGGGACTGGCCTCCTGCGACGAGGGCCTGTCGACGGTCGAGGTCGTGATCCTGGCACCGGTGATGATCCTGTTCATCCTGGTGCTGGTGGCCTTCGGCCAGCTGGTGGACGGCCGCGGCGCGCTCGACGGCGCCGCCCGCGACGCCGCCCGCGCGGGCTCCATCCAGAAGGACCACGCCACGGCGATGGCCGAGGCCCGCAAGGCGGCGGAGGCGAACCTGGACGACGTCTGCTCGGGCCCCGTCACGGTCCGCCAGACGAGCCCCGGCTTCGAACCCGACACCTTCTTCACGGTCGAGGTCAGCTGCGAGGTCCGCGGCCTGGCGATGCTGGGCCTGGACATCCCCACGACCCTGTCGGCGAGCTTCAGCTCACCGCTGGACCCGTTCCGGAGGACGGCGTGAGAACGTGGATCGCTACCCGCCGGGCGATGCTGGACGACCGCGGCTCCGGAGCCGGCGCGGTCATCATCTTCGCCCTCGTCTTCCTGTCCCTGTCCGCCTTCGTGATCGACGGAGGCATGTCCATCTCCAAGCGGGAACGCGCGGCCGACATCGCGGAACAGGCGGCGCGCTACGCCGCCCAGGACATCGACCGCGAGGCGCTCTACGACAACGAGGGCGGCCCGGCCCCCATCAACTACGAGAACTGCGACGCCCGCGTCAGGGCCTTCGCCCGCGAGATGGACATGACCGGCGCGGACATCGCGGCCTCCCACTGCGTGGCGGCGAACGCGGCCCAGGTCGAGGTCGAGATCCAGCTCACGTACTCCCCGGTCTTCACCGGCATGTTCTACGGCGGTGACGTCGTCGTCCGCGGTCAGGCGGTGGCGGAGAACGAGGTGGGCTGACACGACGTTCCTCTTGCTCCCCTGCCCAGCCGACTTCCCCCACCCGGAGGTACGACCCCCATGCGCACGCGCACCACAGCCGCCGCCTACCTGACCACAGCCACCCTCCTCCTGACCGCCTGCGGCGGCTCCGACACCGAGGACAAGGCCAACGACAAGATCGCCGGCGCGGACACGGGCACGACGTCCCCCACCGCGCCGGCACCGGCCTCACCGACGGAGGACGGGATCGACCGGCCGGAGGTGACGTTGCCGGCCGGCGTCGACAACGTCTTCGAGGGGGCGAAGACGGGTGACCCGGTGAAGGACGAGGTCCTCGCGGACAACGAGCGCCGCATCGACGCCGAGAGCGACGCGATCCTGCGAGGTGAGCCGGATTCGAAGGCGCTGAGCTTCTACAGCACCGGTGAAGTCCGCCTCGCCGCCGCCGAATACGTCCAGAGCTTCCTGGACGCCGGTATCAGCTACAAGGGCGACATTCGCTACTACGACTTCAAGGTCAAGCTCCTCTCGGAGGAGACGGCGACCGTCGTGTACTGCGGTGACGAGAGCGGGGCCGTCAACACGGACCGTGAGACCGGGGCGGTGAAGAAGTCCGGCCAGACCAAGCCCGAGGACAACTACGTCCTGTACAACCTGCGGCTGACGAAGAACGCCGAGGGCGTCTGGCAGAACACCGCCGGCCTGGCCAAGCGAGGCTCGGAGGCATGCCGCCCGTGAACACGCAGCACAGGACCCTGGCCGCCCTGACCGCCGCGCTCGCCCTGTCGCTCGTACCGGCCACCGCCCAGGCCATCGGCACCGGCGGAACCGCCACGGGCGGCGACGCCAGCGGGTCCCAGAGCGACGGGAAGATCAGGGCCGAGACGAAGGTCCGGGTGACCACCTCCGGCGGCACGAAGGAGGTCGACACCGGCACTCTGACCTCCACGGACACCAACTGGACGCCGCCGGCGTGCTGGTACGAGCCCGCGTTCTCGCCGAAGCAGGTCAAGACCGCCGTCGACAGCCTGCGCAAGTTCAACCCGTTCGGCATCGGCAACATGGTGGCCGACCTGTACGACGGCTACTTCAAGGACGGCGAGCCCTACAAGAACTACAACCTCGACAAGGAAGGCGAGGGCATGTTCTGGGCGGCCGTCGTCAACCCCAACCGGGAGGACGACCCGGAGGCCCAGTCCTGCGACAAGCCCCCCTTCTGGGTCGACAACGGCGACACCCCCGACGAGCCCCTCGCCGTCACACCGCAGGTGCTCGCCGAGTACGCCTACGACGAACTCCCCGTCCCCGGCACCGAGATCGAGATGCGGCCGACGGGTGAGTCCACGGTCAACCTCCCGACCTGGATCTGGCTGGACAAGGCCAGGTTCAGGAAGATCTCCGTCACCGCCAGCCTCCCCGGCACGGGCCTCTCGGCGACGACGACCGCCGAACCGGTCTCCCTCCGCATCGACCCCGGCACGGCGGACGCCCAGACCCACCCGACCTCCGGCGAGTGCGCGATCAACGCCGACGACAGCATCGGCGAGCCGTACACGCAGGGCAAGGCGGACCGGACCCCGCCCTGTGGCGTCACCTACCTCCGCTCGACGGGCCGGAACGACGCGTACGCCCTGCAAGCCACCGTCACCTGGAGGATCACCTGGACCAGCACGACGGGCGAGGGCGGCCGGCTGCCGGACGGCACGTTCGGCGCGACGCAGGACGTGACCGTACGGGAGATTCAGTCGGTGAACCGCTGAGGCATCCGACAGCACTCCTGACGTTCACCCCGGCTCTGCTTCTCACCGCCCTCGGCGCTTCCGGCTCCGACACCAAGCGCTCCGGCGACAGCGTTCCGCAGAGCCCGAGTCCTGGTCGAGCGACATCGCCGCCGTCCCGGCGGCGGCGCCGTCCTTGAGGAAGGTCACCTCGCGGTCGTAGGAGCGCGTCGTGCCGACGAAGCTCCTGCCCTCGTCGTAGAACGTCTTGACGTACTCCGCCGCCGTGTTCAGGGCGTCACCCGTAACCGATCGCTACCGCAGGTCCTCGCGCCAGAGCCAGGTGCCGTCCGTGTAGAGGGGACCGGCGCCGTCACTTGCCGCCGCCTCCCTCACCCGTGCCGCCTTTCCCGCCCCGCTTGTCCTCGACCTTCATCGCGTCACGGACCTGCTTGGCCAGCTCCTTGTCGAGTTTGGTGAACTCGCGCACGACCGCGTCCGACATGTCCGCGAGGGCGTCGAGCTGCTGGGTGATGTCCTCGCGGCCGTCCTCCCAGTTGGACTCGAAGTCGCCGAGGGCGTCGTTGACGCTGCTGTCGCCGATGTCGTCCTTGTACGACTCGAAGAGCTTCTTGGTGTGGTTCAGGCGGCTCTTGATGGAGCGCAGACTGCTGCCGAAGCCGGCCAGCTCGTCCAGCGGGAGCGAGAGGTCGCTCTTGCCCTTGCCCATGTGCCGTGTCCCCCAAGTGAGTCAGTCGGTCAGACGAAGCGGAACGTGCTCGTCACGGCGTCGAAGATGTCGTGGAAGGCCTCGGCCAGGTCCAGGACCGGGCTGGCGCCGGAGACGAGGACGACCTGGTCGGTGGTGCCCGGGACCGGGATGTACGTCTGGGTCAGCGCCATCCGCAGGGTGCGGCTGTCCCCCTGCGCGACGGGTACGTCCTCCACGCCGTACGTCCGGGCGGCCACACCCACGTCAGGGATGTCGACCGTCGTCACCTTCCGCCACGCGTCGCCCTCCCGGCGCGGTGTGATCGTCCGCAGACTCTCCGCGATGGCCCGGGGGTCGGTGGACAGAGCGACGCCCTGCTTGTTCTTCGCGCCGAGGACGGAGGCCGTGATGGTCGCCGAAAGGGGTACCCCATCGAAGTTCTCCGCCATGCAGCCCAGGTAGATCGCCCCCGACTCGTGGGCGTCCTTGGCCATTCGACGGAGCATCGCGGTCAGCTCGGAACGGTAGGGACCGAGTTCAGGGACGAGACGTACGCGCTCGTCGACGAGCGAGCGCACCGTCGATTCGCGGCCTTCTGGACGAATATCGAATTCCCACCAAGATTGGGGAACCGCGAGTGTGAACCCCAGGCTCCTGTCGCGAGTGGGCTTTCCTTCAGAGAGATTCCGCACCACGCCGGTCCTTCTAGTACGGGGCTTCTGGGAAGCTGTCAGCGCCTTCGAAGAGATAGGCGTAACAGCCCTGGAGGTAGTCATAGAGTTCATCCATCGAATCGAAGTCGATGTCTGTGAGCTGAGCCCATGAGCGGAGATCGAGGAGTCGTTCCTCGATCAGCTGCCGAAAGCTCCGGCGCAGCGATTCCTGCCTCTCGGGGGACCGCTTTCCGAGTCCGTCCCTGATGTGGTCGAGGCGATCGACCACTTCCGCCGAGAAGGCGCCACCCAGAAAAACCTGGAGATCGTCGTCGATGGGATACACGGACCTGCTTCCTAAGGGTGTCGTCCGGGCTGCGGATTCGGATAGATGGTCACGTTTCTCGTGCCGGAGGTGGGATCCGTTCTAAATACGGCTTTGACGGACCCGTCCCTGAAGTCTACCGGGAGGTAATTCAGGTTCCCCGCGGCATCCACGGGGTTGCTCGGGTCCACATAGAACCCGGTGAAGCGGTCGCCGTACTCGGCTCGTCCGAACAGGTCCGACATGGGAAGGTCCACCACATCGTCCCCGGTTGCGGCGGACCGCGACCGGGCCACCCTTTCCGCCTGGATCATGTCCTCGGCGTGGTTGAAGCGAGTCGCGTATGGGCCGCAACGGTGCAGCTTCGGGCTTCCGTTCGCGGCTGGCTCGGAGTCCCAGATCGTTCCCGTCTCCGGGTCCTTGTGCTCCTTCATCTTCAAGTGGCCGTCGTTTTTGAACATGAAGTTGCCGTTGTTGTCCAACTTCGGCACTCCCAGTCGTGCCTTCAGTTGGGCGTCGGTGGCGAAGAGATGCCGCTGGGGGCCATGGCCTTCCGCCTTCAGCTTCATCAGTCGTTTCCATCGTGCCTGCCCGAGTGCCGAGGTATGGGCATGGACCAGGACCTTAGGTTGGAACAGGCTCTTGAGGCCCCCGCCGATCCCCTTCATGAACCCGGCGCCCAGTGCCTTCAGCCCGCCCGCCTTCCACAGCTTGCCCAGCTTGGCGAGGCTGGTGAAGCCCTTGGTGGCGGGTATGCAGTCCAGCACCGCCCAGGCGAGATCCCCCCACCCGGCTGTGCCGTTGAGCATTTTTCTCACCGTATCCGCGAGGACGACGAGCGCCGCCGCGAACACCAGCCACCCCAGCGGACCGCCGATGATCATGACGATGATGCCGACGACGGCGACGACCCACTTGCAGACGGTGACGATCTCGTCCCAGTTGTCGGAGATCCAGTCGCCGATCTCCTCCCACCAGTGCCGGTTGGGGATGCCGGCGTCGGAGGCTTCCTGGAGCTTGGTGACGGTGCGGCGGGCGGCCTCTTCGCGCAGGCCCCGGGCCTGGGCGGCGAGCTTCTTCGCCGCTTCCAGAGCGTTCTGGGCGGACTCGACGTTCCGCTCGGCAGCCTGCCGGCGCTCCTTGGCGTGCTGCGCGTCGCGGGTGGCGCGGCGTACGTCGGCCTCGTCGGGCTTGGGAACGTCCTTGCCGCCGTTCTTCGACGGATCGTAGGAGTCGGCCTTCTCGGTCGCACGGCGCACCCAGTCCTCGGCACCGGACAGCGCGGTCTGGGCGGTGCTCAACTCCTCGCGGGCCTTACGGCCGTCCCGCAGAGCCTTGTCCGCCTTCTCCTGGGCGTCCTGGAGGTCGGGCCAGAAAGACGCGAGCGCGTCGCCCGCCAGGTCGTAGGACTTCCTCAGCTTGCGCAGCTTCTTCGGGGCGTCGCCGAACTCCTCCGCGAAGACCTCGGCCGTCTTGCCCGCCCACGAGAGGATCTCGTCCTCCTTGGCTATGCCCTTGAGGTCACGCAGGGCCTCGCCCACGTCGTCCGCGAAGTCGTGCAAGGCGCCCGCGAGTTGGCGGATGCGCTGCGGGTCGCCCGGGGTCGGGTCCCTCTCCAGGTCGAGTACGTGCCAGTCGGTCGGCCTGTGGGACACCGCGTTTACCCCCGTAACGCTGCGATCGCGCAAGAGAACTTCTATGAATCTATCCTGTGGCCGGATATCGACCAGGCGAGCGGCCTACGGTGTGACAGACGTGACGAGCCGAGGCCCGGTTGCAGCTGTGGTCGGACGAAGTGAGCAGGTCGGTGGCACGCGCGCATGGACTTCACGTTCTCCCCGGCCGAGAACCAGCCACCGCCGCCCAGCGGCTTCGACCTGGGGCGTGTGCGCGTTCGCGGCAGCGAGGGAGGAAGCCGGGCGAGTGAAGGGCGGTCGGGCCGAGACGAGTCATGAGGGCGTGCTCGGGGACCGGTCGACCAAGAAGGACCTTGCCGACGCCCTCTTCAGAGGCGCCGACACCTTCGCCCAGGCACCCCTTCGTCACCTCCCACCCGTCGACGCCGGCCGGGAGGACCTGGAGGCCGCGTTGGCCGAGTTCGAGCGCTTCCCTCGGCGCGATCGACAGGGGGGCGGGGCTGTCGTGAGGACGGAGGAATTCCTGTTTGATCGACGAGGGGATGCTCAGGGTGCCGAAGAGCGGGCTCGACAGCCTGGGTGGCAAGATCTTCAACGGGCCGAGTGACGAGCTCGCCGAGTTCATCAGACACCACCGCTCCGGCGGTGCCATGCATGGTCACTAAATGGTGGAGGGGCCCATGCTCAGAAATGTCAGACGGTTCCTGAAGGGTGCGGGCCTGATTTCTTCGGGCACCAGGTGGCGATCTACTCGGATCGCGCTGCAGAACTCTTCAACCGTTCCGTCCATCGCGTGGTAGGGCCAACCTCATGACCGCAGAATTCCTGATCCGCCTCGACGAGGAGATGCTCGAGTACTTCCGCGAGATGGTGGACGTGCTCGTCGGGAACTGCGGCATCCCCCGCGCCGAGGCCGTGGCGAGAATCAACGACAGGTACGGGCGAAAGGAGATGGACACCCTGGAGCAGAACCTCATGACGCACGAGCTCCCGGAGTTCTGGGCCTATGGCGCGTACTACAGCCCTGACGACCAGGACCGTCTCCCGACCGGCGACCCGCACGCGGATGAGGGAATCGACTTCTCCCGCCTGCCGGTCCGGCCGGCGCCGCCAGAGAACTCGCCCTGCTGGACCGTCGGCGACTGACTCCGCCCGTCGGGGCGCTCGGCCGGCCAGAGGGTGCCGGGAGCACGCAGTATCTTGCCCGGAATGCCCATTTCCTGAGGGGAACGTCGTCTTGCACCTGGTCATCACGTCACAGAAGCCCGGAACGCTCGACCGGTGGCAGCGTGTCTTCGAGGGCTGCGCCGACGTCTCCTGTCAGAGGGGTCTGCGCTCCGAGACTCCGGTCGACGCGGTCCTCATGGCCGGCCTCTTCGCCCACGGTCGGTACGGCGGTCGTCCCCGTTTCTCGGAAGCCGAGATCCGGGATAACCTCCGGGGCGACGGCTGGCCCGCTCTCGTCGTTGTCCCTCCCACAAGGCCCATGGCGAAGGACTCCCAGGGAAACATGGCGGTTCACCCGGACTACGCGGACATCCAGCCGGCCTATTTCGCCGCCACCCGCTGCTTTCAGGCGATCGCGGAATGGAACGACACGCACGAGGTGCCCATCTCCAGCGTCGAGATCAACCTCGGGCTGATGAACATGGACAGCCCTGTGGACGATTCCAGCGCGCGTGCCTTCAGGGAGGCTTTCGGGGAGTACCGCGAGCGCATGAGGGTGACTTGCGTCGGGCACCCCTCGCGCGAAGCAGGCTCCGGTCCCCTGGAGTTCACGTTCTCCGTGGCCGAGAACCAGCCACCGCCTCCCAGCGGCTTCGACCTGGGGCACGTGCGCGTGCGCGGCAGCGAGGGGGAAGTGAGTTCACGGGAGCGGGCTCCGGATCAGGCGATGATGATCCATCTCTCGGTCACGCTGCTGCTGGACGGCGTGAGGAGCTTCCTGGCCGGCCGTGACCGCGTCTGCGAGTCCGCCGCGGTCGATTCCTCGTTCTCGTTGAAGTTCGCCCGCAGCAAAGGTGGTTGGGTGGAGACGAGTCATGCAGGCGTACTTGTCGACCGGTCGACCGAGAAGGATCTCGCCGACGCCCTCTTCCGGGGCGCCGACGCCTTCGCCCGGGCGACCCTTCCTCACCTCCCACCCGACGATGCCGGCCGGGAGGACCTGGAGGCCGCGTTGGCCGAGTTCGAGGGCTTCCTCGGTGCGATCGACGGGAGAGTGGGACCGTGGTGAGGACTGAGGAATTCCTCGTGGATCTCGACGAGGGGATGCTTGACTATTTCCGGGAGATTGCCGACGTGCTGGTCAGCCGGTTTGATGTCTCCCGCGCTGAAGCAGTGGCCAGGATCAACGCGTCCTTCGAAGGAATGGCGCTCGATCCCTATCCCGATCTCATGTGCCACGAGTTGCCTGAGTACTGGGCCTACGGCCTCTACTTCGAGCCTCGGGACGGGCAGTTGCCGTACAGCGGTCCCTGCGAGGATCTCTCCCGGTGGGACGTGCGGCCGGCACCGCCCGCGGGCTCCCGGGTATGGACGCTGGAGGCGCAGTGATCGTCGTTCCCCGCCTTCTGGCCGACCTGCTTGAACAGGTCGATGACACCCGTGCCGCCCACCTGGCCCTGGACTTCGCCGACCACGTCCTCGACCTCCAGCGGGACGAGATCGCGGCGCCTGTGTCGGCTGCGTGCAGGGAGTTGGTCGCGGCGGCCCATGAGGCGATCGACCTCGGCGAGGGCCATCCGCGGCTGTTCACAGCACAGGAGCGGCTCTTGGAGGTTGCCGCGCGGTGGGAGGGCAATCGGCATGTGCTCGCTCCAGGTGCGGGGCTGGTTCTCGACGCCGCGCGGGTCGGCACCCAGCGCATGGTGGAGGAGGAGGCCGGATACCAGCCGGGCAGCCTGCTGCGTTGCCTCGACATCGCCCGTAAGTGCCAGGCGAAGGCCGGGCGCTGGCACGCGCAACGGTGCTCCGACGGCGCCGACGAACGGCTTGCCGCCTGCCGCGCCCGCTGGGAGGAGGCGCGCTGGCAGGTCCAGCACCTCATCGCCACGGAACCGACTCCCGGCGGCGTGCGGCATGACTAAGCACGTCACCCCGATGACCGAAGTGGCGCTCGCCCGCGCCGTGTTCGCGCCGCTCGGCGGAATCGTGGAGGTCGGTGCGGTGAACGCCACCGGCACCTGGCGGCTCGCCGATGTCTCCGTCCACGACTTCCTGGCTCACCGACGGGCCGATGTGGAGCGCCTGCTCAAGGGCATCCGCTCGGTCTGCCGCTTCGGCGACGACGCGATGGCCGTCGTGGATGAGCTGGGGTGGCTTCGCGACCACGAGGTGCCCGCCGCCCACCTGCTGCTCTGGTCGGCGGGTGTCACCGGCGTGCCCCGGCCCCTGTCGCAGCTCGAAGAGCCGTCGGCGGTGCGGCGGATGTGCCGCATGGCGGCGGATCTGCAACTGACCGCGCTCCTCCAGGCGTTGATCACGGCGGCCATCGCCGCAGGTACGGACGCCGGGCACGGGGCGCCCAGGATCGCCGCCATCCTCACGACCGCCTGCGGCCTGGCCGACCCGGCGGGCGGATGCGGCCCGGACGCCGCGCTCAGGATATGGCGGGTCGCCCACCTGCCCGGGATCCTCAGCCCTGCCTCCGACGCGCCCGAGACCGGCAGGGCGGGATTCCGTGCGTACGACCGGATGCTGGAGGAGCTGATCATGTGACGTCCGCCTGGGACTGGGACCGCGGCGAGGGCCTGCTCGCGCTCGACGACCCCGAGGCGTGGGACGCCGCGTACGAGAGCGGTCGTGACCACCTCGGTACGGCGGTGATCGGGCTGGCGTTGAACTGCCCGCCGGCGGAGGCGGCGCCGCGGATCCTCAGGGCGATGCGGCTGCCGGACGCCGGTCGGCGGGGGTCCGCGTTCACGGCGGCGGGGCACGTGGCCCGGCTCAACGGGGAGCTGACCCCCGAGCTGTACGACGCCCTGCGTGCCGTGGGCTGTGCGGGGCAAGGTGGGGAGCTGGTGGCTCAGCCTCTCGTACGCCGCCGAGGACGCCCGGCGGGCCCTGCGCCGGAGCCGCTCATGAACGCGTCGGCCCCGCGCACGGTCTTCGTCCCGCGCGGGACGGCCGGGGGCCGGGGTCCGGCGGCTGGCGGCGCTGGAGGAGCTGGAGGAGCTGGAGGAACTGGAGGAGTGGAGCGGGTGGTCCGTCACCGTGCCGCCTCCCGCGTGAAGATCCTGCACAGACACCACCCCCGCAGGCAGGGCAAACCGGACCTAACGAACAGCAAGTGATGAAGCGGCGGTTGTGCTTCCGGTTACGGAGTTCTGCGCCGACAACCCGATTCATAAGATCTCGGTAGGCTCAGTAACCCGCCCAGTACACCCACCGAACCCCACCCCAGGACACCCGCCATGCCGCGACGCCGCAGTTCAAGCTCGTCAAGCTCGACGGGAAGCCCCGACACCCCGCGCAACCGCACCCCGCAGCCGATACGTGTGCGGCGGCGGACGTTCGGGGACTTCGTGAAGGCGTTCTTCGCGTTCGTGGCGCTGGTGACGCTGGTCTTCGGCGTGCCGCTGGGGCTGGCGTCCCAGATCGGGTGGCCGCTGCCCGACGGGGCGCCCAGCCTGGACTGGCTGCAGCGCGAGATCTCGGTGGGGACGTTCCTGAACATCCTCACCGTCATCGTGTGGCTGGCGTGGGCGCAGTTCACCGCGTGCGTGCTCGTCGAGGTCAAGGCCGCCGTGTCCGGCGTAGGGGTACCGGGGCGGGTGCCCGGCGCCGGCCCCAGTCAGCTGCTCGCCCGGCAGCTGGTCGCCGCGCTGCTGCTGGTCGGCGCGACGGCGGCCTCCCTCACGCCGGGCCTGTCGCAGCTCGGGCAGAACCTGGAGGGCAACCAGCGGCCCACCGTCGCCGCGGCCCAGCAGACGCCCGGACTCTTCGCCCAGCAGCAGGAGCAGACCGCCTCCGCCGCGGCCGCCCTCGCCGAGCAGGCCACCGACGCGGCCGCCCACGCGGACAGCGGCAGCACCGCACGCAAGGGCGACACGAAGTACTACCGCATCCAGCCGCCCGAGGGCCGCCACCACGACTCCCTGTGGGAGGTCGCCGAACGCCACCTCGGCGACGGCCGCCGCTACAAGGAGATCTACCAGCTCAACAAGGACCGTGTGCAGCCCGACGGCTCCCGCCTGTCCGAGGCCAGCCTCATCCGGCCCGGCTGGATCATGGAGATGCCCGGCGACGCCGTCGGCGGCGAGCTCGTCGAGATGCCCGACGAGGCGGCCGGCGTCTCGCCCGAGGTCCGGCAGCAGATCCGCGACTACGCGAAGACCGGGGACCACGCCGAGCAGCGGCAGCCCGGCGGCGCTCACGGCGACACGCGCGTGTCCCTGCCCGAGCAGCGCCCCGCCCCCGCCCCCGCGCCCGCCCCGGCGCCCGAGGCCCCCCGGCACCAGGAAGACCAGGCCACCCCGGCGGCCGCCGACCGCGACTTCGGCCTCCCCGAAGCCCTCCTCGCCGCCCCCCTCCTCGCCGCCGGCCTCCTCGGCGCCCTCGGCCGGCGCCGCCGCCAGGCGCTGTGGCAGTCGGCGATCGGTACCGTCGGCGGGCGGCGCGGCATGGAGCCGCCCACCCCGACCGGCGCCGCCGCGGACGCCCAGGACGCGCTCCTGGTCGGCGCCGACCCCGAAGCCGTACACCTCCTGGACCGCTCGCTGCGCGGCCTCGCCGCCTCCCTCGCCGCCGAGTCCCGGCCGCTGCCCGTCGTCTACGCGGCCTGGCTCAGCAACGGCGCCCTGCACCTCCAGCTCGCCCAGCCGGCCGGCAAGCCGCCCGCGCCCTGGCAGCTCGGCCAGGACCAGACGTTCTGGGTGCTCGCCCGCGCCGACGCCGAGCGCTACGAGGACGCCGACACCGCCGCCCCGTACCCCGGTCTGGTCAGCCTCGGCACCATGGACGAGTCCCGGCTGCTGCTCAACCTGGAGGCCGTGCCCGGCATCGTCTCGCTCAGCGGGAGCGAGGCCGACCGGGCCGCCGTGTTCGCCTCCGTCGCCGCCGAACTCGCCACCAACGGCTGGTCGGACCGGATGACCATCACCCTCGTCGGCTTCGGCGAGGACCTCACCCCGCTCGCCCCCAACCGGCTGCGCCACCTCGACGGCATCGAGGATCTGATCGAGACGATGGAGGCCGAGACCCGCCAGCGGCGCAGCGCGCTCGGCGCCGCCGGACAGGACTCCGTGCTCACCGGCCGCACCGGCCCCGCCCAGCACACCCGCTGGGCCCCGCACCTGGTGCTGCTCGCCGCCGAGCCGTCCGCCGAGGACGCCGTCAAGCTCGCCGAACTCGCCGCCGACGCCGGCCGCCTCGGCATCGGCTACCTCGTCGGCACCGAGTCCGGCGATCTGCCCGGCGCCGCCTGGGAGATGGAGATCACCGGCGAGGGCAAGCTGCTCGCCCCGCTGCTCGGCCTCGAACTCGACGCCCAGCTGCTGCCCGTCGCCCAGCAGCGCGCGGTCGTCGAGCTGTTCACCGAGGCCGACCCCGACCACGGCCCCGACGGGCCCACCACCACGCCGCCGCCGTTCCTCGTCGACGTCAGCGAGCAGGGGCGCCCGGCGGTCTACGCCCGGCTCGTCGGCTCGTACGAGATCATCGGCCTGGACACGCCCGACGGCGACCGCAGCGCCCTGCTGCACGAGGCCCTCGCCCTGCTGCTCCTGCACCGCGAGGGCGTGCACCCGCGCGTGCTGGCTTCCGCCTTGTGGCCGCGCGGCGTCACGGACGACGTGCGCGACGCCCTCCTGGACCGGCTGCGCGACTGGCTCGGCGCCGACCCCGACGGCACGCCCCGTCTGGCCACCGACGCCACCGGCCGCCTCACCCTCGCCAAGTCCGTCGTCTCCGACCTGGATGTGCTGCGCTCGCTCTACCACGAGGCCACCCAGGGCAGGGGCGTCGGCAACCGCGCCGTGCGCGGGCGGCTGCTGACCGACGCGCTGGTGCTGGTGCGCGGCCCGCTGCTCGCCGACCGGCCCGAGGGCCGCTACCGCTGGCTCGGCCACGAGATCGTCGACGCCCAACTCCCGCTGCTGGTCGCCGACATCGGCCTCGCCCTGTCCGCCTTCCACCTGGAGAAGGACCGCGCCGAGAAGGCCATCGAGGCCCTGAACGCCGCCCTGCGCACCGCCCCGGCCGACGAGCGCCTGTGGAACGAGCTCCTGCGCGCCACCCACGCCACCGGCGACCCGTCCCGGCTGACCGCCCTCGCCGCCGACCTCCTGCGCCGCAGCGGGGCCCGCGGCCTCCCGCCGCGCACGGAGGCGCTGCTCGACGAGCTCCTCCCGGCGTGGCGCGACAGCGTCGCGGCCGTGGGATGAGCGACGTTCTGCTGGTCGTCGCCGCCGCGCTGTGGGGTGCGGCGGCGGGCGGTGCGCTGCCGCGGGCCGTCCACCGGTTCGCGGTTCCCTCCGGGGAGCCCTGGCGGGACCTGTGCCCCGGCGGGCACCCGTTGCGGGGATGGCTGGGCCGCGGCCGGTGCGCGGACTGCGCCGGCGAGGCCGTCCCCTCCGACGCCGGGTACGTCGCACAGACCGCGCCCGGACCGTCGTACGGCCCGAACGTCCTCCCCCTGACGGCCGTCACCGCACTCGTCTGCGCCGGCCTCGCCGCGGCCACCGGCGCGCGCCCCGAACTCGGCGTCTGGCTCCTCATGGCCCCCGTCGGCGTCCTGCTGGCTGCGGTGGACCTCAGGGTGAAGCGGCTGCCGGACCCCCTCACCCTCCCCCTCGCCGCGGCGGCCCTCGCCCTGCTCGGCGCCGCCGCGCTGCTGCCCGGGCACGCGGGGCGGTGGACGACGGCCCTGCTCGGCTCCCTCGCCCTGGCCGCCGGCTACGGCGTGCTGTTCCTGATCAACCCCGGCGGCATGGGCTTCGGCGATGTGAAGCTCGCCCTCGGCGCGGGCGCGGCCCTGGGCTGGTACGGCTGGCCGACGCTGCTGCTCGGCACCTTCGCCGGGTTCCTGCTGGGCGCGCTCTACGGCGGTGCGCTGGTGCTCGCCCGGCGCGCGAACCGCAGGACGGCGATCGCGTTCGGCCCGTTCCTGATCGCGGGGGCGTACCTGGGCGTGCTGGCCGGGGCGTCCCTGGCCTGACGTCGGGCCCGCCGAGCCGCTCGCGTACGCTGTTTGCGTCCGTCCACAACCCTTGACGAAAGGGACACCCGGTGACCGAGAAGGCCGACCTCCAGTCCGTCCTCGACCGAGCCGCCGGGGGCGGACGCATCACCCCCGAGGAGGCGCTCGACCTCTACCGGGACGCCCCGCTGCACGCCCTCGGCGCCGCCGCCGACGCCGTGCGCCGCCGCCGTTACGCGGGCGTCGAGCACATCGCGACGTACATCATCGAGCGGAACATCAACTACACGAACGTGTGCGTCACGGCGTGCAAGTTCTGCGCCTTTTACGCCCCGCCCAAGAGCGACAAGGGCTGGACCCGCGACCTGGACGACATCCTGCGCCGCTGCGCGGAGACCGTCGAACTCGGCGGCACCCAGGTGATGTTCCAGGGCGGCCACCACCCGGACTACGGCGTGGAGTACTACGAGGAGCACTTCTCGGCGATCAAGCGGGAGTTCCCGCAGCTCGTCATCCACAGCCTGGGGGCGAGCGAGGTCGAGCACATGGCCCGGATCTCCAAGGTCAGCGTCGAGGAGGCGATCCAGCGCATCCACGCCGCCGGCCTGGACTCCTTCGCGGGCGCCGGCGCCGAGCTGCTGCCGAAGCGGCCGCGCAAGGCCATCGCCCCGCTGAAGGAGAGCGGCGAGCGCTGGCTGGAGATCATGGAGACGGCCCACAACCTGGGCGTCGAGTCGACGTCCACGATGCTCATGGGCACGGGCGAGACCAACGCCGAGCGCATCGAGCACCTGCGGATGATCCGTGACGTCCAGGACCGCACGGGCGGCTTCCGCGCCTTCATCCCGTACCTGTACCAGCCGCAGAACAACCACCTCAAGGGCCGCACCCAGGCCACCATCTTCGAGTACCTGCGGATGATCGCGGTTGCCCGCCTCTTCCTCGACAACGTCGCCCACATCCAGGGCTCCTGGCTGACCACCGGCAAGGACGCCGGCCAGCTGACCCTGCACTACGGCGCCGACGACCTGGGCTCGATCATGCTGGAGGAGAACGTCGTCTCGGCGGCCGGTGCCAAGCACCGCTCCAACCTGATGGAGATGATCGAGATGATCCGGGGCGCGGACCGGGTGCCCGCCCAGCGCTCCACGACGTACGAGCACCTGGTCGTCCACGACGACCCGGCGAACGACCCCGTCGACGAGCGCGTGGTCTCCCACATCTCCTCCACGGCGATCGAGGGCGGCACCGCGCACCCCGAGCTGAAGATCCTCGCCGCCAACTGAGCCGTGCTGACCCTTCACATCGCTGAGGCATCCTTGGAGGCCGCCGTGCTGGTCGACGGCGCGCACATCGCCGCTGTCGGCCCCTACGAGGAGCTGGCCGCCGCCCGCCCGCAGGCGCGGGTGCGCCGCTGGCCCGGCATCCTCACGCCCGGCCTGCTCAACCCGTACGGCCCGGAGCTGCTGGAGCGGACGTACCACCCGGACCCGCGCGAGGCCGACCGGCTCGGCACCGATCCGATCGCCGGGCCGCGCGCGGAGGCCCTGTTCCGTGCGGACCCCTCCCGGCGCGGTGCCAGCGCCCGCCGGGGCGTGCAGCGGCTCCTCGCCCACGGCACCGTCGCCGTCGCGGGGGAGCTGCGCGACCGGGCCGTGCTGGACGCCGTACGGCGGGCCGGGCTCGCGGTGGGGCAGCGGCCGCCGTCGCTGCCGGGGCCGCCGTCCCTGTCGCCCCGGCCGCTGATCCTGCTGCCGCCCCTGGCGCCGGGCGGCCCCGCGCGGTTCGCCGTGTTCGACGTGCCCGACCGGGCGGGCCTGGTGCGTGAGGGCGCGGGGACGTGCGTGGCGACGGTGGTGGGCGGCCGGCTGGTCTACCGGCGCCGCTGAGCGCCGCAGGGCCCCTCACGGGGCCGCCTCCGGGCTGTCGTACCGCCTGCTGCCACAATGAACCCGTGACCCGCGCATCCCTGGACAAGCAGCCGCACGAAGTCGCCTCGATGTTCGACGACGTGGCGGAACGGTACGACCTCACCAACGACGTGCTGTCCCTCGGGCAGGCGCGCGGCTGGCGCAAGGAGGTCGCCAAGGCGGTCGACGCCCGCCCCGCGCAGAAGATCCTCGACCTGGCCGCCGGGACGGGCACGTCCTCGCGGCCCTTCGCGCAGGCCGGCGCCTATGTCGTGCCCTGCGACTTCTCCACCGGCATGCTCCAGGTCGGCAAGCGGCGCCAGAGCTGGATGCCGTTCACGGCGGGGGACGCCACCCGGCTGCCGTTCAAGGACGATGTCTTCGACGCCGTCACGATCTCCTTCGGCCTGCGCAACGTGCAGGACTTCGACGCGGGGCTGCGCGAGATGTACCGGGTGACCCGGCCCGGCGGGCGCGTCGTCATCTGCGAGTTCTCCCAGCCGACCTGGGCGCCCTTCCGCACGGTGTACACCGAGTACCTGATGCGCGCCCTGCCGCCGGTCGCGCGCGCGGTCTCCTCCAACCCCGACGCGTACGTCTACCTCGCCGAGTCCATCCGCGCCTGGCCCGACCAGCCCGCCCTCGCCGCACGGCTGCAGAAGGCGGGCTGGGCCGATGTGGCCTGGCGCAACCTGACGGGCGGGGTCGTCGCCCTGCACCGGGGGTTCAAGAAGGGCTGAGGGCCGCTCCGGGGCCGTACCAGCCCTGGGCGTCACCGCAGGGCCATGTACGGATCCCCCGGCTCGTCCAGCTCGCGTTCCAGCCCGCTGCCGCCCGGCCCCGGCAGGCGGGGCTCGCGGACGCCCCCGCCGCCGTCGCCCTCTCCCTCGCCGAAGTCGAACCACACGGTGACCACGGCGTCCCGCGGCACCTCGGCACCGGGCGGCGGGTACTGCCGGACGACGTAGTCGACGACCGTGAGATGGAAGTCCGGCCGGTCGGGCGCGGCCAGTAGGACGCCGTGCTCTTCTGCCTCGTGGCGCGCGTCGACGGCCATCAGGCCGACGAGTTTCGGCACGCGCACATCGGGTGTCTTGTGAGGTATGCGCACAGATGTCACCCCCAGCGGTACTGGAAGGGTAACCGCCCGGGGGTGGCGTCCGGAAGCGTCAAGTCGCTTTCTGTAGCGACTGATTACTCTGTGTCATGATTTCGGTCGGCGTCATGATTCCGGTCGGCGTCACGGCTCCGGTCGGCGTCACGGCTCCTGTCTGCGTCATAGCTCCAGCCGGTAGCAGTGCCCCTGCTGCTGCGACTCCGGGCTGACGAAGGTCTCCGCGAGCCGCATGCCGAGCCGCTGGGTCACGGCGATCGAGCGGGTGTTCCTGGCGTTCACCATGGCCACCACGCCGCCCACGCCCGCCGCGCGCACCCGTTCCAGCGTCGTCCGCGCGGCCGCCGTGACGTACCCCTTGCCCCAGTGGGCCCGCCCGAGCCGCCAGCCGATCTCTATCTCGCCCTTGGGTCCCCAGTCCGCCGGCCACGGCTGGGCTCCGGTGAAGCCGATGACCTCGCCGGACTCGTCCAGCATCGTCCACAGGCAGAAGCCCAGTTCGGCGTCGTGCCGGCGCTGCCGGGCGGTCAGCTCCTCGTACACGGACAGCTCCGCCGGTCTGCCGCCGTGGAACTCCATCACGTCCGGATCGGCGAAGACCCGGTGCCAGGCCACGGCGTCCTCGTCGGTGGGGACGCGCAGCCGTACTGCGGGGAGAGCTCGGTTCACGGGGCAGCCCTTCAGCCGGTTGATCAATTCTGCTGAATAGACTGCCCATGTCCAGTGCCGGTCGGCACGCAGATTTCGAGTCTTGGGGAGATCCCGCCGTGACCGAGCCCCTCTCCGAAAACACCGCCGACGTGATCGTCGTGGGCGCGGGGCCAGCCGGCTCCACGACCGCGTACCACCTTGCCAGGGCCGGTCTCGACGTCCTCCTCCTGGAGAAGACCGAGTTCCCGCGGGAGAAGGTCTGCGGCGACGGACTGACCCCACGCGCCGTCAAACAGCTGGTGGCGATGGGCATCGACATCTCCGAGGAGGCCGGCTGGCTGCGCAACAAGGGTCTGCGCATCATCGGCGGCGGCGTCCGCCTCCAGCTCGACTGGCCGGATCTCGCCTCCTTCCCGGACTACGGACTGGTCCGCAAGCGCGACGACTTCGACGAGCAGCTCGCCCGCCAGGCCCAGAAGGCGGGCGCCCGCCTCTTCGAGCAGTGCAACGTCTCCGGCCCGATCGTCGACGACCGCACCGGCCGCATCACCGGGGTGAAGGCCAAGCTGGGCGAGGACAAGCGCGAAGTCACCTTCCACGCCCCGCTGGTGGTGGCCGCCGACGGCAACTCCACCCGTCTCTCCCTCGCGATGGGCCTGCACCGCCGCGAGGACCGGCCGATGGGCGTGGCCGTCCGGACGTACTTCGAGTCCCCGCGCCACGAGGACGACTACCTGGAGTCCTGGCTGGAGCTGTGGGACCGCCGCGGCCCCGGCGAGGACCGGCTGCTGCCCGGCTACGGCTGGATCTTCGGCATGGGCGACGGCACCTCCAACGTGGGCCTCGGCGTGCTCAACACCTCCGACTCCTTCAAAGAGCTGGACTGGCGCGAGGTGCTCAAGGCATGGTGCGCGTCCATGCCCGAGGAGTGGGGCTACACCCCCGAGAACATGACCGGCCCGATCCGCGGCGCCGCCCTGCCCATGGCCTTCAACCGCCAGCCGCACTACACGCGCGGGCTGCTGCTCGTCGGCGACGCGGGCGGCCTGGTGAACCCGTTCAACGGCGAGGGCATCGCCTACGCCATGGAGTCCGGCCAGATCGCCGCCGACGTCATCGTCCAGGCGCACGCCCGCACCACCCCGGCCCAGCGCGAGACGGCGCTCCAGCGCTATCCGCAGGTCCTCAAGGACACCTACGGCGGCTACTACACCCTCGGCCGCGCCTTCGTGAAGCTCATCGGCAACCCCAAAGTCATGAAGATCGCCGCCCAGCGCGGTCTGACCCACCCGATGCTGATGCGCTTCACCCTCAAGCTGCTGGCCAACCTCACCGACCCGACCGGCGGCGACGCGATGGACCGCATCATCAACGGCCTGAGCAAGGTGGCGCCCAAGGCGTGACCCCCCGCGGCGTCGAGCGCCCTCGCACCGCTGGTGCGGGGGCGCTTTGCGGTCAGAGGGCGCACAACGGGCGAAAGGGGGACGGCGGGGGCATGCCCTCAAGAGGGTGCCCCGGCCCTCCAGGCGTCGGCTGACGGCGAAGGGCCGCAGCCCCCGAGCGGCTGCGGCCCTTCACCTCGTCCTGTACGCGGACGCGCCACGCGGCTCAGAGCACGCGCACCGCACCCGACGCCGGGTAGCCGGACAGGTCCTGGATGACGACGCCCTTGGACGGGTTGGCCGCGTCCAGGTACTGACCGTCGCCGATGTAGACACCCACGTGGTACGCGGAGCCCTTGCCGCCCCAGTACAGGATGTCGCCGACCTGGAGGTTGGAGGTGCCGACCTCGGTGCCGACCATCGACTGGTCCTGGGAGACGCGCGGCAGGTCCACACCGACCTGACGGAAGGCGGCCTGCACGAGGCTGGAGCAGTCCCAGGCGTCGGGGCCCGTGGCGCCCATGACGTAGGCGTCGCCGACCTGGGCCTTGAGGAAGTCGATGACGGTCGCGACGGAGCCGCTGGCAGGCGCCGAGACGGTCTCGGAGGCGTTGTCGGCGGAGCTCTCGGCGGAGGCGGACGCGACGGCGAGGGCCTCGCGCTCCGCGGCGCGGGAGGCGGCCTCCTCGGCGGCGGCCCGGCGGGCGGCCTCCTCCTCGGCCTTCTTCTTGGCGGCGGCCTTCTTCTTGGCCACGATCAGGTCCGCCTTGGCCTGCTTGGCGGCCTGGGCGGCGGCCGCGTCACGCTCGGCCTCGAGCTCGTAGTTCGCGGCGGCCAGCTCGGTCGCGTCCGCGGACTCGGCGACCTGGGCGGACAGGTCGGCCGTGAGGGTGGGCAGTTCGAGGGTCTGCGTCACCGGCTCGGCGGCGTTCGCCGAAGCCGCGGCGCCCGCCGCTGCCATGCTGAGGACGCCACCGGCAACTCCGGCGCGCATCGCGAGACTCTGCGACGCGCTGCGACGGGGCTTCCGGTGGCTGCGTATGTGAGCGGTGTGGGACATGAGAGCAATCGGTATCAGGGGCTCCTCCATACCTTCAAGAAACGTGTCCTGCGCCACAGTTGTTCAGCAGAGCCCCGTAATCCCGGGCGTGTCGTTCTTTATTGACGCCGTAACGGACATTGCGGACGCACCCTTGCAAGCCTGTGATCATGGGCTTTCATCGATACGTCCGGATTGCCCCGCGCCTACCACTGCTGGCGACCGTTGGCCAAGCCCGCTTCTCATCCCCCTCTCATGGATGTGGCGGAGGTCACGGAACGGTCACCGTGTCGGCCGCGTCTCGCGCGGGCAGGCGAGGCCGCCCCGCTCGTGAACGCGTGCACACGTCCACACCCGGCCCCGCCCCTCCCTCTGATGTGTGAACGGCGTCCACTACCAGGCGGTCCCGTCCAGAGCCAATTTGCATGCACGGGAAGCGTCTTGATATTGAGACGACCCCTCTGAGCTGCCCTGACGAGCGAAAATGTCACCTCTGGTGATCACTCGGACGCTTCGCGTACGAAGATCACCGCTCATCCGACTTCATGATCCTTCGTCAGGTGGTGGAGATCACAAAGCTTGTGGAATACCCCGTGTCGCAGATCACAGAGCCACGGGCATAAGATGCGAGGCAGTTGGGCTTGTGACCTGCTTCACATGTTCTCGATCTTGGCCCGGAACGCGAGGGGTTCAGGGGGCGGACGGGGCGGTTGTGAGCCCAGTGCAACCCGCCAGCAGTCAGTGCCGACTGAGAGGAGCGAGGAGCGGTGAACGCGTATGCGCCCATCCTCGTACTGGGAGCCCTCGGGGCAGGCTTTGCGATCTTCTCCGTGGTCATGGCCACGCTGATCGGTCCGAAGCGGTACAACCGCGCCAAGCTCGAGGCCTACGAATGCGGAATCGAGCCGACCCCCACGCCGGCCGGCGGCGGGCGCTTCCCCATCAAGTACTACCTGACGGCGATGCTCTTCATCGTCTTCGACATCGAGATCGTCTTCCTCTACCCCTGGGCCGTCACCTTCGACGCCCTCGGGGTGTTCGGGCTCGTGGAGATGTTGCTCTTCGTGCTCACCGTCTTCGTCGCCTACGCCTATGTATGGCGGCGCGGCGGCCTGGAATGGGACTGAGGGGCTGAAAAGACATGGGACTCGAAGAAAAGCTGCCGAGCGGCTTCCTGCTGACCACCGTCGAGCAGGCCGCGGGCTGGGTACGCAAGGCGTCCGTCTTCCCGGCCACCTTCGGCCTCGCCTGCTGCGCCATCGAGATGATGACCACCGGCGCCGGTCGCTACGACCTGGCGCGCTTCGGCATGGAGGTCTTCCGCGGATCCCCGCGCCAGGCCGATCTGATGATCGTCGCGGGCCGGGTCAGCCAGAAGATGGCGCCGGTGCTGCGGCAGGTCTACGACCAGATGCCGAACCCCAAGTGGGTGATCTCCATGGGGGTCTGCGCCTCCTCGGGCGGCATGTTCAACAACTACGCCATCGTGCAGGGCGTCGACCACATCGTCCCGGTCGACATCTACCTCCCCGGCTGTCCGCCCCGGCCGGAGATGCTGCTGGACGCGATCCTCAAGCTCCACCAGAAGATCCAGACCTCCAAGCTCGGCGTGAACGCCGAGGAGGCGGCCCGCGAGGCGGAGGAAGCGGCGCTCAAGGCCCTGCCCACGATCGAGATGAAGGGGCTGCTGCGGTGAGCGACGCGAACGGCACCAACAGCGCGAACGAGGCGAACGGGGCGAATCCCGAGAAGGACCTCAGCGCGCAGAACCTCCCCGGCCAGCGCGGCCAGGGCGGCGAGGAGATCCGCGTCCAGCGCGGCATGTTCGGCGCCCAGAACGGCGGCGACACCTCCGGCTACGGCGGCCTGGTCCGCTCGGTCCGGCTCCCGGGACCCGCGGCCCGCCCCTACGGCGGCTGGTTCGACGAGGTCGCCGACGAGCTGGAGGGCGCCCTGGAGGAGCAGGGACTGCTCCCCGAGAACGCCATCGAGAAGACGGTCGTCGACCGCGGCGAACTCACCTTCCACATCGAGCGCGAGCACCTCGTCCGCGTCGCCCGCACCCTGCGCGACGACCCGGCCCTGCGCTTCGAGCTGTGCACCGGCGTCAGCGGCGTGCACTACCCGAACGACAAGGGCCGCGAGCTGCACGCCGTCTACCACCTGCGCTCGATCACCCACAACCGGCTGATCCGCCTGGAGGTCAGCGCCCCGGACGCCGACCCGCGCATCCCCTCCCTCGTCGCCGTCTACCCGACCAACGACTGGCACGAGCGCGAGACATACGACTTCTTCGGGATCGTCTTCGACGGTCACCCGGCCCTGACGCGGATCATGATGCCGGACGACTGGCAGGGCCACCCGCAGCGCAAGGACTACCCCCTCGGCGGCATCCCCGTCGAGTACAAGGGCGCCCAGATCCCGGCTCCGGACCAGCGGAGGTCGTACTCATGAGCACACCGCACGCCACTCCGCGCGAGACCACCGAGGGCACCGTCTACACGGTCACCGGCGGCGACTGGGACGAGGTCGTCCAGAGCGCGGCCCGCGCCGACGACGAGCGCATCGTGGTCAACATGGGCCCCCAGCACCCCTCCACCCACGGAGTGCTGCGCCTGATCCTGGAGATCGAGGGCGAGACGGTCACCGAGGCCCGCTGCGGCATCGGCTATCTGCACACCGGCATCGAGAAGAACCTCGAATTCCGCACGTGGACGCAGGGCACCACCTTCGTCACGCGCATGGACTACCTCACGTCGTTCTTCAACGAGACCGCCTACTGCCTCGGCGTCGAGAAGCTCCTCGGCATCGAGGACGAGATCACCGAGCGAGCCAAGATCATCCGGGTGCTCCTGATGGAGCTGAACCGGCTCTCCTCCCACCTGGTGTGCATCGCCACCGGCGGCATGGAGCTCGGCGCCACCACGATCATGATCTACGGATTCCGGGACCGCGAGATGATCCTGGACATCTACGAGCTGATCACGGGCCTGCGGATGAACCACGCGTACATCCGCCCCGGCGGACTCGCCCAGGACCTGCCGCCCGGCGCGGTGGACCAGATCCGCGAGTTCGTGAAGAAGATGAACAAGAACCTCCCGGAGTACGACAAGCTCGCCACCGGGAACCCCATCTTCAAGGCCCGTATGCAGGACATCGGCTACCTCGACCTGGCCGGCTGCATGGCCCTCGGCGCCACCGGCCCGATCCTGCGCTCCACCGGCCTGCCGCACGACCTGCGCAAGGCGCAGCCCTACTGCGGCTACGAGACGTACGACTTCGACGTCCCGACCGCCGACACCTGCGACGCCTACGGCCGCTTCCTGATCCGGCTGGAGGAGATGCGCCAGTCGCTGAGGATCATCGAGCAGTGCCTGGACCGGCTGCAGCCCGGACCGGTCATGGTCCCCGACAAGAAGATCGCCTGGCCGGCCCAGCTCGCCCTGGGACCGGACGGGCTCGGCAACTCCCTCGACCACATCAAGAAGATCATGGGCACCTCCATGGAGGCCCTGATCCACCACTTCAAGCTGGTCACCGAGGGCTTCCGCGTCCCGCCGGGACAGGCGTACGCGGCCGTCGAATCCCCCAAGGGCGAACTGGGCGTCCATGTCGTCTCCGACGGCGGCACCCGCCCCTACCGGGTCCACTTCCGCGACCCGTCCTTCACCAACCTGCAGGCCATGGCGGCGATGTGCGAGGGCGGCCAGGTCGCCGACGTCATCGTCGCCGTCGCGTCCATCGACCCCGTGATGGGAGGCGTCGACCGGTGACCACCTCTTCTTCGGAGCGAGGCGTCAGCCTGGGCATGCCCGAGCTGCCCGCGCCCGACTACCCGGACGACGTTCGAGCCCGGCTCGAACGGGACGCGCGCGAGGTCATCGCCCGCTACCCCGACTCCCGCTCCGCCCTCCTGCCGCTGCTGCACCTCGTGCAGTCGGAGGAGGGACACGTCACGCGCACCGGCATGCGGTTCTGCGCCGACATGCTCGGCCTGACCACGGCCGAGGTGACCGCGGTCGCCACCTTCTACACCATGTACCGGCGCAAGCCCTCCGGCGACTACCAGGTGGGGGTCTGCACCAACACGCTGTGCGCGGTGATGGGCGGCGACGCGATCTTCGAGGCCCTCCAGGAGCACCTGGGCGTCGGCAACGGCGAGACCACCGACGACGGCAAGGTCACCCTGGAGCACATCGAGTGCAACGCCGCCTGCGACTTCGCGCCGGTCGTGATGGTCAACTGGGAGTTCTTCGACAACCAGACCGTCGAGAGCGCCAAGCGCCTCGTGGACGACCTGCGCATCGGCAGGACCGTCTCGCCCACGCGCGGGGCGCCGCTGTGCACCTTCAAGGAGACCGCGCGGATCCTCGCCGGCTTCCCCGACGAGCGGCCAGGGGCCGTCGAGGCGAGCGGCAGCGCGGGACCCGCGTCGCTGGTGGGTCTCCGCCTGGTCAAGGGAGAGACCGCACCCGCGCGCGTGGTCCACCCGCGCGACGGAGGACCGCACGACGAGCCGCAGGACAGGGTCCACGAGCCGTCGCCCGCCGAACACCTCAGCTCGCACGACGCGCCGCAGGACACATCGGCATCCGACCCCGGCCACCCGGCAGGGCCTACTGCCGAGGAGGGGGAGTGATGACCTTGGCACCCGAGCTGAAAGACACCAGCCCCGAGAAGCTGCTCGCACCCGTGCTGTCGGCCTTCTGGGACGAGGAGCGCTCCTGGACGCTGGACGTCTACCGAAGGCACGAGGGATACGAGGGACTCCGCAAGGCGCTCGCCATGTCGCCGGACGACGTGATCGCGTACGTCAAGGACTCCGGTCTGCGCGGGCGCGGCGGCGCGGGATTCCCCACCGGAATGAAGTGGCAGTTCATTCCGCAAGGTGATGGAAAACCGCACTATCTAGTTGTCAACGCCGACGAATCGGAGCCCGGCACCTGCAAGGACATCCCGCTCCTGTTCGCGAACCCGCATAGCCTCATCGAGGGCATTGTCATCGCGTGTTATGCCATCAGGTCGTCGCATGCCTTCATCTATCTGCGTGGCGAAGTCGTTCCTGTTCTGCGGCGGTTGCACGAGGCCGTGCGCGAGGCATACGAGGCCGGCTACCTCGGCGAGAACATCCTGGGCAGCGGTCTGAATCTGGAGCTCACCGTGCACGCGGGCGCGGGCGCGTACATCTGCGGTGAGGAGACCGCGCTCCTGGACTCGCTCGAAGGCCGCCGTGGTCAACCGCGGCTGCGTCCCCCCTTCCCTGCGGTGGCGGGCCTGTACGCCTGCCCGACTGTTGTGAACAACGTCGAGTCGATCGCGTCGGTTCCCGCGATCATGCAGAACGGCAAGGATTGGTTCAGGTCGATGGGCAGCGAGAAGTCCCCGGGCTTCACGCTCTACTCGCTCAGCGGCCATGTCGCCAGCCCCGGCCAGTACGAGGCCCCGCTCGGCATCACCCTGCGCCAGCTGCTCGACATGAGCGGCGGGATGCGGCCCGGGCACCGGCTGAAGTTCTGGACGCCGGGCGGCTCCTCCACACCGATGTTCACCGACGAGCACCTCGACGTCCCCCTCGACTACGAGGGAGTCGGCGCCGCCGGCTCCATGCTCGGCACCAAGGCGCTGCAGTGCTTCGACGAGACGACCTGCGTGGTGCGGGCCGTCACCCGCTGGACCGAGTTCTACGCCCACGAGTCCTGCGGCAAGTGCACGCCCTGCCGGGAAGGCACCTACTGGCTCGTGCAGCTGCTGCGCGACATCGAGGCCGGCAAGGGCGTGATGAGCGACCTCGACAAGCTGAACGACATCGCCGACAACATCAACGGCAAGTCCTTCTGCGCCCTCGGCGACGGCGCCGCCTCGCCGATCTTCTCCTCGCTGAAGTACTTCCGCGAGGAGTACGAGCAGCACATCACGGGCCGCGGCTGCCCCTTCGACCCGGCCAAGTCGACGGCCTGGGCCGACCGTACGGAGGTGCACGCATGACAGTGACCACCAGCGCTCCCTCCGGAGGGGGGCAGGCGGCGGTCCCGCCGGAAGACCTCGTGACGCTGACCATCGACGGCATCGAGATCAGCGTGCCCAAGGGCACCCTGGTCATCCGGGCCGCCGAACTGCTCGGCATCGAGATCCCCCGCTTCTGCGACCACCCCCTGCTCGACCCGGCCGGCGCCTGCCGGCAGTGCATCGTCGAGGTCGAGGGCCAGCGCAAGCCCATGGCGTCCTGCACGATCACGTGTACGGACGGCATGGTCGTGAAGACTCAACTGACCTCCCCGGTCGCGGAGAAGGCCCAGAAGGGTGTGATGGAGCTCCTGCTCATCAACCACCCACTGGACTGCCCGGTCTGCGACAAGGGCGGTGAGTGCCCGCTGCAGAACCAGGCCATGTCGCACGGCCACGCCGAGTCCCGGTTCGAGGGCCGCAAGCGGACCTACGAGAAGCCCGTGCCGATCTCCACGCAGGTGCTGCTCGACCGCGAGCGCTGCGTGCTGTGCGCCCGCTGCACCCGCTTCTCCAACCAGATCGCGGGCGACCCGATGATCGAGCTGGTCGAGCGGGGCGCGCTCCAGCAGGTCGGCACCGGCGAGGGCGACCCCTTCGAGTCGTACTTCTCCGGCAACACCATCCAGATCTGCCCCGTCGGCGCGCTCACCTCCGCGGCGTACCGCTTCCGCTCCCGCCCCTTCGACCTCGTCTCCTCGCCGTCGGTGTGCGAGCACTGCTCCGGCGGCTGCGCCACCCGCACCGACCACCGGCGCGGCAAGGTCATGCGGCGCCTGGCGGCCCCGGACCCCGAGGTCAACGAGGAGTGGATCTGCGACAAGGGACGCTTCGCGTTCCGGTACGCGCAGCAGCGCGACCGCCTGGAGACGCCGCTCGTGCGCGGCGCGGACGGCGAACTCGTCCCCGCCTCCTGGCCGGAGGCCCTGCAGGCCGCGGCCGAGGGGCTGCTCGCGGCCCGCGGCCGCACCGGTGTGCTCACCGGCGGCCGCCTCACGATCGAGGACGCCTACGCGTACAGCAAGTTCGCGCGCGTGGCCCTCGACACCAACGACATCGACTTCCGCGCGCGCGTGCACAGCGGCGAGGAGGCCGACTTCCTCGCCGCGCGGGTCGCCGGCCGCGGCCGTGACCTCGACGGCACCGGCGTCACCTACACCGCGCTGGAGAAGGCGCCCGCCGTCCTGCTGGTCGGGTTCGAGGCCGAGGAGGAGGCGCCCGGCGTCTTCCTGCGGCTGCGCAAGGCATGGCGGGGACACGGGCAGAAGGTGTTCGCGCTGGCCACGCACACCTCGCGCGGCCTGGCGAAGGCGGGCGGCACCCTGCTGCCGGCCGCTCCCGGCACCGAACCCGAGTGGCTGGACGCCCTCGCGAGCGGCGTCGGCCTGGAGGAGCCCGGGGCGCGGTGCGCCGAGGCCCTGCGCGCCGAGGGCGCCGTGATCGTGGTCGGTGAGCGCATGGCCGCCGTCTCCGGCGGACTCACCGCCGCCGTACGGGCGGCCACCGCGACCGGCGCCCGGCTGGTGTGGATCCCGCGCCGGGCCGGAGAGCGCGGCGCGATCGAGGCGGGCGCGCTGCCGTCGCTGCTGCCGGGCGGGCGTCCGGCCACCGACCCGCGCGCGCGGGAGGAGGTCGCGGCCGCCTGGGGCGTGGCCGAACTCCCGCACCGCTTCGGCCGCGACACCGGGCAGATCGTCGAGGCCGCCGCCTCCGGCGAACTGCGGGCCCTGCTGGTGGCGGGCGTGGAGGTCGCCGACCTGCCCGACCCGGCACGCGCGCGTGAGGCGCTCGACGAGGTCGGCTTCCTGGTCTCGCTCGAACTGCGGCCCAGCGAGGTCACCCGCCACGCCGACGTGGTGCTGCCGGTCGCCGCGGTCGCCGAGAAGGCCGGCAGCTTCCTCAACTGGGAGGGCAGGGTGCGCTTCTTCGAGGCCGCCCTCAAGCCCGACCAGATGACCCGGCGCCTTGCGCCCACCGACGCGCGGGTGCTGCAGATGCTGGCCGACGCCATGGACGTACACCTGGGCCTGCCGGATCTGCGCACCACGCGCGCGGAGCTGGACCGGCTGGGCGCCTGGGACGGGCCGCGGGCCACGGACCCGCTGGAGAACGGGGGCGTCCTGCCCCGGCCCGCCGCCGGAGAGGCCGTGCTCGCCGGGCACCGGCTGCTGCTCGACCAGGGCGTCCTGCAGGAGGGCGACGAGGCGCTCGCCGGCACCCGGCACGCGGCACACGCGCGCCTGTCGGCGGCCACGGCCCTGGAGGCAGGCGTCAAGAACGGCGACGTCCTCGCCGTCACCGGGCCCTCCGGCACCGTCGAACTGCCGCTGGAGGTCACCGAGATGCCCGACCGCGTGGTCTGGCTCCCGCTGAACTCCACCGGCCGGGGAGTCGCCTCCGACGCAGGCGTGCAGCCCGGCTCCCTCGTCCGCATCGGCCCGGCGGCCCCCGCCGGCGAGGCCCCCAAGGAGGTGGAGGCATGAGCCCGTACCTCGCCGCTGAGGATCTCTCGGCGTTCGGCACGGACCCGTGGTGGCTGATCGTGCTCAAGGCGGTGTTCTGCTTCGCCTTCGTGCTGCTGTCCGTGCTGTTCGCCATCGTGTGGGAGCGCAAGGTCGTCGCCTGGATGCAGCTGCGCATCGGGCCCAACCGGCACGGGCCGTGGGGCATGCTCCAGTCGCTCGCCGACGGCATCAAGCTGATGCTGAAGGAAGACCTCGTCGTCAAGCGCGCCGACAAGGTCGTCTATGTGCTGGCGCCGATCGTGATGACCGTCCCGGCCTTCATGGCGATCGCGGTCGTGCCCTTCGGCCCGGCCGGCAACGAGATCTCCATCTTCGGCACGCGCACCACGATGCAGCTCACCGACCTGCCGATCGCGATGCTGTACATCCTCGCCGTCGCCTCGGTCGGCATCTACGGCATCGTGCTCGCGGGCTGGAGCTCCGGATCGACGTATCCGCTGCTCGGCGGTCTGCGTGCGTGCGCGCAGATGATCTCGTACGAGATCGCGATGGGCGCCGCCTTCGCCTCCGTGTTCCTCTACTCGGGGTCGATGTCGACGTCGACGATCGTCGACCAGCAGACGGACCGCTGGTACGTGATCCTGCTGCCGGTCTCCTTCCTCATCTACATCGTCACGATGATCGGGGAGACCAACCGCGCCCCGTTCGACATGCCGGAGTCCGAGGGCGACCTGGTCGGCGGGTTCAACACCGAGTACTCGTCGATCAAGTTCGCGATGTTCATGCTCGCCGAGTACGCCAACATGATCACCGTCTCGGCGGTGGCCGTGACGCTGTTCCTGGGCGGCTGGCGGGCGCCGTGGCCGGTGAGCACCTTCTGGGAAGGGGCGAACCACGGCTGGTGGCCGATGCTCTGGATGATCCTCAAGGTGCAGCTGCTGCTGTTCCTGTTCATCTGGGTGCGCGCCTCGCTCCCGCGGGTCCGCTACGACCAGCTGATGAAGCTCGGCTGGAAGGTCCTCCTGCCGGTCTCGCTGGTCTGGCTGATGCTCGTCGCGAGCGTGCGGGCCCTGCGCAACGAGGGCAAGGACTTCGCCGACATCGCCCTCTACGTGGGCGGCGGGGTGATCGCCCTGCTGCTGCTCTCCTTCGTCGCGGACTTCTTCCGCGACCGCGACAAGGGCGCGGGGACCGAGGCCCCCGCCGCGCCGGCCGGCTTCGACCCGATGGCGGGCGGATTCCCCGTGCCGCCGCTGCCCGGACAGGAGCTGCCGCCGGTGCCGCGGCGCCGCCCGCGCCGGGAGCGGGAGCTGATTGTCAGTGGTGGGCCCGATACTCACAGTGACGGATCGCTGGATGGAAAGGAGGCGTCCGATGGCTGAGGAGCCCAAGGAGACCAAGCCCGGTCTTCAGAACCCCGTCGCCGGCTTCGGCGTGACCTTCAAGGCCATGTTCAAGAAGCGGCTGACCGAGCAGTACCCGGAGCAGCAGAAGACCACCGCTCCGCGGTTCCACGGACGGCACCAGCTCAACCGCCATCCGGACGGCCTGGAGAAGTGCGTCGGCTGTGAGCTGTGCGCCTGGGCCTGCCCCGCCGACGCGATCTACGTCGAGGGCGCGGACAACACCGACGAGGAGCGCTACTCGCCGGGCGAGCGCTACGGCCGCGTCTACCAGATCAACTACGCCCGCTGCATCCTGTGCGGCCTGTGCATCGAGGCGTGCCCCACGCGCGCGCTGACCATGACCAACGAGTTCGAGCTGGCCGACTCCAGCCGCGCCAACCTCATCTACACCAAGGAGCAGCTGCTCGCCGGTCTGGAGGAGGGCATGGTCGACACCCCGCACGCCATCTACCCCGGCATGGACGAACAGGACTACTACCGGGGCCTGGTGACGGAGGCCGCGCCCGGCACCGAGCGGCAGGGCGCCCACTCCAAGGGCGAGGTCGTCCAGGAGGCCGACTCCACCTTCGGCGGGACCGAACCGGCGTCGGAGGAGGTGATCGGCCGATGAGCGCGCAGCTCGCCGCCTACACCACCTCCACCGGAGAGGCCGTCCAGTTCTGGATCCTGGGCACGGTCGCGGTGATCGGCGCCCTGTGCACCGTCTTCATGAGGAAGGCCGTGCACAGCGCGCTGTGCCTGGCCGGCACCATGATCATCCTGGCGGTGTTCTACCTCGCCAACGGCGCCTACTTCCTGGGCGTCGTGCAGATCGTCGTCTACACCGGCGCGATCATGATGCTGTTCCTGTTCGTGGTGATGCTCGTCGGCGTCACCGCCGCGGACTCCCTGAAGGAGACCATCAAGGGCCAGCGCTGGCTGGCCCTGCTGTGCGGCCTCGGCTTCGGCGTGCTGCTGATCGCCGGGATCGGCAACGCCTCCCTGAAGGAGTGGGGCGGCCTGGGGCAGGCCAACGCGAACGGCAATGTGGAGGGCCTGGCGTCCCTCATCTTCACCAAGTACGTCTTCGCCTTCGAGATCACCGGCGCCCTGCTGATCACCGCCGCGGTCGGCGCGATGGTGCTCACCCACCGCGAGCGCACCGAACGCGCCCGCACCCAGCGGGAACTGGCCGAGCAGCGGGTGCGCGAGGGCAAGCACCTGCCTCCGCTGCCCGCGCCGGGCGTGTACGCGCGGCACAACGCCGTGGACATCGCGGGCCTGCTCCCCGACGGCACCCCGTCGGAGCTCACGGTCAGCAGGACCCTGCGTGAGCGCGGGCAGATCCGGGACGTCTCGGCGGAGGCGCTGGAGGACCTCAAGGCCATCGAGCAGCGTGCCGAGGAACGCCTGGAGCGGTCCGCGATCGAGCCGCCGCACTTCAAGCGGACCGAGGAGGCGTCGCAGTGAACCCGGTCAACTACCTGTACCTCGCGGCCCTGTTGTTCACGATCGGCGCCACCGGCGTGCTGATCCGGCGGAACGCGATCGTGCTGTTCATGTGCATCGAGCTGATGCTCAACGCCTGCAACCTCGCGTTCGTGGCCTTCTCCCGGATGCACGGCAATCTCGACGGCCAGATCATCGCCTTCTTCACGATGGTCGTCGCCGCCGCGGAGGTCGTGGTCGGGCTCGCGATCATCGTGTCGCTGTTCCGTTCCCGCCACTCGGCCTCGGTCGACGACGCCAGCCTGATGAAGCTGTAAGGGGTCGCTCAAGTGGAGAACCTGATTGCGCTGCTGATCGCGGCGCCCCTGCTCGGAGCGGCCGTACTGCTGTGCGGCGGCCGGCGGCTGGACGCCGTCGGCCACTGGATCGGTACGGTGCTGGCGGCCGCCTCCTTCGTGATCGGCCTGGTGCTGTTCACCGACCTCCTCGGCAAGGACGGCGAGCACCGCACCGTCACCCAGCACCTGTTCAGCTGGATCCCGGTCGAGGGCTTCCAGGCGGACATCGCCTTCCGCCTCGACCAGCTGTCGATGACGTTCGTCCTGCTGATCACGGGTGTCGGCTCGCTGATCCACCTGTACTCGATCGGGTACATGGAGCACGACGAGCGCCGCCGCCGCTTCTTCGGCTATCTGAACCTGTTCCTGGCGGCGATGCTGCTGCTGGTCCTCGCCGACAACTACCTGCTGCTGTACGTCGGCTGGGAGGGCGTCGGTCTCGCCTCCTACCTGCTGATCGGCTTCTGGCAGCACAAGCCGAGTGCCGCCACGGCAGCGAAGAAGGCGTTCCTGGTCAACCGCGTCGGCGACATGGGTCTGTCGATCGCGATCATGCTGATGTTCACGACGTTCGGCACCTTCGCCTTCGGTCCCGTCCTCGGCACCCACGCGGAGCCCGGGCTGGTCGCCGACACCAGCGAGGGCAAGCTCACCGCGATCGGTCTGATGCTGCTGCTCGCGGCCTGCGGCAAGTCGGCCCAGGTGCCGCTGCAGTCCTGGCTCGGCGACGCGATGGAGGGCCCGACCCCGGTCTCGGCCCTGATCCACGCCGCGACCATGGTGACCGCCGGTGTCTATCTGATCGTCCGCTCCGGAGCGATCTTCGACGCGGCGCCCGACGCCCAGCTCGCCGTCGTCATCGTCGGCGCGGTCACGCTCCTGTTCGGTGCGATCGTCGGTTGCGCCAAGGACGACATCAAGAAGGCCCTGGCCGGCTCGACCATGTCGCAGATCGGCTACATGATCCTCGCCGCGGGCCTCGGCCCCATCGGCTACGTCTTCGCGATCATGCACCTGGTGACGCACGGCTTCTTCAAGGCCGGGCTGTTCCTCGGCGCCGGTTCCGTCATGCACGGCATGAACGACGAGGTCGACATGCGCAGGTACGGCGGCTTGCGCAAATACATGCCGGTCACCTTCGTCACCTTCGGCCTCGGCTACCTCGCCATCATCGGCTTCCCGGGCCTGTCCGGCTTCTTCTCCAAGGACAAGATCATCGAGGCGGCGTTCGCCAAGGGCGGCACCGAGGGCTGGATCCTCGGCAGCGTGGCCCTGCTCGGCGCGGCCATCACCGCGTTCTACATGACGCGCGTGATGCTGATGACGTTCTTCGGCGAGGAGCGCTGGCGCGACCGGCCCACCCCGTCCCCGGCCGAGCCCAGCGTGGAGCCGGCCGCCGAGCACCGCGGCGAACACGCCGAGCCGCACCCGCACGAGTCGCCGAAGGTCATGACGATCCCCATGATCCTGCTGGCCGTCGGCTCCGTCGCGGGCGGCGCGTTCTTCAGCATCGGCGACCGCTTCCTGCACTGGCTGGAGCCCATCACCGGACACGACCACGGTGACGCGCCGATCAGCGCGGGCGCGGTCACCGGCGCCACCGTGGCCTGCATGGTCATCGGTGTCGGCATCGCGTACGCCATGTACGGGCGCCGCCCGGTCCCGGCCGTCGCCCCGCGCGGGTCGCTGCTCACCCGGGCCGCCCGGCGCGACCTGCTCCAGGACGACTTCAACCACGTCGTGCTGGTCCGCGGCGGCGAGCACCTCACGCGGTCCCTGGTCTACGTCGACCACACGCTGGTCGACGGTGTCGTCAACGGCACGGCTGCCTCGGTCGGCGGCCTCTCCGGACGGCTGCGCCGGCTGCAGAACGGCTTCGCGCGGTCGTACGCGGTCTCGATGTTCGGCGGTGCGGCGGTCATCGTCGCCGCGACCCTGCTGATGAGGACGGTCTGATACCGATGTCCTTTCCTCTGCTGACAGCGACGGCGGCGCTCCCGGCCATCGGGGCGGTGGCCACGGCCGCCGTGCCCGCCGCGCGCCGCACCGCCGCCAAATGGCTGGCGCTGCTGTTCTCGCTCGCCACCCTTGCCCTGGCGATCGCGGTCCTGGTCCGCTTCGACCCCGACGGCGAGCGCTACCAGCTCACCGAATCCCACTCCTGGATCAAGGAGTTCGGGGTCCGCTACGAGCTGGGCGTCGACGGCATCGCGGTGGCGCTGATCGCGCTCACGGCCGTACTGATCCCGTTCATCATCCTGGCGGGCTGGCACGACGCCGACCCGCTGGAGACCGGCAGCAAGCGGTGGCGGCCCACGCAGGGCTTCTTCGCCCTGATCCTGGCCGTCGAGGCGATGGTGATCCTCTCCTTCGAGGCCACCGACGTCTTCCTCTTCTACATCCTGTTCGAAGCCATGCTCATCCCGATGTACTTCCTCATCGGCGGCTTCGGGGACCGTGCCCACGAGCACGGCGAGGAGGCGGCGTCCACCCAACGCTCGTACGCGGCCGTGAAGTTCCTCCTCTACAACCTGGCCGGCGGCCTGATCATGCTGGCCGCGGTGATCGGCCTGTACGTGGTCGCCGGGAACTTCTCCCTCACCGAGATCGCCCAGGCCCGCGCGAGCGGCGAGCTGGACATGGCGACGAACACCGAGCGCTGGCTGTTCCTCGGCTTCTTCTTCGCCTTCGCGGTGAAGGCGCCGCTGTGGCCGCTGCACACCTGGCTGCCCAACGCCATGGGCGAGGCCACCGCCCCGGTCGCCGTGCTCATCACCGCGGTCGTGGACAAGGTGGGCACCTTCGCGATGCTGCGCTTCTGCCTCCAGCTGTTCCCGGAGGCCAGCAAGTGGGCGACGCCCGCGATCCTCGTCCTGGCGCTCATCAGCATCGTCTACGGCGCTCTGCTCGCCGTCGGCCAGCGGGACATGAAGCGGCTGGTGGCGTACGCGTCGATCTCGCACTTCGGCTTCATCATCATGGGCATCTTCGCGATGACCAGCCAGGGCCAGTCCGGCGCGACGCTCTACATGGTCAACCACGGTCTGTCGACGGCCGCGCTGATGCTGGTGGCCGGCTTCCTGATCTCGCGCCGCGGCTCGCGGCTCATCGCCGACTACGGCGGGGTGCAGAAGGTCGCCCCGGTGCTCGCCGGCACCTTCCTGATCGGCGGCCTGGCGACCCTGTCGCTGCCCGGACTCGCGCCGTTCGTCAGCGAGTTCCTGGTGCTGGTCGGCACCTTCGCCGAGTACCCGGTGGTCGGCATCATCGCCACCTTCGGCATCGTGCTCGCCGCGCTCTACGTCCTCGTCCTCTACCAGCGGACGATGACCGGCCCGGTCAAGCCCGAGGTCGCCGCGATGCCCGACCTGCGGGTGCGCGAACTCGTGGTGGTGGCCCCGCTGATCGCGCTGCTGATCGTGCTGGGCGTCTATCCGAAGCCCGTGACGGACATCGTCAACCCGGCGGTGAAGCAGACCATGTCCGACGTCCAGAAGAAGGACCCCCGGCCCGAGGTGGAGGCGGCCAAGTGAGCGCAACAGCCGTCCACAGCCTGTGGACAACGGCGGCCGACCCGATCTCGAAGATCGACGCGCCGAAGATCGAATATGGGCAATTGTCGCCCATCCTGATCGTCGTGGGCGCGGCGATCCTCGGGGTGCTGGTCGAGGCATTCGTCCCGCGCAAGTCCCGTTACTACGCCCATCTGTTCGTCGGTGTCGTCGCGCTGGCCGCCGCGTTCGCCGCGGTGGTGGCGCTGGCCGCCGACGGATACGGCACCACCAAGGCGCGGGTCGCGGCCATGGGCGCGATCGCGGTCGACGGCCCGGCACTGTTCCTTCAGGGCACGGTCCTGCTGGTGGCGCTGGTCGGCCTGTTCACCTTCGCCGAGCGCCGCCTGGACCCGGTGGTGCACGGCAACCGCGTCGACTCCTTCGCCGCACAGGCCGCGTCCGTGCCGGGCAGCGACAGCGAGAAGGCCGCGGTCAAGGCCGGGTTCACCACCACCGAGGTGTTCCCGCTGCTGATGTTCGCCGTCGCGGGCATGCTGCTGTTCCCCGCGGCCAACGACCTGCTGACGCTGTTCGTGGCCCTGGAGGTCTTCTCCCTGCCGCTGTACCTGCTGTGCGCGCTGGCCCGCCGCAAGCGGCTGGTGTCGCAGGAGGCGGCCGTGAAGTACTTCCTGCTGGGCGCGTTCGCCTCCGCGTTCACCCTGTTCGGCATCGCGCTGCTGTACGGCTACTCCGGTTCGATGTCGTACGCCGCCATCGCGCGGGTCGTCGACGGCTCGGTCACCGATGTCACCCCGGCCCTCGCGGACACCATGGGCAACGACGCGCTGCTGCTGGTCGGCGCCGCGCTGATCGTGATGGGCCTGCTGTTCAAGGTGGGCGCGGTGCCGTTCCACATGTGGACGCCCGACGTCTACCAGGGCGCGCCGACCCCGGTGACCGGCTTCATGGCCGCGGCGACCAAGGTGGCCGCCTTCGGCGCCCTGCTGCGCATCCTCTACGTCGTGCTGCCGGGCCTGCGCTGGGACTGGCGGCCGGTGATGTGGGGCGTGGCGATCGTCACCATGCTGGGCGGCGCGATCGTCGCGATCACCCAGACGGACATCAAGCGGCTGCTGGCGTACTCGTCGATCGCGCACGCGGGCTTCATCCTCGCCGGTGTGATCGCGACCAACCCGGACGGTGTGTCCTCGGTGCTGTTCTACCTGGGCGCCTACTCGTTCGTGACGCTCGGCGCGTTCGCGGTGGTCACGCTCGTCCGGGACGCGGGCGGCGAGGCGACGCACCTGTCCAAGTGGGCCGGGCTCGGCCGGCGGTCCCCGCTGGTGGCGGCCGTGTTCGCGGTGTTCCTGCTGGCCTTCGCGGGCATTCCGCTGACCTCCGGCTTCACGGGCAAGTTCGCCGTGTTCAAGGCGGCCGCGGAGGGCGGTGCGGCCCCGCTGGTCGTGGTCGGTGTGGTCTCGTCCGCGATCGCGGCGTTCTTCTACATCCGGGTGATCGTGCTGATGTTCTTCAGCGAGCCGCGGCCCGAGGGCCCGACCGTGGCCGTGCCGTCGCCGCTGACGATGACGGCGATCGGCGTGGGCGTGGCGGTCACGCTGGTGCTCGGTGTGGCGCCGCAGTACTTCCTGGATCTGGCGGGTCAGGCCGGGGTCTTCGTGCGCTGACCCGTGGTGCCCGACGCGGGCCCCGGTTCCCCCCGTGGGAGCCGGGGCCCGCGGGCGTTCAGGCCGTCGGGCCCGGTTCGCCGGGCGGGCACTTGACCGTGGGGTTCCACAGGCCGAACAGGCCCTTGGGGTTCTCCTTGTAGATCCAGGCGTGCAGCGTGTAGTAGTCGCCGTTCAGCGGCTCGGTGTAGGTCTTCGGACCCCGGAAGGTCTCACCGAACAGCGTGGGTGCGGTGGTGTGGGTCTCGGCCTTCGCCAGCCACTCCACGCCGACGAGCCTGCGCTTCCCGTCCGGGGTGGGCTCGAAGAGGAGGGCGGCCGGTGTCGACGGGGTGAGCTTGTCGACATTGTCCAGATTGAAGTAGTGGTAGCCCATGCCGCCTTCCCCCGCCATCTCGGCGCAGGGCGTGGGCTGGAACCCGTCGGCGACAGCCAGCGGCTCGTACTGGTAGGCGCTGGTCGCCGTGTAGGTGCGGAGCAGGTCGGTCCAGACGGACGGGTCGGGGTCCTGCGCGGCCTGCGCGGGTACGGCGGCCAGGGCGAGGGCACCGGCTGCCGCCAGGCCGACGGCGGCTCTGAGAGGCCGAGGGGACATAGGGGTCTCCTTGAGCGGGAAGAGAAGCGCGGTCGGGGCGAGCCGTCCGTGGAGGCACGGGCCGCGGGCCGGCACGCCGTACGGGAGAGGGGCGGGCCTCGCCCGTCCCGCCCGAGCAGCATGGCCACGTCAGTGCGGGGGCTGCCAGACGACAGGGTCCATTGGACTGAACACGGAGCGTAGTCGCCGTCACCCGAACGGGTCTGTGGATAACTCCGGGGCTGTCGGTGCCGGCGCCTATCGTGGACGCAGTGGTCGAGGGACGACGTACGGGGGACACGACGATGGGCGGGACGGGCGGGATCATCGAGATGCCAGAGAGGGCCGGCGTACCGGCGGCCGAGAGCGAGGCGCTGGCCACACTGCACCGCGTCTTCGGCTACGACGCCTTCCGCGGCGAGCAGGAGGCGGTCATCGAGCATGTGGTGGCCGGCGGTGACGCCGTGGTCCTCATGCCGACCGGCGGCGGCAAGTCGCTGTGCTACCAGATCCCCGCCCTGGTCAGACCGGGTACGGGCGTGGTCGTCTCCCCGCTGATCGCGCTGATGCAGGACCAGGTGGACGCGCTGCGGGCACTGGGCGTGCGGGCCGGGTTCATGAACTCCACGCAGGACTTCGACGAGCGCCGGACGGTGGAGGCGGAGTTCCTGGCGGGCGAGCTGGACCTGCTCTACCTGGCGCCGGAGCGGCTGCGCCTGGACGCCACGCTCGATCTGCTCTCCCGCGGCAAGATCTCGGTGTTCGCGATCGACGAGGCGCACTGCGTGTCCCAGTGGGGCCACGACTTCCGCCCCGACTATCTCGCCCTGTCCCTGCTGGGCGAGCGCTGGCCGGACGTGCCGCGCATCGCGCTCACGGCGACGGCCACCCGGGCCACCCACCGCGAGATCACCGAGCGGCTGAACATGCCGACGGCCCGGCACTTCGTGGCCAGCTTCGACCGGCCCAACATCCAGTACCGGATCGTGCCGAAGGCCGAGCCCAAGAAGCAGCTGCTGAGCTTCCTGCGCGAGGAGCACGCGGGGGACGCGGGCATCGTCTACTGCCTCTCGCGCAACTCGGTCGAGCGCACCGCCGAGTTCCTCACGGCCAACGGCATCGAGGCCGTGCCCTACCACGCGGGCCTGGACGCGGGCACCCGCGCCGCCCACCAGGCCCGGTTCCTGCGCGAGGACGGCCTGGTCGTGGTGGCGACCATCGCCTTCGGCATGGGCATCGACAAGCCCGATGTGCGGTTCGTCGCCCACCTCGACCTGCCCAAGTCGGTGGAGGGCTACTACCAGGAGACCGGCCGCGCCGGCCGGGACGGACTGCCCTCGACGGCCTGGCTGGCCTACGGGCTCAACGATGTCATCCAGCAGCGCAAGCTGATCCAGTCCGGCGAGGGCGACGAGGCGTTCCGCCGCCGGGCCTCCGCCCACCTCGACGCGATGCTCGCCCTGTGCGAGAGCGCCCAGTGCCGGCGCGGCCAGCTCCTCGTCTACTTCGGCCAGGAGGCCGACCCGGCGGGCTGCGGCAACTGCGACACCTGCCTCACCCCGCCGGAGACCTGGGACGGCACGGTCGCCGCGCAGAAGGTGCTGTCGGCCGTGGTGCGGCTGCAGCGCGAGCGCGGGCAGAAGTTCGGCACCGGGCAGATCGTCGACATCCTGCTCGGCAGGCGCACCGGCAAGGTGATCCAGTTCGACCACGACCAGCTGTCGGTGTTCGGTATCGGCCAGGAGCTGACCGAGGGCGAATGGCGCGGTGTCGTCCGGCAGATGCTGGCCCAGGGCCTGCTCGCCGTCGAGGGGGAGTACGGCACGCTGGTGCTGACCGAGGCGAGCGGCGCGGTGCTGCGGCGCGAGCGGGAGGTGCCGCTGCGCAAGGAGCCGAAGAGGCCGGCTGGGGCGAAGCCTGGCTCCTCCTCGGGCCGGGGCGAGCGCAAGCCGAAGGCCGCGGCGGCCGAACTGCCGGAGTCCCTGCTGCCCGCCTTCGAGGCGCTGCGCGCCTGGCGCGCGGAACAGGCCCGTGAGCAGGGGGTACCGGCGTACGTCATCTTCCACGACGCCACGCTGCGGGAGATCGCCACCGTCTGGCCCACCTCGGTGCGTGAGCTCGGCGGCGTCAGCGGCGTCGGCGAGAAGAAGCTGGTGACGTACGGGGAGGGCGTGCTCGCGGTGCTGGCGTCGCTGGGCGGCGCGCCGGGCTCCGCCGGGACGACGGACGCGCACCCCGAGACCGGCCGTGCCGAGGAGGCGGCGGCAGCGGACCTCTGGCCGGAGGGGGAGGCCGAGCCGGAACCGGACGACTGGATATAGGGACCCGTGAAAGGGCCGAGCCTCAGGGGCCCCAGCCCCAAGGTGCCCGGCTTCAAAGGCTCGGCTCCGCCGGTCAGTTCAGCGCCGTGAGCCCCGGTGCGAAGGTGATCAGCAGGGGCAGCAGCGGTACCAGTGCCGCCACCGTCGTCGTCAGGGCGCGGCGGCCGCGCTCAAGGCGGGGCGGCGGCTGGAGCAGGCGGTCCACGCGCTCGCCCAGGAGGCGGTTGCTGGAGGCGCAGGACAGGACGCCGCGGTGCTGGTTCAGCTCGATCAGGGCCAGGGCCGTGGTCAGATGACCGCAGCGGCGGGAGGCCGTGTCGTCGGCGGCGAGTTCCACCAGGCGGCGCGTCTGTTCGCAGAAGTGGGTGAACAGCGGCACCCGCGGGAAGCCGGTGGCCAGCGCGGTCGAGAGGTGCAGCAGCCAGTCGTGGTGGGCGCGGGCGTGACCGCGCTCATGGGTGAGCACGGCGTCTAGCTGGTGGTCGGTCAGCCGGTGCAGGGCGCCGGTGGTGACGACCAGCTGGGGAGGGTGGCCGGGCATCCACCAGGCGTCCGGGTACTCGTCCTCCAGCACCAGCAGGGGACCGCGGGCACCGGGCAGGCCGGCCGGCAGATCGGGGGCGCGCTCGCGCAGATGCGCCCGCGCCACACCGCGCCGCCGCCGCGCCTCCACCAGCTCCCGGGCGAGCATCGCGGTGGTCCAGGCGGCCCCGCAGGCGAGCAGGAGGGTGAGGACGGTGAGCCAGGCCGGTGCGGCGGCCAGGTCGTAGGCGTCGGTGACGGCCGGCGGGGCCGGCGCGAACACCCGGGCCCGGACGGTCTGGAAGACGGCGGCGGCACTCAGCACGAGGGCGGTGAGACAGCACAGCAGAACGGTCGCGACGAGGCACTGCCACACCCACAGCCCGACCACCGGCTCCCGTTCCGGCCACGCGGCACGGGTCAGCGCACGGGGTGCCGGCACGGCGGCCGTCAGGGCGACGACGCTCAGCAGGAGCAGGCAGACAGTCATGCCACGGGCTCCGGATCGTGATCGGAGGTGTTCGGCTGTGGGGGCGGGGCGCTGTGGGCCGGACGCAGCGGAGGACGACACCGGGCGCCCCACCGGCCCGCGGACCGGGCCGGCGATCGCCCGCCGCCAGTATGACGGCGACGGGCGAGCGGCGTCACCGCTCGGGCCGGAGAGCGACAGCCGGGAGGGTCAGCCCGACACGATCCGCCCGGTGACCTCGCCCAGGCCGACGCGCGTACCGTCCGGCCCGGGTGCCCAGGCCGTGAGGGTGACGACATCGCCGTCCTCCAGGAAGGTGCGCTTGCCGTCGGGCAGTTCGAGGGGGTCGCGGCCGTTCCAGGTGAGCTCCAGCAGGGAGCCGCGCTGGGCCTCGGCGGGGCCGCTGACCGTGCCGGAGCCGTAGAGGTCACCGGTGCGCAGGGAGGCGCCGTTGACCGTCATGTGGGCGAGCTGCTGGGCGGCGGTCCAGTACATGGTGGAGAAGGGGGGTTCGGAGATGACGTGACCGTTGATCGCGACGGAGATGCGCAGGTCGTAGCCGTGCGGCTCCTCCTCGGCGTCGTCGAGGTAGGGCAGCAGCGGGTGGGTGCGCTCGGGCGGGGCGACACGGGCCTCCTCCAGCGCCTCCAGCGGGGTGATCCAGGCCGACACCGAGGTGGCGAAGGACTTGCCGAGGAAGGGGCCGAGGGGCACGTACTCCCACGCCTGGAGATCGCGCGCGGACCAGTCGTTGAGCAGGCACAGGCCGAAGACGTGGTCGCGGAAGCCGGCGAGCGGCACCGGGCGGCCCATCGGCGACGGCGTGCCGACGACGAAGCCGACCTCGGCCTCGATGTCCAGGCGGACGGACGGGCCGAAGACGGGGGCCGGGTCGGTGGGGGCCTTGCGCTGGCCGGCGGGCCGGATGACATCGGTGCCGGAGACCACGACCGTGCCGGAGCGGCCGTGGTAGCCGATCGGCAGGTGCTTCCAGTTCGGGGTGAGGGAGTCCTCGGCGTCGGGGCGGAAGATCTGGCCGACGTTGCGGGCGTGGTTCTCGGAGGCGTAGAAGTCGACGTAGTCCGCGACCGTGAAGGGCAGGTGCAGGGTCACCGAGTCCAGCGGGTGCATGAGCGGCTCGATGGTCTCCCGGTACGAGGGCACCGTCACCCACGCCGTCAGCGCGCGCCGGACGTCCGACCAGGCGGTGCGGCCCGCGGCCAGCAGCGGGTCGAGCGAGGGCTGGGCGAGCAGCGCGGCGTAGGGGGAGCCGAGGGCCCGGGCCGCCGCGCCCGCGTCGAGGACGTGGTCACCGAGCCGGACGCCGACGGTCCGCTCCCGCGGGTCTGCGGTGGAGAACACACCGTACGGAAGGTTGTGCGGGCCGAAGGGGTCGCCCTCGGGGACATCGAAGGGGGGCATGCGGTTGTGCCTCACTCTCGTGCGTGCCGTGTGCGGTGCGGTGCGCTCACGTGCCGCACGGCGGGGCGCGGTACGTGACCGGTGCACACGTTACGGCGGACTCGCCCGTCATGGTCAGTGGGCAGTGCATCGAGATTCGCCACAGCGGCGCGACCGCGTGAGCCCGCCGGGGGCGGAGCCGGGACCGAGCCCGGACCTGGAGCCCGGCACGCGGCGCGGGCGGGCGGCATGCAGGGGGCGCGCGCGACGCGAATTCGCCGCCGTCGACGAGCCGGCCGACACCACGTGGGAGTGAAATCCCTCGGAGCGAAAGGGAGTTGAAGGGGCGCGCAGACTGGGAAAGGCGTGCGCCGGAGTCCGGTTCGCGCGGGGTTCGGCGGGGCGAGGTGTCCGTATTCTCTGATCATGCCCGCACCCACCGCATATGCCGAGCGCACCGCGTACTCCCTCGTCGCCACCGATCTCGACGGCACGCTGCTGCGCGGCGACGACACCTTCTCCGACCGGTCGCGCGCCGCGCTGGCGCTGGCGGCGGCCGCCGGCGCCCGTCATCTGGTGGTGACCGGCCGCCCGGCGCCCCGGGTGCGCCCCCTGCTGGAGGACCTGCGCTGCACGGGGCTCGCGGTGTGCGGGCAGGGCGCGCAGCTCTACGACATCGGCGCCGACCGGCTGCTGTGGTCCGTCACCCTGGACCGGGAGCTGGCCGAGACCGCGCTGGGCAAGATCGAGGCCGAGGTGGGGCAGGTGTACGCGGCGGTGGACCAGGACGGCGTCGACGGGCTCACGCTCATCGAGCCGGGCTACACGATGCCCCACCCGACCCTGCCCGCGGTGCGGGTGGGCCGCCGTGACGACCTGTGGTGCGCGCCGATCAGCAAGGTGCTGCTGCGCCACCACACGCTGGGCGACGACGAGTTGGCGGCGGTGGCGCGCGGGGCGGTGGGTTCGCTGGCCACGGTCACCATGTCCGGGCCGGGGACCGTCGAGCTCCAGCCGTGCGGGGTCACCAAGGCGACGGGGCTGGCGCTGGCGGCCCGGCACCTGGGGCTGAGCCCCGCCGACACCATCGCCTTCGGTGACATGCCCAACGACATCCCCATGTTCGACTGGGCCGCGCACGGCGTGGCGATGGCGAACGCGCACCCCGAACTCAAGGCGATGGCCGACGAGATCACCTGCTCGAACGAGTACGACGGCGTCGCCGTCGTACTCGAACGGATCTACGGCTGAGCTCCGGGCCCTCGGCCCCGACCGGGATCAGTACGCGCCGAAGACATTGTCGATGGAGCCGTACCGGTCGGCCGCGTAGTTGCAGGCGGCGACGATGTTGGCGACCGGGTCGTAGGGGTCGAACGACGTGCCGGGCACGTGGTAGGCCGCGAAGGTCGGGTCGATGACCTGGAGCAGGCCCTTGGACGGGGTGCCCGCGGCGGCGTTGGAGTCCCAGTTGTTGATGGCGTAGGGGTTGCCGGACGACTCGCGCATGATGTTGCGGTAGATGCCGTCGTAGCTGCCCGGGATGCCGTGCTGCGCCATCACGGCGAGGGACTGGCGGATCCAGCCGTCGAGGTTGTCCGGGTAGGCGGTGGCCGCCGACGTGGCCGTGGGCGCGGCGGAGGCGCCGGTGGCGCCGACGAGCGGCAGCGCGAGCGCGGCGACGCCCACACCGGCGGCGGTGAGGGCACGGGCGAGACGGGGGCGGCGGTGGGCGTGCGGGTTCGCAGGCATGGTGGTCGTCCTCTCCGGCGCCTGCGAGGTGAGCTGTCGGGTTCGGGCGGAAAGGTGCCCGGCCGTGCCCGAAACAGGCATGGCTTCACCCCTAGCCGTGCCGTCCCGTCGTAGCGCGTACGACGGCCGGTCCGGCGACTTACCTGGGTCCCCCGCTCCTGCCGCTGCGGTCGTCGTTGGAGGCGTCGGGCGGCGGCAGGACTCGGCGTCCGCCCGGCTGGCCGGGAACGTATGCGAGAGCGCGCCGGGGAAACAAGTACCGGATTCACCCAAAGCGCCGTTCGAGCATGATCCGGGCCGTTCGCGGTACTTGATCCTTTATGGCGCTCGCCGCTCAACCAGGCGGCAGGACCGGGGTGGCAGCCCGCGCGACCCGGACGGCCGTGCAGTGAGCCAACTCACCACCGAACGCAAGAGCGGCAATTCGGGCATCAACTGCCAACTCCTATGCAACCGCCAGCCCTTAGGCAACCGCCCCCTACACACACAACCACCGACCCCGTCTCAACCGGCCGTCCGTGGAATCCGCTTCTCCCAGGTGCGGTGGAACACGACCTCCCCGCCCTCCGTGCAGACGACCTCGTCGGAGGTGACGAAGTGCTCGGCGTCACAGCGGATCTCCGAGCGGCTGCGGATCTCGGTGTCCCAGGGCAGCTCGGGCCGGTGCAGCCGGACGGACCAGGTGGAGCGGGTGCGGGCGGACAGCGGGTCGTCGGCGCGGATCGTGTACGTCTCCAGCGCCTCCTCGGTGTACTCCAGCCCGTCGGGGTGCATCCGGGTGCCGCCGGGGCGCGGATCGACCTCCAGCCGCCACTCGCCCGCGGCCACGTCGCGCACCACCAGCCGCGCGGGCCGCGGCTCGTCCAGGGTGGCCGGCGAGCTCACCCCGAGCGGTTCGGCCTGCTCGGGCTCCTCGAAGGAGATCTCTCCGGCGGAGGAAACCTCCCCGGCGGAGGAGACCTCTCCGGCGGAGGACACCTCCCCGTCCGCCCCGCGGGAGCGCACCGGCAGCTCCAGCGTGCTGCCCACGGGATCCAGGACGAACCCCGCCCCCGACCCCGGCTGCGGCCAGACCCACGGCCAGTACGCGGAGGACACGGCGAGGCGGATGCGGTGACCGGGCGGGAAGGCGTACCCGACGGCGCTCAGCACGAGCTCCACGGTCCGCGTCTCGCCCGGCGGCCACGGCACCGCCCGGTCCGGCCCCTCGCGCGCCGACAGGTTCAGCGCCCCGCGCGTGACCAGCGTCGAGGCGCCGTCCGGAGCCACGTCGCACAGCCGCACGGCGACCTGCCCGCGCGGCACCGCGCAGGTCAGCCTCAGCCGCACCCGAGGCCGCCCCAGCACCCAGGTCTCCTCGCCGACCTCGAACTCGACCCACGCCGACCTCGCGTCCTCCTCCCGCTGGTCGGGCGGCAGGTCGGCGTCCTCGCCGCGGGGCAGCAGGCGGCCGGCGTCCAGCCCGGTGTGCATCGGGGACCGTACGAGGACGGGGGCGCCCTGGAGGGCGTACGTCACCGGCGTCACATGGGGCGAGGGCCAGGCCGGCTCGCCGACCCAGCGGCCGGGCAGCACCGGGTACACCGTGGCCGGGCGGTGCGCGTCGGGGACGTAGGCGCGCAGCAGGGGCTCGGCCATGACGCCGGTGTCCCGGCCCTTGAGCCAGTGGTCCCACCAGCGCAGTGTCTCCTGGAGGAAGCCGACGGCCGGGCCGGGCGGGCGGCCCCGGTCGGGGTACTGGTGGCACCACGGACCGATCAGACCGCGGACCCGGTCGGCCGGAAGGTGCTCCACCAGCCGCAGCACGGTGTCGCGGTACGGGTCGTGCCAGCCGCCCACCGCCAGGACCGCCGCGCCGATCGCGCCGTAGTCCTCCCGGAGGCCGGCGCGGCGCCAGTGGTCGTCCAGGGTCTGGTGCTCCAGCCAGGTGTGGGCGGGCGGTGCGACGGCCTCCAGCCGCCTCAGCCACAGCTCGCGCCAGGCGTCCCCGGCGTACAGCGGGTCGGGCGGCCGGCAGGCGTGGGCGAGCAGGGCGGCCGACCAGGCGTGTGTGCCGGTGGCGAGGACGGAGCCGCCGAGGTGGTGCACATCACCGTCGTAGGGGTCGTCCGAGGCGCAGACCGTGACGACCGCCTTCAGCGGCTCGGGGGCGAGCGCGGCGATCCGCAGGGAGTTGCCGCCGCCCCAGGAGATGCCGAACATGCCCACCCGGCCGTCGCACCAGGGCCGGCCGGCCAGCCAGTGCACCACCGCGACCCCGTCGGCCAGCTCCGTGGCCGAGTACTGCTCGGTGGGCAGCCCTTCGCTGTTGCCGTGCCCGCGCAGGTCGACCCGGACGGAGGCGTAGCCGTGGCCCGCGTACCAGGGATGGCGCTGGGCGTCGCGGGGCGCGGTCCGGTCGGTCAGCCGGTGCGGAAGGTACTCCAGCAGCGCCGGGACGGGCTCGTCGGTCATCGGCCGCCACACGCGCGCGTACAGCGACGTGCCGTCCGGCATCGGGATGCGCAGGTCCTCGTGGAACGTCTCGTAGGGGAAGGATCTGCGGATGCGCGGGCGGCTCATCGGACGCACCTCGACGGCGCTGTCGGACGGGACCCTGCCGGCGCCGTCGGACGGGACCCTGCCGGCGCCGTCGGACCGGACCTTGCCGGCGCCGTCGGACCGGATCTCGTCGGCCTCATCGGACGGACTCAGACGGCGGGGCGCGTCGGGCGACGGGAGGGGGCGGCCGCGATACGGGGCATGAGTCACTACTTCCGGGTAAGTCGCTGTATAGCCGTTCCTATCGGTAGATCAGCAACATACCGGCCGTGCGGTAATAGCGCCCGCCTGCGGGGTGGGTGGCGGCAGTGATCGAATCGTGACCGGATACGCTGACTTGAGTGATGGCAGCGACCTATCGACATAACGCGTAATCGCCGGTAGACACCAGCAGACAGGAGACCCCACGTGACCGTCGTCGGGCCGTTCGGGCTGAGCGTGCGGGACCAGGCTCTGGAAGCCGATGTCCAGGCCGGATTGGCGGCAGTCGAGGAAGGGTTGCTTGAGGCGACCAAGAGCGAGGTGCCCTTCATCACCGAGGCCGCCCAGCACCTGGTGCGGGCGGGCGGCAAGCGGTTCCGGCCGCTGCTCGTGATGCTCGCCGCCCAGTTCGGCGACCCCTACGCGCCGGGTGTCGTGCCCTCGGCCGTGGTGGTCGAGCTCACCCACCTCGCCACCCTCTACCACGACGACGTCATGGACGAGGCCGGCGTGCGCCGCGGCGTGCCCAGCGCCAACAGCCGCTGGGGCAACTCGGTGGCCGTCCTCACCGGCGACTTCCTGTTCGCCCGCGCCTCGCACATCCTGGCCGACCTCGGCCCGGAGGCGGTCCGCGTGCAGGCGGAGGCGTTCGAACGCCTGGTCACCGGTCAGATCCTGGAGACGGCCGGCCCCACCGACGGCCGCGACCCGATCGACCACTACCTGGACGTGCTCGGCGGCAAGACCGGCTCCCTGGTCGCGGTCTCCTGCCGGTTCGGCGCGATGATGTCCGGCGCCGACGAAACGGTCGTGCACGTACTGACCCAGTACGGCGAACGGCTCGGGGTCGCCTTCCAGCTCGCGGACGACGTCCTGGACATCGCCAGCGACTCCCACGAGTCCGGCAAGACGCCGGGCACCGATCTGCGCGAGGGCATCGCCACCCTGCCGGTGCTGCGGCTGCGCGAGCGGGCGGCCCGGCTCGGGCTCCCCGAGGACCTCGCCCTGTGCGAGCTGCTGGACTCCGACCTCACCGACGACGCCCGGCACGCCGAGGCGCTCGCCCAGCTGCGCGCGCACCCGGCCCTGGAGCAGGCCCGCCGGGACACCGTCCGTTTCGCGGAGGAGGCGCGGGCCGCGCTGGCGCCGTTGCGCGAGTGCGACGCGAAGGCCGCGCTCCTTGAGCTGTGCGACGCGGTGGTGCACCGGGCCGGCTGACGCCCCCCGAGCCGAGAGGCGGCGCTTTCCCCGAGGGACCCCTACGGGTCGGGGGAGGCGCCGCCTCGTCGTGTCATACCGCAGGAGTACGTGGAGTTGGCTCCGCGGGCTGACGCGACCGCCCTGGCTCTTTGGTCAGATGGAGACCACACGGAAAACACCACTCCTCACCGATCCGGGTGAGAATGGCGGCTCAGGGTGAACAGTGCGCATCGAGCTGAACGGCCGCCGCCGACACGGAGGTAGGGCACACATGGCACCGTACGAATCCGACGAGAGCACCACCGCCACGGAGGCCGACGGCCCGCGTGCGGGGCGACGCAGGGCCGCGCGGTACGCCGTCCCGGTCGCGGTGACCGGCGTGGCGGCGGCGACCATCGGGCTCGTCCCGGCACTGGCCGACTCCGGCAGCCCCGACCTGCCGAAGATCAGCGCCGAGCAACTGATCCAGAACATCGCCGAGTCGGACACCGAGCAGCTGTCCGGCACGGTCCGCATCACCACCGACCTCGGCCTGCCCGACCTCGGCGGACTGGAGAGCGGGCTGTTCTCCGACGCCGCCCGGGGCGCGGACGGCGGCGAGGGCTCCGCGGCCGACCCGTCGGCCCGGCTGACCGAGCTCGCCGCCGGCACGCACACCCTGCGGGTGGCCGCCGACGGCCCCGACCGGCAGAAGCTGTCGCTGATCCGGGACGCCGCCGAGTACAGCCTCATCCACAACGGCAAGGACGTGTGGGGCTACGACAGCGAGTCCAACGAGGTCTACCACTCCACGACCGAGGAGACCGGCAAGGCCCAGGACGTGCCCGCCACGCCCAAGGACTTCGCCGAGCAGGCGCTGAAGGCGGTCGACGGCACCACGTCCGTCACCGTCGACGGCACCGCCCAGGTCGCCGGCCGCGACGCCTACAAGCTGGTCGTCGAGCCCAAGCAGTCCGGCACCACCGTCGGCGCGATCAGCATCGCGGTGGACGCCGAGACCTGGACCCCGCTGAAGTTCACCCTCACCCCGGCCGGTGGCGGCGCGGCCGTCGTCGACGCGGGCTTCACCCAGGTCAGCTTCGCCCGGCCGGCCGCCTCCACCTTCGACTTCGCCCCGCCCAAGGGCGCGAAGGTGACCGAGGAGGACGCCGCCGGGCACAGCGAGAGCGACCTGCGGCTCATGCCGGAGGAGGACGTCGACCGGGACGCCGAGGGCCCGCGGACCATCGGCGAGGGCTGGAACGCGATCACCGTGTTCGACACCGGCGGCGAGGGCCTGCCCACCGGCGGTGAGGAGGCCGGCGCCTTCGGCGGCTTCCTGGACTCCCTCGGCGACCAGGTCAGCGGCAAGTTCGGCTCGGGCACGGTCTTCAAGACCCGGCTGGTCAACGCCCTGATCACCGACGACGGCACGGTCTACGTCGGCGCGGTCACCAAGGACGCGCTGGTGAAGGCGGCCGAAGCACAGCGGTGACACCGTCGGACGGCGTACGGCCGGGGCGTTGAGTACCGTACGCCTACGAGCAGTCGGGGGATCGAGGGAGCCGGGGGAGCCCATGCCTGAAGTGCCCGTCACGGAGCCGGACGGGAGCGGCGCGGACGAGGCGGCCATCGCCGTCCGCGGCCTCACCAAGCGCTACCGCGGCGGGCAGCTCGCCGTCGACGGCCTGGACCTGACCGTCCCGGCGGGCAGCGTCTTCGGCTTCCTCGGCCCCAACGGCTCCGGCAAGACCACCACCATCCGCATGCTGATGGGCCTGATCGAGCCCACCTCGGGCACCGCGCGCGTGCTGGGGCAGCCGATGCCCCGCGCCGCGCGGACCGTGCTGCCCCAGGTGGGCGCGCTGATCGAGGGACCCGCCCTGTACGGCTTCCTCTCCGGCCGCGACAACCTGCTGCGCTACGACGCCGCCGACCCCACCGCCGACCCGCGCACCCGGCATGCCCGGATCGCCGCGGCGCTGGACCGGGTGGGACTCGCGGCCGCGGCCGGCAAGAAGGCCCGCGCCTACTCCCTCGGCATGAAGCAGCGCCTCGGCCTCGCCGCCGCCCTGCTCCAGCCGCGCCGGCTGCTGGTGCTGGACGAGCCGACCAACGGGCTCGACCCGCAGGGCATGCGCGAGATCCGCACCCTGATCAGGGAACTCGCCGCCGACGGCACGACCGTCTTCCTATCCTCCCACCTCCTCGACGAGATCGAGCAGGTGTGCAGCCATGCCGCCGTGATGGCCCGCGGCCGGCTGATCACCCAGGGCGCGGTCGCCGACCTCGCGGCCGGGGCACGCGGCCGGCTGGTCGTCACCACGCCGGACGCGGGCGACGCGGCCCGGGTGCTGAAGGAGCAGGGCGTCGGCGATGTGGTCGTCGACGGGGACCGGGTGACCGGTGAGGTGCCGGAACGGGAACTCTCCGACCTCACTGCCGCGTTGGTGGGGCAAGGGGTGCGGGTGCGCGGTTTCGGCGTCGAACGCGCCTCGCTGGAGGAGGCGTTCGTGGCGCTGACGGGGGAGGGGTTCGATGTCGCGGGCTGAGCCGGTTCTCGCCGTGCGGCCGAATCCCCTGTGGGCGCTGGGCCTGCTGCGCAGCGAACTGTCGACGACCTTCCGGCGCTGGCGCACGCTCGCCCTGCTGGGGGTGCTCGCGGCGGTACCGGTGCTGGTCGGGGTCGCGGTGAAGATCGAGACCAGCGACGGCTCGTCCATCGGCGGCGGGGGCGGCGAGGGCCCGCCGTTCATCTCGCAGATCACCAACAACGGCCTGTTCCTGGTGTTCACGGGCCTCGCGGCGACCCTGCCGTTCTTCCTGCCGATGGCCGTCGGCGTGGTCGCGGGCGACGCCCTGGCCGGGGAGGCGAACGCGGGCACACTGCGCTATCTGCTGGTCGCGCCGGCCGGCCGCACCCGGCTGCTGCTCACCAAGTACGCCACCGTGATCGCCTTCTGCCTCGCCGCCACCCTCACGGTCGCCGTCTCGGCGCTCGCGGTCGGCGCGCTGCTCTTCCCGCTGGGCGACCTGACGACGATCTCCGGCACCCGGATCAGCTTCGCCGAGGGTCTTGCCAGAGCCCTGCTGATCGCCCTGGTCGTCGCCGCGTCCCTGCTCGGTGTCGCCGCGCTCGGCCTGTTCGTCTCCACGCTCACCGGCAGCGGCATCGCGGCGATGGCCACCACCGTCGGCCTGCTGATCACCGTGCAGATCCTCGACCAGATACCGCAGTTGAGCGCCCTGCACCCGTACTTCTTCTCGCACTACTGGCTGTCCTTCGCCGACCTGATGCGCGAGCCGGTCTACTGGGAGGACCTGACCAAGAACCTCGGCATACAGGCCCTGTATGCGGCGGTGTTCGGCTCGGCGGCCTGGGCGCGGTTCACCGCGAAGGACATCACCAGCTAGCTCGCGAAGGACATGACCGGCTGGTTCGCGAGGGACATGACCGGCTGGTTCGGGAGGGACATCACCGGCTAGCTCTCGTAGGGGAAGCGGGCGAGCGGCGCCTCCTGGGCGAAGAAGGTCTTGGCGCGCACCAGGGCGTCGGCGTCCAGCAGTACGTCGCCGGGCTTGGTGCCGTTGCCGAACAGCACCCCGCCGAAGCGCATCCCCATGTACGCGGCCGAGTTGTTGAGGGTGCCGACGAGCGGGTCGGCCACCTCCGTCTCCTGGTGCGCCAGCGCGGTCACGCCCCACAGGGTCCGCCCGGCCATCCGCGCGCGGAAGTCGACACCGGGCTCGCGCAGCCAGCCCGCCCAGTGGTCCAGGTAGCGCTTGGCGTGCGCGGAGACGGAGTACCAGTACAGCGGCGAGGCGATGACCAGGTCCGTGGCGGCGAGAGTGGCGTCCCGCAGCAGGTCCACGTGGGCGTCGGCGGCGCGGGTGCGGTCCCGGTCGTGCCGCAGGTCCTCGAAGTCCGGCAGGGGGTGGTCGGCCAGGTGGATCCACCGCTGCTCCACGTCCTCGGGCAGATGCTCGGCGGCCCGGCGGGCGAGCAGTTCGGTGTTGCCGTCGTGACGGCTGCCCGCGGTCAGGAACAGGAAGCGGCGGTTCATGGGTCCCCCAGTCGTTCTTCGGCGCTTGTAGGAAGCGCGTGCAGTATATGCACATGCATGAATCTGGGTCCAGGGCCGGCGGGGGCCGCCGCGCCCCGGCTGTTGGGACGATGCTGTGACGTCGCGGTGACGTGTGCATCGGCGGTGAGCGGAGAGACTCGACGGTGGGTGTCCGGCGACGTTCGCGGACACATGGGAGTGGGGGACCGACCGATGACACGATCCAGCCGTGGCAGCCAGCGGGAACAGTCGTACGCCGCCGGCGCGCCGTCTCATGCCGCCGAGACGCCGGGCACCGCGGCGGTGTCCGGCGCCGCGCCGATGACGCCGCTCGATGTCCACGTCGGCGCGACCGGCGCCCTCGTCGACGGCGTCCGTGTGACCCCCGCCCCCGGCGAGGAGATCCAGCGCGCCGTCCTCAAGCGCCTCCAGGCCATCGCCCTCGGCTCCGGGCACTCCGTCCACGCCCTCGTCCACGACGAGCGCATCGGCTACGTCGTCCCCCTCCAGGTCGACCCGAACGGCGCGAGCCGGTTCACGGGCGAGCCGACGCGGGTGCGGCGGGAGGTGGGTGAGGGGACCGAGGGGGCGGCTTCGACGGGCGCTCCGGTGGGGGGTGCCCCGGCTGCTGAGGGTGCTGCCTCGACGGAGGGCGCCTCGGCCGGTGGTGCCTTGACGGGGAGCGCCGTGAAGAAGACGGCCGGCGGCGGGGTCACCCTCGGGAAGGGGGCCCGTGGGACGGAGGCGATGTCCGGTGGGGGCCGCGGTGCGGACGCGGCGGCCGGGGGCTTCGGCCCGGCTCCGGTGATGGCCGACCCGTCCCACACCCCCGAGCCGTACCCGACGCGCACCCCGGCCACGCCCGCCCCCTCGCCGTACTACAGCCCGCAACCGCAGCACGCCCTGCCGGACGAGCCGAACCCGTACCTCGACCCGGCCGAGCCCGTCCGCCTGGAGTCCGCCGCGCGCCAGGAGTCCGCCGCGCATCCGGAGTCCGCCGCGCGCCAGGAGTCCGACGCGCGCCCGCAGCCCGAGTCGCACCCGGTCCGCGAGCCGCGGCAGAGCACCGAGCCGCGGCAGAGCACCGAGCCGCTGCAGAGCACCGAGCCGCGCCCGACCGCTCCCTCACGCCCGACCGCCCCCTCAAGCCCCACCACCCCGCCGCTCCCCGCTGCCCCCGTGCCCCCGCCCCCCACACCGCTCCCGACGGCCCGGCCGCACGCCACCACCCCGCCCACCCCGCCGCACGCCACCACCCCGCCCACCCCGCCGAGCCCGGCCCCTTCCCGCCCCGCCCCGGCCTGGGCCGCCCCCACCCCAGCCACCCGCCCCTCCTCCACCGCCACCCCCACCCCACCCCGAGGCTTCGACGCCATAGCCGAAGCCGTGCTCGACGACACCCCCACCCCCGTGCCCGGCGTCCTGGCGGAGCCCCTGGCGGGGATCAATGAGGCGGTGCGGTCGGGGCAGGTGGAGCGGGCCGCGGAGCTGGCGGGAAGGGCGTTGCGGGAGGCGTCGGAGACGATCGGCGCCGAGCACCCCGAGGTACTGCGGCTGAGGGAACTCGCCGCGTACATCGCCTACTTGGCCGGCGACGGCGAGCGCGCCCTCACCCTCTCCCTGGAGCTGGCCCGGATACACCGCCACAGGCGGGACGCCGAGGCGGCCTACGGCAACGTCCAGTCCGCGGCGACCGCCTGGCGCGCCGTGCGCGACCCGGAGCTCGGGCTGCAGCTGGGCCGGGAACTGATCGCCCTGTGGACGGAGTTGGCGGCGGAGGGCGGCCCCGCGGCCGAGGACCTGGAGGAGCTGGAGTCGGCCCACGCCCGGATGGACCGACTCACCGCCCGTGCCGCACGACGGCGCGAACCCTGAACCCCCGGCCCGGCCCGCCCCCCGGCCCCCGCGGAGCTCACTGCACGCAGAACTCGTTCCCCTCCGGATCCGCCATGACCACCCACTGACCTCCCGGCTCCTTCACCTCCCGCAGCACGCTCGCCCCGAGCCCCCTCAGCCGGGCCACCTCCTCCTCGCGCCGCCCCTCGCCGGGGTGCAGGTCGAGATGGAGGCGGTTCTTGACGGTCTTGGGCTCGGGAACGCGCTGGAAGAGCAGTCGCCGCCCCAGCCCGCTGCCGCTGTCCGGGTCGACGGGGTCCGCGGGATGCCGTACGGCGACCAGGTCCCGGAAGGCGAGGCGGGCGTGGAACTCGACGACCGCCTCGCGCGGCAGTGCGCCGAGCTCCAGCAGCCGCTCGATCAGCGCGTTGTTGTCCTCGACCTCGTAGTGCAGGGCGGCTGCCCAGAAGTCGGCCTGGGCCTGGGGGTTCTCACAGTCGATGACGATCTTGAAGTGGACGGGCGTCGGTGTGCCGGTCTCTCCGGCCGTGGTCTCGATCACGTGACCAGTCATATGGGTTATGTGAGCGAGTGGGCAACGAAACGCCGGAAGCGAGCCGGACGGCAGCCGTGAAAACATCCGGTCCGGCCGACCGGCTCCCCGCCCCTACGGCTTGCCCTCCAGCGCCGGCGCGGAGGCCGCCCCCTCGACCGCCCCCACCGGCTCCCCAGCCCCGACGTTCTCGGCGCCCCGGCCGCCGTCCCCGGCACCCGTGCCCGCCGCCACCGCGGCCTTCCCCGCCCGCAGGGCGCGCGCCGTCCGCCGGGCCGTGCGCAGCGCGTCCCACGTCAGGAGGGTCAGGGCCAGCCAGACCAGCGCGAACCCGGCCCACCTCTCGGGCGGCATGGCCTCACGGAAGTAGACGACACCGAGCAGGAACTGGAAGACCGGGGCGAGGTACTGCAGCAGTCCGAGCGTGGACAGCGGCACGCGGATCGCGGCCGCGCCGAAGCAGACCAGGGGCAGCGCGGTCACCAGACCGGTCGTGGCGAGCAGCGCCATGTGCCCGGCGCCCTCGGAGGTGAACGTGGAGTCGCCCCGGCCGCTCAGCCACAGCAGATAGCCGAGCGCGGGCAGGAACTGGATCGCCGTCTCCGCGGCCAGCGACTCCAGGCCGCTGAGGTTGACCTTCTTCTTGACCAGGCCGTACGTGGCGAACGAGAAGGCGAGGACCAGGGCGATCCACGGCGGCTGCCCGTAGCCGACGGTGAGCACGACCACGGCGGCGAGACCGGTCCCGACGGCCGCCCACTGCACGGGCCGCAGCCGCTCCTTGAGCAGCAGCACGCCCATCGCGATGGTGACCAGGGGGTTGATGAAGTAGCCGAGGGAGGACTCCACGACCCGGTCGTTGTTCACGGCCCAGATGTAGGTGCCCCAGTTGAGCGAGATCACCCCCGCGGCCACGGCGACGAGCGCCAGCCGGCGCGGCCGGCGCACCAGCTCGACGACCCAGCCCCAGCGCCGTAGCACCAGCAGGGCCAGCGCGACCACGGCGAAGGACCACACCATCCGGTGGGCGACCACCTCGCCCGCGCCCGCGGGCTTGAGCAGGGGGAAGAACAGGGGGAAGAGCCCCCACATCCCGTAGGCCGCGAAGCCGTTCAGCAGTCCGATGCGCCGTTCGCCCTTCGGCTCGCCCACGGGGTCCTCCTCACCTCGTCGCTGTCACCCGCTCGGACGAAGGTAACGCCGACGACCCCCACCTGTCATGTCCGTACTTGTATACGGTCATGACACGCGGGGAGTGGGCACTCGGCGCAGCCGGTCACCGGAGCGCGGCCGCCGGCCGGCAGCGCACCGGTCACCGGGGCGCGACGGCCGGGACGGCGGGCGGAACCACCAGCTCAGCCCCGCAGCGCGGCCGCGACCGCGTCGGCGAGCGACGTGGTCGGACGCCCGGTCAGCCGGGACAGATCGCCGGTGGGGACGACCAGCTCGCCCTTCTCGATGGACGCGTCCACCCCGGCGAACACGGCGGCCAGCGGCTCGGGCAGGCCGGCGCCGGTCAGGATGCCGGTGAACGCCTCCACGGAGACGGGCCGGTAGACGATCTCCCGGCCGGTCTGCCGGCTCAGCTCGGCCGCGTACTCCGCGAAGGAGAACGCCGTGTCGCCGCCCAGCTCGTACGTCGTGTTCTCGTGGCCCTCACCGGTCAGCACCGCCACCGCGGCGGCCGCGTAGTCGGCGCGCGAGGCGGCCGAGACCCGGCCGTCCCCGGCGGCCTGCACCACGGCGCCGTGCTCCAGGACCGGGGCGAGGTGCTCGGTGTAGTTCTCGAAGTACCAGCCGTTGCGCAGCAGCACATAGGGCAGGCCGGAGGCCAGCAGGATCTCCTCGGTCGCGCGGTGGTCGTCGGCCAGCGCGGCGGTGAGGCTGCCGGGGGCGCTGGTGTAGGCGAGCAGGGCGACGCCCGCGGCCCTGGCGGCGTCGATGACGCCCTTGTGCTGGGCCGGGCGCCCCTTGTCGAACTCGTTGCCGGAGATCAGCAGCACCTTGTCGCCGGCCTCGAACACCTCGGCGAAGGTCTCGGGGGCGTTGTAGTCCGCGACCGCCAGCCGCACCCCGCGCGCGGCGAGGCCGTCGGCGCGCGCCTTGTCCCGCACGACCGCGGTGATCTGCTCCGCCGGGACCTTCTCCAGCAGCTGCTCCACGACGTGACGGCCGAGCTTTCCGGTGGCGCCGGTGACGACGATGCCCATGGTTCTTCTCTCCTTCGGTGGGTGTGACACTCACCTTAGGAGGGGCGCTAACTATTCGTAAGTACCCACTTTGAAGTAAGGTACTTGCATGGCAGTAAGTACGCGGGACACCGAGGCCATGTGCCCCTACCGCCTCGTCCTGGAGCACGTCACCAGCCGCTGGGGCGTCCTGGTGCTGATCGCGCTGCTGGAGCGCTCCTACCGGTTCAGCGAACTGCGCCGCGAGATCGGCCGCTCCGGGCGGGGCGTCAGCGAGAAGATGCTCACCCAGACCCTCCAGACGCTGGAGCGCGACGGCCTGGTCCACCGGGAGGCCCAGCCGGTCATCCCGCCCCGCGTCGACTACTCGCTCACCGAGCTGGGCCGCGAGGCCGCCGCACAGGTCCGCGCCCTCGCCCGCTGGACCGAGCACCGCATGCCCGAGGTCGAGCGCGCCCGCACGGCGTACGACGAGGCCCGCACGGCGTAGGACGAGGCCCGCACCGCGCACGACGAGGCCCGGGCGACCGGCGCCCGGGCCTCGTAGCGGAACGGAGTCGTCAGCCGACGACCGTCCAGGTGTCGCCGCCGGCCAGCAGGGCGGCCAGGTCGCCCTTGCCGTTCTGCTCGACGGCCGTCTCCAGCTGCTCGGACATCTGCTCGTCGTAGACCGGCCGCTCGACCGCGCGCAGCACACCGATCGGCGTGTGGTGCAGGGTGTCCGGGTCGGCGAGGCGGGACAGCGCGAACGCGGTGGTGGGGGAGGCCGCGTGGGCGTCGTGCACCAGCACGTCCGCCTCGTTCTCCGGCGTCACCGCGACCACCTTAAGATCGCCGGTCGCCGGGTCCCGTACGACACCCTTGGCGAGGTCGGCGCCGAAGCGGATCGGCTGCCCGTGCTCAAGGCGGATCACCGCCTCCTCGGCGGATGCCTTGTCCTTGAGGGCGTCGAAGGCACCGTCGTTGAAGATGTTGCAGTTCTGGTAGATCTCGATCAGTGCCGTGCCCGGATGGGCGGCGGCCTGCCGCAGCACCTCCGTCAGATGCTTGCGGTCGGAGTCGATCGTGCGGGCCACGAACGACGCCTCCGCGCCGAGCGCCAGCGACACCGGGTTGAAGGGCGCGTCCAGCGAGCCCATCGGCGTCGACTTGGTGATCTTCCCGACCTCGGAGGTGGGGGAGTACTGGCCCTTGGTCAGGCCGTAGATCCGGTTGTTGAACAGCAGGATCTTGAGGTTCACATTGCGGCGCAGGGCATGGATCAGGTGATTGCCGCCGATGGAGAGCGCGTCACCGTCACCGGTCACCACCCACACCGACAGATCCCGCCGGGACGCGGCCAGGCCCGTCGCGATCGCGGGGGCGCGGCCGTGGATGGAGTGCATGCCGTAGGTGTTCATGTAGTACGGGAAGCGGGAGGAGCAGCCGATCCCGGAGACGAACACGATGTTCTCGCGGGCCAGGCCCAGCTCCGGCATGAAGCCCTGCACCGCGGCGAGGATCGCGTAGTCACCGCAGCCGGGGCACCAGCGCACTTCCTGGTCCGACTTGAAGTCCTTCATGGACTGCTTGGCCTCGGCCTTGGGAACCAGCTTCAGTGCCTCAGTCATCGATGGCCTCCTTCAGGGCCTTGGCGAGCTGTTCCGCCTTGAACGGCATGCCGTTGACCTGGTTGTAGGAATGCGCGTCCACGAGGTACCTGGCCCGGATCAGTCCGGCCAGCTGGCCGAGGTTCATCTCGGGGACGACGACACGGTCGTAGCGTCCCAGGACCTCACCGAGGTTCTTCGGGAAGGGGTTGAGGTGGCGCAGATGGGCCTGCGCGATCTCGTGCCCGGCCGCGCGCAGCCGCCGCACCGCCGCGGTGATCGGCCCGTACGTCGATCCCCAGCCCAGCACCAGCGTGCGCGCGCCGGACGGGTCGTCGACCTCCACGTCCGGGACGTCGATGCCGTCGACCTTGGCCTGCCGGGTGCGGACCATGAAGTCGTGGTTGGCGGGGTCGTAGGAGATGTTGCCGGTGCCGTCCTGCTTCTCGATGCCGCCGATGCGGTGCTCCAGGCCCGGCGTGCCCGGCACCGCCCACGGGCGGGCCAGCGTCTGCGGGTCCCGCTTGTACGGCCAGAACACCTCGGTGCCGTCGTCGAGGGTGTGGTTGGGGCCCTGCGCGAACTGCACCTGAAGGTCGGGCAGCTCCTCCAGGTCCGGGATCCGCCACGGCTCCGAGCCGTTGGCCAGATAGCCGTCGGACAGCAGGAACACCGGCGTGCGGTAGGTCAGCGCGATCCGGGCCGCCTCCAGCGCCGCGTCGAAGCAGTCCGCCGGGGTGCGCGGCGCGACCACCGGCACCGGCGCCTCGCCGTTGCGCCCGTACATCGCCTGGAGCAGATCGGCCTGCTCGGTCTTGGTCGGCAGACCCGTCGACGGCCCGCCGCGCTGGATGTCCACCACCAGCAGCGGCAGCTCCAGCGACACCGCCAGCCCGATGGTCTCCGACTTCAGCGCCACCCCCGGACCGCTCGTCGTCGTCACCGCGAGGGAGCCGCCGAAGGCCGCGCCCAGGGCCGCGCCGATGCCCGCGATCTCGTCCTCGGCCTGGAAGGTGCGCACCCCGAAGTTCTTGTGCTTCGACAGCTCGTGCAGGATGTCGGAGGCCGGGGTGATCGGGTACGAGCCCAGGAACAGCGGCAGATCCGCCTGCCGCGAGGCCGCGATCAGCCCGTAGGCCAGGGCCAGGTTCCCGGAGATGTTGCGGTAGGTGCCCACCGGGAACGCCTTCGCCGCCGGCGCCACCTCGTAGGAGACCGCGAAGTCCTCCGTCGTCTCGCCGAAGTTCCAGCCCGCGCGGAACGCGGCGATGTTGGCCTCCGCGATCTGCGGCTTCTTCGCGAACTTCGACCGCAGGAACTTCTCCGTGCCCTCCGTCGGCCGGTGGTACATCCATGACAAGAGGCCGAGCGCGAACATGTTCTTGCTGCGCTCGGCCTCCTTGCGGGTGAGGTCGAAGTCCTTCAGGGCCTCCACCGTCAGTGTCGTCAGGGGGACGGGGTGGAGGTGGTAGCCGTCGAGCGACCCGTCCTCCAGCGGGCTCGTGTCGTAGCCGACCTTCTGCATCGCCCGTTTGGTGAACTCGTCCGTGTTGACGATGATCTCCGCGCCGCGCGGCAGATCGCCCACGTTCGCCTTCAGGGCCGCCGGGTTCATCGCCACCAGCACGTTCGGCGCGTCGCCCGGCGTCAGGATGTCGTGGTCGGCGAAGTGCAGCTGGAAACTGGACACGCCGGGCAGGGTGCCGGCGGGCGCCCGGATCTCGGCGGGGAAGTTCGGCAGCGTCGACAGATCATTGCCGAAGGACGCCGTCTCCGAGGTGAAACGGTCGCCGGTGAGCTGCATCCCGTCACCCGAGTCCCCCGCGAACCTGATGATCACCCGGTCGACGCGCCGAACGTCCTTCGCCCCGGCCGGTCTGCGCTGTTCTCCAACGACGGTTCCGTCGGCCTGCTCCGCTGGGCTGCTGACCTTGCTGGTCACTGAACTGGACCTCCTTGACGGCGGCTGTCGGGGAGCGGCCTTCCCGAAGGCTTCCCCGATCCAACCCTACGTCCGTAAGGGTCGCCTTCCCCGGACCTCAGGAGTTTAGGTACGTCAGCACGGCCAGCACCCGCCGGTGATCGCCCTCGCTCGGGGACAGCCCCAGCTTCAGGAAGATGTTGCTGACGTGCTTCTCCACGGCCCCGTCGCTGACCACCAGCTGCTTGGCGATCGCGGAGTTCGTGCGTCCTTCCGCCATCAGCCCCAGCACCTCCCGCTCCCGCGGGGTGAGCCCCGCGAGCACGTCCTGCTTGCGGGAGCGCCCCAGCAACTGCGCGACCACCTCCGGGTCGAGCGCCGTACCCCCTCCGGCTACCCGCACCACGGCGTCCACGAACTCGCGGACCTCGGCGACACGGTCCTTGAGCAGATAGCCGACGCCGCGGCTGGAGCCGGCCAGCAGTTCGGTGGCGTAGCGCTCCTCGACGTACTGCGACAGCACCAGGACCCCCAGGCCGGGGTGCGCCTGCCGGAGCCGTACCGCGGCCCTGACGCCCTCGTCCGTATGGGTCGGGGGCATGCGCACGTCGGCCACGACGACATCGGGCAGCGCGTTCTCGGCGTCCAGCTCGGCGATCGTCTTGATCAGCGCCTCGGCGTCGCCCACTCCGGCGACCACGTCGTGGCCGCGGTCGGTGAGGAGGCGGGTGAGGCCCTCTCTGAGCAGCACGGAGTCCTCTGCGATGACTACGCGCACTCTTTGCTCCATGTGGTTCGGTCCCCCCGTGGCCTGGCTCTGCTCGTACGTGTCTCAAGCATTCCAGGAAAGAGCGGGGAGAGGGGCTGCCAACGTCTGTTTCCGGCCGTCCGGGGGTGTCCGCGGCCGGCCGCGCCCACTCCGGCGGAGCCGCACATCGATACGGCCCCGCACCCCCAGGGGGTTGCGGCTAACCCCGCCAGGGCAGTTCCGCCGTCACCGTCGTCGGGCCGCCCGCCGGGGAGTCGACCACCAGGATCCCGTCCACCGCGTCCAGGCGTTCCGCGAGGCCCGCCAGACCCGAGCCCGCGTGCGTCTGCGCGCCTCCGACACCGTCGTCCGTGACCTGGAGCATCAGGCGGCTGTCCGCGCGCCACACGTCCACCGTGGCCGAGCGGGCACGGGAGTGCTTGCTGATGTTCTGGAGGAGCTCGGAGACGGTGAAGTAGGCGATGCCCTCGATGGCCGGCGCCGGGCGGGAGGGGAGGTCGACCTCGACGGTGACCGGGACCGTACAGCGGGAGGCCACGGCGGAGAGGGCGGCGTCGAGGCCGCGGTCGGTGAGGACGGCGGGATGGATGCCGCGGGCCAGGTCGCGCAGCTCCTGGAGGGCGGTCTTCACCTCGCCGTGCGCCTCGTCCACCATCCGCGCGGCCGCCCGCGGGTCCTCGGCCAGCTTCTCCTTCGCCAGGCCCAGGTCCATGGCCAGCGCCACCAGACGGGCCTGCGCGCCGTCGTGCAGGTCACGCTCGATGCGGCGCAGATCGGCGGCCGCCGTGTCGACGACGACACCGCGGTCCGACTCCAGCTCCACCACCCGCGCCGACAGCCGCGACGGTCCCAGCAGCCCGTGCACCAGAACCCGGTCCACCATCGTCAGCGCCCTGACGATCCAGGGCGTGGCCAGCGTGAACAGCAGCCCGATCAGAGCCGTCACGGTGATCTCGAAGGGGTTGTCCAGATAGATCGCGTGGGTCTCGTCGCCGTAGAGCTGGAGCCCGTCCTGGCCGCCGTACACCGGGAAGAGCCAGAACCACAGGGGATACGTCAGCATCGCCCAGCCGTACGACCAGAAGGCCACCGCCACCGCGAAGGAGAACACCGCCCACGGCAGGTGCAGCACCGCGTACAGCAGCTGCCGCCACGAGGAGCCGCTCTTGAAGACCGCCCCGACCCAGGCCATCAGGCCGTTGCGGCCCGTCCGCAGCGGCTCCGGGTCGGCCACGTCGACGTGCAGCAGGGCCCGCGCCCGCGCCCGCTCCAGGGCGCCGAGGCCCCGGCAGCCGGCCAGGGCGGCGGCCAGCACCGGGACGCCGAGGAAGGTGACCACCAGGCCGATGCCGAGCGCCGTCATGGTGATCGCGTACACGAACATCAGGACGGCGACCGGCAGGCCCAGCAGCACATAGGCGAGCTCCCGCCAGTGCCGCGCCTCGAACGGCGCCCGCAGCCCGGCGGGCAGCCGGCGCCGCTCGTCGTACCGCTCGTACTCCCGTCCGTACCCGGTCTCGCCGTATCGCGTGGTGGCCATCTGGATGTGCCCGTCCGTTTCTGCTCGCGGATCCCTGCTGTCCTGCGTCCAGCCTCTCGGCCCGGCGGTGCGCGGACCATGGAGTCCGTCGGCGTCTTCGCTGGGGGGTTTTCCCTACCTCCGGCCGCTACCGCCGGTCGTTCGCGACGGAGCGCTCCCGCCACGGCAGCTCGGCCGTGACCGTCGTCGGACCGCCCTGCGGCGAGTCCACGACGAGCAGCCCGTCCACCGCGTCCAGCCGCTCCGCGAGCCCCCGCAGACCGCTGCCGCCGTCCAGCGAGGCCCCGCCCCGGCCGTCGTCCTCGACCTGGAGGAGCAGCCGGTCGTCCGTCCGCCACACCTCCACCGAGGCGGCCCGGGCCCCCGAGTGCTTGCTGATGTTCTGCAGGAGCTCGGAGACCGTGAAGTAGGCGATGCCCTCGATGGCCTCGGCTGGCCGCGCGTCCAGGTCGACGGTCACCTTCACCGGCACCGTGCAGCGCGAGGCGACCGAGGACAGCGCCGCGTCCAGACCGCGGTCGGTGAGCACGGCCGGGTGGATGCCGCGCGCCAGGTCCCGCAGCTCCTGAAGGGCCAGCTTCACCTCGCCGTGCGCCTCGTCGACCATCGCGGCCGCCGAGTCGGGGTCCTCCAGGAGCTTCTCCTTCGCCAGCCCCAGCCCCATGGCCAGATTCACCAGCCGGGCCTGCGCCCCGTCGTGCAGATCCCGCTCGATGCGGCGCAGGTCCGCGGCCGCCGTGTCCACCACCACCCCGCGATCGGACTCCAGTTCGGCGATACGGCGTTCCAGCTCGTCCGACGGCGACAGCAGCGCGCGCACCATCGCCCGGTCCGCGTTCGCCAGACCCCGCGCCAGGAACGGCAGCACCGGCCACAGCACGAACAGCGACACCAGCGTCACCACGAACGTCATCACGCCCCACGGCAACCGGATGAGCTCGTACAGCAGCGTCCGCCACCCCACCGGGTCCTTCAGCACCATCCACAGCCCCCGCAGGAGCCCGCCCCGCCCGTGCAGCCGCAGCGGCGACGGCTCCTCGATCCGCACCCCCAGCAGCGCCCGGGCCCGCGCCCGCTCCAGCTTCCCCAGCTGCCGTGCCCCCGTCAGCCCCGCCGCCAGCAGCGGGAACCCGATCACGGTCACGGTGAGCGAGGCACCGGTGACCACCACGGTCACCACATAGACGAAGCCCACCAGCGCCGCCGGGAAGTTCGCCAGGAGATGCGCGATCTCCTTCCAGGTGTGAGCGTCGTAGGCGAGGCGTGGCGGCGGCAGCGGCTCGGCCGTGTCGCCCGCGGACGGAGTACGTTCGGTCATACGGGTCAGCCTGCCCGTCCGCGCCCGGCCACGCCATGAGGCGGACCGCCCGGCACTGCTGGGGAAAACCCCACCCCTGGCACCGCCAGGGCATCTCAAGGCGTGACGGGCTGCTTACCGTCTCTTTATCAGGGCCTAGACTCCCGTGCGTACTGAACGTCGAACACAGGTCGTCGAGGGTCGAGGGCCAAAGGGAGCGAGGAGACGGACGTGCGGGAACCGACCGTCGATCCGGCTGTCGTCGTCGCGGCGGACTACTTCGAGTCCTATTCGGTCGTCGGACTGCTCGCCGCCGTCGGCGTGCTGTTCGTCGCCGTCGCCTTCGGGGCCGGACGGCTGCTGCGGCCCGCCGTGCCCACCCCCGAGAAACTCCTCACCTACGAGTGCGGCGTCGACCCCGTCGGCGAGGGCTGGGCCCACACCCAGGTCCGCTACTACGTCTACGCCTTCCTCTACGTCATCTTCGCCGTCGACTCGATCTTCCTGTTCCCCTGGGCGACGGTGTTCGCCGCCCCCGGCTACGGGGCGACGACCCTCGTCGAGATGTTCATCTTCCTCGGCTTCCTGGCCGTGGGTCTGCTGTACGCGTACAAGAAGGGCGTCCTGACATGGATGTGACGCCGGACATGGAGACGACACCGGGTCCCGTCCCGCTCCCCGAGCCGAAGCGGCTGGGCGCGCTCTCCCGCCTCGCCCCCGAGCCCATGAAGGTGGTCCTGAACTGGGGCCGCCGCTACTCGCTGTGGGTCTTCAACTTCGGCCTCGCCTGCTGCGCGATCGAGTTCATCGCCGCGTCGATGGCCCGCCACGACTTCATCCGCCTCGGCGTGATCCCCTTCGCGCCCGGCCCCCGCCAAGCCGACCTGATGGTGGTCTCCGGCACGGTCACCGACAAGATGGCCCCCGCCGTGAAGCGGCTGTACGAGCAGATGCCCGAGCCGAAGTACGTCATCTCCTTCGGCGCCTGCTCCAACTGCGGCGGCCCCTACTGGGACTCCTACTCGGTGACCAAGGGCGTCGACCAGATCATCCCCGTCGACGTCTACGTCCCCGGCTGCCCGCCGCGCCCCGAGGCGCTGCTGCAAGGCATCCTCAAGCTCCAGGAGAAGATCGCCCGCGAGTCCCTGGGCGAGCGCTACGGCACCGCCCGCCCCTCGGTGTCGGCCCTCCAGAGCGACCTGGTGAAGCCTCCGGTCCCGAACGAGGGGGCCGAGCGATGACCACCGCCGGCTGGCTCCCCGCCCCCGCCGAGGAACTCTTCGGCCCGGACGCCACGGCCGAGGAGTCCTACGACGTCCTGACCGTCGACGTGCCCCCCACCGCCTGGCTGTCCGCCCTGCGCACCGCCCGCGACGAGCTCGGCTGCACCTACTTCGACTGGCTCAGCGCCGTCGACGAAGGCGGCACCGGCTTCCGCGTCTGCGCGCACGTCGTCGCCCTCGCCCCCGTCCACCGGCTTCTCGTGCGCACCACGGTCCCGCCCGAGGCGCCCACGCTGCCCACCGCCGTGGACCTCTACGCCGGTGCCGCCTGGCACGAGCGCGAGACCCACGAGATGTTCGGCGTCACCTTCGAGGGCCATCCCGGCCTCGACCACCTCCTCCTCCCCGAGACCTTCGAGGGCCACCCCCTGCGCAAGGACTTCGTCCTCGCCGCTCGCGTCGCCAAGGCATGGCCCGGCGCCAAGGAACCCGGCGAGTCCGACCACGGCGGCCCCAAGCGCCGCCAGATGCTCCCGCCGGGCGTCCCCGACCCCAACGACTGGGGCCCCCTCAAGGGCCAGCTTCCGCCCGCTCCGACCCGCCCCGCCCGAGGCACCGCCCGCCCCGCCGGCGAACGCCCGCCCCGCCGCACCCGCACCGCGTCGGAGGGCTCCGCCAGCCAGACGCCCGCGACCGCGGCCCCGGCCCCCGGCCAGGAGCCCCCGGCGCCGACGGCAGGCCCTCGCCGCGCCCGCACCGCGTCCCAGGGCTCGGCGTCCCAGCGCACGCAGGCGCCTGCCGCGAGCTCGCCGGAGACCGGCGCGCAGCCGGAGGGCACACCACCGACGCCCCCGGCGGGGCCCCGGCGTGCCCGCAGCGCATCGCAGGGCTCGGCGTCCCAGCGCGCCGCGGCCGCGGCCACCCCGGCAGCGCAGCAGCCGACCCCCGCCGAGCCGAGGCCCGCCGAGCCGAGGCCCGCCCCCGCCCCGCGCAGCCCGGACGCCCCCTGGCACCACGCCCGCCCGGCCTTCGACGAGACCGAGGCCACCGAGCCCCCGGCCTCGAAACGCCCGGCCGCGAAACCCCCGGCTGCGCAAGAACCGGCCCCGGAAGCCGTCAGCTCCGACGACCCGGCCCGCCGGGATGAAGCCGTCGGCTCCGACGCCCCCGCCCGCGGTGATGAAGCCGTCGGCTCCGACGACCCCGCCATCCCCGACAACCCCCCGACCCCCGAAGACCCCGCAGGAGGCCCGCAGTGAACGACGCTCTCGACGTCGCCCTGCGACTCCTGATCGTCTTCGGCGTCTTCCTCACCTTCCCGCTGATCATCGGCCAGACCGAGCACAAGGTGATGGCCCACATGCAGGGCCGCCTCGGCCCGATGTACGCCGGCGGCTTCCACGGCTGGGCCCAGCTCGTCGCGGACGGCGTGAAGTTCGTGCAGAAGGAGGACGTCGTCCCCGCCGGCGCCGACCGCCGTATCTTCCAGCTCGCCCCGGCCGTCGCCCTGCTGCCCTACCTCCTCGTGCTGCTCGCCATCCCGATCGGCCCGAGCGAGGGCGCCGTCGGTGAGGTCATCGACGCGGGTGTCTTCTTCGTGCTCGCGGTCATGGGCGTCGGCGTGCTCGGCTCCCTCATGGCCGGCTGGGCCAGCGCCAACAAGTTCTCCCTCCTCGGCGGTCTGCGCACCGCCGCCCAGCTCCTCGCCTACGAACTCCCGATGCTGCTCACCGCCGCCTCGGTGGCGATGGCGGCCGGCACCGTCTCCCTCCCCGGCATCGTGGACGCCTTCGAGTGGTGGTGGCTGCCCTGGCAGATCGTCGGCGCGATCGTGTTCTTCGTCGCCGGACTGGCCGAGCTCCAGCGGCCCCCCTTCGACATGCCCGTCGCCGACTCGGAGATCATCTTCGGCGCGTACACCGAGTACACCGGTCTGCGTTTCGCACTGTTCCTCCTCGCCGAGTACGCCGGAATCGTCGTCCTGTGCGGCCTGACCACCGTCCTGTTCCTGGGCGGCTGGCACGGCCCCTGGGGCGCCGACGGCCTCGGCTGGGTGTGGACCCTGCTGAAGACGGCCGTCCTCGCCTTCCTCGTGATCTGGCTCCGCGTGACCTATCCCCGCCTGCGCGAGGACCAGCTCCAGAAGCTCTCCTGGACGCTCCTCGTCCCCCTCTCCCTCGCCCAGATCGCCCTCACCGGCATCGTCAAGGTGGTGATCAACTAACCATGGCTGTGCCATCCCCTCCCTCCCGGCCCCGCATCCCCGGCTCCGGCCTCGCCAAGGGCCTGGCCGTCACCCTCCGCACGATGACGAAGAAGACCGTCACCGAGCAGTACCCGGACGTCCAGCCCGACCTCCCGCCCCGCACCCGCGGGGTGATCGGCCTGTTCGAGGAGAACTGCACGGTCTGCATGCTCTGCGCCCGTGAGTGCCCCGACTGGTGCATCTACATCGACTCCCACAAGGAGACGATCCCCGCGGCGACCCCCGGCGGCCGCGAGCGCAGCCGCAACGTCCTCGACCGCTTCGCCATCGACTTCTCGCTGTGCATGTACTGCGGTATCTGCATCGAGGTCTGCCCCTTCGACGCCCTCTTCTGGTCCCCGGAGTTCGAGTACGCCGAGACCGACATCCGCGACCTCACCCACGAGCGCGACAAGCTGCGCGAGTGGATGTGGACCGTGCCGGCCCCGCCCGCCCTCGACCCCGGCGCGGAGGAGCCGAAGGAGATCGCCGCCGCCCGCAAGACGGCGGAGAAGCTGGCCGCCCAGCAGCAGCCGGAGACCACCGAGTCCCACGCCGCTGAACAGGCCCGTGCCGCCGAGCAGCCGACGCGCCCGCAGGGCGCCTCCCGGCAGCAGACGGACCAGCCGAGGCCGGAGGGCGGGGAATGACGCTCGCAGCGACCACCGCCCGCCTCGCCGCGGACGCGTCCACCGCCACCACCACGGCCGCGGACACTCACGGCTTCCTCTCCCCGACCGGCGTCGAGATCGCCTTCCTCCTCGTCGGCCTGGTCACCTTCGGCGCCGCCCTGGTCACCGTCACCACCCGGCAGCTGGTGCACGCCGCCCTGTGGCTGGTGGTCACCCTCGGTGGCCTGGCCGTCGAATACCTCCTGCTCACCGCCGAGTTCATCGCCTGGGTGCAGGTGCTGATCTACGTGGGTTCCGTCGTCGTCCTCCTTCTCTTCGGTCTGATGCTCACCAAGGCCCCCATCGGCCGCTCCCCGGACGCGGACTCCGGCAACCGCTGGGCCGCCCTCGCCGTGGCCGTCGCCTCCGCGGCGGCCCTGATCTGGGTGGTCGTCGACGCCTTCCGCACCACCTGGATCGACCTCGACGGCGCCCCGGCCGGCTCCACCGAGGTCACCGGCAAGGCGCTCTTCCAGAACTGGGTCCTCCCCTTCGAGGCCCTCTCCGTCCTCCTGCTCGCGGCCCTGGTCGGCGCGATCGTCCTGTCCCGCAAGGCGAAGGCGGAGTCGAGCTCTCCCCCTGTGAACTCCCGGACCAGCACCGCCGGTTCCCCTTCCGCCCCGAATTCCCTGAATCACCCGATCGGGCGACCCAAGCGGACGGAGCGATCGAAGGCGGCGCCGCAGGCCGACCCGATCCAGCAGGCCGGCCCCTCACCGCAGGTCGACCCGGCCGAGCAGGCCGGACCCTCCCCGCAGGCCGACGCCTCCCCGCAGGGCACCGCCTCCCCGCAGGGCACCTCCCCGGCCGAGCAGGAAGGCGCCCGCTGATGCACCTCGCCTATCCCGCCGTACTCTCCGCCCTCCTCTTCTGCACCGGCCTGTACGGCGTCCTCGCCCGCCGCAACGCGATCCTGGTCCTGATGTCGGTCGAGCTGATGCTCAACGCCGTCAACCTCAACCTGGTCGCCTTCGACGTCTGGCTGAGCCGCACCGCCGAGGAGACCCTGCACTCCGGCCAGGCCCTGACCCTGTTCACCATCGCCATCGCCGCCGCCGAGATCGGCATCGGCCTGGCGATCGTCCTCGCCGTCTACCGCAACCGCGGCACCTCGGACATCGACAAGCTCCGCGACACGGCCGAGGGCCACGAGACCGACGTACCCGAGGCCGGGACCGCCGCCGAGAAGGCTGAGGCCACCGCGTGACCACGACCACCGCCGCCGTCCTCGTCCCCCTCCTGCCGTTCCTCGGCGCCGTCGCCGGACTGCTCCTCGGCCGCACCGCCCCCGGCTTCGTGCGCCCGCTCGCGGTCCTGCCGACCCTCACCGCCCTCGGCCTTGCCGCCCTGGTCGCCGCCCGCCAGGGCGGGGACGCGCCCGTCGACGCGGCCACCGAACTCACCCCGACCGGGTCCGTCCCGATCGAACTCGTGCTCCACATCGACGGCTTCGCCGCCCTTGTCGCCGTACTCGTCGGCGTCGTCGCCACCTGCGTGCAGATCTACTCCACGGGCTATCTGCGCGAGGACCCGCGCTACCCCTCCTACGCCGCCCTCGTCTCGCTGTTCACCTCCGCGATGCTGCTGGTCGTCTACTCCGGCGACCTGATGGTGCTGCTGGTGGGCTGGGAGGTCATGGGCATCTGCTCCTACTTCCTGGTCGGCCACTACTGGGAGACCCCGGAGGCCCGCGCCGCCTCCCTCAAGGCGTTCCTGGTCACCAAGCTCGGTGACGTCCCCTTCCTGATCGGCCTGTTCGCACTCGCCGTGGACGCCGGGTCGTTCCGCATCACCCAGGTCCTCGGCGCCGTCGCGAGCGGCGCCCTCGACCACCCGACACTGATCGCGCTGCTGCTCCTCGCGGGCGTGGCGGGCAAGTCGGCGCAGTTCCCGCTGCACACCTGGCTCCCCGACGCGATGGCCGGCCCCACGCCGGTCTCCGCGCTGATCCACGCCGCGACGATGGTCGCCGCCGGCGTGTACTTCGTCGCCCGGCTCCTGCCCGTCTTCCAGACGTCCACGGCCGCGATGGTCACCCTCGCCGTGATGGCCGCCGTCACGATGGTCGGCTCGGGCCTCGCCGCGCTCGCCCAGGACGACATCAAGCGCGTCCTCGCGTACTCGACGATCGGTCAGCTCGGCTACATGACCGGCGCCCTCGCCGTCGGCGACCGCGGTGCCGCCGTCTTCCACCTCCTGTCCCACGGCGCCTTCAAGGCGCTGCTGTTCCTCGCCGCCGGCGCGGTCATCCACGCCGCCGGCACCAACTCGCTGGCCGCGATGTCCCGCATGAAGGACCTGCGCGCCCGCGTCCCCGACGCCTACTGGACGATGACCGTGGCGTTGCTCGCGCTCGCCGCGATCCCGCCGTTCAGCGGCTTCTTCTCCAAGGAGTCCGTCCTCGGCGCCGCCGAGCACGTCTCCACCGGCCACACCGAGCACGCCCCCGGCACGGCCGGCTGGATCGTCCTCGTCGCCGGCCTCCTCACCGCCCTGCTCACCGCCGCCTACGCCACCCGGCTGTGGCTGCGCGCCTTCCGCGGCCAGGGCACCGAGGCCCCCGACCACGGCCGCCAGCCCCTGACGATGACCGTGGTGCTGTGGGTGCTCGCCGTACCGTCCCTCGCCCTCGGCGGCCTCGCCTACCGGGTGCTGCCCGACTGGTTCGACGGCAACGACCTCGCCCCGACCCTCACCACCTCCGTCCTCGGCACGGGCGTGGCCCTCGCCGGCGGTCTGGTCACCTACGCCGCCTGGCGGCACACCACCGCCCTCGCCGCGCGCGTGCCCCTGGGCGCGGTCGCCGCCCACCCCGAGGGCGACGCCGGACTCGTCGAGGCCGAGGCCATCGCGACCCACGCGCCCGCCTACGGCGACGTGGCCCACGCCCCGGACCCGTCCGACCCCGGACGCCTGCTGCTCGGCCCGCTGCACCGGCACGCGGCCGTCGGCTTCCACCTCGACGCCGTGTACGCGGCGCTGTTCGTCCGCCCGGTCAAGGGCGGCGCGAGTCTCGTGCGGTTCCTCGACCGCGAGGTCGTCGAGACCTACGTACGCGGCGCGGGCGCCCTGCCCCGACTGCTCGGGGCGGCCGTCCGCCGCGCCCAGACCGGCAATGTGCAGACCTATGTGAGCGCGCTGCTCGCCGGCACCGTCGTCCTGGCGGTCGCCGTCGTCCTCGTCGCCACGGGAGCGTGAGCAGGCGTGATCGATATCAACGAGTCAGTGATGCAGTTCCTTCTGGCGTTCGTCGTCGTCGGCCCGCTCCTCGGCGCCGCCGCCGCTCTGCTGCCCGCCCCGCCCGGACTGAAGGGGAAGTCGCCCGACCAGGCCGTGCTCCGGCACGGCGTGACCGTCACCGGCGCGGTCCTTCTCGCCGCGATCGTCCTCGCGCTCGGCTTCGACCACGACCACCCGTCGACGATGCAGGCCAGCACGGACATCAGCTGGATCCCCGCACTCGACGTGCGCATCCACCTCGGCATCGACGGCATCTCCCTCCCCCTTCTGGTCCTGACCGCGCTGCTGACCTTCCTCTGCGCGCTGTACAGCTACTTCAAGATGCCCGCGGGCCCGTCCCCGAAGGCATTCGTCGCCCTGCTGCTCGTCCTGGAGTCCGGCACCCTCGCCACCTTCGCCGTCCTCGACCTGCTGCTGTTCTTCCTCGCCTTCGAGATGGTCCTGATCCCGATGTACTTCCTCATCGCCCGCTGGGGCGGCGAGCAACGGGCCCAGGCCGCCTGGCGGTTCATCCTCTACACGCTGCTCGGCTCCGTGGTCATGCTGCTCGGCCTCCTGCTGATCGGCATCGAGGCGGGCACGTTCGACATGGTGGCACTCGCCACTGACAACGGCCGGTCCCTGACCGCGTCCGTGCAGGTCATCGCCGTCCTGGCGATCGGCCTCGGGCTCGCCGTGAAGACCCCGATGTGGCCGCTGCACAGCTGGCTGCCCGACGCCCACACCGCCGCCCCGACCGTCGGCTCGGTGCTGCTCGCGGGCGTCCTGCTGAAGATGGGCACCTACGGCTTCGTCCGCATCCTGCTGCCGGTCACACCCGACGGATTCCAGGACTTCGCCCCGTACCTCGCCGCCTTCGCGGTCGTCGGCATCATCTACGGGTCCCTCGCCTGCCTGGCCCTCGCCCGGCGCGGCGCCAAGGGCGACCTGAAGCGGCTCATCGCCTACTCCTCAGTCGGCCACATGGGCTTCGTCCTGCTCGGCATCGCCACCATGACCCCGACCGGCGTCAACGGCGCCCTGTTCGCCAACATCGCCCACGGCCTCATCACCGGCCTGCTGTTCTTCCTGGTCGGCGCCCTGAAGGACCGCACCGGATCCACCGACCTCGACACCCTCGCCGAGCAGACCGGGGCCGCCCTGTACGGCAGGGCACCGCGCCTCGGCGGCCTGCTCGCGTTCGGCGCCGTCGCCTCCCTCGGGCTGCCCGGACTGGCCGGGTTCTGGGGCGAGATGCTCGCGCTGTTCGGCGCGTTCGACCCCGCCGAGGGCCTGAGCCGGCCCGCGTTCCTCACCTTCATGGCGATCGGCGCGTTCGGCACCCTGCTGACGGCCGCCTACCTGCTGATCGTGGTCCGCCGGGTGTGCATGGGCGCCCCGAAGGACGAGGTGCCGAAACTGGCCGACGTGCAGACCTACGAGTTCGCGGCCTGGACCCCGCTCGTCGTCCTCACCGTCGTCGCCGGCCTGTGGCCCAAGACCCTCCTCGGCCTGACCGACCCGGCCGTGCAGCAGCTCCTCGCAGGAGGCACCCGATGAGCTCCCCGGCCCAGACGCAGGCCCTCAACCTCGTCCAGGACGTCGACTGGCTCGCCATCGCGCCGCCCACCATCGCCGCGGTGGTCGCCCTCGCCGTCCTCGTCGCCGACCTGTTCGTCCCCGACGCCCGCAAGCCCCTGCTCGGCTGGATGTCGATCGCCGGCCTCGCCGCCGCCACGGTCATGCTGCTGCCCCTCCTGGACGGCGACCGCTCCACGTTCTGCCTCGTCGGCGACACGCGCGTGTGCAGCTACACGGCGGACCGCTTCACCCTGGTCATCCAGTTCCTGGTCCTCGGCGGCGCCCTGCTCGCCGCCCTGCTGTCGGTCACCGCGCTGAAGGACGCGCGCAAGGAGCTCCCCGAGGGTGAGTTCTGGTTCCTGCTGCTGTCCTCCGCCGCGGGCGCCGCCCTGCTGCCCGCCTCACGGGACCTCGCGACCCTGATCGTCGCCCTGGAGGTGGCCTCCCTGCCCGCCTTCGCCCTGGTCGGACTGCGCTACGGCGACCGGCGCTCCTCCGAGGCCGCCCTGAAGTTCTTCCTGTCCTCGGTCACGGCCACCGCCGTCAGCCTGATGGGCATCAGCTTCGTCTACGCCACCACGGGCACCCTCTACCTCACCCAGCTCGCCGAACGCATCCAGGACGTCGACGGCCAGCTGCACACCCTCGCGCAGACCGGCGTCGTCCTCACCCTCGTCGGCTTCGCCTTCAAGACGGCCGCCGTGCCCTTCCACTTCTGGGTCCCCGACACCTACGTCGGCGCCCCCCTGCCGGTCGCCGCCTATCTGTCGGTCGTCGGCAAGGCGGTCGGCTTCTCCGGCCTGATCCTCGTCACGGTGATCGCCCTTCCGTCGTACGCCGACGTCTGGGGCCCCGCCCTCGCCGCGCTGGCCGCCCTCACCATGACCGTCGGCAACGTCGGCGCCCTGCGCCAGCAGGGCACGCGCGCGTACAGCGCCGTACGCCTGCTCGCCTGGTCCTCCGTCGGCCAGGCCGGCTACCTCCTGGTACCGATCGCCGCCGCCGCGTACACCGACGACGCCGAGCACGCCGTCGGCTCCACCGTCGCCTACGCCCTCATGTACGGCGCCGTGAACCTCGGCGCGTTCGCCGTGGCCGCCCTGGTGGGCCGTACGCACACCGCGAACCGGGTCGCGGACTACCGCGGCCTGTACGCGAAGAACCCGGTGACCGCGCTCGTCCTGGCGTTCTTCCTGCTGTGCCTGGCGGGCCTGCCGCCCGGCATCATCGGCCTGTTCGCCAAGGTCGCCGTCTTCTCGGCGGCCGTCGACGCGGGCCTGGGCTGGCTGGCCGTGGTGATGGCGGTGAACGTCGTGATCGCGCTGGTCTACTACCTGAGGTGGACGGCCCTGCTGTTCCGCGCCCCCGAGGGCGAGCCCGGCCGGCACGTCGCCCCGGCGCCCCTCACGGCCGCGATCGCCGTCACGGCCGTCATCGGCGTCGCCCTGTCCGGGGCGCCCCAGCTGGTCCTGCGCTTCGCGGACACGGGGCTCTTCTGAGCGCTCCTCGCCGCAGGCACGGAGGCGGGTCACCCGTACGGCCGACGCCCGCCTCCGCCCGCCCCCGCGCGCACAAGGGAACTAGTGGCTCTCGCCTCGCGTTGTTCACAGCGGGAGGGTCCACTGGACGTGACACCACGGCACCAGTGGCACCGGAGATCGACCAGCAAAGGGTTCCCCTGCCGCACCACTTGGAGGGCGTACCGTGCACCGCCGGCACAACGGGCTCAGGACCGCAGTACTCCTCGGGGGACTGTCCGCACTCATCATCGTCATCGGCGGCTTCTTCGGCCGTACGGGACTGGTCGTCGCGGTACTGATCGCGCTCGGCACCAACGCGTACGCGTACTGGAACAGCGACAAGCTGGCCCTGCGCGCCATGCGGGCCCGCCCGGTCAGCGAGTTCGAGGCCCCGGCGCTCTACCGGATGGTCCGCGAGCTCTCCACGCAGGCCCGCCAGCCCATGCCCCGCCTGTACATCTCCCCGACGGAGGCGCCCAACGCCTTCGCCACCGGCCGCAATCCGAGAAACGCCGCCGTGTGCTGCACGGAGGGCATCCTGCGCCTGCTCGACGAGCGCGAGCTGCGCGGCGTCATCGGCCATGAGCTCAGCCACGTCTACAACCGCGACATCCTCATCTCGTCGGTCGCCGGAGCGCTCGCCTCGGTGATCATGTTCCTGGTCAACTTCGCCTGGCTGATCCCCATCGGCCGCTCGGACGACGACGACGGCCCCGGCCTGCTCGGCATGCTGCTGATCATGATCCTGGGCCCGCTCGCCGCCACCCTCATCCAACTGGCCATCAGCCGCTCCCGCGAGTACGAGGCCGACGCCTCCGGCGCCCAGCTCACCGGCGACCCCCTCGCTCTGGCCTCCGCCCTGCGCAAGCTGGAGACCGGCACCAAGCAGCTCCCGCTGCCCCCCGAGCCCCGGATCGAGACCGCGAGCCACATGATGATCGCCAACCCGTTCCGGCCCGGCCAGGGCATGTCCCGGATGTTCTCCACCCACCCGCCCATGGCGGAGCGCATCGCCCGCCTCGAGCAGATGGCAGGTCCCGGCCGATGAAAGCGATCCTGAACGTCATCTGGCTCGTCCTGAGCGGCTTCTGGCTCTTCCTCGGCTACCTGGCCGCCGGTGTGCTGCTCTGCATCACGATCATCGGCATCCCGTTCGGCATCGCCGCGTTCCGGATCGGCGTCTATGCCCTGTGGCCCTTCGGCTACACCACCGTCGAGCGCCGCGACGCGGGCGCCCCGTCCTGCGTGGGCAACGTCCTGTGGCTGCTGCTGGCCGGCTGGTGGCTCGCCCTCGCCCACATCGCCACCGGCATCCTGCTGTGCCTGACGATCATCGGTATCCCGTTCGGCATAGCCAACTTCAAGCTGATACCGGTCTCCCTGGTCCCGCTGGGCCGCGAGATCGTCCCGACGGACAGGCCGTTCGCCGCGCGCTGACCGGCGGCCGGCGAGGCCCGGACGGGTCGGGCGGCAGGCCCTAGGCGGCCGCCCTGCGCGCGCGTACGCCGTAGGCGAGGACGCCCGCCGCCAGTACCGCCGCCCCGGTCAGCACCGAGGCGCCGGGCAGCGCGAACGCCAGGACCGCGCACCCGATCAGGCCCAGCGCGGGCAGGGCGCGTGCCTTGGGGGACGGGTCGAGGGTCCAGGCGGAGGCGTTGGCGATGGCGTAGTAGGTCAGGACGCCGAAGGAGGAGAAGCCGATCGCGCCGCGCAGGTCGGCCGTGGCGGCCAGGACGGCGACGACCGCGCCGACGGCGAGTTCCGCGTGGTGCGGGACCTGGAAGCGGGGGTGCACGGTGGCGAGCGGGGCGGGCAGATGGCCGTCGCGGGCCATCGCGAGGGTGGTGCGCGAGACGCCCAGGATCAGCGCCAGCAGCGAGCCCAGCGCGGCGATCGCCGCACCCACCCGCACGACCGGCGCGAGCTCCGGCACCCCGGCCGCGCGCACCGCGTCCGCCAGCGGGGCCGTCGCCCGCCCGAGCCCCTCGGGGCCGAGCACGGCCAGCACGGCGACCGCCACGCACGCGTACACGGCCAGCGCGATGCCCAGGGCGAGCGGGACGGCACGCGGAATGGTGCGGGCCGGGTCGCGCACCTCCTCGCCGAGGGTGGCGATGCGCGCGTACCCGGCGAAGGCGAAGAACAGCAGCCCGGCGGCCTGGAGCACCCCGTCCACCCCGCCGGACGTACCGATGTCCAGGTGGGCGGCCTCGGCGTCCCCCGACCCCAGGCACACGGCCACCACGAGCGCCAGCACGGCGAGTACGGCGGCGACGATCACCCTGGTCAGCAGGGCGGACTTCTGCACGCCCCCGTAGTTGACCGCGGTCAGCGCCACCACCGCGGCCACGGCGACCGCGTGCGACTGCTCCGGCCAGACGTACGCGCCGACGGTGAGCGCCATCGCGGCGCAGGAGGCGGTCTTGCCCACGATGAACGACCAGCCGGCGAGGTAGCCCCAGAAGGGGCCGAGCCGCTCACGGCCGTACACATAGGTGCCGCCGGAGGCCGGGTACAGCGCGGCCAGCCGGGCCGAGGCCATGGCGTTGCAGTACGCGACCACGGCGGCCAGCGCGAGCCCGAGCAGCAGCCCGGAGCCCGCCGCGCGCGCGGCAGGGGCGAGGGCGGCGAAGATGCCGGCCCCGACCATCGAGCCGAGCCCGATGACCACGGCGTCGCCCACACCGAGCGTGCGGCGCAGTGCGGGACCGGAGGAGTGCGTCATGCGGCGCACCCTAGCGAACGCGATCGAACAACCGGTCCGCCGAGAAGGGCGGCCACCCGGCGAATCCGGGGTGCCCGCCCTTCAGGACGGTGAGGTCACCGGTAGTTGACGAACTGCAGCGCGAAGTCGAAGTCCTTGCCCTTCAGCAGGGCGATGACGGCCTGGAGGTCGTCGCGGCTCTTGGAGGTGACACGCAGCTCGTCACCCTGGACCTGGGCCTTCACACCCTTGGGGCCCTCGTCGCGGATGATCTTCGCGACCTTCTTGGCGTTCTCCTGGGAGATGCCCTCCTGGATCGACGCGAAGATCTTGTACTCCTTGCCGGAGAGCTGCGGCTCGCCCGCGTCCAGGGCCTTCAGCGAGATGCCCCGCTTGATCAGCTTGGACTGGAACACGTCCAGGACGGCCTTGACCCGGTCCTCGGAGTTGGCCTCCATGAGGATCTTGTCGCCGGACCACGCGATCGAGGCACCGACGCCCTTGAAGTCGTAGCGCTGGGAGATCTCCTTGGCGGCCTGGTTGAGTGCGTTGTCGACCTCCTGCCGCTCGACCTTGGAGACGATGTCGAAACTGGAGTCGGCCATGACGTGTGGCTCCTTGCTCGGATGCGGTGATGACGCTCTGCGGGTACGGCGCAAGCCTAGCGATCTCACCACTGATCAACCGGGTGGCGAAGCACCCCCCGGGATCAGGTATTGTTTACGTCGTTGCCAGGGAGCACAGCCGAAAGGCCGCCCCGAGCAGCGATCCCATGGCGGTGTGCCCGAGTGGCCAATGGGAGCGGACTGTAAATCCGTCGGCTTAGCCTACCCAGGTTCGAATCCTGGCGCCGCCACACTGGGGAAGACCCCCTCCGCGACAGCGGAGGGGGTCTTCGCGTTTCCCGGCCTGTTGGGGGGCGTTGTCAGAGGGGGCGGGCAGACTGGGGGTATGTCGTCGTCCCGTCGCAGGCTGTGCCCTGAGTGCCGTCGTGAGATCGCCGTCGTCGCAGGACGGTTCGCCCGGCACGATCCGCCGGGGATGCGGGAGGGCGACCGGCTCGTGTCGTGCGCGGGGTCGAGGAGACCCGCGCAGTTGGGCGCTGTGCAGCCCTCGTTGGACGGCTATGCCGTGCCGGAGTTCCCGGGGCAGCTGCCGCTGTTCTGAGGTCAGTTTCCCGCCACCGACTTCACCGCGACCGACACCGGCACGGAGCCGCCGACCAGTTCGAGGGTCAGGCCGGCCGTCGCCGGGGTCTCGATCAGCTCCGCGAGCACGGCGGCCACGTCGTCGCGCGTGACCGGGCCGCGGCCCGTGTGCGCCTCCAGCCGCACCAGACCGGTCCCGGCGTCGTCCGTGAGGGAACCCGGCCGCAGGACGGTCCAGTCGAGCGCGTCCAGGCCCTGGACGTACGCGTCCGCCTCGCCCTTGGCGCGCAGATACACGTCGAAGACCTCGTCGCCCTCGTGCGCGGGGTCGGCGCCCATCGAGGACACGACGAGGAACCGCCGTACGCCCGCCCGGACCGCCGCGTCCGCGAACAGCACCGCCGCGCCCTTGTCCACCGTGTCCTTGCGGGCCGCCCCGCTGCCCGGCCCCGCGCCCGCCGCGAACACCGCCACGTCCGCGCCCCGCAGTTGCGCGGCGACCTCCTCCACCGACGCCGACTCCAGGTCCAGCAGCACCGGTTCGGCACCCGCCCGGCGCAGGTCGTCGCCCTGCTCCGCGGTGCGGATGATGCCCGCCACCTCGTAACCCCGCGCCGACAGCAGCCTCTCCAGCCGCAGCGCGATCTGACCATGACCACCAGCGATGACAATGCGCATGTCTCCGACCGTACGCCCGAACGCCCCGCCCCGCCGCGCGGCTCGAACGCCGGGCCGGGGAGCGAGCGCCGCTCCCACGGCAGGCCGTCGCCCACCGGGGCGGGGGCTCGTCGGCCGGGGCCGGCGGCGCCCCCTGCCCGGCCCGCCTACGACACCTCGCCACGCCCCTGCCGCGGCAGTCCCAGTTCCGCTGCCGCCGCCGAGTTGCAGTACTCCCGGACCGCGCTGGTGCGGGCCACCACCCGCCCCCGGTGGATGACGATGCGGCTGTAGGCCAGCGACAGGGCGCCGGAGAGGCGGTCGCCGCGGACGGCGAGGAGTTCCGCCGGGAAGCCCGCCTCGACGCGGACCTCCGGGAGCCCCAGCGCGGCGCGTGCCGAGGCGCTGATCGCGTCGTAGGCGTCCTCGGGGCGCAGCCCGTGGCGTGAGGACAACAGGTAGGCGGCCTCCAGGGGGTCGCCGCGGCCCACCGGGTTGGAGACGTCCCGCAGCGCCCCGCTGCCGGCGGCGAGGCGTACGCCGGCCGCGCGCAGCAGCCGTACGGGCGCCGTACCGCGCCGGTCGACGCCCGCGCAGCCGCCCTGCGGCAGGCACACCACGCCCACCCCGGCCGCCGCGAGCTGGTCGGCGGTGCGGGAGGCGGCGTCGGACGGCAGCCGGGTCAGACCCCCGCAGGGGCTCAGCGTCACCCCCGGCCGCAGCCCGCCCGCCATCGCGGCGAGCCGGGCCAGGCGGGCCGGGTCGCCGGCGTCGGTGTGCAGGTCGACGGGGCAGCCGTGCTCGGAGGCGACCTCCAGGACCGCCTCCACATAGCCCGTGGGATCGGGGTCGAGGTCGGGACAGCCGCCGACCACGGAGGCGCCCATCTTCACCGCGTCGCGCAGCATGGCGAGCCCGTCCGCCCCGGCGACCCCGGTGAGCAGCCGCGGCACGGCCACCGTGGTCAGCTCGGCGAGCCCGCGCAGTGAGCGCCGCGCCTGCAGCACGGCACCCAGCGCGCCCAGCCCCGTGACATCGCCCACACGCACATGGGAGCGCACCGCCGTCGCCCCGTGCCCGAGTTGCAGCAGGGCCGCCTCGGTGGCGCGGCGCTGCACGTCGCGGGGGTCGTACGAGACCGGTCCGCCCTCGTCGGCGGTGAGCGCGGTGTCGCCGTGGGCGTGCGGCTCGGCCGGGGCGGGGAGCAGCAGATAGCCGGAGAGGTCCACGCGCGCGCCGGGGCTCTGGGCGGCCCCGCCGAGGCTGCCGGCCGTGCCGACCGCCTCGATGCGCCCGCCGCCCAGCCGTACGTCGACGGTCCGGCCGTCGGTGAGGCGCGCCCCGCACAGCAGCAGCGTCTCGGACTGCCCGGAGGAGCCCGGCGAGGACGACGACGGGGGCGGCTGCGGCTGGCTGTCGGGCATCGCGCTCCAAGGGCTCGGCTCAGGGCTCGGCTCAGTGCTCGGCTCAGGTCTCGGGCTCGGGACTCGGGGGCGGGACTCGGGGGCGGGCTGATCGTGGAGGGCTCCGCGAGGCGCCGGAGCGCAAGATCACGCAGAGTGAGTCGAGCCTAGGACGGCCGCCGCTCGTCGGCCGGGAGGAGCGCAATAGTCGTACCGGCGTGGCCCCAGGTGGACGTATGTGACGGGTGGGACCCGAAGGGCTGCCGGGAGCCGTGTGCGGAGGGGGCCGCGGGGTCTCCGGATACGGATTTGGGTGAACGGCCGCGGACCGTGTAATGTCTTCATCGCTCGCCCCAATAGCTCAGTCGGCAGAGCGTCTCCATGGTAAGGAGAAGGTCAACGGTTCGATTCCGTTTTGGGGCTCTGGTTGGAGAGGTTCCCGTCGCAAGACGGGAACTGATCGAACCGCAGCGGTGTAGCTCAGTCGGTAGAGCAAGCGGCTCATAATCGCTGTGTCACCGGTTCAAGTCCGGTCACCGCTACTAACAGTAGCCGATTGCGGGGTCGGTCCTTCGATCGGCTACTCTTTCTTGCGTTGAATCACCTACCCGTTCGTCAAGGAGCACTCACGTGGCTGCCACCGACGTCCGCCCGAAGATCACGCTGGCCTGCGTGGAGTGCAAGGAGCGGAACTACATCACCAAGAAGAACCGGCGTAACAACCCGGACCGTCTTGAGATGAAGAAGCACTGCCCGCGTTGCAACGCGCACACCGCGCACCGCGAGACGCGCTGACTCAGACTCACGTACGAGGCCGCCCCCATCATTCAGGGGGGCGGCCTCGTGCCGTTTCCTCCCACTGAAACAGTCGGAACAGTCGGAACAGCCGAGACGCCGAGCGCCGAAAGGCCCCGGCCTCGACCGTCGACACGTCGAAACAACCGCTCAGACCAGGAGGCGCCGAGCCATGGCACTCGACCAGTCCTTCGTGGGGCGCACCTATCCGCCCACCGAGCCCTACGAGGTGGGCCGGGAGAAGATCCGTGAGTTCGCCGAGGCCATCGGGGACTCCAGCCCCGTCTACACGGACCCCGAGGCCGCCAAGGCGCTCGGGCACCCCGATGTGATCGCCCCGCCGACCTTCGTCTTCGCGATCTCCTTCAAGGCCGCGCAGGAGGTCGTCCACGACCCGCAGCTCGGCCTGGACTACAGCCGGGTGGTGCACGGCGACCAGAAGTTCGCCTACAGCCGCCCGGTCCGCGCGGGCGACCGGCTGACGGTCACCTCGACCATCGAGGCGATCAAGTCCATGGCCGGCAACGACTTCCTGGACATCCGCGGCGAGGTGCACGACGAGGCCGGCGAGCACGTCGTCACCGCCTGGACCAAGCTCGTGGCCCGCGCGGCCGAGGAGGCGTGAGCAGCAGATGACCGCCAAGATCGCGTACGCCGACGTCGAGGTCGGCACCGAACTCCCCGCGCAGACCTTCCAGGTGACCCGCGCCACCCTCGTCCGCTACGCGGGCGCCTCCGGCGACTTCAACCCGATCCACTGGAACGAGAAGTTCGCCAAGGAGGTCGGGCTGCCGGACGTCATCGCGCACGGCATGTTCACCATGGCCGAGGCCGCCCGCGTGGTCACCGACTGGACCGGCGACCCGGGCGCGCTCGTGGAGTACGGGGTGCGCTTCACCAAGCCCGTCGTCGTCCCCAACGACGACCAGGGTGCCCAGATCGAGGTCGGCGGCAAGGTCGCGGCCAAGCTCGACGACAACACCGTCCGCGTGGACCTCACGGTCACCAGCGCCGGGCAGAAGGTGCTGGCCATGTCCCGGGCGGTCGTACGACTGGCCTGACCCGCACCCGTACGTGCCGAAGGGGGCGCCCCGCCGACGGGGGGCGCCCCTTTTTCGCGCCCTCGCACCGCCGAGTTTCGCGCCCTCGCACGCCGAGGCCCCCGCGCCCCTGGCCACCGGAGAACCCCGCGCCCCTGACCACCGGAGAACCCCGCGCCCCAGACCACCGGAGAACCCCGCGCCCCAGACCACCGGAGAACCCCGGCCACGTCACCGCTTGACATAGTTAGTGATTGGGCACTAACTTCGAAGCATGGTCAGGATGAGCGCAGAAGAGCGACGCGAGAGCGTCATCCGCGCGGCAGTGAAGGAGTTCGCCCGCGGCGGCTATCACGGCACGTCGACCGAGGCGATCGCCAAGCGTGTCGGCGTCTCGCAGCCGTATCTCTTCCGGCTCTTCCCGGGCAAGAAGGCCATCTTCCTGGCGGCGGCCGAGTGGTGCATGGAGACCACCATCCGCACGTTCGGGGATGCCTCCAAGGGGCTTGAAGGTGAAGAGGCCCTCCACGCGATGGCCAACGCGTACACCCAGGTCATCGCCGAGCAGCCCGAGCGACTGCTGATGCAGCTGCAGATGTACATCGCCGTGGGCGCCGCCGAGCAGGAGGGCGACCACGAGTTCGGCGAGGCGGTGCGCGCCAGCTGGATGCGGCTGTGGGACACCGTTCACCTGCCGCTCGGCGCCGACGTGGAGGAGACGACGACCTTCATGGCCTACGGCATGCTCATCAACTGCCTGATCGCCATGGGCTTTCCGTCCGATCACCGGGTCTGGGAAGGGATCTACGAGTCCTCGCGGCGCAAGGACGCGCCGGGGAAGTAGCGCGAGGACGGGCGGTCCGCCGCCTTTTCACGCCCGCGAAAGTTAGTCAGCAATTACTAATCATCGGTTCCTGAACATCCTCTGGGGGAGAGATGTCGCACAACGCAACCGGAGCCCGCCGCGGATCGGTCGGGTGGGCCCTCACCATCACCAGCGTCGCCGGGTTCATGGCGGCCCTCGACAACCTCGTCGTCACCACCGCGCTGCCCGCCATCCGCGAGGACCTCGGCGGCGCGCTGCACGACCTGGAGTGGACCGTGAGCGCGTACACGCTCACGTTCGCCGTGCTGCTGATGTTCGGCGCCGCGCTCGGCGACCGCTTCGGCCGCCGCCGGCTCTTCGGCGTCGGGCTCGCGATCTTCACCGCCGCCTCCGCCGCCGCGGCCCTCGCCCCCGGCATCGACTCGCTGATCGCCGCCCGCGCGGTGCAGGGCGTCGGCGCGGCCGTGATGATGCCGCTCACGCTGACCCTGCTCACCGCGGCGGTCCCCGCCGAGAAGCGCGGGATGGCGTACGGGATCTGGGGCGCCGTCAACGGACTCGCCGTCGCCTCGGGACCGCTCATCGGCGGCACCCTCACCGAGCACGTCTCCTGGCAGTGGATCTTCTGGCTGAACGTCCCGCTGGGCATCGCCCTGCTGCCGCTCGCCCGGCTGCGCCTCGCCGAGTCCCGCGGCACCGGCGCCCCGCTCGACGTGCCCGGCACCCTGCTCGCCAGCGGCGGTCTGTTCGGCATCGTGTACGGCCTGGTCCGCGGCCCGGTCGACGGCTGGACCTCGGGGACCGTCCTGCTCGGCCTCATCGCCGGCGCCGCCCTGCTCGCCGCGTTCGTCGTGCACGGCACCCGCGCCCGCAACGCCATGCTGCCGATGCGGCTGTTCCGCTCCCGCGCCTTCGCCGGGATCAACGCCGCCAGCATGCTGATGTTCCTCGGCATGTTCGGCTCGATCTTCCTGCTGAGCCAGTACATGCAGGGCGTGCTCGGCTACTCGCCCACCGAGGCCGGGCTGCGGATGCTGCCCTGGACCGGCATGCCCATGCTGGTCGCGCCCATCGCCGGCATCCTCTCCGACCGCATCGGCGGCCGTCCCGTCGTCGCCGCCGGCCTCTTCTTCCAGGCCGCCGGCCTCGCCCACCTCGCCTGGGTGGCCACCGCCGACGCCTCCTACGCCTCCCAGCTGCCCGGCCTGATCCTCAGCGGCATCGGCATGGCACTGTTCTTCGCGCCCGCCTCGGCCCTGGTCATGGCCAGCGTCACGGCCAAGGAGCAGGGCATCGCCTCCGGCGCCAACAACGCCCTGCGCGAGGTCGGCGGAGCCCTCGGCATCGCGATCATGTCCTCGATCTTCGCGGCGCAGGGCGGCTACGAGTCCGCCCAGGCGTTCGTCGACGGACTGCGGCCCGCGGTCGCCGTCGGCGCCGGGATCGTGGCCCTCGCCGGGCTCGCCGCCCTGGTGATCCCCTCCGGCCGCGCCGCGACGGTCCTCACCGGCGACGCCACCGAGGCCGCCCCGGCCAAGGTCCCCGCCGGCGCCTCCCACTGACCCCGCCCGCACCGACCGCCGAGAGGAGTCCGCCGTGCCCACCCTGCCCTGGACCGTGCCGAACACCCCGCCGACCGGCGCCGAGGCCCACGTCTTCGCCTCCCGCTTCGAGACCCGCACCCTGTGGGGAGCACTCAAGTTCCTCGCCCGTACGCCGGGCGTGTGGCGGCAGGTCAGCCGGGCGCCCGGCGCGTACGGCGCCACCCTGAAGGCGCAGCCGTTCAGGCGCACCTTCTGGACGCTGTCCGCGTGGGAGTCGCCGGCCGCCCTCAAGACCTTCGCCCGCGCCGGGAGCCACGCCCCGACCTCGCGCGGCCTGGCCGCCGAGATGGCGGACGTGCGGTACGCGACCTGGGCGGTCCCCGCCGCCGAGCTCCCGCTCGACTGGGCGGAGGCGTCCCGGCGCCTGACCCGTGACAACTGAGCCGCACACGCGCGCGTACGGCCCCGCCCACCCCTGGGCGGGGCCGTACGCGCGCGTGCCGGGGCTGTCGGTGGCGTCTCGTAGTCTTGAGCACGTGCAGGAACTCCACGACGCCCCCCTCGCTCCGCTGACCACCTTCCGGCTGGGCGGCCCCGCCACCCGGCTGGTCACCGCGACGACCGACGCCGAGGTGATCGACGCCGTCCGCGAGGCCGACGCCGGCGGCACCCCGCTGCTGGTCATCGGCGGCGGCTCCAACCTGGTCATCGGCGACAAGGGCTTCGCCGGCACCGCCCTGCGCATCGCCACCCGCGGCGTCGAGCTCACCGGCACCCGCCTGGAGCTGGCCGCCGGCGAGGTGTGGACCGACGCCGTCGCCCGCACCGTCGAGGCCGGGCTGGCCGGCATCGAGTGCCTGGCCGGCATCCCCGGCTCGGCGGGCGCGACCCCGATCCAGAACGTGGGGGCGTACGGCCAGGAGGTCTCCGCCACCATCACCGAGGTCATCGCCTACGACCGCCGCGCGGGCGAGACGGTCGCCCTGACCAACGCCGAGTGCGCCTTCTCCTACCGCCACAGCCGCTTCAAGGCCGACCCCGAGCGGTATGTCGTCCTGCGCGTCCGCTTCGAACTGGAGGACGCGGGCGGGCTGTCGGCGCCCATCAAGTACGCCGAGACGGCCCGCGCGCTGGGCGTGCGGCCCGGCGACCGGGTGCCGCTCGCCGACGCCCGGGAGACCGTGCTGAAGCTGCGGGCGGGCAAGGGCATGGTGCTCGACCCCGATGACCACGACACCTGGTCGGCCGGGTCCTTCTTCACCAACCCGATCCTCACCGACGCCCAGTTCGCGGCCTTCCTCGCCCGCGTGGAGCAGCGCCTGGGCGCCGGCGTCGAGCCGCCCGCCTACCCGGCGGGGGAGGGGCACACCAAGACCTCCGCGGCCTGGCTGATCGACAAGGCCGGCTTCACCAAGGGCTACGGAAGCGGCCCGGCCCGTATCTCCACCAAGCACACCCTCGCCCTCACCAACCGCGGCGGGGCCACCACCGAGGACCTCCTCGCCCTCGCCCGCGAGGTCGTCGCCGGGGTCCGCGAGGCGTTCGGCATCACGCTGGTCAACGAGCCGGTGACGGTCGGCGTCAGCCTGTAGGCGCCCGGCGCGCCGAGGCCGGCGGCCGACCGCATAGAGTCGCCCCGTCGCGCCAGGTCAGGCGCATCAGGGAGGGACTTTTCATGCGGGGCGCAGGACGTCGTCGTACAGCCGTGATCGCTGCCATGGTCGCGGTGCTCGCCACCGGGTGCGGCGGGCAGGACGCCGGCACCGGCGACGAGCGGGCGGCGCAGGCCGACGCGTACGCGTCGGTCGAGGAGATCGCCGAGGCCATCGGCCCGGACGGCACCACGATCATCGTCGGCTCGCCCACGGCCGGGACCACCGTGCACCTCTACGAGGACATGCGGTGCCCGGCCTGCGAGCAGTTCGAGACCCAGGGCAGCGGCGAGACCCTGCGCAACATGGTCATGACCGGTGAGGTCAAGGTCGAGTACACGCTGGCCTCGTTCCTCGACGGCAAGCTCGGCGGTCAAGGCTCGCGCAAGGCGGCCAACGCCCTGCGGGCCGCCGTGGACGAGGGACGGTTCGTCGAGTATCACGAAGTGCTCTACGCGAACCAGCCGGAGGAGTCCGTCGACGGCTACACCGAGACGTTCCTGCTGGACATGGCCTCGAAGGTGGACGGCCTGCGCGGGCCGGAGTTCGACGCGGCGGTCAAGGGCATGACGCACCGCGACTGGGTCGACGGCTCCCAGCGGGCGTTCGACCTCTCCGGCGTCGGGAGCACGCCCACCATGAAGGTGAACGGCAAGGTGGTCGACGGAATCTTCGACGCGCCCCGGCTGCCGCTGCTGATCCTCTCCCAGTGACCCTCCCGGCCCGCCCTCACCCCGCCAGCCAGTCGTCCACCCCCGCCAGCAGCTTCGCCTTCGTCTCCTCCGGCGCCGCCGACCCGCGCACCGACTGCCGGGCCAGCTCCGCCAGCTCCCGGTCGGTGAAGCCGTGGTGGTGGCGCGCGATCTCGTACTGGGCCGCGAGGCGGGAGCCGAACAGCAGCGGGTCGTCGGCGCCGAGCGCGAGCGGGACACCCGCCTCGAACAGCGTGCGCAGGGGGACGTCCTCGGGCTTCTCGTAGACGCCCAGGGCCACGTTCGACGCCGGGCACACCTCGCAGGTCACCCCCCGGTCGGCCAGCCGCTTCAGCAGCCGCGGGTCCTCCGCCGCGCGCACACCGTGCCCGATCCGGTGGGCGTGCAGGTCGTCCAGGCAGTCGCGGACCGAGGCGGGGCCGGTCAGCTCGCCGCCGTGCGGGGCCGACAGCAGACCGCCCTCGCGGGCGATGTGGAAGGCGCGGTCGAAGTCCCGTGCCATGCCCCGGCGCTCGTCGTTCGACAGCCCGAAACCGACCACGCCCCGGTCGGCGTAGCGCACCGCGAGGCGGGCCAGGGTGCGCGCGTCCAGGGGGTGCTTCATCCGGTTCGCGGCGACCAGCACCCGCATGCCCAGACCGGTCTCCCGCGAGGTCGTCTCCACCGCGTCCAGGATGATCTCCAGCGCCGGGATCAGCCCGCCGAGCCGCGGCGCGTACGAGGTCGGGTCCACCTGGATCTCCAGCCAGCCCGAGCCGTCCCGCAGATCCTCCTCCGCCGCCTCGCGCACCAGCCGCTGGATGTCCTCGGGCTCCCTGAGGCACGAGCGGGCCGCGTCGTACAGCCGCTGGAAGCGGAACCAGCCCCGCTCGTCCGTCGCCCGCAGCTCCGGCGGCTCCCCGCTGGTCAGGGCCTCGCTGAGGGCCTCCGGCAGGCGCACGCCGTACTTGTCGGCCAGCTCCAGCACGGTCCCCGGCCGCATCGAGCCGGTGAAGTGCAGGTGAAGATGGGCTTTCGGCAGTTCAGAGACATCACGTACACGCTCCATCCGCCGATCCTGCCGTACGTCCCTCCGGTCCCGGTAGCGGTTTCCCCCCACGGGGCCTTGCTCGTACGAAGAAACGGGCCGCCTCCCCGCAGGGAGACGGCCCGTCCACGCGCGCGTGCCTCAGTCGCGGGCCTCGGCCAGCAGCTTCTGGATGCGGGAGACGCCCTCGACCAGGTCCTCGTCGCCCAGCGCGTACGACAGCCGCAGATAGCCCGGCGTGCCGAACGCCTCGCCCGGGACGACCGCGACCTCGGCCTCCTCCAGGATCAGCGCGGCCAGCTCGACCGTGTCCTGCGGCCGCTTGCCGCGGATCTCCTTGCCGAGCAGGCCCTTGACCGACGGGTAGGCGTAGAACGCGCCCTCGGGCTCCGGGCAGAGCACACCGTCGATCTCGTTGAGCATCCGCACGATGGTGCGACGGCGGCGGTCGAACGCCTCCTTCATCTTCTCGACGGCCGACAGGTCACCGGAGACCGCGGCCAGCGCAGCCGCCTGGGCCACATTGGAGACGTTGGAGGTGGCGTGCGACTGGAGGTTCGTCGCGGCCTTCACGACGTCCTTCGGGCCGATGACCCAGCCCACCCGCCAGCCGGTCATCGCGTACGTCTTGGCGACGCCGTTGACCACGATGCACTTGTCGGCGAGCTCGGGCACGACCACCGGCAGGGAGTGGAACTCGGCGTCGCCGTAGACCAGGTGCTCGTAGATCTCGTCGGTCAGGACCCACAGGCCCTTCTCCGCGGCCCAGCGGCCGATCTCCTCGATCTGCTCGCGGGTGTAGACCGCGCCGGTCGGGTTGGAGGGCGAGACGAACAGCAGGACCTTGGTGTTCTCCGTGCGAGCGGCCTCCAGCTGCTCCACCGAGACGCGGTAGCCGGTCGTCTCGTCCGCGACGACCTCCACCGGCACACCGCCGGCCAGCCGGATCGACTCCGGGTACGTCGTCCAGTACGGGGCCGGGACGATGACCTCGTCGCCCGGGTCGAGGATCGCGGCGAACGCCTCGTAGATGGCCTGCTTGCCGCCGTTGGTGACGAGGACCTGCGCGGCCTCCACCCGGTAGCCGGAGTCCCGCAGCGTCTTGGCGGCGATGGCCTCCTTCAGCTCGGGCAGACCGCCGGCCGGCGTGTAGCGGTGGTACTTGGGGTTCTTGCATGCCTCGACGGCGGCTTCGACGATGTAGTCCGGGGTCGGGAAGTCCGGCTCACCGGCACCGAAACCGATCACCGGACGCCCGGCGGCCTTCAGGGCCTTGGCCTTGGCGTCCACGGCGAGGGTGGCGGACTCGGAGATCGCGCCGATTCGGGCGGAGACCCGGCGCTCGGTGGGAGGGGTTGCAGCGCTCATGGGGCCCATCGTTCCAGACCGGAAACCCGCCCGGCACACGGGTTTCACGGACTGAACAGGGACGGGCACAGGTGTGAACAGGCGTCCGGATCCCCGGTCCGGCCTGGTGATCTTCGGGCGATCCTTCGCGTTCCCGGCGCCCACGGGCACTTTCTGTTCGACGACCGGCTCAGGACCACGTACACTCTCACCTCGTCGGCCTTCAGCGGCACGCACACAGACGGTGCACACCGAGCACTCGTGTGGATGCGGTACGTTGGGGGACACACAAAGGGTCGTAGCTCAATTGGTAGAGCACCGGTCTCCAAAACCGGCGGTTGGGGGTTCAAGTCCCTCCGGCCCTGCTACACACACCGCCAGGATGTGTGCGCAGGTACGTACAGCAATGCACCGCCGTGCGGCTCAGACCGGGCGCGGCACGGCCACGACCCGGGATCAGGTGAGGATGAATGACGGACGCCGTGGGCTCCCTCGACACGCCTGACGCCCGGGACGAGGTGTCGGAGTCCAAGAAGGCCCGCAAGGGCGGCAAGCGCGCCAAGAAGGGCCCGCTGAAGCGACTCGCGCTCTTCTACCGCCAGATCGTCGCGGAACTCCGCAAGGTCGTCTGGCCCACGCGCAACCAGCTGACCACGTACACGACCGTCGTGATCGTCTTCGTGGTCATCATGATCGGCCTGGTCACCGTGATTGACTATGGACTCGACCACGCAGCCAAGTACGTCTTCGGCTGAGCCAGGAGCGAAGGGCGCCGCGGTTACCGGCGCCCCTTTCGCATGTTCCACCCCTATGTATCCAGGAAGAAGCAGCCACCGTGTCTGACCAGAACCTGAACGACGCCATCGAGCCGGATGAGTCGGAGGACGACGAGCTCGACATCGTCGAGGGCGCGGACGAGGACCTGGACGCGTTCGAGGCTGCCGACGCCGAGGCGAGCGAGCCCGCCGAGGAAGCCGCTGTGCACGTCGAGGACGAGGACGAGGCCCTTGAGGCCGAGACCGCCGACGAGGACGAGGCTGCGGACGAGGCCGAGGCCGGCGAGGAGGAGGCCGAGGAGGCCGCCCCCGTGGACCCCGTCGCCGCCCTGCGCGAGGAGCTGCGCACCCTGCCCGGCGAGTGGTACGTCATCCACACCTACGCCGGCTACGAGAACCGCGTGAAGACCAACCTGGAGCAGCGCGCGGTCTCCCTGAACGTCGAGGACTACATCTTCCAGGCCGAGGTGCCGCAGGAAGAGGTCGTCCAGATCAAGAACGGCGACCGCAAGACCATCCGCCAGAACAAGCTCCCCGGCTACGTCCTGGTGCGCATGGACCTGACCAACGAGTCCTGGGGCGTCGTCCGCAACACCCCCGGCGTCACCGGCTTCGTGGGCAACGCCTACGACCCGTACCCGCTGACCCTGGACGAGATCGTCAAGATGCTCGCCCCGGAGGCCGAGGAGAAGGCCGCCCGCGAGGCCGCCGAGGCCGAGGGCAAGCCCGCCCCGCAGCGCAAGGTCGAGGTCCAGGTCCTGGACTTCGAGGTCGGCGACTCGGTCACCGTCACCGACGGCCCGTTCGCCACGCTGCAGGCCACGATCAACGAGATCAACGCCGACTCGAAGAAGGTCAAGGGTCTCGTGGAGATCTTCGGCCGCGAGACGCCGGTCGAGCTGAGCTTCGACCAGATCCAGAAGAACTGACCTCTTCTGGACGTACCGCTTCCGAACAGGTCGGGCGGGCCCTCGCGGCTCGTCTGACCTGCTCGGTTTTTGGCCGCGCATCCATACCCGTTATCGTTGTGCGGTATGCCTGCGTCCGGGTGATTCCCGCGCGCGGGCAGGACCCGAATCGAAAGGACCCGGAGAGCTATGCCTCCCAAGAAGAAGAAGGTCACGGGGCTCATCAAGCTCCAGATCCAGGCCGGTGCCGCCAACCCGGCCCCGCCGGTCGGCCCCGCGCTGGGTCAGCACGGCGTGAACATCATGGAGTTCTGCAAGGCCTACAACGCCGCGACCGAGTCGCAGCGTGGCTGGGTCATCCCCGTGGAGATCACGGTCTACGAGGACCGCTCCTTCACCTTCATCACGAAGACCCCGCCGGCCGCGAAGATGATCCTCAAGGCCGCGGGTGTGGAGAAGGGCTCCGGCGAGCCGCACAAGACCAAGGTCGCGAAGATCACGCGTGACCAGGTCCGTGAGATCGCCACCACCAAGATGCCCGACCTCAACGCCAACGACCTGGACGCCGCCGAGAAGATCATCGCCGGCACCGCCCGTTCCATGGGCATCACGGTCGAGGGCTGAGAACCCCCCTCGTAGAAACGCAGTAGTGGCAGGGCCTGCTCGGCCCGGACCACAACTCCTAAGACCCACCAGGAGCTTTAAGTGAGCAAGCGCAGCAAGTCTCTCCGCGCTGCGGACGCCAAGATCGACCGGGAGAAGCTCTACGCCCCGCTCGAGGCCGTCCGTCTCGCCAAGGAGACCTCCACGACCAAGTTCGACGGCACCGTCGAGGTCGCCTTCCGTCTGGGTGTCGACCCGCGCAAGGCCGACCAGATGGTCCGTGGCACCGTGAACCTTCCGCACGGCACCGGTAAGACCGCCCGGGTCCTGGTCTTCGCGACCGGCGACCGTGCCGAGGCCGCGCGTGCCGCGGGCGCCGACATCGTCGGCGCCGACGAGCTGATCGACGAGGTGTCGAAGGGCCGTCTGGACTTCGACGCCGTCGTCGCCACCCCGGACCTCATGGGCAAGGTCGGCCGCCTCGGCCGCGTGCTCGGTCCGCGTGGTCTGATGCCGAACCCGAAGACCGGCACCGTCACCCCCGACGTCGCCAAGGCCGTCACCGACATCAAGGGCGGCAAGATCGAGTTCCGCGTCGACAAGCACTCGAACCTGCACTTCATCATCGGCAAGGTGTCCTTCGACGACACCAAGCTGGTGGAGAACTACGGCGCCGCGCTGGAGGAGATCCTCCGTCTGAAGCCGTCCGCCGCCAAGGGTCGCTACATCAAGAAGGCCGCCATCACCACCACGATGGGCCCCGGCATCCCCGTCGACCCGAACCGCACCCGCAACCTCCTCGTCGAGGAGGACCCGGCCGCGGTCTGAGCCTCAAGGCTCGCCTGAAGTCGGCTACGGGCCCCGCACCTTCCCAGGTGCGGGGCCCGTTCCCGTTTCCGGACCTGCGCTAGCGTGCGAGCAGGACGGCTCGGGGGAGGACGGATGACCAGGACAGGCCGGGGCGGGGTGCTGCTGGCCGCGCTGCTGCTCGCCGGGGTGACCGGCTGCGGGGACTCGGCGGACCAGGCGCTGGGGGAGCGCCCGGCGGCCTCGGCGCAGCCCGGTGCCGTCGCCGCGCTCAAGGCCGCCGAGCGGGCCACCGGACGGGCCGGTTCGGCTCGGGTGGAGTCGGCCACGACCCTGGGCACCGACGTCTCCATGACCTCCTCCGGGCGCCTCGCCTGGGCCGACGGCCTCTCCGGCGCCCTCACCATCACCTACACCGGCGGCAGCGTGGCCGAGACCATGCGGGAGCTGGGCAGCACCTCGATGCAGGCGCGCTATGTGGGCGACGCGTACTACGCGCGCATGGGCGAGGCGTTCGCCGCCAAGGCCGGCGGCCGGCACTGGATCCGCTACGGCTGGGGCGATCTGGCGGACCTCGGGGGAGCCTCCGGCGCCCCGCTCGCCGCGCAGATCCGTGACGCGGCCCCGCACCGGTGCCTGAAGCTGCTGCTGGCCGGCGGGGACGTACGCCGCGTCGGCACCGAGACGGTCCGCGGCGAGCGCACCACCCACTACCGGGGCACCGCGCGGACCGCCGACGGCGCCGCACAGACCGTCGACCTGTGGATCGACGGCGACGACCTGCTGGTCAAGAAGGTCGAGAAGGTCGACCAGGGCGACAGCGAGGGCGGCGCGGTGACCCAGACCTCGTACTACGACGACTACGGCGTGCGGGTCTCCGTGCAGCCGCCGCCCGCCGCCGACACCCGGGACTTCCGGGAGCTGATCGTGCCCGAGGGGAATTGAGAGGCCGCCCTCGCCGGGGCTCGGTTAGGCTCACTGCCTGATCGTGTATCGAACAACCTTTTTCCGTGGGGGGAATCCATGGGCCTTTCCGTACGCACTCGTGGCGGTGCCACGCTCGCCGGGCTCGCGGCGCTCCTGCTCGCGGGCGGGGCCGTCGGCTGCGGCAAGGGGGACGCTGCCGCCGAGCGGACCCCGGCGCAGATGCTCACCGTCGCCTACGAGAAGACGGCCGAGGCGAAGTCGGCGCAGGTACGGATGACCCTGAAGGCGCCCGGCGAGATGACCGGCGGCGAAGAGCTGACCATGAGCGGGGTCATGGGCTGGGACCCCTCCGTCATGGACGTCACCGTCGAGGGCTACGCGGAGCCGGGCATGCCCGAGAAGATCCGCATGATCTGGCGCGACGACATCATGTACATGGACGGCGGTCAGGAGATCGCCAAGGACATGGGCGGCAAGCGCTGGATGAAGCTGGACATCGGGGCCGCCGCCGAGGCATCGGGCGAGGAGGAGCTCGCGCAGCAGCTGACCGGCGCCCTGGACCCCATGAACCAGCAGAGCCCGGCCGAGCAGATCGCCCTGCTCCTGGAGTCGCCCAACCTCCGGCACCTCGGCAGCGAGAAGATCGGCGGCGTCGAGGCCGAGCACTACAAGGGCACGCTGACCGTCGCCGAGATGATGAAGGGCAACACGTCGCTGGAGCTGCTCAAGCCCAAGGAGCGCGAGCAGCTTCTGAAGAACCTCGAGAAGTCCGGCATCAAGGGCTACGACACGGAGATCTGGGTCGACGAGGACGATCTGCCGGTCCGGATGGACGTCGGCATGGACACCCCCGGCGGTGACGTCGAGATGAGCATGACCTTCTCGGACTACGGCACCGATGCCGAAGTCGAGGTGCCGCCGGCCGGCGAGACCTTCGACCTCATGGAGATGTTCAAGGAGCTCGGCGAGAGCGGCGGCTTCGACGAGAGCGCCGTCGGCGAGGACACGCTCGACCTGGAGGGCCTGGACAGCAGCCCGTCCGTGGACGCCGGCTGAGCCCCGCGAAGATCCTGGTACGACCGGATTTGCTTCCCGGCGATCCGGTCACGTACTCTCCTTCTCGAAGCCAAAGACCGCTGGTCGTTGCCGTGCGCTCGCAAGAGGGCGCGGTGGCCGAAGGATCCGCTGAAAATGCGGGCGACCCGCGCAGGTGACAGTGGAAGAACTCCCGGAGTGCACGCCCTGTGTGTGTACGGCCGGTCGAGTCCGCCCCGTGCGCCTGCGCCGGGGCGTTTCGTTTTCCCCAGTCCTCCTTCGGGTCCGCGCGGTCCGAATCACCCGGAAGGAGGCCGAGGCTCTATGGCGAGGCCCGACAAGGCTGCCGCGGTTGCCGAGCTGACGGACAAGTTCCGTAGCTCCAACGCCGCCGTGCTGACCGAGTACCGCGGTCTCACCGTGGCGCAGCTCAAGACGCTGCGTCGTTCGCTCGGTGAGAACGCCCAGTACGCCGTGGTGAAGAACACGCTGACCAAGATTGCGGCCAACGAGGCCGGGATCACGCTGGACGACCAGCTCTTCGCTGGTCCGACGGCCGTCGCCTTCGTCACCGGTGACCCGGTGGAGTCGGCGAAGGGTCTCCGTGACTTCGCCAAGGAGAACCCGAATCTCATCATCAAGGGCGGTGTCCTTGACGGCAAGGCGCTGTCCGCCGATGAGATCAAGAAGCTTGCGGACCTCGAGTCCCGCGAGGTTCTGCTCGCCAAGCTGGCGGGCGCCCTGAAGGGCAAGCAGACGCAGGCTGCGCAGCTCTTCCAGGCGCTTCCGACGAAGCTCGTCCGCACTGTGGACGCGCTGCGCGCCAAGCAGGACGAGCAGGGCGGTGCCGAGTAATTCGGCTCGCATCATGATCGCCGTCTGAGGCCCCGAGCCGCGGACGACGGTCGTAGCGGGCCAACGTACGCCCGCCAGTCATGTACATCCGGCACCAGCCGAATTAGTGGAAGGAAAGCCATCGTGGCTCTCACCCAGGAAGAACTGCTCGCCGAGTTCGAGGGCATGACCCTGATCCAGCTCTCCGAGTTCGTGAAGGCGTTCGAGGAGAAGTTCGACGTCAAGGCCGCCGCCGCTGCCGTCGCCGTCGCCGCCCCCGCCGGTGGTGCCGGTGGTGGCGAGGCCGCCGCTGAGGAGAAGGACGAGTTCGACGTCATCCTCACCGGTGCCGGCGACAAGAAGATCCAGGTCATCAAGGTCGTGCGCGAGCTGACCTCCCTCGGCCTGAAGGAGGCCAAGGACCTGGTGGACGGCACCCCGAAGCCGGTCCTGGAGAAGGTCAACAAGGAGGCCGCGGACAAGGCCAAGGAGGCCCTCGAGGGCGCCGGCGCCTCCGTCGAGGTCAAGTAAGACCTCTGCGGGTCCGCCACGGACTCTCGCGCGAGCTGAGCGCCCTCTCGTAGGGCTGTAACGCGAACGCACCGAAGAGCGATCATCCATCCGGGTGGTCGCTCTTCGGCGTTTGCGGCGGGGGCGGCCGCGGTTGCCTTGCACCCGGTACGGCGGGGGGTATGGTGATCTTCGTCGTGTCTTCGAACGTCCTGGTTCCGGCCAGGGGGGCCTTGACGAACCGCACGCAGCGCGCAATTCTCAGGACGCGTCGTCACAACGGTCCGAATCCGAGGCATGGATCGACGGCGAAGAGGGCAGTATCAACGTGCGTTGAGGGCAGGCATGCCGCAGACGTTGAGAACAAAGAGGGTCCCTATGGCCGTGGTGCAAACCGGGACTGGACATCAGTGTGCCATGTGGCTACACTGACCCTTTGCGCTGCCTGTTAGCTGTCCCCTGCCCGTCACCAGGGGTCTGCCCTCACCTCAGCACTCCAGACCAGAAGTCTCTGACCTGCGATTTCTGTCTTTGTGCGTGAGTGAGGGGCCGGGGAGCGCGTAGTGAGTCCGAGCCCTCGGAAGGACCCCCTCTTGGCCGCCTCGCGCAACGCCTCGACCGCGAATACGAACAACGGCGCCAGCACCGCCCCGCTGCGCATCTCTTTTGCAAAGATCAAGGAGCCTCTCGAGGTTCCGAACCTGCTCGCGCTGCAGACCGAGAGCTTCGACTGGCTGCTCGGAAACACCGCCTGGCAGAGTCGGGTCGAGGAGGCTCTGGAGAACGGTCAGGACGTCCCCACCAAGTCCGGTCTGGAGGAGATCTTCGAGGAGATCTCCCCGATCGAGGACTTCAGCGGGTCGATGTCCCTGACCTTCCGTGACCACCGCTTCGAGCCGCCGAAGAACTCGATCGACGAGTGCAAGGAGCGCGACTTCACGTACGCCGCGCCGCTCTTCGTCACGGCCGAGTTCACCAACAACGAGACCGGCGAGATCAAGTCCCAGACGGTCTTCATGGGCGACTTCCCGCTCATGACGAACAAGGGCACCTTCGTCATCAACGGCACCGAGCGTGTCGTGGTGTCGCAGCTGGTCCGTTCGCCGGGTGTCTACTTCGACTCCACCATCGACAAGACGTCCGACAAGGACATCTTCTCCGCCAAGATCATCCCGTCTCGGGGTGCCTGGCTGGAGATGGAGATCGACAAGCGCGACATGGTCGGTGTCCGCATCGACCGCAAGCGCAAGCAGTCGGTGACCGTCCTGCTCAAGGCGCTCGGTTGGACCACCGAGCAGATCCTCGAGGAGTTCGGCGAGTACGAGTCCATGCGCGCCACCCTGGAGAAGGACCACACCCAGGGCCAGGACGACGCGCTGCTCGACATCTACCGCAAGCTGCGTCCGGGCGAGCCCCCCACGCGTGAGGCCGCGCAGACGCTGCTGGAGAACCTCTACTTCAACCCCAAGCGCTACGACCTCGCGAAGGTCGGCCGCTACAAGGTCAACAAGAAGCTGGGTGCGGACGCTCCGCTGGACGCGGGCATCCTGACCGTCGAGGACATCATCTCGACGATCAAGTACCTGGTGAAGCTGCACGCCGGTGAGACCGAGACGGTCGGCGACAGCGGCGAGACGATCGTCGTCGAGACCGACGACATCGACCACTTCGGCAACCGTCGTCTGCGCAGCGTCGGCGAGCTCATCCAGAACCAGGTCCGCACGGGTCTGGCGCGTATGGAGCGCGTCGTGCGCGAGCGCATGACGACCCAGGACGTCGAGGCGATCACGCCGCAGACGCTGATCAACATCCGGCCGGTCGTCGCCTCCATCAAGGAGTTCTTCGGCACCAGCCAGCTGTCGCAGTTCATGGACCAGAACAACCCGCTGTCCGGGCTGACGCACAAGCGTCGTCTGTCCGCGCTCGGCCCGGGTGGTCTCTCCCGTGAGCGGGCCGGCTTCGAGGTCCGAGACGTGCACCCGTCCCACTACGGACGCATGTGCCCGATCGAGACCCCCGAAGGCCCGAACATCGGTCTGATCGGTTCGCTCGCGTCCTACGGCCGCGTCAACGCGTTCGGTTTCGTCGAGACTCCGTACCGCAAGGTCGTCGACGGCCAGGTCACCGACGAGGTGGACTACCTGACCGCCGACGAGGAGGACCGCTTCGTCATCGCGCAGGCCAACGCCACCCTCGGCGACGACATGCGCTTCTCCGAGGCCCGCGTCCTGGTCCGCCGCCGTGGCGGTGAGGTCGACTACGTCAGCCCCGAGGACGTCGACTACATGGACGTCTCGCCGCGCCAGATGGTGTCGGTCGCGACCGCCATGATCCCGTTCCTCGAGCACGACGACGCCAACCGTGCCCTCATGGGCGCGAACATGATGCGCCAGGCCGTTCCGCTCATCAAGGCGGAGGCCCCGCTCGTCGGCACCGGCATGGAGTACCGCTCCGCCGTCGACGCCGGCGACGTCGTCAAGGCCGAGAAGGCCGGTGTGGTCCAGGAGGTCTCCGCGGACTACATCACCACCGCCAACGACGACGGCACGTACATCACGTACCGCCTGGCCAAGTTCGCCCGCTCCAACCAGGGCACCTCGGTCAACCAGAAGGTCATCGTCTCCGAGGGCGACCGGGTCATCGAGGGCCAGGTCCTCGCCGACGGCCCGGCCACCGAGAACGGCGAGATGGCGCTCGGCAAGAACCTGCTGGTCGCGTTCATGCCGTGGGAGGGTCACAACTACGAGGACGCGATCATCCTGTCGCAGCGCCTCGTGCAGGACGACGTCCTCTCCTCGATCCACATCGAGGAGCACGAGGTCGACGCCCGTGACACCAAGCTCGGCCCCGAGGAGATCACCCGGGACATCCCGAACGTCTCCGAGGAGGTCCTCGCCGACCTCGACGAGCGCGGCATCATCCGCATCGGCGCCGAGGTCATCGCCGGTGACATCCTCGTCGGCAAGGTCACCCCGAAGGGTGAGACCGAGCTGACGCCGGAGGAGCGCCTGCTGCGCGCGATCTTCGGTGAGAAGGCCCGTGAGGTCCGTGACACCTCGCTGAAGGTGCCGCACGGCGAGACCGGCAAGGTCATCGGTGTGCGCGTCTTCGACCGCGAGGAGGGCGACGAGCTGCCGCCGGGCGTGAACCAGCTGGTCCGCGTCTACGTGGCGCAGAAGCGCAAGATCACTGACGGTGACAAGCTCGCCGGCCGTCACGGCAACAAGGGTGTCATCTCCAAGATCCTGCCGATCGAGGACATGCCGTTCCTGGAGGACGGCACCCCGGTCGACATCATCCTCAACCCGCTGGGTGTGCCGTCCCGAATGAACCCGGGACAGGTCCTGGAGATCCACCTCGGCTGGCTCGCCAGCCGCGGCTGGGACGTCTCCGGCCTCGCCGACGAGTGGGCGCAGCGCCTCCAGGCGATCGGCGCCGACCGCGTCGAGCCCGGCACCAACGTCGCCACCCCGGTCTTCGACGGTGCGCGTGAGGACGAGCTCGCGGGTCTGCTGCAGCACACCATCCCGAACCGCGACGGCGAGCGCATGGTGCTCCCGTCCGGCAAGGCGCGGCTGTTCGACGGCCGTAGCGGTGAGCCGTTCCCGGACCCGATCTCGGTCGGCTACATGTACATCCTCAAGCTGCACCACCTGGTCGACGACAAGCTGCACGCCCGCTCGACCGGCCCGTACTCGATGATCACCCAGCAGCCGCTGGGTGGTAAGGCCCAGTTCGGTGGCCAGCGCTTCGGTGAGATGGAGGTGTGGGCCCTTGAGGCATACGGCGCCGCGTACGCCCTCCAGGAGCTGCTGACCATCAAGTCCGACGACGTCACCGGCCGCGTGAAGGTCTACGAGGCCATCGTCAAGGGCGAGAACATCCCCGAGCCCGGCATCCCCGAGTCCTTCAAGGTGCTCATCAAGGAGATGCAGTCGCTCTGCCTGAACGTGGAGGTGCTGTCCAGCGACGGTATGTCCATCGAGATGCGTGACACCGACGAGGACGTCTTCCGCGCTGCGGAGGAGCTCGGCATCGACCTGTCCCGGCGCGAGCCGAGCAGCGTCGAAGAGGTCTGACGGGAGTCCGGCGGGCCTTGAGCGATCAAGGCCCGCCGGCCCCAGGACCCCCGTTTCAGACCCCAAGACTTACAACCCTGAGAGGGATTGACGCATAGTGCTCGACGTCAACTTCTTCGACGAGCTCCGGATCGGTCTGGCCACCGCTGACGACATCCGTCAGTGGAGCCACGGCGAGGTCAAGAAGCCGGAGACCATCAACTACCGCACGCTCAAGCCCGAGAAGGACGGACTCTTCTGCGAGAAGATCTTCGGTCCGACGCGGGACTGGGAGTGCTACTGCGGCAAGTACAAGCGCGTCCGCTTCAAGGGCATCATCTGCGAGCGCTGTGGCGTCGAGGTCACCCGCGCCAAGGTGCGCCGTGAGCGGATGGGCCACATCGAGCTGGCCGCTCCCGTCACGCACATCTGGTACTTCAAGGGCGTTCCGTCGCGCCTGGGCTACCTCCTCGACCTCGCCCCGAAGGACCTGGAGAAGGTCATCTACTTCGCGGCGTACATGATCACCTACGTCGACGAGGAGCGCCGCACCCGCGACCTGCCCTCGCTGGAGGCGCACGTCTCCGTCGAGCGCCAGCAGATCGAGCAGCGCCGCGACGCCGACCTGGAGGCCCGCGCCAAGAAGCTCGAGACCGACCTGGCCGAGCTGGAGGCCGAGGGCGCCAAGGCCGATGTGCGCCGCAAGGTGCGCGAGGGTGCCGAGCGCGAGATGAAGCAGCTGCGCGACCGCGCCCAGCGCGAGATCGACCGTCTCGACGAGGTGTGGAACCGCTTCAAGAACCTCAAGGTCCAGGACCTGGAGGGCGACGAGCTGCTCTACCGCGAGCTGCGTGACCGCTTCGGCACGTACTTCGACGGTTCGATGGGTGCCGCGGCGCTGCAGAAGCGCCTGGAGTCCTTCGACCTGGAGGAGGAGGCGGAGAAGCTCCGCGAGATCATCCGTACCGGCAAGGGCCAGAAGAAGACCCGTGCGCTCAAGCGCCTGAAGGTCGTCTCCGCGTTCCTGCAGACCTCCAACAGCCCCAAGGGCATGGTCCTGGACTGCGTCCCGGTCATCCCGCCGGACCTGCGTCCGATGGTGCAGCTGGACGGTGGCCGCTTCGCGACCTCCGACCTGAACGACCTGTACCGCCGTGTCATCAACCGCAACAACCGTCTGAAGCGCCTGCTGGACCTGGGCGCTCCGGAGATCATCGTCAACAACGAGAAGCGCATGCTTCAGGAGGCTGTTGACGCCCTCTTCGACAACGGTCGTCGCGGCCGCCCGGTGACCGGTCCGGGCAACCGCCCGCTGAAGTCCCTCAGCGACATGCTGAAGGGCAAGCAGGGTCGCTTCCGTCAGAACCTGCTCGGTAAGCGTGTGGACTACTCCGCGCGTTCCGTGATCGTCGTCGGTCCGCAGCTGAAGCTGCACCAGTGCGGTCTGCCGAAGGCGATGGCGCTGGAGCTGTTCAAGCCGTTCGTGATGAAGCGCCTGGTCGACCTGAACCACGCGCAGAACATCAAGAGCGCCAAGCGCATGGTGGAGCGCGGCCGCACGGTCGTGTACGACGTCCTCGAAGAGGTCATCGCCGAGCACCCGGTGCTGCTGAACCGTGCTCCCACCCTGCACCGCCTCGGCATCCAGGCCTTCGAGCCGCAGCTGGTCGAGGGCAAGGCCATCCAGATCCACCCGCTCGTGTGCACCGCGTTCAACGCGGACTTCGACGGTGACCAGATGGCCGTGCACCTGCCGCTGTCCGCGGAGGCGCAGGCCGAGGCCCGCATCCTGATGCTGTCCTCGAACAACATCCTCAAGCCCGCCGACGGCCGTCCGGTGACGATGCCGACCCAGGACATGGTCCTCGGTCTGTACTTCCTCACCACCGACGCCGAGGGCCGCGAGGTCAAGGGCGAGGACCGTGCGTTCTCGTCCGTGGCCGAGGCGATCATGGCGTTCGACGCCGGCGAGCTGTCGCTGCAGTCGCGCGTGGACATCCGCTTCCCGGTGGGCACCATCCCGCCGCGCGGCTGGGAGCCCCCGGTCCGCGAGGAGGGTGAGCCGGAGTGGCAGCAGGGTGACAGCTTCACCCTGAAGACCACGCTGGGCCGCGCGCTCTTCAACGAGCTGCTGCCCGAGGACTACCCGTTCGTCGACTACGAGGTCGGCAAGAAGCAGCTCTCCCAGATCGTCAACGACCTGGCCGAGCGCTACCCGAAGGTCATCGTGGCGGCGACGCTCGACAACCTGAAGGCGGCCGGCTTCTACTGGGCCACCCGTTCCGGCGTCACCGTCGCCATCTCCGACGTCGTCGTTCCCGAGGCGAAGAAGGAGATCGTCCGCGGTTACGAGGCGCAGGACGAGAAGGTCCAGAAGCAGTACGAGCGCGGTCTGATCACCAAGGACGAGCGCACGCAGGAGCTCATCGCGATCTGGACCAAGGCGACCAACGAGGTCGCCGAGGCGATGAACGACAACTTCCCGAAGATCAACCCGATCTTCATGATGGTGAACTCGGGCGCCCGAGGAAACATGATGCAGATGCGCCAGATCGCGGGTATGCGCGGTCTGGTGTCGAACGCCAAGAACGAGACCATCCCGCGGCCCATCAAGGCGTCGTTCCGTGAGGGTCTCTCCGTGCTGGAGTACTTCATCTCCACCCACGGTGCCCGTAAGGGTCTGGCGGACACCGCTCTGCGTACCGCCGACTCGGGTTACCTCACCCGTCGTCTGGTCGACGTCTCCCAGGACGTCATCATCCGCGAGGAGGACTGCGGCACCGACCGTGGTCTGCGCCTGCAGATCGCCTCGCGCGGCGAGGACGGTTCGCTGGTCAAGGCCGAGGACGTCGAGACGTCCGTGTACGCGCGCTGCCTCGCCGAGGACATCGTCGTGGACGGCAAGGTGCTGGCCCCGGCCGGTACCGACCTGGGTGACGTGCTCATCGACGAGCTGATCCTCAACGGCGTCGCCGAGGTCAAGACCCGCTCGGTCCTGACCTGTGAGTCCGCCGTCGGCACCTGCGCCATGTGCTACGGCCGTTCGCTGGCCACCGGCAAGCTGGTCGACATCGGTGAGGCGGTCGGCATCATCGCCGCCCAGTCCATCGGTGAGCCCGGTACCCAGCTGACGATGCGTACCTTCCACACCGGTGGTGTGGCCGGTGACGACATCACCCAGGGTCTGCCGCGTGTCGTCGAGCTCTTCGAGGCCCGTACCCCGAAGGGTGTCGCCCCGATCTCCGAGGCGAGCGGCCGCGTTCGCATCGAGGAGACCGAGAAGACCAAGAAGATCGTCATCACGCCGGACGACGGCAGCGACGAGACGGCGTACCCGATCTCGAAGCGCGCCCGTCTCCTGGTCAGCGAGGGCGAGCACGTCGAGGTGGGCCAGAAGCTCACCGTGGGTGCCACCAACCCGCACGACGTGCTGCGCATCCTGGGTCAGCGTGCCGTCCAGGTCCACCTGGTCGGCGAGGTCCAGAAGGTGTACAACTCGCAGGGTGTGTCGATCCACGACAAGCACATCGAGATCATCATCCGGCAGATGCTGCGCCGCGTGACGATCATCGAGTCCGGCGACGCCGAGCTGCTGCCCGGCGAGCTGGTCGAGCGCTCCCGCTTCGAGCAGGAGAACCGTCGTGTGGTCCAGGAGGGCGGTCACCCGGCCTCCGGTCGTCCGCAGCTCATGGGTATCACCAAGGCATCGCTGGCGACCGAGTCCTGGCTGTCGGCGGCGTCCTTCCAGGAGACGACCAGGGTCCTCACGGACGCGGCGATCAACGCCAAGTCCGACTCCCTGATCGGCCTCAAGGAGAACGTCATCATCGGTAAGCTCATCCCGGCCGGTACGGGTCTGTCCCGCTACCGCAACATCCGGGTCGAGCCGACCGAGGAGGCCAAGGCCGCGATGTACTCGGCCGTCGGCTACGACGACATCGACTACTCGCCGTTCGGCACGGGCTCCGGCCAGGCCGTTCCGCTGGAGGACTACGACTACGGTCCGTACAACCAGTAAGCGAGTCGCTGTCCGAAGGGCGGTCACCCCGTTGCGTACGGGGTGGCCGCCCTTCGGCGTGCTCAGTGTCCGGTCACCTCCCAGGCCATGAGGGCGACGGTCGCCACGGCGGCCAGGGTGCCGATGCCGGCCAGGGGCCAGCGGGAGCGTTCCAGGGCGTCGAGGCGGGCCTCGTGGTCGGCGAGCTGTTTGTCGGTCTGGTCGCTGCGCTGGACCAGCAGGGCGAGCGAGCCGTCGACGCGGGCGAAGCCGGCCTCGACGGTGCCGCGCAGCCGCTCCAGTTCGACGGCGACGGCGGTCGGGTCGGAGAGGGAGGAGGGTTCGTTCACCGGGTCCTTCCTTCCGGGGTTTCGGGTTCGGCGCTTGTGCGGAGCCAGGGTGGGAGCAGGTTCTGGACGGCCGGTACGGCCATCACACGCGTCACGGCCGCGGCGGCGGCCAGGGCTCCGGCGGCCCAGGGAAGGGTGGCCGGGATGCCCGCGGCGGCTACGACGGACGGCAGCAGCACACACAGGGCGACGGTGGTCTGCAGGACGGTACGCAGGGTGCGCTTGGCGGCCTCTGACATGGCGGACCTCGTTTCTCGGGGGGTCAGGAGCTGTACGGGACCTTCAGCGCGGCCCAGGAGGACGGGCCCGGCCAGCCGTCGGCGTCGGAGCCGCGGTAGCCGAGCTTGCGCTGCCAGGCGGCGTACGACTCCCGGTCGGCCTCGCCCCAGCGCGGGCCGGGCCCCACGCGGTAGCGGCCGCAGCCCTCGGCGACCAGCCTGCGGCCCATCGCCGTGACGATGGGGGAGTCGGGCCGCGCTCTGAAGAACGAGGTGCCGGGGAACGGCTGGTAGCGGGGCGGGCGCGGCGGGCGAGTGGGCTCGCTGTCCTTGCCGCCGCCCGGTGCGGAGGCGAGGCGGGTCTGGATCCGGCGGCGCATGCCGGTCATGGAGAAGCCGCGCGGATCGCTCTTCCAGTCGGACCACTCCCGGTGTCCGATCACGGACCTGGCGCCCCAGCCGTGGGCGCGGCACAGCGCCGCCGAGACCCGCTCGACCGCCTCCAGCTGTGCGGCGGGCCAGGGGTCCTGGCCGTCGCCCAGGTTGACGCACTCGAAGCCGTAGAAGCGGGCGTTGCCGTCGACGGCTCCCGGGCTTCCGTCGTGCTCGTGCGGGGCCGGCGGGCGGTCCCCGTACGTCTCGGTGATCACCGCCTGGAGGACCGACGGATCGCCGCCGCCCGCGTGGTTGGCGCGGCCGTTGCCGACGAGGTGGACCGTGCCGTCCTTGGCGATCACGCCGTGGCAGAGCGGTCCGGGCAGGGTGGAGTGCCCCTGGAAGCACAGGCGGACGCTGGCGGCGGTGCCCGAGGTGACGGTGTGGTGGATGACGACACCGTTGACCGGCCCCCAAGTACCCTTGTGATTGCGGTTGTTGGAGCGCCAGCCGGGGTGTTCGACGACGGTGACGCCCTCGGCCCGCAGGGCGGACACAAGGGCGTCGGCGGACAGGGGAGTGGCCATGTCGGTTGCCTTTCTGGGGACTTGGGGCGCGCTGGGTCGTGCGTCATGGGCGTGGAGTAGGATCCGGGCCGTCCCCCTGTTTTTGAACGATGTGTGAATGTCCCGCGTTCATCAGGCGATGGAGGCCGGTCGACAGGGGGCGGACGGGTCAGCCGTCCTCGCGCGGGGGCGCGATGGGGCAGGTGCGAGAGCAGGGCCTACGGGGTGGACGGGGACGGCAGCAACGCGTGGCAGCAGCATGTGATCGACTGGCTTGAGCAGGCCGCCGATCTGCCGCATCTCATCGCCCGCGTCTCCGAGCTCGTGCACCGCCTCGGCTACGAGCCGCAGGACCTCGTCGTCCTGCCCCGCGCCGAACTGGACCGCCGGGAGCTGGCCGCCTACCGCGCCGGCTGGGTCGATGTGGTGGAGGAGGGGCTGCCGTCGGTACGGCGTGCCTACGAGGAGCGGATCACCGCGGCGTACCTCCAGGGGCAGGCCGACGCGCGCACGGGTCGCCGGGCGCGGCGGGGCCGCCGGGCCGAGGGCGAGGAGGGCGGTGAGGTCATACCGCTGCCGTTCGCTCATCGCCCTTCCTCGGAGGTGACGCGCGGAGAACGGGAGCGGCCGGGGGCGGAGGGGGTGCCGGTGCCGCGGGAGGAGAGCGGCGTCGGCGGCTCAGGGACGGCGGCGCCGTCCGTGGAGCGCGGCGCCGACAGCTCGGGTCCGGCGGGGGGTGAGCCCTCTCCCTCGTATCCGGGGGGCGGTGACCCCTCCCCCTCGTACGACTTTCTGCTCTCCGCCCGTGAGGTGCGGGAGAAGAGAGCGATGCCCGAGCAGCGGCGGCCCGTGGCCCGGCGCAAGGGACGGCCCAGCGTGCCCCCGCTGCCCCGCCGGGCCGAGCCAGGCGCGGCCGGGCGGGGCGAACGGCCCCCGCGCCGCGACGCCGGCGTACCGGAGGGCCATGCGTCCGAGGACCACGGCCTCCGTCCGGACGGCCCGGCGTCCGAGGACCGCGGCCCCCGTCCGGAGGTGCCGGGCGGCGCCTGACCGGCCCGTGGCGCCCGCGGCTCTCGTCCGGGGACGCCGGGCGGCTCCGGCGGGGCCGTGGGTCAGATCTCCGGTGGGGTCGGTTCGGTCGGCGGCTCGGGTTCGGGGGCGGGGATGCCGACGCTGACGGGGGTGGCGATCACCTCCGGTTCCTCGGACGGCTCGGGCTCGGCCGGTGGCTCCGGCTCCACCACCGGGCCGGGTTCGGTCACCACCACGCTCACCGGCTCACCGGGAGCGGGCGCCGAGGTCTCCTCGGGCACGGTCTCAGACATGGGCGGACTCCTTGATCTGGCCCCAGGTGAACCCGGACGCGGTCAGCGCGGCCAGCGTCGGGAAGGCCGAGGTGACCGAGGCGTACGTGGCCAGGTTCACGGCCGGCGGATCGGCGGGGGCGTCGGGGGTGAGCCCCGCGTCGGCCGGGATCCCGTTGGGCTGGGTGCCGCGCAGGGTGAGCGTCTGGCGTACCCCGCCGTCGGCGGTCGCCGACGTGTTGATGCCGACCACCCAGGCCAGGGTGTCCAGCCGCGTCCCCGAGCTGTCGATCAGCCGTACGACGTCACCGAGCTGGACGCGGGGGTCGTACAGCACCTCCACGTCACCGATGACCGGCACCGGATAAGCCCCGGCGTTGTACAGGGCGTTCGCGATGGCCTGCGCCGAGGCCAGGTCCTGGATCCAGTCGGTGGTCTCCCCGGTGTGCTCCTGCCGGCCGTGGAACCGCTCGCTCGCGGTCCCCGGCACATAGGCGGTGGCCTTGCGCTCCACCGGATCGGCCTGGGGCTTCAGCGTCATCAGGTACACCGACGGGGTGCCGTCCTTCTTCGCCGTGTACAGCGGCTTGGACGTGCGGTTGCTGAAGCGCACCACCAGGTACCCGTCCTCGCGGCGGGTCAGCACGTCGACGGCGCCCTTGACCGCCGTGGTACCGGCCGCGGTGGTCGCGAAGCGGACCTGGGAGCCCCCCGTGACGACCGAGTCGTCGTCCGTGATGGGCGGCCCGATGTCGAACTCCTCCTCCGCCATGACATAGCTGACGGTCAGCGTGCCGTTCGCCGGGATCGTCCGCACCTTGGTGTCGGTGTAGGTCGTGCCGGCGCTGACCCCGAAGTTCTCCCAGACCTTGGCGGGCTGGACGACGTAGTTGCGGCAGGCGTCGATCTCCTCCGTCAGGGTGAGCGAGGCGATGTCCCGCACCGAGGTCAGGGTGAGGTCGGGCTGGGTGGGCTGGGTGTTGAACCGGGTGTAGTTCCGCCAGCGGAAGATGCCCCGCTCGTCGAACTCGGCGGTGGACATGGTCGCCTTGGCGATCTGCCCGATGACCTCCCACTGCGACCCCGACACCCGCGGCACCCCGTGCAACGGCAGGATGGCGTCGTCGAGTTCGGCTCCCTTGGTCCACGTGCCGGTCTGCGCGAACACCGACGGCGAGGGCATGCCGGTCAGCCCGCCGGTGAGCTGGACGCCCTCCACCGCCATGTCGGTGAGCAGCTTCAGCTCGCGCAGCTCGGAGGCGTACTGGAGCGCGGAGCTGTCGGTGAACGTGGCGGCCGCGCCCACGAGTTGGGTGCCGTCGGGGCCGGTCAGCCGGGGCTGCACGGTCGGGTAGACCGAGGAGCCGGTGCTGCCCGTGGTGTCGAACAGGGCTCCGATGTGCCAGGGCCCCTTGAGTGCGCGCAGCTCCGTCCAGTTCCACACGAAGCCCCGCCCGGCGCCGTCCAGGGTGGTCGACCAGATGCCGAGGACGCCCTCGGCGAAGTCGACCTCCAGGCGAAGGGAGCCCCCGGTGTTCCCGGTGCGGTCCATGATCAGTTCCAGGGTGACGCGGTCGCCCGCGCCGACCGCCGGGTTGACCCACGCCTCGGCGAACAGCCGGGACCCGGGCACGGTGATCCGTGAGCGCGGGAACCAGCTCGCGCTGACGCCCGTGGTGCGCGGCAGCAGCGCCATCTCGTGCGGGGCGCCGTCCCGGGTCCAGGTGTAGTCGTCGTCGCTCGGCACGATCTCCGGCTGGCCGTACGGAGTGGCGAAGCCGCCGTGCAGGGTGGCGTGGACCAGGGTGAGCGGCTGGCCCGCGACGAACTCGGGGTAGCGGGCGGGCGGCGAGGTGAGCACACCGGCCTGGCGCAGCAGCTCGTCCACGCACCAGGTGGCGGTGGCGACCGGGTGGCCCGTTCGGAACCCGGCGTACGGCTTGGGCAGCAGCGCCGGGCCGCGCAGCCGCTCGGCGCCGTCGAGGGCGGTGATCTGCACGGTGTCGGTGCCGGCCTGCGCCGAGCGGGAGCGCACGGTGCCGCGGAAGGCGGGCAGGGTCGTTGCGCCGACCCCGCCGCTGTGCACGACGGACTGCCCCGGACGGGCTATGTCGCCGGTGGTCCGGGGCGCCCACGGCGCGTACAGCTCGGGCGCCGTCACCCCGCCCGTTCCGGAGACCTGGAGCTGGAGCTGCGCCGAGGACGAGCCGGAGAAGGCGCGCATCGAGGCCGGCAGGTCGGTGGCGTACGACCGCTCCACCGACCAGGACTGCACCTGCGCGGAGACGTCCTTGCCGCCGAGCCGGGTGGTGTGCTTCGTGGTGCGCTCACCGGCGGCGAGCGCCGCGGTGGTGGCGTCGTCAGCCTGCTGCACCGGACACCTCCACCAGGTCGAGGCTGAAGGAGCGGTACGGCAGCGGGCGGCCCGGCGTGTCGCTGTACCCCGTGATCGCCATCGGAGGCAGGCCGTCACCGGGCACACCGGCCTCCGCCGTCCCGCCGTACGTGAAGCAGGCGCCCGCGAGGGAGTACGTGCCCGCGGTGCCCGGCTTGGCGGTGGGTGTGGCGTAGGCGGCGCCCGCCGGGACGGTACCGGAGACGAGGGGACCGGCGGCCGAGGTCGTACTGAGGTAGGAGCCGTCGGCCTTCTTGAAGTCGATGCCGACGCCCAGCGTGCCGAGCGCCGCGAGGGCGGTCGGGGCGTGGAAGGAGACCGTGAGGCCGGGCGTGACCGGGAAGTTGCCGGCCGTGCCGGTGCAGCGCCAGGCGAGCGCGCTGGTGGCGTCGGCGGCGGTGAACACGAAGGTGCCGGGGACGGTGCCGCTCTCGGCGACGGAACCGGTGGTCCCCGTACGGAACCACTGGGCGAGCCCGGTGATGTCGGTGGCGCCGGGCACGCCGAGCCCGGCGGCCTGGCCGGCACCGAGGACGTTGCCGGCGGCCGGGTCGACGACGAACACCGGTCCCGGTCCGCCGATCCTGCGGGCCAGGCGGTCCAGGGCGCGGGCGTGGACGGGGGCCAGCAGGTCCCAGGCCAGCTTCATACGGCGGACGGGGGCCTGGTTGCGGGTGACGGTGACCCGGCCGCCGAGCGACTTGAACTCGCTCACGCCGAGGTCGGCGGTGCGGTCGAAGGACTTCGCGGCCTGGTCGATCTCGGTCATGGAGCCGGGCGGGCCGATCCAGAGGTTTCCCATGAGGACTCCTGAAGACATGAAAAAAGCCGACGGGTGGGCGTCGGCCTCGGGATGTGCGGGGGCGTGCGGGGGTGCGCCGGAGGGGGATTCCGCTCTCGGCGGGCGTGCGGGCGTGCGGGCGTGCGGGCGTGCGGGCGGGTGAGCGTCCGGGCGCCGCGTGGGTGGGCGTGCGAGCGAGCCCGCGGGGCAGGGGCCGCTATCGGCGGGCGAGCTGGCGGCCGCCCAGGAACACCGCACGGGCGATCTGCTGGGAGTCGACCTGGATGATGACCGGGCGGTCGGCCAGTCGCTCCACGGCGGCGGTGAGGCTGCGCAGTCCGCCGCCGTGCCCGAGCATCCGCTCCAGCTTGGACAGCGGGATGACCGCCTCGCTTTCCCCGGCCTCACCGATCAGCGCCAGGGTGCCGCCGGGGCGGGCCTGGACGAGACCGCCGGCGGCCAGGTGCGGGACCGGCACGCTCAGGCGGGGGAAGCCGAAGGAGCGGCCACCGTACTTGGGGACCCAGTCGGGGATGCTGATCCGGATGCCGGCGAGCGCGCCGAGCAGTCCGTTCACCGCGACGGCGAGGCCGGTCATGGGGGAGAGCATGGCGTTGCCGAGCCCCCTGAGGACCGGGCCGGCGTTCTTCGCCAGTCCGCTCATCGCCGAGCCCATGATCCGCATGGCGGTCGAGACGGTCTGCCGGACCACCTTGGTGACCTTGTCCATGTTCACGAACTGCGCGATGAGCGGGGCCAGCAGCGTCATCACCAGCCCGAAGGGACTGGCCGCCATCGCCAGGTTCAGCCCCCGCTGTGCCAGCGAGGCCCCCTTGAGCCCCTTGCCCAGCTTCCCCATCGACGTCCCGCCCTTGTCGGCGTTCTTCGCCGCCCTGCCGACGGACTTCTCGACCGCGTCCGACTGCGACTTGACCTTCTTCAGCTCACCTTGGGCGCCCTTGGCGGACGCCTTGAGCCTGTCGAGGGACGCCTTGAGCTTGTCGGAGCCGGTACGGGCCTTGCCGAGGCTGGTGTTGGCGGAGTTGGAAGCGGTCTTCACCTTGTCGACGCTGCTGCCGCTCTGGGTGGCGGCGGTCTTGAGCTTGCCGAGGGAGGTGGTGAGCTGGCCGGCGCCGGTCCGAATCTTGTTGACGGCCGTGGTGGCGGTGCCCGTGGACTGCCGCAGTGTGCCCAGGCTGCCCGATGCGTTGCTCAGAGCTGTCCGGAATCTGTTCACGCTGGCTGTCGTCTGGTTGAGCGATGCACTCAGACCCATGTCTCTGTCTCCAGTTCGTCGGGGGGCGGGGGTCGGTCACGCCTGGTTGGCGGCTTTCTGCAGCGCTTGTTCGAAGTTCTTCAGTTGTTCCGTCGTCCTGGCGAAGACCTTGTCGGGCTTCACCTCGTCCATGTCCTTCTTGAGGTTGTCGACGCGGGTTCGTGTTTCATTTACCTTCGTGCGCAGGTTCCTGAATTTCTGCTCGGCCTGCTCCAAAGCCTTCTGTGCGTTTCGCTGGGCATCCGCACTTCGGCCCAGTTCTTTCAAGTCGGCGGTCGTAGCCTTCGAGCCCTTGGCCTTTTCGCGAGAGGAGTTCAGTCGTGCGCTGGCTGCTTCGAGTTCAGCCCTCTTCTTTCTGGCGTCCTCTTCCGCCTCCTTCAGTGCCGTGACTTCTTTGTCGAAGTCACGGACGGCTCGCTCCCACTTCGTCTGATGATGCTTGGCCTCGTCCGCTCGCTTGGTCGCGTAGAGCTGCTCGCCTCGCCAGGTGACGCCCTTTTCGTCCACTTTCAGGAAGCTGTAATCGACCTTGACAAGGTTGGCGCCGAGGGAGGCGATCGCCAGGCCGGAGATCTCGGCCTTCAGCAGAGTTATGTCGGTCTTCAGTGCGGTTATGGTGCTGGAGAAGGTGAAAGCCTTCTCTCTTGCCCTGACCCAGTCCTTTTTGCTGACCCAGGTGATAGCATCGACGATGTCGCCTTCGTTGGCCATTCTTCCTCCTTGGTTGATGCTCGACGATGGAATTGGTTTCAGGTTCTTCTTTCGATTGTCATGAGGGGTGCATCGTGTCCGACGAGGAGTCCTGGTATGTGCTGGTGGAAACGGGCGACGATTTTAGGCTCGAAATGGTCGAACACGTGGAAGGGGGAGTCGAGCACGCCAGGGAAAGAGCGCTGGAGCTCGCCAAGGTGTGCACACCTGGAACGTCGAAATACCTGTGGGAGGGACCGCGATCCGTATTTCGGATCAGCGAAAACGAACTTATTGTCGTCGTCAGGTCGAATGAATTGAGCTGGCAGAAGAGCAAGTTCCGGGTGACCGTGGGTGAGCTCATCCATACCCAGGAGTACGTCGAAGAGCCGCTGGCGCCGGAGGGTGAAAGCGGGCGGAGAAAGTTCTTCCCGCGGAACAAATAGAACCGAGCTCGGCGGGCGATCTGCGCGTACACTCGATATCAATTGCCATCAACCGCAAGAGACCGATCTGCGGCCGGCGGTCGATGGTGGTGGTGGGGAGGCCACGATCCTCGACGTTGTGGCGGGTGAGGTCGGCGGCCGACGCCCTCGTGAAGCATCTGAGGTGATTTGTGTTCGGCACAGGTGATCGGAAGAACTATTTCTCCGGGTACAAGTCGCGCGTCCTTGAGGTGCCGGAAGAGTTGCGTGGGCGCGCGGTGATTGTCGAGGCGTGGCGATGGTCCGGCAGCACCGGCGGTTTTGAGCTGGAACCGGGACAATGTGAAGAGGTGCGGCTCATCCGCGGCTATAAGATGCTGGGGCGCTGGAAAGTGCGGTTTGTGGACGCGATGTCCGCCGGGCCGCTGCCGGCGCGGGTAAAGGGTGGCGCATCGCGTTTCTTCCAATGCCCGGCGCCGGGGACGCGGATCGCGGCGGAATTCGGTGATGCCGGGGGGCGGCTGGGTGTCTACAACGAGCAGGGGCGGTGCATCCGTGTGCTCGCGGGGCGGAGCCACCGGTTCGACGATGTCGTCACTGTCCCCGAGGTGCAGGGCCTGCTTGCGGTGGAGGGGCCGGAATTGAAGTGGGGACCGATGACCAAGTGGTCCCTCCGGGTCCAGAACTGAGGTGCAGCTCGTAGACACGCCGACTGTTTCGTCCTGAAGGCAATCTCCCGCCGGCACCGGTACCGGCACCGACGCAGGGCGCTCTCGAAGCAGTGCCTGCGTCAGTGCCGTTCGTCGTCCGGGTGGGGGCGGGCCGATGTGGTGTCGGAGGGGTCGGGGAAGGGGAGGATCTTGGCCGCCGGCGGCTGGGAGCGGTGGGGTTGTGGCTCGGGTTCGGTTTTCGCCCTCGCCTCCGCCCTGCGCCGGGCGTCGTGCTCGCCGCGGTCCTGCCAGCCGTGCGCGTACGCGGTGAACTCGCGCTTCTCGATCTCCGACCGAGTGGTGATCACCAGGTCGGGCGGCAGGGGCCGGCCCCTGAAGCGTGCGGCCAGGGCCTGCTGGATCTCCAGGGTGGCTTCCCTGACCTCGGCCTCGTCCCACACCGTGCCGTCATCCCTCGTCACGACCCCCGCCCTCCGTGTAGCCACCCCTGGTAATCGAACAGGTGAGTGATAAGCGTCTTGCAGCGTACCCCAACGACGGTCCGCCGGCCGGGAATACGGCGGTGGTTTCAGGCCACCTCGTACGTGCCGGTGATGCGGATCGCGCTGGTGCTGGACCACGCCGTGCCGAGCACTCCTGAGCTGCCGATCTGGTTGAGGTCGGGGGACGTCGACGAGGTCGGACCCCACAGCGTGTAGGCCGTTGCGCCCGTGCTCGCCGTCGGCTGGCAGAAGAGCACCGCCCGGACCGAGGAGGCGGTGGCCACGCCGCTGAACTGCACCAGGCCGCCGAGCGCGCCGGACGTGACCGGCAGGCTGAGGGTGTAGTAGCCGCTGCCGAAGGTCGTCGTCGAACCGAACGTCACCAGGGTGCTGAAATGGCAGACCTTGCCCACCACCGCGTACTTGCCGGTCAGCGTGCCGTTGCCGATCGCGGGCGCCGTGGTGTCGGCGGTCCAGACGGGGGTGTACGTGTTCCAGGCGCCCAGCGCCACCCACGTGGAACCCGTGTAGTAGCTGAGCGTGCCGGGGGTGGAGAGCCAGGCGACCATCCCGGCGACCGGCGTCTTGACGGCCGCGTCCCGTTCGGTGGCGTTCGCGTAGCGCAGGACGGTACGGCCGTCGACGCCCTCCGCCAGGGACTGGAGGTGGAGCGGGAGGTTCGCGGTGTCGGTCGGTTCCGGGTACGGCAGGCCGCCGAGCGGGGTGTAGCGGGTCATGGGTGCATCACTCCTGCGAGGGGTCTCGAATCGGGTCTCGGGGACGGGACGGGGTGGGTGCTCAGCTGAAGAACTGAGTCAGCTCGGCGGCGCTGGGGTTGCGGAGCCGACCTGTCTCCCCACCGGCCTCGGCCCGTGGTGGGGGCGGCTGCTCGGGCTGCTCCTCCCGAGGCGGCTGCTGCGCTCCGGGCCGCGGCACCGGCTTCGGGTACTCCAGCGGCTCTGCGTCCTCGTCCCGGTTGACGGTGGCGAACATCCAGTTCGCCTCGGCGAGTTGGTCGACCGCGGCGGCGAGCAGATAGTCGGTGACCGTCCACTCGACCGCCTCGCCGTGCATCGCGCGCAGGGTCGCGCTGTCGCGTGGCAGATGTCTGACCAGCACCGCGAGCCGGCGGGAGGAGAGCCGGCCGCGGTGCCAGTCGAGCAGGTCCACGCCGTAGTGGCGGAGCAGGTCCGCCTCAAGGGCCTCGGCGTGCTCGTCGACGAACTCGCCGAGGCTCAGCCTTCCCCCAGGCCGAGCCCGGTCTCCTTGCCGTACGCCTCAAGGATCGCGGCGATGTCCTGGAGGGTGACCTCGTGCCGGTCGAAGCGCTCGAACTGGGTCTCGCCCAGCAGCACGCGCAGCAGACCGTCCACGTCGTTGTCGTCCAGCTCGCGCAGCGCGCGGGCCGTCCTGCGGGTCAGCTCCGTGGGGAGCGTGAAGGTGTCGCCGTCGATGGTGAAGGACCAGGCGCGGCCGAGGGCCTCCTGGCGCTGGGCGCGGGCCGCGCTGACGTCGAATGCCGCCATGCTTCAACTCCTGGGTCAGGTAAGGGATGTGCCCTGGATCGGGGATCGAGGATCGGGAGAGGTGCGCGGGCGGGCCGGCGCCGAGGCCGTACGGCCCCGGTTCCGGCCCGCCCGCCGGGGAGTGGATCAGCCCGCGGCGTACGCCGGGTCCTTCATCAGGAAGGTGGCCAGCGGGGAGCTGTCCTTGACCGCCAGCGCGCTGAAGGTGACACCGAGCTTGATGGCGGAGTTGCGGGCCAGGGACATCTCCTCGGTGTCCGTGACGTGGCCGCGCGGGATGACGAACCGGTAGATCACCGAGCTTCCGTCGGTGAACTCGATGCCCAGGGCCCGCTCGTTGACCTCCGGGTTGGTCGCCACCTCGTACTTGTAGACACCGGAGCTGGCGGCGGTCTCGGTGATGCTGCCCCCGCCCATGAAGAAGGGCAGGGTGTCCTCGTTCATCTGCATCATCTGGAACTTGACCGTCAGGTCGCGGTCGGAGAGGACGAACCGGGCCGGGGAGAGCGACTGCCAGGTGTCGATCGGGTCCAGCTTGTCCTTCTTCGACAGCTTGATGCCGTCGGTGGAGGTGTAGCCGAGGTCCTTCCACGCGGCGCCCCACGCGACGGTGGTGTCGGCCGGACCGGCCGTCTCGGCCGGGGCCACCAGGATGCGGCCGCTGCCGGCGACTCGGATCTCCTTGACGCTGTTGCCTGCCATGCGTAACTCCTCTGATTCTTACGGTGGTTGGGCCATCTCCGGGTCCGGACATGGCGAAGGCCCCGCCGATGCCGTGAAAGGCGGGCAGGGCCGGTACGGGGGAGAGCGGGCCGGGTGGCGCGCTCAGGCGGGCTGGATGGCCAGCCGGACCGTGGAGTAGTAGCGGTTCGCCGCGGAGCGGTTCCAGTCGGGCAGCCAGCGCGGTCCGTCGGCCTCGACGACGTCGGCCACGTATGTGGTGCCGTACGTCGTGCCCCGCAGGGCGAGCAGTGCGGAGCGGACCTTCAGGGACAGCGTGTGCGCGGCGGTCTTGTCGGGGCCGTAGACCTCGAAGTCGACCAGCGGCTGGTCCAGGTGCTGGTCGTCGATCCAGGCCCCGCCGGCGCGGGAGACCAGCACGACCGGCTCCGCGCCGGTGAAGCCGGGCGGCGGCACGTTGTCCACGGTGGCGGTTGCGAGTTCGGTGCGATCGGTCAGGAAGTCGACGACGAGTCGCTCGACGTCGGGGAAGGTGACCGCAGGGTCGGCCACGGGGGCCTCCCTTCTGTCAGGCCGACGGCGCGGGGCCGCCGGCGGTACGGCCCGGTGGAGGCGGGCCCATGCGAAACGGCGGGCCGCACCCGGTCGTGGGCACAGCTCCGCCGCTGCATCTACTGTGACATGTTGCGAGCGCGAGCGCAACTAGTGATTCCGGGGCGGGTGGGGCGGTCCCTGGATCCGGGGGAGCGGACGCGGACAGAAAAACGCCCCGCTGCATGTGAATGCGGCGAGGCGGTGCGAGGGGGAGCGGGGGAGGCGGGCGTCAGCGGACCGGCGTCGTCACTCCGCTCCCGTGGACGTTCCCGTGCCGGACGCCGCCCCGGGCTCTGCGGGCAGGAACTGCTCCACGACCCTGACGAAGACCTCGCGCCGGTCCGCGGGCACGCCGAGCAGCTCGGCCACCTCCGCCGGCGTGACCCGGTGGCGGCGCTCGGGGCCGGAGGGGGCGGTCGTCAGGTAGTCGTGCGGGTCGGCCAGTTCCTCGGCGGTCAGCCGGCCGGAACGGATGAGCATCTCGCGCACCGGGACGTCGAGCGCCCTGGCCAGCCGCCGTGTGGTCTCCAGGTCCGGCATGCTCTGGCGCTGGAGCATGCGGGTGACGGCGGCGCGGTGGACGCCCGCCTCGTCCGCGATCCGCGACTTCCCGCCGCCGCGCGGGCTGTCGATGTCGTACCCGCGTGCCCGCATCAGGTCTTCGACCCATGCGGCGAACGTGTTCAGGTCCTGACTGGTCATGTGGTGTTCGCCCCCCTTCGGAAGTCCTGAGTTTAGCTTGCTTGCGCGCGCGGTATTACGTGTCGTCTGCAAGCCCTGTGAAAAAACCGTGCAGAAAGTGGGGGATTTGGCCGGTTGCGACCGGCTCTCCAGGGCGGTACGAGCTTCGGGGCCTGAAAATACGTTGCGAGCGCGCGCGCAATCTGTGAGGCTGGTGGGGCTCGCTCGTCATCCGCCCACCAGGAGGCTCCATGTCCGTGGCCGGCTCATGCCCGCCGAGAGTTCCGGGCGCACCCCATGCCCCTCGCCCTTTCACACACCGGGAACCGCTGGAGCCGACGGGCCGCCCGGTGCCCTGCGGCGGGGAGCGGACGCCGGGAGGTCACGGTGCCTGAGACACGACACCCGCGCCCGTCCGGCCCGCCTGCGACCGACGACCGCCCCGTCGACCAGGCCGCGCTCTGGATCGGCACCCTGCTCCAGCAACTCCCGGAGCTGTCGGCCGAACTCGTACCGGGCCGCACCTCGTCGGCGCACCGCCCCGGCCCGCCCCAGCCGCCACCCGCCGACCTCGCCGCGCGTCTGCGCGAGGAACGCGCCGAGGCACTGCTGCTCCAGCAGCGGCACGGCCTGACCGCCCCCGGCCACAGCGCGGCCCCGCTGCGGCTCCACGTCTCCGACGCCCTGCGCGACATCACCGACGGTGTCGTCGAACTGGAGGAGGCCGTCCGCGACCGGCTCGGCCTGCCGCGCGCCCGCCGGGCCCCGGTGCCCGAGCGGCTGCGCCGGATCGCGGCCCTGCTCGACGAGGTGGCCGCCGACCCCGTTCTCGCCGCGCACGTACGGGACGAGACGCGCCGCATGGCCCGCCGCTGCGCCCATGCCCTCGGCGACACGGAGACTGTGGTCCGGGTCTCCGGCCGCTGCCCCTGGTGCGACTCGGTCTCCCTGCGCGCCTTCGCGGACCGCGGCGCCGTGCTGTGCATCAACCCGGCCTGCCGCTGCACGGACGAACTGTGCGGCTGCCACGACGACCCGGCCTACCGGCACAGCTGGGACGAGACGGAGTGGCGGCGTACGTCCATCGAGGGGGAGGAGTCCCGATGAGCGGCTGCCCCGACCTGCCGACGCTGATCCCCGGGCCCCTCGCGGCCCAGGAGGCCGGCGTCGCGCCCGCCACCATCCGCAAGTGGGTCCAGCTGGGCCGCCTCGCACCGGCCGCGCGGGCCGGACGCGCCCAGCTCTTCCGCCTGGAGGACGTCTTCGCGGCCGAACGCGCCTCCCGCGCGGGCAGGCGCCGATCACGGGCCTCCGCGCCCACCGTCACCCCCGCCCCACGGCCACGCTCCGACCTCCGGCGCGAGGACGCCGCAACCGAGGAGACACCCCGCCCGAAGCGCCCGTGACCGCCCCCGCACTCCCTGATGACGGCCCCCGGAGCCCTGGGCCCGGCAACCAAGGACTCGGCCCTGGGGGCCGGCACCGACGAGCCGCCCCGCCCTCCCGGCGCCCGCCCTCCCGGCGCCCTCCCGGTCGCGCCCGGCGCGGCGCGGACGGCCCGGGTCGCCGTTCCGCGTCAGCTGTGGTATAGCGGCGTTCACCGGAGAAACCCCAGTTCACGCCCCCCTGAGCGGCCGGCTCCCCCGTGCCGTTCCATTGGTTTTGACCGGAGTCTGTGCGGTAGGTACGCTCAGACCTTGTGCCTGGGGTGTGCCCTGGCCCTCGTGCGTGCCTACAAACCGCATACGGGCCGAGAGCGGCCACCGTAATCTGCGCCCTTTTCGCCTCGCGGCGGGAGTCTGCCGGATTCGACACACCCGACCGCGTGGGTCGGCGACGTTCCAGGTTAGCTGTACCCATCGGCACACAGAAACCGGAGAAGTAGTGCCTACGATCCAGCAGCTGGTCCGCAAGGGCCGGCAGGACAAGGTCGAGAAGAACAAGACGCCCGCACTCGAGGGTTCCCCTCAGCGTCGTGGCGTCTGCACGCGTGTGTTCACGACCACCCCGAAGAAGCCGAACTCGGCCCTGCGTAAGGTCGCGCGTGTGCGTCTGACCAGCGGCATCGAGGTCACCGCTTACATTCCGGGTGAGGGACACAACCTGCAGGAGCACTCCATCGTGCTCGTGCGCGGCGGCCGTGTGAAGGACCTGCCGGGTGTTCGCTACAAGATCATCCGTGGCTCGCTCGACACCCAGGGTGTCAAGAACCGCAAGCAGGCTCGCAGCCGTTACGGCGCCAAGAAGGAGAAGTAAGAATGCCTCGTAAGGGCCCCGCCCCGAAGCGCCCGGTCATCATCGACCCGGTCTACGGTTCTCCTCTGGTGACCTCCCTGATCAACAAGGTGCTGCTGAACGGCAAGCGCTCCACCGCCGAGCGCATCGTCTACGGCGCCATGGAGGGTCTGCGCGAGAAGACCGGTAACGACCCGGTCATCACGCTCAAGCGCGCCCTCGACAACATCAAGCCGACCCTCGAGGTCAAGTCCCGCCGTGTCGGTGGCGCCACCTACCAGGTCCCGGTCGAGGTCAAGCCCGGCCGTGCCAACACCCTGGCGCTGCGCTGGCTGGTCGGTTACTCCCGCGCCCGTCGCGAGAAGACCATGACCGAGCGTCTGCTCAACGAGCTCCTCGACGCCAGCAACGGCCTCGGTGCCGCTGTGAAGAAGCGCGAGGACACGCACAAGATGGCCGAGTCCAACAAGGCCTTCGCGCACTACCGCTGGTAGTCGCTACCCACATCGAGACCGAGAGAAGACTGAAGCCTTATGGCTACCACTTCGCTTGACCTGGCCAGGGTGCGCAACATCGGCATCATGGCCCACATCGACGCGGGCAAGACGACCACCACCGAGCGGATCCTGTTCTACACCGGTGTGTCCTACAAGATCGGTGAGGTCCACGACGGCGCTGCCACCATGGACTGGATGGAGCAGGAGCAGGAGCGTGGCATCACGATCACCTCTGCTGCCACCACCTGCCACTGGCCGCTGGAGAACGTCGACCACACCATCAACATCATCGACACCCCGGGTCACGTCGACTTCACCGTCGAGGTGGAGCGCTCCCTGCGCGTGCTCGACGGTGCCGTGACGGTGTTCGACGGCGTCGCCGGCGTTGAGCCCCAGTCCGAGACGGTGTGGCGTCAGGCGGACCGCTACGGCGTTCCGCGTATCTGCTTCGTCAACAAGCTCGACCGTACCGGTGCCGAGTTCCACCGCTGCGTCGACATGATCGTCGACCGTCTGGGCGCCCAGCCGCTGGTCATGCAGCTGCCGATCGGTGCCGAGGCGGACTTCAAGGGCGTCGTCGACCTGGTGAAGATGAAGGCTCTCGTCTGGTCCGCCGAGGCGACCAAGGGCGAGATGTACGACACCGTCGACATCCCCGACACGCACGTCGAGGCCGCCGAGGAGTGGCGCGGCAAGCTGATCGAGGCCGTCGCCGAGAACGACGAAGAGATCATGGAGCTGTACCTGGAGGGCGAGGAGCCTTCCGAGGAGCAGCTGTACGCCGCGATCCGTCGTATCACCATCGCGTCCGGCAAGGGCGGCGGCACCACCGTCACCCCCGTGTTCTGCGGCACCGCGTTCAAGAACAAGGGCGTTCAGCCCCTGCTCGACGCGGTCGTGCGCTACCTGCCGTCGCCGGTCGACATCGAGGCCATCGAGGGCCACGACGTCAAGGACCCCGAGCAGGTCATCAAGCGCAAGCCGTCCGACGACGAGCCGCTCGCGGCGCTGGCGTTCAAGATCATGAGCGACCCGCACCTCGGCAAGCTCACCTTCGTCCGCGTGTACTCCGGCCGCCTGGAGTCCGGCACCGCCGTGCTGAACTCCGTCAAGGGCCGCAAGGAGCGCATCGGCAAGATCTACCGCATGCACGCCAACAAGCGTGAGGAGATCGAGTCGGTGGGCGCCGGTGACATCGTCGCCGTCATGGGTCTGAAGCAGACCACCACCGGTGAGACGCTGTCCGACGAGAAGAACCCGGTGATCCTGGAGTCCATGGACTTCCCGGCCCCGGTCATCCAGGTCGCCATCGAGCCCAAGTCGAAGGGCGACCAGGAGAAGCTCGGCGTCGCGATCCAGCGTCTGGCCGAGGAGGACCCGTCCTTCCAGGTCCACTCGGACGAGGAGACCGGCCAGACCATCATCGGTGGTATGGGCGAGCTGCACCTCGAGGTGCTGGTCGACCGTATGCGCCGTGAGTTCAAGGTCGAGGCCAACGTCGGCAAGCCGCAGGTCGCGTACCGCGAGACCATCCGCAAGGCCGTCGAGAAGGTCGAGTACACCCACAAGAAGCAGACGGGTGGTACCGGCCAGTTCGCCCGCGTCATCATCGCGATCGAGCCCATCGAGAGTGGCGACACCTCGTACGAGTTCGTGAACCAGGTGACCGGTGGCCGCGTGCCGAAGGAGTACATCCCTTCGGTCGACGCCGGTGCGCAGGAGGCCATGCAGTTCGGCATCCTCGCCGGCTACGAGATGACCGGCGTGCGCGTCACGCTGCTCGACGGCGCCTACCACGAGGTCGACTCATCCGAGCTCGCCTTCAAGATCGCCGGTTCGCAGGCCTTCAAGGAGGCCGCGCGCAAGGCGTCCCCCGTGCTCCTTGAGCCGATGATGGCCGTCGAGGTCACCACGCCCGAGGACTACATGGGTGAGGTCATCGGCGACATCAACTCCCGCCGTGGCCAGATCCAGGCCATGGAGGAGCGGGCCGGTGCCCGCGTCGTGAAGGGCCTCGTGCCCCTCTCGGAGATGTTCGGTTACGTCGGCGACCTGCGCAGCAAGACGTCCGGCCGCGCCAGCTACTCCATGCAGTTCGACTCCTACGCCGAGGTTCCGCGGAACGTCGCCGAGGAGATCATCGCGAAGGCCAAGGGCGAGTAACGCACCGCGTTCACACGCCGTAGGCTTGACTCCGGAGCCTCACGGGGCAAACGCACACGATCGTGGGTGTTTGCCCCGGGTTCCGGGACTTAACAGCAAAGATCACCTGGCGCCGATGAAGTAAGGCGTACCAGAACCACTCCCAGGAGGACCCCAGTGGCGAAGGCGAAGTTCGAGCGGACTAAGCCGCACGTCAACATCGGCACCATCGGTCACATCGACCACGGTAAGACGACCCTCACGGCCGCCATTACCAAGGTGCTGCACGACGCGTACCCGGAGCTGAACGAGGCCACCCCGTTCGACAACATCGACAAGGCTCCTGAGGAGCGCCAGCGCGGTATCACCATCTCCATCGCGCACGTCGAGTACCAGACCGAGGCGCGTCACTACGCCCACGTCGACTGCCCCGGTCACGCGGACTACATCAAGAACATGATCACCGGTGCCGCCCAGATGGACGGCGCGATCCTCGTGGTCGCCGCGACCGACGGTCCGATGCCGCAGACCAAGGAGCACGTGCTCCTGGCCCGCCAGGTCGGCGTGCCGTACATCGTCGTCGCCCTGAACAAGGCCGACATGGTGGACGACGAGGAGATCCTGGAGCTCGTCGAGCTCGAGGTCCGTGAGCTCCTCTCCGAGTACGAGTTCCCGGGCGACGACCTGCCGGTCGTCAAGGTCTCCGCGCTCAAGGCCCTCGAGGGCGACGCCGAGTGGACGCAGTCCGTCCTCGACCTGATGAAGGCCGTCGACGAGTCCATCCCGGAGCCCGAGCGTGACGTCGACAAGCCGTTCCTGATGCCGATCGAGGACGTCTTCACGATCACCGGTCGCGGTACGGTCGTCACCGGCCGTATCGAGCGTGGTGTCCTCAAGGTCAACGAGACCGTCGACATCATCGGCATCAAGCCGGAGAAGACCACCACCACGGTCACCGGCATCGAGATGTTCCGCAAGCTGCTCGACGAGGGCCAGGCCGGTGAGAACGTCGGTCTGCTGCTCCGCGGCATCAAGCGCGAGGACGTCGAGCGCGGCCAGGTCATCATCAAGCCGGGCTCGGTCACCCCGCACACGGAGTTCGAGGCCACGGCGTACATCCTGTCCAAGGACGAGGGTGGCCGCCACACGCCGTTCTTCAACAACTACCGCCCGCAGTTCTACTTCCGTACCACGGACGTGACCGGCGTCGTGCACCTCCCCGAGGGCACCGAGATGGTCATGCCGGGCGACAACACCGACATGCGCGTCGAGCTGATCCAGCCCGTCGCCATGGAGGAGGGCCTGAAGTTCGCCATCCGTGAGGGTGGCCGGACCGTGGGCGCCGGCCAGGTCACCAAGATCGTCAAGTAAGTTCCGCTTGCTTGAGGGTCCGTTGACCCGGTAGCTCCATCGAGCTCCAGAGGGGGCCCGTACGACCTCGGTCGTGCGGGCCCCTTCGCCATGTCCGGGGCGGGGCCGGTGAAGGGTTCGGGAACGGGGGAGGGCGAGTGGGGCAACACCTGGTGAGGCGCGGGGGTTATGGGGGCCTGTGTCCGTAACGCGCGGAAGGTGCCCCCGTAGCGTGCCGGTGTGCCCCGATCGTCGATAGCCATGAGCGGTGTCGCCGTCGCCGAGCGCCCCGGGCCGCCGCCCGCGCCGGCCCGCACGCCCCAGGACCCCGCCGCCCGCACACGCCCCCGGCTCTACCTCGTGGACGGCATACGGCTGCTCGCCGCGCTGCTGGTGGTGGCCCACCACTTCGCCGGCACACGGCGCGCCGACCGGCCGGGCAACGCCATCTGGGACCGGCCGGTGTCGGACATCATGCCGACGGTGTTCCGGGTGGCGTCCTTCGGCTGGATCGGCGTCGAGATCTTCTTCGTGATCAGCGGCTTCGTGATCTGCATGTCCTGCTGGGGGCGCACGCCCCGGCAGTTCTTCGTCTCCCGCGTGACCCGCCTCTACCCGGCGTACTGGTTCGCGGTGCTGTTCACCACCGGCGTGCTGGTCGCCCTGCCCGGCGTCTGGGAGCGGCTGCCGCTGCGGGAGGTGCTGGTCAACCTCACGATGCTCCAGTCGGGCTCGCGCGTGCCCCATGTCGACGCCGTCTACTGGACCCTCTGGTCCGAGCTGCGCTTCTACCTGCTGTTCCTGGTCGTCGTCGCGATGGGCCTGACATACCGCCGGGTCGTCGCCTTCGCCTGCCTCTGGGGTGCCGCGGCCATGCTCGCGCCGGTCGCCGGGCTCCCGCTGCTCACCCTCGTGGCCCAGCCCGACGGCGCCTGGTACTTCATCGCGGGCCTCGCCCTGTACCTGATGCACCGCTTCGGCCAGGACCTGCTCCTGTGGGGCATCCTCGGCATGTCCTGGCTGATGGCCCAGCACGAGCTGGCGGAGCGCGTCGCCTACGAGGGCGTCTCCAGCTGGCGCGGCGCGGTCCTGATCTACACCGTGTTCCTGCTGGTCATGGTGGCCGTGGCGCTCGGCCGGGCGGACCGCTTCCAGTGGCGCCGGCTGGCGACGGCGGGCTGTCTGACCTACCCCCTCTACCTCCTGCACTACGTCGCCGGCACGACGCTCATCAACCGGCTGCGCGACACCATGGACGCCCGCCTGCTGCTCGTCCTGGTCACCGCCGGGTTCCTGCTGCTGGCCTGGCTGGTGCACCGGTACGTGGAGCGGCCGGTGTCACGGGTGCTGAAGCGGGGGCTGGACAGGGCGTTCACGCGGCCGCGCGCGGGCACTTCCTGAGAAGGCCGGGGGTTCCTCCGGCCGCGGGCGTGCCCTTCTCCCGCCTCCCGGTCCGCCGGCACCCCCGAAGGACTCGACCGGCGTGCGGGGTGTGTCCGGGCCGTGTTTGACCTGCGTCACTCTCGGGGTATTCTCTCCGGCTCGATTGGCGCCGCACATGCCCCGTATGGCAGACTGTCGGAGTTGCTCGGTCGAGTGTTGATGCTGCGCGCCTCCCGCCGGGAGGACCGGAAGCGAGTCCCACAGTACTCGTCGCCCTACCTGCCAGATGGCAGCACTGGGGCGGACGTACGGGAATCTTCCGGGAAGTGTATGCGCGGCACCGGCCAGGCACCCGGTGGGCCGACGCGTCAGCACGATGACGCAGCGCCCCCGGCCTGCGGTTCCGGAAGGGCCGTGTGCATTCCCCACAGGGATGTTCGAACAAGGGACATCTGTGTCAGCGGGAGCGCGACACGCCCGACCGCGTGGGTCGGAGAAACGCAAGATTCCCCGGGTACCAGAGCGTGAAGAGACAAAGGACTACTGAGTAGCCATGGCGGGACAGAAGATCCGCATCCGGCTCAAGGCCTACGACCACGAGGTCATCGACTCCTCGGCGAAGAAGATCGTCGAGACGGTGACGCGCACTGGTGCGTCGGTCGCGGGCCCGGTGCCGCTGCCCACTGAGAAGAACGTGTACTGCGTCATCAAGTCGCCGCACAAGTACAAGGACTCGCGCGAGCACTTCGAGATGCGCACGCACAAGCGCCTGATCGACATTCTCGACCCCACCCCCAAGACCGTTGACTCTCTGATGCGACTCGACCTCCCGGCCGGTGTCGACATCGAGATCAAGCTCTGAGGGTCGGTGAGCTGAGAATGGCTAAGCAGATCAAGGGCATCCTGGGCGAGAAGCTCGGCATGACGCAGGTGTGGGACGAGAACAACCGTGTTGTTCCGGTCACCGTCGTCAAGGCCGGCCCCAACGTCGTCACCCAGGTCCGTACGAACGACGTCGACGGCTACGAGTCGGTCCAGATCGCCTTCGGCGAGATCGACCCGCGCAAGGTGAACAAGCCCCTCAAGGGCCACTTCGCCAAGGCCGACGTCACCCCGCGTCGCCACCTCGTCGAGATCCGCACCGCGGACGCCTCCGAGTACACGCTCGGCCAGGAGATCACCGCCGAGGTGTTCGAGGCCGGCACGAAGGTCGACGTCACCGGCAAGAGCAAGGGCAAGGGCTTCGCCGGTGTCATGAAGCGTCACAACTTCGGTGGCCTCGGCGCCGGTCACGGCACCCAGCGCAAGCACCGCTCGCCCGGTTCCATCGGTGGCTGCGCCACCCCGGGCCGTGTGTTCAAGGGCCTCCGCATGGCGGGTCGTATGGGCAACGAGCGGGTCACCACCCAGAACCTGACCGTCCACGCCGTTGACGCGGAGAAGGGTCTGCTGCTCATCAAGGGCGCGGTTCCCGGTCCGAACGGCGGCCTCGTCCTGGTCCGCACCGCGGCCAAGGGGGCCTGAGGTAACCGATGAGCACTGTTGACATCCTTTCGCCGGCTGGCGACAAGGCCGGTTCCGTCGAGCTCCCCGCGGAGATCTTCGACGCCAAGGTCAGCGTTCCGCTGATCCACCAGGTCGTCGTCGCGCAGCTGGCCGCTGCCCGCCAGGGCACGCACAAGACCAAGACCCGTGGCGAAGTCCGTGGTGGTGGCAAGAAGCCGTACCGCCAGAAGGGCACCGGTCGCGCCCGTCAGGGTTCGACCCGCGCGCCGCAGTTCGCCGGTGGTGGCGTCGTGCACGGTCCCGTGCCGCGTGACTACTCGCAGCGGACCCCGAAGAAGATGAAGGCCGCCGCCCTGCGCGGTGCCCTCACCGACCGGGCCCGCCACAACCGCATCCACGTCGTCTCCGGCGTGGTCGAGGGCGAGATCTCCACCAAGGCCGCCAAGACGCTGTTCGGCAAGATCTCGGAGCGCAAGAACCTGCTCCTGGTCGCCGAGCGCTCCGACGAGGCCGCGTGGCTGTCCGCCCGCAACCTGCCCCAGGTCCACATCCTGGAGCCGGGCCAGCTGAACACGTACGACGTTCTCGTCTCCGACGACGTGGTCTTCACCCAGGCCGCTTTCGAGTCCTTCGTGTCCGGCCCGAAGGCCACCGACACCGAAGGGACTGAGGCCTGATGGCTATCCGTCACCCCGCCGTCGCCTCGAAGGCCGCCAAGAAGGCCAAGGAGGCGCGCGTCAAGAAGGCGCGTCGTCACGCCGCCGAGGGCAAGAACACGGTCATCACCCCGGTCAGCAAGGCGTACACGGACCCCCGTGACGTGCTGATCAAGCCGGTGGTCTCCGAGAAGAGCTACGCGCTCCTGGACGAGAACAAGTACACGTTCATCGTCGACCCGCGCTCCAACAAGACCCAGATCAAGCAGGCCGTCGAGACGGTCTTCGAGGTCAAGGTCACCGGGGTCAACACGATCAACCGCGTCGGCAAGCGCAAGCGCACCCGCACCGGTTTCGGCCAGCGTGCCGCGACCAAGCGCGCGATCGTGACCCTCGCCGAGGGCGACCGTATCGACATCTTCGGCGGTCCGACCGCGTAAGCGGTCAGGATCGTCCGAATATCGGACGAGGACTGAGAAATGGGTATCCGCAAGTACAAGCCGACGACTCCTGGCCGTCGTGGCGCCAGCGTCGCCGACTTCGTCGAGGTCACGCGGTCCACGCCGGAGAAGTCGCTGGTTCGCCCCCTGCACAGCAAGGGTGGCCGTAACAACTCCGGTCGCGTGACCGTCCGCCACCAGGGTGGTGGCCACAAGCGCGCCTACCGCGTGATCGACTTCCGTCGTCACGACAAGGACGGCGTGCCGGCGAAGGTCGCTCACATCGAGTACGACCCCAACCGCACCGCGCGCATCGCGCTCCTGCACTACGCGGACGGCGAGAAGCGCTACATCCTGGCCCCCAAGGGCCTCAACCAGGGCGACCGGATCGAGAACGGCCCCGCGGCCGACATCAAGCCCGGCAACAACCTGGCGCTGCGCAACATCCCGGTCGGTACGACGATCCACTCCGTGGAGCTTCGTCCCGGTGGCGGCGCGAAGTTCGCCCGCTCCGCCGGTGCCTCCGTGCAGCTGCTCGCGAAGGAGGGCTCGATGGCCCACCTCCGCATGCCCTCCGGTGAGATCCGCCTGGTCGACGTGCGCTGCCGCGCCACCGTCGGCGAGGTCGGCAACGCCGAGCAGAGCAACATCAACTGGGGCAAGGCCGGCCGTAAGCGGTGGCTGGGCGTTCGCCCGACCGTCCGTGGTGTGGTCATGAACCCGGTCGACCACCCGCACGGTGGTGGTGAGGGCAAGACCTCCGGTGGCCGCCACCCGGTCAGCCCGTGGGGCAAGAAGGAAGGCCGTACTCGTTCGCCCAAGAAGGCGTCGAACAAGTACATCGTCCGCCGCCGCAAGACGAACAAGAAGCGCTAAGGACGGGTTGAGATGCCTCGTAGCTTGAAGAAGGGGCCCTTCGTCGACGACCACCTGATGAAGAAGGTGGACGCCCAGAACGAAGCGGGCACCAAGAACGTCATCAAGACCTGGTCCCGTCGCTCGATGATCGTGCCGGCCATGCTCGGCCACACGCTCGCGGTGCACAACGGCAAGACCCACATCCCGGTGTTCGTCACCGAGTCGATGGTCGGCCACAAGCTCGGCGAGTTCTCGCCGACGCGCACCTTCCGGGGTCACGTCAAGGAAGACCGGAAGTCGAAGCGCCGCTAAGCGGATCGCATTCAGACACGTAAGTAACTGAAGGGACAACCATGGAAGCCAGGGCCCAGGCGCGGTACATCCGCGTCACGCCCATGAAGGCCCGCCGCGTGGTGGACCTCATCCGTGGCATGGACGCCACGGAGGCCCAGGCGGTCCTGCGATTCGCTCCGCAGGCTGCCTCTGTGCCGGTCGGCAAGGTGCTCGACAGCGCCATCGCCAACGCCGCGCACAACTACGACCACACGGACGCCTCCTCGCTGTACATCAGCGAGGCGTACGTCGACGAGGGCCCGACCCTGAAGCGGTTCCGGCCGCGCGCCCAGGGCCGTGCCTACCGGATCCGCAAGCGGACCAGCCACATCACCGTGGTCGTCGCCAGCAAGGAAGGAACCCGGTAATGGGCCAGAAGGTAAACCCGCACGGGTTCCGGCTCGGTGTCACCACGGACTTCAAGTCCCGGTGGTACGCCGACAAGCTGTACAAGGACTACGTCAAGGAAGACGTCGCCATCCGTCGGATGCTGACGTCCGGCATGGAGCGCGCCGGCATCTCCAAGGTGGAGATCGAGCGCACCCGTGACCGTGTCCGCGTGGACATCCACACCGCGCGTCCGGGCATCGTCATCGGCCGCCGCGGTGCGGAGGCCGACAAGATCCGCGGTCAGCTGGAGAAGCTGACGGGCAAGCAGGTCCAGCTGAACATCCTCGAGGTCAAGAACCCCGAGACCGACGCTCAGCTGGTTGCTCAGGCCGTCGCCGAGCAGCTGTCCTCCCGCGTCTCCTTCCGTCGGGCCATGCGCAAGAGCATGCAGTCCGCCATGAAGGCCGGCGCCAAGGGCATCAAGATCCAGTGCGGTGGCCGCCTCGGCGGCGCCGAGATGTCCCGCTCGGAGTTCTACCGCGAGGGCCGTGTGCCCCTGCACACGCTCCGCGCGAACGTGGACTACGGCTTCTTCGAGGCCAAGACGACCTTCGGCCGCATCGGTGTGAAGGTCTGGATCTACAAGGGCGACGTCAAGAACATCGCCGAGGTCCGCGCCGAGAACGCTGCCGCCCGTGCGGGTAACCGCCCGGCCCGCGGTGGCGCCGACCGCCCGGCCCGTGGTGGCCGTGGTGGCGAGCGGCGCGGTCGCAAGCCGCAGCAGCAGGCTCCCGCCGCCGAGGCCCCCCAGGCCGAGGCCGGTGCCGCCGCTCCGGCTGAGAGCACCGGAACGGAGGCCTGACCACCATGCTGATCCCCCGTAGGGTCAAGCACCGCAAGCAGCACCACCCGAAGCGCAACGGTATGTCCAAGGGTGGAACGCAGGTTGCGTTCGGCGAGTACGGCATCCAGGCGCTGACCCCGGCGTACGTCACGAACCGCCAGATCGAGGCGGCTCGTATCGCCATGACCCGCCACATCAAGCGTGGCGGCAAGGTCTGGATCAACATCTACCCGGACCGTCCCCTCACCAAGAAGCCGGCCGAGACCCGCATGGGTTCCGGTAAGGGTTCTCCGGAGTGGTGGATCGCCAACGTCAAGCCCGGACGCGTCATGTTCGAGCTGTCGTACCCCAACGAGAAGATCGCCCGTGAGGCTCTGACTCGTGCGGCCCACAAGCTGCCGATGAAGTGCCGGATCGTCAAGCGCGAGGCAGGTGAAGCGTGATGTCGGCCGGTACCAAGGCGTCCGAGCTGCGCGAGCTGGGCAACGAGGAGCTTCTGGCGAAGCTCCGCGAGGCCAAGGAAGAGCTGTTCAACCTCCGCTTCCAGGCGGCGACGGGCCAGCTCGAGAACCACGGCCGTCTGAAGGCGGTCCGCAAGGACATCGCCCGGATCTACACCCTCATGCGTGAGCGTGAGCTCGGCATCGAGACGGTGGAGAACGCCTGATGAGCGAGAAGAACGTGACTGAGAACACCGAGGCGCGCGGATTCCGCAAGACCCGCGAGGGTCTGGTCGTCAGCGACAAGATGGACAAGACCGTCGTCGTCGCCGTCGAGGACCGCGTCAAGCACGCGCTGTACGGCAAGGTCATCCGCCGTACCAACAAGCTCAAGGCGCACGACGAGCAGAACGCCGCGGGTGTCGGCGACCGCGTCCTCCTCATGGAGACCCGGCCGCTGTCCGCGACGAAGCGCTGGCGCGTCGTCGAGATCCTCGAGAAGGCCAAGTAATTCCTGCGGGCATCCCCGCAGGACAGTTCCGCCAGGCTCCGGGGGCCGCTCGCTGAGCGGCCCCCGGGGAACCGGCAGACGATCAGGAGATAGACGTGATCCAGCAGGAGTCGCGACTGCGTGTCGCCGACAACACTGGTGCGAAGGAGATCCTTTGCATCCGTGTGCTCGGTGGCTCCGGTCGCCGCTACGCGGGCATCGGTGACGTCATCGTCGCCACCGTCAAGGACGCGATCCCCGGTGGCAACGTGAAGAAGGGCGACGTCGTCAAGGCTGTCGTCGTGCGCACCGTCAAGGAGCGCCGTCGTCCGGACGGCTCGTACATCCGCTTCGACGAGAACGCCGCTGTCATTCTGAAGAACGACGGCGACCCTCGCGGCACCCGTATCTTCGGCCCGGTCGGCCGTGAGCTGCGCGAGAAGAAGTTCATGAAGATCATCTCGCTCGCGCCGGAGGTGCTGTAAGCATGAAGATCAAGAAGGGCGACCTGGTCCAGGTCATCACCGGTAAGGACAAGGGCAAGCAGGGCAAGGTCATCGCGGCCTACCCCCGCGAGGACCGCGTCCTGGTCGAGGGTGTCAACCGGGTCAAGAAGCACACGAAGGCCGGTCCGACCGCTCGCGGTTCCCAGGCCGGCGGCATCGTGACCACCGAGGCGCCGATCCACGTCTCCAACGTCCAGCTGGTCGTGGAGAAGGACGGCAAGAAGGTCGTCACGCGTGTCGGCTACCGCTTCGACGAAGAGGGCAACAAGATCCGCGTTGCCAAGCGGACGGGTGAGGACATCTGATGGCTACCACCACCACTCCGCGTCTGAAGACGAAGTACCGCGAGGAGATCGCGGGCAAGCTGCGTGACGAGTTCAAGTACGAGAACGTCATGCAGGTTCCCGGCCTCGTGAAGATCGTGGTCAACATGGGTGTCGGCGACGCCGCCCGTGACTCGAAGCTGATCGAGGGCGCGATCCGCGACCTGACCACCATCACCGGTCAGAAGCCGGCCGTCACCAAGGCCCGCAAGTCCATCGCGCAGTTCAAGCTGCGTGAGGGCCAGCCGATCGGTGCCCACGTCACGCTCCGTGGCGACCGCATGTGGGAGTTCCTGGACCGCACCCTGTCGCTCGCGCTGCCGCGCATCCGCGACTTCCGCGGCCTGTCCCCCAAGCAGTTCGACGGCCGTGGCAACTACACCTTCGGTCTCACGGAGCAGGTCATGTTCCACGAGATCGACCAGGACAAGATCGACCGTGTCCGGGGTATGGACATCACCGTGGTCACCACGGCGACCAACGACGAAGAGGGCCGCGCGCTCCTCCGTCACCTCGGCTTCCCGTTCAAGGAGGCGTGAGCGAGATGGCGAAGAAGGCTCTCATCGCGAAGGCTGCTCGCAAGCCCAAGTTCGGCGTGCGTGCGTACACCCGCTGCCAGCGCTGCGGTCGTCCGCACTCCGTGTACCGCAAGTTCGGCCTGTGCCGCGTGTGCCTTCGTGAGATGGCTCACCGTGGCGAGCTGCCGGGCGTGACCAAGAGCTCCTGGTAATCCCCGTAAAAAGGGATTCCTGGACCTCTCGGTAAGCAACCGGGACGGCAGGGGCACCGGCCCTCATGGCTTAGGCTAGGAGGGTTGGGCCTCTGCCGCCCTGAACGACTTACTACGCCGTAGGTCCCCGCGCCGCACCCGTCCTGTCCATGTATGGGGAGAGGGATGGCGCATATAGGAAACCCCGGCGAGAAAGGCCACAGGCCAATTCATGACCATGACTGATCCGATCGCAGACATGCTTACGCGTCTGCGGAACGCGAACTCGGCATACCACGACTCCGTGTCGATGCCGCACTCGAAGATCAAGTCGCACATCGCGGAGATCCTCCAGCAGGAGGGCTTCATCACGGGCTGGAAGGTCGAGGACGCCGAGGTCGGCAAGAACCTCGTTCTCGAGCTGAAGTTCGGCCCGAACCGTGAGCGCTCCATCGCGGGCATCAAGCGGATCTCCAAGCCCGGTCTCCGGGTGTACGCGAAGTCCACCAACCTGCCGAAGGTGCTGGGCGGCCTCGGCGTGGCGATCATCTCCACGTCGCACGGGCTCCTCACCGACAAGCAGGCCGGCAAGAAGGGCGTGGGTGGGGAAGTCCTCGCCTACGTCTGGTAGCAGAAGGGAACGGAGGAAACAGCTATGTCGCGCATCGGCAAGCTCCCCATCGCGGTTCCCGCCGGCGTGGACGTCACCATCGACGGCCGTACGGTCAAGGTCAAGGGCCCCAAGGGCGAACTGACCCACACCGTCGTGGCGCCGATCGAGATCGCCAAGGGCGAGGACGGCACCCTGCAGGTGACCCGCCCCAACGACGAGCGTCAGAGCAAGGCCCTGCACGGCCTCTCCCGCACGCTGGTGGCGAACATGATCACCGGCGTGACCCAGGGTTACGTGAAGAAGCTCGAAATCAGCGGTGTCGGTTACCGCGTGACCGCCAAGGGCTCGAACCTCGAGTTCGCGCTCGGTTACAGCCACCCGATCGTTGTCGAGGCCCCCGAGGGCATCACCTTCAAGGTGGAGACCCCGACCCGTTTCCAGGTCGAGGGCATCGACAAGCAGAAGGTCGGCGAGGTCGCCGCCAACATCCGCAAGCTGCGCAAGCCCGACCCGTACAAGGCCAAGGGCGTCAAGTACGAGGGCGAAGTCATCCGCCGCAAGGTCGGAAAGGCGGGTAAGTAAGCCATGGCATACGGGCAGAAGATCCTGAAGGGCGACGCCTACAAGCGCGCCGCGATCAAGCGCCGCCACCTGCGGATCCGCAAGCGGATCAACGGTACGGCGGAGCGTCCCCGTCTCGTCGTGACCCGCTCCAACCGCCACATCGTGGCGCAGGTGATCGACGACCTGAAGGGCCACACCCTGGCGTCGGCGTCGTCTCTGGACGCGTCGATCCGCGGTGCCGAGGACAAGTCCTCGCAGGCCAAGAAGGTCGGCGCCCTGGTCGCCGAGCGTGCCAAGGCCGCCGGTGTCGAGGCCGTCGTGTTCGACCGTGGTGGCAACCAGTACGCCGGGCGCATCGCCGCCCTGGCGGACGCCGCCCGCGAAGCCGGGCTCAAGTTCTGAGCCGCTTGTAGCTAGCGGAAAGAGAGAGGTAATCCAATGGCTGGACCCCAGCGCCGCGGAAGCGGTGCCGGTGGCGGCGAGCGGCGGGACCGGAAGGGCCGTGACGGCGGCGCTGCTGCCGCCGAGAAGACCGCGTACGTTGAGCGCGTCGTCGCGATCAACCGCGTCGCCAAGGTTGTGAAGGGTGGTCGTCGCTTCAGCTTCACCGCGCTGGTCGTGGTGGGCGACGGTGACGGCACCGTGGGTGTCGGTTACGGCAAGGCCAAGGAGGTGCCGGCCGCCATCGCCAAGGGCGTTGAGGAGGCCAAGAAGCACTTCTTCAAGGTCCCCCGGATCCAGGGCACCATCCCTCACCCCATCCAGGGTGAGAAGGCGGCCGGTGTCGTTCTCCTCAAGCCGGCTTCGCCGGGTACCGGTGTGATCGCCGGTGGTCCCGTGCGTGCCGTCCTGGAGTGCGCCGGTATCCACGACGTGCTGTCGAAGTCGCTCGGCTCCGACAACGCCATCAACATCGTGCACGCGACCGTGGAGGCCCTCAAGGGCCTGCAGCGTCCCGAGGAGATCGCGGCCCGCCGTGGTCTGCCCCTCGAGGACGTCGCTCCCGCGGCTCTCCTTCGTGCGCGTGCCGGGGCGGGTGCGTAATCATGGCGCAGCTCAAGATCACGCAGGTCAAGTCCTACATCGGCAGCAAGCAGAACCACCGTGACACCCTGCGGTCGCTTGGTCTCAAGGGGATCAACACCGTGGTCGTCAAGGAGGACCGCCCCGAGTTCCGCGGCATGGTGCACACCGTCCGCCACCTCGTGACGGTCGAGGAGGTCGACTGATCATGGCGGAGAACAACCCGCTGAAGATCCACAACCTCCGTCCCGCCCCGGGCGCCAAGACCGCCAAGACCCGTGTGGGTCGTGGTGAGGCGTCGAAGGGTAAGACGGCCGGTCGTGGTACCAAGGGCACCAAGGCCCGCTACCAGGTTCCGGAGCGCTTCGAGGGTGGCCAGATGCCGCTCCACATGCGTCTCCCGAAGCTGAAGGGCTTCAAGAACCCGTTCAAGACCGAGTACCAGGTCGTGAACCTCGACAAGCTGGCCGCGCTGTACCCGGAGGGTGGCGAGGTCACCGTCGAGGGTCTGGTCGCCAAGGGTGCCGTTCGCAAGAACAGCCTCGTCAAGGTCCTCGGCCAGGGCGAGATCTCCGTGGCGCTGCAGGTGACGGTCGACGCCGTCTCCGGCTCCGCCAAGGAGAAGATCACCGCCGCCGGCGGTACCGTCACCGAGCTCGTCTGAGTCCATCAGGCGTCTCGATGACTTGAGCGATCCCGACCGGGGATACCCCACAAATGGGGTATCCCCGGTTGGTCGTTCCTAGGGTGGCAGTCTCGCCGGTAAGGTGGCCTGCACTGCCAACTTTCACTGGATGCTTCACATGGGGCACTCAGAGCGGCAGTTGACCGTTACGTATTCGTCGAACCTCAAGACCGTCACCCTTGACGCACTGGCGCGGGGGTCGCAGGAGGCACCGTGCTCACCGCGTTCGCCCGGGCGTTCAAGACGCCCGACCTGCGCAAGAAGCTGCTCTTCACGCTCGGCATCATCGTGATCTACCGGGTCGGTACACACGTCCCGATCCCCGGTGTCGACTACCGGGCCGTGCAGGCATGTGTGGACCAGGTAGAGACCAACCAGGGTCTGTTCGGTCTGGTCAACATGTTCAGCGGCGGTGCGCTGCTCCAGATCACGATCTTCGCGCTGGGCATCATGCCGTACATCACGGCGAGCATCATTCTTCAGCTGCTGACCGTGGTCATCCCGCGCCTGGAAGCCCTCAAGAAGGAGGGACAGTCCGGCACGGCGAAGATCACGCAGTACACCCGTTACCTGACCGTGGCGCTCGCCATTCTCCAGGGCACCGGTCTGGTCGCCACCGCCCGCAGCGGCGCGCTGTTCGGCAACTGCCCGCAGGCCGCCTCGATCGTGCCGGACCAGTCCATCTTCATCACCATCACGATGGTGATCACCATGACCGCCGGTACCGCCCTCGTCATGTGGCTCGGTGAGCTGATCACCGACCGCGGCATCGGCAACGGCATGTCGATCCTGATGTTCATCTCGATCGCCGCGACCTTCCCGGCCGCGCTGTGGGCCATCAAGCAGGAGGGCTCCCTGGCCGACGGCTGGATCGAGTTCGGCACCGTCATGCTCGTCGGGTTCGTCATGGTCGGCCTGGTCGTCTTCGTCGAGCAGGCCCAGCGCCGCATTCCGGTGCAGTACGCGAAGCGCATGATCGGCCGCCGTTCCTACGGCGGAACCTCGACGTACATCCCGCTGAAGGTGAACCAGGCGGGTGTGATTCCTGTCATCTTCGCGTCGTCGCTGCTCTACATCCCGGCTCTGATCGTCCAGTTCGCCAACTCCACGTCCGGCTGGGCGGTATGGATCCAGAAGAACCTGGCGGACACCGGGGCGCCGGTTCACATCGCTCTCTATTTCTTCCTGATTGTCTTCTTCGCGTTCTTCTACGTGGCCATCACGTTCAACCCCGAAGAAGTCGCCGACAACATGAAGAAGTATGGTGGCTTCATCCCGGGCATCCGGGCTGGCCGACCGACCGCTGAGTACCTCTCCTACGTACTCAACCGGATCACCTGGCCGGGTTCGCTGTATCTGGGCCTGATCGCTCTTGTCCCAACGATGGCGTTGGCTGGTTTCGGGGCGAACCAGAACTTCCCGTTCGGCGGGACCAGCATCCTGATCATCGTGGGTGTCGGTCTCGAGACGGTGAAGCAGATCGAGAGCCAGCTCCAGCAGCGCAATTACGAAGGGTTCCTCCGCTGATGCGAATCGTCCTCGTCGGGCCACCGGGCGCGGGTAAGGGTACGCAGGCCACACGCCTCGCCGAGAAGCTGCGGGTGCCGCACATCTCCACGGGCGACCTGTTCCGCGCCAACATCAGCCAGCAGACGGAGCTCGGCAAGCTCGCCAAGTCCTACATGGACGCCGGCAACCTCGTCCCGGACGAGGTGACCATCGCCATGGCCAAGGACCGCATGGAGCAGCCGGACGCCGTGAACGGCTTCCTGCTGGACGGCTTCCCCCGCAACGTCTCCCAGGCCGAGGCGCTGGACGAGCTGCTGAACACCGAGGGCATCAAGCTGGACGCCGTGCTCGACCTCGAAGCCCCCGAGGAGGAGGTCGTCAAGCGGATCGCCGGCCGGCGCATCTGCCGCAACGACTCCGCGCACGTCTTCCACGTGACGTACAAGAAGCCGGCCAAGGAAGGCGTCTGCGACGTCTGCGGCGGTGAGCTCTACCAGCGCGACGACGACTCCGAGGAGACCGTCCGCAAGCGGCTGGAGGTCTACCACACGCAGACCGAGCCGATCATCGACTACTACAAGGCCCAGGGCCTTGTCGTGACCATCGAGGCCATGGGCCAGGTGGACGAGGTCACCGCGCGCGCCCTGGCCGCGCTCAAGCGCGAAGACGCGTAGTCCGTCGGTACGCCGCCGTAGCCGCGGTCCCTTGTCACAAGGGGCCGCGGCTGCTGTGTGGCTGCGCCGTTTATCGTGGATGGGTAGCTCATCCGCTCCCCACCGCTCTCCCGGTCCCTTCCGGTCCAGAAAGGCCGTAGTCCTCATGGTGCAGATCAAGTCCCCGGAGCAGATCGCCAAGATGCGTGCGGCGGGCCTGGTCGTCGCCGCGATCCACGCGGCCACCCGTGAGGCCGCCGTGCCCGGGGCCACCACCAAGGACCTGGACGAGGTCGCGCGCAAGGTGCTGGCCGAGCACGGGGCGAAGTCGAACTTCCTCGGGTACGGCGGCTTCCCGGCGACCATCTGCACCTCGGTGAACGAGGTCGTGGTGCACGGCATCCCGTCCGAGGACGTCGTCCTCAAGGACGGCGACATCATCTCCATCGACTGCGGCGCGATCGTCGACGGCTGGCACGGCGACGCCGCCTACACGGCCTTCGTGGGCTCCGGCCACGCTCCGGAGCTGGTCGAGCTCTCGCGGGTGACCGAGGAGTCGATGTGGGCCGGCATCGCGGCGATGAAGCAGGGCAACCGGCTCGTCGACATCTCCCGTGCCATCGAGACGTACATCCGCCGCCAGCCGAAGCCGGGCGGCGGCCGGTACGGGATCATCGAGGACTACGGCGGCCACGGCATCGGCACCGAGATGCACATGGACCCGCACCTGCTGAACTACGTCGACCGGCGCCGCGGCAAGGGCCCCAAGCTGGTCCCCGGCTTCTGCCTGGCCATCGAGCCGATGGTGTCCCTGGGCACTCCGCGCACCGAGGTCCTCGAGGACGACTGGACGGTCATCACGACCGACGGCACCTGGTCCTCCCACTGGGAGCACTCCGTCGCCCTGACCGAGGCCGGCCCCCTGGTGCTGACCGCCCCCGACGGCGGCAAGGCCAAGCTCGCCGAGTACGGCGTCACGGCGGCCCCGGACCCGCTGGCCTGAGCGCGCGTAACGATCTGCGTGCCGGGGCAGACTGTCCCCGGTCGTTCTCGATTCGTCTTTCCGGGTGCGCTGACGTAGACTGACTCGTCGGCTCTTGTGTACCCGCATGTCTGCATGCCCCCAGAGGTTGCGGAGGGTGCACGGCGGAGTCGATCAAGGTAGTCGATTCGAAGGGCGAAGCGTGGCCAAGAAGCAAGGTGCCATCGAGATCGAGGGCACTGTCGTCGAGTCTCTGCCGAACGCCATGTTCAAGGTCGAGCTCCAGAACGGCCACCAGGTCCTGGCACACATCAGCGGCAAGATGCGTATGCACTACATCCGCATCCTCCCTGACGACCGGGTCGTGGTGGAGCTGTCTCCGTACGACCTGACGCGTGGCCGGATCGTCTACCGGTACAAGTAGATCTTGCCCGCGCCCCGGGACCTCCCGCGGCGGTGGCACTGACCCGGAGAACCTCACCCAATGAAGGTCAAGCCGAGCGTCAAGAAGATCTGCGACAAGTGCAGGGTGATCCGCCGTCACGGCCGGGTCATGATCATCTGCGAGAACCCGCGCCACAAGCAGCGCCAGGGCTGATCGCAGCAGATCACACCCTCTGCACCTCTATTGCAGAGTCTTCGCGCGACGCGAGCTGAATTTGTTCATACGCAGAATCCAGGCAGGGATCTCTTCCTGCCTGACACCCCCGGTTCGGAGGCCGGGGACCCAGTTCGTACCTGGTACGGCGGCTGGGAGTCGGTTCTGCGGAAGACCTCCGAAGATCACCAGGAGCCATTGAATGGCACGCGTTTCCGGTGTTGACATCCCGCGCGACAAGCGCGTGGAGGTCGCCCTCACCTACGTGTTCGGCATCGGCCGGACCCTCTCGAAGGCGACGCTGGCTGCGACCGGCGTCGACCCGAACACCCGCGTCCGCGACCTCTCCGAGGAGCAGCTCGTCGCGATCCGCGAGTACGTCGACAACAACATCAAGACCGAGGGTGACCTCCGTCGCGAGATCCAGGCCGACATCCGCCGCAAGGTCGAGATCGGCTGCTACCAGGGTCTGCGTCACCGTCGCGGTCTGCCCGTCCGCGGCCAGCGCACCAGCACCAACGCTCGCACCCGCAAGGGCCCGCGTCGCGCCATCGCCGGCAAGAAGAAGCCGGGCAAGAAGTAGTCCGCAGCGGACACCTGTCCACGGTCTTCGCTGTAGGACCGACCACCTCCCGTAGGAGTTAAAGGATGCCCCCCAAGGGACGTCAGGGCGCTGCCAAGAAGGTGCGCCGCAAGGAAAAGAAGAACGTCGCTCACGGCCACGCGCACATCAAGAGCACGTTCAACAACACGATCGTGTCGATCACGGACCCGTCCGGCAACGTGATCTCCTGGGCCTCCGCCGGCCACGTCGGCTTCAAGGGCTCCCGGAAGTCCACGCCGTTCGCCGCGCAGATGGCCGCCGAGTCGGCTGCCCGCCGCGCCCAGGAGCACGGCATGCGCAAGGTCGACGTGTTCGTCAAGGGCCCGGGCTCCGGTCGTGAGACCGCGATCCGCTCCCTGCAGGCCACGGGCCTCGAGGTCGGCTCCATCCAGGACGTTACCCCGACCCCGCACAACGGCTGCCGTCCGCCGAAGCGTCGTCGCGTCTGACCTCGCTTTCTCGGGCTTCTCGGGCGGTACGGCTCTTTCGGGTCGTGCCGCCCGTACCCTTGCAGTACCCGTCCCTTTTGCCGGGGCGGTTCCGTCGGACGTCAAATAGCGGGCGTCCACGAAAGAAGGATCTGATCCACACATGCTGATCGCTCAGCGTCCCTCGTTGACCGAAGAGGTCGTCGACGAGTTCCGCTCCCGGTTCGTGATCGAGCCGCTGGAGCCGGGCTTCGGCTACACCCTCGGCAACTCCCTCCGCCGCACCCTCCTGTCGTCGATCCCCGGCGCTGCTGTCACCAGCATCCGCATCGACGGTGTCCTGCACGAGTTCACCACCGTGCCGGGCGTCAAGGAGGACGTCACCGACCTGATCCTCAACATCAAGCAGCTGGTCGTCTCCTCGGAGCACGACGAGCCGGTCGTGATGTACCTGCGCAAGCAGGGTCCGGGTCTGGTCACCGCCGCCGACATCGCGCCCCCGGCCGGTGTCGAGGTGCACAACCCCGACCTCGTCCTCGCTACGCTCAACGGCAAGGGCAAGCTGGAGATGGAGCTGACCGTCGAGCGCGGTCGCGGCTACGTCTCCGCCGTGCAGAACAAGCAGGTGGGTCAGGAGATCGGCCGGATCCCGGTCGACTCGATCTACTCGCCGGTTCTCAAGGTCACGTACAAGGTCGAGGCCACGCGTGTCGAGCAGCGCACCGACTTCGACAAGCTGATCGTCGACGTCGAGACCAAGCAGGCGATGCGTCCGCGTGACGCCATGGCCTCCGCGGGTAAGACCCTGGTCGAGCTGTTCGGTCTCGCCCGCGAGCTGAACATCGACGCCGAGGGCATCGACATGGGTCCGTCCCCGACGGACGCCGCGCTCGCCGCCGACCTCGCCCTGCCGATCGAGGAGCTGGAGCTCACCGTTCGGTCGTACAACTGCCTCAAGCGTGAGGGCATCCACTCCGTGGGTGAGCTCGTCGCCCGCTCCGAGGCCGACCTGCTGGACATCCGCAACTTCGGTGCGAAGTCCATCGACGAGGTCAAGGCGAAGCTGGCCGGCATGGGCCTGGCCCTCAAGGACAGCCCGCCCGGATTCGACCCGACCGCCGCCGCTGACGCGTTCGGTGCCGACGACGACGCTGACGCCGGTTTCGTGGAGACCGAGCAGTACTGAGTCGGCTGCCGGTCCGTTGTGGCTGGTCGCGCAGTTCCCCGCGCCCCTGAGGGGCGCGGACCCTTCCGGGCGTCCGAAAAGGCGCCCGGATCTCCGACGGGCAACCGCTCGCTCGGATACTGACCCCGGTACCTGATACGGCCGGGGCAGACACACAGGAGAAAGATCATGCCGAAGCCCACCAAGGGTGCCCGTCTGGGCGGCAGCGCCGCGCACGAGAAGCTGCTCCTCGCGAACCTGGCGAAGAGCCTCTTCGAGCACGGCCGCATCACCACCACCGAGGCGAAGGCGCGTCGTCTGCGTCCGTACGCCGAGCGTCTGATCACCAAGGCGAAGAAGGGCGACCTTCACAACCGCCGCCAGGTGCTCCAGGTCATCACGGACAAGAGCGTCGTCCACACGCTCTTCACCGAGATCGGCCCGCGCTACGAGAACCGCCCCGGCGGTTACACCCGCATCACCAAGATCGGTAACCGCCGTGGCGACAACGCGCCCATGGCTGTCATCGAGCTGGTCGAGGCGCTGACCGTCGCGCAGCAGGCCACGGGTGAGGCCGAGGCCGCCACCAAGCGTGCGGCCAAGGAGGCCGAGGAGACCAAGGTCGAGAAGACGACCGAGGCTCCGGAGGCCGCCGAGGCTCCCGCCGAGGAGTCCAAGGACGCGTAAGCGTTCTGCCGGGGACCGTTCGCCGGCGGCTGCGGCTTCGTCGCGGTGGTTCGCGCGGTTCCCGTGCCCCTTCAGGGCGTTTGCGGGCCCGTTCCTTCCGAGGAGCGGGCCCGCTTCCGTGTAAGGGCAACCCTTCGGCGGGTTCGGTGGTCATGCAGGTGACGTCCGATCTTTCACGGGGGGTTCCATGCCTTCACTCGTCGCTGTGCGGCGAACCGTCTCCGCCGTCGCGCTGGCCGCGCTGGCCGGTACGGCGTTCACCGGCCCGGCCCTGGCGCAGGAAGAGCCGCTGCCGGTCGCCGTGACCGGCCCCGAGAGTGTCAACGTCTCCCTGCACCAGGAGCCCGGTGATCCGGTCGAGCCGCAGGTCGAGCTCGGGCTGCGGGCGCCCGGTGAGGCGGTGCCGGACGAGAACGGGGTGATCTGGCCGATCCACACCGGGGACTACACCGTCACCGTGGACGCGAGCTCGCTGGCCGGGGTCGCCGCGGTGGACTTCGCCGGACTGGACGGCTGCTCCGTGGCGGGGCTGGTGGCCACCTGCCACGGCTCCGAGATCTACGCCGGGTCGGACTACAACCGGCTCGGCGGCATCCGGCTCGACGTGACCGAGGAGAGCGCCGCGGGGGACGCCGGCGCCATCGAGATCACGGCCGCGGGGGAGGGGCTGGCGTTCACCGGGCACACGGTGGACGTGCTGGTCGGTGGGCCCGAGCTGCTGAACAAGCAGCTGGCCGAGCCCGCCGGGTTCCGGGCCGGCGACACCTTCCAGGCGGGCCTGGGCTTCCGCAACGTCGGCGGGCTGGGCGGCGACGGGGTCGTGCTGCGGGTTTACGTGAGCCGGGGCCTGTCCTTCCCGGGCACCTTCCAGAACTGCTGGTACGACCCGCGGGACCCCGAGGACCTGTTCGGGCGTTCCGAGGCGCTGTGCGTCTTCGACAGCCAGTTCGCCGGGGACGCCGCCTACGGGCTGAGCGCACCCTTCCCGGTCGCGACCGCCGGTTTCGCGCTGCACGACGCGCTGTCCTACCGCTTCAGCGCGGTGCCCGCCGACGAGGCCCGCCGGCTGGTGGCCGAGGGCGACTACCAGGCCGGTACGGGTCCCGCGCTGGAGCTGGTCCGGCTGCCGCAGGCGGACCCGGCCGGCTACACGCGCTGGGCGGAGCTGGACCTGCCGACCACGAACACCTTCGACCTGGACCTGACCGGTGAGCGGCTGCGGGCCCGCCAGGGCGACACGGTGTCCGTGGACATCGGCTTCGCCAACCACGGCCCCGCCTGGCTGGCCCTGCTCCGCTCCGGCGGCGAGCCGATCTCCTTCTGGGTCGACCTGCCCCCGGGCACCACGGCCACCTCGGTGCCCGAGGGCTGCCAGGCGGCGGGCTGGGAGGGCGCCGAGGGCGACTACCTCTGCTTCGTGTCCACGCCGGTCCTGGAGAACGACTCCCGTACCTTCACCTTCGGCCTCCGGGTCGACGAGGTGATCCGCGGCGCCGCGGGGCGGGCGTTCTTCCCGTACACGATGCCGAACGAGGGCGACCCGGCGAACGACTCCGGTGAGATCGTGCTGAACCCCAGGGGCAGGGTCTGAGCGCTGTGCCCCGGCGGGCCCGCCCTTCGGGGCGGGCCCGTTCCCCGTTCCTGAGAGGATTCAGGGGTGAGTGAAGAAGTACAGCCCGGACATGTGCGGCTACGCCTGGACCTTTCCTACGACGGCACCGAGTTCTCCGGCTGGGCCAAGCAGGCCGGCGGCCGGCGGACCGTGCAGGGGGAGATCGAGGACGCCCTGCGGACGGTGACCCGCTCCCGCGAGACCTATGAGCTGACCGTCGCCGGGCGGACCGACGCGGGAGTGCACGCGCGCGGGCAGGTGGCGCACGTGGACCTGCCCGAGGGCCTCTGGCGCGAGCACCACGAGAAGCTGCTCAAGCGGCTCGCCGGGCGGCTGCCCCGCGATGTGCGGGTGTGGGCCCTGCGGGAGGCGCCCCAGGGCTTCAACGCACGCTTCTCGGCGGTCTGGCGGCGGTACGCGTACCGGGTCACGGACAACCCGGGGGGCGTGGACCCCCTGCTGCGCAACCATGTGCTGTGGCACGACTGGCCGCTCGACGTGGACGCCATGAACGAGGCGGCGCGCGCGCTGCTCGGGGAGCACGACTTCGCGGCGTACTGCAAGAAGCGCGAGGGCGCGACCACCATCCGTACGCTCCAGGAGCTGAGCCTGGTGCGCGGGGAGGACGGGATCGTCACCGCGACCGTGCGGGCCGACGCCTTCTGCCACAACATGGTGCGCTCGCTGATCGGGGCGCTGCTGTTCGTCGGCGACGGGCACCGGCCGCCGGACTGGCCGGGCAAGGTGCTGGCGGCGGGCGTGCGGGACTCGGCCGTGCATGTCGTACGACCGCACGGGCTGACCCTGGAGGAGGTCGGCTACCCCGCCGACGAGCTGCTGGCCGCCCGGTCCAGGGAGGCCCGCAACAAGCGCACGCTGCCGTCGGCGGGGTGCTGCTGAGCTACTGGACCGCGGCGGCCGATGCCTGGGCCTCGCCGCGGCGGCGGATCTGGCGGAAGGTGAACTCGGCGAGGTCGTCGCCCTGCCGGAACACCGCGGTGTCCTTGGTGGTGACGTCCTTGCCGTCGGTGAAGCCGGTCACCGTGAAGTAGGCGTAGCGGCCGTAGCTGTTCGTGGTCGAGCGGCACACGGCGCCGTTGCAGAAGTCCTTGATCCCGTTGCCGGACAGGGAGCGCACCAGGCTCTTGGAGTCGGCCTGGCCCTTGGCCGCGGTGGCCCGTGCCTCGGTGTCGAACACGGCGACGCCGACGGTGACCGCGACTCCGCTCCTGATGTACGTCACCCGCAGCAGGCGCCGGCAGCCGTTGTCCTTCAGGACCTTCGGGAGGGTGCCTCGGGTGGCCGAGGCGCAGTTCGTGGTGTCGGCGGTGGGGCCCTTGCGGTAGACCGTCTCGCCCATGGTCAGCCGGGTGCCGGGGAAGAGGATGTCCGGGCTGAGCGGGGCGGTGTCCTTGTTCTTGCTGGAGACGAAGTCCTTCGGGTCCAGCGGGGGCGGCGCGGTGGTCGGCGCGAAGGACGGGTCCGGGGCGGTGGAGCTGGGGATGTCGGCCGTGGCGGGCAGCTGGGAGGCCGGTCCGTTCGCCTCGGTGCCGCTGTCGTTCGCCGAGACCACGGCCACGGCGACGGCCGCGCCGACCGCGACCGTGGCGAGCGCCCCGCCGGCGATCATCAGCAGCCGGCGCCGCTTGGCGCGCGCCTCGGACGCCTCGGCGAGTGCCGCCCAGTCCGGGGACTGGTCGGCGCCGCTGTTCCAGGACTGCTGCGAATGCGGTGTCCAGGGATCCCACTGGGACTGGGGTCCCCCCTGCCCATAGCTCATGGGGGTGCATCTTAGAGGGGTGGGGCATCTCTCATCCGGGCCGGTGGGCGCCTCGGACCGGGGATCGGGGGCGCCGGGCCCGTAGACTGGGTCCCTCGAACAGACCCCAGCGGTGGCGTCCCGGCTCGTTTTGACCCGGCCGTGGCGCCGCAGGTATCCTGCATGTTCGTTGTGTATTGGCTTGCTCATTCTCACGGGACGGGCCCTTACACCGGTCCACCGGGCCGATGACCAGCGACCAGCACGCGGTTTGCGTCACCGCAGTGCGGTCAAGGCTGTCGTGATCGTTTCGGTGACCTTGTCTAGGACCATTCACTCGAAGCGAAGGCTACGAACCGTGCGTACGTACAGCCCCAAGCCCGGCGATGTGACGCGCCAGTGGCACGTCATCGACGCCCAGGACGTTGTCCTCGGCCGTCTCGCCAGCACCGCCGCCTCCATCCTGCGGGGCAAGCACAAGCCGATCTACGCGCCCCACGTCGACACCGGTGACTTCGTCATCATCATCAACGCCGACAAGGTGCACCTGTCCGGCAACAAGCGGACCCAGAAGATGGCCTACCGCCACTCCGGCTACCCGGGTGGTCTGCGCTCCGTCCGTTACGACGAGCTGCTGGCCAAGAACCCCGAGAAGGCCATCGAGAAGGCCGTCAAGGGCATGCTCCCCAAGAACACCCTGGGCCGTCAGATGCTCTCCAAGCTGAAGGTCTACTCGGGCGACCAGCACCCGCACGCTGCGCAGCAGCCGGTGCCGTTCGAGATCACCCAGGTCGCGCAGTAAGTCCGGCCACCCCCTAAGACTGAAGAGAATCTGAGGAGAATCGTGGCCGAGACCACTGCCGAGCAGCCGTTCGAAGAGCTCGACATCGACAGCTACACCACCGAGTCCGAGGTGCCCGTCGAGGGCGAGTACACCTCGGAGTCCCTCGCCTCCCGCTTCGGCGAGCCCCAGCCGGCCGCCGGCCTGGGCCGTCGCAAGAACGCCATCGCCCGTGTCCGGATCGTTCCGGGCACCGGCAAGTGGAAGATCAACGGCCGCACCCTTGAGGACTACTTCCCCAACAAGGTGCACCAGCAGGAGGTCAACGAGCCCTTCAAGGTGCTGGAGCTTGAGGGTCGTTACGACGTCATCGCCCGCATCGCCGGTGGCGGTGTCTCCGGTCAGGCCGGTGCGCTCCGTCTCGGTGTCGCCCGTGCGCTGAACGAGGCCGACGTCGACAACAACCGTGGCCCGCTGAAGAAGGCCGGCTTCCTCAAGCGCGACGACCGTGCGGTCGAGCGCAAGAAGGCCGGTCTGAAGAAGGCCCGCAAGGCTCCGCAGTACAGCAAGCGCTAAGCTTCGCTGCCTGCTCGTACAAGGGCGGGGTTCAGCACCCCGCCCGCGTACTCCGATCGCCCCGGCGGCACGCCACTGTGCCGTCCGGGGCGTTCGTTTATCCCAGCGATGGGCGTATAACGACACAAGGCGATCGACGGCTTGTGCGATGTGAGGACCGGGCGCCGCGTTTCCCGCGTACCCGGTGACGGAAGCGCCGTGCCCGAGCCGCACAGGTGGCACGCCTTCCCGAACTGACGCTTTTCTCAGGAGGACAAGTGGGACGACTCTTCGGCACGGACGGCGTGCGCGGTGTCGCCAACGCGGATCTGACGGCCGAGATGGCCCTCGGTCTCTCCGTCGCGGCGGCCCACGTACTGGCCGAGGCGGGCACCTTCGAGGGGCACCGGCCGACCGCGGTGGTCGGCCGGGACCCGCGTGCGTCCGGGGAGTTCCTGGAGGCCGCGGTCGTCGCGGGCCTCGCCAGTGCCGGGGTGGACGTGCTGCGGGTCGGCGTGCTGCCGACGCCCGCCGTCGCCTATCTCACCGGTGCGCTCGGCGCGGACCTGGGCGTGATGCTCTCCGCCAGCCACAACGCCATGCCCGACAACGGCATCAAGTTCTTCGCCCGCGGCGGCCACAAGCTCGCCGACGAGCTGGAGGACCGGATCGAGGCCGTCTACGAGGAGCACCGCACCGGAGCGCCGTGGGACCGGCCGACGGGCGCGGGCGTGGGCCGGGTCCGCAACTACGACGAGGGCTTCGACAAGTACGTCGCCCATCTCGTCGGCGTCCTCCCGAACCGCCTGGACGGGCTGAAGATCGTCCTCGACGAGGCGCACGGCGCCGCCGCCTGGGTGTCGCCGGAGGCGTTCTCGCGGGCCGGCGCCGAGGTCGTCACCATCGGTGCGGAGCCGGACGGGCTCAACATCAACGACGGCTGCGGGTCGACGCACCTCGACAAGCTGAAGGCCGCGGTGGTCGAGCACGGGGCCGACTTCGGTGTCGCGCACGACGGTGACGCGGACCGGTGCCTCGCCGTGGACCACACCGGTGAGGAGGTGGACGGCGACCAGATCCTGTCCGTCCTCGCGCTGGCGATGAAGGAGCGGGGGGCGCTGCGGTCGGAGACCGTGGTGGCGACCGTGATGTCCAACCTCGGCTTCAAGCTGGCCATGGAGCGTGAGGGCATCCAGCTGGTGCAGACCGCGGTCGGCGACCGGTATGTGCTGGAGTCGATGAAGCAGCACGGCTACGCGCTGGGCGGCGAGCAGTCCGGCCACGTGATCATCCTCGACCACGCGACGACCGGCGACGGCACGCTGACCGGCCTGATGCTCGCCGCGCGGGTCGCGGAGACCGGGCGGTCGCTGCGGGAGCTGGCCTCGGTGATGGAGCGGCTGCCGCAGGTGCTGATCAATGTGCCCGACGTGGACAAGTCGCGGGTGTCCAGTTCCGCGGACCTCGCTGCGGCTGTCTCCGACGCGGAGCGGGAGCTCGGGGCGACGGGGCGGGTGCTGCTGCGGCCCTCGGGAACCGAGCCGCTGGTGCGGGTGATGGTGGAGGCCGCGGACATCGAGCAGGCTCGGTCTGTGGCGGGGCGGTTGGCCGACGCGGTCAAGTCCGCGCTGGGTTAGGTGATCTGCCGGGTGTGTGCGCGGGGTTGTGTGCGGCGGGCCGCGGGTCGGTCGTGGCTTGTCGCGCCCACGCGGCGGTAGCCGCATACGAGACACAGCCCCGCGCCCCTTCGGGGCGTTGCACCTAGGGACGCCTCCACAGCAGCTTCTGGGCCAGCAGGGTCAGGGTGCCCGCTGCCACGATTCCGCCCAGATTGGCCAGGAGTTGGGCGGCGGAGCCCCAGGTCTGGGAGTAGTCGCTGTAGCTGAAGGCCATCGCGGCGTTGGCGGCCGCGGGGACCGTGGTCACCGAGATGGCGACGCCGATGAGCGCGCCCGACTTGGCGGACGTCAGGGAGAGGGTGCCGACGATGCCGGCCAGGAAGGCGACGACGAAGGACATCATGTCGGGCTGCCAGATGAAGGCGGTGTTGGGGCGGGCGGCCTCGATCATGTCCTTCTCGAAGAGCCCGAAGGCGTCCATCAGCCAGCCGAAGCCCGCCGTCAGGAGCATCGCGGCGGCGAAACCGGCGAGCAGCGCCCACAGGGAACGCCACACCAGCTTCGGGGTGCGCTGCACCAGGGCCGTGCAGATGCCGGCGAGGGGCCCGAACTCCGGGCCGACGGCCATCGCGCCGACGATCAGGACGGCGTTGTCCAGCATCACACCGCAGGCCGCGAGCATCGTGGCCACGGACAGGAACGCCACATAGGTGACGCTGAGCGTCGACTCCTCGTGGGTGAGGTCGCTCAGCTGCTCCCACACGACGGCGTCGGCGCCCTCGCCGGGGGCCTCCTTCTGGGCCTTCTCCGCCCGCTTCGACAGCGACAGGTCGATGCTCTCGACGGCGATCGAACCGGTCGTGTCCAGACCCAACTCCTGAAGCCCGCCGATGAGTTCGTCGGCGGCCTCGCGGGCCACGTCGCACATCACCACATCGCCCGCGGGGTTGCGGGCGGCGCCCGGGACCACGACGAGATGGGTGCAGCCCACCGTGGTCTCCAGTAGGCGGACCGCGGAGTCGGTCTTCTCGGCCGGTGTGATCAGGCGCAGATGCAGCATGCGGCCTTTGTAGCAGGCAGGGTCGGCGTCAGAGCTTGCGCAGGCTCAGGCGCTGGACCTTGTGGTCGGGGCCCTTGCGCACGACGAGGGTGGCGCGGCCGCGGGTGGGGGCGATGTTCTCCACCAGATTGGGCTTGTTGATGGTCCGCCACATCGTGCGCGCGTAGTCCAGGGCCTCCTCCTCGGAGACCTGGGTGTAGCGGCGGAAGTACGAGGACGGGTTCTGGAACGCCGTCTCGCGCAGCCGCTTGAAGCGGTTGAGGTACCAGCGCTCGATGTCCTCGGTGCGGGCGTCGACGTACACGCTGAAGTCGAAGTAGTCCGCGAGGCCCACGCGGGTGCGGCCGTCCTTGCCGGGCAGGGCCGGCTGCAGGACGTTCAGGCCCTCGACGATCAGGATGTCCGGGCGGCGGACGCTGAGCTTCTCGCCGGGGATGATGTCGTAGATCAGGTGGGAGTAGACGGGCGCGGTGACCTCGTCCTTGCCCGCCTTGATGTCGGCGACGAACCGGGTCAGCGCCCGGCGGTCGTACGACTCGGGGAAGCCCTTGCGCGACATCAGGCCGCGGGCCTGGAGCTCGTGGGTGGGCAGCAGGAAGCCGTCGGTGGTGACCAGCTCGACGCGCGGGTGCTCGGGCCAGCGGGACAGCAGGGCCTGGAGGAGGCGGGCGACCGTGGACTTCCCCACGGCGACCGAACCGGCGACCCCTATGACGAACGGGGTGCCCGACTGGGAGCCCTGCTCGCCGAGGAAGGTGTTCAGGGCGCCGCGCAGGCCGTCCGTGGCGCCGACGTAGAGATTGAGGAGCCGGGACAGCGGCAGATAGATGTCCCGCACCTCGTCGAGGTCGATGACGTCGCCGAGGCCGCGCAGCTTCTCGACCTCTTCCGCGCTGAGCGGCAGCGGCGTCTTGTCGCGCAGCGCGCTCCACTCGGCTCGGGTGAGGTCGACGTAGGGAGTCGCCTCCGGCCTGGGCCGGTGGGCGCTCCGGGGCATCGGGGAGACCGGAGAGATCACAGTCCATTGTTAACGGAGTTTGAAGGGGGTGGCGGGTGTGCTCCGTCACGCCCGCACCCGGTACGCCGTGCCGTGAGGGGCGTAAGGTGCGATTCAAGACGCCGAACGGGCCTGATTATTTCCGAATCCGGGCACGCGGAGCCGTGTTCTGACCATGATCGCGCCGTAGGCTGCGGCACATGTGCGGAATCGTGGGATACGTAGGGCCGCAGTCGGCGCTCGATGTCGTCATGGGCGGACTGAAGCGGCTGGAGTACCGGGGGTACGACTCGGCGGGCGTCGCCGTGCTCGCGGACGGCGGGCTGGCCACCGCCAAGAAGGCCGGGAAGCTGGTCAACCTGGACAAGGAGCTGGCCGAGCGCCCGCTGCCGACCGGGTCGACCGGCATCGGACACACCCGCTGGGCCACACACGGCGGCCCGACCGACGCCAACGCCCATCCTCACCTGGACAACGCCGGGCGGGTGGCGGTCGTGCACAACGGGATCATCGAGAACTTCGCGCTGCTGCGGGCCGAGCTCGCCGAGCGCGGGCACCGGCTGGCGTCCGAGACGGACACCGAGGTGGTGGCCCACCTGCTGGCCGAGGAGTTCTCCGCGACGGCGGATCTGGCGGAGGCCATGCGGCTGGTGTGCCGGCGGCTGGAGGGCGCGTTCACCCTGGTCGCGGTGCACGCGGACGAGCCGGACGTGGTGGTGGGCGCGCGCCGCAACTCGCCGCTGGTGGTCGGGGTCGGCGAGGGCGAGGCGTTCCTCGCCTCGGACGTCGCCGCGTTCATCGCCCACACCCGCTCCGCGATCGAGCTGGGCCAGGACCAGGTCGTGGAGCTGCGCCGGGACGGGGTGACGGTGACGGGCTTCGACGGCGGCCCCGCCGACGTCCGTTCCTACCACGTCGACTGGGACGCCTCGGCCGCGGAGAAGGGCGGCTACGCCTCCTTCATGCTCAAGGAGATCGCCGAGCAGCCCAAGGCGGTCGCCGACACCCTGCTGGGCCGCATCGACGCCTCCGGCGCGCTCGCGCTCGACGAGGTGCGGATCTCGCCCGGCGAGCTGCGCGAGGTGGACAAGGTCGTCATCGTCGCGTGCGGTACGGCGTACCACGCGGGCCTGATCGCCAAGTACGCCGTCGAGCACTGGACGCGGATCCCGTGCGAGGTGGAGCTGGCGAGCGAGTTCCGCTACCGCGACCCGATCCTGGACGCGCGCACGCTGACCGTCGCCATTTCCCAGTCCGGCGAGACCATGGACACCCTGATGGCGCTGCGGCACGCCCGCGAGCAGGGCTCGAAGGTGCTGGCGATCTGCAACACCAACGGCTCCACGATCCCGCGCGAGTCCGACGCCGTGCTGTACACGCACGCCGGTCCGGAGGTGGCCGTCGCCTCGACGAAGGCGTTCCTCACCCAGCTCGTGGCCTGCTACCTGGTCGCGCTGTACCTGGGGCAGGTGCGGGGCACCAAGTGGGGCGACGAGATCCAGGCGGTGATCCGGGACCTCGCGAAGATCTCCGGCGAGGTCGAGGAGGTCCTGCGGACCATGGAGCCGGTACGGGAGCTGGCGCGGTCGCTGGCGGCGAAGGAGACGGTGCTGTTCCTCGGCCGGCACGTGGGCCACCCGGTCGCTCTGGAGGGGGCGCTCAAGCTCAAGGAACTCGCCTATATGCACGCCGAGGGCTTCGCGGCGGGCGAGCTCAAGCACGGGCCGATCGCGCTGATCGAGGACGATGTGCCGGTGGTCGTGATCGTGCCGTCCCCGCGCGGGCGGTCGGTGCTCCACGACAAGATCGTCTCCAACATCCAGGAGATCCGGGCCCGCGGCGCCCGCACGATCGTGATCGCGGAGGAGGGCGACGAGGCGGTCGTGCCCTACGCCGACCATCTCATCCGCATCCCGGCCACCCCCACCCTGCTCCAGCCGCTGGTGTCGACGGTCCCCCTCCAGGTCTTCGCCTGCGAACTGGCGACGGCCCGCGGCAACGAGGTGGACCAGCCCCGCAACCTCGCGAAGTCGGTGACGGTGGAGTAGGCGCCCGGCGGTGCCCGGCCGGGGTGCTGCCCGGCCGGGCGCGGCAGGCGCTCAGCCGCGTACGTCGCGCCAGGCCCGGGGGATCGACTCCGCGACGTCCTGGGCGGAGGCGGGGGCCCCGGCCGCCGCGTACCGGCCCGCCAGGCCGTGGAGGTACGCCGCCGCGCTCGCCGCGTCGCGGGGCCGCAGGCCGGCGGCGAGCAGGGAGCCGGCGAGGCCGGAGAGGACATCGCCGCTGCCGGCCGTGGCGAGCCAGGAGGTGCCCGTCGGGTTCACCCGGACCGGCGTACCGTCCGCCGCGTCGGCGACCAGGGTCGTCGAGCCCTTCAGCAGCACCGTCGCCCCGTAGCGCGCGGCCAGCTCCCGCACCGCCGAGAGCCGGGCGCCCTCGACCTCCTGCCGGGTGACCCCGAGGAGCGCCGCCGCCTCTCCGGCGTGCGGGGTCATCAGGGTGGGGGCGGTACGGGCCTGTACGGTCCGCCGGTCCGCCAGGCGCAGGCCGTCGGCGTCCACGAGGACGGGGACCTCGGCCGCCAGGGCCTCGGCGACCGTCGCCGCGTCGTCGCCGGCGCCCGGTCCCACCACCCATGCCTGGACGCGGCCGGCCTTCGCGGGGCCGCGGTCCGACACCAGCGTCTCGGGGAAGCGGGTGATCACCGCGTCGCCCGCGGGGCCGACGTAGCGGACCGCGCCCGCGCCGCCGCGCAGCGCCCCGGCCACGGCCAGCACCGCCGCCCCCGGATAGCGGGCCGAGCCCGCCGCCACGCCCACCACACCGCGCCGGTACTTGTCGCTCTCCGGCGCGGGGACCGGCAGCAGCCGGGCCACGTCCGCGTGCTGGAGCGCCTCCAGGGCGGCGGTGGCGGGGAGTTCGGGGGCGAGGCCGATGTCGATCAGGCGGACCGTGCCCGCGTGGTCCCGCGCCGGGTCGATCAGCAGGCCCGGCTTGTGGGTGCCGAAGGTGACCGTGAGGTCGGCCCGGACCGCGGCGCCGTGCACCTCGCCGGTGTCCGCGTCCACGCCGCTCGGCAGGTCCACGGCGACGACGGCTGCCGCGGAGCGGGCGGCGGCGCCCGCCAGGCGCTCGGCGTCCGGGCGCAGGCCGCCCCTGCCGCCGATGCCGACGATGCCGTCCAGCACCAGATCGGCCCGGGCGATCCACCGCTCGGCGTCCTCGGTGCCGGTCACCGTCCCGCCCGCCCGGCGCAGGGCCGTGAGGCCGCCGGGGTGCGCGCGGGCCGGGGAGAGCAGCACGGCCGTGACACCGGCCCCGCGCCGGGCCAGCCGCGCCCCCGCGTAGAGGGCGTCGCCGCCGTTGTCCCCGCTGCCGACCAGCAGGACGACCCGGCTGCCGTAGACCCTGCCGAGCAACTCGGCGCAGGCGGTGGCCAGTCCGGCCGCGGCCCGCTGCATCAGCGCGCCCTCCGCAAGCCGCGCCATCAGCTGCCGCTCGGCGGTCCGCACCGTTTCCACGCTGTACGCAGTACGCATGCCGACGAGTCTGCCGCGCCCCCGCGGCGATCACCAGCGGCCCGGCGGTGGCCGCGTTCTGCCGGGTCGGCCGCGCCCCGGCACCGCTCACCGGGTCAGCGCCTCCCCCGCGAGGTGCCTCACCCCTCCGCGATCACCACCGCCGACGCCACTCCGGCGTCATGGCTGAGCGACACATGCCAGGAGCGGACGCCGAGTTCCGCCGCGCGGGCGGCCACCGTGCCGCGGACGCGCAGGCGGGGCCGGCCGCTGTCCTCGACGTAGACCTCCGCGTCGGTCCAGTGCAGCCCGGCCGGGGCGCCCAGGGCCTTGGCCAGGGCCTCCTTGGCCGCGAACCGGGCGGCGAGGGAGGCGACACCGCGGCGCTCCCCGCTGGGGAGCAGCAACTCGCTCTCCAGGAAGAGGCGTTCGGCGAGTGCGGGCGTGCGTTGCAGGGACGCGGCGAAACGGTCGATCTCCGCCACGTCGATACCGACCCCGATGATGCTCATGCCGAGCACCCTAGGTGCCGTACAAGGGTGGCGTACGTCCGGGTGACCCGTGCCGCGCGGCGGCCGCCCGCCGGCCGGGGCGGCGGTTTTGCTGATGGTGTGATCAGTACGAAGACCGTCGCTCCGCTGCTCGCCCTCGCGCTCCTCCTCCCCGCCGGCACCGCCGTGGCCGACCCCGCACCGGTCGCCGACGCCGAGGGCGAGCTGGTGCCCGGCGTGGCGCCCGGACCCGGACAGCCGTGGACCGTGGACACGCCGGACCAGGTCCTCCCGCCGCGGGTGTACACGCCCTCGGCGCGGGAGGACGCCGTCGAGCCGAAGGAGGCGCCGCCGGGGACGTACGACCCGGTCGAGTACGTGCCGCTCGGTGACGCCGTCGCCCGCGTCGCGTGCAGCAAGCAGACCGGGCCGTACCAGCGGCAGGTGGAGAAGTGGCTGAAGCTGAAGGTGGACGGCAAGCAGTCGCCGGCCGACTGCAAGGCCATCCGGGCGTTCCAGCTGAAGTACGGGATCAAGCCCGCGATCGGGTTCGCCGGGCCCGTCACCTGGGCGCACATGATGCTGGTGTCCGCCCGCAAGAACCCCAACGCGGCCGGTAGGTGCCCGGTGCGGACCTACCAGGTGGCCTGCGTGGACCTCAGCCGTCAGCTGACGTGGGTGCAGAAGGGGAAGAAGGTCGTCTTCGGACCCGTACCGATGAGGAGCGGCCGGGCCGGCTACCGGACCCGGACCGGATGGCACAAGATCTTCTGGAAGCACAAGAACCACGTGTCGACGCTCTACCACCAGCCCATGCCCTACGCGCAGTTCTTCAGCGGGGGACAGGCGTTCCACGCCGTGTACGGGACGATCTTCACCACCGTCGGCTCGATGGGCTGCGTCAACCTGCGCCTCGGGGACGCGAAGAAGCTGTGGAACGTGACCAGGACGGGCGACCGGGTGTACGTGTGGGGGCGGCGGCCGGGGACCTGAGCCGTGCCCGCCCAGGGCTGTCCGGGCCCTCTGAGACACTGGGCGGGATGAGTGAGACTGCAAGCCTGCCCTCCGCCCCGCTGCGCGCCCGCGCCGAGATCGACCTGGCCGCGCTGCGGGCCAATGTGCGCACCCTGCGCGCGAAGGCGTCCGGCGCGGCCGTGATGGCCGTGGTGAAGTCCGACGCCTACGGCCACGGGGCCGTGCCGTGCGCCCGTGCGGCGCTGGCGGCGGGGGCGACCTGGCTGGGCACCGCCACTCCCGAGGAGGCCCTCGTGCTGCGGGCCGCCGGGCTGACGGACGTCAGGATCCTGTGCTGGCTGTGGACGCCCGGCGGACCCTGGCGGGAGGCCGTCGAGGCCGACCTCGACGTGGCGGTCAGCGGGATGTGGGCCCTGCGGGAGGTCACGGCGGCCGCCCGGCAGGCGGGCCGCCCCGCGCGGGTGCAGCTCAAGGCCGACACCGGCCTCGGCCGCAACGGCTGCCAGCCCGGCGACTGGGCCGGGCTCGTCACCGAGGCCCTGCGCGCCGAGCGCGACGGCCTGATCCGGATCACCGGACTGTGGTCCCACTTCGCCTGCGCCGACGAGCCCGGCCACCCCTCCATCGCCGCCCAGCTCACCCGCTTCCGGGAGATGCTGGCGTACGCGGAGGGCCAGGGCGTGACGCCCGAGGTGCGGCACATCGCCAACTCGCCCGCCACCCTCACCGTTCCCGAGAGCCACTTCGACCTCGTACGGACGGGGATCGCGCTCTACGGCGTCTCGCCCGCCCCCGAGCTCGGCACCCCCGCCGAGCTGGGGCTGCGCCCGGTGATGACGCTGTCCGCGTCCGTCGCCCTGGTCAAGCAGGTGCCCGGTGGGCACGGCGTCTCCTACGGCCACCACTACACGACCGCCGGTGAGACGACCCTCGGCCTGATCCCCGTCGGCTACGCGGACGGCGTCCCGCGCCACGCCTCCGGTGCCGGACCGGTGCTGGTCGGCGGCAAGTGGCGCACGGTCGCCGGGCGGATCGCGATGGACCAGTTCGTCGTCGACCTCGGCGGCGACGAGCCGGCGGAGGGGGAGGAAGCCGTCCTCTTCGGGCCCGGCGACCGCGGCGAGCCCACCGCGCAGGACTGGGCGCGGGCCGCGGGCACCATCGCCTACGAGATCGTCACCCGGATCGGAAGCCGCGTGCCGCGCGTCTATGTCGACGAGGACCGAGAGGACCGGCGCACCCAGTGAGGAGCGGTACGTGAGCGAGAGCAGCACGGAGGCCGCCGCGGCCGTCGCCGCCGCCACGGGGGCGGCGGGGAACTGGCGCCGTGCCACCGGGATCGCGGGCGTGGCGATAGGCGTGGTGGCGGCGGGCGCGGCGGCCGGTGTCGCCATAGAGCGGATGACCGTGGGACGCGGCATGCGCAGAAAGGCGCAGCTCGCCCTCGACTCCGCCGGCCCGTACGGGGCGCTGCGCGGCACGCCCGGCAAGGCGTACGCCGACGACGGCACCGAGCTGTACTACGAGGTCGACGACGTGGACCCGGAGGGCGGCACCGCGCCGCGCCGGCGCCGGCTGTTCGGCCGCAAGGCACCGGCTCCGGTCACCGTCGTCTTCAGCCACGGCTACTGCCTCAGCCAGGACTCCTGGCACTTCCAGCGGGCCGCGCTGCGCGGTGTCGTGCGGACCGTGCACTGGGACCAGCGCAGCCACGGCCGCTCCGGGCGCGGGGTCGGGCAACTGCGGGACGAGGTGCCGCTGAGCATCGACCAGCTGGGGCGGGATCTGAAGGCCGTGATCGACGCGGCCGTGCCCGAGGGGCCGATCGTGCTGGTCGGGCACTCCATGGGCGGGATGACCGTGATGGCGCTGGCCGCGCAGTTCCCCGAGCTGATCCGGGAGCGGGTGGTCGCGGTCGCCCTGGTCGGTACGTCGTCGGGGCGGCTCGGCGAGGTCAACTTCGGGCTGCCGGTCGCCGGCGTGAACGCCGTGCGGCGGGTGCTGCCGGGCGTGCTGAAGGCGCTGGGGCAGCGGGCCGAGCTGGTGGAGAAGGGGCGCCGGGCGACGGCCGACCTGTTCGCCGGGATCATCAAGCGGTACTCGTTCGCGTCCCGTGACGTGGATCCGGCGGTGGCGCGGTTCGCCGAGCGGATGATCGAGGGCACGCCGATCGATGTGGTCGCGGAGTTCTATCCGGCGTTCACCGACCACGACAAGACGGAGGCGCTGGCGCACTTCGCCGGGCTGCCGGTGCTGGTGCTGGCGGGCGTGCGGGATCTGGTGACGCCGAGCGAGCACAGCGAGGCGATCGCCGATCTGCTGCCCGACGCCGAGCTGGTGCTGGTGCCGGACGCGGGGCATCTGGTGATGCTGGAGCACCCGGAGGTGGTCACCGACCGGCTCGCCGATCTGCTCACCCGTGCGGGGGCGGTGCCCGCAGGGGCTACCGTGGGTGGCTATGGAAGCAGCAGTACCGCAGGGCCCCGTTGAGGCCCGGCTGACCGTCACCTCCCCCGAGCAGATGCGCGAGCTGGGCCGGCGCCTGGCGAAGGTGTTGCGGGCGGGGGACCTCGTGATGCTCAGCGGGGAGCTGGGGGCCGGGAAGACGACGCTGACGCGCGGGCTCGGGGAGGGGCTGGGGGTCCGCGGGGCCGTCACTTCGCCGACGTTCGTGATCGCGCGGGTGCATCCGTCCCTGGGGGACGGCCCGCCGCTGGTGCACGTCGACGCGTATCGCCTGGGCGGCGGGCTCGACGAGATGGAGGACCTCGACCTCGATGTGTCGCTGCCGGAGTCGGTGGTGGTCGTGGAGTGGGGCGAGGGCAAGGTCGAGGAGCTGACCGAGGACCGGTTGCAGGTCGTCATTCACCGGGCCGTGGGGGACACGGACGACGAGGTGCGGCAGGTGACGCTCACGGGGCTCGGGGAGCGGTGGGCTTCGGTGGATCTGGGGGTGCTGGGCGCCTGAGCGTGTGCGGGGTTCTGTCGTCTCGCGGGTGCCGCCCTTCGTCGTGGCTTGTCGCGCCCACCCGGCGGTGGCCGCACAGCGGGCAGAACCCCGCGCCCCCGACGGCGTTGCCCTCACCCGCGTTTCGTGGTTAGGTCTACCTAACTTCGCCCGCCCCCAGTCCCCAGGAGGCGTCTGTGCACCCCACCGAGCGAGACGAGAAGCAGCCCCCCGCGCTGTCCGTCGTTCCCATGCGTGACCTGCTCGCCGCCTGTGCGGCCGCCGCCCTCGTGTCCACGCCGCCTCCCGTGCCCCAGCCGGGGACCCAGGCCGCTTAGCCCCGAGGCGGGTCGCTAGCGGATCACGACCACCTTCTGGCCGATCGTCGCGAAGTCCCACATCGCGTCACCGTCCTTGCGTGACTCGCGGATGCCGCCGGTCTTGACGCGAGGGTTGGGACGCGGGGTGGAGCCGTCGACGGCGGCGCTGAAGCCGATGGAGACGCCCTGGGCGCTGGTGAAGCGGACGACGTGTTCGACGGGGGTGCCGTCGGTGCCGGTGACGGCGTTGGAGCGGGATGTGACGGCGTAGGTGCCGGGGGCGGGGTCGACGGTGCCGGGGGTGACCCGGAAGGTGCGCAGGACCTTGTTGCCGCCGCCGACCAGCCAGACCCGGTCGTCGTCCACCGAGTACACGACACGTTCACCCGAACCGGAGCCGGACGGCAGGGCGGCGGGGTGCGCCTTGTCGCGGGGCACCTTGGTGGCCGAGACGTCCTTCGGTGAGGCCAGGTGCGGGTTGCCGAGCTCCGGCGGGACGTCCGCCGCGGCCTGGAAGGCGAGCAGGCCGACCGTCGCCACGGCCGCCGCGGTGAGTCCGGCCACGAACCCGGCGCTGCTGCTTGTCACGGTCGTCCACCTCTGTGTCGTACGTCCTATTTCGTGGTGACGTTAGCAGTCGCCGCGCGACCGACCGGGGCGGCCGTACGGGCGGCGCGGTGGCCGTAGGCTGTTTGCGTGCTCTTGCTCGCTCTGGATACCGCCACCCCCGCCGTCACCGTCGCCCTGCACGACGGGACGGACGTCATCGCCTCGTCGAGCCAGGTCGACGCGCGCCGGCACGGCGAGCTGCTGCTGCCCGCCGTGGACCGCGTGCTCGCGGAGGCGGGGCTGAAGCTCGACGCCGTGACCGGCATCGTCGTCGGGATCGGACCCGGCCCGTACACCGGACTGCGCGTCGGTCTGATGACCGCCGACACCTTCGGGCTCGTGCTCGGCGTCCCCGTGCACGGCGTGTGCACGCTGGACGGCCTCGCCTACGCCGCCGACATCGAGAAGGGCCCCTTCGTCGTGGCCACCGACGCCCGGCGCAAGGAGGTCTACTGGGCCACGTACGCCGACTCCCGGACCCGGCTCACCGACCCGTCCGTCGACCGGCCCGCCGACATCGCCGAGAAGGTCGCGGGGCTGCCCGCCGTCGGCGCGGGCGCGCTGCTGTACCCGGACACCTTCCCCAGCGCCCATGAGCCCGAGCATGTGTCGGCGGCGGCCCTCGCGTCGCTGGCCGCCGAGCGGCTCGCCGCGGGGCAGGAACTGCCGGCGCCGCGGCCGCTGTATCTGCGCCGGCCGGACGCCCAGGTGCCCAAGAACTACAAGGTGGTCACCCCCAAGTGACCGCGCCCGTGACGACACTGCGCGAGATGCGCTGGTGGGACATCGACTCCGTGCTGGAGCTGGAGCGGGACCTCTTCCCCGAGGACGCCTGGTCGCGGGGCATGTTCTGGTCCGAGCTGGCCCATGCGCGCGGTCCTGGGGCGACCCGCCGCTATGTCGTCGCCGAGGACGGCGAGCGGCTCGTCGGCTACGCGGGACTGGCCTCCTCCGGCGACCTCGCCGACGTGCAGACCATCGCCGTGGCCCGCGACCACTGGGGCACCGGCCTCGGCGCGCGGCTGCTGACCGAGCTGCTGCGGGCGGCGACCGCCTTCGAGTGCACCGAGGTCATGCTCGAGTGCCGGGTGGACAACGTCCGCGCGCAGAAGCTCTACGAGCGCTTCGGCTTCGAACCCATCGGGTTCCGGCGCGGCTACTACCAGCCGGGGAACGTGGACGCCCTGGTGATGCGCCTGACCGACCCACAGAACTCCGCACAAGGAACCGAGATCAATGGCTGACGAACCCCTGGTTCTGGGGATCGAGACCTCCTGCGACGAGACCGGCGTCGGCATCGTCCGGGGCACCACGCTGCTCGCGGACGCCGTCGCCTCCAGCGTCGACGAGCACGCCCGGTTCGGCGGCGTCGTGCCCGAGGTGGCCTCGCGCGCCCATCTGGAGGCGATGGTCCCCACCATCGACCGCGCCCTGAAGGAGGCCGGGGTCACCGCCAAGGACCTCGACGGCATTGCCGTGACCGCCGGCCCCGGCCTCGCCGGCGCGCTGCTGGTCGGCGTCTCCGCGGCCAAGGCGTACGCCTACGCCTTGGGCAAGCCGCTGTACGGCGTCAACCACCTGGCCTCGCACATCTGCGTGGACCAGCTGGAGCACGGCCCGCTGCCCGAGCCGACGATGGCGCTGCTGGTCAGCGGCGGCCACTCCTCGCTGCTGCTGTCCGCCGACATCACCTCCGACGTCCGTCCGCTGGGCGCGACGATCGACGACGCGGCCGGCGAGGCATTCGACAAGATCGCCCGTGTGCTGAACCTGGGCTTCCCCGGCGGTCCGGTCATCGACCGGTACGCGCGCGAGGGTGACCCGGAGGCCATCGCCTTCCCGCGCGGGCTGACGGGGCCGCGCGATCCGGCGTACGACTTCTCCTTCTCCGGCCTGAAGACGGCCGTCGCCCGCTGGATCGAGGCCAAGCGGGCCGCGGGCGAGGAGGTGCCGGTGCGCGATGTGGCGGCGTCCTTCCAGGAGGCGGTCGTGGACGTGCTGACCCGCAAGGCCGTGCGTGCCTGCAAGGACGAGGGCGTCGACCATCTGATGATCGGCGGCGGTGTCGCGGCCAACTCCCGGCTGCGGGCGCTGGCCGAGGAGCGCTGCGAGCGCGCCGGCATCCGGCTGAGGGTGCCGCGGCCCAAGCTGTGCACCGACAACGGCGCGATGGTGGCCGCCCTCGGCGCCGAGATGGTCGCCCGGGGCCGGGCCGCCTCCGGCTGGGAGCTGTCGGCCGACTCCTCCCTGCCGGTGACCGACCCGCACGTGCCGGGCCACGACCACGTCCACGAGGTCAGCAAGGAGAACCTGTACCCGTGACCGTCGCCCTGATGTGGGAGGCCCGCGCCGTGCCCGGCCGCGGCGCGGAACTGCTGGCCTGGGCACGGGCGCAGGAGCTCACGGCCGAGCCCCTGCGCCGGGAGACCTTCCGCGCGCCCGAGGACCGGGTGCTGGTCATCACCTGGTGGGACGCGGCGTACGACGCCGACCTGCCGGAATTGCCCGAGCCGGACGGCGAGCTGGTGACCCGCTCGGTGCACCGCTGGCGCTTCGAGTCGGCCGGCGAGGGCTGACCGTCACGGGCCGGGCGGCGCAGACCCACCGTCGAGGGGGGCGCGCCGGTACCGGTCCGGTGCGAACCCGTCAGTCGACGGGGTACGCGGCCGACGCGCAGCGCAGCCGGCGGGTCCCGTCGAGTACCCGCGTCTCACCCGTCAGACGGATGTGCGCCACCTGCCGTACGTCCGTGCTGGAAGCGGCCAGCCGCAGCTCCAGGGCGCCCGGTTCCACGATCCGCCGGCCGTGGGTGTCCGTGAAGGACGACAGGTCGGCGTGGAAGCGGAAGGTGACGCGGGCGGCCTCGCCGGGAGCCAGGTCGACGCGGTGGTAGCCGACGAGGCGGACGTCGGGGCGGGTGACGGAGGCGACCGGGTCGTGGAGGTAGAGCTGGACCACCTCGGTGCCCTCGCGCTCGCCCGTGTTGCGGACGGTGACGGCGAGGTCGAGGGAGCCGTCCGTCGGGATGTCCGTGCCGTCGGTGAAGTCCTCCCAGGCGAAGGTCGTGTAGGAGCGGCCGTGGCCGAAGGGGTACAGCGGGGTCGGGTCCAGGCTGCTGACGTCGCCGGCCAGGCCGAGGGGCGGCTGGAGGTAGGTCCAGGGCTGGCCGCCGGGGGTGTGCGGGACGCTCACCGGGAGGCGGCCGGAGGGGTTGACCCGGCCCGACAGGACGCCTGCGAGGGCCGGGCCGCCCTCCTCGCCGGGGAAGAACGCCTGGACGGCGGCCCCGAGCCGGTCGTGCCAGCGGCCCAGGGCGTAGGGGCGGCCGGTGAGCAGGACCAGGACGACGGGGACGCCGGTCGCCGTCAGCGCGTCCAGCAGTTCGCCCTGGACGCCCGGCAGCCGCAGGTCCGCCACGTCGCAGCCCTCGCCGGACGTGCCCCGCCCGAACAGGCCCGAGCGGTCGCCGAGCACGGCCACGCACACGTCCGCCTCGGCGGCGCGGGCGACGGCCTCCTCGAAACCGCTGGTGTCGGGGTCGTCGACGCCGCAGCCCTCGGTGAAGGTGACCTTGGCGTCGGGGAGTTCGGCGCGCAGCGCCTCCAGGACCGTGGGGATGTCGATGCCCATGGGCACCTCGGGGTGCTGGACGCCGACGTGGGAGGGGAAGGAGTAGCAGCCGAGCATCGCCAGGGGGTCGGTCGCGCGGGGGCCGACCACCGCGATGCGGGCGTCCGGGGACAGGGGGAGGACGTCGTCCGGGTTGGCCAGCAGCACCACCGACTGCTCCGCCAGGCGGCGGGCCAGCGCGCGGTTCGCGGGCGGGTCCAGGTCGACCGTCTCCGGGACCTCCGGTTGCCAGTCCTCGTCCAGCAGGCCCAGTTCGCACTTCTGCGTCAGGACGCGGCGGGCCGCGCGGTCGATCAGCTCCTCGGGGACCGTGCCCTCCTGCACGGCCTTCAGCAGCGGGTCGCCGTAGCAGTTCAGGGTGGGCAGTTCGACGTCGATGCCGGCCGCGAGGGCCGCGTGCGCCGCACCGGCCGGGTCGGCCGCCACGCGGTGCAGGGTGCGCAGGAAGTCGACGCCGAAGTAGTCGGACACGACCGTGCCGGTGAATCCCCACTCCTCGCGCAGCAGTTCGGTGAGCAAGCGGGCGTCGGCGCTCGCCGGGACGCCGTCGGTCTCGTTGTAGGCCGCCATGACCGACCGCGCCCCGCCCTCGCGCAGCGCCATCTCGAAGGGCGGCAGCGTCACATCGGCGAACTCGCGGGTGCCGGCCCGCACGGGGGCGAGGTTGCGGGCGCCGACGGAGGCCGCGTACCCGGCGAAGTGCTTGAGGGTGGCCACGATCCCCGCCGACTCCAGGCCCCGGACGTAGGCGGTGGCGATCGTGCCGACCAGGTACGGGTCCTCCCCGATGGTCTCCTCGACCCGGCCCCAGCGGGGATCGCGGACGACGTCCAGGACGGGCGCGAGGCCCTGGTGGACGCCGACCGTGCGCAGGTCGTGGCCGATGCGCCGGCCCATCTCCTCCACCAGCGCGGGGTCGAAGGCGGCGCCCCAGGCCAGCGGCACCGGGTACGCGGTCGCGCCCCAGGCGGTGAAGCCGGCCAGGCACTCCTCGTGGGCCAGGGCCGGGATCCCGAAGCGGTTGGCGGCGGCGATCCGGCGCTGGGCGGCGGCCAGGGAGCGGGCGCCGGCCGCCGGGTCGACGGGGGCGGTGCCGAAGGGGCGGGTGAGCTGGCCGAGCCCTCGGGTGATCAGCTCGTCCCAGTCGTAGTCGGTGTTCATCTGGTCCTGGTGCGGGGCGACACCGTCGCCGTCCGTCCCCGCGCCCACCCACACGCCGTAGAGCTGGGCGGTCTTCTCCTGGAGGGTCATCCGGGAGAGCAGGTCGGTGACGCGGTCGGCGGCGGGCAGGGCGCGGTCACGCCAGGGAGCGGTGGTCATGGAACTCCTGTCAGAGTCGAGGGGCACGGCGGGGCGGTGTCGGCTCACTTGCCGCCCACGCCCATCAGGCCGCCGACGAGGGCGCGCCGGGCCACCAGGTAGACGGCGAAGATCGGGATGCCGGAGAGGACGACCGAGGCCAGCAGGGCGGGGATGTTCACGCCGAACTGGCTGACGTAGTTGAACAGGCCGAGGGTCAGCACCCGGGGGCCGTCGGACTGGGTGAAGATCAGCGGGAAGAGGAAGCCGTTCCACGCCTGGAGCGCCGAGTAGACGACGACCGTGCTGATACCGCCCTTGGCCAGCGGGATCGTCAGCCGGAACAGCATCCTGAGCGGACTCGCCCCGTCCAGCGCCATCGCCTCGTACAGCTCCTCGGAGATGTCCCGGAGCGTGCCGACGAGCACCAGCACCGAGACCGGCATCGCGAAGGCCGCCGTCGGCAGGATGACGGCGAGCAGGGTGTCGTAGAGGTCGAGCTTGGCGATCAGCAGGTACAGCGGGACGACCACGGCCTGCGCGGGGATCGCCACGCCCAGCAGGAACAGCCGGAAGGCGGCCCCCGACCAGCGGTTGCGGGTGCGGACGACGACATAGGCGAGCGGCACGCACAGCAGAAGGACGATGCCGACGACGGCCACGGCGACGATCGCGGTGTTGGCCAGCAGATGGCCGAAGCCGCTGTTCAGGACGGTGTTGTAGTTGTCGAGGGTGGGGTCGCTCGGTGGCTTGAGGGGGTTGCCGGTGAGGGCCTTGTCCGGGCCGGTCAGGGACGCGGAGAGCATCGCGTAGACCGGGATCAGGACGACCACCAGCCAGATCAGGGCGCCGGCGCCCGCGACCGGGTTGGGGCGGCGGGTCCAGTGGCGTCGGCGGCGGGGCGGTCGGGGCGGCGCGGGCGCGGCGCCGGTGGTCTTCGTGGGGCGCGGCAGGGTGTCGTGGGACATCGCGTCACATCCCTTCGCGGGTGCTGCGCATGCCGCCGAAGCCGGTCAGCCGCACCAGCAGCAGGGACAGTCCGGTGGCGGCCAGGACCAGGAAGGAGGCGATGGCGCTGGCGTAGCCGAAGTCGTAACTGCGGAAGCCCGCCTCGTACATCAGGTACGGCAGGATCGCGGTGTCCGTGCCGGGGCCGCCCTTGGTGAGGATCAGGACCGTCTCGAAGTAGGTCAGGGAGCCCACCACGATCAGGACCGTGGACGTGGTGATGGTGTGCCGCAGCTGCGGCAGGGTGATGGAGAAGAACTGCCGGTAGCGGCCGGCGCCGTCGATGGCCGCCGCCTGGTAGAGGACCGGCGGGATCTGGCGGGCGCCGCCTTGGTAGATCAGGGTGTGCAGCGGGATGAACTGCCAGCCGCCGACGAACACGATCGCGAGGAACGCGCCGGAGGACGAGCCGAGGGTGTCCTTCTGGATGATGCCGAAGTTCGGGTCGAGCAGGGCGTAGAACAGCAGGGCGACGGCGGTCGAGGACAGCAGCAGCGGGATGAAGAAGATCGCCGACAGCACGGCCCGGTTGCGCTGGGGCCCTGCCGCCCAGACGCCGAGCAGCAGGGAGACGACCGTCTGGAACAGCCAGCTGGCCAGGGTCAGCAGGACGGTGAGCTTGAAGGACTGGGTCAGGCGCGGGTCGTCGAGCAGCTTCTGCCAGTTGTCCAGGCCCACCGGGCGGGGGTCGCCCAGGCCGTCCCAGGAGGTGAAGGACAGGTAGAAGGCCAGGGCCATCGGGACGACCGCGAAGAACGTGAAGAACAGCACCGCGGGCAGGGCCCAGGAGGCGTGCGGACGGGATTTCGCGGCGCTCACTTCAGCCCCTTGCACGCCGCCACGAAGTCGGCGGGGGAGGACTTGCCCGCGAACAGCTTGCCTATCTCCGTGTGCATCCGGGTGCCCAGCTCGTCACCGAGCGCCTGGTCCCAGGAGAGGGTGAAGGCGGGCGCGTCCTCGACCATCTTGTACTGGAAGAGCGCGTACTCGGGGTTCGGGGACTTGCCGAGCAGCAGGGCCGCGTTCGACGTCGTGGGGACGTCGCCGTTGGCGACCAGCGCCTGGGCGTACTCCTTGGACGCGCACGTCTTGAGGAAGGCGATCGCGGCGTCCTTGTTGCGGGTGCGGGCGTTGACCGACCAGTAGTTGGTGGGGTTGCCGACCACATTGCGCGCGGACCCCTTGCCGCCCTCGATCTGCGGGAACGGGGCCCAGCCCAGGTGCTTCCTGGCGAAGTCGGGGAACTTGCCGAGCTGCGTGGAGTACTCCCAGGACCCCATCAGGTGCATGGCCGCCTTGCCGCGCGCGAAGACCGCGGGAGCGCCGCCGTTGACGTACGACACGGAAGTGAACTTGGAGCCGAAGGCGCCGTCGTCGATCAGCTCCTTCACCATCTCGGCGGCCCTGAGCACCGCCGGGTCGCCCCAGCCCTCGGCGTCTCCGTCCTGGATGCGCCGGAACACCTCGGGGCCGCCGAGCCGGTCCACGAGGTACTCCAGCCACATCAGCTCCGGCCAGATGTCGGAGCCGCCGAGCGCGAAGGGGGTGATGCCGGCCCGCTTGAGCTTGGCGTTGATGTCGAGCAACTGGTCCCAGCTGGTGGGCGGTTGCAGCTTGTGCTCGGCGAAGACGGACTTGTTGTAGAAGAGGATCACCGGCTGCATGCCGCGCATCGGGATGCCGTAGTGGCGGCCCCCCAGGTCACCGGCAGACAGCACCGAGGGCAGGAAGCCGTCCCTGAGGACCGGGTCGGACTCGATGATGCCGGTGAGGTCGACGAGCTTGCCCGCCTCCTCGTACGCCTTGATGGAGCCGCCGCCCCAGTTGAAGAACACATCCGGGGCGCTGGGCGAGCCCATGGCCGTGCGCAGCTTGGGCGAGTAGTCGGAGCCGGGCACCTTCTGCAGGCGGACCTTGCCGCCCGTCTTCCTGGCGGCGGCCGAGGCGTTGAAGCGGTCGACGGCGGCCTGCTGCACCTTCACGGCGTCGTCGCCGTAGACGAAGGCGGTGATCGTGCCGCCGCCGGAGCCGGACCCGTCGTCCCCGCCGCAGGCGGCCAGGGCCGGTGTGAGCAGGGCGGCGGCACCCGCCCCGAGGATCCCGCGTCTGCTGAACGTACGGCCACCGTGGGTCGGCGTGATGGACCCCATGAGAGCACCTCTCCCGGAAGATCGAGCAGTGAGTCGGCGAAAGATTCGGATTGAACTTCGAATGTTCCGGGAAGGTATGGCGGCAGAAGGGGTCCGTCAAGACCATGCGCAGAGATACGATCGCCGGCATGACAGCTCCGGAATCCGCTGAAACCCCGACGGCGGCGCGCTCCACCCAGACCGCGACCCTTGCCGAGATCGCCCGTGAGGCCGGAGTCTCCGCGCCGACTGTTTCGAAAGTCCTCAACGGGCGGGCCGATGTGGCGCCGGGCACCCGGATGCGGGTCGAGGAGCTGCTGCGCGCCCACGGCTACCGGCGGCGGCGGGCCGAGTCGACCCGCTCCCCGCTGATCGACCTGGTCTTCCACGAGCTGGAGAGCGCCTGGGCGCTGGAGGTCATCCGGGGTGTGGAGAACGTGGCCCGCGACGCCGGGCTCAGCGTGGTGCTCTCCGAGATCGCCGGGCGGCTCACCCCCGGCCGGACCTGGGCCGACCAGGTCGCGGCCCGGCGCCCGCACGGCGTGATCCTGGTGCTGTCCGAGCTGGACGAGTCCCAGCGGGCGCTGCTGACCAGCCGGTCCATCCCGTTCGTGGTGATGGACCCGGCGGGCGACCCCGGCGCGGACGTGCCCTCGATCGGCGCCACCAACTGGCAGGGCGGCCTCGCCGCCACCCGGCACCTGGTGGATCTCGGCCACACCCGGATCGGCGCGATCAGCGGGCCCTCGCGGATGATGTGCAGCCGCGCCCGGGTGGACGGCTACCGGGCCGCGCTGGAGACCGCGGGGCTGCCGGTCGATCCGTCGCTGATCGTCACCGGCGACTTCCACCACGAGGCCGGCTACCGACTGGGCCTGGAGCTGCTGCGCCGGCCCGACCGGCCGACCGCCGTCTTCGCGGGCAACGACCTCCAGGCGCTGGGCCTGTACGAGGCGGCCCGCGAGCTGGGGCTGCGCATCCCGGAGGACCTGAGCGTGGTCGGGTTCGACGATCTGCCGGTCGCCCGCTGGGTGGGGCCGCCGCTGACGACCGTACGGCAGCCGCTGACCGAGATGGCCGAGGCGGCGGCCCGGCTGGTGCTGGAGCTGGGGCGCGGGGACGCGGGGGCGCCGACGTCGAGCCGGGTGGAGCTGGCCACGAGCCTGGTGGTGCGCAGCAGCACCGGCGCTCCGCAGGGGGCGCAGGAGGCGGCGTTGGCCGAAAGTTGACATATTGACGAGGGGGACGGGCCCCTCCACACTCCTCCGAAGCCAATCGGTTGCACCACCGAAACTTTCGGAGGCACCCGCACATGAGATTGCTCAGATCAGGCTTCGCACCCCTCGCCACCGGCCTCACCGCGCTCGCCGCGCTGCTGGTCGCCGCCCCCGCGGCCCAGGCCGCCGACGCCCCGCTGCGCGACCTCGCGCACGCCAAGGGCAGGGCGATCGGCACGGCGGTGACCGGCTCCAAACTGACCGGCACCTACGGCGAGATCGCGGGCCGCGAGTTCAACTGGCTCACCCCCGGCAACGCCATGAAGTGGGAGTCGGTCGAGCCCAGCCGCGGCACCTTCAACTGGGCCGAGGCCGACCGGATCGTCGAGTTCGCCGAGGCCAACGGGCAGCAGGTGCGCGGCCACACCCTGGTCTGGCACAGCCAGAACCCCGGCTGGCTGACCAACGGCACCTGGACCCCGGCCCAGCTGAGCACCCTGCTCAAGGACCACATCGACACCGAGATGACCCGCTACAAGGGCCGGGTCGATGCCTGGGACGTGGTCAACGAGCCGTTCAACGAGGACGGCACCTACCGCTCCACGATCTGGTCGAACGGCCTCGGCACCGACTACATCGCCCAGGCCCTCACCTGGGCGCGGGCCGCCGACCCGAGCGCCGAGCTGTACATCAACGACTACAACGTCGAGGGCGTCAACGCGAAGTCCACCGCCCTGTACAACCTGGTCCGGTCGCTGAAGCAGCGCGGCGTCCCGATCGACGGCGTGGGCCTGCAGGCCCATCTGATCCTCGGCCAGGTGCCCTCCACCCTCCAGCAGAACATCCAGCGCTTCGCCGACCTCGGCGTGGACGTGCACATCACCGAGCTGGACATCCGGATGCAGCTGCCGGCGACCGAGGCCAAGCTCACCCAGCAGGCCGGTGACTACCGGGCGGTCATGGACGCCTGTCTGGCCGTCAGCCGCTGCACCGGCGTGACGGTGTGGGGCTTCACCGACTCCGACTCCTGGATCCCGGACTGGTTCGAGGGCTACGGGGCGGCCACGCCGTACGACGAGAACTTCGCGCCGAAGCCGGCGTACCACGCGATCGCGGCCTCGCTGGGCGGCGGCACCACCGAGCCTCCGGGCGACGGCTGCAAGGCCACCTACCGTGTCGTCAACCAGTGGGGCGGCGGCTTCACCGGCGAGGTGCGGATCGACTGCACGGGGGCCGCGCTCAGGGCCTGGACGGCCAAGTGGGACTTCGGGGCGGGACAGCGCATCACCCAGGCATGGAACGCCTCCTGCACCCAGTCGGGGACGTCCGTCACCTGTTCCAACGCCTCCTACAACGGCACGGTTCCCGACGGCGGTTCGGTGACGTTCGGGTTCAACGCCTCGTGGAGCGGGAGCAATCCGGTGCCCGTGGTGACACTGAGCTGACGCGGGACAGAGAAATCTGAGATTTTCCCAAGAAAACACGGTGTGACGTTCCCGCCCGTAATGCTTCGGACGTACGTTCCTGCCCGTGAGGGGACGCGAGGGGACCACGGGCGGGGACGGGAACGAGGACGAGGACGAGGGCGCCGGAGCGGGCCGGCGGTCGGCGGCCCTGAGGACCGCCGGCCTCGTGCTGGCCGTCGCGCTGCTGCTGGCCGGCGGTGCCGCGGGCTGGGCGTACTGGCGGCTCGACCACAACATCACCGGCGTGGACATCGACCAGGCCCTCGGTGACGACCGGCCGCCGCGGGGCATGACGACCCCCTCCGCCTCCGCCTCACCGGTGCCCAGCGGCGCGCTGAACATCCTGGTGCTGGGCTCGGACACCCGCAGCGGCGCCGAGAACCAGCGGCTCGGCGGCGGCGAGGACGGGGGAGACGGCGGCCGCGCCGACACGGCGATGATCGTCCACCTCGACGCGGGCCGTACGGCGGCCACGGTGGTCAGCATCCCGCGCGACACCCTCGTCCGCCGGCCCGCCTGCCCGCTGCCGTCCGGCGGCGAGACGGCACCGCGTCGGGCGGCCATGTTCAACTCCGCCTACGCGGTCGGCGGCCCCGTCTGCGCGGTGAAGACCGTCGAGGAGCTCACCGACGTCCGCATGGACCACTACGTCGAGCTGGACTTCGCCGGGTTCGCGCGGCTCGTGGACGCCGTGGGCGGGGTCACCGTCACCGTCGAGCAGGACATCGACGACGAGGACAGCCATCTGCGCCTGGACGCCGGCACCCATCTGCTCGACGGCGAGCAGGCCCTCGGCCTCGCCCGCACCCGCAAGGGCGTCGGCGACGGCAGCGACCTCGGCCGCATAGAGCTCCAGCAGACGCTGGTGACGGCCCTGCTGGAGCGGATCTCCTCGACCAGCCTGCTGACCAGCCCCACCCGCCTGTACGAGGTCGCCGACGCGCTCACCGGCAGCCTCACCACCGACACCGGCCTGGACTCCCTCGCCGAGCTCACCGGCCTCGGCCGCAGCCTGACGGATCTGTCGCCGGGGAGTGTGCGGACGGTGACGATGCCGGTGGTGCCGGCGCCGTGGGACCGCAACCGCGTGATCGCGGACGAGCCGGAGGCGGGGCGGCTGTGGGCGTCGCTGCGGTGAGCGCGCCGGGGCGGGGGCGGGCGCCGGAAAATTCTTCCGCCGGGGCTGTCGATCCGGCCGGCCGCCGTTCGACGCACAGGTGAGAGGCGGGGAGAGACCCCGCCCGCTGCCGAGTCGAGGAGCCACCATGCCCCGCTATCTGTCCCTGATCCGCATCCAGGAGAACACCATCGACATGGAGTCCGCCGACCCGGGCTTCGAGGAGCGCATGGGCGCGCTGTTCGAGGAGATCACCAAGGCGGGCGTCATGCTGGACACCGCCGGGCTGAAGCCGACCGCCGAGTCCACCCGGATCACCTGGTCGGACGGCAAGCTGTCGTACACCGACGGCCCGTTCACCGAGACCAAGGAGGTCGTCGGCGGCTATGCGCTGATGCAGTGCAAGGACATGGCCGAGGCGATCGAGTGGGGGAAGCGGTTCCTGGAGGTGCACCCGCCGCAGTGGACGGTGGGTCTGGAGGTCCGCGAGGTCGAGGAGCCGGGGGCCTGAGCGCACGGCCGTTGTCGGTGCCGTGTGCTGTCATGTGAGATGTGACGGCACACGGCAAGCAGACGGTCGCCGAAACCCTTGAGACCGTCTTCCGGATGGAGTCCGCCCGGATCATCGCGGGCGTGGCGCGGATCGTCCGGGACGTCGGCCTGGCCGAGGAGATCGCCCAGGACGCCCTCGTCGCCGCACTGGAGCAGTGGCCGCGGGAGGGCGTCCCGGACCGCCCGGGCGCCTGGCTGACGGCCACCGCCAGGCACCGCGCCATCGACCTGGTGCGGCGCCGCGAGACCTACGCCCGCAAGCTCGCGGAGGCCGGCCGCGAACTGCCCGCCGCCGCGCACGACCCGGAACCGTCCGGTCCCGGGGACATCGACGACGACGTACTGCGGCTGATCTTCACCGCCTGCCACCCGGTGCTGTCCGCCGAGTCCCGCACCGCGCTCACCCTGCGGCTGGTCGGCGGCCTGCGCACGGACGAGATCGCCCGCGCCTTCCTGGTGCCGGAGGCCACCCTCGCCCAGCGCATCGTGCGGGCGAAACGGACGCTCGCGAAGGCGGGGGTCCCCTTCGAGGTGCCCTACGGCGAGGACCGGGCGGCCCGGCTCGGCTCGGTCCTGGAGGTCATCTACCTGATCTTCAACGAGGGGTACGCCGCCACCGCCGGCGACGACCTGCTGCGCCCCGCGCTGTGCGAGGACGCCCTGCGGCTCGCGCGCGTGCTGGCCGCGCTGATGCCCAAGGAGCCCGAGGCGCACGGGCTGGCGGCCCTGCTGGAATTCCAGGCATCCCGCACGGCGGCGCGCACCGGCCCCGACGGCGAGCCGGTCCTGCTCGCCGACCAGAACCGGAGGCTGTGGAACCGGCTGCTGATCCGGCGCGGCTTCACCGCCCTGGAACGGGCCCTCGAACAGGGCGGTGCCCCCGGCCCCTTCACCCTCCAGGCCGCGATCGCCGCGTGCCATGCGCGGGCCGCGGCCTACGAGGAGACCGACTGGCCCCGGATCGCCGCGCTCTACGGCCTGCTCGCCGCCCGCGCCCCCTCCCCGGTCGTCGAACTCAACCGCGCGGTGGCCGTCTCCATGGCGGACGGGCCCGCCGAGGCACTGGAGATCGTCGACGCCCTCGCCGCCGGCGGCGCCCTGGACGACTACCACCTGCTGCCCAGCGTCCGCGGCGACCTCCTGAGCCGCCTCGGCCGTACGGGGCAGGCGCGGGCGGAGTTCGAACGCGCGGCGGCGCTCACGCGCAACGACAGGGAGCGGGAGCTGTTGCTGCGCCGGGCGCGGGAGGTGTCGTAGCGGCCGGTGTCGTCGAGGCCCTCACAGGGGCCGTCCGATCAGCATCGTCGGGGCGCCCGCCACGCGCGTGAGGAAGACGGTCGCCGCGTTCGGCCCCTGCGGCTTGACCTTCCGGCGCAGTTCCTCCGGCTCGACGGCCGAGCCGCGCTTCTTCACGGTGAGGATCCCGACCCCGCGCTCGCGCAGCAGGGCCTTCAGCTTCTTGACGTTGAAGGGCAGCTGGTCGGTGATCTCGTAGCCGGTGGCGTACGGGGTCTCCTGCCGCTCGTCGGAGGTGACGTAGGCGATGGTCTCGTCGATCAGGCCGCCGCCGAGCCGCTGGGCCACCTCGGCGACCAGGTGGGCGCGGATGACGGCGCCGTCGGGTTCGTAGAGGTAGCGGCCGAGGGGGCGCACGGGCGGGTTGGGCAGGCCGGTGCCGTGCAGGGTGTGCGGGCCGGGGAGGAGGGTCGCGCGGACGGCTCCCGGTGCGGTGCCGAACCAGAACACGGCCTCCTTCACGTCACCGCCGTCCGAGATCCACTCGGCCTCGGCCGCGTCGGGGATCGCCTCGTGCGGCACGCCGGGTGCGATCTTCAGGGCGGCGTGCGGGGCCTTCAGGGCGGCCGCCACGGCCCAGGACAGCGGCGGCGAGTATGCCTCCGGATCGAAGATGCGGCCGCGCCCGCCGCGTCGGGCGGGGTCGACGAACACCGCGTCGTGAGCGGTCGTGTCGACCTCCGTGACATCCGCCTCGCGCACCTCGATCAGGTCCGCGAGCCCGAGCGCCTCGGCGTTGGCGCGGGCCACGCGCGCGGTGAGCGGGTCGCGGTCGACCGCGAGGACGCGGATGCCGGCCCGGGCGAGGGCGATCGCGTCGCCGCCGATCCCGCAGCACAGGTCGGCGACGGAGGTGACGCCGAGATCCTTCAGCCGCCGCGCCCGGTACGCCGCCACGCTCGCCCGCGTCGACTGCTCGACCCCGTTCGGCGTGAAGAACATCCGTGCCGCGTCCTCGGCCGCGAACTTGGCCGCCGCCCGCTGCCGCAGCCGCGCCTGGCCGAGCGCAGCCGACACCAGCTCGGCCGGGTGCTCGCGGCGCAGCCGGGTGGCGACGGCCAGCTCCTGCGCGGGGTCGGTGCCGCGCACCTCGTCGAGGAGAGCGCGGCCTTCGGGGGTGAGGAGGGCGTCGAGGTCGTTCACCGGGTCATTGTGGGCCAGTCGGTGGATGGTGCGCCCGCGGTGGCGGTGTCGGCGGGGGTCGGGGGCGGGGGGCTGCGAGGATCCGGCGCCATGGGAGTAGTAGGACAAAACGATAAAAATGCGGCGAAGGGGTGCTCGGTCGGGGGTGACCGGGGCGCTCCTGACGGTGGGTCCGGTGGGGAGGGGCGGTCCGGTGGGGAGGGGCGCTTCGGTGGCGACCGGCGGTCTGGTGGGGACGGGCGGTCCGGTGTGGAAGGGCGGTCCGGCGCGGACCGGCGGTCCGGTGGGGGAGGGCGGTCCGGTGGGGACCGGCGGTCCGGCGCGGACGGGCGGTCCGCTCCGGGCGGTCGGGATGAGGGGCTCGGCGGGGCGGACGGGACGGCCGGGGACGGGCCTCGCGGCCGGGACGCGTCGGCCCGGCGGACGGGGCGGCCCCGGCGGGTCCGTGTGGTCGCGCGGCTTCGGCAGGTGCGTGGGCTGCGGGCCCGCGCCGCGCTCGCCGTGCTGGCCGCCGCCGCGGTCGCCTCGGGGTGTGCCGAGGGAGCCCCCCGTCCGAGCGGTCAGGCGCGTCCGGCCCCCGGCCAGCAGCCGCCCCTGAAGGCGCCCCCGGCCCGCGCCCTGGACTCCTACGCCACCCGGCTGCAGGCGGAGTACACCGCCCGCAGGGCCGCCGCGAGACGCTGGGGCCTGACGAAGGTGCCGCTCATGGCCCCCGCCCCACCCGCCCGCAAGCCCGTGATCCGCACCCGTGAGGGCTTCGAGGTGGACGGCCACGAGGCCCTGGGCCTGCCCCCGGTCTTCACGACGGTCCCCACCACCCGCAAGATCGTCTTCCTCACCATCGACGACGGCGCCGAGAAGGACCCGGCGTTCCTGCGCATGATGAGCGACCTGAAGATCCCCTACACCGCGTTCCTCAGCGACTACCTCGTCAAGGAGGACTACGGCTACTTCAAGCGGATGCAGGACCGCGGCACGGGCCTGCACAACCACACCCTGCACCACCCGTTCATGCCCGGACTGTCCTACGACCGCCAGAAGCGCGAGATCTGCGGCATGCAGGACGTCATCGAGAAGCGCTACGGCACCCGCCCCGTCCTCTTCCGCCCGCCCTTCGGCAGCTACAACAAGGACACCCTGCGTGCCGCGAGGGCCTGCGGCGTGAAGTACGCCCCACTCTGGAACGAGGAGGTCTTCGCCGACCGCTGGGAGTACCGCGAGTGGGACCGCAGCCTCCACCCCGGCGACATCGTCCTCAGCCACTTCCGGGGGCGGGACGACTGGAAGGGCACGATGCCCGACATGATCCGCCGGTTCCTGAAGAAGGTGACGGACGAGGGATACGCGGTGGCGCGGCTGGAGGACTACCTGTGAAGGTGCGCGGGCTGATCGCGGGCGCACTCGCCGCGGCCGCGCTGCTGACCGGCTGCGCCCGTCCCGCCGAACCGGCGGGACGGGCGCAGGGCGCGGTGGGCGGGGGCACGGAGGGGGAGGGATCGCCGGCGGGCCGGCGCACCGCCGCGGCCGTCGCCGGGGACTCCCGCGCCCCGGAGCCGGCGTACCGCCGCTGGGGGCTCGCCGCCCCGCTGCCCGCCGCGCCGCAGCCGGTCCGCCGGCCCCGCCCGGCGGCACCCGGCGTCCTCCCGCCGGTCGTCGAACGGGTGCCGACCCGCGACAAGGTGGTGTTCCTGACCTATGACGACGGCGCCGAACGCGACCCCCGGTTCGTCGACCTGGTCCGCGAACTGCGGCTGCCGGTGAGCCTGTTCCTCACCGACAGCGTCGTCGGCCCCGGCTACGCCCACTTCGCGCGGCTGCGCGCGGTCGGCGCGAGCGTGCAGAACCACACCCTCGACCACACCGTCCTGCGCGCCCTGCCCTACGCCGGACAGCGCGCCGAGATCTGCGGCCAGCAGGAGAAGCTGCGCGCCCGCTTCGGCATCAGGCCCCGTCTCTTCCGGCCGCCCTACGGGGCGTACGACACCACCACCCTGCGCGCCGCCGCCGACTGCGGGATCGCCGCGGTCGTCCGCTGGAGCGCCACCGCCGTCGGCACCCGGGCCCCGTCGGGGCTGGGCCCGGGGGTCATCGTCGCGCTGCCCTCCGACGACCCCACCGCCCCGCCGCTGCGGGACCGCACGATCGCGGTGCTGCGGGAGATCCAGCGGCTGGGGCTGACGGTGGGGAGGCTGGAGGACTACCTCTGACGCCACGGCGTCCGCGTCACGGGGAGCACCGGCTCCCGAAGCACGCTCACGACCCGCGGTCGCTCACGACCCGCGCTCGCTCACGACCCGCGGGTCGCTCACGCCCCGCGCTCGCTCAAGATCCGCCCCGGAAACGCTCGCGTCCGCCCGCCGCGCCGCACGGCCATTGGCACTCCGCTTGACCGAGTGCTAATCGCGGTCATAGTCTCGGCTCTGGCACTCCCCACTGGAGAGTGCCAACAACGCGACGGGCAGGTCCGGCACCCGCGACGACGGATCGACCTGGTCGCCACCTCAGACAGTTAACCCCGTGAGATCTCCGAAGGGGGAGGTCGGATCGTGACGACCGCCAGCTCCAAGGTTGCCATCAAGCCGCTCGAGGACCGCATCGTGGTCCAGCCGCTGGACGCCGAGCAGACCACGGCCTCTGGCCTGGTCATTCCGGACACCGCCAAGGAGAAGCCCCAGGAGGGCGTCGTCCTGGCCGTGGGCCCGGGCCGCATCGAGGACGGCAAGCGCGTCGAGCTCGACGTCAAGGTCGGCGACATCGTCCTCTACAGCAAGTACGGCGGCACCGAGGTGAAGTACAACAACGAGGAGTACCTCGTCCTCTCGGCTCGCGACGTCCTCGCGATCATCGAGAAGTAGTTCACCCCGCTTCTTCCGAAGCACCTTTGCTTTCCACTGCGCCCCTGGCCCCAGCGACCGATAAGTAGCCGGGCGCCCGGGGCGCAGTGTCTTTACCCCAGACTTTCCGAGAGGGCTCCCGCTGCCATGGCGAAGATCCTGAAGTTCGACGAGGACGCCCGTCGCGCCCTCGAGCGCGGCGTCAACAAGCTCGCCGACACCGTCAAGGTGACGATCGGTCCCAAGGGCCGCAACGTCGTCATCGACAAGAAGTTCGGTGCTCCCACCATCACCAACGACGGTGTGACCATCGCCCGCGAGGTCGAGGTCGAGGACCCGTACGAGAACCTCGGCGCCCAGCTGGTGAAGGAGGTGGCGACCAAGACCAACGACATCGCGGGTGACGGCACCACCACCGCCACCGTGCTCGCCCAGGCGCTGGTGCGCGAGGGCCTGAAGAACGTCGCCGCCGGCGCCTCCCCGGCCGCCCTGAAGAAGGGCATCGACGCCGCGGTCAAGGCCGTCTCCGAGGACCTCCTCGCGACCGCCCGCCCGATCGACGAGAAGTCCGACATCGCCGCCGTCGCCGCGCTGTCCGCCCAGGACCAGCAGGTCGGCGAGCTCATCGCCGAGGCGATGGACAAGGTCGGCAAGGACGGTGTCATCACCGTCGAGGAGTCCAACACCTTCGGCCTGGAGCTGGACTTCACCGAGGGCATGGCCTTCGACAAGGGCTACCTGTCGCCGTACTTCGTGACGGACCAGGAGCGCATGGAGGCCGTCCTGGAGGACCCCTACATCCTCATCAACCAGGGCAAGATCTCCTCCATCCAGGACCTGCTGCCGCTGCTGGAGAAGGTCATCCAGGCCGGTGGCTCCAAGCCGCTGCTGATCATCGCCGAGGACGTCGAGGGCGAGGCCCTGTCCACCCTCGTCGTGAACAAGATCCGCGGCACCTTCAACGCGGTCGCGGTCAAGGCCCCCGGCTTCGGTGACCGCCGCAAGGCGATGCTGCAGGACATGGCGATCCTCACCGGCGCCACCGTCATCTCCGAGGAGGTCGGCCTCAAGCTCGACCAGGCCGGTCTGGACGTGCTGGGCTCCGCCCGCCGCGTGACCGTCACCAAGGACGACACCACCATCGTGGACGGCGCCGGCAAGTCCGAGGACGTCCAGGGCCGCGTCGCCCAGATCAAGGCCGAGATCGAGAACACCGACTCCGACTGGGACCGCGAGAAGCTCCAGGAGCGCCTCGCGAAGCTGGCCGGCGGCGTGTGCGTGATCAAGGTCGGCGCCGCCACCGAGGTGGAGCTGAAGGAGAAGAAGCACCGTCTGGAGGACGCCATCTCCGCGACCCGCGCCGCGGTCGAGGAGGGCATCGTCTCCGGTGGTGGCTCCGCGCTGGTCCACGCCGTGAAGGTCCTGGAGGGCAACCTCGGCAAGACCGGCGACGAGGCCACGGGTGTTTCCGTCGTCCGCCGCGCCGCCGTCGAGCCGCTGCGCTGGATCGCCGAGAACGCCGGCCTGGAGGGCTACGTCATCACCTCCAAGGTCGCCGAGCTCGACAAGGGCCAGGGCTTCAACGCCGCCACCGGCGAGTACGGCGACCTGGTCAAGCAGGGCGTCATCGACCCGGTCAAGGTCACCCGCTCCGCCCTGGAGAACGCCGCCTCCATCGCCTCCCTCCTGCTCACGACCGAGACCCTGGTCGTCGAGAAGAAGGAAGAGGAGCCGGCCGAGGCGGGCCACGGCCACAGCCACGGCCACGCCCACTGACGCACCTCGTCACCCGAAGGCCCGGCACCCCGTCAAGGGGCGCCGGGCCTTCCGGCTTCCCCGCAGCGGCGCCGGGCCCTGCGGTGTCCGGCCTGGCGGTGCGGGCCGTGCGGCGTCCGGCCGGCGGTGGCGGCCCGTGCGGCTCCCTGGCGCCCTACCTCTCCAGCGGGTCCAGCATCCCGAGCTGCGCCATCAGCCCCAGCCGGTCGTACTCCCACCAGCCCTCGACGACCTTCCCGTCACCGCCGCACCGGAAGACGGTCGTGCCGCTCATGGTGCATTCCCTGCCGGTGGGCGCGATCCCCAGGAAGTCGCCCTTGTGGGTGCCCTTCCAGAACCACCGCACACACACCTTGTCGCCCTCGGCGATCAGGTCCTCCACGGTGAACGCGAAGTCGAACCCCTCGCGCCACGTCGCCAGCTCGCGCCGCACGCCGTCCCGCCCGACGGTGTCCTGCTCCTTGGCCGGATCGTGGTCGTGGTAGTGCTCCGCGACCAGGTCGTCGAGCGGCGGGAGCTCGCCCGGCGTGCCCATCGTCTCCAGCAGCCGCCGCACCGTGGCCGCGTACAGCTGCTCGTCCCGTACGACGTCCAGGTCCGTGAACGTCGGCATCTCGTCGCAGATCGCCACCATCTCCCGGAAGACCCGGTCCGTCTCCGGAAGGTTCGAGTTCCGCATCGCCTCCTCGTACGACGGGAACTCCACGATCTCGATGAAGTGCGACGCGTCCGACCGGTCCTTGCCGATCAGGCTGTGCGTCGCCGTCCGCTTCCCCTTGGTCTGCTCGACCCACGTGTCCATCAGCCGGTTCATCTCGTCGAACCGGCTCGTCTTGCAGTCGATGATCTGTACGAACGTCATGGCGCCGCCTCCGACCCCCCTGGGGTCCGTCCGAACAGCACCATTCTTCCACCGACCGGCCCCCGCACGGCCCCTACTGCGGGCCGTACGTCCGCCCCGCTCGGGAGGACACCCCGCCCAGCAGCCCGCGGGGCACCACCTTCACCACACCCATCAGCGCCTTGTACCGCGGGTCCGGGATCGACACCGTCTTGCCGCGGGCCAGATCGGCCAGCGCCGTCGCGACCAGCTTGTCGGCGTCCAGCCACATCCAGCCGGGGATGTTGTCCGTGCCCATCCCGGCCCGCTGGTGGAACTCCGTGCGCACGAACCCCGGGCACAGCGCCATCAGCCGCACCCCGCTGCCCGCCAGGTCCCGCGCCACGCCCTGCGTGAACTGCACGACCCACGCCTTGGAGGCACCGTAGGTGCCGCGCGGCACGAACGCCGCCACCGAGGCCACGTTCACCACCCCGCCGCGCCCCCGCTCCCGCATCGCCTCCGCCGCCGCCGACGTCAGCCGCAGCACCGCCTCGCAGTGCACCTTCAGCATCCGCAGCTCGTCCTCCAGGGACACCTCCAGATAGCGGCCCTTGTTGCCGAACCCGGCGTTGTTGACCAGCAGGTCCACCGGCCGCTTCCGGTCCGACAGACGGTCCGCGACGGACTCGATCCCCTTGTCCGTCGCGAGATCCGCCACCAGCACCTCCGCCTCGATGCCGTGCCGGTCGTGCAGTTCGGTCGCCTGCTCGGCGAGCCGCTTGCCGTCCCGTGCCACCAGGACGAGGTCGTGTCCGTCCGCCGCCAGTCGCCGTGCGAAGGCGGCACCGATGCCCGCGGTCGATCCCGTAATCAGAGCCGTAGTCATGGCGCAAGGTTATGGCCCGCACCGAATGGATCCACCCCCGCACCGAATGGATCCACCCCCGCACCAACCGGATCCACCCGCGCACCGACCGGATTCCCCCGGCCCTCCACCGGCCGGGGACCTGGCCACCGGTGCCTTCGGGGGACCGGTCACCGGCACCTTCGGGGACCGGTCACCGGCCACCCTCAGTGGTCGTGGGCGTGCCCCGAGCCGGTCGCCGCGCGGCCGTTCCCCGCGGTCCGCCCCTTCTCCACCACCACGAACTGGCCCATCATTCCCTCGTCCTCGTGGTACAGCAGATGGCAGTGGTACATGTACGGCGTGTCCGGGTCGGCCGGCCCGGTGAAGCGCAGGGCCAGCTTCATGACCGTGCCGTGCGGCAGGAACACCGTGTCCTTGGGACCGCGCAGCGCCGGCGGCGGTGTCCGGCCGTTCACCTCCAGCACCCTGAACTGCACGTCATGCACATGGAAGTTGTGCGGCATGCCGTTGCCGTTGCGGACCGTCCACACCTCCGTCGTCCCGCGCGTGACCGTCTCGTCGACGCGTCCCATGTCCATCGGCCGCCCGTTGATCCCGGACCGTTTCAGATCGAAGTGCCGTCCGCGGACCGCGTCCGACCCGTCCGGCGTCTCCAACACGCCCAGCACCTGGGGCACTTCGGCCGAGGGCCGCAACCGGAGCGCGGCCCGCAGCTCCAGCACGTCGAAGGAGTCGTCGCCACCGGAGAACCGGCGCTGCCAGGCACTTCCGTAGTTGTCCTGCGGGAAGCTGCGCAGCATCACACGCTCACCGGCCCGCATCGGCACCACGATCTCGGCCCGCTCACCCGGCGACAACTGCACCCGTTCCAGGGCCGCCGGTCTCTCCAGCAGCCCGCCGTCGGTCGCGATCAGCGAGAAGGCGCGGTCGTCGGGGAAGCCGAAGGAGTAGGTGCGGGACGTCGAGGCGTTGAGCAGCCGCAGTCGTATCAGCTCGTCACCCACCTCGGCGTACGGCCGCAGGGTGCCGTTGACCATCGTCCGGTCGCCGAGGAAGCCCACGTTCTGCATGAGCCCGCGGTCGCCGTCGAGCCGGGCCCCGTCGAAGCGCACGTCCTGCACGATGACGGGCAGGTCGTCGACGCCGTAGCGCTGGGGCAGGTCGAGGCGTGCCGACCGCTCGTCGTCGAGGAGGAACAGGCCCGCCAGCCCCCTGCGTACATGCCGCTCGGTCGCCCCGTGCGGATGCGGGTGGTACCAGAGCGTGGCGGCCGGCTGGTCCACCGTCCAGTGCGGGGTCCAGGTGGCTCCGGGCGCGATCGGCTGGTGCGGGCCGCCGTCCATCCGCGCGGGCAGGTGCATGCCGTGCCAGTGCACGCTCGACGCCTCGTCGAGCCCGTTGTGTATGCGCACCCGCACCTTCTCGCCGCGCTGCGCGCGCAGCGTGGGGCCGAGATAGGAGCCGTTGAACCCCCAGGTCGGGGTCCGGCGTCCGGGCTCGAACTCCGTGTGCCCCGACCGCATGCGCAGGTCGAAGACGCGGGTGCCGTCACCGTCGAGCCGGGACGGCGCCAGCGGGGGTATCGCCAGCTCGTTGTCGAAGGGCGCGTCGCCGACCGTGCTGACGTCGGCGTCGGTCCACAGCCAGGTGAACAGGGTGCCTACGGCCAGCGCGATCACGGTGACGGCTGTGCCGAGGACGACGAGGATGCGCTTGAAACGGGACATGCCTGAAGCGTCCTCGACCGCCGCCCGCACCACATCGGGGAACGCCCCCACCCCATCCCCGACCCGGCCCCGGCCGCGCCCCCGGGGTTGTCCCCTAGGAGGTGTGCGGCGCGGGGGAGGAAACGTGACTGCGGGTCAGGCCGACTGCTGCGCCGTGTACTTCCGCGCGCTCGCGAGCAGCAGCGGGTGCAGTGCCTCGCCCGCCGCCAGCACCTGCGGCAGCAGATCCCGCCGGGTGGTCTCGGCCCGGAAGGCCAGCGCGACCGTCACCTCGTGGTCGGGCCGGTGCACGATCTCGACCGGGTCGCCGGCCCGGATCTCGCCCGGTTCGATCACCCGCAGATAGGCCCCGGGCGCCCCGCGCTCGGTGAACCGCTTCACCCACCGCTTCTCGCCCAGATGCGCCTGGAAGGTCCGGCACGGGATCCGGCCGCAGGTCACCTCCAGCACCACGTCGGGGCCTATGCGCCAGCGCTCGCCGATCAGCGCGCCGGAGACGTCGAGCCCGAGCGTGGTGAGGTTCTCGCCGAACGCGCCGTCGGCCAGCTTCCGCCCCAGCTCCCGCTCCCAGGCGTCCAGGTCCTCCCGCGCCACCGCGTACACGGCCTGGTCGTCACCGCCGTGGTGGCGCAGGTCGCACACGTCGTCGCCGGCCAGCCCGCTCGCGCCCACCCCCTGGGGGCCCGGCGCCGCCACCCGTACCGGTCCCTGGACCGGGCGCTTGTCGATGCCGGTCAGCCCCTCCGGCTGGTCGGTGTAGGGGACGGCCGTCGCACGGCCCAGGTTCACGGACAGAAGTCTCATGGCCGCACGGTAGCCGCGCAGGGTCAAAGCGTCGACGCATTATTCGCGTGCTCACCCAAGGACGCCTTATGCTCAAAGGGTGATCGAGGCCAGACATCTCCGTGTGCTGCGTGCCGTGGCCGCCACCGGCTCCTTCTCGGCGGCGGGACGCGAGCTGGGCTGCACCCAGCCCGCCGTCAGCCAGCAGATGAAGGCCCTGGAGGCGTCCGTCGGCACCCCGTTGCTGGTGCGCGGCGGGCGCGAGATGCGCCTGACGCAGGCCGGTGAGGCGCTGGTCCGGCACGCCGCCGGGATCCTCGCCGGACTCACCGCCGCCGAGGAGGAGGTCGCGGCCATCGCCGGGCTGCGCGCCGGCCGGGTCCGGCTGGTCTCCTTCCCCAGCGGCAGCTCCACCCTCGTCCCCACCGCCCTGGCCGCCCTGCGCGCCGCCCACCCCGGCACCCGCGTCTCCCTCGTGGAGGCCGAGCCGCCGCGGTCGGTGGAGATGCTGCGCGAGGGCGACTGCGACATCGCCCTCGCCTTCCGCTACGAGGGTGCCTCGGGCGTGCCGGAAGGAGAGTGGGAGGACCTTGTCGTACGGCCGCTGCTGACGGACCGTCTGGTCGGGCTCGTCCCGGAACGGCACCGCCTCGCGCGCGCGGGGACCGTCGCCATCGGGGAACTCGCCGACGAGCCCTGGATCGCGGGCTGCCCGCGCTGCCGCGGCCAGCTCGTCGAGGTCTGCGAGAGCGCGGGCTTCACGCCCCGCATCGACTTCGCCACCGACGACTACCCGGCCGTGGTCGGCCTGGTCGGCGCCGGTCTCGGCGTCGCCGTCCTGCCCCAGCTCGCCATCGAGTCCGTGCGCGCCCGGGGTGCCCGCGTGCTCACCCTGGAACCGGCGGTGCGCCGCGAGATCGTCGCTCTCACCCTGCCCGACCTCGCCCAGGTCCCCGCGGTCACGGCGACCCTGGACCAACTCGCGCGCGCGGCACGCCGCTAGACCTGGACGCCGGACGCGGAACGCTCCGGCACCCGGAGCCCCGGCACCCCCGCAAAGAAGCAAGGGCACGCGTGTGCGTGCCCTTCGCTCGGGTGCTTCTGCTGTTCTCCGGGCCCCTGCCGGGCCCTCCTGAAGAAACGTTCCTTCAGGTGTTCGACGCGGCATCGCCGCCGGAGGCCGAAGCCGTCACCAGACGATGACGTGCCCGGCCCATCAGTTCCTCGCGCTCGTCCTCGGTCAATCCGCCCCACACGCCGTACGGTTCGCGCACCGCCAGCGCGTGTGCCGCGCACTGCGCGCGGACCGGGCACCTCATGCAGACCTCCTTGGCCGAGTTCTCGCGAGCGCTCCGGGCCGCTCCGCGCTCGCCCTCGGGATGAAAGAAGAGCGAGCTGTCCACGCCGCGACAGGCAGCCAGCAGCTGCCAGTCCCACAGGTCCGCGTTCGGTCCGGGAAGGCGGGAGAAATCTGCCATTGCGTGACCCCTTGTAGCCGTTCTGAGCGGATACGGTGCCCACGACCGTACAACTACGATCTAAGGAGATGAAAATATGACTCATTGCGAATCTAGCCTCGGACACCAGCAAAAGGGAAGAAAATGGGCCGAATGGGGCATGGTTGTGATGAAACGTTGAGGGTCCGACGTCTATGTCTGCACCGTGTCCGCCCCCTCACGTAGAGTGCCGAAGATGGCAGACGGCCCCGTAACTCTTTCGAGTGACCGTCGTTGAGAGTGCGAGGCGGTTGAAAACACAAGCGCTCGGGCAGGCGTCCGAGACGGTCGACCGCACAGGTGACGATTCGTACCAGCCTGGAGGCTCAAGGTGACGCGCATCAGCTGCGGAGGGCGGCCATGACTTCCGTCCTCGTCTGCGACGACTCCCCGCTTGCCCGAGAGGCGCTCCGCCGCGCGGTCGCGACCGTGCCCGGTGTCGAGCGCGTGACGACGGCGGCCAACGGCGAGGAAGTCCTCCGCCGCTGGGGTGCCGACCGTTCGGACCTGATTCTGATGGACGTACGCATGCCCGGTCTGGGCGGCGTCGAGACCGTGCGGCGGCTGCTGTCCGCGGACCCCGGTGCGCGCATCATCATGCTCACCGTCGCGGAGGACCTGGACGGTGTCGCCCTCGCGGTCGCCGCGGGGGCGCGCGGCTATCTGCACAAGGACGCGTCCCGCGCGGAGCTGCGGGCGACCGTGACGCAGGCGCTGGCCGACCCGACCTGGCGGCTCGCCCCGCGCCGGCTGCGGTCGGCCGAGATGGGCGCGGCGCCGACGCTCACCGCGCGGGAGATCCAGGTGCTCGAAGGGATGAGCCACGGACGGTCCAACGCGGAGATCGGGCGGGAGCTGTTCCTCTCCGAGGACACGGTGAAGACTCACGCTCGGCGGCTGTTCAAGAAGCTGGGTGCGTCCGACCGGGCGCACGCGGTGGCGCTCGGCTTCCGATGGGGGCTCGTTCGCTGAGTGGTCCGGTGCGGCGAGTGGTCCGGCGCCACTCGTCTGCCCTCGTCCGTGGGTGGTCGCGTACGGGCCCGGTCCGGTCGATCGCGCAGTTCCCCGCGCCCCCGAGGGGCGCGGTGTGAACCGTCCCTCACAGGCGTGCTGCTCGTTTCGGCGCGGATGCCGCATCCTTGAGGTGTGGAGTTCCTCGGGGACGAGTCGGTCGAGCGGAAGGGGAGGGCGCAGGGGATGAGTTCCGGCGCACCTGCTCATAACGCTTCGGTGCACAACGACGGAGGCGGTGCCGCGGCCACTCCGGCCACAGGGCACCATGGACCGATGCGCGACGACGAGGCGACCCGTGCCCAAGGGGCGATCGGCGCACTCGTCCATCGTGCGGTCGACGGGGACGAGCAGGCCACGCACGACCTGCTCGCCCATGTCCACCCCCTGGCGCTGCGCTACTGCCGCACCCGGCTGTCCCGGCTGCCGGGCGACGCACGCCACTTCGTCGAGGATCTCGCCCAGGAGGTCTGCGTCGCCGTCCTGCTCGCGCTGCCGCGCTACCGGGACACCGGCCGCCCCTTCGAGGCATTCGTCTTCGCCATCGCCTCCCACAAGGTCGCCGACCTCCAGCGGGCCGCGATGCGCCACCCCGGCTCCACCGCCGTCCCCTCGGACGAGATGCCGGAGCGCCCCGACGACTCCCTCGGCCCCGAGGAGCGCGCGCTGCTCAGCAGCGACGCCGAATGGGCCAAGAAGCTGCTGGCCAACCTGCCCGAGAACCAGCGCGAGCTGCTTCTGCTGCGCATCGCCGTCGGCCTCACGGCCGAGGAGACGGGTCAGATGTTGGGAATGTCACCCGGCGCCGTCCGAGTGGCCCAGCACCGGGCGCTGAGCCGGCTGCGGGCCCTCGCCGAGCAGTAGCAGCGCAGCGGGGCGCCTTCGTTGAACAGGTGGCCGACGATGTCCGTAGAAACATACGAAGACCAGTACGGCCTCTGACCGTGGAATGAGACGGGTTCACTTCCCGTTAGCATGGACATCCGCACCGATCAAGGCCATTGGGGAAGGTGTCATGACTGCCAACGTCGACGGAGTGCCCGACAAATTCGCGACACTCGGGCTGACCTACGACGACGTGCTGCTGCTGCCGGGTGCATCCGAGGTGCTCCCCAACGCGGTCGACACCTCGTCCCGTATCAGCCGTAACGTCCGGGTCAACATCCCGCTCCTGTCCGCCGCCATGGACAAGGTCACCGAGTCGCGCATGGCGATCGCGATGGCCCGTCTGGGCGGCGTCGGCGTACTGCACCGCAATCTGTCCATCGAGGACCAGGTCAACCAGGTGGACCTGGTGAAGCGGTCCGAGTCGGGCATGGTCACCGACCCGATCACGGTGCACCCGGAGGCCACGCTCGGCGAGGCGGACGCGCTGTGCGCCAAGTTCCGCATCAGCGGTGTCCCCGTCACCGACCCGGCCGGCAAGCTGCTCGGCATCGTCACCAACCGTGACATGGCCTTCGAGACCGACCGCAGCCGCCAGGTGCGCGAGGTCATGACGCCGATGCCGCTGGTCACCGGCAAGGTCGGCATCTCCGGCCAGGAGGCCATGGAGCTGCTGCGGCGCCACAAGATCGAGAAGCTTCCGCTGGTCGACGACCAGGGTGTGCTCAAGGGCCTGATCACGGTCAAGGACTTCGTCAAGGCCGAGAAGTACCCCAACGCCGCGAAGGACGCCGAGGGCCGCCTCCTCGTCGGTGCCGCCGTCGGCGCCAGCCCCGAGGCGCTGGAGCGTGCCCAGGCGCTGGCCGGGGCCGGTGTGGACTTCCTGGTCGTGGACACCTCGCACGGCCACAACAGCAACGCCCTCAGCTGGATGGCGAAGATCAAGTCGGCCGTGAACGTCGACGTGATCGGCGGCAACATCGCCACCCGCGACGGCGCCCAGGCCCTGATCGACGCCGGTGTGGACGGCATCAAGGTCGGCGTCGGCCCCGGCTCCATCTGCACCACCCGTGTGGTGGCCGGCATCGGTGTCCCGCAGGTCACCGCGATCTACGAGGCCGCCCTCGCCGCCCGCCCCGCCGGCATCCCGGTGATCGGCGACGGCGGCCTGCAGTACTCCGGCGACATCGGCAAGGCGCTCGCCGCCGGCGCCGACACGGTCATGCTGGGCAGCCTCCTCGCGGGCTGCGAGGAGTCGCCGGGCGAGCTGCTGTTCATCAACGGCAAGCAGTTCAAGTCGTACCGCGGCATGGGTTCGCTGGGCGCCATGCAGTCGCGCGGCCAGGGCAGGTCGTACTCCAAGGACCGCTACTTCCAGGCCGAGGTCGCCTCGGACGACAAGCTGGTCCCCGAGGGCGTCGAGGGTCAGGTGCCCTACCGCGGTCCGCTGGCCAACGTGCTGCACCAGCTCGTCGGCGGTCTGCGCCAGACCATGGGCTACGTGGGCGCGGCCACCGTCGCGGAGATGGAGTCCAAGGGCCGCTTCGTCCGGATCACCGCGGCGGGCCTGAAGGAGAGCCACCCGCACGACATCCAGATGACGGTCGAGGCGCCGAACTACAGCAAGAAGTGACGCGAGAAGTGACGCACGCGCGCGCGTGAAGCGTGACAGGGCGGCTCCGGGGTGCTCCGGGGCCGCCCTTGTCGTACCCGTCGGCGATACTGGAAGACGCTGAAACGCATCAGGGAAAGGCCACACATCGTGACTGAGATCGAGATCGGGCGCGGCAAGCGCGGCCGCCGGGCGTACGCCTTCGACGACATCGCGGTCGTCCCCAGCCGCCGTACGCGGGACCCGAAGGAGGTCTCGATCGCCTGGCAGATCGACGCCTACCGCTTCGAGCTGCCGTTCCTGGCCGCCCCCATGGACTCGGTCGTCTCGCCGGCCACCGCGATCCGCATCGGCGAGCTCGGCGGCCTCGGCGTGCTCAACCTCGAGGGTCTGTGGACCCGCTACGAGGACCCGCAGCCGCTGCTGGACGAGATCGCCGAGCTGCCCGTGGAGACGGCCACCCGCCGCCTCCAGGAGATCTACGCCGCTCCGATCAAGGAGGAGCTGATCGGGCAGCGCCTGAAGGAGGTGCGGGACGCCGGTGTCGTCACCGCCGCCGCGCTCTCCCCGCAGCGCACCGCCCAGTTCTCCAAGGCCGTCGTGGACGCGGGCGTGGACATCTTCGTCATCCGCGGTACGACGGTGTCGGCGGAGCACGTCTCCGGTGCCGCCGAGCCGCTGAACCTGAAGCAGTTCATCTACGAGCTCGACGTCCCGGTCATCGTCGGTGGCTGCGCCACCTACACCGCGGCCCTGCACCTGATGCGCACGGGCGCGGCCGGCGTGCTGGTCGGCTTCGGCGGCGGCGCCGCGCACACCACGCGCAACGTGCTGGGCATCCAGGTCCCGATGGCCACGGCCGTGGCGGACGTGGCGGCGGCCCGCCGCGACTACATGGACGAGTCCGGCGGCCGGTACGTGCACGTGATCGCGGACGGCGGCGTGGGCTGGTCCGGCGACCTCCCCAAGGCCATCGCCTGCGGCGCGGACGCCGTGATGATGGGCTCCCCGCTCGCCCGTGCCACGGACGCGCCCGGCAAGGGCCACCACTGGGGCATGGAGGCGGTCAACGAGGAGCTGCCGCGTGGCAAGAAGGTCGACCTCGGCACGGTCGGCACCCTCGAGGAGGTCCTCACCGGCCCGTCGCACACCCCCGACGGCTCGATGAACTTCTTCGGCGCCCTGCGCCGCGCCATGGCCACCACCGGCTACAGCGAGCTCAAGGAGTTCCAGCGCGTCGAGGTGACGGTCGCGGACTCGCAGCACCGGCGCTGACCCACGCAACGCGAAAGGGCTCGTCCACAGGGTGTGGGCGAGCCCTTCGGCGTACGCGCGTGCTTACGCGGCGGCCTTCTTCGCGCCGGAGAAGGCGGCGACACCGCCGATGGCGAGGAAGAGGTAGTCCATCGCCTCGGCGGCCTCCTGCCACGCCTTGGTCAGGTCGGAGAAGTGGTCGAAGAAGACCGAGCTCGCCGAGGTGCCCGTCAGATCGGAGAGGATCATGGCGGCGCCGATGAGCTGGCCAAGGTAGACGGCGCCCACGGACAGCAGGGCGCTGACGAGGGGCAGGGCCGGGTTGGCACCGCCGACCTTGCCGGCCGCGAAGCCGACGAGGAAGCCGACACCGATGGCCGCGTACCCGATCTGCTTCTCGGTGCCGCCGATGATCGCGCCGTAGATGCCCGCAGTGACCAGCGCGGCGACGACCGCGACCACGATGCCGAGCGCCACGTTGCCGCTGCGCACGGGCGCGGGCGGGGGCGGCGGGAAGCCGCCCGCCTGCTGCGGGGCGCCGAAGGGGTTGCCGCCGCCGGGCTGCTGCCCGTACGGGGCCGCACCGACCGGCGGCTGCTGCCCGTAGGGGTGGGCGCCGGCCGGCGGCTGCTGGGCGTACGGGTTGCCGTCGGTGGGCGGCTGCGGCGGCATTGGCTGGGTCATGACAGGGATCCCCCCATGGGAACTGACGAGCGGCGTCCGCGCGGGCGTGCGGACGGGGACGCCGCACATTAACAGGTGCGACGGTTCGTGTCGCCAGTCGATTTCGGGGTACGGGGCACGCGCGGCGGTGGGGGCGCACGGTTGCGTTAGGGCCGAAGGCCGCGTCGAGCAGGGGTGTTGAGGCGCTGGTGTCCGCGTCCGGCGACCCGGTTCTCTGGGCCGCCCCCTTCGTGAGCGGCCGCCCCCACGAGACCTAGGGGCGGACACTCCGATCACTTCTCGGGAGCCTGCCGCAGAAGCCCCTGCCGTGGGCTCCACCTGCTTCGTACGGTACCGGCGCCCCGCCCTCGCGCCACCAGCCCCCGAGGCTCGCGGCGCTTGACGCGCCCCCGTCACAACCGATGCGCCGCCCCCGTGGGCGTCGCCCCCCGCGTGTCCAGCAGGAGCTGTGCCTTCACCGACAGGCCCTGGAGGTCGTAGGTGCGGTGGTGCTGGAGGAGGATCGTGAGGTCGGCGTCGGCGGCGGCCTCGTAGAGGGAGTCGGCGCGGGGGATCGGGCGGTCCAGGACCGTCCAGGAGGGGATGTGCGGGTCGTGGTAGCTGACGGCCGCGCCCAGGGACATCAGGCGGACGGCGATCTCGTGGGCCGGGGTGGCCTGCTGGTCGGCGAGGTCGGGTTTGTAGGTGACGCCCAGCAGGAGCACGCGGGCGCCGCGGGCCGACTTGCCGTGCTCGTTCAGGAGGGTCGCCGCGCGCTGGACGACGTAGCGCGGCATCTGTTCGTTGACCTGCTTGGCCAGTTCCACCATGCGCAGGCCGCGGCCGGAGCGGTCGGTGAGGTCCTGGGGGACGGTGTGGCCGCCGACGCCGGGGCCCGGGCGGAAGGACTGGAAGCCGAAAGGTTTGGTCTCCGCGCAGCGGATGACGTCCCACAGGTCGACGCCCAAGTCGTGGCAGAGGACGGCCATCTCGTTCACCAGGGCGATGTTGACGTGGCGGTAGGTGGTCTCCAGGAGGTGCACCGCCTCGGCCTCGCGCAGCCCGCGGGCGCGGACGACCTTGTCGGTGATGCGGCCGTAGAAGGCGGCGGCGGACTCGGTGCAGGCGGGGGTGAGGCCACCGATGACCTTGGGAGTGTTCGCGGGGGTGAACGCGCGGTTGCCGGGGTCCACCCGAGTGGGGGAGTAGGCGAGGTGGAAGTCGCGGCCGGCGCGCAGGCCGGAGCCCGTTTCGAGGAGGGGGAGAAGGAAGTCCTCGGTGGTGCCGGGCAGGACCGGGGACTCCAGGATGACGGTGGTGTGCGGGCGCAGGCGGGCCGCGAGGGTGCGGGCGGCCGTCTCCACCTGGGTCAGGTCGAGGCCGCCGTCGGCCGCGCGGGGGGTGGGGGCGCAGATGACCGCCGTGCGCACCCGGCCGAGTTCCGCGGGGTTGCCGGCCGGCCGGAAGCCCTCCGAGTGCATCCGGCGCAGTTCGGCGGGGCTGAGGGAACCGGCCTCGTCGGGCCCTGTGCGGTAGCCGACCGTGTGGATGCCGGCGGCGACGGCGGCCTGGGCCAGGGGCAGGCCGAGCGGGCCGAGTCCGATGACGGCGAGATCTGCGGGCATGGCGTGGGCCGTCCTTCCCAGTAACCGAAGCGGGACAGGTGCGCAAGCCCTGTGGACAGAACGAGCGAGCGCAATGTCAGACTAGGCGTAAATATGACCGATATGCCGCATTGTTTTCCTGTGTCGCCTTGCGAGGCGGTGGGGTTCGGGTCCAGGTCCGCCGGAGTTATCCACAGGTCGACCGTGCGTGGTGGCTGAAGTCGGGCAACCCGGTCAGAATTTGGGCAGGGGGGGTACGGACGGGGCTTCGCCCGACGGGTGCGGCCGGTGCGACCGATGAGCGGGAGGCAGCGGTGAGGACAGCGACACTGGGACCGGCGCAGCGCGCCGAGGCACTCGCGAGCATGGCCGAGCGCGAACTGGACCTGCTCGTCGTGGGCGGTGGCGTGGTCGGCGCGGGCACCGCGCTGGACGCCGTCACGCGCGGGCTGTCCACCGGACTGGTCGAGGCGCGGGACTGGGCGTCGGGCACGTCGAGCCGGTCCAGCAAGCTGATCCACGGCGGGCTGCGCTATCTGGAGATGCTCGACTTCGCGCTCGTCCGGGAGGCGCTGAAGGAGCGCGGGCTGCTGCTCGAGCGGCTCGCACCGCATCTGGTGAAGCCGGTGCCCTTCCTCTATCCGCTCCAGCACCAGGGCTGGGAGCGTCTGTACGCCGGGTCGGGCGTCGCCCTCTACGACGCCATGTCGATGGCCCGCGGGCACGGCCGGGGACTGCCGCTGCACCGGCACCTGACCCGGCGTCACGCCCTGCGGGTCGCGCCCTGCCTGAAGAAGGAGTCGCTGGTCGGGGCGTTGCAGTACTACGACGCCCAGATGGACGACGCCCGCTATGTGGCCACCTTGGTGCGCACCGCCGCGGCCTACGGCGCCCAGACCGCCAACCGCGCGCGGGTCACCGGCTTCCTGCGCGAGGGCGAGCGGGTGGTCGGCGCCCGTGTGCAGGACGTCGAGGCGGGCGGGGAGTACGAGATCCACGCCAAGCAGATCGTCAACGCCACCGGGGTGTGGACCGACGACACCCAGGCCATGGTGGGCGAACGCGGACAGTTCCACGTCCGAGCGTCCAAGGGCATCCACCTCGTCGTGCCCAAGGACCGCATCCACTCCACGACCGGGCTGATCCTGCGCACCGAGAAGTCCGTGCTGTTCGTCATCCCCTGGGGACGGCACTGGATCATCGGCACCACCGACACCGACTGGGACCTCGACAAGGCCCACCCGGCCGCCTCCAGCGCCGACATCGACTATCTGCTGGAGCATGTGAACTCCGTACTGGCCGTGCCGCTCACCCGCGACGACGTCGAGGGCGTCTACGCCGGTCTGCGCCCGCTGCTCGCGGGCGAGTCGGACGCCACCAGCAAGCTCTCGCGCGAGCACACCGTGGCCCACCCGGTGCCGGGCCTGGTCGTGGTGGCCGGCGGCAAGTACACGACGTACCGGGTGATGGCCAAGGACGCCGTGGACGAGGCGGTGCACGGCCTCGACCGGCGGGTCGCCGAATGCGTCACCGAGGACGTCCCGCTGGTCGGTGCGGAGGGCTACCGCGCGCTGTGGAACGCGCGAGCGCGTATCGCGGCCCGCTCCGGACTGCATGTGGCCCGCGTGGAGCACCTGCTCAACCGCTACGGCACCCTGACGGAGGAGCTGCTCGAACTCGTCGCCGCCGACCCCTCGTTGGGCGAGCCGTTGCAGGGCGCCGAGGACTACCTGCGCGCCGAGATCGTCTACGCCGCCTCGCACGAGGGGGCCCGCCATCTGGACGACGTCCTGACCCGGCGCACCCGGATCTCCATCGAGACCTTCGACCGCGGCACCCGCTGCGCCCGCGAGGCCGCCGAACTGATGGCACCGGTGCTCGGCTGGGACGAGGGCCAGATCGAACGGGAGGTGCAGCACTACGAGAAGCGGGTGGAGGCCGAGCGGGAGTCCCAGCGCCAGCCCGACGACCTGACCGCCGACGCGGCCCGGCTGGGGGCGCCGGACATCGTGCCGCTGTGACGGGACGTCCGTGGCCACCCGGCTGAGCGGACCCCCTGCGGGACCTGGTCGCCGGGGATCCACACGCCGTCGCCGGGGATCCACACGCCGTCACGCGCCCGTGTCGGAGGGGAGATCCGGCCCGTGCCGGAACGGGAGATTCAGCACGCTCCGGGACACCGCGGCACCGACGGGCCACCAGGTGCCCCCGAGGCACTGGGCACTTGTCGGGTGAGGGACAATGGAGCCTCTGTCAGGGCGGGTTGCACGAGGGGACGCATGTCGGAGGCGGAGCGGGCGGGGACATCCCGTCAGGACAAGAGCGCACGTCTCCTCGCCGGGCGGTACCGGCTGGGAGATGTGCTCGGCCGCGGCGGCATGGGCACGGTGTGGCGCGCGGAGGACGAGACCCTCGGCCGCACGGTCGCCGTCAAGGAGCTGCGGTTCCCGTCGAACATCGACGAGGAGGAGAAGCGCCGGCTGATCACGCGGACGCTGCGCGAGGCGAAGGCCATCGCCCGGATCCGCAACAACAGCGCGGTGACGGTCTACGACGTGGTCGACGAGGACGACCGGCCGTGGATCGTGATGGAGCTCGTCGAGGGCAAGTCGCTCGCCGAGGTCATCCGCGAGGACGGCCTGCTGGAACCGAAGCGCGCCGCCGAGGTCGGCCTCGCCATCCTCGACGTGCTGCGCTCCGCGCACCGCGAGGGCATCCTGCACCGCGATGTGAAGCCGTCCAACGTACTGATCGCCGATGACGGCCGCGTGGTGCTCACCGACTTCGGCATCGCGCAGGTGGAGGGCGATCCGTCCATCACCTCCACCGGCATGCTCGTCGGCGCGCCCTCCTACATCTCGCCCGAGCGCGCCCGCGGCCACAAGCCGGGCCCCGCGGCCGACCTGTGGTCGCTCGGCGGACTGCTGTACGCCGCGGTGGAGGGGGTGCCGCCGTACGACAAGGGCTCGGCGATCGCCACGCTCACCGCGGTGATGACCGAACCGCTGGACGAGCCGAAGAACGCGGGGCCGCTCGCGGACGTCATCCGCGGGCTGCTCACCAAGGACCCGGCCGAGCGGCTCGACGACGCCGGCGCGCGGGCCATGCTCAACGCCGTGATCCACGCGCCGGACCCCGCCGAGGAGCCGGAGCCGCTGGAGGCGACGCGGGTCGTGCCGCTGCCGGCCCAGCCGGCCGGGCGCGCGGCCGGTGGCGGCCGGGGCGAGGAGGCCGCCGAGCGGCTGCGCGGGGCGCTGCGCTCGGTGCGCAAGGCCGCGGCGTCGGCGGGGGCGGCCACCACGGCGGCCGCGACGCGCGCCAGGTCCGGGACCGAGGGGACCACCGCGGCCCCGAGCGGGGCGCCGGCGACGTCCGCCGCGGCCACGGCCGGGGCTCCGCGTACGGGGGCGGCCGGTACCGCGGGCGGCCGTGACACCGCCGCCGGGGCCGGTTCCGGCTGGCCCGTCGTGCCGCCGCCGGACCTGCCGCCGCGTCCGGTGCGCCGGGCGCCGCTGACGGACGTGGTGCCCAGGCGCACGCTGGTGATCATCGCGGTGGCCGTCCTCGTCGCCGTGCTCGGCATCGTGCTGGCGCTGACGCTCGGCGGCGACGAGAAGGACTCGGCGAAGCCCGGCGGCGGGACCGGCACCGCGGCCGGGGCCACCCCGAGCGCCGACACCAAGCAGGACGACGAGGACGGCACGCGTCCGGACGGCTCGTCGTCGGCCGACCAGGGCACGACGCCCACCGCGAGCGGCGGGAGCACGCCGGGCGGCGGGGCGGCCGGGAAGGACGCGACGAACGGGACCGGGAGCGGGGCCGGTTCCGGTGCGGAGGCCGGAACCGGGGCCGGCAAGGACGGTGCCGCCCCCGTGGTCCGTACGCACCGGGGCGGACAGGGCTACTCCATCGGGCTGCCCAAGGGCTGGAGGTTCCAGACCAGCGGTGACGCCGGGGACCGTTTCGTCGGGCCCGACGGGCAGAAGCTGCTCATCGGCTGGACCAGCACGCCCAAGGACGACCCGGTCGCCGACTGGCGCAACCAGGAGCGGTTCATGGTGCGTTCGCAGTACCAGCGCATCCGCATAGAAGCGGTGGGCTACCGCGGCTGGAACACGGCCGACTGGGAGTTCACCTACACCGAGGGCGGCACGAAGTACCGCACGATCGACCGCGGGTTCGTCGTCGACGACGACCAGGGCTACGCGCTGATGTACACGGCGAAGGCCGCCAAGTGGCACGGTGAGCTGCGCAAGGACACCTGGCGGACGCTGACGAAGACGTTCCGGCCGAAGGACTGACCCGGATGGGACGAGGGGAGTAGGGGCCAGATCTCCCATCCCCTCGGTGCGGGTTGCCTCCGGCACGTATCGTGAGTGCTTGCGAACCGTACGCATCCGGAACGGGACGCCAGACGAACGGAATTGACCAGCCGGGCCGCCGGGGGAGGCAACGTGGACGACTATGCGGGACGGGTGCTGGCCGACCGCTACCGCCTGCCGCTGCCACCCGCCGACGAGTACGAACTCACCGAGACCCGCGCCTTCGACACTTACAGCGGGCAGGAAGTCCTGGTCCGGCAGGTGCCCTTGCCCGAGGTCGTCGAGGCGGAGGTGCTCGACGCGGAGGGGCTGCCCGAGGGGTTCACCGCACGGGACCGCGACCGCGGCGCCCGGCGGCCGAACACGCCCGGCAGCGTGCGCAGGCCCGCGGATCCGGCGGTGCGACGGGCCGTGGAGGCCGCGCAGGCCGCGGCGGCGATCCCCGACCATCCCCGGCTGGACCAGGTCTTCGACGTGTTCGCCGAGGGCGGTTCGCTGTGGGTGGTCAGCGAGTTGGTGGCCGCGCGGCCGCTGGCGGCGCTGCTCGCCGAGCGGCCGCTGACGCCGTACCGGGCCGCCGAGGTCGCCTCCGATGTGCTCATGGCCCTGCGGGTGCTGCACGCCCACGGCTGGGTGCACCGCAACATCACCGCCCGCACCGTGCTGGTCTGCGACGACGGCCGCGTCATGCTCACCGGCCTCGCGGTCGGGGCGGCGGAGGAGGCGCTGTGCGGATACGACCCGGTACCGGCACCGGAGGACACCGAGGAGCCGCACGGCGGTGACGGGGGCTACGGGGCTTCCGGGGCCGGGGGTGCGACGGTGCCCTCCGGCCGGGCCGCGGTGCCTCCCGGCAGGACCGCCGCAGTGCCCCCCGGCGCCGCGGTGCCTCCCGGCGGGACCATAGGACTCCGCGGGGACGCCGCCGGGGACGCCGAGGCCGCGCGGCGGGCCGCCATCGAGGCGCGCGGTGCCGGCAGGCTGCCCGCAGCCCAGGGCGGGACCGGGGGCCCGATGGCGCCGGAGGGATCCGGGCGCCGGGCGCTGGAGAGCGGCGGCGCCGACGACGTACGCGCCGCCCGCGCCGGGGCCATCGCCGCCTACCGGGAGGGGGCACGCGCCGCGGCCCGCGGCCAGGAGCTCCAGGACCGCCCGCACAGCTCACCACCGGGCCGGATAGCCGACCCCTACGGGGTGCACGGTCTCGCGCCCCGACCGGGCACGTCGGCGACCGGCGTGGGCCGGCAGGCCGCCCTCCCGCCCATGGGACACGGGCAGGCGGAGCCGCAGGCCGCGGAAGGCCCCGGCGGTCCGGTCCCGTCCGTCGGACCGGGCCGGTGGGACGATCTTCCCGGCGCCGCCCGCCGCGGGCCCGCCACCGCGCTCGCCGCCGAGCGGGCACGGCAGGCGCGGATGGCCGTGGTGGGCCCGGTGACGGAGCGCTGGGCCCCGGAGCAGGCCGGGCCGGTGCACGAGAACTGGCAGCTCGCCGCGCCCATCGGCCCGGCGACCGACCTCTGGGCGCTGGGCGCGCTGCTCTTCCGGGCCGTACAGGGGCATGCGCCCTACCCGGAGGACTCGACGGCCGAGCTGGTGCAGATGGTGTGCGCGGAGCCGCCGGCGTTCGCCGAGGAGTGCGGGCCGCTGCGGCCGGTCGTGGAGTCGCTGCTGCGTCAGGACCCCACCGAGCGCATCGACTTCGAGGAGCTGCGCGGCTGGCTGCGCTCGCTCGTGCGGTCCGCGCCCGAGCCGGAGGCCGGCCTGCACGTGGTCGCCACGCCGCCGGTGGACCCGGGGCGGTTGCCGATCGTGCGCCGGCGCGGGGAACTGGTGCGCAGGCGGCGCGCCGGGCTGCCGACACCGCACGGACGGCACAAGCGGGCCCGGCAGCAGGAGCAGCGGCACAGACCGGCACGGCAGCGGGAACGGCAGCGGGAACGGCAGCGGCCGGAACGGCTCACGCACGAGCGGCCCGAGCCGGAGCGGTACAACCCCGCCCGCTCGGCGGAGCGTTCGCCGCGCAGCCTGGGCCGCACGCTGCTGGTGGCGGTGCTGCTGGCGATGGCCGCGGCGATCGCGTACGCCATGCTCTTCATGCCCAAGGCCGACGAGGCCGGCTCGGGCGGCGCACCCGGCGCGGACCGTACCGGTGCCGCCGGCCAGGCCGGGCAGGTACCCGAGCGCACCCCGTCCGCCAGCAGCGAGCCGCGCCCCGAACAGACCACACCTGGCGGCAACGACCCCTCCGAGTCCTCGGGTTCGACCGAGACGCAGACCACCGGCCCCGAGGTCGCCGACGGTTTCACCCTGCGCTCCGACGAGGCCGGTTTCCGGGTGGCCGTCGCCGACGGCTGGGACCGCGCCCCGCGCAACGGCCGCGGACAGGTGCGCTACACGCACGGCGCCTTCGAGCTGATCGTCGTGCCCGGACGGGACTCGACGGCGGAGTTCGGCTCGGACCCGATGGTCTACCAGCGGGAGCGCGAACCGGAGTTGCAGCCCTACCGCGACTCCAGCTGGGCCACCGCCACCGGCCTGAAGACCATCTCGGTCGGCGCGCGGACCATGGCCGAGGGCCAGTTCACCTGGACCGCCGGCGACGGCCGCGAGCTGTTCGTGCGCAATGCGGCGATCCTCCACGACGGCCGCTACCACGTGGTGCAGGTGCGGGGCCCCGAGGCCGAACGGGACGAGGTGACACGGCTGTACGAGCAGGCGGCCGCTACTTACCAGGCGACGGGCGGCTGAATCGGGGAGGGCCGTTTCGGTTCCCTTCCGTCACGCAAAGCGACAACCGTCACAGTGCGGTATCCGAGCGGCCCCGCGTGTTCCCCGTCAGGTCACCGGTCCTTACCCTGACCCTGTCAATATCAAAGCGGGGCAACGTGAATCAGATGCAGGGCCAGCTCATTGCGGACCGTTACCGCCTGGCCGAATCGATCGGCCGGGGTGGCATGGGCCGGGTCTGGCGGGCACAGGACGAGGTGCTGAACCGGACCGTCGCCGTCAAGGAACTGACGGCCGCTCTCTACGTCTCGGAGAGCGACCTGGCCGTCCTGCTGGCGCGGACCCGGGCCGAGGCGCGGGCGGCCGCGCGGATCAACCACTCGGCCGTCGTCACCGTGCACGACGTGCTGGAGCACGACGGCCGCCCGTGGATCGTGATGGAGCTGGTCGAAGGGCGTTCGCTCGCCGACGCGGTCAAGGAGGAGGGCCGCATCGAGCCCGCGGAGGCGGCCCGCATCGGTCTGTGGGTGCTGCGCGCGCTGCGTGCCGCGCACGGCGCCGGCGTCCTGCACCGGGACGTCAAGCCCGGCAACGTCCTGCTCGGCAGCGAAGGCCGGGTGCTGCTCACCGACTTCGGCATCGCCCAGATCGAGGGCGACTCCACCATCACCCGCACCGGAGAGGTCGTCGGCTCCGTCGACTACCTCGCCCCGGAGCGGGTGCGCGGCCACGACCCCGGCCCCGCCTCGGACCTGTGGGCGCTCGGCGCGACGCTGTACACCGCGGTGGAGGGCCGCTCGCCGTTCCGCCGCACCTCGCCCATCTCCACCATGCAGGCCGTCGTCGAGGAGGAGGCCGACCGGCCGGTCAACGCCGGTGCGCTCGCACCCGTGATCGACGCCCTGCTGCGCAAGGATCCGGCCAGTCGTCCGGCCGTCGCGGAGGCCGAGCGGATGCTGATGGAGGCGGCCGAGGGCAGAGTCCCGACCGCGACCCAGGCGTACGTCCCGGCGCAGGCGGGTCCGCCGCAGGAGGGGGCCGTCGCCTCGCCCACGTCGTCGACGACGCCGTATCCGCAGATGCACGGCGGTCCTACGCCGCCCAGGCGTCCGCGCCGGCGACGCACCCTCGCCCTCGTGGTCGTCCTGGCCGCGCTGATCGGCGGCGGCACCGCGGTGGGCATCCAGCAGTGGCGGGAGCGGGATGCCGCCGTCCGGAGCGAGTCCACGCCCCCTCGGCGGCAGAACCCCGCCACCCTGCCCGACGGCTGGGTGCGCCGCGACGACCCGTACGGCTTCAGCATCGCGCTGCCCGGACCGGAGTGGCGGCGCACGGAGTTCGACAAGGCCACCGGTCAGGTCGACTACTCGCCCGACGGCGGCGAGCACTTCTTCCGGATCGCCGTCGACCCCGACCCCCACTTCGACGACCCGTACGAGCACCAGCGCGACCTGGAGGAGCAGGTGGACGGGCTCCAGGACTACCGGCGCATCGGCATGCGCAGGATCACCTTCCGCGACCGTCCCGGCGCGCTGTGGGAGTACACCTGGACCGCGCGGAACAGCGACGACGTCACGACCGCGCCGGGTCCGCGGCGCGCGATCGACCAGATGTACATCTCCCGCGACGGCGTCGAGTACGCCCTCTACGCCTCTGCCCCGGCCGCGGACTGGCCGACGATGCGCAAGCAGTTCGACATCCTGCTGCGCAGCTGGCGCCCCGGCTCCTCCTGACGCGCCCCGGCTCCTCCCGACGCGCCCCGGCTCCTCCTGACAAACGCCCCGGCTCCTCCCGACGAACGCCCGCCTCCACCGTCGGTTGTCGGCCAACCGCGCGCCCGCGCCCCGGAGGGCGCTGCTCCGGCTGGGGCATCATGGGGCGCATGGGGACCGAGGGGGCTGGCGGGCGGGTGATCGCGGGCCGGTACCGGCTGGAGACGGTGCTCGGTCGCGGCGGCATGGGCGTGGTGTGGCGCGCCACCGACCAACTGCTGGGCCGGCCGGTCGCGGTGAAGGAACTCGCCCTCGACGACTCGCTCTCCGCGGACGAGCGCCGCCGCCGGCGCGAGCGCACGCTGCGGGAGGCGCGCGCGGTCGCCCAGTTGCGGCATCCGCACGTCATCGTCGTCCACGACGTCGTCGAGCACGACGAACGGCCCTATCTGGTGATGGAGTTCATCGACGGGGCCTCGCTCGCCGACCGGATCGCCGGGCGCGGGCCCGTCGACGCGCACGAGGCCGCCCGGATCGGCGTCGCCCTGCTGGGCGCCCTGCGCACCGCGCACGCGGCCGGGGTGCTGCACCGCGACCTCAAACCCGCCAATGTGCTGGTGGAGAACGGCTCCGGCCGGGTCGTCCTGACCGACTTCGGGGTCGCCCAGGTCACCGGCACCACCACCCTCACCGAGTCCGGCTCCTTCGTCGGCTCGCCCGAGTACACCGCGCCCGAGCGCATGTCCGGCTCCGGCACCGGGGCCGCGTCCGACCTGTGGTCGCTGGGCGCGCTGCTGTGCGCGGCGGTGAGCGGCGAGTCGCCGTTCCGGCGCGAGTCGCTCGGCGCGGTGGTCCACGCGGTGCTCTCCGACGATCTGCGGCTGCCGGTCCAGGCGGGGCCGCTGCTGCCCGTCGTACGGGGGCTGCTGGAGCGCGATCCGCAGCGGCGGCTGGACGCGGCGGACGCCGAGCGGATGCTGCGCGGCTTCCTGGACACCGGCCGCACCCCGCAGCCGCAGCCGGAGCAGCGGCCGGGGCGGGGCGGCCGGCTGGCGGTCGCGCTGCTGGTGGCGGCGATGGCGGCGGCCGGTCTGTCGGCGGCGGCGCTGCTGGTCAACGGCGGCGGGGACGGCGAACGGCCACCGGCACCCACGCCGTCGACCTCGGTGAGCACCCCTCAGATCACGCCCAGCGCGCCCGCGTCGAGCCGACCTACCCGTATAAACGGGAGATAGGCGACCCCTCGGGTCACGGGTCTGTGACCGCGCCTGCGGTCAAGTGGCTGCGGAGCCGCCCGGCGCGATATGCATGACCTCATGAGCAACAACGGGGGAGCCCGCTACGGGGCCGACGAGCCGACGAGTTTCGGTCTGCAACCGCCGCAACCGCCGCAGGCGCGGCAACCCTCCGCGGGTGTGCCGCAGCCCGGCAACCCGTACGCGGCGCCCACCCAGGTCGTCCCGCAGCAGCAGGCCGCCCCCGATCCGGGCGCCGGGCGGCTGATCGCAGGCCGTTACCGGCTGCTCTCCAAGCTGGGGCACGGCGGCATGGGCACGGTGTGGCGGGCCAAGGACGAGACGGTGGACCGTGAGGTCGCGGTCAAGGAACCCCGCGTCCCCGACCACCTTCCCGAGCGGGAACGGGCCAACGCCTTCGAGCGGATGCGCCGCGAGGCCCGCGCCGCGGCCCGCCTCGACCATCCGGCGGTCGTCAACGTCCATGACGTCGCCGTCGTCGAGGGCCAGCCCTGGATCGTCATGGAGCTGGTGCAGGGACGTTCTCTCGGCGCCGCCCTCCAGGAGGGCACGCTCAGCGCCCGCGAGGCCGCCAAGGTCGGCCTGGAGGTGCTCGGCGCGCTGGAGGCGGCGCACGCGGCCGGCATCCTGCACCGGGACGTCAAGCCGGACAACGTCCTGCTGGGCCGGCACGGCCGGGTCGTCCTCACCGACTTCGGCATCGCCCAGATCGAGGGCGAGACCAACCTGACCGACACCGGCGGCTTCGTCGGCTCCCCGGAGTACATCGCGCCCGAGCGGGTGCTGGGCCAGCGCCCCGGCCCCGCCTCCGACCTCTGGTCGCTCGGCGTGGTGCTGTACGCGGCGACCGAGGGCGTCTCGCCGTTCCGCCGCAGCAACACCCCGGCCACGCTCCAGTCCGTCCTCAACGCCACGCCCGCGCCGCCCGCCGCGGCGCAGGGGCCGCTGGCCGACGTCATCAACGGCCTCCTCCGCAAGGACCCGGCCCACCGGCCCGACGCCGCGCAGGTGCGTGCGCTGCTGGAGCAGGCCGCCAACCCGCCCGCCCCGGCGCCCACGCAGGTCGTGCGGGCCGAGGGCGGCGGCGGCCGGGGCGGCGTCCGGCTCGGCCGCAAGGCGCTGCTCGGGATCGGCGCGACCGTGGTCGCGGGTGCGGTGGCGGCGTACCTGGTCGTCGCGGACCCCTTCGCGGGCCCGCTGCCCGAGGGCTGGACGACGCGCGACCTCGGGACGACGGTCGGTGCGAGCGTCGCGGTGCCCGAGAGCTTCGAGAAGGTGCCGGCCGAGGACGACTCCGACGGGACCTTCGCCTCGTACACCGACCCGAGCGGTGCCGTGTGGGTCAGCGTGAACCGCGACATCAAGAAGGACGACGTCAACGGCGAGATCCCCGACTCCGCCTCGGGCCGGGCCCACGACGAGTGGGAGACGATCAGGGACGGCGAGTACACCTGGGACGTCTCGGACAAGCCCGCTCCCCGGGGCGGCCCGAAGGACACCACGTTCCAGGGCAAGGACGCCGCCGAGAACACCGTCCGCTACACCACGTCCGACAGCACCGCGCCGCTCCAGCGCGAGGCACGGCTGCTGTACTACAAGGCCGAGAACGGCGACATGTACCGGCTGTGGATCGACTACCCGGCGAAGGGCCACTTCGCCGAGGACGGCCGGGAGATCGCCGAGATCGCCGTCGACTCCCTGGACATCAAGAACCCCTGACCGTCCCTTCGACAACTCGCGTCCCGCGCGGTAGGCATGGGGCATGAGCGAACGCGTGCGCGACGGACACCTGGTCGACGGCCGGTACCGGCTGGCGGGGCGCCTCGGGTCCGGGGGCTCGGGGACCGTATGGCGGGCGTTCGACGAGCTGGCGGGGCGTCAGGTGGCGTTACGGCGGCCCCGGTTGCCGTACGGCAAAGACGGCGAGCCGGGGCGGCGGGCCGCGAACCGGGTGTACCGGGAGGCGCGGGTGGCCGCGCGGGTGGAGCATCCGTCGGCCGTCGCCATCCATGACGTGGTGGTCGAGGACGGACGGCCCTGGGTCGTCATGGAGTGGGTGCGCGGCGAGTGCCTGCGCGACCTCCTCGCCCGAGGACCCCTGCCCGTCGCCGAGTGCGCCCGGGTCGGCCTCGCCGTCCTCGGCGCGCTGCGCGCCGCGCACTCCGTCGGGATCGTCCATCGTGACGTACGGCCCGCGAACGTCCTTGTCGAGCAGGGCACGGGCCGGGTCGTCCTCACCGGCTTCGGTGTCGCGCCCGCGACCGTCGGGGAGTACGCGGCGCCCGAGCGCCGGGCGGGGCGGGAGGCCGGGCCGGCTTCCGACCTGTGGTCGCTGGGAGCGCTCCTGCACGCGGCGGCGCAGGGCGGACCACCGGCCGGGCACGCCCGGCCCGCCGGCCCCCTCGGCCCGCTGATCTCGGCCCTGCTGTCCCCGCACCCGGACCGGCGCCCGACCGCGGCCCGCGCCGCGACGGAGCTGGCGGTGCTGGCCGGGGAGAGGCCGGCGGCCGCCGGGCGGTCCACGTGAGCGGGCAGCGGTCGGGCAGGCCCGTCGGAAACTGGTGTACGAGTGAAGGGAGGGGAACAAGCCCCTGATCAGGGCGTTTGTTGCCAGTGATCACTGGCGTCTTGTGTGCAGTCGGTGAATCCCTATTACCGACGGGTACACAAAGCCCTCGCCTGCGCATACCCTGCGCGTCATGACCGAAGCGCAGGCACCCGAGAAGGCCGCCCCCGGCACCAATCCCGTCGCCCCCGCCCCCGCGGGCGTACGCACCGCCGCCGATGTGGTCACCCCCGAGCTGGTGGCCCAACTGACCAAGGGCGTCACGGGTTCCGGCCGCACCGCCAACCACACGCCGTTCACCGGCGAGAAGCTGGCCGACCTCCCCGAGTCCACCCCCGAGGACGTGGCCCGTGCCTTCGACGCGGCCCGCGCCGCCCAGGCGGTCTGGGCCCGCGTGCCGGTACGGCAGCGCGCCGCCGTGCTGCTCCGCTTCCACGACCTCGTCCTGGAACGCCAGGCCGAGGTGCTCGACCTCATCCAGCTGGAGACCGGCAAGGCCCGTCTGCACGCCCACGAGGAGGTCCAGGCCGTCGCCGTCGCCGCCCGCCATTACGGCCGCAGGGCGTCCGCGTATCTCAAGCCCAAGCGGCACACCGGCGCCGTCCCGGCCCTCACCAAGGTCACCGAGCTGCGCCACCCGCGCGGCGTCATAGGCCAGATCGCCCCCTGGAACTACCCCCTCGAACTCTCCGTCGGCGACGCGCTCCCCGCCTTCGTCGCGGGCAACGCCGTGGTGATGAAGCCCGACACGGAGACGTGTCTGACGGCCCTGTGGGCCCGCGACCTGCTGATCGAGGCCGGGCTGCCCGACGACGTCTTCCAGGTGGTCCTCGGCGACGGCCCGGTCGTCGGCCCCGAGGTCGTCCGCCACGCCGACTACGTCTCCTTCACCGGCTCCACCCGCACCGGCCGCGAGGTCGCCCAGGGCGCCGCCGCGCGCCTGGTCGGCGTCTCCCTCGAACTCGGCGGCAAGAACGCCATGCTGGTCCTCGAGGACGCCGACCTCGACAAGGCCGCCGCGGGCGCGGTCCGCTCCTGCTTCTCCTCCGCCGGCCAGCTGTGCATCTCCATCGAGCGGCTCTTCGTCCACGAGTCCGTCGCCGACGCCTTCCTGGAGCGCTTCGCCGCCCGCACCAGGGCCATGCGGCTCGGCACGTCCCTCGCCTACGGCGCCGACATGGGCTCCCTCGTCGGGGAACGCCAGCTGCAGACCGTCAAGCGGCATGTGGAGGAGGCCGTCGCCAAGGGCGCCAAGGTGGTCGCCGGTGGCGTCGCCCGCCCGGACATCGGCCCGTACTTCTTCGAGCCGACCATCCTCGACGGCGTCACCGAACCCATGTCCGTCTGCACCGAGGAGACCTTCGGCCCGGTCGTCTCGATCTACCGCTTCCGGACGGAGGAGGAGGCGGTCGAGCGCGCCAACGCCACACCGTACGGCCTCAACTCCTCGGTCTGGACGAAGGACGGCCGCCGGGGCCGCGCCATCGCCGCCCGCCTGCGCACCGGAACCGTCAACGTCAACGAGGGCTACGCCTCCGCCTACGGCTCCGTCCAGTCCCCCATGGGCGGCATGAAGGACTCCGGCCTCGGCCGCCGCCACGGCTCCGAGGGCATCCTCAAGTACACCGAGGCGCAGACGGTCGCCCACCAACGGCTGCTGCCGATGGCGCCGTCCCTGGGGATGGACGACGAGTCGTACGCCCGCTTCATGAGCACGAGTCTGCGCCTGATGAAGGCGTTCCGGTTCAGGTAGCCGATCCGGGGGCGCGGGGCCGCAGCGATATGCGGCTGTGCCGCGTGAGCGCGAGAAACCACAGACGGCCGCACTTCTGACTCAACGAGGAGCACACGTGCCCCAGGACACCTACGACTACGACGTCATAGTCGTCGGCTCAGGCTTCGGCGGCTCGGTCACCGCCCTGCGCCTCACAGAAAAGGGCTATTCCGTAGGCGTCCTGGAAGCCGGCCGCCGCTGGACCCGCGACAGCCTCCCCAAGAACTCCTGGGACCTGAAGAACTACCTCTGGGCCCCCAGGCTCGGCCTGTTCGGCATCCAGCGCATCCACCTCCTCGGCAACGTCATGGTCCTGGCCGGCGCGGGCGTCGGCGGCGGCTCCCTCAACTACGCCAACACGCTCTACGTCCCGCCGAAACCGTTCTTCGAGGACCCCCAGTGGCGGGACATCACCGACTGGCAGGAGGAGCTGAAGCCGTACTACGACCAGGCCCGGCGCATGCTCGGCGTGCGGCTGAACCCGACGATGACCCCGTCGGACGTGCACCTGAAGGCGGCCGCGCAGCGGATGGGCGTCGGCGACACCTTCCACATGGCCCCGGTCGGCGTGTTCTTCGGCGACGGCAAGGACGCCGACGGCAAGGCGAGGGCGGCGGCCGGACAGCAGGTCGCCGACCCGTACTTCGGCGGCGCGGGACCCTCCCGCAAGGCATGCATCGAGTGCGGCGAGTGCATGACCGGCTGCCGGCACGGCGCGAAGAACACCCTCAACGAGAACTACCTCTACCTCGCCGAGAAGGCGGGCGCGGTCGTGCACCCGATGACGACCGTCGTCGCGGTCACCGAGGACTCCCAGGGCGGGTTCGCCGTCACCACCGTGCCGACGGACAACCGCCGCAAGGGCAAGGGCCGTACGTTCAAGGCCCGCCGAGTCGTCCTCGCCGCCGGCACCTACGGCACCCAGACCCTGCTGCACCGCATGAAGGCGAGCGGCCGTCTGCCCTACCTCTCCGACCGGCTCGGCGAGCTGACCCGCACCAACTCCGAGGCACTGGTGGGCGCACAGACCACCGACCGCCGCTACCGCAAGGTCACCGGCGAGCGCCGCCCCGACTTCACCCGCGGCGTCGCCATCACCTCCTCCATCCACCCGGACGAGAACACCCACATCGAGCCGGTCCGCTACGGCAAGGGCTCCAACTCGATGGGCAGCCTGTCGATCCTCCAGGTCCCCTACGCCGAGAACTCCTCCCGCGTGCTCGGCTGGCTCGCCAACGCCGCCCGGCACCCGGTGCTGGTGCTGCGCTCGCTGTCCAACCGGCGCTGGTCGGAGCGGACCATCATCGGCCTGGTGATGCAGTCGCTGGACAACTCCCTGACGACGTATCTGAAGCCGGACGGCGTCGGCAAGGGCCTGCTCACCGCCCGCCAGGGCCACGGCTCGCCCAACCCCAAGCAGATCCGGGCCGCCCAGGAGGGCGCCGACGCCCTCGCCGCCGAGATCAACGGCTTCGCCGGGTCCAATGTCGGCGAGCTGATGGGCACCCCGCTCACCGCCCACTTCCTCGGCGGATGCCCCATCGGCGACTCCCGCGAGACGGGCGTCATCGACCCCTACCACCGGCTCTACGGCCACCCCGGCATCTCGGTCGTGGACGGTGCGGCCGTCTCCGCCAACCTGGGGGTGAACCCGTCCCTGACGATCACCGCGCAGGCCGAGCGGGCGATGTCCTTCTGGCCGAACAAGGGAGAGGACGATCCGCGTCCCGCGCAGGGATCGGCGTACCAGCGTCTCCAGCCGGTCGAGCCCAAGTCCCCGGCCGTGCCCGCAGACGCGTTCGGCGCGCTGAAGCTGCCGTTCCTGGGGCTGCCGGCGGTGCCGCCCAAGGTGTGAAAAGCCGGAGGGACCTGCGCCCCCCTCCGAGCGCAGGTCCCTCCGGCTGTCCTGTGCGACGTACGACGCCCCAGAGCTCAGGCGGGGTACACAGACCTCGAGATCACGGGCGGGCGCAGGTGCGTCCCTGGGAACGCCTCGTTTGATCAGTGAAGCCTGTGAATGGTTGCCCCCGGATCCGGATCATTTTGAGGTGAGCTGGGTCACACGGCGGGGCCGGGGCTGCGGGAGCTGCGGGGGCGGGGCTGCGGGCGGCGGGGCCGGGGCTGCGGGAGCTGCGGGGGCGGCGCGACGAAGGGCCCCGCGGGGCTGCGCCGCGGGGCCCTTCTCTCGTCAGCACCGACGTCAGGGCGGTGTCGGTGCCGGAGCGGCGCCGGGGGGGGGCTGCGCCGCTGGTGGGGTGGGGGACACGGGAGTCATGGGGTGGGGGCCGTGCGCTTCGGAGGGGGACGGGTTCCGCCGGCCGGCCCCGGGCGTCCCCGGAGCCGACCGTTCTCTTGGGTGACCGGCCTGCTGTCCCCTGCCGTCCGGTCACGACCCTGGAGCGAGGTCCCACGACGCACAGCACGATCCGTACGTCTCATCGCCCCAGCGAGCCACGCGTGGTTCTTTCGGGCCCGCGCCTGGCTGACGCGGACATCCGGAGCAACGAACCGATTCGCCTGGCGGTCACGCGCCGTACGGGTGAGAGCGGCGTCGAACTCAGATGCGACCCCGGCACAGTTCGAGCAGCGTCATGGCGAGGGCGGTGCCGGGCCTGCCCAGCGCGTCCCGGTAGTGGCCGAGCACCTCCATCTCGCGGGAGAGGTTCACCCGGCGGCCGCCGGAGGTGATCCGCGCCTCCTGGATGACGGCGGAGACGGCCATGCGTTCCTGGATCAGGCCGATGATCCGGTCGTCGAGCGCGTCGATGCGCTCCCGGGCGCCGGTGATCACGTCGGCGGCCTCGGGGGTGTGGGCGCCGGTCTTCTCCGCGGGGGTCTTTTCCGCGCCGGTCTTCTCCGCGGAGGTCCTGTTCCCGGCGGTCGTCCGCTCGGTGGTCGTCCTCTCCGCGGTCGTCCTCTCCGCGGTCGTCTGCTCGGTGGTCGTCTGCTCGGCGGTGGTGGTGGTCATGGAGGGGCTCCTGTCGGGAGGGTGCCCCGGAGCGGCAGGACCCGGAGAAACGACAGACGCCCCGGGCCTTGTCGGCCCGGGGCGCCTGGAAAGTCGCTTGGCGTCAGCTCAAGCAGCACGACCATGGCAGCCGGCGGGCCGGTTGCCATAGGTAAAGAGGAAGGTCGTCTGCGTGAGCATGGGGTTCAGTATGCCGGGCCTGCCGCGCGCGTCCAAGCCGGTTCGGATGGTGAGATGCGCGACTGTCCGGCCGTAGCCCGGCAGCGGGGGCGGGTTCCCGCCCCCACCTCGGTAGAATCGGACAGCAGAAGACCCCCGCCCAGCCGCCGGAAGGCAACCCGTGTCATCTGCGACCCCCGCTGCCGCCGTCCCCGACACCGTTCTGGTCGTCGACTTCGGCGCGCAGTACGCCCAGCTCATCGCCCGTCGAGTCCGCGAGGCCCGGGTCTACAGCGAGATCGTGCCGAGCACCATGCCGGTCGAGGAGATGCTCGCCAAGAACCCGGCGGCGATCATCCTCTCCGGCGGCCCCTCGTCCGTGTACGAGGAGGGCGCGCCCCGCCTCGGCCGCGAGCTCTTCGAGGCCGGCGTCCCCGTCTTCGGCATGTGCTACGGCTTCCAGCTGATGGCGCAGACCCTCGGCGGCACCGTCGACAACACCGGCGCCCGCGAGTACGGCCGTACCGACCTGCACGTCTCCCGGACGTCCTCCACCCTCTTCGAGGGCACCCCCGCCGAGCAGCACGTGTGGATGTCGCACGGCGACGCCTGCTCCGCCGCCCCCGAGGGCTTCACCGTCACCGCCTCCACGGACGTCGTCCCGGTCGCCGCCTTCGAGAACGACGAGAAGAAGCTCTACGGCGTCCAGTACCACCCCGAGGTCATGCACTCCACGCACGGCCAGCAGGTGCTGGAGCACTTCCTCTACCGCGGTGCGGGCCTGAAGCCCTCCTGGACCACGGGCAACGTGATCGAGGAGCAGGTCGCGGCCATCCGCGAGCAGGTCGGCGACAAGCGCGCCATCTGCGGTCTGTCCGGCGGCGTGGACTCCGCCGTCGCCGCCGCCCTCGTCGCCCGCGCCATCGGCGACCAGCTGACCTGCGTCTACGTCGACCACGGCCTGATGCGCAAGGGCGAGACCGAGCAGGTCGAGAAGGACTTCGTGGCCGCCACCGGCGTCAAGCTGGTCGTCGTGGACGCGGAGGAGCGGTTCCTCGCCGCTCTGAAGGGCGTCACCGACCCCGAGGAGAAGCGGAAGATCATCGGCCGTGAGTTCATCCGCGTCTTCGAGCAGGCGCAGGCGGACATCATCGCCGACGAGGGCCCGGCCGTGGAGTTCCTGGTCCAGGGCACCCTCTACCCGGACGTCGTCGAGTCCGGCGGCGGCACCGGCACCGCCAACATCAAGTCGCACCACAACGTCGGCGGTCTGCCCGAGGACCTCGAGTTCAAGCTGATCGAGCCGCTGCGCAAGCTGTTCAAGGACGAGGTCCGGATGGTCGGCCAGGAGCTCGGCCTGCCGGAGGAGATCGTCCAGCGCCAGCCGTTCCCCGGCCCCGGCCTCGGCATCCGTATCGTCGGCGAGGTCACCAAGGACCGCCTGGACCTGCTGCGCGAGGCCGACGCCATCGCCCGCGAGGAGCTGACCGCGGCCGGCCTCGACCGCGACATCTGGCAGTGCCCGGTCGTCCTGCTCGCGGACGTCCGCTCCGTCGGCGTCCAGGGTGACGGCCGCACCTACGGCCACCCGATCGTCCTGCGCCCGGTCTCCTCCGAGGACGCCATGACGGCCGACTGGTCGCGGCTGCCGTACGACGTCCTCGCGAAGATCTCCACCCGCATCACCAACGAGGTGCGGGACGTCAACCGGGTCGTGCTCGACGTGACGTCGAAGCCGCCGGGCACGATCGAGTGGGAGTAGGCCCTAGGTGCGCTTGATCAGGCGCAGGGGCTCGCCGGGTTTCCAGACCTGGAGGACGAGGTACTTGTCGTCCTCGACGTAGGTCCGCACGACCTCCGTCAGCTCGGCACGGAAGAGGTGGAACGGCTCCGGCGGTTCCACCTCTTCGGCGTACCGGGCCTTCTCCGCCGGGTCGTGGACCTCGACCGCCCGCCCGCTGATCCGGATGTCGCCCCCGCCCATCGACTGGCCCTCCCCGGGGTTCGCCTGGAGCGCGAACCGCGGGTCCCGGCGCAGGTCGAGCGCCTTGAGCGAGTCCGGCATCATGCCCAACCACAGCTCGCCGCCGAGGAAACGGACCTCCAGGCCCGTGGTCCGGGGCGAGCCGTCCTTGCGGAGGGTGGCCAGGACGTGGTGCGTGAAGGCGCCGAAGCGTTCCTCGACGGTGCGGGCGAGGTCGGGTTCGGCGGTGGTGAAGGTCTGCCAGTTCGCTGCGTCTGCCATACGGGGAGTGTGGCGCGGATACCCGACATCCTCTGTCCGGTATCGCCGTGTCTACGCGTCGTGCGGTACCGGACGGACGTACCGCTCCCGCCCCTGCTGGTCCCGCACGGGCGTGCAGCCCGCCGCCTCCAGCCGCTCGGCCAGCTTGGCGCGCTTGCGCACGTTGATCCGCAGGGCGACCAGGAGGAGGACCGGAAGGGCGGCCGCCAGCGGGAACAGCACCAGGTGCTTGCCCGTCAGGACACCCAGCGGCACCAGGACGAGCGGTATCGCCCACGACATGGTCAGGAACTTCTTGGGGTCACCGGCCGCGCCCGCCGTGTCGAACCGGATGAGCGCCCTCAGCAGATCGACCTCCGCCTCGGCCTCCGGCAGCGGCGTCAGCGTGCCCGGCCGCATGCCGGGCACCGCGCCGCCCGCGCCGGCCTGCGGGAACGCCGCCGCGTTGGCCGCCGCGCGCTGCCGCGCCCGGTCGTCGTCGTCCCGTACGAGGTAGACGTGCAGCGACTTGTGCTGCGGGTCGCCCTCAAGCCGCGCGTCGGCGTACCGGAATCCGTACGCCTCCGCGATGTACGCCAGCGAGGCGACGGTTTGTGCCTTGGCGTACGGGTGGTCGAGCTCGACGACGTCCTGGGACGCGACCTGCCGCATGACGGCGGTGATGTGCTTCTCGACGAGGCTCACGATGGCTCCTGACTGCGGTGGCCGGACGACGGCGCTGAACTTCTGACTCCGGTTACCGGACCGGCGAACCCTCGCGATGGTTGCGTCCCCCTCCTCTGTAACGTGCGCCATGTTTGCGCAACGGCCTGTCCTCCTCGGCGGACCGGCGGTAACTTCCGGCCCGTACAGCACCCCTCGCCTGGAGGACTCGATGCACGGGACGCCCCGGCAGACCCAGCCGACCCCGCCGGCCCAGCCGACCCCGCCCCCCGCCGTCCCGACGGATCAGCTGCGGTTCGCGATGCCGCCCCTGCACGACTCCGTCGAGGACGAACGCCGGCACCGCAAGGAGCGGCTGGCCGGCGCCCTGCGCGTCTTCGGGCGGCTCGGCTTCGAGGACGGCGTCTCCGGGCACATCACCGCCCGCGACCCCGAGTACAGCGACTGCTTCTGGGTGAACCCCTTCGGCATCCCCTTCAAGCACGTCACCGTCAGCGACCTCGTCCTCGCCAACTCCGCCGGCCAGGTCCTCGACGGCCGCTTCCACGTCAACCAGGCCGCCTTCACCGTCCACGCCCAGGTCCACGCCGCCCGCCCCGACGTCGTGGCCGTCGCCCACTGCCACTCCGTGCACGGCCGCGCCCTCGCCGCCCTCGGTGAACTCCTCGACCCCATCACCCAGGAGAGCTGCGCCTTCTACGAGGACCACGCGCTGTACGACGCCTACACCGGCGTCACCGTCGACGCCGACGAGGGACGCCGGATCGCCGCGGCACTCGGCTCCCACAAGGCCCTCGTCCTGCGCAACCACGGTCTGCTGACCGTCGGCGACTCCGTCGACGCCGCCGCCTGGTGGTTCATCACCATGGAACGCTCCTCCCAGGTCCAGCTCACCGCACGCGCCGCCGGCCGCCCCGTCCTCATCGACCACCGCATGGCCGTCGCCACCCGCGAACAGCTCGGCGGCGACCTTGTGGCGTGGATCAATTACCAGCCGCTGTGGCAGGACATCAGCCGCAGCGAACCGGATCTTCTTGGGTGAGGTGAGGTGGCCTTGGCTTGGTTGAGGTGAGGTGAGGTGAGGTGGCCTTGGCTCGGTTGAGGTGAGGTGAGGTGGTCTTGGGCGTATTGAGGTGACGTGGGCTGGGCTCGGTCGGGGTGAGGTGACGTGGGCTGGGCTCGGTTGGGGTGAGGCGGGCTCGGCAACCCCCGACATCCGGGCTTCCATGCTGGGCGCGTCCCCGCGTTCCTCCGTATCGTCGGTCAAGGGGTCCCGTCACGTGGGCGAGAGGCGGCTGGCAGCGATGACACCCGGTATCCATTCCGACACGCACTCCTACCCCGGCGGCGGCCGCGACTGGCGGGCGACCGCCACCCACTACGCACTCCTTCCCCTGCGCCTCTTCCTCGGCGTCACCTTCATCTACGCCGGCCTGGACAAACTCACCGACAGCTCCTTCATGAAGGACTCCGGCCCCGGCTCCATCGGCGAGATGATGCGCGGCGTCCGTGACTCCGCCGCCATCCCGGAACTGGTCGACCTGGCCCTGGAGAGCCCCGTCGGCTTCGGCTACACCATCGCCTTCGGCGAGCTCGCCGTCGGCATCGGTACGCTCCTCGGCCTCTTCGCCCGCATCGCCGCGCTCGGCGGTGCCCTGATCTCCCTCAGCCTCTGGCTGACGGTCAGCTGGGCCTCCGACCCCTACTACTACGGCAACGACCTCGCCTACCTGATGGCCTGGATCCCCCTCGTCCTCGCGGGCGCCCCCTATTTCTCCGTGGACGCGGTCCTCCGCAACCGGCGCCGCGAACGGGCCGGGCTCTTTCGCTAGCCGCCTCCACCGCGAAGCCGGTGGGCGACGGTTGGGCACTGCGGGGTACTGCGGGGCACCGCGGGGCAGAGCTGGGCCGGGCGGTGTCGTGCCCTGCCGTATCGTGCCGTGCCGTGCCGTGCCTAGGGTCTGGGTCTCGTCCCGCCCGTGTCGGCCAGGGGCGAGCCGTCCGGTGACGTGCCCGCGGCTCGTCGGCGTCGTAGGCCGCGGGCCACCAGTCCCGCCGTGCCCGCCAGGCACAGTCCGCCGACGACGACGGGTATCACCACGAACCACGGTGTCTCCCAGGTGCCGCCCGCGTCCCCGGCGTAGAGGACACCGGCGAGGGTGACGAAGAAGCCGGCCACCAGCTTGCCCGGCAGGAACTCATGACGCAGCACGGCTGACCTCCGCCTGTCCCACACCGACCTGTAGGTCGATCTCGATGGTGCCGCCGGCCTTCGTGCCCTCGGCCGGCGGCAGGACCGTCTCCTTGCTCTTGCCCGCCGCCACGTCGACGTCCTGCTTGTCGTCGCCCGGCAGCTGGATGTCACCGATGCCTACGTCGATGTTCGCCTCCACCGTCACCTCCGGCGGCACGAGGATCCGCAGCCGGCCCACGCCCACCTCGGCGTTGGTGCTGACCCGCTGGCCCGCGGCGAGGTCGAGCCGGGTGAGGTCCAGCGTGCCGACCCCGGTGCCGAGGTCGTACTGCGGCCGCACGTCGGCGGCGGTGGCCGGCCGCCAGGTGGTGCGTCTCCAGTCGGTGCCGATGTCCTTGGGCATCGCCGTCGCCCCGGCGAGCAGCCCGGCCGTGACGATCGCCAGGAGCACCGACCCGGCGCCGGTACGCCCCAGGAACGCGCTCACCGATATACCCAGGCCGAGGACGATCAGCATGCAGGCCAACCCCGCCTGCACACTGGTCCCCAGCGGGTGTTCCTCCCAGGTCAGCCTTGTCGTCAGGGCGCCCCCGAGCAGGGCGAGCAGGAAGACCCAGCCGCCGATCCAGCGGGGGCCGCGCGGCTTGGGCGGCCGGGGGCGCGGGCCGGGCGTCGGCGGGGCGCCGTGTCCGTAGTCGCTGCTGAGCTCGATGGTGAGGGCCGACGCGATGTCCCGTTCGTGCGAGTCGCCCGGCCCCCACAGATATCCGGTGCCGCCGACATGCGTGCCGTCCTTGACGATGGGGTCGCGCCACCAGGACGGGTAGGAGTCGGGCACCGGCGGTGCCTTGGCCTCCGGCGGGGCGTCGGCGGCCGCCTGGGCGGCCAGCGGGTCGGGGTCGGGGGCGCCGCGGCGCTGCGACCAGTAGCCGGCGCCCGCCAGCACGAGGGAGAGGACGACGGCGAAGGTGAGCACCCCGCCGTTGTTGATCAGCGTCAGGAAGACTCCGCAGCCGACCAGGGCGAACAGCACCGCCGCGAGGGCCTGTCCGTCGACCCGGCCGGTCAGCAGCTTGCGGACCTCGTTCTCGTCCTCGTCGTCGTACGGGACGAGGAGCCAGGCGAACCCGTAGAAGATCAGGCCGATGCCGCCGGTCGCGGCCAGCACGGCGAGCGTGATCCGGAAGATCACCGGGTCCATGTCGCACTGCCGCCCCAGCCCCGAGCACACCCCGGCCAGCATCTTGTGCCCCCGCTCCCGCCGAAACCGGCGGTGCGGGTCGGGGGAGTCGCCGGAGGGGGAGGAGCCGGCGGACGAGTCACCGGCACCGCCGGCGGCCCCGGCCTCGCCGGACCCACTGGAGCGCCCGGCCCCACCGGAGCGCCCGGGCCCGCCGGAGCTTCCGGACTCATCGGAGCTTCCTGACCCATCGGTGGCTCCGGACCTGCCAGAGCCACCGGACCCACCTGAGCTACCGAAGCCACCTGAGCTACCGGACCCACCAGAGCTACCGGAGCCACCTGAGCCACCTGGGCTGCCGGAGCCCCCGGACCCACTGGAGCCTCCAGACCCGTCGGAGCCCCCGATCCCGCCGGAGCCTCCGAGGCCACCGGAGCCCTCGATGCCACTGGAGCCTCCGAACTCGCCGGAGCCCCCGATCCCAGCAGCAGCAGCGGAACCGTCCGAGCCCCCCATCCCACCAGCATCACCCGAACCGTCGGAGCCCCCGGACCCGCCGGAGGCGTGACGGGGCGACGGCTCGGCGTCCGTCGCGTCCGTCCCCTTGTTCCGCGCGCCCGCCCGCTCGTGCGCGCCCGCGCCCGCGTGCGCGGGCGAACCCGTGCGCGAGCCCGTGTCCGTGCGCGGTTCCGCGCCCGCGAGGGCCGCGGGCGGCGGACCGGACGCGGGACCCGTACCGGGCCCGGCGTCCGCGGCGTGCTGGTGATCAGTCATGTGTCCATGGTGACGGCCGAGCCGTCCCGGCGGCAGTCGGTATGACCCTGGCCGGACCCTGATATCGCCCCTGAGACGGCCGGGGGGACATGTTCGAAGGACACGCCGGTCGAAGATCAGGGGCGTCTCGGGGGTCAACCCTGATGCCCCGCCGTGGCGGTCGTGTGACCATCGATGGCATGCCGGAAGCCGCAGCAGCACCCCTCGTCCCACCGCGGCCGCCGCGCAAGCTCTACCGCAGCAGCGACGGACGCTGGCTCGGGGGCGTGGCGCGGGGGCTCGCCGGGCATCTCGGGCTGCCCGTGATCTGGGTGCGGCTCGTCTTCGTGGGCCTGTTCATGGCGGACGGCCTGGGGGCACTGCTCTACGCCGCGTTCTGGTTCTTCGTGCCCCTGGGCGTCGGCGGTGTCGACGCGCAGAAGCCACCGTCGCTGGTCACCACCGAGACCGCGCCCGACGGCCGCCGCAGACTCGTCGCCCGCAAGCCGGACAAGGGCCAGATGGTCGCCCTGCTCCTCATGGTCGTCGTCGCCATGGTCTTCGTGGGCAACGTGAACCTGGGCAACGGCGCCAAGGCGTACCTGTGGCCCACCGTGCTCGTCGGCGCGGGCGTCGCCCTGGTCTGGCGGCAGGCGGACAACGCCCGCCGGGCTCGCTGGGTGGAGGTCGGCCGGCGCCGCCGCACCCTCACCCTGCTGCGTGCCGTGGCCGGCGTGCTGCTGGTCACGGCCGGAGTTTCCGGCATCTTCGTCCTGCAGGGCTCCGCGGCCCACCTCGGCTCCGTCCTCCAGGCGGCCCTCGCGGTCCTCGTCGGGATAACGCTCCTCGCCGGGCCCTACCTGGTCCGCATGACCCAGGACCTCTCCGAGGAACGGCTGATGCGCATCCGCGCCCAGGAGAGAGCGGAGGTCGCGGCCCATGTGCACGACTCGGTGCTGCACACCCTCACCCTGATCCAGCGCAACGCGGAGAACGCGAACGAGGTGCGCCGCCTCGCCCGCGCCCAGGAGCGCGATCTGCGCACCTGGCTGTACAAGCCGGAGGGCACCGGCAAGGACGAGGCCGACGAGCCGGACACCGTCGCCGACGCGGTACGGCGCAACGCCGCCGAGGTCGAGGACAAGCACGGCGTGCCGATAGAGGTGGTCGTCGTCGGTGACTGCCCCCTCGACGAGAAGGTCGCCGCACAGATGCAAGCCGCGCGCGAGGCGATGGTGAACGCCGCCAAGTACGGTGGCGAGGGCGGCGCCGTGCAGGTCTACGCCGAAGTCGAGGGCAGGACGGTCTTCGTGTCCGTCAGGGACCGCGGCCCCGGCTTCGACCTCGACGCGATACCCGCCGACCGCATGGGCGTTAGAGAATCGATCATCGGCCGCATGGAGCGCAACGGCGGCACGGCGCGGCTGCGCGCGGTGCCGGGCGGCGGTACGGAGGTCGAGCTGGAGATGGAGAGGGCGGAGAAGACGTCATGAGCGACCCGACCGAGACGAACGGCACGGCGGCAGCGGCGGAGGCGGCCGAGACCGCCGAGGCCGCCGAGACCGCGGAGGCGGCCGGCGGGGCGGGCGGGCGTCGTGTGCGCGTGGTCCTCGTCGACGACCACCGCATGTTCCGCACCGGCGTCCAGGCCGAGATCGGGCAGACCGAGCAGACCGGTGTCGAGGTGGTGGGCGAGGCCGCGGACGTCGACCAGGCGGTCACCGTCATCACCGCGACCCGGCCGGAAGTGGTCCTGCTGGACGTGCATCTGCCGGGCGGCGGCGGGGTGGAGGTGCTGCGCCGCTGCGCCGCGCTGATGGCGGACGCCGAGCAGCCGGTGCGCTTCCTCGCGCTGTCCGTCTCGGACGCGGCCGAGGACGTGATCGGAGTGATCCGTGGGGGTGCCCGCGGCTATGTCACCAAGACGATCACCGGCTCGGATCTCATCGACTCCATCTTCCGGGTCCAGGAGGGCGACGCCGTCTTCTCGCCCCGCCTGGCCGGCTTCGTCCTCGACGCCTTCGCCTCCACCGACGCCCCGCCGGTCGACGAGGACCTCGACCGGCTCACCCAGCGCGAGCGCGAGGTGCTGCGGCTGATCGCGCGGGGGTACGCCTACAAGGAGATCGCCAAGCAGCTGTTCATCTCGGTGAAGACGGTCGAGTCCCATGTCTCCGCGGTGCTGAGGAAGTTGCAGCTGTCCAACCGCCACGAGCTGACCCGCTGGGCGACGGCGCGGCGACTGGTCTAGGGGTCCCCCGGCTCTAGGGGTTCCTCGGCTCTGGGGGCTCCTCGGCTTTGGGGGTCCCCGGCGGGCATCGGCGCGCGATTCACTCCGGCCCCGTTCCAGGCCCCGGCCGCGTCAGACCACGCGGGTCGCCCCCGCGAAGGGCATCTCGTCGATCGGGGCCACGCGCACCGGGGCGGAGGGGTTGGGGGCGTGGATCATCTGGCCGTTGCCGATGTAGAGGCCGACGTGGCTGATGGCCGAGTAGAAGAAGACGAGGTCGCCGGGGAGGAGTTCGGAGCGGGAGACGCGTCGGCCGGCGCCGATCTGGGCGTAGGTGGTGCGGGGCAGTTCGACGCCGGCGGAGCGGTAGGCGGCCTGCACGAGGCCGGAGCAGTCGAAGGCGTCGGGGCCGGTGGCGCCCCAGACGTAGGGGCTGCCGAGCTTGCTGTAGGCGTAGGAGATGGCGGCCGAGGCGCGGGAGTCGGGGGCTGAAGCGGCCGCCGGGGCGGGGGCCTGAAGGGTCTCGCCGGAGCCGGAGCCGGAGCCGGTCGTGGCGTGTGCGGCGCGGGCCGTGCCGGGGACGGAGCCGCCCTCGGCGATCTGGGCGCGCTGCTGCGCCGTGAGGCGGGACAGCAGCCGGCGCGCGGTGTCGAGTTTGCCGGTGACGGTCTCGCGGTGTTCCCGCAGTTCGGCCTGGCGGGACTTGAGGGAGGCGAGCTCGACGCGGGCCGCGCCCCGCAGTTGCTCGATCTCCCGCAGCTGCTGCCGCACCCGGCGCAGGGCGGCGGAATGGCGGTCGCCCGCCCGTTCGGCGAGGGCGACGCGGTCGAGGAACTGGTCGGGGTCGGAGGAGAGCGCGAGGCGCAGGGCCGGGTCGAGGCCGCCCTGGCGGTACTGGGCCGCGGCGACCGAACCGAGTGCCTCGCGCGCCGAGTTGAGCTGGTCCTCCTTGCGGGCGGCCTCGTCGCGCAGGTGCTTCAGACGGCGATCGGCGGCGTCGGCCTTCTCCTTGGCGCCGTTGTACTTCTCGGTGGCCACCTCGGCCTCCTGGTACAGCTTGTCCACCTTGGCCTTGACCTGCGCCGGGGTCAGCTCGGGCGCGGCCTGCCCGGTGCCGTCGAGGGCGGTCGCGGTCGCCGCTCCCGCGAGGGCGAGGGTGGCCGCCGTACGGGCCGTGTTGCCGCCGACCGGGAGCTGTCTGGGCTTGCGGTGCGCTGCCACGTCGACCTGCACGTCCTTTCCTGGGACCGCCGGGACCCGCGACCACGGGAGGTGGGCCGCCGGGGGAGCGGCGTGCGGGACGGCTCGCGGACCGGCGACGGCCGCACAGGGGGGAGCGGACCGCCGCCGGACCTTCTCGGCGGTGGCGTCCGGCTGCCGCCCCTGGCCCGGGCGGCGATGGGGAGCCGGTCACCTGGGGGAGGACGCTAGACCCGAGGGTGACGGCTTGGTAACGCGATGCTGCAAAATGCCGAAAGCGGAACGGCCGTTGACCGCGGATGTCCATGGTTCGCGACGAGGGTGGCCGGCTCGCGCGGCGCTATGACCGATGCGGGCGTTCCGTGTCCCGGAGAAGCGAGGAGGTGCTATAGGGCGCCCATGCGTGCCGCTATAGCACGCGTATATCCAGCGGAGACCCGGTGACCATGCACTGGGGGGCACTACTACACTCCGGCCCTATGGACTTACTCATCAACTTTTTCGTAGGTGTGCATGTCATCGGTATCGCCGCGCTCCTCGGCGGTTTCATCTACCAGTTGAAGGCGGCCGGTCAGGGCACCGTCCGGTTCGCTCCCGGAATGCTCCACGGCGCCTTGGTCATGCTGGTCAGCGGCCTGCTCCTGACCGCGCTCAACAACGCCGACGACGTGGAACTGAACAACACCAAGATCGGCCTGAAGATGGCGGTGTTGCTCGCGATCCTCACGATCATCTTCGTGAAGCGGAGCGAGGAACAGGTCGACAAGCGGCTGTTCGGGCTGGTCGGCCTGCTGACGCTGGTGAACATCTTCACCGCGGTGCTCTGGACCTGACGTCCTGAGCGGTGAACCGTGGCGCAGGGCCGCGCAGTTCGGCCCGGGCGTTCAGCACCGCACCGGCGGCCACCGCGAGCCGTGCGGCCACCGAGATCCACAGCAGCATCCGTCCCGTCCCTCCCACCACGGCACGTCGACGGCGGCCGCGGCCGAGAGAGTCGCCGCCGCCGTCATGCCCGTTGCGAACACGGTGACCCACCGCCGCCCCCCACAGCACGCAGCGCCCGCCTCCGCTCAGGCCGGCCGCACCACGCTGTGGATCGACGACTCACCGTCGTAGTAGACGGACTCCTCGCGGACGTACGTCCCCGGCTTCGGCGCGTGGATCATCATGCCGCCGCCGATGTAGAGGCCGACGTGGGTGACGTCGTCGTAGAAGAAGACGAGGTCGCCGGGGCGGGCGTCGGAGAGGGGGACCGTGGTGCCCGCGTTCACCTGGTCGTAGGTGACGCGCGGGAGGTCGACGCCGGCGGCCTTCCAGGCGGCCTGGGTGAGGCCGGAGCAGTCGTAGGAGTCGGGGCCGGTCGCGCCCCAGACGTACGGCTTGCCGATCTGGGCGCGGGCGAAGGCGAGGGCCTTGTCGGCCTTGGTGCCGTAGGAGGAGTCGGTGGACGACGAGCCGTCCGAGGTGCCGGTGCCGGTGCCGGTGCCCGTGCCCGTGCCCGTGTCCGGTTCCGGGGAGGGCGACGCGTCGCCCGAGCCGGCCGCGGCCTCCTCCCGCGCCGCGGCCTCGGCGGCCTCGCGCCGCCGCTCCTCCTCCGCCGCCTGCCGCGCGGCGAGCTCGGCGGCCTTGCGGGCGGCCTCCTCGCGCTTCTTCTCCTCGATCGCGGCGAGGCGGGCCTTCTCCTCGGCGGTCAGCTGCGACAGCAGCTCGCGCGCGGTGGAGAGCTTCTTCTGGACGGTGGCCTTCGCGGTCCTCAGCTCGTCCTGCGCGTCGGTGAGCGTCTCCAGGCTCTGCGTGGCCTCGCGGCGCTTCTCCAGGGTCGCCGACTGCTGGTCGACGTAGTCGTCGACCGCGCTCTTCTGGCGGCCGGTGAGGCGGTCCATGAGCCGGGCCCGGTCGACGTAGTCCTGCGGGCTGTCGGCGAGCAGGAAGGTCGCCATGCCGGGGGCCACGGAGCCGGTGCGGTACTGGGCGGCGGCGAAGGAACCCAGCCGCTCGCGCGCGTCGTTCAGCCGCTGTGTGCGCCGCGCCACGTCGTCCAGGAGCGAGTCGACGAGCTTGCGCTGCTTGGTGGTGCGCTCCCGGGCCGCGTTGTACTTCTCGGTCGCCGACTCCGCCTGCCGGTACAGGTCGTCGACCTTCTTCTCGACCTCCTCCAGGCTCGGCCGGTCGTCGTCCGAGGGGGCGGCCTCGGCCGCCTGGGAGAGCAGTGCCACGGAGGTCAGGGCGGCGGTGGCCAGGGCGGGTGTCCGTATGCCGGCGATGCGCGGGCTCGCGGGGCGCGGCTTGCGGTGCGACGCCAAGGGAGGCGACTCCTTCCATCGGCCGCCTACCGGGTCGGTGGTGGGGGCACCCCCAGGCCCTTCGGGCTCCGGAGGAGGGTTCGGGCGGGTGGTTCGGAAGGCTTGCCCTACGGCGCTCCCGTACGGGAGTGGGCCGATTCACCCCAGTTTCGGTGGTCCCGGCTCCGGTGGGCGTGCGGGCGCACCGGACTCGGCGGAGGCCGCACGGTTCGGCGACGTTCGCCGGAGGGGGTCGTGCGGCCTGCCCGGCACCGTAGCCAACTCGTGTGGCTCGTGTGAAGGTTGGCGGGTGATATGCCCGATACATTTTCGTGACCTCGGCGTGTTCGGGCCGGGATCGGCGCAGGCGGTGGCGCCGAGGTCACGCACCGTGGTGGCCGGGAGTTTCCGGGACCGGGAACGGTTGTCGGTGGGGCCCCCTAGACTCGTAGAGCGATGAGCAGCCTCTTTGACGACAGCTTCCTGGCGGACCTCCAGGCCCCTCGCGGGCACGAGGAGGAGCCCCCGCCGCCGCCCGAGGACGATCACGCTCCGGAGTCGCTTCCGGACGATCTGTTCGGCGGGAAGTTCGACGTGCCCCCGGACCGGGACGCCTACTACCGCGACGGCGCCCCGCGCCCCGTGATCGACGCGGCCGCCCTGCTGGAGGGGCTGAACGAGAACCAGCGCGCCGCCGTCGTCCACTCCGGCTCGCCTCTGCTCATCGTCGCCGGAGCCGGCTCCGGCAAGACCCGCGTGCTCACCCACCGCATCGCCCACCTGCTCGCCGAGCGGAACGTGCACCCCGGGCAGATCCTCGCGATCACCTTCACCAACAAGGCCGCGGGCGAGATGAAGGAGCGCGTCGAGCAGCTCGTCGGCCCCCGCGCGAACGCGATGTGGGTGATGACCTTCCACAGCGCGTGCGTGCGCATCCTGCGCCGCGAGTCCAAGAAGCTCGGCTTCACCTCGTCCTTCTCGATCTACGACGCCGCCGACTCCAAGCGCCTGATGGCCCTGGTCTGCCGCGACCTGGACCTCGACCCCAAGCGCTTCCCGCCCAAGTCCTTCAGCGCCAAGATCAGCAACCTGAAGAACGAGCTGATCGACGAGGAGGACTTCGCCGCCCAGGCGTCCGACGGCTTCGAGAAGACCCTCGCCCAGGCATACGCCCTGTACCAGTCGCGCCTGCGCGAGGCCAACGCGCTGGACTTCGACGACCTGATCATGACGACGGTCAACCTGCTCCGCGCCTTCCCGGACGTCGCCGAGCACTACCGCCGCCGCTTCCGGCACGTCCTGGTCGACGAGTACCAGGACACCAACCACGCCCAGTACGCCCTGGTCCGCGAACTGGTGGGGACCAACGAGCACCCCGTCGACGTGCCCCCCAGCGAGTACGACGTGCCGCCCGCCGAGCTCTGCGTCGTCGGTGACGCCGACCAGTCGATCTACGCCTTCCGCGGCGCCACCATCCGCAACATCCTCCAGTTCGAGGAGGACTACCCGGACGCGACGACGATCCTGCTGGAGCAGAACTACCGCTCCACGCAGACGATCCTCTCCGCGGCCAACGCGGTCATCGAGCGCAACGAGTCCCGCCGCCCCAAGAACCTGTGGACCAACGCGGGCGCGGGCGCGCGCATCACCGGCTATGTCGCCGACACCGAGCACGACGAGGCGCAGTTCGTCGCCGACGAGATAGACCGCCTCACGGACGCGGGCGAGGCCAAGGCCGGCGATGTCGCCGTCTTCTACCGCACCAACGCCCAGTCCCGTGTCTTCGAAGAGGTCTTCATCCGCGTCGGCCTGCCCTACAAGGTCGTCGGCGGCGTCCGCTTCTACGAGCGCAAGGAGGTCCGGGACGTCCTCGCCTATCTGCGGGTGCTCGCCAACCCGGAGGACTCGGTGCCGCTGCGGCGCATCCTCAACGTGCCCAAGCGCGGCATCGGCGAGCGCGCCGAGGCGATGATCGACGCCCTCGCCCAGCGCGAGAGGATCAGCTTCCCGCAGGCGCTCAAGCGGGTCGACGAGGCGTACGGCATGGCCGCCCGGTCCACGAACGCCGTCAAGCGGTTCAACGCGCTGATGGAGGAGCTCCGTACGATCGTCGAGTCCGGCGCGGGACCGGCCACCGTCCTGGAGGCGGTCCTCGAACGCACCGGCTACCTCGCCGAGCTGCAGTCCTCCACCGACCCGCAGGACGAGACCCGGATCGAGAACCTCCAGGAACTCGCGGCCGTCGCCCTGGAGTTCGAGCAGGAGTCCGAGGAGAACCCCGGCGGACTGGCGGACTTCCTGGAGCGGGTCGCGCTCGTCGCCGACTCCGACCAGATCCCCGACGAGGACGAGGAAGGCTCCGGCGTCATCACCCTGATGACCCTGCACACCGCCAAGGGCCTGGAGTTCCCGGTCGTCTTCCTCACCGGCATGGAGGACGGCGTCTTCCCGCACATGCGCGCCCTCGGCCAGACCAAGGAGCTGGAGGAGGAGCGCCGGCTGGCCTACGTCGGCATCACGCGCGCGCGGGAGCGGCTGTACCTCACCCGCGCGGCGATGCGCAGCGCCTGGGGGCAGCCCTCGTATAACCCGCCCTCCCGCTTCCTGGAGGAGATCCCGGCGCAGCACGTGGACTGGAAGCGCACGGGTGCCACCGCGCCCGTCTCCTCCGGCCCCGCCTCCAGGATCGCCGCCTCGCTGTCCTCCTCCCGATCCCGCTCCTCGGCGTCGGGCGCCTCCGGCTTCGCCACCGGTCGCGGCGGGGGCGAGAAGCCGGTCGCCTCCCTCGCCGTCGGCGACCGGGTCACCCACGACCAGTTCGGGCTCGGCACGGTCATGGCCGTCAAGGGCACGGGGGCCAACGCCGAGGCGACGATCGACTTCGGCGACGCCAAGCCCAAGCGGCTCCTGCTGCGCTACGCGCCGGTCGAGAAGCTGTAGCCGGGGCTGTAACCCGGGCTGCGACCGACCACGACGAGTAAGCCCCGCCGTCCAGGACAGCGGGGCTTACCGGAAACGCTCTGGGCCTACGACGGCTCCAGGCCGTGGCTGCGCAGCCAGGCCAGCGGGTCGATCGACGAACCGCCGCCCGGACGCACCTCGAAGTGCAGGTGCGGGCCGGTGGAGTTGCCGGAGCTGCCGGAGTAGGCGATCGTGTCGCCCGCCTTGACGGTCGAACCGGAGGGGACGGCGTAGCTGCCGAGGTGGCAGTACCAGGTCTCCGTGCCGTCCATCGCCGTCACGATCACCATGTTGCCGTAGGCGCTGTTCCACTGCGTCCGCACGGTGCCGTCGGTCGCGGCCATGACCGGAGTGCCGTACGAGACGGGGAAGTCGATGCCGGTGTGCAGGGACATCCAGTTGACGCCGGACTGGCCGTAGTAGGCGCTGAGTCCGTGCTGGGCGACCGGGAGCGCGAACTTGGGGCGCAGCCGCTCCTTGCGGGCCGCCTCCTCCGCCGCCCGCTTCTTCTCCAGCTCCTGCTGAGCCTTGAGGTCGATGCGCTCCTGGGTGCGGCTGGCGCGGTCAGCGAAGTCGTCGGCCTCGGCGGTGAGGCTCTGCAGCTGGGTGTCGAGCTGGTTGTTGGCGGTGGAGGGTTGCACCGGCACCGCGTCCGAGGCGGTGGTGGCGGTGTCCTGGCCGTCGCCACCGGTGAGGCTGCCCACCGAGGCCGCGGCGATCCCGGCGACACCCATCACACACGCCGAGGGCACGGCCACCGTCAGCAGTGCCGAGCGCTTGGCGGGGGTGCGGCGGCGGGAGCGGGACGCGCTGCGCGAGCCCGCGCGCGGGGCGGCGGGGGCGGCCGGGGCGGTCTCCTCCTGGCCGTCGAGGAGGGTCAGGGCGGGGAGTTCACCGGTCTCGCGCGGATCGGTCTCCGCGTCGGGGTCCGCACTCGGGTCGGCGGGATCGTCGTACGCCGTGAGGTCGTCGTACGGGGAGGGCTCGCCGTGCTCGCCGGTGGTGGCGTCCGGGGTGGCGGAGTTCCACTGGGTGGCGTCGTATGCGCCGGTGTCGAAGCCCTGGGTGCCCCAGTCCCACTGCTGGGTCTGGTCGGCCGGGTTGCCGGACTGATCCGGGTGCAGCCAGGCGCCGGTGTCGCTCTCCCAGTGGGGGGACCCCCACTCGCTGTCGTCCGCGGCGGTGGCCTGCGGCGGGACGAGCGGCAGCTGCTGGCCGGTCGCCCAGGCCGTGGTGTCGTAGGCGCCCGTGTCGTAGGCGGCGTGGTGCTGGGCCGCGTAGGCGTCGTAGTTGAGGGTCTGCTGGCTGCCGGTGGACCACTGCGTGGTGTCGTACGCGCCGGTCTCGTGGTCGCTGCCGGGCAGGTCACCGAAGAGGGGGTCGGTGGCGTACGTGCCGGTGGTGTGAGCGGCGGTGGTGTGGATACCGGTGCTGTAGGCGTCGATGCCGTGGGCGTCGATGCCGTGGGTGCCGGTGCCGTGGGCGCCGGTCGCAAAACCGCTCGCGTCGTAGCCGCCGTATGTGGTGAAGTCGCCGTACGCGGCTTCTTGGGTGCCGTACGACGCATAAGGCGCCGAGGAGGCGTCAGAAGCCGGGGCCGGGGTGGTCATGGTCCCCGACGGGTGACGGTCGTTCACCAACTTCTCTTTCGCCTCGACAACAGGGGCTGCCAGAGCAGTGCGGCGACTGTACCCGGCGGTACGCGGGCACGACAATCTTCGGCAGGTTTCGCGTCAGCGGGAAACGGGCATTCGGCCGTGTTTCGGGGGACTGCGGGCACGACTTTGGCCTTGTGTTCGAAGATTGTTCGATCCCGGAAGCCCGTGGAGCGGGCTCGATCGGGCCTTGGGTACGGCTTCGGCCGTGGTCGAGTGAGGGTCGGAGGCCGGCCGTACGTCGGGTGAACCGCCGAAGTCGGCAGGGCGGCGGTGGGTTTGCGGCCGGGCCGCCGAACCGCCAGGCCGCCGGGCCTCCGGTCCGCTGTCGGGCCGCGGTCAGGTCCGTCGGCGGTCGTCGTCACGCCACGGTCAGTCCGTCGGCGGTCGCGGTGGTGGCCTCGGCCGAGGTGCCCGTGCCGTCCAGTGCCTGCCGTATCCCGTTCGCGACGGCGGGATGGACGGGCAGGGCGAGATGACCTATCCCGCTCACCCGCACGTTCTGGGCCAGCAGGTCGGGGTGGTCGATCCGGGCTGCCTCCAACGGGACCATCACATGGTCCAGATCGCTCCAGAAGGAGACGAACCGCGTACGGCAGCCGGGCGCCGGCCGCGACAGTTCCTCGACGACCGGTGAGCCGGGGCGCATCTGGCGCACGATCGGGTGGGCGTCGGCCAGGGGCGCGACCCGGGTGCCGGAATGCGGCGTGCCGAGCGTGACCAGGGTGCGCACCCGCGGATCCCCACCCAGCCGCTGTACGTAATACCGCGCGATCAGCCCGCCGAGACTGTGGCCGACGATGTCCACCTGCCTGCTGCCGGTGCGCTCGCAGATCTCCTCTATGTGGCGGCCGAGCAGCTCCGCGGCGGCGCGGATGTCGCAGGTGAGCGGCGAGTAGTTGAGAGAGGCGATGCGGTGCCTGCCGTGCTGGGCCAGGGTGCGGCGCAGCAGCAGGAACACCGAGCGGTTGTCCATGAACCCGTGCAGCAGCACGACCGGCGGCCGCTCCTGCGCCGGCAGCCGGGCCGCGCCGCCAGACACCGGCTCGGCCTCGGGACCGGGGGAGTCGGGGCGGCGCTCCTGGCTGATGCCGGAGGGGTAGAGGAGCAGATGCCCGGCGAGGATCGCGATCTCCAGGGCGGTCGCCTTGAGCAGGGCCACCGACAGGCCGGTCAGCTTGCCGGGCAGCAGGCGCCGGCAGAGCGGCTGCAGCGGCAGCAGGTCCCAGATGACCTTCATGACCGGCCTCCCAACGGCGCACGGGAGGACGGCCCTGTCCCCCGTATGCCCTCGTGGAGAGTCATGGCGAGTGCGGTCGACCGGTCCCCGGCGGCGGTCCCGGAGGGGTGTGCGGTCGAAGCGCGGAGGGTGGCGCGGACGGCGTGGGTGAGGTGATGAGGGGGTGTGCCGGCGCGGCGGTCTCGTCGTGGCTCTCCATGCGCGCGTTCCGCTGCGGTGTGCGGTCCCTCGGCCGCGGGCTGCCGAGGCGCGGGGGCCGCGAAGAGGCGGAACGGTGCGCGGCGAACGTGTCCCACGTGTGATTTCCCCCTCGGTCTCCTGCGCGAAACTGCCGGTTGCGGGATTCTGGAGATAACGTTCGTTCACTTCCCCGGTCAGTGTCGTCCGGGGCGTCCGTGCCGAGACGGCGCCGTCCCCCGGGGGGGCGGGTGGCAGCGGACTCGCGCGCATGTGGCCTGTGCCATCTGTGCGAGGTGTCCGAAGTGTGCGGTACTTGTCGGTACGGATGGATGAAGTCGCTTCATGGAGGCAGTGATGGGTGTGGCAGCCGGTCCGATCCGCGTGGTGGTGGCCAAGCCGGGGCTCGACGGCCACGATCGTGGGGCCAAGGTGATCGCGCGGGCGCTGCGCGACGCCGGTATGGAGGTCATCTACACCGGCCTCCATCAGACTCCCGAGCAGATCGTCGACACCGCGATCCAGGAGGACGCCGACGCGATCGGGCTGTCCATCCTCTCGGGGGCCCACAACACGCTCTTCGCCGCCGTGATCGACCTGCTCCGGGAGCGGGACGCCGAGGACATCCTGGTCTTCGGCGGCGGCATCATTCCCGAGGCGGACATCCCGCCGCTGAAGGAGAAGGGTGTCGCCGAGATCTTCACGCCGGGCGCCACGACGGCGGCCATCGTCGACTGGGTCCGCGCGAACGTCCGCCAGCCGGCGGGGGCGTAGGGCACCGGGGCGCGGGTCGACAGGGGGTGTGCCGGGCGGCCGTGCGGTGCTGCGGCGGGCGGGTGCGGTGGGCGCCGTGCCCTGCCGGGCGCGTCCCGGCGGCGGCTTGGCGGCTCGGGCGGGCCGGTGGGTGACGGCGTCTTCCCTTGCCGTGCACACCGCCGCCGTCCTACGTCGTGACCTCGCCCGGCGTCGCCCCTGAACCGTCCGCCGGGCATCTGTGCGGCAATGGGCGCTCGGCGCTCGACGGGGTGTCGTCGCCTCGTCCCGCCCCTGGCTCCTCCGCCGCTTTCCCTGTCGGTCCCTGCGTCGGCTCCGCCGTCAGTTCCTCCGTCATCGCCGCGCGCAGGCGCAACGTGGAGACCAGGCGCTGGAATGCCTCCGCCCAGTAGCCGCCGGCGCCGGGTGACGCGTCCTCCGGTTCCTCGGGGACGGCCAGCAGGCCGTCGAGGCGGTACGCCTCCGCCGGGTCGAGGCAGCGTTCGGCCAGGCCCATGACGCCGCTGAAACTCCACGGGTAACTCCCGGCGTCCCGAGCGATGTTGAGCGCGTCCACCACGGCCCGGCCCAGCGGGGCCGCCCACGGCACCGCACAGACGCCGAGCAGCTGGAATGCCTCCGACAGCCCGTGCGTCGCGATGAACCCGGCCACCCAGTCGGCCCGCTCCCCGGCGTCCAGGGTGCTGAGCAGCTTGGCCCGCTCCGCCAGCGACACCGCGCCGGGACCGCCCGCCTCGGGGGCCGACGGCGACCCGAGGAGCGCCCGCGACCACGTGGCGTCCCGCTGCCGAACGGCCGCCCGGCACCAGGCCGCGTGCAGTTCGCTCTGCCAGCCGTCGGCCACGGGCAGCGCCACGATCTCTTCCGGAGTGCGGCCACCGAGCCGTCCCGGCCAGGTGCCGAGCGGTGCCGCCTCCACCAACTGGCCCAACCACCACGAGCGTTCACCCCGTCCCGCCGGAGCCTTGGACACGACACCGTCCCGCACCATGCTCGCGTCGCACTCGTGAGGCGCCTCGACCCCGATCGTCGGCTCCTGGAGCGTGTGGTCCAGGGCCACGCAGACCGCGGCCCGGACCGCCATCCGCGCGGCGAGCGCCGACTCCGGCAGCGCCGACAGCAGCTCCGCCGCCGTCGCCCGCACATTGCGGCTGCGGTCGTCCAGCACCTGCTCAAGGAACGGCTCGTCCCCCGGCCCCAGCCCCACACGCAGCGAGTCGACGAACATCAGCCGGTCCTCGGCCCGTTCCACCGCCCACGTCGACGCCAGCAGCTCACGCGCGGCGGCCGGGTCCCGCGACCGCAGCACGGCCAACAGCGCGACCCGCTCCGCGAACAGCCCCTCCTGCCACAACCGCCGCACCTCTTGTACGTCGTCCAGGCGGGGCAGCGCCGCGCCACCCCCCGGCGTCGTCCGCAGGGCGTACCGCCAGTCCCGGTTGAACCGGGCCAGCCACATGGCGCGTGGGCCCGCGAAGGCCAGGGCGGCCGGGCGCAGGTCCGTACGGCCGCGGGCCGCGTCCAGCAGGGCGGGCAGCAGGGCCGGAGGAGCCGCGTAGCCACGGGCGTTGGCGGTGGCGAGCCACTGGGGCAGCAGTTCCATGAGGTCCGGGGTGCTGCCTCTGCGGCCGCCGGCGGCCGCGCCGGGCCGGTCGGCGAGCAGCGACGCCAGCCGCCGTGCCGCCGCGGCGGGCAACGGCGGGCGCGGGTCGACGGGGGCCGGCTCCGGTCGCCGCGCGGCCCGAGCCGGCCGCAGCCCCGCCCGCCGCCGCACGGTCTCCTGAGCGGCGGCGTCCAACAGGGCCGTGGGCGCCGCGGCCTTACGGCCGCTCCGCTCGGCGGTGGCGGGTGCGGGAGGGCGCGAGCCGCGCGCGGGTGGGGGGTGGCCGGTGTCGGGTTCGATGCGCGGCATACGGCGGTCGGTGCCGAGCAGGGCCGCGGTGACGAGGTCGTCCCAGAGGACCCGCTCGGGTGCGTCCGTGGAGGCAGGGTGCCTGGTCATCGGCTGCTTCCTTTCTTTGGGTCTGGATCTGGGGCTGAGTCTGGGTATCCGGGTCGGTCGGGGCCTGGGCCTGGGCCGCGGCCGGGGCCTTGCGGCGCATGGATCGCCCTCAGCACAGAGCGACGGCCTCACCCACCCCGTCCGCCCACGCCGTCAGCGGAGTGAAACCGCGGTGGCCGCACTCGCCGAAGACCTTGACCGGCGCGCCGCCCGACAACGCCACCAGCCGCCACAGGCCGGGCCGGCCGAGGGCGACCGGCGTGAGCGGCAGCGCCGTGTCCTCGGTGGCGTCGGCCAGCTGCCAGGCGTCACCGTCCGGCGTGGGCACGACGTGGTCGAGCGTGACCGGCACCGACTCCAGCCACGGATCGTCCCGCAGCGCCTCGCCGTACCGGGCGACCGCCCGCGTCACCGTGACACCCGGCGGCCGTACGGCCGAGGGCTCGGGCGGCGAGAACCGCTCCCCGAGGGCGCAGCGCGGTGAGGCCGGATGGGCGGACAGCTCGGCGTCCAGCTCCGTGCCGACCGGCAGGGCCAGTTCGGGGACGCGGCCGGCGGCGCCGTAGGACAGCAGCAGGGCCGTGCGGTCGGATTCGGTGCCGTAGAGCCATATGCGGCGCGTCGTCAGTTTCGGGTCGGCCGTGTCGTACTGGGCGAGGACGAGCCAGCGGTCCCGCACCGGCGGCCCCTCGGGTGCGGCGGTCTGGCCGACGCGGGAGCGGACGGTGGCCGTGAGCGCCGGAGGCAGCCGCTCCCGGTGCAGCCAGCCCTGGTCCAGCAGATGCAGCAGCGCGCACTCCTCCAGCAGCCGTGAGGGCCAGTCCGGACCGGAGGACACGGTCGCCCCCAACTCCCGTACGCGCGCGGCCAGGCCCGGTGCCTGCGCGTCGACCATGCGGGCCGCGGTCTCCTCCCACATCCCGTACCCGGCCTGCTCCGCCGCGGCCAGACCGCCGCGCACCAGGTCCCCGAGGCGCTGCTCCAGCTCGGTGACCCCCGCCGTGATCCGCTCGGCCCGCCGCTCCGCCCTGCGCCGAGCCGCCTCCGGATCGGACGGCTTGCCCGCCGAACTCGCCTCGTCGGCTCCCGATTTCCTCTCCTCTCGCTCCTCCCTCATCTCCTCCAGCCACTGCCCGGCCCACTGCGGCGCCTGCCCTCGCGGCACCGCGTCGCCGTCACCGTCCGCCCACAGCAACAGCAGCCCGAGCGCGTGCTTGCAGGGGAGCTTCCGGCTCGGACAAGTGCAGGTGAACGCAGGGCCGGAGGGGCTCGCGAGATCGACAGCCGTGCGGTAGGGCCGGCTGTCGCCGCTCTCGCACAGTCCCCATACCGCCCCCTCGTCACCACTCCCCGTCTCGGACCACGGACCGGCCGCACCGAGCCTGCTGCCCGCATCGCGTGACGCGGAGTCAGGCGCCAGTGCCAGCACCTGCTCCGCGGTCCAGCGCACCCCCTGCCGATTCATGTCTCCGACCGTAGAGCCCCCCACTGACAATCGGCCCTCCGCGAGCGTTTGCGCAGGTCGGAACGCATTGTCAGTGCCGTGGTGCACGGTGGGTGCCAGATCCGAACCGGCCGAGCTGGAGGGGGCACTCAGCCATGTCCGTGTCCGTCGAAACGAAGCCTGACGATCCCACGACCACCGACCCGACCACGCCTTCGCCGGAGGTGCTGCGGCCGCACGCCGAGCATGCCTTCGCCGCGGAACTCGCCGCGCTGGCCGCGCACGACGACCGGCCGCGCCCGGCCCGCTGGAAGCTGTCGCCGTGGGCGGTCGCCCTGTATCTGCTCGGGGGCACGCTGCCCGACGGCACAGTGATCACTCCCAAGTACGTCGGCCCGCGACGCATCGTCGAAGTCGCCGTCACCACCCTCGCGACCGACCGCGCCCTGCTGCTCCTCGGAGTCCCGGGCACCGCGAAGACCTGGGTGTCCGAGCACCTGGCCGCCGCCGTCAGCGGCGACTCGACGCTGCTCGTGCAGGGCACGGCGGGCACCCCGGAGGAGGCCATCCGCTACGGGTGGAACTACGCGCAGCTGCTCGCGCACGGCCCGAGCCGCGAAGCCCTCGTGCCCAGCCCCGTCATGCGGGCGATGGCGGAGGGCATGACGGTCCGGGTGGAGGAACTGACCCGGATACCGGCCGACGTCCAGGACACGCTCATCACGATCCTCTCGGAGAAGACCCTGCCGATACCCGAACTGGGCCAGGAGGTGCAGGCGGTCCGCGGGTTCAACCTGATCGCCACCGCCAACGACCGCGACCGCGGGGTCAACGACCTCTCCAGCGCGCTGCGGCGCCGCTTCAACACGGTGGTGCTGCCGCTGCCCGACAGCGTGGAGGCGGAGGTGGACATCGTCTCCCGGAGGGTCGGTCAGATCGGCCGTTCCCTCGACCTTCCCGCCGTACCGGACGGGATCGACGAGATCCGCCGCGTGGTGACCGTCTTCCGTGAACTGCGCGACGGGGTCACCACCGACGGCCGTACGAAGGTGAAGTCGCCCAGCGGCACCCTGTCCCCGGCCGAGGCGATCTCCGTGGTGACCAGCGGTCTCGCACTGGCCGCCCACTTCGGTGACGGTGTGCTGCGGTCGGGTGACGTGGCCGCCGGCCTCCTCGGCGCCGTCGTCCGCGACCCCGCGGCCGACCGGCTCGTCTGGCAGGAGTACCTGGAGACGGTGATCCGCGAACGGGACGGCTGGACGGACTTCTACCGCGCCTGCCGGGAGGTGACGGCATGAACGGCGAGGACGACAACACCTCCATCTGGGGACGCAACGCGAAGGGCCGTAGGAGGGCCGTGGTGCGCAGGGTTTCCGACGACGACACGGCCTGGCCCCGGCGCCGGAGCCTTCACAACGGCGGCGCCTCCCGGCGGACTTGAAGAGAGGCAACGAAAGCCGGCGCTCCCGGACTCTTCATGAGTGGAGGCGCTGATCAGGACAGGCGCCCACGCCGGGACCGACCCGGCGTGGGGCGTCGACGCGGCGGGGCCGAGCGTGGGGTGCCGGGGCGGCGGGGGCCGAGCGAGGGCGATCCGTGACCCGTGTGAGCCAAGGAGGGCGAAGGGGGTGGTGTCGGTGAACGCAGCCGAGGCAGAGAGGAACGCGGCCGAGGGAGAGAGGAACGCGGCCGAGGGAGAGACGAGCGGCCGGGGCGGCTCCGGCCCCGTGCTGCTCGGGGTGCGGCACCACGGGCCCGGCTCGGCTCGGGCCGTGCGGGCGGCCCTCGACGCCGTGCGGCCCGGCGTCGTGCTGATCGAGGGGCCGCCCGAGGCCGACGCGCTGGTGCCGCTGGCCGCCGACCCCGGCATGCGGCCGCCGGTGGCCCTGCTCGCCCACGCCGTGGACGAACCCGGACGCTCGGCCTTCTGGCCCATGGCCGAGTTCTCACCGGAGTGGATCGCCCTGCGCTGGGCCCTGGAACACCAGGTCCCGGTCCGCTTCATCGACCTGCCGGCGACACACACCCTGGCCTGGGGAAAGGAGGAGGACGAGGAGAACGAGGAGAACGAGGACTACGCGTACGCGGAGCACGCCGACGAAGACATGGCCTCGGAGACCGTCACACCGCGCGACCAGGGCGCTAGCGCCGGCGACCAGGGGGAGACCCCAGGGGGCGGCACACCGCGCCACGACGGTACGAGCGGGCGCGAGCTCCGTCTGGACCCGCTCGCCGTGCTCGCCGAGACCGCCGGGTACGACGACCCGGAGCGCTGGTGGGAGGACGTCGTCGAGCACCGGGGGATGGGGGACACCGGCGCGCTGGCACCGTTCGCCGCGGTCGAGGAGGCCATGGCGGCGCTGCGGGAGGTCTACGGCAGCGGGGGGCACGACCGGGACCTGGTGCGCGAGGCGTACATGCGGCTCCAGCTGCGGGCGGCCCGGCGGGAGTTCGGCGAGGCCGTGGCCGTGGTGTGCGGGGCCTGGCACGTGCCCGCGCTGCGGCGGCGGACGACGGTCACGTCCGACCGGGCGCTGCTGAAGGGACTGCCCAAGGTGAAGGCGGAGCTGACCTGGGTGCCGTGGACGCACCGGCGGCTCGCGCGGGCCGGCGGGTACGGCGCGGGGATCGATTCGCCGGGCTGGTACGGGCATGTGTTCGCGGCTCCGGACCGGCCGGTGGAGCGGTGGATGACCAAGGTGGCGGGGCTGCTGCGGGCCGAGGACCGGAGCGTCTCCCCGGCTCATGTCATCGAGGCGGTGCGGCTGGCGGAGACACTGGCCGCTCTGCGCGGCCGCCCGGTGCCGGGCCTGAGCGAGACCGTCGACGCGATACGGGCGGTGATGTGCGAGGGATCGGACATTCCGCTGGCGCTGGTCCGCGACCGGCTGATCGTCGGAGACGTGCTGGGCCAGGTCCCCGCCGCGGCGCCCGCGGTGCCCTTGCAGCGGGATCTCGACCGGCTGCAGCGCCGGTTGCGGCTCAAGCCGGAGGCGGCGGAGCGCGAGCTGGAGCTCGACGTGCGCAAGGAGACCGACGCCAGGCGCAGCCGGCTGCTGCACCGGCTGCGGCTGCTGGACGTGGTCTGGGGCGAGCGGGTGGCCTCGCGTGCCGGCACCGGCACGTTCCGGGAGACGTGGCGGCTGCGCTGGGAGCCGGAGTTGTCGCTGCGGGTCGCCGAGGCCGGGGTGTGGGGCACGACCGTGCTCTCCGCCGCGAACGCCAAGGCCGAGGCCGACGCCCTCACCGCACCCGGTCTCGCCGACGTCACCGCGCTGGCCGAGCACTGTCTGCTGGCCGGGCTCCCGGACGCACTTCCGGCGGTGATGCGCGTCCTCGCCGACCGTGCCGCGCTCGACACCGACGTCGGCCGTCTCGCCCAGGCCCTGCCCGCCCTGGTCCGCTCCCTGCGCTACGGAGATGTGCGCGGCACGGACACCGGCGCGCTCAGGGAGGTCGCCGTCGGTCTCGCCGAGCGGATCTTCGTCGGGCTGCCCCCGGCCTGCACCGCGCTGAACGCCGAGGCGGCCGACGTGATGCGCGGCCATGTCGACGCCGTGCACCGGGCGGTGGGGCTGCTGGCGGACGAGGAGATACCGGCGCCGACGGACCGCGCCCATCTGAGGGCCCGTTGGCAGGAGGTGCTCGGGGTCCTGTCCCGCCGGGACACCGTGCCCGGGATCATCCGCGGCCGTGCCGTGCGACTGCTGCTGGACGGTGAGCTGCTGGCGCGGGAGGAGGCGGCACGGCTGATGGGGCTCGCGCTGTCACCGGGGACGCCGCCGGCCGAGGCGGCCGCCTGGATCGAGGGCTTCGTGGGCGGCGGTTCCGGTGGCGGGCTCCTCCTGGTGCACGACGAGCGGTTGCGGGGCCTGGTCGACGCCTGGCTGACCGGAGTTCCGGCAGAGGCGTTCACCGACGTGCTGCCCCTGCTGCGGCGCACCTTCTCGGCGTACGAGCCCGCAGCGCGCCGCACCCTCGGCGAACTGGTCCGGCGCGGACCGGGCGAGCGCGACAGGAGCGCGGCCCCGGGCTCCCGCACCCCCGGCTTCGCGGCCGACCTGGACCCCGAGCGCGCCGACGCCGTACTGCCGGTCGTCCGGCTGCTGCTGGGGCTGGACGGGGACCGGGAGCCGCGGAGAGCGGACGGGGACGGGATGGGAGGGGGAGGACAGCGGCGGGCGGCTGGGTGATGCAGCGGCACGGCGGCGCCTGGCGGTGGGCCGACACGGGGAGGCGGCGACGGCGCGCGGGTGCGGGGAAGCGACGGGGTGCGGGGTGCGTGGAAGGCGGCGGGCGATGACGGTGAACGGTGAGGTCGGGCCGGGCTCGGGGGTGTCCGGGGAGTCGGTCGAGGCGCGGGAGCGGCTGCGGCGGTGGCGGCTGGTGCTGGGGGGAGAGGGGGACGCGGACGGTACGGAGTACGGGCTCTCCGGTCGGGACGCGGCGATGGACGGGGCGCTGTCCGCGCTCTACGGGCAGGAGGAGGGGGCTCGGGCGGGGCGGGACCGCTCCGGGGGGCTGGGTGCGTCGGCGCCGGCCGTGGCGCGGTGGCTGGGGGACGTCCGGACGTACTTCCCCTCCTCCGTCGTGCAGGTGATGCAGCGTGACGCCATCGACCGGCTGGGGCTGTCCGCGCTGCTGCTGGAGCCGGAGATGCTGGAGGCGGTCGAGGCGGACGTGCATCTCGTCGGGACGCTGCTGTCGCTGAACAAGGCGATGCCGGAGACGACGAGAGAGACGGCACGGGCGGTCGTGCGCAAGGTGGTCGAGGATCTGGAGAGACGGCTCGCCCCGCGTACCAGGGCGGCGCTGACCGGGGCACTGGACCGCAGCGCGCGGGTGCGGCGGCCCCGCCACCACGACATCGACTGGAACCGCACGATCGCCGCCAATCTCAGGCACTACCTGCCCGAGCAGCGCACGGTCGTGCCCGAGCGGCTTGTCGGATACGGGCGGGCGTCCCGTTCGGCGCACAAGGAGGTGGTGCTCTGCCTGGACCAGTCGGGGTCGATGGCGGCTTCGGTGGTCTACGCGTCGGTGTTCGGGGCGGTGCTGGCGTCGATGCGCTCGATCAGCACGCGGCTCGTGGTGTTCGACACCGCGGTCGCCGACCTGACGGATCGGATCGATGACCCGGTGGACGTCCTGTTCGGTACGCAGCTCGGCGGTGGCACCGACATCAACCGGGCGCTGGCGTACTGCCAGTCGCAGATCAGCCGGCCGGCCGAGACGGTGGTCGTGCTGATCAGCGATCTGTACGAGGGGGGCATACGTGACGAGATGCTGCGGCGGGTGGCCGCGATGAAGGCGTCGGGGGTGCAGTTCGTGGCGCTGCTGGCGCTGTCGGACGAGGGGGCGCCGGCGTACGACCGGGAGCACGCGGCGGCGTTGGCGGCACTGGGCGCTCCGGCCTTCGCCTGCACGCCCGATCTGTTCCCGGAGGTGATGGCGGCGGCCATCGAGAAACGCCCGCTGCCCATACCGGACACCTCATGACGGAGGAGGGAAAACGGATATGAGTACCCATCGGTAACGGGGGGCTTGCGCAACCTCGGAAGTGCTGTGCAAGGATCGACGCCCGTTGCCCGGTGTGCCGCGCTCCGGTTGTCCGCACCGCCTCGCAGCGCCCCGCGATCCGTTACGCCGCACAAGAGGACCCTTCCCCCGTTGACCTGTTCCGCCGTGGTGCCCGGTGCCGCCGTACGCGTGATGCGTACCGCGGGTGGGTGGCGTGCGCTGCGGGTGGGGCTGCTGCTGGGCGGGTTGTTCGTGCTGGGGCTGCTGTACGGCGGGCAGGCGCGGGCGGCGGAGTCGACGGAACCCGTGCCGTACGGCGAGTCCCTGTCGGCCGTCGTGGCGGAGGTGAGCGCGAGCGCCACCGACGTCCTGGTGAACTCGGACGCCCTGCGCGGCCCGAGGGACAGTGCCGAGGGTTCCATCACCTCCGGCGCTCACACTGACTCCGGCGCTCACGCTGACTCCGGCGCTCACGCCGCCTCCAGAGCTGACGCTGCTTCGAGCACCGACGTCACGGCCCGGACTGACGTCACTGCCCCGACTCACGCCGCCTCCCAGGCCCACCCCACCTCCCCGGCCGACGCCGCCTCCCAGGCCCACCCCACCTCCCCGGCCGACGCCGCCTCCCAGCCAGAGGTCGCCCTCAGGGCTGCCGGTGTGGCGGGGCCGGTGCGCGCGGCCGGTGCCGTGGCCGAGGAGGAGGCGGCTCGTCTGGCGGGCCGGGTCTCGCCCTCGGAGCTGCGGCTGCCCGAGTCGCCGGTGAGGTTTCCGGCGCCGGGGCTGCCGCTGTGGCCGGGGGACGGGTCCGAGCCCGGGTTCCCTGGTCTGGGGGACCTGCCTGGGGTCCCGGACGCTGCCGAGCTGCCGGTGCCGGACGGGCAGGACGGTCCGGGCGGGCTGGGTGCAGAGGCGCATGGCGGCGTCGTGCCGGGGGCCGGTGTGGGGTCCGCCGAGCGTGGCGTCAGGCCGGTGCCGCACGGGCCCAGGCGTGGACAGGGGCTCGGTCGGGCACAGGGGCACCTCGCTCAGGTGACCGGGTCCTACGAGGCATGGCGCGGTGCCGTGCCGGTCGCCTCGCGTACGTCCTTCGCCGGTACGCCCGCCCGTGACGCGGGTGCGCCGTTGTGGCCGACGGGCGGGGACGGGGTGCCGGTGAACGGGTCGGCGGGGGACAACGGTTCGCCGCGGCACGGGGACGCGCAGGCCGTGACGTCGGATCAGCGCGCGCCGCTGCGGCTGCTGGCCGGCGCCGCGGTGGGGGCCGAGGTGCCCGGTACCCGCGACCGGCACCGGGACATTCCCGTCTTCCCCGGCTAGCGGGCGACCTACCGCCTGTCGACCTGCCGCGCGGGGGCGGTCAGGTCCGCCCGCCCGCCCGGACGCCCCGAGGCATCCGGACGGAAAGCCGGCGCGCCGCGTACCGAACCATCCGCTGGCCCCTCTCCGGACCGCGAGCGGAACCGGCGCCGCCATGTCCCCAAGTCCCCTGGTGCGAGCCACACCGACGGTGATCGATCCGGTGTGGGGAGCTCGCGCCGTTCCGAGGCCCCGGAGCCCTGACGCCCGGCGGCCCGGAAGTCCTCTAAGGATCTGACGTACGCATGAAGAAGAACATCCGCCGATCCATCGTGATCGCCGCCGGCGTGACCGGCGCGTGGGCGCTCGGCTCCACGGCTGCCAGCGCCGACGAGCTGCCCGCTGCCCCGCTGTCCGTGCCGGACGCGCTGTCGGACCTGACCTCCGACCTGACGTCCGACGTGACCTCGGAGGTCGCGGACGTCACGGACGGCACGTCGGCCGTCCCGACCGGGGTCACGCAGGACGTGACCGCCGACGCCGGTGACGCCGTCGCCGGGGTCACCGGGTCCGCCACCGCCACGCTCACCGACACGGCCTCGGGCCTGGTCGGCGTCCAGAGCACCGCCGCCGGTGCCGCGGCCCAGGCCGACGGGCGGCTGACCGGCACGCTGGGCGCCGTCGAGGGCGCGCAGCGGACCACCGGGGCGGCTGCGGGGAGCGTGAGCGACCAGGCGCGCGCCTACGTCGACGCCGCCGTCGGCACTCCGAAGGCCAAGGTCCGGGGCGCCCAGGCCATCAAGGGCGCCCAGTCGGCGCGCGCCGCGAAGGCCGCGCAGACGGGGGCCGGGGCCGCCGAGGCCACGGTGGACCGGGCCGGTGACACCGTTCCGACGCCGCGCACGCCGGACGGCTTCATCGACTACCTCTTCGGCCCGCTGTCCGCCTTCGCGCCGGAGCTGGAGAAGGCGCTGGCCGCCGCCCAGACGCGGCTCCAGGGCACGCAGTCGGCGGCCCGCGGCCAGGCCCAGGGCGTCGACGGCGTCGTCCGGACCAAGGCGCAGCAGACCGTCGCCACGGCGGGCCGCACGTCGGGTACGGCGACCGGCGCCGCCCAGACCGCCGTCACCGCCGCCCAGGGCCGCGGCACGCAGGCCACCGGCACGGCCGCGAAGACGGCGAGCACCGCCCGTACGACCGCCCAGACCTCCGCCTCCGCGGTCCCCGGCCACCTCACCGGCGTGGCGGACGGCGTCGAACAGCGCGTCGTCACCACCGCCACCGGCGCCCAGACCCGCGTCTCCGGCACGGCCACCGACGCCCGCCGGCAGGCCACGACCACGGCCACCGGCGCCCAGCGGCAGGCCGCCACCCAGGTCACCGACGCCCGCCGGCAGGCGACCCGCACGGTCACCGGCGTCCAGCAGCAGGCCGGCGCCACCGCCGCCGCCACCCGCCGGCACGCGTACGGCGCGGCCGTCTCCCTCCCCGGCACCGTCGCGCCCGTCGCGCAGGAGACCGTCGACGCGGCTGTTCCGCCGCTGGTGGGGTCCGCGGTCGACGGGATCACCCCGGTGGCGCAGTCGGCGGTGCGAGGGGTCGTGCCGGTGGCCGGGCGGGCCGTGGACGGCGTCGGGCCCGTCGCGACCGGCGCGGTCGACGGCGTGCGGCCGGCCGCGCAGAACGCCGTGCAGGGCGTCGTGCCCGTGGCCGCGGACGCGGCGGCGGGCATCGGTGTGGCCGCCGGGCACGCGGTCGACGCCGCGACGGGGCTGGCGTACGGCGTCGTCGCCGACGTCCGGCCGGTCGCGGACGGGGCCGTGCAGGGCGTGGTGCCGGTCGCCGGCGGTGCCGTCGGCGAGGTGCGGGACGTGGCCACGGGCGCGGTCGCGGACGTGCGGCCGGTCGCGGGCGGCGCGGTCGCCGGAGTGCGGGGCGTCGCCGGGGACGTGGTGGCGGACGTACCGCCGTACGCCACCGGTCTGGTCGGTCAGGTCGCCGAGGATGCCACAGCCGCGGTGCTGCCGCCGGTCGTGAACACGGCGGTGCACGGTGTCGTGCCGGTCGCCGGGCAGGCCGTCGCGGACGCGGGCGCGCTGGCGTACGGCGTCCAGGGCGATGTGCGTCCCTTCGCGGGCGGGGTCGTCGGGGACGTCCAGCCGCTCGCGTACGGCGTCGCCGGGCAGGCCGGTGGCTTCGCCGAGGGCGTCACGGGTCAGGTGGGGCCGTTCGCGCACGGGGTCACCGGGGCCGTCCAGCCGGCCGTCGACCGGGTCACCTACCTGGCCGACCAGGTCGTGGACGCGGTCCAGCCGCTGGTCGAGGGCGTCGGCGGCAGCGCCACGGGTCTCGCCTACGGGGTCACCGGCCAGGTCGCCCCGTTCGCCCACGGTGTCACCGGCGAGGTCGACCCCTTCGCCCACGGCGTGGCCGGACAGGCCGGGTACTTCGCCCAGGACCTCACCGGCACCGTCCACACCACCGCCGGCCCGCTCGCCCACCACGCCGTCGGCGGCACCCAGGGCGTCGCCGAGTCCGCCACGCCGGGCTACGCCGCCCACCTGTACCCGCGCGGCTGAGCGACGCCGACCCACGCCGTCGGGTGATGACCCGCGCGGCCGATCCCCGTCGGCGCAGGCCGTCGAGGTGACCCGCGCGGGTGATCCACCCCCCACACGGCCGAAAACCCTCCCTCCGGGGACGGCGGTCGCCGGACAGGGAGCGGGGGAGGTCCTCATTGGGGTGAGGGCCTCCCGCTCCGCCCCGCCCGAGGGCCGTACGGGGCCCGTACGAGGCCGCGCGGGAGCCGTACGCGGCCGTGCAGGACGCCCCTCCCGCACCCGCGCCCGGCACGCCCTCCACCCCCGCCCCCACGCACCCCCGCGCTCACACACGGCACGGCGTGCCAGTGAGGGCGGCATCATGTGACAGGTATCACCGCTCAGGTGTGACCGCTGATTTAGAGGCCCCCCGCAAGCAGAGATAACCTGCGAGACGGACATGCCGCGCGCTCGGACACCGTGTGCGCCCCCCTTGTGACACAGCGGACGTCACGTTGCCCTTCGCGGCACGCCCACGCATCCAACGAACCGCGAGATCACTGATAGGGACGGAAGCGCGTGGACCTGTTCGAGTACCAGGCGAGGGACCTCTTCGCCAAGCACGATGTACCGGTGCTGGCCGGTGAAGTCATCGACACGCCTGAGGCGGCGCGCGAGATCACCGAGCGTCTGGGCGGCAAGTCCGTCGTCAAGGCTCAGGTGAAGGTCGGTGGCCGCGGCAAGGCCGGTGGCGTGAAGCTGGCCGCCACCCCGGACGAGGCCGTCGCCCGCGCGACGGACATCCTCGGCATGGACATCAAGGGCCACACGGTCCACAAGGTGATGATCGCCGAGACCGCTCCGGAGATCGTCGAGGAGTACTACGTCTCCTTCCTCCTCGACCGTGCCAACCGCACCTTCCTGTCCATCGCCTCGGTCGAGGGCGGCATGGACATCGAGGAGGTGGCGGCCACCCGTCCGGAGGCCGTCGCCAAGATCCCCGTGGACGCCATCGACGGCGTGACCCCGGAGAAGGCCCGCGAGATCGTCGAGGCCGCCAAGTTCCCGGCCGAGGTCGCGGACAAGGTCGCCGACGTCCTCATCAAGCTGTGGGACACCTTCATCAAGTCGGACGCCCTCCTCGTGGAGGTCAACCCGCTGGCGAAGGTCGCCTCCGGCGAGGTCATCGCCCTCGACGGCAAGGTGTCGCTCGACGACAACGCCGAGTTCCGTCACCCCGAGTTCGAGGAGCTCCACGACAAGGCCGCCGCCAACCCGCTCGAGGCGGCCGCCAAGGAGAAGGGCCTCAACTACGTCAAGCTCGACGGCGAGGTCGGCATCATCGGCAACGGCGCCGGTCTCGTGATGAGCACCCTGGACGTCGTCGCGTACGCCGGTGAGAAGCACGGCAACGTCAAGCCGGCCAACTTCCTGGACATCGGCGGTGGCGCCTCCGCCCAGGTCATGGCCAACGGTCTGGAGATCATCCTCGGCGACCCGGACGTCAAGTCCGTCTTCGTCAACGTCTTCGGCGGCATCACCGCCTGCGACGAGGTCGCCAACGGCATCGTCCAGGCCCTGAAGCTCCTTGAGGACCGCGGCGAGAAGGTCGAGAAGCCGCTCGTCGTCCGCCTCGACGGCAACAACGCCGAGCTGGGCCGGAAGATCCTCACCGACGCCAACCACCCTCTGGTCCAGCGCGTCGACACCATGGACGGCGCGGCCGACAAGGCCGCCGAGCTGGCCCACGCCGCCAAGTAAGCACTCAGGACGAGGACACCACACACCATGGCTATCTGGCTCAACAAGGACAGCAAGGTCATCGTCCAGGGCATGACCGGCGCCACGGGCATGAAGCACACCAAGCTCATGCTCGGTGACGGCACCAACGTCGTGGGCGGCGTCAACCCGCGCAAGGCGGGCACCACCGTGGACTTCGACGGCACCGAGGTACCGGTCTTCGGTACCGTCAAGGAGGCCATCGAGGCCACCGGCGCCAACGTCTCCGTCATCTTCGTGCCGGAGAAGTTCACCAAGGACGCGGTCGTCGAGGCCATCGACGCCGAGATCCCGCTGGCCGTCGTGATCACCGAGGGCATCGCCGTGCACGACACGGCCGCCTTCTGGGCGTACGCCGGCAAGAAGGGCAACAAGACCCGCATCATCGGACCGAACTGCCCCGGCATCATCACGCCGGGCGGCTCGAACGTCGGCATCATTCCGGGCGACATCACCAAGCCGGGCCGCATCGGCCTGGTGTCGAAGTCCGGCACGCTGACCTACCAGATGATGTACGAGCTGCGTGACATCGGCTTCTCCACGGCCGTCGGCATCGGTGGCGACCCGATCATCGGCACCACGCACATCGACGCCCTGGCCGCCTTCCAGGAGGACCCGGACACCGACCTCATCGTGATGATCGGTGAGATCGGCGGCGACGCCGAGGAGCGGGCCGCGGCCTTCATCAAGGACAACGTGACCAAGCCGGTCGTCGGCTACGTCGCCGGCTTCACCGCGCCCGAGGGCAAGACCATGGGCCACGCCGGCGCCATCGTCTCCGGCTCCTCCGGCACCGCCCAGGCGAAGAAGGAGGCCCTCGAGGCCGCCGGTGTCAAGGTCGGCAAGACCCCGACCGAGACCGCCAAGCTGGCCCGCGAGATCCTCGCCGGCTGAATCAGCCGCAGCGGCTGAGCCGGCGGATCCCGCGATCCGGCCGACGCCCGCACAGGCGACACGAGGCCCGCACCCCGTCCGACGGGGTGCGGGCCTCGCGCGTCCCGTCCGAGGGCGTACGGGCCTCGCGCGTCCGGGTGAGTACGGGCCTGGCCGCCCGAGGGCGTACGGCACCCCGCGTCCCCCGCACCGTCAGCGACCCATCGGCACCAGCCGCTCCGGCCCGTTCGCCGTCTCCTCGCGCAGCTTCGCGCGCAGTTCCAGCTCCGCCTGCGACAGCGGACCGGGCGCGGCCCGCGGCGGTACGCCCTGCACGGTCTCGCCGGGGGCGACGGGTGGCTCGTAGTGCGTGGGAGCCGTGCGCAGGGTCAGCACGGTGGCCCCGATGATCGTGACCGTGAAGGCGATCGCGGCCCGTGTCCAGAACCGTGCCCGCCGCTCGCTGCCCGCCCGTACGACCGTCGGCCGGGCCGCCCGAAGACGCTCGGTGGAGGCCAGTTCGGCGAGCCGCCGGCCCAGTTCGGCCGGTTCCGACAGCTCCGGCAGCCGGGCGGCGACCTCCTCGCGGGCGTGCAGCAGCCGGCACGCGGCCGCGGGGGTGCTGGCCTCCGTCTCCGCCGCCGTCTCCGGCAGGCGCAGCCCGACCCCGTCGTGCAGCACGAGCGTGCGCCGGTACGACGGCGGCAGCTGGAGCAGCGCGTCCAGCAGCGCGCGGGCGGCGGCGTCGGCGGGCGGCGGTTTGGGGTGCCGGTAGCGGGGACGGAAGCGGTGCCAGGGGGAGAGGGCGTACTCGTAGGCCGCCGCCCGCACCCAGCCCGCCGGATCCGGGTCCACGGCGACCTCGGGCCAGCGGTCCCAGGCCAGCTGGAACGCCCGCTCCACCGCCTCGCGCGCCAGCTCCCGCCGCCCGCACAGCAGATACGTCTGCCGTACGAGGGCGGGCGCGCAGAACGCGTACAGCGCGTCGAACGCCTGCATAGGCGTCAGCGCCGCGTCCCGTTCCGGCACGGCGTCCGGCGACGGCTCCAGCGTCGGCTCGGGGTCCGGTTCCGGCTCCGGCCCGAGGACCGGCTCCGGCTTCAGCGCCACCGCCGGCTCCGCCTTCGGCACCGGCTCAGGTTCCGTTTCCGTTTCCGGTTTCTCCGTCGCAGCCGCCTCCGAGGCGACCGCCTCCACGACCGCCGACTGACGTGCCGTCACCTCGGTGTCCTCCTCGTCCCGCTGCACCTCGGCCGGCCGGGCGAGCGAGGCCAGCAGCTTGGCGTACGCCTCCCGTTTGCGTCCGCGCGGAGTCGTACGGCCGGTCTCCCACGCGCGCACCGTCTCCTTGGTGACACCCACGCGCGCCGCGAGCTGACCCTGGGTCAGGGAGGCACGCTCGCGCAGGCGTCGGCGTTCCTTCGGCGGCGGGAGGGGGCTCGCAGGGCTCTGTGTCACAGGGCGCCCCTTCGTGCGGAAAAGAACATAAACACATATTGGGTGACACGTCGGAGGTTCGCCTGTTACGACGGGAAAGCGCGTGTCGTTGGGACCATGACGGTCGTGATCCCGATGACCGCTCGCCGACCGCCGCTGTCCCTGCTGCTGACCCGGATGCGCCGCCGCTCGCCCGGACTGGGCGCCGGCCTCCTCGGAGGACTGCTCGCCGCGGGGCTCGGCCTCGGATCGTGCGCGGTGCTGGTGATGGTGCTGTGGATCAGCTCGCCGTACCCGGACAGCGGTCCCGGCGGCGCGCTGCATGTCGCCGCCGCGCTGTGGCTGCTGGCGCACGGCGCCGAACTCGTCCGCGCCGACACCCTCTCCGGTGTCCCCGCACCCGTGGGCCTCACCCCGCTGCTGCTGTTCGCGCTGCCGCTGTGGCTGCTGCACCGCGCGGCGCGGGACGCGATGGACGCGGGGGAGGAGGAGGCACCGGTGGGCGCGCGCACCGCCTGGGCGGGTGTCGTCCTCGGCTACCTCTGCGTCGCCGCCCCCGTCGCCCTCTACGCCGCCGGCGGCGATCTGCGGCCCGACTGGACCTGGACCTGCGTCTGCCTGCCGCTCGTCGCGACGGCGGCGGCCGGATCGGGGGTGTGGACGGCGTACGGCCGTCCGCGCGACGCCCTCGACGGTGTACTGCTCCTGCTGCCGGCCGGACTGCGCCGCGCCGGCCCGGACCCGGACGCCGGCAGCGGGTTCGGTGCGGCCGCACGGGCGGCGGCCGCCGGTCTGGCCGCCCTGCTCGGCGGTGGCGCGCTGCTGGTCGCGGTCTCCCTGATGGGGCACGGCGACCTGGCCCGCACGTCCTTCGCCCAGCTGACCGAGGGCTGGTCGGGCCGGTTCGCGGTCCTGCTGCTCTGTCTCGCGCTGGTCCCCAACGCCGCGATGTGGGCCGCCTGCTACGCCCTCGGCCCCGGCTTCGCCCTGGGCACCCGCCATGTCACCCACCTGCTGTCCTCCGACCCCGCCCCGCTGCTGCCGCCCTTCCCGCTGCTGGCGGCGGTCCCGGACGCGGGCCCCGCGACCCCGCTGAACTGGGCGGCCGCGGCGGTACCGGTGGCGGCCGGGGTGACGGTGGGCTGGTTCACGGCTCGCGCGGCGACGGCCCCCTCCGGGGAAGCGGCGGCGTCCGGGCCCGCCGGGGCGTGGTCGCGGGGGCGTACCGCGCGTGTCACGGGTGGCGCCGTCGCCCTGTACGCTCTGGCGGTCGCCGCGTCGGCCGCGCTGGCCGGCGGTCCGCTCGGGGTCGCCGCGCTCGCCCGCTTCGGCCCGGTGTGGTGGCAGGCCGGGGTCGCGGCACTGGCCTGGGGCACCCTGACCGCCCTCCCCGTCGCCCTCGTCGTCCATGCCTGGCGCTGCCGCGACCGCACCCGCGTCCGGCGCGCCCGCCGACTCCTCATCGCCCTGCGGCAGGCCCGGACGGCGGCCACCCCCCAGGGACGGCCGGCACCCCAGGAACCGCCGGCACCTCAGCCGGCGAACGACTTCTACGACGCCGAGGCCCTCACCGACACCGACGGCTCCGCGACGGCGTACGACCCCTCCGACGCGTACACCGCCCTGGAGCCCTACGACTACCTTCCCCCGGACCCCCGCCCGCGCAGGCCGCACGGGCCGCCACCCTGGCACGAAGACAGCGCACGCGAGTCCCGCTGGGCGGCGCTCAGGGCGGCGGCGTTTCCCCAGGAGCCGCCCTCGGCCCCACACCTGGCCACGGACCCTGACCCGGACATGGACCCGCACCCGGATCCGGCCCTGGCGGACCGGCCCGAAGACCTGCCGACGGCACCCCCGGCCCCGGCCCACGGCACCCCGCGGGACGCCGGGGACTCCCCCCGGTCGGACCTCTAGCGGCCCCTGCCCGGAGCTGATCCCCGGCGGAACCCGCACCTGATCCGCACCCGGACCGGACCGGACCTGACCCGGACCCGGACCGGACCTGACCCGGACCGGCTCAGTCCGTGCCCAGCACCCCCCGCAGCTCCTCCGGCAGAAGGCGCTCGCAGGACTGCTTGGCCTCGTTGGTGAGGGCGTCCTTGGTGCAGGTGTAGTAGTCGCGGTAGATGAGCTGGGCCATGAAGGTCGCGGCGACCAGGGTGATGGCGAGGGACGCCGTGACGATGCCGCTGACCGCGGAGGTGGTCTGCGGGCGGCTCGGCGCGGCGGCGGCCGGCTGGTCGGGGTCGGGGGCGCGCGGCGGGGTGCGCAGGGAGCTGATGCCCCAGTACAGGGCGAGCGCGCCGAGCATCAGCGCCACGTAGGGCCAGCCGAAGAGGGCGAAGAAGAAGCCCCACATACCGGACAGCAGCGCGTAGCGCGCGCGGCGCTGGGCGGGGTCGGTGGGATCCCAGCGCATTCCGGGGCCGGGGCGGCCGCCTCCGCTCCCGCCGCTGTCCTGGTCACCGCGGGGACGCTCACCGAAGCCGCCGGGGGAGCGGCCGGGCTGGCGGTCGCTCCACTGGCTGCCCCACGGGGAGCGGCCCCCCTGGTTCCCCTGGTCACCCTGGTGTCCCTGGTGTCCCTGGTGTCCCTGGGTGTCGTCGCCCGAGCCGGGGCGGCGCGGTTGCCAGGGGCGGTCCGGCGTGCCCTCCGGCGGCGGGGCGAAGGGGTTGTCCTCCCGCTCCGGCCGGCCGCCGCCACCGTCCCCTCCGCCCGACGGCGCGTCCGGCGGGGAGGAGGGGCGCTCGCGCAGCAGCAGGCCGCGCTCCCCTCCCTGCGCCGACTGCGGGGGGAGCGTGAGAAGTCGCAGGCTGCGGTCCGGCATCAAGTGAGCGTCTTCCCTCGGTGATAACGACTGTGACTACGGCTGACGATGACCAGTGGACCAGGTCCGTCAACTGCTCAACGTGGTCCGCGCGAGGCGCGTTCCCGACCCGGTTCCTCCCAGACGCTACCTCCCGGCCACGCCCCCGTCCCGTGGGGGCCGCCCGGTGTGCCGGTATCGTTGCTGACGGCCGGACGCTTCGTAGGCTTCCCCGTATCGGGGAGGGCGAAGCATTCGTGCGAACGTACAGACGCGACGGACGTGCGCCCGCCGGCCCGGACAGACGCACCCCCGAGAAAGGGCCCCATCGTGGCCGCCAAGCCCGTGGCCAAGCGCCTCGTCGTGCTGGTCTCCGGATCCGGCACCAACCTCCAGGCGCTGCTCGACGAGATCGCCGCCGTCGGATCCGAGGCATACGGCGCCGAGATCGTGGCCGTCGGCGCCGACCGCGACGGCATCGAGGGGCTCGCCCGCGCCGAGCGCGCCGGACTGCCGACCTTCGTGTGCAGGGTCAAGGACTACGCGAGCCGCGAGGAGTGGGACGCCGCGCTGGCCGCGGCCGTCGCCGCGCACGAGCCCGACCTGGTGGTCTCGGCCGGGTTCATGAAGATCGTCGGCAAGGAGTTCCTGGCCCGCTTCGGCGGCCGGTTCGTGAACACCCACCCGGCCCTCCTCCCCAGTTTTCCCGGGGCCCACGGCGTGCGGGACGCGCTCGCGTACGGCGCCAAGGTCACCGGCTGCACCGTCCACTTCGTCGACGACGGCGTCGACACCGGGCCGATCATCGCGCAGGGCGTGGTGGAGGTCCGGGACGAGGACGACGAGAGCGCGCTGCACGAGCGCATCAAGGAAGTCGAGCGAAGGCTGCTCGTCGACGTCGTGGGGCGGATCGCCCGCAACGGCTATCGCATTGAGGGACGAAAGGTAGTTATCCAGTGACCGCCGAGAGCAACAAGCGGCCCATCCGTCGCGCACTGGTCAGCGTCTACGACAAGACCGGCCTGGAGGACCTCGCGCGCGGGCTGCACGAGGCAGGCGTCGAGCTGGTGTCCACCGGCTCCACGGCCGGCCGTATCGCCGCCGCGGGCGTCCCCGTCACCAAGGTCGAGGAGCTGACCGGCTTCCCCGAGTGCCTGGACGGCCGGGTGAAGACCCTGCACCCCAAGGTCCACGCGGGCATCCTCGCCGACCTGCGCCTGGAGGACCACCGGCAGCAGCTCGCCGAGCTGGGCGTGGAGCCGTTCGACCTGGTCGTGGTGAACCTCTACCCGTTCCGCGAGACCGTCGCCTCCGGTGCCTCGGACGACGAGTGCGTCGAGCAGATCGACATCGGCGGTCCCTCCATGGTCCGCGCGGCCGCCAAGAACCACCCGTCGGTCGCCGTGGTCACCAGCCCGGCCCGCTACGCCGACGTCCTGGCCGCGGTCAAGGACGGCGGTTTCGACCTGGCCGCCCGCAAGCGGCTCGCGGCCGAGGCTTTCCAGCACACCGCCGCCTACGACGTGGCGGTCGCGAGCTGGTTCGCCTCCTCCTACGCCCCGGTCGACGAGTCGCGCTTCCCCGACTTCCTCGGCGCCACCTGGGAGCGCAGGAGCACCCTGCGCTACGGCGAGAACCCGCACCAGCCCGCCGCCCTGTACGTCGACGGCACGGGCGCCGGACTCGCCGAGGCCGAGCAGCTGCACGGCAAGGAGATGTCGTACAACAACTACACGGACACGGACGCCGCCCGCCGTGCCGCGTACGACCACGACGAGCCGGCCGTCGCGATCATCAAGCACGCCAATCCCTGCGGCATCGCGGTCGGCGCGGACGTCGCCGAGGCGCACCGCAAGGCGCACGCCTGCGACCCGCTGTCCGCGTTCGGCGGTGTGATCGCCGTGAACCGTCCGGTCTCCAAGGAGATGGCCGAGCAGGTCGCGGAGATCTTCACCGAGGTCATCGTGGCGCCGGACTACGAGGAGGGCGCGCTGGAGGCCCTGGCCAAGAAGAAGAACATCCGCGTCCTGAAGGCCCCGGCCGCCCCCGCCAACCCGGTCGAGATCAAGGCGATCGACGGCGGCGCGCTGCTCCAGGTCACCGACCGCCTCCAGGCCGACGGCGACGACCCGGCCCACTGGACGCTGGCGACCGGCGAGGCGCTGTCCGCCGAGGAGCTGAAGGAACTGGCGTTCGCCTGGCGGGCCTGCCGTGCGGTGAAGTCCAACGCGATCCTGCTGGCCAAGGACGGCGCCTCGGTCGGCGTCGGCATGGGCCAGGTCAACCGCGTGGACTCCGCGAAGCTGGCCGTCGAGCGGGCGGGCGCCGAGCGCGCCCAGGGCTCCTACGCCGCCTCCGACGCCTTCTTCCCCTTCCCCGACGGCCTGGAGATCCTCGCCGAGGCCGGCGTCAAGGCGGTCGTCCAGCCCGGTGGCTCGGTCCGTGACGAGCAGGTCGTGGAGGCCGCGAAGAAGGCGGGCGTCACGATGTACTTCACGGGTACGCGGCACTTCTTCCACTGATCCGCCTCCCCGCGCGGCGGGGAGAAGCGGACGGGTCCGCCGGTCGTCGACCGGCGGGCCCGCCGTGCTGTGCCGGCCCGCGTCGGGCCGCACCCGGTGCAGGCGGTGCGTCAGGCCGCGCAGCCGGTGCCGTTGTACGACGCGTACATCCACGTGCCGTTGTGGTAGAAGCGGTACTTGCCGCTCGCCGTGCGGTAGAAGTCGAAGTAGTAGCGGTCGCCGTGGTAGCGCAGCTTGTAGCGCGTGGCGGTGTGGGAGCTGTACGCGCGGTACTCCAGCTCACCGGCCCGGGTGGAGGCGTTCCACTTGTCGTCGGCGGACCCGAAGGTCTTCTTGCCGACGATGCCGTCCTGGGTCAGTCCCCACTTCTTCTGGAGCTGCTGGGTGGCGTACTTGGTGTTCGCCCCGAACTTGCCGTCGATGTCGGTCCAGTCGTACAGCGTGCCGTTGCTCTCCTTGACGCCCTCGGCGTACAGGATGATCTGCCACAGGCAGGTGGCGTTGGACGTGCTGTGCGCCGAGGTCGACAGGATGCCCTCGTCGGCGAAGTCGTCGTAGAAGGTGCCGGTGCCGCTGACATAGCCGTCGGCCGCGGCGGCGGAGGCCGGAGAGGCGCCCAGGGCGAGCGCGCCGACGGCCAGGGCGGCGACGGCGCCGCTGGCGATGCGGCCTCGTGACGTGCGGATGTTCATCTGTGGTCCTTCCCCGTTGATGCAGCCGATCAGGGCGCCCGCGCAGGACAATGATCAAGGCGCCCGGAGGAGCGTACAGGCAATGCCTGTTCACCGCCCGCGGAGGCCAACTGCCCTCGCGCCGCACCGCGTTCGGCCCGCCACCGGACCGCGGGGGCGGCGCGGCACACGGCAGGGCCGTGCCCTTCCGCCGGGGAGGGGCACGGCCCTGGACGCGGTGCGCGGTGGCTCAGTACCGGGGACGGTTGAACCACGCCTTGCCGGCCGCGTTGCCCGCGAAGACGGCGATCAGGATGCCGAAGATCAGGTGGACGATGCCGATGATGGTGAACGGGAAGACGGCGAGGACCGCGGTCAGGATGCCGAACACCAGGGCGGTGACCCGCAGGCCGTTGCCGCCGGTGCCGAACTTCGCGGCCAGGACCGCCGCCCACACGCCCCACGCCACCGCGAGCGCCGCGAACGCCCACGCCTGCCCCGGCGAGACGTCCTTGAGCTGCTCGAAGGCGGGCTCCTCGTCCGCCTTCCCGGCGCCGATCGCGGCGATGACGAACAGGCACGTGCCGAGCACCTGGAAACCGACCATGATCCACAGCAGGATGCGGGCCGCGCTCACCGTGCCGGGCATCGAGGCCGGCGCGGGTGCGGCGTAGGCACCGACGGGCGGGGCGGTGGGGTAGGCGCCGTAACCGGGCTGCTGGGGCTGGCCGTAGCCCTGCGGCTGGCCCTGTGGGGCGCCGTAGGGGTTGTTGGGGTCGCCGTAACTCATGGCGGTCTTTCCTCCGTTGCTCAGAGTGCGGGGACGGCGCGCGGCACCGTGCGGAGGCAAAGTCACAGAAGCGGTTCGTCCCCCCGGTACTGCCCGCGGCACTGTGCTGGTCATCGTTCTTCAGCCGCCGCGCGCTTGTCCAGCCGACAGCCGCAGGTGTTGTGCAAGTGCAACATCATCGGTCAAGGGGCGGAACCGGACGTTCTGCGCGCGGGCGCCCCCGGCGGGGCCCGGATTGGAACCAGGGGGCCGTCATCCGGGAGGATGGGGGCATGACCGCCCAGATTCTCGATGGCAAGGCCACCGCAGCCGAGATCAAGTCCGAGCTGACCGCCCGCGTGGCGGCGCTGAAGGAGAAGGGCGTCACGCCCGGCCTCGGCACCATCCTCGTCGGGGACGACCCCGGCAGCCAGAAGTACGTCGCCGGCAAGCACCGCGACTGCGCGGAGGTCGGCATCGCCTCCATCCAGCGCGAACTGCCCGCCACGGCCACCCAGGAGGAGATCGAGGCGGTCGTGCGGGAGCTCAACGAGGACCCCGCCTGCACCGGTTACATCGTCCAGCTGCCGCTGCCCAAGGGCATCGACGAGAACCGCATCCTGGAGCTGATGGACCCGGCCAAGGACGCCGACGGTCTGCACCCGATGAACCTCGGCCGCCTCGTCCTCAACGAGCCCGCCCCGCTGCCCTGCACCCCCAACGGCGTGCTCACCCTGCTGCGCCGCTACGGCGTCGAGATCAACGGCGCCGAGGTCGTGGTCGTCGGCCGCGGTGTGACCATCGGCCGCCCGATGCCGCTGCTGCTCACCCGGCGCAGCGAGAACGCCACCGTGACCCAGTGCCACACCGGCACCAAGGACCTGTCGGCGCACCTCAAGCGCGCCGACATCATCGTCGCCGCCGCCGGTTCCGCCCATCTGATCCGCGCCGAGGACGTCAAGCCGGGCGCCGCCGTCCTCGACGTCGGTGTCTCCCGCAGCGCCGAGGGCAAGATCGTCGGCGACGTTCACCCGGACGTGCGCGAGGTGGCCGGCTGGATCTCCCCCAACCCCGGCGGTGTCGGCCCGATGACCCGGGCCCAGCTGCTCGTCAACGTCGTCGAGGCGGCGGAGCGCGGTGTCGGACGGTAAGGCCCCGGCGGGCGCCGGGGAGGGCGAGGAGCTCACGGTGCGGGACGCGGTCAGCGCTCCCGACGCCGAGGGCCGTCCGCGTCGTACGACCCGGCGCTTCCCGCTGTTCACGCGGGACACCGCGCGCCCCGAGGGCGGCGGCCGGGCCGCGTCCGGGGCCTCCCCGGCACCCGCCCGGCAGTGGCCGGTCATCGCCGTCCTCGGCACGGTCGGTCTCGGCCTGCTGCTGACGGCGCTGGACCACTTCCGGATCGGCACGCTGCTCGTGGGCGTGGCCCTGCTCGGCGGCGCCGCGCTGCGCTGGGCGCTGCCCGGCGTGGGCATGCTCGCGGTGCGCTCGCGGTTCACGGACATCGCCACGTACGGGGTGCTGGGCACGGTGATCGTCCTGCTGGCGATGATGGTCCAGCCGGACCCCTGGCTGGAGATCCCCTTCTTCAAGGACGCCCTGCACTTCACGGTCGACAGCTGAGGGACGGCGCGGCGGAGGGCTGGGGGCGGGCACGACGGACAGCGAGGTCCCGGATGTGTCTCCGCCGTGTCGATGTGCCGACGGCTCCGGGACATCCCGCAGAACGTACGCGAAGGGCTGCCGCCCACCCCGGCCGACGTCGGTGGAACACTGGACCGCGGGCCCACGGGCGTGCGACGGTGCATGCCCACGGCCCCAATGCTCCCGTGCGCCCCCACCCCGGAACGGGGCCCCTGATCGGGCGCATCCCTGTGGGTAGCCAGAACGGGACTCGGCAGGCGGGCACCACGCGCGGGGGGAGAACATGAGCACGTACCGGGGGGAAGAGGGGGAAAGCAATGCCTCGTTGGAAGGCTTTGCCCGATGAGCTCGATCCACAGATCAGAGAGTTCACCAGCCAGCTGCGGCGCCTGGTGGACCGCAGCGGGCTGAGCATCGCCGCGGTCTCCGACCAGACCGGCTACAGCAGGACGTCCTGGGAGCGCTATCTGAACGGACGGCTGCTCGCTCCCAAGGGCGCGATCGTCGCGCTCGCCGAGGTCACGGGCACCAACCCGGTCCATCTCACCACCATGTGGGAGCTCGCCGAGCGCGCCTGGAGCCGCTCGGAGATGCGGCACGACATGACCATGGAGGCCATCCGGATCGCCCAGGCGCGTGCCGCGCTCAGCGAGTTCGGGCCGCCGCCCGCCAAGGCCAAGGGCGGCAGGACGGCCCGCAAGGGCGGCAGCGCCACGGTCACGCCGGGCATCGCGGGCCCCGCGGGCGTGGCACCCACGGTGCCGGTGCAGCCCTCGGGACCGGACACCGACGTACGCGACGGCGGACCGGGGACGGCCGTACGCGACGGCGGACCGGGGACGGCCGCGCGGGACCACGGACTGGGGGCCGGCGTGGGCGACGCCGTGCCGGGCGTGGATCCCAAGGACGCGAGCCCTCCCGTCAACTCCTGGAACATCGCCGGATACCGGGGCCCGGCCCCGACGGGCGGCGCCCGCCGGGCGGGTGCCGGTACGGCCGCGGGTCCGGCGCGTCCGGGCGGGCCGGCGGCGGGCGGCGCCGGCGGTGCCCTGGGAGGTGCCGCGGGCGGTCCGGCCGGTGCGCCGGGGCCCGTCGGGGCGTACGGCGAACCGCCGCGCGGCCCCCGGCCGGCCCCCTCCGGCGGCAAGGGCGGACGGCGGCTGACGGCGATCCTCGCGGGGGTCGTCGGCGTGGCCGCCGTGGCCGGTGCCGCGTTCTTCCTGCTGGGCGGCGGCGACGAGAAGAACGAGGGCACCGACCCCAAGCCCTCGCCCACCGCCACCAGCAAGCCCGTACTGCCGCCCGGTGTGGACTGCGTCGGCGAGTCCTGCACCGGCAAGGACGCCGAGGCCATGGGGTGCGGCGGCGACCTGGTGACCACCGCGGGCTCCGTCACCGTCGGCACCACCCTCGTCGAGGTCCGCTACAGCGAGATCTGCAAGGCGGCGTGGGGTCGGATCACCGCGGCCGCCCCCGGCGACGAGGTCAAGGTGACGGCCGGCAAGAGCACCCAGACCGGCTCGATCACCCTGGCCGGCGACACCATCGCCTACACCCCGATGGTGGCCGTGAAGAACGCCGACGAGGCGGTGGCCTGCGCGACCCTGGCGGTAGGCACGACGGGCTGCACCGAGTGACGCGCTGAGCACCACCTGCCCGCGGCGCCGTCCGGGAAGCCTCGCCGCCCTGCCCGCGGGCGCGTGGGCGGGAAAGCTCCCCCTCCTGTCCGCGGGGCCGGGTGAGAAGGCTCGCCCACCTGCGCGCGGGCGCCGGGCGGAAAGGCTCGCCTCCCTGCGCGCGCGCCCGGGCGGGGAGACCTGCGCACCTCCCGGCGGCCGCCTGGGCGGGAGGTCTGCCCGCTTCCTGCGGGCATCTGGGCGGGAGGTCTGCTCGCTTCCCGCGGCCGCCTTGGCGGGAGGTCCGCCCGCTTCCCGCGGCCGCCTGGTCGGGCTCGCCCGCCTTCCGAGGGCATCTGGGCGGGAGGTCCGCCCGCTTCCCGAGGGCATCTGGGCGGGAGGTCTGCCCGCCTTCCGCGGGCATCTGGGCGGGAGGTCTGCCCGCCTTCCGAGGGCATCTGGTCGGGAGGTCTGCCCGCTTCCCGCGGCCGCCTGGTCGGGAGGTCTGCCTGCTTCCCGAGGCCATCTGGGCGGGAGGTCTGCCCGCTTCCCGCAGGTATCTGGGTGGGGAATCCGCCCACCAACCCGCGCCCGCCCGGCAAGCAAAGCTCGCCCACCTCGCGCCCGGCAGGGAAAGCTCGCCGCCTCCCCGCGCTCGCCCGGCAGGGAAAACGTGGGGGAAACAGGAATGGCCGTCGGGATCCGGGGCACGCGTCCGGTACCCCCACGGGAGTCCGGTCAGATCGGAACCCCCGCCCGGCGGCCGTCTCGTCTCTCCTCTCCCGGACGGGCGGCCGCCGTTCGTCTGTTCTGCGAGCGGCGCGCTGTGGGGTGGGCCACACCCACCGGGACGTACGGGATCACGCGGGCGCGATAGCCTGACCGCTGGTGGATCTCTTGATACCAAGAGATCGATCATCTGTACGTCCGCACCCCGGGGCAGTGCCGCCCCCCGCCAGCTTCATACGGAGAACGCCATGACCCGCACTCCCGTGAACGTCACCGTCACCGGCGCGGCCGGCCAGATCGGTTACGCCCTGCTCTTCCGCATCGCCTCCGGCCAGCTGCTCGGCGCGGACGTGCCGGTCAAGCTGCGCCTGCTGGAGATCACCCCGGCGCTGAAGGCCGCCGAGGGCACGGCCATGGAGCTGGACGACTGCGCCTTCCCGCTGCTCCAGGGCATCGAGATCACCGACGACCCGAACGTCGCCTTCGACGGCTCCAACGTCGCCCTCCTCGTCGGCGCCCGCCCCCGCACCAAGGGCATGGAGCGCGGCGACCTGCTGGAGGCCAACGGCGGCATCTTCAAGCCGCAGGGCCAGGCCATCAACGCCCACGCCGCCGACGACATCCGCGTCCTGGTGGTCGGCAACCCGGCCAACACCAACGCCCTGATCGCCCAGGCCGCCGCCCCGGACGTACCGGCCGAGCGCTTCACCGCGATGACCCGCCTGGACCACAACCGCGCGCTGACCCAGCTCGCGAAGAAGACCGGCTCCACGGTCGCCGACATCAAGCGCCTGACCATCTGGGGCAACCACTCCGCCACCCAGTACCCGGACATCTTCCACGCCACGGTCGCCGGCAAGAACGCCGCCGAGGTCGTGAACGACGAGAAGTGGCTGGCCGACGACTTCATCCCGACCGTCGCCAAGCGCGGCGCCGCCATCATCGAGGCCCGTGGCGCCTCCTCGGCCGCCTCCGCCGCCAACGCCGCCATCGACCACATCTACTCCTGGGTCAACGGCACCCCCGAGGGCGACTGGGTCTCCATGGGCATCCCGTCGGACGGCTCCTACGGCGTCCCGGAGGGCCTGATCTCCTCCTTCCCGGTCACCTGCAAGGACGGCAAGTACGAGATCGTCCAGGGCCTGGAGATCAACGAGTTCTCCCGCGCCCGTATCGACGCCTCCGTCAAGGAGCTGGAGGAGGAGCGCGAGGCCGTTCGCGCCCTCGGCCTCATCTGAGCTTCCCGGATGTGACTCCGGTGGCCGGTGTGGGCTATAGTTGATCACACACCGGCCGCCGGAACTCCCGGAAGCCGACTGTGCGTTGGTGGTCCAAGGAAAGACGCCCCGCTTCCTGCGGGGAGATGCAGGTGCAAGGCCTGCCCGGCGCTCCACTCGCGAAGTCCCCTTCCGCTCAGGCGGGAGGGGACTTCGCGCGTTGTACGGGAGCCCGCGTTCGACGCGCCGCGCCGGTCAGACGCCCTGGAGCTGCTGCTGGAGCTTGTCGACGTCCACGCTCTCCTCCGGCGGCGGAGTCTTCGACGGCACCGGCTCGCCGTAGTCCTCGAAGGCGACGGTCATATCGGTGCCGGCTCCGCGCTGGGTGATCTCCACGATGCGGTGCGGGGTGTCGGCCGTGACGTACATGGTCACGTTCTTGCCGTCGTCCTTGCCGGTCAGCGGGTAGACCTCGGTGCCGTCGCGCTCGGTCCGGTCGCCGCGCTTCACCCCGGTCGCACCGTCGCCGCCGGCGCCGACGTCGTCCTGGAACTTGGTGAGGTCGCAGGTGTCGGCCATGCCCTTGAGCATGGCGTCGCGGGTGGAGCCGTGGATCCAGCGGTTCTTGAACAGCTCGGCCACCGCGTCGCCCTGCCCGCCGGGCACCTGGGCCTTCCAGAAGGCGGTGTCCGGCTTCATCCACACCTCTTCGGCCTGCTTGACGATCTCCACGCTGCCGCCGCCCCTGGCCATCCTCATCGAACCGCTGCAGTTGCCGTCCCGGTCCAGGGCCAGGTCCATCGAGGCGGGGCGGGTGCGGCTGGTCGACGTGGACGCGTCGCGGTCCGTCAGCTTCAGACGCACCGACTCGGCGTCGAGGAGGTTGTCGCGGGCCTGGTCGACCAGCTCGCGGGCGCTGGGATCCTCCTGGGCCGCCGCCGCGGGGGCCAGAAGCAGGCTCGCGCTCACCGCAGCCGTGATCAGGGTTGCCACGCCCATGGCGTCACCTCCCGGGGTGCGCATCACTCCCAGGCTACTTTTCGCCCTATTTGTCCGCATGTTCAGTGAGGCAGCGCACTTTCGGCCCCGGATCGCGCATGCATCGAGGGGTTGCGGGCATGTGCTCACGATCTCCGACGGTGACACGTACGTCACTCAGGGGAATCGCACAGGAACGGAAGGCAATACCGACCATGGCAAGGCAGCAGGCACGACCGACGATCCATGTCGACGGCGAGTGGCGCGAAGCGGTCTCCGGGGCCACCCGCGAGATCGTCGACCCGGCGGACGGCCGGCCCTTCGACGTGGTCGCCGAGGGGGACGAGAAGGACACCGACCTGGCCGTCGCGGCGGCCCGCCGCGCCTTCGACGGGGGACAGGGCGCCTGGCCCCGCACCCCCGCCGCCGAGCGCGCCGCGCTGCTGCGCCGCACGGCCGACCTGCTCGTGCGCGACCGCGAGCGCCTCGGCCTGCTGGAGAGCCGGGACGCGGGCAAGACCCTGGAAGAGGGCCGCGTCGACATCGACTGTGTCGCCGACGCCTTCCGCTGGTTCGCCGACCTCGTCGCCGCCGAGGCCCCCGGCCGGGTCGTCGACGCGGGCACGCCCGATGTGCACAGCGTCGTCGTGCACGAGCCGGTCGGCGTCTGCGCGCTGATCACCCCCTGGAACTACCCGTTGCTCCAGGCCAGTTGGAAGATCGCCCCCGCGCTCGCCGCCGGCAACACCTTCGTCGTCAAGCCCAGCGAGATCACCCCGCTGACCACGATCGCCCTGATCGACCTGCTCACCGAGGCCGGCCTGCCCGCCGGTGTCGCCAACATCGTCACCGGCCCCGGCCACACCGTCGGCGCCCGCCTCGCCGAGCACCCCGACGTCGACCTGGTCTCCTTCACCGGCGGCCTGGTCAGCGGCGTCAAGGTGGCCCAGGCCGCGGCGGTCTCGGTGAAGAAGGTCGCCCTCGAACTCGGCGGCAAGAACCCCAACGTCGTCTTCGCCGACGCCTGCGCCACGCCCGAGGGCTTCGACACCGCCGTCGACCAGGCCCTCAACGCCGCCTTCATCCACAGCGGGCAGGTCTGCTCGGCCGGTTCCCGGCTCATCGTCGAGGAGTCGGTCCGCGACCGCTTCGTCGCCGAACTCGCCGAGCGCGCCGCACGGATCCGCCTCGGCCGCGGCACCGACGAGGGCGTCGAGTGCGGCCCGCTCGTCTCCGAGCAGCAGCGCGCGAAGGTCGAGGCGTACGTCGCCTCCGCGCTGGAGGAGGGCGCGGTGCTGCGCACCGGGGGCAAGCGGCCCGAGGGGCCCGGCTACTTCTACGAGCCGACGGTCCTCGACCACTGCCACCGCGGGATGAAGGTCGTCCGCGAAGAGGTCTTCGGCCCGGTCCTCACGGTCGAGACGTTCCGCACGGAGGACGAGGCGGTGGCCCTGGCCAACGACACCGAGTACGGGCTGGCCGGCGCGGTGTGGACGGCGGACGCGGGCCGCGCCCGGCGCGTCGCGGGGCGGCTGCGGCACGGCACCGTCTGGATCAACGACTTCCACCCCTATCTGCCGCAGGCGGAGTGGGGCGGCTTCGGCCGCAGCGGAGTCGGCCGCGAACTGGGCCCGTCCGGGCTCGCCGAGTACCGCGAGACCAAGCACGTCTACCAGAACCTCGCCCCTCGCCCGGTCCGCTGGTTCGCGGGCTGACGCCCCGCCCCCGACGCCCTTCCTTTCGGTAAGTCCCAGGAGTACCCCCCATGTCCGAGAACACCCACGTCTACGACTACGTCGTCATCGGCGGCGGCACCGCGGGCTCCGTCATCGCCTCCCGCCTCACCGAGAACCCCGATGTCACCGTCGCCGTCATCGAGGGCGGCCCCAGCGACGTCGACCGCGACGACGTGCTCACCCTGCGCCGCTGGATGGGCCTGCTCGGCGGCGAACTCGACTACGACTACCCCACGACCGAGCAGCCACGCGGCAACTCCCACATCCGGCACAGCCGGGCCCGCGTGCTCGGCGGCTGCTCCAGCCACAACACCCTGATCTCCTTCAAGCCGCTGCCCTCCGACTGGGACGAGTGGGAGGAGGCCGGCGCCAAGGGCTGGGGCGCGGTGCAGATGGAGGCGTACTACGCCCGGCTGCTCAACAACATCGTGCCGGTCGACGAGAAGGACCGGAACGCCATCGCCCGCGACTTCGTCGACGCCGCGCAGGCGGCCCTGGGCGTGCCGCGCGTCGAGGGCTTCAACAAGAAGCCGTTCCACGAGGGCGTCGGCTTCTTCGACCTCGCCTACCACCCCGAGAACAACAAGCGCTCCTCGGCCTCCGTGGCGTATCTGCACCCGGTGATGGACACCCGGCCCAACCTGACGATCCTGCTGGAGACCTGGGCGTACAAGCTGGAGCTGGACCGGGGCCGTGCCGAGGGCGTCCATGTCCGCACCAAGGACGGCGAGGAACTCCTCGTCCGCGCCCGGCGCGAGGTCGTCCTGTGCGCCGGTGCCGTCGACTCGCCCCGGCTGCTGCTGCACTCGGGCGTCGGACCCCGCGAGGACCTGGAGGCCCTCGGCATACCCGTGGCCCTCGACCTGCCCGGCGTCGGCGAGAACCTGCTCGACCACCCCGAGTCGGTGATCGTCTGGGAGACCCACGGACCCATCCCGGACAACTCCGCGATGGACTCCGACGCGGGCCTGTTCGTCCGCCGCGACCCCGGACACCAGGGCCCCGACCTGATGTTCCACTTCTACCAGGTGCCCTTCACCGACAACCCCGAGCGACTGGGCTACGAGCGCCCCGAGTTCGGCGTCTCCATGACCCCCAACATCCCCAAGCCCAAGAGCCGCGGCCGGCTCTACCTCACCAGCGCCGACCCGTCGGTCAAGCCCGCGCTGGACTTCCGCTACTTCACCGACGAGGACGACTACGACGGCCGCACCCTCGTCGACGGCATCCGCCTCGCCCGCCGCATCGCGCGCACCGAACCGCTCGCCGGCTGGCTCAAGCGCGAGGTCTGCCCCGGACCGGACGTCACCAGCGACGAAGAGCTCAGCGAGTACGCCCGTAAGGCCGCGCACACGGTCTACCACCCGGCCGGCACCTGCCGCATGGGGGCCGTCGACGACGAACTGGCCGTCGTCGACCCGGAGTTGCGCGTCCGGGGTCTGGAGGGCATCCGGATCGCGGACGCCTCCGTGTTCCCGACCATGACCGCCGTCAACCCGATGATCGGAGTGCTCATGGTCGGGGAGAAGGCGGCCGAGCTGATCGGCGGTGATGCGTGATGAGTACGCCCGTGTTCTCCGTGGAGGGCCTGTGGAAGGTGTTCGGCCCCAAGGCCGACCGCGTGCCCGCCGACCCCGAACTGCGCTCGCTGGACCCCGCCGAGCTGCGCGCCCGCACCGGCTGCACGGCCGCCGTCCGGGACGTGTCCTTCGACGTCCGCAAGGGCGAGGTCTTCGTCGTCATGGGCCTGTCCGGCTCCGGCAAGTCCACCCTCGTGCGCTGTCTGACCCGGCTGATCGAGCCGACGGCCGGATCCCTCGCCATCGACGGCGAGGACGTGCGCGCCATGGACGCCGCCCGGCTGCGCGAACTGCGCCGCCGCCGCGCCGCGATGGTCTTCCAGCACTTCGGCCTGCTGCCGCACCGCACGGTCCTCGACAACGTCGCCTACGGCCTGGAGATCCAGGGCGTCGGCAAGGCCGAACGCCGCGAGCGGGCCGCCGAGTTCGTCACCAAGGTCGGCCTCGACGGGCTCGAACAGCGCCGGCCCGGACAGCTGTCCGGCGGTCAGCAGCAGCGGGTGGGGCTGGCGCGGGCGCTGGCCGTGGACCCCGAGGTCCTGCTCTTCGACGAGCCCTTCAGCGCGCTGGACCCGCTCATCCGGCGCGACATGCAGGAGGAGATCGTCCGGCTGCACCGCGAGGAGGGCCGCACCATGGTCTTCATCACCCATGACCTCGGCGAGGCCCTGAGGCTCGGCGACCGCATCGCCCTGATGCGCGACGGCCGCGTCGTCCAGCTCGGCACGCCCGAGGAGATCGTCGGCTCCCCGGCCGACGCCTACGTCCGCGACTTCGTCCGTGACGTGCCCCGCGAGCAGGTCATCACCGTCCGCACCGCCATGCGGCCCGCGTCGGCCGACGAGGCCGCCGGCTCCGGCCCGGCGGTGGCACCCGGAGCGACGGTCGCGGAGGCGATCGAGGCGGTGGCCAGAGCCGGACAGCCCGCCAGGGTCATGCAGGAGGGCCGGTGCCTGGGGGTGGTGGACCACGAGGCGCTGCTGGGTGTCGTCGCCGGAGTGCGGGAGGCGGTCGCCTGATGGCCACGCTCACCGCGACACCGCCACGCACCCGGCCCGCCGTGCTCAGGAACCGGACCGCCGGCAAGCTCCTGCTGCTGGCCCTGGCCGCCGTGGTCCTCGTGCCGCTCCTCCACGCCCGCTGGGCGAGCGGCACCTGGCCCACCGCCCTGACCGTCGACCTCGACGCCCCCCTCACCCGCACCGGCGAGTGGATCATCGACAACCGCGACAGCCACCCGGTGTTCCTCTACGGCCTCGGCCACGTCAGCAACGCCGTCGTCGTCGCCGTACGCGGCGTCTACCTCGCCCTCCTCGCCGTCGGCTGGGCCGGCGTCACCGCGCTGGGCGCCCTGCTCGCCTGGCGGGCGGCCGGCGCGCGGCTCGCCCTCGGCACCGCCGCCGCGTTCCTGACCTGCGGCGCGCTCGGCATGTGGGTGCCGACGATGCAGACGCTCGCCCTGATGGTGGTGGCCGTCGCCGCGTCCGTCGCCGTCGGTGCGCTCCTCGGCCTGGCCGGCGGACTGTCCGACCGGCTGCACCGGGCCCTGCGCCCGCTGCTGGACACCATGCAGGTCCTCCCGGCCTTCGCCTATCTGCTGCCCGTCGTCCTGGTCTTCGGCATCGGCGTGCCCGCCGCCGTCCTCGCCACCGTCGTCTACGCCGCCCCGCCCATGGCCCGCCTGACCGCGCTGGGGCTGCGCGGCGCGGACCCCGGTGTGCTGGAGGCCGTCGACTCCCTCGGCGCGACCGCCCGCCAGCGGCTGCTGACCGCCCGCATCCCGCTGGCCCGGCGCGAGCTGCTGCTCGGCCTCAACCAGACGATCATGATGGCGCTGTCCATGGCCGTCATCGCGTCGGTGATCGGCGCGGGCGGCCTCGGCGACCGCGTCTACCAGGCGCTGGCCTCCGTCGACGTGGGCGCCGCCCTCGCCGCCGGCATCCCGATCGTGCTGCTCGCCGTCATCCTGGACCGCATCACCGCCGCCGCCGGGGACACCGGCACCGGCACCGGCACCGGCACGCAGCCGCGCCGCGCGCTGTGGCCGTACGCCCTCGTCGGCGCCGCCGCGATCGCGCTCGCCGGACGTCTGACGGACCGGCTGGAGTGGCCGCAGGCGTGGGCGCTGGACATCGCCGCGCCCGTCAACCGCGCCGTCGACTGGATGACCGCGCACCTGTACTCCGGTGTGCCCGTCGTCGGCGGCACCGCCGAATGGGCCGGCCGCTTCACGACCTGGGTCCTGGACCCCGTACGCGACGGCCTGCTGTGGCTGCCCTGGTGGGCCGTCCTGCTCGGGGTCGCCGCCCCGGCCTGGCTCATCGGGACCTGGCGCACCGCACTGACCGCCGTCACCGCCATGGCGGCGATCGGTGTCCTGGGCGTCTGGGAGCCCGCCCTGGACACCCTCTCCCAGGTGCTCGCGGCCGTCGCCGTCACCCTGGTGCTGGGCGTCGCCACCGCCGTCGCAGCCGCCCGCAGCGACCGCTTCGACCGGCTGCTGCGGCCCGTCCTGGACGTCTTCCAGACGATGCCGCAGTTCGTGTACCTGATCCCGGTCGTCGCCCTGTTCGGCGTCGGCCGCGCCCCCGCCGTCGCCGCGGCCGTCGTCTACGCGCTGCCCGCGGTCGTGCGGATCACCGCCCAGGGACTGCGCCAGGTCGACCCGGCGGCGCTGGAGGCGTCCCGCTCGCTCGGCGCCACCGGGTGGCAGCAGCTGCGGCAGGTCCAACTCCCCCTCGCCCGGCCCGCGTTGCTGCTCGCCGTCAACCAGGGCGTGGTGCTGGTCCTCGCCGTCGTCATCATCGGCGGCCTGGTCGGCGGCGGAGCCCTCGGCTACGACGTCGTCTTCGGCCTCGCCCAGGGCGACCTGGCCACCGGCCTCGTCGCGGGCGTCGCCATCGTCTGCCTGGGCCTGATGCTGGACCGGGTGACCCAGCCCACCGAACGGCGCGCGAGGAAGGGAGCCTGACATGCGTATCCGTACCACCGCGGTCGCCGGGGCCGGCGCCCTGCTGCTGCTCACCGGCTGCGGCGCCGCCGACATGACCCGGCAGACCTCGCCCTTCGCGGGCGCCGAGGGCGCGAAGACCGTGACCCTGTCCGTGCAGTCCTGGGTCGGCGCCCAGGCCAACGTGGCCGTCGCCCAGTACCTCCTGGAGCACGAGCTCGGCTACCGCGTCGACACCGTCCAGGTCGACGAGGTGCCCGCCTGGGACGCGCTCAGCCAGGGCCGCGTCGACGCCATCCTGGAGGACTGGGGCCACCCCGACCAGGAACAGCGCTACGTCAAGGACAAGAAGACCATCGCGCCCGGCGGCGACCTCGGGGTCACCGGCCATATCGGCTGGTACGTCCCGACGTACTTCGCGAAGCGGCACCCCGACGTCACCGACTGGAAGAACCTCGACAAGTACGCCTCGCAGATGCGCACCCCCGAGAGCGGCGGCAAGGGCCAGCTGCTCGACGGCTCGCCGTCCTACGTCACCAACGACAAGGCCCTGGTGAAGAACCTGGACCTCGACTACCAGGTGGTGTTCGCCGGGTCCGAGGCGGCGCAGATCACCCAGATCCAGCAGTTCGCCAAGGAGAAGAAGCCCTTCCTCACCTACTGGTACGCCCCCCAGTGGCTGTTCGAGAAGGTGCCGATGACCGAGGTGAAGCTGCCGCCGTACAAGGAGGGCTGCGACGCCGACCCGGAGAAGGTGGCCTGCGCCTATCCGCACACCCCGCTGCAGAAGTACCTCAACGCGGACTTCGCGCGCGACGGCGGTACGGCGGCCGCCTTCCTGAAGAAGTTCCGCTGGACCACCGAGGACCAGAACGAGGTCTCCCTGATGATCGCCGACCAGAAGCTCACGCCGGAGGAGGCGGCGCGGCGGTGGGCGGAGCGGCACGAGTCGACCTGGCGGGCCTGGCTGCCGTGACCGTGCCGGCCGGCGCGATCAGGCCGGCTGCCCCGACTGCCCCGGCCGGCGTGACTACGTCCGCAGGATCCCGGCACGGTCCCGCAGCGCGGCCGTCGCCCACCGCTGCAGGCCCGGCCCGAAGGTGATCCGGGTGGCCCCTCGCGCACCGAGCTCGGCGGGCGAGGGGCCCTCGCCGTCCAGGCGCGCGAGCGCGTTCAACGGCCCCTCGATGCCCGCCCGCAGCAGGGGCAGTACGTCCGCGGGGGCGCCGATCGGATAGACGCAGTCGGCGCCCGCGGCGACGTACAGCCGGGCCCGCTCCAGCGCCGCTCGCTCCGGCTGCGGAGCGTGCCGTACGAAGGTGTCCACGCGGGCGTTCAGGAACAGCCGGTCCCCCGCCGCCGCCCGCACCTCGGCCAGCCAGTCGGCGTGCTCCCGCGGGTCCTTGAGGACGCCGTGCCGGGAGTCCTCCAGATTGCAGCCGACGACGCCCGCCTCCAGCAACCGCTCCACCAGTTCCGCGGGCGCGAGCCCGTAGCCGTCCTCCACGTCCGCCGACACCGGCACGTCCACCGCCCGGGCGATCCGCGCGACCGCCGCGAACATCTCGTCGGCCGGGGTCTGCCCGTCCGCGTGGCCGAGGGCGGCGGCGATGCCCGCGCTGGGCGTGGCGAGCGCCGGGAAGCCGGCGTCGGCCAGGGCACGGGCGGAGGCCGCGTCCCACGGGCCGGGCAGGACGAGCGGACGGTCGGGGGCGCGGTCGTGATGCAGCGCGCGGAACGCCTCGGCCTTGGTCACCATCGGGTGCTCCCCGGCGGGATCCGCCGGCTGACCATCAGCCGGTTCCAGCTGTTGATGACCGTGATCAGCGCGACGAGATGGGCGAGCGTGACCTCGTCGAAGTGGGCGGCGGCCCGCTCGTACACCTCGTCCGGCACGAAGCCGTCGGTGAGGCGGGTGACGGCCTCGGTGAGCGCGAGTGCGGCCCGTTCCCGGTCGGTGAAGTGCTCCGGCGACTCCTCCCAGGCGGCGAGCAGGTCCGACTGGGCGGCGCTGACGCCGTGTTCACGGGCGATCGCCAGATGCATGTCCAGGCAGAACGCGCAGTGGTTGAGCTGCGAGGCACGGATCTGGACGAGCTCGGCGAGCGCCGGATCGCCCAGCCCCCGCTTGGCGGTCGCGCTCAGCGACTGCATCGCGGAACGCACCCCGTCGTCCAACGCGGTCGTCCGGGCGCTCACTTGGCGACCGCCGGCCGGTAGTGACCCGGCGTGCGGCGGCAGGTCACGCCGAACCGGTTCCAGGCGTTGATCACCGTGATGGTGGCGATCAGCTGCACCAGTTCGCTCTCCTCGAAGTGCTCGGCGGCCTTCGCGTACACCTCGTCCGGCACGAAACCGTCGGTCAGCACGGTCACCGCCTCGGTCAGCTCCAGTGCCGCCAGCTCCTTCTCCGTGTAGTAGTGCGGCGACTCCTCCCACGCGCTCAGCTGGATGATCCGCTCCGCGCTCTCGCCGGCCGCGAGGGCGTCCTTGCTGTGCATGTCCAGGCACAGCGCGCAGCGGTTGAGCTGCGAGGCACGGATCCTGACCAGCTCGCGCAGCTTGGGGTCCAGGCCCTTCGCGGCGGCCGCGTCCAGACGGACCATCGCCTTGAAGACGTCCGGGGCGAGGGCGTGCCAGTCGAGGCGGGGGGTGGGCTCGGGGGCGTAGGGGGCGGGGGTGTTCGTCGGGGTGCCGTGGGTGGCGGTGGGGTTCGTCGTGGTGCCGTGGGTGGCGGTGGGGTGCGTCGCGGTGCCGACGGTGGCGGTGTGCGTCGCGGTGTCGTTCGTCGTCATGCCCTCGACCCTAGGAGCGAGGCGTCCCAGGAGTATGGTCCATTCCCATGGCAAGATCGTGGGCCACTTACGGCATCGACCTGCATCTGGAGCCCGCCGGTCCGGGACTGCGCCGCGGACTGACCGACGCCCTGCGCGAGGCCGTGCGCAGCGGCCGGCTCGCCCCGGGCGTCCGGCTGCCGTCCTCCCGCTCCCTCGCCGCCGACCTGGGCATCGCCCGCAACACCGTCGCCGACGCCTACGCCGACCTGGTCGCCGAGGGCTGGCTGACCGCCCGGCAGGGCTCGGGCACCCGGGTCGCCGACCGTCCGGCACCCCCGGCGCCCGCCGCAGCGCCCGTCGAGCGCCGCGACCCGGGCCGGCCCCGCTACGACCTCAAGCCCGGCACCCCCGACCTCGCGTCCTTCCCCCGCGAGGAATGGCTCAGGGCCACCCGCCGCGCCCTGGCCGCCGCGCCCCATGACGCCTTCGGGTACGGCGACCGACGCGGCCGCGTCGAACTGCGCACCGCCCTCGCCTCCTACCTCTCCCGCGCCCGCGGGGTCCGCGCCGACCCCGAACGCATCGTCGTCTGCGCCGGCTTCGCCCAGGGCCTGCACCTGCTGGGGCAGGCCCTGCACCGGCGCGGACTGCGCTCCCTCGCCGTCGAGTCGTACGGCCTCGACGTGCACTGGAACCTCGTGGAGCGCGCCGGACTGCGCACCGTCCCGCTCCCGTTCGACGCCCACGGCACCGTCACCGACGACCTCGGCTCCTCGGGCGCCGTACTGCTCACCCCCGCCCACCAGTTCCCCATGGGCCTCGCCCTGCGCCCCGACCGCCGGGCCGCCCTCGTCGACTGGGCCCGTCGCACCGGCGGGCTGATCCTGGAGGACGACTACGACGGAGAGTTCCGCTACGACCGCCGCCAGCCCGTCGGCGCCCTCCAGGATCTCGACCCCGACCACGTCGCCTACCTCGGCACCGCCAGCAAGTCCCTCGCGCCGGGGCTGCGCCTGGGCTGGCTGGTGCTGCCGCAGCCGCTGGTGGAGGAGGTGTGCGCGCTCGGGGGCGCTGGCTCCACCGGCGTCATGGAGCAGCTCACCCTCGCCGAGTTCATCTCCTGCGGCGCCTACGACCGTCATCTGCGCTCCGCCCGGCTGCGCTACCGGCGCCGCCGCGACGCCCTGGTCGCCGCCCTCGCCGAACGCGCCCCCGAGGTCACCGTCACCGGCATCGCCGCCGGCCTGCACGCCGTCCTGCGGCTCCCGCCCGGCACCGAGCAGTCCGTCGTCCGCGCCGCCGCCTGGCACGGCCTCGCCGTGCACGGTCTGTCCGCCTTCCGCCACCCCGCCGCCGGCGCCGCCCCGCTCGACGCCCTCGTCATCGGCTACGGCACCCCACCCGAGCACGCCTGGACCGCAACCCTCGACGCCCTGTGCGCGTCCCTGCCGTAGGGTGTTCGCGCACGCGATCGAACGTTGCGGGGGAGAACATGGCAGAGGCACGGCGACGGCTGCGTTCCAGCACGGTCGTCCTCGGCGGTATGGGCGTCGTCGCGGCGGCCCTCACGTCCTGCGGCTCCGACCCGGACCGCCGGTGCGTGGACCGCGACAGCTACGACTTCCTCACCGGCTACAAGATCATCGCCGACAGCAACTGCAAAGCGGGCTCGTCCGGTTCGTCCTACGGGAAGGGCGGCAGGAGCCGTACGTCGTCGGGGACGCGGGACGCCGCCTGGTACTACGACGCCGAGGTCGACGGCGGCTACGCCGACCACGGCACCTTCAGCCGCAGCGAGGCCGTCGACCGGGGCGGCTTCGGCTGCTCGGGCTCGGGCAGCGGCGGCGGCTGAGCCCGTCACGGACGTCCACCATGGAACGCCGCACCACACAGCCCCGGCCGGGCTGGCAGCAGACGGTCGAGGAACAGGGCCTGATCTACCCCCTGACCCGCCACCCCGACGGCTCCCTGCGCCCCTACTGGGACGAGAGCGCCTACTACGTCTTCTCGCTGGAGGAGGTCGAGGCGCTGGAGGAGGTCGTCGAGGAACTCCACGGCATGTGCCTGGCCGCCGCCGACCACATCGTGCGCGCCGACCGCCTCGCCGACCTCGGCATCACCGACCCCCGGCTCGCCGGCGCCGTACGGGAGTCCTGGCACCGCCGCCGCGAACTCCCCTCCCTCTACGGCCGCTTCGACCTCCGCTACGACGGCACCGGCCCCGCCAAACTGCTGGAGTACAACGCCGACACCCCCACCTCCCTGGTCGAGGCCGCCAGCCCCCAGTGGTTCTGGATGGAGGAGCGCTTCCCCGGCGCCGACCAGTGGAACTCCCTGCACGAGCGCCTGGTCGACGCCTGGAAGAAGCAGGCGGCCCTCCTCCCGCCGGGCAGCCCCCTCTACTTCGCGCACTCCACGGCCGACGAGCTCGGCGAGGACCTGATGACGGTCGCCTACCTCAAGGAGACCGCGGAGCAGGCGGGCCTCGCCACCGACTGGATCACCATGGAGGACATCGGCTGGGACCGCCTCTCGGGCCGCTTCGTCGACCTGCGCCTGAAGTTCATCCGCAGCGTCTTCAAGCTCTACCCCTGGGAGTGGCTCACCACCGACCGCTTCGCCGGCCAGGTCCTCGACACCCTCGACAACGGCGGTGGTACGGGGACGACGATGTGGATCGAGCCCGCCTGGAAGATGCTCCTCAGCAACAAGGCGCTCCTGGCGATCCTGTGGGAGATGTACCCGGACCACCCCCATCTGTTGCCCGCTTACCTGGACGGCCCCCGCGAACTGGCCGCCTCGACCGGCTACGTCGCCAAGCCCCTGCTGGGCCGCGAAGGCGCGGGCGTCACCGTCCACGCACCGGGCCGGCCACCCGTACTCCGCGACGAACCCTGCTGCTACCAGCAGTTGGCCCCCCTCCCCGCCTTCGACGGCAACCACGTCGTCCTCGGCACCTGGATCGTCGACAACGAACCCGCCGGCCTCGGCATCCGCGAATCCTCCGGCCTGGTCACCGACGAGTACGCCCGCTTCGTCCCCCACGTGATCCTCGAGAACCGCTCCTGATCCCCGGGCCCGCCTCGCCCGCATGGTGGACGTGGGCGGGGTGCGGGGGAGGGGGACGGGTAGGCTGGGGCCGGGCCGTGACTGGCGCGCTGGGATGGGACCGACCATCGGGGAGCGGCCTGCGTGATGATGAGTGCCGTGCGCCTGGGCCAGCCGTGAACCGTGAACGCACACGCCATCCGGAGGCCGACATGCCAGAGCAGCAGCCCCTCTCCACCGAGTCCACCGCCTTCCGCGCCGCCCTCGACGTGATCCGTGCCGTCGAACCGCGGGTCGCCGACGCCATCGGCCAGGAGGTCCACGACCAGCGCGAGATGCTCAAGCTGATCGCGTCCGAGAACTACGCCTCCCCGGCGACCCTGCTGGCCATGGGCAACTGGTTCAGCGACAAGTACGCCGAGGGCACCGTCGGCCGCCGCTTCTACGCCGGCTGCCGCAACGTCGACACCGTCGAGTCCCTCGCCGCCGAGCACGCCCGCGAACTCTTCGGCGCCCGCCACGCCTACGTCCAGCCGCACTCCGGCATCGACGCCAACCTCGTTGCCTTCTGGGCGGTCCTCGCCGACCGCGTCGAGGCCCCCTTCCTGGAGAAGACCGGCGTCCGCCAGATCAACGACCTGACCGAGGCCGACTGGGCCGAACTGCGCCAGGCATTCGGCAACCAGCGCATGCTCGGCATGTCCCTGGACGCCGGCGGCCACCTCACCCACGGCTTCCGCCCGAACATCTCCGGCAAGATGTTCGACCAGCGCTCCTACGGCACCGACCCGGCCACCGGCCTCATCGACTACGAGGCCCTGCGCACCCAGGCCCGCGAGTTCAAGCCGCTGATCATCGTCGCCGGGTACTCGGCGTACCCCCGCCTGGTCAACTTCCGGATCATGCGGGAGATCGCCGACGAGGTCGGCGCCACGCTGATGGTCGACATGGCCCACTTCGCGGGCCTGGTGGCCGGCAAGGTCCTCACCGGCGACTTCGACCCGGTGCCGCACGCCCAGATCGTGACGACCACGACCCACAAGTCGCTGCGCGGCCCGCGCGGCGGCATGGTCCTGTGCGACGACTCCCTCAAGGACCAGGTCGACCGCGGCTGCCCGATGGTCCTCGGCGGCCCGCTCCCGCACGTCATGGCGGCCAAGGCGGTGGCGCTGGCCGAGGCCCGCCGGCCCGCCTTCCAGGACTACGCCCAGCGGATCGTGGACAACTCCCGGGCGCTGGCCGAGGGCCTGATGCGCCGGGGCGCGACCCTGGTGACCGGCGGCACCGACAACCACCTCAACCTGATCGACGTCGCCTCCTCCTACGGCCTCACCGGCCGCCAGGCCGAGCAGGCCCTCCTCGACTCCGGCATCGTCACCAACCGCAACGCCATCCCGGCCGACCCCAACGGCGCCTGGTACACCTCCGGCATCCGCATCGGCACCCCCGCCCTGACCACCCGCGGCCTCGGCACCGCCGAGATGGACGAGGTGGCCGGTCTCATCGACCGCGTCCTCACGGCCACCGAGCCCGGCACCACCAAGTCCGGCGCCCCCTCCAAGGCCGCCCACGTCCTGGACCCGAAGATCTCCGAGGAGATCGCCCACCGCGCCACCGACCTGGTCGCGGGCTTCCCGCTGTACCCCGAGGTCGACCTCGGCTGACACCGTCCGAGCGGCGGCCCAGCGGCGGTCCGCGCTCCCGGCGGGCCGCCACCGGACCGGTGTCCGGCCGCGGGTCGGGGCTCGCCGCCTGTTGGCGGATCCGCTCCTGTTCAGCGATCGATCAGCTCCTGACGGGGCTGCCCTCGCGGCGGTCCGGCCTCGCGCCGGGTCGCCGCGTGGCGTATCAGCAGGGACCCCGCATAGCCGGCCGCTAGGCCGACGGCCAGGCCGGACAGGGCCCACCACCAGGCGGGGCCGTCCGGGGCCGAGGCGGCGCGAGGTGCGGTGGGGGTGGGACGGGCGCCCTCCGGTGGCGTGGCCGCCGCGGTGTCCGGCACCGGCGGACCGGCCGCGACGGTGTCCGGGTCCACCGCCTCACCCGTCACCCCCAGCTCGGCCAGCAGGGAGCGCAGGGCTCCCGGCTGCTCCGGGCGGTGCCAGGTGCCGGTCCACTCCGGTGGGGTCGTCGAGCTGTGGATCCATGCCTCTCGGGTGTCCGGCGGGAGGTGGATCCGGTCGATCCGGACCGGCGATATGTCGTGGGCCAGCCAGGTCACATTGATCTGGCGGGCCCCGACCAGGTCCGCCTCCGGCGGCTTGGCCGCCGGACCCCCCTCCGCGCCGCCCAGCAGCCGCTCCAGCCGCCGGTAGGCGCTGTCCGAGTAGTACAGCGATGCCGTCTCCCCGCTCTCGGGCGACACGACCAGCACGCTGGTCAGGCCACCGGCCGTCGCCGCCGGCGCACCCCACACCAGCACCGTGAGCGCCGCCGCCCAGACCGACAGCACAGCCGCCACCACCCGGCCCCAGAGCCTGGCCCTCCGCCCGCACATCCGCATCCGCATCCGAACCCCCAGCCGGACGATGCCCCGCGACCCGCACTGAGCCGCCTGTCACTCCTGGTACACCGCCCGGCCCGCCCGGGTTCCCCTCCGCGACCCGCTATTTTTGATCCGCCCCCACCGACCCGGCGATCTCCACCGCCCGCTCCCGCGACGCCACGCCCTCCAGGCGCAGGGTCAGCCCACCGCCCCGGCCCCACAGCAGCGTGGGTCCCGACGTCCGCTCCTCGCGGGCGAACCGGCCGCGGTCGTCCTCCAGCCAGAAGTCCAGGAGATGAGCGCGCGGCAGCCACACCGCCGACTCGCCGTCGACCTGCACGAACTCGGCCGGCTGCGGCACCGCCTTGGCGAACCCGACGTCCAGCTGTGCCGGGAACTCGTCCAGCCGGACCGTCCGCCCGTCCACCTTCCAGCACAGGGTCACCAGGAACCGCCGCTGCGGCTCCCGGCTCACCGACACCGCGTCCGGCGCGCCCAGCGCCCGCGGCACCAGCGGCTGGAAGCCCGCCTGCCGGGCCGCCTGGGCCAGCGACACCGGCCGTGCGCAGCCGGGCACCTGGGCCTCGGGGGAGGGCGTGGCCGACGGGTCGTAGCGCACCTCGACCCCGCCGAAGTCGAACCAGTCCAGCACCGCCGCCCGCACCGGAGGGGTCAGGGCGAGGACCGTGAGCAGGCCGCACAGCACCGCCGCCAGCGAGCGCCGACGGTCCCGCGCCCACCGGCGCACCGCCCGCAGCCGCTCCGCCCGCTCCGGCGGCCCGGCCACCGGCACGGGCAGCCGCTCGGCGAGTATCTGCGCCAGCACCCGCTCGGCCATCGACTCCGGCCCGTCGGCCGCGCCGGGCCGCTCCAGCGACCGCCCCAGCAGGCGCAACTCCTCGGACAGCCGGGAGCCGTCCGGCCCCGCACGCCGCCCGGCACCAGCCGTGCCGTCCCGGCCACCTGAGCCCGGACGGGCGGTGCCGCCCCCGGCCACCGTGCCGCCTCCGTCCCCGTCTCCGTCTCCCGGACCGTCGCCGTCGGCCCTGCGGTCCCCGGCCTCGCGCGCCCCCGGCCCGGCGGCGGCCGGCACGCCCCGGCCGCCCGAAGCGTCCCGGCGCTGGTCGGCGTCGAGGTGGTCCGCGTCGGGGCCGTCGGCCTCCTGCGCAGCGCGTCCGTCAGGCATGTCCCTCACCTCCTCTCGCCGTGGTGGCCCCCCGAGGCTGAAAATCCGGCAGGAGGCGGCCCAGCTTCCGCAGGGCGCGGTTCAGACGGGACTTCACTGTGCCGCGGGGCCAGCCCAGGGTCTGGGCCGTCTCCGATTCGTCCATCTCCAGCAGATAGCGGTAGGTGACGACCAGCCGGTGCTCCTCGCTCAGCTTCTCCAGGGCCGTCAGCAGGGCCGCACGCCGCTCGGTGTGCAGCGTCGCCGCCGCCGGGTCCGCCGACTCCGGTATCAGCGGTTCCGCCTCCGCCAGCGCCGCCTCGCGACCGGCGAGCGTGCGCTGCCGGGCCGCCGTACGCACTGTGTTCCTCGTCTCATTGGCGACGATCGACAGCAGCCACGGCCGGAACGCCGCGCCGTCCCGGAACCGGCCCAGCGCGCAGTACGCCTTGACGAACGCCTGCTGCACCACGTCCTCCGCGTCCGCACCGGCCCCGAGCGCCGCGGCCGCCCTCAGCGCGATGCCCGTATGGGCGCGCACCAGCTCCGCGTACGCCTCCGGCTCTCCGGCGCGCACCCGGGCGATCACCGCGGCCTCATCGACGATGCGGCCCCCCTCCCGCGTTCTCACACCCTTGTTACACCGCCGGGCACGGATCGGTTCCCACCTGTTTCCGACCTGTCCCCGAGCGCCCCCCGCGACCTGAGAGAATGGTGAACATGGCCTCTGATCGACCTCGCGTGCTCTCCGGGATCCAGCCCACGTCAGGCTCGTTCCACCTCGGCAACTACCTCGGTGCCGTCCGCCAGTGGGTGGCGCTGCAGGAGACCCACGACGCGTTCTACATGGTCGTCGACCTGCACGCGATCACGGTCCCGCAGGACCCGAAGGAGCTGCGCGCCAACACCCGGCTCGCCGTGGCCCAGCTGCTCGCCGCCGGTCTCGACCCCGAGCGCTGCACGCTGTTCGTCCAGAGCCATGTGCCCGAGCACGCCCAGCTCGCCTGGATCATGAACTGCCTCACCGGCTTCGGCGAGGCGTCCCGCATGACCCAGTTCAAGGACAAGTCCGCCAGGCAGGGCGCCGACCGCGCCTCCGTCGGCCTGTTCACGTACCCGATCCTGCAGGTCGCCGACATCCTGCTCTACCAGGCCCACGAGGTGCCGGTGGGCGAGGACCAGCGCCAGCACATCGAGCTGACCCGCGACCTCGCCGAGCGCTTCAACGGCCGCTTCGGCGACACCTTCACGATCCCCAAGCCGTACATCCTCAAGGAGACGGCGAAGATCTACGACCTCCAGGACCCGGCGATCAAGATGAGCAAGTCGGCGTCCACGCCGAAGGGCCTCATCAACCTGCTCGACGAGCCGAAGACCACCGCCAAGAAGGTCAAGAGCGCCGTCACCGACACCGACACGGTGATCCGCTACGACGCCGAGGCCAAGCCGGGTGTGAGCAACCTCCTGTCGATCTACTCGACCCTCACGGGTACGGGAATCGCCGAACTGGAGGAGAAGTACGCGGGCAAGGGCTACGGTGCGCTCAAGACGGACCTCGCCGAGGTCGTGGTCGACTTCGTGACGCCCTTCCGGGAGCGCACCCAGAGCTACCTGGACGACCCGGAGACGCTCGACTCGATCCTGGCCAAGGGCGCGGAGAAGGCGCGAGCCGTCGCCGCGGAGACGCTGGCGCAGGTCTACGACCGGGTGGGATTCCTGCCGGCCAAGCACTGAGCCGGCGCCGGGGCGCACCACCGCACATCCGTACGACCGGGCAGAGCGCTGCACATCACTTCGGCCGCGCCTGCCCGGAGCACGGCCGTGGCCGTACAGTCGATAGCCGGTACCACCCGGACATGAAGGCACGACGCACACGACGAGCACGACGACAGGAGACGACGTGGGGACCGTAACGATCGGTGTCTCGATCGCGGTCCCGGAGCCTCACGGCAGCCTGCTCCAGGAGCGGCGCGCGGGCTTCGGCGACGCCGCGGCTCACGGCATCCCCACGCACGTCACCCTGCTGCCGCCGACCGAGATCGAGGACACCCGGCTGCCCGCCGTCGAGGCGCACCTCACGGGCGTCGCCGCGGCCGGGCGGCCCTTCCCGATGCGGCTGCGCGGCACGGGCACCTTCCGGCCGCTGTCGCCGGTGGTGTTCGTCAACGTCGTCGAGGGCGCGGAGGACTGCGCCCGGCTCCAGCAGCAGGTCCGCGACGCCTCCGGGCCGGTCGCGCGCGAACTGCAGTTCCCGTACCACCCGCACGTCACCGTGGCGCACGGCATCGACGAGGCCGCCATGGACCGCGCGTTCGAGGAACTCGCCGACTACGAGGCCGCCTGGCCCTGCACCGGCTTCGCGCTCTACGAGCAGGGGCCGGACGGCGTGTGGCGCAAGCTGCGCGAGTACGTCTTCGGCGGTTCCGTGGTGCCGCCGCAGGCATCGGCGGCCACCGTCGAGCAGGGCACCCTGCACACCCCCTGAGGGGTGTCCGGCAGGGCACTCCTAGAGCGGCAGCCGCCGGAACACCCCCCGCGGCAGATGCCGTACCGCCGACATCACCACCCGCAGCGCGCCCGGCACCCACACCGTCTCCGAGCGCCGGCGCAGCCCCAGCTCGACGGCGGTGGCGACCGCCTCGGGGGTGGTGGCCAGCGGTGCCTCGGGAAGGCCCGCGGTCGCCTTCGTACGGACGAAGCCGGGGCGTACGACCATGACGTGCACGCCGGTGCCGTGCAGGGCGTCGCCGAGGCCCTGGGCGAAGGCGTCGAGGCCGGCCTTGCTGGAGCCGTAGATGAAGTCGCCGCGCCGGGCGCGCTCGCCGGCGACGGAGGACAGGACGACCAGGGAGCCGTGGCCCTGGGTCTGCAGGGCGCGGGCGGCGACCAGGCCGGCCGACACGGCGCCCGTGTAGTTGGTCTGGGCGACCCGTACCGCCGCGGATGGCTCGCGCTCGTCGTGGGCCTGGTCGCCGAGGATGCCGAAGGCGAGCAGCACCATGTCGACGTCGCCCTCGGCGAAGACCTTGCCCAGCGCCGTCTCGTGGCCGTCGGTGTCGAGGGCGTCGAAGGCGACCGTACGGACGTCCGCGCCGAGGGCGCCCAGGTCGCGGGCCGCCTCCTCCAGGGCGGGGGAGGGGCGTCCGGCGAGCCATACGGTGCGGGTGCGGCGGGCGACGAGGCGGCGGGCGGTTGCCAGCGCGATCTCGGACGTGCCGCCGAGGACGAGTAGGGACTGGGGCAGGCCGAAGGCGTCCTTCACAGCAGCTCCTGGTGGCTCATGGCGGTTCCTGACGACGGTTGATGGCTCATGTCGGCTCCTGACGACGGCCTGCGTCACAGGCCCAAGCGGCGGGACAGGTCGGAAACGAACACCCCGCGCGGATCCAGCCCGGCGCGCAGGGCGCGGAAGCCGGCCAGGCGCGGGTACATCGCGGGGAGCAGGTCGGGGCGCAGCCGGGAGTCCTCGGCGAGGCAGACGCGGCCGCCGGCGGCGGCGACCTCCTCGTCGAGTGTGTCGAGGAGGGCGGCGAGGCCGGGCAGGCGGGCCGGGAGGTCGAGGGCCAGGGTCCAGCCGGGTGCGGGGAAGGACAGCAGGCCGGGGCCGGACTCGCCGAACCGCTGGAGGACGGCCGGGAAGGACGGCCGGCGGCGGGCGGAGAGACGGGTCACGATCCGGCGCAGGGTCTCCTCCTGGCCGTAGGGGACGACGAACTGGTACCGCACGAGGGCGCGTCGGGCGTGGACCCGGTGCCGGAGCCCGTCGAAGGGGTGGTGGAAGAAAGCGGACAGCGGCTGGAGCCGGCCGGTAGGTGCGCGCCGGGGGCGGACGGCGAGGGGGTCTCTTCGCGCGCGCGGGGGCAGGGCGTCCAGGGGCGCGTGGTCGCCGCGGGTCAGGAGGGCGCGGCCGGTGGCGGCGCCGCGGGCGCGCAGGTCGAGCCGGGCGGCCGTGTAGCGGTGGCCGCCGCCGGTCAGACGGTCCATCAGATCGTCGAGGTCGGCGGCGCGTTCGGTGCCGACCGTCAGCAGGGACGTCTCGACGGGCTGGAGCCGGAGCGTCGCGGTGAGGACGACACCGGTCAGGCCCATGCCGCCGGCCGTCGCCTCGAACAGGGGAGTGCCGGGGACGGCGGTGCGCACCTCGCCGTCGGCGGTGAGGAGTTCCAGCGCGCGGACATGGCGGCAGAAGGAGCCGGCGGCCGGGTGGTCGGGGCCGTGGACGTCCGCGCCGATGGCGCCGCCGACGGTGATGTGGCGGGCGGCCGGGGCCACCGGCGGCAACCAGCCGAGGGGGAGCAGAACCCGGGTCAGGTGGTGCAGGGAGACGCCCGCGTCGCACAGGACGGTGCCCTCACCGGCGTCGATGGCGTGGACGCGGTCCAGGCCGGTGACGTCGAACACGCTGCCGCCCGCGTTCTGCGCCGCGTCCCCGTGCGCCCGCCCCAGGCCTCTGGGGATGCCGCCCCGGGCCCCGCAGTCCCGGACGGCGGCCACGGCCTCCTGGTAGGTGCGGGGACGGACCAGCCGGGCGACGGTGGGGGCGGTGCGGCCCCAACCGGTGAGGGGGACGGTGTCGGCAGCCATGCCGGTGACCGTATCGCCGTAACGGGGCGACAGGTTACGGAACATCCCTGTTCTAGGCGAAATGGGCGATTAGTGGTATGTCGCTCCTCGGGGTTGCGGGGTACCCGCACATCGGTCTCCCGCGCAGAGGGCAGAGTCGGATCATGGACTGGCTGAAGAAGCTCCCCGTCGTCGGGCCGGCGGTCACCCGGCTGACGACGACGCACGCCTGGCGGTCGTACGAGCGGCTGGACCGGGTGAAGTGGACGCGCCTGGCCGCCGCGATGACGTTCGTCAGCTTCGTCGCGCTGTTCCCGCTGCTGACCGTGGCCGCCGCGGTCGCCGCCGCCACGGTCAGCGAGGAGCAGCAGAAGGAGCTGGAGGACAAGATCTCCGACCAGATCCCCGGCATCGCCGACCAGCTCGACATCGGCGCGCTGGTCGACAACGCCGGCACGGTCGGCCTCATCGCGGGCGCCCTGCTGCTGTTCACCGGCATCGGCTGGGTCGGCGCGATGCGGGACTGCCTGCGCGCGGTGTGGGAGCTGCCGGACGAGGAGGAGAACCCCCTGCTGGCCAAGGCCAAGGACGCCGGGGTGCTGCTGGGCCTCGGCGGCGCCCTGCTGGTGACACTGGCCGCCTCCGCCGTGGCCTCGGCGCTGGTCGGCTGGATCGTCGACCGGCTCGGCATCGAGCGGGGCGGCCTCGGCAGCGTCCTGCTGCACCTGGCCGCGTTCGCCGTCGCCGTCCTCGCCGACTTCCTCGTCCTGCTCTACGTCCTGACCCTGCTGCCCGGCGTCGAACCCGAACGCCGCCGCCTGCTGGTCGCCGCGCTGATCGGCGCGGTCGGCTTCGAGCTGCTGAAGCTGCTGCTCAGCGGCTACATCCAGGGCGTCGCCGCGAAGAGCATGTACGGCGCGTTCGGCGTCCCGGTCGCCCTGCTGCTGTGGATCAACTTCACGTCGAAGCTGGTGCTGTTCTGCGCCGCCTGGACGGCGACGCGGAGCAAGGAGGCCGAAGGGGCGGGCGCCGAGAAGGTCACCGACGGCGCAGCGGCCACCGGCGGTTGACCAGGAACACCGCCGCCGCCAGCAGCGCCAGCACCCCGCCGGTGATCCCGAGGGCCACCCCGACGCCGCGCCCGCTGTCCTGTGCCGCCCCCACGGCCGCCTGCTTCTGCCCCGAACCGGAACCCGTATCCGCACCCGAGTCCGCGCCCGCGCCGCCCGCCTCGCCGGAGGCGTTGGCACCGGGCTGGGCGCTCGCCCCCGCCGTGCCCTTCGGCGGCACCAGCTCACCGACCGGCGTCACCTTGCCGGCCGCCTTGAACCCCCAGTCCAGCAGCTGGGCGGTCTCCTTGTAGACCTGGTTGTGGTCCTCCTTCTGCGGGTTCATCACCGTCACCAGCAGCACCTTGCCGCCCCGTTCCGCGACGCCGGTGAAGGTGGCGCCCGCGTTGGTGGTGTTGCCGTTCTTGACGCCCGCGATGCCCTGGTACTGCGAGATGTCGTAGTCGCCGGTCAGCAGCCGGTTGGTGTTCTGGATCTCGAAGGACCCGCGGACCAGCCTGCCCTTCTTGTTCTTCTTCGTCTCGCCGGGGAACTTCGCCGACACCGTCGAGCAGTACTCGCGGAAGTCCTTCTTCTGCAGCCCGGAACGGGCGATCAGCGTCAGGTCGTAGGCCGAGGAGACCTGACCGGGGGCGTCGTAGCCGTCCGGGCTGACCACGCGGGTGTCGAGGGCCTGGAGCTCCTCGGCGTGCTGGTTCATCGCCTCGACGGTGGCCTCGACACCGCCGTTCATCGCGGACAGCACATGCACGGCGTCGTTGCCGGAGCGCAGGAAGACACCGAGCCACAGGTCGTGGACGGTGTACGTCTCGTCCTCCTTTATCCCGACCATGCTGGAGCCGGCGCCGACGCCCGCCAGGTCGGAGGGGGCCACCTTGTGCGTGGCGGTGCGCGGGAACTTCGGCAGCAGGGTGTCCGCGAACAGCATCTTCAGGGTGCTGGCCGGGGCGAGGCGCCAGTGCGCGTTGTGCGCGGCGAGCACCTCGCCGGACTCCGCGTCGGCCACGATCCACGACCGCGCGGTGACGCCCTTCGGGATCACCGGGACGCCGGGCGCCAGCTCGACCTGTGTGCCCGGCCTGCCCAGGCGGGCGCCGCCGACGGTCGACATGTTCGCCGGGGGAGTGGCCGACGGGCTCGCGGAGGCGCTCGGCGACGGGGCCGGAGCGGCGGCGGCGAGGGGCGCGGTCAGCGACGCGGACAGCAGGGCGGCGGCAGCGACCAGCAGGGATCGCCTGACGGTCTTCATGGGTGCGGGCACGACGGAGAAAGTACAGGCACGCCCCGGCGAAGTCGCGCCCCCCTCCCCACCCCGGCCGAGGAACCGGCCGGTCGGCGGTGATACTGGAGTCATGACACTCAGCCGCCCCCTCTCCTGGTTCCTGCTCGCTTTCGGGGTGTGGAGCTGGTTCATCTGGATCACTTTCGTCAAGAACCTCGTCGCGGACGGCAGCGGGCTCGCCTTCGAGGACGGCGAGCCGACGTCGTACTTCTGGGTGCACCTCGTCCTGGCCGTCGTCTCCTTCGTATTGGGGACGGCCATCGGGGCCATCGGGTTGCGCGGTCTGCGCGCACTGCGTCGGACCTCATAAAGACCGCCGCCCACCTCACCACCGGATCAGGGACACGACAGCGTGGTCATCCTCTTCGCACTGCTCGCACTCGGCGTGCTGGTCGCCGCCAACTGGTATCTGTGGCGCCGCCTGTTCCGGGACACCACCTCCGGGCCCGGCTGGGCGCGCCGGGCGGGCGCGGCCCTGATCGCGGGCGGCTGGGCGCTGTTCGTCGCCGCGATGGTGGCCGAGCGCACGGGAGCGCCGTTCTGGCTCCAGCGCGCGCTGGCCTGGCCGGGGTTCCTGTGGTTCGCGCTCTGCCTGTACCTGCTGCTGGCGGTGGCCGCGGGTGAGGCGGTACGACCCCTGCTGCGCCGCTTCCTGAAGCGCCGCACGCCGGCTCCCGCCGAGGCCGCCCCCGCGCCGCGCACCGAACCCGAACCGGCCACCGTCGGGGCCCCGCCGCGGGACCCGGAGCCGCAGCCGCCGGCCGCTCCCGGCCCGCAGGACCCCGCCGAAGCCCCCGCCGGCACCCCTGTCCCCGACCTCACCCGCCGCCTCTTCGTCTCCCGTGTCGTGGCCGCAGCCGCCGCCGCGGCCGCCGTCGGGACGGTCGGGTACGGCACGTACGGGGTGCTGCGCGGGCCCGGCGTGAAGCGGGTCACCGTGCCGCTGGCCAAGCTGCCGCGCGCCGCGCACGGATTCCGCATCGCGGTGGTCAGCGACGTCCATCTCAGCCCCGTCCTGGGCCGCGGCTTCGCGCAGAAGGTCGTCGACACCATCAACTCCACCCAGCCCGACCTGATCGCGGTGGTCGGTGACCTCGTCGACGGCGATGTGGCCGACCTCGGCCCGGCCGCCGCCCCCCTCGCCGGACTGCGGGCCCGCCACGGCGCCTACTTCGTCACCGGCAACCACGAGTACTTCTCCGGCGCCGGACAGTGGATCGAGGAGGTGCGGCGGCTCGGCCTGCGCCCGCTGGAGAACGCCCGTACCGAACTGCCCCACTTCGACCTCGCCGGCGTCAACGACATCGCGGGCGAGAGCGAGGGCCAGGGCCCCGACTTCGCGCGTGCCCTCGGCGACCGCGACCGGGCCCGCGCGTGCGTGCTCCTCGCCCATCAGCCGGTGCAGATCCACGACGCCGTCGACCACGGCGTCGACCTCCAGCTCTCCGGCCACACCCACGGCGGCCAGATGTGGCCCGGCAACCTCCTCGCCGACCTCGCCAACCCCACCCTCGCCGGCCTGGAGCGCTACGGCGACACCCAGCTCTACGTCTCCCGCGGCGCGGGCGCCTGGGGCCCGCCCACCCGCGTGGGCGCACCCTCCGACATCACGGTCGTGGAACTGGCGTCGATGCGGGCGTGAGGGGCGCGGGCCGCTCCTGGCAGCGGCCCTGCGAGCTGGCCGAGAACAGCCTGTGAAACGTTCGGATAACGACTTCCGCGCATCTCTTCCCTACTCTTCAGTCGCTCTTTCCCCGGCCGAATCCTCTGTGATCAATTGACCCCGGCCACTGGGGAGTGGCTTTTTCCGTGGGGGTTCTGGGAGGGGCACCGGTGCGATCTGTTCGCATGCGGATTCTCGCTGCGCTGCTGGTGATCACGGCCGCGGGAGTGGGGGGCTGGCAGCTGCTGCCGGCGCAAGGCGGCAAGGACGGGGCGATCGCGGTCGGCACCACCGACGCGGTGACCTCACTGGATCCGGCCGGGGCGTACGACGCCGGCTCATGGGCGTTGTTCAGCAACGTTTTCCAGTCACTGCTCACCTTCGAGCCGGGCGGCGCCGAACCGGTGCCGGACGCGGCCGAGAGCTGCGCGTTCGCCGGGGCGGACCTGCGCACGTACCGCTGCGAGCTGCGCGAGGGACTGACGTTCCCCAGCGGGCGGGAGATGACCGCCGAGGACGTGAAGTTCTCCTTCGACCGGCTGCGGAAGATCGACTCCGACGTCGGCCCGGCCTCGCTGTTCACCACCCTGAAGTCCGTCGAGGCGGACGGCCGGGCGGTCACCTTCCGGCTGTCCTCGGCCGACGCCACCTTCCCGTTCAAGGTGGCCACCGGCGCCGGGGCGATCGTCGACCGGGAGAAGTACCCGGCCGACGCCCTGCGCGAGGGCGACGAGGTGGACGGCACGGGACCGTACGAGCTGACCTCGTACACCGAGAACAGCCTCGCCGTCCTCACGCCGAACGACGACTACCGCGGTGCCCTGAAGGACACCGGCCACCAGATCGAGCTGCGCTACTTCGCGGACTCGCAGGCGCTGGACCAGGCATGGAGAGGCGGGCGGATCGACGTGGCCGCCCGCCAGCTGCCGCCGAAGGTGCTCGCCGAACTCTCCCCCAGCGACCCGGACATCCGGGTCTCCGAGGCGGACGGCTCCGAGACCCGCAACCTCTACCTCAACACCCGCAAGGGCAGGCCCCTGCACGACGTCCGCGTCCGGCAGGCCATGGCGTGGCTGATCAGCCGGGAGGATCTCGCGGTCAATGTGTACGACGGGACGGTCGACCCGCTGTACTCGCTGATCCCGGCCGGCATCGTCGGCCACACCACGTCCTTCTTCGACGCCTACCCGGAACAGAGCACCGCCCGGGCCCGCGCCCTGCTCACCGACGCCGGCGTGGACCTCCCGGTCCGCTTCACCTACGGTTACGGCGAGGGCCGCGGCGCCGTCGAGGACGAGGCGCGGGCGCTGGAGCGGCAGCTGGAGAAGGGCGGCCTGTTCGAGGTGACCCTCAAGGGCTACGAGTGGACCGACTTCCAGAAGCGCTGGGCGGGCGGCGAGCTCGACGCCTACGCCGTGGGCTGGGTCGCCGACTATCCCGACGCGGACACCTTCGGCGCCCCGCTCGTCGGTTCCGGCGGCACCATGAACACCGGCTACGCCAGCCGGGAGGTCGACGCGCTGATCCAGGCCAGTCAGCGCCATCCCGACCGCGGCCGGGCCGCGCGGGAGTTCGAGGACCTCCAGCGGGCCATCGCCCGGGACGTGCCGGTCATCCCGCTGTGGCAGGGCAAGGAGTACGTCGTCACCACCCTCGACGTCGGCGGCGGCCAGTACCTCTCCGACGGCACCGGCGTGTTCCGGCTGTGGCGGCTGACCTGGATCTGACGCGGGCCTACGGGGGCGTCTCGCTGATCGTGCCGGGCTCCCGACGCCCGGCGCCGCGCCTTACCGCGTCGTCGTCGGCCGCGTCGTTCCCGGCGCCGGTCAGGGGGCCGCTCTCGCCGGAAGCTCCACCGTCACCGCCAGCCCTTCGCCCGGTGCCGTGCGTACGGTGACCTCGCCGCCGTGCGCCCGTACCACCCCCTGGACGATCGCCATCCCCAGCCCGCTGCCCGCGCCGCCGCCCGCGCGGAAGAACCGGTCGAAGACGCGGGCCGCGTCCTCCTCGGCGAGCCCCGGTCCCTCGTCGGCGACGCACAGCCGGACGGTCCCGCCGGCGCGCTCCACCCCGAGCCGCACCGGCACGTCGGCGGGCGTGTGCACGCGTACGTTGGTCACCAGGTTGCCCAGCACCTGCCGCAGCCCCGACTCGTCCGCCCGCACCAGCACGGCACCGTCGGCGTCGACCGTCACCGGCCGCTCCGGCTGCTGCACCTCCAGATCGGCCGCCGCCTCCCGCACCAGGCGGCTCAGATCGACGTTCCTCAGACGCAGTTCGGGACGCTGGTCGAGGCGGGCGAGGACCAGCAGCTCGTCGACCAGGCGCCCCATCCGGTCGGTCTCGGCCAGCACCCGGTCCCAGGCCCGCCGGCTCCCCCGGTCCCCGCTTCGCTCGACCGGGGGGACCCCCACCCGCGGATCCTGCAGCATGCCCTTGTCGTACAGCTGGAGATAGCCGCGGATGGCGGCGAGCGGTGTGCGCAGCTCATGGGAGGCGTCGGCGACGAACCGGCGCAGCTGGGCCGCGCTGCGCTCCCGGGTGCGATGCGCCGACTCCACCTGCTGGAGCATGGCGTTGAGGGACAGCCGCAGCTGCTCGACCTCCTGCGTGGGATGCCGGCTGGAGGGCACCCGCGCGGTCAGGTCGCCCTCGGCGATCGCCGACGACGTCTCCACCATGTCCTCCAGCGGCCGCATCCGGCGCCGCACGCTGAACAGCGTCACACACGCCAGCACGGCCAGCAGCAGCGTGCCGAAGGCCAGATCGAGCCGCAGCGCCTTGCCCATGCCCTCGTGCAGCGCCCGGGTGGAGGTGCCGATCAGCACGACCGTGCCGTCCGACAGCCGGGCTCCCACCAGCCGGTACGGCTCGCTTCCCACCCGCACGTCCTGCGGCTCGTCCTCGGCGGCCACCGCGACCGGGTCGCCGACGGCGGCGGCCAGGGCCCGCTGCCGGGCGGTCGGGTTCAGCGCCCCGAGGTCGACCGCCCGGCCGCCCGGCCCCACGGCGACGTAGAGCACCGAGGGCGCCGGCAGCGCGTCGGCCGGGTCGTCGGCGCCGAACTTGTCCATGGCGACGGCCAGTTCGCTCAGCGACTCGACCTGCTTCAGCGTGAACCCGGACGTCTGCAGCGAGGCGCGGGAAGCCTTCAGTTCGGTGTCGACCTTGTCCAGCAGATAGAACCGCGCCGCCATCAGGCTGACCGCGGTGGCCGCGACGATCCCGAGGGACAGCAGCAGCACGTTCGCGAGGGTCAGCTGCACCCGCAGCGAACGCAGACCGTGCCTGCGCCTCCTCATGCCAGCCCGTAGCCCACGCCGCGCCGGGTGGTGATCACCGGCGCGCCCAGCACATCCAGTTTGCGCCGCAGATAACTGATGTACGTCTCCACGACCGTCGACTCCTGCGGGGCGTGCTCGTACTGCCAGACGTGCCGCAGCAGTTGCTCCTTGGACACGATCCGGCCGCCGTTGCGCACCAGGAAGCGCAGCAGCGCGTACTCGGTGGGGGTCAGCTCGACCGTACGGCCCGCCCGGTGCACCGAGTACGTCGTCTCGTCCAGCTCCAGATCGCCGTAGCGCAGCGGCGGGCGCTGGGGCAGGACGTCGGTGGGGCGGGTGCGGCGCAGCACGGCGCCCACACGGGCGACGACCACGTCGATGTCGAAGGGCTTGGTGATGTAGTCGTCACCGAACCCGAGCGCGCCGACGATCTCCGCGGGCGCGTCCCGTGCGGTGAGGAACACCAGCGCCAGCTCGGGCTGCCGGGCCCGCAGTTCACGGCCGAGCGCCCGCCCGTCGCCGTCCGGGAGCATCACGTCGAGCAGGGCCGCGTCGGGCCGGGTGCGCTCGGCGAGGGCGAGGGCCTCGCGGACGGTGCGCGCGGTCATCACCTCGAAGCGGTGGTAGCGCAGGGCGATGGCGAGGACGTCGGCGATGCTCTCCTCGTCCTCCACGACCAGCACGGTGCCGGGGACGGTCGTCATGCCCCCAGTATCGGCGCCCCGGCGGCGCCCTGGCCCGCCGTCCGCTTTGGAGTTCCTTGAGAGTCGGTCGTACCCGGTGTCCCCGCGCGCGAGGGCCGCCGATGCTGGTGCCCTGGACCTGGGGGGACCGACCGGACCGACATGGAAGGGCTTTGAACGTGACGGCATTGGCACGGTGGTGCTATCGGCACCGGCTGGTGGTCCTGCTGCTGTGGCTGGGGGCGCTGTTCGGCCTGGGGGCGGCCGGCTCGGCGGCCGGCGCGGACTACGCGAACGTCTTCTCGCTGCCGGACACCGACTCCAAGCGGGCTCTGGACCTGATGGAGAAGGCGTTCCCGGAGCGCGCGGGCGACACGGACACGGTGGTGTGGAAGACCGACGAGGGATCGGTGCGGGACGAGGAGGTACGGTCCCGGATCGAGCCCGCCCTTGAGGAGATCGCCCTGATGAAGGGCGTCGGCGAGGTGGTCGGCCCCTACGGCGGTGGCGCGGGCGCCGTGCAGATCAGCCGGGACGGGACGATCGCGTACGCGCAGATCACGTTCACCGAGCAGGCGAACGCCATCCCCAAGGAGCTGATCGAGGACGTCGTCGACACCGCGCAGGCGGCCGAGCGCGACGGGCTGCGGGTGGAGCTGGGCGGTCAGGCGATCACCCGTATCCAGGAGCCGCCGGCCGGCATCGCCGAACTCGTCGGCATCGTCGCCGCGGCGATCGTGCTCTTCCTCGCCTTCGGCTCCCTGTTCGCGATGCTGCTGCCCATCGTCGTGGCGATCTGCGGCGTCGGCATCGGCATGCTCGCCACGACGCTGCTCAGCCATGTCACCAATGTGCCCGAAGTCGCCCCGCTGCTGGGCACGTTGATCGGTCTCGGCGTCGGCATCGACTACGCGCTGTTCATCGTCACCCGGCACCGGCGCGGCATCCTGCGCGGCGACAGCCCGCAGGACTCGGTGGCCACGGCCCTGAACACCTCCGGCCGCGCGGTGCTGTTCGCGGGCGGCACGGTGTGCATCGCGCTGGCCGGCATGCTGGTGATGAACCTGCGCTTCCTGGACGGTGTGGTCATCGCGACCTCGCTGACCGTGGTGCTCAGCGTGCTGGCCGCCGTCACCCTGCTGCCGGCCCTGCTCGGCATGCTCGGCATGCGGGTCCTCAGCCGCCGCCAGCGGGCCCGGCTGGCCGCGAGCGGCCCGGAGCGGGAGGAGGCGAGCGGGCTCGCCGCGCGCTGGTCGGCCGCCGTCGAGAAGCGCCCGCGGGCGATCGCCGTGGTCGCGGTCGTCGTCATGGCGGTGCTCTCGCTGCCGGTGCTCAGCCTGCGGCTCGGCGCCACCGACCAGGGCAACCACCAGGAGTCCCAGACCACCCGGCAGGCATACGACCTGCTCGCCGAGGGCTTCGGCCCCGGCGTGAACGGGCCGCTCCAGGTCGTCGTCGAGGGCAGCGCGCCCGAGTCCCTCGTCCCGGCGATCCGCTCCACCGAGGGAGTCGCCCAGGTGGTCGCGGCGCCCGAGGCCAACGGGGTCACCGTCATCCAGGTGGTGCCGACGACCTCGCCGCAGGACGAGAAGACCGACCAGCTGATCGACCGGCTGCGCGACGACGTGATCGCGCAGTCCGGCGCCGAGGCCCATGTGGGCGGCGTGACGGCGGTGTTCAAGGACTTCGCCGAGGTGACGGGCGAGCGGCTGCCCTACTTCATCGCCACGATCATCGCGCTGGGCTTCCTGCTGCTCCTGGTCGCCTTCCGCTCGCTGGTCGTCCCGCTGACCGCCGCCGTGATGAACCTGATCGCGGCCGCCGCGTCCTTCGGTGTCCTCGTGGCCATCTTCCAGTGGGGCTGGGGCACCGAACTGCTCGGCATCGGCAAGGAGGGCCCGATCACCGCGTTCCTCCCGGTCATCATGCTGTCCCTGCTCTTCGGCCTCTCCATGGACTACCAGGTGTTCCTGGTCAGCCGGATGCACGAGGAGTGGGTGCACACCAAGGACAACGCGCGCGCGGTCCGGGTGGGTCTCGCCGAGACCAGCCGGGTCATCAACTGCGCGGCCCTGATCATGATCTGTGTCTTCGGCGCGTTCGTGCTCAGCGGCGAGATGGAGGCCGCGATGGCCGGCGTCGGCCTGGCGGCAGCGGTGGCGTTGGACGCCTTCATCCTGCGTACGGCCCTGGTCCCGGCGGCGATGCACCTGCTCGGCAAGGCCAACTGGTGGCTGCCGGCGGGGATGGAGAAGCGGCTGCCGCATCTGGCGGTGGAGCCGTCGGAGGCCCCCGCCGAGCCGGTGCCGGCCGAGGGCGGCGCCTCGGTGGTCCACGGCTTCATCCGCGGGGCGGACGGCGACCCGATCGCGGGCGCGGCGGTGACGCTGCTGACCCGTGGCGGCCGTCAGCTGGACCACGTGACCTCCCTGGCCGACGGCTCCTACGTGGTCGCCGTCCCCGGCCCCGGCACGTATCTCCTGGCGGCCACCACGGCCGACCTGGGCGCCCGCGCCCGGCACGTGGTCGTCGGCGAGGGTCCGCTGGTGTACGACGTGGAGCTGGTGGGGGAGGGGGAGGTGGACGCGGTCAACTAGCCTGCGGCTGGCCGGCCTTGATGACCTGTGCTACGTCGAGGGTGACCTCGGCGCCGATCGTGCCGGGCAGTTTGATGGTCTCGCCGGGAGCGTGGACGCGGTGGCTGTTGTACGCGTTCCCGGCCGGCTCGGTGAGCACGTGCAGGCGCTTGTGCTTGCGGTCGACGACGACATAGACGGGGACCTTGGCTTCGGCGTAGGCGCCGACCTTGGTCTTGAGGTCCTCCTCCCAGTTGCTGGAAGTGACCTCCAGGACGAGACGGAAGCAGACCGGGTCGTAGGCGTTGTTCCTGACGTGGTGGTCGTCGATGTCGGCGTCCACCACGGCGAGGTCCGGGATGGCGTAGTCCTCGGCCCCGGTGGGCAGCCAGAGGCCGACGCTCTGGAGGACTGCGGTCTCGCCGTCGTCGAGGCCGGCGGTGATGAAGGGGCGCATGAGCTTGGTCAGAGCGCGGGCGTGCGGGGCATCCGGTGAAGGGGCCACGAGGAGGAGTCCTCCGATGATCTCGACGCGGTAGCCCGGATGGCGCTCCATGATCTCGTCGGCGATGGCCGTGAGGGAGAACGGCTCCTCGTCGTCGAAGGGCTGCTCGACGGATGCAGCGGACATCGCGTGCCTCCTAGGGGCCGGTGTCGAGGCCATCATGGTAGGCAGGCCCCGCCCTCGCTGTCCCCTTCACGCCGCTTCACCCGATCGTGGATCACTCCCCCCGTCCCTTCCCGGCAGGGTCGGGCATCACCCGCGTCATCCCCGGCAGGAAGTCCGTGAACAGCTCGTGCACCTCCCGCACCAGCGGCCGCAGCACCCGGAAGCGGGCCAGGGACACGCCCCGCGCGGTGAGCCGGGCGCCCCGCTCGGCCAGGCGATAGCTCCGCTCGCGCCCCTCCGTGCGGTCGAAGATCCAGTACAGGACGAGGCCCATCTGGGAGAGCCACATCAGCTCGGGGAGGACGTCCCGCAGCTCGTCGGGGACCTTCGTCCTCGTCGCGCCCGCGAGGACCTCCCGGTGCACGCTGATCGCCTCCGCGCGGGCGTGCTCGGACTCGGGGGAGAAGGGGCTGAGCGGGCTGTCGGGGTCGGCGGCGTTCTTGAAGAACTGCACCGCGAACTCGTGGTACGGCGTGGCCACGTCCAGCCACGCCTTCAGCACACCCGCGAGCCTCGTCTCGAGGTCGCTCTCGCGGGCCAGGACCTCCCGGACCGCCGCCCGGTGCTCGGCGGCGATCCGGTCGTAGAAGCCCTGGATCAGATGCTCCTTGCCCTCGAAGTAGTAGTACGCGTTCCCGACGGAGACCCCGGCCTCCTGGGCGATGGCCCGCATGGTCGTCCTGTCGTAGCCCCGCTCCTGGAACAGCCGCATGGCCGTCTCCAGGATCAGCGCGCGGGTCTGCTCGGACTTGCTGGGCTCGGGGCTGTCGTTCTTCGAGGGCACGGAGCGAGACTAACCAGTGCGGTTCAGGAGGACTGCGCCGCCTGGTAGAGGTTCTGCGCGTCGGCGCCGAAGTACGGGCCGTACATCCGGTTGGGCAGGAAGTTGTACTTGAAGCTGTTCACCGAGGACTGCAGGCCGGTGCCGGTCGCCTCGTCGAACCGCGTGAACCAGGGCCCGCCGCTGGAGCCGCCGGTCATGTTGCAGGTCATGCCGTGGTCGTTGGAGAGCAGGAAGTCCCGGCTGGTGTTGCCGCTGCAGTAGATGAACTTCTCGCCGTTGTAGGGGGAGGCGGCCGGGAAGCCGAAGGCGTACATCGGCAGGTTGTAGCCGGTGTTGAAGGCCAGCCCCTGTCCGCCGACGACATCGGTGAGCGCGTGTCCGTCCAGCGGGGCGACGACGGCCGCGCCGACGTCGTAGTTGATGTCCTCGCTCGCCGTCCACTGGGGTGTGGACAGGGTCTTGGTGGCGGTCCAGCGGCCGTAGGGGGCCTGGCCGTCGTGGTAGCCGGGCACGAAGACCCAGTTGGTGTGCCAGGCGCCCTCCAGCTTCACGCAGTGCCCGGCGGTCAGGACCGTGCTCTTGTTGGCACTGGTGACGGCGTTGCCGGAGCAGGACGCGGTGCGGCCCTGGTAGGTGAAGAAGACCCGGCCGGCCGTGGCGACCACCTTGCCGCCGCCGGTCCAGGCGCCGCCGCTGTGCGGGAAGGCCAGCACACCGGCGTCGGGGGCGGTGGGTGCGACCGTGGCCGGGGCGCCGCGGCGCAGCTGCTTGTGGACGGCCGTGCGGTCGACGCTCAGCAGGTCCAGCGGCCGTGCCTCGCGCATCCGCTGGGGGGTCCAGAAGTCACGTGCCTTCTCCTGCGCGGCGGCCGAGACCTGCCGTACGCCCGGATCGGGCTGGGGGGCGGCGGCGCCCGCGGGGGTGGCGAGGGCGCCGGTGGCGAGCAGGGCGGCGACGCCGGCCAGGGCGCCGAGGAAGGTGCCGGAGATGCGGGGTGTGCCTCTCACGCGAACTCCTTCTGTGTGGGGGCGAGCTGCTGGGCAGGGTGCCAACCCGGCGGCGATTTTGGAAGGGTGCATGTCAAAATCGCGCGCCGGAGGTGGCCGTCCGGCCCCCGCGGGCCTCGCCCCCGCGGGCCTCGCCTCCGCGGGCCTCGCCCCCGCGCCCGACCGGGCGACGACTTCCCGCCCGGCCGAGCGGTGGCTCCTCACCCGGCCGCCCCCTGGCCGCCGGCCCTGCCGCCGCGCCCGCCGCTACCCCCTGACGCCCCGGAGCCGCGTCACGGCCTGCGGCCCAGCTCCGGACGCTTGGTGTAGTCGGTGAACCCGATGACGTTGCCCCAGGGGTCGGCGATCTCCGCCGCCCACCCCGTGGCCACCGGGAAGGGCTCGTCGAGCAGGGCGATCCCGGCGTTTCCGAGCGCCCGCGCCGCCACCCGCGCGTCCGGCACCTCCAGCCAGATCCGCGCGCTGTGCCACGGCGGCGGCCGGTGCCCCAGCAGGTCCTCCTGGCGCAGCAGGATCCCCGGCGTCTCGCCGCCGACCTTCAGCAGCGCGATCCCGGCCTCGTCGAGCCGGAACCCCACGGTGAACCCGGCCCGCTGGTAGAAGCCCACGGCCTCGCCCAGGTCGCCGACCGGAAGCAGCACGTTGTCGAACCCGAGCAGTTCGTACGACTCGTCATCTGACATGCCATCAGATTAGGTGGCGACCGGTCCGGAACCCGGCATTGTCAGTGCCGCCTCGTACTGTCGGCGGCATGGGAATCGTGACGTTCGTCGACGAGACGACCAGCGGGAGCCGCGGCGGCGGCCGGGCGCTGGAGTTCACCGAAGAGAGGGTGAGCCTCGCGGAGTTGATCCGGCGCCGGGTCTTCCAGGAGGTCGCCGACCACCACGCGCGCCCGCCCGCCGTCTTCCGGGGCCTGGTGCTGCCCGAGGAGGCGGAGCACGTGCCGGACGGCCAGCCGCTGCGCACGCCCCGGCGGATCGACCCCGAGAGACAGACCGAGCTGGCGCTGGCGGCCTTCGCCCGCAACGGCTTCCTGGTGTTCGTCGGGGACCGCCAGGTGACCGGGCTCGACGAGGAGATCGAGCTGGGGCCCGGCGTCGAGGTCACATTCCTCAAGCTCGTCCCGCTGGTGGGCGGCTGACCGGGCGGCGATGCCGGAGCCGGCGTTCGGGCCGTACGCCGAGGGCCCCGGCCCCCGGTGCCGAACCGGGAGACGGGGCCCTCGCCCACTGGTCGCGGGGATCAGTAGCGACGCGTGATCAGCGCGCGCTTGACCTCCTGGATCGCCTTGGTGACCTCGATGCCACGCGGGCAGGCGTCCGTGCAGTTGAACGTGGTGCGGCAGCGCCACACGCCGTCCTTGTCGTTGAGGATCTCCAGGCGCTGCTCGCCGGCCTCGTCACGCGAGTCGAAGATGAAGCGGTGCGCGTTGACGATGGCCGCCGGGCCGAAGTACTGCCCGTCGTTCCAGAAGACCGGGCAGGACGACGTGCACGCGGCGCACAGGATGCACTTGGTGGTGTCGTCGAAGCGCTCGCGGTCCTCGGCGGACTGCAGCCGCTCGCGGGTCGGCTCGTTGGTGTCCTTCGTGATCAGGAAGGGCATCACGTCCCGGTACGCCTGGAAGAACGGCTCCATGTCGACCACGAGGTCCTTCAGGACCGTCAGGCCCTTGATGGGCTCGACCGTGATCGGCTTCTCGGGGTTGATGTCCTTGATCAGCGTCTTGCAGGCCAGACGGTTCTTGCCGTTGATCCGCATGGCGTCGGAGCCGCAGATGCCGTGGGCGCAGGAGCGGCGGAACGTCAGCGTGCCGTCCATGTCCCACTTGATCTTGTGCAGACCGTCGAGGACACGCTCCTTGGGGTCGATCTCCAGCTGGAAGTCTTCCCAGGTCGCCTCCGCCGAGACCTCCGGGTTGAACCGGCGGATCCGGAAGGTGACCGTGATGTACGGGGACGCGGCCTGGGCGTCCGCCTCCACCTTGTCCAGAACAGGGGTAGCCATCAGTACTTACGCTCCATCGGCTGGTAGCGGGTCTGGACGACCGGCTTGTAGTCGAGACGGACGGTTTCCGACCCGTCGGCGCCGACCTCGCGGTACGCCATGGTGTGACGCATGAAGTTGACGTCGTCGCGGTTGGGGTAGTCCTCGCGGTAGTGACCGCCGCGGGACTCCTTGCGGGCCAGCGCGGAGACGGCCATGACCTCGGCCAGGTCGAGCAGGTTGCCCAGCTCGATGGCCTCCAGCAGGTCGGTGTTGAACCGCTTGCCCTTGTCCTGGATCGCCACGTTCTTGTAGCGCTCGCGCAGCTCGGCGATCTTCTCGACCGCCGTCTTGATCGTCTGCTCGGTGCGGAACACCATGACGTTGGCGTCCATGGTCTCCTGCAGCTCCTTGCGGAGCTGGGCCACCCGCTCGGTGCCGGTGGAGTTGCGCAGCCGCTCGATCTGCTCGACGACGAAGGACTCCGGGTTCTCCGGCAGTTCGACGAAGTCGGCCTTCTGCGAGTAGTCGGCGGCGGCGATGCCCGCGCGCTTGCCGAAGACGTTGATGTCCAGCAGCGAGTTGGTGCCGAGGCGGTTGGCGCCGTGCACGGAGACGCAGGCGACCTCACCGGCGGCGTACAGACCCGGCACGACGGTGGTGTTGTCCGCCAGGACCTCACCCTCGACGTTGGTCGGGATACCGCCCATCGCGTAGTGCGCGGTCGGCTGGATCGGGATCGGGTCCGTGTACGGCTCGATGCCGAGGTACGTCCGGGCGAACTCGGTGATGTCCGGGAGCTTGGCGTCCAGCTGCTCCGGCGGCAGGTGGGTCAGGTCCAGGTAGACGTGGTCGCCCTCGGGACCGCAGCCGCGGCCCTCGCGGATCTCCGTGTAGATGGAGCGGGAGACGACGTCACGCGAGGCGAGGTCCTTCATGACGGGCGCGTACTTCTCCATGAAGCGCTCGCCGTCCTTGTTGCGCAGGATGCCGCCCTCACCGCGGGCACCCTCGGTGAGCAGGATGCCCATGCGCCAGATGCCGGTCGGGTGGAACTGGAAGAACTCCATGTCCTCCAGCGGGATGCCCCGCCGGTACACGGCCGCCTGGCCGTCACCGGTCAGCGTGTGCGCGTTGGAGGTCACCTTGAAGAACTTGCCGCAGCCGCCGGAGGCGTAGATGACGGCCTTCGCCTGGAAGACGTGGATCTCACCGGTGGCCAGCTCGTAGGCGACCACACCGGCGGACTTCTTGACGCCGTCGACCTCGGTGATCAGCTGGTCCAGGACGTAGAACTCGTTGAAGAACTCCACGCCGTGCTTGACGCAGTTCTGGTACAGCGTCTGGAGGATCATGTGGCCGGTGCGGTCCGCGGCGTAGCAGGACCGGCGGACCGGGGCCTCGCCGTGGTTGCGGGAGTGACCGCCGAAGCGGCGCTGGTCGATGGTGCCGTTCGGGGTGCGGTTGAACGGCAGGCCCATCTTCTCCAGGTCGAGGACGGAGTCGATGGCCTCCTTCGCCAGGATCTCGGCGGCGTCCTGGTCGACCAGGTAGTCACCGCCCTTGACCGTGTCGAAGGTGTGCCACTCCCAGTTGTCCTCCTCCACGTTGGCCAGCGCGGCGGCCATGCCGCCCTGCGCGGCGCCCGTGTGGGAGCGGGTGGGGTAGAGCTTGGTCAGCACGGCGGTGCGGCTGCGCTTCGTCGCCTCGATGGCGGCGCGCATGCCCGCGCCGCCGGCGCCGACGATGACGGTGTCGTACTTGTGGATCTTCATGATTCTCGCAGCCCCGTGCCTAGCCGATGTTCGGGTCGAAGGTGAAGATCACCAGCGTGCCCAGCAGGATGGTGAACACCGTGGCGGTGTAGAGCAGGCCCTTGAGCCACAGCCGGGTGTTCGCGCGCTCCGCGTAGTCGTTGATGACCGTGCGCAGGCCGTTGGCGCCGTGCAGCATCGCGAGCCAGAGCATCAGCAGGTCCCAGACCTGCCAGAAGGGGCTCGCCCAGCGGCCGGCCACGAAGGCGAAGCCGATCTTGGAGACACCGCCGTCCAGCACGAGCTGGATCAGCAGGTGCGTGATGACCAGGACGACCAGCAGCACGCCGGACAGGCGCATGAACAGCCACGCGGCCATCTCGAAGTTGCCGCGGGTGGACCGGGGCGTCTTCTTGGTGCGCTTGCGGGGGGCCTCGATGTACGGCGCCGGGTTGTCGGCGCTGTAGAGGGACGCGCCCTCGACCGGGCCGATGCCGGAGGGCTTGGTTTCAGTCGTGGACATGGGCGTCAGCTCCCGAAGAGTTCACGAGCGGCGTGGCCGAGGACCGGGTAGACGGCACCGGCCATCAGGACGACCCAGAGGCCCACGACGGTCCAGAGCATCTGCTTCTGGTAGCGCGGGCCCTTCGACCAGAAGTCGACGGCGATGACGCGCAGACCGTTGAGCGCGTGGAAGAGGATGGCGGCGACGAGGCCGTATTCCAGCAGCGCGACGATCGGCGTCTTGTACGTGGCTACGACCTCGTCGTATGCCTCGGGGGAGACACGCACGAGAGCGGTGTCGAGGACGTGTACGAACAGGAAGAAGAAGATGAGGACGCCGGTGACTCGGTGAGCCACCCAGGACCACATTCCTTCCCGGCCGCGGTACAGCGTTCCAGCCGGCACGGAAGAACCCTCCGGGAGCGGGGACTAGGGCCGCGCCGGCTTCTCTGTCGGTCGGGCCCGGCCGGGTACGGTCCACCGGCCCCCAGCATGGTAGCCATGCGCTGCCGCTCGGCTGAGCCGGGGTCTTGCGGTGTGATCAATGTGGCACGCGGATGGGTGAGTGTTTCGGGATTTGTGGGGGGTTCTTCTGTTATTTGCCGGATGCGGGCTGTTTGTGGTTTATCGCACGGTTTCCCGCGCCTCTCAGGGCGTTGCTCAGCCGTTCTCCCGCCAGTCGGCGGAGTTCTTCCGCTGCCACCTGGCGTTCGTCCTCCGGGTCGTTCGCCAGTCGTGACCGGATGGCTTCCAGGGTGCGGTCAAGGGTCTCCGGCGGGGGTGTGTCACCCAGATAGATGACGAAAGCGTGTCCGAATTTCGCCTCGTAGGCCGCGTGGGCCGCGCTCAGGGCCATGTGGGCCGCGCCGTACGTGTCCTCGGGGAGGGCCGGCAGGGTCTCGGCCGCCAGGGCCTCGGCCAGATCGGTCGGGGTCAGGTCGTAGGCCGCCTCGTCCGCCGCCGCCAGGAGGGAGTCCAGGTCGGGGTAGGGGCGGTGGGCGGTGATGCGGTCCGCCCAGCGCAGGCTGCGTAGACAGGCCAGGAGGGTGCGGCGGGCCTCGGGGGCGGGGGTCGTGTTGAAGCGCTGCAGCGGGGACGGGGCGGCGCGCGTCTGCTCGGGAAGGAGGCGAGTCACGTTTCGGCAGGGGAAGGTGTGAGAGATGTGCGGCCACGTTATAAGAGCGTGCTCATGTCGTGTCGGCGGATGGTCGAAATTCACCCGGACGGGAGAGTTTCGGAACGTCTGGTGGACGAAGGTCGGGCCGGACGGTCGTAGGTTGGCGATGTGAGCCAGCACAGGCGCCCGCCGTCGCGACGGTCAGGGCGAGTGGAGCGGAACCTGCGGCGGCGTGCGCTGATGATCGGCGCGGCGGTCGTCGCCCTCGGTGTGATCCTCGGGCTGTGGGCGTCCGGGAACGACGGCGGCGGATCCACCGCGGCCTCCCCGGGCACCGGCTCGCGGACCGGCGCGCGGCCGAGCCCTAGCCCGACGCCGAGTCCCAGCCGTACGTATCCGCTGTCCGAGGCACCGCTCACCATCCCCGCCGTACGGGCGCACACCCCGGCGCGCGGGCCGGGCTGGAGCCCACGGCAGGCGTACCGGGTGGTGGTCAGCGACGGGGACCTCGCCGACGAGGGGCGGCTGCTCGCCGGTGAGCTCGGGATGACGTACGGCGGGCAGAAGGCGGACGTGCGCGCCGGGGACGTACGGCTGGCGCTCAACGACGACGAGGGCGCGGACCCGGAGTCGTACACCATGACCGTGCGCGGCGGGCGGGTCGCCATCAGCGGGCCGGCCGAGGCGGGCGTCTTCTACGGGACGCGGACGCTGAAGCAGGCGGTCCGCGGCGGGCGGGCGGCGCCGGAGGGCGTGGTGCGGGACGAGCCGGCCAAGCCGGTGCGCGGGTTCATGCTGGACATCGCCCGCAAGCACTTCACGGCCGGCTGGATCGAGGACCGGGTGCGCGAGCTGGGCGACCTGAAGTTCAACCAGCTCCAGCTGCACTTCTCCGACGACCAGGCCTTCCGCATCGCGTCGGACACCCACCCGGAGGTCGTCTCCGAGCCGCATCTGACCAAGGCGCAGGTCCGGCGGATCGTCTCCCTCGCCGCGAGCCGGCACATCACCGTCGTCCCCGAGATCGACTCGCCCGGCCATCTGGGCGCGGTCCTCGCCGCCCACCCCGGACTGCAGCTGCGCAACGCGCGGGGCGAGGCACCGCAGGGCACGATCGACATCTCCGAGCCGGACGCCGGCGAACTGATCGACGACCTGCTCACCGAGTACGCGGAGCTGTTCCCCGGCGACGACTGGCACCTGGGCGGCGACGAGTACCGGGCCCTGATGGCGTCCGACCCCGAGGCGTCCTACCCGCAGCTGGCCGCCGCCGCGCGCGAGGCGTACGGCTCCGGGGCGAACGTCGCCGACCTCGCCACGGGGTGGCTCAACGACCGCGCCGACACCGTACGGGCCCTGGGCCGCACCCCGCGCGCCTGGAACGACGGCTTCTACCGCGACGCGTCCGTGAAGGCCGACGCCGACATCCAGGTCGCCTACTGGACCGGCAAGGAGATCGGCGCCCGCCCGCCCCTCGACTATCTGAGCGCCGGCCGCCAGGTGATCAACTACAACGACGAGTTCCTGTACTACGTCCTCGGCCAGCCGCAGACCTTCGTCTACCCGACCGGTGAGCGCATCTACGAGCAGTGGACCCCGCGCGTGCTGCGCGGCACCGAGGCCGTCCCGGCCCGCTACGACGGGCAGATCCGCGGCGGCGTCTTCGCCGTCTGGTGCGACCTGGCCGACTCCCAGACCCAGGACCAGGTCGCGGCCGGCATCCGGATGCCGCTGCGGGCCACCGTCCAGAAACTATGGAACCCGGGCAAACCATCCCTCACCTGGACGGAGTTCCGCGAACTGGCCGGACGGCTCGGCTGACACCGCGGATCGGCCGCTCCACCGGGTTGGCCGAAAACCTCTTCCGCCGGCCGCTCGACCTGCCGCTCGTGGTGCCCCTGTGACACAACCGGGCCGTTACGCGCAGAAAGGGGAAGTGCGGGCTCCGTAACGGATGGCGCCCCGTCGAGGGAGGCGTGGGATGAGTCTGGTGGAACTGATCGCGCAGGCCGATGAGCGCGGACTGGCCGCCAGCGGGCTGGCTTGTTTGGATCGGTGCGTGCCCCTGCTGGGCGGCGACGACGAACTGCTGCGGCCGCTGTGGGCGAACCTCGCCGACGGCGCCGACCCGGCCGACTGGGGAGCCCTGCTGGAACAGGCGCGGGGCAAGCTGGACGCCCCGGACCCCGCCGACGCCGACGAGGCCGCGGTCCTCGCCCGGCGGATGCTGGACGCCGCGCCCGCGGAGCGCTCGGCCGCCGACGTGCGCGTGTGGGCGGACGCCTGCTCGGTCGCCGCGCTCCAGATACACCGGCTGCTGGACCCCGCGGAGGACACCACCGAGGTCGACTCCCGCCGGGCCGACCGCACCGAGGGCATGCCGCCGCTGGTCGCGGCCGAACTGCGCCGCCAGGTCATGGTGCTGCAACTGCTCGCCCACCACGGTCCGGCAGGACTGCGCCGCGCCCTGGACGTCTCCACGGTCGGCCGCCGGATCCTGCGGGCGGTCGTGTCGCGCCGCACCCGGCAGCAGGGCTGAAACCTCTTGCGGGGGACAGATCCTGTGACCGTGCTGCGAGGGAGCCGGGGCGGTCCTGCGACCGTTGCGGGAACGGGCCGCGAAGCAGTGACAAAAGCGCGCCCGGCCCCGCTTCTGCCTATGTGACGACGACACATCAGGAGACCAGGCCCCAGGCCGCCGCGAAACCCGTCCGCTGGGCGGCGGACGCGGTGGCGACGATGCGGGAGGGCGCGCGACTGCGCCTGGACTACTCGGCGCAGAGCCTGTGGCGCGTCGACCGGATGATCGAGGACCTGCGGCGCGAGAACCCGCCGTACGCCGCCGTGCAGAACGTGCTGCGCGGGCTCGGGGCGTACGCCGGTGAGGTGATCGTCCGCCAGACCGGCGCCGAGTGGTGGGCGACCGGCGGCGACCACTGGGTGCGCACCCCGGACGGCCGCCTCTGGGACCCCATCGAGGAGGCCGGCCGCTGCTTCACCGGCCAGGGGTCACTGCGGCTGCTGTGCCGGGACGCGACGACGGGCACGCGGGTCCCGTAGGGCTGCTCGGGGCCGGGGCCGTCCAGCGCCCCCTCTGAGGGGGGCGCGGGGGACTGCGCGAGGAACGCAGTCCACCCGCACCCCCTGCGGCGCTACGGCGTCAACGTCCGCCCCAGCCCCGCATCGGTCGGCGTCCCCAGCGTCGACTTGCTGTAGATGACGGAGTCGGCCCAGCCGAGGCCCGTGCTGTTGCTCGGCACATGCAGCAGCACCCCGTCCCCGCCGTCCTCGCCGGCCGCACCGAACGTCAGGTCCGCGCGCCCGTAGCCGGACAGGTCGGTCAGCGACACCGCCGTGCCCAGCTGGTCGCCGGTCTCCGGGGCGCCGGGGATCGAGGCGTTGCTGTCCTGGTGGACGAGCACCGCACCGGTACCCGTCAGCCCGGCCGAGGAGCCCCTGATCAGCAGCGCCGCGCCGGCGTTGGCCTGGTTCACGCCCGAGCGGGCGAGGTCCTCGCCGGGGGCGCCGGCCAGGACGTCCGGGTAGCCGTCGGCGTCGTAGTCGCCGATCGCGACCGAGGCGCCGAGCAGGTCACCGGACTCGTTGGTCTCCGGCACGCCCGAGGTGTCCTGGTGGACGACCTTCATCCCGGTGGTGGTGAACCCGGTCGAGGTGCCGTACAGCATGGTGACCTGACCGCCCGAGACCGCCCCCGACTCACCGGCCGACGGCTGGCCGATGACGATGTCGTCGTAGCCGTTGGCGTTGATGTCGCCCGCGGCGATCGCCCGGCCGCCCTTGACCGAGATCACCCCGGCCTTGGTCAGCCCGTTCGCCGAGCCCGCGAACCGCGCCACGCGGCCGACGCCGGAGGAGTCGCGGTAGTTGACGGCGACATCGGCGTAGCCGTCCCGGTTGAAGTCGCCGGTCGCGGCGTCGAGGTACGCCACGGAGGACGTGGACGCGACGAGCGTGCCGTACGTGGTCGTCCTCCCGGTCAGCCGGACGTTGAAGTAGCCGCCCCGGCCGGTGCCCGCGGAGAACACGTCCGCCTTGCCGTCGGCGTCGAAGTCGCCGACCGTGACGGCCGTGCCGAGCTTCACCCCGGAGGCCGTGGTGCCGACGGTGGTGTAGGAGTAGCCGGAGCCCAGGCCGGGCCCGTACAGGACGGTGACCTGGCCGCGGTCGGCGTTGCCGCTGGTGTCGTCCTCGCCGGGGGAGCCGATCGCCAGGTCGGCGTGGCCGTCGCCGTTGACGTCGCCCCAGGCGCTCGCCGCGCCGAAGTTGTCGCCGGTCTCGGTGGTGCCGGGGACGCTCGCGCTGTTCTGGGTGATCGCCAGCTTCTGCGCGGTCACGGGTCCGTCGGTGCCGCCCGGCACGACCGTGACGTGGTTGGCGACCGGCGTACCGGCGACCAGGTCGGTGACGCCGTCGCGGTTGTAGTCGGAGGTGGGCAGGGCGTGCGAGACGCCCGGCGTGCGGGCGAGGGAGCGGATCAGGCCCAGCTTCGGGTAGAGGTTGGCGCCCGGACAGGCGGTGGCGTTGGTGTCCTTGTGCCCGAACACCCGCGGCAGCTCGATGGTCTGCCCCTCCGGCACGTTGTTGCCGCTGTAGCCCTTCGGGGCCTTCGAGGTCAGCGTGACCTTGCCGGCCGGGTCGATGCCGTACATGCCGAACTTCCAGGCGACGACCCGCGCGATGGCGTCCAGCGCGGCCCGGCTGGGCCTGGCCGTCTCGAAGTTGCCGATGTACGAGATGCCGAGCGTGTCGGTGTTGAAGCCCGCGTCGTGCGCGCCGATGACCGGCAGGTCCATGCCGCCGCTGCGGCCCTCGAAGATCTGGCCGCACCGGTCGACGACGAAGTTGTAGCCGATGTCGAACCAGCCCTGCTGGAGGTGCCCCTGCTGGATGGTGCGCATCCGGGCGCGGGACTCGGCGCAGGACAGCTTGTTGTCGGAGTCCACGCCGGTGTGGTGGAGCACGGCCGCCTTGATGTCCTCGCCGTAGCTCGGGGTGCCGTTGTACGCGGTCGACGCACCCCACTGCGCCTGGGTGATGACCGGGGGCTTCACGACCGTGGAGGGCCGCGGCGCGGGCACGGAGGGGGAGGGGGTGCTCGGCGGGGTGGTGGTCGCCGGGGGGCTCGTGGTCGCCGGAGGAGTGGTGCTGGGGGACTCGGTGGCCGACGAGGACGACGGCGAGGACGAGGACGAGGAGGACGGGTCCGGTGACGGGGACTCCGTCGCCGCGGAATCGGTCGTCGTGGAATCGGTCGCCGCCGGGGTCGTGGTCTCCGCGGCGAACGCGGCCGGCTCCAGAGCGGCCGTCGGGGAGCCCTCGGGGTCGGTGCCCGGGTCGAGGAGGCGGACGTCCAGGCCCGCGGGCTGGCCGGCGGCCTCGGTGCCGTCCGGGTTCACCAGGCGGACCTCGATGCCGTCGGAGTCGCCGGTCCACACCGACTCGGTGCCCCCGCGCACGGCGGAGCGCGCGCCCTCGGCGCCGTCGGCCTGGGTCGGCTCCTCGGTGACCTTCAGCCACGCCGACCACTCGCCGGTCTCGGCGTCCCGCGTGCGTATCTCGGGCGTGCCGCGGGTCTGGCGGTCGGGGTCGTCCCAGGTCAGCACGACCGCGCTGAACCGCTCCGTGCCGCGCCGCGCCAGGCCCTTGCGGCCGCCGCCCTTGTCGGCGAGCTTCAGCGTGTGGACGGCCGCCCGGCGGCTGTGGCCCTTGCCGTCGGCCGGTGCGGGCTGTTCCGCGACCGCGTAGGTCACGGCACCCGCACCGCCGAGGACCACGGCACCGATGGTCAGCCATGCTCTCCGCTTCAGACTCAGCGGTCGGTACGCATGGCTCTTGCGAGGACTCAATGTCCCACCCCTAGAGGAAGAGATCGGAAGCAGCCAGGAGAACTCACTGGCATCACCTGTCACACAGGCACCACTCCTCCAGCGCGACGGCCCCCCGAGACGTCACTCGCGCGATGATCTCGGCTCTGGCCGACGGACCGCCCAGGGCGCCGCTGTGACACTTCTGTGCGTCACGGCGCTGTTGAGACAGGGGAGCCAGGACCGCCCAGGCGTGTCCCACGGAGCGAACCCGCAGGCAACCCGGTGCGAACGAGGACGGACTTGGGCCAGGGAGGGGAACCCCGGCGCGTGCATGCGTACGACGGGGAGCTGGGCGCGGCGGTCGCGCGGGCCCAGGAGGGCGACGAGGCCGCCTTCGCGGTCGCCTACCGGCTGGTTCAGCCGGGTCTGCTCGGATACCTGCGCGGTCTCGTCGGCGACGACGCCGAGGACGTGGCGTCCGACGCCTGGCTGGAGATCGCCCGGGACCTCGGGCGCTTCAAGGGCGACGGGGCGGGGTTCCGGGGCTGGACGGCCACCATCGCCCGGCACCGGGCGCTGGACCATCTGCGCCGGCTGCGGGTACGGCCCCGGGGCAGCGCCCTGGAGCAGGACGTGCTGGAGCTGCCCGGACCGCACAGCACCCATGAGCAGGCGCTGGAGACGCTCTCCACGGAGCGGGCTCTGGAACTGGTCCGCTCGCTGCCGCGCGACCAGGCCGAGGCCGTCCTGCTGCGCGTCGTGGTGGGCCTCGACGGGCCCGCGGCCGCGCGGGTCCTCGGCAAACGGCCGGGCGCGGTGCGCACCGCGGCGCACCGGGGGCTGAAACGGCTGGCCCGGCAGCTGGGTGTGACGGATGGGACTCCCCGGACGCTGGGGGAGTCGACATGAACGACGACGGCGGCAGACCGGCGGACAGACTGACAGACCCGACGGACCCGGTGGACCGGGCAGGCGGGACGGAAACGGATGCGGACATGGGCGAGCGGCTGAACGGCGACGCGACCCCTGACCACGCCCGCGCGGACGCCCGCACCGGGCCGCGCACGGACGCCTGCGCCGATGCCCGCGCCGACGCCCGCGCGGACCGGACCGGCCTCAAGGACAGCCGGCCGGGCAGCGCCCTCGGCCGGCAGGCACCCGACGACGCCCCGGCCGCGGCCGGGCCGCGCGCTCTCGGGGCTCCACAGGCACTCGAGGACGCCGGGACCGCGGCGCTGGAGGACTTTCTCGCCGTCGCCCTGTGCCGTACCGCCCCCGGCTCCGAGGGGGAGCGGCGGGCGCTGGACGCCTACCGGGCGGCTCGGGACGCCGGGACGCACCGGGCTCGGACGCGGCGCAGGGACGACTGGCGGCCCCGTCGGGCACGGGCCGGGAAGTCGCTGCGGACCACGCTGGCGGTGCTGTTCGGCGGCCTCGCCCTGGGCGGCGTCGCCTTCGCCGCCGTCGGCGGCACGGACTTTGGGTCCCGCGGCGAGGGCAGGGAGCCCGCCGCCCCCACGGCCGGCGCCACCGACCGGCCCGGCACCCCCGGTGATGCCCGCCCCGGCGACGCCACGCCCGGCGACCCCGCCTCCGGCGGCGCCCCGTCCGCCGGACCCGACGCACGCCCGTCCGCCGCGCAGGACACCGAGGCCCAGTGCCGGGCCTACGCCGAGGTCGAGAACCGGGGCCGTGCCCTGGACTCCGCCGCCTGGCAGCGCCTGGTGCGCGCGGCCGGCGGCGAGGACCGCGTCGAGGCGTACTGCGCCGATCGCACCGCCGCCGCGGACGCGCCGGGTGCCTCGGACCGCACCGCCCGCCCCCAGGACCCGGCCGCGGGCGCGGCGGCAGGCGCCGGCGGCGAGGCCGCCGAGGACCGGGTCCCGGAGCAGGCGGAGCAACCGGAGCAGCCGGATCAGCCCGAACAGCCGGACCGGGCCCCGCAGCCCGAGCAACCGGACCAGGCGGAGCAGCCGCGGGATCCGGCCCGGCCCGAGCCGTCGGGACAGGCGGATCCGCGCGACCCGTAGACAGCGCCCGGTGGCCGGGACGGGCAGAGATTCCGGTGGCCCGGACGGACAGAGATTCCGGTGGCCCGGACGGGACAGAGGTGCCATCGGCCCGGACGGGCAGAGGCGATATCGGAACGCGTGCAGCGAACGGCCCCGGCGTCTCGTCAGGGGCCGTTCGTCGTACCCAGGGCGACCTCGCCCTCGGACGTCGGCGACGCGGAACCAAGGCAACGGCCGGGGCCGCCACCCCCCACAGGAGAGGCCCCGGCCGTCGCGCGGACGGGCCGCGCGGCGGCCCGTACTTCCTTCAGCGCCGCGGTCGCGATTTCTGTCACACCCCGCAGCCGATCGGAGCGTCACGAGTTAGTTGCATCTTCCACCGTCCCCCGGCGCGCATGGACGGGGAGCGGTTTCACGCCGTAACGTGCCTTTCGCGCCGGACTGCCAGGACCACGGAGCTCCTGTCACGGCGTACGACCGGATCGGTGCGCAAGAGGGGCGCGGTGCTGGGGGACGACGCGGAGCTGACGGCCGCCGTGCTTGCGGCACAGGACGGGGACGAGACCGCGTTCCGTACTGTGTACCGCGCGGTGCACCCGCGGCTGCTCGGATACGTCCGCACACTGGTCGGCGAGCCCGACGCCGAGGACGTGGCGTCCGAGGCGTGGCTGCAGATAGCCCGCGATCTCGAACGGTTCAGCGGCGACGCCGACCGCTTCCGCGGCTGGGCCGCCCGCATCGCCCGCAACCGCGCCCTGGACCACATACGCATGCGCGGCCGCCGCCCCGCCGTCGGCGGCGACGAGACCGAGCTGACCGGGAAGCCCGCCGAGTCCGACACCGCGGGCGAGGCCATCGAGGCCCTGACCACCGATCGCACCCTCTCCCTGATCGCCCGGCTCCCGCAGGACCAGGCCGAGGCCGTCGTGCTGCGCGTCGTCGTCGGCCTCGACGCCAAGACCGCCGCCGAGACGCTCGGCAAGCGCGCGGGCGCCGTCCGCACGGCCGCGCACCGCGGACTGAAACGGCTCGCCGAACTCCTCGGCGACGATCCGGAATCCGCGGGCGTGCTCGACGCGCTGCCCGCCCAGCGAGAACCGCGCGCCCGGCCCGTGACGTCCGCGAGTGTGACGCATACGCGAGCGCGGACGCAGAAGGACATGTGATGGCCGACGAGCAGTACAGCTGGCTGAACCGCGAAACGGCGGAGCGATTGCTGCGCGGAGAGTCACTGGACGCTGTCGACGCCGACGCCCGCGAGCAGGCCGAACGGCTCGCCGAGGCCCTGGGCGCGCTGTCCGCGACACCCGCTCCGACCAGCGACGAACTCCCCGGAGAGGCCGCCGCGCTGGCCGCCTTCCGCAGCGCCCGCGCCGAGCGCCCCGCGCTGCGCGGTGCCGCCGCCCGCACCGGCTCCTCCGACGCCGGGCTGGTCCGGCTGAGCGGTGCCGCGGGCGCCGCGCGCCACCCGCGCTGGGCCCGTCCGCTGCGCTACGGCCTCGCCGCCGCGCTGGCCGCCGGCATGGTCGGCGGGGTCGCCGTCGCCGCCGGAACCGGAGTCCTGCCGACCCCGTTCGACGACGCCGAACCCGCCCCCGCCGCCTCGGTCTCCGCGGTCGCGACCCCCCGCCACCCGCTCACCACGCCCTCGCCCGACGCCACCGGCGGCGCGCCCTCGCCCGACGGGTTCGTCGGCACGGGAGACGCCGGACGCGACATCGCCGGCGGCAGCGCGGGCAGCCGCGGGAGCGGCGGCAGCGGAACCCTGCGCCGCGACGGCTCCACGCCCCGCCCGGACACCGGCCGGGACACCGGCCCCACCCGGAGCGAGACCACCGCCTCCTGCCGGCTCCTGCGCGACGGCCGCACCCTCGACGCCGACCGCAAGCGCGCCCTGGAGGGTGCGGCGGGCGGCTCCGCGCGCGTGTGGACGTACTGCAAGGGCCTGCTCGCCGAGGCCGACTCCCGCGGCCGGGGCGACGGCGTGCTGGACACCCTGCCCGACACCGGCGGACTCGGCGAGGGCGGCAGCGGCCAGGACGACAAGGGCGACACCGACGACAAGGACGAGCCCGGCGACGGCGGCAACGGGGGCGGTGACGGCGGCGGCTCCGGCACGGGCCGGGACAACCGCGACCGAGACCGCGACCGGGTGGGCGGCGGACAGGGCGGCCGCGACCGGGACGGCGGCGACACCCACCGGCGGCGCGAGCGCACCGCGGGCCTGCCCCCGGTCTTCTCCCCGGCCCTGCCGGCCCAGCCCTCCGCCCCTGCTCCCGAGCAGTCCGGCGAGCCCTCCCGGCCGTCCCCCGACCCCTCCCGGCCGTCCCCCAGCCCCGCGGATTCAGCCCTCTGACCTGCGGCTTCGTGGAAACCTGAAGTTTTTTCCGCGGAGGTGTGACGTTTTCCGAGGCTCCGGCGCAGTAGTAGGTGAGCCGACTGGTCATCGGCCCTCGCACAGAGCCGGGGTTCCCCCCGTACCCGTGGCTCGTGCATCGGCGCGGGTGGGACACGTTCCCCCGGTCCCACCCGCGCCCCACTCCTCACGCCGGTGCCGTCCCCTGGGATCACCAGTGGACGACGACCTTGTCGCCGGTCTCGACCTGGGCGAAGAGATCCGCGATCGCCGCCTCGTCCCGCACGTTCACACAGCCGTGCGAGGCCCCCGCGTAGCCGCGGGCCGCGAAGTCGGCCGAGTAGTGCACCGCTTGACCGCCGCTGAAGAACATCGCGTACGGCATCGGAGTGTCGTAGAGCGTGGACACATGGTCGCGTGACTTCCAGTAGACCTGGAACACACCCTCGCGGGTGGGGGTGTACTGCGAGCCGAAGCGCACCGGGACCGTCAGCAGCGTCCGCCCGTCGACCATCCAGCGCAGTGTCCGGCTCTCCTTGCTGACGCACAGCACCCGGCCGGTCAGACAGCGCGCGTCCGGGGCGTCGGCGGGCTGGCCGCCCATCAGATACAGCTCCCAGCGCCCCGGTTCCCGGGTCATGCCCAGCAGCCGCCGCCAGGTGACGGTGTCCAGCCTCCCGGTGCGCGGCAGCCCGCGCCTGCCCTGGAAGCCCTTCACCGCCTCCTCGGTCGTCGCGTCGTACGTCCCGGTCGGACCGTCGAAGAGCCAGGCGACCTGCCGCAGCCGCGCCTGGAGCTCGCGTACGTCCCGGCCCTCGTCGCCGCGCGACCACAACACGCGCGGCGGACTCGGCGGCTGCGTCCGCCGTGTCCGCTCCGGCCTCTCGGGGCTCCGCGGCTCGTGCGCCGGTGCGGCCGGCCGGTCGTCCGTGCCGCCCGCCGGCGGCGGGGCCGGCGCCGTCCGGGTGGCCTCCACGGGCCCCGGCGACCGGCCCGCACCCTGGTCGACCGCCTGCGCGGTGCAGCCGCTCAGCGCCACCAGAGCCGCCGTCACCGCGACCGCCCGCCCCCTGCCCCTACCGCGCATCCCGCACCCCCGTCGTCCGCCGGCCGACACCCGTGTCCCCTGAGATGTCTCCCCGTACGTGACTGGTTGCGAACGGCACGGCATCGTGGGGGACAAGGTTGCGCATGACGAGGCCACGTGGAGGCACACCATGGCACGCGAGTCGGAGTCCGGACTGCCCATCGAGCCCGTGTACGGGCCGGACGCGCTCCAGGGCTGGGACCCGGCCGGGAAACTGGGTGAGCCGGGCGCCTACCCGTTCACGCGCGGTGTCTACCCGTCCATGTACACGGGCCGCCCCTGGACGATGCGCCAGTACGCCGGTTTCGGCACGGCCACGGAGTCCAACGCCCGGTACCGGCAGCTGATCGCCCACGGCACGACCGGACTGTCCGTGGCCTTCGACCTGCCGACCCAGATGGGCCACGACTCCGACGCCCCGATCGCGCACGGCGAGGTCGGCAAGGTCGGCGTGGCCGTCGACTCGATCGACGACATGCGGGTGCTGTTCGACGGGATCCCGCTGGACCAGGTCTCGACGTCGATGACGATCAACGCCCCCGCCGCGCTGCTGCTCCTGCTGTACCAACTGGTCGCCGAGGAGCAGGGGGTGAGCGCGGACCGGCTGACCGGCACCATCCAGAACGACGTGCTGAAGGAGTACATCGCGCGCGGGACGTACATCTTCCCGCCCAAGCCGTCCCTCCGCCTGACCGCGGACATCTTCCAGTACTGCAAGGCCGAGATCCCCCGGTGGAACACCATCTCGATCTCCGGCTACCACATGGCCGAGGCCGGCGCCTCCCCCGCGCAGGAGATCGCCTTCACCCTCGCCGACGGCATCGAGTACGTCCGCACCGCCGTCGCCGCGGGCATGGACGTCGACGACTTCGCCCCGCGCCTGTCCTTCTTCTTCGTCGCCCGTACGACGATCCTGGAGGAGGTCGCCAAGTTCCGTGCCGCGCGCCGCATCTGGGCCCGGGTGATGAGGGACGAGTTCGGCGCGCGCAACCCGAAGTCGATGATGCTGCGGTTCCACACCCAGACCGCGGGCGTGCAGCTGACCGCGCAGCAGCCCGAGGTGAACCTGGTCCGGGTCGCCGTCCAGGGCCTGGCCGCGGTGCTCGGCGGCACCCAGTCGCTGCACACCAACTCCTTCGACGAGGCGATCGCCCTGCCGACGGACAAGTCGGCCCGGCTCGCCCTGCGCACCCAGCAGGTGCTGGCCCACGAGACGGACGTGACCGCGACCGTGGACCCCTTCGCGGGCTCCTACGCCGTGGAGCGGATGACCGACGACATCGAGGCGGCGGTCCTGGACCTGATGCGCAAGGTCGAGGACCTCGGCGGCGCGGTCGCCGCCATCGAACGCGGCTTCCAGAAGAACGAGATCGAGCGCAACGCCTACCGCATCGCCCAGGAGACCGACTCCGGCGAGCGGGTCGTGGTCGGCGTCAACCGCTTCCAGCTCGACGAGGAGGAGCCCTACGAGCCGCTGCGTGTCGACCCCGCCATCGAGGCCCAGCAGGCCGAACGCCTCGCCAGGCTGCGCGCCGAACGCGACGGGCGGGCCGTCGACTCCGCCCTCGCCGCGCTGCGGAAGGCCGCCGAGGGCGAGGACAACGTCCTGCCCCCGATGAAGGACGCCCTGCGCGCCCGCGCCACCGTCGGCGAGGTCTGCGACGCGCTGCGCGAGGTGTGGGGCACCTACGTCCCGTCGGACGCGTTCTGAGCGGTCGTCTCGCGTTCCGGAATGCGGAAGGGAGTGTCGTACCGTCGTGCGACACTCCCTTTCATGTTCGGCGTCACCGATCTCCCCACCTATCTGGCCGGCCTGGTCCTGATCGTCCTCCTGCCCGGCCCCAACTCGCTGTACGTGCTCTCGGTCGCCGCCCGCAAGGGTGTGCGCACCGGCTACGCGGCCGCGGCCGGTGTGTTCACCGGCGACGCCGTCCTGATGACGCTGGCGGCCCTCGGCGCGGCCTCGGTGCTGACCACGACCCCGCTGCTGTTCCTGATCGTGAAGTACGCAGGCGCCGCGTATCTGGCCTGGATGGCCTACGGGATGCTGCGCTCGGCGTGGGCCATGTGGAAGGGGAAGGGGCACGGCGAGCGGTCCGACGCGCGGGCGGCCGAGGCCGCCGAGCCCGTCGGGGAGCGGGAGCGCCCCTACCGGCGGGCGCTGGTGGTCTCGCTGCTCAACCCCAAGGCGATCCTGTTCCTGATCTCCTTCTTCGTGCAGTTCGTCGACCCGGACTACGCCTACCCCGCCCTGTCCTTCGTCGTCCTGGGGGCCCTGCTCCAGACCGCCAGCTTCCTCTACCTGTCGCTGCTGATATTCGGCGGCACCCGCCTCGCCGACGCCTTCCGGCGCCGCAGGCGGCTGGCGGCGGGGGCCACCTCGGCGGCCGGGACGCTGTTCCTGGGCTTCGCCGTGAAGCTGTCCCTGGCGAGCGCGTAGCCCGAGGGGCCTGACGAGCGCGTAGCCCAGGGTCCCCGGCGAGCGCCGGCTCAGGTCCGAGGCGGGTCGGTCAGGGCCCGCCGCAGCAGCGGTGCGGCCCGGCGCTCCACGTACCGGTGCAGCAGCCAGGCCAGGGTCAGCATCAGCGCGACCGTGGCCGCGAAGGTGAGCGCGGACGGCAGGCCGAGGCCCTGGTGCAGGCCCTCGATCGCCACCCAGCCCAGGTGCTCGTGGAGCAGGTAGAAGGGGTAGGTCAGGGCCCCGGCCGTCGTCAGCCAGCGCCAGTCGGCCCGGCGCAGCCAGCCCAGGGCGACGGCCAGCACGGCGAGGAAGCCCAGGGTGACGACGGCGATGATGACGGAGGCCGAGCGGTAGGAGAACTGGCCCGGCGTGGCGGGGTGCCACAGGTCGGCCACCGCGTAGTGCTGTCCGGTCAGCCAGCTCACCGCCACGATGCCCCAGGCGGTGACGTCCCGCCGGTCGCGGTGCAGGAGGTAGATGCCGATGCCGCCGATGAAGTAGGGCGCGTACTCGGGCATCAGGACCAGGTCGAGCAGCGGCTCGTCGGCCGCGTCCGCGACGGCCGCCGCCAGCGTCCACACCGCGCAGAACAGCACCACCCGGCGTCTGCTCGCACCGGGCAGTACCACGCACAGGGCGAACAGCGCGTAGAAGCGGACCTCCACCCACAGCGTCCAGCACACCCCGAGCACCCGGTCGGCGCCCAGCGGCTGCTGGAGCAGCGTCATGTTCACCAGCGCGTCGCTCGGCGAGACCGCCTCGAACGCCACCACCGGCAGCGCGAACACGGCCGTGGTGAGGACGACGGCCACCCAGTAGGCGGGCATCAGCCGCGACACACGGGAGGCGAAGAAGGAACGCAGCGGCCGCCCCCATCCGCTCATACAGATGACGAACCCGCTGATCACGAAGAAGATCTCGACGCCGAGGCAGCCGTAGGCGAACCAGGAGTGCAGGGTCGGGAACTGGGTCTTCGGCGAGGAGCCCCACGCCTCGGCGACCTCGCCGCCCCGGCCGCCGTAGTGGTACGCCGCCACCATCAGCGCGGCCACCAGCCGCAGCCCGTCCAGGGCCCGCAGCCGGCCCCCGCCGGCCCCGCCCTTGCCCGGTGCCGGGCGCTCCGGCACCGGGGGCTGCTCGGGCAGGGCGTTCAGCCGCGTGTCCGTGCCGGACCGCTCCGTCGTCGTGCTCACGGCCGCTGCGGCCAACACGCTGTCCTTCATCGCGGATGTCAGGCGGCGCGCAGGAACGCCGAGTGGGATGCCTTGCCCAGATAGGTGAAGCGCGTCTCACCGGCCAGGTGCTTGTCCAGCGCCTCCTTGATCCCCGGCCACTTGGGGTCGCCGAAGTCGTCCAGGACGATCACGGCGCCGGGCGCGGCGATCTCCTCGCACCACTCCAGGTCGGCGAGGACACCCTCGGCCGAGTGGTCGCCGTCGACCACGATCACGCCGTAGGAGCGGTCGGAGACGGCCGCGCGGGTCTGCGGGTCCTCGGAGTAGCCGCGCTGGATGCGGGCGGCGGCGCCCGCCGGGCCGGCCAGCGCGAGGTTGGTGCGCACGGCCCGCTCGTCGACCGGGGCGCCGGTGGGGTCGGGGCGCTGCGGGGTGCCGGGCTGGAGCTGCACACCGGCGAACGGGTCGACGATGGTCACGCTCGGGGCGCGCCCGTCCCGCTCCATCATCCGCACCAGACCGGCGGAGAACATGCCGTACAGGGTGCCGATCTCCAGGATCTCGTCCTGGTCCTTCGGCGCGAGCAGCGGGATGCAGGCGAGCTTGCCGCAGATGTTCATGGTGCCGCCGGCGATCCGGCCGACCCCGAGCGACTCCAGCGCGACCAGCAGCCGGTAGGCGGTGGCGACGTTGCGGACGGCGGCGTCCTTGTCGCCGGTCACCTCCGCCACCTCGGTGTGCAGCCGGTTCAGCGGGCCGTGGCTCAGGATCCGCGACAGACCGCGGGCCCGGGAGCCGAGCAGCAGGTCGAGGGTGAGCTGGTGCTGCTTCATCAGCTCCACCGCGTCCCGCAGCTGTTCCTTCTCGGCCGCGCTCCGGGCCGCGGTCTCCGCCTGGCTCTTCTGCGTGGCCGTGCGGATCCGGCGATCGATGCGCTGGTCGATCAGCTCCGCGACGGGGCGCAGCAGGCGCCGGGAGGCCGAACTGGTGAGCAGGGAGCGGCTGTTCATGGATCCGTAAACCTCAATCGTCGTCGGTCGAGTCGGGTTCTGCGGCTCGCGGACTGGACAGGCTAGGCGCGCCCCACCGTGGTGAAGGGGCAGCGAGTTGAGCGGGCTGTGAACAAGTGACGAACTCGGCATGGCCGTATCGGGCGCCGGGATCCGGCGGGCGGTCAGCCGAGCAGCCGCCGCAGGTTGAGCCTCCCCCACAGCAGACTGGCGGTGAACGACAGCGTCAGCACCGTGGCCAGCAGCGCGACCAGCAGACCGGCCGCCGCCGGAGCGCTCAGGTCCGGCGACACCAGGGGCCGCACGATCTCCTCGACGAACAGCACATGCACCATGTACGCGCCGAGCGCGGCCCCGGCCAGCCGCTTCAGCCGCGGCCGCCACCGCTCCGGCACCCGGACCCTGCTGACCAGCAGCAGCACGCACACGCTCATCACGGCGACGAACAGATGCGCGTTGGGCATCACATAGTGGATCTGCGTGTTGTACCAGAGGCTTCCGGCCCAGGTCAGCGGCAGCAGCACCATCAGCAGCCCGCGCCACCGCACGGGCGTGCGCGGCAGGGCGAACAGCAGCGCGCCGCCGACCGCGTACACCAGCGAATACGTGCCGAATCCCCAGGCCACGTCCGGCATCTCGCGATCGGTGACCTCGGCGGCGGTGTCCATCACGCTCGGCAGCACGGCGATGCCGGAACAGCACCGCGCCCAGCCGCCACGGCCGCTGCCCCGCCCTGATCAGCATCGCGAACGCCAGCAGCACGATGAGCGGGATGTAGGTGTACATGAACCACAGGTGGTACGCGGGCTGCACGGAGGCGAAGAGGGAGTCCGTCGCCAGTTCCGTCATCGGTTCGTCGTTGCGGTCCCGCAGCCAGGCCCAGACCAGGTAGATCGCCGTCCACGCGAACATCGGAACGATGTTGCGCACGATCCGCTTCCACATCCTGCCGCTGTGGCTCGGCGGCGCCCCGACCAGCACGGCCCAGCCGGCGATCGCGAAGTACATCGGGACGGCGAACGGGTTCACCGCCTCGGCCGCGTGGCCGACCCAGTACGAACCCGACCCGTTGTCCGGGTCGTTGCCGGTCGCCACGATGAACTGGGCGCCGGTGTGGCCCAGCATCACGGTGGCGGAGCACAGCAGGCGCATCAGGTCGACGTCGAAGCGGTGCTCGCGCTTCCCGGCGGACTGCTCGGAGGGACCGTGCTCGACCGGGCTCTGTCTCGGATGCGGCAGGGGTACGGCTGTCGTGTTCGGCACCGCGCGCCTTTCGGGGTGGGAGAGCGGAGAGGAGTGGGGCCCGCGCGGGCGGGTCATTTCCGGCGCACGACCTTGCGCACGGCCCGCCTGGCGTAGCGGACCTTGACCTTGGCGCGCACCTGCGGGCTGCTGCCGGGCAGGCCGAGCTCGGCCAGCCGCAGCTCGGGGAAGTAGTGGCCCGGAGTGCTCGCCAGGTGCCGCTCCAGCCAGGCGACCGTCGGCTCCCGCAGCTGCGGGTACCGCTCGGGCTGCATGCAGAAGCCGACCGCCCGCACCAGCGGCGACAGCGACGCGGGCGCCGCGCCGAGCACGGCCGGCGTCTCGCCGCGCTCCAGGTCGGGCACCAGATGGTCGACGACGGCCAGCGGCACCCGGTTGCTGTTGGCGTACGGCGTGAGCCGCTCCATCACCAGGGCGGTGCCCACCCGGCCGACCGGTACGTCGTAGTAGGCGCAGGCGGTCACCAGGGCCGTGGAGAAGCAGCCCACGACCAGCTCGGGAGCGGCGTGCCGGTACAGCGTCTCGGCCAGCAGCGGGGCGTCCAGCACGGTCAGCCGTACGCCCGCGTCCGCCGCCGCCTTGCTCAGCGCCGACGAATAGCTCGCGGGGGCCGTGGGGTGCGGCTTGAACACCACCGACCGGTGCCCGGCCCGCGCGGCCGCGGTGAGCATACGGATGTGGAGGTCCTGCTCCTCCTCGTCGCTGAGGATGTTGATCGCGGCCAGGTACTGGCCGAGCAGCACCGCCGTCGGCTTCTCCCGCAGCACGGGCGCGAGACGCGGATCGCCCGCGGAGTCCTCGGCGATCTCGTCGAGCACCCGGCGGAACGCCTCGTCCGGGACGACCTCGGACTCCACGCCGTACTCGGACAGCAGCATCGGCTTCAGACCGGGGATCAGATCGAGGTGGAGCAGCCGCCGGATGCGGACCGCCATGGTCAGCGGCAGCCGGTCGCGGGTCGGCCCGTAGCTCATCAGGCCGTCGGCGTACACATGGACGGCGGCCTCGGAGAAGATCGCCGCCAGCGCGCGGCCGGGGCTGACCTGGATCGACTCGACGGCGAGGTCGACGGCGTCCCGCTCGCCGATGCCCCAGGCGAGGCGGAACGCCTTCTGCCAGATCACCGTGTCGTTGGCGCGCGGCCCCCAACTGCTGGGATGGTACGGGCGGATCGTCTCGTTCCAGCTGACGACCGAGTCGAAGCGGGCGGCGATGCGCCGGTAGCCGTGCATCTCGTCCAGGCGCAGCGCGGTCTCGGGGACGGCGGCGTTGTTGGAGACCAGCAGGATCCGCCGGACCCCGGCGCGGGGCCCGAACCGGCCCGCGTCGAGCGCCGCCGCGAGCGTGGCCGCCCCGTACAGCGTCGAAACCTGGAATATCTGGGTCTTGTGCGGCATGGGTCAGGCAGCCTTCCGCCCGTCACGCAGGCGTCTGAGGAGCCTGCCGCGCGTGGTGTCGATGGTCCGGAGGGTCTCGTCGAGCGCGGCCTCGGGCATGCGCCGCAGCGCGCCGGTCGCCTCCGTCCGCAGCCGCTTGGCGGCCGAGGGCTCGTAGTCGTTCATCTTGCCGATGTGGAAGGCGATCATGGCGCAGTAGGTGCGCACGGCCTTCAGCAGGAAGCGGTCGGACTCCGGGTCCGCCAGCACGTCCCGCAGCAGGGCGTCGTAGGCCGGGATGAAGTCCAGCTGGCGGGAGTCCTTGACCTGGGTGAGGGAGGTGGCGACACCGCGCCGGTAGTAGACGCCGTGCAGGCCGAGGGACGCGTACGTCCTCGCCGTCAGGTGCAGGCGCCAGATCCACAGCCGGTCCTCGGCCGTGCGCAGATGCGTCTCGAAGCGCATCCGGCCGTCGTCGAAGAGGTGGCGGCGGTAGATACCGGCCCAGACGAAGGGGTAGTCGACCATCGTCTCCACGTCGGCGGGCGCTATCCCGTCGCGCGGATCCATCACGGCGTTGCGCACCCGGGCCGGGGGCCGCTTGACGACCCGGTCCCTGCCGGTGACCCGGACGTGGTCGGTGCGGGCGAAGTCGCAGTCCAACTCCTCCATCGCCGCCAGCAGTTCCGCGAGGTGTCCGGGGCCGTACCAGTCGTCGCCGTCGAGAAAGGTGAGGAACTCACCGCGGGCGGCGTCGATTCCGCTGTTGCGGGCCTGGGCGATGCCCATGTTCCGCTCGTGCCGAATCAGCCGGGCATTCGGCAGTTTCTCCGCCCAGCGGTCGACGATCTCCGAAGTGGAGTCCGTCGAACAGTCGTCGACGAGCAGGAACTCGATATCGCCGGCCGCGTTGTTGGCGAGACTCCGCAGCGTGCTCTCGGCGAAAGGCGCCACATTGTGCATGGGCACGACAACGGACAGCTTCGGCACAGAGCCCTCTCATGTTTGAAGGATTGTTGGAAATCAGGCTAACTGCGGTGCCGAGGGGACTGGTGTCGCCCGAGGCGCGGAGAGGTGAATTCCGCCCTTGGTAAACGTGAATTCTCGGTGTCCCGTGGCTGGCTGAAGTCTCCGGCGGCCTCCGGGAGTTCGACTCGGTGTCGCGACGAGTCCACCGCGACGAGCCCGTCCCGGTGGCTCGGCGGGGTGGACCCGTCGCGGTGGCGCCGAAGGACGGCGGTGGCCCGACGGCGTACGGCTCGACGGAGTACGGCGCCGTATGCCCCGACGGTGCACGGCTCGACGTAGGGATCGACGGCGCACGCCCCCACCCTCAGCGGCGTGACGGCCACCCTCGGCGGCGTGACGGCCGTCCTCAGCGGCGCACGGCCCGCAGAAGCACCTTCCCGCGCCGCGCCACCCGGCGGGCGGCGGAGTTGCGCGGCAGGAACGCCAGCCGCTGCGGCAGCCCGCCCGGCAGGCCCAGCGCGGTCAGCCGGCGGCGCTTGAAGTACGGCTCCACCCGCGGACCCCAGTGCGCGGCCAGGAACCTCTCCGCCGCGGGCCGCAATCCGGGATGGATCTTGGGCTGCATGGCGAAACCCAGCGCGGTGACCAGCCCGCCGAGCAGCTCGGCCGGCAGCGCGGGGGCCTGCCGGCCGGCGTCCTCCAGATCCGGCAGCAGCGCGTGCGCGAGGGCGACCGGCACGCGGTTGCTGTTCTGGAACGGGGCCAGCCGGTCCAGCAGCAGGTCGGTCCCGATCCGGGCCACCGGCAGGTCGTAGAACGCGGACGCCGTGAACAGCGCCGTGGAGAAGCAGCCGACCACCAGCGCGGGCCGCGCCTGCTCGTAGAGCACCTCGGCGAGCACCGGCGTGTCCACGACCACCAGGTCCACCCCGAGCCGCGCGGCCTCCTTCCGCAGCGCCACGCCGTACCCGGCGGGGGCGGTGGGGTGCGGCTTGAACACCACGTGGCGGTGCCCGCGCGCCACGGCTCCGCGCACCATCCGCACATGCAGCTCCTCCTCCTCGGCGGGAGTGAGGATGTCCAGCGCGGACAGGTACTGGCCGAGCAGCAGCGCCGCCCCGTCGGCGAGTCCGGGCAGCCCGCAGACCGCGCCGGTCAGTCCGCCCAGCACCTTCAGGAACCGCTCGGCGGGCACCACCTCGGCCGGCACGTCGAACTCGGTCAGCAGCAGCGGCGCCAGACCGGGGACGAGGTCCAGGTGCAGCAGCCGCCGCACCCGCGTGCCGACCAGCGGATCGAGCTTGTTGCGGGTGGGCCCGTAGCTCATCAGGCCGTCGGCGTAGACATGGATCGGGGCGTCCGTGAAGATCTGCGCCAGCCCGAGCGCCGGGTCCACCTGAAGGGACTCCAGGACCAGCTCCACCCGGTCCTCGCCCAGCCCCCACAGCTGCCGCAGATACCGCTCGAACAGCGGCAGATCCTCGCCGCGCGGACGCCAGGCGCCGGGGTGGAAGGGCCGGATCGCCTCGTTGTACGACAGTACGTCGTCGAAGTGGCCGCGCAGCGTCTCGAAGCCCGGCATCTCGTCGACGGACGGGGTGGTCTCGGGGTTCGCGGCGTTGTTGAACACCAGCAGCACCCGCCGGTCCGGCTCCTCGAAGTAGCCGGAGTCCAGCGCGGCGGCGAGGGTGGCCGCCCCGTACAGCGTGGACGCGCAGAAGATCTGGGTACGAGGCATCAGGCGGCCGCCTTCGCGGTGGGGACCCGGCGCCGCAGCCGCCGCAGCCTGGTCGAGCGTGTGACGTCCATGGAGTCGAGGACCTCCTCCAGCGCGTCCTGCGGCATCCTCCGCAGCGCCGCCGCGCTCATCACCCGCAGCTGCCGGGCCACGGGCGGCTCGAACTTCTCGATCTCCGACAGATGGTGGGCGATGATCGCGCAGTAGGTGCGCACCGCCTTCGGCAGCAGCCGGCCGGCCTCGGGGTCCGCGGCGGTCTCCGCCACCACCTGGTCGAAGGCGCGGATGAAGTCCAGCTGGCGCACATCGCCGATCTGGGTGAGCGAGCCGGCCACCCCGCGCCGGTAGAAGACGCCCAGCAGGCTCACCACGGCGAAGGACTCCGCCTCCCGGTGCAGCCGCCAGATCCACGGCCGGTCCTCGGCGGTGCGCAGCCCGTCGGTGAAGTGCAGCAGCCCCCGGTCCAGCAGCCGCCGGTGGAAGGCCCCGGCCCATGCGTAGGGGTAGTCCACCGACGTGGTCCGGTCGGCCGGCAGGATCGCCTCGCGCGGGTCCAGCACCTCCCAGCGCCGCCCGACCGGCACCCGGTGCACCGAGCGGGCCCGCGCCGTCGCCTTCACATGGTCGGTGCGCACGAAATCGCAGCCCAGCTTCTCGATGGCCGCGACCAGCTCGCCCAGATAGCCCGGGGCGAGCCAGTCGTCACCGTCCAGGAAGACGAGATACTCCCCTCTCGCCTCGTCGAGCCCCGTGTTGCGCGCGGTGGCGAGCCCCCCGTTCTCCTCGCGGGCCAGAAAACGCACCTGAGCGACCTTCGAGAGGTCCTCGGCCGCCCGCTGGAGGATGTTCGGCGTCTCGTCCTTCGACTTGTCGTCGACCAGGATGAACTCGAAGTCCTCCCGCGCATTCGCGCGAAGACTTCTGAGGATGTCCTGCGCATATTGCTGAACGTTGTAGAACGGCACGATCACAGAAAGCTTTGGCACCTGCGAAAGCCTAGAAGGCGGCCCGGCTGCGGAACTTTCCGGTGAGCAGACCTACGGTGAACTGAATGTGGCGGAACGGTGCACCCCCTGTACTTCGCACCGCCCCACGGGCCAGTTCGGCTTCAGGTGGACTGCTGTTAACTCTTTGTTGATTCGCGGTTGGGCCACAACTAGGAATTGATTCCTAGCTTCTTGGGCGTGCCACCAAGTACAACGAACCCCACGCGGATCGCCGTGCTCGCGGATTCGGACACCCGATGGAAATGGGGTGCGCTGACCGCGCACCGCATCGCTCCGGGCGCCCCCGTCCTCGACGGCTTCCTGCTGCGCGGCCGTGCCACACCCACGGCCCGCCAGCTGGCCGAGGTGGGCGTGCGCGCCGACTCCCTGACGGAGGTCACGGCCGTCGAGTTCCTGCACACCATGGCACGGGAGCCCTACGACGTCCTCGTGCTCTCCCTCGTCGGCGGCGGGGTGCAGGCCATGCTGCACGGCCTCAAGCGCGTGTGGGAGGACCTCCCCCACAAGGGGCACCGCCAGCAGCGGCCGGTCGTCGTCACCGGCTATGTCGGCGTCGTCTACGAGAAGCTCACCGACGGCCTGCTGCTGCGGCACGGCGCGGACCTCGTCCTCGCCAACTCCCGCCAGGACGCCGAGCGGTTCCGCGCGGTGTACGACGGGGTCGGCGCCGACTCCGGATCGGTGACCGAGGTGGCGCTGCCGTTCCTCGGCGGCGACCCGTACCAGGGCGAACACGACCCCTACACGGTCGTGTTCGCCGCCCAGCCGTCCGTCCCGGACAGCCGCAAGGACCGTACGTACCTGCTGGAGCGCCTGGTCCGGCACGCACGGCTGCACCCCGAGCGCGAGGTGCTGCTCAAGCTGCGCTCCAAGCCCGGCGAGCACACCACCCACCTGGAGGAACTGCCCTACCAGAAGCTCGCCCAGCGGCTCGACCTCCCGGCCAACCTCCGCCTGGTCTACGGCAACATGGGCGAGGTACTCGACCGCACCGACCTGCTGGTCACCGTCAGCTCGACGGCCGCACTGGAGTCCCTGCACCGCCGGATCCCCACCGTCGTCCTGACCGACCTCGGCGTACGGGAGCCGCTCGGCAACCACCACTTCGTCGGCTCCGGCTGCCTCGCCTCCTGGGACCAGCTCGACGCGGGGTACCTGCCGGTGGCGGACGAGGCGTGGGTGGCGCGGCAGGGCGTCGCCGTCGAGGGCGCCTTCGACGCCGCGCGGGAGCGGATCGCCCGGCTGCTCGCCGGTGCGCTGCCGCCGCTCACGCCGTACTACACGCCGGCCACGGCGCCCGGGTACCTGCCCGGCATCCTCGCCCGCCATCACCTGGGGCCTGACGGAACACCGCTGCCCGGTGCCCCGGCCCATGACAAGGAGCCCGGACCTGTCCGGCAGATCGTGCGGCGTGCCGCGCGCGGTGCCTACCGGCACGGGGTGCAGCGGGTCGCTCCGGTCATCCGGCGGATGGGGGAGCTGTGAGGTCCTCGTCCGCCGCGCCGTCGTGGCTGGTCGCGCCCCGCGGCCGAACCGCAGATCGACACAGCCCCGCGCCCCCGGAGGGCGCTGCCATCACCCGAGGAGTCCCCTCCATGTCCGACTCGCCGGCCGACACGGGCGCCTCGGTGCGCCGCGTACTCGCCGTCATCCCCGCTCGCGGTGGCTCCAAGGGCGTACCCGCCAAGAACCTCGCCCCCGTCGGCGGCGTCCCGCTGGTCGCCCGCGCGGTACGGGAGTGCCTGGGGGCGAGGCGCGTCACCGACGTGGTCGTCTCCACCGACGACCAGGCCATCGCCGCCGCCGCCCGCGAGGCCGGCGCCGAGGTCGTGCTGCGGCCCGCCGCCATCGCCGGGGACACCGCCACCTCCGAGGCCGCCGTGCTGCACGCCATGGAGACCCATGAGGCGCTGCACGGCTCGCCGGTCGACGTGGTGCTGCTCGTGCAGTGCACCAGCCCCTTCGTGGTCCGCGAGGACATCGACGGGGTCGCCGCGGCGGTCGCCGAGAACGGCGCCGACACCGCGGTCACCGTCGCCCCCTTCCACGGCTTCGTCTGGCGCGACGCCGAGGAGGAGACCGAGGGCGGCGTGGGCGTCAACCACGACAAGGCGTACCGCCCGCGCCGCCAGGACCGCCCCCAGGACTACCTGGAGACCGGCGCCGCCTACGCCATGGACGCCGCCGGCTTCCGGCAGCACGGCCACCGCTTCTTCGGCCGCACCGAACTCGTGCGCACCGACCCGGCCCGCGTGCTGGAGATCGACGACCCGCACGACCTCGCGCGGGCCCGCGCCCTGGCCGGCCTCTTCGACGCGGACCGCGCCGGCTCCCTTCCCTCCTCCGACGACATCGACGCCGTCGTCCTCGACTTCGACGGCACCCAGACCGACGACCGGGTGCTGATCGACTCCGAGGGACGGGAGTTCGTCTCCGTGCACCGCGGCGACGGACTCGGCATCGCGGCCCTGCGCAGGAGCGGGCTGAAGATGCTGATCCTGTCCACGGAACAGAACCCTGTGGTCGCCGCCCGCGCCCGGAAGCTGAAGCTCCCGGTGCTGCACGGCATCGACCGCAAGGACCTCGCGCTGAAGCAGTGGTGCGAGGAGCAGGGCATCGCGCCGGAGCGCGTGCTCTACGTCGGCAACGACGTCAACGACCTCCCGTGCTTCGCCCTCGTCGGCTGGCCCGTGGCGGTCGCGAGCGCCCACGACGTCGTACGCGGCGCCGCACGCGCGGTCACCACCGTCCCCGGCGGTGACGGCGCGATCCGAGAGATCGCCAGCTGGATCCTCGGCCCCTCTCTCGATTCCCTCCCCGAGTAAGGACACCCCCAGTCATGAGCACCAACTCCCGTCTGCGCACGTTCGGTTCGCGCGAGGTCGGCCCCGGCCGCCCCGTCTACATCTGCGGCGAGATCGGCATCAACCACAACGGTGAGCTGGAGAACGCCTTCAAGCTCATCGACGTGGCCGCCGAGGCCGGCTGCGACGCGGTCAAGTTCCAGAAGCGCACCCCCGAGATCTGCACCCCGCGCGACCAGTGGGACATCGAGCGCGACACCCCCTGGGGCCGCATGACCTACATCGACTACCGCCACCGCGTGGAGTTCGGCGAGGACGAGTACCGCCAGATCGACGAGTACTGCAAGGAGAAGGGAATCGACTGGTTCGCCTCCCCGTGGGACACCGAGGCCGTCGCCTTCCTGGAGAAGTTCGACCTGCCCGCCCACAAGGTCGCGAGCGCGTCCCTGACCGACGACGAGCTCCTGCGCGCCCTGCGCGGCACGGGCCGTACGGTCATCCTCTCCACCGGCATGTCCACGCCCAAGCAGATCCGCCACGCGGTCGAGGTCCTCGGCTCGGACAACATCCTCATGTGCCACGCCACCTCGACCTACCCGGCCAAGGCCGAGGAGCTGAACCTCCGCGTGATCAACACGCTGGAGAAGGAGTACCCGAACGTCCCGATCGGCTACTCCGGCCACGAGACCGGCCTGCAGACCACCCTCGCCGCGGTCGCGCTGGGCGCGGTGTTCGTCGAGCGCCACATCACCCTCGACCGCGCCATGTGGGGCTCCGACCAGGCCGCCTCGGTGGAGCCCCAGGGCCTCACCCGCCTCGTCCGCGACATCCGCACCATCGAGGCGTCCCTCGGCGACGGAGTGAAGAAGGTCTACGAGTCCGAGCTCGGCCCCATGAAGAAGCTGCGCCGCGTCACCGGTGTCGTCGCCGAGGCGGAGATCGCGGCCGCCGCGGGCGAGCCGGTCGCCGTCTGAGCAGCGGCTCGAACCCACCGGATCAGGAACCTCCTACGACGGGACGGTCGTACCGCCGATGAGCCCCCGCGCCGGGAATGCCGGCCCCCGCACTCTCGCCTTCGTCGAGAGTCCGGTACAGCTGCTGAACGTACTGGAGTGGGCGCACGCGCATGCGCCCGGCGCGGGGCTCACGCTCGTGGTCCTCTCGCCCGTCGACCCGATGACCCGCGGCCAGCTCCGCCGGATGGCCGAGCTCGCCCGTGAGGAGGGCTACGAGGTCCGCTGGGAGGAGGCGCGGGGCGGCACCACGGCCCCGTTCCGGACCATCGGCGGGCTGGCGGGCCCGCTGCGCCGGGCCGAGCGGATCGTCATGGGCGATCCGTTCTCCCGCTATGTGCAGTTGCTGCTCACCATCACCCGCGCGGCCGAACTGGTCGTCGTCGACGACGGCACGGCCACCATGGAGTTCGTCGGCCAGCTCGCCCGCGGCGAGCGCCTGGTCCGCTGGCACCGCAAGGGCAGCCGCCCCGGCCCCCGCGACCTGCTCTTCGCCCCGGTGTCGTCCGCGGCCCGGCGCCGTCTGACGCCGGTCGAGGGCCGGCGGGTGTCGGTCTTCTCCTCCATGCCGATCGAGGAGGCCCCGCAAGGGGTGACGGTGACCGCGAACGCCTTCGCCTGGACCCGCGCGCGCTTCGGCCCGCCCCGCATCACCCGCGGTGCCGACATGGTGGGCACCTCGCTGGTCGAGACGGGGGTCGTGGACGGGGACCGGTACGTGGAGGCGGTGTCGGGCCTGGCCAGGGCGCACGGCGCCGCCCGTTACTTCGCCCACCGCCGTGAGAGCGCCGAGAAGCTGCACCGGCTCGCGGTGGAGACCGGTCTGGAGGTCGTGCGTCCGGAACTGCCGCTGGAGCTCATCGCCCGCCGTGGTCCGATCGGCCGTACGATCCTGAGTTTTCCCTCGACGGTCGTGCACACCCTGCCGCTGGCCCTGGCGGGTACGGAGGTGAAGGTCGCCGTCTGCGACATCGACCCGCGCTGGCTGACGGAGAACGCCTCGCCCCGGGCGCAGGGGTTTCTGTCGGGGGTCACGGGGTCGGCACGGGATGTGCACCGGCTGGCGGCGATCGCGGCGGTCTGACCGTACTCACCCGCTCTTGTCCCGATAGATGAACAGTCCCGTGGCGCTCTAGCGATGCGTGGTATCCGTGGAAGGAGTGGGGTCGCTCGCCGCGGGTTTCATGATCGAGAGAGGTGGAGTCGGGCGAGTTTACCCATCTGAAACGACGGCTATGCCTCGGGCGGTCAGATTTTCTTCCCCTAACGGGCTGAACTTTTGTTGATCGCGGGTCAGTTGACTGTCCGGGCGTCCTACCCTTCAGAGGGTGAAGCAACCGATGTTCGTAGAGTCCGAGGTCGACCTTCCGGGGGAAGCGATGCTTCCCGGCACGCTGTCCGACGCGCTGCGTGCCGAGCTCGTCGCGTTCCGTCGCGACCTGCACATGCACCCGGAGCTGGGCAACCAGGAGTTCCGTACCACCGCCGCGATCAAGGAGCGGCTGGAGAAGGCGGGGCTGAAGCCGCGGGTGCTCGCCGTGGGGACCGGGCTCGTGTGCGACATCGGTGTGGAGGGCGGTGTCTGGAGCGGCGGGCCGCGGATGCTGGCGCTGCGGGCCGACATCGACGCGCTGCCGATTCCGGACGCGAAGACGGAGTGCGCGTACCGGTCGACGGTGCCTGACCGGGCGCACGCCTGCGGGCATGACGTGCACACCGCCGTCGTGCTGGGGGCCGGGCTGGTGCTCGCCGAGCTGCATGAGCGGGGGCTGCTCGCGCGGCCGGTGCGGCTGATCTTCCAGCCGGCGGAGGAGGTGCTGCCCGGGGGTGCGGCCGACGCCATCGAGTGCGGGGCGCTGGACGGGGTCGAGCGGATTCTCGCCGTGCACTGCGACCCTCGGGTGGACGCGGGGCGCATCGGGCTGCGGCACGGGGCGATCACGTCGGCGTGCGACCGGCTGGAGATCTCGCTGGACGGGCCCGGTGGGCACACGGCGCGTCCGCATCTGACGACCGACCTGGTCACCGCCGCGGCGCGGGTCGTCACCGACGTCCCCGCCCTCGTCGGCCGCCGGGTCGACACGCGTGCCGGTCTTGCCGTGACCTGGGGGCGGATCGAGACCGGGCACGCGCCGAATGTGATTCCGCAGCATGCCGAGCTGTCCGGGACCGTGCGGTGCCTGGACATCGACGCGTGGCGGCAGGCGCCGGACATCGTGGTCGCCGCGATCGACGAGGTGGCGAATCTGCATCGGGCGAAGTCCGAGATCACGTATGTGCGGGGGGTGCCGCCGGTCGTGAACGACCCGGTGGTCACCGAGCTGCTGCGGGACGCGATGGTCGCTCGGCGGGGGGTGGACTCCGTCGAGGACACCGAGCAGAGCCTCGGGGGTGAGGACTTCTCCTGGTACCTGGAGCATGTGCCGGGCGCGATGGCGCGGCTGGGGGTGCGGCCGCCGGGGGAGCGGGTGGTGCGGGATCTGCATCAGGGGGACTTCGATGTGGACGAGTCCGCGATCACGGTGGGGGTCGAGCTGTTCACGGCGGCTGCGTTGATGTAGCGGCCGGGCTTCGTGTCCGGGTGCGGGCTTCGTGTTCGGGTGCGGGTGGGTGGGGGGGATGCCTGCGGCGGCCTGCTGGTGTCCGGTGGGGGCGTGCGTAGCGCTGCCGGGTGGTGGGTGGGTCGGGGCCGCGCCGGGGGGTGTCCGTCCTCGGTCCGGCGGTTCTGTCGGGACTTAGGGTGACTGGAGATGGACGCCGGCCGCTGCGGGCGGACACCCCCCGCCACGTCCCCTTCCCGCCGTCGGCGGCTGACCGACGCCCACCGTGCTTGGCAGCTTCTCGCCGTGGGCGGCTGACCGGCGCCCGTGGTCGTGGGTGGGGGCGGCGGGGTCTTCCTGGGGCCGGGCGGCTGTACGTAGCTGAGGGGCGCGGGGAACTGCGCGACCGGCCCGCGACGGGCCGCAGCCGCCTACGTGCCCCATCCGCCCCGCTCCGGTTGCGACCCTCTCTCCGCCGAGGAAACGTGGGCCATGAATGCGGGCGGCCTGCGTGCTCTCGTCCCTTTCGAACCAGTCGTTTACGGCGGCGTAACGGCCATCGGCACGAATGGATAACGGCCGCGCGGTACCCCGTTCCCAGGAGTGTCTACGCGCGTTAATCTGCGCCGAACCCAGCGCCCACTGCGGGGCTTGGAGAATGGGGAACTTCAGATGCGACGGATATCCAAACTGACTCGCGTCGCGGTGGGGGTCGCGTCGATCGCGCTCGCCGCCACGGCCTGCGGTGGCACCAGCGACAGTGGCGACGGCGGGGACAAGGAGAACCTCGGTCTCGCCATCGCCTACGACATCGGTGGCAAGGGTGACCAGTCCTTCAACGACGCCGCCTTCGCGGGTCTGAGCAAGGCGAAGGACGAGTTCGGCTACAAGACCGCCGACGTCGAGCCGACCGAGGGTGAGACGGACGCGGACAAGGAGCAGCGTCTGGCGTCGCTGGCCCGCCAGGGCTACAACCCGGTGATCGGTGTCGGCTTCGCCTACGGCCCCGCGATGCAGGCCGTGGCCAAGGACTTCCCGGACACCACCTTCGGCATCGTCGACTCGGTGGTCGAGGGCAAGAACGTGGCGTCGCTGGTGTTCGCCGAGGAGCAGGCGTCGTACCTGGCCGGTGTGGCCGCGGCCAAGGCGACCAAGAGCAATGTGGTCGGTTTCGTGGGCGGTGTGGACATCCCGCTGATCCACAAGTTCGAGGCCGGTTACAAGCAGGGCGTCCAGGACACCAACCCGAAGGTCCGGGTCATCTCGCAGTACCTGACCCAGACCGCGGAGGAGGGCGGCTTCTCCAGCCCGGACAAGGGCAAGGCCGCCGCCGAGGGTCAGATCGAGAAGAAGGCCGACGTGGTGTACCAGGCCGCCGGTCTGTCCGGGCAGGGCGTCATCGAGGCGGCCGCCAAGGCGAAGGTCTGGGCGATCGGTGTCGACTCGGACCAGTACAAGCAGGAGGCCCTGGCCTCGTACAAGAACTACATCCTCACCTCCGCGCTGAAGGACGTCGGCGGCGCCGTGTACGCGCTGGCGAAGTCGGTGGAGGACGGCAAGCCGCTGAGCGGCGTGCAGACCTTCGACCTGAAGGTGAACGGCGTGGGGCTGTCGGAGTCCAACCCGGAGTTCGCCAAGATCGCGGGCCTGACCGACGCCGTGAACAAGGCGAAGGAAGGCATCATCGGCGGTTCCATCAAGGTCAAGACGGAGTAGTCCTCCTCGATCGGACCAACGGTCGGCGGGACGCGGGAGCGGGCGGGTGCCAGAGGGCGCCCGCCCGCTCCGCCGTTTCCGGTACGTCACTCACCGCCACCCTCCCTTTGCGTTCGGCAAGCCCCCGGCGGACCGTGGAGTTACCTTGGCCACGGGCGCATAACAAGGTGGACAGAAGGGGTTTTCAGGTAGGTCTACGCGCGTTAATCTGCGGCGAAGCCAGCGCCGAAGCTGAACCGTCCTCCGGCGCTTGTACGACAGGAGCACCAAGACATGCGCCGGATTTCCCGGATCACGGTCGCAGGCGCAGCGACCGCCTCCCTGGCCCTCGCGCTCTCCGCTTGCGGCGGGACCTCGACGTCCAGCTCGAAGGAGTCGGGCGAGGACAAGGGCCTGGCCATCGCGTACGACGTCGGCGGCAAGGGCGACCAGTCCTTCAACGACGCCGCCTACGCGGGCCTGGAGCAGGCGAAGAAGGAGTTCGGCTACGAGACGGCCGACATCGAGCCCACCGAGGGCGAGACCGACGCCGACAAGCAGCAGCGCCTGGAGTCGCTGGCCAAGCAGGGCTACAACCCGGTGATCGGCGTCGGCTACGCCTACGCGTCGGCCGTCAAGGGTGCCGCCGAGCGCTTCCCGGACACCACCTTCGGCATCGTGGACGACTCCACGGTCGAGGCGAAGAACGTGGCCGACCTGGTCTTCTCCGAGGAGGAGGCGTCCTACCTCGCCGGTGTCGCGGCCGCCAAGGCCACGAAGAGCGACGTGGTGGGCTTCGTGGGCGGTGTGGACATCCCGCTGATCCACAAGTTCCAGGCCGGCTTCGAGCAGGGCGTCAAGGACACCGACCCGAAGGTGAAGGTGCTCTCGCAGTACCTGACCCAGACGGCCGAGGAGGGCGGCTTCTCGAGCCCCGACAAGGGCAAGTCGGCCGCCGAGGGCCAGATCGAGAAGAAGGCCGACGTCGTCTACGCGGCCGCCGGTCTCTCCGGCCAGGGTGTCATCGAGGCCGCCGCCGCCAACAAGGTGTGGGCGATCGGTGTCGACTCCGACCAGTACAAGCAGGCGGCCCTGGCGAAGTACAAGGACGCGATCCTGACCTCCGCCATGAAGGACGTCGCCAAGGCGGTCTACAACCTGGCGAAGTCGGTCGAGGCAGGCAAGCCCGAGACCGGTATCGTTCGTGGCGATCTGAAGAGCGGCGAGGTCTCCCTGTCGAACTCCAACCCGAAGTTCGCGGGCGACGCCGAGATCCAGAAGGCTGTCAAGACTGCCAAGGAGAAGATCATCAGCGGCGAGATCAAGGTCAAGTCCAGCTGAGGAACCACACCCTGAGCAGTGTGTAACCGAGGGGTTACGTCCGCTCACCGGGGTAAGGGGAGTCGCTCCCCTCACCCCGGTGGCAGCGGTGCGTCACCCCCTTGTATGCCGTAGGGGCGCTACGCGCGTAGACGACCCCCGTCCCCAGGAGAGTGCGCCATCAACGCGTCCAGCAGCCCTCCGGCCGGAGCGGCGGTCAACGAATCGGTGACCGCCGTCGAGCTCGCCGGGATCACGAAGCGATTCCCGGGTGTCGTGGCCAACCACGACATCCACCTCACGGTCCGCAAGGGCACCGTTCACGCCCTCGTCGGCGAGAACGGCGCCGGCAAGTCGACCCTGATGAAGATCCTCTACGGCATGCAGAAGCCGGACGAGGGGACGATCGCGATCGACGGCGAGCAGGTCTCCTTCTCGTCCCCGGCCGACGCCATCGCCCGTGGCATCGGCATGGTGCACCAGCACTTCATGCTCGCCGACAATCTGACGGTCCTGGAGAACGTCGTCCTCGGCAGCGAGAAGCTCTACGGCATCGGCGCCAAGGCCCGCCGCAAGATCAAGGAGATCTCCGAGCGCTACGGCCTCGGCGTCGAGCCCGACCGGCTGGTCGAGGAGCTCGGTGTCGCCGCCCGCCAGCGCGTGGAGATCCTCAAGGTCCTCTACCGCGGCGCCACCACGCTCATCCTCGACGAGCCGACGGCCGTGCTCGTGCCGCAGGAGGTCGACGCGCTCTTCGACAACCTGCGCGAGCTGAAGTCCGAGGGCCTGTCGGTCATCTTCATCTCCCACAAGCTGGGCGAGGTGCTGTCCGTCGCCGACGACATCACCGTCATCCGCCGCGGCACGACCGTCGGTACGGCTGTGCCCTCCGAGACCACGCCGCGTCAGCTCGCCGAGATGATGGTCGGCAGCGAGCTGCCCACGCCGGAGACCGCGGAGTCCACGGTCACCGACCGTCCCGTCATCACGGTGGACAAGCTGCGCATGGCCGCCCCGGGCGGCAAGGCGCTGCTGGACGACATCAGCTTCACCATCCACGCCGGCGAGGTCCTGGGCATCGCCGGTGTCGAGGGCAACGGCCAGACCGAGCTCGTCGACGCGCTCATCGGTCTGCGCCACGCCGACTCCGGCACGATCACCCTCGCCGACGAGGAGATCACCGGCTGGGCCACCCGCAAGCGCCGCGAGCAGGGCATCGGCTACATCCCCGAGGACCGCCACCGCCACGGCCTGCTCCTGGAGGCCCCCCTCTGGGAGAACCGCATCCTCGGCCACGTCACCGAGAAGCCCAACGCCAAGGGTGTCTGGCTGGACCCCAAGGCCGCGCAGGAGGACACGCGCCGGATCGTGACGGAGTACGACGTCCGCACCCCGGGCATCGACGTCACCGCGGCCTCCCTGTCCGGCGGCAACCAGCAGAAGCTGATCGTCGGCCGCGAGATGAGCCACAAGCCGCGCTTCCTGATCGCCGCCCACCCCACCCGCGGTGTGGACGTCGGCGCGCAGGCCGCGATCTGGGACCACATCCGTGAGGCCCGCCGCGAGGGCCTGGCCGTGCTGCTGATCTCCGCCGACCTGGACGAGCTGATCGGCCTGTCCGACACGCTCCGGGTGATCTACAACGGCAAGCTGGTCGCGGACGCCGACCCGGCCACCATCACCCCCGAGGAGCTCGGTTCGGCCATGACCGGTGCCGCCACCGGACACCTTGAGCACGAAGAGACGCCGGAAGCCCCCGAAGACGAGGCCCGCTGATGAAGAAGTTCGACAAGGAGCGCGTGCTCCTCGCGGTGGCCGGACCGGTCATCGCGCTCGCCGTGGCCTTCGCGCTGAGTGCGATCGTGCTGATCGCCTCGGGCAAGAACCCGATCGAACCGTTCACGATCATGTTCGAGCAGGCCGGTTTCTCCGACGTCCAGGTCCGCATCATCAACCAGGCATCGATGTACTACATCGCCGCCCTGGCGGTCGCCGTCGGCTTCCGGATGAACCTGTTCAACATCGGTGTCGACGGCCAGTACCAGCTCGGCGCCATGCTCGCCGCGATCGTGGGCGCGCACGCCAACCTGCCGGCCGCGCTCCAGATCCCGCTGCTGCTGCTGACCGCCATGTTCACCGGCGCCTTCTGGGCCGGCGTCGCCGGTGTCCTGAAGGTCACCCGCGGGGTCAGCGAGGTCGTCGCGACGATCATGCTCAACGCGATCGCCACCTCCGTCATCGCCTACCTGTGGCTGCCCGACGTCTTCGGTGTGAAGGTCGGCAACAACAACACCACCGGTGAGATGCACGAGTCCGGCTGGGTGCCCGGCATCGACCTCGGCGAGTCCGGCGAGATCTACGGCCTCGTGATCCTCGCCGCCCTGCTCGGCGTCGGCTACTGGGTCGTCCTCAACCGCACCCGCTTCGGCTTCGACCTGCGCGCTTCCGGCGCCTCCGAGTCGGCCGCCGCGGCCAGCGGTGTCGACCCCAAGCGGATGACGCTGACCGCGATGCTGATCTCCGGTGCCGTCGCCGGTCTCGCGGGCCTGCCGATCCTCATGGGCGACGCCCACACCTACAACCTGAACTTCCCCACCGGCATCGGCTTCCTCGGCATCGGCATCGCCCTGCTCGGCCGCAACAGCCCGGTCGGCATCGCCTTCGCCGCCCTGCTGTGGGCCTGGCTCGACAAGGCATCCCCGGAGCTGGACTTCCACGGCTACGACAAGGAGATCGCGGTCATCATGCAGGGCATCATCGTCCTCGCGGTGGTCGTCTCCTACGAGGCCGTCCGCGAGTGGGGCCTGCGCCGCCAGCAGCGCCGCGTGGGCGCCGAGCTCGCCGCCGGTCATGTCCTCGGGGCCACCAACAACGTGAACAAGGAGGTGGCTGGCCGATGACCACCGCGACCGATGTCAACCAGCCCACGCTGCAGCCCGCGGCGCCGGCCGGCCGCCGCATGTCGCTGCCGATGCTGATGCTCGTCATCGCCGGCGGCCTGGCGCTGACCTCGCTCGTCCGCCTGATCACCGGCGCGGACGGCATCACCAACGTCAGCCAGATGTCCACCGCCCTCCAGCTCGCCGTGCCCATCGGCCTCGCCGGTCTCGGCGGTCTGTGGGCCGAGCGCGCGGGCGTCGTCAACATCGGCCTCGAAGGCATGATGATCCTCGGCACCTGGTTCGGTGCCTGGGCCGGCTTCCAGTGGGGGCCGTGGACCGGTGTCCTCGTCGGCATCATCGGCGGCTGCCTCGGCGGTCTGCTGCACGCCTTCGTCACCGTGACGTTCAACGTCAACCACATCGTCTCCGGTGTGGCGATCAACATCCTCGCCCTCGGCGCCACCCGCTACCTGGCCCCCCTCGCCTTCGAGGGCCACCAGGGCGGCTCGGCCAAGCAGTCCCCGCCGGTGGAGTCCCTGGGCCACTTCACGGTGCCCGGGCTGTCCGACTGGCTCCGGGAACTCAACCAGGACGGCCTGCTGAAGAACCAGGACGGCTGGGTCCACGACCTGGGCACGTTCTTCGTCTCCGACGTCGCCGGTCTGCTCGGCGGCCTGGTCACCAACGTGTCCTGGCTGACCCTGGTCGCCGTCGCCCTGATCCCCGCCACCTGGTGGATCCTGTGGCGCACCGCGTTCGGCCTGCGCCTGCGCTCCTGCGGCGAGAACCCGGTCGCGGCCGAGTCCCTCGGCGTGAACGTCTACAAGTACAAGTACCTCGCCGTGATCATCTCCGGCGGCCTCGCCGGTCTCGGCGGCGCCTTCCTGTCGATCGTGGCCAACCCCTTCTACCTGGAGGGCCAGGTCTCCGGCCGCGGCTTCATCGGCCTCGCCGCCATGATCTTCGGCAACTGGATGCCGGGCGGCCTCGCCCTCGGCGCCGGCCTCTTCGGCTACACCGACAGCCTCAACCTGCGCGGCGGCTCGGAGAACGTCCACGCCCTGCTGCTGCTCGGCGCGCTGCTGCTGATCATCGGGGCGATCTGGATGGCCGTCCGCAAGAAGTGGATCCCGGCCGTGATCACGCTGGTCGTCGGCGGCCTGGTCTTCGCCTGGTACGCGGGCACCAACGAGGTCCCGAACCAGGTCGTCTCCGCCACGCCGTACGTCATCACCCTGGTCGTCCTGGCCCTGTCCGCCCAGCGTCTGCGGATGCCCAAGGCGGACGGCATGCCGTACCGGAAGGGACAGGGCAAGTGACCTTCGACTGGGACGCCCTGCGGGCGGTGGCGCGGGAGGCCATGTCCCACGCCTACGCGCCCTACTCGGGCTACCCGGTCGGGGTCGCGGCCCGCGTGGACGACGGCCGCACCGTCTCCGGCTGCAACGTCGAGAACGCCTCCTACGGGCTCGGCCTGTGCGCCGAGTGCGGGCTGGTCTCGGAGCTCCAGCGCACCGGGGGCGGCCGGCTGACCCACTTCACCTGCGTGGACGGCAAGGGCGAGATCCTCGTCCCGTGCGGCCGCTGCCGGCAGCTGCTGTACGAGTTCGGCGGGCCGGACCTCCTGCTGGAGACACCGGCGGGGATCCTGCCGCTGTCTCAGATGCTGCCCCAGGCGTTCGGCCCGGACCATCTCACCAAGTAAGTCCCCGCGGCCCCTCTGAGAACCCCTGCTCAGAGGGGCCGCCCCTTTCTCCGGAGATTCCTCGTATCCAGAGATCTCTCGGGAACTTTCTTCAGTACGTCGGAAGGAAAGCCATGGCCATGGACGCCATCTCCGTCATCCGCACCAAGCGGGACCGCGGCGAGCTCAGCGACGAGCAGATCGACTGGGTCATCGACGCGTACACCCGCGGCGAGGTCGCCGACGAGCAGATGTCCTCGCTCGCCATGGCGATCCTGCTCAACGGCATGAACCGGCGCGAGATCGCCCGCTGGACCGCCGCGATGATCGCGTCCGGCGAGCGCATGGACTTCTCGTCCCTGTCCCGCCCGACCGCCGACAAGCACTCCACCGGCGGCGTCGGCGACAAGATCACCCTCCCGCTGGCCCCGCTGGTCGCCGCCTGCGGCGCGGCCGTCCCGCAGCTGTCGGGCCGCGGCCTCGGCCACACCGGTGGCACGCTGGACAAGCTGGAGTCGATCCCCGGCTGGCGCGCGCTGCTGTCGAACGAGGAGATGCTGAACGTCCTCGACACCACCGGTGCCGTGATCTGCGCGGCGGGCGACGGCCTGGCCCCGGCGGACAAGAAGCTCTATGCCCTGCGTGACGTCACCGGCACGGTCGAGGCGATCCCCCTGATCGCCTCCTCGATCATGTCGAAGAAGATCGCCGAGGGCACGGGCTCCCTGGTCCTGGACGTCAAGGTCGGCTCCGGCGCCTTCATGAAGACGATCGAGGACGCGCGCGAGCTGGCCTCCACGATGGTCGGCCTCGGCACCGACCACGGCGTGAAGACGGTCGCGCTCCTGACGGACATGTCGACCCCGCTGGGCCTCACCGCCGGCAACGCCCTTGAGGTCCGCGAGTCGGTCGAGGTCCTGGCCGGCGGCGGCCCCGCGGACGTCGTGGAACTGACCATCGCCCTGGCCCGCGAGATGCTGGACGCGGCCGGCGTGAAGGACGCCGACCCTGCCAAGGCCCTCGCCGACGGCTCCGCCATGGACGTCTGGCGTCGCATGATCGCCGCCCAGGGCGGCGACCCGGACGCCGCGCTGCCGGTGGCCCGCGAGCAGCACGTGGTGAAGGCGGGCGCCTCGGGCGTCCTGACCCGCCTCGACGCCTACGACATCGGCGTCGCCGCCTGGCGCCTGGGCGCCGGCCGCGCCCGCAAGGAGGACCCGGTCCAGGCCGGCGCCGGCATCGAGATGCACGCCAAGCCCGGCGACACCGTGACCGAGGGCCAGCCCCTGCTCACCCTCCACACCGACACCCCCGAGCGCTTCGACTACGCCCTCCGGGCGATCGAGGGCTCGTACGACATCGCGGCCCCGGGCACGGCCTTCACGGCACAGCCGGTCGTGCTGGAACGTATCGCCTGACCTGCGGTTTCATCGTTCGGGTGAACGGGATCGGTGGACCTGCACCGGTCCCGTTCGGCCGGGCGGGCTCTTCATGCCCGACCTGTGCGTGGTGCCGAGGGCTGCCCTGCGCCGCGGAACACGCGTGCACGCGGGCGAGGCCGAACTCGTCGTCGAGGTCACGTCCACGAGCAACGCGAACCACGACCGCATCAAGAAGGCCCATGGCTGCGCTGTCGCGGGCGTACCGCTCTACCTCCTGCTGGACGCCTGTCGGTCGGGACGTCCCACGGCGACGCTCTACGGGGAACCGCAGAACGGCACCTACCGTGTGCTCGCTTCGGTCGAGTACGGCGAGGAACTGACGCTGCCCGAGCCGTTCGAGTTGGTCCTGGACACGGGGATCTTCCCGCTGGGCTGATCCCGCGGGCACCGCCTCCCTCCGCGTGGCGGGCAGCGCCGGGACGGCGTCCGCGATGAGTTCCGGGCGTCCGCGCGGTCTACCGCACGTGGACGCCAAGACACCCGCCGTACTCGTGATCACAGGCCCCGTCACCCGGGACGAGGTGACGGGATGGTGCGACGCCCTGCGGGCGCTGCTGGGCACGCCCGGCGCCGAGGTGGTGGAGTGCGACGTGGCCGGGATCGGGCCACCGGGACTGGCGGCCGTCGATCTGCTCGCGCGGCTTCAGCTCACCGCGCGCCGGACCGGCGGCCGGATACGGCTGCGCGAGCCCGCGCCCGAGCTATGCGCCCTGCTCGATCTGGTCGGCCTCCGCTTCGAGGTGGTCCGGCAGCCCGAACAGCGGGAACCACCGCTGGACGTCCAGGAAGCAGTGGAAACCGGTGATGCGGCCGTCTGAGATCTCCAGCACCTGGACCGCCCACGGCGAGAAGCCGCCCTTCTCCGGGTCCGGCTTGTAGTGCGCGAAGCCGGGCAGGCCGTTGACCTCCACGGGGCGCAGCCGGGAACCGGCGCACGCGGAGCCGATCGTCGTCATGAAGCCGGTGATGTCGGCCGGGCCCAGCAGCCACAGGTCGAACGGCGGCATCGTCATGACGGCGTCCTCGTGCAGCAGCGCCGTCAGCGCGGTCATGTCGTAGCCCTCGAAGGCCGCGACATAGCGCTCCAGGAGCTTTCTCTGCTCCTCGTCCAGCGGGTTCGACACCTCCGCCTCGGCGCCCGTGTCGGACCGCTCCGCGAGCGTGGCCCTGGCCCGCTGCAGCGCGCTGTTCACCGAGGCGACCGACGTCTCCAGCAGCTCGGCCACCTCGCTCGCCTTCCAGGCCAGCACCTCGCGCAGGATCAGCACCGCGCGCTGCTTGGGCGGCAGCTGCTGGAGCGCGGCCATGAACGCCAGCCGCACCGACTCCTTCGCCACCGCCGCCTCCGCCGGGTCGGCGGTCGTCGGCAGCACGCGCGCGTCGGGCATCGGCTCCAGCCAGGTGTGATCCGGGCGGGGGGACAGCGCCGCCTGGGCCAGCGGGGTCGCCTCGGACAGGTCCATCGGCCGTGCGCGCTTGTTGCCGGCCGTCAGCATGTCCAGGCAGACGTTCGTCGCGATCCGGTAGAGCCAGGAGCGCAGGCTGGAGCGGCCCTCGAACTTCTCGTAGCTCCGCCATGCGCGCACGAGGGTGTCCTGGACCGCGTCCTCGGCCTCGAAGGAAGAGCCGAGCATGCGGTAGCAGTAGCCCGTCAGTTCGACGCGGTGCTTCTCCAGTGCGAGGTCGAGATCTGTCGTCGTCGCGGTGTTGCTCATCGTCCACCCACCCCTGTGGCCGGTCCTGTGTCGTACGCCACTTGGGAAGCTACCGCAGGGCACTGACAATGGCCCGGCGGATGGGGAAAGGGGCAGGTCAGGGGGTTTGAGGTGCGTTGCGGGTGCAGGCCGTGGGGAACCGCGCGAGCACCCCGCCACCCCGCACCCGGCAGCGTTCCGGACCGCCCCCTACACCGCCCGCGCCACCCGCAGCGCAGCCCTGGTGCCGGCCAGCGTGATCCCGACGACGCCCAGCACGGCCGCCACTCCCACGGCCACCGTGCCGCCCCAGCCTCCCGCGTGGAACGCCACCGCGCCCGCCGTGCTGCCCACACTGGACCCGACGTAATAGGCGGACTGATACAGGGCCGACGCCTGCGCCCGTCCCTTCGTCGCCGTCTTGCTCACCGCCGAGGACGCCACCGCGTGCCCCGCGAAGAACCCGGCCGTGATGAGCACCAGCCCCAGCAGGACCAGCGCCAGGGAATCCGCCAGGGACAGCAGCAGACCCGCCGCCGTCGTGCCGCCGGACAGGTACAGCGCGCCACGGCGGCCCAGCCGGCCCACCAGGCGCCCGGCGGTCGACGCGGACACCGTGCCGACCAGGTAGACCAGGAAGATCGAGCCGACGATGCCCTGGGGGAGGGAGAACGGCTCGTCGGTCAGGCGGTAGCCGATCACCGTGTAGACGCCGCCGAACACCGTCATGAACAGCGCGCCGATGGCGTACAGCCGTCGCAGCAGCGGATCGGCGAGGTGGCCGCGGACCGTGTCCACCAGCACCCGCGGCCGCAGCGAACCCGGCGTGAAGTGCCGCGGGGCGGGCAGCAGCAGCCGGAAGGCGACCGCGCAGGCGACCGCGAGGGCGCCGATCACCCCGAGCGCGACCCGCCAGCCCCACTCCTGGGCCACCCAGCCGGTGATGACCCGGCCGCTCATCCCGCCGACGCTGTTGCCCGCGACGAACAGACCGATCGCGGTGATCAGCGCCCGCGGCCGCACCTCCTCGGCGAGATACGCCGTCGCCGACGCCGGCAGCCCCGCCAGGGCCGCGCCCTGCACCGCGCGCAGCGCCACCAGGGCGGGCAGCGAGGGCGCGAGGGGGACGAGCACCGCCACGGTCACCGCGACGGCGAGGGACGCCGTCATGACCGTACGCCGTCCGAACCGCTCGGACAGGGCGCTCATCGGGAGGACGAACACCGCCAGGCCGCCGGTCGCGGCCGCCACCGTCCAGCTCGCCTCGCTCGCGCTCACCCCGAACTCGCCGGAGATCAGCGGCAGCAGCGCCTGGGTGGAGTACAGCAGGGCGAAGGTCGCGACACCGGCGAGGAAGAGCGCGAGGCTCATCCGCCGGTAGCCGGGCCCGCCCGGGGCCATACGGGAGTCGGCTGGGGCAGGGGACGGGACAGCGGCGCCCACGACGGTGGACGCCCCGGTATCGGCGGGATTCATGCCTAGACGGTAAGGAGACCTTCACTCATCCGTCCAATGCATGGAATCGGCATAATCGTTCCTGTGATGCATCAACACAGGTCAGGAGAGCGGCTGTCACCGAGCGGTGACACAGAAGACATCGTCGCGCTGCTCGCGCCCCGCCTCGCGCACTTCGCCGGAGTGGCCCGCACCGAGCATGTGACGCGCGCCGCGCAGGAGATGGGCGTCCCGCAGTCGACGCTGTCGCGGGCGATGGTCCGGCTGGAACAGGACCTCGGCGTCGATCTGTTCGCCCGCCGCGGCCGCACGGTGTCCCTCACGCCCGCCGGCCGCACCTTCCTCGGCTCCGTCGAACGCGCCCTCGCCGAGATCGAACGCGCCGCCGAGGAGGTGCGCGCCGACGCCGACCCCGCGACCGGCAAGGTGGCCTTCGGCTTCCTGCACACCATGGGCGCCGAGACCGTGCCCGGACTGATCCACGCCTTCCGCGCCGACCACCCCCGCGTCCGCTTCAGCCTCGTCCAGAACTACGGCGAGGCCATGCTGGAACGCCTGCGCGCCGGCGAGCTCGACCTCTGCCTCACCTCCCCGGTCCCGGACGCCCCCGACCTGGTCGGCCGCCGCCTGGACGAACAGAAGCTCCGCCTCGTCGTCCCCGCCGACCACCGCCTCGCCGGCCGCCGGCGCATCCGCCTCGCCGAGGCCGCCGACGAGATGTTCGTGACCCTGGAGCCCGGCTACGGCATGCGCCGCATCACCGACGACCTCTGCAAGGAGGCCGGCTTCAAACCCCGTATCGCCTTCGAGGGCGAGGAGGCGGAGACGCTACGGGGCCTGGTGGCCGCGGGACTGGGCGTGGCCCTGCTGCCCCCACCGGCCGTACCGCGCCCCGGCGTCGTGGAACTCACGGTCACGGCCCCACGCGCCGTGCGCGAGATCGGCGTGGCCTGGCTGGAGGGCCGCCCGGACACCCCGCCGGTGGCCGCCTTCAAGAAGTTCCTCCTGTCGAGACGAGGCCGCCTGCTCCATGAGTGACGCTCGGCGCAGCGCCCCGAAAGGGGCGCGGGGCACCGCGCGACAGGCCACAGCGAACCCGCACCCGGCAGAGGACCGGGACAGGAACCTCACCGCCTCCGCAGCGACCTCCCGAACCCAGAAGCCAGCGGCATCCGCAGCCCCAGCGGCGGCGGAGCCGCCAACGCATCCTCCACCGGCCGCGAGAAGGCCCGCCCGAACAACGACCCCATCACGAAGTCCTCGGCCAGACACATCACTTCGTCCCGATGCTGCTGCAACCCGTGCCGGTCCGAGTGCACTTCGAACCGGCACACCTCCCGATTCGCCTTCTTCGCCCGAGCGGCCAGCCGGAACGACAACTCCGGATCGGTCCGCTCGTCGTTCGTGCCGTGCACGATCAGCACCTGCCGCCCCGCGAGCTGCCTCACCGGCTCGGGCGGTGCGGCCACATCGTCCTCCGGCAGCCAAGGAGCCAGCGCCAGCACGGTGTTGACGGCCTCATGGCCCCCCGCGTGCAGCGCCGCCCGCGCGCCCATGTCGAAGCCGGCCAGGCAGACGGGCACGTCGCCGTAGCGCCGTACGACCTCGTCCGCCGCCCAGGAGGCGTCGCGCGCCAGATGCGCCTCGCTGCCGTTCCAGCCGCGGTAGCGGTAGTGCACCACGTGGACGGCCAGCCCCTCCTCCCGTCCCGCACGCGCCAGCCGGCGGCCCAACGGCCGTACGGAGGCGGTCGCGAGCAGGGGAGAGGGGCGGCGCGCGGAGTTCTCGTCGCCCGCGGGGAGCAGCAGCACCACCCCGCTCACCGCCGTCGGCTCCGGCCCGAACGCCCGTCCCAGCCGGGCCTCACGAACCGGCGTCGCTTGCTGTGCCATGACAGAACACTCTCAGAAGCACGGGTGTACGCCACCCGTCCGTGCGGTCACCGTTACGTATCGGCCCCGGCGGTACGGCCGGTGCGGCGGACCTTGTCATAAGGCACGCCATCTACGCGCGTAGGCGTTAGAGTGCGGAAATGACGAGCCAGACTGACCGGATGAGGACCATCCCGAGCCCGGACCAGATCCGCCGGGCACCCAAGGTTCTGCTGCACGATCATCTCGACGGCGGGCTGCGCCCCGGCACGATCGTCGAACTGGCCCAGGAACAGGGCTACTCCGCGCTCCCCGCGACCGACCCGGCCGAGCTGGGCGTGTGGTTCCGCGAGGCCGCCGACTCGGGCTCCCTCGAACGCTACCTGGAGACCTTCTCCCACACCGTCGGCGTCATGCAGACCCGTGACGCCCTGGTGCGCGTCGCCCGCGAGTGCGCCGAGGACCTCGCCGAGGACGGGGTCGTCTACGCCGAGGTGCGCTACGCCCCCGAACAGCATCTTGAGGGCGGCCTCACCCTCGAACAGGTCGTGGAGGCCGTCAACGAGGGCTTCCGCCAGGGCGAGCGCACCGCACGGGAGAACGGCCACCGCATCCGCGTCGGCGCGCTGCTCACCGCGATGCGGCACGCCGCCCGCGCCCTGGAGATCGCCGAGCTCGCCAACCGCCACCGCGATCTGGGCGTCGTCGGCTTCGACATCGCCGGCGCCGAGGCCGGCTACCCGCCCACCCGGCACCTGGACGCGTTCGAGTACCTCAAGCGCGAGAACAACCACTTCACCATCCACGCCGGTGAGGCATTCGGCCTGCCCTCCATCTGGCAGGCCCTCCAGTGGTGCGGCGCCGACCGGCTCGGACACGGGGTGCGCATCATCGACGACATCGAGGTCAAGGACGACGGCAGCGTCCACCTCGGGCGGCTCGCCGCCTACGTCCGCGACAAGCGCATCCCGCTGGAGCTGTGCCCCAGCTCCAACCTGCAGACCGGCGCCGCCGCCTCCTACGCCGAGCACCCCATCGGACTGCTGCGCAGGCTGCACTTCCGGGCCACCGTCAACACCGACAACCGGCTCATGTCCGGCACCAGCATGAGCCGGGAATTCGAGCATCTCGTCGAGGCGTTCGGTTACACGCTCGACGACATGCAGTGGTTCTCCGTCAATGCGATGAAATCAGCGTTCATTCCTTTCGATGAACGACTCGCGATGATCAATGACGTCATCAAGCCCGGTTACGCCGAGCTGAAGTCCGAATGGCTGTTCCAGCAGACCGCCTCCACCAGCGACTCTGCGGACTGACCGGAGTGGCCGGGGGCAGCGAATGCGGACGGGTATTCACCACCCGTCCGCATTTCGATGTTTGCGACGGGCGCCGGGGCGTGTTTACGTTCGTGGACCGCTCCCCTTCCCCGTCATCCCATTTCGAGTCAGTCTTCGAATTCAGTCAAGGACGCATTCACGATGAAGCAGTCTGCTGCCAAGACCCTCGGTGTCGCCGCTCTCGGTGCCGCCTTCGCCGCCGCCGGCGCGGGTGCCGCGAACGCCGCCCCGGCCGCCCCCGACGCCACGCAGGCGCTCGGCACCGTCAGCCAGGCCCTGCCCGCCGAGAACGTCTCCAAGGCGCTGCCGGGTGCCGGCGAGGCGCTCGCCCAGGCGCAGCCGGCGCTGGGCACCGGTCTGACCGCCGTACAGCCCGTCGCGGAGCGGGCGCTCGCCGACGGCCCGACCAAGCCGGTCGCCGGCCTGCTCGGCGGCCTGCCCGTGGGCAACACCGGCCTGCCCACCAAGGGGCTTCCCGTGAACGGCATCCCGCTGGGCTGACCCACGGCCGCCTCGCGAACGCCGTCGGCGCGCGCACCGGACCTCCGGCGCGCCCCGACGGCGTCGCCGCGCGCGGACGGCCGGCTCACCAGGCCGTGCGGGCGGCCTTGTCCTCGGAGGGCAGCACGATCCACAGGGCTATGTAGAGCAGGAACTGCGGGCCCGGCAGCAGACACGACACCAGGAAGATCGCCCGCATCGTGGTCGCGGAGGTGCCGAAGCGCCTGGCCAGCGCGGCGCACACTCCGCCGATCATCCGGCCGTGGGTGGGGCGGGTGAGGCGGGACATGGCGGCTCCTTCGTGAGCTCGTCTCCGGGCGGCCCCGACGGCCGCCCTATCTGCCCTCCACGCTACGGCGACGAAGGGGGCAAAGCATCACTCCACGGGGCGATCCCGACCCTGGAAATCCTCGGGGTCCGACCCTGAGCCGGCTCCTCCTCCGGACGCTCCTCCCGCCCCCGGTGCACGGCCCGCCGACGCAGCCGCGCCCGGCCCAGCGGCACCACCGCGAGATGGGCGAGCGCCACGCCGACGGTGTTCAGCAGCAGCGAGTCGACGTCCACGACCTGGCCGGGCACACCGGTCTGCAGCAACTCGATGACCAGCGAGATCAGGGTGCCCGCCGCGGCGGTCCGCACCAGCGACCCCAGCGGCGACACGGTCAGCCTGCCGCTCGCCATCGGCAGCAGCACCCCCAGCGGGGCCAGCAGCACCAGCCCCTCCCCGATCCGCCGCGCCGCCTCCGGCCAGCCCAGCGCCAGATCGGCTCGGATCCCCGCGAGCGGATGCAGATTGGCCGGCATCACCCAAGGGACGTCCAGCGGCCGCAGCGTGAACCAGGCGACGAACGCGAGATGGGCGACGAGGAGGACACCTCCGGTCACACGGATGCGGGAGGCGGCGTTGCCGCCCATGGAGCCTTCACGCTGCACGCCCCCCTAGACGCGGGCCCCGGTCCGATCGGTTCCGGTGGCGCCGGTGAGTCCTACGACACATGCGCCATCCCGACGGGGCCGTCCTCGCCGTACGCGGCCGCGGGTGGTCGTGGGCTGGTCGCGCAGTTCCCCGCGCCCCTTAGGGACGTACACATACCCGGCGCCATGAGGGACCGCCCGCAACGACAAGCCCCACGGCCGCGGACGGCGAGAAGCCACCACGCACCACGGGCCGGAAAGCCGCCGACGGCGAGAAGCTGCCACAGCCGATGGGCCCGGTCAGCCGCCGATGGCGAGAAGCCACCAAGCACGGTGGCCCGGCCAGCCGCCGACGGCGAGAAGCCACCACGCACCACGGGCCGGAAAGCCGCCGACGGCGGGAAGGCACCCAGCACCGTGGGCTCGGTCAGCCGCCGACGGCGGGAAGGCACCCAGCACCGTGGGCTCGGTCAGCCGCCGACGGCGGGAAGGCACCCAGCACCGTGGGCTCGGTCAGCCGCCGACGGCGGGAAGGGGACGTGCCGGGGGGTGTCCGCCCGCAGCGGCCGGCGTCCGTCGGGCAGTCACCCTAAGTCCCAAGAGAACCGCCGGACCGAGGACGGACACCCCCCGGCGCGGCCCCGACCCACCCACCACCCGGCATGCGCTACGCCCGCCCCCACCGGACGCGAGCAGGCCGCCGCAGGCATCGCCTCTCACCCACCGGCCGCGACCTCCGACGACGGCGGCTGCACCTCACTGGGCCGGGCCCGCACATCGTCCGTGCACTTGTAGCGGTGCAGATGCCCGGTCGGACCGCCGAGGACGACCGAGCCGTCACCGTCGGACGCCTCGGAGTCGGAGAAGGTGCAGACGATCTGGGCCAGGGCGTACGACGACAGCATGCCCGGCGGAGAGCTGAGCCGGAGCGCGTCCTCCGGATCCCCCGCCCGCGGCCCGCCCGCCTTCAGTCCCGCCGGCACATCCGTGCTGTACCCCGCCAGCCGCTCCGCCCGCGACGGCTCCTCCGCCAGCTCGTTCAGCAGCCCCTGCGCCAGCAGCACCCGCCGCGCCGAGTCCGCCGCACCCTCCGGCACCCGCACCGAACGGTCGACCGCCACCAGCGAGGTCGAGCAGCGCAGGAACACCTGCACCACCACCCCGTGCGAGGACTGCGTCGTGACGTCCGGCCCGGCCAGCGAGCAGTAGGCCCGCGACGGCGCGGGACCGAAGTCCGTCGGCACCTCGGTCGCCCGGATCCCGCACCCGGTCAGCAGCCCGGCGAGCAGCCCGGCGAGCAGCCCGGCGAGCACGGGAAGCACCTGCGCCCGGCGTACGTTCACGAGGCGTCACCCCCCTTGTCCCCCGCAGGCGCGGCCTCCGGCACCGAGCCGTCCCGAGGCAGCCGCAGCGTGAACACCGCGCCGCCCTCCGGCGAGTTCGCCGCGGTGATCTCACCGCCGTGGATGTGCGCGTTCTCCAGCGCGATCGACAGACCCAGACCGCTTCCCTCGGACCGCGGCCGCGAGGCACTGGCCTTGTAGAACCGGTCGAAGACATGCGGCAGCACGTCCTCCGGGATACCGGGCCCGTGGTCGCGCACCGCGATGACCACCTCGTCGGCCTCCTCGCGCACCGACACCCGCACCGGCGACCCGCCGTGCTTGAGCGCGTTGCCGATCAGGTTGGCGAGTATCACGTCCAGGCGGCGCGGATCGAGCCGCGCGTGGATGCCCCGCTCGGCGTCCAGCTCCACCGCGTCCAGCCAGGCCCGCGCGTCGATACAGGCGGTGATCTGGTCGGCGACGTCGACGTCGTCCAGCACGAGCCGGGCCGTACCCGCGTCGAAGCGGGTGACCTCCATCAGGTTCTCCACGAGATCGTTCAGCCGCCGCGTCTCGCTGACCACCAGCCGTACCGCCGGCTCGATCATCGGATCGATGCCCTCGGCCTCCAGCTCCTCCTCCAGCACCTCGGTCACCGCGGTGATCGCGGTCAGCGGCGTACGCAGCTCATGGCTCATGTCCGCGACGAACCGCCGCGATGCCTCGTCCCGCGCCGCCATGTCCGCGACCCGCTTCTCCAGCGCCTCGGCGGCGTTGTTGAACGTCCGCGACAGATCGGCCAGTTCATCGGTGCCCGACACCCGCAGCCGGGTGTCCAGCTTGCCCTCCCCGAGCCGCCGTGCGGCGACCCCGAGGCGGTGCACCGGCTTCAGTACGGTCGTCGCGGCGGCCTGCGCGAGCAGCGCGGAGCCGATCAGCGCCAGGGCGGTGGCGATGCCCAGCGACCAGGCCAGCGAGTTGAGGTCCTTGGCCTCCGGCTCCAGCGACTTGAGCATGTAGCCGGTCGCGCCGCCGCCGATCACCCGGGTACCGGCCACCAGGTACGGGGTGCCGTCCTCCACGACCCGCTGCCAGTACAGGTGGTACTCGGCGTCGTTGTTCCCGGTCAGCGGCTGCTTCTTGTTCACCGCCGTACGCAGTGACCGCGGCACGTCGCCGAGCGTGAAGCCGTTCAGGCCGCCCGAACCGCCGTAGACCGTCTTGCCGTCGGGGTCCTCGGCGACCAGCAGCACGGTGAAGTGCTGGCTGCCGCCCGCCATCTGCCCGGCGACGCGCTGGAGTTCGTCCTGGGTGGGATGCGCGGGCAGGGCGCCCGCGCGGCTGCGCATCTCCTGCTCGAAGTCGCGCAGCACCGCGTCCTGGGCGCGGGTGAGCACCGCCTCGCGGTTCAGCCAGTACGCGATGCCGGAGGCCGATACCGCGGCCGTCAGCGCGACCAGACCGAACACGACGACCAGCCGCAGCCGCAGACTGGTGAAGCGCAGCCGTGAGAACACTCCCTTGCGATCCGCGGCCCAGCCGCGGAGACCCCCTTGCCGGTTCGTCACTGAGGCGGATCCAGCCGGTAACCGACACCGCGCACGGTACGAATCAGGGTCGGCGAGGACGGCACGTCCTCCACCTTGGCGCGCAGCCGCTGCACACAGGCGTCCACGAGCCGCGAGTCACCGAGGTAGTCGTGCTCCCACACCAGCCGCAGCAGCTGCTGCCGGGACAGCGCCTGACCGGGCCGCCGGCTCAGCTCGAGGAGCAGCCGCAGCTCGGTCGGGGTCAGCTGGAGATCCTCGCCGTTCTTCGTCACGGTCATCGCCGCACGGTCGATGACCAGGCTGCCGAAGGCCGCCGCGTCGTTCGACTCGCGCTCCCCGCGCCGCAGCACGGCCCGGATCCGGGCATCCAGGACCCGCCCCTGCACCGGTTTGACGACATAGTCGTCGGCACCGGACTCCAGGCCGACCACGACGTCGATGTCGTCGCTGCGCGCGGTCAGCAGGATGATCGGCAGCTGGTCGGTGCGCCGGATGCGCCGGCACACCTCGAAGCCGTCGATGCCGGGCAGCATCACGTCCAGGACGATCAGATCCGGCCGGTGCTCGCGCAACAGCTTCAGACCGTCCTCACCGCTGGCAGCGGTCGCCACCCGGTGACCCTGGCGCGTCAGTGAGAGCTCCAGGGCCGTCCGGATCGCGTCGTCGTCCTCGATCAGCAACAGGGAAGGCACGGGCTCATTCTGGCCCATGGATGCCACATCGATCGACCTGTGGAGCCGACGGAACGCAGCCCATACGTCCGGTTACCCGTGGCCGAGTCCCCTTCCTCCCCGCCACTTATCCCCGAGTGACCCCTGTGACAGGTCTGTGACAGTCGGCGGACACGGCGATGAAGTGGCCCGGGCAAGCTTTTCGGCACAAGCAAGAAGACAGGCCGAACACCGGCAAGTCCACGACGGGGGGCGCGAGATGAACACGCTGCACAGCCTGAGCACCAGCGCAGTGATCACGCGCCTGCACGACGTGAACACGCACCGGGGTTCCGAGAAGTCCGGTGCCGTGAGCGGGCGGGGGTGCGCTCGCGGCGCCGGACGTCAGCACACCGCGCATGTACCGCAGGGCACCGCGCCCTACATGACGGTGGTTGACGGTCTCACGGGGGACACGCACGGGGGGACCGCGTACAGGGAGGAATCGGGGGAGCGCCGCTCGCTGTCGGAGGCGGAGTTCACCGCCTACGTCCAGGAGCGCCGCGCCTCCCTGTACGCCACCGCCTACCACCTGACCGGTGACCGCTTCGAGGCCGAGGACCTGCTGCAGAGCGCGCTGTTCTCGACCTACCGGGCGTGGGACCGGATCAGCGACAAGGCGGCGGTCGGCGGATACCTCCGCCGCACCATGACGAACCTGCACATCAGCGCGTGGCGCCGCCGCAAGCTGAACGAGTACCCGACCGAGGAGCTGCCGGAGACGCCCGGCGACACGGACGCGATGCGCGGCACCGAGCTGCGCGCGGTCCTGTGGCAGGCGCTGGCCCGGCTGCCCGAGCTCCAGCGCACCATGCTGGTCCTGCGCTACTACGAGGGCCGCACGGACCCGGAGATCGCGGACATCCTCAACATCAGTGTCGGCACGGTGAAGTCCAGCATCTGGCGCTCCCTGCGCCGGCTGCGCGAGGACGAGGTCCTCAGCTTCGGCCGTGACGAGGAGGACGCCTTCGGCGAGCTGGTCGCCTGAGGCGGAAAAAAGTTCCCCGGGGGGTGTATCAGGGGGACGCAACGGGGGTCTTGCTCATAGGTCCGGGGGGAAATCCACGGGGGAAGCACCACCTGGACCACGGGGGAACACGGGGGAAGCAAGACCGACGGGGGAAACACGGGGGGGAGCACAAAGGACGCGGGACTGGAGGGCCGGGGGGTCCGTCCAGTCCCGCTTCCGCGTGCGCGTGTCGCCGTACGGGAACAGGTCGCCGTCCGCGGATCAAGCCCCCGTCCGCGGATCAGACCGCCGTACGCGATCAGGCCGCCGTACGGCTCGCGGCGCCCCGGCCGGCCGCGGCTGCCGCGAGCCGGCCCAGCGCCTCGTCCCGGTCGCAGGCGTACGCGCCCAGCGCGGTCTGCCGGGCCACGATGGAGCGCTCGGCGCGCATCAGCCGCCAGCCGCGGCGCAGCAGGAAGGGCACCGACTTGCGGCCCTCCCGCAGATCGCGCAGGAAGCGGCGGCGGAAGGTCGTCACGGCGCCCCGGCTCAGGCACAGCGCGTCCGCCAGCACGCCCTGCTCGCGGCAGCGCTCGACGATCTCGGCCGCGAAGATGCCCTCCGCGATGAACACCGGCGTCCGCCCGATGTCGACGGTGTCCGCGCCGGTGCGGGCGGAGAGCGAGATGTCGTACACGGGCACATCGGTACGGCCCGTGCGGCACAGGTCGCCGATCGCGGCGACGGCCGCGTCCGCGTCCCAGGACGCGGGGTGGTCCCAGTCGATGTCCGAGCTCCCCTCGACCCGCGGCAGCGTCGGGTCGTCGCCCTCCTTGTAGAAGTCGTCGAGCCGCAGCACCGGGAGCCCGGAACGGGCGGCGAGCAGGGACTTGCCGGAGCCGGAAGGGCCGCAGAGCAGCACGACTCGCGTGGGTATGGGCGGTTGGGAACTCACGGGACACCAGTGTGAGGCATTCACCCGGCGTTCACGACCCAGCGGGTCGGCTTTGAAGCCCGCGTCACACCTCAACTACTCTTCGCGTCTGACCGATTACCTAGCGCAGTAGAAGGTGGCAGTAATGGGCCGACAGGACAACTCCCCCAACTCGACCGGTCGACGCGCGCTGGCCGCCCTCGCGACGGCCGGCGCGGCGCTGGGCGCGGCCGCGCCGGTGGCCGCGGCGGACACCGGGCCGGCCCTGGACGTGGTGAACACCCGCCCGACCTCGCTCGGCAAGGTCGACCCGCAGGCGGGGCTGGCGGCCCTCACCGGCTCCGTGCAGTACGTGACGGGCCCGGTGGCGGGCCTCAAGCCCAACCCCCTCGCGGGCACGGGTGTCGACCCGCTGGACAACGGCGTCGGCACGCAGCTGGCCGACTTCAAGCCGCTGACGTCCCAGGCACTGACGGGGCCGGTGGCCCAGGCGCAGTCCATCGGGAGCATTCCGGGGGGTCTGCTGGGCGGCTGACCGCAGGTGCCTCAGGGGCGCGGGGCTGTGTCGATGTGCGGCTGTGCCGCGCGGGCGCGACGGCCACGGGCGACCCCGCGGTCGCCGACGGCCCACAGCTCCCCGCCCCTGCCGGTCCCTCAGTAGGCGGAGCCCGACGCGCCCAGGCTGCCCGTCGGGTGCCAGACCGTCTTCGTCTCCAGGAACGCCGTCATCCGGTCGATCCCCGCCGGCGCGGCCCAGTCGTCCACAGGCTGTGGACGCAGGACGCGCTTGAGGTTGTCGGCCGCGGCGATCTCCAGCTCCTTGGCCAGGTCCTCGTCCGCGCCCGCGAGGTCGATCGCGTTGACGTCCTGGTGGGCGGCGAGGGGGGCCGCGATCTCCGCCGTGCGGCCGGAGAGGATGTTGACCACGCCGCCGGGCAGGTCGGAGGTGGCCAGCACCTCGCCCAGGGACAGGGCGGGGAGCGGGGACCTCTCGGAGGCGACGACGACGGCCGTGTTGCCCGTGGCGATCACCGGGGCGATCACCGAGACCAGACCCAGGAAGGACGACTCCTGCGGGGCGACGACGGCGACCACGCCCGTCGGCTCCGGGGAGGACAGGTTGAAGTAGGGACCGGCGACCGGGTTGGCCCCGCCCACCACCTGGGCGATCTTGTCGGTCCAGCCCGCGTACCAGACCCAGCGGTCGATCGCCGCGTCCACCTGGGCCGCGGCCTTGGACTTGGACAGCCCCTCCGCGTCGGCGACCTCGCGCACGAACTGGTCCCGGCGGCCCTCCAGCATCTCGGCGATGCGGTAGAGGATCTGGCCGCGGTTGTAGGCCGTGGCGCCCGACCAGGCGCCGAAGCCCTTGCGGGCGGCGACCACCGCGTCACGGGCGTCCTTGCGGCTCGACTGCGGCGCGTTGGCGAGCCAGTTGCCCTTGGAGTCGGTCACTTCGTACACCCGGCCGCTTTCGGAGCGGGGGAACTTGCCCCCGACAAACAGCTTGTAGGTCTTGAAGACGGAGAGTCGGGTCGGGTCAGACATCGAGGTACGCCTCCAGGCCGTGGCGGCCGCCCTCGCGGCCGAAGCCCGACTCCTTGTAGCCGCCGAACGGCGAGGTCGGGTCGAACTTGTTGAACGTGTTGGACCAGATCACGCCCGCGCGCAGCTTGTTCGCCACGGCGAGGATGCGCGAGCCCTTCTCGGTCCAGATGCCCGCCGACAGGCCGTAGGGCGTGTTGTTGGCCTTGGCGACGGCCTCGTCGGGCGTACGGAAGGTCAGTACCGACAGGACCGGGCCGAAGATCTCGTCGCGGGCCACGGTGTGGGCCTGGGTGACGCCCGTGAACAGCGTCGGGGCGAACCAGTAGCCGGCCTCGGGGAGCTCGCAGGCCGGGGACCAGCGCTCGGCGCCCTCCGCCTCGCCGCGCTCGACGAGGGTGGTGATCCGGGCGAGCTGCTCCTCGGAGTTGATCGCGCCGATGTCGGTGTTCTTGTCCAGCGGGTCGCCCAGGCGCAGCGTGGACAGGCGGCGCTTGAGCGACTCCAGCAGCTCGTCCTGGATCGACTCCTGGACCAGCAGCCGGGAGCCCGCGCAGCAGACCTGGCCCTGGTTGAAGAAGATGCCGTTGACGATGCCCTCGACGGCCTGGTCGATCGGGGCGTCGTCGAAGACGATGTTGGCGCCCTTGCCGCCCAGCTCCAGGGTGACCTTCTTGTGCGTGCCCGCGACGGACCGGGCGATCTGCTTGCCGACGGCCGTGGAGCCGGTGAACGCGACCTTGTCGACGTCCGGGTGCGCGACCAGGGCGGCGCCCGTGTCGCCGTAGCCGGGAAGGATGTTGACGACACCCTTGGGCAGGCCCGCCTGGCGGCAGATGTCCGCGAAGAAGAGCGCCGACAGCGGGGTGGTCTCGGCCGGCTTCAGCACGACCGTGTTGCCGGTCGCGAGCGCCGGGGCGATCTTCCACGCCAGCATCAGGAGGGGGAAGTTCCAGGGGATGACCTGGCCCGCCACGCCCAGCGGCCTGGGGTTCGGGCCGAAGCCCGCGTGGTCGAGCTTGTCGGCCCAGCCGGCGTAGTAGAAGAAGTGCGCGGCGACCAGGGGCAGGTCGGCGTCGCGGGTCTCCTTGATCGGCTTGCCGTTGTCCAGGGTCTCCAGGACGGCCAGCTCGCGGCTGCGCTCCTGGATGATCCGGGCGATGCGGAAGAGGTACTTGGCGCGCTCGGAGCCGGGCAGCGCCGACCACTTCTCGAAGGCCCTGCGGGCGGCCTTCACGGCGCGGTCCACATCGGCCTCGCCGGCCTGCGCGATCTCCGCCAGCACCTCCTCGGTCGACGGGGAGACGGTCTTGAAGACCTTGCCGTCGGCCGCCTCGGTGAACTCGCCGTCGATGAACAGGCCGTAGGACGGGGCGATGTCGACGACCGAGCGGGACTCGGGCGCGGGGGCGTATTCGAAGGGGGAGGTCATGTCGATCAGTCCACCGTCACGTAGTCGGGGCCGGAGTAGCGGCCGGTGGCCAGCTTCTGGCGCTGCATGAGCAGGTCGTTCAGCAGCGAGGAGGCGCCGAAGCGGAACCAGTGGTTGTCCAGCCAGTCCGCGCCGGCCGTCTCGTTGACCAGGACCAGGAACTTGATCGCGTCCTTGGTGGTGCGGATGCCGCCGGCGGGCTTCACGCCGACCTGGATGCCGGTCTGGGTACGGAAGTCGCGTACCGCTTCCAGCATAAGGAGGGTGTTCGCGGGGGTGGCGTTGACGGCGACCTTGCCGGTGGACGTCTTGATGAAGTCCGCGCCCGCCAGCATGCCGAGCCAGCTCGCCCGGCGGATGTTGTCGTACGTCGACAGCTCGCCGGTCTCGAAGATGACCTTGAGGCGGGCCGCCCCGCAGGCATCCTTCACGGCGACGATCTCGTCGTACACCTTCAGATACCTGCCCGCGAGGAACGCCCCGCGGTCGATGACCATGTCGATCTCGTCCGCGCCCGCGGCGACGGCGTCGCGCACGTCCGCCAGCTTCACGTCGAGGGCCGCGCGGCCGGCCGGGAAGGCGGTGGCCACCGAGGCGACCTTCACGCCGGAACCGGCGACGGCCTCCTTGGCGGTGGCCACCATGTCGGGATAGACGCAGACCGCGGCCGTGGTGGGCGTGGTGCGGTCGGTCGGGTCGGGGAGGACCGCCTTGGCGCCGAGCGCCCGGACCTTGCCCGGGGTGTCCGCGCCTTCCAGCGTGGTGAGGTCGACCATCGAGATGGCGAGGTCGATCGCGTACGCCTTGGCGGTCGTCTTGATGGAACGGGTGCCGAGGGAGGCGGCGCGCGCCTCCAGGCCGACCGCGTCGACGCCGGGCAGCCCGTGGAGGAAGCGGCGCAGCGAGGTGTCTGACGACGTCACGTCCGAGAGGGCGTGTGCTGCGGTGGGTGCGTTGGTGGGCATGGTCACCAGACGAGCATATCTACGCGCGTAGCTGCTGTACAGGGGGTGGGGTTGCGCCGCTGCGCCGCAGGGGGTGTGCGGGTGGCGGCCGGTCGCGACATGCCGCGGACGACCGGCACCCGCCCACGCAGAGGAATCCCTACGGTGAGGAGGCGTCCGGTCGAGCGCCGCAGGCGGGCGGCATAATGCGCAGCATGACCACCACCGACCGGATCTACCGCTCGCCCATGGCCCTCGTCGGCGGCGTGCTGCTGCTCGCCCTCGCCGGATGGCTGGGCATCGACGCGCTGATCCGGGGCGAGGGCCGCACCCCCTGGATCGCCCTCGCCGCACTGCTCACCTTCGTGCCGCCGGTCGTCGCCTTCACCCTGAGGCCGGCCGTCTTCGCCGGTGAGGACCGGCTGCGCGTGCGCAATCCGCTGCGCGCCGTCACCCTGCCCTGGGGCGAGGTCGCCTCCCTGCGCTCCGGCTACACCAACGAGGTCGTCGCCAACTCCGGCACCAAGTTCCAGCTGTGGGCCGTGCCCGTCTCCCTCAAGGGCCGCAAGCGCGCCGCGAGGCGCCAGCAGCGGCGCGACGCCCAGGCCGCCGCGGCCAAGGAGGGCAAGCGGGTGCGCGGCAGCATGTTCGGGCCCGCGGCGGACCTCGACGAGGGGCCGCTGCGCGACGAGGGCGACAAGATCATGGACGAGCTGCGCGCCATCTGGGAGTCCCGCGAGAAGGCCGCGACGGCCCAGGGCGAGGTGACCGTGCGGTGGGCGTACGAGATCATCGCGCCGACCGTCGCGGGCGCGGTGCTGCTGACCGTGCTGTCGGCGCTGGGCTGACCCTGGGACGCGCGCGCCGGCCTCCGGCCGGGGTCGGTGTCGCCCTGGGCGTGGAGGTGCGAGTGCGGCTGGCCGGTCCGTCGGCCGGCGGGGCTCGTCGCCGTTCGCCTTCCGGACGGGTCCGGTGGTGCCGGGATGGGGACGCGGGAGGGCTGGCGGCCGGTCTGTCGGATCGCTGAGCGGCTTTGCTGGCGTCCGCAATTCGGGACGGATCCGGGGTCGCCCTGGGCGTGGAGGCGCGAGTGCTGCGGCTGGTCTGTCGGCTCGGTCGAGGGGGCTCGCTGCCGTCTGCCTTCCGGTCGGGGTCTGGCGCCGGCGGGGCGTGAGGGGGCGAAGGTTCTGCGGTCGGTTCGTCGGCCGGCGGGGCACTTCGCCGTTCGCCTTCCGGACGGGTCGGTGTTGCCGGGACGGACTGGCGGCCGGTCTGTCGGATCGCTGAGCGGCCTCGGTGGCGTCCGTACTTCCGGACGGGTCCGGTGTTGCCCTGGGCGTCGAGGTGCGAGTGCTGTGGAGGGTCTGGCGGCTCGGTCGGCCGGGTTTGTTGGCGGTCGCCTTCCGGCCGGGCCCCGTGTCGGGCGCGGGCCGATGTCTCGTACAACCAACTCCTCGCTCCGCCCGTCTGACTGGTGATGACTATGCACACTCACGCCGACGGACCCCTGCCGCTGCCCTCCGCGTTCGTGCCCGAGGGCTGTCCCGTCTGGGACGCCGAGGGCGGGCGCCGGTGGACCGCGGCGCTCGCGCCCCGCTGGGTGCCCGGGCGCGGACCGGAGGCCGCGGCACTCGGCCTGACCGCGGCCGTGCTCGTCGCGAGCGGCGCCCTGCACCTGTACGCCGACCTGCCCGCCTGGGCGGCCGCGCTCGCCGCGCTGCACCTGGTGTGGCTGACCGTGCGGCCGGAGATCGTGCCGCTGTCGGCGCCGGTCACGGCGGCGGTGGTGCTGTCGCGGCAGGACGCGCCGATCGCCGTACGGGTCGTCGTGGCCGTTCTGCTTGTCGCCGCGTGCGCCCTGGTGGTGCCGCGGCTGCTCGCGCGGCGGCGGCAGCGGGCGGTGGCGCTGGCCGTCGCCGGGGGAGCGACCGGGGTGGCGCCGGGTCCGGCGGGAGTCCCCGCGCCGCAGGCCGGGGTGCGGGTCACGCGCGGGCGGTTCCTGATCGGCGCGGGGGTCGTCCTGGCGTTCGCGGGGACGGCGCTGTTCACCGTGCGGGACGCGTGGGAGCTGTCCGAGGACCGCGCGGTCACTCCCGCCCTCGCCTGGGCGGTGGTCGGTCTGGGCGCCACCATGCTGCTGTCCGGCTTCCTGGCCCGGCTGCGCGCGAAGGCCCTGCGCGCGGGGCCCGTGCCCGTGCTGCGGGTGCTGGTGCGCGAGGCCGCGGACATGGACCTGGAGGTCTTCGCCGCCGACGACCGCGCCGCCCGGCGGCCCCTGTTCCGGGTGGGCACGTCCGTCCTGTACGAGGAGGAGCCCCACCCCGAGGAGGGGCCGGACGACGACGAGGACGACGGGGACGACGGGGACGACAGCGTCGACGAGGAGTGGCAGGCCCTCCTCGACCGCCTCGACGCCGACGAGCCCGGACCGCTGCGCGAGGCGGTCCTGTACGGCACCCCCTACGACGGCGCCGAGGTGATCGTCGCGGGCGCCGACGAGCGGCCGGGCGCACCGCCCGTCACCGAGTACTCCACCGGACCGGTGCGTCCGCTGTCCGAGCACGCCGCCCGCCGCCGCGCCGAGCGCCGGCAGCGGGCCGCGGCCGACGAGGCCGCCGACCAGCAGCGCGTGGACGCGCTCGCCGCATCGCTGCCGGGCGGGCGGATCCGCCGCTGGCGGGCCGGAGCGCGGGACTGGCTCTCCGCGCTGGGCGCCCTGGCTCTGGCCTGTTTCTTCGTCTGGGGCGAGACCGGCCTGTTCCGCTGGCTCCCCGGCGTTTTCGTGGCCGTCCTGGTCGCCACCTGCCTGCCGCACATGACCGCCTGGCACATCACCGCCGACCGCGAGGGCCTGTGGCTGGACGGCTTGAAGGGCCCCCGGCACATCGCCTGGGAGCATCTGCGGCTGATCAGGGTCGACAAGCACGAGCTGAAGATCGACAGCACCCGGCGGGACTTCGACGAGTGGACGCTCTTCGGCAACCGCTGGCGCCGCCTGGAACGCCGCTTCGGCCTGGTCCACCGCCAGGACCGCATCGCCGCCGAGCTCACCGCCATGTGGAAGGACCCCGCCAAACGCCCCGCCGACCCCGCCGGCCCCCGCCTGCGCGGCGGTCCCCTGTGGCCGTACGGCCTGGCCGCCGCCGTCGCCTGGACGGCCCTGCTGCTGTTCGTCCTGCCGTAGGGGGCTCGCGTGCCGGGTGACGGTGACCGCTCCCGCAGAGCGCGGCGGGTCGACTTCGCGGTGACCGCGCTGTTCGGCGCGGTGTACGCGGCCGCGCTGTTCCTCGGGGTGACGGGCTTCGCCGCGGAGTCGGGAGCGTGCGGCGGGCGCTTCGGGGCCCCCTGCGCGGGGAGCACGTACGCGCGCATCGGGGTCGGCTTCGGGCTCGTCCTGGTGGCGCCCGTCCTGGCCAAGATCGTGCCGGACGTTCCCCTCGAACAGGGGATCGGCCGGGCGGCGGCCGTCGCCGCCCTGGTGACCGGAGCGGCGGCCGGGATCGCCGTGACGGTGGTGGTGGCGGCCGCCCTGGCCTGAGGAGTGAAGGGGCCCGCCCCGGCGGAAAAGCCGTGGGGCGCCCCAGGACGGTGGGGCGCCCCACGGGCGCGGGTGCCGGTGGTGGCCGGCGGTGCGGGTGCCGGTGGCGACCGGCGGTGCGGTGCCGGTCGGGCCGACGCGGGTCTCTCAGATGCCGGCCGCCGCCGACAGATCGCGCTTGACCGTGGCGAGGAGGTCGGCCGCCTTGGCGCGGGCGTCCGGCAGGTCGGCGTGGGAGGCGACCGGGACGACGACCTCCAGGTAGCACTTGAGCTTGGGCTCGGTGCCGCTGGGGCGCACGATGACGCGGGCGCCCTGAAGGGTGTAGCGCAGGCCGTCGGTGGGCGGCAGCGTCTCCGTGCCCCGCGTCAGGTCCTCGGCGCGGGTGATCGGGAGGCCGGCCAGCTCGGTCGGCGGCTGCTCGCGCAGGCGCCGCATCGCGTCGGCGATCAGCGACAGGTCCTGGACGCGCACCGACAGCTGGTCGGTGGCGTGCAGCCCGTGCTCCACGGCGAGGTCGTCCAGGAGGTCCAGCAGGGTGCGGCCCCGCTCCTTGAGCTCCGAGGCCAGCTCGGTGATGAGCAGCGCCGCGGTGATGCCGTCCTTGTCGCGCACGCCCTCGGGGTCCACGCAGTAGCCGAGGGCCTCCTCGTAGCCGTAGCGCAGCCCCTCCACGCGGGCGATCCACTTGAAGCCGGTCAGCGTCTCTTCGTACGGCAGCCCCGCCTTCTCGGCGATGCGGCCCAGCAGCGAGGAGGAGACGATCGACTCGGCGAAGGTGCCGCGCGCGCCCCGCGCCACCAGGTGCGCGGCGAGCAGCGCGCCCACCTCGTCGCCGCGCAGCATGCGCCAGTCGGCGCCGTCCTTGACGGCCACGGCGCAGCGGTCGGCGTCGGGGTCGTTGGCGATGACCAGGTCGGGCTCCACCTCGCGGGCCTTGGCGAACGCCAGGTCCATCGCGCCCGGCTCCTCCGGGTTGGGGAAGGCGACCGTCGGGAACGCCGGGTCGGGCTCGGCCTGCTCGGCGACCAGGACCGGCTCGGGGAAGCCGGCGCGGGCGAACGCGGCCAGCAGGACGTCCTTGCCGACGCCGTGCATGGCCGTGTAGACCGTGCGGGCGGTGCGGGCCGACCCGGCGGCGAGGACGGCGTCCGTGCGGGCCAGGTAGGCGTCCAGGACGGCGTCGTCGAGCACCGACCAGCCGCTGTCCGGCCGGGGCACGTCCGCGAGGGCGGTGACCGCGTCGATCTCGGCGGCGATCTCCGCGTCGGCGGGCGGCACGATCTGGGAGCCGTCGCCGAGGTAGACCTTGTAGCCGTTGTCGCGGGGCGGGTTGTGGCTGGCGGTGACCTCGACGCCGGCGACCGCGCCCAGGTGCCTTATCGCGAACGCGAGCACGGGCGTGGGCAGCGGGCGGGGGAGCAGGACAGCCTTCAGGCCCGCGCCGGTCATCACGGCGGCCGTGTCGCGGGCGAAGTCGGCGGACTTGTAGCGGGCGTCGTAGCCGATGACGACCAGGCCGCCGGTCTCGCCCTTGGCCTTGAGGTACGCCGCCAGACCCGCGGCCGCGCGGATCACCACCGCACGGTTCATGCGCATCGGGCCCGCGCCCAGCTCACCGCGCAGACCGGCGGTGCCGAACTGCAGGGTGCCGCCGAAGCGGGCGGCGAGCTCGGTGACGTCCTTGGCGTCGATGAGCGCGGCCAGCTCCTCGCGGGTCTCCGGGTCGGGGTCCTCGGCCAGCCACGCCTCGGCCCGTGCCATGAGATCGTCGGTCACGTGCGGTCAACCTCTCGTGTGGATGGGGGAGGGGTGGGCCCGCGGTCCCTCGGCCCACCCCGTGTGCGACTCAGATCCGGCCGAGCACCTGGGCCAGCAGGGAGCCCATCCGGGCGGCCGAGTCACGGCCGGCCTGGAGGACCTCCTCGTGGTTCAGCGGCTCGCCGGTCATGCCCGCGGCGAGGTTGGTCACCAGGGAGATGCCGAGCACCTCGGCGCCCGCCTCACGGGCCGCGATGGCCTCCAGGACGGTCGACATGCCGACCAGGTCCGCGCCGATGACGCGGGCCATGCGGATCTCGGCCGGGGTCTCGTAGTGCGGGCCGGGGAACTGCGCGTAGACGCCCTCCTCAAGGGTGGGGTCGATCTCCTTGCACAGGGCGCGCAGCCGCGGGGAGTACAGGTCCGTCAGGTCGACGAAGTTGGCGCCGACGATCGGGGAGGTCGCGGTGAGGTTGATGTGGTCGCTGATCAGCACCGGCTGGCCGGGGCGCATGCCCTCGCGCAGGCCGCCGCAGCCGTTGGTGAGGACCACCGTCTTGGCGCCGGCCGCGACCGCGGTGCGCACCCCGTGGGCGACGGCGGCGACGCCGCGGCCCTCGTAGTAGTGGGTGCGGCCCAGGAACACCAGGGCGCGCTTGTTCCCGATCTTGTACGAGCGGATCTTGCCGCCGTGCCCCAGGACCGCCGGCGGCGGGAACCCGGGCAGCTCGGTGACCTGGAACTCGGCGTCGGGCTCGCCCAGAGCGTCCACGGCCGGAGCCCAGCCGGAGCCCATCACGAGGGCGACGTCGTGGGACTCGGCGCCGGTCAGTTCGCGCAGGCGAGCGGCGGCGGCGTCGGCGGCGGCGTACGGGTCGCCCTGGATGTCGTCCGGAAGAAGAGATGCGTTCACGTGCATGAGGGTAGCCGCTTCTCGCCTACGCGCGTAGATGACAGAGCGGACGGGATGGCGATCGTTGTCTTGTCGTTTCCGACGAAACGCTCCGCCGGGTGGGCGGCTACTCCTCGGCGACGAGGACGTCCCCGTCGTCGAACGCGGCGACGTACAGGACCGTCAGACGGGCCCGGTCGACCGTGTAACGGACCAGCGTGTCCCGCGTGAGGCGGATCGTGCGGTCGGCGCCCATGGCGCTTGCCGACCGGGACCGGTCGGGGAACGGGTCGCGGGTGAGGAGCGCGACGCCCTGCTCGAAGCGGGCGCGTCGGCGGGCGTCGAGCCGGTCGCGGACCGCGGCGGCCGGTTCGGTGAAGTGGACCTGGTACGCGGGCGGGCCGGTCATGGAGGCAGCCTAGAGCCGTCGCCCCCTCAGCAGGGCCGTTTCCTCAGCTCCATCACGTAGTCGTGCGGCGCCCCCGCCGACTCCGCCGCGTCCGCGATCTCGCCCAGGTAGCGCGCCGACGGCAGACCCCCCTCGTAGGCGTTCAGGACGTACACCCACGCGCTCTCCTCGCCGTCCAGGGTGTGCACCCGCACCCGCAGCCGGCGGTAGATGCCGAGGCCGACGCCCTCCCAGCGGTCCAGGGAGTCCTCGTCCATGGGGGCGATGTCGTACAGGGCGACGAAGACCTGGGCGAACGGGTCCTCGACGATCGTGGCGAGGGCGCCCTCCCAGCCCAGCTGCTCGCCCCCGAAGGTCAGCCGCCACCCGTTCAGCCAGCCCGTGGCGCGCAGCGGCGAGTGCGGGGCGCGGCGCGTCATCAGCCGCGCGTCGAGGTTGCCGGCGTAGGCGGCATAGAGCGACATGGGGAGAGGGTACGGCAGCCCGAACTCACACCACTCCCGTCCTCGGGTGTCCCCTTTGTAACGGACGCACCACGCCGGTGCCCCCTGGGCGGTACCACCTTGAGGCGTGCGGGACAATGGAGTACGTGACTCGGATCGTGATCATCGGTGGCGGACCCGGCGGATACGAAGCGGCCCTCGTGGCCGCTCAGCTCGGCGCGGAGGTGACCGTCGTCGACTGCGACGGTCTGGGCGGGGCGTCGGTGCTGACCGACTGCGTGCCGTCGAAGACCCTTATCGCAACGGCCGAGGTGATGACCACCTTCGACTCCTCCTACGAGGAGCTCGGCATCATCGTCGCCGACGACACCCCGCACATCGACACCCCGGCGCGGGTCGTCGGCGTGGACCTGGGCAAGGTCAACCGGCGTGTGAAGCGGCTCGCGCTCGCCCAGTCGCACGACATCACCGCCGCCGTCACCCGCGCCGGCGCCCGCGTGATGCGCGGCCGCGGCCGCCTGGAGGGCATGCAGGCCCTGGACGGCTCCCGCAAGGTCGTGGTCACCGCGGCCGACGGCAGCGAGGAGACCCTCACCGCCGACGCCGTGCTCATCGCGACCGGCGGCCACCCGCGCGAGCTGCCCGACGCCAAGCCGGACGGCGAGCGCATCCTGAACTGGACGCAGGTCTACGACCTCGACGAGCTGCCCGAGGAGCTCATCGTGGTCGGCTCCGGCGTCACCGGCGCCGAGTTCGCCGGCGCCTACCAGGCCCTCGGCTCCCGCGTCACCCTCGTCTCCTCCCGCGACCGCGTGCTGCCGGGCGAGGACCCGGACGCCGCCGCCGTCCTGGAGGACGTCTTCCGGCGCCGCGGCATGAACGTCATGGCCCGCTCCCGCGCCCAGTCCGCCAAGCGCGTCGGCGACCGCGTCGAGGTCACCCTCGCCGACGGCCGTGTGATCACCGGCTCGCACTGCCTGATGGCGGTCGGCGCCATCCCCAACACCGAGGGGATGGGCCTGGAGGAGGCCGGCGTCAAGCTGAAGGACTCCGGTCACATCTGGACCGACAAGGTCTCCCGCACCAGCGCGCCGGGCGTGTACGCGGCCGGTGACGTCACCGGTGTCTTCGCGCTCGCCTCGGTGGCCGCGATGCAGGGACGTATCGCCATGTACCACTTCCTCGGCGACGCGGTGGCCCCGCTCAACCTCAAGACGGTCTCCTCCAACGTCTTCACCGACCCCGAGATCGCCACCGTCGGCTACACCCAGGCCGACGTGGACTCCGGTGCCATCGAGGCGCGGGTCGTGAAGCTGCCGCTGCTGCGCAACCCGCGCGCCAAGATGCAGGGCATCCGCGACGGCTTCGTCAAGATCTTCTGCCGCCCCGGCACCGGCATCGTGGTCGGCGGCGTGGTCGTCGCCCCGCGCGCCTCGGAGCTGATCCACCCCATCTCGCTCGCCGTGGACAACAACCTGACGGTCGAACAGATCGCGAACGCGTTCACCGTCTATCCGTCCCTGTCGGGCTCGATCGCCGAGGTGGCACGGCAGCTGCACACCCGTAAGACCGGCGACGCCTAGACACCCCCGGTCCCTCAGCTCCCCTTTCGTCACGGGGAGTTGCGGGTTCTTCCTGTGGCACAGGCGACGGGAGTATGCCCATATACCACTTCCCGTCGCCCTGTGCGAACAACTTCTGTTATTCGGCGCAAACTGCTGAAAGCAGACGGTCGTTGGGGTTACTGTCAGTTTCGTGTTCGCTGCAGAACGTCGCCAATTGATCCTCGAAATGGTGCGAGCCAACGGGGCCGTGTCGCTCCGTGAGCTCGCCCGCGTCGTCCAGACCTCCGAAGTGACCGTACGACGTGACGTGCGTGCACTGGAGGCAGAAGGACTCCTCGACCGCCGGCACGGCGGTGCGGTACTGCCGGGCGGGTTCACGCGGGAATCCGGCTTTCCGCAGAAATCACATCTCGCGACGGCCGAGAAGACGGCCATCGCCGATCTCGCCGCGAACCTCGTCGAGGAGGGCGAGGCCATCGTGGTCGGGGCGGGCACCACCACCCAGGAGCTGGCCCGCCGGCTCGCCCGCATCCCCGGGCTGACCGTCGTCACCAACTCCCTGCTGGTCGCCCAGGCGCTGGCCCACGCCAACCGCGTCGAGGTCGTGATGACCGGCGGCACCCTGCGGGGGTCCAACTACGCCCTGGTCGGGTCCGGCGCCGAGCAGTCCCTCCAGGGGCTGCGGGTGTCCAAGGCGTTCCTGTCGGGCAGCGGGCTGACCGCCGAGCGCGGGCTGTCCACGTCCAACATGCTGTCCGCGTCCGTGGACCGGGCGCTGGTGCAGGCCGCCGCGGAGGTCGTCGTCCTCGCGGACCACACCAAGCTCGGTACGGACACGATGTTCCAGACCGTGCCGACCGATGTGATCACCCGGCTGGTCACCGACGAGCCGCCCGCCCATGACGACCGCGCGGCGACCGAGTTGCAGGCGCTGGCCGACCAGGGGGTGCAGATCGCCGTCGCGGGTGCGCCGGGAAACGGTCAGGGCGGCGCGACGCAGGGAAATGACGGTGCGGTGGGGCGTCCCGCCGCTCGCCGTGACGTGCCGGTCCCGGCGCCGCGGCGGGGCGTGCCGGGAGCGGGGCCTTCCCTCCGGTCGGCGGGGGTTCTCGCCGATCAGGGACCCGTGGTGGAGCGTTCGAGCCGGGTCGCGGACATGCGCCGCCGCTGACCCGGCCCTTCCCGGCCCGGGCGCGCTTCCGGCCCCAGCGGCGGCGCCCGGCGGAGGTGCCGCCTTCTCGCCCCAGCGGCCGGCGCCCGGCGGAGGCGCCGCCTCGTACCGCCCCTCCCGGACGGGGGCGCGGGCGGGAGTGACAAGGTGTCCCGCGTGATGACGCGTGAGGACCTCATGAACGCCCTCGGCGGACTCCGGCAGGCCCGGATCGGCGGCCGCCGGGCCCCGCACAAGCCGCTGCTGGTGCTCTGGCTGCTGGGCCGCTTCGCCTCGTCCGGCAGCACCGCGGTCACCTACGACGAGGCGGAGGAACCCGTCAGCCGGCTGATCAACGACTTCGGGCCCGCGGTGGTGAGCCCGTCACGGGCACGGGAACGGGCGGCCATGCCCTTCGTCCATCTGGAGCGGGCCATCTGGGAGGTCCGCGACCGGCAGGGCGAGGACGTGGGGCCGGACGCCCCCGAGCGAGGGCACTGGCTGCGGACCCGCGGCGCCCATGGACGGCTGCGCCCGGAGGTCGAGGCGCTGCTGGCGGACCACGGCACGGTCGCCGCGGCCGCCAGACTTCTGCTGGAGCAGCACTTCACCCCGGCCCTGGAGGGCCTGATCTGCGACGCCGTGGGACTGGACCTCGCCGGGACGGACGGGGCGCTGTCCCCGGCGGCCCGGCAGCGGCGGCAGCCGCGACGCGCGGGGTTCGTCGAGGAGGTGCTGCACGCCTACGCCTACGCCTGTGCCTTCTGCGGCTTCGACGGGGCGCTCGGCCGTCACCCCATAGGGCTGGAGGCCGCCCATGTGCGATGGCGCAGCTGGGACGGGCCGGACGAGGTGCACAACGGTCTGGCGCTCTGCTCCCTGCACCACACGCTGTTCGACATCGGAGCGCTGGGGATCCGGTCCGACCTGCGCATCCAGGTGTCACAGCTGTATGTGGCCCGCAGCGAGGCCGGGAGGTCCGTCGACGCGCTGCACGGGCGCCCGGTCGCCCTGCCGCGCCCCGGTCGGCCGGCCGTCGATCCGCGGCACATCGCCTGGCACGAGAGGCAGGTCTTCAAACGGGCCGGTGCCCGGAGCGGGCCGCAGCGGGGGCGCCCCTGTCCGTCGTAGCGCCTCGGGCGGGGTGCGCGGCTCGGCGTGCCCCCCGCGGCGGAGCCGTACGGCGAGAGGAGCCGTACCACGTAGGAGCCGTACGACGAGAGGAGCCCCGCACCCTCGGACGGGTGCGGGGCTCCTGCGTCGAGAAGTGATCAGTCCTTGATCTCGCAGATCGCGGCGCCCGACGTGATGGACGCGCCGACCTCCGCGGTCAGGCCCTTGATGGTGCCGGACTTGTGGGCGTTGAGGGGCTGCTCCATCTTCATGGCCTCCAGGACGACGACGAGGTCGCCCTCCTTGACCTCCTGGCCCTCCTCGACGGCGATCTTGACGATCGTGCCCTGCATGGGCGAGGCGAGGGTGTCGCCGGAGGCGACGGGGCCCGACTTCTTGGCGGCGCGCCGCTTGGGCTTGGCGCCGGCGGCGAGGCCGGTGCGGGCCAGGGACATGCCGAGGGAGGACGGCAGGGAGACCTCAAGGCGCTTGCCGCCGACCTCGACGACGACCGTCTCGCGGCCGGCCTCCTCGTCCGTCTCGGCGTCGGCCGGGGCGGTGAAGGGCTTGATCTCGTTGACGAACTCGGTCTCGATCCAGCGGGTGTGGACCGTGAACGGGTCGGTGGAGCCGGTCAGCTCGGGGGCGAACGCCGGGTCCCTGACCACCGCGCGGTGGAACGGGATGGCGGTGGCCATGCCCTCGACCTGGAACTCCTCCAGCGCACGCGCGGCGCGCTGCAGGGCCTGCTCACGGGTGGCGCCGGTGACGATCAGCTTGGCAAGCAGCGAGTCCCACGCCGGGCCGATGACCGAGCCGGACTCCACGCCCGCGTCCAGGCGGACACCGGGGCCGGACGGCGGGTCGAAGCGGGTGACCGTGCCGGGGGCCGGGAGGAAGCCCCGGCCCGGATCCTCGCCGTTGATACGGAACTCGAACGAGTGACCCCGGATCGCCGGGTCGCCGTAACCCAGCTCCTCGCCGTCGGCGATGCGGAACATCTCGCGGACCAGGTCGATGCCGGTGACCTCCTCGGTGACCGGGTGCTCCACCTGGAGACGGGTGTTGACCTCCAGGAAGGAGATCGTGCCGTCGAGGCCGACGAGGAACTCCACCGTGCCGGCGCCGACGTAGCCGGCCTCCTTCAGGATGGCCTTCGAGGCGCGGTACAGCTCGGCCATCTGCTCGTCCGAGAGGAAGGGCGCGGGGGCCTCCTCGACCAGCTTCTGGTGGCGGCGCTGGAGAGAGCAGTCACGGGTGGAGACCACCACCACGTTGCCGTGCTTGTCGGCGAGGCACTGGGTCTCCACGTGACGCGGCTTGTCCAGGTAGCGCTCGACAAAGCACTCGCCGCGACCGAAGGCGGCCACCGCCTCGCGGACCGCGGAGTCGTACAGCTCCGGCACCTCTTCCAGGGTGCGGGCGACCTTCAGACCACGGCCACCGCCACCGAAGGCGGCCTTGATCGCGATGGGCAGGCCGTGCTCCTCGGCGAAGGCCACCACCTCGTCGGCGCCGCTGACCGGGTCCGGCGTACCGGCGACCAGCGGGGCGCCCGCGCGCTGCGCGATGTGCCGGGCGGCCACCTTGTCGCCGAGGTCCCGGATGGCCTGCGGCGGCGGGCCGATCCAGATCAGCCCCGCGTCCAGGACGGCCTGGGCGAACTCGGCGTTCTCGGAGAGGAAGCCGTAGCCGGGGTGGATCGCGTCGGCGCCGGACTCGCGCGCGGCGTTCAGGATCTTGTCGATGACCAGGTAGCTGGTGGCCGGGGTGTCACCGCCCAGAGCGAACGCCTCATCCGCCGCGCGGACATGCAGAGCGTCCCGGTCCGGGTCGGCGTAGACGGCAACGCTCGCGATCCCGGCGTCCCGGCATGCACGGGCCACGCGGACAGCGATTTCGCCACGGTTGGCGATGAGCACCTTGCGCACGATTGAGGCTCCCTCCTTGAAACAAGCCGAGTTTAGGGACTGCCGACACGGCAGTTCGACCCGTCCCCAATGGTGAGCTCTGCCACACGGAGCGTGACTCGACGCTTGCTCGACCTGCGAAACCCTTGTCGCGCCTCGGTACGCAGGACTCCTCCGGGAAACCCTAGCCCCCTCGTGTGGTCAAGGTCTCTGTGAGAGCGTGCTGCGGCCCACTCCGTTTCTTTGTCGAGTCCCTACGAATGGCCCAATGATTCTTTGCCTGTCACAGAACCCTTGTCCCGAGGTTTACCCGTTAGTAGCGTTCGCGATGACTCGAACGTACTTGAGGTAACAGCAGCCCGGTTCGGGCGGCGCTCGAACGCTCGGAAGAGGGTGGGGACCCGTGGTGCGCAGACCGGTGGCCTGGTTGTTGGCGGTCGTGCTCCTCGTCGAGGGAGTGGCGATCGCCGCGGTGAACTGGTTCCTCGGCCATGTCGTCGAACGGCAGCACATGTCCCTGGCGGGCCTGGACCCGGACGTGATGTCGCTGTCCTCGAAGATCGGCGGCGTGCTGTTCGGGCTCTACTTCCTGCTGTGCGCCCTGGTCGCCCTGCTCGTCGCCCTGCGCGACCGCGCCCCGGCCGGCCTCGGGCGCATCGCCCTGGTCAGCGCCGCGGTGGTGCACGGTCTGCTGGCCGCGGTGACCTGGGGACTGGTGGGCCCGCCCGCGTTCGTGTTCATGGTGGTCGTGCTCGGCCTGATCGTGCTGCTGCTGATGACCTACGACCGGTTGGAGGAGGCCGCCGGCGAGCCGACGGCCCCCGAGGCGGGCGCGGCGCCCGCGTGAGCCTCAGGCCCACAGCTCCGTGATGCCCACGCCCAGCTTGCCCAGCAGGCGGCGCACCAGCGGCAGGCTGATGCCGATCACATTGCCGTGGTCGCCGTCGATGCCGTCGATGAACGGGGCCGAGCGGCCGTCGAGGGTGAAGGCGCCCGCGACATGGAGGGGTTCGCCGGAGGCGACGTACGCGGCGATCTCCTCGTCCGTCGGCTCGCCGAAGCGGACGACGGTGGAGGCGGTGGCCGAGGCGTAGCGGCCCGTCGCGGTGTCCCACACGCAGTGGCCGGTCTGCAGCACGCCGGCGCGGCCGCGCATGGACTTCCAGCGGGCGGTGGCCTCCTCGGCGTCGGCGGGCTTGCCGAGGGCCTGTCCGTCGAGTTCGAGCACCGAGTCGCAGCCGATCACCAGCGCGCCCTGCACCTCGGGCCGGGCGGCCACCACGGACGCCTTGGCCTCGGCGAGGGCCAGGGCCAGCTCGGCCGGGGTGGGCGCGGTGACGGCCTCCTCGTCGACGCCGCTCACGATGACCTCGGGGGCGAGTCCGGCCTGGCGCAGCAGCCCGAGGCGGGCGGGGGACTGGGAGGCGAGGACGAGTCGGCGGCGGGGCTGATCAGTCATGCGGTCAGCGTAGCGCCGGGCTCCGGGGGCCGGGGCTCAGCGCAGACCGATCGCGATCATCGCCAGCACCATGGCCACGGCCATGAGAACGCCCAGCCGCCGCAGCATGGCCTGCATCTCGCGCAGTTCTTCGGGCGGCTCGTTCTCCGGGTCGGACCACAGCATGCCCGCCATCGTCCGGCCGGCCGGCCGCACGGCGCCTGAGTACGCGTACTCAACTTCCCTCGCCCATCTAAACGGGACTGGAGTTCTGTTAACCTAACGGTACTTCGATTCCGTTAAGGGAGAGGGAGGGTGCGTCATGTTCACCACGGTCTGGACCGCGTCCCCGCAGCAGCCCAGTGAGGGCTTCACCCCCAACTGGTCCCGCGAGGGGTTCTGGCGCCAGTCGCTGCGGCAGGTCGTCCGGCTCACCGCGGCGGGCGGCCGGGTGCGGATACGGCTGTCGAACGCGTACGGCCTGTCACCGCTGCGCATCGCCGCGGCGAGCGTGATGCGGGCGGGGGAGCCGGGCTCGCTGCGACGGCTGACCTTCGGGGGAGCGGGCGACACGGAGATCCCGGCCCGCGGGGAGACCGTCAGCGACGCGGCCGAGCTGACCGTCGCCGCGGGGGAGGCGCTGGCCGTCACCCTGTACTTCGACACCGCGACGGGGCCCGCGACCTTCCACGCGCAGGCGTTCACCAGCAGCCACCGCGGCGAGGGCGATCTCACGGCCGCCGCGGACGGCTTCGACGCGGTCACCGAGTCCTGGTACTTCCTGTCCGCCGTCGAGGTGGACGCGGGCCGCACCGACGGCATCGCCCTCTTCGGCGACTCGATCACCGACGGCTTCGGCTCCACCCCGGGCGCCGACCGCCGCTGGTCCGACGCCCTGGCCGCGCGCACCGGGCGGCCCGTGCTCAACGCCGGGATCGGCGGGAACCTGCTGCTCAACGACTCCGCGTGGTACGGGGAGAAGGGCGTGCGCCGGCTGGGCCGCGATGTGCTGGCCCACTCGGGCGTGGACACGCTCGTGGTGCTGCTCGGGCTCAACGACATCGGGTTCAGCGAGACGGACGAGCAGCCGACGTACAGACCGGCGCCGGTGGTGGAGACCGACGAGCTCGTCGCCGGGCACCGCGAGCTGATCCGGCGGGCGCGGGAGGCGCGGCTGCGGGTGATCGGCGCGACGCTGCTGCCGCTGGGCGGCTCGGACCACTGGGGGGAGCACGCGGCGAAGGTGAGCCATGAGCTCAACGAGTGGATCCGCGGCTGCGGGGAGTACGACGCCGTGGTCGACCTCGCGCGCGTGATGGCGGACCCGGCCGACCCCGAGCGGTTGCGGCCGGCGTACGACTTCGGCGATCACCTGCACCCCAACGACAAGGGGTACGAGGTGATGGCCGAAGCCGTCGTGGCCGTCCTGTGATGCCTACGCAGGCCAGTAGGTGCGGGCCCATGCCGTCGGCCCCGCCTGCGGCACACGCTGGACCGCGATGCGGGACGGGTCGGACCATGCGGCCCGCGGAGCGGGTGTGCCGGGCGCCGCGGCTGTGGTGGCCGCGGCGCGGGCCCTGACCACCGCCAGGGCGGCGGCCAGCTCCTCGGGGGTCGGGTTGCCCCGTACGACCTTGATGGTCACAGCGGCTCCTTACAGGGGGATGTTGCCGTGCTTCTTCGGAGGCAGGGATTCCCGCTTCGTCCGCAGCTGACGCAGGCCGCGCACGATGTGGCGGCGGGTGTCGGACGGGGCGATCACGGAGTCGACATAGCCGCGCTCGGCCGCGATGTAGGGGTTGAGGAGGGTGTCCTCGTACTCCTGGATCAGCCTCGCGCGCACCGCCTCCAGGTCCTCCCCGTTGGCCTCGGCCTCGGCGAGGGTGCGGCGGTGCAGGATGTTGACCGCGCCCTGGGCGCCCATGACGGCGATCTGGGCCGTCGGCCAGGCCAGGTTCAGGTCGGCGCCCAGGTGCTTGGAGCCCATGACGTCGTAGGCGCCGCCGAACGCCTTGCGGGTGATGACGGTGATCAGCGGGACCGTGGCCTCGGCGTAGGCGTAGATCAGCTTGGCGCCGCGGCGGATGATGCCGTCGTGCTCCTGGCCGACGCCCGGCAGGAAGCCGGGGACGTCCACGAAGGTGATCACGGGGACGTTGAAGGCGTCGCAGGTCCGGACGAACCGGGCCGCCTTCTCGGAGGCCGTGATGTCCAGGCAGCCGGCGAACTGCATCGGCTGGTTGGCGACGATGCCCACCGGGTGGCCCTCGACGCGGCCGAAGCCGGTGAGGATGTTCGGCGCGAACAGCGGTTGCGTCTCGAAGAACTCGCCGTCGTCCAGGACGTGCTCGATCACCGTGTGCATGTCGTACGGCTGGTTCGCGCTGTCCGGCACGATCGCATCCAGCTCGCGGTCCTCGTCCGTGACCGTGAGGTCGGCCTCCTCGGGGAAGGCCGGCGGCTCGGAGAGGTTGTTGGACGGCAGGTACGACAGCAGCTGCTTGACGTACTCGATGGCGTCCTTCTCGTCCCCGGCCATGTGGTGGGCCACGCCCGAGACCGAGTTGTGGGTGCGGGCGCCGCCCAGCTCCTCGAAGCCGACGTCCTCGCCGGTGACCGTCTTGATGACGTCGGGGCCGGTGATGAACATGTGCGAGGTCTGGTCGACCATGATCGTGAAGTCGGTGATCGCGGGCGAGTACACCGCGCCGCCCGCGCACGGGCCGACGACCAGGCTGATCTGCGGGATCACACCGGAGGCGTGGGTGTTGCGGCGGAAGATCTCGCCGTACGCGCCGAGCGAGGCCACACCCTCCTGGATGCGGGCGCCGCCGGAGTCGTTGATGCCGATGACCGGGCAGCCGGTCTTCAGCGCGAAGTCCATGACCTTGACGATCTTCTGGCCGTAGACCTCGCCCAGCGCGCCGCCGAAGACGGTGAAGTCCTGGGAGAACACCGCCACCGGACGCCCGTCGACCGTGCCGTAGCCGGTGACGACGCCGTCGCCGTAGGGGCGGTTGGCGTCCAGGCCGAAGTTGGTGGAGCGGTGCCGGGCGAACTCGTCGAGCTCGACGAACGAGTCCTCGTCGAGCAGCAGGTCGATGCGCTCACGCGCCGTCAGCTTGCCCTTGGCGTGCTGCTTCTCGACGGCGCGTTCCGAGCCGGCGTGCGTCGCCTCCTGGATGCGGCGCTGGAGATCCGCGAGCTTGCCCGCGGTGGTGTGAATGTCGATCTCTTCCGGCTCGGACATCGGGATGCGGCTCCCTGCCTGCTCAAAAGGGGGGACGATTACTCATCCGTAGATTAGTGGTGGGCCTACCGATCGGCAGTGCGGCGTACAACACACCTAGTGTGGCTTGCATGACGCCGCGAGAGCCTTCCGAGAACCGCTGGTCCGACCTCAACCGCCCGCCCCTGAACCCCTTGTCCCTGCGCCGGGGACTGGTGCGCGAGGGCGGCCTGTACCGCGAGGTGGAGGTCGTGCGCGACACCGGCTCCACCAACTCCGACCTCGTCGCCCTCGCCGTCGCGGGCAAGGCGCAGGAGGGCGCGGTCCTCGTCGCCGAGGAGCAGACCGCCGGGCGGGGCCGCCTGGACCGCCAGTGGTCCGCACCGCCCCGCTCCGGCCTCTTCTTCTCCGTTCTGCTGCGCCCCGCCGAGGTCCCGGTCGCCCGCTGGGGCTGGCTCCCCCTGCTCACCGGCGTCGCCGTCGCCACGGGCCTGTCCCGTACGGCCGGAGTGGACACGGCACTCAAGTGGCCCAACGACCTCCTCGTCACCGTCGGCGGCGAGGAGCGCAAGGCGGGCGGCATCCTCGCCGAGCGGGCGGGCGAGGACATGGTCGTCGTCGGCGTGGGCATCAACGTCACCCTGCGCGAGGACGAACTCCCCGTCCCCCAGGCGGGTTCGCTGGCCCTCGCGGGCGCGGTGAACACCGACCGCGACCCGCTGCTGCGGGCCGTCCTGCGCTCCCTGGAGGAGTGGTACGGACGGTGGCGCGCGGCGGGCGGTGATCCCTCGGCGTGCGGGCTGCAGGAGACATACGCGGCCGGGTGCGCGACGCTGGGCAGGACCGTGAGGGCCGAACTTCCCGGGGATCGGTCGATCGTCGGAGAGGCGGTGGCGGTCGACGGAGACGGACGACTGGTGATCGCGACACAGGAGGGCGTCCAGGAGCCCGTGGGAGCCGGAGACATCGTCCACCTGCGACCGGCGTGAGCGTGCATGCCCTCAGAGGCGCGGGGAACTGCGCGAGAGACCACGAACCACCCGCACCCGGCACACCGGAAACAACCCGGCAGACGCACCCCCGCGACCGCCCCACCTGACGGAGTGAGCTGGCGCACACCTGCCGTACAGTTGAGGCCGGTCGATACCTGACCGCGGTAGATCGGAAGGGCAGCAGGCGTGACCGTCGACGACAGGGGCGATCCCCACGCCACCGAACCCGGCGAGGATCCGCTCGCTCTGCGCCTGGAACAGCTGATCCTCGGCGCCGAGCGGCGCTACACCCCCTTCCAGGCGGCCCGCACCGCCGGTGTCTCCATGGAGCTGGCGTCCCGCTTCTGGCGCGCCATGGGCTTCGCGGACATCGGCCAGGCCAAGGCGCTCACCGAGGCCGACGTCCTGGCCCTGCGGCGTCTGGCCGGTCTGGTCGAGGCGGGGCTGCTCAGCGAGGCCATGGCCGTGCAGGTCGCCCGCTCGACCGGGCAGACCACCGCCCGGCTGGCCGAGTGGCAGATCGACTCCTTCCTGGAGGGCCTGACCGAGCCCCCCGAGCCGGGCATGACCCGTACCGAGGTCACGTATCCCCTGGTCGAGCTGTTGCTGCCGGAGCTGGAGGAGTTCCTGGTCTACGTCTGGCGCCGCCAGCTCGCCGCGGCCACCGGCCGGGTCGTGCAGGCGGCGGACGACGAGGAGATGGTCGACCGGCGCCTCGCCGTCGGCTTCGCCGACCTGGTCGGCTTCACCCGGCTCACCCGCCGCCTGGAGGAGGAGGAGCTGGGCGAGCTGGTCGAGGCGTTCGAGACGACGGCCGCCGACCTGGTCGCCGCCCGCGGTGGCCGCCTGATCAAGACCCTGGGCGACGAGGTCCTCTACGCGGCGGACGACGCCGGTACGGCCGCGGAGATCGCCCTGCGGCTGATCGAGACGATGGCGAACGACGAGACCATGCCGGAGCTGCGGGTGGGCATCGCCTTCGGCACGGTGACCACTCGTATGGGCGATGTCTTCGGTACGACGGTGAACCTGGCCTCCCGGCTCACCTCGATAGCTCCGCGCGACGCCGTCCTCGTCGACAGCGCCTTCGCCGAGGAGCTGATCCGCACGGGTGAGGCGCCCGCCTCCGAGACGGAGGCCGCGGAGGCGGCGGCCGCCGCGGAGAAGGAGGGCGAGGAGCCCCCGGCGTACCGCTTCGCCCTCCAGCCGATGTGGCAGCGTCCGGTCCGTGGCCTGGGCGTGGTGGAGCCGTGGCTGCTCACCCGCAGGGACGGCGCGCAGGCCCCGTAGGACGGCCCCGTCAGTCGTCGGGTCCGTCCAGGACGCACAGCCCGATCACCGGGATGCAGATGCCGGCCGGCGGCGTGCTGGTGGCCGGCGGCGTGGACGGCTGCGGCGGGCTCTGCGACGGTGTGCGCGTCTGGGACGGAGCCGGGGCGGGCGGTGGCTCCGGCGTGGGGGTGGCCGCAGGCGGGGCGGTGGCTGTCTCGGTGGCGCGGGGAGTCGGTGTGCTGGGTGCCTGCGGGATGCCGGTCGCGGTCGGGGCGGCCTGGGCCGCGGGGGCGGTGGGGACGGCCCTGGTCGTGGACGGTACGGCGATGCTGACGCCCGGCACCGGTGCGGCGGAGGCCCCGCCGAGCGGGGCGGGCGCCGACGGGCTCGCCTGCGGGACGGTGGTGACGGTCGCGCCCGCGTTGGTCGCCCGGTCCGTGCCCTGGTACGGGTTGAGCCGCGGCTCCGCCTCAGTGGCCCCGAGCCCGACGGTCCCCGGCTCCGGCGCGAGCCGCACCAGACTCAACGCCCCGGCAGCTAGCGCGAGCCCGCCCGCGGCCAGCAGCACCTTGCGAGGGCGGGGCCGCCGGTGCCGGCCGCGAGGCCGGGGGAGAAGCGCCGCCCGAAAGGTTTCTTCACCCCGCCGTGTGAGGGGTGCCCCACCGGACAGCCCGGCCCTGCGGGTGCTGCTGGGCGTCGAGTGGTCCGGGGCGGTCGTGTCGTCTGTGGCGGTGGAGTGGTCCGGGGCGATTGTGTCGTCTGTGGCGGTGGAGTGGTCAGGCGTCGGGGGGTCCGTGGCCGTGGAGCCGTCTGCGGTCGCCGAGTGGTTCGCGGCCGTCGTCTCGCCCTTGGTCATCGCGTGGTCCACGGCCGCTGCGTCCTTGGCCTTCGCGTCACCCTTGGCCGTGCAATCCCTGGTGGTCGCGGCGTCGGCGCCAGTCGCGTCGTCGTGGGGCATCGCGTCGTCTGCGACCACCGAGTGGTCCGCGCCCGTCGCCTTCCTCGCGCCCGTCACCTGGCCCGCGCCCGTCACCTGGCCCGCGCCCGTCGCCTCGCCCGCGCCCGGCGCCTCGCCCGTGCCCGACTCCTCGCCCCTGGTCATCGCGTCGTCCGTCGTCATCGCGATCCCTCCCCGATCCGTGCGCCCCCGACGCGCCGTGTGGCGGAGCACGTTATGCGCTCCCGCGCGGCCGGGAGGGCCAGTCGGCCGGGATGTCACTCGAACGGGGTGTCGGAGGCGTACCTCGGGCCGCTCTTCCCCCGGAGGGACCCGGCTGGGATGATCGGGGCGAGAGTTGTTAACCCGCGTTAACCGGAGGGTGTGTCCATGAGCGAGGAGCGGTTCGGGGAGTTCGTGGCCGTACGGCGGCACGGCGACGGGGGCCATGTCGCCGAGCTGGCCCTGGACCGGCCCAAGGCCATGAACGCCGTGTCGACCGAGATGGCCCGCTCCATCGCCGGCGCCTGCGCCGCCCTGGGCGCCGACCGGGGCGTACGCGTGGTGGTGGTGACCTCCACGCACGAGCGCGCCTTCTGCGTCGGCGCCGATCTGAAGGAGCGCAACTCCTTCACCGACGCCGACCTGGTCCGCCAGCGCCCGGTCGCCCGCGGCGCCTACACCGGCGTCCTGGAACTGCCCGTGCCGACGATCGCCGCGGTCCACGGCTTCGCCCTGGGCGGCGGCTTCGAGCTGGCCCTGGCCTGCGACCTCATCGTGGCGGACCGCACCGCGGTGGTGGGCCTGCCGGAGGTCTCCGTGGGCGTCATCCCCGGCGGCGGCGGTACGCAGCTCCTGCCCCGGCGGGTGGGCGCGGCCCGCGCGGCGGAGCTGATCTTCTCCGCCCGCCGCGTGGAGGCCCCCGAGGCCGCTGAGCTGGGCCTGGTCGACCAGCTCGTGGACGAGGGCCGCGACCGCGAGGAGGCCCTCGCGCTGGCCGCCCGCATCGCCGCCAACTCCCCGGTGGGCCTGCGAGCCGCCAAGCGCGCACTGCGCCTCGGCCACGGGCTGGACCTTGCGGCGGGCCTGGAGGTGGAGGACGCGGCCTGGCGGTCCGTCGCCTTCTCGGGGGACAGGGCGGAGGGCGTGAGGGCCTTCAACGAGAAGCGCAAGCCCGCGTGGCCGGGTGAGTGAACGCTGCTCAGGGGCGCGGGGGACGGCGCGAGAAGCGGCCACCGCCGGTAGAGCGCATCACCGCGTGACCACCCCCACCTGTTCGCCACACCAACCCACCAAACCCCCCGAAACATCCCTAACCTGGGGTAATGGGTGACGACAAGCGGCTCGCGGCGGTGGTCGCGCTAGCGCAGGGCATGGCGGCGGCACACACCCCCCGCGAATCCTGGCGCGCGGCAGCGCTCGGTGCCTGCCGCGCCCTGGACGGCAGCTTCGCCGCCCTGTCCGCGTGGGAGCGCGAGCTGGGACAGCTGCGCGTCCTCGTGAACGTGGGCGACCGCACCGCGGACGAGCGGGAGTTCCCGGAGGACGAGGCGTATCCCGTCCATCAGTTCCCCGAGATCACCGAGTTCCTGCACGAGCGCTGGGCGGGCGGCGGCGGCCCGGGCGCCTGGGTGGAGACGGCCGAGGGCCCCGCCGCGGGCCGCCCCGGCTATGTCCATCAGCGCGTGGCCGCCCTGCGCCGCCGGGGGCGCGGGAGCTGTGTCGTCGCGCCGGTCGTGCTGCACGGCCGGGCGTGGGGCGAGCTGTATGTCGCCCGTCCCCTGCGCGCCGCCGTCTTCGAGCCGGCCGACGCCGAGTTCGCCACCGTGCTGGCGGCCGTGGTCGCCGCCGGTCTCGCGCAGACCGAGCGGCTGGAGGAGGCGCGCCGGCTGGCGTTCACCGACTCGCTGACCGGCCTCGCCAACCGCCGGGCCGTCGACATGCGGCTGGACGAGGCCGTCGAGCGGCACCGCGCGGAGGGCGTGGCCGTCAGCCTCGTCGTCTGTGACGTCAACGGCCTCAAGCGGGTCAACGACACCCTCGGCCACGCCGTCGGCGACCGCCTGCTGGAGCGGTTCGGCTCGGTGCTGTCGCTGTGCGGCGCCATGCTGCCCGGCGCGCTGGTGGCGCGGCTCGGCGGGGACGAGTTCTGTCTGCTGGCGGTCGGGCCCCCGGCGGACGACGTGGTGAAGGTGGCCGACGAGCTGTGCCGCAGGGCCGCCGAGCTGGAGCTGGGCGACGGGGTGGCCTGCGGGGTGGCGTCCACCGAGGACCCCATCGGGCCGGTGCCCTCGGCCCGCCGGCTGTTCCGGCTGGCGGACGCCGCCCAGTACCGGGCCAAGGCGGAGCGGGCGACGAAGCCGGTGGTCGCGGGCCGCGAGGGACCGGACGACCCGGTCGTGCGGCTGGCCGACGAGCCCTCGACGGAGACCGGCGCCGAGCGCCGCCGCTTCCGCGGCCGTCACTGACGTACGTACATCCGGAAGGGATGTGACGCATTCAGCCGGAAGGGATGTGACGCATTCGGTAAGGGGCGAACCGGGCTCCCACTGGTGACATCTTCGTCTTCACTGCGTACGCTCCTGAATATGGATATGCACACTGTGGTGGTGGGAACGTCCGGCACGACCGCGTCCGACGTGATCGCCGTGGCGCGGGGCGGCGCCCGGGTCCAGCTCTCCGACGAGGCGGTGGCCGCCCTCGCCGCGGCCCGCGAGATCGTGGACGCGCTGGCCGCCAAGCCCGACCCCGTCTACGGCGTGAGCACCGGCTTCGGCGCCCTGGCGACCCGACACATCAGCCAGGAGCTGCGCACCCAGCTCCAGCGCAACATCGTCCGCTCGCACGCCGCCGGCATGGGCCCGCGCGTCGAGCGGGAGGTCGTGCGCGCGCTGATGTTCCTGCGCCTGAAGACCGTCTGCTCCGGCCACACCGGCGTCCGCCCCGAGGTCGCGCAGACCATGGCCGACATCCTCAACGCCGGAATCACCCCGGTCGTCCACGAGTACGGATCGCTGGGCTGCTCCGGCGACCTCGCCCCGCTGTCCCACTGCGCCCTGACCCTGATGGGCGAGGGTGACGCCGAGGGCCCCGACGGGACCGTGCGGCCCGCCGCCGAGCTGCTCGCCGAGCACGGCATCGCCCCGGTCGAGCTGCGCGAGAAGGAGGGCCTGGCCCTCCTCAACGGCACCGACGGCATGCTCGGCATGCTGATCATGGCCCTGGCCGACCTGGACACCCTCTACAAGAGCGCCGACATCACCGCGGCCCTCTCCCTGGAGGCCCTGCTCGGCACGGACAAGGTCCTCGCCCCCGAGCTGCACGCCATCCGCCCGCACCCGGGCCAGGGCGACTCCGCCGCCAACATGCTGGCCGTGCTCAAGGGCTCCGGCCTCACCGGCCACCACCAGGACGACGCCCCGCGGGTCCAGGACGCCTACTCGGTGCGCTGCGCCCCGCAGGTCGCCGGCGCCGGCCGTGACACCATGGCCCACGCCCGCCTGGTCGCCGAGCGCGAGCTGGCCTCCGCCGTCGACAACCCCGTCGTGCTGCCCGACGGCCGGGTCGAGTCCAACGGCAACTTCCACGGCGCCCCGGTCGCCTACGTCCTGGACTTCCTCGCCATCGCCGCCGCCGACCTGGCCTCCATCGCCGAGCGCCGCACCGACCGGCTGCTCGACAAGAACCGCAGCCACGGGCTGCCGCCGTTCCTGGCGGACGACGCCGGCGTGGACTCCGGGCTGATGATCGCCCAGTACACGCAGGCCGCGCTGGTCAGCGAGCTGAAGCGGCTGGCCGTACCGGCCTCGGCGGACTCCATCCCGTCCTCGGCGATGCAGGAGGACCATGTCTCCATGGGCTGGTCCGCCGCCCGCAAGCTGCGCACCGCCGTCGACAACCTCACCCGTGTCATCGCCGTCGAGCTCTACGCCGCCGCCCGCGCCGTCGAACTGCGCGAGGGCCTCACCCCGGCCCCGGCGACCCGGGCCGTCATCGCCGCCGCCCGCGAGGCCGGCGTCGGTGGCCCCGGCCCCGACCGCTTCCTCGCCCCCGACCTGGCCGCGGCCGACGCCTTCGTGCGCGGCGGCGGGCTGGTCGCCGCGGCGGAGACGGTCACCGGACCGCTGCGCTAGGCACGCCGAAGGGCCCCGTCCAGGGTGTGGACGGGGCCCTTCGTACGAACGTCAGGCGTGCTTACTTGAGCTTGCCGGCCTGGGCGTCGACGATCGCCGCCGGGATCGCGTAGTCCTTGCCGGTCATCATCGCGCCGATGTTCATCGTGAAGTACCCGGCGATGGTGTTGCCGTGGCGGACCACCTGGGCGTGCATGACGCCCGACTGGCCGGTCTTCTCGTCGATCTCGCCGGTCGCGGCGAAGGCCACCGCCTCGTCACCGGTGGCGCCGACGGCGTCCTCCGCGGCGACCTTGGTCACCTTGGACTTCTCGCCGCCGTCGGTGACCTCGAAGCCGCCCGAGCAGCTCTTGACCGCGTCGGAGACGGACTGGAAGGCGTCCGCGGCGCCCTCACCCTCGTACGAGGAGAGCGTGACCACGGTGACGTCGACGCTGAGCGCGTCGGTCATCGCGTCCTCGACCTCGCCCTCGGCCAGGTCCTCCAGCGACTTGGAGGCCGTGTCGGTGGGCTTCTTCTCCTGGCGGGCCATGGTGTTGGTCTCGGCCGGAGCGTCCGTGGGCGCGAGACCGGCCATGACGTAGACGAGCGGCAGGCACTTCTCGTCGCTCTTGAGCTTGTCCTTGGAGCTGGCCAGCTCCTTGTCGACGGGCTGGACCTTGTAGCCCGCGACATCGCCCTGCTTGATGAGCAGGTTGTCCAGCTCGGCCTTGGTCAGGGCCTTCGCGGAAGAACCCTTGCCGCCGTCCGAGCCGCCGTCCTCCGAACCGCTGTCCGAGCAGCCCGTGAGAAGTGCCAGCGACAGTGCGCCCACGACAGCCGTGGCGCACAGCCGCGCCCCCGATGATCTCTTCATGAGCGGACTATGAGTGTTCGGTCAAACGCACGTCAAGTTTGGGTATTTAGAACCCAAGGCGCTCTCTACGCACCGAATACACCACGAAACCGGCGCCGAGGGTGAGGAAGAACGTACCGCCCACGACGTAGGGCGTGCTGTCGAAGCTTCCGGTGTCCGCCAGTTCGGTGTCGCCCTGCGTGCCCTGCGCGCTCACCGACACGGCTCTGGCCTGCGTCGTCGAGGTCGTCGAGGGCTGCTGCCCACCCGCGGAGTCCCCGGTCGCGTTCGCGGACGGGACGAACCACAGGGCGCCCAGCAGGGTGGCCGCGGCGGTGGCGGTCAGCAACGGACGGCGAGCGGATGACACGGAATATCGATCCCCTTGTGGCACTGGCGAATTGGCCCCGTGGGGCGATGCTAATGAAAGGCGCGGGTCGTGGGAAAGGCGCGGGTGGGGGGAGCCGTACGCTCCCCGCATGAGCACTCCAGAGACATCACGTTTTGTACGGCTTCGGGTGGAACTCGTCCTTGAGGTGGACGACGTCGAGGCGGTGACGGGCGCGGCGCTGGCGCGGATCTCCGAGGACGAGGAGATGCCGGACACCGAGCGCGCGCACGCCGAGAGCGCCGTGACGGAGGACACGGCGGAGGCGCTGGCCTATCTGGTGGACCCGTTCGACCTGGTCGGCGAGGTGCCCGGGGTCGAGCTCCATCAGGCGTCGTGGAGCAGCGAGCTGATCGACTACGACCCCGATGCGCCGGACTGGGACCTCGACGAGGATGATGGCTTCGGGGACGACGAAGACGGCGAGGAGCAGTCGGTCCGCTGAGCCGGATGTGGGGAAATCGTGACCTCGGACGGCAACCGCCGTCCGGGGTTTCGTCGTCTCAGGGGGCGCACCGACCGACACCCGTGCCCGCCCGCGCGGAACGGGAGTGGTGTGCCCCACACATTCGGGACATGTGGAACGGGACGGACCCGCCGTAGCGTTGAACGTTACGGGCGGGGAACTCTCGGGTTTTCTGGGGATTCGGCAACGATGGAGAAGCGTGTGATGACGAACAGTAAGCGGCGCAAGGGCCTCACGGTCGCGTCCGCACTGCTCGGCGGTGTGCTGGTGCTCTCGGCCTGTTCCGGCGACGACGAGGCCGAGGCCGACGGGGGGAACGAGACCTCGCAGTCCAAGGTCGACGAGGCGGCGGCGCAGAAGACCTCCGAGGCCCAGATCAAGATCACGCCTGCGGACGGCTCGAACAACGCGTCCATCAACAACTCCGCGGCCGTCACCGTCAGCAAGGGCACGCTCACCGAGGTGACGATGACCACCGCGGACGGCACCCCCGTCGCCGGTGAGATATCCGCCGACAAGACCAGCTGGAAGCCCAGCGCCCAGCTGGAGCGCTCCACCACCTACAAGGTCGCGGTGACCGCGCAGGACGCCGAGGGCCGCGAGGCCCACGAGAACGCCTCCTTCACCACCGTCTCGCCGGACAACAGCTTCATCGGCTCCTTCACGCCGGAGGACGGCTCCACGGTCGGCGTCGGCATGCCCGTCTCGATCAACTTCGACAAGGCGATCACCAACAAGGTGGACGTCCAGAAGGGCATCACCGTCACCTCCTCCAGCGGCCAGGAGGTCGTGGGCCACTGGTTCAACGCCAACCGCCTCGACTTCCGCCCGGAGGAGTACTGGAAGGAGAACTCCACCGTCACGCTGAAGCTCGCGCTCGACGGTGTCGAGGGCGCCGAGGGCGTCTACGGCGTCCAGCAGAAGACGGTCACCTTCCAGATCGGCCGCAACCAGGTCTCGATCGTCGACGCCAAGACCAAGCAGATGAAGGTCATGCGCAACGGCAAGGTCGTCAAGACCATCCCGATCTCCGCCGGCTCGCCCGAGAACAAGACCTACGAAGGTCAGATGGTGATCTCCGAGAAGTTCAAGGAGACCCGGATGAACGGCGCCACCGTCGGCTTCACCGACGACGACGGCAAGGGCGAGTACGACATCAAGGACGTGCCGCACGCCATGCGCCTGACCACGTCCGGCACCTTCATCCACGGCAACTACTGGGGTGCCGACTCGGTCTTCGGCAACGTCAACACCAGCCACGGCTGCGTCGGTCTGAACGACACCAAGGGCGCCAACGACCCCAACACCGAGGGCGCCTGGTTCTACAACAACTCCATCGTCGGTGACGTCGTGATCGTCCAGAACACCGGCGACAAGACCGTCGCCCCGGACAACGGCCTCAACGGCTGGAACATGAGCTGGGAGCAGTGGAAGGCCGGCTCCGCCGTCTGACCCGCACCCTGACGGCCCGCCCGCCAGCCGACGCAAAGGCGGCCACCCGATCGGGTGGCCGCCTTCACCTTTGGTGCGCTCGGCTCACTTGCCGTAGTACGCGTTGTAGATCGTGACCGTCGACCTGTTGCCCTTCTTGTCGGCGACCTTGGCGTGGAACGAGACGGCCTTGCCCTTCTTCGGGCTCTTGACCTTGATCGTGCCGTCCGTGACGGTGACCTTCTTCCAGGTCTTGCCGTAGTCGTACGACACGTACACCGCCAGCGACTTCAGGTTGCCGCCCGCGGCCGAGCCCTCGACGACGACCGGGACCGTCATCGTGCTGCCCGCGGCGACCTTGCTGTCCAGGCTGGTCCTCGCCTGGAAGCGGACCGTGGAGGCGGGCAGCTCGGCCAGGTCGGACGTGGGCTTCTTGGAGCGGAAGGTCCAGCTGGCGTCGATCCGCGGGGAGGCGGCGGCGACCTCGGCGCTGCGCCTCACCGAGGTGGTCAGCCGGTACTCGGCCTCCGCGGACGGGACCTTGAACACCTTCTCGCCGAACAGCGGGTCGTCGTGGGAGCCGACCCTGGTGCCGTTCCGGTAGAGAGTGGTCCTGACCGAGGTGAACTCCGAGGAGCCGGGGTTGGCCCTGCCGTCCGCGAACAGCGGCAGGACGCCGTAGATGTCGTTGCCCTCGCGGTAGAGGCCGAAGTCGGCGTTCAGGTGCGGTCCGAAGACGGCCGTGTTGAACGTCCTGGAGTAGGTCCGGCCGCCCGTGAAGGACTGCTCGGCGCCGAGCGAGTAGGACGCCTCGGTGATCGGCCAGCCGTCCGGGTCGACCCCGCCGTACTGCTCGAAGTCCAGCTGCCACTTCACACCGGAGCCGGTGGACAGGTGCAGCGTGCGGGTGCCGGGCAGGCCCTGCTGGATGCCCATCGAGGTGGCGCCGCTGGCACCGGGCAGCCAGCCCACGGCGTTGACGGCGCCCTTCTTGCCGGCGGCGGAGGCGCCCATGCCGACCTTCACCGTGGCCAGCTCGCTCGCCTTGTAGTGCTTGGTGTAACCCGTGGCGAGCCGCTGGACCGTGCCGCCGGTGACGGTGTCGTACTCGGCCTTGGCGCCCTTGCTCCAGTGGGCGCCCCAGCGCTGGCTCAGCGAGCCGTCGGTGAGCTTCGGACCGAGGCCCCTGGAGCGGAAGTTGGCGTAGGAGTCCAGGAACCAGGTGAAGCTGAACCCGGAGTCACCGGTCTGGAGTCCGTACGACGGGGCGGCGAACTCCGGCTCGGCGGCCGCGTCGGGGATGGTGACGTTCACCGGCTTGGTGGTACGGGCGTCCAGCGTGACCGTGGTGTTCCTGGTGACGTCCAGCTTGGGCTGGGCCAGCCAGTCGAGGCCCTTGGAGCTGTCCTCCGCGTCCACGGAGATGCTGGAGTCCAGGAGGTAGGTGCCCTTCGGGACGCGCACCACGGCGGTGCCGTCGGCGTCGTAGGGGAAGTAGACCCTGTCGTCCGCGAGGCCGGCGACGCCGAACAGGGAGGCGCCCCAGTGCTTGGCCGGGGTGCCGTCGCGGTTGACGGCCTTCAGGGTGAGGTCGTACGACTCCACCTCACGCTGCACCGCGGCGGCCGTACGGACGCTCTGCCCGTCACCCGTCGCTGTCACATACGCGGAGTAGGTGCCGTCGACGGTGCCGCCGAGGCGGGTGTCGGCGGTCATGCCGACGGTGGCCCTGCCGCCCGCCGGGACCGTCACCTTCGTCGCGCCGAGCTTGAAGAAGCCCGCCGGCGCCGGCCGGCCCTTGGGGTCGGTGGCGGTGGCGGACAGGCTGAGCGTGACGTCCTTGTCCCCGAGGTTGCGGTACGTCAGCTGCTTGGTGACGGGCGTGTCGTCGGTGTGCGGCCACAGCTGGGTGCCGAAGCTCACCGACACCGGCTCGGCGATCACCGTCTGCCTGATGGCCCGGTCGACCTGGACGCGGCCCGAACCCTGCTCGAACGGCGTGTACGCGCCGCCCTTGGTGGAGCCGGTCAGCGCGCCCTTGATCTCGGCGTACGTCCAGTCCGGGTGCTGCTGCTTCAGGATCGCGGCGGCACCGGCGACATGCGGGGTCGCCATCGACGTACCGTCGATCGTCAGGTAACCGGCCGGGCTCTCGCCGACCTCCTGCGCGATCAGGCTGCCCTTGGCGGACGCGGCGGTGATCGCCACACCCGGCGCGGTGACGTCCGGCTTGATGGCGCCGTCGCCGACGCGCGGGCCGGTGCTGGAGAAGTCGGCCAGCTGGTCCTTGTCGTCGACGGCGCCGACGGTGAGCGCGGAGTCCGCGCTGCCCGGCGAACCGACGGACTCCGGGCCGGAGTTGCCCGCCGCGACGGCGAACAGGATGCCCTTCTGCGCGGACAGCCTGTCGACCGCGGCCTCCAGCGGGTCCACCTCCGGGGTGTCCATGCCGCCGAGGCTGAGGTTGACGACCTGGGCGCCCTGCTCGGCCGCCCACTCCATGCCGGCGAGGATCCCGGAGTCGTCACCGGAGCCGGTGTCGTCGAGGACCTTGCCGTTGAGGATCTGGGCGCCGGGCGCCACGCCCTTGTGCTTGCCGCCGGACTTCGCTCCGGTGCCCGCCGCGATCGACGCGACGTGCGTGCCGTGACCGACCTTGTCCCCCGCGGTCGGGGCCGGGGTGAAGTTCTTCGACGCGATCACCCGGTCCTTGAGGTCCGGGTGGGTGGTGTCGACACCGGTGTCCAGCACGGCGATCTTGACGCCCTTGCCGTCGTAGCCGGCCGACCACGCCTTGGGGGCGCCGATCTGCGGCACGGACGTGTCGAGGGTGGCCCTGCGGACGCCGTCGAGCCAGACGTGCGCGATGCCGGAGGCGGCCCTGTCGCCGTCGGTGACCGCGTCCCACAGCTCGGCCGCGTCGTGGTGCGGGGTCTGCACGGCGTCCGCGTTCAGCGACGTCAGGGTCCTGCGGAGCTCGCCCGCCTCGCGGACGTCGGCCTTGGTGCCCGGGGCGGCGCCCCGGTAGCCGACGATGACCTTCAGATGCCGGGCCTGGGACGTGCGGGTCGCCGGCTTGTCGAGCTCGGTGATGTCGAAGAGACGCTGGTCCAGCCTGCCGGTGGCGATGAGCCGGGCCGCGTCCGCGGGTACCACCAGCGTGTGCCCGTCGGCCTCGCGGACCTGGACGGGTATGCCCTCACGGCCCTTGGCGCGCTCCAGGCCGACGACGCGGCCCCCGGCGTCCAGGACGACCCGGTCACCGGTGATCAGCGTGATGCGGTGATGGGACGTGAGCGGGGCGGCGGAGCCTCCGCGCTGCTCGGGCTTCGCCGACGCCGGGCTGGTCATGCCCGCGGCGAGGGCGACGGCGGCCGCCGTGGCGACGGTTGCCGCGCATGCCTTTTTCACTTGTCTGCGCAAGTTTCCCCCTTGCTGAAGTGCCGGGCGAATTCCCCGTTCACCCGGCCGGGGGTGGTCCTGCACAGATGTACGTGTGCACCCCCCGGAATAGGCAGTATGGCGAGAGATGATCAGCGGCATCAATAGCGCACGGGGGGCCGGAATCGGACGCGCCGGGACCAGGGCCGGCGTCAACTCCGGCGCGTCCCACGTGAGTTCGCCGAGGGCGTTCCCGCTGCGTACGCGGGGTGGCACCGGCCTCGGGGGACGGGTGACCTCCGCCTCTCGCGACGCTCCGCAGTGGCGTCCTCACTGTCGCGGAGCAGGCGGTGTCCGGAAATCGTTCCTGCCGGGGATCTTTTGGGACCGTCTCGTGACAGACCCCGTATTGAGGCGCGTGATCACTCCCCGGCATACTTCATCCTCCGGGGGGTGTACGCGCACGTGTACGGGATGACCCCCGGCCGGGTGAACGGGGAATTCGCCCGGCATTCGATCTCCCAGGGGGAGTCTTGCGCAGACAAGTGAAAAGAGTCGGCGCGGCAACTGTCGCCGGCGCCGCAGCCGTCGCCCTTGCCGCGGGTCTGACCAGCCCGGCTTCGGCGGAGGCCGAGCCGCAGCTGCACAGCGCTGCCGCGAAGCTGACGTCCCACCACCGCATCACCCTGATCACGGGTGACCGTGTCACGGTGGACGCCAAGGGCCGGGTCATCGGCCTGCAGCGGGCCGAGGGACGCGAGCACATACCCGTTGCCGTCCGCAAGTTCGACGGTCACACCCTGGTCATCCCGGCGGACGCGGCCCGTCTGGTCGCCGCCGGAAAGCTGGACCAGCGGCTGTTCGACATCACCGAGCTGAACAAGGCGGCGACCCGCAAGTCCCAGAAGAAGGGGCTGAAGGTCATCGTCGGCTACAAGGGAGCCGCCACGGCCGCCAAGGCGGACGTCCGTGACGCCGGCACCCTGCGCCGCACCCTGAACACGCTGAACGCCGACGCGGTGCAGACGAGCGAGTCCGAGGCCCCCGAGCTGTGGGACGCGGTCACCAACGGCGACAAGACGGCCGCGGGTATCGCCCACGTCTGGCTCGACGGTGTCCGCCGCGTCACCCTCGACACCTCCGTCAAGCAGATCGGCGCCCCCACCGCGTGGGCCGCCGGCTACGACGGCAAGGGCGTGAAGATCGCTGTCCTGGACACCGGTGTGGACACCACCCACCCGGACCTGAAGACCCAGGTCGTCGCGTCGAAGAACTTCACCCCGGCCGCCACGGTCGCCGACAAGTTCGGCCACGGCACGCACGTCGCGTCCATCGCGGCCGGCACCGGCGCCAAGTCGGGCGGCAAGTACAAGGGCGTCGCCCCCGGCGCGACGATCCTCAACGGCAAGGTCCTCGACGACACCGGCAACGGTGACGACTCCGGCATCCTCGCCGGCATCGAGTGGGCGGCCGCCGAGGGCGCCGACGTCGTCAACCTCAGCCTGGGCGGCCCGGACGGACCCGGTGTCGACCCGCTGGAGGCAGCGGTCGACAAGCTGTCCGCGGAGAAGGGCATCCTCTTCGCGATCGCGGCCGGCAACTCCGGCCCGGAGTCCGTCGGTTCGCCGGGCAGCGCGGACTCCGCGCTCACCGTGGGCGCCGTCGACAGCGCCGACAAGCTCGCGGGCTTCTCCTCCACCGGCCCGCGCGTCGGCGACGGCGCCATCAAGCCGGACGTCACCGCGCCGGGTGTGGCGATCACCGCCGCGTCCGCCAAGGGCAGCCTGATCGCGCAGGAGGTCGGCGAGAGCCCGGCCGGTTACCTGACGATCGACGGTACGTCGATGGCGACCCCGCATGTCGCCGGTGCCGCCGCGATCCTGAAGCAGCAGCACCCGGACTGGACGTACGCCGAGATCAAGGGCGCGCTGACGGCCTCCACCAAGGGCGGCAACTACACCGCCTTCCAGCAGGGTTCGGGCCGCATCCAGATCGACAAGGCCCTGAAGCAGACCGTGATCGCCGAGCCGGTGTCGGTGAGCTTCGGCACCCAGCAGTGGCCGCACACCGACGACACGCCCGTCACCAAGCAGCTGACGTACCGCAACCTCGGCACCACGGACGTGACGCTGAACCTCGCGGCCAGCGCCAAGAACCCGCAGGGCCAGGCGGCCCCGGCCGGCTTCTTCAAGCTGGGCGCCACCACGGTCACCGTCCCCGCGGGCGGCAAGGCGTCCGTCGACGTCACCGTCGACACCCGCCTCGGCGGCACGGTCGACGGCGCGTACTCCGCGTACGTGGTCGCGACCGGCGGCGGCCAGAGCGTCCGTACGGCCGCCGCGGTCAACCGTGAGGTCGAGTCGTACGACGTCACCGTCAAGCACATCGACAAGAACGGCCAGCCGACGCCGTCCTACAGCACCCTGCTGATGGGCTACGCCGGTCTCGCCAACGGCCGTGTGGTGGACGTCCCGCAGGAGCAGGACGGTGTCACCACCGTGCGCGTGCCCAAGGGCACCTACGGCGTCGACGCCTGGATCGCCAAGGACTTCGTCAAGTTCGAGGGCGGCCTGGACTGGCTGGTCCAGCCGAAGCTGAGCGTCACCCGGAACACCACGCTCACCTTCGACGCCCGTACCGCGCGGGCGGCCGACATCCGGGTGCCGGACACCCTGGCCAAGCCGCTGTCGGCGACGGTCAACTACGCCTACCCGGCCGGCGGCTTCGGCTTCAGCTTCCTGGCGCCCTCGTTCGCCGACCTGCGTCTCGCCCACGTGGGCCCGACCGTCACCGGTCTGACCCAGACCTGGAGCGGCCAGTTCACCAAGGGCACCGGCACCGAGTGGGACGTGGCGCTGACCTCCACCGGCACCAAGATCATCGGCGCCAAGGTCAAGCACTTCAAGGCCAGTGAGCTGGCCACCGTGAAGAACGTCCTCGCCGCGGCCACGCCGGGCAAGACGGGTGCGCTCACCACGTACGGCCTCTTCCCCGAGGACTTCGTGATGGGTGTCCCGGTGGAGCAGAAGCTGCCCGGCTCGCGCACCGTGCACGTCTCGACGGCCGGCGGCATCCACTGGGGCTTCGACTTCGACCAGTACAGCGGTCTGAAGGACCCCGAGGGCTTCCCGATCTCCGAGGCGTTCTACACCGCGGAGCCGAGGGCCTACCTGGCCGGCAAGTCCTACGCGACCACCTTCAACAAGCCGGTCTTCGGACCGCGTCTGACCACCGGCTGGGGTCTGTACCGCGACGGCAACAAGATCGGTGGCGTGGTGCCGCTGTACGCCGACTCCGCGGGTCACCCGGGTCTGTCGGACTTCATCTCGGCCACCACGACGCTCTACCGCAACGGCGTCAAGGTCGGCTCCCACACCGACCCGCTGCTCGGTGACAAGGAGTTCACGGTTCCGTCCACCGACGCCGAGTACCGCCTGACCACCTCGGTCAAGCGCAGCGTCAAGGTCGCCGCCGCCTCCACGCGGATCGACGCCAGCTGGACCTTCCGCTCCAAGCTGCCCACGGGCGGCGAGGCGACCCTGCCGGCCTCCACCGCCGTCTTCGGCGCCAAGACCGGTTCGGACGGCCGTGTCGCGGCCGGCGTCAAGCAGACCTTCCCGGTCACCGTCCAGGGCGCGGCGCGCGGCAGCAACCTCAAGTCGCTCGCGGTGTACGTGTCCTACGACTACGGCCAGACCTGGAAGAAGGTCACCGTGACCAACGGCAAGATCACCGTGAAGAACCCCGGCAAGAACCAGGGTGTCTCCTTCCACGCCAAGATCGCGGACAAGAAGGGCAACAAGTCGACGCTGTCGATCTACAACGCGTACTACGGCAAGTGAGCCGCGGGACGTGACGAGGTACTGAGCCTGCGCGGCGCCTCGGACCGCTGAGGCGCCGCACATCAGCGAACGGCCCCCCGGAAGCCCAGCTTCCGGGGGGCCGTTCGTGCTGGGGCCGTTCGTGCTGTGCGGACTAGGAGGAGGCCGGCTGGCCGGCGCGGGTGGCGTCCGTGCCCCAGCTGGCCAGGAGGCGCAGGGCCTCGGCGGAGGGGGTGGCCGGGTCGGCGTGGTAGGTGACCAGGACCTGCTCGGTGTCGTCGGCCAGGCGGAACGACTCGAAGCGGAGGCTGAGCTCGCCGACCAGCGGGTGGTGCAGCAGCTTCACCCCGTGGCTCTTCTCCTTGACGTCGTGCGTGGCCCACAGCCGCCGGAAGTCCTCGCTCTTCACCGACAGCTCGCCCACCAGCGCCGACAGCCGCGGATCGTCCGGATAGCAGCCGGCGTCCATCCGCAGATGGCAGACGATGTCGATCGCCTTCTGCTCCCAGTCCACGAACAGCTCACGGTACTCGGGCCGGAGGAACACCATCCGCGCCCAGTTGCGCTCCGCCGCCGCCAGCTCCGCCCAGTCGCCGAAGACCGCCGCCGCCATCCTGTTCCACGCCAGGACGTCCGCGCGCCGCCCCACGACGTACGCCGGGACCGTGTCCATCGTCTCCAGCAGTTGCCGCAGCGAGGGCCGCACCTGCTGGGCGCGCGCCGCCGGCTTCTTCTTGTGCTGCTTGGGCTTGGCCAGATGCGTCAGATGCGCGTGCTCGGCGTCGGTGAGCCTGAGCGCACGGGCGATCGCGTCCAGCACCTCCGCGGAGACATTGCGGCCGTTGCCCTGCTCCAGACGCGTGTAGTACGCCACCGACACCCCGGCCAGCTGCGCCAGCTCCTCGCGCCGCAGCCCCGGCACCCTGCGGTGCCGGCCGAAGTGCGGCAGGCCCACGTCCTCGGGCTTGAGCCGGGCCCGCCGGGTGCGCAGGAACTCGCTGAGCTCCGCTCTGCGGTCCAGGGCCGTACCGGGTTCGGGCTGTGCTTCCATACGCTCCAGTATTCCCGGACGTACGCCCCTGAGCCTGACCTTGCCAGTGGTAGGAACGGCAAGCCTAGGCACACCCGTGACCTGGGTGTTCTCCCCTTCCTCCGGCACGCTGTACGTCGTGCCCGGCCGGAAGGCAGCCGGGCGCGGACCATCTCGCCAAGGAGAAGCCCGGCATGACCACTGTTGCTGCGTACGCCGCCCCCGCCGCCAAGGCACCTCTGGAGCGCACCACCATCGAGCGCCGCGAGGTCGGCGCGCACGACGTCCTGATCGACATCAAGTACGCGGGCATCTGTCACTCCGACATCCACCAGGCCCGCGAGGGCTGGGGCGAGGCGATCTTCCCGATGGTGCCCGGCCACGAGATCGCCGGCGTGGTCGCCGAGGTCGGTTCCGAGGTGACCAGGTACCAGGTCGGTGACCGGGTGGGCGTCGGCTGCCTGGTCGACTCCTGCCGCCAGTGCGAGAACTGCCGGGCCGGGCGGGAGCAGTACTGCCTCAACGGCTCCTACGGCCCGACGTACAACGCCATCGGCCGCGACGGCACCCCCAACTACGGCGGCTACTCGCAGAAGATCGTCGTCGACGAGAACTACGTCGTCCGCATCCCCGACAGCCTGCCGCTCGATGTCGCCGCGCCCCTGCTGTGCGCCGGCATCACCCTCTACTCCCCGCTCAAGCGCTGGAACGCCGGCCCCGGCAAGAAGGTCGCCGTCGTCGGCCTGGGCGGCCTCGGCCACATGGGCGTGAAGATCGCGCACGCGCTCGGCGCCGAGGTGACCGTGCTGTCGCAGTCCCTGCGCAAGAAGGAGGACGGCCTCAAGCTGGGCGCCGACCACTACTACGCCACCAGCGACCCGAGGACCTTCGAGGAGCTGCGCGGCACCTTCGACCTGATCGTCTCCACGGTGTCCGCGCCGCTGGACTTCGACGCCTACCTCACCCTGCTGAAGACGGAGGGCGCGCTGGTCAACGTCGGCGCCCCCGAGGAGCCGATCTCCCTCAACCTCTTCTCGGTGATCGGCGGCGGCAGGACCCTCGCCGGTTCCATGATCGGCGGCATCGCGGAGACCCAGGAGATGCTGGACTTCTGCGCCGAGCACGGCCTGGGCGCCGAGATCGAGCTGATCCGCGCGGAGGAGATCAACGAGGCGTACGAGCGGGTGCTGAACAGCGATGTGCGGTACCGCTTCGTGATCGACACGGCGACCATCTGAGCGCCGGCCAGGGGTAGGTCCAGGGACCGAGCCGAATCGTTCCGCGGTCCGTGGTGGCGGGGGAGGGTCCTGCCTAGCGTGGGTGTATGACCGTCCAGCTGAACCACACCATCGTCAGCGCCCACGACAAGCAGACCTCCGCCCGCTTCCTCGCCGACCTCCTCGGCCTGGAGGTGAGCCCCCAGTACGGGCCGTTCCTGCCGGTCGAGATCCCCAACGGGGTGACCCTGGACTTCATAAACGTCACCGGGGAGATCACACCCCAGCACTACGCGTTCCTGGTCTCCGAGGCCGAGTTCGACACCATCTTCGGCCGCATCCGCGAGGCCGGGCTGGACCACTGGGCCGACCCGTCCCACTCCCGTCCCGGCCAGATCAACCGCAACGACGGCGGCCGGGGGGTCTACTTCGAGGATCCCGCCGGTCACAACCTGGAGATCCTGACGCGTCCGTACGGGAGCGGCGGGTGAGGTGACCGCCTGACGTGGCCGCCTGACGTGGCCTGGGGTGGCCGCCTGACGGTGCCGCCTGAGGTGGCCGCCGCTGCCGTGCCGGTTCGGGGCGGCGCCGCGGGTGCCGTCAGGGTCCCGAGGGTCCCCGAAGAGCTCACCGGAGTACTGACCCCGTTGGCATGGATGCGGCAAAATTGCTGCCCATGGACCAGGGGGCTGCCGCGGTGTTAGCCGCTGCTGTTGCGGGGTTTTCCAGTGCGGCGGGAGCGGCCGTCGGCGCGGTGCTGGCGGGCCGCTCCGGGCGGGCGACAGTGGTCCAGGCCGCCGCGGAGGAACGGGGCCACCGACACGAGGACCGGCGCAGCGACAGCTACGCCGCCTTCCGTACCAAGGTCAACGCCGCGCTCGAAGCGCTGGACGAGATCGTCCAGGCCCTCCGCAACGAGCAGACGGCCACCGGCGAACTGGCCGCCAAAGCGGTCCGGGACGTCTGGCTCAGCTACTACGACGACGTATGGCCCTGCAACCAGAGCGAGATCATCAACGCCGCGGGCGAAGTCCACAACTGCCTGGTGGTCGCCCAGCAGGCCGTCGCCGAACTCCTCGCCCGCCCCGAGGACGCCAAGGACGCGGACTCCCTGCGGATGCAGCGCTGGACCCACAGCCTCGAAGAGGTCGGCACGGCCTACAGATCCTTCTCCACCCGCGTCGGTGAAGCCATCTACCCGACCTGACAGGTTGGCGCGCGTCAGTCGAAGTACGCCACGAGCCGCACTCCGTGCGGGCCGAAACGTCCCGCCAGGGCCTTCATCACAGCGAAGACGTGTTCCCAGCCGCTGCCGGGCCCGATGGCCTCCGCGCGCGTGACACGGTGGAAGTCCAGCTTCGCGTCGCCCGCCGTCCAGGTTCCCTGGCGGGCGGTTGCCGGGCAGCCGCCGACCGGCGGTTCGCCGAAGCGGTCGACGACGTCGGCGGGCCAGGTGTCCGCCACCCAGTACTCCCGTACGAGGGCCGACGACTCGGGTTCCCGCATCCGGAGCAGTCCGTGAGCCCGGCGCGGCACGCCGCTCATGTCCACGGCTTCGAGTTCGTGCCAGGTGACCCATGTGGCACCGTGAAGGGCATCGAGGGAAGACCAGTGCTCGTAGTCGCGGCGGAGCTGCGCCGAGGCGTCCTTCGGCAGTCCGCGACCGGCGGCCACCGGTTCCCAGTCGGCATAGTTGCGGACCCCGAAGAGACATCCGAAGGCGGTGTAGTCCTGCTCGGAGTACAACGGGTAGAGGCTCATGGCCTGCAGCCAGGGCTCGCCGTCGTACCAGTCCTCGTCGGCGTTCGGATGGCGTATCTCGATACAGCCGTAGATGTCCGTGCTCACGCCGCCGAGCGTAGGAATCCCCAGCCCGGTGCGGCCAGCGCATTTGCCGCGGCCGCACTCGCGTGAGGCTCGGCTACTTCTCCGTGACCTCCGGCGCCGGAGCGACGCCCGTCGGGCAGGACGCCCCCCAGTTCGTCTCGAACGGGGCACCCAGCTCGACCCCGGTGCCGCCCAGCCCGCAGTACCCGTTCGGGTTCTTGCTGTCCGAGAGGTACTGCTGGTGGTACTCCTCGGCCGGGTAGAAGGGACGGTCCGCCGCGGGCAGGATCTCGGTGGTGATCTCGCCGTAGCCGGAGTCCGTGAGGACCTTCTGGTAGGCGACGCGGGAGGCTTCCGCGGCGGCGGCCTGGGCGGGGGTGTGGGTGTAGACGGCGGAGCGGTACTGGGTGCCGACGTCGTTGCCCTGGCGGAAGCCCTGGGTCGGGTCGTGGGACTCCCAAAAGGTCTTCAGGAGGCGGTCGTAGGAGATCAGCTCGGGGTCGTAGACGACACGGACCACCTCGGTGTGGCCGGTCAGGCCCGAGCAGACCTCCTCGTACGTCGGGTTCTCGGTGTAACCGCCCTGGTAGCCGACGAGGGTCGTCCACACGCCCGTCGGGAGCTGCCAGAACTTGCGCTCCGCGCCCCAGAAACAGCCCAGGCCGAAGTCGGCGACCTCCAGGCCCTCGGGGTAGGGGCCGAGCAGCGGATTGCCCAGCACGGTGTGGCGGTCGGGCACCTCGAACGCGGGCATCGACCGGCCCGGGAGCGCCTGCTCGGGGGTGGGCAGTTGGGGGGTACGGCCGAAGAGCATCGGGTCTCCCTGTCGGTCTTGTCGTGCGGTCGTCCTGTGCGGCCACGCGCGCCTGAGCGCCTGGGCGCCTGCGCGGGCGGTAACCGGTCAACGTCCGCGCCGGGCGCCGCATTCCTCACCGGGGCGGCGGCGGGGTGCCGGCGGGGTGCCGGCGAGGTGCCAGCGCGGTGCCGGCGGGGCGCCCGACGGGTGGCGTCCAGGGGGCCGCCTGGCACGGGCCCGCGTCAGTGCGGCAGCGTCGCCGGGGTGCCGCCGTTCGCCTCGTAGCCCGCCACCGCGAGGGCGCGGTATATCGCGAACTCCGCGGCCGGGTCGGCGGCCAGGGTCCAGGGCAGGGCACCGACATGGCCGTCGACGTGCACCAGCTGGCTCATGGCCTCGGCCCAGCGCTCGGAGCGGACCAGGAAGAAGACCAGCAGATGGCGCACGTGCGCGAGCATCGGGTCGTCGGCCCGCGCGGAGTGCACGGCGTGCAGCGCGCCATGCATCGCCTTGGTGACGACCTCGCTCTGGTAGAAGCCGGCGACCAGGTTGACCTCGGGCAGGTGCTCGAAGACCGCGAACAGCGGCATCGCCGCGAGCAGCGAGCCCTGCGGTGCCCGCGCGGCAGCGGCCTCGGCGAAGGAGTACGCCTGCTCGCGCGAGCCGTGCCACTTCTCGCACCAGTAGTGCAGGGCCGCCAGGTGCGCGCCCATGTGCGCCGGCGCGCGGTCCAGGATCTTCAGCCAGAGCTGCTCGAACTCCTGCTGCGAGTAGCCGAGCCCACGGGCCACCGACAGCTCGATGATGTACGGGACCGGATCGCCGGGGGAGAGCAGCGCGGCCTCGCCGCACGCCGTCCTCGCCTCCTCCATGATGATCCGGAAGTCGTCCGTGCCGGGCGTCGACGTACGCCACGCCTGCTGGACCAGGAACTCGGCGTGCACCGCCGCTCCGCCCGCGTCCTTGGGCGCCTCCGCCCGCCACACCCGCAGCCACTGCCCGCCCGGCGTCTCGCCGACGCCGCCCGGCCGCTGCGCCAGCTCCAGGGCGGCCGCACCGGCGAATGCCTGCACCCGCTGCCAGCGCCGCTCGCCCTCCGTCTCGGTCCCCGCGAGCAGCTGGGAGGCCGCCCGGTAGTCCTGGGTGCGCTGCACCACGTCGAGGACGTCCAGCAGATCCTGGTCCGGGCCCGGCATGCGGATGTCCAGCTCCTCCTGCCGTACGAACCCGTAGTTCGCGGGATCGGCGGCGTCCGGGTGCTGGGGGGACACCAGCTCGATGCCGCGGCGTCGGCGCGTGAGGAACGGACCGAGCACGAAGCCCAGCATGAGCAGCGCCATCAGGACCCAGAGAATCTCCATGCCTCAAGCGAACCAGACGCCGCCGACAATTGGCCAACCTGGTGCCCGGCCTGTGGAAAACCTTCGCGCTCCGCCTGTGGAAAACCGCCCGGCCAGGCCCTCCCACGGGGGCGTGCCATGGACCGCGTCCGGGAGCGTTCCGGCCGGGAATCCCTGCCGGCCGGGAACTCGTCCGGCACCCGCCGCTCGGGCACACTACGCTCGGTGCACATGAGCGACAGGCACATCAGTCAGCACTTCGAAACGCTCGCCATCCACGCGGGCAACACGGCCGACCCCCTGACCGGCGCGGTCGTCCCGCCGATCTACCAGGTGTCCACCTACAAGCAGGACGGCGTCGGCGGCCTGCGCGGCGGCTACGAGTACAGCCGCAGCGCCAACCCCACCAGGACTGCCCTGGAGGAGAACCTCGCCGCCCTGGAGGGCGGCCGCCGCGGCCTCGCGTTCGCGTCCGGACTGGCGGCCGAGGACTGCCTGTTGCGTACGCTGCTCAGCCCCGGCGACCACGTGGTGATCCCGAACGACGCCTACGGCGGTACGTTCCGTCTCTTCGCCAAGGTCGTCGCCCGCTGGGGCGTGGAGTGGTCGGTCGCCGACACCAGCGACCCGGCCGCCGTCCGGGCCGCGATCACCCCGAAGACGAAGGTCGTGTGGGTGGAGACGCCCTCCAACCCGCTGCTCGGCATCACCGACATCGCCGCCGTCGCCCAGGTCGCCCACGACGCCGGTGCCAAGCTGGTCGTCGACAACACCTTCGCCACGCCGTACCTCCAGCAGCCCCTGTCGCTGGGCGCCGACGTGGTCGTGCACTCCCTGACCAAGTACATGGGCGGCCACTCCGACGTGGTCGGCGGTGCGCTGATCGTGGCCGACGAGGGGCTGGGCGAGGAGCTGGCGTACCACCAGAACGCGATGGGCGCGGTCGCCGGTCCCTTCGACTCCTGGCTGGTGCTGCGCGGCACCAAGACGCTGTCGGTGCGCATGGACCGGCACAGCGAGAACGCCACGAAGATCGCCGATATGCTCACCCGGCACGCGCGCGTGACGCGGGTTCTCTATCCGGGCCTGCCGGACCACCCCGGTCACGAGGTCGCGGCCAAGCAGATGCGGGCGTTCGGCGGCATGATCTCCTTCCGCGTGGAGGGCGGCGAGGAGGCGGCCGTCGAGGTCTGCAACCGCGCCAAGATCTTCACCCTCGGTGAGTCCCTGGGCGGCGTGGAGTCCCTGATCGAGCACCCGGGCCGCATGACCCACGCCTCCGCGGCGGGCTCCGCCCTTGAGGTGCCCGGCGACCTCGTCCGCCTCTCGGTCGGCATCGAGAACGTGGAGGACCTCCTGGAGGACCTCCAGCAGGCGCTCGGCTGACAGCCGCGTCGCCGGTGAGGGCCTGAGGGCAGGCGGCCGCCTGAGGTCTTCCGGCCTTGGTCGAGGTCCACCAGCCGGTCGAGGTCCACCAGCCGGTCGAGGTCTACCAGCCGGTGAGGGGTGGGGTCGTCTCCGACGGCGGCTCCACCCACGGCTGGACCATCACGGCCCACACCACGAACGCGACCGTCACCGCGAACAGCAGCAGCCACATCAGACGCCGGAGGAGCGTCTGCCGGCGCAGCAGCCGGCTGCCCTGGCGCACGGCGTCCCGGTGCAGCTCGGGCGGCACGGGCGGCGGCGTCCGCTCCATGATCCGCCGCGCGGCGGCCTCCCGATCGGCCCGGCTCATCGCGGCCGCTCCGGAGCAGACCGCTTCGGGCGGGGCGACTCCCGGTCGGACCGTGTGGGGCCGGGCGCCCTCCGGTCGGACCGTGTGGGGCCGGGCGCCCTCCGGTCGGACCGTTTCGGGCCAGGCGCTTCCCGGCCGGGCCGTTTCCAGCTCGGCCGCCTCCCGCCCGGACCCTCCCCGTCGGGCCGCCTCCTGTCGGGCCGCTTCCGGCCCGGCCCCTCCCCGTCGGGCCGCCCCCGGCCCGGCGACCGGCGGTCAGGCGTCCGCTCGGCCGACCCCGTGCGGCCCGGTCTGTCTCCGTCCGGTCCCTTCACCGCACCGCTCCCTTCATGGCCGCCCCCTCGGGCCGCTCAAGGCCGCCACCTCGGGACTGCCCAAACCTGCTCCGGAATGCCTGGTCCCGGCACGCATCCCGCCCCACCGTCACGCCCGTCCGTCGCCTCACGACGCCACCGCCTCGGCCCGCCCGCCGGTGACCGTCGGGGCCGGTCCGCGGGGCGGGTGCAGCAGGGTCGCCGTGGCGCGGTCGCAGATGGCGCGGACGCGCTCCGCGGGCAGCCCCAGCAGCGCGGCCGCCTGTTCCTCGGCGACGCCTTCGTAGAGCCGTAGGACGAGAATCAGCCGCTCCTGCGGGCTGAGCGGGGCCAGAACGCTGCCAGGATGCGGGCGGGCCCGGCCGAGACCGCCGTACTGGTGCCAGGCGGTGCGGGCGAAGCGGACGGCGAGGTACTGGCGGGTGCGGTTGTACGGGTCCTCGCCGCGCAGCCGGTCCCAGCACGCGTACGTGTGCGCGAGGGCGAGGGTGAGCAGCCGCCGCGCGCGCGGGTTGTCGTCCGGGGTCTCCGCCGTCAGCAGCGTGGCGGTGTGCAGCAGCCGCCCCGAGGCGCCCGCGACGAACGCCTCGAACTCCCGGTCCCGACGCGCCCCCTGGGCCGCTTGCCGTTCTTGCACCGCACCTCCCCCTGAGGGCGACCTTGAGGAATCGGGCCCCGGCGGGCACGGTCGCCCCGAGGCGAACCGGCGTACGACGGGGCCCGGTCTCATATGAGGCCAGGGGTGCCCTTTCGGTCAAGAGCCGCGCAGCAGCCTCCGCGGGAGAAGCAGGGGCGCCTCGGAGACGGCCGTGGTCGGCGTACGGCCCTCCGGGTCCTCCACCTGCTCACCCGCACGCGCGCGCGTGCCCCCGGCGATCGCGCGCGGTGATCAGGACGCGGACGTGGGTTCCGCGCCCGGTACGCCGTGGGCGGCCATGCGGGCGGAGAGGGCGTCATTGAAGCGCGTGAGGAGCGCGCAGAACGCCTCACGCTCCTTCGGGGCCCAGTCGTGTGTAAGTTCCGCCATCAACTGACGCCGGGAGGAGCGCACTTCCTCAAGCCGCGACTGCCCGCGCGGGGACAGCTGGAGCACCACGGCACGCCCGTCCTCGGGGTGCGAGGTGCGCTTGACGAGCCCGGTGTCGACCAGCGGCGCCACCTGCCGGGTGACCGTCGAGGAGTCGATCCCCATGCTCGCGGCGAGCGCCTTGACGCCCATCGGGCCTTCCTTGTCCAGCCGGTTGAGCAGCAGATACGCGGCGCGGTCCATGGTGTTGCGCACCTGCCCGACCCCGCCGAGCCGGGTCTGTTCGGCACGGCGGGCGAACACCGCCACCTCGTGCTGGAGGGCGTCGAGAAGACCGGTGTCACCGACGGTCGTCATGTCCATCGACATTTCAGGTGTTGTGGGCATGGCCGGAGGCTCACTTCATGAAAGGGCGGCTGAGTTGGGGGACAGAGTACGCGGACGGGGGACGGGCCGTACCTGCCCTGCGCAAACCGGTCTCGGAGGTTGGTCACACCCGGCCCCGCGCGGTGTGAACTGCGAGACTTGAGTCATGAACCACCTCAAGGCCGATCCCCTGCCGCCGGTCACCCTCGACGACGTGCGCGGGGCCCGGAAGATGCTCGCGGGGGTGGCGCGGGTGACCGCGATGGAGGGCAGCCGGCACCTCACGCAGCTGGTGGGGGCGCCCGTGCACCTCAAGTGCGAGAACCTCCAGCGGACGGGCTCGTTCAAGCTGCGCGGCGCCTACGTCCGGATCGCCGGGCTGCTCCCCGAGGAGCGGGCCGCCGGGGTGGTCGCGGCGAGCGCCGGCAACCACGCGCAGGGCGTCGCCCTCGCGTCGTCGCTGCTCGGGGTGCGGGCGACCGTGTTCATGCCGAAGAGCGCCCCGCTGCCCAAGATCAGCGCCACCCGTGAGTACGGCGCCGAGGTGCGGCTGCACGGCCAGGTGGTCGACGAGACGCTCGCCGCCGCCCAGGAGTACGCCCACGAGACGGGGGCGGTGTTCATCCACCCCTTCGACCACCCCGACATCATCGCGGGCCAGGGCACGGTCGGCCTGGAGATCCTGGAGCAGTGCCCCGAGGTGCGCACGATCGTCGTCGGGGTCGGCGGCGGCGGGCTCGTCGCGGGCATCGCGGTCGCCGTGAAGGCGCTGCGGCCGGACGTGCGGATCGTCGGTGTGCAGGCCGAGGGCGCCGCCGCGTATCCGCCCTCCCTGGCGGCGGGGCATCCCTCGACCGTCCGCAACCCCGCGACGATGGCCGACGGGATCCGGGTGGGGCGGCCAGGCGATGTGCCGTTCGGCCTGGTCAGGGAGCTCGTCGACGAGGTGCGCACGGTCAGCGAGGACGAGCTGGCCACCGCGCTGCTGCTGTGTCTGGAGCGGGCCAAGCTGGTCGTGGAACCGGCCGGCGCCAGCCCGGTCGCGGCGCTGCTGAGCACCCCGGGGGCCTTCGAGGGCCCGGTGGTGGCCGTGCTGTCCGGCGGCAACGTCGACCCGGTGCTGCTCCAGCGGGTGCTGCGGCACGGCATGGCCGCGCAGGGCCGCTATCTGGCCGTGCGGCTGCGGCTGACGGACCGGCCGGGGGCGCTCGCCACCCTGCTCGGGGTGCTGTCGGCGGTCGACGCCAACGTCCTCGACGTGGGTCACGTACGGACCGATCCCCGGCTCGGGCTCACCGAGGCCGAGGTCGACCTGCACCTGGAGACCAAGGGCCCGGCGCACTGCGCCGAGGTGGGCCAGGCACTGCGCCAGGCCGGATACACGGTCATCGACTGACGATCGGTCGAGCCACCGAGCGGATCGCGGATCGCGGGTCGCGGGTCGTGGCTCGCGGTCGCGGATCGTCCGAGGTCAAAGCCTTGAGCGTCACTCGCACGGGTGACATCCCTTGAGAGACGCGATACATCGCGATAGCGTGGGAGTCGTGAGGCGGCGCGTCGGCGCACCGGGCCGTGCCGACCCCGCCCCGCACAAAACCCCGCGCGGAACGAAAAGTACGAACCTAGGCTTTGCGAAGAATCCTCAACGACGTGGAGACTCATATGCCAGGCGCCATTCACGCCGAAGGTCTGGTGAAGACCTTCGGCAAGGTAAGGGCACTGGACGGTGTCGACCTCGATGTCCCCGAGGGCACCGTCCTCGGCCTGCTGGGGCCCAACGGGGCCGGCAAGACCACGACGGTCCGCTGTCTGACCACCCTGCTGCGTCCCGACAGCGGCCGTGCCGTCGTCGCCGGGATCGACGTGCTCAAGCATCCGAACGAGGTGCGGCGCTCGATCGGACTGTCCGGCCAGTTCGCGGCGGTCGACGAACTGCTCACCGGCCGCGAGAACCTCCAGATGGTCGGCCAGCTCTACCAGATGAAGGCCAGGGCCGCGAAGGCCAGGGCGGAGGAGCTGCTGGAGCAGTTCAACCTGACCGAGGCCGCCGACCGCACCGCCAAGACCTACTCCGGCGGTATGCGACGCCGCCTCGACCTGGCCGCGGCCCTGGTGGTCTCCCCACCGGTGATGTTCATGGACGAGCCGACGACGGGCCTGGACCCGCGCAACCGCCAGCAGCTGTGGGAGGTCATCAAACAGCTCGTCTCCGGCGGCACCACCCTGCTGCTGACCACGCAGTACCTGGAGGAGGCCGACCACCTGGCGCACGACATCGCCGTCGTCGACCACGGCCGCGTCATCGCCCGCGGCACCTCCGACCAGCTCAAGGCCCGCACCGGCGGCGAGCGTGTCGAGGTCGTCGTGCACGAGCGCGAGGACATACCCACCGCCGTCGAGGTGCTCACCGGCTTCGGCAAGGGCGAGACCAGCGTCGAGGAGCACACGCGCAAGCTCACCGTGCCGGTCACCGGTGGCGCCAAGCTGCTCGCCGAGATCATCCGCGAGCTCGACGTCCGCGGCATCGAGCTCGACGACATCGGACTGCGCCGCCCCACCCTCGACGACGTCTTCCTCTCCCTGACCGGCCATGTCGCCGAGGTCAAACCCGAGGAGACGGACCCCGCCGAGGATGCCCCGGCCGACGCACGCTCCCGCTCCCGCAACCGCAGAAAGGAGGCCGGCCAGTGAGCGCCGTCACCGACGCCGTCCCCGTCGCGGCGGGCCAGAACCCGGTCGTCCAGTCGGTCCGGGACTCGCTCGTCGTCGCCAAGCGCAACCTGATCCGCATGAGCCGGATACCGGAGATGATCATCTTCGGGCTGATCCAGCCCATCATGTTCGTGGTGCTGTTCAGCTATGTCTTCGGCGGCTCCATGAACATCGGCGGCACCACGGACCCCGGTGTCTACCGCGAGTTCCTGATGGCGGGCATCTTCGCCCAGACCGTCACCTTCGCCACCGCCGGAGCGGGCGCGGGGATCGCCGACGACATGCACAAGGGGCTGATAGACCGCTTCCGCTCGCTGCCCATGGCGCGGGGCGCGGTGCTCACCGGGCGGACCCTCGCGGACCTGGTGCAGACGACCCTCACCCTCCTCGTCCTCGCCATAGTCGCCCTGCTGGTCGGCTGGCGCACCCACACCAGCGTCGCAGAGGTGCTCGGCGCCTTCGGACTGCTGCTTCTGCTCGGGTACGCGTTCACCTGGGTCGGCGCGCTGATCGGTCTGTCGGTGCGCACGCCGGAGGCGGCGACCTCCGGGGGGCTGATCTGGCTGTTCCCGGTGACGTTCCTGTCCAACGCGTTCGTGGACTCCGGGCGGATGACGCCCTGGCTGCGGCACGTGGCGGACTGGAACCCGTTCAGCGCCACGGTGCAGGCATGCCGGGAGTTGTTCGGCAATCCGGGGGTGTCCGAGTCGTCGGCGTGGCCGATGCAGCACCCGGTGTGGGCCTCGCTGCTCTGGTCGGTCCTGATCATCGTCGTCTTCCGGACGCTGGCGGTGCGCAAGTACCGCTCGGCCTCCTCCTGACGCCGGCCGCGACGAAGCCCCCGGCGCCACGAGGGACACCGGGGGGTTCTCGGAAAGCTCTGGACGGGCCCGGTCGGCGTACGGCCGGCCCGGTCGCGGCTCAGCCCTGGTAGGGCTCGGCCTTCAGGATCCGCACGGATGCCTTCTTACCGTTGGGCAGCTCGTACTCCGCGTCCTCACCGACCTTGTGGCCGATCACGCCGGCGCCCAGCGGGGACTGCGGCGAGTAGGTCTCGATGTCGGCGCTGGCGTACTCGCGGGAGGCCAGCAGGAAGGTCAGGGTGTCGTCCTCGTCACCGTCGAAGGCGATCGTCACGACCATGCCGGGGGCCACCGCACCGTCCGCCGAAGCCGGGGCCTCGCCCACCTTGGCGTTCTCCAGAAGCTGGGTCAGCTGGCGCACGCGGAGCTCCTGCTTGCCCTGCTCCTCCTTGGCCGCGTGGTACCCGCCGTTCTCGCGCAGGTCGCCCTCCTCGCGCGCGGCCGCGATCTTGGCGGCGATCTCCGTGCGCGCAGGACCAGTAAGGTACGCAAGCTCGTCCTTGAGCTTGTTGTACGCCTCCTGGGTCAGCCAGGTGACGTTCTCGCTGGTCTGGGTCACAGGGTGCTCCTCGTCGGTACTGGGAATACAAAGCATCGCCCTACCCAGAAGAATGTTCCTTCAAGAGTGGGCGAAACCACGAGCCTAACAATTCAGTGGCGGAAGGGGGAGGACATAACTCACCAAAATCCCGTCAACGCAGGTCAGCGCCGTATATTCACCGGCGACCGGCCGAGGGGGCGTTGACGTTCAGTCCTCGTGGCAGCCGACCAGCTCGGCGGTCGTGCCCCGCGCGGTGGTGCGGAGGGTGACGACCTCGTCGATGCGGGTGGCGGAGCCGTCGAAGCGGAAGTCGGCGCGGCCGACCTCGGCGCCGTTCTCGGCCTGGGAGCGGACGGTGCAGTAGCCGGTGGTGCCGGAGTCCTTGCGGACCTCCAGATGCACCCGGACCCGGTCGTCCTGCGCCTCGAAGCCGATCACCTCGGCGCTGATGTCGGTGCCCGCCACATAGTGGTAGCCGAACCAGCCCACCCCGGCGAGCAGCGCGGCGCCCAGCACCGTGCCGACGACCTTGAGCGTGCGGTCGGCGCGCTCGTCCGAGGAGCGGCCGTAACGGCCCTCGGGCACTCGCGTACTCGCCGTACTCATGATCGTCCTCCCGGCAGCGCGGGACGAATGTCCCGAAAGGGGCTTCCGGTTCCGGAGCCGGAATTTTTCGCCCCTCGATTCGGTCACTATAGAAGGCCCCGCCCACCGCTCGACCGCGGCCCCTCGACGACGTCCCGGGGACCACACTTGTCCGTATGCGCCGACGCACACAGGGCGCCGGCTTCGACATGAGGATTGAGTCTTGACTGACCAGCTGCGACTGATGGCCGTGCACGCGCACCCCGACGACGAGTCGAGCAAGGGCGCGGCGACCATGGCGAAGTACGTGTCCGAGGGGGTGGACGTGCTGGTGGTGACCTGCACGGGCGGGGAACGCGGCTCCATCCTCAACCCGAAGCTGCAGGGGGACACGTACATCGAGGAGCACATCCACGAGGTGCGCAAGAAGGAGATGGACGAGGCCCGCGAGATCCTCGGCGTCAAGCAGGAGTGGCTCGGCTTCGTCGACTCCGGCCTGCCCGAGGGCGACCCGCTGCCGCCGCTGCCCGAGGGCTGCTTCGCTCTGGAGGACGTGGACACCGCGGCCGGCGAGCTGGTGCGCAAGATCCGGTCGTTCCGTCCGCAGGTGATCACCACCTACGACGAGAACGGCGGGTACCCGCACCCCGACCACATCATGACCCACAAGATCTCGATGGTGGCGTTCGAGGGCGCGGCCGACGCGGTGAAGTACCCGGAGGACGAGTTCGGGCCGGTGTACCAGCCGCAGAAGCTGTACTACAACCAGGGCTTCAACCGGCCCCGCACCGAGGCGCTGCACCACGCGATGCTGGAGCGCGGGCTGGAGTCGCCCTACGGGGAGTGGCTCAAGCGGTGGGACGAGTTCCAGCGGGCCGAGCGCACGCTGACCACGCACATCCCGTGCGCCGACTTCTTCGAGATCCGTGACAAGGCGCTGATCGCCCACGCCACGCAGATCGACCCCGACGGCGGCTGGTTCAAGGTGCCGATGGAGATCCAGAAGGAGGTCTGGCCCACGGAGGAGTACGAGCTCGCCAAGTCGCTCGTGGACACCACCCTCCCCGAGGACGACCTCTTCGCGGGCATCCGCGACAATGCCTGACATGAGCGCAAGCCTGGCAATGATCCACCTCGTGCCCCTCGCCAAGGAGCTCGACAAGGACAAGGTGACCCCCGGCGTCCTCGGCTTCATCGTCTTCGCGGTGATGGCCCTGGCGGTGTGGGGTCTGATGAAGTCCATGAACCGCCACATGGGCAAGGTCGACTTCAAGGAGGCGCCGGAGCCGGACGGGGACACCGCCGCCGCCTCCTCCGCCCCCGGCGGGGCCTCGCCCGCCAAGGGCTGAGCCACACCGGCCCCACCGGCGCGGCTCGGCGACCCCGGCGTGATCTCCGGTCACTCCGTCCCAGGTCCCGCCGAGCCGCGCCGCGGGCTGTCCGCCCCCAGCGGCCACCAGCCCTCCGCCTCCGCCCTCCTACGACGCCGCCCCCGCCGTCGCCACGCCCATCACCTCACGGGCATGCCGGTCCGGGACCATCCGCAGGCGCCACGCCTGCCAGCCCGCCTCCAGGCTGACGCCCCGCTCCAGCAGCAGATGGAAGGCGCCCAGGTAGTCGTCCAGCTTCTCGTCCCGCAGGGGATGGCTGTCGCGGGCGAGCTGGGCCAGCTCCTCCTGGGCGACGGCGGTACCGACCTCGACGCCGCCGGGGGCTGCGTACGGCAGCAGGGTGCAGCGCAGGAAGCGGGCCCAGTCCTCGCCGCGCCGGTCGCCGTACCCGGCGAACAGGCCGATCGCCTCGTCGCACAGGGCGAGGGCCTGCGCGGTACGCGCGTTGCCCGCGTCCACCACCGCCAGCTCCAGACAGGTCCATGCCTCGCCGTGGGCGACACCGATGCGCTGGAAGTCGGCACGGGCGTCGACGAGGAGCTGACGGGCGAAGCCGGAGTTGCGCAGGGAGCCCGTCTGCGCCGCCCGCTGGTCGCGGGTCACCCGCGCCGAGTGGTGCCGGGCGCAGGCCAGCCCGTACACGTCCCGCATCCGGGAGAACATCGTGCGGGACCGCTCCAGCGCCCGCACCGCCCGGTCCAGGTCACCGGACTCCTCCAGCGCCTGCCCGAGGTAGTACAGCGTCCATGCCTCGCCGCGCGCGTCCTCGTTCTCCCGGTGCCGTGCCTGCGCCTCCCGCAGCTCCCGCACCGCAGGTGAGGCGTCGCCCGCCACCAGCAGGGCCCGCGCCAGCTGGGTCAGCGCCCACGCCTCGCCGCGGGCGTCGCGGGTACGGCCGTACAGCTCCAGGGCCGTGCGCAGTTCCGCCTCGGCGCGCGGGACGTCGCCGAGGCGCAGCCGCAGCTGGCCGAGCTGGTAGTGCGCCCACGCCTCGCCGTGCACGGACCCGCCCGCGCGGTGCAGTTCCAGGGAGCGGTTCAGCAGGTCGAGGGCCTCCGCGAGATGCGCTCGGTCCCGTTCCACCGCGGCCAGCGCGTGCATGGTCCACGCCCGGTCGGTGGCCAGCTCGGGCGCGGCCTGGAGGTCCAGCGCCTCCCGCAGCTTCGCCCCCGCCTCGGCGAGCTGGCCCTGGTGGTGCAGGGTGATCCCGAGGGAGCACAGCGCCCGCGCCGCACCGGCGTCGTGATGCGCCTCGCGGTACAGGTCGACGACCGACGTCAGCGTCGCCCGCGCCCGGTCCAGCTCACCGAGCTGCCGGGCCGCGATCCCCGTACGCCACTGCACGGAACGGATCAGCAGACCCTGGTCCACGGCCTGCGCCAGCTCGCTGATCTCGCCCAGCCGGTACAGGTCGCCGCGCAGCAGGCAGTAGTCGCACAGCGCGCCCAGCAGATTGAGGACCGCCGACTGGTTCACGCCCTCCGCGTGCCGCAGGGCCGCCGTGATGAAGCTCGACTCGTCGTCCAGCCAGCGCAGCGCCTCGTCCAGCGAGGTGAAGCCGTGCGGGCCGAAGCGGTCCGAGCGGGTCGACATATTGCCGTCGACCAGCCGCAGCACCGAGTCCGCGAGGTCGGCGTAGTTGACGATCAGCCGCTCCTGCGCCGCCGTGCGTTCCGCCGGTTCCTCCTCGTCGAGGAGCCGGGCGTGCGCGAAGGCCCGTACCAGGTCGTGCAGCCGGTAGCGGCTGCCGCGCACATGGTCGATCAGGCCCGCGCGGGACAGCGCCGTCAGATGCCGGGTCGCCTCCGCCTCGTCCGTCGCCAGCAGCGCCGCGGCCGCCGCCGCGCCCAGCGAGGCCCGCCCGGCCAGGGCGAGCCGCCGCAGCAGCCGCCGGGTGACGTCCGGCTGGTCGGTGTAGCGCAGCCACAGCGCCCGCTCGACCGGCTCGACCGGCCCGTACGCCGCCAGATCCGAGGCGAGCGCCTGCGGCGAACGCACCCCGGCGGCCGGCGCGCCCGCCTCGGCGCCCGCCCCCAGCGACGATCCGGCGATCCGCAGCGCCAGCGGCAGCCCCCCGCACAGCCGCCGTATCTCCCCGGCCGCCCGGGCGTCGTACGGATCCCCCGCCGCACCGCCCGCCGACGTCAGCAGCTCCTCCGCGCCCGCCGCGTCCAGCGGCTCCACCGGCAGCTGGTGCACCCACGCCGGCACCTCCGCGGGCAGCTCCAGCGGTGCCCGCGCGGTCACCAGCACCAGGCTGTCGGAGCGCTCCGGGATCAGCGTGCGCACCTGCTCCGGATCGCGGGCGTCATCGAGTACGACGGTGACGGGCACCCCCGTCAGATGCTGGTGGTACAGCTCGCTCAGCCGCTTGACCTGCTGGTCCGCCGAGGAGCGCTCCCGGAACAGCAGCTGCTCGCGCGGGGCGCCCAGACGGTTCAGCAGATGCAGCAGCGCCTCCCGCGTGGACAGCGGCGCCTCCTCCGGGCTGTCGCCGCGCAGGTCCACCAGGCACGCCCCGCGGAACTGGTCCCGCAGATCGTGCGCCGCGCGGACCGCCAGCGTCGTACGGCCGCTGCCGGACGCGCCGTGCAGCACCACCACCGTCGGACGGGTGCTGGTGCTGGCGCGTGCCGCCTGCACCCACTGCCGGATCCGCGCCAGCTCCTGACGCCGCCCGGCGAACGGCCCCGACGGCTCGGGAAGGTGCCCGAAGGACTGCTCCAGCACGCTCCGCCCGCGGGCCGCCGCGCTCTTGTCCGCGCCGAGCAGCTTCGGCCCGGCCTTCTTCGGGCCCGTCGACGCCGTCAGCACCCGCTGCTGGTCCAGGAACGGCCGGATCCCGCGCACCTCCAGCGCGGTCAGCCACTGCAGGCGCAGCTGCTCGGGCCCGCCCGGCTGCCCCGCCGCGCCCGCCCGCCGGTGCGCGGCCGGCAGATGCGCCCCCGCCACCTTCACCACGGTCGTCGCGGCGCCCACCACACCGACGGCGGCGCCCGCGCCCAGAGCGGTCCCGCCGCCGGTCCCGAGCGCCAGGTCGGCCACCACGGTCGCGCCCGCCGCGACGGCCGCCACCAGCAGCGGGGTGCCGCCGCCCTCGCGCGCGTAGCGCTGCCCGAACGTCAGCCGCCCGGCCTCCGCCTCGTCGAGGGCGCGCACATACGCCGCGTACTCCTCCGCGGCCGCCCCCGCCATCGTGTCCAGCGCCGCCCGCGCCCTGGCCAGCAGCACCTTTCCGTCGCTGCGCCCGCCCGATCGCCGGACCTCCTCCTCCACGGCCCGCACCAGCAGCCGCTCCGCCTCGGCCCGATGACCGTCCCTCATGTCACGTCCCCCTCCGGCGGCAACTCCGTTGCCTACGAGTGTCCTTCGCCCGGCGCGCGAGCGACAGGGGGCGGAGATCAGCGGGACGTGTCGCGTCGGAGGTCGCGCGTCCGGGGGTGTCGGGCAGGATGGGACCATGCCGAACCGACTGGCCCATGAGACCTCGCCCTATCTGCTCCAGCACGCCGACAACCCGGTCGACTGGTGGCCCTGGTCGGACGAGGCGTTCGAGGAGGCGCGCAGGAGCGGGAAACCCGTGCTGCTGAGTGTGGGGTATTCGAGCTGCCACTGGTGCCATGTGATGGCGCATGAGTCCTTCGAGGACCAGGAGACCGCCGACTTCCTCAACGAGCACTTCGTGAGCGTCAAGGTCGACCGCGAGGAGCGGCCCGACGTCGACGCCGTGTACATGGAGGCGGTGCAGGCGGCGACCGGGCACGGCGGGTGGCCGATGACGGTGTTCCTGACGGCGGAGGGGGAGCCGTTCTACTTCGGTACGTACTTCCCGCCGGCGCCGCGGCAGGGGATGCCCTCGTTCCGGCAGGTGCTGGAGGGAGTGCGGCATGCCTGGGCGGAGCGGCGGGAGGAGGTCGCCGAGGTCGCCGGGAGGATCGTGCGGGACCTGGCCGGGCGGCAGCTCGACTTCGGCGGGACGGAGGCGCCGGGGGAGGCGGAGCTGGCGCAGGCGCTGCTCGGGCTGACGCGGGAGTACGACCCGCAGCGCGGCGGGTTCGGCGGGGCGCCGAAGTTCCCGCCGTCGATGGTGATCGAGTTCTTGCTGCGGCACCATGCGCGCACCGGTGCGGAGGGTGCCTTGCAGATGGCGCGGGACACCTGCGAGCGGATGGCGCGGGGCGGCATCTACGACCAGCTCGGGGGCGGGTTCGCGCGCTACTCCGTCGACCGGGACTGGGTCGTGCCGCACTTCGAGAAGATGCTCTACGACAACGCCCTGCTCTGCCGCGTCTACACCCACCTCTGGCGCTCCACCGGCTCCGAACTCGCCCGCCGTGTCGCGCTGGAGACCGCCGACTTCCTGGTCCGTGAACTGCGCACCCCCGAGGGCGGGTTCGCCTCCGCACTGGACGCCGACAGCGACGACGGCACCGGCAGGCATGTCGAGGGCGCGTACTACGTGTGGACGCCGGCGCAGCTGCGCGAGGTGCTCGGCGACGACGACGCCGCTTATGCCGCGCAGTACTTCGGGGTGACCGAGGAGGGCACCTTCGAGCACGGTTCCTCGGTGCTGCAACTGCCGCAGGACGAGGGGGTGTTCGACGCCGCACGGCTCGCCTCGGTCCGGGAGCGGCTGCTCGCCGCGCGTGCCGAGCGGCCCGCGCCCGGGCGGGACGACAAGGTGGTCGCCGCCTGGAACGGGCTCGCGATCGCCGCGCTCGCCGAGACCGGCGCCTGCCTGGAGCGGCCGGACCTGGTGGAGGCGGCGGTGGCGGCCGCCGATCTGCTGGTACGGGTTCATCTCGACGACCAGGGCAGGCTCGCCCGGACCAGCAAGGACGGCCGCGTCGGCGCCAACGCCGGGGTGCTGGAGGACTACGCCGATGTCGCCGAGGGCTTCCTCGCGCTGGCCTCCGTCACCGGCGAGGGCGTCTGGCTGGACTTCGCCGGACTGCTCCTCGACCATGTGCTCGCCCGGTTCACCGACGAGCAGTCGGGCGCGCTCTACGACACGGCCGCGGACGCCGAGCAGCTGATCCGGCGCCCCCAGGACCCCACCGACAACGCCGCCCCCTCCGGGTGGACCGCCGCCGCGGGCGCGCTGCTGTCCTATGCCGCCCACACCGGCGCCGAGCCCCACCGGGTAGCCGCCGAGCGGGCGTTGGGCGTGGTCAAGGCGCTCGGCCCGCGGGTGCCGCGGTTCATCGGCTGGGGCCTCGCCGTGGCCGAGGCACGGCTGGACGGGCCGCGCGAGGTCGCCGTCGTCGGCCCGACGCCGGACGACCCGGCCGCCCGCGCCCTGCACCGCGCCGCGCTGCTGTCGCCCGCACCCGGCGCGGTCGTCGCCTACGGCACCCCGGACAGCGACGAGTTCCCGCTGCTGGCCGACCGCACCCTGGTGGGCGGCGCGCCGACGGCATACGTCTGCCGCAACTTCGTCTGCGACCTACCGGTCACGGACGAGCAGGCCCTACGGGAGAAGCTCACGCCGTAAGAAGGGGCCCACGCGGCCCTCAACCCGGCCCATCGGTCCCGGCACCGGCTCGGCTCGGGGGGCCTCGGCACCAGCTCAACCCAGCGGCCCCGTATCGGCTCAGCCCCGCGCACCCGCACCCGCACAACCCAGCGGGCCCCGTACCGGATCAGCCCAGCGGGCCCCCGCACCGAATCCGCCCCGCGGGCCTCGGCACCGGCACAGCCCAGCGGGCCACGTACCGGCACAGCCCGGCGGGCCCGGCACCGGCGCAACCCAGCAGGCCCCGTACCGGATCAGCCCAGCGGGTCCGGCACCGGCTCCGCCGCCGGGGTCGGGGTCGGGGTCGGGGTCGGGGTGGGGGCGCTCGGTCGTCCCGGCAGCCGGTGGTACAGCCAGCGGTCGACGACCAGGAAGCGGGCCGTGAAGACGACGGCCATCGCCGCCGCGGTCGCCGGTACGGCCGCCATGCCCGCCGTGCTCATCAGCAGCGCGGCGAGCGGGATACGGGCGATCAGATCGGCGTTGCCCACGGCCGCGAACGACAGCAGGCGCACCCCGCGGCGGCGGTGGCGCCGCTGGTTGCGGTAGACGAGGGAATCGATCAGGGCGAAGTTCCACAGCAGCCCCGCCTGGTTGGCGACGATCTCGGCGGGGGTGTACCACAGCCCCCACCCGGTGAGCAGCCACAGCAGCAGCAGGTTGGGGACGAACCCGGACAGCCCGATCATCCCGAACACCACCGCCCGGGCCCGCGGGTCGGCGGTGCGCAGGGTGACCAGGTGGCGCAGGAACCGCATGCCCTCGCGGGCCGTCGACTTCGACTCCCCGGCGTGCCGCTCGCCGAAGGCGTAGGGCACCTCGGCGATGCCGCGCGGCCGGCAGCGTACCGCCAGCTCCAGCAGGATCTTGTAGCCCAGCGGCTGAAGACCCTCCGGCGCGGACCCGGCCCGGTCGATCGCCGTGCGCCGGATCGCGAAGAAGCCGCTCATCGGGTCGCTCAGTCCGCTCAGGGCGCGTGGGAAGAGGGATTTGGTGACCAGCGTGGAGGCGCTGGAGACCAGCTTCCGGTAGCCGCCGTCGAGGCCGCCGCGGTCGCCGCCGGAGGTGTAGCGGCTGGCGACGACGAGTTCCGCGCCGGTCGCCTCGCCACGGGCGAGCAGGGCGGGGATAAGCTCGGGCGGGTGCTGGAGGTCGGCGTCGATGACGATGATCCAGGGCGCCGAGGCACGCGCGACGCCCTCGACGACCGCGCCGCCGAGTCCGCCCTCGGGGACCTCGCGGTGGTGCAGGATCACGGGGAGATCCGCCAGGGCCGCCTCCCGTTGGATCACTGCGCGGGTGTCGTCTGTGGAGTCGTCGGCGAAGACGACCTCGACGCGGGTGCCGACCGGGACCGCGGCGGCGATCCGCGTCAGCAGCGGGTGGAAGTTGGCGGCTTCGTCGAAGGTCGGGACGACGATGGACACATCGGCGGTCGGCGCCGTCACCTGGCCTCCTGGGGCTGGGGCGTCTGCTGGGTGAGATGGGCGCCGACATGGGAGGTGAGCTCCCAGTCCCGGCGGCCGGTGTACTCGCGCCATACGGCCCGCAGGGCGGCGGCGGCCAGGATGACGGCGTAGACGGGACCGCCGAGGACGAGCTTGGCGTAGTGGCCGAAGCCGATCTTGAAACCGTACTCGCGGCCGAAGTCGTGCAGCGCGACCGCCTCGAAGACGATCATCGCGGCCATCGGCAGCATGGGCAGCCAGGCGAACATCGAGAACGGCAGCGGGACGCCGCCGATGACGGCGAACAGGATGCCGAGCGGGATCATCACACCGGTCGCGGCCTGCACGAACGGGGTGCTGAGGGTGTAGCGGGCCAGCAGCCGCTGCCCCACGCCCGGCAGCCGGCGCCACTCGCCCTTGCGCAGCACCTGGAGGAAGCCCTGGTTCCAGCGGGTGCGCTGCTTGTAGAGGGCCTTGATCGAGTCGGGCGTCTCCTCGCGGGTGACGAGCGCGGAGTGGTAGGCGACGACGACCTTGGCGCCGCCGGAGGAGAGCCGCACGCCCAGGTCGCAGTCCTCGGCGAGGCAGTTGCCGTCCCAGCCGCCGGTCCCGCGCAGGAGATCGGATCGTACGAACACCGTATTGCCGCCGAGCGGGATGAACCCCTTGCGGGCGTGCAGATGCAGCCGGCTGCGGAACCAGAAGAAGTACTCCAGGCAGTTGCGCAGGCTGTACCAGCTGCTCTCGTAGTTGATGAGCTGGACCCCGCCCTGCACGACGTCGGCGTTCTCCCGGCGGAAGGCGAAGTCGACGTGGGTGAGCAGTTCGGGGTGGACCACGTCCTCGGCGTCGAACACGCCGATGACCTGGCCGCGGGCGTGGGGGAGGGCGGTGTTGAGGGCGCGGGGCTTGTTCTTCTTCTCGTGGGTGTCGACGACCGTGCGCACGAGGCCGGGGTGCTCGGCGGCGAGTTCGTGGGCGATCGCGGAGGTGCCGGGGTCGTCGTGGCCGACGATCAGGATGATCTCGTAGGCGGGGTGGTCGATGCGCAGCATCTGCTCGACCGTGTGCCTGAGCACGGCCTCCTCGTGGCGGGCCGGGACCAGCAGTGAGAAGGACAGCTCGGCGCGGCCGTCCGGCTCGGCGAAGGCCGTCGACTCCAGCGTCTCGGGCGTGCGCCAGGCGTGCAGCATCCACCAGAGCGTCACGCCGGCGGCGGCCATGAGCACGATGGAATCGATGAAAAGCACAACGGAGACCATGAATTCCCCCCTTGGTCTTCTGGTCTTCCCCTGCCGTGAAAACGGCTGTGATCTTTCCCCCCCTGGGTAAAGTCAGTCGAAGCTAGCAGGTTCAACATTTCGGTCGCAATGCGGCCTCGGGGTGGTGATCCTCGCCTCAACCGGAATCTTGAATTCCCCTCATGCCTGGCCGGAAGCTGTGCCATGATGCAGCAGCATGCCTGATTCCGGGGGGTTTCGAGGGGGAAGTTCGCGCGAGTCGGGTGCATCGAGTGGCTGGGGGGATTCCATACATGGGGACAGCTGTATCGCACGCCCGTGCGTATGACGGGCCCGAAGTCGACGCTTCCGAACGTTACGCTTCCGTTTCCCCGCCGGTGCGCGAACGCGGGGTGCGGCGGGATTATTTCTGGGTTACGCCCGTGCTTGCCGTGGGCATTCTGGTAAGGGCTTTCGGAATAGGGAATTTCCCCTTTCCCAACGACGACGAGGGCACGTATCTCGCGCAGGCGTGGGCCGTGCGGCAGGGCGAACTCGCGCACTACACCTACTGGTACGACCACCCGCCGCTCGGCTGGATCCAGCTCGCCGGCCTGTCCTGGCTGCCCGAGTGGCTGGCGCCCGACCTGCCCGCCTACGTCCAGGGCCGGATCGCCATGCTGCCCGTCGCCGCGGCCGCCATGGTCCTCGTGTACGTCATCGCCCGGCGCCTCGGCCTCGCCCGCCCGACAGCCGCCGCCGCGACGCTGCTGTACGCGCTCTCCCCGCTGGCGGTCGTCCTGCACCGGCAGATCTACCTGGACAACTTCGCCGTCCTGTGGGTCCTGGTCGCCGTCGCCTTCGCCCTCTCCCCGCGCCGCCACCTCTGGCACCACGTCGCGGCCGGCATCGCCCTCGCGCTGGCGGTGCTCTCCAAGGAGACCATCGCCGTCCTGCTGCCCGTGCTGGTGGTCGCCCTGTGGCAGGGCAGCCACCCCAGCACCCGCAAGTTCTCCCTCGCGGGCTTCGGCTCCGGCTTCGTGCTGACCGTCCTCTTCTATCCCCTGTACGCCCTGCTCAAGGGGGAGCTGCTGCCCGGCAGCGGACACGTGTCACTGCTCGGCACGCTGAAGTTCCAGCTCGGCGGGCGCGAGGGCAGCGGCTCGGTGTTCCAGGACGGCACCGACGCGCACCGGCTGTTCACCGACTGGCTGGACCGCGACCCGTATCTGCTGATCGGCGGCGCCGTGGCCGCCGTGTGCGCGCTGGCCGTACGCCGGCTGCGGCCCGCCGCGCTCGCCGTCCTGGTCCTCGCGCTGGTGGCGCTCAGGCCCGGCGGCTATCTGCCGCAGATGTACATCGTGCAGGCCCTGCCGTTCCTGGCGCTCACCGTCGCCGGGCTCGCCGAGACCCTGGTCACCCGGCTGCCGGGACGGCCCCGGCTGCGGCCCGCCGCGGCCGTCGCCGCCCTCGCCGGGGCGGCGCTGCTCGCCGGACCGCACTGGTACGAACGGGACCGCACCGCCACCACCGCCGACGACACCGGCGTCTACCACGACGCCTCCCGCTGGCTGCACGACACCGACACCGGCGACCGCGCGACGGTCCGGATCGTCACCGACGGCGTGCTGTGGCTGGACGCCGTCGACGCCGGATACCGGCCCGGCACCGGTGTCATCTGGCACTACAAGCTCGACCAGGACCCGGCCGTCACCAAGACCCTGCCGCACGGCTGGAAGGACATCGACTACGTCGTGTCCACGCCCGCCCTGCGCGGCGAACGCGAGCATCTGCCCACCCTGCGCGACCTGTTCGCGCACGCCACCCCCGTCGCCACCTTCGGCGAGGGCGGCGGCCGCATCGACATCCTGCGCATCCACAACGACGGGTGAACCGGCGGTCCGCGCGGCCCCGCCCGTGAGGCGACCGGCCGGCTCTCCCGCAGGACCGCGCCCGCAAGGCAACAAGGGGGGACCACCTTTGCCGTACGCAGTCCGAAGACCGGCACGCGGACGAACCGCCCGCCTGCTCGTCTGTGCCCTCGTCCTGTTCGCCGCCGCGCTGGGCCTCGGCCCGCTCGGCGCCCCGCCCGCCACCGCCGCCACCAACCTCGTCAGGAACCCCGGCCTCGAAGTCCTCGACGCGCACACGCAGTTCCCGCAGTGCTTCGAGAAGTCGGGCTGGGGCGACAACGACTTCACCTTCACCGTCACCGACGACGCCCACTCCGGCAGCCGCGCCGTACGCATCGAGCTCACCCGGCGCGGCGACGGCGACCGCAAGACGATGATGCTGGAGAACGCCTGCGCCCCGCAGGTCACTCCGGGCCACCAGTACGACCTGTCGTTCTGGTACAGGTCCACGACCCCCAACGTGGCGTTCACCCTCTTCCGCCACGACACCGCCCTCGGCTGGGTCTACTGGACCGACCTCAAGACCCTCGCCCAGTCGGCCGGCTGGACCCGCACCGAGGTCCGCACCCCGGTCATCCCGCCGGACACCGACCAGATCACCTGGGGCGGCGCCCTGTACGGCGTGGGCACCCTCACCACCGACGACTACGCCATGACCGACGCCACCGTCCCCACCGGACCCGACCCCTGCACGGCGGGCGGCACCGGACCGGAGTGCACGGGCCAATGGACGGTCCAGACCCTCGACGCGCCGGTGCGCGCCATCCACTCCGTGCTGCTGCACAACGGCAAGGTGCTGCTGATCGCCGGCTCCGGCAACGACCAGGACGCCTTCCGCGCCGGCACCTTCAAGACCTCGCTGTACGATCCGGTCGCCGGCACCTACACCGACATCCCCACCCCCGAGGACTTCTTCTGCGCCGGGCACGTCCAACTCCCGGACGGGCGCGTACTGGTGGTGGGCGGCAACAAGGACTACGCCCTGCCCGACGGCAGCGTCGGCTACAAGGGCCTGAGGTCCAGCTACGTCTTCGACCCGGCGATCGACAAGTACGTCAAGGTCAACGACATGCTCGCCGGCCACTGGTACCCGTCGGCCACCGCCATGGGCAACGGTGACGTGATCGCCCTCGGCGGCCTCGGCGAGGACTCCTCCGGCACGGTCGTCAACGAGCACTTCTCCTACGCCCAGAACAAGTGGCTGCCCATGGGCGAGGCCAAGCAGGCATGGTCCTTCTGGGGCCTGTACCCGTCGATGATCCTGCTCCAGGACGGCCGCCTCTTCTACACCGGCAGCCATGTCTTCGGCGGCGGCCTGCCCGGCTCGGGCGCCTCCGTCTACGACTACCGGGCGGGCACCATCGCCGACGTGCCCGGACTGCGCCGCAAGGACGAGCGCGACCAGTCCATGTCGGTGCTGCTGCCGCCCGCGCAGGACCAGAAGGTCATCACCATGGGCGGCGGCAACCACACCGTCTCGCCCCACGCGCACCGGCTGGTCGACGTCATCGACATGAAGGCCGACTCCCCGGCCTACGTCCCCGGCCCCGATCTGCCGCAGGGCCGCTACCAGGACGGCAGCCCGCAGACCGGCGACGAGGGCAAGGTGTACCTGTCGGCGGTGATCCTCCCGGACGGCAAGGTCCTGGAGACCGGCGGCGCCCTGCACACCTACCGCGAGGACCCGGTCTTCGAGGCGTCGATGTACGACCCGGCCACCAACACCTTCCAGCCGGGCCTGGCCACCGACCCGGTGCCGCGCACCTACCACTCCTCGTCCGTGCTGCTGCCCGACGGCCGGGTGATGTCCATCGGCGACAATCCGGGCGACGGCTCCTTCGACCAGCGGGTGTCGATCTACAAGCCGCCCTACCTCTTCAAGGGCGAGCGCCCGCAGATCACCTCGGTGCGGAGCACCTCGTGGGCGTACGGCACCTCGCAGCGCATCACGGTCGACAAGCCGGTGGTCAAGGCGTCCCTGATCCGCCCGGCCGCGGTCACCCACTCCTCCGACCCCAACCAGCGCTATGTCGACCTGCCGATGACCGTCGACGGCAACACCGTCGACCTCAGCCTGACCAGCAACCCCAATCTGGCCCCGCCCGGCTGGTACATGCTGAGCGTGGTCGACGCAGGCGGCGTGCCGTCGGTGTCCCGGTGGGTGCGCGTCGGCGCGGCCGGCCAGGTCGCCGAGGCCCGCGTCCAGGCGTACGCCGACGACCTGGCGGAGACGCCCGTCACGGCGGACCGGGGCCACCGGCACCACCAGGGCAGGAAGATGCCCCAGGGCTACGACGGCTGCGACCACTCCTACGGCACCATCGACCAGTGCGTGCCGTGGAAGTTCCCCGCGATGCCCCAGGTCGAGCGGTGCCAGTGGCTGAAGGACAAGGGTTACGGCACGAAGCTCGCCGTCCACGGCCGCGACCGGCACCGGCTCGACCGCAACAAGGACGGCGTCGCCTGCGGCAGAGGCGACCTCGTCAGGCGCCGCTGAGGATCATCATCGCGCCCAGCGTGACCTGAGCGCCCCACTGCACCATCACGGCCCCGAACCTGGCGGACACCCACCGGGTCCGGGGCCACACCCGTGCCGGCACCCCGGCCGCGACCGACGCCCAGAAGCAGCCCCACACCACCGCGCCGGGGATCGGCGAGCACTGCTCGCCGTAGGCCGGACAGCGGCTGCCGCGCTCGGTCGTCGGCGCTGCTGCTCAGCCGCGCCGAGTACGCATACTCAGCGCGCCCTCGACGATGGCCTCCAACTGGTCGTGGTGGGCGCCCTTCCAGTAGGCGCGGCCGCAGTCCCCGCACTGCGCGAACACGTCGTACGTGCGCTGCGTGCCGTGGTGGAGCTGGTCGGCGACCTGCTCCTTGGTGGCCTCGCGCAGCAGGCCGTTGCAGGCGGTGCAGCGGGTCCAGGGGCGCAGCTCGGGGTTAAACCGGTCGAGGACGTCACGGAGCTGGTCGTCGGGGCGGGTGCTGTAGACGTAGGCGCCGGCCCACAGTTCGCGGCGGCGCAGCAGACCGCGGTCGCGGCTGAGCATGACCCGCTGCTCGGCGGCGGAGCGGGCGGCGAGCGCCGGGTCTCCGATGTCCGTCGACTCGTACGCCGTGTCCACGCCGAGCAGCCGCAGCCGGCGGGCGAGGGTGCCCAGGTGCACGTCGAGCAGGAAGCGCAGCGGGGCGCCGGGGACCTGCTGGGGGCGGGCGACCGGGCGGACACTGACCGTCTCGCCGTCCCGCGGGATGTGCGCGACGGGGGTGTCCCGGCCGTCGACGACCAGGGCGCCGACCTCGGTGAGGGGCACGCCGAGGGACTCGACGACATGCCCGAGCGTCGACACGCCGTCGGTGCGCAGCGCGGTGGCTCCCCGGCGCCGCTCATGGGCGACGAACAGGGCGAGTTCCGGGGCGATGTCGACGTGGATCACGGGTGCGTTCACCTGATCAGCATGGCACGGAGGCCGTGCGTGCCTCTCCGGTTTCTGCGGGGTCCACCGACCTCACCCGTGCTGGTAGGCCACCAGCGAGATGCCGACGTAGTGCACGACGAACGCGGCCAGGGTGAAGGAGTGGAAGACCTCGTGGAAGCCGAACCAGCGCGGTGAGGGGTTGGGCCGCTTGATGCCGTAGATCACGCCGCCCGCGCTGTAGAGGACGCCGCCGACGATCACCAGGACGAGGACGGCGATGCCGCCCGCGCGCATGAAGTCGGGCAGGAAGAAGACGGCCGCCCAGCCCATGGCGATGTAGCAGGGGGTGTACAGCCAGCGCGGGGCGCCGACCCAGAAGACCCGGAAGAGGATCCCGGCCGCCGCGGCGCCCCAGATGCCCCACAGCAGCCACTGTCCCTTGGCGCCGGGCAGGAGCAGCAGGGTCAGCGGGGTGTAGGTGCCCGCGATGATCAGGAAGATGTTGGAGTGGTCGAGCCGGCGCAGGACGCCGTCCATGCGGGGGCTCCAGTTCCCCCGGTGGTACAGCGCGCTCACGCCGAACAGCAGACAGGCGGTGAGGGCGTAGATGCCGCAGGCCAGGCGACCGCGCGGGGAGTCCGCCAGCGCGGTGAGGACGAGGCCCGCGACGAGTACGGCCGGGAACATGCCGAGGTGCAGCCAGCCACGGAGTTTGGGCTTGATCTCTTGCGGCAGGGTGGGCGCGACGGAACCGCGGCCGGCGGCCGGCGTCTCCAGAGGCGCGTCGGTGACGGACGCAGTCATACGCCTCATCGTACCTACGGACCCGTAACTTACGGAGCGGTGCGGCGAGATGGGCGGTCAGGAGTGGCCATCGTCTCACGGTTGCCGTCCGCCGTCCGAGTGCTGTCAAGGCAAAGAACTTTTTGCCGAACGCCATGTGGACGCAAAGAAACGATGTCACACGTGGCGATCCTCACTCTGCTCACCTGTGCGGTCCTCTGGACAGATGCGCGCGAACGTCGGATGATCAAATGAGTGCGGTCGGCACCGGATGAGCGGCTGCGAAGCATCCGGGTCGCGGCCCCCACGGGGCAGACAGGACAAAAACCCTCACTTAGGAGCAATCGTGGCGCGAGACATCGCGGCTCCCTCCGTCGTCCCCACCAACCACCAGGAACTGGTCACCTGGGTCAACGAGATCGCCGAACTCACCCAGCCCGACGCCGTGGTCTGGTGCGACGGATCCGAGGCCGAGTACGAGCGGCTCTGCGAGGAACTGGTCGCCAAGGGCACCTTCAAGAAGCTCGACCCGGCTCTGCGCCCCAACTCCTACTACGCGGCCTCCGACCCGACGGACGTGGCCCGCGTCGAGGACCGCACCTTCATCTGCTCCGAGAAGGAGGAGGACGCGGGCCCGACCAACCACTGGAAGGCCCCCGCCGAGATGAAGGAGATCTTCGCCGGTGAGAAGGGTCTGTTCCGCGGCTCCATGAAGGGCCGCACCATGTACGTCGTGCCCTTCTGCATGGGCCCCCTCGGCTCGCCGCTGTCCGCGATCGGCGTCGAGATCACCGACTCGGCCTACGTCGCCGTCTCCATGCGCACCATGACCCGCATGGGCCAGGCCGTCCTCGACGAGCTCGGCGACGAGGGCTTCTTCGTCAAGGCCGTGCACACCCTCGGCGTCCCCCTGGAGGAGGGCCAGCAGGACGTGCCGTGGCCCTGCAACCAGACCAAGTACATCTCCCACTTCCCGGAGACCCGCGAGATCTGGTCCTACGGCTCCGGCTACGGCGGCAACGCCCTGCTCGGCAAGAAGTGCTACGCCCTGCGCATCGCGTCCGTCATGGCCCGCGACGAGGGCTGGCTGGCCGAGCACATGCTGATCCTCAAGCTGACGCCGCCGCAGGGCGAGTCCAAGTACGTCGCCGCCGCCTTCCCGTCCGCCTGCGGCAAGACCAACCTGGCCATGCTGGAGCCCACGATCTCCGGCTGGACGGTCGAGACCATCGGTGACGACATCGCCTGGATGCGCTTCGGCGAGGACGGCCGCCTCTACGCCATCAACCCCGAGGCCGGTTTCTTCGGCGTCGCGCCCGGCACCGGCGAGCACACCAACGCCAACGCCATGAAGACCCTGTGGGGCAACGCGGTCTTCACCAACGTCGCGCTCACCGACGAGGGCGACGTGTGGTGGGAGGGCATGACCGAGGAGCCGCCCGCGCATCTGACGGACTGGAAGGGCAACGACTGGACCCCGGCCTCCGAGACCCCGGCGGCCCACCCCAACGCCCGCTTCACCGTGCCCGCCTCGCAGTGCCCGATCATCGCGCCCGAGTGGGAGGACCCCAAGGGCGTGCCGATCTCCGCGATCCTCTTCGGCGGCCGCCGCGCCACCGCCGTACCCCTGGTGACCGAGTCCTTCGACTGGAACCACGGCGTCTTCCTCGGCGCCAACGTGGCCTCCGAGAAGACCGCCGCCGCCGAGGGCAAGGTCGGCGAGCTGCGCCGCGACCCGTTCGCCATGCTGCCGTTCTGCGGCTACAACATGGGCGACTACATGGGCCACTGGATCGACGTGGCCAAGGGCAAGGACCAGTCCAAGCTGCCCAAGATCTACTACGTCAACTGGTTCCGCAAGAACGACGCGGGCCAGTTCGTCTGGCCCGGCTTCGGCGAGAACTCCCGTGTCCTGAAGTGGATCGTGGAGCGCCTGGAGGGCAGGGCCGAGGGCGTCGAGACGCCGATCGGCATCCTGCCGACCAAGGCGGCCCTGGACACCGACGGTCTCGAACTGTCCGAGTCCGACCTGGACTTCCTGCTCACCGTCGACAAGGACGTGTGGCGCGAGGAGGCCGCGCTGGTGCCCGAGCACCTCAACACCTTCGGCGACCACACGCCGAAGGAGCTGTGGGACCAGTACCGCGCTCTGGTCGAGCGCCTGGGCTGACGGCCCGTAGAGAACGGGGCCGAAGGCCCCCCGAGATCCCCCCGCGGCCGGTCCGATGGGAGCCCTGACCAGTGATCGTCACGGCCGGCCGCGGGTGGCGGCACATCGTCACGAACCGTGGCCCCGCACAACGGCGTGCGGGGCCGTGCTGCTGTGCCCCGTCACCCGTCGGGATGGTTTCGTGCGTCCGGTGAGATCAACGCCGGTCGTGCCCGAGGCACGGGTGTGCGAGCGGCGCAAGGCTGTCGCGCATGCTCACACCCCCTGTGCGACGAGCGTGGCGTCGCCCCGGTGACCGTCGCCGGTCCCTCATGGCCCGGGCCGGGACCGTCGCGGCGACCGTCCTGGCACTCGTGCTGACCCTCCCCGGCACCGCGGTCGCGGCGCCGGGCGACCTCGACCCGACGTTCGGCGGTGACGGCACGGTCCTCACCACCCTCGCCGACACCGACCGGGCCGCCGATGTGGCCCTGCAGCCCGACGGCAAGATCGTCTCCGTCGGTTACTCCTCCGACGAATCGCTGGTGGAGAGCCGCTTCGCGCTGACCCGCCACCACCCCGACGGCAGCCTGGACCAGAGCTTCGGCGCGGGCGGCACCGTGGCGACGCCCATCAACAACATGGAGCCGAACCTCCAGTGGAGCGAGGCCGCCGCCGTGGCGCTCCAGGCCGACGGGAAGATCGTCGTGGTGGGCCACAGCTGGCGGGAGTACGAGAACTGCTGCTGGTTCGTGGTGGCCCGCTACAACCCCGACGGCAGCCTGGACGACACCTTCAGCGGAGACGGCAGGGTCTTCGCCGACATCGCCGGCCCGACCGACGCCCTCGACGTGGCGATCGACTCCCAGAACCGGATCGTCGCCGCCGGCTACACCGGCGGTCACGTCGCCCTCGCCCGCTACCTCGGCGACGGCACCCCCGACAGCTCCTTCGGCGGCGACGGCGTGGTGACCGCCGACCCGGTGCCGGGCTCGCTGGAGGCGGGCGGCGGCGCCGACGGCATGGCGCTGCAGCCCGACGGCAAGATCGTCATCGGCGGCGACGTCGGGTCCACCCGCTTCGACTTCATGCTGATGCGCTTCCACACCGACGGCAGCGTGGACACCGGCTTCGACGGCGACGGGATCGTCCGCACCGACTTCGGCGACTACGACGGGGTCGAGGAGGTCGTGATCCAGCCCGACGGCAAGATCGTCGCCGCCGGCGGCAGCGGCGGCAGGTTCGCCCTCGCCCGCTACCTCCCCGACGGCTCCCTGGACACCGGCTTCGACGGCGACGGCAAGGTCCTGACCACCGGAGGCGGCGGCGCCTCGGACGTGGTGCTCCAGGGCGACGGCCGGATCGTGGTCGCCGGGAGCAACGGGCCCGGCGGCGACTTCGCCGTCCTGCGCTACAACCCCGACGGCAGCCAGGACACCGGGTTCGGCACCGGCGGGGTCGCGACCGCCGACTTCGGCGGCGCCGACGCGGCCTACGGCGTGGCCCTCCAGCCCGACGGCAGGATCGTCGCGGTCGGCCAGGGCGGGCCGGGCAGCGACTTCGCCCTGGCCCGCTTCGAGGGCGGCGGCACACCCCCGCCCCCGCCGCCGGTGAACCCCGACCTGTCGGTGACGAAGACCGGCACCAGCACCGTCAACATCGGTGACCGCGCCACGTACACCATCACCGTCAGCAACACCACCGCCGGCACCACCGCGACCGGCGTCACCCTCAGCGACACGCTCAGCGGACCGGCGGCCACGGTGATCTCGGCGACCACCACCCAGGGCAGCTGCACCACCACCGCCACCACGGTGAGCTGCACCCTCGGCAGCGTCACCGCGACCACCCCCGCCCGCGTCACGCTCGTGGTCGAGCCGCGTGCCACCGGCACCCTCACCGACCGGGTCACGATCAGCTCCACCAGCACCGACCCGGACTCCACCGACAACAGCGCCACCAAGACCACCACGGTCGGCAACTCCCGCGGCTGCACCCGCATCGGCACCAGCGGCAACGACACCCTCACCGGAACCACCGGCGCGGACGTCATCTGCACCCTCGGCGGCGACGACACCGTCAACGCGAGCTACGGCAACGACACCGTCCACGGCGGCTTCGGCAACGACCGCCTCGACGGCGGCTACCACGACGACCGTCTCGTCGGCGGTCCCGGCAGCGACTACCTCATCGGCAACTACGGCAACGACCGCCTGGACACCGTCGACAGCGTCAGCGGCAACGACAGCGCCAACGGCGGCTCGGGATACGACACCTGCACCACCGACAGCGGCGACACCCGCATCAGCTGCCCCTAGCCGGGCGGAGGCCCCGGTCGGGGACAGCGAAGGGCGGATCCCGGTGCACACCGGGATCCGCCCTTCGTCGCTGGGGCGGACGGCCTCAGTAGTCGATGCGGTCCGCCTTGGCGAGCCAGGCGTCGAAGGGGGCCGTGCGGTTGGGCAGGTCCAGGTGCTCGACCGTCATCGGCCACATCGACTGCGGCTTCTTCTCCAGCAGGTCGTAGAACTTGCGGTCGTCGAAGCCGGCCACCGCGGCGTCGTGGCGGTCCGCGCAGTAGACGATCCGGTCGACCCGCGCCCACAGCGCGGTGGCGAGGCACATCGGACACGGCTCGCACGAGGTGACCAGCACACAGCCCTCGAGGGAGAAGGTGCCCAGCTCCCGGCACGCGGCCCGCATCACGCTGACCTCGGCGTGCGCCGACGGGTCGAGGGTGGCGGTCACCTGGTTGTTCCCGCTCGCGACGACCTCCCCGTCCTTCGCGACCAGCGCCCCGAAGGGACCGCCACCGTTGTGCACGCTGTTCGTGGCCAGCGTGATCGCCTGGGCCATCCAGGTGAGCTCGAGTTCCCGGGCGTTGGCCTCTTGGGTCTGGGTGGTCATGGTCGCTCCCTCAGTTCGCCGTGCTGTGTCGCAGCCTGTGAGGAGTACACAGCCGGGGGAGTGGAATCAGCCAGGAGGGAAAGGCATGAAACAGGCGCCGGGCCGGGACCGGTTCTTCGTAGCTTCCTACAGCGCCCAGCGCCGCCAGAACCCGTACTCAGCTCTGATCGACGCCGCCGAGGTGAACGCGGCCGGCGCAGTGCCGTGGCGCCCGGTCCGCGCGTCGCTGCGGTCGCACGCGGACCGGGGCCGTCGGGAGGAGCCCGCGGGGGGCTCAGGGAAGGGCCGGCTCGCGGGACGCGAGGGCCTCGGTGTGGGCGTCCATCCGCTCGGCCGCCAGGATCGCCGCCGCCGTGTCCGCACGGGACGCGGCGACCACCAGGGCCCGTCCGGCGAGCGTGTGGGCGCGCTGGTGCAGGGCCCTGGCATCGCCGGTGGCGTTCGGGACCGCGCGGACCGGTACGGAGCCGCCGCGCAGCCGCGACACCTGCTCCACGAGACGGGCGGCCGCCGCGTCCAGATCGGCGGACGGGGCCAGGGCGCGCAGCTCGTCGGTGACCGCGAGCAGCGCTCCGAGGTGCCCGGCGAGCTGGATGTCCAGCTCCTCCTCGCGCGAGCGGTGGGGGAAGTCCGAGGACGTGCCGGCCATCGCGTGGTGGGCGGACCCCTTGCGGGAAGCAGGGGTGCGGATCGGTTCGTACATGGATGGCCTCCTGCTCTCTACGGAAGACATCCTAGCTTAGATTGAGTCTAAAGTTGAGCTCTTCAAGAAAATGGGCGCCCTCCAGATGTGTGGAGGGCGCCCGATGCGCTCGACGGCCGCACGGCCGGGCCGGTCAGGGCTGGCTGTAGCCGTCCAGGAAGTTCCCGATCCGGCCGATCGCCTCCTGGAGGTCCCGTGCCGTCGGCAGGGTCACGACCCGGAAGTGGTCCGGCTCCGGCCAGTTGAAGCCGGTGCCCTGGACGACCATGATCTTCTCGCGGCGCAGCAGGTCGAGGACCATCTGCCGGTCGTCCTTGATCTTGAACACCTTGGGATCGAGCCGCGGGAACAGATACAGCGCCCCCTTCGGCTTCACACACGTCACGCCGGGGATCTGGGTGAGCATCGCGTGCGCGACGTCCATCTGCTCCTTCAGCCGCCCGCCCGGCAGCACCAGGTCGTTGATGGACTGCCGTCCGCTGAGCGCGGCGACCACCCCGTGCTGGCCCGGCATGTTCGCGCACAGGCGCATGTTCGCCAGGATCGTCAGGCCCTCGATGTAGGACTCGGCGTGGGCGCGCGGGCCCGAGACGGCCATCCAGCCCACCCGGTAGCCGGCCACCCGGTACGCCTTCGACATGCCGTTGAAGGTGAGGGTCAGCAGGTCCGGGGCCACCGACGCGGTGGGGACGTGGGCGGCACCGTCGTAGAGGATCTTGTCGTAGATCTCGTCCGAGCAGACCAGCAGGTTGTGGCGGCGGGCGATGTCCGTCAGGCCCTCGACCATCGCCCGGTCGTAGACCGCGCCGGTGGGGTTGTTCGGGTTGATGATCACGATCGCCTTGGTGCGGTCGGTGACCTTGCGCTCCACGTCCGCGAGGTCCGGCATCCAGTCGGACTGCTCGTCGCAGCGGTAGTGCACCGCGGTACCGCCGGACAGGGACACCGCCGCCGTCCACAGCGGGTAGTCCGGGGCCGGGACGAGGACCTCGTCGCCGTCGTCCAGCAGGGCCTGCATCGCCATCACGATCAGCTCGGAGACGCCGTTGCCGATGAAGACGTGCTCGACGTCCGTCTCGATGCCGAGGGTCTGGTTGTGCATCACGACCGCGCGGCGCGCGGCCAGCAGGCCCTTGGCGTCGCCGTAGCCGTGGGCGCCGGAGACATTGCGGAGGATGTCCTCCAGGATCTCCGGCGGGCACTCGAAGCCGAAGGCCGCCGGGTTGCCGGTGTTCAGCTTGAGGATGCGGTGGCCCGCCGCCTCAAGCCGCATGGCCTCCTCGAGAACCGGGCCCCGGATCTCGTAACAGACATTGGCGAGCTTGGTCGACTGGATCACCTGCATGTCTGGGAGCTTACGGCCCGCTCAGGGGCCCCGCGTCGTGTTTTCCGCCACGTGAGACGCACGGTTTGGGGGGTTTTTGCCGACGGCTGTCCCAACAGACCCATCGGTAACTAGAATCCGCGGCCATGTCAGAGCACCGTCACCCCGAGGGCGGGTCGTACGCCGACCCCGACGCGACCGGCGTATACGGCGTGCAGGGCGTGCCCGGCGTGCACGGTGTACAGGCTGTGCGGGGCGTGACGCCGAGCGTGTACCACCCGCAGGACGCCGGGGCCGCCCCCGCCTACGACGAGTACGCCGATCCGGCGGCCGCCCACGGCTGGCAGAACGCCTACGACGAGACCGCGCGGCTGCCGCGGGTGACCGACGCGGATCCCGGCGCGGATCCCTCTGCCGGTCCGTCCCCCGTGGCGCCCGTCGGCGGGCGGCGCGGTGCCCGCCGGGCCGCGGCCCGGCGTCAGCGGCGGCTGCTGCTCGCGGGCGGCGCGGTCGCAGTGGTGTCGCTCGCGGCGCTGGTCGTCACCTTCTCCCTCGGCGGGTCCTCGGACGACGACGAGCTGAGCCGCCCTGACCGCACGGGACCGACGGCGGAGGACGCGGCCGGCACCGAGACGGACGGGACCGCCGGGACGCCGGAGACCGGCGGGGCGGACCCGGCCGACGGGGCGACCGGCTCCGACGGGAGCGGCGGCACCGGCGCGGACCCCTCCGCCTCCGCCGCGGGGACCGCCCCCGCCTCGGGCTCCCCGAGCGCCTCGCCCACCGCCCCCGCCCGGACCTCCACCGACCCGGCGGAGCCCGCACCCTCCGCCACCGGCGCTGCCCCCACCGCGACCACGGCCGCCCCCGAGCCCACCCCGGCCACCACCTCCACCAAGCCGGGACGCGGCAACGGCAAGCCCAAGGGGCCGCGCTAGGACGGAGTCGATGCGAGGGGGTGCCTCCGCGCGAGCCCGGTCCGGGCGTGGGGGAGTCGGGGGCTGACGGCAACGCGGCGAGGCGCGGTGCCGGGCGCCGGGAGCCCGGCGTGATCGGCCAGACCCCCAGGGCTTCCGGATCATGCCGGCGGCGCCGGGGGGGGGCCTGCCGGAGCCCGGTCGGCTCGGCGTGTCCTCCGCGTGGCCGTTGTCGCCGACCCGGACATCTCCCGGCCCACCCGCGAGTTCCGGCCGCCCGGGCCGGAAACGTCTCCTTGTCCCCTCGTGACCCCGCATTAACAATGCGCATGACAAGTACGGGGCGGCCGGAAGATCTCCGGTCGCTCACGCACATCAGAGGGGACCCCCACATGAAGAAGCCTCTCCTCGCCGCGCTCGCCGCCCTGGTGATCACCGGGACCGGCGCGGCACCCGCCTTCGCCGCCGCACCGGACACCGAGGCGGCACCCGCGGCCGGATCCGTGTCCGGATCCGTGTCCGGATCCGCGGCGAAGCCCGCGGCCGCGCCCGCGGTCCGGGCGGTGAACTTCGCCGGCACGGTCGCGCTCAGCAACTGCTCCGGCTCCGTCATCCGCATGCCGGACTCCGCCGCCGACGACCCGGCCCTGGTGCTCACCAACGGCCACTGCCTGGAGTCCGGCTTCCTGGGCCCCGGCCAGGTCGTCGTCGACCGCGCCTCCACCCGCTCCTTCTCCCTGCTGAACTCCGCCGGCAGCCGGGTGGCGACCCTGCGCGCCAGCAAGATCGCCTACGCGACCATGACCGACACCGACGCCGCCGTCTACCAGCTCACCCGCACCTACGGGCAGATCAAGAGCTCCTACGGCATCGACGCGCTCACCCTGAACGACACCCACCCGGTCGCCGGGACCGCCATCAGCGTCGTCTCCGGGTACTGGAAGCGCATCTACAACTGCTCCATCGACGGCTTCGTGTACCGGATGCGCGAGGGCGACTGGACCTGGAAGGACTCCGTCCGCTACACCTCCGCCTGCAACACCATCGGCGGCACCTCCGGCTCCCCGGTCGTCGACCAGGCCACCGGCCGGGTCGTCGCCGTCAACAACACGGGCAACGAGGACGGCGAGCGCTGCACCCTCAACAACCCCTGCGAGGTCGACGAGAGCGGCAACGTCACCGTCCGCCAGGGCATCAACTACGCCCAGCAGACCTACCAGTTCGCCGCCTGCTTCGGCCTCGACAGCAAGCTGGACCTGTACGCGAGTGGCTGCACCCTGCCCAAGCCGTAGGCATCACACCGGGGTGCGCCGCACCGACCGCCCCGCCAGGACGTCCGTCCGCCGCCCGTCGTCGATGACGAACCGCCCGTCCACCAGGACGTACGGGATGCCCGTCGGCAGGGCGCGCGGACGCTCGTAGGTGGAGCCCGCCGCGACGGTCGCCGGGTCGAAGAGCACCAGGTCGGCCCGGTGGCCCTCGCGCACCAGACCGCGGTCCGGCAGCCTGAGCCGGGCCGCGGGCCGTGAGGTGAGGTGGGCGACGCACTCCTCCAGGGACAGCACGCCCAGCTCACGGACGTAGTGACCGAGGTAGTGCGGGAAGGTGCCGTACGCCCTGGGATGCGGCTTGGCGCCCTGGAGGATGCCGTCCGAGCCGCCCGTGTGGACGCGGTGCCGCATGATGTGCCGGACGTTCTCCTCGTGGCCCACGTGCTGGAGGATCGACGTGCCCAGCCGGTCCTGGAGGAGCAGCCGGCGGGCGGTGGCCCAGCCGTCCACGCGACGGCCGATCTCACCGGAGAGGGCCGGGTCGCCCACGCCCGAGATCTCGATGGTGTCCCACTCCACCGGCACCCCGTGGCAGCCGTCCGACCCGGTGACCTCCAGATCGTGCCGTATCCGCTCCGCCGTCGCGTCGTCCGCCAGCCGGGCCAGCACCGCGTCCGGACCGCCCTCGCTCGCCCAGCTGGGCAGCAGGGCCGCGAGGGTGGTGGAGCCGGGGGTGTAGGGGTAGCTGTCGAGGCTGATGTCGGCGCCGGCCGCCAGCGCCTCGTCCAGCAGGGCCAGCAGCTGTGGCGCCCGGCCCTTGTTCACGCCGAAGTTCATCGTCGCGTGGGCCAGGTGCAGCGCACAGCCCGCCTCCCGCGTGAGGGCCACCATCTCCGCGTACGCCTCCAGCGCGCCGGCGCCGTAGGAGCGGTGGTGCGGGCAGTAGTAGCCGCCGTAGCGCGCCACCACCCGGCACAGTTCGGTCAGTTCGGCGTCCTCGGCGTACATGCCCGGCGTGTAGGTGAGCCCCGAGGACAGCCCGACCGCGCCCTGCTCCAGCCCCTCGGCGACCAACCGCCGCATCCGGTCGAGCTCTTCGGGCGTCGCCGCACGGTCCTCCCAGCCCACGACCAGCGCGCGGACCGTGCCCTGCGGGATCAGATAGGCCGCGTTGACGGCGATGCCCCGGTCCAGCCGGTCCAGATACTCGCCCACCGACCGCCAGTCGAAGTCGATGTCGTCGCCGGAGCCGTTCCAGCCGGTGATCGCCCGGCGGACCTCGGCGAGGGTGCGGTCGTCGACGGGCGCGTACGACAGCCCGTCCTGGCCGAGCACTTCGAGCGTCACGCCCTGCGCGGCCTTGGCGCTGTGGTCCGGGTCCCGCAGCAGGGCGAGGTCGCTGTGCGCGTGCATGTCGATGAAACCGGGGGAGAGGACGAGGCCCTCCGCGTCCAGCTCGCGCACGGCACGGGGGCGTTGGCAGCCCGCGGCCGCCGCCTCCTTGACGATCGAGACGATCCGGCCGCCGTCGACCACCACATCGGCGCGGTACGACGGACCGCCGCTGCCGTCGACGACGTCCGCGTCCCGGATGACCAGGTCCTCCATGGCCGTACCTCCTAGAAGAACGTGCGGATGTAGTCGACGACCGTGCCGTCCGCCTCGACCAGGGGGATCAGCTGCCACTTGTCGAAGACCGTGCACGGATGGGACAGGCCCAGCGCGACCCAGTCCCCGACCTGCACGTCCGCCCCGGACGACAGGCGCAGCCAGGCGTGCTGGTCGGACAGGGCGACGACCTCGACCCCGTCCGCCGGGCGCTCCACGCCGTCCCGGCGCACCGTCTGGGCGACCGGCCGGTCGAGGTCGTAGGCCGCGTCGCGCTTGCCCGCGTTGACGAACGCCTGCTCGGCCGAGGGCCGGGAGACCACCTGGGTCCACAGCCGGAACGCGGGCTCCAGGGCGCCCTCCTCGGGGACCCGGTTGAACGGGGTCAGCTTGCGGTAGTGGCCGTCGTCGTGCGAGACGTACGCCCCCGAGCGCAGCAACTTCAGTACCGGGCGGGACAGTTCGGGGATCTCGGCGAACACGTCGGCCACCGCGTCGAACCAGGCGCTGCCGCCCGCGCTGACCACGATCTCGTCCGTGCGGGAGAAGGCGCCCGCCTTGTCCAGGCCGGCGGCCAGCGCCACCAGGCGCCGCAGCCAGGCGTGCACCCGCTCGGGCGTCGCCTGCGGCACCTCGCCCTCGTAGCCCGCGACCCCGACGAGCCGCAGGGTGTCCGTGGCCGCCACGGCGTCGGCGACCGCCCCGCACTCCGCCTCCGTCCGCACCCCGGTGCGGGCGCCCTCGCCGGCGGCCAGCTCCACGACGACGTCCAGGGGGCGGCCGGTGCCCTTGAGGGCCGCGTCCATCAGTTCCACGCCGCGCACGGAGTCGACGTAGCAGACGAGACGGAAGTCCGGGTCGGCCGCGAGCTCGGCGGCGATCCAGCGCAGGGCTGCGGGGTCGACGAGCTCGTTGGCGAGGAAGACGCGGCGGATCCCGAACGCCCTGGCCACGCGCACCTGGTGGGGCACGGCGAGGGTGATGCCCCACGCCCCGTGCTCGATCTGCCGCTGGAAGAGCTGGGGGGCCATGGAGGTCTTGCCGTGCGGGGCGAAGACGAGGCCGTGGCGTTCGGCGTACGTCTCCATCAGCCGCAGGTTGTGCTCCAGGCGTTCGGCGGACAGGGCGAGGACGGGGGTGGTGAAGCCGTCGGTGAAGAGGTTGCGGCGCTGGGCCGCCAGCTCGCCGACGGTGAGGCCGTCGGCGTCCGGGGGGAGGCCCTTGAAGCGGTGGTCCACGCGCTCGGCGGCCAGTTCTGCGAGCGACTCGGTACTCATGGGACCTCCCTGATCAGGTGCGTTGCGGTGGGTGCAACGACCATTGCGTATGTCGCTTAGTGGTGTCTAGCATTTCGGCCGACGCGGGGTCAACGGAGCGGACCGCGCACGGCCGTAAGGAGCATCCGACCATCGTGACCGGCACCGGAACCGTCCCGGACGTCCTGGACGTCGTCGCGCTCGGCGAGTCCATGGTCACGTTCCTGCCCACCCGGCCGGGACGGCTCGCCGATGTGCCCTCGTTCGAGCGCGGGATCGGGGGCGCCGAGTCCAACACGGCGTGCGCGCTGGCCGCCGCCGGCCACGCGGTGAGCTGGGTCAGCCGGGTCGGCGCGGACGGGTTCGGGGACCATCTCGTGCAGACCGTGGGGGCGTACGGCGTCGACGTGTCGGCCGTCGCCAGGGATGCCGAGCGGCCGACGGGCGTGTACTTCCGGACCGCGGGGGACCGGGCCACGGACGCGTACGAGGTGGCGTACTACCGGGCGGGGTCGGCGGCGTCCGCGATGTCCGTGGCGAACGTGGACCTGGCGGCGGTGCGTTCGGGGCGGGTGCTGCACCTGTCGGGGATCACCGCGGCGTTGTCCGGCAGCTGCCTCGACCTGCTGTGGGAACTGACCGAGCCGGCGCCCGGGCGGCCGCTGGTGTCCTTCGACGTGAACTTCCGGGCGGGACTGTGGGACGGGTCCGAGGGACCCGCGGTGCTGCTCGACCTGGCCCGGCGGGCGGACCTGGTGTTCGTCGGGGCCGACGAGGCGCGGGAGGCGTGGGGGCTGCACGGCACCGGTGCCCTCCGCGACGCCCTGCCCGGGCCCGCGACCCTGGTGGTCAAACAGGGGGCGGACGGAGCCACGGCGTACGGACGCGGGGAAACCCACTTCGTGCCCGCTCCCCCCGTCGACGTCGTCGCCGCCGTCGGGGCCGGGGACGCCTTCGCCGCCGGTTTCCTGTCCGCCACCCTCCGCGGGCTCCCCCTGCGCGACCGCCTCCGCCACGGCCACCTCTGGGCCGCCGCCGCGCTCACCGTGCCCGGGGACCTGGCCGTACCCCCTTCCCGCGGCCACGCCGATCGGCTGGTCGCCCTCGACGACGCCGCGTGGGGGAGACTTCGACTCGGCCCCGGCTGGACGGATGCCGGAGAGGCCGTGGAGGAGGTACGTACGCCATGAGCCAGACCGTCGACCGGGCGCTGAGCATCCTGCCGCTGCTCGCGGAGGGACCCGCCGACCTGGGGCAGGTCGCCGAGCGCCTCGGGGTCCACAAGAGCACCGCGCTGCGGCTGCTGCGGACGCTGCACGAGCACGGGCTGGTCTACCGGCAGTCCGACCAGCGCTACCGGCTCGGCGCCCGGCTGTTCGCGCTGGCCCAGGAGGCCATGGAGAACCTGGACATCCGCGAGATCGCCCACCCCCACCTCGTACGCCTGAACGAGGAGTGCGGGCACACCGTGCACCTCGCGGTGTACGAGGAGAACGAGGTGCTCTACATCGACAAGGTGGAGAGCCGCTACCCGGTGCGCATGTACTCGCGGATCGGCAAGCCCGTCGCCATCACCGTCGCGGCCGTCGCCAAGCTGCTGCTCGCCGATCTGCCCGAGGGCGAGCGCCGCGCGGTCGCGGAGAAGCTCGACTACCCCATGTACACGGCCCGTTCGACGCCGAACGCGCAGGCGTTCCTCAGGGAGCTCACGCAGGTGCGCGAACAGGGCTGGGCCACCGACCTCGGCGGCCACGAGGAGTCCATCAACTGTGTCGCCGCCCCGATCCGCGGGGCCGACGGGCGGGTCGTCGCCGCGATGTCGGTCTCCGCGCCGAACGTGGTCGTCACCGCCGACGAACTCCTCACCCTGCTCCCGCTGGTCCGCCGTACCGCGGACGCCGTCAGCGGCGAGTACTCCGGAAGAACGCCAGTAAGGGACCCCGCATGACGGACAAGATCGCCCTCACTCCCAAGACCCACACGACCCCGCCGGCGAAGTTCTCGCACGGCGTGCGCAAGGGCAACATCCTCCAGGTCGCCGGCCAGGTCGGCTTCCTGCCCGCCCAGGACGGCATGCCGCCCACGCCCGCCGGGCCCACCCTGCGCGAGCAGACCCTGCAGACCCTCGACAACGTCAAGGCGATCCTGGAGGAGGGCGGCGCCTCCTGGGACGACGTGATGATGATCCGCGTCTATCTGACGGACGTGGCCCACTTCGCCGAGATGAACGAGATCTACAACGCCTACTTCGAGGCGCAGAACCTCTCCGCCCCGCCCGCCGCGCGCACGACCGTCTACGTCGGCCTCCCCGCCGGGCTCCTCGTCGAGATCGACGCGCTCGCCGTCCTCGGCTGACACCGCCCGCACCCTCCCCGTACGCCGCACACGGCACGGCACCCGACACGGTGCCGTGCCGCGATCCCCCCTGCCCGAAAGCTGTATGGACTTAACCAGAGGACCCCCTCATGTCCCTTCCGCTCGCCGCTGCCCCCGCCCCCGAGGCCCCACCGCACACCGGCGGCCTCCTGCTCCTGATCGACGGCACCGCCGGACTGCTCACCGTCGCCGCCGTCGGGATCGCGCTGCTGCTGTTCCTGATCATCAAGGTGCGGTTGCAGCCGTTCGTGGCGCTGCTCGCCGTCTCCATAGCCGTCGGTCTGCTCGCCGGGCTGTCGGTGACCGAGCTGTTCGGCACCGTGCAGCGCTCCGACGCCGTCTCCACCATCGAGTCCGGCATGGGCGGCATCCTCGGCCATGTCGCGATCATCATCGGCCTGGGCACCATGCTGGGCGCGATCCTGGAGGTCAGCGGAGGCGCGCAGGTGCTGGCCTCCCGGCTGCTGGGCCTGTTCGGGGAGCGGCGCGCACCGCTCGCCATGGGGCTCACCGGCCTGATCTTCGGCATCCCCGTCTTCTTCGACGTCGGCATCTTCGTCCTCGCGCCGATCGTCTACGCCGCCGCCAAGCGGTCCGGCAAGTCCGTCCTGCTGTACTGCCTGCCGCTGCTCGCCGGCCTGTCCATGACCCACGCCTTCCTGCCGCCGCACCCCGGCCCGGTCGCGGCCGCCGGGCTGCTGCACGTCGACCTCGGCTGGGTCATCCTCATGGGCGTGGTGTGCGGCATCCCGGCCGTGCTGGCCGCGTGGGCGTTCTCCGCGTGGATCGGCCGCCGCATCTTCGTGCCCGTGCCGCAGGACATGGTCGAGGCCGCCGAGGAGGCCAGGCGGGCGGTCGGCGAGGAGCAGCGCGAGCCGGACGAGCAGCCGGTCGCGCTCGGCACGGTCCTCGCCATCATCGGCACCCCGCTGATCCTCATCCTCGCCGCGACCTTCTCCTCCATCGCCCTGGACCCGTCCACCCTCCGCTCGGTGATCGAGTTCTTCGGCCATCCCTTCGTCGCCCTGACGATCGCCCTGCTGCTCGCCTACTACGTCCTGGGCGTCCGGCGCGGCTGGTCCCGCAAGTCGCTGGAGACGGTGTCCACTTCGTCGCTGAAGCCGGTCGGCAACATCCTGCTGGTCGTCGGCGCGGGCGGGGTGTTCGGCGCCGTGCTGAAGGCCAGCGGGGTGGCCCAGGCGCTGTCGGACACCTTCAACGACGTCGGGCTGCCGGTGATCGTGCTGGCGTATCTGATCTCGCTGGTGCTGCGGGTCGCGCAGGGCTCGGCGACCGTCGCCATCGTCACCACCGCCGGGATCGTCGCCCCGCTGCTCGCCGGGGGCGACCACTCGCAGGCGTTCGTCGCCCTCGTCATCATGGCCATCTCGGCCGGGTCCATCTTCGCCTCGCACGTCAACGACGGCGGCTTCTGGATCGTCGCGAAGTACTTCGGCATCAGCGAGCGGGACACGCTGAAGACGTGGACCGTGCTGGAGTCGGTGCTGTCGGTGGCCGGGTTCGCGGCGGCGGCGGTGCTCAGCGTGTTCGTCTAGGCGGCCGCGTGCCCCGGCGGCGGTCGGGGCGTCCCGCCGGGGCGGCCGGGCCCGGTGACGGGAGCGTTACACCGGGGCGGCTGGTTCCGGCACAGGAATGTCGTCCATACTTCCGGCGTGGAGCAGCGCATAGGACCCAGCATCCAGCCCCTGCAAGGCGCCGCGGCGGACCCGGCGTTCGTCCCGGGCATCACCGGCGCCCAGCCGGCCGCCCCGCGGGACGACGTACCCGAGCAGGAGCCGGCCGTCGAGGCGGAGGACGCGCCTGAGGCGGTGGACGCGCCTGAGGCGGTGGACGACGACGCCGCCCCGGAGGCGCCGGACGAGGGGGACGTCCCGGCCGACGGCCCCGTCTTCGAGGCCGCCGACCGCCGCGCCCGGATCGTCGCGGACGGCCGGGGCGTCCGGCTCGCCCTGGACGACCAGGAGTGCGAGTTCCGCTGGGACGAGATCGGCGCGGTGGAGACGGAGACCGCGCGCTTCGGCAAGCGCTACACGGTCACCGTCCACACCCCCGACCGCCGCTGGTACCCGATCGAGATCGAGGCCAGGTCCCGCGCCCAGCACGCCGAGTGGGACAAGCAGCTGGACGCGGTCCTGGACGCCTACTTCGAGGAGTAGACGCCTGCGTCGAGGGCTAGCAGTACTGCGCTTCCTTGCCGATGGACCGGTACATGCAGTCGGCGTTCTCCAGCAGCTGGAGCACCGCGTCCCGGTTGCGGGAGGTCTCCCGCTCGATCACCTCGTCGGGCGGGTAGAACCCGCCCCCGGAGCTGGAGCGCGGGTACATCTCGAAGGTGTAGCCGAAGATCTTGTGCACGCCCCACAGGTAGTCGTCGATCGACCCGTCGGTGATGTACAGGTCGCTGGACTGCTCGGGCGTGTAGCCGTTGCTGGCGGCCATCTTCTGCCCGACCGTGGCGAAGGCGTTGCGGTCGTCGGCCGTCATGCCGGTGGTGGTGTCGGCGTAGGTGTAGCCGAACGGCCACAGGATCAGCTCGCTGTAGGTGTGGAAGTCGATGCCCGCCTTGATCTGCTGCGCGCCGCCGACCACCCGGCTGCGCACGAAGTCGGAGACCACCTTGACCTCGGGCGCGGACTCGGGGGCCGTACCCCGGTAGGTCTCCGAGGAGGGCGAGCCGGAGGAGCCGCCGCAGCAGCCCCAGCGGTAGTTCCAGTTGCGGTTCATGTCCGTGCCGACGTACGAGGAACCGGAGTTGGGCTGCCGGTTCTTGCGCCAGGAGCGGTAGGACCCGGTGGCGATGTCGTACTCGCCGCCGTCGGGGTTGAGGTCCGGCAGGATCCAGATCTCGCGGCTGTTCACCATGTTGGTGACCCGTGAGTCGCTGCCGTAGCCCGCGCCGAGTTCGCGCAGCAGGTACAGCGCCATCTCCACCGTGAGGTGCTCACGGGCGTGCTGGTGGTGGGTGAACAGCACCTCGGGCTCGGACTCGTCGGTGGCCACGTTGTCGCTGATCTTGATGGCGACGATGTCCCGGCCCTGGTACGACTTGCCGATCACCCGCTTGCTCATGATGGTCGGGTAGGCGGCCAGCCGCTGGTTGATCTCCGCGTTCATCTCGGCGTAGTTGTGGTAGCGCGAGTCGGCGGAGGGGAAGTCGTAGAGCCGGATCTCGTCCTCGGCGACCCGGTGCGACGCGTCGGGCAGCGCGGTGACCTGGTAGCCCTTGGCGCGCAGTGTGCGGATCTGGTCCGCGCGCCCCGAGACGACCAGGCCCTCCTCGTCGGCCTCGTCCACGGTCACGCCGGCCCTCATGATGGCGGTGCGCTCGGCCGCGCTGCTGTTGTGGACGTGGATCTCGTACTGCCGGATGTCGTCGGCGGAGGGGGCCGCCTTCGACGCGCTGTCGGCGCTGGCGCCGGTCAGGTCGGACGAGAGGGGTGCGGCGAGCGCCAGGGCCAGGACGGCGGCCAGGGCGGCGGTCCGCCTGGCGCCGCGGGCGCCCGAGCCGCGTATGCGGAGTCGCATGAAATCTCCTTGTTTCTCCAGGAATTCCGGGGTCTCCGGAAACGGGGAGTGGAGCGGGGGGTGGTTCTTCCGTGCGACGTGCGCGGACCCGTCCGGGCGGGCGTGGGGTCCAACCGGCCGGGTCCGAGGTGCGGGTGTGGCGCTCATGGTGCGGGCGTGGCATGAGCAGGTCAATACCAAATCGGGCCGGATACCCGAAAGACACGTCCGCGGGCCCGCGCGCCCGCCCCGCTCGCCGACCGGACGCCCGAGGCTCGCCCCCGCCCCGCTCGCCGGCCGGACGCCCGAGGTCCGCGCCCGCCCCGCTCGGGCGTATCGCGTGAAGATCCCGGCAGGCCCTCTTGCCCCGCACCCGGACCTGCGCTTTCTTGACGCTCATGGCGGACACCACGGGACACCCCACGGAACCAGGCGTCACACCGGACACGAACCCCCCGCAGCGCCCCTCCAGTTGGCGCCACATCGGCCCCGGCATCGTGGTCGCGGCCACCGGCGTCGGAGCCGGCGACCTGGTCGCCACCCTCATCGCGGGCAGCAGCTTCGGCTACACCCTCCTGTGGGCCGCGATCGTCGGCTGCCTGGTGAAGATCTCCCTCGCGGAGGCCGCCGGCCGCTGGCATCTGTCCACGGGTCGCACCCTGTTCGACGGCTGGGCGAGCCTGGGCCGCTGGACGACGTGGTTCTTCGCGGTCTACGCCGTCGTGTGGGGCTTCGTCTACGGCGCCGCCGCGATGTCCTCCAGCGCCCTGCCGCTGCAGGCGCTGTTCCCGGATGTGATGGGCCTGAAGTGGTGGGCGATCGCCTGCGGCCTGATCGGGCTGGTGTTCGTCTGGTTCAACCGGTACGCGGTGTTCGAGAAGGTCATGACCGTCCTGGTCGGCGTCATGTTCCTGGTGACGGTCTATCTGGCGATCCGGGTCACCCCGAACCTCGGGGACGCCTTCGCCGGCCTGCTGCCCGTCCTGCCCGACGAGAAGGACTCCGTCCTCAACACCCTCGGCCTGATCGGCGGCGTCGGCGGCACCATCACGCTCGCCGCCTACGGCTACTGGGTCAACGCCAAGGGCTGGACCGACACCGGCTGGATGAAGGTGATGCGCCTGGACAACCGGGTCGCCTACGCCACCACCGGCATCTTCGTCGTCGCCATGCTGTTCGTCGGCGCCGAGCTGCTGCACTCCGCGAACGTGGCCCTCGCCAAGGGCGACAAGGGCCTGATCCAGCTCGGTGACATCCTGGAGGCCGAATACGGCTCCGCCACCGCCACCTTCTTCCTGATCGGCTTCTTCGCCACCTCCTTCACCTCCCTGATCGGCGTCTGGCACGGCGTGAGCCTGATGTTCGCGGACTTCGTCGCCCGGCTGCGCCCCGGCACCGCGGCCTCCCTCGGCGAGGAGGTCGCCTCCGGCACCCGCGAGCGCTCCTGGCCCTTCCGCGCGTATCTGCTGTGGCTGACCTTCCCGCCGATGGTCCTGCTCTTCCAGGACCAGCCCTTCCGCCTGGTGATCATCTACGGCGTCCTGGGCGCGGCCTTCCTGCCGTTCCTGGCCGGCACCCTGCTGTGGCTCCTCAACACCTCCCGCACCCCCGCCCAGTGGCGCAACGGCCCGCTCAGCAACGTCATGCTCGCCCTGGCGGGCCTGCTGTTCCTGGTCCTGTGCGTGAAGCAGATCTGGGACCAGCCGTGGTCGGACTTCTTCTGACCGGCCCCAGGCCGGCGAGCCGAGCCAACCGGTCGAGCAGGGCGTACCCCTCGCAGAGCACGGCCTCATGGCCGCCGTACGACTCCAGGTTCAGTACGGCGGCCTCCACCGCCCCGATCTCCTCCACGAGCAGGGGGACACCCGCCCGCCCGAGCGCCCGCGCCGTCCGCGCGCGCCCGTGCAGGACCTCCACCAGCCCGGCCGCGCTGGCCGCGGTGACGATCCGGTCCGGGCTGCCGCTCAGCTCCCGCAGCCGCTCCTCGGCGTGGCGTGCGACCCGTTCGAGCGCGCACAGCTCGGCGGCGCCGATCTCGAAGGCCGGCGGGATCGGGGGGACGGCGGCCGGACCGGTGTGCCGTAAGCGTCTGCGCGGGATCGCCATGCGGACCTGACTCCTCGGGGACGGCGGGCCCGATGGCGTGGGGGAGACCGACGCGACCCGGTGATGTGATCGCCTTCCACGGTAGTCAGAGATCGGGTCCGTGATCCTTACGGAAGGATGACGCCGCGGTACACCGGTCCTTGCCGCGCCGTTACGGCAGCGCGTGCACGTGCGGTCCCACCGCGTTCGACCACGCGTTGCCCGCCGAGGCGTCCCAGTTGGTGGACCAGGTCATCGCGCCCCGCAGGTCGGGGTAGGTGCGCGAGGGCTTGAAGGTGCCGCAGTTCGTGCCGCGGGCCAGGCAGTCCAGGGCGTTGTTCACCATGGTGGGGGACACGTACCCGCTGCCCGCGCCGCGCGTCGAGGCGGGCAGGCCGAGGCCCACCTGGGAGGGGGCGAGGCCGTTCTCCAGCTGGATGCAGGCCAGCGCGGTGAGGAAGTCCACCGAGCCCTGGGAGTAGACCTTGCCGTCGCAGCCCAGCATGGAACCGCTGTTGTAGTACTGCATGTTGACGACCGTGAGGATGTCCTTCACGTTCAGCGCCGTGCGGAAGTAGGAGTTGGACGTCGACTGCATGTCGATGGTCTGCGGGGCCATCGTCAGGATCAGCGACGGGCCCGCCTTGGCCGACAGGGCGCGCAGCGCCTGGGTCATGTAGGTGGCGTCGAGGCCGTTCTCCAGGTCGATGTCGACGCCGTCGAAGCCGTACGTCTGCATCAGCGCGTACACCGAGTTCGCGAAGTTCGTCGCCGACGCCGAGTCGTTGACGCTCACCCGGCCCAGCTCACCGCCCACCGAGATGATCACCTTCTTGCCCGCGGCCTGCTTGGCGCGGATGTCGGCCTTGAACTGGTCGACGGTGTAGCCGCCGAGCCCGGCCGAGTCGAGGGTGAAGGTCACGGCACCCGGCGTCGCGGTGGCGTCCGCGAAGGCGACGGCGATGATGTCGTACTGGGACGGCACGTCGGAGATCTTCTGGACGGTGGCCCCGTTGTTGAAGTTCTGCCAGTAGCCGGTCACCACGTGCTTGGGCAGCGTGCCGCCCCCGCCGCCGCCCGAGGGCGCGGTGGTGGCCGTCACGGCGGCCGACTTCGGCGACTCACCGGCCGCGTTGCCGGCGGTGACCTGGAAGGAGTACGAGGTGGAGGCGGCGAGCCCGGTCACGGTCGCCGAGGTGCCGGTGACCGCGGTGACCTTGGTGCCGTCGCGGTAGACGCTGTAGCCGGTCGCGCCGGAGACGGTGTTCCAGGCCAGCGACACCGACGAGGACGTCGTACCCGAGACCGTGAGGCCCGCCGGGGCGCCCGGGACCGTGGGGCCGGGGCCGGTGCCCCCGCCGCCGTCGGGGCCGAACACCGAGACGTCGTCGGCGAGATAGGCGGCCTGGCCGTACCAGCCGTGCAGATAGACGGTGACGGAGGTGGTGGAGGCGCCGGTGGTGAACCGCGTCGACAACTGCTTCCAGGACGACGAGTCCGGGGTCCACGTCGAGACGTCCGTGGTGCCGGTGCCGCTCGCGCCGAGATAGGCGTAGCCGCCCTGCACCCAGGCGCTGAGGGTGTACGTCGAGTTCGGCTTCACGGCGACGGTCTGGCTGCACCGGGCGTTGTCCTGCCCGGCCGGGGTCGCCTTCAGCGCGGCCGAGCCGCCGTGCACCGGGGAGGAGACGGTCGTGCCGCTGTTCGCGCTGCACGTCCAGTCGGCGAGCCCCGACTCGAAACCGGCGTTCCTCGCGTTGTTGACGTCGGCGGCGGACGCCTCGACGGCGGTGGTGAAGGACAGGGCCAGGGCGGCGGTCACGGCGCCGGCCCAGAGGCGTCTGCGGGGCGTTGCGCGGTCCACTGGGGCCTCCGGTGGGGGAGAGGGGATGGGGGCGGTGGCCACCGCTGGACGTCCAAGTTGGTCCAGACCAATCGAAGTTGTCAATAGGTCCATACCAACTCCGGGGCACGAGCGGAGGTTGAGAGTCTGCGTGCGCAACCTGACCCGGTTTGCCGCGACTTGTGCGTCAGCAGTTCTTCCTCGGGTCATCAAACGCTGTTCTCCGGTCACCGAGCCCTGGGTACAGTTCCGAGGTAGTCACGCAATGAAGTCACGTCGGTGCACCGGAGTAACGCCCGGCGGAGCCGACTGGCGGGGATCCGGGGAGCTGCGCGTGCCAACTGCCGTTGCCGTGACCGGTGCCGACATGGCACTGCCGCCGCTGGACGAACGCACCCTGCCCGCGACCGTCCTCGACGGCCTCGACCGCGAGCCGCTGGAGCAGGCCGTCACCCGTCTGCACACCCTCACCGAGCAGCACGGCCATCTGATCGTCGTCTACCCGCCCGGCGTCTCCCCGGCCGTCGACCGCCGGCTGCGCACCGTCCGCTCCCTGCTGGAGAGCGACCGCATCGCCCTGTTCCGCCCCGAGCTGCCGCCCCTCGGCATCGCCGTCCTCGCCCGCCAGCTGCGCCAGCTCGCCTCCTGCGACCTCGCCCCCGGCGTCCTCGCCTCCGCCGGACGGCTGCTCACCCACTACATCCACGCCGGCGCCGTCCTCGGCTCCGTCGCGCGGCTCGACCGGGTCCCCGTCACCCTCAAGGCGCACGCCAAGTCCTGGATGCCCGGCAGTCAGTTCGCCGTCCTCGCCCACCCCGAACCCCAGCTCGTGCGCGTCGGCCCCGAGGCCGCCCTCGCCGGACCCGAGTTCGCCACCGCGCTGCTGATCGCCAAGGGGCAGCTCCAGTCCGACTGGGTCACCACCACCCTCGCCCCGGCCTGGAACGCCCAGGGGCTGCGCGAGACCCCGCTGCCGGCCGAGTCACCCGCCTGGTGGGGGACCGGCCGGCTGATCGAGTTCTGCAGCTTCCTGCCCGACCTGTCCGTCCTCTACCAGCTGGTCACCTCGGTGCGGCAGAGCGCGTGCCACTGGTGCGGCCTCGACGTCATCGGCGACCGCTGTGTCTTCTGCTCCGCCGTCCCGCCCGCCGCGGAGCCCCGCATGCTCACCCGCTGAAACCCTCGCCCGCCCGTCAACCCACCCCCCATCGAGGTCGCACGGTCCATGAACTCCCGTCAGCGCCGCGGCGTGATACTCCTCCTCCTGTCGGTCCTGGCCGCCCTCGGCGCCTTCGCCGGCGTGCTCTCCGTCGTCAACGACGCCGAGTCCAAGGTCGGCCCCGAGGTGACCGCGTACGAGCTCAAGAGCGACGTCCCGCCCTACACCGCGCTGAATCCGGGCCAGTTCAGGAGGATCGGCATGCCGGAGCGCTGGCTGTCGGCGAACGCGGTCACCGATCTCGACGACATCCGCGGCAAGATCGCGGTCACCACCCTCAAGAAGGGCTCCCTGCTCCAGAGCGACATGATCGTGGACCAGCCCGCGCTCCAGCCGGGCGAGCAGGAGGTCGCCATCCTGATCGACGCGGCCACCGGAGTGGCCGGCAAGATCACCCCCGGCGCCCGGGTCAACGTCTACGCCACCTTCGAGGGCGAGCGCGAGGGCGACCCCGACCAGTCCAAGATCATCGTCACCGATGCGCGGGTCCTCGACGTCGGCGAGCTCACCGCCCTCCAGCCGGGCTCGAACGACCGCTCCCGCCGCCCCACCGACGCCGTCCCCATCACCTTCGCGCTGTCCACCCTGGACGCCCAGCGGCTCACCTACGCCGAGTCCTTCGCCCAGCGCGTCCGCCTCGCCCTCGTCGCGCCCGGCACCGACACCGCCGTACCCGACAAGGACCGCACCTACGAACTCGCCCAGGACAAGTGAGAGGCGGCCGCCCATGCCCACGAGGATCCTCCCGGCCGTCGGCGACGCGGACGCGGTCCGCTCCCTCACGACGCTGCTCAGCCAGCTCCCCGACGCCGAACCGGTGGCACCCGTCGTCGACTCCACCCAGCTCGTCGACACCCTCGCCCGCCTCGCCGCCGAGTCCGTCGACGAACTGCCCGAGGTCGTCGTCGTCCACGAACGCATCGGACCCGTCCCCGCCCTGGAGCTGATCCGCGAGGTCGCCCTGCGCTTCCCCGCGGTCGGCGTCATCCTCGTCACCACCGACGCGAGCCCCGGCCTGTTCTCCGCCGCCATGGACTCCGGCGCCCGCGGCCTGCTCGCCCTGCCGCTGTCCTACGAGGAACTGGCCAGCCGCGTCCAGACCGTGGCCGCCTGGTCCGTGGGCGTGCGCCGCCACCTCGGGCACGGCGCGGACGTGTTCACCGGCGTCGGCGGCACCGTGCTCACCGTCAGCGGCGCCAAGGGCGGCGTCGGCACCAGCCTGGTCGCGATCCAGCTCGCCCTCGCCTCCCAGGCTTCGGGGCGTGCCACCGCGCTGGTCGACATGGACCTCCAGACCGGGGACGTCGCGGCCTACCTGGACGTCCAGTTCCGCCGGTCCGTCGCCGACCTCGCCGCCATCACCGACATATCGCCGCGCGTCCTCGCCGACGCCGTCTTCCGCCACGACACCGGCCTCGCCCTCCTGCTCGCCCCCGCCGAGGGCGAACGCGGCGAGGAGGTCACCGACCGCGCCGCCCGCCAGATCGTCAGCGCCCTGCGCTCCCGCTACGAGACCGTCGTCATCGACTGCGGCGCCCAGCTCGGCGGCGCCGGCGCGGCCGCCGTCGAGATGGCCGACACCGCGCTGCTGGTCACCACCCCCGACGTCGTCGCCGTACGCGGCGCCAAGCGGGCCGTGCGCATGTGGGACCGGCTCCAGATCCGCAAGGCCGAGGAGACCACGGTCGTCGTCAACCGCCACAGCCGCCAGACGGAGATCCAGCCGGCCCTGATCCAGAAGATCACCGGCACCGCCCTCGCGGGGACGGTGATCCCCGCCCACTTCAAGGAACTCCAGGCCGCCGTCGACGCCGGCCGCGTCCACGAACTCGACGCCAAGGGCCAGGTCCGCCAGGCCCTGTGGGCGCTCGCGGGGGAGCTGGGCCTGGTCAAGACCCCGGCCGGCGCCCAGCGGCACGGCAGGTCCGGGGGGTTGCGGCGGCGCAGGGACGGTGGCGGATGAGCCGGCGGCGCGGGGGCGGTGGCGCCGTGACGGCCCGGCTTCGCGGCGACTGCGGCCAGGTCACCGTCGAGTTCCTCGGCATGACGCCGACGATCCTGATCACGCTGGTGGTGGTCTGGCAGTTCGTGCTGGTCGGTTACACGTTCACGCTCGCCGGCAACGCCGCCGACGAAGCCGTACGGGCGGGCACGGCCGTGTCGCCGGGGGAGCGGCAGGGCGCCTGCCAGGAGGCCGGGCTGGACAAACTCCCCGACGCCTGGACGGGCGAGGTCAGCTGCGGGGGCAGCGGCTATGTCACCGCCGAGGTCAGACTCAGGGTGCCCGTGCTCTTCCCGGGCGCCCTGGACTTCCCGTTCGAGGTCACCGGGAACGCCGGTGCGGTGGAGGAGGAGACGGACTGAGATGCCGTACGACCGTCCGCGCCGCGACCGCGGCCAAGTCGCCCTCGAATACCTGGGGTTCATCCCGGTCCTCGTCCTCGTCGCGCTGGCCGGCGTCCAGGTCGGCCTCATCGCCTACGCCGGTCAGCAGGCCGGCACGGCGGCGCGCGCCGGGGCGCGCAGCGCCTCGCTCCAGGAGAGCGCGCAGGACGGGTGCGCGCGGGCGGTGAGCGACTGGCTGTCCGTGAGCTGCGGGGAGTCCTACGGCGGTGACGAGGTGACCGTCACCGCCACCGTGGAGATCCCCTCCCTGGTCCCCGGCTGGGACTTCGGCCCGGCCCGCAAGACCGCCACCATGCCGCTCGACCACACCGACGAGGAGCCCGGACAGCCATGAGCCCGCGGCCCCGCACCGACACCCCCGAGGAGCCTGGACAGCCATGAGCCTGCGGGCACGTATCCACACCCCCGAGGAGCACGGCAGCCGGGGCGAGGACGGTCACCTGGTCGCCTCGTACCGGGCGAAGCTCCTGGAGGAGATCGACCTCGCCGAGATGAGCTCCCTGGCCACCGCCGAACGCCGGGCCCGTCTGGAGCGCGTCCTCGGGCACATCATCAGCCGCGAGGGCCCGGTGCTGTCGACGGTCGAACGCTCGCAGCTGATCCGCCGCGTCGTGGACGAGGCCCTCGGCCTCGGCATCCTGGAGCCCCTGCTGGAGGACGCCTCCATCACCGAGATCATGGTCAACGGCCCGGACGCGATCTTCGTGGAACGGGGCGGCCGCGTGGAGCAGCTGCCCCTCCGGTTCGCCTCGAACGACCAGCTGATGCAGACCATCGAGCGGATCGTCTCCACCGTCAACCGCCGCGTCGACGAGTCCAACCCCATGGTCGACGCCCGCCTCCCCTCCGGCGAACGCGTCAACGTGATCATCCCGCCGCTGTCCCTGACCGGCCCGATCCTCACCATCCGCCGCTTCCCGCGCTCCTTCACCCTCCAGGAGCTCATCGGCTTCGGCTCGCTCGACGAGCACATGCTGCTGCTCCTCGCCGGCCTGGTGCAGGCGAAGTTCAACCTCATCGTCTCCGGCGCCACCGGCACCGGGAAGACGACCATGCTCAACGCCCTGTCCGGGCTGATCCCCGGCGGCGAACGCATCATCACCATCGAGGACTCCGCCGAACTCCAGCTCCAGCAGGCCCATGTCATCCGCCTGGAGTCCCGCCCGCCCAACGTCGAGGGCCAGGGCCGCGTCACCATCCGCGACCTGGTCCGCAACTCCCTGCGCATGCGCCCCGACCGGATCGTGGTCGGCGAGGTCCGCGGCGGCGAGTCCCTGGACATGCTCCAGGCGATGTCCACGGGCCACGACGGCTCGCTCGCCACGGTCCACGCCAACAGCGCCGAGGACGCGCTGACCCGGCTGCAGACCCTCGCCTCCATGTCCGACGTGGAGATCCCCTTCGTCGCCCTGCACGACCAGATCAACAGCGCGGTGGACGTCCTGGTGCAGCTCGCCCGCTTCGCCGACGGCGCCCGCCGCATCACCGAGATCGCCGTCCTCGACAGCCACGGCGGAGAGCCGTACCGCCTGGTCACCGTGGCCCGCTTCGAGGCACAGCCCATGACACCCGACGGCCGCGTCCACGGCACGTTCCGCCACTTCCCCCTCCCGCGCCGCACCGCCGACCGCCTCTACATGGCGAGCCAGCCCCTCCCGCAGGCATTCGGCGTCGCCCGGCACGCGGACCAGCTCGCCACCCGAGAAGCCAGGTAGGACCATGGAACTAGGCACCCTCGTCCAGCTCACCACCGGACTGACCCTGCTGACCTGTCTCCTGGCGGTCCTGGGCGTGCACAGCTACGCGGCCGGCCGCGCCCAGCGCCGGGCCCTGGTCGACCGCCTCTCCATCGAGGGCCGGATCACCGTCCCCGGCCGCCGCCGCCACTTCCCGGGACTCGACCGCCGGCTGCGCCGCACCCGCCTCGGCCGGCTGCTGGAGCTGCGGCTGGCCGCCACCGGACTCGACGTCACCCCCGGCGAGTTCTTCGCCGCCATGCTCACCGCCGTCGCCGCGCTCTGGCTGATCGGCCAGGCCGCCCTCGCCCCCTTCTTCGGCCCCATCGCCGGTCTCCTCGGCGTCTGGGCGGCCTGGCAGTTCCTCAGCTGGCAGCGGCAGAAACGCATCGAGAAGTTCATCAACCAACTCCCCGAACTCGCCCGCATACTCGCCAACGCCACCCAGGCCGGCCTCGCCCTGCGCACCGCCGTGGGCATGGCGGCGGAGGAACTGGAGGCACCCGCGGGCGAGGAACTGGCCAAGGTCGCCAACCAGCTGGCCATGGGCGCCTCGATGGACGACGCCCTCGGCGAGCTCGCCGACCGGCTCCCCTCCCGCGAGCTGGTCGTCCTGGTCACCACCCTGGTCCTGTCCAACCGGGCGGGCGGCCAGGTGGTCGGCGCGCTCAGGAACCTCACCGACACACTGGAGGAGCGCAAGGAGACCCGGCGCGAGATCCGCACCCAGCTCTCCCAGGTCAGCATGACCTCGTACGCCGTCCCCGTGATGGGCATCGGCTCGCTGTTCCTCATGAACGGCGTCAAGGACGGCGCCCTGGACCGGATGACCGGCTCCTCCGTCGGCCAGGCCGCCGTGATCATCGCCTTCGCGCTCTACGCCGTCGGCTTCGTCCTCATCCGCCGCCTGTCCCGCATCGACGTCTGAGGAGGGTGAGATGGCACTGCTGCTCGCGTCCCTCATGGCCCTGAGCGTGTGCGGGGTCTTCGCCGGACTGCGCATGTACCGGGCCGAGGCGAAACTCCCCGGCGACCTCGCCCTCGCCCTGGAGGTCGGCGCCACCCGCACCGGCGCCGTCGACTCCCTGATCGACCGCATGGGCATGCGCTGGGCCCCCGCCGTCCTGCGCCTGATGGGCCCACGGCTGGTCGCCAAGTACCGCCGCAGGATCGACCTGGCGGGCAACCCCGGCGGCCTGACCCTGGACCGGTACGCGGCCAGGCGCGCGGTCTACGGGGCGCTGGGCGCGGTGGGAGCGCTGGTGTTCCTGCTGCGGGGAGACGTCCTGGTAGCCCTGCTGCTGCTGGCCTTCGGCGCGTTCTGGACGGAGGTCGGCATCTGGTCGGCGATCCGCGTGCGCAAGGACGTCATCGAGCGCACCCTGCCGGACTTCCTCGACGTCCTCGCGGTCGTCGTCAGCGCGGGCCTCGGCTTCCGCCAGGCCCTGGACCGGGTCGCCTCCCGCTACGAGGGCCCCTGGGCCGACGAGATCCGCATCACCCTGCGCCAGATGGACCTCGGCATGAGCCGCCGCCAGGCGTTCGCGGAGCTGCGCCGGCGCAACGACTCCGAGCAGGTGGCCATGTTCGTGACGGCCCTCCAGCAGGGCGAGGAACTGGGCGCGCCGATCGTCGACACGCTGGTCGCCCTCGCCCGTGACATGCGCCGCACGGACGCGCAGAACGCCCGCCGCAAGGCTGCCCGTGCCGTTCCCAAGGCCACCATGATGATCACCACGTTCATGGTCCCGGCCACCATGCTGCTGCTCGGCGCCGGACTGATCCTCGGCTCCGGCACCGACTTCGGCTCCATCACGGGCCGATAGGGGGAGACCGGTGGCGACGATCACGACGACGGACCGGGGCGGGGGGACGCCCCGCACCGGCCGCGGCCCGGCCCGTGGGGGCGGACGCCTGCGGCGGGCGGGGCGCGGATGGCGGGCGTGGCCCGTGTGGCGTGGGTGGCCGGCGTGGCGTGGGTGGTGGGGGTACTGGGCTGTCCTGGGGTGGGGGCCGGCGGTGCCGGGTCGGGCTGATGGGCGTGGGGCGGCGGTGCCGGGGCTGGGTGCCGGGTTGGGTTCGGCGGTGCCGGGTCGGGCTGATGGGCGTGGGGCGGCGGTGCCGGGGCTGGGTGCCGGGTTGGGCTCGGCGGTGCCGGGTCGGGCTGATGGGAGCGGGGCGGCGGTGCCGGGGCAGGGTGCCGGGCGGGGCTCGGCGGTGCCGGGTCGGCCTGATGGGCGTGGGGCGGCGGTGCCGGGCCGGCGTCCTGGGTGGGGCGGCCGGGGGGCTGTCGTGCCGCCTCCGCTGCCGATCCAGGTGAACGCCGTCCAGGCCATGTGCCGCCAGGTCTTCGGCTTCCGCCTCGCCATGATCGCCGTAGCGGCGCCGGCGGCGCTGCTCAACGCGAGTCCGGGGCTGGGCGTACGCCTGGTGGGTGCGGCCGTGGTGGTCACCTTCATGGGCTCCTACGTCCTCTTCAGGGACTGGGAGCGCTTCGGACCCCTGCTGCTGCGCCACCCCACGCTCCTGCTGGCGGACACGATGTTCGGCGCGCTGCTGCTGATCTCGGCGGGCCCGGACACCACCCTGGCCTACGTCAGCGTCTGCACCCCCCTCCTGGCCGGCATCGTCTACGGCTGGCGCGGCGCCGCCTTCTTCGCCTCCCTCCAGGGCCTGATCCTGCTCCTCGTCCACGCGACACTGGGGCCCGGCGAGGACGTGGCCGAGTCGCTGCTCCTCCCCGGCCTGTGCGTCATCACCGGAGCCGTCGGCTCCACCCTGCGCAACCTCCTCCTGCGGTTCGGCACGGCGACCGAGGCCCTGGCCGCGACCCGGGCCCGCCTGGCGGTGGCGGAGGCGGTGAACGCGGAACGGGCGGAACTGGCCCGTGAGTTGCACGACTCGGTGGCCAAGACCCTGCACGGTGTGGCCCTGGCGGCGGACGCCCTGTCCCGCACGGCCGCGTCCCCCGCCCCCGACCCGGCGACCCTGCGCGCCCAGGCCGACCTCGTCGCCCGAGCGGCCCGCAGAGCGGCGGCGGAGTCCCGCGACCTCCTCACGGACCTGAGAAGGGCGTCGCGGGAGGGCGAACCGAGCCGCCCGGACCCGGCGGCGCAACCGAGAGGGAGGGCGGCGCGGGTGGACCTGGCGGCGGAGCTGAAGGCGAGGGCGGCGGACCTGGAGACCAGAAGCCCGCTGAGAACCACCTGCGAGCCCCCTCCCTCCCCCCTCCTCCTCCCGCACCCCGAGGCCCATCACATCCTGACGATCGTCACCGAGGCGCTGGAGAACACGGCCCGCCACGCGCAGGCCACGCAGGTGAGGATCCGCGCGGCCACGGACGGCGGGGACACCCTGCGCATCACCGTCGAGGACGACGGCCGGGGCCTGCCCGAAGGGCTCCGCGTCCCCTCCCTGCGCCACAGGGGCCACTTCGGCCTCCTGGGCATGACCGAACGCGCCGGGTTCCTCGGCGCCCGCCTCCACCTCGGCCCCGGCGAGCACGGCCGCGGCACGCGGGTGCGCCTCGAGGTGCCCTTGCCGACAGGAAAGGAGCACGGCTGATGCCGGAGAACCCGCCCGCGCCCACACGGCTCCTGATCGCCGACGACAACCCCGTGGTCCGCGCCGGTCTGGCGGCCCTCCTGTCCGCCCGCGACGACATCACGGTGGTGGCCCAGGCCGCCGACGGCCACGAGGCCCGCGAGGCGGCCGCCCGCCACCGCCCCGACGTCATCCTCCTCGACGTCCGCATGCCCGGCCTCGACGGCCTCACCGCCCTGCCCCACCTGGTCCGCCACGCCCCCGTCCTCATGCTCACCTACAGCCGCGAGTCGGAGACGGTCCGCCGGGCCCTCCGCCACGGCGCCGTCGGCTACCTCGTCCACGGCGAGTTCACCGCCGACGAACTGGTGACGGCGGTACGGGACGTCAGGCGCGGCCGGCCGCACTTCACGGCGAGCGCAGGGGCGGTGGTCCTGGAGCAGCTGCGGGGCGGTGCGACTGCAACGACTCAAGACGAATTCCGGGAAAACGATAGGCGATTCTCCCCAACCCCCCTTTCGCAAATGCAACCCTCTATGAGACAGTCGACCTACCGACTCAGCGCGAGGGAGGCCGAGATCATGGACCTCATCGCCTCCGGCATGACCAACCACCAGATCGCAGCGGCCTGCTTCATCGCCGAGAAGACCGTCAAGAACCACATCAACCGCATCTTCGCCAAACTCCACAGCACCACCCGCAGCGAAGCCGCCGCCAAGTGGCTCGGCACCGCCCCCGACCACCAGGGCGGCCTCACATGACCCCCTCTTGGGCCTCCCGTTGGGCCCCCGGACCCTCTTCACCCGCTCCCACAACGGGTAGTGGTAGCCCCGACTGCAAAGTTTCCGGTGCGGCGGGAGGGGAACGGCATGCACAACGACAAGGGCCAGACCGCGGTGGAGTACCTGGGCATCATCGCGGTGGTGGTGGCGATCGTGCTGGCCATCACGGGGACGGACATCGGGCAGACGATCTACGACGCGATTACGGAGAAGGTCGCCGAGGTCACCGGTGGCTGATGCTGCGTCGAGAACGAGGTGACGCTGGGCAGGCTTTTCCCATCTACATCACAGTGGTGGGGGGCCTGCTCTTTCTGGCGCTGGCATATTTGGCAGTCGGCCAGGCCGCCGCGAATCGAAGCGGGGCGCAAACGGCAGCTGACGCGGCGGCTCTGGCGGCAGCTCAGGAAGCTCGCGACCAACTGACCGACATGTGGCTTGAGAGCGTGCTCGAGCCGACCAAGTGGCGGGACATCTTCGACGGCAACGTGCCGCTTGACGATCCGTGCTGGCGGGCACACGAACTAGCGGCCCTGAACGACGCCACGGCTTTGTGCTGGGGGGCGGGCCCGTTGCGCTTCGAGGTGGAAGCCGTGACCGACAGGCCCGTCGGAGACTCCATCGTTCCCGGCACGGAGGCCATGACTTCGACGGCGAGTGCAAGTGCCGTAATCGAGCCGCGCTGTGTCTTTGAGGTGCCTGGGGAGGACGCTGACCAGGACACTCTTCCAGGACTGACGTGTGAGGACCAGTCCTGGCCGCTGGACCCGGACGATCTCGACGACCTTCCCAAACCCGAGGACCTGTTCGACGTCCACTTGGCTGACTGAAACGAACGAGGGAGAAGGAAGCGGAGTCATGAGCATGCGGTTCACAACGAAGGCCCACAGGGGGATGGTCGCAATGGCAGCTGCGGCCGGACTGGCCCTCGGCGTGGCCGGCTGCGGCGGCGGAGGCGGCGACGACAAGAAGCCGGAGCGTGCCGCGTCCGCTTCCAAGAGCACAGGATCTCGTCCCAGTGCCCAGGAAGGACAGTCCGAACAACCCTTGGCCGAGCTGAAAGGCCCAGATGGTCTGCTTCTGCAGATCACCTCGGCCACCCGTGACGGCGGTGGGTTCATCACTGTGAACGGCAACCTTAAGAACGACGGCGCCAAGGGAGTCGTCGTTCCCGCCGCCCTTAGCGGCAACGAGACCGAGATCGTTCGGAACGGCAGATCGCTCGGTGGGGCCACTCTCGTTGATTCCAAGGGCAAGAAGCGGTACTACGTGCTGCGCGACACGGACGGGCGTCCGCTGACGACCACAGGCTTCTCCATCATCAAGTCGGGCGAGACAGTGGCTGTCTTCATGCAATTCCCCGCACCCCCCACCTCCACCACCGAAGTCACCTTCCAGCTCCCCACCTTCGCCTCCGCCCCCATCCAGATCACCGGATGAGGACAGCCATGACCCCAACCCGCCTGACCCTGGCCCTCACCGCGACCACCCTTCTCCTGGCCACCACGACGCCCGCGTGGGCGGACGACAAGCCCAGCGTGCCGCCGGGTACGGAGCCGACGGCGGTGGCGCCGGTGGAGGTGGACGGGAACGATCCGGATCTGAAGCTCCCCGAGGGGGCGACGCTGGCGGAGCCGAAGGTGCTGGACATCAAGCAGGTCGTGGAGGAGGAGAGCGGCGACGAACGCCGCGAGGACACCAACGCGGACGTGAAGTTCGCCCTGCAGGCCGAGGTGCTGTTCGGCAGGGACAGCGCGAGGCTCGGCCCGGAGGCGAGGGCCCGTATCGCCGCGATCGCGGAGGAGATCCGCGCCCAGAACGCCACCAAGGTCCGCGTCTTCGGCTTCACCGACGACCTCGGCTCCTCGGCCCACGGCGACGTCCTCTCCCGGCAACGCGCCAACGCCGTCCACGCCATCCTCGACGGCACCCTCAACGACCCCGACATCACCTTCGAGGTCCGCGGCTACGGCGAGCAGTACCCCATCGCCTCCAACACCACCGAGGCCAGCCGCAAGAAGAACCGCCGGGTGGAGATCTCCTTCCCCCGCGGCGAGGGCTGAACCCGCCGGGCCCGGACGCCGGCTCAGCGGGGGCGCTCCGGCTCCACCCTGACCACCGTCCCCCGGCGGAGCCCCCAGCGCTCCATCGCCCCCGCCTCCGCCTCCAGGACATGTCGGGCGCGCGGGCGGGGCAGGCCCAGACGGTTGGGGGGCATGGTCCGTACGGAGAGGACCGTGAGGTCGCGGTCCAGGTACGCCACGTCGATGGGGATGCGCATGCCGAACGTGTGGATGCTTCCGGCGGGGGAGAGAAGGAGGGCGCCGTCGACGGCGGTCCGGCCCAGGAGGCCGCGGGTGCGGGCGCGGTAGGAGGTCGCGATCTCCAGGGGGACGGGCTCGGCGGCAGGGGCCTCCAGCAGCAGGCGTCCCCGCCCGTCCCTCCATCGGCCTCGGGTCATGCGCGGCGCCCGCCTTCCTCCCGTACTCCCCACGACCGTAAAGCAGTTGTCCGCTCCTCATCCCCCGGATAGGAAGGTTCCATGACCGAACTGGGTGCCGTCTTCCGTCCGCAGCTTCCGCCCGAGCGTCTGCGGGAGGTGGTCCGGGTCGCCGAGGACAGCGGGCTGGAGCAGCTGTGGTTGTGGGAGGACTGCTTCCTGGAAGGCGGCATCTCCACCGCCGCCGCCGCGCTCGCGTGGAGCGAGCGGGTGCGGGTCGGGGTCGGACTGCTGCCCGTGCCGCTGCGCAACGTGGCCCTCACCGCGATGGAGGTCGCCTCCCTGAACCGGATGTTCCCGGGGCGCGCGATGGTCGGCGTCGGGCACGGGGTGCAGGACTGGATGGGACAGGTGGGCGCGCGCGCCGAGTCGCCGCTGACGCTGCTGCGAGAGCATCTCGACGCGCTGCGGGCGCTGCTGCGGGGCGAGCGGGTGAGCCGGCAGGGGCGCTACGTCCGGCTCGACGGCGTCGCCCTCGACTGGCCGCCCCGGACGCCGGTCGACGTGTTCTGCGGCGCCACCGGCCCTCGTACGCTGCGCCTGTCCGGTGAGGCCGCCGACGGCACGATCCTGCACGCGGGCACGTCCCCGCAGGGCGTGCGCGCGGCCCGGCGGCTCGTCGACGAGGGGCGGGCGGCCGCCGGGCGCACCGACCGCCACCACCTCGTCGTCTATCTCGTCGCCGCCACCGGCCCCGACGCCGCCGCGCGCCTGCACGCCGAGCTGACCGCGGAGGGCGTCGCCGACGTGCCCGAGCTCGGCGCCGCGGGGGACGCCAAGGCCGTCGCCGAGGCGGTGCGGCTCGTCGCCGACGCCGGTGCCGACACCGTCGTCCTCCAGCCGACCGCGGACGAACCCGACCCCGAGGGTTTCCTCCGGTTCGTCGCCGAGGAGGTCCGGCCCCTTGTGCCCTGAGCAGCGGTGCGGGCCGGGCCGCTCAGCCCGCCCCGCCTCGCATCATCGCCCCATGACCACCCGCAGGTTCGAAGAGCTCGTCGCCGAAGGCGCCGCCGTCCCCACCGAGGGCTGGGACTTCTCCTGGTTCGAGGGGCGGGCAAGTGAGGCACGGCCTTCCTGGGGGTACGCCACCGCGCTGGCCGGGCGCCTCGCCGCGGCCGAGGCCGCGCTGGACGTCCAGACGGGCGGCGGTGAGGTGCTGGACTTCGCCCTGGCCCGCGCCTCCCGCAAGCCCGCCCGCCTCGCCGCGACCGAGGGCTGGCCGCCCAACGCCGAGAAGGCCGCCGCGCTCCTCGGGCGGCACGGCGTCGAGGTCGTGGCCGCCGCGGAGGACGCCCCGCTGCCCTTCGCGGACGGCACCTTCGACCTGGTCTCCAGCCGGCACCCGGTCCGCCCCCACTGGACCGAGATCGCCCGCGTGCTGGCACCCGGCGGCAGCTACTTCGCCCAGCACGTCGGCCCGCGCAGCGTCTTCGAGCTCGTCGAGCACTTCCTGGGGCCGCTGCCGGAGGAGGTGCGCACCGCCCGCGACCCCGAGCGCGAGCGCGCGGACGCCGAGGCCGCCGGACTGGAGGTCGTCGCGCTGCGGGCGGAGCGGCTGCGGGTCGAGTTCTACGACATCGCCGCCGTCGTGCACTTCCTGCGCAAGGTCGTCTGGATGGTGCCCGGCTTCACCGTCGAGGCGTACGAGCCGCAGCTGCGCGCGCTGCACGAGCGGATCGAGGCGGAGGGACCGTTCGTCGCCCACAGCAGCCGCCACCTGTTCGACGCCCGCAAGCCGCCCGCTGCCCGCCACGCGTAACCGGCCGGCTGCCCGCCGCGGGTAATCCGCCGCCCGCCCGCCGCACGCAAACTGCCCGCCGCACGCAAACCGTCGGCTGCCCGCCGCGTGCAAGCCCGGCTGCCCACCGCGTGCAAGCCGCCGCTTGCACCTCCCCGTGGCCTCCTCACACCTTCAGCCCCACCGCTCACCCTTTTTCCACATCGTTATCGCGAACGACTCGCAGTCGATCACCGATCTCACGTAAGTTCAGACCAAGGTAATTCGCGTGAGCAAAGCTGCGCGGGAGGCACCGCGCGGTGGAGGGGGCTGCGCGGTGCCCTGCCTTCCTCCGGCCGTCAAGTGCGCGTTCGCCGCCCCGTTAGCCCGTCGGAGGGACTCTCTCCCGGCCGTCGTACCGGCCGGTCCCGGCCGGGAAGACCTGGTGGACCGGGCGTTCCCAGGCCAGCGGCGCGTCGCCGCCCGATTCCGCAGAGTAATTGCGGCGCGCCGGTGCACGCAGCATCACTTACGAAGGGTTATGGTGGAAACCCCCCCTCGGGCCGGTCCGTCTCCCCCCCACGGACCGGCCCGTTTTTCTTGCCCGCGGCAGTACGCACCCCCCTCTCCCGCCCCTCCGGCTCTAGCCGTCCTTGAGCGGGGGTAGGCTTCGGCCTCGCGGGGACCGCATCCGCACAGGAGGGGCTGAACATCACGTGAACCTGCGCGACAAGCTGCGCGGCCTGCTCGTCAGGCTGTACACGCGCCGGGTGGAGGGCCACCTGGACCACGCTCAGGTGCCCAAGCACATCGGCGTGATCATGGACGGCAACCGCCGCTGGGCGAGGGCCGCCGGCTCCACCACTGTGCACGGTCACCGCGCCGGCGCCGACAAGGTCGGGGAGTTCCTCGGCTGGTGCGCCGAGACGGACGTCGAGGTGGTCACGCTCTGGCTGCTGTCGACCGACAACTTCGACCGCCCCGAGGACGAACTCGTCCCCCTGCTCGGCATCATCGAGGACACCGTCCGCTCCCTGGCCGCCGACGGCCGCTGGCGGGTGCACCACGTCGGCACGCGCGACCTGCTGCCCGACGGACTGCAGAAGGTCCTCAAGCACGCCGAGGAGGCCACCTCCCACGTCGACGGGATAGTCGTCAACGTCGCCATCGGCTACGGCGGCCGCCAGGAGATCGCCGACGCGGTGCGCTCGATGCTGTTCGAGGCCGGTGAGAAGGGCCTCTCCCTCGACGAGCTCGCCGAGACCGTCGACATCGACATGATCGGCCGCCACCTCTACACCGGCGCCCAGCCCGACCCGGACCTCGTCATCCGCACCAGCGGCGAACAGCGCCTGTCGGGTTTCATGCTCTGGCAGACGGCTCACTCGGAGTACTACTTCTGCGACGTCTTCTGGCCGGCCTTCCGCAAGGTCGACTTCCTGCGCGCGCTGCGCGACTACGCGGCACGTCACCGGCGTTACGGCGGCTGACGGCCCGGCGCGCCCGGCGCGGGCGGACGTACCACGCGTAACAAGGAGTTCACCGGTCCGCCGTCATATGCCCTGGCATGGCGGCGGGTGTTCGAGGGCATAAGGCAAGCAGGTCGACGCCCGAACCACGGGTGTCGGATCTCAGCGGACGGCATGGGGCCGTCCGCCCGGGAGGCCCTTTGCACCAGCCCCACCGTGCGACCCCTGCACGGCATCAGCCGCGGAGGGCCGGTTCTCGGCCCGCGGCGCAAACGGGTCGTCATAACCGGTCCAGCTCCACTTCGTCGCTCCCCGACCTCATCCGAGGGGGTACGTCCTTCCGTGGTGACCAGCGCAAAGCGCCACAAGTCAGACCGGCGCACCTATGTCCTCGACACCAGCGTCCTGCTGGCCGACCCGAACGCCCTGAGCCGCTTCGACGAGCACGAGGTCGTGCTCCCCATCGTCGTGGTCACGGAGCTGGAGGCGAAGCGGCACCATCCCGAACTCGGCTACTTCGCCCGTCAGGCGCTGCGCCTGCTGGACGACCACCGGGTGCGGTACGGCCGTCTCGACGCCCCCATCCCCACCGGTGAACTGGGCGGAACGCTCCGTGTCGAGCTCAATCACTCGGACCCCAGCGTGCTGCCCACCGGCTACCGCCTGGGGGACAACGACTCCCGCATCCTCGCGGTGGCCCGCAACCTCCAGGCCGAGGGGTACGACGTCACCGTCGTGTCGAAGGACCTGCCGCTGCGGATCAAGGCGTCCTCGGTGGGTCTCCAGGCCGAGGAGTACCGGGCCGAGCTCGCCATCACGGAGAACTCCGGCTGGACCGGGATGTCCGAACTGACCTTGCCCGCCGAGCAGGTGGACATCCTCTTCGAGGAAGGGCACGTCTACGTCCCCGAGACCGCCGACCTGCCCGTGCACACCGGTCTGACCATCCACTCCGAGCGCGGCAAGGCGCTCGGCCGGGTCACCCCGGACGGCAACGTCCGTCTGGTGCGCGGCGACCGGGAGGCGTTCGGCATCAAGGGGCGCAGCGCGGAGCAGCGGATCGCGCTCGACCTGCTGCTCGACCCGGAGGTCGGCATCGTCTCCATGGGCGGCCGGGCCGGCACCGGCAAGTCCGCGCTCGCGCTGTGCGCGGGGCTGGAGGCCGTGCTGGAGCGGCGGCAGCACCAGAAGGTGATGGTCTTCCGTCCGCTGTACGCGGTCGGCGGGCAGGAGCTGGGCTATCTGCCGGGCACCGAGGCCGAGAAGATGAGCCCGTGGGCGCAGGCCGTCTTCGACACGCTGTCCGCGGTCACCAGCCGCGAGGTCATCGAGGAGGTCACCGCGCGCGGGATGCTGGAGGTCCTGCCGCTCACCCATATCCGCGGCCGCTCCCTGCACGACGCGTTCGTGATCGTGGACGAGGCGCAGTCGCTGGAGAAGAACGTCCTGCTCACCGTTCTGTCCCGAATCGGCGCGAATTCACGGGTCGTTCTGACGCATGATGTGGCGCAAAGGGACAATCTGCGGGTCGGGCGTTACGACGGTGTGGTCGCCGTCGTGGAGAAGCTGAAGGGGCATCCGCTCTTCGCGCATGTCACCCTGACCCGGTCCGAGAGATCCCAGATCGCCGCGCTTGTGACCGAAATGCTGGAGGACGGCCAAATGTGAGCCGTTCGGCCCCGGTTGGCGCCGCCCCGCAAAGCCAGTGAGCCTAGCGGGGCGGCGCTGTCGTATGGGGGCGATCGATGAAATCCCCAGGGGCAAACCGGATGTGAGCTTTCACACGCAACGCAGAATTGCCTTGCGCCGTCCGGTTACGGCAGAGTCTCACTCCTGTCAGGCCCCGCATACGGCACACCTGTATCTGTACCCCCAGCGGTACGGGACAACTGAAGCATCAACTCCATAGCGCCGCCGTATGCCGCCCGAGCACCACGCGGCGCTCCCCGTGCGGGAGTTGCCCACCGGGCCCGTGCCTCCCGTGACCCGGTAGTGGGGAGGCCAGCGTCAGGGGCACGATTGCGTCCGCCAGGGTCACCGAAGCGGGCGATGCTGGAAGGAAACCGTGTGAGCCGGATTTCGGTCCGGGGATTCGCAGTGGCCTCGGCCACCGCGGTCACCGCTGTCGGAAGCGTCGTCGGCGTTGCCTCGGGCAGCACCGCGCAGAACAACGACGCCGAAGCGACGGCAGCCGACGCGACGCTCCTCGCGGACATCCCCGCGGGCGAATACGCCCAGGTGCAGACCGCGTCCCTGACGCAGCAGGCCGACGCGCAGGCCATCGCCGCGGACTACACCGCGAAGAAGGATGCCGAGGCGCAGGCCCGCAAGGCGGCCGCCGAGACCGCGATCGCGAAGAAGGAAGCGGCCGTCCAGGCCGCCGAGGAGGCCAAGGCCGCCAAGGAGCGCGAGGAGGCCGAGAAGCTCGCGGCCAGCCGCAGCGCCGCCCGCGCCGACGCCTCCGACTTCGCCGTCCAGAGCTCGTACAGCGTCGCCGAGGTCCAGGCCATGGCGCGGCAGATGATCCCGGGCGACCAGTTCACCTGCTTCAGCAACATCGTGGACCACGAGTCGAGCTGGAACTACCAGGCTCAGAACCCCTCCTCCGGCGCCTACGGCCTCGTGCAGGCCCTGCCCGGCTCCAAGATGGCCTCGGCCGGCGCGGACTGGCAGACGAACCCGGCCACGCAGATCAAGTGGGGCCTGAACTACATGAACGAGCGCTACGGCAGCCCCTGCGGCGCGTGGTCGTTCTGGCAGGCCAACCACTGGTACTAGGCCCTCAGGCTCGCGCGAACCCGCGCTCTCAACCTTGTGAAGCCCCTCCCCGTCTTATCGGGGAGGGGCTTTCGCCCTGTACGGTCTGATCGACGGCTCCGGGGGGAGTGGTGGGGAGAGACGGGGGAAGAGGACGGGTCATGTCGCGAGTGCCGAAGTGGCTCGGTCGGATCGGTAACGGGCTGACCGAGATGGGGCAGCGGTTGGACGAACGCCGCGCCGAGGTGGAGCAGGAGGAGGCCGAGCACAAGGCCGCCCCCGAGGACGCTCCCGCACACGTGCCCGCGCCGCCCGCGTATCAGCCCGCCGTGGGGCCGCGCCCCGACCCGGCGCAGGCCGTGCCCTGGGGAGTGCGGGTCGCCGCCGAGGCCGGGTGGCGGCTGCTGGTGCTGGCCGGCACGGTGTGGGTGCTGATGCGGGTCATCAGCGCCGTACAGCTGGTGGTGCTGGCCTTCGTCGCCGCGCTGCTGATGACCGCGCTGCTCCAGCCGAGCGTGTCCTGGCTCAGGCGGCGGGGCGTGCCGCGGGGTCTGGCCACCGCGCTCACCGCGATCCTCGGGTTCGTGGTGATGGGGCTGATCGGGTGGTTCGTGACCTGGCAGGTCATGGAGAACATCGACGACCTCTCCGACCAGGTCCAGGACGGCATCGACGAGCTGCGCCGCTGGCTGCTGGACAGCCCGTTCCATGTCACCGACAAGCAGATCAACGAGATCGCCAAGAATCTGCGCGAGGCGATCGGGGCCAACACCGATCAGATCACCTCGGCCGGTCTGGAGGGCGTCACGGTCATCGTGGAGGCGCTGACCGGCATCCTGCTGGCCGCGTTCTCGACGCTGTTCCTGCTCTACGACGGCCGGCGCATCTGGGAGTGGACGCTGAAGCTGGTCCCCGCCGCCGCCCGGCCGGGGGTGGCGGGCGCCGGTCCGCGGGCCTGGCGGACGCTGACGGCGTATGTGCGCGGCACGGTGATCGTGGCCCTCATCGACGCCATCTTCATCGGCCTGGGCATCTACTTCCTCGATGTGCCCATGGCCGTGCCGCTGGCGGTGTTCATCTTCCTGTTCGCCTTCATCCCGCTGGTCGGCGCGGTGGTCTCGGGCGCCCTCGCGGTGGTCGTGGCCCTGGTGACGCAGGGCATGTTCACGGCCGTGATGACGCTGCTCGTGGTGCTGGCCGTGCAGCAGATCGAGGGCCACATCCTGCAGCCGTTCATCCTGGGCCGCGCGGTGCGGGTGCATCCGCTGGCGATCGTGCTGTCCGTCGCCGCGGGCGGCATGGTCGCCGGGATCGGCGGCGCGGTGGTCGCGGTGCCGCTGGTGGCGGTGTCGAACACGGTGGTCGGCTATCTCCGGTCGTACTCGCAGGAACAGGCGCTGCGTCAGGCGCCGCAGCCCAGGGGCGCCACCTCGCTGGACGCCGCTCCGGTGGACGCCCCCGGCAGCCGGGAAGCCGAAGGCCCCGCTCACCCGGAGGGGTGAACGGGGCCTCGTAGAGCCTGCGAGGTCAGCCGGCGAGGACGGCCTCGGACTCGAGGGTGACACCGACGGCCTGGACCACCGAAGCGATCTTGAACGCCTCCTGGACGGTCTCGCGCTCCAGGCCCGCCTTGCGCAGCACCTGCTCGTGCGAGTCCAGGCACATGCCGCAGCCGTTGATGGCGGACACGGCGAAGGACCACAGCTCGAAGTCGACCTTGTCGACGCCGGGGTTGCCGATGACGTTCATCCGCAGACCGGCGCGCAGGTTCCCGTACTCGTGGTCCGAGAGCAGGTGGCGCGTCCGGTAGAAGACGTTGTTCATCGCCATGATCGCGGCGGCGGACTTGGCGGCCTGGTACGCCTCGGGCGTCAGGTTCGCCTTGGCCTCCGGCTCCAGCTCACGCAGCACGATGGGGGAGCGGGAGGCGATGGCGGTCGCCAGCACCGTGCCCCACAGCTGCTGCGCGGGAAGGTCGGAGTTGCCGATGACCGAGCCCAGGTTGAGCTTCAGGTCCTTGGCGTAGTCCGGTATCCGGGACTTGAGGGAGTCGAGGGACATGCCTCACTCACCGGCCAGCAGCTTGACCGGGTCCAGGGTCTCGTCGCCCTTGGTCCAGTTGCACGGGCACAGCTCGTCGGTCTGCAGGGCGTCCAGAACCCGCAGGACCTCCTTGGGGTTACGGCCGACGGAGCCGGCGGTCACCATGGAGAACTGGATCTCGTTGTTCGGGTCGACGATGAAGACGGCGCGCTTGGCGAAGCCGTCCTCGCCCTCGATGCCGAGGTCGCGCATCAGCTCGTGCTTGGTGTCGGCCAGCATCGGGAACGGCAGGTCGCGCAGGTCGTCGTGGTCCTTGCGCCAGGCGTGGTGCACGTACTCGGAGTCACCGGAGAAACCGAGGACCTGGGCGTCGCGGTCGGCGAACTCCTCGTTCAGCTTGCCGAAGGCCGCGATCTCCGTCGGGCAGACGAAGGTGAAGTCGGCGGGCCACGCGAACACGACCTTCCACTTGCCCTCGTAGGACTTGTGGTTGATCTGCTCGAACTCCTGGCCCTTCTCCAGCGAGACGCAGGCGGTCAGTTCGAACTCGGGGAACTTGTCACCGACAGTGAGCACTAGCTCTCCTTGCAGCGAAGAAACACCCCTTTTGGTGGTGTTTCCCATGGGTTGGACGATGCTGATGTTGGCACAGTGAGCATTGATTAGGGAAATAGCTACACTCGGACGTGTTGATCGGAGGTGGTTATCAGTGTCCATGAGTGCCGTCGGGGGCGTCGGGGCCGTCGGGGGCAAGCGGCGCCAGCCGAGCCTGTCCCAGTTGCGGGCTTTCGCCGCCGTCGCCGAGTATCTGCACTTCCGGGACGCGGCCGCCGCGATCGGCATGAGCCAGCCCGCCCTGTCCGGCGCGGTCTCCGCGCTGGAGGAGACGCTCGGCGTGACCCTCGTCGAGCGTACGACGCGCAAGGTGCTGCTCACGCCCGCCGGGGAACGCCTCGCGGTCCGCGCCAAGGCCGTCCTCGCCGAGGTCGGCGCGCTGCTGGAGGAGGCCGAGGCGGTCCGTGCCCCCTTCACCGGCGTCCTGCGCCTCGGTGTCATCCCCACCGTCGCGCCGTATCTGCTGCCGACGGTGCTGCGCCTGGTCCACGACCGCTACCCGCACCTCGACCTCCAGGTCCACGAGGAGCAGACCGCCAGCCTCGTCGAGGGCCTGAACACCGGCCGCCTCGACCTGCTGCTGCTCGCGGTGCCGCTGGGGGTCCAGGGCGTCACCGAACTCCCCCTCTTCGACGAGGACTTCGTCCTGGTGACGCCGCTCGACCACTGGCTCGGCGGCCGCGAGGGCATCCCCCGCGAGGCGCTGCGCGAGCTCAACCTCCTCCTCCTGGACGAGGGGCACTGCCTGCGCGACCAGGCCCTCGACATCTGCCGCGAGGCCGGCCGCGAGGACGCCGACGTCACCACGACGGCGGCCGGCCTGTCGACGCTGGTCCAGCTGGTGGCGGGCGGGCTGGGCTGCACGCTGCTGCCGCGGACGGCCGTCAAGGTGGAGACGAGCCGCAGCAATCAGTTGCTGACCGGGTACTTCGCCGAGCCCGCCCCCACCCGTCGCGTGGCGCTGGCGATGCGGGCGGGGGCGGCGCGGGGGGAGGAGTACGAGGAGCTGGCGGCCGCGTTGCGCGAGGCGTTGGGACCGCTGCCGGTGCGGGTGCTGGGACCCATCTAGGGGCGCGGGGCCGTATCCATGGGCGGCTCGGCCCACGAGACCCGCGCCCGGCAACGTATCCGCACCCACGGCGCTACTCCGTCCGCAACCCGTCCGGCCGCATCATCCTCAGCAGCGGCGGCAGGCTGAGCAGCGTCACCACCAGCACCACCCCCGCCCCGATCCCGGTCATCGCCAGCACACTCGCCCAGTCGACCCGGACCGAAGCCGCCGCCATCTTCAGCAGCACCGCACCCAGCGTCAGCCCCACCGCACAGGCCAACGCGAGGCCGAGCGCGATCGGCACCGCCGTCTGCCACAGCACCGACAGACTCAGCGTCGAGCGCCGCGTACCGAAGGCGACCAGCGACGACAGCAGCTTGCGGCGCTCGCGCAGCTGCTCCAGCTGGGAGACCAGCAGGCTCACCCCGATCAGCGCGAGCACGGCCGCCGCGCCGACGAACAGACCGGTGCGGATGGCGGAGAACTTGTTGTTCTCCTCGGTGCTCACCCAGGTCATCGGCTCGACGGACGGGTCGATCGCGGCCGCGGTGTTCCGCACGTACTCCCGCACGTCCGGCACGGACTCGTCCAGCCGCAGATACAACTGGCCGGGCACGGACGCCAGGGCCGCGGGGGGCAGCGCGCCGCGCGTCAGCAGGACGCCGCCGCGCCGGATGCCGCTGGGGTCCGTGATCGAGCGGGCTTCCTTGAGGTCGCGCGGTACGGGCCAGGCGATCGGCTTCGTTGGCTCGCCCTCGGAGCTGGGGTCGAAGTACAGCGTCCGCCCCTGCTTCACCATCACGGGCGTGTCGGTGTCGAACTCGCCGCCCCGGACGACGAAGGCGTCACCGTCCTCGCAGGAGGGCAGCGCGGCCAGCTCGCGCAGGGAGGCGCAGTCCCCGACGGTCACCGGCGCCATCTTCTCGGGGGAGTGGGCGCGTTCGCCGACATAGCCCTCGGCGAAGCCGTAGACCCGCGTGACGCCCTCGGTCGACTCGAACCGTGCCCTGGCCGTGTCGAGCGACAGCCCCTCCGGCACGCCGACCTGCATCTGGGCGCGGGAGAGGTCCTTGCCGGTGCTGCCGGAGTAGTCGTCCTCGACGCCCGCGAACAGCATCTGCAGCGCGATCGCCCCGGCCACGGCCACCGCGATGCCGTTGACCATGCGGGCGGCCGTGCCGCTGCTCAACTGAAGGCGCCGCACGGCCAGTTGCCAGGAGACGGCACCCGAGCCGAGCCGGGCGACGACGGCCTCGACGATCCACGGCAGCAGCGCGGTGATCCCGACCAGCAGGAACAGCACACCGCCGGTGACGAGGTACTGGTTGAACTCGCCGCCGTCACGGCCGTTGCCGAGCATCGGCAGCAGCAGGGCGAGGCCGGCGAGCGGCAGCAGCAGCCGCCACCACAGGCGGCGCCGCGCGGGGCGGGCGGTGCGCACCACGCCGAGCGGCTCGATCACCACCCCGCGCAGGGCGAACTGGGTGACCAGCACGGCCGCGGCCGGCACGGCGACGGCAACCAGCAGCGCGAGCAGCGGCGAGGGGGTGAGGAAACTCGGGAAGACACTGACGTCGAAGACCTCCACCGACCCGGCCCACTGCCGGCCCAGCAGGAAGAACCCGGTGCCGAAGACCAGCCCGAGCAGCGCCCCGGCCAGCGCCTCGCCCCCGGCCACCCGCCGGGTCATCCGGCTGTCGGAGCCGATCAGCCGCAGCGCCGCCAGCCGCCGGTCCCGGCGCTCGCCGCCGAACCGTACGGCCGTGGCGATGAAGACACCGACCGGCATCAGCAGCACCACCACGACGACCAGGACCAGCAGGAGCAGCACCGGGTCCATGCGCTCCGTCGACACCACCTGGTCGCCGAACCGGTCCAGCCGGATCACCCCGTCGTCGAGCCGGGACGCCAGCCCCTCGCCGCCCCGGTAGAAGGCGAGTTCGGCGGAGCCGACCAGACCGCTCTCACCGATGGTGCCGGTGATGCGCTGCGGCAGCCGCTCGCGCAGCAGCTTGGCGTCGTCCGACTCCAGCAGCCGCTTCAAGGCGGGGGAGACGACCATCTCGTCGGGGCCGGGGAACGTCGTCAGGCCCGGCGGCAGCGGGGCACGCGGCCCCTCGGGCTCCAGCGCCCGGCCGCGTACGTCCTGGTCGCGGAAGGTCGTGTCGACGGTGTCCACCAGCACGGTGGCGTCGCTCCGCTCGGGCTCCGTCCGGTTGAAGCCCATGTCGGAGCGGGCGTTGCCGCGTTCGTCGCGTGCCGCCAGCGCGTTCGGGATCGCCGTGGTCAGCAGCAGCACCGCCACACCGAGCCCGACGCCGACGGCCGTCAGTAGAGTGCGGATCCACCCCTCGCGCCCGCCGGTGAACGCGAACCGGAACCCCAGCGCCAGGTCCCGCAACCAGTGCCGCAGGTTCATACGATCCGCTCCATGTCCCGCGACCGGCCGTCGCGTACGACGATCTCGCGGTCGGAGTAGGCGGCGACCCGTGCCTCGTGCGTGACGAGCACGACGGCCGCGTTGGTCGAGCGTGCCGCGTCGGTCAGCAGCTCCATCACCCGCTCGCCGTTGAGGGAGTCGAGCGCGCCGGTCGGCTCGTCGGCGAACAGCACGCGGGGGCCGGTCACCAGCGCCCGCGCCACCGCGACGCGCTGGCCCTGGCCGCCGGAGACCTCACCGGGCCGCTTGCCCGCGATGTCGTCGACCTCCAGACGGGCCATCCACTCGCGTGCCGTGCGCTCGGCGGCCCTGCGGGAGGTGCCGTTCAGCCGCAGCGGCAGCGCCACGTTCTCCACACAGCTCAGCTCCGGCACCAGCTGCCCGAACTGGAACACGAACCCGAACTCGGTGCGCCGGAGGGCACTGCGCTCGGCGTCGCCCATGGTGGCCATCTCGCGCCCCGCGTACCGGATCGACCCGGCGTCCGGGGTGACGATCCCGGCGAGGCAGTGCAGCAGCGTCGACTTGCCGGAGCCGGAGGGACCCATGACGGCGACGACCTCGCCGGGGTGGATGGAGAAGCCGGCGCCGTCCAGCGCCGTCGTCGGACCGTACGTCTTGCGCAGCCCCTCGGCCACGAGCAGCGCACCGGCGGGGGCGCTCATGCGGTCACCACCGTCTGGGCGAGCTTGTCCAGGCGGGCGGCGGTCAGCTCCAGCCAGCGCAGGTCCGCCTCCAGATGGAACAGGGCGTGGTCGCAGATCAGCTGGTCCGCGAGGTCCCCCTTGCGCTTGCGGTCGGTGAGGATCCGCATCATCCGCAGGTGCTCGGCGCGCTGGGTGTCGAGGATCTCGGCCGCGTTGCGGTGGGTGAGCAGGGCCAGGACGACCTTGGTGTACAGGGTCGACTGGAGGTAGGGCTCGGGCTTCTCCGGGGTGGCGAGCCACTGCTCGACGTCGGTGATCCCGGCGTCGGTGATGGCGTACCGCTTGCGCTCGGGGCCGCCGCCGGGCTCGATGCCGTCGACCTCGACGAGGCCGTTCTTCAGCAGTCGGGACATCGTCGAGTAGACCTGGCCGTAGTGGAGCGGCCGGTCCTGACCGAACTTCGCGTCGAAGGCGCGCTTGAGGTCGTAGCCGTGGCGCGGGCCTGACTCGAGCAGGCCGAGAAGGGTGTGACCGATGGACATGCCAGCACTGTACACACCGCGTATACGCGGCATGTATACGCCGTGTGTACAGTGGATGCCTCGGAGTGTGCCGGCCCAGGTCAGGGCCTTGTGTCACAGTTCTGCTACTCGGCCCGCGGGGGGCGGCCCCGGCGCGGGATCGGGCCCGCCTCGCCGGGCAGCCGGCCGGCCTCGGCCAGCGCCCTGCGCAGCAGGAACTCGATCTGCGCGTTGGCCGACCGCAGCTCGTCGCCGGCCCATCGGGCCAGCGCCTCGTACACCAGCGGGTCCAGTCGCAGCAGCACCTGCTTGCGCTGCTGCGGCCGCCGCCGGGGAGCGGGCCCTTCCGGAGCGTCCGTCACTGGTAGAGGGTCCCCGTGTTCAGGACCGGCTGGGCCGAGCGGTCCCCGCACAGCACCACCATCAGGTTCGACACCATCGCCGCCTTCCTCTCCGGGTCGAGCTCCACGATGTCCTGCTCCTCGATCCGCGCGATCGCCGCCTCGACCATGCCGACCGCGCCGTCCACGATCTGCCGCCGGGCCGCGACGACCGCCCCGGCCTGCTGCCGCTGGAGCATCGCGGAGGCGATCTCGGGAGCGTACGCGAGGTGCGTGAAGCGGGACTCGATGATCTGCACACCGGCCGCCTCCACACGCGCGCGCAGTTCGACGGCGAGCTTCTCGGTGATCTCCTCGGCGTTGCCGCGCAGCGACAGGCCGTCCTCGTCGTGGGCGTCGTAGGGGTACTCGATGGCGATGTGGCGGACCGCCGCCTCGGTCTGGGTGGAGACGAACTCGATGTAGTCGTCGACCTCGAAGGTGGCCTGCGCGGTGTCCTCGACCCGCCACACCACGACCGCGGCCAGCTCGATCGGGTTGCCGTAGGCGTCGTTGACCTTCAGCACGGCGGTCTCGTGGTTGCGTACGCGGGTGGAGATCTTGGTGCGCGAGGTGAGCGGGTTCACCCAGCGCAGGCCGTCCTGCCGGATCGTGCCCCGGTAGCGCCCGAAGAGCTGGACGACCCGGGCCTCGCCGGGCGCCACCATGTTCAGCCCGCACATCGCGAGGAACGCGGCGAGCCCGACGAGGACGCCGCCCACGATGAGCCCGGCCTTGGCGTCGGTCGCCGTGGCGGCCGTGGCGGCGACGATCATGCCGACGCCGCCCAGCAGTCCGAGCAGGCCCAGCAGCAGCGCCAGTCCGCCGCCGATGCTGTGCGCGGCGAACTCTCTCACCCGCGGTGCCGGCAGCTCGGGTACGTCGGCGGTGGGCGGGGTGGCGGTGGGTGTGGACATGGGGATCCCCCGATCTCGTACAGGAAGCCGTCGGTCGTTAGCTTCGTTCTAGCTAAGTGATAGCACTTTATCCCGCCGCGGCAACCCTGCGCACCCCTCGTACGTCGGTTCCCATGGAGCGGGTGCTGATTGTCACGTCCGTAAAGGACCGGATCGGACGGACTTGGTCACATAAACCGGTGTTAGCTTTCTGAGCTGACCTGATCCAGCGCACGTGTGTGACATCCGAGAGCGAAGCGGAGCAGACGGACTGATGGGACGAGCGGAAGAGAGACGAGCGCGACAGCGCGGTGGCCGCCGCGCTGCGCCGGGACGCCGCCGTTCGTCGCGGGCGGCTGAGCGGCCGAGCGGCATACGCCGGTTCTTCACCTGGAAGAAGATCCTCGGCACGTTCCTCGGGGTGTGCCTACTCGGCATCGGCGCCTTCGTCGTCCTCTACATGGTCGTCGACGTGCCCAAGGGCAACCCGGCCGCCCAGCGCCAGAGCAACATCTACAAGTTCAGCGACGGCACCGTGCTGGCCCGCGACGGCGAGGTCAACCGCGAGATCGTGGACCTCGCCAAGATCCCGGAGCCCGTCCAGAAGACGTTCGTCGCCGCCGAGAACAAGTCCTTCTACCAGGACTCCGGCGTCGACCTGAAGGGCACCGCCCGCGGTCTGCTCAACACCGTCACCGGCAAGGGCAAGCAGGGCGGCTCGACGATCACCCAGCAGTACGTCAAGAACTACTACCTCAGCCAGGAGCAGACGGTCAGCCGCAAGCTCAAGGAGCTGGTGATCTCGCTCAAGGTCGACCGCAAGATGTCCAAGGACGACATCCTCGCCGGCTACATCAACACCAGCTACTACGGCCGCGGCGCCTACGGCATCCAGGCCGCCGCCCAGGCGTACTACCGCGTCGACGCCGAGGACCTCAGCGTCGCCCAGGGCGCCTATCTCGCCGCGCTGCTCCAGGCGCCCAGCCAGTACGACTGGGCGGTGGCCTCGGACACCGGCAAGAAGCTCGTGCAGAACCGCTGGAACTACGTCCTGGACAACATGGTCGAGGAGGACTGGCTGGACTCCTCCGAGCGGGCGTCCCTGACGTTCCCGGTGCCGAAGGAACCCAGGCCCACGCCCGGCCGCGAGGGCCAGAAGGGCTATCTGATCGACCTCGCCAACCGGCAGCTGGAGGACCGGCTGATGGCCGAGGAGGGCATCACCCGCTCCGAGGCGGCGGCCCAGGTCGACCAGCAGGGCTGGACCATCACCCTGAACATCGACCCCAAGAAGCAGGCCGCGCTGGAGAAGGCCGTCAGGACCGAGCTGCTCGCCGAGCTCGACCCCGAGGAGCGCGCGGTCGACGCCGACGTCCAGCCGGGCGCGGTCTCCGTCGACCCCAGGACCGGCAAGATCGTCGCCCTGTACGGCGGCCGCGACTACTTCAAGCACTACCTGAGCAACGCCACCAACCGCAGGTACCAGCCCGCCTCCACCTTCAAGCCGGTCATCCTGGCCGCCGCCCTGGAGGAGGGCGCGGAGACCCAGGACGGCGAACCGATCACCGCGAGCACCGTCTACGACGGCGACAGCCGCCGCCCGGTCGTGGACGACGGCCGCGAGGTCGGCTTCGCCCCGGAGAACGAGGACGACGAGGACTACGGCGACATCACGGTCCAGACCGCGATGAACAAGTCCGTGAACTCGGTGTTCGCCCAGATGGGTGTCGACGTCGGGATGGACACCGTCATGGAGACGGCGAAGAACCTGGGCATGGACACCGAGGGCATGCAGGCCGTGCCCGCCCAGACCCTCGGCTCCATGGGCGCCAGCCCGCTGGAGATGGCCGGCATCTACGCCACCCTCGCCAACCACGGCGAGAAGGTCACCCCGACCATCATCAAGTCGGCGTCCAAGAAGGGCCGCACGGTCCAGATCCCCGACCCCGTCGGCGAACAGGTCGTCAGCCGCAACACCGCCGACGCCGTCACCTCCGTCCTCACCGGCGTGGTCGACGACGGTACGGCCCGGCGCTCGGTCCGCGACAACCCGATGCGCGAGGGCCAGCAGGTCGCCGGCAAGACGGGCACCTCCGACGACAACAAGTCCGCCTGGTTCGTCGGCTACACCCCGAACCTCGTCACCTCCGTCGCTCTGTTCGGCGAGGACGACAAACCCCCGCACCCCCAGGTCCCGATGTACGAGGCCGGCGGCGAGCCCCGCGTCAACGGCGGCGGCTTCCCCGCGGAGATCTGGGCCGCGTACACCTTCGGTGTCATGACCGAGGTCACCGACTTCGACCTGGAGACCGACATGGGCGCCGCGGTCGAGCCCACCTGGACGCCTTCGAGGACGCCGTCACAGACACCCAGCGAGACCCCGTCCGAGGAGCCGACGACCCAGGCCCCCACGACCAAGGCCCCCACCACCGCGCCCCCCACCCGGACGCCCACGACCCAGCCCCCGACCACCCGGCCCCCGACCACCCCGCCGCCCACCACCACGCCCCCGCCGACGACGGCCTCGCCGACGGAGGACATCCCGGAGGACCCGGAGGAGCCCGGCGTCCTGGAGGAGTAGGACACGAAAAGGGAGCCCGGCACCTTCGAGGTGCCGGGCTCCCGCAGGTCCTCACCCCCGGTTCAGCTCGAACCACACCACCTTGCCCGTGCTCAACCGGGTGGCCCCCCACCGGCGCGCCAGCTTGTTGACGAGGTACAGCCCCCGCCCGCCCTCGTCCGTGGCGCGAGCCTGCCTCAGCCGTGGCAACTGCGGCACGTCGTCGATCACTTCGCACCGCAGCACATCCGTCCGCAGCAGACGCAGCGTCACCGGCTTCGAGGCATAGCGCACCGCATTCGTCACCACCTCGCTCACCAGCAGCTCCACGGCGTCGGTCAGCTCCTCCAGCCCCCACCGGGCCAGCGCCCCCCGCGCCAGCCGCCGGGCACGGCCGGGCGCCGCGTCCTCCGGCTCAAGGAACCAGTGCGCCACATCGCTGGGTGCGATCCCGTCGAACCGCGCGGCGAGCAGCGCGATGTCGTCGTCCCGGTCCCCCGGCCCCAGCATGTCCAGCACCTCGTCGCACAGCGCCTCCAGCGGCGGCGGATGATCCGGCCCCGTCAGCTGCGCCGTCGCCGCCAGCCGCTCCCGCAGCTGCTCTATGCCGGTCCACACGTCCCGCAGCCGGGACTCCACCAGTCCGTCGGTGTACAGCAGCAGCGTCGCCCCGGCCGGCGCGTCCAGCTCCACCGCCTCGAAGTCGACCCCGCCCACACCGATCGGCGCGCCCGGCGGCACCCGCAGCACCTCGGCCCGGCCGCCCAGATGCAGCAGCACCGGCGGCGGATGCCCGGCGTTGGCGATGGTGATGCGATGCGAGACCGGGTCGTAGACGGCGTACAGACAGGTCGCCATCCGGTCGGTGCCCAGCCGCTGCGCCTGCTCGTCGAGGTGGTGCAGCACCTCCTGCGGCGGCAGGTCAAGCCCGGCCAGCGTCTGAGCGGTCGTCCGCAGCTGGCCCATGATCGCCGCCGAGGTCATGGAGTGCCCCATGACGTCACCGACCACCAGCGCCACCCGCGACCCCGGCAGCGGGATCGCGTCGTACCAGTCGCCGCCCACCCGCGCGGTCTCGGCGGCCGGGAGGTAGCGGGAGGCCAGACGGACGCCCGTGGGGCGCGGCAGGGTCTCCGGGAGCATGGTGCGCTGCAGCTCGTCGGCGATGTACGCCTCCCGCCCGTACAGCACCGCCTTGTCGATACCCAGCGCGCTGTGCGTGGCGAGCTGGGCGGCGACCAGCAGGTCGTCGGTCTCGAACGGGATGCGCTCGGGGCGGCGCAGGAACACGGCCGCGCCGATCACCCGGCGCCGGCCGCGCAGCGGGGCGAGGATCGCCCGGCGGCCGCCGGGGACCAGCGACTCGCCGTCGTCGCCGAGGAGTTCGGGCAGCGCGGCACGGGCCGCGGGCGCGTCCGCGAACACCGGTCGCACCCCGCGCAGCACCTCCGCGAGCGCCCCGCCGGGCCGCACCTCGCACAGCTCGGCCGTGGACGAGGACAGGTCGGCCGGTTCCGGTGCCTGCGCGGGCAGGAACCCGCCGTCGGTGTCCCGTTCCTCCGGGATCCGGTCGGTGCGCCGCAGCCGCAGCACCACCGGGCCGGTGGGCCGCTCGTCGCCCACCGGCAGCGGGTCGCGCAGATACACCAGGATGGCGTCCGCGAAGGTCGGCACGGTCGCCCGGCACAGCCCCATCACGATCTCGTCGAGGTCGATGCCGCGGGCGATCCGCCGGGTCGCCGCGCCCACGAAACGCAGCCGGTCCCCGTCGCGCCGCATCGGCGTCGGCCTTCCGCCGGGCACACCGGTGCCGCTGCGCCGCTCCTGTCCACCGGGTCCGCGGCCGCCGCCGTCCGGCTCGGGCCGGCCGGAGCCCGGCTGTCCGATGCCCGGCTGCTGTCCGATGCCGGACTGTTGCCCGTTGCCCGGCTGTCCGAGGCCCGGCTGTCCGTTGCCCGGCTGGGCGGGGATCGCCTCGGGGGCGGGGCGCGGGCGGTGGGTGCCGGTCTCGGCGGCGGCCGGCTGCGAGTGCTCCGGGCCGCTGCCGTCGCCGGGCGGCACGGACGGGCCCGCCGGGTTCTCGCCGGAACGGGTCGATGAGCCCGCCGGCGGACCGTCGCCGGAGCCGGAGCGGGCCTGGGGCGGTAACGCGGAACCGGGGGTCCGGCCCGAGGCCGGGGTATGCAGGAGCGCCCCGCGGGGGTCCGCGGGGTCGACGCCCGCCTGGGGGCGTTCATAGGAGGTGGGATTCTCCGTCACGCGTATGAAATCCATCCGTCCGGGGCTGCTCGCCGCGCGCGCAGCTCGTCCCGCAGGAATTCCGATACCCGGAATACGTGCCCCAGGAACGGATTTCCCGCGTGGTCAGCGGCTGTTGCCGTACCACCGGCGGACCTGCCGCGGCCCGCACGGGTGTTGCCGTCGTACCGCTCGCTCACGCCCTGCCGCCCCTCGGTGACATCCGGTCAGATTCGCTGCGCGCTCCAGGAGTTGCCCCCGCGCGCCCTTGCGGAGGACGATCCTACGTTTCGTGCCCGGGGGCGCATCAAGGGTCTCATGAGGACACGTGCGCGGGCGTACGGTCCCAGTCGTCCGGGAGTGACGGTACCGCCCAGGACGGATCCGGGCGCCAGTTCTGCCAGCCGTCCTTGTACGGCGCACCCCAGGCGCGGATCACCTCGACCGCGTCCCGGCCCGCCGCCCGCACCCGCTCGGCCAGCTCGGCGTCCACCAGTCCGTCGCGCTGCGCCTGGGCGAACTCGTCCTCGTCCCGCCAGTGCCAACTGCGGTCCGGGTGCACTGAGATGTCCAGGAAGTGGTCCTCGGAGTCCACCCCGCCCGGCCAACGCAGCAGCGGCTCCTCAAGGTTGACGTACCAGTTCTTGAACCGCCAGCCGCGCTCCCAGAACAGCCACACCGACCAGGGCCGCCCCGGCTGGGCCAGCTTCAGCACGCCCGTGCCGAACCACCGGTCGCGCTGCACCGTCCGCGGCTTGGTGTAGCGCGACCGCAGCGGCTCGACGTGGACGGGTGTGCCGTCGGCCAGCACCGGCTTCACACACTCGGTGCCGGGCGCCAGCCATACGGCGAGCAGGTCGGCGTCGTCGCGCACGACGGTGACGGGACGCGCGATATGGAACCCCTCGCCGGCGTTCTCCCGGTACCGCCACAGGATCTGACTCCCGGGCGCCCAGAAGGCCGTCGAACCGTCCGCCGTCCCGTGTCTCATCGTCTCACCGTCTGCCATGCACAGATATTAGGTGTCCCGCTGGTACGACGCGGCCTGCGCGCCACGGTTCGCGCCCTGGGACACCTGCGCGCGACGACGGTCACGGATGCGTCATACGCAGCACGTCCAGCGCTTCGTCGAGCTGCTCCGCGGTGAGGTCGCCGCGCTCGACGTAACCGCCCTCCAGCACCACTTGACGGATCGTCTTGCGTTCCGCGAGCGACTTCTTGGCCACCTTCGCGGCCTCCTCGTAGCCGATGTACTTGTTCAGCGGCGTCACCACGGACGGCGAGGACTCGGCGTACTCGCGCGCCCGTTCGCGGTTCGCGGTGATGCCGTCCACGGTCCGGTCGGCCAGCAGCCGGGAGACGTTGGCCAGCAGCCGCACCGACTCCAGGACGTTGCGGGCGATCACCGGCAGCATCACGTTCAGCTCGAAGTTCCCGGCGGCACCGGCCGCGGCCACGGTGGCGTCGTTGCCGGTGACCTGTGCGGCGACCATCAGCACCGCCTCCGGGATCACCGGGTTGACCTTGCCCGGCATGATCGAGGAGCCCGGCTGGAGGTCGGGCAGGGCGATCTCGGCGAGGCCGGTGCGCGGCCCCGACGCCATCCACCGCAGATCGTTGGCGATCTTGGTCAGTCCGACCGCGACGGTCCTGAGCTGCCCGCTGGTCTCCACGATCCCGTCCCGGGCGCCCTGCGCCTCGAAATGGTTGCGCGCCTCGGTCAGCGGCAGCCCGGTGGCCCGCGCGACCTCCTCGATGACGGCGGCGGAGAAGCCGGGCGGCGTGTTGATCCCGGTGCCCACCGCCGTACCGCCGAGCGGCAGTTCGGCGAGCCGGGGCAGGGAGGCACGGAGCCGCTCGACGCCGTGGCGCACCTGGGCGGCGTACCCGCCGAACTCCTGCCCCAGCGTGACGGGCGTGGCGTCCATCAGATGCGTACGCCCCGACTTCACCACATCGGCGAACTCCTCGGCCTTGCGCTCCAGGGCCGCCGCCAGATGCTCCAGGGCCGGGATCAGATCGCGGGTGACGGCGGCGGTGGCCGCGATGTGGATGGAGGAGGGAAAGACGTCGTTGGACGACTGCGAGGCGTTGACGTGGTCGTTCGGGTGCACGTCCCGCCCGAGCCGCTCGCTCGCCAGGGTCGCGATCACCTCGTTGGTGTTCATGTTGGACGAGGTCCCCGACCCGGTCTGGAACACGTCGACCGGGAAGTGCTCGTCCCAGCGCCCCTCGGCGACCTCCGCGGCCGCCTCCTGGATCGCCCCGGCGATCTCCTCGTCCAGCACCCCCAGCTCGGCGTTGACCTTGGCCGCCGCCGCCTTGATCCGCGCCAGCGCCTCGATGTGCGCCCGCTCGATCCGCTGCCCCGAGACGGGGAAGTTCTCGACCGCCCGCTGCGTCTGCGCCCGCCACTTCGCGTGCGCCGGCACCCGCACCTCGCCCATCGAGTCGTGCTCGATCCGATACCCCTGCTCTTCCTCGGCCACTGCCGATCACCTCCACCTCTCACAGCATCCGGGACGTGACAGCTGTTCCCCACGCGCGCGGATCTTCACCGCCGGAGAATCGACACAGCGGGCGGCACCCAAGGGACCAGGAGGCAGATCAGCTCGTCCTCGCCGCACCCGCGGACCCGCGGACCCGCGGATCCGCTTCACGGACGACGGGGAGTACCAGCCCCTGGACTTCGATCTCGGAGGATGAACTGCATTCGCCGCCGGGCCGGCACGGCTGAGGCGGGGTCGGCCGCTCCCAGCCCGTCGGCCGGCACGGCTGAGGCGGGATCGGCCACTCCCAGCTCGTTGGGCCGGCACGGCTGAGGCGGGATCGGCCGCTCCCAGCCCATTGGGCCCGCACGGCTGAGGCGGGGTCAGTCACTCCCAGCCCGTCGGGCTGGCGAGGATGAGGCGGGAACGGCCACTCCCAGACCGCCGGACCCGCACGGCTGAGGCGGGGTCAGCCACTTCCAGCCCGTCCGGCGTTTGAGGACGAGGCCGTTCAGGCCGATGGGGGTCCAGGGGGCGCAGCCCCCTGGCGGGGTCGAAGGGGCGGAGCCCCTGTGAGGATGGGAACGGGTAGGGGCGGCGGGGGCGAGAAGGCCCCCGCCGCACCGAACCGACTACGCCAGCCCAGGCCCCCGAACCGGAATCGACGTGAACGTGGGCGCGGGCGCCGGATCCTGGAAGAAGTCGTTCCCCTTGTCGTCGACGACGATGAACGCCGGGAAGTCCTCCACCTCGATCTTCCAGACCGCCTCCATGCCGAGCTCCTCGTACTCGACGACCTCGACCTTCTTGATGCAGTCCTGCGCCAGCCGCGCCGCCGGCCCGCCGATGGACCCGAGGTAGAAGCCGCCGTGCGCGGCACACGCGTCGGTGACCTGCTTGCTCCGGTTGCCCTTGGCGAGCATCACCTTCGACCCGCCCGCGGCCTGGAACTGCTCCACGTAGGAGTCCATGCGCCCGGCGGTCGTCGGCCCGAACGACCCCGACGCGTACCCCTCCGGCGTCTTCGCGGGCCCCGCGTAGTACACCGGGTGGTCCTTCAGGTACTGCGGCATCTCCTCACCCGCGTCCAGCCGCTCCTTGATCTTCGCGTGCGCGATGTCACGGGCGACGACCAGCGGCCCGGTGAGCGACAGCCGCGTCTTGACCGGGTACTTGGTCAGCTCGGCGAGGATGTCGTCCATCGGCTGGTTGAGGTCGATGCGCACGACATCGCCCTCCTCCAGGTGCTCCTCCGTCGTGTCCGGCAGGAACCGCGCGGGGTCCGTCTCCAGCTGCTCCAGGAACACACCCTCGGCCGTGATCTTCGCGACCGCCTGCCGGTCGGCCGAGCAGGACACGGCGATGGCGACCGGGCAGGAAGCACCGTGCCGCGGCAGCCGCACCACCCGCACGTCGTGGCAGAAGTACTTGCCGCCGAACTGCGCCCCGATACCGATCTTCTGGGTGAGCTCGAAGACCTTCTCCTCCAGCTCCTTGTCCCGGAAGCCGTGACCGAGCGGCGAGCCCTCGGCGGGGATCTCGTCGAGGTAGTGCGCGGAGGCGTACTTGGCCGTCTTCAGCGCGTACTCCGCGGACGTACCGCCGACCACGATCGCCAGGTGGTACGGCGGGCAGGCGGCCGTACCGAGCGAACGGATCTTCTCCTCCAGGAACTTCATCATGGATGCCTCGTTCAGGACGGCCTTCGTCTCCTGGTAGAGGAACGACTTGTTGGCCGAGCCGCCGCCCTTGGCCATGAAGAGGAACTTGTAGGCGCCCCCGTCGGTCGCGTACAGCTCGATCTGCGCCGGCAGGTTGGAGCCGGTGTTCTTCTCCTCCCACATGGTGAGCGGAGCCATCTGCGAGTAGCGCAGGTTCAGCTTGGTGTAGGCGTCGTAGATGCCCCGCGACAGGGCCTCCTCGTCACGGCCCTCGGTCAGCACGTTCTGCCCGCGCTTGCCCATGACGATCGCCGTGCCGGTGTCCTGGCACATCGGCAGCACACCGGCGGCCGCGATGTTGGCGTTCTTCAGCAGGTCCAGCGCCACGAACTTGTCGTTGCTCGACGCCTCGGGGTCGTCGATGATCCGCCGCAGCTGGGCGAGGTGCGCGGGGCGCAGGTAGTGCTGGATGTCGTGGATGGCCTCCTCGGCCAGCTTGCGCAGCGCCTCGGGCTCCACCTTGAGGAACGTCCGCCCGTCGGCCTCGAAAGTGGAGACACCCTCGGAGGTCACCAGCCGGTAGGGGGTGGTGTCCTCTCCCATGGGGAGCAGATCGGTGTACGCGAACTCAGGCATCTCAGCCCATTCCTCACTCTGACGGACGGCGGCCCGCCGACGCTGGCGGGCCTCACCAGCGTAGAACCTGCCACCGACAGCGAACCTGTGAGGTAAGGCTCAGTTGGGGGTGTCGCGATCTATCGTGTGTGGGTACGCTGCTGTCGTGGACCTTCAGAAGCAGAGCGCCGCACCCACCACCGCAGCCGAGCTGCGCTGCTCCGACGCCGACCGCGACCGGATCGCCGACATCCTGCGCGAGGCCCTGGCCGAGGGCCGGCTGACCCCCGACGAGCACGCCGAGCGCGTGGCGGGCGCGCTGGCCGCGCGGACGGCCGGCGAGCTGGAGGCGTTCATACGGGACCTGCCCGCGGCCCACATCCACCGCGCCGCGACCCCCACCGCCCCGTACGCCTCCCTCCCCTCCGGCCCGTACGCGGCACCGAGCCGCCCGACGGCCGGCGCGATCCCGATCGACCCCGACGACAACGTGGTCGCCGTCCTCGGCGCCGCCGTCCGCAAGGGCCGCTGGCGCGCGGGACGCCGTATCCACGCCTACGCGGTCTTCGGCAGCGTCGAGATCGATCTGAGCGAGGCGCTGTTCGAGTACCAGCAGGTGGTGATCAAGGCGTTCTCGGTCTTCGGCAGTGTCGAGATCAGCGTCCCGGAGAACGTGTCGCTGCGCGGCACCGGCGGCGGCGTCCTCGGCAGCTTCGAGGTGGACCCGCTGGACGCGACCGACTCCCAGGCGCCGGTGGTCTTCGTCGACGGCTGGGCCGTGCTGGGCAGCGTGGAGGCGCGACCGAGACGCGGCAAGCGCGTCGCGGACATTCTCGATCGCGTACAGCGCAAGACCGAAAAGACTTTGCGCAGGCATCTCGGTCATTGACGGTCGTGAATCGGTAGCCGCCGGCCGTTGCCAACTCCCTGCATAGGCGCGCGCACAGCGGGTAGACCTTGCTGCATCGTCTCTCGCTCGCGAAGCCGTCGTCAGGAGTAGACCGTGCTGCAACCGCCGCATTCGTCCCTGCAGGTAGCTGTCGTTCCGGCCCAGCGCGAGCCAGTGCGGGACAGGGACCAAGACGCACCCTGGCACACCGAGGCGGTGTGCCGGCGCGACGAGGCGGGCCTGTTCTTCGCCCCTTCCAAGGAGCCCACCGCCGCCCGGCTGTCCCGCGAAGAGGCCGCCAAGCGCGTCTGCGCCCGCTGTCCCGTCATGGTCGAGTGCCGCGAGCACGCCCTCCTCCAGCCCGAGCCCTACGGCGTCTGGGGCGGCCTCACCGCCGCCGAGCGCCGCGTCGTCCTCGCGCGGCGGCGCCGCCGCGAACTGGAGCTCAAGAAGGCGGCCAGGGCCACGGCGAACCGCATAGCGGGCTGACACCCACGGACACACCAAAGGGGCGCCCCCTCCGCACAGGGGGCGCCCCTTTTTCCTGATGCAGGGCTTGTTCACGATGCCGGCGAGGACGCCGGCCTCCAGGGGCGCGGGGAACTGCGCGACCGGCCACGGACGCGCAGTTCCGGCAGCGGTCCCCGACCCCTGCCTACGGCGTACCTACGGCGCTACTTCGCCCGATCGAAGTCGATCGCCGAGTAGGCCCGCAGCTTGCTGAGCCGGTGCTCGGAATCGATCCTGCGCACCGTCCCCGACTTCGACCGCATCACGATGGAGTCCGTCGTCGCCGTCTCCGACCGGTACCGCACACCCCGCAGCAGCTCACCGTCGGTGATACCGGTCGCCACGAAGAACACGTTCTCGCCCTTGACCAGGTCCTCCGTCGTCAGCACCCGGTCCAGGTCGTGGCCCGCGTCGATCGCCCGCTGCCGCTCCTCGTCGTCCTTCGGCCACAGCTTGCCCTGGATCGTGCCGCCCAGGCACTTCACCGCACAGGCCGAGATGATGCCCTCCGGCGTACCGCCGATGCCGAGCAGCAGATCCACGCCCGTGCCCTCGCGCAGCGCCAGGATCGAACCGGCCACATCACCGTCGGAGATCAGCTTGATGCGCGCCCCGGTCTCCCGGATCTCGTTGATGATCCCCTCGTGGCGCGGCCGGTCCAGGATCACCACGGTCACGTCCTCCGGCGTGGACCGCTTGGCCTTGGCGACCCGGCGGATGTTCACCGACACCGGCGCGTCGATGTCGACGAAGTCGGCCGCCTCGGGCCCGGTGACCAGCTTGTCCATGTAGAACACGGCGGACGGGTCGAACATCGCCCCGCGCTCGGTGGCCGCGAGCACGGCGATCGCGTTCGGCATGCCCTTGGCGGTCAGCGTGGTGCCGTCGATCGGGTCGACGGCGATGTCCACCTCGGGCCCGGTCCCGTCACCCACGCGCTCCCCGTTGAAGAGCATCGGGGCCTCGTCCTTCTCGCCCTCGCCGATGACGACCACGCCGTTCATCGACACGGTCGAGACCAGGGTCCGCATGGCACGCACCGCGGCACCGTCGGCGCCGTTCTTGTCGCCGCGTCCCACCCAGCGGCCCGCGGCCATGGCGGCGGCTTCGGTCACCCGGACCAGTTCCAGGGCGAGGTTGCGGTCGGGGGCCTCGGAGGGGACGTCCAGCTCGGACGGCAAGTGATGATGCTCGGTCATCGGAGCGCACCTTTCTGATACGACGACGGCCGGATGAGGGGTTCTGCCCGACGACTCTATCGTCAGGTCGACAAACTGAGCAGGGGGCCCCACGGATGAGCGCAGGGGGGCACCTGCGACGATAGGGGGCGTGGCAGGCACTTCACGCAAGCAGAACACGGTCGTGGACATGATTCTGTCCATGGGCCTCATCGTCATCGCGGCCCTGGTCGTCTACCTCTTCATCCCGAACGACGACGGCGAGCCCGAGCTGAGGCGCGTCGACTACCGGGTGGAGCTGCTGACGGCGCGGCGTGCGGCCTCCTACGCCGTGGCTGCCCCCGAGGGCCTGCCCAGCAGCTGGAAGGCCACCTCCGTGCGCTTCCAGGGCGACAAGTTCGAGGCATGGCACCTGGGCTACCACGCCCCCGACGGCGAGTACGTGGCGATCGAGCAGTCCACCCAGCGGCCGGCCGTCTTCATCGACAAGGCCAGCCAGGGCGCCGAGGAGACCAAGACCACCCGGCAGATCGGCGGCCGCACCTGGGTCCGCTACACCGGGGACCACTACGACGCGCTGGTCCACCGGGGTGACGACGGCGCCACCACGCTGGTCACCGGCACGGCCTCCTTCGAGCGCCTGGAGGAGATGGCGCGGGCGCTCAAGCTGGCCTGAGACCACCCGAGCGGCGCACAGGCCCCCGGCGCGACGCCGGGGGCCTGTTGCTGTTCCCTGTGGAGGGACGTGCGCGGCGGCGCCGGTGCGCCCGCCCGCGGCGGTCAGCGCGCGGACGTCACGCGTCGCCCTCCGCGTCCTCGTCGCCGCTCTCGTCCTCCTCCGCCGCCAGGGCCGCGTCCAGTCGCGCCCGGGCGCCCTCCAGCCAGCGCCGGCACACCTTGGCCAGCTCCTCGCCGCGCTCCCACAGCGCCAGCGACTCCTCCAGCGTCGTACCGCCCGCTTCGAGCCGCCGTACCACCTCGATCAGCTCGTCACGCGCCTGCTCGTACCCGAGCGCCTCTTCCACCTTGCTGGTCATCCGCCCACCCTATGCGTCCACTCGTACGGAGAACTCGCCCTCGGCGACCCGCGCGCGCAGCGCCTCGTCCGCCGACACCTCGCCCGGATCGCGGACCACATGCCCGTCCGCGCGCTGGAGCACCGCGTACCCGCGCTTGAGGGTCGCCGCGGGGGAGAGGGCCACCACGCGCGCGTGGGTGTGCGTCAGCTCGGAGTCGGCACGGTCCAGGAGGTGCCCGAGGCAGCGCCGGGAGCGCTCCACCAGGGACGCCACCTGCTCCTCGCGCTCCGCGATCATGCGGTGCGGATCCTGTATCGCGGGCCGGGCCAGCGCGTGGGCGAGACCGCGCTCCTCCCGCTCCACGAGCGCGTGCGCACACCGGCGGGCCCGGTCGCGCAGCTGCCGCACCCGCTCCAGCTCCTCGCCGACGTCCGGTACCACCTTCTTCGCCGCGTCGGTGGGCGTGGAGGCGCGCAGATCGGCGACGTAGTCCAGCAGCGGGGTGTCCGGCTCATGGCCGATCGCGGACACCACCGGCGTACGGCAGGCGGCGACGGCCCGGACGAGCTGCTCGTCGGAGAACGGCAGCAGGTCCTCCACGCTGCCACCGCCGCGCGCGACGATGATCACGTCGACCTCGTCGAGCGCATCCAGCTCCTTGACCGCCTGCACCACCTGCGGCACCGCGTGCACCCCCTGCACGGGCACATTGCGCACCTCGAAGCGGACCGCCGGCCAGCGGTGCCGGGCGTTCTCCAGCACATCCCGCTCGGCGGCCGACGCCCGCCCGCACACCAGGCCGATCAGCTGCGGCAGGAACGGCAGCGGCTTCTTGCGCTCCGGCGCGAACAGCCCCTCGCCCGCCAGCGCCTTCTTCAGCTGCTCCAGACGCGCCAGCAGCTCCCCGACACCCACCGGCCGTATCTCGGCGGCCCGCAGCGACAGCTGGCCCCGCGGCGCGTACCACTCGGGCTTGGCCAGCACCACGACCCGGGCGCCCTCGCTGACCACCTCGGCGACCTCGTCGAACACCTGCCGGTAGCAGGTCACGCTCACCGAGATGTCGTACGACGGGTCGCGCAGCGTCAGGAACACCACCCCGGCGCCGGGCCGCCGCGACAGCTGGGTGATCTGCCCCTCGACCCACACCGCCCCGAGCCGGTCGATCCACCCCCCGATGAGCCGCGACACCTCACCGACGGGCAGCGGGGACTCCGGACTCGTGTTCACAGCCATGCCGCCGAGCGTAACGGCCACCACCGACAATCCGGCCCGACGCGGACGCGAGCGGCCCGTGGCCCGGGCGGCCGCGAGCTGCCGCGAGGCGCGTCCGGCCGAACAGCCCGCCGCGGCGTGAGGCACCTGCCGGTCGGTCCCGGTCCGTGCCACCGGCCGACCGCGCGGCTACCTGGCCGCCGAGCGCCCCCGCTGCGCCGCCAGCACGCCGAGCCCGACCACCAACCAGATCGCGCCCACCGCCCGGGCCGTCCCGGATGCCTCCACGATCACCGCGACCGTGATCGCCGCCCCGGCCACCGGCACCAGCACATGCCGCCACCAGCTCACCGGCCCTCCTCGCCGCCGCACCGCGAACCAGCTCACCACGCTCGCGTGCAGCAGCGTGAAGGCGGTCAGCGCACCGACGTCGACGACCGAGACCAGATGATCCAAGCCGTCGTCCCGGCGGGCCGCCCACACCGCCGCGACCAGCGTGATCACGGCCGCGCAGGACAGCGCGACGCGTGGCACCCCGCCGTCCGTGCGCGACAGCGCGCGCGGGAGGCGCCCGTCACGGCCCATCGCGAACAGCAGCCGCCCCGCCGCGGCCTGCCCGGCCAGCGCCGCGAACGCGGCCCCGACCGCCTTGCTGACGGCCACCAGATCGTGCAGCCAGGTGCCGACGGAGGCGTCCACGGCGTCGTAGAACGCCGACCCCTGCCGCGCCGGATCCGCGGCCAGCCCGGCCGAGGACACCGGCTCCAGCAGCGCCACCAGATACGTCTGCGCCACGAACAGCACGCCCGCGAGGGCGAGGCAGAACAGCACCGCGCGCGCGACCTTCTCCGAACCCCCGGTGACCTCCTCCGCGAAGGACGCGATCGCGTCGAAGCCCAGATAGGACAGCACCGCGATCGACACCGCCCCGAGCACCGCCCCCAGCGCGAACGCGCCCTGTGTGCCGTCCCCCGACAGCGGCGACAGCCAGCCGCGCTGGGCCCCGTCCCGCGCCAGCACCACCACCGCCGACCCGACGAACACCAGCAGAATCACGATCTCCGTCGCCAGCACCAGGAAGCCCACGCGCGCGGCGACCCGTACGCCCCACAGATTGAGCAGGGTGGTGACCGCGACCGCGAGCGCCGTCCACACCCACCGGGACACCTCCGGGACCAGCGCCTCCATGGCGATGCCGGAGAACAGATAGGCGACCGCCGGGATCAGCAGATAGTCGAGCATCGCCATCCACCCGGCGACGAACCCCGCCCCGCTGCCGAGCGCCACGCGCGCGTACGCGAAGACGGAGCCCGCCTGGGGCACCACCCGCACCATCTGCGCGTAGGAGAACGCGGTGAACGCCATCGCGACCGTCGCCACGAGATAGACCAGCGCGACCGCGCCGTGCGAGCGGGCATCCAGGGTGCCGAACACGCCGACCGGCGCCATCGGCGCGATGAACAGCAGCCCGTAGACCACCAGATCCCGGAAGCCCAGGCTGCGCCGCAGCCGGTGGTGCTCGTCCGCAGCGGGAACCCGTGTGCCGGTCTCGGACATCCGTGCCTCCGCCCGTCGCTGGTGGGCCGCCTGAAGGTCAGTTTCACCGGCGCCCCGCCGGGCACGCGATCTCTGGGCCCCCGAACGCGGCCTTACGATGGGACGCATGACTGCTTCGCCTGGCCGCCGTGTCCTGCTCGCCGCCCCCCGTGGCTACTGCGCGGGTGTGGACCGCGCCGTGATCGCCGTCGAGAAAGCCCTTGAGCAGTACGGCGCTCCGGTCTACGTCCGGCACGAGATCGTCCACAACAAGTACGTCGTGCAGACCCTGGAGAAGAAGGGCGCGATCTTCGTCGAGCGGACGGAGGAGGTGCCGCCGGGCAACATCGTGATGTTCTCCGCGCACGGCGTCGCCCCCGTCGTCCACGAGGAGGCGGCGCGCGGCAGGCTCGCCACCATCGACGCGACCTGCCCGCTGGTCACCAAGGTCCACAAGGAAGCCGTCCGCTTCGCCAACGAGGACTACGACATCCTGCTCATCGGCCACGAGGGCCACGAGGAGGTCATCGGCACCTCCGGCGAGGCCCCGGACCACATCCAGCTCGTCGACGGCCCCGGCGACGTGGAGAAGGTCAAGGTCCGCGACGAGTCCAAGGTCGTCTGGCTGTCCCAGACGACCCTGTCGGTCGACGAGACCATGGAGACCGTGGACGCGCTCAAGGAGAAGTTCCCGCAGCTGATCTCCCCGCCGAGCGACGACATCTGCTACGCCACCCAGAACCGTCAGCTCGCCGTGAAGCAGATGGGCGCCGAGGCCGACCTGGTGATCGTCGTCGGCTCGCGCAACTCCTCCAACTCCAAGCGGCTGGTCGAGGTCGCCAAGCTGGCCGGCGCGCGCGACGCCCACCTCGTGGACTTCGCGAGCGAGATCGACGAGACCTGGCTGGAGGGCGTGACCACGGTCGGCGTCACCTCCGGCGCCTCCGTCCCGGAGGTGCTGGTCGAGGAGGTCCTGGAGTGGCTCGCCCAGCGCGGCTACGAGGACGTCGAGCTGGTCAAGGCCGCCGAGGAGTCCATCACCTTCTCGCTGCCCAAGGAGCTGCGCCGCGATCTGCGCGCCGAGGCGGCGGCGCTGGTCGCCGAGCGCGGCGGCACGGGAGCCGGGTCCGCGCAGGCGTGACTGTCAGTGGTCCGTCGTAACGTAGGGCCATGCAGATCTTCGGCGTGGACATCGGCGGATCCGGCATCAAGGGTGCCCCTGTGGACCTCGACAGGGGCGATCTCGCCCAGGAGCGCTTCAAGGTGCTCACCCCGCATCCGGCGACACCGGACGCGGTGGCCGACGGCGTGCGCGAGGTCGTCGAGCACTACGGCTGGACGGGCCCCGTCGGTGTCACCTTCCCCGGCGTGGTCACCGGCGGCTCCACCATCCGTACGGCGGCCAATGTCGACAAGGGCTGGATCGACACCGACGCGCGTGCCCTGCTGAGCGACCGCCTCGGCGGCCTGCCGGTCACGGTGATCAACGACGCCGACGCGGCGGGCGTCGCCGAGATGCGCTTCGGCGCCGGCCGCGGCCGCAAGGGCACGGTCATCCTCCTCACCTTCGGCACCGGCATCGGCAGCGCCCTCTTCACCGACGGCGTCCTCGTCCCCAACTCCGAGCTCGGCCACCTGGAGCTCTCCGGCCACGACGCGGAGAAGCGCGCCTCCAGCAAGGCCAAGGAGGACGGCGACCTCTCCTGGGAGCGCTGGGCCCGCCGGGTCGAGAAGTACCTCGCCCACGTCGAGATGCTGTTCTCCCCGGAGCTCTTCATCATCGGCGGCGGGGTCAGCCGCAAGTCCGCCAAGTTCCTCCACTACATCGACGGCCTCCAGGCCGAGGTCGTCCCCGCCGAGCTCCAGAACAACGCGGGCATCGTGGGCGCGGCCATGCGGGCGGCGGAGGAGGGGGTGGGGGAGAGGTAGGCGTGCCGGCGCGGTACGGGCCGGCGCGGCTGGGGGTGCGGGCCCTTCGAGTGCGGATGCGTGTCTGTCGGCCGGGTGCGGGGGCGTCTCGGGCCGGTCGGCCGGGGGCGGGGGCTGGGCCGCGGCGGTGGACGGGTGCCGGCCGCGAGGCTGCCCCGGCGCCGCGGGGCGGGACTGCGGTGCCCTCGCGCCGGCGGAGCCCCAGCGCATCCGCTGCGCGCCCCGGCGCCGGTCAGGAGCCGGCCGGCTGGTGGCTCTTCGCGGGTGTCGGTCGGCGATGGGCGGGGCGCAGCCGGCGGGCGGTCACGATCACGCCGGTGACGAGCGTGCCGCCGTAGAGCCAGCCGGCCTGGGTGGCCAGCGCGGTGAAGAGGCCCATCAGCCGTCCCCCGACGCCCTCCCCGCCGGCGATCGGCAGCAGCCCGGCGACGAAGGCGATCGGCACGACGATGGGCCCGGTCACCAGGTCCCCCCGGCGCACCCAGAGCGCGGTCAGGACGCACACCGGCAGGAAGAGCACGCCGTACACCGTCAGGGACGCCCCGAACAGCAGCGCGTCCAGGGAACCCAGCGCGAACATCACCGCCGTACAGAAGAGGGCGCAGCCCAGTCCGGTCAGCCGGGGGTTCGGCAGCCGGCGCGGGGGAGCGGGACGGCGTGCGCCCGCCGGACGGCGCCGGGCGGCCGCGGGGGCGCCGGACCGACCGGCACCGGACTGCCCGGCACCGGACCGGTCGGTGCCGTGGGACCCGTGGGCGCCTCCGTCGCGCGGGCGGGAGACACCGGGCGCCGGGCGTGAGCCGTTCTCGCGGGCCCGGCGGGGGGCGCCGTCCGGGGAGGAACGAGGCCCGCCCCCTCCCGCGGCGCGTGGACCGCCGGCCGCGGGCCGCTGACGGTCCTCCGCGGGTCGCCGCGCCTCCAGGGGGCGGGCCTGGCGGGGGGTGGGCCGGCCGGGCCGGGCCGCGGGTGAGCCCGCGTCGCCGGAACCGGCCTGCGGCGGCAGCGGCGGAGTGCCGCGGCGCGGTCCGGACCGGTCTGGGCGAGTCCTGTGCTGCTCCATTGGACCAACTTAGGTCGTTTTATGTGTCGAACAGCCCTTCAGACACGCCGGGGGACCAAGCTTGGCCAAGCGTTCGACGGATCTCCAGGGGCCGCGCCGGGCACCCCGTAAACTGGTGGATCGGCCGGCCTGTCCTCTGGCCGCCCCGGCCCGAAGGCCCCCTCGGCCTCGCAGGTCCCCTGGCCCCTCTGACGTACGGGAAGTCGCAACGTGTCGCTCACGATCGGAATCGTCGGTCTGCCGAATGTCGGCAAGTCGACCCTGTTCAACGCCCTGACCAAGAACGACGTGCTGGCGGCCAACTACCCGTTCGCCACGATCGAGCCGAACGTCGGTGTGGTCGGCGTCCCCGACCCCCGCCTGGCGAAGCTGGCCGAGATCTTCTCCTCGGAGCGGGTCCTTCCGGCCACGGTGGACTTCGTCGACATCGCGGGCATCGTGCGCGGCGCGAGCGAGGGCGAGGGCCTGGGCAACAAGTTCCTGGCGAACATCCGTGAGTCCGACGCGATCTGCCAGGTCATCCGCGCCTTCAAGGACGAGAACGTCGTCCACGTCGACGGCAAGGTCTCGCCCAAGGACGACATCGAGACGATCAACACCGAGCTGATCCTCGCCGACCTCCAGACGATCGAGAAGGTCCTGCCCCGCCTCCAGAAGGAGTCGCGGATCAAGAAGGACGTCGCCCCGAAGGTCAAGGCCGTCGAGGAGGCCAAGGAGATCCTGGAGAAGGGCGACACCCTCTTCTCCCAGGGCATCGTCCAGGGCACCGAGCGCGCCGAGCTCCTGCACGACCTGCACCTGCTCACCACGAAGCCCTTCCTCTACGTCTTCAACGTCGACGAGGACGAGCTGACCGACGAGGCGTTCAAGGACGAGCAGCGCGCCCTGGTCGCCCCCGCCGAGGCGATCTTCCTCAACGCCAAGCTGGAGGCCGACCTCGCCGAGCTGGACGAGGACGAGGCCATGGAGCTCCTGGAGTCCGTCGGCCAGCACGAGCCCGGCCTCGCCACCCTCGCCCGCGTCGGCTTCGACACCCTCGGCCTCCAGACCTACCTGACGGCCGGCCCCAAGGAATCCCGCGCCTGGACCATCAAGAAGGGCGCCACCGCCCCCGAAGCCGCCGGTGTCATCCACACCGACTTCCAGAAGGGCTTCATCAAGGCGGAGGTCATCTCCTTCGAGGACCTGGTGGAGACCGGCTCGGTCGCCGAGGCCCGCGCCAAGGGCAAGGCCCGCATGGAGGGCAAGGATTACGTCATGCAGGACGGCGACGTGGTGGAGTTCCGCTTCAACGTCTGATACGTCCGGCGAAAGGCCGTCTGACCTGCGCTGGAGCGGGTCGGGCGGCCTTTGCAGTCCGCACAGAGTCCGCAGCGTGCTGACTTCGGTCAGCGCGCGGGGGAGCGGCTACGCCGCTTCGTACTTCTGTGGCTGCGCATCGGCGGACCGGTCCGCGTACGCCTTGTCGACGGCGGCCCGGGTCCGTTCCTCGGAGTCGGGCCACAGGGGGGACGTCCACGATCAGTACGCTCTGTGAGGCTGCGGCTGTCTGCGAGGACAAGCTGACCAAGTCGCTGCACGAAGACAGGAGTGCGCCGACCAGGCGCTCGGCAACGGGGCTGGCGGCAAGGACCGCTTGGGCGCCGCACTGGCGCGCGACAGTGATCACTTGCTCGGTGGCGTCGCGTAGTGCGCCTGGATCGGTGAGGCGCTCGATGTTGTTGCGAGCTGTGTCCACCGCGTCCAGCAGGTCACTCATCGGTAACCCCCATAGGAACGCTGGTCTTCGGTATGTGCAGTTTTGATGGGCCACGGCGGCGTGCCAATACCGACGCTGATTCCGTCACCAACGACACTGCCTCGGCCGCTGTGCGCGGCAAGCCGAACGGCAACCCATCACCCGTCCTGAGGCGTGTCACGTCTCCAGGGGGCGTGCCGCCGATAGCCGATCAAGCGAGTGAGCGCAGCATCCAGAGGACATGCAAGGCTAGCTACTCCAAGGGGTGGCACTCGTAGAAGGGCTCGGGCGCCATGAAGCTCAGGCCGTTCTCGTCGAGAGCGTTGAAGACGGTGACCCGGCCGCGTGGGAAGACGAACCCGATGGCCACCATCCCTTGCGCCGCGTCGTTGCCCTGCCATTCCAGGAGCTCGATCTCCTGTAGCACCTGGCCATGGAGCGAGGTCAGGGCCGGCACCGCATCGTGGCGCCAACGCAGGTCGAGCCCAGGCCAACGAACGGACCCGTAGGGGGCGAGGGAGTTCCAGCCCACTGAGATGTCGTCGAACCTCTGGTGCTGGATCTCGATCTGCTCTCCGCCGAAGTCGAGCAGAACGGGACCGTCGGCGAACCATGTGTCGTCTGCGACGTCCCAAAGCAGCCAGGCGCGCGCCAGCGTCTTCCCAACCAGTGCGCGCAGGCGGTCGCCGTGGGCTGCGGTGATCGCGGGACGGCCGCGAAGCCACTCGGGGGCATAGGTCTCGAGATCGAAATCGAGCATCCGAGCATTGTGCCGGGTGAGCGGCGGCGGGCGCAGTCCGCAGCCAGTCCGCAGGACACTCGTAAACGGCTGTCGGGAGCCAACGCGCCAACGATGAAATCCCGGTCAGAGCCCAAGGTAAGGCTCCGTCGCAGGTCAGAATCTGACCTCAGACATTCCGCTTCAACGTGTAGCCGTACCCTCACTGCACGTTAGGCGTTGAGTCACATGTGCAAGTCAGAAGGGGTCGGGCTCTGTCGAGTCCGACCCCTTCGTCGTCACCGTGCTGGATGGGTGCTGGATGTTCTGACGTAGGGCCAGCGGCGATCAGGTGTCGTAAACGGAGGACCGGTGTCCCACGTGAACGACCCAGACCACCAGTTCTCCGTTGTCGATGGTGTAGAGGACCCGGTAGTCGCCGACGCGGAGGCGGCGACGTTCGGGCTGGGACACCAGTGCGGTGGTGTTGAAGCCGAGGGGGTCGGTCTCCAACTCGGTCAGCTTGGCCAGGATGCGCAGCGCCATGTCGCGGGGGATCTTCCGAAGCTCGGCCTGTGCCTCGGGGCGGAAGACGGTTCGGTACTCACTCACCGCGTGCCAGCGTCTCCCTCATGATGTCCTCGATCGGGATGCCGGGCGCGGGGTTGGCCATGCGCTCGTCGATGATCCGATTGATCTCGCGCTCTTCCCACTGCTGGTACTTGCGCAGTACCTCGATGGAGACGACGGCGGCGACTTCCTTGCCCCGGCGCGTGATCACGGTGGGTACGTCGTCGCGATCGGCGCGCTCCACGACTTCGGCGAGGTGGGCACGCACATCGCGGATGGACTCTACGGGCAGCGGCTGCGTCATGCGCCCAAGTGTACCGAGTGACTCATGTGTACACAAAGCGTCCGGCTCGGGGGAGCCCGCTCGTTCGCTTCAGGGGGCGGAGCAGTTCCTCAGTGCGCTCTCCGCCGCTGCCACGACCGTGCGTGCCTGGTGGGCCACCTGGTGGCGCACCGGTACCCAGCGCAGGCGCAGGGTGCGCTCGAAGTCCTCGGACCAGGTGGTGAAGAGCTCGTTCAGTTCGCGGTGCAGGGTCGGGGCGGCGGGGTCGTCCGCCGTGCTCAGCAGGCGCAGCAGGAGACCCGCCGCGCGCAGGGGCTGGCGGCGGGCGACGACGTCGAGGGCGCCGAGGTGGGCCGTGGTGAGGCGGGGCGGGGTGGCCGACCGGCGGGCGAGGGGTTCCCAGGAGGCGGCGACCAGGTCGTAGAGGTCGTCCGCCATCCAGTCCAGTACGCGGATCAGGGCGCTGTCCTCGGCGGACGGCAGGAAGGCGCGGGCCTTGTCGTACGCGGCGGTCACCCGGCTGCCGCCGTCCCGGACGAGCGCGGACAGCTCGCGCAGGGTGTGGGCGGCCTGTGGGTGCGGGGAGAGGTCGTCGGCCAGGTCGGTCGCCCACATCGGGACCTCGACGATCGCCGTGACCCCGCCGTGGCGGGCGGGGGCGCACCAGGTGGACCGGCGGATGTTCTCGGAGCCGGCCGCCAGGCGCGCGGTGGCCTCCGGCGGAGGCAGGACGTAGACCGCGGGGCTCGGGTTGTCCCAGTACAGGGCGTCGTAGTTGCCGTGCTGGAGCGGGATGCCGAGGTCGGCCGCGGACCGGGCGAAGGGTGCGGCGAGTCCGGGCAGGTCCTGGGTCAACTGGACCCAGGTGCCGCCCGCTTCGACGCTGTGCAGGGAGCACTGGAGAACCGGGCGCAGCTCGTCGATGACGGTGAACAGGGCGCGCGATTCCGGGAGTTCACGCTCGACGATCGGCGCCCACTCGGGCTGTTCGGCCGCGACGGGGCGGAAGGCGGTGCGGTAGTAGCCGGCCAGGGTGTGGTCCGGGCCCGCCGTCGCCCGCTCCAGGCCCTCGCTCAGCGCGGCGCCGTCCGGGTCGAGGCACAGGACGATGTTCCAGGTGACGAGGGAGGGATCGGTCGCCGGGGACCGGGCGTCGGCGCGTGCCACGCGCTCCGCCAGGGCGAGCGCGGTCGCGGCGCCCACCGGCTCGTCGGGGTGCGGCCGGGCGACCACCAGGACGTGGCGCGGTCCGTGCCCGACGCTGAGCATCAGGATCGGACGCCCGGCGCGCGAGGCACCGATCCGGCGCAGGCGGCCGGTCCCCGGGAACCGGGAGACCAGCTGCCGCGCCGACTCGGTGACTTCCGCGACCGTGAGGTAGCGGTCCATCGGGCGGATCCGGTCAGGCGCCGCCGTTGCCGCCGCTCTCGCCGGTGGTCTCCTTCTTGTCCAGCGGGCGGATCTCGATCTTGTTCGGCATGCCGTGTCCTCCTGGTGGTGGCAGTGGCGTGCAGGGATTTGTAGTGCTCTTGCCAGAGTTCGTCCCTCGGGTCACTGTTGTCAATGTCCGTTGCCCACGGGGCAGTTGGGACTGACGAGATTGGCGCGAAAATGACGGTGCACATGATGCGGAGGCCCCGGATCAAGCCGGAGCACCGGGCCTACCGGACGGTCGACGGCCACATCAGGATCGGAAGCGTCGTCTACGGCATCGGCTCCGAGGTCAAGGATCCCGACGGCTGGCTCTGGACGCTGGTCGAGGCCATGGACGGCACCCGCGGCACCGAGGACATCGTCGCCGAGGTGTCCCGCCGCCACCCCGAACTGCGGTTGCCGGCCCCCGACATCGTGCAGGCGCTGACCGACCTCACCGACGCCGGGTACGTCGAGGACGCCGGTGCCGAGCCGCCCGCGGAGCTCTCCGCGCGCGAACGCGAGCGCTACAGCCGGGGCATGACCCTGCTGCGCTGGATGGACCTGCGGCCGCGGGAGAGCTCCTGGGAGCCGCAGCTGCGGCTGCGCCGGTCCCGGGTGCTGCTCATCGGCGTCGGCGGCACCGGTGGCGCCGCCGCGCGCGACCTCGTCGCCTCCGGCGTGGGGCGGCTGCACTGCGTCGACCCGGACGTCGTCGAACTGTCCAACCTCAACCGCCAGACCCTCTACGGCGAGCCCGACCTCGGCACCCCCAAGATCGACGCGGCGCTGGCCGCCCTGCGCGCGCTGAACTCGGACACGACGGTCACCGGCGAACGCCGCGAGGTACGCGGTCCGGCCGACCTCCACGACCTGCTCACCGCACCGTCCGGCGGCGGACCGTCGTACGACGTGCTGCTGCTGGCCGCCGACCGGCCCGCCGTCATCCGCAGATGGGCCAACGAGGTCTGCCTGACCACCGGCACGCCCTGGGCCGAGGCCGGTTACCGTGGCCCGCTGGTGAGCGTCGGTGTCTTCACGCCCGGCCTCGGCGCCTGCTGGGAGTGCCTGCGCAGCAGCGAGATCGAACGCCGCGATCTGCGGCTCGCGCCCGGACAGGACGAGGACGTCGCCTCACCCCGTATGCCGTGGAACCCGGTCAACGCCGTGACCGCCGGCCTGTCCGGCAGCCTGCTCGCCCACGCCGCCCTCTCCCTGCTGTGCGGCATACCCCGGATCGACCCCGGCTGCCGCTTCGGCCTCAACCTCATGGTGCCCGGCGACCCGGTCCTGCAGCGCTCGCGGCGACGCCCGGACTGCCCGGCCTGCGGCACGGAACCGGCCAACGGGCCCGAGCGGACGGCACCTTCAGAGGCCGAGCCCGTCCCGCACCAGGACCTGCTCCCGGATCCGGCTCCCCATCGCCGGCCGACGGGGAACCCCCACTCCGCGCCGAACCCCCACTCCGCGCCGACCTCCCACCCCGCGCCGAACCCCCACTCCGCGGCCAACGCCCACCCCGCGCCGACCCCCCAGACCCACCCATGACCGACACCACCCCCCACGACGCCACGCCCCACGACACCACCCCCGACGACCACCCCCGTATCGACCCGGCCACCCGCGTCCACCTCCACGACCTCGCCGTACGCCGCGACCGTGACGAGTGGATCGTCGGCCGGATGGCCACCCGGACCTTCGTCGCCATGCCGGCCGCCGGCGCCCGTGCCGTGGAACTCCTCGGCGAGGGCCTGACCGTGTCCCGCACGGCGCAGTCGCTGCGCGCGGAGACCGGCGAGGAGTTCGACGTCACCGACTTCGTCCGCGATCTGACCGCCCTCGGCTTCGTCGCCCGGATCGGGGACCGGACGCTTCCCGACCCCGCGCCGCCGCGCGCCTCACTGCCCCGGCTGCGCCCCCACCACGTCCGCTTCGCGCTGCACCCCGTGTTCCCGGTGCTCGTCGGCGCGCTGCTCACGGCGGCCGTCGTCGTCCTGCTGCGCCGCCCCGACCTGCTCCCGGACTACCGGGACCTGCTGTGGAGTCCGCACGGCAGCCTCGTCCTGCTCTGCGGAGCGGCGGCCGGCTGGACGCTGCTGCTGGCCCATGAGCTGGCGCACCTGGTCACCGCCCGCGCGGTGGGCGTGCCGGGGAGGATCCGGCTGGGCACCCGGTTGCAGTTCCTCGTGATGCAGACCGACATCAGCGGCATCGAACTCGCGCCCCGCCGCCACCGTATGACGGCCTACCTCTCCGGCATCGCCCTCAACCTGTCCGTCGCCTCGGCCCTGCTCCTCGTCCTCGCCGCGACGGACCCCGGCACGACGGCCCACCGGCTGCTGGCCGCGGGGCTGCTGCTGGCGCTGATGCCGGTGCCCTTCCAGTTCATGGTGTTCACCCGCACGGACCTCTACTTCGTCCTCCAGGACCTCACCGGCTGCCGGAACCTCTACGGCGACGGCCTCGCCTACGCCCGGTACGCGTTCCGCCGGCTGGTGCGGTCGCCGCTCGCCGCGGCCGGTGACCCGAGCACCCGGCTGCCCCCGCACGAACGCCGGGCGGTACGCCTCTACAGCGTCGTCCTCGTCGTCGGTACGGCGGCCTGCCTCGCGTTCATGGCCGCGGTCACCCTCCCCGTCGACATCGCCCTGCTGGTCCGCGCGGCCCGCGGCCTGGGGCCGGAGCACGGCCTGGCGGGGAACGCCGACTCCCTGGCGGTCCTGGTCGTGCTGGGCGGGGTCAACGTCCTGTGGGTGGTCACCTGGTGGCGCAATCGCCGTGCGCGCAGAGGGGGAAAGCCCTGAGAGGGCGGGGGCGCCGACGCCACCGAGGCTGACTCGACGTCAACTGCGGCCCGTCACCTGCCGGCAAGCCTCCGCGTACGCCCGTATGAGCTCCCGACGCCCCTCGCCGCGCCCCTCCCCACCCCCCTCCTCGCGCCGCCAGGCCAGCGCGCACCGCGACGGGGTCAGGCCGGTGACGGGGCGGGCGGTGACCCCGCCGAGGCTGATCAGCGGCAGGTTGCCCCTGGCGACGAGGACGACCCCGAGACCGGCGACCAGCGCCTCGTACGTCTCCTCGGCGCTGGCGACCTCGGCGCCGATCCGCGGCGGCCGGCCCCCGCGGCAGTCGGTGCCGAGCCAGAAGTCCCGCAGCGGCCCGGCGCTGCGAGGCAGGGCGAGGAACGGCTCGTCGGCGAGCTCGGCGAAGTCGATCTCGGCGCGGCCGGCCAGCGGGTGGTCCTCGGGCAGGGCGATCAGCCGGGGTTCCTCGACGACCACCGTCCAGGCGTACCGGTGCTGATCGGGCAGCGGCAGCCAGACGAAGGCCACGTCGGTGTCGCCGTCGGCGAGGCCCGCGGTGGGGTCGTCCCAGGTGATCTGCCGCAGCCGCAGCGTCGCCTCGGGCCGGGCGGCGGTGAAGCGGGAGCGGATCGCGGGGAGCAGTCCGCCGCGGCCCAGGCTGGTGCTCATGCCCACCACCAGGGTGCTGTGCTCGGCGGCCCGGGCGCGGTCGACCGCGGCGGCGGCCTCCTCCCAGGTCTGGAGCACCCGCCGGGCGTGCGGCAGCAGCGCGTCGCCCGCCGCCGTCAGCTCCACGCCCTGGGAGTCGCGGCGGAACAGCTTCACCCCGAGCTGCCCCTCCAGCGCCCGGATCTGCTTGCTCAGGGCGGGCTGGGACACGTACAGCCGTTCGGCCGCGCGCGTGAAGTGGAGCTCTTCGGCGACCGCGACGAAGTAGCGAAGTTCCCGTCCGTGTACGTCCGTTGTCATAACCATCGGCTATCACGCTAGATCTTGGACGGGCCGGCTGTCCGCCGAGCAGACTCGTCCGTGTCAGGTACCGAGACGGTCGGCGGAGGAGATTCCCATGAACAAGGTGTGGTTCGTGACGGGCGCCAGCAGCGGTTTCGGCCGGGCGATCACCGAGGCGGCCCTCGCCGACGGTGACGTCGTGGTGGGTGCCGCCCGCCGGACCGAGGCGCTTGAGGACCTGGTGGCCGCCCATCCCGACCAGATGGTGGCGCTCGCCCTGGACGTCACCGACACGGCGGCCGCCGAGGAGGCAGTCAGGGGCGTCGTCGCCCGCCACGGCCGGATCGACGTGCTGGTGAACAACGCCGGCCGCACCCATGTGGGCGCCTTCGAGGAGACCACCGACGCCGAGCTGCGCGCCCTGTTCGACCTGCATGTCTTCGGCCCGGCCGCGCTCGTGCGGGCGGTGCTGCCGTCCATGCGCGAGCGGCGCTCGGGCGCGATCGTGCAGATGAGCAGCATGGGCGGGCAGATGTCGGTGGCGGGCTTCGCGGCGTACAGCGGGACGAAGTTCGCGCTGGAGGGGATGTCCGAGGCGCTCGCGGACGAGGTGCGGGACTTCGGCATCAAGGTGCTGATCGTGGAGCCGGGCGCGTTCCGCACCTCGCTGTTCGAGGGGAGCCGCGCCGGGGCGAGCGCGGACAGCGGCGTCTACGGCAAGGTCGAGCAGACCCGCGCCTTCGTCTCCGGCGGCCACGGCAGCCAGCCCGGCGACCCGGCCAAGCTGGCCGCCCTGGTGCTGGCGGCGCTGGAGGCCCCCGAGACGCCGCTGCACCTGCCGGTCGGCGACGACGCCGTCTCGGCCGTGCTCGGCCACCTCGACCAGGTCCGCGCCGATGTCATGGCGTGGGAGAAGCGGGCCCGCGACACGGCTTTCGACACCGAGTAGACCCCGCCGCGCGATCGGCGGTGACCTGTCGTCGGGGCTTGCCGCTGCGTGGCCGGCGGTGACCGGCCGTTGGTGTTTCCCGCTGCGTGGCCGGCGGTGACCGGCCGTTGGTGTTTCCCGCGGCGCGGCCGGCGGTGACCGGCCGTTGGGGCTTCCCGCCGCGCGGCCGGCGGTGACCCGTCGTTGGGGCTTCCCGCCGCGCGACCCGCGGTGACCGCCGTTCGGGCTTCCCACCGCGCGACCCGCGGTGACCGGCCGTTCGGGCAGCCCGCCGCCCGAACGGCCCGCCGGTGCGCGAACGTGCTCGAAAAGCAGCGCCCGGAACCGCCGGAGAGCAGCGCGGGAAACCGCTCGGCGACAGCCTCCGGACCTGCCCGAAAGCGACCGCCCCCGCTGACGGGCGATCATGTACGCCGCATGGCGGCCGTGTTACGTCCGTGCAGGACCCTTGTGCAATTCCTGCGGAACCCTCAATCTTTCGGCTGACGCACAGGAGCGCCGCAGCGGATTGACATGTCCCTGTCGTGCTCACGGTGTCTGCTCGACGCACCACTCCCCACCAGCAGCGCACCACCGATTGAGGAGGACCCCTCAAATGGCAGCGATGCGTAACTCCGGCGGATCCCCACGACGAAGACTGGCCGCGATCGGCATGGCGGCAAGCGCCGCGCTCGCCGCGGGTCTCGTCTCCGCCCTGCCCGCCGGAGCGGCCCCCGCCGCTGCGGAAGGCCGCATCCAGTACGCGGGCGCGGCGAACGCCGTAGCCGACAGCTACATCGTGACCCTCAAGGCCGACCGGGCCCGCTCCGGCAGCGCCGAGGGCCGCGCCGTGGCCGCCAAGTACGGCGCGACGATCGAGCGCACCTACACGAAGGCGCTCAACGGCTACGAGATCGAGGCGTCCGAGGCCGAGGCCGAGCGCCTCGCCGCCGACCCGGCCGTCGCCTCCGTGGTCCAGAACCGCACCTTCACCATCGACGGCACGCAGCCCAGTCCGCCCTCCTGGGGTCTGGACCGCGTCGACCAGCGCGCTCTGCCGCTGAACAACTCCTACACCTACCCGGACTCCGCCGGGCAGGGCGTCACCGCGTACGTCATCGACACCGGCGTCCGCATCAGCCACAGCGACTTCGGCGGCCGTGCCTTCAACGGCTACGACGCCATCGACAACGACAACGTCGCCCAGGACGGCCACGGCCACGGCACGCACGTCGCCGGCACGGTCGCGGGCAACGCCTACGGTGTCGCCAAGAAGGCGAAGATCGTCGGCGTCCGCGTCCTGAACAACCAGGGCTCCGGCACCACCGCCCAGGTCGTCGCGGGCATCGACTGGGTCGCCCGCAACGCCGTCAAGCCGGCCGTCGCCAACATGTCCCTGGGCGGCGGCGCCGACACCGCCCTCGACACCGCCGTGCGCAACGCCATCGCCTCCGGCGTCACCTTCGCCGTGGCGGCGGGCAACGAGTCGACCAACGCCTCGACCCGCTCGCCCGCACGCGTCACCGAGGCCATCACCGTCGGCGCCACCACCAGCTCCGACGCCAAGGCCAGCTACTCCAACTACGGCACCGTCCTCGACCTGTTCGCTCCGGGCTCCTCCATCACCTCCGCCTGGAACAGCAGCGACACGGCCACCAACACCATCTCCGGTACGTCGATGGCGACCCCGCACGTCGCCGGAGCCGCCGCGCTCTACCTGGCCGCCAACCCGACGGCGACCCCGGCACAGGTGAGCCAGGCCCTGGTCGACGCGGCCACGCCCAACGTCGTCACCAGCCCCGGCACCGGCTCGCCCAACCGCCTGCTCTACGTCGGCGGCGGCACCACCACCCCGCCCGGGCCGCGCTTCGAGAACACCACGGACTACGCGATCAACGACCACTCCACGGTCGAGTCCCCGATCACCGTCTCCGGTGTCTCCGGCAACGCCCCCGCCACCCTGGCCGTCCCCGTCAACATCATCCACACCTACATCGGCGACCTCCAGGTCCAGCTGATCGCCCCCGACGGCACCGCCTACACGCTCAAGGCGTTCGGCACCGGCGGCAGCGCGGACAACATCAACACCACGTACTCCGTGAACGCCTCCTCCGAGGTCGCCAACGGCACGTGGAAGCTGAGGGTCACCGACAACGCGTCCGTGGACACCGGACGCATCGACTCCTGGGCCCTGCAGTTCTGACGGACAGCCGGACCTGACCCACCCCACTCGTCCTCGCGGAACCCACCCCGCGAGGACGAGCCATGTCCGCGGTCCGCCCGGTGGGCTCCGCACCTCGGCACAGCCCCGCGCCCCTGGAGGACGTCCGGCCGCCCGGCGCCGGGACGGACCGGCGCAGCCGCTCGCTTCCGGCCCCCGTACGATGCGGCCAGTCGTACAAGAGTTCTGCCTCGCATCAGGAGCACGGTACCTGTGTCCATACCTCCGCCCCCCGGGCCCCAGGGCCAGTACCCGCCTCCGGGACCGTACGGGCCGCAGCCGTACCAGCCCTGGCCGCCGTACGGACAGCCCCTGCGACCGCCGCTGAACGGGCTCGCCATCGCCGCACTGGTGCTCGGCATCCTCTGCTTCGTACCGGCCCTGGGTCTGGTCCTCGGGCTGATCGCCCTGCGGCAGATCCGGCGCAAGGGGGAACGCGGCCGGGGCATGGCGATCGCCGGCAGCGTGCTCTCCTCCGTCGGCCTGGTCCTGTGGACGCTGTTCTTCGCGACCGGCGGCGCCGCCGAGTTCTGGGACGGCTTCAAGGAGGCCGCGCGGGAGAACAACGCGGTGTTCACGGTGAAGAAGGGCGAGTGCTTCGACACCACCACCGGCTCTCTGGAGGGCCTTGCCTACGACGTCGACAAGGTGCCCTGCGGCGGCGCGCACGACGGTGAGGTCTTCGCCGTCGTCGAGGTCCCCGACGGCGCCTTCCCCGGCGACGCCCGCCTCACCGCGCTCGCCGACGACAAGTGCTACGCCTTGGAGAGCCACTACGTCATGGACGCCTGGGCCCTGCCCGAGCACGTCGACGTGTACTACCTGACCCCGACGAGGCAGAGCTGGCGCCTCGGCGACCGCGAGATCACCTGCATCTTCGGCAACACCGACCCCAAGGGCTCGCTCACCGGCTCGCTGCGCACCGACGAGACCACCCTCGACACCCACCAGCTCGCCTACCTGGAGTCCGTCCGCGCCCTGGACGCGGTCCTGGACCAGGAGCCCGAGGCATACCCCGACGAGGACCTGCCGGCGAACACCGCGTGGGCGAAGGAGATGGCGGCCGCCCTCGACGAGGAGGCCGCGGCCCTGCGCGCGCACACCTGGCGGGGCGCCACGAAGCAGCCCCTGGAAGCGCTCGCCGCCGAACTGGAGGCCCGCGCCGACGACTTCGGCAAGGCCGCCGACGCCACCGACCCGGACGTCTTCTTCGAGCACTACGAGTCCGGCTACGACTTCGTGGACGGCACCGCCACGATGGACGCCCGCACGGCGCTGGGGCTGTCCACCACCCCGCCGGCGTACGACTACGACGACGGCGACGGGGGCGAGGGCGGCGCTCTGAACGCCTGAGCGACGACAGCGCGACCGACACCGGTGCCGCGGCCCTGGGCCGCGGGAGGTGTGATCGCGGCTATAGCGGGGAGAAAGTGCCTGCGTAAAGCCCTTCCCGGCCAGATGTCATCACATCGAGTGATTCTCTGGCCTTTGCTTGCACGGCTCAACCCACGGTTGCCACGCTGTTGCTGTCTGTACAACCTGATGGGAGCGGCCAGTGACATTCGGTGAGCAGCCGGCGTACCTGCGCGTCGCGGGTGATCTCCGCAAGAAGATCGTCGACGGTTCGCTTCCACCGCACACCCGCCTGCCCTCACAGGCCCGCATCCGCGAGGAGTACGGCGTCTCGGACACCGTGGCCCTGGAGGCGCGCAAGGTCCTCATGGCCGAGGGCCTGGTCGAGGGCCGCTCCGGTTCCGGGACGTATGTGCGCGAGCGCCCCGTGCCCCGCCGTATCGCCCGCTCCGGCTACCGCCCGGCGAGCGGGGCCACGCCCTTCCGTCAGGAGCAGGCGGACGCGGGCACGCGCGGCACCTGGGAGTCCAGCAGCCGCCAGGCGGAGGCGAGCCGCGCCGTCGCCGAGCGGCTCGCCATCGAGCCCGGCGACCGCGTGATGTGCACGCGGTACGTGTTCCGGGAGGCCGGCGAGCCGGTGATGCTCTCCACCTCCTGGGAGCCCCTCGCCGTCACCGGCCGCACTCCCGTGATGCTGCCCGAGGAGGGGCCTCTCGGCGGCATGGGCGTCGTCGAGCGCATGCGCGCCATCGACGTGATCGTGGACAACGTCACCGAGGAGGTCGGAGCCCGCCCCGGCCTCGCCGAGGAACTGCTCACGCTGGGCGGCGTGCCCGGCCATGTCGTCCTCGTCGTCCAGCGCACCTTCTACGCCTCCGGCCGCCCCGTGGAGACGGCCGATGTGGTCATCCCGGCGGACCGCTACCGGGTCTCGTACCACCTTCCCGTGAAGTAGCGCACATCTGTGCGGTAGTTGTGCCTCGGTGCGCCCGACGCGCCCCGGTGTGCGCCCCGTTGGCTTTCGGTCGTTCTCGCAGGTCGTCCAGGGTGTGTGCGGTGCCCCGCAGGGATGGTGCGCCGCAGCGCGCGGGCGGCCTGCTCGCCGTTGTGCGCCCCGTTGCTACTGGCCGGTTGCCCCCCTCTCGGGTACCTCTTTGTGAAAAGCCGTATTCGCTCCGTGAAGGTTGGGCGTAGGCTCGGGCATATGCGGAGTGCGGTTTCCTCAGCGGGCGGGCCGCGGTGCGGACCGCGGACGGGAAGTGGAGGGGTGCGATGACCGACGGCGGCGCCATCCCCCTTCCCTGGCTCGTCATACGCCAGGACGACAACGGCAATCGCTACCGCGTGGGCCGGTACGCCACACGCGCGGAGGCGCAGAAGATCGCCGACAGCCTCGACGCGCGCGGGCACAAGCAGCTCTACTCGGTCGAGCGGATCGGGGACGGCGCGCGGAACTGACCCTCCCGTAGGGTGCGGCCCATGGACGAACGGATCGTGGTCGTCGGAGCCGCGTTGATCGACGGCGGCCGGCTGCTGGCCGCGCGCCGGAGTGCGCCCCCCGAGCTGGCGGGTCGCTGGGAGCTGCCGGGCGGCAAGGTGGAGCCGGGGGAGGCGCCCGAGGCCGCGCTGGTGCGGGAGCTGCGCGAAGAGCTCGGCGTCGCCGCGGAGGTGCTGGCGCGGGTGCCGGGGGAGTGGCCGTTGCGGTCGCCGTATGTGCTGCAGGTGTGGACGGCGCGGTTGTCGCCGGGGGCGGGGGCTCCCGAGCCGCTTGAGGATCATGACGAGCTGCGGTGGCTGGAGCCGGGGGAGTTGTGGGACGTGGAGTGGCTGGAGCAGGACGTGCCGGCGGTGCGTGAGGTCGCGGCACACCTCGGCTAGGACGGGCGCGTGAGGCGCGTTTCGGGAGCAGGGGCATGCGCGGTGTACGCCGTCCGTGCCACTGTGCGCCTGGTCGGACGGTAGCGGCCACCGAATATCGGGTATGTGCCCATTAACCCCATGAAAACGGACATGGGTGGGCTCGCTGGCCTGGGAAGTGATCGGCGTGATCGACACCGATGGCGACTGCGCCGAGTGGACCTTTCCGGCGGACCCCGGCGCCGTCCGCAAGGCTCGTGCCTGTGTCCGCGGCCAGCTGCACGACTGGGACCTCGACAGCGTCGGCGATCTCACCGCCCTCCTGGTCAGCGAGCTGGTCACCAACGCGCTGCGGCATGCCACCGGCCCGATCGGCGTCCGCCTCGTACGCCCCGCCGGACTCCCCGAGACCCTGCTGGTCGAGGTCTCCGACCCGCTGCCCGACCCGCCCCGCGAGCGCTCCGCCCGCCCCGAGGACGAGAGCGGACGCGGACTGCAACTGGTCGCCTCCACCTCGCGCCGCTGGGGCACCCGCCCCGGCGAGACCGGCAAGACGGTCTGGTTCGAACTCGCCGTACCGCGCTGAACGGACGGGGCGGACACGGCACCGCGGGGGTGGCACGGGTGTACAGCGGGAGCACTTGCGACCAGCGGCGTGAACCGGCCGCCGAGAGGTGCCCCCTGGTGTGGTTCGACGGCGTGTGCGCTGGTTAGAAGTCTGGAAGTGTTCTCGCAGCAGGGTCCGAAAAACGCCTGGACCATGCTGTGATCGTGAACACCGTGTTGTGCGGCCCCGTTGTACTGGATACTGCGGGCAGCCGCCGCCGGTGACCGGTGCCGGACGCGGTGAGCTGGAGGGGACGGTTCGCGTGAGCGAGATACCAGCGAAGGCCTCGGAGTTCGAGGACCCGTCGGGCGGCGCGGGGACGGTGCCGTCGGGCGCCCTGGGGTCCGCGTCGCCGGCCGGTGACCCGATGTGGCAGTCCAGTCCACCCGGCTCGATGTACGACTACATCAAGGTCGCGTCCTTCTCCATCGGCCCCGACGGTCTCGTCGACCAGTGGAGCCTGCGCGCCGAGCAGATCTTCGGGATCCCCGCCGAGCGGGCCCTGGGCATGGACCCCATCGAGACCTTCATCGGCCCCGACCGCCGCGAGCGCGGGCAGCGCAAGATGGCCGAGATCCTCGACGGCCGCGAGTGGACCGGCGTGATCCCGTTCCGCACGCCGGACGCGCCGGACGGCACCCGCGGGAGCGACGCGCTCGCCGAGGTCTATGTGATGCCGACCCGCACCGAGGACGGCGCCAAGGCCGCCGTGTGCATCGTCGTCGACGTCCGGGTGCTGCGCACCATCGAGACCGACCTCGCCGCGTCGCAGGCCATTTTCGGTCAATCGCCCTTCGGATTCCTGCTGATCGACCGGGATCTGAAGGTCCGTCGGGCCAACGAGCGCTTCGCCTCCATCTTCGGGGGCACCCCCGACGACCACCGCGGCAAGGGCGTCCACGACTATCTGCCGCGCGCCGAGGCCGACCGGGTCTCCGCGACCCTGCGCCGGGTCCTGGAGACCGGCGACTCCATCACCGACATGCACATCACCGGCTATGTGCCGGGCTCCGACGAACGCCGGCACTGGTCGGTCAACCTCTACCGCGTGCACAGCGGCAGCGGCCGCCCGATCGGCATCGCCTGGCTCGGCACCGACATCACCGCCCGCCGCGCCGCCGCCCGCGAGGCCGCCGCCGCCCGCCGCAACCTCGCCCTGCTCAACGAGGCCGGTGCCCGCATCGGCAACTCCCTGGACCTGGAGACCACGGCCCGCGAACTCCTCGACGTGGTCGTCCCCGGCTTCTGCGACCTGGCCACCGTCGACCTCTACCAGGGCCTGCTGGCCGGCGACGAGACCCCGCCCGGCCTCGCCGACGGCAGCGCCGAACTGCGCCGCGTCGCCTTCGCCAGCGCCGTCTCCGAGCTGCCCTTCGAAGGCGCCGGCACCCCCGTCGCCGTCGGCGCCGTCCACCACTACCCCTTCAACTCGCCCTGCGCGGACGCCCTGCGCACCGCCCGCCCGCGCAGCGTGCCCGCCGTGGAGGGCGCGCTCGTCCAGTCCACGCTCGCCGTGCCGATGGTCGCCCACGACACCGTCGTAGGACTGGTGCAGTTCTCCCGTACGAAGGGCAGCGAGCCGTTCGGCGACCGGGACCGGGACCTCGCGGTGGAGCTCGCGGCGCGCGCGGCGGTCTGCATCGACAACGCGCGGCTGTACCGGCGCGAGCACGAGCGGGCGCTGATACTGCAACGGTCCCTGCTCCCGCCCGGCGACCCCATCGCCTCCGGCCTGGACATCGCCTGCCGCTATCTGCCGGGCAACGCCTCCACGGGGCGGCCCAGCGAGGTGGGCGGGGACTGGTTCGACGTCATAGAACTTCCCGGGCACCGTACGGCGTTGGTGGTCGGCGACGTCATGGGGCGCGGACTGCGTGCGGCCGTGGCGATGGGTGAACTGCGCACCGCGGTGCGCACCTTGGCCCTGCTGGACCTGGAACCGGCCGAGGTGCTGTCCCAGTTGGACGAGATCGCCCGCGGACTGGGTGCGCCCGGGGGCGTCCAGCAGGCGACGCGGGCCGCGCGCCGCCCCCGCGAGGCGGACCTGTCCGAGGTGTACCTGGCGACCTGCGTGTACGCGGTCTACGACTCGGTCACCCGCCGCTGCACCTTCGCCAACGCCGGTCATCTGCCCCCGGTCCTCGTCGAGCCCGGCGAGGCGGCGCTGATGCTGGACGTGCCGCCGGGCATGCCGCTCGGCGTCGGCGGGGAGCCCTTCGAGGAGGTGGAGGTCGAGCTCCCGGAGGGGGCGCTGCTCGCGCTCTACACCGACGGCCTGGTGGAGTCCCGCGACCATCCCCTCGACGAGGGCCTCCAGGCGTTCGTCGGCGCGCTCACCGACCCCTCCAGCCCCCTGGAGGACGTCTGCGACCACGTCCTCGCCACCCTCGACACCCACCACGGCGAGGACGACATCGCCCTGCTCATGGCCCGTGTGCAGGGCCTGCCCGCCGAGTCCGTCGGAGACTGGACGCTGCCGCGCGAGCCGCGCAGTGTGGGCCGCGCCCGCGAGTACGCCCGCGGGCAGCTGCTGTCCTGGGACCTGGAGCCCCTGGTCGACACCGCGGAGCTGCTGGTCAGCGAGCTGGTCACCAACGCCCTGCGGTACGGCGAGGGCGAGATCAGACTCCGGCTGCTCCTGGACCGCACCCTGGTCTGCGAGGTGTGGGACTCCGGGCTCGTCCAGCCCCGCCGTCGACGCGCCCGCGACACCGACGAGGGCGGCCGCGGCCTCCAGCTCGTCGGCCTCCTCAGCGCGGCCTGGGGCTCCCGCCGGACGCCCCGCGGCAAGACGGTCTGGTTCGAACTCGCCCTGCCGGACGGGAAGAACGGCCCGGTGGATCCGGCGGAGGCACTGCTGAGCCTGTTCTGAACGGGCGCCGGGCCGGACCGGCCGCCCCGGCCCAGCGCCTCACGCGGGAGCGCGGTGTCAGGGGTGGCCGCCCGTGTCCGGGGTGTGCGCCGGGGACCGGCGGGAGCGGGTCGTCGGGCCGCCGAAACTCGGGGGTGCGAGGGTGTCCGGGGGGTCCGCGGGGTCGCCCAGCAGGATGCCTCCGACGACCGCCCCGGAGACTCCGCTGCCGAACACGTCCGTCTCGGTGAGCGGATGGCCGTGCAGACGCACGTCCTCCTCGGCGAGGTGCCGGGCCCGCCGGGCGAGGGCGTCGGCCGACGGCCAGTACTCCGCGCCCTCGGCGAGGAGCCGGCGCGCCTCCGCCAGCCGGGTGCGCGCCTCCGCCCGTACCGCGCCCCGATGCGTGGCCACGAACCCGTCCGCGTCCGCGACCGCCTCGCGCGCCACCGCCCACGCGGCCGCCCCCAGCACCCCGTCCCGCCCCGCGCCCAGCGGCACCACCGCCCGCGCGATCCGGCGCAGCGCGTCCAGCGGGTCGTAGACCCCGCCGATCAGCTCCTCCCGCACGGCGGCCAGCACGAGATCGAGCCGCGCGAGCCGCGCCCGCACTTCACCGGCCGGCAGCCCGGACACCCCGTCGGCACCGGCCCCGCCGGCCCGCACCCCCGGTTCCCGCACGCCCCAGGACGCGGCCTCGGCACCCCCCGCCCACCGCGCCCGGACGTCCGCCCCGACCCGCTCCGCGCCCGACAGCGCGGCCGGTACCAGTGCCGCCGCCTCGCTCAGGGCCGCGGCCAGGCGGTGGACGGCGTCCAGGAGGACGGCGGCCTGGGCGACAGCGCCCTCGGCGGCGCGCAGATGGGTGGCGGCGCGGGCGGGGTGGCCCAGGTCGGAGGACTGGCGGGCCTGGTTGAGCCGGGTCGTGGCGAACACCAGTCGGTCCTTGGCCTGCTCGGCGAAGCCCGTGACGGGCGCCCGCGCGGAGGGTGGAAAGCGACGGGCGATCTCGGCGAGCCGCGCCTCCGCCGCGGAGGTGCGCCCCGCCAGCTCCCGGAACCTGTGCTCCGCGATCTCCAGCGCCCCGCCGAGCCCGGCGCCCTCCAGATCGCGCAGGGCGTCGAACGCGGCCGCCTGCGCGTCCAGCCGCCGCCCCGCCTCCACACACCGGCCCACGATCCCGGCCAGCGCGTGCCGCCGCGCCTCGGGATCCTCCGGTACGCCGTCGTCGTACCCCTGCCGTATCCGGAACGCCGCCGCCAACTCCCCCTCGGCCTCGGCCAAGGCCCGCTCGAACCTCCCTATGCCCTCGCCCTCCGCCGACGCCCGCTCGAACGCCTCGACGCCCTCGGCTCCGGCAGTGGCCCGCCCGGCCCCCTCGTTCCCCTGGCCCTCGGCAGGCGCCCCCGCGAACCTCTCCACGCGCTCGGCCCCCGCCGTAGCCCGCCCGCCCCCCTCGCCCTCGCTCGGCGCCCCCTCGAACCTCTCCGAGCCGTGAGTCTCCGCCGCGGCCCGTCCGCCCCCCTCGCCCCCCGCCATCCCGGCCGCGGGCCCCCGCCGATCCGTGGCCGTCCCCGCGCTCAGCCGTTGCCGCGCGAACCCCAGCTCCTCCGCGCTCGTGCGCACACTGTCGTCCGCCGCGACCAGCGCGCGCCGGCACCGCTCGTCCAGATCGGTGAGCGCCGCTACGGCGGCGCCGGTGGAGGAGGTGCGGCCGGGCACCGCGGGGGTGCGGGCGCGGCGGGTCCGCCGTACATAGCCGTACGCCGCGAACGCGCCCGCCGCTCCCGCCGCGAGCAGGGGAAGGACGAGGTCGGCCGTCGACGTCCCGTCGTCCCGCGGCTCCTGCGCCACCGCGCTCGGACCGGGCCCGGTCACCGGCACGGGCGTGGTGCCGGAGTCCGCGGCGACCGTCGGCAACACCAGCCACACCAGCCCGGCCGCGCCGCCGAGCACCGCGTGGGCCACGCGCGCGGATATGTGGCCGCGGGCCCGCCGGGGCCGCCCGCGGAAGGGGGAGGGCGTCACATTGGGGAGCGTATGACCGGATATACCACCCCCGCTACCGGGGTTAGCCCTGGCCGGACCGCCTCCGGATCTTCGAGCCCAGCCACACCAGCGGGTCGTACTTGCGGTCGACGGCCCGCTCCTTCAGCGGGATCAGCGCGTTGTCCGTGATCTTGATGCCCTCGGGGCAGACCTCCGTGCAGCACTTGGTGATGTTGCAGTAGCCGAGCCCGTGGTCGTCCTGCGCGGTGCGCTTGCGGTCCAGGCCGGTCTCCTCGGCCGCGTCCAGGGGATGCATGTCGAGCTCGGCGACCCGCATCAGGAAGCGCGGACCCGCGAACGCCGTCTTGTTCTCCTCGTGGTCGCGGACCACATGGCAGGTGTCCTGGCACAGGAAGCACTCGATGCACTTGCGGAACTCCTGCGAGCGGTCCACGTCCTCCTGCATCATCCGGTACTCACCGGGCGCCAGCCCGGCCGGCGGCACGAAGGCCGGGACCTCGCGCGCCTTGGCGTAGTTGAAGCCGACGTCGGTGACCAGGTCGCGGACGACGGGGAAGGCGCGCAGGGGCGTCACCGTGATCGTCTCCGCGCGGTCGAACACCGACATCCGCGTCATGCACATCAGCCGCGGCCGCCCGTTGATCTCCGCCGAGCACGAACCGCACTTGCCCGCCTTGCAGTTCCAGCGGACCGCGAGGTCGGGCGCCTGGGTGGCCTGGATGCGGTGGACGATGTCCAGCACCACCTCGCCCTCGTTGACCTCCACCTCGAAGTCCGCGAGGCCCCCGCCGTCCTGGTCGCCCCGCCACACCTTGAACCGGGCCTGGTAGCCGCTCACTCGTACAGCTCCTCCTCGGCGAGGTACTTGACCAGCTCCTCCTTCTCGAAGAGGGCGAGCAGGTCCGGACGGATGGGCGGGGTGGTCTCGCGCTCCAGGGCGATCTGCCCGCGCACCGGATCGGTGGCGGCCAGGCCGCCCGTGGGGTCGGTGAGCCGGCACAGCAGATTGACGCCCCGCCATCTGCGGTCCATGCCGGGGAAGTCCTCGCGGGTGTGCCCGCCGCGCGACTCGGTGCGCTCCAGCGCCGCCCGCGCCACGCACTCGCTGACCAGCAGCATGTTCCGGAGGTCGAGCGCGAGGTGCCAGCCCGGATTGAACTGCCGGTGCCCCTCGACCCCGGCCCGCCGGGCGCGCAACCGCAGTTCGGCCAGCTTCTCCAGGGCCTGCTTCATCTCGGCCTCGCGGCGGATGATGCCGACGAGGTCGTTCATCGTCTGCTGGAGCTCCTGGTGCAGGGTGTACGGGTTCTCCGGCGGCCCGTCCCACTCCTCCCCGTCCCCGCCCTCCACCGAGAACGGCCGCAGCGCCTCCGCCGCCGCCGTGTCCACCTGCCCGGCGTCCACCGCCGGCCGCGCGCCCGCGAGCCCCGCCGCGTACTCGGCGGCGTGCCAGCCCGCCCGGCGGCCGAACACCAGCAGGTCGGACAGGGAGTTGCCGCCCAGCCGGTTGGAGCCGTGCATCCCGCCCGCCACCTCACCGGCCGCGAACAGCCCCGGCACCCCGCGCGCGGCCGCCGAGTCGGAGTCGACGGCGATGCCGCCCATCACGTAGTGGCAGGTCGGCCCGACCTCCATGGCCTCGGCCGTGATGTCGACGTCCGCCAGCTCCTTGAACTGGTGGTACATCGACGGCAGCCGCCGCTTGATCACCTCGGAGGGCATCCGCGTCGACACGTCCAGGAAGACCCCGCCGTGCGGGGAGCCCCGGCCCTCCTTGACCTCGGAGTTGATCGCGCGGGCCACCTCGTCGCGGGGCAGCAGCTCAGGGGGACGCCGGTTGTGGTCCGGGTCCTCGTACCAGCGGTCGGCCTCGTCCTCCGTCTCGGCGTACTTCTCCTTGAAGACGTCCGGGATGTAGTCGAACATGAACCGCTTGCCGTCGGAGTTGCGCAGCACCCCGCCGTCGCCGCGCACCGACTCGGTGACCAGGATGCCCTTCACCGACGGCGGCCAGACCATGCCGGTCGGATGGAACTGCACGAACTCCATGTTCAGCAGCGGCGCCCCGGCGAGCAGCGCCAGCGCGTGGCCGTCGCCGGTGTACTCCCAGGAGTTCGACGTCACCTTGAAGGACTTGCCGATGCCGCCGGTGGCGATCACCACGGCGGGGGCCTCCAGGACGAAGAAACGGCCGGATTCCCGTTCGTAGGCGAAGACGCCGGAGACCCGGCCGCCGTCGTCCTTCAGTACGCGCGTGACCGTGCACTCCTGGAACACCTTCAGCCGGGACTCGTAGTCGCCGGTCTCGCGGTGGTCCTCCTGCTGCAGGGCGACGATCTTCTGCTGGAGGGTGCGGATCAGTTCGAGCCCGGTGCGGTCGCCGACGTGGGCGAGGCGCGGGTACTCGTGGCCGCCGAAGTTGCGCTGGGAGATCCGGCCGTCCTTCGTACGGTCGAAGAGGGCGCCCCAGGTCTCCAGCTCCCACACGCGGTCCGGGGCCTCCTGGGCGTGCAGTTCGGCCATGCGCCACTGGTTGAGGAACTTGCCGCCGCGCAGGGTGTCGCGGAAGTGGACCTGCCAGTTGTCGTGCTCGTTGGCGTTGGCCATGGCCGCCGCGATGCCGCCCTCGGCCATCACCGTGTGCGCCTTGCCGAACAGCGACTTGCAGATCACCGCCGTACGCGCGCCGCGCTCACGCGCCTCGATCGCGGCGCGCAGCCCGGCGCCGCCCGCGCCGACCACGACGACGTCCCACTCCTGGCGGTCCACCACGGGCATCAGAACAACCTCGGATCATCGAAAGCGCCGGACGCGACGAGATACACGTAGAAGTCGGCGAGCGCCACGCTCACCAGGGAGGTCCAGGCCAGCAGCATGTGATGGGCGTTGAGCCTGCCCACCAGCTGCCACATGCGGTACCGCACGGGATGCCTGGAGAAGTGCTTGAGCTTGCCGCCCACGATGTGCCGGCAGGAGTGGCAGGACAGCGTGTACGCCCAGATCAGCACGATGTTGACCAGGAACACGACCGTGCCGAGGCCCATGTGGCCCCAGTCGTAGTGCTCGTCGCGGAAGGCGAGCACCGTGTCGTAGGTGAGGATGGCGGCGACCGGCAGCGCCGCGTAGAAGAAGTACCGGTGCAGGTTCTGCAGGATCAGCGGGAAGCGGGTCTCGCCGGTGTACCTGGTGTGCGGCTCGGCCACCGCGCAGGCCGGCGGGGAGGCCCAGAAGCCCCGGTAGTACGCCTTGCGGTAGTAGTAGCAGGTCAGCCGGAAGCCCAGCGGGAAGACCAGGATGAGGATCGCGGGGGACAGGCCCCACCAGCTCCCGAAGATCTCCCAGTTGGGGCCGGCCTTCATGGGTACGCAGTTCTCCGCCAGGCACGGCGAGTAGAACGGTGAGACGTACGGGGCTGCGTAGTAGTCGTCGTTCGCGAAGGCACGCCAGGTCGAGTAGACGATGAAGGCGAGCAGACCGGCGGTGGTGGCCGCGGGTGCCAGCCACCACCGGTCGGTCCGCAGATGCCGGGCTTCGATCGCGGCGCGCGTCGCGGACCGGACGCCGCCGCTGTGCGGATGGGGTTCCGTGTCAGTGGCCAATGCGGACTCCGTCTCCTGACAGGAGGCTCGACGGGGGGCTCGACGGGGAGCTCAGGGGGCGCGCCGGTCGCGGGCTCCCAGGCCCTCGTCGTCGATGTCGACCCACAGGCTGTCGTCGTACGGGGTGTCGGGGATGGTGACCAGTTCCGGCTTGCGCTGGGCGCCCTGGGCGGAGGTGGCCTCCCGGAGCAGGGAGACGCTCTCGCGCAGATGGTCGGCGTCGGTGCGGACCCGGCGCATGTCCAGCCCCGCGCTGCTGCCGAGCTGCTGTTCCAGGCGGCTCACCGACCGGGACAGATCGTCGAGGCAGCGCTGGACCGACGTGAGTTCGTCGTGCACGGACATGACGTGACCTCTTTTCCATCGGAGGTGCGGCCGGGGGCCCGGCCCTCGATGGTGACGTTCATGCGCCTGCGAGTGTTGCGCGTCACACCGGCGGGTGGGAAGGGATGTGCACCGATTGGCCGAGGCGTGCGGGTGCACTCCCTGGGTGCGTTGCGCCGCACGGGTGGGCTTGTCACCCGTTGCCGCCGTGTCGCCCCCTGTTGCCGAACCCTTTCCTCTTCAGTGGCTGCGGATCTCCGCATACATCTGATCAGCACCAAATACCGCCAAACGTGATCATAACCCCCGCGGCTTCCGGAGGTAACCAGAGATGTCCCACGACGGCGTCGGACCCAGAGCCTGGACCGATGAGCCGCGGTTCGTCAGCACCCTGAAGGGGCGCGAGGAACTGCGCGACCGGCCACGGCGCACCCGCAGGCACAGGACGGCCCCGCGCGGCCTCACCCGCTCGGCGGCCGTTCTCACCGCGGGTGCGCTCGCGCTGCCCCTGCTCGCTGGCTGCGGCGAGTCCGACGACGCCGGCAAGCCCCTGGCCGGCGCCGACATCGGCGAGGCCGCACGCGCCCAGGTCGCCGACGGCGGCACCCTGCGCTGGGCCGTGGACGCCGTACCGGAGACCCTCAACACCTTCCAGTCCGACGCCGACGCCACCACCACCCGGATCGCCCAGGCCGTGCTGCCGTCGATGTACCGGCTGGACGCGAACGGGCGGCCGGAACGCAACACCGACTTCCTGGAGTCCGCCAAGGTCGTCGAGACCGAGCCCCGTCAGGTGGTGCTCTACAAGCTCCACCAGCAGGCCGTCTGGAGCGACGGCCGCGAGATCGGCGCGGCCGACTTCGCCGCCCAGTGGCGCGCCCTGTCCGGCAAGGACAGCGCCTACTGGACCGCCCGCAACGCCGGCTACGACCGCATCGAGCGGATCGAACGCGGCGCCAACGACCTCGAGGTCAAGGTCACCTTCGCGCGGCCCTACGCCGACTGGAAGTCGCTGTTCTCGCCGCTGTACCCGAAGGAGGTCATGGGCACCCCGGACTCCTTCAACGACGGCGCCCGCCGCAAGCTGAAGGTCACCGCCGGGCCGTACTCCCTGAAGAAGGTCGACCGCAAGGACGACGAGGTCACCCTGGCCCGCAATCCGCGCTGGTGGGGAGCGCCCCCCAAGCTCGACAAGATCGTGCTGAAGGCGGTGCCGCGCGACGAGCGGGCCGAGGCGCTGGCCGCCGACGCCGTCGACCTGGCCGAGATCGACCCCGAGGCCGCCGCCCGCCTCGACAGCGCCGCCAAGGGCGCGGCCGGCCCCCTCGCCGGCCCCGGCGGCGGCCGTACGGCGGCCAGGGCGCTGCGCTCCTGGGCGCTGGCCAACGGCTCCGACGAGGAGGCCGCCGAGCAGGAGGTGCAGGCCCGCCAGAAGCTGCGCAGGGCCGTCGCCCGGTGGGACAGGCAGCAGCAGGCGCTGCGCGGCTTCGAGGTCCGCAAGTCCCTGGAGCCCGCCTTCACCCAGCTCGCCCTGAACGGCGCCGGCGGCCCCCTCGCCGACGAGCGGGTGCGCCGTGCCGTGGCCCGCGCCCTGGACCGCGAGGAGCTGGCCCGCATCGTGCTGAAGCCGCTCGGCCTGCCCGCCGAACCGGTCGGCAGCCACCTCGCCCTGTCCGGACAGGCCGCCTACGCCGACAACAGCGGCGCCCTCGGCGGCCAGGACACCGAGGAGGCACAGGCGCTCCTCGCCGACGCCGGCTGGGTGCGCGGCGGGCCCGTCAAGGAGGGCAAGGAGGGCGAGAAGGCCGCCGGGGCCAAGGGCAGGAAGGCCGGCGAGCAGCAGTCCGAGGGCGGCTCCGACGGCACCTACATCGTGGGCGGCGAGGACAACAAGGCATACCGCGAGGCCGAGCGCCGCGCGGAGGCCGGGGAGGGCACCGAGCGGGAGCGGCGCGTCCGGGACGGGGAGCGCCATCTCGCCCAGGACGGCAGGCAGTACGCCGAGCGGCTCCGGCAGGGCGGTGCGCCGGGCGCGTACGCCCCGAAGGGCACGGCCGCGCCGGCCGGTGCGCGGAGCGGGCCGCTGGCCAAGGACGGCGAGGCGCTCACCCTGCGGTTCGTGGTGCCCTCCGGTGAGGGCTCGCAGACGCTGCGCACGGTCGCCGAGCGGATCCGGCGGATGCTGGACCGGGTCGGCATCCGGACCCAGGTCGTCAAGGTCTCCGACGAGAGCTACTTCAAGGACCACATCGCGGCGGGCGAGTACGACCTCGCCCTGTACTCCTGGCCCGCGTCCGCCTTCCCGGCCACCGACGGGCGGCCCATCTACGCCAAGCCGGTGCCGGCGGCCGACGGCTCGCTGAGCGTCGAGCAGAACTACACGAGGGTCGGCACGGACCAGGTCGACCAGCTCTTCGACCAGGCCGTGGCCACGCTGGACGACGAGGAGCGCCGGGGTCTGATCCGCAAGGCGGACTCCCGGATCTGGGCGGCCGCGGGCTCGATCCCGCTGTATCAGCGGCCCCAGCTGGTGGCGGCGAAGAAGAACCTGGCCAACGCGGGGGCGTTCGGTTTCCGGACGCCGGTCTACGAGGACATGGGCTTCCTGAAGAAGGGCGCGAAGGCGTCCCCGTCCCCCGCCGAGAAGTGATCACGCGTCCGGGCGACGGATGATCATGTGAGTGCCCCTGCGGAAGCCGTCTCCCGCAGGGGCACGTAACATGGGGTGAGGCCGTGGCATGTCAAGCCCGGCAGGGCCCGTGTACCACCGATGGACGCGCTGGCCTTCCTCACACTCCGGGAGTAAGCCGCACTATGGCCACGCGCCACGACATCCGCAATGTCGCCATCGTCGCCCACGTCGACCACGGCAAGACCACCATCGTCGACGGCATGCTGAAGCAGGCCGGCGCCTTCGCCGCGCACCAGCTCGACTCCGTCGACGACCGCATGATGGACTCGAACGACCTGGAGCGTGAGAAGGGCATCACGATCCTCGCCAAGAACACGGCGGTCAAGTACCACCCGAAGGACGGCGGGGAGCCCATCACGATCAACATCATCGACACCCCCGGCCACGCCGACTTCGGCGGCGAGGTCGAGCGCGGTCTGTCGATGGTCGACGGTGTCGTGCTGCTGGTCGACGCCTCCGAGGGCCCGCTGCCGCAGACCCGCTTCGTGCTGCGCAAGGCGCTCCAGCAGCGGCTGCCGATCATCCTGTGCATCAACAAGACGGACCGCCCGGACTCCCGGATCGACGAGGTCGTCAACGAGACCTACGACCTGTTCCTGGACCTGGACGCCGACGAGGACCAGATCGAGTTCCCGATCGTCTACGCCTGCGGCCGTGACGGCGTCGCCTCGCTGACCAAGCCGGAGGACGGCACGGTCCCGGCGGACTCCGACAGCCTGGAGCCGTTCTTCTCCACCATCCTGGACACCATCCCTGCCCCGTCCTACGACGAGGACGCCCCGCTCCAGGCCCACGTCACCAACCTCGACGCGGACAACTTCCTCGGCCGTATCGCGCTGCTGCGGGTGCACCAGGGCGAGCTGAAGAAGGGCCAGACGGTCGCGTGGATGAAGCGCGACGGCTCGGTCAGCAATGTGCGCATCTCCGAGCTGATGATGACCGAGGCGCTCACCCGCAAGCCCGCCGAGAAGGCCGGTCCGGGCGACATCTGCGCGGTCGCCGGTATCCCCGACATCATGATCGGCGAGACCCTGGCCGACCCGGAGAACCCGATCGCGCTGCCGCTGATCACGGTCGACGAGCCCGCGATCTCGATGACCATCGGCACCAACACCTCCCCGCTGGTCGGCCGCGGCGGCACCGGCAAGGGCGCCGACGCCAAGGCGGCGGTGAAGGACCGCAAGGTCACCGCCCGCCAGGTCAAGGACCGCCTGGACCGCGAGCTGATCGGCAACGTCTCGCTGCGCGTGCTGGAGACCGACCGCCCCGACGCCTGGGAGGTCCAGGGCCGCGGCGAGCTGGCGCTGGCCATCCTCGTCGAGACCATGCGCCGGGAGGGCTACGAGCTGACCGTCGGCAAGCCGCAGGTGGTCACCAAGGACGTCGACGGCAAGGTCTACGAGCCGGTCGAGCGCATGACGATCGACGTGCCCGAGGAGCACATGGGCGCGGTCACCCAGCTCATGGGCGTCCGCAAGGGCCGTATGGACAACATGTCCAACCACGGCTCGGGCTGGGTGCGCATGGAGTTCGTGGTGCCCTCCCGCGGCCTCATCGGCTTCCGTACGGAGTTCCTGACGCAGACCCGCGGCACGGGCATCGCGCACTCCATCCACGAGGGCCACGAGCCCTGGTTCGGCACCCTGCAGACCCGCAACAACGGCTCCCTGGTCGCCGACCGTGCCGGTGCCGTCACCGCCTTCGCGATGACGAACCTTCAGGAGCGCGGCGTGCTCTTCGTGGAGCCGGGCACCGAGGTGTACGAGGGCATGATCGTCGGCGAGAACTCCCGCTCCGACGACATGGACGTGAACATCACCAAGGAGAAGAAGCTCACCAACATGCGGTCGTCCACGGCCGATGTGGCCGAGTCGATCGTTCCCCCGCGCAAGCTGTCGCTGGAGCAGTCCCTGGAGTTCTGCCGCGACGACGAGTGCGTGGAGGTCACCCCGGAGGCCGTTCGCATCCGCAAGGTGAACCTGGACGCCCGCGAGCGCGCCCGCGCCGCGAGCCGCGCCAAGCACGGCTGACGCCGCCTCGACGGCACCCATCCGGGACCCGGTTCTCCCTTCAGGGGGAGGGCCGGGTCCTCGGCATGCCCGGCGTGATCTGTTCAGGAGGCCGTCGGACCCCCTTGGAGGGATGTTCGGATATCGGTGATCCGCCGATCAAGTTTCGGACATGTAAACAAAAATCCCTCCCCGAATGTCCGAAATGTCGGATCGGTGTCTCGCCTGTCAAGCGCGACCAGGTGTCAATCTTCGCAATTTTTGCTCAAAAATTTGCGCTTAGGGAGATCCCTATGTCTTCCGCCCTTGACGCGCGTTGATGCACTTGGCGAAAGTTCCCCCAAACCACAGAACCTGCCGGTATCTGTGCTGCGCTCAACTCTCCAACCCCCCGGGGGAAGAACACACATGACCAGTCCGACGAAGGCCGAGGGCTCCGGGTCCGCGGTCGCCTTGGACCCTGAGCTCGAGGCGACCTCCGAAGTCGCCAAGGGCGAGAAGAAGCTTGAGGGTCGTTCCCCCGGGCAGTTGATGTGGCAGCGCTTCAAGCGTGACCGTACAGGCATGGTCTGCGCCGGCGTAGTGATTTTCTACTTCGTCGTCGCGCTCTGCGCTCCGCTGCTGACCGCGATCAGCGGTACCGACCCGTACACGCTGTACGGCCAGGACCCGACGTACGCGGACAAGCCGGTGCTGGACGACTTCGGCCTGCCGCTCGGCTACTTCGGCGGCGTCTCCGCCGACCACTGGTTCGGTGTGGAGCCGCAGTACGGCCGCGATCTGTTCGCGATGCTCGTGTACGGCATGCGCACCTCGCTGTTCATGGCGCTGGGCATCACCGTGCTGATGGTCGTGACCGGTGTCATCGTCGGTCTGATCGGCGGCTACTTCGGCGGCCGGGTCGACTACTGGCTCGGCCGGGTCACGGACTTCTTCCTGTCCTTCCCCTCGCAGCTGTTCTTCATCGCCTTCATGCCCGTGGTGACCGCGTTCTTCGTGGACCCGCAGGAGGAGACGCCCACCTACTTCCGGGCGCTGGCGATCATGATCGTGCTGTGGGTGCTGGGCTGGATGGGCATGGCCCGACTGGTCCGCTCCACCGTGCTGTCCCTGCGTGAGCGGGAGTTCGTGGAGGCCGCCAAGGTCGCGGGCGCCTCGCCCTGGCGGATCGTCCGCAAGGAGATCCTGCCGAACGTGGTCTCGCCGATCCTGGTGCAGTTCACGTACATCCTGCCCAGCACGATCCTCACCATCGCGTTCCTGTCCTTCGCGGGCGTCGGCTTCGTCGAGCCGACCCCGGACTGGGGACGACTGTTCGCCGCCGGCGCCGATGTCGTTGAGCAGGACCCGGCGTTCATGTTCTTCCCGGGTACGGCGCTGGTGATCTTCATCCTGGCCTTCAACCTCCTCGGAGACTCGGTCCGGGATGCCTTCGACCCCAAGTCCGGGCGGTAACTCGTCCACTGGTGGGGGGTGGCTGCCGCCCCCGCGTCGGCCTACCAGCCGCGTCAGGCAGTACTCATGGATAACAACCGACAGGTAGGTGCATTCACCGCTATGAAGCTCACCTCGCGCAGAGCGCGTGCCATAGTCGTCGCCATCGCGGCCGGCTCCCTCGCGCTCACCGGCTGCTCCGAGAACAAGGGCACGAGCACCGGCAAGGACTCCAAGAAGGACCAGAAGGAGGCGGCCACCCAGTCCAAGCCGGTCGTCTACGCCGACGCCGCGGCCTCCACCGGGCCCGCCGAGGAGGTCCCCGGAGCCAAGCCGGGCGGCACGATCATCGCCTACCAGGAGGCGGGCCTGACCCACCTCGACCCGGGTCAGATCTACGTCTCCGACGCCGGCCAGGTCGCCAACCTGCTCTTCCGCGGTCTGACGAACTTCTCCGAGGACGGCAAGGGCAACGTCTCGGTCGTCGGTGACCTCGCCACCGACTCCGGCAAGTCCTCCGACGGCGGCAAGACCTGGACCTACACGCTGAAGGACGGCATCAAGGACCAGAACGGCAACCCGATCACCTCGGCCGACATCCGCCACACCTTCGAGCGTCAGTTCGCGAAGTTCATCTTCGACGGCCCGACCTACCTCCAGACGTGGCTGGCCGGCGACAAGTACGCCGACGACTACCGCAAGATGCTCCCGGACGGCGGCTACGGCAAGAAGCACCTGCCCGACACCGTCCTGGAGACCCCGGACGACAAGACGATCGTCTTCCACTTCGACAAGCCGCGTCCGGACCTGCCGCAGACGCTGGCCATGCCGGGCTACACGGTCGTCCCCGAGGAGACCGACACCAAGGAGAAGTACGACAAGGCCCCGGTCGCCACGGGCCCGTACAAGGTCGCCGAGTACAAGATCGGCAAGTCCCTCAAGCTCGTCAAGAACGAGAACTGGGACCCGAAGACCGACTCCGTGCGCCACCAGTACGTGGACGGCTGGGACTTCCAGTTCGGTGTCACCGAGTCGACCCAGACCAAGCGTCTGATCTCCGACCAGGGTGCCAACAAGAACGCCATCCAGTTCACCGGCTCGGTCGACGCCACCCAGATCCAGGACGTCATCTCCAACCCGTCGGTCAACAAGCGCACGATCAAGGGCTACCAGCCCTACGTCATGCAGCTGACGTTCAACCTCGACCGCGTCAAGAACAAGACGGTTCGTGACGCCGTCGCCTACGCGATGAACTCCAAGTCGCTCATCGCCGGTGAGGGCGGCGCCTTCGGTGGCGACGTGGCCCCGAACCTGTTCGCCCCGACGCTGCCGGGCTACGACCCGACGTACGACCCGTTCGGCCGTCTGAAGACGCCGCAGGGCAACATCGAGAAGGCCAAGGAGCTCCTGAAGGACGTTCCCGCCTCCGAGAAGAAGCTCGTCTTCGCCTACGGCAACAGCGAGGCCGGCCAGAAGCGCAAGGTCGCCGTCGAGGACGCCCTGAAGAAGGTCGGCATCGACGTGGTCTCCAAGGAGATCGACGCCGCGAGCTACTACGAGCAGATCGGTAAGCTCAAGAACCCGTACGACATCTACATCACGGGCTGGGGCCAGGACTGGCCGTCCCCGGGTACGGTCGTCACGCCGATCTACGACGGTTCGCAGGTCCAGGACGGTGGCTCGAACTACAGCCACATCGACGACCCGAAGGTCCAGGAGCTGATCAAGAAGGCTCTGACCCAGGAGCCGGCCGAGGCCGCCAAGACCTGGGAAGAGGCGCACCACTACATCATGGAGCAGGTCAACCCGGCCGCCCCGCTGTGGTACACCAAGCAGTTCCAGCTCTACGGTTCGAACATCGGCGGTGCCCGCTACAGCACCGAGTCGAGCTACATCGACGTCACCCGCCTGTTCCTGAAGTCGTAACTCTCTACGGCTGATCGCGGGAGTGCGCCCCCGGCGGAGCGCACTCCCGCGGTTCCGTGAATCCGTCCACCGTCTGTCGCAGAGAGCAGCCACCCCGCCATGCTTCAGTTCATCATCCGGCGCTTGGTCGGTGCCGTCGTCACCCTGTTCCTCATCGGTGCCGCCACGTTCTTCCTCTTCGTCGCCGCACCGTCCGACTACGCCTCCCTGGCCTGTGGCAAGGACTGCTCCGCGGCGAGACTCGAGGACATCCGCGAGGCCCTGGGCCTCAACCTGCCCATCGCCCAGCAGTTCTGGGACTTCATGTCCGGCATCGTGATGGGGCGTGACTTCCCCACCGGCCACTGCCCGGCCCCCTGCCTCGGCCAGTCGTTCTACTACGACGAGGGCGTCTGGGACATCATCATGGACCGCTTCCCGCTCACCATCTCGCTGACCGTGGGAGCCCTCTTCGTCTTCCTCACCCTCGGCATCGGGGCCGGCATGATCTCCGCGTACAAGCGCGGATCGGCGCTCGACAAGATCGCCACCGGCTCCTCGATGGTGCTCAGCTCCTTCCAGATCTACTTCCTCGGCCCGATCGTGCTGCTGATCTTCGTGTACAGCACCGGATGGGTGGAGGACCCCAAGTACGTGCCGTTCACGGACGGTCCGCTCGCCTGGCTCGGTGGCCTGTGGATCCCGATGCTCGTGATGGCCACCATCTTCACCGCGCAGTACACCCGTATGGCGCGCGCCTCGCTCATCGAGCAGCTCGCCGAGGAGCACGTGCGCACCGCCCGGGCCAAGGGAATGTCGAAGCAGTACGTCTTCTTCCGCTACGCCTGGCGCGGCTCCCTGATCCCGATCGTCACCGTGCTCGGCATCGACATCAGCTCGCTGCTCGGCGGTGGTGTGGTCACCGAGCTGACCTTCTCGCTGCAGGGCATCGGCATGCTCGCCGTGGACGGCGCGGTCAACAAGGACCTCCCGTTGACCATGGGTGTGATGCTGGTCGGAGCCTTCTTCATCCTGCTCCTGAACATCCTCACCGACATCGCGTACGCCTGGATCGACCCGCGCGTCCGGCTCTCCTAGGAAGAACCAACCACCGTGACCACACTGACCAAGACCGAGGACGCCCCGGCCCCGACCGGGCCCGAGAGCTTCCTCTCGGTCCGTGACCTGCGGGTGCAGTTCTCCACCGAGGACGGCATCGTCAAGGCGGTCGACGGCCTCTCCTTCGACATCGAGCGCGGCAAGACCCTGGGCATCGTCGGCGAGTCCGGCTCCGGCAAGTCCGTCACCAACCTGACGATCCTCGGCCTGCACAACCCCCGCAGCACCACCGTCGACGGCGAGATCGTCCTCGACGGCAAGGAGCTCGTCACCGCCAGTGACAAGGAGCTGGAGAAGCTCCGCGGCAACAAGATGGCGATGATCTTCCAGGACCCGCTGACCGCGCTGTCCCCGTACTACACGGTGGGCCGGCAGCTGTCCGAGCCGTACATGAAGCACATGGGCGCCTCCAAGAAGGAGGCCAAGGACCGCGCCATCCAGATGCTGGAGAAGGTCGGCATCCCGCAGCCCAAGGTGCGCTTCGACGACTACCCGCACCAGTTCTCCGGCGGTATGCGCCAGCGCGCGATGATCGCCATGGCCCTGATGTGCGACCCCGAGCTGCTGATCGCCGACGAGCCGACCACCGCGCTCGACGTGACCGTGCAGGCCCAGATCCTGGACCTGCTCAAGGACCTCCAGCAGGAGTTCGGCTCCGCGATCATCTTCATCACCCATGACCTGGGCGTCATCGCCAACATGGCCGACGACCTGCTGGTGATGTACGCCGGCCGGGCCGTGGAGCGCGGCACCGTCAAGGAGGTGCTGGGCACGCCCAAGCACCCCTACACCTGGGGTCTGCTCAGCTCGATGCCGCGCCTCGACGGTGACATCCACCAGGAGCTGACACCCATCCCCGGCACCCCGCCGTCCCTGCTCAACCCGCCGTCGGGCTGCCGCTTCAACCCGCGCTGCGCCTACACGGACAAGGTCGAGGGCGACCTGTGCACCACGGCCCGGCCGCCGCTCGCGGACGGCCGCGCGGCCGCGTGCCACCTGACGGCCGAGCAGAAGCAGGCCATCTTCATCGACGAGATCCAGCCCCGGCTGCGCTAGGGAGAGACGAGATCATGAGCGAGAACCTCACCCTCCCCGATCAGCAGGGCACCACCGACACCGCTCGGGAGACGCTGCTCGAGGTCAAGGGCCTCACCAAGCACTTCCCGATCTACGGCGGCTTCCCGATCAAGCGCAAGGTCGGCGCGGTCCAGGCGGTCGACGGTGTCGACCTGACCGTCGGCGTCGGCGAGAGCCTCGGTGTGGTCGGCGAGTCCGGCTGCGGCAAGTCGACCATGGGCCGGCTGATCACCCGCCTGCTGGAGCCGACGGCCGGCCAGATCACCTACCGCGGCCAGGACATCACCCACGCCAAGCGCAAGCAGCTGGCGCCGGTGCGGTCCGAGATCCAGATGATCTTCCAGGACCCGTACTCCTCGCTGAACCCGCGGCAGACCGTCGGCACGATCATCAAGTCGCCGATGGAGGTCAACGGGATCAACCCCGAGGGCGGGCGCGAGAAGAAGGTCCGCGAGCTCCTTGAGCTGGTCGGCCTCAACCCCGAGCACTACAACCGCTTCCCGCACGAGTTCTCCGGCGGTCAGCGCCAGCGCATCGGTGTCGCCCGCGCGCTCGCCCTGAACCCGAAGCTGATCGTCGCCGACGAGCCGGTCTCCGCGCTCGACGTGTCGATCCAGGCGCAGGTCGTCAACCTGCTGCAGAAGGTGCAGGACGAGCTCGGCATCGCGTTCGTCTTCATCGCCCACGACCTGGCGATCGTGCGGCACTTCTCGCAGCGCGTCGCGGTGATGTACCTCGGCAAGGTGGTCGAGGTCGGCGACCGGGACTCCATCTACAACCGGCCGCGTCACCCGTACACCCACGCCCTGCTGTCGGCCGTGCCCGAGGTGGACGTCTCCGACGACGCCGAGCAGCGCGAGCGGATCCGCCTCTCCGGTGACGTCCCCTCGCCGATCCACCCGCCGTCCGGCTGCCGCTTCCGCACCCGCTGCTGGAAGGCGCAGGACAAGTGCGCCACGGAGGAGCCCCCGCTGGTCCAGCTCTCCGGCAACCGCGACGGCCACCTCACGGCCTGCCACTTCCCGGAGGAGCCGACCACGGAGGCCCACGGCGAGGACGTCATCCTGGACCCGGCGCTGAAGGCGCTGGAGAAGGACGACAAGTAGGACGTGCCTAGGCGCGCCGCGCCTCGGTGACGATCTCGCGACTGGCGGCAGGGTCATACGGCCCTCGCCGCCAGTCGCCGTATCGGCCCACGACCGCGAACCCTGCCTCCGCCAGGAAGGCGTCCAGCGCCTGCGCGTCCAGGAACCGCAGCACACTGCGGCTGACCCGCCGGCGCTCCCAGCGGGGGCTCGCGAACGTCTCGGTGAACGTCACCCGGTCCCCGAGAACCGGCTCGACCACCTCGTGCCACACCCGCACCCCGGCCCCGTCCGGCCCGGCGATCTCGCGCGCCCGCTCCGGCGTCCACTCCTCCCAGGCCCGTGCCGCCGGATTGCGCGTCTCGAAGACGAAGCGGCCCCCCGGCGCCAGCGCCTGCCGCACCCCCGCCAGCAGCCGCCGCACCTGCTCGTCCCCCAGCAGCTCCTGGAACGCGTGCCCGGTCATCACGGCCAGCTCGAACTCGCCTTCCCAGCGCACCGACTCCAGATCGCCGAGCACCCACTCCACGTCCGGCGCCGCCCGCCGCGCCTGCACCAGCATGGCCGCCGCCGGGTCCAGCCCCGTCAGCCGTCCCTCGTGCCCGGCCGCCCGCGCCCCCCGCAGCAGCCGCCCGGTCCCGCAGCCCACGTCGAGCACGGCCCGCGCGGACATCACCAGCTCCAGATAGAAGTCGTCGTCCGGCCCCCACTGGTTGAGGGCGTCGTACAGCTGGGCGAGCTCCAGGTCGGCGAAGGAATGATCAACCATTCCGGCAGTCTGCCTGCTGATCCGTCAGTCAGTACAGAAATCCTCGATTTACGACCGGTAAACGCCAGGTGTACGCCCATGAGGAGGCCCGGCGTCGCCCGAAGAGCCCCGTGCGTGTGCGCCATGCACCGAATGCCCCGATATTGGCCGGTGACGGGTCAGTGCTTCGGCGCTGGCGGCACAGCGCACCACAGCGCAGCACTTGCGCACTCACGAGGAGGCACTCCATGCGCGGAGCCACTCACGCCCGATGGACCGCATGTGCGGCGGCGGTAGTCCTGGCGGCGACGGCCTGCGGAGGCGGCGGGGACGACGGCGGCGGTGGCGGCGGTGCCGACGGCGGCGCGGTGCTCTCCGCGTCCTGGACCGACCCGCAGAACCCGCTGGAGCCGGCCAACACCAACGAGGTGCAGGGCGGCAAGGTGCTCGACATGATCTTCCGAGGTCTCAAGCGGTACGACCCGAAGACCGGCAAGGCCGAGGACATGCTCGCCGAGAAGATCGAGACCACCGACTCGCAGACCTTCACCATCACCATCAAGGACTGGACCTTCTCCAACGGCGAGAAGGTGACCGCCAGGTCCTTCGTCGACGCCTGGAACTACGGCGCCAGCCTGAAGAACAACCAGAAGAACGCCTACTTCTTCGGCTACATCGAGGGCTACGACAAGGTCCACCCCGAGCAGGGCAAGCAGAGCGCCGACACCCTGTCCGGCCTGAAGGTCGTCAACGACAAGACCTTCACCGTCAAGCTCACCCAGAAGTTCTCCACCTTCCCCGAGACGCTGGGTTACGCCGCCTACGCCCCGCTGCCCCGCGCCTTCTTCGAGAACCGCTCGGCCTGGCTGTCCAAGCCCGTCGGCAACGGCCCGTACACCGTGCAGGGGTACACCAAGGGCTCCGAGATGCGGCTGCGCAAGTGGGAGCAGTACCCCGGCCCGGACAAGGCCCAGAACGGTGGCGTCACCCTGAAGGTCTACACCGACAACAACACCGCCTACACCGATCTGATGGCCGGCAACCTCGACCTCGTCGACGACGTCCCGGCCGCCCAGCTCGCCAACGTCCAGGCCGACCTCGGCGACCGCTACCTCAACACCCCGGCCGGCATCATCCAGACGCTCGCCTTCCCGTTCTACGACAAGAACTGGAACAAGCCGAACGGCGACAAGATCCGCAAGGGCCTCTCCCGCGCCATCGACCGCGAGCAGGTCACCAAGACGATCTTCCAGAACACCCGCACCCCCGCCACCGACTGGACCTCGCCCGTCCTCGGCGCGGACGGCGGCTACAAGGAGGGCCTGTGCGGTGAGTGGTGCGAGTACGACGCCGAGGAGGCCAAGAAGCTGATCCAGGAGGGCGGCGGGCTCCCCGGCGGCCAGGTGAAGATCACGTACAACGCGGACACCGGCTCCCACAAGCTCTGGGTGGACGCCGTGTGCAACTCCATCAACAACGCCCTGGACAACGAGAGGGCCTGCGTCGGCAACCCCGTCGGCACCTTCGCCGACTTCCGCAGCCAGGCATCCACCCAGAAGCTGCGCGGCCCCTTCCGGGCCGGCTGGCAGATGGACTACCCGCTCATCCAGAACTTCCTCCAGCCGCTCTACTACACCAACGCCTCCTCCAACGACGGCAAGTGGAGCAGCGAGAAGTTCGACGACCTCGTCGACCGCGCCAACGCCGAGACCGACACCGCCAAGGCCATCGAGCTGTTCCAGCAGGCCGAGGAGGTCGTCCGCGACGAGATGGCCGCGATCCCGCTGTGGTACCAGAACGGCAGCGCCGGCTGGTCGGAGCGGCTGTCGAACGTGGCGCTGAACCCGTTCAGCGTGCCCGTCTACAACGAGATCAAGGTGGGCTGAGCGCGTGGGGCGGTACGTCGTCCGGCGACTGCTGCAGATGATCCCGGTGTTCATCGGGTCCACCCTGCTGATCTTCCTGATGGTGAACGTGATGGGCGACCCCATCGCGGGCCTGTGCGGCGACCGGCAGTGCGACCCGGCCACCGCCGCACAGCTCCGTCACGAGTTCGGCCTCGACAAGCCCGTGTGGCAGCAATACCTGACCTACATGGGGAACCTGTTCACCGGCGACTTCGGCACGGCCTTCAACGGCCAGGAGGTCACCGAGCTGATGTCGACGGCCTTCCCCGTCACCATCCGGCTCACCATCGTGGCGATCCTCTTCGAGATCGTCATCGGCATCACCCTCGGTGTGATCACCGGGCTGCGCCGGGGCCGGCCCGTGGACACCGGCGTGCTGGTCACCACCCTCGTCGTGATCTCCGTCCCCACCTTCGTCACCGGCCTGCTGCTCCAGCTGCTGCTCGGCGTCGAATGGGGCTGGATCCGCCCCTCCGTCTCCTCCGCCGCCCCCTTCGACGAGCTGATCCTGCCCGGCCTGGTGCTGGCCTCGGTGTCCCTGGCGTACGTCACCCGGCTGACCCGCACCTCGATCGCGGAGAACCGGCGCTCCGACTACGTCCGTACCGCCATCGCCAAGGGCCTGCCCCGGCGCCGGGTGATCTCCCGGCACCTGCTGCGCAACTCCCTGATCCCCGTGGTCACCTTCATCGGCGCCGACATCGGCGCCCTGATGGGCGGAGCGATCGTCACCGAGCGGATCTTCAACATCCACGGCGTCGGCTACCAGCTCTACCAGGGCATCGTCCGGCAGAACACCCAGACCGTCGTCGGCTTCGTGACCGTCCTCGTCCTGGTCTTCCTGGTCGCCAACCTGCTCGTCGACCTCCTGTACGCCGTACTCGACCCGAGGATCCGCTATGCCTGAGCAGTACGACGCCGACCGGGCCGTCTCCGGCGCCGGCATGGGCGGTGCGATGGATCTGGCCGTCACGGAGGCCGAGACGCTGGAGAAGACGCCCGGCGGTCCCGAGGGCACCGGCCCCGCCGGCAAACCCCGCAGCCTGTGGTCCGACGCCTGGCACGACCTGCGCCGCAACCCCGTCTTCATCCTCTCCGGCCTGGTCATCCTCTTCCTGGTCTTCGTCTCCCTGTGGCCCTCCGCCATCGCCTCCGGCAGCCCCCTCAAGTGCGATCTCTCCCGGGCCCAGCAGGGCTCCCAGCCCGGTCACCCGTTCGGCTTCGACGGCCAGGGCTGCGACGTCTACACCCGCACCGTCTACGGCGCCCGGACGTCCGTCACGGTCGGCGTCTGCGCCACGCTCGGCGTCGCGATCCTCGGCTCGGTCCTCGGCGGCCTGGCCGGCTTCTTCGGCGGTGTGTGGGACTCGGTCCTGTCCCGCATCACCGACATCTTCTTCGCGATCCCGGTGATCCTCGGCGGCCTGGTCCTGCTGTCCGTCGTCACCAGCAACACCGTGTGGCCGGTCATCGGCTTCATGGTGCTGCTCGGCTGGCCGCAGATCTCCCGCATCGCCCGCGGCTCGGTCATCACCGCCAAACAGAACGACTACGTGCAGGCAGCCCGCGCCCTCGGCGCCACCAACTCCCGCATGCTGCTGCGGCACATCGCGCCCAACGCCGTCGCCCCGGTCATCGTCGTCGCGACCATCGCGCTGGGCACCTACATCGCCCTGGAGGCCACGCTGTCCTACCTCGGCGTCGGCCTGAAACCGCCCAGCGTCTCCTGGGGGATCGACATCTCCGCCGCCTCCCCGTACGTGCGCAACGCCCCGCACGCCCTGCTCTGGCCGTCCGGCGCGCTCGCCCTCACCGTCCTGGCGTTCATCATGCTCGGCGACGCGGTGCGCGACGCCCTCGACCCGAAGCTGAGGTGACGGCGCCATGCTGCTTCAAGTGCGCGATCTGCACGTGGAGTTCAAGACCCGCGACGGCATCGCCAAGGCCGTCAACGGAGTCTCCTACGCCGTCGACGCCGGCGAGACCCTCGCCGTGCTCGGCGAGTCCGGCTCCGGCAAGTCCGTCACCGCCCAGGCGGTCATGGGCATCCTCGACATGCCGCCCGGCCGCATCACCGGCGGCGAGATCCTCTTCCAGGGCAGGGACCTGCTCACGCTCAAGGAGGAGGAGCGGCGCAAGGTCCGCGGCGCCGAGATGGCGATGATCTTCCAGGACGCGCTGTCCTCGCTGAACCCCGTCCTGACCGTCGGCGACCAGCTGGGGGAGATGTTCGTCGTCCACCGCGGCATGTCCAGGAAGGACGCCCGCGCCAAAGCCGTGGAGCTCATGGACCGGGTCCGCATCCCGGCCGCCAAGGAACGCGTCCGCCAGTACCCGCACCAGTTCTCCGGCGGTATGCGCCAGCGCATCATGATCGCCATGGCGCTGGCCCTGGAACCGGCGCTCATCATCGCCGACGAGCCGACCACCGCCCTGGACGTCACCGTCCAGGCCCAGGTCATGGAACTGCTCGCCGAGCTCCAGCGCGAGCTGCGCATGGGCCTCATCCTCATCACCCACGACCTCGGCGTCGTCGCGGACGTCGCCGACCGGATCGCCGTCATGTACGCGGGCCGGATCGTGGAGACGGCCCCCGTCCACGACATCTACAAGGCGCCCGCCCACCCCTACACCCGCGGTCTGCTCGACTCCATCCCGCGCCTGGACCAGAAGGGCCAGGAGCTCTACGCCATCAAGGGCCTGCCCCCGAACCTGCTCGCCATCCCGCCGGGCTGCGCCTTCCACCCCCGCTGCCCGATGGCCCGCGACGTCTGCCGCACCGATGTGCCGCCCCTGTACGAGGTGAACGCCGAACGCCGCAGCGCCTGCCACTTCTGGAGGGAGTGCATCGATGGCTGAGCCGATCCTGGAGGTGCGCGGACTCGTCAAGCACTACCCCCTCACCCAGGGCGTCCTCTTCAAGAAGCAGATCGGCGCGGTCAAGGCCGTCGACGGCGTCGACTTCAGCCTCCACCGGGGCGAGACCCTGGGCATCGTCGGCGAGTCCGGCTGCGGCAAGTCCACCGTCGCCAAGATGCTGGTGAACCTGGAGAAGCCGACCGCCGGCGAGATCCGCTACAAGGGCGAGGACATCACCCGGCTGTCCGGCAAGGCCCTCCGGGCCGTCCGCCGCAACATCCAGATGGTCTTCCAGGACCCGTACACCTCCCTCAACCCCCGGATGACGGTGGGCGACATCATCGGCGAACCGTACGAGATCCATCCCGAGGTGGCCCCCAAGGGCGACCGCCGCCGCAAGGTCCGGGAACTCCTGGACGTGGTCGGCCTCAACCCCGAGTACATCAACCGCTACCCCCACCAGTTCTCCGGCGGCCAGCGCCAACGCATCGGCATCGCACGGGGGCTGGCCCTGCGGCCGGAGGTGATCGTCGCCGACGAACCGGTCTCGGCCCTCGACGTCTCCGTGCAGGCCCAGGTCATCAACCTCCTGGACCGCCTCCAGGCGGAGTTCGACCTCTCCTACGTCTTCATCGCCCACGACCTGTCGATCGTCCGGCACATCTCCGACCGGGTCGGGGTGATGTACCTGGGCCGCATCGTGGAGATCGGCAGGGACGCGGAGATCTACGACCACCCCACGCACCCCTACACCCAGGCGCTGCTCTCCGCGGTGCCCGTCCCCGACCCCGAGGCCCGCGAGCACCGCGAACGGATCATCCTCGCCGGTGACGTGCCCTCCCCGACGAACATCCCCTCCGGCTGCCGCTTCCGCACCCGCTGTTTCAAGGCCCGCCCCCGCTGCGCCGAGGAGGTGCCCCTGCTCGCCGTACCGCCCCACCTGGCCCCGGCCGGCGGGCCCGCAGCGCATGACTCGGCGTGTCTGTTCGCGGAGGAGAAGCAGGTGGTGCCGGCCGAGCACCCGGAGCGTCCCGCCTCCCCGGTGCACGGGGAGGGGCCGCGGCGTCCGGAGCCCCCTGCGCATCCGGACCAACCCGAGTAACACGGGCGCAACTTGCCCGACCCTGTTCCGATATACGGACGCGGGAAGCTGAACACCGTACGGCCGTGCGGGTGCCGTAAGCGGGCCGGGGTGCGCCATGTCACCCCGGCCCGTCGCCGTGCGGCGGGGGTCAGTCCAGGCGCAGGGCCCGCTTGAGGAAGTCGACCTGGAGCAGCAGCAGGTTCTCGGCGACCTGCTCCTGCGGCGTCATATGGGTCACCCCGGACAGCGGCAGCACCTCGTGCGGCCGGCCGGCGGCCAGCAACGCCGTGGACAGCCGCAGCGCGTGCGCGACGACCACGTTGTCGTCCGCGAGCCCGTGCACGATCATCAGCGGCCGGTGCGGCTCGGCGGGGGAGGACAGCCCCTCGTCGGTGACCAGGGAATTGCGGGCGTAGACCTCCGGACCGGCCGCCGGATCGCCCAAGTACCGCTCGGTGTAGTGGGTGTCGTACAGCCGCCAGTCCGTCACCGGCGCCCCCGCGATCCCGGCGTGGAAGACGTCGGGCCGCCGCAGCACGGCCAGCGCCGCGAGCCAACCGCCGTAGGACCAGCCGCGGATGGCGACGCGGGACAGGTCCAGCGGATGCGAACGGGCGAGATCGTGCAGCGCGTCGATCTGGTCGTCGAGGGAGACGGTGAAGGCGTGGTGGATCTCCTTCTCCCACGCCGGCGACCGTCCGGGCGTACCGCGCCCGTCCGCCACGAGGACCGCGAACCCCTGGTCGGCGAACCACTGCGAGGTCAGATGCGCGTTGTGCGCGGCGACCACGCGCGGGCCGTGCGGACCTCCGTAGGGGTCCAGCAGCACCGGCAGGGGGGTGACTCCGTCGTAGTCCGTAGGCATGAGCAGGGCGCACGGGACACGCCGTGCGCCCCCTTCGAGGAGCGTCATGCGCGGGGACAGACCGGGATCTTCGGCGTACGAGGGGACAGTGGCCGCCTGCTGGTCGGCGCGCAGCACCCGTACCCGCGCCCCCGGCCGGTCCGGCGTCGCCGACACCAGTACGGTCACGCCCCCGGAGCGCACCGCCGAGTGCACGCCGGGCTCCTGCGACACGCGCTCCACGCCCAGCTCGTTGACCCGGTAGACATGCACCTCGCCGATCTCGGGCACCGCCGCACCCGCCCCGGCGGAGGCGGAGACGAGCACGTCGTCCTCACCCACGTCCAGCACGGCCCGCACATGCAACTGGTCCCCGGTCAGCGGCCGTTCACCCACCGTCAACACCCGCGCGCCGCCCTCGTCGGCGATCCGGACCAGCTGCCCGGAGGGCGACCAGCACGGCACCCCGGCGAAAAGATCCAGCCAAATCGGATCCTCGTCGGCGTGCACCATCCGCGTCTCCCCGCTGTCCGGGTCCACCGCCAGGTACAGCTGGCTGCGCTGGTCGCGGGCCTGCACCAGAAGGAGCGGCGCCCCGGCCGCTGACCAGTGCACACGTGCGAGATACGGGTACCGGTCCCGGTCCCAGGAGACCTCCGTGCGGCCCCCGTCGAGCCCCACGACGAACAACCGGACGTCCGCGTTCGCCGTCCCGGCCGCCGGATAGGGAACGTGTTGTGGCTCACGTTCCGGCTGTGCGGGGTCCGAGATCCACCAGCGCCGCACCGGCGTGTCGTCCACGCGCGCGACGAGCAGCCGATCCGACTCCGGCGACCACCAGAACCCCCGCGAACGCCCCATTTCCTCCGCCGCGACGAACTCCGCGAGCCCGTACGACACGCCGGGCGGGGCGCTGTCCGTGCCGTCCTGCGCCCCACCGCCGGCGAGCACCCGGTCGCCCGCGCCCTCGGCCCCCACCACCCGCAGCGCGCCCGCGGCGACATAGGCGACGAGCCGCCCGTCGGGAGAGGGCCGGGGATCGAGGACCGGCCCCGGCACGGCGAGCTCGCGCACGCTGCCCGCCCGCAGCTCGGCCGTGAAGAGCCGACCTGACAGGGTGAACGCGGCCGTCTCCACGGCCGAGTCGGTGGCGTACCCGACGATGCCGGCCCCGCCCTCCCGGCTGCGCTCCCGGCGCGCCCGCTCCTCGGCCGGCAACTGCTCCTCGCCGCCCTCCAGCAGGGCCCGCGGGTCGGCGGCCAGGCGCTCCTGACCGTCCGCCAGGTCCAGCACCCACAGCGAGTTCGCCCGGTCCGTACCGGAGGACGACCGCAGGAACACGACACGCGAACCGTCGGGCGCCACGGTGAAGGAACGCGGCGCGCCGAGCGTGAACCGCTGGGTGCGCGCATGCCGTCGGGGGAAGGAGTCAGCAGGCTCGATCGTCATGAACCGACCCTATGGCGATGATTGGCCATGCGCTCCCTTGCGCATCCGTGCGCCCAAGGATGCGCGCGTACGGATAGCTATGATCAATAACGCTACGTGGGTATCACCCTGCTGGCTGCGGTATGCATGTACGGAAGTATGGATGTCCGGCTCACTGGTTGGCGTGCTCTGAGTGGAGGTGAACCGCCGTGGCACTCTCGATTTCGGCGGTGGTGCTGCTGGCGATCATCGTCTTCATCCTGATCAAGAAGTCGGGACTGAAGGCCGGGCATGCGATCGTCTGCATGCTCCTGGGCTTCTACCTCGCTTCCTCGACCATGGCCCCCACGATCGACGAACTGACGACGAACGTCGCCGACATGATCGGCAGCATCAAGTTCTGATCCCGGCTTCCCGAGGCCCGGTGGGCGCGGGAGGGCGTTGCGGCCTGTCCGCGTCCCGCCTCGTAGGCTGGGCCCATGACGCAACCCCCCGCCCGTCGTCTCCTGCTGGTGCACGCGCACCCGGATGACGAGTCGATCAACAACGGCGCCACCATGGCGAAGTACGCCGCCGAGGGGGCTCAGGTCACCCTCGTGACCTGCACGCTGGGTGAGCTGGGGGAGGTGATCCCGCCGGAGCTCGCGCATCTGAGCGGCGACGCGCTGGGGGAGTACCGCCTAGGTGAGCTCACCGCGGCCATGGCGGCGCTCGGCGTGGCCGACTTCCGGCAGCTCGGCGGGGTGGGGCGGTACCGGGACTCGGGGATGATGGGGCTCCCCGACAACGAGGCCCCCGGCGCCTTCTGGCGGGCCGACGTCGACGAGGCCGCGCACCACCTGCTTGAGGTGATCCGCGAGGTCCGGCCCCAGGTCCTCGTCACCTACGACCCGAACGGCGGCTACGGCCACCCCGACCACATCCAGGCCCACCGCGTCGCCATGCGGGCCGTCGAGCTCGCGGAGGCCGAGGGGCTGCCGGTGCGGCGGGTGTACTGGAACCGCGTCCCGCGCACCGTCGTGACGGAGGCATTCGCGCGGCTCCAGGACGACCTGCCGGGACTGCCGTTCGCCAAGAGCGCGGTCGCCGCCGACGTCCCCGGCGTCGTCGAGGACCGGCGGATCACCACCCGTGTCCACGGCGCCCCCGTCCATGTCGCCGCCAAGGCCGCCGCGATGCGCGCGCACGCCACCCAGATCGAGGTCGCGGAGCCCTACTTCGCGCTCTCCAACGAGCTGGCCCAGCCGCTGTTCGCCGACGAGTACTACGAGTTGGTGCGGGGCGAGCGGGCCGAGGGCGACGACAGCGACCTGTTCGCGGGGATCGGGGAGGCGTCGTGAGCGACCGTTCCTCGATGCTGGCCCAGCCGCTGCGGGCGCCCTCCGCCGTGCGGATCGCCGTCCATCTGCTGCTCCTCGTGCTCGGCGCGGTCGTCGGTGCCGCCGGGGCGCTGGTGCAGGCGGCCTGGTTCCCGGGCGGGCTGCTGCTGGCGCTGCTCGGCGCGGCCGGGCTGTTTTTGGGCGCGGCACGGGCCACCGGCGGCCGCGCAGGCGCCGCGGTGAGCGCCGGCGGCTGGCTGATCGCCGTCATCCTGCTCACCACCAGCCGCCCGGAAGGGGACTTCGTCTTCGCGGCGGGCGCCGGATCCTACCTCTTCCTGCTCGGCGGCATGGCCGTCGCTGTGATGTGCGCCACGCTTGTGCAGGTGCGGCAACCGGGCGGTGCCGACGTCCGACTTGGGAAGTGACGTACCACTTCGCCGTCACGCGCGCGTGGGAGTCCGGTGTGGGTTTCCCCATCGGTCGTGGGATACGCGCCACAGGCGGCCAGTATGGTGGTGCGCGCCGCCGAGCCTCCCCCAGCGCTCGACTTCGCTCGGGCCGGGGGGACCCCCCAAGCAGAGTGAGGTCGCAAAGGGCGGCGGAGCCAACCGGGAGAACTTGTCTTGAGTCGTGAAACTGACAGTCCGTCCTCCGGGCCCAACGGGCGCGGCGGAGCCGCCTACCCTTCGGGCACGCCGCCGTACGGCACCCCCGTGGTCGCCGACGGGGGCGCGGGCTCGGGCCGTTCGGCCGCGTCCGAGGACCGCAAGACCGAGACCACGCTGACGACCCGGATCCGGATCAACATCCCCGGATCCAGGCCCATCCCGCCGGTCGTGGTGCGCAAGCCCGTCGGTGAGGGCGAGGGCGGCGACACCGCCGTCGAGCCCGACGCCCCCGCGGCAGCGCGCGGCACCGCTCCCGCCGCCTCCGCGTCCGCCGCCGAGGCTCCCGCCGAGCCCGCGCAGGGCGCCGAGGAGAAGACGAGCGACTGGTTCGCGCCCCGCAAGTCCGGTGCGGGCAAGCCCGGTCCGGCCGGCGGCCCGGCCAACGGCGCCCCCGCGCCCGCCCCTTCGGGCACGCCCGCCGGCCCGCGTCCCGGCGCCGGCGCCCCCGCGTCCGCCGGCCCGCGTCCCGGCTCCGGCACCCCCTCGTCCGCCGGCCCGCGTCCCGGCGCGGCCCGCCCCGGCGGTGTGGTCGGCTCCATGAACATGCCCTCCGGCGCCCGCCCCGGCGGCACCAACGGCGCCGGGCTCCCGGGCGCGACCGGCGGCCCGGTGGCCCCCGGCCACGGCGGCGGCACCGGCTCCTTCGACGTCACCGAGGCGCTGACGGGCGGCCCGCTGGGCGGCGGCTCCCCGTCCGGCCCGCACCCCGGCGCCGACGAGCCGCGCCGCGACGACCTGCCGTACTTCTCCGACGCACCGCGCAACGGCCAGGCCCCCCAGGGCGACCGCCCGGACTTCGGCGGCCCCCAGGGCCCCTCCGGCCCCACCAGCGGTCCGGTCACCGGCGACGGCCCGGTCGTCCCCCCGGTCCCGGGCGCTCCCGGCCCCCACGGCACCCCCGGACCCGCCCAGGCGGCCCCCCACCTCTCCACGGCCCCGCACGCCCCCTACCCGGGCCCCGGCGGCGGTCTGAGCGACGACACCGCGATCCTCACCCCGCAGAAGCCGGCCCCCGAGCCCCCCGGCGGCTTCCACGGCCCCGCGGACAACGTGTCCGGCCACACGGTCACCTCCGGCATCCCGGTCGTCCCGTCGGCCGCACAGGACTTCACCGCCGGCCCGGCCGGGGACGGGCCCTTCGGGCAGACCCCGCCGAAGCTGCCCGAACCGGTGCAGCAGAACGCGCCCGCGGCGGCGCCGGCCCGCCCGAAGAAGAAGGGCCGCAACAAGCTGGTCCTGCTCGGCGGCGGCGTCTTCGCCATCGCCGGTGTCGCCTACGGCGCCGGCCTGCTGATGAACCACTCCGACGTGCCCAAGGGCACCACGGTGCTCGGTGTGGACATCGGCGGTGGCACCCGCGACGAGGCCGTGCAGAAGCTGGACGAGGCGTTCGGCGACCGTGTCGACAACCCGCTGAAGCTCTCCGTGGGCGAGGAGACCGTGTCGCTGAAGCCGGACCAGGCCGGTCTGCAGTTCGATGCCCAGGCCACCGTCCGCGCGGCCGCCACCAGCGACTACAACCCGGTCTCGGTGATCGGCTCGCTGTTCGGCAACCACCGGGTCGTGGAGCCGGTCATGCCGGTCGACGAGGAGAAGCTGCACTCGGCCCTGGAGACCGCCGCGGGCGGCTCCGGCTCGGTCACCGAGGGCACCATCCGGTTCGACTCCGGCAAGGCGGTCGCCGTCTACGGCAAGCCCGGCCAGGGCATCGCCGTCGACCAGGCCGGCCAGGCCGTCGAGGACGCCTTCCGCGTCCAGGTCGAGACCGGCACGGCCACGCCGGTGAAGGTCCCGACCACGGCCAAGCAGCCGACGATCAGCAACGCCGAGGTCGACCGGATGATGAAGGAGTTCGCGGAGCCCGCGATGTCCGACCGCGTCACCATCAAGGCCCCCACCGGCGAGAGCATCGACTTCGGCTCCCTCTCCCTGCCGAAGATCCTCGGCGTCAAGGCGGTCGACGGCAAGCTCGTCGACACCTACGACCTCGACGCCCTCAAGGAGGCATACGGCAGCACGTTCGACGGCGTCCAGGTCGAGACGGCCACCGGCAAGCGCGAGGTCCTGCCCCAGGACGTCGTCACCGCCCTGCGCAAGGCCCTGCGGGGCAAGACCAAGGCGGAACGCACGGTCACGATCGAGACCAGCCCGAGCTGAGAGACGGACGATGAGGGCACCCGGAGATCGCCGGGTGCCCTCATGTCCCTGAAGGGGCGCGGGGATCTGCGCGACCAGACCCATCGACACCCGCACCGGCAAGATCAGTTCAACAAGGCACGAGCGGCCTGCGCCTCCCTGCGCACCCGCTCGGCCAGCCCTTCGTCCACGACCTCCACCAAGTCCGCGTACGTCTCCATCTCCTCCGCGCCCGCCACGAACTCGGCCCTGCGCACCAGCACCTGCCCGTGCTCGTACCGCAACCGCGCGGGATGCGAAGGCAGCAGCAGCGCCAACTCCACCGCCCACAGCGCCACATCCGACCGCTCGGGCCGTGCCGCGGCCCACGCCCGGATGTTGTTGAGGATCCGCGAGACCACCTCAAGAGGCGCCGCGGGCACCAGCATGGACGGCTCAAGCGGCGCCCCCGTCGCCCCCACGACCAGCATCTCCGCGTCCGTCCCAGTGAGCACCCGCCCCCCGTCGAACGGGTCCGCGATCACCTGCTCCTCCGCGGGTCCGAACCCGACGACGAAGTGGCCGGGCAGCGCGACCCCGTACACCGGCGCCCCGGCCCGCCGGGCCACCTCGATCCACACCACCGACAGCAGGATCGGCAGCCCGCGCCGCCGCCGCAGCACCTCGTGCAGCAGGGACGACTCCAGCCGCTGATAGTCCGCGGGGGACCCGCCGAACCCGTACCGCTCGCCCAGCAGGTCCCGCAGGGCCACCGCCCAGGCGTGCGGCGACCGGGGCCCGTACGGCAGCTGCCCGGCGAGCTCGTCCAGCTCGACCTGCACCGCGTCCATGCCCGCCTCGTCCAGCGTCCCGTCGGCCTCGGCGCCGATCAGCAGGCACAGCAGGGAGAGGTCGGGCCGCTCGGCACGCGCCTCCTCGGCGAACCGGCGGCGAGGCCCGGTGGAGCGTTCACGCATATCTGGCTGGTGCCCTCTCTCGCTGGTCGCTACCGGCCCGCGCCGGACGTTCCCGGCTCCCGGTAGTGGTGGTAGGCGTGGTGCACGGCGAAGCCCATGCCGGCGTACAGGGCGCGCGCGGCGGTGTTGTCGGTCTCCACCTGGAGCCAGGCGGCGGAGGCGCCCTCGTCCAGGGCCTGCCGGGCCAGCGCGCCCATGACGGTCGTGGCGAGCCCCCGGCGCCGCCGGCCGGGATCGACCTCGACGGCCGCGAACCCGGCCCAGCGCCCGTCCACGACCAGCCGCCCGATCGCCGCCGGAACGCCCCCCTCGCCCGGCACGGACGCGAACCACACCGACGGCCCGCTGCCCAGCACCCGCAGGGCCACCTCGCTCAGCCCCTTGCGCCGGTAGCGGGCCAGCCACGCCTGGTCGGCGGTCCGGGACAACGTGACCTCGCCGGGCTCGCAGCGATCCGCGACCGGCGCCAGGGAGGCGATCCACAGCTCCGCGGTCACCTCGCGCACCCACCCGCGCTCCGCCAGCTCCCCGCACAGCAGCTCCTCGGTGCCCGCGGCACCGGTGGCGGTCTGGACGTAGGCGGGCAGGCCCCGTTCGGCGTACCAGCGGCGTACGGCGGTCAGGGCCTCGTCCAGGGGCAGTCCAGGATCACCGAGAGGCAGGACGGAGTTGGCGCGGCGGGTGAATCCGGCGGCGGCGCGCAGCTCCCAGTCGCCGAGCCGCTCGCTCTCCACCGGCCGCCAGGCCCGCGCGCAGACATGGGCGAGCTCCTCATAGGTGGCGGAGGGACCCTTGCGGCGGGCCGGGGCGGCGGGCACGACCTTGCCCGCGACCAGCAAGGACGCGTCGATCCGCACCCGTTCGCCGTCCCGGCGTGTGATCACCAGCACATCGTCGTCCCATGATGTGAGAACGCCCACCGTGTCGGTGAATTTCCCTGCCGAGTCGCCGACGGCCCTCACGCACCGTACGGAGACGCGTTTACCCACGTCAGCAGCGGTGATGCGGACTTCAAGGCGCCCTGCCGCGGAGATTTCCACAGGTCGGTCCACCCCTCCTGTTCGGATCATGCCCAAGAACGGAGATACTAGGGGCGGGCATCGACGACGCCGCGCTCCCGCGCGCCAGGCGGCGGAGCCTGAGGAGGCCCGCCAGCGCCCTATCGAGGAGGAACGACAGCGTGACCTACGTCATCGCGCAGCCTTGTGTCGACGTCAAGGACAAGGCGTGCATCGAGGAGTGCCCGGTCGACTGCATCTACGAGGGCCAGCGGTCCTTGTACATCCACCCGGACGAATGCGTCGACTGTGGTGCCTGTGAGCCGGTCTGCCCGGTCGAGGCGATCTTCTACGAGGACGACACTCCGGAGGAGTGGAAGGACTACTACAAGGCGAACGTCGAGTTCTTCGACGACCTGGGTTCGCCGGGCGGCGCCAGCAAGCTGGGCCTGATCGAGCGCGACCACCCGTTCATCGCCGCGCTCCCGCCGCAGAACGGCTGACGGCGGCCCGCCCACCAGCGCCGCCTCGGTCCCGTACGGCCCGATCACCGTCCTGATCGCCGTACGGGGCCGAGGCGTTCGCCGTATCAGTACGGCGGCTCGTACGACCGTACGACCAGAAAGTGAGCCAAGCACCCGTGTCCGCTCTCTCCGACCGCCTGCCGACCTTCCCCTGGGACAAGCTGGAGCCGTACAAGAAGACGGCGGCCGCCCACCCGGACGGCATCGTCGATCTGTCCGTCGGCACCCCGGTCGACCCGGTGCCCGAGCTGATCCAGAAGGCGCTGATCGACGCCGCGGACTCCCCGGGTTATCCGACGGTCTGGGGCACACCGGCACTGCGGGACGCGATCACGGGCTGGGTGGAGCGCCGCCTGGGCGCCCGCGAGGTCACCCACCGGCACGTCCTGCCGATCGTCGGCTCCAAGGAGCTGGTGGCCTGGCTGCCGACCCAGCTGGGCCTGGGCCCCGGCGACAGGGTGGCCTATCCGCGGCTGGCCTACCCGACGTACGAGGTGGGCGCCCGGCTGGCGCGCGCGGAGTACGAGGTGTACGACGACCCGACCGAGCTGGACCCGGCGGGCCTGAAGCTGCTGTGGCTGAACTCGCCGTCGAACCCGACGGGCCGGGTGCTGTCCAAGCAGGAGCTGACCCGGATCGTCGCCTGGGCGCGGGCGCACGGGGTGCTGGTCTTCTCCGACGAGTGCTACCTGGAGCTGGGCTGGGAGGCGGACCCCGTCTCGGTGCTGCACCCGGACGTCAACGGCGGTTCGTACGACGGCATCGTCTCGGTGCACTCGCTGTCCAAGCGCTCCAACCTGGCGGGCTACCGGGCGGCGTTCCTGGCCGGTGACCCGGCGGTGCTCGGCCCGCTGCTGGAGATCCGCAAGCACGGCGGCATGATGACGTCGGCGCCGACGCAGGCGGCGGTGGTGGCCGCGCTCGGTGACGACACGCACGTGGCCGAGCAGCGCGAGCGGTACGCGGCCCGCCGCACGGCCCTGCGGGACGCGCTCATGGCCCACGGCTTCCGTATCGAGCACAGCGAGGCCAGCCTCTATCTGTGGGCGACCCGTGACGAGTCCTGCTGGGACACCGTCGCCCACCTCGCCGAGCGGGGCATCCTGGTCGCCCCCGGCGACTTCTACGGCACGGCGGGCGAGCGGTTCGTGCGCGTGGCGATGACCGCGACGGACGAGCGGGTCGCGGCGGCCGTGCAGCGCCTCAGCGCCTGATCGCGTACGGCCGAGGGGCCCAGGGCGTGCTGCCCCGGGCCCCTCGGCCGTTGCGGTCCGGTGGCTCAGCCCACCGGCAGGTCCTTCACCGGCAGGGTCTGCGCGGGGATGGCGCCGCCGCCCTTGGTGACGGAGTCGGTCGGCAGTCCGCCCTTGGTGAGGCCGTCGGTGGGCAGCCCGCCCTTGGTGGCGGTGGAGGCGGTGTCGCCGACGATGTCCCCGGTGGTGCCGGCCGCCTCCCCGGCGGTCTTCTGCACCGCGGGCGTGGCCTTCTTGACGGCCTTGCCGCCGGTCTTGCCCGCGGACGGGACCGCCTTCTCGACCGCCTTGCTGCCGGCCTCGCCCGCGACACCGGTGACGTCCTGCGCCGCGCGGTCGGCGGTGTTGCCGACGCTCGCCCCGTCGAGGGCGGTGAGGCCGCCCAGGTTCGGGGTGGCGGGCAGACCGGTGGCCGCGTTCGCGGAGCCGGCCGCACCGACCCCGGCAGCCGCCCCCGCAGCGACGAGCAGCGCGGCACGGGCGATCCGGCGGGTCAGGGGGAGGGTCATGATGCTCCTTTGACGGGAGGGAACGATGAACTGTCCGACCGCACCCGCCGGTTGACGGGGCGCGGACACCGTGACTACCGCTCGAAGCCCGTCGAGGTTGCGGCGAGATAACGTAAAGAGTTGGTAATGCGTCGCATTATCTGTTGTGGATAAAAACGGGCAAAGGGCGTCGTCGTCGCGTCCGTTCGGCCCTTCTGCCGAATCCTTCCTGCCCTTGATTTCCAAGGGTGGCGACCCATGCGGGGGTGACCCCGCGAAAACCCGCCCCCCTCGTCGCCGCCGCTCCGCCCGCACAACCCCTGCGGGTGAGGAGGCGCACTACTGCACGGTGACGATCCGTACGGCGTCCGAGGCGGCCGCGGCCGGGCGCCACTCGCTGTCGGTGGTCCCGGCGGTCCACTCCCGGCCCGCGTACGCCACCCGCTGGATGCGCAGCGCCGAGGCGTTGGCCACCGCCCAGTGCGCCAGCTGCCAGCCGCGCCGCTCCGCCTCCACCGGCACGGTCACCGTCCGCCCGCTCGTCCGGGCCGCCTCCGCGGTGCTCTCCGGGCCCCGGGCGCCCACCTCGGCGCCCGCCTGCTCCATGGCGCCCCGGCCGAAGTCCCGCACCAGCGCCGCGCGCACCGCGTCCGGCCCCGTGGCCGCACCGCCCGCCGGACGGCCCTCGCAGGTCAGCGTGGCCGCGGCGCGCCCGGTGAGCGCGGCGGCCAGCAGGGTCGCGTCCGGCTCGTGCTTGGCGTACGCCAGCGGATAGCCGCTGCGCTGCACCCGCTGGGCGGCGTCGGTGAGCGCCAGCCTCTCGTAGTCGGGCACCTTCACCAGATGGTCGTAGAACATCCCGGCCGCGTAGGTCGGGTCCATGATCTGCCGCGGGGTGCCCCAGCCCTGCGAGGGCCGCTGCTGGAACAGTCCCAGCGAGTCCCGGTCGCCGTGCTCGATGTTGCGCAGCGCCGACTCCTGGAGCGCGGTGGCCAGCGCGATCGTGACCGCCCGCTCCGGCAGCCCCCGGTTCACCCCCACCGCGGTGATCGTCGCCGCGTTCACCGCCTGCTCCGGCGTGAACGCGTACTCCCCGTCCCCGTCCGCCGAGACGACCCGGCAGTCCGGCTCGCCGGCGCCTCCGGTGACGTACTGGACGACGAGGTAGCCCGCTATCGCGAGCAGCACGAGGAGGGCCGCACCGGTGCGGCCACGACGCCTGGGAGTGGGGGACGGCTCGGACACGCCGTACAAGGTAGCGGAGGGTGTTCGGTTTCTGTCCGGCCGGTCGGACAGAAGGATGTTCGGATGTCCCGCCGGCCCACCGGACGACCTGTCGGCCGCGGCGTGCCGCGCGGCCCCGGGGTTAGGGTCGACGCCATGGCCGATACCCCGCTTGACCTCACCCTGGACGCCGCCCGGCTGACCGCGCAGCTCGTCGACCTCCCCTCCGAGTCCGGCACCGAGAAGCCGCTCGCGGACGCGATCGAGGCGGCCCTGCGCGCCCTGCCGCACCTGACGGTGGACCGGCACGGCAACAACGTCGTGGCCCGCACGAACCTGGGCCGGGCCGAGCGCGTGATCCTCGCCGGGCACATCGACACCGTGCCGATCGCCGGCAACGTGCCCTCGCGCCTCGACGACGACGGCGTGCTGTGGGGCTGCGGCACCTGCGACATGAAGGCGGGCGTCGCCGTCCAGCTGCGGATCGCGGCCACCGTCCCGGAGCCCAACCGCGACCTGACGTTCGTCTTCTACGACAACGAGGAGGTCGCCGCCGACCTCAACGGCCTCAAGCACATCGCCGAGACCCACCCCGACTGGCTGCACGGCGACTTCGCGGTCCTGCTCGAGCCGTCCGACGGGCAGGTCGAGGGCGGCTGCCAGGGCACGCTGCGGGTGCTGCTGAGGACCAAGGGCGAGCGCGCCCACTCCGCGCGCAGCTGGATGGGCTCCAACGCCATCCACGCCGCCGCCCCGATCCTGGCCCGCCTCGCCGCCTACGAGCCCCGCTACCCGGTGATCGACGGCCTGGAGTACCGCGAGGGCCTGAACGCCGTACGCATCGAGGGCGGGGTCGCCGGCAATGTCATCCCGGACGAGTGCGTGGTCGCCGTCAACTTCCGCTACGCGCCCGACCGCACACCCGAGGAGGCCATCGCGCACGTCCGCGAGGTGTTCGCGGACTGCGGGGTCGAGGAGTTCGTGATCGACGACCACAGCGGTGCCGCCCTGCCCGGCCTGTCCCACCCGGCGGCCGCCGCCTTCATCGAGGCGGTCGGTGGCACCCCGCAGCCCAAGTACGGCTGGACGGACGTCTCCCGCTTCAGCGCGCTCGGCGTCCCCGCGGTCAACTACGGCCCCGGCAATCCGCATCTCGCGCACAAGCGCGACGAGCGCGTCGAGGTGGCGAAGATCCTCGCGGGCGAGGAGCGGCTGCGCGACTGGCTCACGGCCTGATCCGGGGACAGGGCCCGACCGGCGCTTCGGGGCAGACATGCCGACGTCCCCCGCGCGTAACCCGCGTAGATCTACTCTGAGGCGGAAAGACCCGAGCGGAGGGAGCGCATATGGCCACCGGCATTCCTGAGGACGGCAAGCAGCCGGAGGAGCAGCGCCTGGGCCCGGTCCTCCGGCGGCGCAGCCAGGTCACCGCCAGCACCACCGACCAGCGCCTGCTGGACGCGGGCGGACCCTCGGACTGGGTGCACACCGACCCCTGGAGGGTCCTGCGCATCCAGTCGGAGTTCATCGAGGGCTTCGGCACGCTCGCCGAACTCCCGCCCGCGATCAGCGTGTTCGGCTCGGCCCGGACGCGCCCGGACTCCCCGGAGTACGACGCCGGGGTGCGCCTCGGCCGAGGGCTGGTCGAGGCCGGCTGGGCCGTCATCACCGGCGGCGGCCCCGGCGCGATGGAGGCCGCCAACAAGGGCGCCTGCGAGGCGGGCGGCATCTCCGTCGGCCTCGGCATCGAGCTGCCGTTCGAGCAGGGGCTCAACCCGTACGTCGACATCGGTCTGAACTTCCGGTACTTCTTCGTCCGGAAGATGATGTTCGTCAAGTACGCGCAGGGCTTCGTCGTCCTGCCCGGCGGCCTCGGCACGCTGGACGAGCTGTTCGAGGCGCTGACCCTGGTGCAGACCCGGAAGGTCACCCGCTTCCCGATCGTGCTGTTCGGCAGCGCCTACTGGGGCGGCCTGGTCGACTGGCTGAAGAACACCCTGGTCGCCGAGGGCAAGGCGGCGGAGAAGGACCTGCTGCTGTTCCACGTCACCGACGACGTGGACGAGGCGGTGGCCCTGGTGTCGAAGGAGGCGGGCCGCGACCGGCTGCCCCCGGTCTGAGCTACGCCAGGCCCCTGCGGGCCACCGCCGGCTGCCGGTGGCCCGCGATGGCCGCGACCATGTCCAGCACCTGCCGGGTCTCGGCGACCTCGTGCACCCGGTACACCTGCGCGCCGAGCCACGCCGACACCGCGGTGGTGGCGAGCGTGCCGAGCACCCGTTCCTTGACGGGCCTGTCCAGCGTCTCGCCGACGAAGTCCTTGTTGGACAGCGACACCAGCACCGGCCACCCGGTCTCCACCATCTCCGGCAGCCGCCGGGTGGCCTCCAGGCTGTGCCGGGTGTTCTTGCCGAAGTCGTGCCCCGGATCGATCAGCACCGACTCGCGCGGCACCCCGAGGGCCACCGCCCGCTCGGCCAGACCGACGGTCACCCGCAGGATGTCGGCCATGACGTCGTCGTACGTCACCCGGTGCGGGCGCGTGCGGGGCTCGGCGCCCCCGGCGTGCGTGCACACCAGCCCCACCTTGTACCGCGCCGCGACCTCCGCCAGCTTCGGGTCGACGCCGCCCCAGGCGTCGTTGAGCAGATCGGCGCCGGCCTCGCAGACGGCCTCGCCGACCTCGTGCCGCCAGGTGTCCACGCTGATGATCACGTCCGGGAAGCGCCGCCGCACCTCCGCCACGAAGCCGACCGTGCGCCGCGCCTCCTCCTCGGCGCTGACCTCCTCGCCGGGGCCGGCCTTGACGCCGCCGATGTCGATGATCGCGGCGCCCTCGGCGACCGCCTGCTCCACGCGGGCGAGGGCCGGCTCGTCGCGGAACGTGGCCCCCTGGTCGTAGAAGGAGTCCGGGGTCCGGTTCACGATCGCCATGATCACCGGCTCGTGCGGGTGGAACTCCCGCCTGCCCAGCCTGAGCATCCCCTGTGATCTCCTCGTCCTCGCTGGTCTTCGGCCGTCAGCGACCCTAACTGTCAGCGTCGCATGGCACGATCGGACCCACACACATTCGGCGCCGATCCTGGGGACGCACGCGATGGTTATGTTCTTGTTCCTGGTTCTCGCGCTCGCCGTGGTGGTCGGCGCGGTGACACTCGCCGTGGTCGGCGGCGGCGAGGGCGACGGACCCCTGCCCGAGGCCGCCCCCGAGCGGCTGCGCGACACCCTGCCGACGGACCGCCCCGTGCACCGCGCCGACATCGACGCCCTGCGCTTCCCGCTCGCCGCCCGCGGCTACCGCATGGCCGACGTCGACGACGCCCTCAGCCGCCTCGGCGCCGAACTCGCGGAGCGCGAGGCCCGTATCGCCGACCTGGAGTCCGCGCTGGCCGGCGCCCGCGAGGCCGCCGCCCGGCCGTCCCTGGACAAGCCCGAGCCGGAGGACCAGCCATGAGCGAGGCGATCCCGGGCCCCGACGGCGCCCTGCGCTGTCCCTGGGCCCTGTCCACCGAGGACTACATCACCTACCACGACGAGGAGTGGGGCCGCCCCGTCCACGGCGACGACGCCCTCTTCGAACGCCTCAGCCTGGAGGCGTTCCAGTCGGGCCTGTCCTGGATCACGATCCTGCGCCGCCGCGAGGGCTTCCGCGCCGCCTTCGCCGACTTCCGGATCGCCAAGGTCGCCGCCTTCACCGAGGCGGACGCCGAGCGCCTGCTGGCCGACCCCGGCATCATCCGCAACCGCGCCAAGATCGCCGCGACCCTGGCCAACGCCAAGGTCCTCGCGGACTGGTCCGAGGGCGACCTGGACGCCCTGATCTGGTCCTACGCCCCGGAGACGAACCCGGTCCGCAAGACCCTGGCGGACGTCCCGGCGGTCACCCCGGAGTCGACGGCCCTGTCGAAGGCCCTGAAGAAGAGGGGCCTGCGGTTTGTGGGCCCTACCACGGCGTACGCCCTGATGCAGGCGTGCGGCCTGGTGGACGACCACCTCGAAACCTGCGTGAGCAGAGGTACCTAGGGGCGCGGGGCTGCATCGCTGTGCGGCTGCGCCGTGTGGGCGCGACGAGCCACGGAGCACCCGCACCCCCGAAACGATCTGCAGCCCCCGGACCTACCGGCCCAGATACTTGGGCTTCTCCTTGTTGACGAACGCCTGCACAGCGATGGCGTGGTCCTCGGAGCTGCCCGCCCGCCCCTGAAGCTCGTCCTCCTTCTCCAGCGTCTCGGAGAAGGAGTGAGTGAGCCCGTACGCCACGGACTCCTTCAGCGCCGCATAGGCCAGCGTCGGTCCCTCGGCCAGCCCCCGAGCCACCTTCTCGGCCTCTTCCCGCAGCTCGGCGCCCGGCACCACCCGGTTGGCGATCCCCAGCTCCAGAGCCTCCTGCGCCTTGACGTTCCGGGGGAAGAGCAGCAGATCCATGGCACGGCTGGGCCCGATGACCCGAGGCAGCGTCCAGGAGATCCCCGAGTCCGCGGTCAGCGCCACCCCCGCGAACGACGTATTGAAGGAAGCCGTATCGGCCACGATCCGGTAGTCCGCGGCGAGCGCGAACCCGAACCCCGCCCCCGCGGCGACACCGTTCACCGCGGCCACCACCGGCTTGGGCGCGGCCACCAGCGCCCGGGCGATCGGGTTGTAGTGCTCCCGCACGGTGCTCATGGTCTGCCCCTCGCCGGCCTCCCGGTCGGCCGCCAGCAGACCGATGTGCTCCTTGAGGTCCTGGCCCACACAGAACGCCCGGTCCCCCGCGGCGGTCAGCAGGATCGCCCGGACGGCGGTGTCCTCGGCGGCGGCGATCGCGGCGTCCCGCAGCGCGACCTTCGTCGCGATGTTCAGCGCGTTCATCGCCTCGGGACGGTTCAGCGTGATCGTCGCCAGTCCGTCGCTCACCTCGTAGAGCACGGTGTCGGCCATGGGGTCCCCTCCGGAGTCGCGGCTCATGTCTGAGGACAGCATGGCGGAGATCCCCGGGCGCGGTCGTGTGACCTGCATCAAAGAAATCGAGGCGGTTCTCGTACGACGGAAACGCGCACGGCGGCGCAGTATCGCAGCCACATCGCCGAATTGAGTGGTTTTGCTCGCGCGCGTTGCCCAAGCGATGCGGACTGATGTTGGTCATCGGGTCGTGAGATGCGGGATAATGGCTTGGAAGCAATGTGTTCGATGCCGGTGTCGCGTGTCCTTCGCAAGGACCGCGCGTGCCCTCGCAATGGGGCGTGCCCCTCTGCGGGCCGTCGGCTTTGACGATGAGCTGGTTTCAGGAAGGGGAACGAGCATGGCGGCCATGAAGCCGCGAACGGGTGACGGCCCGCTCGAGGTGACCAAGGAGGGGCGGGGCATCGTCATGCGCGTTCCGCTCGAAGGCGGCGGTCGGCTTGTCGTCGAGCTGACCCCTGACGAGGCCGACGCGCTCGGCGATGCCCTCAAGAAGGTTGTGGGCTGACGCGCAAGCGACCATACCCTTTCGGCCGCCCCGGTACCGCATCAGGTGCCGGGGCGGCTGCATTCCCGGAAAGCGGCCCTTTTCGGGGCGTGCGGCGGCGTCATCTCTTCACGGCGCACAGCAGGCCGTCGCCGACCGGCAGCAGCGAGGTGACCAGCTCCTGGCTCTCCCGCACCGCCCGCAGCAGTTCCCGCAGCCGTACGACTTCCGTGGGCTGGGGGCCGGAGTCCACCGTGCGACCGTGCGCGAAGACGCCCTCGAAGACCACCAGACCGCCCGGACGCAGCAGGCGCAACGATTCAGCGAGGTACTCCATGACCTCCAGCCGGTCGCCGTCGCAGAAGACGAGGTCGTAGCCGGCGTCCGCGAGCCGGGGCAGCACGTCCAGCGCACGGCCGGGGATGAAGCGGGCGCGATTGCTGGCGAAGCCGGAGGCGCGGAAGGCCTGCCGGGCGAACTGCTGGTGCTCCGGCTCGGGATCGACGGTGGTCAGGACGCCGTCGGGGCGCATGCCGTGCAGCAGGTGGATACCGGAGACGCCGGTCCCGGTGCCGATCTCCGCGACCGCCTTGGCGTCCACGGAGGCGGCGAGCAACCGCAGTGCGGCGCCGGTGCCGGGCGTCACCGACCGCAGCCCTGCCTCCAGGGCCCGCTCCCGGGCCCAGTGCAGCGCTTCGTCCTCGGCGACATAGGCGTCGGCGAACGCCCAGCTCGTCTGCCGGTTGCCGGTAATGACCCTCTCCCGTCCCCTGATTGCCTCGGCGTGACTGTATCCGTTGGGGGCGGGAACCCGCAGATGGGACCGGGCGTTTAGAGGGGTGTGGACGAGTACGGGGGGACACAGTTGGATCACGACGACGGGCGGGGCGTCGAGCAACTGCTGACGCAGCCGCATGAGCCGGACCAGCGCAGATCAAATTCTCGTAAAACCGCTTATCCGGTCCTAACGGGCGAGGTGGCTATGGTAGGGGCTCCACTGGACACCACCAGAGCCGACAGGGGAGGTGCGGCTGCGCCTGTGGATCGGGGAGGAGTGCTGCGGCGCTTCCTCGGATCGGCGGGCAGGCCGAAATCCGTGAACGACACCGCTGCTGACCACCGCCACGCCGCTGGCCAGGCCCAGACCGCGACCTTCTCCACCGACGCGGACGGGCAGGCGTGGACTCCGCCCACGTGGGAGGAGATCGTCAGCATGCACAGCGGCCGGGTCTACCGGCTCGCCTACCGTCTCACCGGCAACCAGCACGACGCCGAGGACCTCACCCAGGAAGTCTTCGTCCGCGTCTTCCGCTCGCTGTCGACCTACTCGCCGGGCACCTTCGAGGGCTGGCTGCACCGCATCACCACGAACCTGTTCCTGGACATGGTCCGCCGCAAGCAGCGCATCCGCTTCGACACCCTCGGCGAGGACGCCGCCGAGCGGCTGCCCAGCCGCGAGCCCTCCCCGCAGCAGGTCTTCAACGACGCTCACTTCGACGCCGACGTCCAGCAGGCCCTGGACACCCTCGCGCCCGAGTTCCGCGCCGCCGTCGTGCTGTGCGACATCGAGGGGCTGTCCTACGAGGAGATCGCCGCGACCCTCGGCGTCAAGCTCGGCACCGTCCGCTCCCGGATCCACCGCGGCCGCTCCCAGCTGCGCAAGGCCCTCGCGCACCGCTCGCCCGAGCGGCGCGCAGAGCGGCGCTCCTTCGCCGCCCGCATTCCCGCACTGGGGGGAGGGGGCGCGACAGCGTGAGCGGATCATGGCCGAAACCCGGCGAGGAGTACCTCGCCGAGCATCATCTGGGGGACCGACTCGCCGCCCTGGTGGACGGCGAGCTCGGCCATGACACGCGTGAGCGCGTGCTGGCGCATGTGGCGACCTGCCCGAAGTGCAAGGCCGAGGTCGACGCCCAGCGCCGGTTGAAGAACGTCTTCGCGGAGGCGGCCCCGCCGCCCCCGTCGGAGAGTCTCCTGGCCAGGCTGCAGGGGCTTCCCGCGGGAGGTGACCTGGACGGTGGCGGCACGCCGTCCGTCGGGGGAGGACTCTCCGGCGGACTCGGCGGACGGCCCGCCGGGGTGTTCGGCATGAGACGCGGCGAGCGCTTCGAGTTCGACTACGTCCCCGCGGGGTCGCACGCCGTCCTGCCGTCCGAGCCCGCGCCCGGACGCGGTTTCCGCATCCATGACGTGGGCCGCTCCGACGCCGACCGCTCGGCCTCCCGTGGGCGCCGGTTCGCGTTCGTCGCCGCCGGGGCCGTGTCGCTGGCCGCCATCGCGCTCGGCGGGGTCACCACCGGTATGCCCGCCGACACCACCGAGGCCCGCGGCGGCTCGGGCGGCACGAACGTGACTCCCGCGCGCACAGGCGGCGGCTCCGGTACGGCCACGCCGCCGGACAGCCAGCGCCGACGCGGCAGCGGACCCCTGCTGGTCCAGGGGCAGGGCGGCCGCCAGTCGGTCGAGGGCACCGCGGTGGCGCCGACGCAGGTGTCCGCGCCGCTGTTCCCCGGCGCGGCCGGCGCCGACGAGCGGCCACCGCAGCACGCGGTCACCACGCCGGTGGTGGCGGGCGTCGCGGCCGTGTCCCCGTTGATACGTCCCCTCCCCACGAGCTCGCCGTTCAGCCTGAGCGCCTGGTCCGCCTCGCCGGGTCCGTTCAGTCAGCCGCCGCTCGCCCCGAGCGCCACGCCCTCGGTGTCCCAGGAGCCCTGACCGTCCCCTGCGCCACGGCCCGTGAACCTGGTTGAATCCAGGGGGGCCGTGCCCGCGGCAGGCGGCCGGGCGCGGCGGCGGAGTTCGACGAGCCGCGGCCAGCGCCTGCGTACGCCGTGCCGCGGTCAGCTGTGGGGAGAGCATGAACGAGGGCAGGCCCACGCAGGACCCTTCGACGGAGCGCAACGCACCGCAGGAGCGGGATTCCTCGACGGAGCGGGACGTTTCGGAGGGCCGGGGTGCTTCCGGTCCGGTGACCGGCACCTCGGAGGGTGACTTCGAGCTGGAGCGCCCCGCGGGGGAGGTCACCTCGGCCGACGGGGTGGGGTCGTCCGGCGGGGGCACCGGCTCGGCTCCGGCCGCCGCGGGCGCCGACGCCTCCGCCGACGGTGACTTCGAGCTGCGCCGGCCGGAGGAGGGGGCGCCGTCCGCCGGCGATGCCGTGGCGGCGGGGCCGGTGGAGGACGCCGCGACCGCCGAGGAGGAGCCCGCGCCTGCCGAGGGTGCTGGGGCTTCGGCGGCGGCCGTGGGGGAGCCCGCACCTGTCGAGGGCTCTGCCGGGACTTTCGGGACCGCCGTGGGTGCTGGGGCTGCCGATGCTGCCGCGGGCTCGACGCCCGCCATGCCGGAGCCCTCCGCTGCGCCGGAGCCCCCCGCCCGGCCCGAGCCCCCTGTCGTGCACCAGCAGCCCGTGCCGCCCCACGCCGAGCAGCCCAAGCCGCTGCACGACCCCGACCCCTACAGCACCCCGCCCTACGGCGAGCCCGGCCCCTGGGCGCCCGCTCCGCCGGTGCAGCACCCGGCGACCACCCCGTCCCACGGCACGGCGATACCGGCGCCGCCGCTGCCCCAGGGCCCGGAGATATCGGCCGTCCCCTTGCCCCACGGCACCGAGACGACCACCCCGCCTGGCACCGGCACGCCCGGCACCGCGATGTCCGCCCCCGCCCCCACGGCCCCCGGCGACGCGATGCCCCCATCCCCGGTGCACGGCACCCCCCATCCCAACCCCACGGCCACCGCAGCCCCCACCCCCGGCGGCCCCCTGCCCCCCGCCCCCGACGACCCCTGGCGGCGTTACGACCCCTGGGCCGCCGCGGCCGCAGGCCCCTTGCAGCAGACCGGGGCGGCCGTCCCGAGCAAGGAGCAGCGGGCGCGGCGGGCGAGGAAGGGGCTGGTCCTCGGAGCCGTGCTGCTGGCCCTCGTGTCCGGCGGCATCGGCGGTGCCGTGGGCGCGTATCTGGAACGCAACGGCGGCATCGGCGGGGTGGAGCTGCCGCAGGCCGGGGAGGAGCCGGCCGGGCGGGACCCGGACAGCGTGGCCGGGATCGCCGCACGGGCGCTGCCCAGCGTGGTGACCCTGCACGTCAGCGGCAGCGAGCAGAGCGGCACCGGCACCGGCTTCGTCCTGGACGACCGCGGCCACATCCTCACCAACAACCACGTCGTCGAGCCCGCGGGCGAGGACGGCGAGATCACCGTGACCTTCCACAGCGGCGACACCGCCGAGGCCGAGCTCGTCGGCGGCGACACCGGCTACGACCTCGCCGTCGTACGGGTCAAGGGCGTGCGCGGCCTCAAGCCCGTGCCGCTCGGCAACTCCGACAACGTCCAGGTCGGCGACCCGGTCGTCGCCATCGGCGCCCCCTTCGACCTCGCCGGCACGGTCACCTTCGGCATCATCAGCGCCAAGCAGCGCCCGATCACCGCCGGCGGCGAGAAGGGCGACGGCAGCGACATCTCCTACGTCGACGCCCTCCAGACCGACGCGCCGATCAACCCGGGCAACTCCGGCGGCCCCCTCCTCGACTCCCGCGGCCGCGTCATCGGCATCAACTCCGCGATCCGCTCCGCGGGCGACGGCGGCGACTCCGACGGCGGGCAGGCCGGCTCGATCGGCCTCGGCTTCGCCATCCCGGTGAACCAGGGCAAGCGCGTCGCCGAGGAGCTGATCAACACCGGCCGGGCCACCCACCCCGTCATCGGCATCACGCTGGACATGGACTACTCCGGCGACGGCGCCCGCGTCGGCACCGGCACCAGCGGCGGCCGGCCGCCGGTGACCGTGGGCGGACCCGGCGACCGCGCCGGGATCGAGCCCGGCGACGTCATCACCGAGGTCGACGGACAGCGCGTCCACTCGGGCGAGGAGCTGATCGTCAAGATCCGCGCCCACCGCCCCGGCGACCGGCTGGAGCTGACCATCGAACGCGACGGGAAGGAGCGGACGGTCTCCCTCGTCCTCGGCTCGTCGGACGACTGAGAGCAGCCGGACGACCGAGAACAGCCGGACGACCGAGAACAGCCGGACGAGTGATGACAAGGCACACACAACGGGCGCGAATCTCACAGATTCGGCTCATATGTGGGCCCCGACGTCACGGGACGGTACCGATCGGACAGGATCGCCGGGTACCGTGGACCCGGCCCGGGACATGGCGAGGAGCTTCAGGTGTTCAATGACATAGGTGCGCTCGAGCTGGTGACGCTCATCGTGCTCGCCGTGCTCGTCTTCGGTCCCGACAAGCTCCCGAAGGTCATCCAGGACGTCACCCGCACGATCCGGAAGATCCGCGAGTTCTCGGAGAGCGCCAAGCGGGACATCCGCGAGGAACTCGGCCCCGAGTTCAAGGACTTCGAGTTCGAGGACCTCAACCCCAAGACGTTCATCCGCAAGCAGCTGGACAACGACGACCTGGGGATCAAGGAGATCCGCAACGGCTTCGACTTCAAGAAGGAGATGGCCGAGGTCACGGACGCCGTCCACGGCCGTGACAGCGAGTCGGTGTCGGGTTCCGCCGCCGACTCCTCCTCCGGCCGCGTCGACATGGCCAAGAAGCCGGAGACCGGCCGCGACGAGCGCCCGCCCTTCGACGCGGACGCCACCTGAGCCCCACCCGCGTCCCTCCTGTGGCCCGCCCTCGTCCCTCCTGAGCCCCGCCGGCGCCCCGTCTGATCCCGCTCGGTCCCTCCCGATCCCCCACCTCGGTCCCTCCCGATCCATCCCCCGGATCACCGGCGCGCGCGGCGCGTGGACGCCCCACGCGCCCGGCGCTTTCCCGGCTGCTCCCGGTGGTGTGGATATGCTGCCGAGTTGTTGTGCGGACCGTACGCAAATAAGCAACGCCGCCCGAAGGGGGGCGGGCCGCTCGGTCCGACGAGAGCGAGGAGGCGTCCGGGCACATGGAGACGACGAGTCGGGCAGTCGCGCAGGCGCCGGCCGCGGAGGGCGGACAGCAGGTCCCCTCCGCCCGGCGCACGGTCGACGGCTACCTGCGCGCGCCCTTCCCGTGGTACGGCCTCGACGAGGCGTTCACGGGGCCGCGCTGGCTGATGCAGGTCGGGACCGCGGCCGACGGTGCGGTGGAGCACGGGTCGATCGGGCATGGTGACGAGCCCTCGGTGCGGGGGGATGCGGAGGAGCGCGAGAAGTTCGCCGTCGTGGTGACCGTCGCGGCGAACCCGTCCCGCCGGAGCGCCGACGGCACGGGGCTGCTGGAGGCGACCTCCGTGTCGTCCGCGGCGTGGCTGGCGGGGGTGGGGCTGCTGTCCTTCACCTGGCCCGGTCAGATGGACCACTCGCTGCGCGACGACTGGCTGGAGCAGCAGACCGAGACGGCGTGGGAGCTGGCCGACGACCTCCAGGGCCCCGACTGGTCGACGCTGTCCCTGCCGGTGGACGGGGTGCCCACGCCGTTCCACTACCGGGAGTCGGAGTTCGGCTGGGTGCTCGCCGGGTCCACGCAGGAGGGCGTGCACGTGGGCGCGTACGGCAGAGGGATGAGCGCGTACGGGCTCGGGTTCGCCATGATCAAGGACATCGCGGCCTACGCCTGAAGGACAGCGCGGCCCTGCGCCCAGGGGTGACACCGCCTGGGCCGCTCACGACGAGGGGGGCACCGTCTCACCGGACGGTGCCCCCCTCGTCGTAGGACGTCTAGAACTTGTTCTTCGGGGTGATCCCGAGGGACAGTCCCGAAAGGCCCCGCTGGCGGCCGCCCAGCTTGCCCGCGATCGCCCGCAGGGCCGAGCCCGCCGGGCTGTCCGGGTCGGTCAGGACGACCGGCTTGCCCTCGTCGCCGCCCTCGCGGAGACGGACGTCGATGGGGATGGAGCCTAGGACCGGGACGTTGGTGCCGGTCGTGCGGGTGAGGCCGTCGGCGACGAGCTGGCCGCCGCCGGTGCCGAAGACGTCGACCATCTCGTCGCAGTGCGGGCACGGCAGGCCGGACATGTTCTCGACGACGCCGACGATCTTCTGGTGGGTCTGGACGGCGATCGAGCCCGCGCGCTCGGCGACCTCGGCGGCGGCCTGCTGCGGGGTCGTGACGACCAGGATCTCGGCGTTCGGCACCAGCTGGGCCACGGAGATCGCGATGTCGCCGGTGCCCGGCGGAAGGTCGAGGAGGAGGACGTCCAGGTCGCCCCAGTACACGTCCGCGAGGAACTGCTGGAGCGCCCGGTGCAGCATCGGGCCGCGCCAGACCACCGGGGCGTTGCCCGGAGTGAACATGCCGATGGAGATGACCTTCACGCCGTTCGCGGACGGCGGCATGATCATGTTCTCGACCTGGGTGGGCCGGCCGTCGGCGCCCAGCATGCGGGGCACGGAGTGGCCGTAGATGTCGGCGTCGACGACGCCCACCTTCAGGCCGTCGGCGGCCATCGCGGCGGCCAGGTTCACCGTCACCGAGGACTTGCCGACGCCGCCCTTGCCGGAGGCGACCGCGTAGACGCGGGTCAGCGAGCCCGGCTTGGCGAACGGGACCTCGCGCTCGGTCTGGCCGCCGCGCAGCGCCGCCGCCAGCTCCTTGCGCTGCTCGTCGCTCATCACGTCGAGCGTGACGTCGACGCGGGTGACGCCCTCCACCCCGGAGACCGCGTCGGTCACCCGCTGGGTGATGGTGTCGCGCATGGGGCAACCGGAGACCGTCAGATACACGGTGACCGCGACCGCGCCGTCCGCAGCGATCTCCACCGACTTGACCATCCCGAGTTCCGTGATGGGCCGGTTGATCTCGGGGTCGTTGACTGTCGCCAGTGCCTCGCGCACCGCGTCTTCCGTAACCATAGGACGATGGTACGGCTCGGTAGCCATGCGCCGGGAAGGGTGTACATCACTCCACCGAGGCACGTTCTACGGGAATACGGGCGGGGTCGGCGGGTGCGGCGCCCGGACCGGCTCGTACCCGGAACATCCGGTCCCGGTACTCTGCGGTACGCCGCTGAAGGACACGTCGGAAAGGCACCGCACCTGTGACTGCGATTCCCCAGGGCCGTATCCGCCGCAGGGTCGCGCTGGTCGGCGCGGTGTGCGCGCTGGCCGTGACCGGCACGGGGCTCACGGGGTGCAGCGAGGAGGATCCGAACGCGGGCACCAACGGGGTCGGCAGGCTGCCCGCCGCCAAGATCCAGTCCGAGACCCGCGCGGCGGCCGGTGCCGCGGACGCGGTGCGGCTGTCGGGGACGGTGGTGGCCGGCGGGCGGTCGTACCAGCTGGACATGCGCCTGAAGGCGGACGGCGGCACGGGCTCGCTGACCGCGCAGGGGGCGACCTTCGAACTGCTGCGGATCGGCGACGAGCTGTTCCTCAAGGCGGACGCCGCCTTCTGGGACCAGGAGGACGGAAAAGCCGAGAGCGGCGAGGACGGCGACGCGGCGGCCGCCGCCGACAAGCTCGGCGGCAAGTATGTGAAGGTGCCCCAGGGCGACCCGGCGTACCAGCGGTTCAGCGGCTTCACCGACAAGGACGTGCTGCTGGAGGGCCTGCTCACGCTGCACGGCAAGCTGGCCACCGACGGCCATCACGAGCAGGCGGGCGTGCGCACCATCCGCATCACCGGCGACAAGGGCTCCGGCGGCACCCTCGACGTCTCCCTCCAGGGCAAGCCGTACCCCCTGCGCCTGGTCCGCGGCGGCAACGCCGGCACCCTGAGCTTCTCCGACTGGGGCGAGGACTTCGCCCTCAAGCAGCCCCCGAAGGACGAGACCGTCGACTACGGGCAGCAGCTCCCGACGACCTAGGGGATGTCTCGCCGATCAGGCCGGGCTCCCCGCGGCCTAGCGCCCGGCCCGCTTCCTCTTCTTGAACAGCAGGCGCGGCAGCCCCGCCGGGATCGGCCGGCGGGTCGTCGCCGGCGTCGGCAGGGGGGCCTCGGCCAGGGAGCCGTCGGGAAGGGCCGTGGTGGCCCCCGTGGGCTCCAGACGCAGCACCCGGCACTCCCGGGCCCAGCGCTCGGTCATCGCCTCGCCGTCGGGGGCGTTGAGCCGCTTGCCCTTCAGCTCGGCGACCGCCGCCTCCCACGCCTCGGAGCCGGGCGCCAGCTCCACCGCCCTCGCGGACCAGGCGACGATACGGCCGCCCTTGTCCTTGCTGCGTACGGTGATCTCGGCGGCGCCCCCGTCGACCAGCCCCGGCAGCGGCTGCTCCCCGGACCCGTCACCGACCACGCAGGCCGCGCCCTCGTGCCACACGTGCCACAGCGCACGCGCGGCCGGGGCGCCGGCACCCCGGACCCAGATGAGCCCGGACTTCTTCGTGGCCTCCTCGACGAGGGCCCGGTCGAGCAGCTCGCTTGTCATGCGCCCAGCCTATCGGGGCGCGCTCACAGCCAGCCGTTGCGCTTCAGCGTGCGGTGGATGCCGAAACAGATCATCGCGGTGACGCCCAGCACCATCGGGTAGCCGTACTTCCAGCCCAGCTCCGGCATGTGCTCGAAGTTCATGCCGTACACACCGCAGACCATCGTCGGTACGGCGATGATCGCGGCCCAGGACGTGATCTTGCGCATGTCCTCGTTCTGCGCGACGGACGCCTGCGCCAGGTTGGCCTGGAGGATGGAGTTGAGCAGCTCGTCGAAGCCCATGACCTGCTCCTGCACCCTGGCCAGGTGGTCGGCGACGTCCCGGAAGTACTTCTGGATGTCCGGGTCGATCAGCCGCATCGGCCGCTCGCTCAGCAGCTGCATGGGCCGCACCAGCGGGGACACGGCCCGCTTGAACTCCAGCACCTCGCGCTTGAGCTGGTAGATCCGGCCGGCGTCGGTGCCGCGCGGGGTGCCCTTGCGGCCGGGCGAGAAGACCTCGGTCTCGACCTCCTCGATGTCGTCCTGCACCGCGTCGGCGACCGCGATGTACCCGTCGACGACATGGTCGGCGATGGCGTGCAGCACCGCCGAGGGGCCCTTGGCCAGCAGCTCCGGCTCGTCCTGGAGGCGGTGGCGCAGCGCGCGCAGCGAGCCCTGGCCGCCGTGCCGGACGGTGATGAAGAAGTCCCGCCCGGTGAAGCACATGACCTCGCCGGTCTCGACGATCTCGCTGGTGGCGGTGAGCTCGTCGTGGTCGACGTAGTGGATCGTCTTGAAGACGGTGAACAGGGAGTCGTCGTAGCGCTCCAGCTTGGGCCGCTGGTGGGCCTGCACCGCGTCCTCCACGGCCAGCGGGTGCAGCCCGAACTCGCTGGCGATACCGGCGAATTCGGCCTCGGTGGGCTCGTGCAGGCCGATCCACACGAACCCGCCGTCCCGGCGCACGTGGCGCATCGCCTCCTGCGGGCCGACCGGCTTGCCGAAGTCCACGCGGGCGCCGTCGCGGTACACGGCGCAGTCGACGACGGCCGACGTCGTTCCGGGGGCGCGGGTGTGGTCGTAGCCGCCGGACTCCTTGCGCAGGGACGTACGGGCGGGGCGCACAACGGAACGCAGGTCGCGGATCATCGACATGGCGGGCTCCTTCGCTACGGGCAGCGCATGGCGGCCTGCGACGGGTGGAACTGCCCGGAATGGGGACGTCCTGGCGTGAGGATGTTTGGCACGTCCACAAAGCGGGGAGCACCGCACCGTCGCGGTGGCTGGCTTCGCTGCCGGTCAGATCAGGCAGATCAGACAGTTCTGGCAGAACGAAACGAAGTGCTCTTCCGTGGTGACGCGCGGGAGCGGCGGCGGAAAGGCTTGAACCGGAAGAAGTACAGCTACCTCAGCGGCCGGAAGAGCGGGTGGTACTGCACGGTCGACTTCGGTCCATCGCAGCCCCACCTCCTCCGGCCGGTCCCTCGTAAGGGAGATCCATCGGCGTCGGGCGAAGATCCGCAACGCTTCTGCGTGCTGCCCGACCGGCCAAGAGTATCAGCCGACTGAAGTGTCAAGGCGCCGCTTTGCCTCGTCCTGACGAGTTCTATGCTCGCCGCATGGCTGATGTTCTCCCTCTGGTCGAGGCCCGGTTGCGTACCGCGCTCGGCGAACCGGACGCCCGCGCGGCCGTCACCTTCCTCGGCACGGACCGCATCGAGGTGCTGCGCTTTCCGGGGGAGGGCATCGTCCGCTACGCCACGCTCGGCATGTCCGCGAACCCGATGAGCGACCCCACGGCGATGCTCGCCGACCCGGTCAAGGGGCCCCGCGCGGAGCTGATCCTGTCCGTGCGCACCGGGCGCGCCGACACCGACAAGGTGCTGCGGCCGCTCGCCGTGCTGGCCGCGTCCCCGCAGGTCGAGGGCGTGATCGTGGCGCCCGGCGCCTCCCTGGACGTCGGTGAGCCGCTGTGGCCGGGCGCGCCCTTCACCTCGGTGCTGGTCGCCGAGCCGGGCGGGCTGGTGGAGGACCTGGAGCTGGAGGAGCCGATGGACCCGGTCCGGTTCCTGCCGCTGCTGCCGATGACGCCGAACGAGGCCGCCTGGAAGCGCGTGCACGGGGCGGGGGCCCTCCAGGAGCGCTGGCTGAACCACGGCACCGACCTGCGCGACCCGGCCCGTCCGTCCGTGCCGCTGAGCTGACCGGACGGCGTGAGGCACGCCACCAACGTCCGGTCGGGATGGGCCGGTTGGTGGACTCCGGGGCACTGCCTCCGGGTGAGGGTTCCCTCCGGACGGGTGATCGTCCTTGACGAGACGGTGCCGGGGTAGGAGCGTGGACCCCTATGAGGGGCGAACCCAGTTGCCCGAAGTGCGGTGGCCGGGTCAGGGCTCCCGGTCTCTTCGCCGATACCTGGCAGTGCGACGTCCACGGCACGGTGCATCCGGTGCAGCCCGTGATCCCGCCGAGCGTCGAGGCCCTCGGCGTGGTGGTGCACCGCACCAAGGTGCCCGTGTGGATGCCGTGGCCACTCCCGGTCGGCTGGCTGTTCACGGGCGTGGCCAGCGCGGGCGACGACCGCAGCGGCGGTCGTGCGACGGCCGTCGCGTGCTCCGGACCCGGTCCGCTCGGCGGGATGGGCGAGCTGATCCTGGTCGCGGAGGAGCTCGGCGTCGGCCTCGGCGCGCGTTATGCCGGCATCGACGGCCCCGACCCCGGACCGTATCTGGACGTGGAGAAGCCACCCCAGGCCAAGGTCCTCGCCGCCGGCCGCCCGACTCCGCTGTGGCTCGTCGCCGGCACCCCGGACGACCGCGCCGTCTTCGCCGGCGAGGCTCTCGGACTGTGGCTGTGGGCCGTGGTCTGGCCCGAACAGTCCGGCCTTCTCATGTACGAGGAGATGGTCCTGGCGGATCTGAGGGAGGCGGGCGCCGAGGTGGAACTGGTGCCGTGCGGGGCGTTGTCGCCGAGACTGCTCAAGCCGTGACGTTCCGGGGGCGCGGGGAGCTGCCCGAGCGACCGCCGACCTCCGTCCGGCCGCCCGAGCGCCCCCGGCACCTGTAGGGGGCACACCCGCCGCGCACCCATGACAGGGGAGCTGGAAAATCCGGTTATCCTGGGGTGTCCCCATCCGTCCGTCCCGCCTGGAGTCAGCGTGCGTATCGATCTGCACACCCACTCCACCGCGTCCGACGGCACGGACACCCCGGCCGAGCTGGTGCGCCGCGCCGCCGCCGCCGGACTGGACGTCGTCGCGCTGACCGATCACGACACCACCCGTGGCCATGCCGAGGCGATCGACGCGCTGCCCGAGGGGCTCACCCTGGTCACCGGCGCCGAGCTGTCCTGCCGGCTCGACGGCGTCAGCATGCACATGCTGGCCTACCTCTTCGACCCGACGGAGCCGGCGCTGCTGGCCGAGCGGGAACTGGTGCGCGACGACCGCGTGCCGCGAGCGCAGGGCATGGTCGCCCGGCTGAACGCGCTCGGCGTCCCCGTGACCTGGGAGCAGGTCGAGCGGATCGCCGGCGACGGCTCGGTCGGACGGCCGCACGTGGCCACCGCGCTCGTCGAGCTGGGCGTGGTGGCGACCGTGAGCGACGCCTTCACCCAGGAGTGGCTGGCCGACGGGGGGCGGGCGTTCGTGGAGAAGCACGAGACCGACCCGTTCGAGGCGATCCGGCTGATCAAGGGGGCGGGCGGCGTCGCGGTGTTCGCGCACCCGGCGGCCGTCAAGCGCGGCCGTACGGTGCCGGAGTCCGCGATCGCGGCGATGGCCGAGGCCGGGCTCGACGGCATCGAGGTCGACCACATGGACCACGACCCGGACACCCGCGCCCGGCTGCGCGGGCTGGCCAAGGAGCTCGGGCTGCTGATCACCGGCTCCAGCGACTACCACGGCAGCCGCAAGACGGTCGCGCTCGGCGAGTTCACCACCGACCCCGAGGTGTACGGGGAGATCACCCGGCGGGCGACCGGCGCGTTCCCCGTTCCGGGTACCGGCGGAGCCTGAGGGTCCACCTCGCGCTCACGTCCGTAGTCCCTCCTTCAGCAAGGCTCTCCTTCACCCATGTTCGACATCGCTGTCTTCGGCTCTCTCTTTTTGACCCTGTTTGTCATCATGGATCCCCCGGGGATCACCCCGATCTTCCTGGGCCTGACCGCGGGCCGGCCCGCCAAGGTGCAGAAGCGGATGGCCTTCCAGGCCGTCTGTGTGGCGGGCGGGGTCATCACCGTCTTCGGGCTCCTCGGCCACCAGATCCTCGACTACCTCCATGTGTCCGTGCCCGCGCTGATGATCGCGGGCGGGCTGCTGCTCCTGCTGATCGCCCTGGACCTGCTCACCGGCAAGAACGACGAGCCCAAGGCCACCAAGGACGTCAATGTGGCCCTGGTGCCGCTGGGCATGCCGCTGCTGGCCGGGCCGGGCGCGATCGTGTCCGTCATCCTGGCCGTGCAGAAGGCCGGCAGCGTGGCCACGCAGGTGTCGGTGTGGACGGCGATCCTCGCCATCCATGTCGTGCTGTGGCTGGTGATGCGCTACTCGCTGCTGATCATCCGGGTCATCAAGGACGGCGGCGTCGTCCTCGTCACCCGGCTCGCGGGCATGATGCTCTCCGCGATCGCCGTGCAGCAGATCATCAACGGCGTCACCCAGGTGATCCAGGGCGGCTGAGCCCCGTACGCGCGCGGAGCCCCGTACGGCGTGCTTGCCGTACGGGGCTCCGAAGCTTCGTAAGGGATCCGCTGTTACAAGGCCGGGCTGTCGGCCGGGCGGATCCAGAGGCGCTGTCCGATGGCGGCAGCCTGCTGAACGATCCGGTTGACGGAGGCGGCGTCCACGACGGTGGTGTCCACGGGCGTGCCGTCGACGTCGTCGAGTCGCATGATTTCGAAGCGCATGTGCTTCTCCCTTCGTCTGGTCATCCTCCTGCGGAGAATCGCTGTCTACGTACGAGTCAACGGGATGCGTGTTACAAACATTCCCTACGCTAAAGAAATTTTTCGAACAACTAATTACTGGCGAGTAAGGGGTCCGTTCGTCGACCGACCGGGACCGGTTGTGTTCGCAGCGTGACCGCACGGACAATGGAAGTGATGAACGACGACCTCGGGGCCCTGGCCGCCCGCATCGACCGCACCAACCAACTGCTTGAGCGCATGCTCGCCGAGGTGGCGAAGACCCCCTCGACCCACGCGCTCTTCGTCGACGCGGGATACCTCTACGCGGCCGCGGGACGGCTCATCGCCGGCACCGAGGACCGGCGCGCCTTCGACCTGGACGCCGAGGGCCTGATCGAGGCGCTCATCGACCGCGCCCGCCAGGTCTTCGCCGACAGCCGACTGCTGAGGGTCTACTGGTACGACGGTGCCCGGCGCCGCATCCACACCGCCGAGCAGCAGGCGATCGCCGAGCTCCCGGACGTCAAGGTCCGCCTCGGCAACCTCAACTCCAACAACCAGCAGAAGGGCGTCGACTCCCTCATCCGCACCGATCTGGAGTCCCTGGCCCGGCACCGCGCCATCAGCGACGCCGCCCTCCTCGGCGGCGACGAGGACCTGGTCTCCGCCGTCGAGGCGGCCCAGGGCTACGGGGCCCGGGTGCACCTGTGGGGCATCGAGGCGCCGGAGGGCCGCAACCAGGCCGAGCCGCTGCTGTGGGAGGTCGACAGCCAGCGCACCCTCGACCTCGACTTCTTCAAGCCGTACGTCAGCCGCCGTACCGCGGCCGCCTACGAGCCCGCCGCCGGCGCCGGCCGTCCCACCCGTGAGGCCGTGCGCTTCGTCGGCGCCCAGATCGCCGCGAAGTGGCTGGCCGAGCGGGGGCGCGAGGCCCTGGTCGAGCTGCTGCCGGGGCATCCGTATCTGCCGGGGTCCGTGGACCAGGACCTGCTGGTGGAGGCGGAGGGCATGCTCCAGTACTCACTGCGCGGCCAGGCGGACCTGCGGCGGGCGCTGCGGGACGGGTTCTGGGGGCATGTGCAGACGCAGTACTAGGACGGCGGCCTAGCCGGGGTGCCGGTCCCAGAAGTCGGCGAGGGCGGTCGCCGTCGCCAGCGGCCGGTCCACGTTCGGGGAGTGATCGGCACCCTCGACGACCGTGCGGTGCGCGTGCAGCCGTACCGCCATCTCGTCCAGCAGCGGGACCGGCCAGGTGTCGTCGCTGGCACCGGACAGGACGTGGAAGGGCAGCGGCAGCGCGGCGAGTTCGGCGACGCGGTCCGGTTCCGTGCACAGCTGGCGGCCCGTGGCGAGGAGCTGGGCGGGACGGTGGCCGAGCCAGCGGCGGCGCAGATGGTCGTCGGCGCCGGCGGGAGCGGCCGGGGCGTCGACGTCCTCCGGCGCGTCCATCGCGCGGATGGCGTCCCACACCTCCTCCATCGTCATCACCGCGAGCGCGTCGTGCAGCAGCTTCACGCGCTCCTGCTGCGACGCCGAGATCCGCGCCGGGCCCGAGGCCATCAGGGTGAGCGAGGCGAAGGGGGAGTGGTCGATCAGGACGGCGGCGCGGGCGATCTGGCCGCCGAGGGAATGCCCCAGCAGATGCAGCGGGCCGTCGGCGTCCAGCGCGGCGGCCTGGGCGAGCACATCGCGCGCCAGCTCCCGCTGGGCGTACGGCGTCTCGTCGTCGGCGGGGCCCGCGGACTCGAACTGGCCACGGCCGTCCACCGCGATCGTGCGGTAGCCGCGGGCCGCGAGCGGCTGGTGCAGCAGGTGGAAGTCCTCCTTGCTGCCGGTGAAACCGGGGAGCAGCAGCGCCACGCCCTTGCGGACGGACCCGTCGGCCGCGTCGTGGTCGACGACCGCGAAGTCACCGCGCGCGGTGCGCAGCCGGTAGGCGCGAGCGCCGACGGGCGGGTCGAGGGTGGGGGGCTTGCTCACGGGGTGAGGGTAACCGGTGGGCGCGCGGCCGGGTACGCCGACGGCCCGGCCCCCCGTGGGGGAGACCGGGCCGTCGGCGGATGCGCGTCAGCCGTCCGCGGGCTCGGCGGCCGCGGTGGCCTTGCGGGTGCGGCGGGTCCTCGGCTTGGCCTCGGTGCCCTCCGCGTCCGGGGCGGCGGCGGCCGTCCTGCGGGTGCGGCGCGGCTTGGCCTCCGGCTCCTGCGTGGCCTGCGCCGGGATCTCGGCGGTGGCCTCGGCCGTCTTGGCGGCGGTCTTGCGGGTGCGCTTGGGCTTGGCCTCGGCGGTGTCCGCCTCGGCGGCCGGGGTGGCGTCCGTCGCGGTGGCCTCGGCCGTCTTGGCGGCGGTCTTGCGGGTGCGCTTCGGCTTGGCCTCCGCGGTCTCCGCCGTGTCGGCGGCCTCGGTCGCCTTGGCCGCGGTCTTGCGGGTGCGGCGCGGCTTGGCCTCCACGCCCTCGGCGGTCTCGGTCGGACCGGCCGGGGCCTCCGCCTTGGCGGCGGTCTTGCGGGTGCGCTTCGGCTTGGCCTCCGCGGTCTCCGCCGTGTCGACGGCGTCGGTCGCGGGGGCGGCGGTCTTGCGCGTGCGCCTCGGCTTGGCCTCGGCGGTGTCCGCTTCGGTGGCCGAGGTGGCGGCCGTCGCGGTGGCCTCGGCCGTCTTGGCGGCGGTCTTGCGGGTGCGCCTCGGCTTGGCCTCGGCGGTCTCCGCCGTGTCGACGGCCTCGGTCGCGGTGGCCGCCGTCTTGCGGGTGCGGCGCGGCTTGGTCTCCGGCTCCTGCGTGGCCTGCGCCGGGATCTCGGCGGCCGGGGCCTCCGGGGCGGCGGTGGCGGCCTTGCGGGTGCGGCGGCGCGGCTTCGCCGGGGTCTCGGCGGCCGGCTCGACCGCCACGGCGGATTCGGCGCTCACCGTCTGCTCGGCGGTGACCTTCGGCTCGACGGCCACCGGCGCCTCGGCGACCACCGGCTCCGGCGCGGCCGGGGCCTGCGTCACGGTCGCCGACGCCTCGACGGGCGCCGCGGCGGCACCGCCACGGGTGCGGCGACGGCGGCGCGGGGTGCGCGGCGCGGTCACGCCCTCCGCGGCGGGAACCTCGGCGGCCTCCGGCGCGGTGGTCGCGGTCGCGGCCTGCGTCGCCGTGCCCTCGGCCTCCAGCGGAGCACCGCCACGGGTGCGGCGGCGACGGCGCGGCGTACGCGCCGGACGCTCCCGCTCCTCGGCACGGGCCTCGCCGCGGGGCGCGCCGCCCCGGCCGCCCCGGCCGGCGTCCCGGCCACCGCGACCGCGCTGACCGCGGCCGCCCGGCTCGCCCAGGTCCTCCAGCTCCTCCGCCTCCAGCCCGGCGCGCGTGCGCTCCGAGCGCGGCAGGACACCCTTGGTGCCGGCCGGGATGCCGAGGTCCTCGAAGAGGTGCGGGGAGCTCGAGTACGTCTCCACCGGGTCGTTGAAGTCCAGCTCCAGCGCCTTGTTGATCAGCTGCCAGCGCGGGATGTCGTCCCAGTCGACGAAGGTGATCGCCGTGCCCTTGGCACCCGCGCGGCCCGTACGGCCGACGCGGTGCAGGTACGTCTTCTCGTCCTCCGGGGACTGGTAGTTGATGACGTGGGTGACACCCTCGACGTCGATGCCTCGGGCGGCCACGTCGGTGCAGACGAGGACGTCGACCTTGCCGTTGCGGAACGCGCGCAGCGCCTGCTCACGGGCGCCCTGGCCGAGGTCGCCGTGGACCGCGCCGGAGGCGAAGCCGCGGCGCTGGAGCTGCTCGGCGATGTCGGCGGCCGTGCGCTTGGTACGGCAGAAGATCATCGCCAGGCCCCGGCCCTCGGCCTGGAGGATGCGGGCGACCATCTCCGGCTTGTCCATGCTGTGCGCGCGGTAGACGAACTGCTTGATGTTCGCGACCGTCGCGCCCTCGTCGTCCGGCGCGGTGGCGCGGATGTGCGTGGGCCGGTTCATGTAACGGCGGGCCAGGCCGATGACCGCGCCCGGCATGGTCGCCGAGAACAGCATGGTCTGGCGCTTGGCCGGGAGCAGCTGGATGATCTTCTCGACGTCGGGCAGGAAGCCCAGGTCGAGCATCTCGTCGGCCTCGTCGAGGACGAGCGACTTGACGTGGCTGAGGTCCAGCTTCTTCTGGCCCGCGAGGTCGAGCAGCCGGCCCGGGGTGCCGACGACGACGTCGACGCCCTTCTTCAGGGCCTCGACCTGAGGCTCGTAGGCCCGGCCGCCGTAGATCGCGACGACACGGACGTTGCGCACCTTGCCCGCGGTCAGCAGGTCGTTGGTGACCTGGGTGCACAGCTCGCGGGTGGGGACGACGACGAGCGCCTGCGGGGCGTCGGTGAGGTCCTCGGGCCTGGCGCGGCCGGCCTCGACGTCGGCGGGGACGGTGACGCGCTCAAGGAGCGGGAGGCCGAAGCCCAGCGTCTTGCCGGTGCCGGTCTTGGCCTGGCCGATGACATCCGTGCCGGAGAGGGCGACGGGGAGGGTCATCTCCTGGATGGGGAAGGGGTTGACGATGCCGACGGCCTCCAGGGCCTCGGCGGTCTCGGGAAGGATTCCGAGCTCTCGGAACGTCGTAGTCAGGGTGCTGCCTCTTCTGTGTGCGCGGTGCGAGGCGAGCGTGGGGGTCGTGTCGGACCGTGCCGGGGACGTCGGTCGCCTTACGGATTGCCGCTCGGGCGAGCCGCTTGGCACGGGACCTCTGCCGACGCTCTAGCGCTCGTACCGCTGAGGGTGTCCCCCTCCGATCGTCGTACGCACTGTGCCGTACGGTCAGGGAGGGCTGTCGGGTCGGAGCCGATCGGGCCACCGACCGGGCATCCTCATACGTGCGGCCTGTCGAGGTACGGCGAATTCCGACCGTCGTACCAGCAGGCGCATTACCACCATACCCCGGATCGGCGCACATGCGATGGCCGATTCGGTCACGTTGTCGTCGTCACACTCGTGGGCGGGGTCCTGCGCGTCGTCGTGGTCACAGTGACTGACCAGGGACTTCCGCCCTGCGGCGAGCGGGCTATTGTGCGCTTCATGACGAGCTCTGACAAGCCTGAGAACGCCCCCGAGACCGCCGCCGAACCCACCGGGGTCGCCGCCCAGGACTGGGCGTCGGCCTCCGCCGACCCGCAGTACCGTGCCGCGGTCGTGGACCTGCTCGGCGCGCTCGCGTACGGCGAGCTCGCGGCGTTCGAGCGGCTGGCGGAGGACGCCAAGCTGGCGCCGACGCTGGAGGACAAGGCGGAGCTGGCGAAGATGGCGTCGGCGGAGTTCCACCACTTCGAGCGGCTGCGGGACCGGCTGACGGACATCGGTGAGGAGCCGACGGCGGCGATGGAGCCGTTCGTGGCCGCCCTGGACGGCTTCCACAAGCAGACGGCCCCCTCGGACTGGCTGGAGGGCCTGGTCAAGGCGTACGTCGGCGACTCGATCGCCAGTGACTTCTACCGGGAGGTCGCGGCGCGGCTGGACTCGGACACGCGGTCGCTGGTGCTGGCGGTCCTCGACGACACGGGGCACGCCGGGTTCGCGGTGGAGCGGGTGCGCTCGGCCATCGAGGCCGATCCGCGGGTCGGGGGGCGGCTGGCGCTGTGGGCGCGGCGGCTGATGGGGGAGGCGCTGTCGCAGTCCCAGCGGGTGGTCGCCGAGCGGGACGCGTTGTCCACGATGCTGGTGGGCGGGGTGGCCGACGGGTTCGACCTCGCGGAGGTCGGGCGGATGTTCTCGCGGATCACCGAGGCGCACACCAAGCGGATGGCTGCGCTGGGGTTGGCGGCGTAGCGCCCCGCGGGTGGGGTGGGGTGGGGGTGCGTGGCGCGGCTGCGGGTGGTCCGTGGTGGCTCGCGCAGTTCCCCGCGCCCCTTCGGGCGTTGCCCCTCAGCGCGTCCAGAAATCAGGGCGCCCAGAAGCCAGGGCGTCTGGAAGTCAGGGCGTCCAAGTCAGGGCTCTGGAAGTCAGGACGTCCGGAGCGTCACGCCGTCACCGATCGTCGGCGGATTCTGCCCGTCGGGCGGAGCAGGAGGGACAGGCTCGCGGCGGAGACGATCAACGCGCCCAGGAGGCTCAGCGGGACCGCCGCCGAGTCCAATGCCGTACGGGTGACGAAGTCACCGAAGAGGGCGCCGGCCACTCCCGTGGAGAGGACCAGGGGGCGGGCGGGCAGGCGGTGCGACAGGCGGTGGGTCGCGGCCAGGGCCAGAGCGAGGCCGAGCAAGGCGGAGCCGAGCGCTTCCAAGATCATGAAGGAGTCCCTCCCAGGCGGCCGGCCGTGTGCTTGCGGTCCTCGTCCGTCATACCCCTGACCTGCGGAATCCAATCCTCCCCCGGAGGGTGACGTGCTCCGTTCGTGGAGGACGTGCTCCGTTCGTGCGGAGGGACGCGAAAGGGCCCGGCGACCGAAGTCGCCGGGCCCCTGTGTCGGTGTACGCCTTACAGCGCGCCGAAGCCCACCTTGCGGGGCGCCGGCTCGCCGAGCTCGACGTAGGCGAGGCGGTCGGCCGGGACCAGGACCTTGCGGCCGTGCTCGTCCACCAGGCTCAGCAGCTGCGACTTGCCGGACAGCGCGTCGGCCACGATGGCCTCGACCTCCTCGGCCGTCTGACCGCTCTCCAGAACGATCTCGCGCGGCGCGTGCTGCACGCCGATCTTGACCTCCACGGCTATGTCCCTCCGAACGGTCAGTGAAGTGCGCGGGCATCCGCGCCGTACCCAGCACACATTAGCCCGGTGAGGGGACCGAGACGGTCCGGGCGGCCACGCCAACAGCGAACAGCCGCCGGGAACAAAGCCCCGGCGGCCGTGTCGGTTACGCGGTGCACGGCGGTCAGTGGTGCTCTCCGGTGCCGTGCAGCGGGAAACCGGCGATGCCCCGCCAGGCCAGCGAGGCCAGCAGCTGGACCGCCTGGTCGCGCGGCACACTGCGGTCGCTGTGCAGCCAAGAGCGGGCGACGACCTGGGCGAGGCCGCCCAGGCCCGAGGCCAGCAGCATCGACTCGGCGCGGGACAGGCCCGTGTCCTCGGCGATGACGTCGCAGATCGCCTCGGCGCAGTCGTTGGTGACCTTGTCGACGCGCTCGCGCACGGCGGGCTCGTTCGTCAGGTCCGACTCGAAGACCAGGCGGAAGGCGCCGCCGTCGTCCTCGACGTACGCGAAGTACGCGTCCATGGTCGCCCGGACGCGCTGCTTGTTGTCGGTCGTCGACGCCAGCGCGCTGCGTACCGCCTGGATCAGGGACTCGCAGTGCTGGTCCAGCAGTGCGAGATAGAGGTCGAGCTTGCCCGGGAAGTGCTGGTAGAGCACCGGCTTGCTGACACCGGCGCGCTCGGCGATGTCGTCCATCGCGGCCGCGTGGTAGCCCTGCGCCACGAAGACTTCCTGAGCGGCGCCCAGCAGCTGGTTCCGTCGGGCACGGCGCGGCAGGCGCGTACCCCGCGGGCGTGCCGCCTCTGTCTGCTCGATGGCTGTCACGCCGCCTCCCAAAATCGTCCACATGCGGTGTGCGCCGCGCCGCCATCGTACTTTTCGGTAACCGTGGTGCGCGCGGTGCGAGCGCAGAATTTCATGTACCGGACGGCGGCGAAAGCCGCGCAGACGGTTTCGAACAGGTGCCGAAGGGGCAAAATGCCTCCTCTTTCCTGCTCAGAGGCTATGTGCCGACGCCGGTCGGCGGAAGCCGCACGCGTCGCTCCCGATCGATGCCGGCGGCAGCCGTCCGCGTCCGTCGCGACCGGTGTCAGCGGTAGTCGTCCTCGTCGAGCGAGACGATCCGCGCCTGTTCCACCAGATCGGCCTCGTTCGCCCGGTCCGGGCTGACGCCGGTCAGCGGGTCGTCGCGCTCGGGGGTGACGTCGGCGTGCTGCTCCGCCGCGTCGGCCTCCGGTGCCTCCACCGCGAACTCCTCGCGCTCCGGCGTCTCCTGGTCCTCGAACGTCTCGGGATCGGTGGGATCGACGGCCATGGCTGGGCTCCCTTCTCCTGCGCAACACCTACGGACGTCCCTGGGGAAAAGCAGGGGCCACATGCGGGTGCCCTCTGTACGAGCGTAGGAGACACCCGATCCGGACGCTATGCGATCCGCGTTCGGAGCGTCACGGGGCGCGTGCGGATGCTGTGACGGCGAACACAGGCGAACACATGGGTCGGGGCGTGATCACCTCGTAACATTGCCGCATGTCTTCGACCGAGCTGCCGCCCGTGCCGACCGCCAACGTGCTCCCCAAGGTGGCGCCCGTCCGGGTCGCGGAGGGTGAGCGGCTGCGGTCGGTCGGGTTCCCCGGGGTCACGCTGACGGTGCGGTCGCGGCCGCCCGCGCGCGAAGGGCTGGAGCCCGCGCTGTACGTCCACGGTCTCGGCGGCTCCTCGCAGAACTGGTCGGCGCTGATGGAGCAGCTGGACGGGGACGTCGACTGCGAGGCGCTCGACCTGCCGGGCTTCGGCGACTCCCCGCCCCCGGACGACGGCGACTACTCGGTCACCGGGCACGCGCGCGCGGTCATCCGTTATCTCGACGCCGCCGGGCGCGGGCCGGTGCATCTCTTCGGCAACTCCCTCGGCGGCGCGGTCACCACCCGCGTCGCCGCCGTCCGCCCGGACCTCGTGCGCACGCTCACCCTGGTCTCGCCCGCGCTGCCCGAGCTCCGGGTCCAGCGCACGGCCGTGCCCACCGCACTGCTCGCCCTGCCCGGCGTCGCCGCCCTCTTCACGCGGATGACCAAGGGGTGGACGGCGGAGCAGCGGGTCCGCGGCGTGCTCGCCCTGTGCTACGGCGACCCCGCGCGGGTGACGCCGGAGGGCTTCCGGCACGCGGTGGAGGAGATGGAACGGCGGATGCAGCTGCCGTACTTCTGGGACGCGATGGCGCGCTCCGCGCGCGGGATCGTCGACGCCTACACCCTCGGCGGCCAGCACGGACTGTGGCGCCAGGCCGAACGGGTCCTCGCGCCGACCCTTCTGATCTACGGCGGGCGCGACCAGCTCGTCGGCTTCCGCATGGCCCAGAAGGCGGCCCGCGCCTTCCGCGACTCCCGCCTCGTCACCCTGCCGGAGGCGGGGCACGTGGCGATGATGGAGTACCCCGAGACGGTGGCGAACGCGTTCCGCGAGCTGCTGGCCGACGCGCGCAGGGCGGCTGGCGCGCGTGGTGCAGGGGGTGCGGAGGGTGCCGGTGGTGCCGACGGTGCTGAGGGTGCGGGTCGGGGCGCTGCGGCCGAGAGCAAGAGGAGCTGAGGCGGGGGTGGGACGCCACAGCCGTCGCGGACCGGCGCCGAAAGACGCGTCCGCGGAGTCGGGAGGCCGACGGAGGCTTCTCGGGGGATCGGGCGGAGGGGCCCGCGCTGCCGGTGGCACGTCGGCCGCCGGCGGGGCTGCCGCTGGGGCGCAGGCTGCGGGTGGGCCCGGTGGCGCCGGAGGCCCTCGTGCCGCTGTCGGTCCGCAGGCCGCGGGCGGTGCGCGGGCCGCGGGGGGTTCCGCCGCTGCCGGTGCTCCCTCGGCGCAGCCTCCGGAGTGGGCGCAGGGGCAGGTCGCGTGGCAGTCGCCGCCGCAGCGCGGTGGGGGTGCGTCCGGGTACGGGACGCCCGCCGGTGCCGGGGCCGTGTACGCCGACGGGACTCCGGCGCATGGAGTGCCGCTGTATCCGGCTCGGGGCGCCCATGGGTACCCCGACGGTACGCCCGCTCAGGGTGTGCCCCGGTTCGCCGACGGCACCCCCGCGCACGGCGTCCCGAGGTTCCCGGACGGCACCCCCGCGCACGGCGTCCCCGGATTCCCCGACGGTACGCCCGCGCACGGCACCCCCCGCTTCGACGGCACCCCCGCCCAGGGGATGCCGCAGGTGCGCGGCGGGCACCCCGAGCAGCGGGAACCCGGCGGTGGCTGGGGGGAGTTGAGGGGGCCGTCGGCCGGGACCGGATCCGGGCCGGTGCTGCCCAGGCAGCGGCAGGCGCCGCCGGAGGGGCCCCGAGCGGACTACGTCGGGGCGTTCGACACCGACGAGGGCGCCCCTGGACGTCGTACGGCCACAGCCTCCGAGGAGCCCGGTGCCCCCGGCGCGCGGCCGGACACCCCGTCGGGTCCCGCGGTCGACGGTGACGTCGGCAGCGGCCGGGACGGCGACGACGCGCGCGGCAAGGGCGGCAAGGGGCGGACGTTCACCGGGATCGCGGCCGCGGCCGTGACCACCGTGCTGGCGGTCGTGGTGACCGGGCAGGTCGCCGACCGGGGCGACGCCTCCGCCCTGGGCACCCAGTCGGCCGCGGACCAGGAGCGCGGCGTCCATGACGCCGCCTCGCGCGGGGACGGGCGGCCGACGCCGTCCACGTCGCCGACCGTGGTGCCGCAGCTGACGTACGAGCAGAAGATGGCGAAGAAGTACCCGCTCGACCCGGAGCTCGCCGGGTCCGGGAGGTTCGACGCCATCCCCGGCATCGACAAGGCACCGGGCCGGGGGCAGAAGTTCACCTACCGCGTGGACGTCGAGCAGGGACTCGGGCTGGACGGCGAGCTGTTCGCGCAGGCCGTGCACAAGACGCTGAACGACGACCGCAGTTGGGCGCACGGCGGCGGCCGTACCTTCGAGCGCATCCACTCCGGTCGGCCCGACTTCGTCATCACGCTGGCCAGCCCCGGCACCACCGCCAAGTGGTGCGCCAAGTCCGGCCTGGACACGACCGTCGACAACGTCTCCTGCGACTCCGCCGCCACCGAGCGGGTGATGATCAACGCCTATCGCTGGGCGCAGGGTTCGCGGACGTACGGCGACAAGATCCACGCGTACCGGCAGATGCTGATCAACCACGAGGTCGGCCACCGGCTCGGCTACCACCACGTGACCTGCGACAAGGACGGCGACCTCGCGCCCGTCATGCAGCAGCAGACCAAGTTCCTGGAGCACGACGGCGTGCGCTGCCGGCCCAACCCCTGGGCGTACCCGGAGAGCTGACGCTCCGTGACGTTCCGTAGGGCCATGATCTCATAGCGCGACGGAACGCGGCCCGCGCGGGAAAGTTACGACCGTTCACCCCTTTTGGTGGTGCGACGGACAACCGTCCGCCGCACCACCGCCTTGTCCGCATACGTTCTTCCCGCTGCGAGCCGCCGGGTCAACGGCGGCTCCCTATACGGGAGATCGGGGGTGCACTCGTGCGCATCGGACTGCTTACGGAGGGTGGCTATCCGTATGTGAGCGGTGACGCCAGGCTCTGGTGCGACCGCCTCGTGCGCGGACTCGAGCAGCACGAGTTCCATGTCTACGCGCTCAGCCGTGACGAGCGGCAGGAGGACGCGGGCTGGGTGCCGCTGCCGCCCCAGGTCAGCCGGGTGCGGACGGCATCGCTGTGGGTGGCCGAGGACGACGGGGTGACATACGGCCGCCGCACGCGCCGGCGCTTCGCCGAGGCGTACGGCGAGCTGGTCGCCTCCCTGTGCGCACCCGGCGCTTCGGCACAGCCCCGCGCCCTCGGCGACGCCCTTGAGGCGGACCGTTTCGCCAACGCGCTCCACGCCCTCGCCGAGCTCGCCCGCGACGAGGGCGGACTGGCGTCGGCGCTGCGCTCCGAGACCGCCGTACGCGCCGTTGAGCGCGCCTGTCGTGCGCCGGGCGCCCCGCGCGCCGCCCACGAGGCCGACGTGCCGGATCTGCTCGCCGTGGCCACGCACCTGGAACGCGCCCTGCGCCCCCTGTCCCTCGACTGGTACGAGGACGACGGGCTCGGCGCGGTCGACCTGTGCCACGCGGCGTCCGGCGGCCCCGCCGCGCTGCCCGGCCTCCTCGCGCACCACTTCTGCGGAGTGCCGCTGCTGGTCACCGAGTACGGGGTGCGGCTGCGCAGCCACTACCTCGCCTCCGGCGCACAGGAGGCCCCCGTCGTACGGGCCCTGCTCGCCGCCTTCCACGGCCGGCTCGCCGCCGAGACCTACCGGCGGGCCGCCTACATCACCCACGGCAACGCCCACGCCCGCCGCTGGCAGGAACGGTGCGGCGCCGACCGCGCCAAGCTGCGCACGGTCCCGCCGGGGCTGGACGCGTCCCCGTTCGCCGAGGTGGGGGAGGCGCCCGAGGGGGCGGATCCCGACACGCTGGTGTGGGTCGGGCGGGTCGAGCCGACCAAGGACCTGGTGTCGCTGCTGCACGCCTTCGCGGAGGTCCGCAAGGAGGAGCCGAAGGCGCGGCTGCGGGTGATCGATGCGGGGGGCGCCGGAGGTTCCGGGGGTGTGGGGGCTTCCGGGGGTGCCGGGGCTTCCGCGGCCGCAGGGGGTTCGCGGGGCGCCGAGGGCGCGGCGTATCTCGCCCACTGCCGGGCGCTGGCCGCGCAGCTCTTCCCCGACGAGGCCGACGGGCTGCACGCGGTCGGCGACAACCCCGTCTCCTTCGAGGAGATCGGCGGCCCCGATGTGCCGGACCTCGCGGAGGCGTACGCGTGCGGCGCGGTGGTCGTGCTGTCCAGTGTCGTCGAGGGCTTTCCGCTCGGGCTCGTGCAGGCGATGCTCTGCGGCCGGGCGACCGTCTCGACGGACGTCGGCGCGGTGGTGGAGGTCATCGGCGGTACGGGGCTGGTGGTGCCGCCGCGCAATCCGCGGGCGCTCGCGGAGGCGTGCGTGGCACTGCTGCGCGACCCTGAGCGCCGTGCGCGCCTGGGGGCCGCGGCGCGTGCTCGGGCGCTCGAACTGTTCACCGTCGAGCAGAACATCGCGGCATTTCACGGCATTTACCTGGAGATCGTCGCGCAGTGTCCGGTTCGGCGGGTGCTCGTGGATGACGCCGGTGAGCCGCTGCCGTTCGGGGTGCCGGCGGAGGCGCAGGTGGTGGGGGGATGGGTGGGGGGTCGTGGGGGTGGCCGTGGGGGTGGCGGTGCGGCTGGCCGTGCGGGTAGTGACGGGGGCGGTGCGGCTCGCGGTGCCGGTGGTGGTGTCGGGGGCGGTGCGGTGGGGGTGCCTGGATGGGCGGTTGTTTCTGACGAGGATCCAGGGGCTGACGGGGGTGCCGGTGCTGGAGGGGCGGCGGGGCTGCCTGTGCGGGCCACGGCGGTGGTCGGCGTGCCCGCGCCCGCCGGTTCTGGGACGGAGGCGGGGCGATGAGCGGGGCCGAGGGGCGTCTGGGGGTGCCGATGGGGGCGGGGGCCTGGGACGAGCGGTCGGAGAGGTGGCTGGGGGAGGGGGCGGCTGCCAGAGGATCGGGTTCCGAGGAGGCTGCTGGGCGGGCTGAGGGTTTCGGGGCCGGCGAGAGCGCCGGGGCCGGTGAGAGCGCCGGGGCTGGTGAGGGTGTCGGAGGCCGCGAGGGCGTCGGCGTCACCGACACCGCAGGTGTACGGCGGTCCGCTCCCGCGCCCCGGCGAGGTGCCGCCGATCCGGTGAAGGCCCTGATGCACCGGCACCGGGACCTGTGCGAACGAGCCGTGGACCCGCTGGAGATCGCCGCCGGGCTGGAAGCGCACGGGTTCACCGACCGCACCGCCGCGCGCTTCCGGCACCGGGACGTCTTCTCGCTCGCGGAGGAGATGTTCGCCCGCGTGCCCCGTGACGTGGACACGAAGGCACGGCCCGCTGCCGGGAGCGGGACCGGCGCCGGGGCCGGAAGCGGGGCCGCCGTTCCGCCGGTGCGCGGAGCGGACTGGGCGCTGCGCTCCCTGCTGCCCGGCCTCGCGTGCGGGGCGGCGCTGGCCGGGCTGAGGCTGACCCACGGGCAGACGCGTCTGCTGGTGGCCGTCGCCGGTGTGCTCGCCGTAGGACTGGCGCTGCGCCTCGCCCTCGCCCGCGGCCCGCTGAGCCGGCACCGCGCTCCGTCGGCCGCCCGCCACTCCACCGGCGTCTGGACCGGGTGGCTCCTCGGATACGCCGCCCTCGGCGACGGACTGCTGGAGGCCGCCCTCACCGGAGGCCCCGACACCCTGCCGACCGGCGCCCCGGACGGCCCCTGGCCGCTGGCCGGCGCGTCCCTGCTGGCGCTCGCCCTGGCCTGCGCGCCGGCCGCGCTCAGCGCGCATCTGCTCGCCGCCCGGGCCCGGCGCCGGCTCACCGCCAGCCGCGGCCTGGAGGAGTTCGCCTCCGCCGTACGGCCGTTGCTGCTCGGCTCGTTCGCCCTGTTCCTGGGCGCGCTGGCGGCGCTGCTCACGCTGTGCGCCGCGGTCCTCGGGGAGCACGCCGCGTACGCCCAGACCTTGACGCTGGGGGCCCTGCTGCTGCTCGCCCGGCTGCTGACCGTGCACGGCTTCGCCCACGCGCCCGCGGTCGTCCTCACCGCGTGCGCGACAGCCCAGGGCCTGGCCCTGGCCACCGTCTTCGCCGGCCGACTGCCCGGCTGCGGCTTCCTCTCCGTTCCCGTGGAGGAATGCGTCGCCGTCCTCGGACCGGGCGGTGTCCCGGCCCTGACCTGCGCGGCCGGGGCCGTGACCCTGCTGATCCACGCGGGCCGCACCCTGACCCGCGCCTCGGCCCACGCGCAACCGGCCGCGGCGCGGTGAGCGACCGCGCCGCACCGGGCGACACCGCAACGCGCCGGACCGGCCGGCCACGCGGCCCGAGGCGCCCGTACTCGCACCACCCCTTTGAAGGAGAACACCAGATGACCACCTCCCGAGCAGGAGCACTCGGCGCGCCCGTCGCGTCAGGGGCGTTCGACGCGTCCGGGACGTCAGGAGCGACCGCGACCGGGCTGCTCGGGCCGCTCGCCGCGGCCGCCAGGATCCGCACATCCGGCGTGACCGGAGCCGTCGGAGCCGGCCGCGTGACCGGAACCGCCGGAGCCGGCCGAGTCGCCCGTGCGTACACCCCGGGAGCCGCGCGATGAGGGTTCTGCTGATCGGAGCCAATGGCTACCTCGGCCGGTTCGTGGCCGACCGCCTGCTCGCCGACCCGGCCGTCCAGCTGACCGCGCTGGGCCGCGGGGACGACGCCGACGTCCGTTTCGACCTCGCCTCCGGCAGCCCCGGAGCGCTGACCCGCTTCCTGGACGCCGTACACCCCGGCGTCGTCATCAACTGCGCGGGCGCCACCCGCGGCGGAGCGCGTGAGCTGACCCGGCACAACACCGTCGCCGTCGCCACGGTCTGCGAGGCGCTGCGGCGCAGCGGCTGCGGGGCGCGCCTCGTCCAGATCGGCTGTGCCGCCGAGTACGGCCCCAGCCAGCCCGGCTCCTCCACGGCCGAGGACGCCGTCCCGAGGCCCGGCGGCCCCTACGGCGTCAGCAAGCTCGCCGCCACCGAACTCGTCCTCGGCTCCGGCCTGGACGCGGTCGTGCTGCGCGTCTTCTCGCCGGCCGGCCCCGGCACCCCGGCAGGGTCACCGCTCGGCCGGCTCGCCGAGGCCATGCGGCGGGCCATGCAGTCCGGCGACGGCGAGCTCAAGCTCGGCGGACTGGGCGTCCAGCGCGACTTCGTCGACGTACGCGACGTGGCCCGTGCCGTGCACGCGGCCTCCCTGTCGGCGGCCCAGGGCGTGATCAACATCGGGTCGGGACGTGCCGTGCGGCTGCGCGACGCCGCGGCCGTCCTCGCGCGGGTGGCCGGCTACGGCGGCGCCCTGCACGAACTCGACGGGCCGCCCGGCGCCCTGCGCCCCGCCATCGGGCATCCGCGCGACGCCGACCACAGCGGCCACGCCGCGCCCGTCACCTTCCCCTACCCCGACGGCTGCGGCAGCTGGCAGCAGGCCGATGTGCGCACCGCGCGCGACCGGCTCGGCTGGCGGCCCCGGATCAATCTGGAGGAGTCGCTGGCCGACATCTGGATGGAGGCGGCATGCCGTATCTGACCAGGTCCAAGGCGGGCACGGCGAGCACCGGCGTCCGTACCGGCCTCGGCGCCCCCGGCTATGCGCATCCGCTGCTCGCACCGGCGGAGTGGGCCGAGCTCACCCGGCCGGGCAGGCCCGTGCACTGGGCCGTCCTCGATGTGGCGGACGGGCCCGGCGTACGCCCCGACCCGCACTGCCTCCAGGCCGCGGGCCGGCTGCACGCGGCGGGCGTGCGGGTGCTCGGCCGCGTCGATGCGACGTACGGAGCCCGGCCCTTCGGCGAGGTGATCTCCGACGCGCACCGCTATCTGGAGTGGTACAAGGTCGACGGCTTCCTCCTCGACCGCTGCCCCACCGAACGCGGCGCCCTCCCCGAGACCCGCCGCACGGTCACCACCCTGCGCGCGATCGCCGAGACCCCGCACATCGTCCTCGGCCACGGCACCCACCCCTACCCCGGCTATGCCGAGAGCGCCGACCAGCTGATCACCTTCTCCGGCCACTGGAACGACTACCGCTGGTCACAGGCGCCCGAATGGACCGCCGACTATCCGCCCGACCGCTTCTGCCACCTCGTCCACGGCGTCCCCGGCGTCCATCTGGAGGAGGCGCTGCGCATCGCCCGCTGGCAGGGAGCGGCCACGATCTGGTTCACCGACCGCACGGACCGGGGCGGTGAGGCCGATCCCTGGGAGGCCATGCCCGGCTACTGGGACGAAATCGTCTCGCTGATTGGAACAGGTGTCTCGGAATGAAAAAGCCCATGGCAGTGTTACGGGGAGAACAACCGTAGTGATTGACCGACCAACGGAGTCCCCGTGTCGCTGCCACCCCTGGTCGAGCCGGCTGCCGAGCTCACCGTAGACGAGGTTCGCAGGTACTCCCGCCACCTGATCATCCCCGATGTGGGGATGGACGGGCAGAAGCGGCTGAAGAACGCCAAGGTGCTCTGTGTGGGCGCCGGCGGCCTGGGCTCGCCGGCGCTGATGTACCTGGCCGCCGCGGGCGTGGGCACCCTCGGCATCGTGGAGTTCGACGAGGTCGACGAGTCGAACCTGCAGCGCCAGATCATCCACAGCCAGTCCGACATCGGCCGCTCCAAGGCCGAGTCCGCGCGCGACAGCGTCAAGGGCATCAACCCGTACGTGAACGTGGTCCTGCACGAGGAGCGGCTCGAGGCCGACAACGTGATGGACATCTTCAGCCAGTACGACCTGATCGTCGACGGCACGGACAACTTCGCGACCCGCTACCTGGTCAACGACGCGTGCGTGCTGCTGAACAAGCCGTACGTCTGGGGTTCGATCTACCGCTTCGACGGCCAGGCGTCCGTCTTCTGGTCCGAGCACGGCCCCTGCTACCGCTGCCTCTACCCGGAGCCCCCGCCCCCCGGCATGGTCCCCTCCTGCGCCGAGGGCGGCGTGCTCGGCGTGCTGTGCGCGTCCATCGGCTCCATCCAGGTCAACGAGGCCATCAAGCTCCTCGCCGGCATCGGCGAGCCGCTGGTCGGCCGCCTGATGATCTACGACGCCCTGGAGATGCAGTACCGCCAGGTCAAGGTCCGCAAGGACCCCAACTGCGCCGTCTGCGGCGAGAACCCCACCGTCACCGAACTCATCGACTACGAGGCATTCTGCGGCGTCGTGTCCGAGGAGGCCCAGGAGGCGGCCGCCGGCTCGACGATCACTCCCAAGCAGCTCAAGGAGTGGATCGACGACGGCGAGAACATCGACATCATCGACGTCCGCGAGATCAACGAGTACGAGATCGTCTCGATCCCCGGCGCCCGCCTGATCCCCAAGAACGAGTTCCTCATGGGCACCGCCCTGGAATCCCTCCCCCAGGACAAGAAGATCGTCTTGCATTGCAAGACGGGCGTCCGCAGTGCGGAAGTCCTCGCCGTCCTCAAGTCCGCCGGCTTCTCCGACGCCGTCCACGTCGGCGGCGGCGTCATCGGCTGGGTCAACCAGATCGAGCCCCACAAGCCGGTCTACTAAACGGCCCCCTGGCTGACCAGTACGACTGAAGAAGCCCACGGCTCTGACCAGTTCAGATGCCGTGGGCTTCTGTCGTTGCCGGTCGGTGTCGAGCGACCTCGCACGGCCCGGGGACGGCCCGGCTCAGACCTTGATCCATGGGGTCGCAACTGGTGCGTTGGTGGGACATGTCTTGGGTGTCGCTGGTGGGATGGCGCCCTACAGCTCCGGCCACGTGTGCGGCTCCATGTAGGAGTGCTCCCCTCGAAAGAACCAGTCCGCCAGATCCGTGAGCCGCTCGATGCATGCCGCGTAGTAGCCCGCCGGCTCCGTCCGAGGGAAGGCGGGGTGCGCTGTCATCGCGGGAACGTCCGTAGCGACCACGTAGTAGCCCTCTGCCAACCATCGGGGCAGCTCCTCGGCGTCCTGCAAGCGTTCGCAGACAGTGCGCATGGCTTTCTCCAGAGTGGAGAAGGCGGCTCGGTCCCAGACCCCGTCTATTCGCAGTCCCAGCAGGAAGCTTCCCGGCTCGGAACCGAACTCGCGTTGCAGGGTCTTCAAGGCTTGGTCCATGGGCAAGCATGTTGCCAGGCCGACCATCGCGAACCCTGGTGCATCCATGATGGCGGGTGCGTCGGCCAACTAGTGCGCGTATGCCTCGCCTCATCCAACCGGCTACACCACGCAGTCGGCGTTGTTGACCACCGACACAACTTCACCGACCGCGCCGGCAGTAGCTGGACTCAATGCCAAGAGCCTCACTTCACGACCTGCGCCACACCCCAGGAGCGTGATGTAGGACCCTGATATGGAGAAGAACCTCATGTACGAGCGCGTTAGTCACATGGACGGCTCCCACGTCGCTGTCGGATGCGACGGCGACGCATTGGCAGACTCACCTAACAGTGGGTAGCGGCATTTGATGCTCACCTGGCAGGGCGCGTTTGGTCATTCACCGAACGATTCCTACTCTGTGCCCTCCCCGCGGTGGCCGTGGAGGCGGTAGCCCATCTCGTCCGGATGCCGCATTACGCGAGCAAGGCGCCAGGCAGCGTCATAGGACAAACGGTCGCGCTCTCGCACATGCAGCCGCAGAGCCAACACGCTGGTGACAGGGTCGAGCAACCAGCGCAGCACAGCGCTCCTCACCGTGCCTCGCCCGCGAGGAGGGCGAGACGGTGGGCTGTGCGCTCGTCGCCGAACGCGCGCACAGCATCGGCGAGGAGGGTGAGCAGCTCTTTGCGCCCTTCCTCGGTTAGGCTGGCGACGAAGTCGTGGAGTAATTGCGCGACTGTCACCCATTGCTGTCCCGGCTGCCATTGCTGGACCTCGCGCACCAGGTCATCGAGGTCGGTGCCCATCGGCGGACCGCCGAGTCGGGACCAGTGCTTCGACGCTCCCTCCAACAGTCCGTAGAGGCGGGCGGCGGCCGGGTTGGCGAGGATCTCCTCCCGGAGGAACGTCTCGCGGGCGCGGACCTGTCGCCGTGCCAGCTCGTCCAGCTCATAGTCTCGTCGGATCCGCTCTTGTTGCCGCTGGTACTCCTGACGCAGGCGTTCCGTACGGAGAGCGGCCTCCCGGACGTTGTCCTCCACAGTGACGCGCACGTCCACATCAGTGATCACCACACCGTCAGCGACGAGAGGCAGCTGATCTCGGACGGCGACGGTGATGTCCTGCTCGGCGGCCACGGGGCGGAGGACGTCACAGCGCTGGGCCGTCTTTTCGATCTCCCTCCTCGCGAGGCGCGATGCTGTGTGACGACTCGCTGGCGCGGTGGCATCAGTGCGGCGCCAGGTCACCCGGATCTCAGCGGTGAAGGACAGCACCGGGTCGATGCTCTTGAGACGATCCGTGAAGATGGATGTCCAATTGGCGTTGGATGCTGCCACGGGGGCAGGAGCTTTGGTGATCCGGCGTCTCATGCGGCGGCTTCCGCATCGGCATCGGGCTCGTCACCTGCGGCACCTGACGGCGGGGGCTGAGACGATGCTGGCTGACTGCGCCGAGCGATGAGGTCTTGGTCGAGCAAGGCAGACAGCTCGCGCTTGAGGGCTTCCTTCTCCGCGGAGTATGGACGGTCCTGTCCCTGAACCCACCACTGGGCGGAAGTGCGGAGGTTTTCGCGAAGGATCGGCCCTTCGGCGCCAGGAACGTTCACGGCCTGGCGCAGGGTGTCGAAGACGATGGACTTGAGCTCATTCCGTTCCAGGGCCGCATCGAGCCATGTGAAGACGGCCTTGTCGAGGTCTCGTTCCCCTGTCGGCCCCGCGGCCTGGCGCAGCAGTGTGCGCCACCCTGTTACGAGTCCTTGCACGGTGGGGCGGAAAGCGTCCTCTTCGTCGGGGCTCTCATCGACCATGGCTTGGAGGAGTGGCGGGAGGCCGGCTGCCTCGGGTGAGGCGTTGAGGGCCAGCGCGGTGAACGTGCGGTGCCCAACGGTCTGGGTGGTTGTCTCCGACTTGCACCAATCGACGACGTACCCAAACAGCATCTGCCGTACGGTGCTGTCCTCCCACAGGACGCGTACTGCCTCGCGCAACGTGTCGATCACGTCAGGATGACCTTGCGCGGCCACATTCCTGAGTCGCCGCAGCGCCTTGGCGGTATGCCGGCGGCCGAACACGCCCGTACACACCTCTACCACGGCTCTTTGCAGGTGGGGCTGGCTCCGGCTCGACCAAGCCAGCAGCATGGAATGGATGTACGGCGCGCTGGCAGCGTGAATGGCCGCGGAATCCAGGAGTTTAACGGCCATAGGCCACAGTTCCTTGGCCGTTCCATGCTTGTACCACTCCTCGACGATCCGCTCCAGCGGCGTCTGGCGTCGATGGCGAACGGCCCATCGCACTGCGAACTGCCCCACGCGTTCTGCCAAGGCAAGTCGACCATCCCTGCTGATGATCTCCAGTGCTTCCCTGCTCGTGCTTGTGTCGGCGACAGGCGCCTGTGCGAGCCAGTTGAGGAACGTCGTACGAGCCAGGGGACGGTCGTTCCAGAAGTACTCGATGACGGCGTCGTCCCAGTGCGGGCGGGTGAAGGTGAGGGTGCCGTCCTCCTCGCGCCGTGCTTCGATGGCCCTCGTCATGGCGATGACCCCAGGTTCCCGCTGGCCGTCCACCTCGACTGCTACGCTGTCGAGCTGCTTGGTCAGCTCCGCCGCCCTGGCGTAGACGTGCCCGACCGGGTCGCCGCGCAGAACAGCTGCGGCCAGCAGGAAGTTGCGCTGAAAGCTGGTGCGGGAGCGCCCTTCGGGTTCGTGCCAGAGGTAGAGCGCTTCTTCCCAGTTGCTGTGGGCAGCCACAACGTAGGCCACTTGTTCCTCGAACGTCCGGCGAGGAGAACCGTCTCGCTGATGCGCGAGCTCCTGGTCTGGGGCGGACGCATCTGCCGCTGCGGACTGGCCTGCCCGGTGCTCGTCCAGCATGAGGTACACGAGGTTGAGCACATCGGTCGGGGCTTGGCGGGCAAGGAGGGGCTTGATGTCATGGTGATCAAGCCACTGGTCTACTGGAAAGTCAGGCTCCTGCCCGACCAGCCACCGTTCGGCGATGTCGCGCGAACTCACCGTGCCCAGCTCCGGGGCGACTCCGCCCGGTGCCCCGTGGCTAATACGCCTCCACTGCTCGGGTCGGGTGAGGACGATGAGTCGGCAGTCCCGTCGCTGGAGGCGCTCGACGAGCTTGTTCAGGTTGCCTCCGAAGGAGTCGTCGACTGCGAAGTCATCCTCGTCGGGCGGGAGTTCCAACAAGTAGCCGCATTGGCGGTCGTGCGGCAGACGCCTGGTCGGGAAGTGCTTGGAGCCGCCGAAGGATAGCGGGCGCACTTCGGTGATGAGGCCGTCGTCCAAGAGATGGGCGAAAAACGCGTATGCGGTGAAGGTCCGGCTGCTGTTCGGCGGGCGGCTGATAACCAGTACAGAGCCTGCCGCACGCAGGGCTTCAAGAGCCTGCTTGAAGGGGCTAGGCGTCAGTCGATCCTCACGGCGGGGCTCGGCGTACACCTCGCGCACTACGGACAGGTACTCGGGCGAGATCGGGGCGTGCGAGTCGAGCGTCTGCTCGTAGACGTACTTGGTACCGATCTGCTCGCCGTAGTTGTTGAAGGCTCGTTGCAACACGGCGGCCTGCCCGACTGCCTCCACCACGTCTCGCGTCGGTACCCCTGCTGGAGACCGTCGCCGGAACTGGTCGTCGGAGGCATCCTTGGCGGCTCCAGCCTCGGCCGACCTTCCAAGGGCTGGTGCGGTTGATGCAGGGATGCTGGGCGGCACAGGAGGTGGCGGGGGCAGCGCTGGTAGGCTGTTCGGCTCGGGATCAGAGGTCTGCGAGGCCGGCGCGGGCTGAGCGTGATCTGCTGGCTGCTCGTCCCTCTGCTTCCCATTTCCCTTGGAAGTGGGGGGTGTCTGCGGTAGACGGTCTCCGGTACGGCTGTCATCGAAGCTCATGTTGTTGTCGCCCTGCCTCAGCCGATGCTGCCCTCTACCTCGATGCCGACCTGTTCACCTGTTTCTTCGATGGTCCCGGCATTCTGGTCGACTCGCGCCCGACCACCTTCTGTGACGTCGCCGCCGACGCGCACACCGACCTGCCTGCCATGGAGGGAGTCGGCCCGCTGGGAGACCTCCACCCCAGGCCGGTCTTTCTCCTGCTCGTCACCGAAGGGCAGGCGGCGCCCGTATACCTCCTCCAAGTCCCGGCGTAGGCGTCCCAGGACGTTCCTCAATTCAGTGTCATCGCCCTGGAGAAACTCGGGCCGCGATAGGTAGACGCGCAGCGCGCCGTGGGCCCCAGTGATGCGTGCGACGCGCTCGTCGGTGAGTGCTGGGGCCATGACCCGCAGGGGCTGTGTCTGACCCGGCACTTGCTCCGGCTCTTCCACCGGCACACGACCCGCGCGCCGGTCCAACACTGCACTTGCTCGGTCGAAGAGAAACCTGACCGCTTCGGTCAGCAGCGTTCCGGCAAGTACGGGAAATGCCAACGGATCCATGTGTGTGTTTCCTCCCCCTGAGCCCGCACGACCGCCGCATTTCCCATCGGTAGGTGCGACCAGCAAGTACACGGGCAAAACGGGATCCACCGTACGTAGGTGATCAAGGGTGCGGACAGAGGGGAAACCGGTCGCTCGCAGACGTGGCCGAAGAGTGATTATTGACAGTGCGTAACAGATCCGTCTTGCCTGAGTGATGAGCTGGCGGCTTCAGGCGCATGTCAGGGCAGTTCTCGGCCTCGGCTGGAACCGCACGATGTTCGATCTGTGTTCGTACGGGGTCGGTGTCCGATTCAGGATGCCTGGTGCCCATACTGCTGGCGTCGCCCCTGACAAGGATGAGCTGGATCAGTTTGAGCAGAGCGATCCGCCCCGCTCGACAGGTCTGGATGGCGTTACCGAGGACCGCCGAAGAGCGGTCACGAGCTGTCAGCAGGATTGCACCCCGAGGCGTGGTGGCCCAGACTTCCGAACTCGGCACCCACACGGCCTCCAAGGTGACCCCTGGGCACGTCAGCGGCCTGATCCGTTCGCGCGGAGCAGGCTTCTGACGGGGTGTTTCAGCTGTTTGCTGCGGCGGGATTGAACCCGCGACTTCTTCCTCCCAAAGCAACATGAGTAAGGCCATGACCAGGAGCCGGTGTGCCTCTCCGCTGCTGTGATGGTCCACAGAAGTGCGTAGGTGTCCCCCGCTGTCCGTCGGCGTTGTCACGCAGTCAGACACTCACTGCGTATCGCCAGAAGGTGTCTCCGTGTCTGTCGGCAGCTCCCTGCTGTCCTCCATGGCTTGGCCGAAGCTCTTGCAGAACTCGGTGAAGCCCGACTGGGCGCTGGGGGCTGGAGCGAACGAGGCGAAATCCAACCTGCTCGCCACTCACGGCTTGTCCAACGTGCCTTGCTCGCCGATGCGCGCACCCGGACACTCTCGAAGATCTTGCGCGAATATGGGGCTGGTCTGTCTGCCCTGTCCTAGCCAAGCACCCCAGTAGATAGTCCGGTCCGTGAGGAAGAGGACTCCATCCTGATGTCCGTCCCACAGGTTCCGTGCGGGCGCACTGGCAATCTTGCGCTCTCCAGGCTCAAGCAGGGGCTCAAGGCTCTGCCAGTACTCCGCCTGAGCTTTGTCGTAACGCCGCTGTGCGCACCGTCGCAACATCGTCTATAGCCCCTCTCCCTCAGCTGCGCTCAGTATCGTGCGCTGTCCAGGACCCAGCGCTCTGTTCGGGTGATGTCGCATCGGGAGGGCGCATGACTGCCAAGTAGCCGCGGCCGCCGACAGGGGCAGGCACTTAGAAAGCGCTTCGGGGCTGCGTGCCGACCTCCTCTTGACCTTTCACTCTTCCCCAGCTGAGCCGCTTGCCGGTAGAACTTCGACACGGATTCGACACGCAGTGTCCTGGTGGCTCTGTACGGTGCCAACGACACACGCTGAGTATCAACTGTTGGGGGCGGGCATGACGGAGTATCTGTCTGAGGTTGATCCGCGATGGGGTGAGCACTCGGGCGAAGCGGGGCACTACGACGCCCCGGAATGGGGTCCAGAGGACTTGCAGCGCGCCGCAGTCTTCTCGGCTGAACTGGCACCGCAGGCCCGGCAGGTGCTCGAGTACCTCGCGCGCAACCCTGGGCGGAGGATCCACTGCACGGAGCTGGTGGACAAGGCCTTGGGCGGGCCGAACGAGAGTGATCCGGCGCGGCGCGTGGCAGGGGTGCTGTCCGGGATGGGCAAGGGACACAGCAACAGTGGGCGGCGGCTTCCGTTCTATTGGTGGGAGGCACCCGAGGGGAGCGCCGGCGCGACGTACGCAGTCCGCCCCTCGGTGGCAGCGGTTTTTCTCGCCGCTCAGCTCGGCTATGGGTGATCTGCACAACCACAACTGATCGTCGGCGGCCGTGACTGCGGCCGCCTTATCGATCAACATCCTGACCTGCTGCTGAGCTGTCGGCAGTTGTCAGCGTTGGTCATCGCTGAGCGCCCCTCCACGGCCCGAGGACGGCCCGGGAGGGCGCTGATGTGTGTGCTCCGAGGCATGCCCACCTGTCAATGCTCAGCAGCCGCCTGTGCGGAGTTTGCCCAACCGCTGGTCGTCGTCGGTGCGGGGTAACTACAGTGGATGCGTGCTTAAGAAGCTCCGCCTGTCTCATTTCAAGGGTTTCGCCGAGTTCGAAATCACCTTCGGTCAGCAAGTGGTTCTCGTCGGCCCCAATAACGCCGGTAAGAGCACCATTATCTCTGCACTCCGGCTTGCAGCCGAAGAGGTTTCCTTTGCGCGGCGCCGGAATTGCCGAGACCGTTTTAATCTAGATGGGAATAGGTGGGCTCTCGGGCATCAGCTTACTGGCAGCATTGGAAATCCGTCCGGTTTCGTCGGTGAGAATATCCGACATGAATTCCGTGAATCGGAAACGCGGCTTGAGCTGACATTCAGCTCCGGTGCGACCCTCAAATCAGTTTGGCCGGTGGAGGAGACGGCATTCTTCTGCTTGCTGAATGATGATGGGTCACTCGTGAGCACAAGTGCTGTCGCTCGATCTGTCACACCGTCAATCGGGGTGGTGCCGACGCTGACTCCGGTTCAGCATCGGGAGCTCTTGCTGACGGAGAGATATGTCAAGGAAAGCCAGACTACACGCCTGTCGAGTAGTCACTTTAGGAACCAGCTTTACTATCTTAAAAGGGAAGATGCTGACGCTTATTTCGATCTGACCTCCTTTATTCTGGAGAATACACCTGAGATTCAGGATCTCAGTATCGAGGTCAGTTCGACGGGCGACGCTGCTGAACTTGATTTGTACTTCACCGAAACTGCCACAAGGTCAGTCAAGGAGCTATTCTGGGCTGGTGATGGTCTGCAGATTTGGCTCCAATTCTTGCTTCACCTCTTCCGGCATAGGACCGCGAGGGCTCTTGTCCTAGACGAGCCGGACGTCTTCCTGCACCCCGACCTCCAGCGCAGGTTGGTTAATGTTTTAGAAGAGAGGAATCAGCAGTGGATCCTGGCTACTCATGCACCTGAGATTCTTGCTGAGGCTCGACGGGACTCGGTGATCCTTGTAGATCGGACCCGTAAGCGTGCTCGACACCTGCGCGACTCCAAGTCGCTGGAGCAGGCTAGCCAATCCCTCGGAACGGGCTTCAACTTGGGTCTTGCCCGAGCCCTTCGGTCTAAGGTGGCCCTCTTTGTCGAGGGGCAAGATATGAAGATCCTGAGGAATGTAGCTCGCGGAATCGGGGCTAAGAGGCTAGCCGGAGAAAAAGGCGTTGCGGTTATCCCGCTTGGTGGTTTCGATAAGTGGGCTCAAGCGGGATCATTCGCTACGTTGAGCGAAAGCCTGCTCGGTGACTCGGTGAAGGTGTACGTCATTCTAGACCGTGATAATCGAACGGAAGGTCAGGCATTCGATGTAACTAGCGCGCTATCGCGATCGGGAGTGCAGTGCCATGTCTGGCAGAAGAAGGAGCTTGAGAGCTATTTCTTGCTCCCAGGCGTCATTTCCCGACTATCGGGTGCGGACCTGTCTGTAGTTCGTTCGCTTCTGGACGAGGCGATCGAGGAGCAGAAAGTCGACACGCAAGCGCAGTTCCTTTATCGCCGCCAGACTGATCTCGTGAGTGCGAGTGCTCATGCCATGGAAGTTACGCGTGCTGCCATCCCTGAATTCGAGGCGTGGTGGAACGACAAGGAGACCAGGGCAGGAATGGTACCTCCTAAAAAAGTGCTCTCATCCCTGAATGTCAAGTTGGTGGCTGGGGGATACAAGACTGTTAGCGTGCGTGCGATTTCAAATAATATGAGAGCCGAAGAAGTCGTTCCTGAGCTCAGAGATCTGCTCCTGAAGATTGAGTCAGCTATCGTCGGTTACTAAAGGAGCGCACTGCTGCAGTAATTGCGTAAAGGTCGGCCGCCGGTGCGGCACCGCTCCTCCGACCGCTTCCGGCGTTCCCTCCGGCAAGGCGGCAAGGCTGCCTACCTTGCGGAGTCTGCCCAGTCCGTGCCACGGCAAAGGTGAGCGTCCTCTTCATCGGTCCCCCAGGGAGAGGCATGACGACGGAAACCAGCAGGTCACTGGGCGCATCGCCTGACTTGCCCGTCTACTAAACGGTCCCTCGGCTGACCAGCACGACGGAAGAAGCCCGCGGCTCTGACCAGTTCAGAGGCCGTGGGCTTCTGTCGTTGCCGGTTGGCGCCGGATGACCTCGCACGGGCCGGGGACGGCGGACGACTCCCTCTACTTCTGGCGAGCCGTGGGGTGAGGGGTGATGGTCAGGGCGTTGTAGTCGTAACCGTCCTGCTTGAAGTCGAGGGGCTGCCAGGTGAGGTTGACGCGTTGGCCCGGGGTGAGGGTGCGGTAGCCGGGCATCTCGATGGCGGAGTAGTGGCCGAAGCAGCCGCCGGGGGTCTCGGGGGAGTCGAGGACGCCCCAGCCTTCCTCTTCGTGCCACTCGCGGACGATCGCAGTCACCATGACCGCACTCTAGGGGCCGTGCGCGTGCCGCCGTCAGGCGGGTCTGCCGGTGTCATGAGCAGACCTTGCCGTCCTGTGGGACCTCGCCGTCCAGGAGGTAGGCGTCCACCGTGGAGTCGACGCAGTCGCTGCCGCTGCCGTAGGCGCCGTGGCCCTCGCCCTTCCAGGTGAGGAGGACTCCGACGTCCTTGCCCAGTTCGTCGGCCATGATGCGGGCGCCCTCGTAGGGGGTGGCCGGGTCGCCGGTGTTGCCGACCGTGAGGATCGGGGGCGCGCCGGGGGCGCTGACCTCGGGGGTGTCGTGCTGTCCGGGTACCGGCCACTCGTGGCACCAGCCGGCCGTGTCCCAACCGAGGAAGGCGCCGAAGACGGGGGATATGCGCTCGAACTTCGGCAGGGCCCGCCTCGCCTGCTCCGGTGTCGGGCGCTGCCGGTCGTCGAGGCACGATATGACGCGCTGGGAGTGGGTCGAGGTGCCGTAGCGACCGGAGTCGTCCCGGTCGTTGTAGGCGTCGGCCAGGACGAGGAGCTCGGATCCGTCGCCGTCCCGCGCCGCCTCGAGCGCGCTGGTCAGGCTGGGCCAGCTGGACTCGCTGTACAGCGCCAGCGCGATGCCGGTGAGGGCGAGGGACTGGGTGAGCTCGCGGCCGGAGGACGCCGGCAGCGGCTCGGCGTCGAGCTGGTCGAGCAGATCCACGATCCGCGCCGTGCCCTGCTCGGGGTCCTCGCCGGTGGAGGTGAGGTAGTCGTCGAGCGCGCGCTGGAAGCCGCGGGTCTGGTTCTCGGCGTGGCCCACGGCGTCGGCGGACGGGTCGACCACCGCGTCGAGGACCATGCGGCCCACATGACGCGGGAACAGATGGGCGTAGACGCCGCCGAGTTCTGTGCCGTAGGAGAAGCCCAGGTAGTGCAGCTTGGCGTCGCCGAGCACATGCCGCATCAGGTCCATGTCCCGCGCGGTGTCGGTGGTCGACACATGGGACATCAGCTTTCCTGTCGTCCGCGCGCAGTCCTTGCCGAAGTCGGCGGCGTCCGCCAGATAGGCGCGCTCCTCGTCCGGGGTGTCCGGGGTGACGTCGATGGTCTCGGCGGCCTGGATCTCCTCGTCCTCACGGCAGCGGATGCCTTCGCTGGCGCCCACCCCGCGCGGGTCGAAGCTGACCAGGTCGTAGCGCTTGTGAAGGGAGGAGAAGGTCGAGGCGTACGACGGGATCGTGGCGACCCCGGAGCCGCCCGGTCCGCCGAAGTTGACCACCAGCGAGCCGATGCGGTCGTCACCGGTGGCCTCGGCGCGGATCAGCGCCAGGTCGATCGTCTCGCCCTCGGGCTCCGCCCAGTCCAGGGGCACCTTGAGCGTCGCGCAGCTCCAGTCGTCACCCGGCGCGGGGGAATCGGCGGTCTCCTCGCACTTGCCCCAGTCCGGCTTCTGCGCCGTCAGCGAGGAGGGCAGCCCGGCCATGGAAGGCAGCGCCCGGTCGGGTCCCTTCCTGTCGTCCGCGCCGCCCGAACCGTCGGTGCAGCCCGTCGCCAGCAGGGCACCGACGGCACCCGTGGCCGCCCAGCGCATCCATCGCCGCATGTCGCATCCCCCTCCTGGCCGTCCGCGCTCCGCGGGCGAACGGCGGTCAGGCCATCGTAGGACGGCCGCACCAAGTCCGCTCCAGCCTGTGGATAACCTTCTGACCTGCGCCTTTGTCAAGCTTAAGGGCTGGTCACGGCTGGTCATGGGCCGGTCAGCAGTTGATCAAGGGGCGCATGAGGGGCAGTCGAGGGCGGAGCGAGCGGTGACCGCGGGGCGGTCGAGGTCCGATCGACGCCCGGTCGATGCCCAGCCGATGCCCGATCGACGCCCGGTCGATGCCCGATCGGCCTCCGGTCGACTTCCCAGCGTGACCGTCACGAGCACACCGTGCCGTCCTTCGGCAGCTTCCCCTCCAGCAGATAACCGTTCACCGCGCCGTGAACGCACTTGTTCTTGCTGTCGTAGGCCCCGTGACCCTGCCCCTTGTACGTCACCTCCACCCCGACGCCCTCGCCCAGCGCCTGCGCCATCCGGCGCGCCCCCTCGTACGGTGTCGCCGGATCACCGGTGTTGCCCACGACGACGATCGGCGCCGAGCCGGGCGCGCTCACGTCGGGATGGTCCGCTGCGCCCGGCACCGGCCAGCCGGTGCAGCTGATCATGGACCAGGCCAGCGACTCGCCGAAGAGAGGCGAGGCGGCGCGGAACTCCGGCAGCTTGCGCTGGACGTGGGCCGCGTCGTAGCGGGCCTTGTCGTCGGCGCAGTTGATGGCGATGTTCGCCGGGGTGATGTTGCTGTACTCGCCGTTCGGGCTGCGGCCGTTCATCGAGTCGGCGAGCACCATCAGCAGCTGACCGTCACCGTCGTATGCCTGCTCCAGCCCTTCGGTGAGGTACTGCCACAGGTCCTTGGAGTACAGGGCCTGGAGGATGCCGGTGACGGCAGCGGACTGGGTGAGCTCGCGGGGGAAGGCGCCGGGGATGGGCTTCGCGTCGAGGTCCTTGAGCAGCTTGGCGATACGGTTCTGCACGTCCTGGACGCTGTCGCCGACCGGGCAGTCCTCGACCTTCGACACACAGTCCTCGGCGAAGTTCTCCAGGGCCAGCTGGAAGCCCTCGGCCTGTCCGAGGGCGCCTCGTTCGGCGTTCTCCGTCGGGTCGACCACCGCGTCGAAGACGGCACGGCCCACCTTCTTCGGGAAGAGATGGGCGTAGACGCCGCCGAGTTCGGTGCCGTAGGAGATGCCGAAGTAGTGCAGCTTGTCGTCGCCGAGCACCTGGCGCATCAGATCCAGGTCGCGGGCGGCGTCCGTGGTGCGGACGTGGGGCAGGATCCGCCGGGAGTTCTTCTCGCAGGCCGCGTTGAACCGCTCGGTGCCCTCCAGGAGCTCCGTGCGCTCCGTGGCGTCGTCGGGGGTGGCGTCCTGCTGGAACCAGGCGTCCAGCTGCCGGTCGTTCAGGCAGGTGACGGGGGAGCTGCGGCCAACGCCGCGCGGGTCGAAGCTGACCAGGTCGTAGCGGGTGCGCAGTTTGGCGTAGTCCGGGCCGAAGGCGGGGAGCGTGTAGACGCCGGAGCCGCCGGGGCCTCCGAAGTTGAAGATCAGCGAGCCGATCCGGTCGCGGTCCGGCCCGCTGGCCTCGGCCCGGATCAACGCCAGGTCGATCGTGTCGCCCTTGGGGTCGTCCCAGTCGAGCGGCGCCTTCATGGTGGCGCACTCCCACTCGTCGCCGTCGGGCAGGGGGGACGGGGCGCCACCGCCGCCCTCGGCCTGCGAGGGCGCCGGGCAGTCCTCCCAGTTCAGTTCCTGTGCCGTCAGGTCCTCGTCCTTGTCCTCTCCGTCGTCGCCGCAACCGGCCAGGGCGGTGGAGAGCAGGACGACGGTGGCGGCCAGGGCGGCGGCACGCAGGCGGGAGGGCTTCGGCATGATCCCATCGTGCGTCCGGGCGCCGTCACCCGCGCGGGGCGCGGGCCGTACGAGGGACGGGGCGTGCGAGGGACGGGCGTACGCGGGGGACGCGTACGCGGGGCGGGGCGGGGCGACGCGTACGCGGGGCAGGGCGTACGCGGGGCGGGGCGGCGGCGTACGCGGGCCCGGACCCGCGCGCCGGTCGGCGGGGGCGGGAGGCGGCGCGGCGCTTCGGGGCCGCCCTCCGACGCACCCCGCACAGACGCCCGCGCCCGTTCGCGAGACGCGCGCCCCTACAGCGCGCCCTTCCGCGTGAGGTGGTTGAACGCCAGCCACCCCGGTAGCACCGGCAGCCACAACGTCAGCAGCCGGAACAGCAGTACGGCGGGTGCGGCGACCTCCTTGGGCAGGCCCACCGCGATCAGGCCGACCGTGAGGGTCGCCTCGACCGCGCCGACACCGCCCGGCGTCGGCGCGGCGGAGCCGAGCGCGTTGCCGGCCAGGAAGACGACCGCGACGCTGGCGAGGCTGATCGACGTCGTCTCGTCGCCGAAGGCGCGGATGGAGGCGTCCAGGCACATCACGAAGCAGGCGGTGAGCAGCAGCATGCCGCCGATGCCGGTGATCAGCTTCTGCGGCCGCTGGAGCACGTCCAGCATGCGCGGCACGACACCGGCGAACAGCGAACGCACGCGCGTGACGACGAATTTCCGCAGGAACGGCACCGAGGTGACCACCAGCACGAGCACCGCCACCGTCAGCAGACCCGCGATGACGGTCCGGGACGGCGACAGCGAGGGCGTCTTCTCGGTGCCGGTCAGATAGCCGAAGGCCAGCAGCATCAGGATGTGGCAGCCGAGCCCGAACAGCTGGGACGCGCCGACGCTGGCCACCGCGAGCCCGGGCCGTACGCCCGCCCGCTGCAGGAACCGGGTGTTGAGGGCCACGCCGCCGACCGCGGCCGGCGCCACGATCTTCACGAACGACCCCGCGACCTGCGCCGCCACCGTCCGCGGGAACGGCACCCGCTCCGGGACGAACCCCAGCAGGCTCATCGCGGCCGCGACATAGCTCAGCGCCGAGAACAGCACGGCGGCGATGACCCAGCCCCACTCGGCGTTGGCGAAGAGCGTGCCGAACTCGATGTGGGTGAGCTGGGACAGCAGGAAATACGCGCCGATGGCGCCGGCGATGAAGCTGATCAGCGTCCGCGGGCGCACCCGCTCCAGACGGGCCGGTTCGACCGGCGCCTGCGGGCGGATGCGCAGCACCTCGTGGCGGATCTGGGTGAGCAGATCGTCCTCGCGCGCCTCCTCCAGCGCCTCGTCGATGGCCCGCTTCTCGGCCCGCGCCTCCGCGCGCACGGCCTTCTTGCCGGCCTTGTCGAGCGGTACGGCCCTGCCGGCGGGTGCGGGCTTCTCGAGCGATACGGCCTTGCCCGCCTCGTCGCGCGATACGGCCTTCCCCGCCTCGTCGCGCGATACGGCCTTGCCCGCCGCGTCGCGCCCTGCGGTCCTGTCCGCCTCGTCGCGCGCCAGGGCGCTGCCCTCCGCGTCAGCCGCCACGGCCCTGCCCGCCTCGTCGAGCGGTACGCCCCCGGCGTCCGCCTCCGCGGCCTCCAGACGGGCCTGCTTGGCGTGCCGGGACGCCTCCAGCACGGCTTCGCGTTCGCGTTCCGCCCGCTCGCGGTTGAGGCGGCGCAGCGTCGCGCGCGTGGAGCGGGTCAGCGCGATGGGCTGGAGCATGGGCAGACAGTCGGCGACGGTGTCGGGGCCCAGTACCTCCACCGCCGAGGCCACGGCCCGCTCGGCGCCGACCCGCAGCGCGAGCGTGGTCATCAGCTGGGCGACGTCCATGCGCAGCAGCAGATCGCCCGCCGCGATCTCGCCGCCGCGCAGATCGGTGAGGATCACCTTGCCGGAACGATCCACCAGAATCGCGTCACCCGCGAGCCTGCGGTGGGCGATGCGCCGCGACTGCAGCGCCTTCACCTGGCGCCAGGTGCTGCGCAGCAGCCCGTCGGTGATCTCCTCGTCCGCCAGCGAGTCCAGGGTGCGCCCACCGGTGTGCTCGTAGACGAGCATCACGGCGTCGGGACCGAGCTCGGAGGTGGCGATGAGCTTGGGCGCGTTGGCGCCCGCGGCGATGGCGGCGTACGCCAGCAGCGCCTCCTGCTCCAGCGCCTGACGCAGCGACTGCAGGCTGCGGCGGGTGGCGAAGCCGCGCAGGGTCAGATTGCGCCAGACCCGGTAGAAGAAGCCCTGGGCCTGTTGTTCCCGGTCGACGACGGTGACGTCGAGGGGGCGGCCGTCCTCCAGGGTGACGAAATAGCGGCGGCCCCGGTCGGTGCCGTCGGAGACCTCCGAGGTGTCCTCGCGCGAGGCGCCCACCGGGTGGAAGCCGACCGTCCGCAGGCCGGCCATCAGCGTCTGGCCGGTGGGGCGGACATTGGGCGAGCCGACGGCGTAGAGCGTCCCGTAGGCCACGCTCCAGCCGATGAGCACGGTCAGGATGATCGAGAACGGTGTGGTGTAGCCGGTCACCAGCATCGAGAAGGCGTCCAGCAGGAGCACGATCCACAGCACCGCGCGCCAGCGGGGTCTGCGGGACATGCCGACGGCCGTCATGTACGCGATGACCGGGGCCAGATAGCCGTGCACCGGATCGGTCAGGGCGTTGATGTCACCGGGGGAGGGCTGGGTGAGCGCCTCCTGGATGGAGTCGGGGGCGGCGCGGGCGACCCACAGATCGGTGGCGAGCGTCACCCCGTGCGCGAGGACGGCCGCGAGGACGCCGTCGGCGATGCGCAGTCCGTCGCGTTTGATCAGACGTTCGATCGCGAAGGCGACGGGGACCAGCAGGATCGCGATGCTGGACGCCAGTCCCGCGATCTTGATCAGCAGATCGGGCGCCTGTCCGGTGCCCTTGTTGATGTCCTGTTCCAGACCCGAGGTGGTGCCGTGCGCGAAGGCGGCGATCGCCAGCAGCACGGCGACGGCGAGCACGCCCACCAGGAGCCGCATGAGGTCGGAGGGGCGGTGCACGCGCGCGGGGAGCAGCGGCTCGTCGCCCTCGACCTCGTCCGCGCGCAACTCGTCACCGGGGTCCGGGCGCGACGCAGCGCCAGAGGTGCCCTCCGCGTCGTCGGGGTGCACACCCTGCTGCTTCATCGTCTCTTCTTGATCTCGTATCAACGGTCACCGCCCGCAAGATGGTGGCATGCCGCACCGACACACGGGGGCATCAGGGTGCAAACGCGGGGGCGCACAGTCTGCCGGAAGCGCCGCTCCCGGGCGAGGTGCACCCACGGTGGCGGGCCGCTCACATTGTCGGTGGGGTGGTGCAGGATGGGGCGAATGAGCGAGGAGAGCCTGCCGCACGACGCCCGCGCGGAGTACGCGGACGAGCTGCCCGAGTACGCCGAGCGGGTCCTTGAGGTGGCGGAACTGATCCCGCCGGGGCGCGTCATGACGTACGGGGACGTCGCCGAGTGGCTCCAGGAGGGCGGGCCGCGTCAGGTGGGGCGGGTGATGGCCCTGTACGGCAGCGCGGTGCCCTGGTGGCGGGTCACCCGCGCGGACGGCGTGCTGCTGCCCGGCCATGAGCTGCGTGCGCTCGCTCACTACCGCGCGGAGGGCACCCCGCTGAAGGAGGCGGGCAGAGCGGCCGAGGGCCATCTGCCCCGCATCGACATGCGGAGGGCGCGATGGGACGGCGGTGAGCACGCACAGGGTCACATCTGACAGCTTCCGCCATCGGCCGCGACCGTGGGGGACACGTGATCCGTACGGGGGAAGCGGGGCACGCGCGTGACATGACGTACGTTCGTGGGGTGAGGGACGTACGTGGCGCACGAGCCCGGAGGGAAGAAGCGGAAGCCCTGCTTCCGGCCTTGTCGTCGGCGTAGCGTCGGCTGCGCGCGTCCCCCTCACCTCCCGGCCACCGCCCTTCCCCCGCGGCGGCCCGGCAACCAGCACACCCACCAGGACCGGCGAACCACGTGAGCTCCTCTTCCTCCACCAGGCGCCTGTCGCACCCCACGGTGCGACAGGGGAGCCGTGGCGCTTACCGTCTGGTCCGCACGCCCGCGGGCCGACCGGATCCCCCTGGTCTGGACGCCGCACAGCGCGCCGTGGTTGACCATGCCCAAGGCCCGCTGCTCGTCCTCGCGGGACCCGGCACCGGCAAGACCACCACCCTCGTGGAGTCCGTGGCGGCCCGCATCGCGCGCGGCGGGGACCCCCGGCGGATCCTCGTGCTCACCTTCAGCCGCAAGGCCGCCGTCGCACTGCGCGACCGCATGGCCGTGCGCATAGGGGCGGCCCGCGCGCCCCAGGCGACCACCTTCCACTCGTTCTGCTACGCCCTGGTCCGCGCCCACCAGGACAGCGACCTGTTCGCCGAACCACTGCGGCTGCTGTCCGGCCCCGAGCAGGACGTGACCGTGCGCGAGCTGCTCGCCGGCCAGAGCGACCTGGAGCGGTCCGGCCTCGCCCATGTGCGCTGGCCCGACGAACTGCGCGCCTGTCTGACCACCCGAGGCTTCGCCGACGAGGTCCGCGCGGTCCTCGCCCGCAGCCGCGAGCTGGGCCTCGACCCCGCCGCCCTGGACGCCTTCGCCCGCCGCATCGGCCGCCCCGACTGGCGGGCCGCCGCCGCCTTCCTCGCCGAGTACCTGGACGTGCTCGACCTCCAGGGTGTGCTCGACTACGCCGAACTCGTCCACCGCGCGGTGCTCCTCGCCCGCCGCCCCGAGACCGCCGAGCGGCTCGCCGCCCAGTACGACGCCGTCTACGTCGACGAGTACCAGGACACCGACCCCGCCCAGGTACGGCTGCTGCACGCACTGGCCGGCGGCGGCCGCACCCTGGTCGCCTTCGGCGACCCCGACCAGTCGATCTACGCCTTCCGGGGCGCCGACGTGAACGGCATCCTGGACTTCCCGCGCGTCTTCACGCGCGCGGACGGCAGTCCGGCACCCGTCGAGGTGCTGCGCACCTCCCGCCGCTCCGGCGCCCAGCTGCTCGCCGCGACCCGTCTGCTCACCCAGCGCATGCCGCTCACCCGCCTCCCGGCGGACAAGGTCCGCGCGCACCGCGAACTGACACCCGCGCGCGCGGGCGGCCGCGTCGAGGTCTTCACCTACCCGACGCCGGGCACCGAACTGGACAACATCGCCGACATCCTGCGCCGCGCCCACCTCGAGGACGGCGTCCCCTGGAGCGACATGGCCGTCCTCGTACGCGCCGGCTCCCGCACCATCCCCGCCGTCCGCCGCGCCCTCACCGCCGCCGGCGTGCCCCTCGACATCGACGGCGACGACCTGCCCCTGCGCCACGAACCGGCGGTGGCCCCCCTGCTGACGGCACTGCGGGCGGTGGCCCAGGCGGAGGCGACGGAGGCGCGCGCGGGGGGCGCGGCCGGGGACGGGCGTACGGGGGGCGCGGCCGCGGAGGGGCGTACGGGGGGCGGGGGCGCCGACACGGAGGCCGTGGACGGGCGTACGGCGGACGAGGGGGCCGACGCAGAGGCGGGCGACGGGCGCTCCGAGGACGAGCGGACTGCCGCCGAGGCCGCCGACGGGCGATCCGAGGCCACCGACGAGCCCCCCTGCTGGCTCGACACCGAGACCGCGCTCACCCTGCTCACCTCCCCCCTCGCCGGCATGGACGCCGCCGATCTGCGCCGTCTCGGACGCGCCCTGCGCGAGGAGGAGCGGGCCGCCGGCAACCCCGTACCGCCGCCCTCCGACGAACTGCTCGCGCGGGCGCTGGCCGAGCCGGAGCGGCTGGCGGTGCACGACCCGGCGTACGCGCGCGGGGCGCAGCGCCTGGGCGCGCTGCTGCGCAAGGCCCGTGAGCGCCTGGCCGGCGGCGGTACGGCCGAGGAGGCGCTGTGGGACCTGTGGGAGGGCACACCGTGGCCCGCGCGGCTGGAGCGGACCGCTCGGCGCGGAGGAGCGGCGGGCCGCAACGCCGACCGCGATCTGGACGCCGTCTGCGCGCTGTTCGCGACGGCCGCGCGCGCGGAGGAGCGCACCGGAGGGCGGGGCGCGCTGAACTTCCTGGAGCAGATCGACGCCGAGGACATCGCCGCCGACACGCTCACCCGGCGCGCCCTGCGCCCCGACGCCGTGCGCCTGATGACCGCGCACCGCGCCAAGGGCCTGGAGTGGCGCCTGGTCGTCGTGGCCGGCGTCCAGGAGGGCCTGTGGCCCGACCTGCGCCGCCGCGGCTCCCTGCTGGAGGCCGACCGCATCGGCCGCGACGGACTCGCCGAACCGCTCACTCCGGGGGCCCTGCTCGCCGAGGAGCGGCGCCTGTTCTACGTGGCCGCCACGCGCGCGCGTGAGCGCCTTGTCGTCACCGCGGTGAAGGCGCCCGCCGACGACGGCGACCAGCCCTCCCGCTTCCTCACCGAGCTCGGCGTCGAACCCAAGGACGTCACCGGCCGCCCGAGGCGCCCCCTGTCGGTCGCCGCGCTCGTCGCCGAGCTGCGCGCCACCACCGTCGACCCGCGCGTGTCCGACGCCCTCCGGGAGGCCGCCGCCCGCCGCCTGGCCCGGCTCGCCGCGCTCACCGACGACGACGGCCGCCCGCTCGTGCCGTCCGCGCATCCCTACCGCTGGTGGGGCATGTTCGAGCCGACCGAGTCCAAGGTGCCGCTGCGCGACCGCGACCAGCCCGTCGTGCTGTCCGGCAGCGCCCTCGACCAGCTCGCCAACACCTGCGCCCTGCAGTGGTTCCTGGGCCGCGAGGTGAAGGCCGACGCACCCGCGACCGCCGCCCAGGGCTTCGGCAACGTCGTGCACGTCCTCGCCGACGAGGTCGCCTCCGGGCACACCCCCGCCGACCTCGACGTCCTCATGGAACGTCTCGACTCGGTGTGGAACGCGCTCGCCTTCGACGCGCCCTGGAAGTCGGCCCAGGAGAAGGAGCACGCGCGCGTGGCGCTCGAACGCTTCCTGAAGTGGCACGTCATGGACCGCACCGGCCGCACCCCCGTGGCCAGCGAGCACGACTTCGACGTCACCCTCGAAGCGGGCGAGTACCAGGTGCGCATCCGCGGCCAGATGGACCGCGTCGAGGCCGACGGCCAGGGCCGGGCCTACGTCGTCGACTTCAAGACCGGCAAACAGGCCCCCACCGCGCGCGAGGTCGAACGCCACCCGCAGCTCGCCGTCTACCAGCTCGCCGTCCGCGAGGGCGCCGTCGACGACGCCTTCGACGGGGTACGGCCCGAGCCGGGCGGCGCCGAACTCGTCCACCTCCGCCAGGGCGCGGCCAAGCGGGACGGCGGCGACACCCTGCCCAAGGTGCAGGGCCAGGAAGCCCTCGAGGGTGCGGCCGGCGAGTGGGTCGGCGATCTGCTGGCCACGGCCGCGGGCAAGGTCCTCGACGAGCGCTTCACCCCCACGACCGGCCAGCACTGCACCCACTGCGCCTTCCGCGCCTCGTGCAGCGCCCGGCCGGAGGGACGGCACGTCGTGGAGTAGCCGCACGTCAGCACGTGACGGATCGCACCACTCCCGCCGACCTGCGCTTCTTCCGCCCATGACGGCCGACGCGGCCTGCGCTGTCAGTGCCCGCCGCTAGCCTCTTCTCTCATGCCCGCCCGCATCACCGACCCCGAGCAGCTCAAGGAGCTCCTCGGCATCCCGTTCACCCCGGAGCAGATGGCCTGCATCGTCGCGCCGCCCGCTCCGCAGGTCATCGTGGCCGGAGCCGGGTCGGGCAAGACGACGGTCATGGCGGCGCGCGTGGTGTGGCTGGTCGGCACCGGCCAGGTCGCCCCCGAACAGGTCCTCGGCCTGACCTTCACCAACAAGGCCGCCGGCGAACTCGCCGAGCGCGTCCGCAAGGCGCTCGTGCGCGCGGGCGTGACCGACCCCGATGTCATCGACCCGGACAACCCGCCCGGCGAGCCGGTGATCTCGACGTACCACGCCTTCGCGGGCCGCCTGCTGACCGACCACGGCCTGCGCATCGGCCTGGAGCCCAGCTCCCGCCTCCTCGCCGACGCCACCCGCTACCAGCTCGCCGCGCGGGTGCTGCGCGAGGCCCCCGGCCCCTACCCGGCGCTCACCCGCTCCTTCGCCGACCTCGTCGCCGACCTCCTCGCCCTCGACTCCGAGCTGTCCGAGCACCTCGTACGCCCCGAGAGCCTGCGCGCGTGGGACGCCGAGCTGCTGCTCGCCCTCGACGGCGCCAAGCTCACCAACGCCGACCTGCGCAAGGTCCCCGAGGCCGCCGCCGCCCGCCGCGATCTCGCCGGACTGGTCCTGCGCTACCGGGCCGCCAAACGCGAGCGGGACCTGCTGGACTTCGGCGACCAGATCGCCCTCGCCGCCCACCTCGCCCAGCTCCCGGAGGTGGGCCGCCTGCTGCGCGAGGAGTTCCGGGTGGTGCTGCTCGACGAGTACCAGGACACCTCCGTCGCCCAGCGGGTACTGCTCGCGGGCCTGTTCGGCGGCGGCACCGGCCACCCCGTGACCGCCGTCGGCGACCCCTGCCAGGCCATCTACGGCTGGCGCGGCGCCTCCGTGGCCAACCTCGACGACTTCCCCGAGCACTTCGCGCACGCCGACGGCCGCCCCGCCACCCGCCAGGCGCTCAGCGAGAACCGCCGCAGCGGCGGCCGCCTCCTCGACCTCGCCAACGGCCTCGCCGAGCCCCTGCGCGCCCTGCACGCGGGCGTGGAGGCCCTGCGCCCCGCGCCCGGCGCCGAACGCGACGGCCTGGTCCGCTGCGCGCTGCTGCCCACCCACGCCGACGAGATGGACTGGATCGCCGACTCCATCGCCCACCTCGTACGCACCGGCACGGCGCCCGGCGAGATCGCCGTCCTGTGCCGTACGGCGACCGACTTCGCCGAGATCCAGGGAGCGCTCGTCGCCCGCGACGTGCCCGTCGAGGTCGTCGGCCTGTCCGGGCTGCTGCACCTGCCCGAGGTCGCCGACCTGGTCGCCGTCTGCGAAGTGCTCCAGGACCCCGGCGCCAACGCCTCGCTGGTGCGGCTGCTGACCGGCCCGCGGTGGCGCATCGGCCCGCGCGACCTGGCCCTGCTCGGCCGCCGCGCCCGGCTGCTGGTGTCCCACGCGCGCGGGGGCGACGAGGACGACCCCGACCGCCGGCTCGCCGCGGCCGTCGAAGGGGTCGACCCGGCCGAGGTGATATCGCTCGCGGACGCCCTCGACACGTTCCTGGAATCGCCCCCGGAGGACGACGACGGACTGCCCTTCTCGCCGGACGCGCGCGTGCGCTTCGCCCGCCTCGCCGCCGAACTGCGCGACCTGCGCCGCTCCCTGTCCGACCCGCTCATGGACGTCCTGCACCGCGTCCTGGCGGTCACCGGCCTGGAGGTCGAGCTCTCGGCGTCCCCGCACGCGCTGGCCGCCCGCCGCCGCGAGACCCTGTCGAACTTCCTGGACGTCGCCGCGTCCTTCGCCGCCTCCGACGGCGAGGCCACCCTGCTGGCCTTCCTCGGCTTCCTGCGCACCGCCGCGCAGTACGAGAAGGGCCTGGACAACGCCCTGCCCGGTGGCGAGAACACCGTCAAGGTGCTCACCGCGCACAAGTCCAAGGGCCTGGAGTGGGACGTCGTCGCCGTACCGGGACTGGTGAGCGGGAACTTCCCCAGCGCCCAGGGCCGCGAGAAGTGGACGGCCCAGGCGAAGGTGCTGCCGCACGAGCTGCGCGGCGACGCGGACACGCTGCCCGACGTCGAGGCATGGGACTCGCGCGGGATGAAGGCGTTCCACGAGGCCATGAAGGAGCACCAGCGCACCGAGGAACTCCGCCTCGGCTACGTCACCTTCACCCGCCCCCGCTCCCTCCTGCTCGGCTCGGGCCACTGGTGGGGGCCTTCGCAGAAGAAGCAGCGCGGGCCGTCCGAGTTCCTGCTGGCGCTGCACGACCACTGCGTCGCCGGTTTCGGCGAGATCGAGGTCTGGGCGCAGGAGCCGGAGGAGGACGCCGAGAACCCCGCCCTGCACCGGCAGACCGCGGAACAGGTCTGGCCGCTCCCCCTGGACGAGACGGCCCTGGCCCGCCGCCGCGCGGCCGCCGAGACGGTCCTGGCCCACCTGGATTCCCTCACCGAGGCCCCGTACGACCCGGAGAACCACGAGGACCCGGACTGGCCCCCGCCGCCGCAGGACGACGAACCGCCCTACGAGGAGGAGCCGCCCTACGCGGACGGTGAGCCCTTCGCGGACGGTGAGCCCTTCGCCGAGGACGATCCCGACGACTGGGGCTCCTGGAGCCCGGCCCGCCCGCACGACCCCGACCGCCCGCACGGCCCCGACCGCCCGCGCGATCCCAACCACCCGGAGGGCTCAGCCCACCCGGAGAGCCAGGCCCGTCCGCACGGCCAGGCCCGCCCCACCGTCCCCCACCAGGCGAGCGCACCCGAGCCCCCGCTCCTCCGGGAACCGGAACCCCCGCTCCCCCCGGAGCCGGACTCCCTCACCCCCGAAGAGGCCCGCACCATCGCCTCCTGGGACCGCGACCTCGACGCCCTCACCGGTGAGCTCCTGCGTGCCCGCCGGTCCGTCACGGAGGTGCCGCTCCCGGCCGCCCTGACCGCGTCCCAGCTGCTGCACCTGGCCGCCGACCCGGACGGCTTCGCGCAGGAGCTGGCCCGGCCCATGCCGCGCCCGCCGCAGCCCGCCGCCCGCCGGGGCACCCGGTTCCACGCCTGGGTCGAGGCCCGCTTCGAGGCGCTGACCCTGCCCATGCTGGAGCCGGACGAGCTGCCCGGCGCGGACGCCGAGATCGAGGACGAGCGCGACCTGGAGGCCCTCAAGGAGGCATTCGAACGCACCGAGTACGCGCACCGCACGCCCTACCGCGTGGAGGCGCCCTTCCAGCTCTCCCTCGCCGGACGCGTGATCCGGGGCCGTATCGACGCCGTCTACAAGGACGGGGACGGCGAGACGGCGACGTACGAGATCGTCGACTGGAAGACGGGCCGCGAGGGCGGCGCCGACCCCCTCCAGCTCGCCCTGTACCGGCTGGCGTGGGCCCAGCAGCAGGGCGTGCCCCTGGAGTCGGTCACGGCGGCGTTCCTGTTCGTGCGCACCGGAGAGGTCGTCCGTCCGAGAGACCTGCCGGACCGGGTGGCGATCGAGCGGCTGCTGCGGGAGGAGACGGCCGGGGAGGACGTCGTCATGTGACGAACCGCCCAACAGCGGGCGTCCGTATGTGACGAACCGCCCAAGAAGGATGTCGGTGCGGGCCGATAGGCTCGTGACCATGAGCCAGACCCCGGACAGCGCCGTCCGCCAGTACATCCAGCAGCACCGCGCGGCCTTCCTCGACGACCTCGCCGAGTGGCTGCGCATCCCGTCGGTGTCCGCCCAGCCCGACCACGCCTGCGACGTCCGGCGCAGCGCCGACTGGCTCGCCGCCAAGCTCACCGGGACCGGCTTCCCCACCGTCGAGGTCTGGGAGACCCCGGGCGCCCCGGCCGTGTTCGCCGAGTGGCCCTCCGGCGACCCCGAGGCGCCCACGGTCCTGGTCTACGGCCATCACGACGTGCAGCCCGCCGCCCGCGAGGACGGCTGGGACAGCGAGCCCTTCGAGCCGGTGATCCGGGAGAACCGCCTCTACGCGCGCGGGGCGGCCGACGACAAGGGCCAGGTCTTCTTCCACACCCTGGGCGTCCGCGCCCACCTCGCCGCGACCGGCCGCACGGCCCCCGCGGTCAACCTGAAGCTGCTGATCGAGGGCGAGGAGGAGTCCGGCTCCCCGCACTTCCGCGCCCTGGTCGAGGAGCGCGCCGAGCGGCTGGCCGCCGACGCGGTGATCGTCTCCGACACCGGTATGTGGTCCGAGGACACCCCGACGGTGTGCACGGGCATGCGCGGCCTCGCCGAGTGCGAGATCCGCCTGTACGGCCCGGATCAGGACATCCACTCCGGTTCCTTCGGCGGCGCCGTGCCCAACCCGGCCACCGCCGCCGCCCGCCTGGTGGCCGCCCTGCACGACGAGCACGCGCGCGTGGCGATCCCCGGCTTCTACGACGGCATCGTGGAGCTCACCGACCGCGAGCGCGAGCTCTTCGCCGAGCTGCCCTTCGACGAGCAGCGCTGGCTGCGCACCGCGAAGTCGTACGCCACCCACGGCGAGGCCGGGCACACCACCCTGGAGCGGATCTGGGCCCGCCCCACCGCCGAGGTCAACGGCATCGGCGGCGGCTACCAGGGCCCCGGCAGCAAGACGATCATCCCGGCCTCGGCGATGGTGAAGCTCTCCTTCCGGATGGTCGCGGGCCAGGACCCCGATCACATCGAGAAGGCCGTCCGCGCCTGGGTCGCCGAGCAGGTGCCCGCGGGCATCCGCTGCGAGATCGAGTTCGGCGGGGCCACCCGCCCGTGCCTGACCCCGCTGGACCACCCGGCCCTGCAGTCGGTGGTGCGCGCGATGAGCCGCGCCTTCGAGGGGCCCGTCCGCTACACGCGCGAGGGCGGCTCCGGACCGGCCGCCGACCTCCAGGAGGTGCTCGGCGCTCCCGTGCTCTTCCTGGGCATCTCGGTGCCCTCCGACGGCTGGCACGCGCCCAATGAGAAGGTCGAGCTGGACCTGCTCGTCAAGGGTGTGGAGACCAGCGCCTATCTGTGGGGCGACCTGGCCGAGACCTGGCGCCATGCCGACTGACCGGCCGACGCCGTCCGGGGCGCCCCCGCACACGGGGCGCACGGTGGGAACCGGCGGCGATCCCCACCCGCACCACCGGGACGCGCACGCGCGCGGGGCACACTGGAAGGGCAGCCCCGCACCGCGAAGCCCCGCCGGACCCGGTCACCTCCTGCCGCACGTCCCGCTGAACCGCCGCCGAACCCAACCGCTGCACCCGGGGGAGTAGGAAGCACCCGTGACCACCTGGACCGATCACACCGCCGACCGACCCATCTCGCTCACCGCCCCGAGCGGCATCGACCGCGCCGCCCACCACCGGCTCGACGAGGCATGGCTCGCGGCGGCGTGGAGCCACCCCACGACCCGCTGCTTCGTGGTCTCCGGCGGTCAGGTCCTCATCGACGAGACGCCCGAGGGCACCACCGAGCTCGTCATGACCCCGTCCTTCGAAGCCCCGCTCACCGAGGCGCACCGCTACTTCCTGGGCACGGACGCGGACGGCGTCAGCTACTTCGCCCTCCAGAAGGACTCGCTGCCCGGCCGTATCGACCAGTCCGCCCGCCCGGCGGGCCTGCGCGAGGCCGGACTGCTGCTGTCCCCGCGCGACGCGGGCCTGATGGTGCACGCGGTCGGTCTGGAGAACTGGCAGCGCACCCACCGCTTCTGCTCCCGCTGCGGCGAACGCACGGTCATCGCCGCCGCCGGCCACATCCGCCGCTGCCCCGCCTGCGGCGCCGAGCACTACCCGCGCACCGACCCGGCCGTCATCATGGCCGTCACCGACGAGGACGACCGCATCCTCCTCGGCCGCCAGGTGCACTGGCCCGAGGGCCGCTTCTCCACGCTCGCCGGTTTCGTCGAGCCCGGAGAGTCCATCGAGCAGGCGGTGCGCCGCGAGGTGTACGAGGAGGCCGGGGTCACCGTCGGCCAGGTCGAGTACGTCGCCAGCCAGCCCTGGCCGTTCCCGTCCAGCCTGATGCTGGGCTTCATGGCCCGGGCCACGGCGACCGAGATCAACGTCGACGGCGACGAGATCCACGAGGCCCGCTGGTTCTCCCGCGACGAGCTGGGCGCCGCCTTCGACTCCGGCGAGGTGCTCCCGCCCTACGGCATCTCCATCGCGGCCCGCCTCATCGAGCTCTGGTACGGCAAGCCGCTGCCGACCCGGAGCGTGCTCTGAGCAGCCGCACCGCGCTCCTGGGCCCCGGCTAGGATTCCGGCCGGGGCGGAGCCGTAGCGCAGAGGTCGTCGCGCGCGGTCTCCAAAACCGCGAGGACGCCGGTTCGAATCCGGCCGGTTCCGCCTCGCCCACATGCCGAAAGGGCGGCCACCCCAGCCGGGGCGGCCGCCCTTCACGCGTACGTCGCTCAGACGCCGATCTTCTGCTTCACCTGGGCCAGCGACGGGTTGGTGAGCGTCGAGCCGTCCGCGAAGAGAACGGTCGGCACCGTCTGGTTCCCGCCGTTCGCCTTCTCCACGAACGCGGCGGACTCGGGGTCCTGCTCGATGTTGATCTCGGTGTACGCGATGCCTTCGCGCTCCAGCTGCTTCTTCAGCCGCTGGCAGTAGCCGCACCACGTCGTGCTGTACATCGTCACAGTGCCCTGCATGTCTCGCGCGCTCCCTTGGTCGCTCGGGGGTGGGGTCGTCCGAAGAGGGAACATACGCGACGGGGCCGCCATTCCCGCCGGGGGTATGCGCGCCGGGGTGACTCCTGTCGCACCGGTCCGCGGCCACCCGTCGCGTCCGCGTGACGCCTGTCGCATTAGTACGACTGCGAGCCCCGGCCTGTGGACAACCGGCTCGGGCGTCTCCGGCGACCTGGCAGCATGGCTGTGTGACAGCAGCAACGCACTCCACTCTCTTCCCGCCCGTACCGGACTCGGCCGACGCGGTGCTCGAAGGGCTCGACCCGGAGCAGCGCGAGGTGGCCACCTCCCTGCACGGTCCGGTGTGCGTGCTGGCCGGCGCCGGCACCGGCAAGACCCGGGCGATCACCCACCGGATCGCCTACGGGGTACGGGCGGGCATCCTCCAGCCCTCCAGCGTCCTCGCCGTCACCTTCACCAACCGGGCCGCGGGCGAGATGCGCGGCCGGCTGCGCCAGCTCGGCGCGACCGGCGTCCAGGCCCGCACCTTCCACTCCGCCGCGCTCCGCCAGCTCCAGTACTTCTGGCCGAAAGCCATCGGTGGCGCCATGCCCCGGATCGTCGACCGCAAGGTCCAGCTCGTCGTCGACGCCGCCGCCGCGTGCGGTCTGCGTCTCGACCGGGGGGAGCTGAGAGACGCCACCGCCGAGATCGAGTGGTCCAAGGTGACCCAGACCGCGCCCGCCGACTACCCGCTCGCAGCCGCGAAGGCCGGACGCGTGCCACCCCGCAGCCCCGCCGAGATCGCCCAGCTGTACGCGGCCTACGAGGACGTCAAACGGGAGCGCGCCGTCATCGACTTCGAGGACGTCCTGCTCCTCACCGTCGCCGTCCTGCAGGACCGGCACGACATCGCCGATCAGGTACGTGCCCAGTACCAGCACTTCGTCGTCGACGAGTACCAGGACGTCAGCCCCCTCCAGCAGCGGCTGCTGGAGCTGTGGCTGGGGGAGCGCGACAGCCTCTGCGTGGTCGGTGACGCCAGCCAGACGATCTACTCGTTCACGGGCGCAACCCCGGACCACCTCCTGGACTTCCGGCTGCGCCATCCGGGCGCCACGGTCGTCAAGCTGGTCCGCGACTACCGCTCCACACCGCAGGTGGTACGGCTGGCCAACGGCCTGCTCGCCCAGGCCCACGGCCGCGCCGCCGACCACCGGCTGGAACTCGTCTCCCAGCGCGCCCCCGGACCCGAACCCGTCTTCACCGAGTACACGGACGAGCCGGCCGAGGCCGAAGGCGCCGCCCGGCGCATCCGCGAGCTGCTCGACGCGGGCGTCGCGGCCAGCGAGATCGCCGTGCTGTTCCGCACCAACGCCCAGTCCGAGCTCTACGAGCAGGCCCTCGCCGACGCCGGGGTGCCCTACCAGCTGCGGGGCGCCGAGCGGTTCTTCGACCGTCCCGAGGTGCGCAAGGCGGGCCGCGCCCTGGTCGCGGCGGCCCGCTTCGGCGGCAACGACTCCCTGCTGGACGATGTCGTGGACCTGCCCTCACAGGTGCGCGCGGTGCTGTCCGGCGAGGGCTGGACACCGCGGCCGCCCGCCGGCTCCGGTGCGGTCAGAGAGAGCTGGGAGTCGCTCGCGGCGCTGGTCAACCTCGCGCAGGACTTCGCCGCCGCCCACCCCGGCGCGGGCCTCCCCGAGTTCGTGGCCGAGCTCGACGAGCGGGCCGGCGCCCAGCACGCCCCGACCGTGCAGGGCGTCACCCTGGCCTCCCTGCACTCGGCGAAGGGCCTGGAGTGGGACGTGGTGTTCCTGGTCGGCGTCACCGAGGGCATGATGCCGATCACCTACGCGCGCACCGACGAGCAGATAGAGGAGGAGCGCCGCCTGCTCTACGTCGGCATCACCCGCGCCCGTGAGCGGCTGCACGTCTCCTGGGCGCTGGCCCGCTCGCCCGGCCTCCGCCCCAGCCGCAGGCCCAGCCGCTTCCTCGACGGCCTGCGCCCCGGCACGAGCGGCACCACAGGCCGCGCGGGCACCGCCGGCTCCGGCGGCGTCGAGCGGGGCTTCACCGGAGCGGCGGAGGCGGCACCCAGACGCGTCCGGCGCAGCCCGGCCCGCTGCCGGGTGTGCGGACGCACGCTCACCGACGCCGGCGACATGAAGCTGATGCGCTGCGAGGACTGCCCCTCCGACATGGACGAGGGGCTGTACGAGCGGCTGCACGAGTGGCGGGAGGCGGTGGCCGGCCGCAGCGGGCAGCCGGCGTTCTGCATCTTCACGGACAAGACGCTGATGGCGATCGCCGAGGCCGCCCCCGCCGACCCGGTGGAACTCGCTCGAATCCCAGGCGTCCTCACCCGTAAGCTCAACCGCTACGGGGCCGATGTCCTGGCCATCTGCGCCGGTCAGGAGGTCGCCGCGGAGGCGGCCGACGACTGATACGAACTCGTCGAAAAAATAGTTTGCGCATGCCCCAGGAATCCCCATAGGTTCTTAGGCGTGGGAACGGCGGCCTTCTCCAGGCCCCCGCTTCCATGGTGTACTTGCATATCCGTCGGACTGGTTCACCCCAGTCCCCCGAGACGCCGAGAGGAGGCGAGTCCAGTGATCAGCATCAAGGCCAGCACCACCGTCAGCACCGTCAAAATGACCGATCGCTCGGTCGTCGCCTCCCTGTGCATGCTCGGCGCCTCGGACCAGGGCACCGGTCTGTCCGGCATTCGTGCCGTCCGTCCGGCCGCCTCCCTGTCCCTTGCGGGCCTTCCCGTCCGCGAGCGCAATGAGCGACCGACCAAGGCACTGGAAGCGGCAGTAACGGCACAGGCGCAGGCCTATGCCTTTACGGCGACCGGTGCCGGATTCCGGAAGCAGACGACGCAGCACCACCTGATGTGGGCCTTCCGTGGGCCAGAACCCTGGAGTGATCCAGCCTGATCGTCGATCAGGCCGGCGCCTTCAGGGCCGCGGAACCCCATCCGGGATCCGCGGCCCTTCTGTTTTCCCCGAACGGGGACGACAGAGCGAAGGAGCCTCGGGACAAGAAAAGAACCCGGTACCAGCCGCCCCCGGCCCAACAGGGCCGGAACGACCAGACGAGGAAGACGAACCGTGCAACTCGAAGCGCACGCCCCGTCCGTACCGCCTTCCGAAACGATCCCCCCGCCCGGCCTCACGAAGGACTCCACCTTGACCCCCCTGACCGCGCTCACCGCGCTCGACGACGCGATCGAGAACCTCGGCGTACCCGTCCCCTGCCGCTCCTACGACCCCGAGGTCTTCTTCGCGGAGTCCCCGGCGGACGTCGAGTACGCCAAGTCCCTGTGCCGTACCTGCCCGCTGATGGATGCCTGCCTCGCCGGCGCCAAGGAGCGGCGTGAGCCCTGGGGCGTCTGGGGTGGCGAGCTGTTCGTCCAGGGTGTCGTCGTCGCCCGGAAGCGGCCGCGTGGCCGCCCGCGCAAGAACCCGGTCACAGCATGAACACCGCAGGAACGATCGACCGCCCCCTCACGCACGACCCCAAGAAGCAGGCCCCGATGAAGCCGTCCACCAGCGAGCCCACCGGCTCCATGATCGAAGACATCACCACCACCGGCGCGACCGACTCGCGTCAGAACAGGACCCGCGAGATGCAACTCATTCCAGAAGCCCTGGCACGTGCGCATATGCACGACCGCCTGCGTGACGCGCAGCAGGAGCGCCGCGCGCTGAGCGTGGCGGCCGCCCGCCGCATGCAGCGCCGGGCCGAGCGCGCCTCGCTGCGCGCCCGCCGCGCGCTGGCGCTCGCCGTCATGCAGTAACCCGACCACCTTCAAGCGGTGGCCTCCCGGCCGGGAGGAGAGAGCTTGCCCGCGGGGGCCGGTCCGTCCGAACGGACCGGCCCCCGCGGTGCGTTGCGACCGGTGATCGCACTGCACGGCGATATCGTCGGCGGGTGACGAGTCTTCCCGCGGAAGGGGACGACGGCGGCTCCGCCGCGCCACCCCAGACCCTCGTGTGCGCCCGCTGCGGTACAACGGCCAAGGGCCCGCAGCCGACCTGGACCTGTTCCGTGGAGCACGGCGTACGCCGCTACTTCTGCGACCGGTGCTCGCGGGAGAACCTCCGGGCGATCGAAGGGCGGCTGGACTCGGCCTGGTGGTAGGCCGGGACGGCGCGCACGTCCCAGCACCGCACGCCCTCGGCTTCGAAGGCCGGGCTCGGGTCTCGGGTGGGCGGCCTCCTTCTCCTTGACCTCAGGCTTCGACGGCCGCGGCCGGTTCCTCCCCGCCGTCACCGTCCTGCGGGACGTCCTCGTCGAAGCCCTCGCCGAGATCGTCCGCGAACCCCGGAAGCCACTCCTGCAGCTCCTCCCGCAGCCGTACGGTGGCGCCCAGCTGGCACAGGACGCCGATGGTGCTGAGGGTGACCCGGTGTATCAGCAGGTACGCCGGGGGCAGGTTGAGCTGCTTGCCCAGCTGGTACGCGGGGGAGCGGGGGTCGGCGACCCGGGCCGCCTGGCTGCGCATCCAGCCGCGGGTGAAGGTGAACTCCTCCAGCTGCGCCGGTTCGATGATCGGCAGCAGGTAGTCCATGACGGCGTCGGGGTCGAGGTCGATCGACTCCTTGACGAACCCCTCCGTGCACAGCAGTTCGTAGACCGCTTCCGCCTCGCCGTCCAGGGTCATGCGCAGCGAGTGGCCGATCGGGGTGGGCAGCCCGCCCGGCAGGCGGTCGACCGTGCCGAAGTCGAGCACACCCAGCCGCCAGTCGTCCTCGCCCTGCGGGCCGCCGGGCAGAAGGCGGAAGTTGCCCGGATGCGGATCGGCGTGCAGCAGGCCGGTGCGGGCCGGGCCGGAGAAGAGGAAGCGCGCCAGCAGCTGGCCGGCCCGGTCGCGCTGGGCCTGGGTGCCGTCGGAGATCACCTCGGACAGCGGCACGCCCTCCATCCACTCGGTGACCAGCACCTGCTCGCCCTGGTGGACCACCGCGGGCACGACGACGTCCGGGTCGCCGGCGAACTCCTCGGCGTGCACCTGCTGGGCCTGCGCCTCCAGGGCGTAGTCGAGCTCCTCCGTGACCCGGTCGCGCAGCTCCGTGATCAGCGGCTTGATGTCCATCCCCGGGACCAGCGGCCCCAACAGTCGGGCGAAGCGGCCCAGTTGGTTCAGGTCGGACAGCAGGGCCTCGCCCGCACCCGGATACTGCACCTTGACCGCGACCTCGCGGCCGTCGTGCCAGATCGCCCGGTGCACCTGGCCGATGGAGGCGGCCGCGGCCGGCTTGTCCTCGAACTCCAGGAACAGCGAGCGCCAGTCCTCGCCCAGCCGCTCCTCCAGCACGGCGTGCACGGTGCGCGTCGGCATCGGAGGCGCCGCCTCCTGGAGCTTGGTCAGGGCCGCGCGGTAGGGGCCGGCGACCTCCTCGGGCAGGGCCGACTCGAAGACGGACAGCGCCTGCCCGAACTTCATCGCACCGCCCTTGAGCTCGCCGAGCACCTTGAACAGCTGCTCCGCGGTGCGCTGCTGCAGCTCGCGGCCGACGATCTCCGCGGACTCGCCGACGATGCGCTTGCCCAGGCCCCAGGTGGCCCGTCCGGCGAAGCCGAGCGGAAGCGCGGCGAGCTTGGCGGTCCGGGTGACCGCCTTCCGGGGAAGATCAGACATGCGCCCTCCAAGTGCCGGCGGGCCGTGCCGCGCCTGCCGTTCGGCCCGACTTCGCTGACGACCCTTGCTCCCCCATTGTCGCGTGCCCGCTCCCGGTCTCCGAGGGGTGTTCCTCATTACCTTCCCGCGCGCCCCGCGCGGCGGCCCCGCAGGGGCATTCCGGGTGGGGCCACACGGGGCGGGCGTGCCACTGGAGGGTGGGCAGCGAGACCTCCCAGCGCGCCCCGGCACTGGACGGGGTGCGGCCGTCCAGGAAGGCCAGCGCATGGGCCGCGGCCAGTCCGGCGACGGTCGTGGCCAGGGCGAGGTCGCAGGCGCGCCCCCGGTGGGGCCGGCCGGAGTGCCACTGCGCGACCAGACGGGGCCAGGTCGGATCGCGGTCGGTGCGGGCCTCGTGCAGACAGCCGGCGCAGCCGGTGTCGCCGGGCAGTACCAGGGGGCCGACGATTCCTGTGGCCTCCACCACACCGGCGTACAGATGAGGGGTGCCGGAGGCCATCAGGTGCTGTGCCGCGGAGGGGAGGGGCGCGTGGACGGCGGCGTCGTCGCGCGGGGCGAGGAGCACCAGGGACAGACCCCGCTCCGGTTCCTCCAGGGGTGAGCGGGGGCCGCGGCGCGCTCGGCGGTCCGGGGCGGCCTCGCGCACGGCTCGTCGCGCGGCGTCCTCTCTGCGCTCGCCCACCGTGTCGGCGGGCAGGCCGCCGGGAGCGATGTCATCCGGTTCGACCAGGCCGACGTCGCGCACCTCGACCTCGCCGACGCCCGCGCCGGACAGCAGCGTGGCGAGCAGACCGCCGACCCGGCCGGCGCCGACCACTCTGACCCGCAGCGAGCCGCGGGCCGCCAGCAGGTCCATGGCCTCGCCCGGCGCGGAGGTGGTCACCGACAGCGAGGCCAGGTCGGGCCGGAGCCGGTCGAGCACCGGCTTCCTCGCACGCAGCGCCTGGGCCGCCGGTCCGCCGCCCTGGCTGTCGTCCAGCAGTCCGGCCCGGGCCAGGCCCTCGACCAGGGCGTCGACCTGGCCGTCGCGCAGGTCCATACGGCGGCCCTCCTCGCGCAGCAGCGGCAGACCGCGCGTGCCGTCGAGCAGGTCCAGGAAACTTCCCGACGCCGTGTCCATCGGACCCAGTGTCATCGCGTGCGCCGGCGTCATGCCGAACTGCACGGTGTTGAGATCGCGCCAACCGCGCCGCAGCGCGGGCTTCACCATCGGATGCACGACAGGCCCCCGTCTTCCTGAGCGTTGCAGAGCGCCGGCGGAGCGGGGTGGGCGGAGGTCGTCCCGCTCCACCGGCTCTGCCAGCATGCCGGGGACGGCTCGGGGAGCCGTGGAGTTTTCCACAGGCGACAGAGAGTCACCGTACAAGGTGATTGTCGTACGAATTGAGGGCGGTGTCGGGCGGTGGCCCGACCGGTCAGGCACGCAAGGGAGGCCGTATCAGGCGGCCGAGCCGGGCCCGACGTGCCGGATCCGTGCGGAAACGGCCCGCGGTCGGGACTTCCGCCGTGTGCAGCGGGTAACGTCGGGGCGTGTCCGCCGACCCACTGAACCGCGCCGGAACACCGCAGCGCAGCTCGAAGAACCAGCCGCCCACCGGCTCGGCGGCCGGTGCCATCGAGGTGCGCCGCAGCGCCCGCCGACGAAGGACGGTCTCCGCGTACCGCGAGGGCGATCGCACCGTCGTGCTGATCCCCGCCCGGATGTCCGAGGCCGAGGAGCGACGGTGGGTGAACGTCATGCTCGACAAGCTCGCCGCCCAGGAGAGCCGCAAGCTCCTCGGGGACGCCGAGCTGGCCGAGCGCGCCGAGCGGCTCTCGGCGCAGTACCTCGACGGGCGCGCCCGCCCCGCCTCGGTGCGCTGGGTCACCAACCAGAACACCCGCTGGGGCTCGTGCACCCCGGCGGAGGGCAGTATCCGCCTGTCGCACCGGTTGCAGGGCATGCCGGAGTACGTCGTCGACTACGTCCTGCTGCACGAGCTCGCGCATCTGCTCGTACCCGGGCACGGCCCGCGTTTCTGGCGGCTGCTGGAGTCCTATCCGCGCACCGAGCGGGCGCGTGGCTACCTCGAAGGGGTGGTGGCGGCCGACCGGCTGCCGCATCTGCCCGGCGCGCGCGGCGAGTGAGCGCGCCCGGCGCACTCACCTCGGAACGCGCCCCGCGCACGGGCCCCGCCGTGCGCTCTGCGCGCGAGCCCCGGCCACGCGCTGCGCGCACGAGCCCCGCAGCCCTCCGGTCGGCCCACCGCGGCGCTCTGCGAACGCGCTCGGTGAACGCCTGATTCCGGGCTGCGCCGACGCGCGTGGTACGGCTGGGCTGTGGTTGTGTACCGGGTCTGTACCGACATCGTCCGCTGTCAGAGTTTGCCGTTAGCCTGGCGCGACGCACTCACTTCGGGATGGGGGACGGTCGTAACGCATGGCCAGGGAATTCCAACGCGGCCACAAGGCCAGGATCAGTGACCTCACCGCGGGCACGGATCTGTACGTAGGCGTGCAGATCTCGGGCCCGGGGATGACCTTCGACATCAGCTGCTTCGGGCTGGACGCCGACGAACGGCTGTCGGACGACCGGTACTTCGTCTTCTTCAACCAGCCGAAGTCCCCCGAGGAGTCGATCCAGCTCCTCGGTGCGCAGGCGGGCGACACGGAGTCCTTCCGGGTCACGCTCGACCGGATCCCGCCGCACATCCAGAAGCTGTCCTTCACGGCGACGATCGACGGCGCCGGCCAGATGTCGCAGGTCGCTCCCGGATACATCCGTATCGTCGCGGGCGGCGAGGAAGTGGCCCGCTACTCCTTCAACGGCTCGGAGTTCTCCACCGAGCGGGCCGTGATGCTGGGCGACTTCTACCTGAAGGACGTCTGGCGGTTCGCCGCCGTCGGACAGGGCTTCGACGGCGGACTCGAAGCCCTGCTGCGGAACTTCGGCGGCGAGGTCCTGGAGGAGGAGACGCCCGCGCCGCAGGCCGCCCAGGCCCCCCAGTCCCCCCAGGCACCGCAGGCCACGCCCGGCTTCGCGCCGCCCGCCCAGGCCGCCGCGCCGCCCGCGTTCGGCGCCCCGGCACCGGCGGCGGCACCCGCCCCGGCCCCGGCACCCGCACCCGCCCCGGCCCCCCAGCCCGCAGCGCAGAACTTCGCGCCGCCGCCGGGAGCCACCCCGCCGCCGGGGGCCACCCCGCCCCCCGCGCCCGCCCCGCAGATGCACACCGCGCCCACCGTGGTCGCGCCCCTGACCCCGCCCGGCGGCACCGTCCCGCCGCCCGCGCCCCAGGCGCCCTACGGCCAGCCGCCCCAGCCGCAGCAGCCCTACGGCCAGCCCCCGCAGCAGCAGGGCTACGGCCAGACCGCGCCGCCGCCCCCCGGCTACCCCCAGGCACCGACCCCGCCTCCGGGATACGGCCAGCAACCCACCCCGCCTCCGGGATACGGCCAGCAACCCACCCCGCCTCCGGGCTACGGGCAGCCCACCGCGCCTCCGGGATACGGCCAGCAGGCCCCCTACGGAGCCCCCCAGGGCATGCCCCAGGGCACGGGCGCCCCGCAGGCCCCTGGCGTGGCCGGCGCGCTGCAGCAGTTCAAGGAGACGCCCACCGGGCAGCGCTGGACTCCGCAGAGCAAGAAGATGGTCCGCGTCGACCTCGGCGTCGGCGGCCAGCCGGTGCTGGCCCGCCAGGGCAGCATGGTCCTGTACCAGGGCAAGGTCGACTTCAGCTACAAGGGCGCGGGCTTCGCCGGCCGGATCGTCGGCAACGCCACCGGCCAGGAGATGCAGCTGATGCGCTGCACCGGCCAGGGCCAGGTGTTCCTCGCCGAGAACTCCACGATGCTGCACCCGATCGAGCTCCAGGGCGACGGCATCTGCGTCTCCGCGGAGAACGTCCTCGCCTTCGACGAGAGCCTGCAGTACGAGGTCCGCCGCATCGAGGGCCACGGCATCCCCGGCGGCGCGCTGTTCACGATGCAGTTCACCGGCACCGGCACGATCGTCGTCAAGACCCACGGCACGCCCGTCGTGCTGCCGGTGACGCCCACGACCTTCGCCGACTGCAACGCGGTCGTCGCCTGGTCGTCGGCGGCCCAGGTGGTCGTCTCCAGCCAGGTCCGCATGCGCCGCAACGCCTACCCCGGCGACACCGGCGAGAGCGTCAACCTGCAGTTCCGGGGCGCGCCCGGCAACTTCATCGTCGTCCAGCCGTACGAGATCTGAGGGAGTGCCCGTCATGAACCAGCCGCTCGCGGGCTTCGCCCCCGCACCCGTCACCGCCCGCATGGAGAACCACGGCAACCACATGCTGAAGGTCGCCATGCAGACCGGGAACGACCTTCTCGCGCGCGTGGGCTCGATGGTCGCCTACGAGGGCTTCGTGCAGTACGAGCCCAACCCGCCCGCCGTCCGCCAGATCGCCCGCGACTGGGCCACCGGCGAGGGCGCCCCGCTGATGAAGTGCTCCGGCGACGGCCTGCTCTACCTGGCCGACTACGGCGCCAACGTCGTCGTGATCAACCTCAACGGCGACGGGATCTCCGTCAACGCCACCAACCTGCTCGCCTTCGACGCGCACCTGACCTGGGGTGTGGAGCGGGTCAAGGGGCTGGCGAAGTTCGCCGGCCAGGGCCTGTGGAACACCAAGATCTCCGGTCAGGGATGGGTCGCCCTCACCTCCCGCGGCAAGCCGATCGTCGTCGACTGCGGCGGTGGCGAGGACGAGACCTACGTCGACCCGGACGCGCTCGTGGCCTGGTCCCCGAACCTGAAGGTGAAGGGCAAGCGCAGCTTCAAGGCGCAGTCGCTGATCGGCCGGGGCAGCGGCGAGGCATACCAGATGGCCTTCTCCGGTCAGGGCATCGTCGTCGTCCAGCCCAGCGAGGACAGCACCGACCGTCTCCGGATCCGGGGCTGAGGGGGAGCACCACCATGCAGAGTCCGCTTTTCGCCTACAACGACCAGCAGACCCAGGAACGCTGGGCACTGCAGAACAAGCAGATGCTCCGCGTCACCCTGGAGGGCCACGACGACATCCTCGCCCGCAAGGGCACGATGGTCGCCTACCAGGGCATGGTCGAGTTCGACGCCGAGTACCAGGCCGACGGCGCCTCACGCGCGCGTGCCCACACCGGCGAGGGCCTGGACCTCATGCGCTGCCACGGGCAGGGCACGGTCTACCTGGCCAACCTCAAGCAGCACGTCCACATCATGGAGGTGGACCAGGACGGTCTCACCGTCGACAGCAGCTATGTGCTGGCGATGGACTCCACGCTGCACTACGACGTGATCGCCGTCGACAGCCTCTACGGCATCTCCGGCTCCGGGAAGTACCAGCTCAACATCACCGGCCGCGGCAAGGTCGCCCTGATGACCTCCGGCATGCCGCTGCTGATGCAGGTCACCCCGGACAAGTACGTCAACTGCGACGCCGACGCCATCGTCGCCTGGTCCACCGCGCTGCGCGTGCAGATGCAGGCCCAGACGCACTCCTCCGGCGTGTGGCGCCGCCGCGGCAACACCGGCGAGGGCTGGGAGCTCAGCTTCATGGGCACCGGTTACGCGCTGGTCCAGCCCAGCGAGCTGCTGCCGCCGCAGAACGCGCAGATCGGCTCCGGCCTCGCCGCGCAGTACGGCATGGGCCAGCAGGGCGTGCGCCAGCAGAACCAGGGCAACGTCTGGAGCTGAGCTCCAGCACCACGGGTAAGGGGCGACCACCAGTGGTGGTCGCCCCTTACCCGTTCGGCCGGTTCCGCGCGTTCACAGACGCGCGCGGGTCGCTTCCAGCAGTCGTACGACCGACGCGTCGGCGACGCCGGCCACCTCGTCGTAGGCGAACCAGCGCAGGTCGAGGGACTCGTCGCTGATGGCCTCGGCGGCTCCGGCGGGCGCCAGGGCGGCGTACTGGACGTCGAGGTGCCAGTGGCAGGGCGCCGGGATGGGGTGCCGGTCCAGGCGCACCGGTCCGCCCGGAAGCAGGGTCAGGCCCGCGACGCCGGACTCCTCGGTGGCCTCGCGCAGGGCGGCGGCCTCCAGGGAGGCGTCCTGCGGTTCGCAGTGACCCCCCATCTGGAGCCACATCCGCAGCTTGCGGTGCAGGGTGAGCAGGACACGGCCCCGCTCATGGTCGATCACCAGGGCGCTCGCGGTCAGATGGCCCGCCTGGCATGCCTTCCACATGCCGTCCGGGTGGGCGGCGAGGTGGTCCAGGTACGTCTGGCGCAGGTCGGGCTGGTCCTCGTAGCCCTTGAGCACGAGGACCGCGTCGTCGTGCAGGCTCACTCGGTGTCGTCGCCCTTGCCGTCGCCGCCCTTGCTGTCGTCGGCCTCGGTGTCCGCGTCCTTCTTGCGCAGGTCGGGCTTGTCGCCGGTGCCGCCCGCGGCCTCGCCGAGCATCTTGTCCAGCTCGGAGAAGTCCAGGTGCTCACGGTGCACGAAGCCGTCCGGGTCGTCCAGGTCGGAGGCGGTCGGCAGCATGTCCGGGTGGGCCCACAGGGCGTCCCGGCCGTCCACCCCGCGCGCGTCCGTGAGGGACGCCCACAGGCGGGAGGCGTCGCGCAGGCGGCGGGGGCGCAGCTCCAGGCCGATGAGCGTGGCGAAGGTCTGCTCGGCGGGGCCGCCGGTGGCGCGGCGCCGGCGCAGGGTCTCGCGCAGCGCGTCCGCGGCCGCCAGACGCGGCTTGGCGGCCGCGTGGACCACCGCGTCCACCCAGCCCTCCACGAGCGCCAGAGCGGTCTCCAGACGGGCCAGGGCGGCCTTCTGCTCCGGAGTGTCCTCCGGCTGGAACATGCCCTGCTGAAGGGCGCGCTGCAGCTCCTCGGGGTTCTGCGGGTCGAACTGGCCGACCACGTCCTCCAGCTTGGCCGTGTCGACCTTGATCCCGCGCGCGTAGCCCTCGACTGCGCCGAACAGGTGCGAGCGCAGCCACGGGACGTGCGTGAACAGGCGCTGGTGGGCGGCCTCGCGCAGGGCGAGGTACAGCCGCACCTCGTCCATGGCGATGCCCAGGTCCTTGCCGAACGTCTCGACGTTCACCGGCAGCAGCGCGGCCTTGCCGGCCGGGCCCAGCGGCAGACCGACGTCGGTGGAGCCGACGACCTCGCCCGCCAGCACGCCCACGGCCTGCCCGATCTGCGTGCCGAACATCGCGCCGCCCATCGAGCGCATCATGCCGATCAGCGGGCCGGCCATGGCCTGCATCTCCTCCGGCAGGATGTCGCCCATGGCGCCGCCCACGCGCTCGGCGACCGGGTCGACGAGCTCCTTCCAGGCGGGCAGGGTGGCCTCGACCCACTCGGCACGGCTCCACGCCACGGCGGTGCCCGCGCCGGACGGCAGCGAGGTGGCGTCGTCCAGCCACAGGTCGGCCAGGCGGACGGCCTCCTGGACGGCGGTCCGCTCGGCGGGGCCGACGCTGGAGTCCTTCACGCCGTCCGCGGTGCCCTGGGAGACCGTCTGGCGGGCGATCTGCTTGGCCATGTCCCAGTTCACCGGGCCGCCCTCGTAGGAGAGCATCTGGCCCAGCTGCTGGAACGCGGCCCCCAGGTCGGTGGGGTTCAGGGAACCGAACATGGCAGCGAGCGGATTGTCCGCACCGGGGCCGCCGAAGCCTCCGGCGCCGGGCAGCGACCCGAAACCGAACGGGTTGGCCGGTCCCTGCCCACCACCGCTCTGCTGGTCCTTCTTCTTGCCCTCGTCGCCGTTCTCCGGCTCCTCCGGCGGAAGGCCGAATCCGAATGGGGTGTCACTCACGGGATTCCTCGGCTGGTAAGGCCGCCGGTTCTTTCCCGACGGCACGACTGCCCGACAACACCACCCAGCGTAGACACCGCGGGCGGTTGGGGCCTCGGTGCTTCGCCGACAGAGGGCCTGCGGCAGGATGGATGCCACCTGGTACGTACGCGTCACTCGCGCCCGTACTGAAGACAACCGCTGGAGACGCCCGGTGAGTTCCCCAGACCCGCAGGTTCGCGCAGCGCGAAACCCGTCAACCTCTCCCGCCATGCGCGGGCCCGTCGTAGCGGTCACCGGTGCCGCGTCCGGCGTGGGCGCGCTGCTCACCGAGCGGCTCGCCGCGTCGGAGGAGATCAAGCAGGTCGTCGCGATCGACGAGCGGCGCGGGCCGTGCGCGGACGCGCAGTGGCACATCCTCGACGTGCGCGATCCGGCGATCGCCGAGAAGCTGCGGGGGGCCGATGTCGTGGTGCATCTGGCCCTCGACCTGGATCTGGAGACGGATCCCGCCGCCCGGACGGCCTACAACGTGCGCGGCACCCAGACCGTGCTGACCGCGGCCGCGGCGGCCGGGGTGCACCGCGTGGTGCTGTGCACGTCGTCCATGGTCTACGGCGCCCTTCCGGACAACGAGCTGCCGCTGTCCGAGGACGCCGAGCTGCGCGCCACGGCCGAGGCCACCGGTGTGGGTGACCTGCTGGAGATCGAACGGCTCGCCCGGCGGGCACCTCGCGCGCATCCCGGCCTGAACGTCACCGTGGTCCGCCCCGCGATCCTCGTCGGCGGCACCGACACCGCGCTGACCAGGTACTTCGAGTCGCCTCGGCTGCTTGTGGTGGCCGGGTCGCGGCCGGTGTGGCAGTTCTGCCACGTGGAGGACCTGTGCAGCGCTCTGGAGTACGCCGTCCTGGAGAAGGTCGACGGGGAGCTCGCCGTCGGGTGTGACGGGTGGCTGGAGCAGGAGGAGGTCGAGGAGCTCAGCGGGATCCGGCGGATGGAGCTGCCGTCGGCGGTCGCGCTGGGCGCGGCGGCCCGGCTTCACCGGATCGGGCTGACCCCGTCGCCGGCGGGTGACCTCGCGTACACGATGTACCCCTGGGTGGTGAGCGTGAGCCGGCTGCATGACGCCGGCTGGCGGCCCCGCTGGACCAACGAGGAGGTTCTCGCGGAGCTGCTGGAGGAGGTGTCCGGGAGGCATACGGTCGCCGGGCGGCGGCTCGGGCGCAAGGACGCGACCGCCGCGGGGGCGGCCGGCGCGACGGTCGCCCTGCTGGGCGCGGCGGCGGTCGTACGGCGGGCCCGGAAGGCGCGGCGCCGGATCTGAGCCGAGCGGCGTGGTGGCTGGGGTCACGGCGTGGCGCAACCCGGCGCTGCGGGGTGCCGCTGCGCCCACCCGTGCCGCCCTGCGGCACGACTGCCCGCAACGGCGGCAAGGGCAGGGACCAGCGACGCCGCCCGCACCCGCCCCGCCGGGCCGGCCGCCCCGTAGGTACCTCCAAGCCCCCGCACCTCCCCGCCGGGCGATAGCGCTATTCCCCCTCCTCGCGCGCGTGGGGCACGATGGGCGTATGGCACCCACGTACGATCACCCCGGCGAGCAGGCCGCGCAGGATCCGATCAAGCTGATCGGCATCAGGGAGACCCCGCTGTCGCTGGACGAGGTCTTCGCGGCCGTGGGCGACGACGCCGCGGGCGGGACGGCCCTGTTCGTGGGGACCGTGCGCAATCACGACGGCGGGGCGGACGTCGACGAGCTCGGGTACTCCTGCCACCCCTCCGCGGAGGCGGAGATGCGGCGGATCGCCGAGAAGGTGGCCGCCGAGTTCCCCGTACGGGCCCTGGCCGCCGTGCACCGGGTGGGTGATCTCAAGGTCGGCGATCTCGCCGTCGTCGTCGGCGTGTCGTGCCCGCACCGCGGGGAGGCGTTCGAGGCGTGCCGGAAGCTGATCGACGACCTCAAGCACGAGGTGCCGATCTGGAAGCACCAGAGGTTCTCCGACGGCACCGAGGAGTGGGTCGGCGCCTGCTGAACACCGGCACCACGCGTAGTCACCGGCCCCTCCGGTTGCGTAACCGCACCCCTGGCGTGAGCGTTGTCAGTGCGGATGATTAATCTGCTGATCAGTCAGTTGCGGACGCTCAAGGGGTTGGGAGGTCGGCATGGCGGCGCTCGCCTGGTTGCTGATTCCGCTGGTGGCTGCGATCGGCGCGGGTCTGTGGGGCAGTTGGGCCAACCGGACGCGCAGAACCCGCAGCGACGGCCCGGAGCTGGACGGGTACGCCCGCTTCCGCGCGGCCATGGAGAAGTCCCGCACCAGCGGTTGATCGCCGCCCTGACGGTGTTCCGACAGACTCGTCCCGTACTGTCGAGACATGCCACGCCGCACCGCGACGATGCTCGCCTCCACCCTGATGCTGATCGCGCTCCTGTGCGCGGGAGTGCTCATCAAAGTGCCGTACTCGGAGATGTCCCCGGGCCCCACGGTGAACACCCTGGGTGAGCACGACGGCGAGCCGGTGCTGCAGATCTCGGGCCGCAAGACGTACCCGACGAGCGGTCATCTGAACATGACCACGGTCCGCGTGACCAGCGCCGACTACCGGATGAACCTCGTCGAGGCGGTCTACGGCTGGCTGGCGCACGACAACAAGGTCGTGCCGCACGACACGCTGTACCCGGACGGCAAGACCGAGGAGGAGTCGACCCAGGAGAACGCGGAGGAGTTCAGCCAGTCCCAGGAGAGCGCCAAGGTCGCCGCCCTGAAGGAGCTGGGCGTCCCCGTGAAGTCCTGGGTGGTCGTCTCCACGGTCGTGAAGGACTCGCCGGCCGAGGGCGCGCTGCACGCCGGTGATGTGATCAAGGCGGTCGACGGTACGGCGGTGAAGGAGCCGTCCGACGTCGCCGAGCTGGTGACGAAGCACAAGCCCGGCGAGGACGTGGTGTTCACCATCGTGCCCGCCAAGGAGCAGGCCGAGGCCGAGAAGGAGCGCCGCGCGACGACGTTCACCAGGAAGGTCACGATCACCACGGCGACCTCCGACGACGAGGGCGAGAAGCGGGCCATCGTCGGCATCTCCGCCGGGACCGACCACACCTTCCCGTTCACCATCGACATCAAGCTCGCGGACGTGGGCGGGCCGAGCGCGGGTCTGATGTTCGCGCTCGGCATCTACGACAAGCTCACCCCGGGCAGCCTCACCGGCGGCGCGTTCGTGGCCGGCACCGGCACGATCGACGACGCGGGCGAGGTCGGTCCGATCGGCGGCATCGAGATGAAGACGGTCGGCGCCCGCGACAAGGGCGCGCAGTACTTCCTGACGCCCGCCGACAACTGCGCGGCCGCCGCCAAGGACACCCCGGCCGGGCTGCGGCTGGTCAAGGTCGACACCATCGGCGACGCGCTGGACGCCCTCGCGGACATCCGCGAGGGGAACACCGCCGACCTGCCGAAGTGCACCACCGGCTGACAGCGGCGACGCGGCACGCACGGGCGGGGGCGCCCCCGAGCAGGGGCGCCCCCGTTGCCGTACCGGAATGCGGACTCAGTCCTCGAACGTCGCCTTCAGCGCCTCCGCCAGCCCCGGCACCAGGTCAGGACCGGTGAGCACCTCGGTCGGCGAGTCCTTCTCACGCAGCCGCAGCGCGGACTCGCGCGTCCCGTCGCGCAGCACCGCGACCGTCATACGGACCTCCTGACGCTCGGGGTGCTGTGCCACCCACTTGGTCAGCTGGGCCTCGCTCAGATCCTTCGGAACCTGTGCCTCCGCCGACGGCGGCAGCATCAGCCGCTCCACGGTGAGCGCGCAGCCGGCCACCGCGTCGGGCCAGGCGATGGTGCCGAGGAACTCGTCGAGCGCCTTGTCCGTTGGCACTTCGTCCTGCTCGATCGGGGTGAGTCCGGTGGTCTCGGGCTCGTCGCCCAGGCCGAGCTGCGCCGCCAGCGCGGGTTCCTGGGCCCGCAGCTGCGCGGTGTCTACGAGGGCGAAAAGGCGGGCGGGCTGGTCCCAGCCGAGGCCGGAGGCGTACTCGTCGATCTCGAGCACGGCCCGGGTGAGCGGGCTCGCCGCCATGGGAGTGTTGGACATGGTCACAATCCTGCCTGGTTCCCGCCCCGAATCGGGAACCGAGTAAAGCGTGAGTAAGTTGCATAGGTGTGGGCCTACGATCACGGGGCCCGACCGAGGGCCCGCGAACCCGGGGGCCTGACGGACCAACAGCGAACTTCGAGGTGCGCACCTTGGCTTTCCAGATGCCGGACCGCGGCGGAGGCCCGACGGGGCCACGGATCAGAGTGGGCCGCCCGTCCCGGCGTGTCCGGACCCTGCTCATGACACTGGGCGTGCTTGCCGTCCTCGGCATGGCGTTCACCATGTTCGCGGGCTTCTGGACGGACTGGCTCTGGTACCGGTCGGTGAACTACTCGTCGGTCTTCACCACCACTCTGTCCACCAAGATCGGACTGTTCTTCGTCTTCGGCCTGCTCATGGCCCTCGCGGTCGGCCTCAACATCTGGCTGGCCCACCGGCTGCGTCCGCCGCTGAGCGCGATGTCGATGGAGCAGCAGAGCCTGGACCGCTACCGGATGGGCATCGCGCCCTACAAGAAGTGGCTGCTGCTGGCGATCACCTCCCTGGTGGGCCTGATCGCCGGCGCGTCCGCGTCCGGTCAGTGGCGGACCTGGCTGATGTGGGTCAACGGCGTCTCCTTCGGCCAGAAGGACCCGCAGTTCGGTCTCGACGTCTCCTTCTTCGCCTTCGACCTGCCCTGGTACCGCTTCCTGCTCGGCTTCGGCTTCGCCGCGACGATCCTGTCGCTGATCGCCGCCACGCTGACGCACTACCTGTACGGCGGGCTGCGCATCACCAGCCCCGGCGCCCGCGCCACGTCCGCGGCCACCGGCCATCTGTCGGTGCTGCTGGGCATCTTCGTGGCGCTGAAGGCGGTCGCGTACTGGCTCGACCGGTACGGCCTGGCGGTGAAGTCCAGCGACTTCAAGGCGACGGACAACTGGACGGGCCTGCGGTACGTCGACGCCAACGCCTATCTGCCGGCCAAGACGATCCTGTTCTGCATCGCCGTCATCTGCGCCCTGCTGTTCTTCGCCACCCTGTGGCGGCGCACCTGGCAGCTGCCGGTCATCGGCTTCGGCCTGATGGTCCTCTCGGCGATCCTCATCGGCGGCCTGTACCCGGCGATCGTCCAGAAGTTCCAGGTCCAGCCGAACGAGCAGGCCAAGGAAGCGCCGTACGTCGAGAAGAACCTCAAGGCGACGCGCGAGGCGTACGGCATCGACGACGCCCAGGTCACCGACTACTCGGGCCAGAGCTCGACCACGGACAAGGCGAAGCTGCGGGCCGCCGCGGACGCCACCGCCAGCATCCGCATCCTGGACCCGAACATCGTCTCGCCGACGTTCCAGCAGCTCCAGCAGATCAGGAAGTACTACGCCTTCCCGACCAACCTGGACGTGGACCGCTACAGCGAGAACGGCAAGGACCAGGACACCGTCATCGGTCTGCGTGAGCTGAACCTCGGCGGAGTGGACAAGCAGAACTGGATCAACAACCACTTCCGCTACACCCACGGCTACGGCGTGGTCGCCGCCAAGGGCACCACCGCCGACTCCGAGGGCCGCCCGCTCTTCACCGAGTCCGACCTGCCGTCCAAGGGCCAGCTGCCGCGGTACCAGCAGCGGATCTACTACGGCGAGAAGACCACCACGTACTCCATCGTCGGCGGTCCCCAGAAGGAGATCGACTACTCCGACGACAGCGGCGAGAAGACCTACAGCTACGAGGGCAAGAGCGGCGTCAACCTCTCCAACCCGCTCAACCGCGCCGCGTACGCGGTGGCGTTCAGCGAGCCGCAGATCCTCTACTCGGGTGCCATCGGCGAGGGTTCGCGGATCCTGTACAACCGCACCCCGAAGGAGCGCGTCGAGGCGGTCGCCCCGTGGCTGACCATCGACGGCGACGCCTACCCGGCGGTCGTGGACGGCAAGATCCAGTGGATCGTCGACGCCTACACCACCACCAACGGCTACCCGTACGCCTCGCGTACGACCCTCGGTGACACCACGGCCGACTCGCTGACCGCGACGAACAACTCCCGCGCGGTGGTGGCCCAGCAGAACCAGGTCAACTACATCCGCAACTCGGTGAAGGCGACCGTCGACGCGTACACCGGCGAGGTCAAGCTCTACACCTGGGACGAGCAGGACCCGGTCCTGAAGACCTGGAAGAAGGCGTTCCCCGGCACGGTCGAGCCGAAGAGCGCCATCTCCGAGTCGCTGATGGCCCATCTGCGGTACCCGCAGGACCTGTTCAAGGTCCAGCGCGAGCTGCTGGCCCGCTACCACGTCAAGGACGCCAACACCTTCCTCAGCGGCAGCGAGGTGTGGCAGGTGCCGGACGACCCGACGAACCGGTCGGGCAACGCGGTGCCGCCGTACTACCTCAGCATGAAGATGCCGGACCAGAAGGAACAGGCGTTCTCGCTGACGACGACGTTCACGCCCAACGGACGTGACAACCTCAGCGCGTTCATGGCGGTCGACGCCGAGGCGGGCACCAGCGGCTACGGCAAGATCAGAGTCCTGAAACTGCCGACGAGCACGACGGTCAACGGACCCAAACAGGTACAGAGCCAGTTCAACTCCGAGCAGGACATCGCGGAGACGATCAGGCTGCTGCGCGGTGGGGACTCCGACGTCGAGTACGGCAACCTGCTGACGGTGCCGCTGGAAGGCGGACTGCTCTACGTCGAACCCGTCTACGTCCGCGGTGGCGGCCTGAAGTACCCGCTGCTGCGCAAGGTGTTGGTGACCTACGGCGGTCAGACGGCGTTCGAGGACACCCTCGAGAAGGCCCTCGACAAGGTCTTCGGCACGGAGGGCGCGAGGCCCGAGCCGCCGGACCGGGGTGACGACGACGGCCCGACCAAGCCGCCGACCTCCGACAACCCGACGGCCCAGCAGGCGCTGGACGACGCCCAGAAGGCATTCGACGCGGGCCAGGAGGCCCTGAAGAACGGCGACTGGGAGGCGTACGGCCGGGCGCAGAAGGACCTGGAGGACGCCCTGCGGCGTGCCGAGGAGGCGCAGAGCCGCGCCGGCTCGGCCACCGGCGGTGGCGGCGGTGGCGGCGGTGGCGGTGGTGGCGGCGCCACGACCAGCCCCAGCCCCAGCCCCACCCCGAGCCCGAGAACCTGACCGGCGGGCTCCCCCCGCGTCGTGATACGGTTGCCGAACAACGACGCGGGGTGGAGCAGCTCGGTAGCTCGCTGGGCTCATAACCCAGAGGTCGCAGGTTCAAATCCTGTCCCCGCTACTGAAGTCGACGGCACGCCGTACGACGGGCGAAGGCCCGGATCCGCACAGGATCCGGGCCTTCGTGGTGTGCGCACATCTGTGCTGACAGGGGTGGGATCGCCGCGCCGCCGTGGGGAGTTGGGAGATCTGTGTTTGACTTGTCTCTCTGTGGGCATGTCGACAAAACGCTGAAGTGACCTCACGGGCTGCGGTATACCGGGTGTACCCAGGTTGCAGGTGGTGCGACGATGGACGTTATGGGGGACAAGGCAACTCTGTTGGAGACAGGGCGTTTTGTGCAGCCTTCCGGCCGCGAGGAACCCAGCACGGACCGGGACGAAACGGGCGAGGCGGCCGAGGAGGCACGGCACCGGGCCGCCGCGGAGGCCGGCGACGTGGAGGCCATGAGCGTCCTCGGAGCCATGCTGCTGCGCCGTGGTGACCTCGACGGAGCCGAGCCCCATCTGCGCGCCGCCACCGCCGCCGGCGACCGCGCCGCCGCCAACAACCTGGGTGTCCTTCTGCATCAGCGCGGGTACGCCGAGGAGGCCGCCGGCTGGTGGCGGATCGCCGCCGTCGCCGGGTCCGCGCCCGCCGCGCACGCCCTCGGCCGCCACCACCGCGAGCGCGGGGACGAGCCCGCCGCCGAGTACTGGCTGCGCCAGGCCGCCGAGCAGGGCCACACCCTCGGCGCGTACGCGCTCGCCGATCTGCTGGAGCACCGGGGGGACGCCGGGGCCGAGCAGTGGATGCGGGTGGCCGCCGAGCGCGGGCACCGGGAGGCGGCGTACCGGCTGGCCAGGGCACTCGATCGCAAGGGCGCCGCCGAGGACGGGGCCGGGTCTGACAACGGTGTCGCGGCCGGGGCGGCAGGATCGGCCTCCGCCGCCGCGAGACCCGGTCCGGCGGCGGAGGCGGAGCAGTGGTACCGGCAGGCCGCCGCGCGCGGACACCGGCGGGCCGCGCTGCAGCTCGGCGCGATCCTGGAGCGGCGCGGCGAGCTGAAGGAGGCGGGGCGCTGGTACCTCACCTCCGCCAAGGACGGCGAGCCGCGGGCCGCGTGCGCGCTGGGGTTCCTGCTGCGGGACGCCGGGGACACCGAGAGCGCCGCCGTGTGGTGGCTGCGGGCCGCGCAGGACGGCGACGGTAACGCGGCCAACGCGCTGGGCGCGCTGCACGCCGAGCGCGGGGAGACGCAGTCGGCCGAGCGGTGGTACCGGGCCGCGATGGACGCGGGCGATGTGAACGGCGCGTACAACCTCGGGCTGCTCTGCGCCGAGCAGGGGCGGATCGCGCAGGCCGAGCAGTGGTACCGGCGCGCGGCCTACGCAGGGCACCGGGAGGCGGCGAACGCGCTGGCCGTCCTGCTGCTCCAGGGCAGCGACCCGACGGGAGCCGAGCCGTGGTTCTCCAAGGCCGCCGAGGCCGGAAGCGTGGACGCCGCGTTCAACCTGGGGATCCTGTACGCCGGGCGCGGCGAGGACACGATGGCGCTGCGCTGGTACGAGCGGGCGGCCGCCGCCGGGCACACCGAGGCGGCGCTCCAGGTCGGGATCGCGCGGCTGCGCGAGGGCGACGAGCAGGAGGCCGAGCGGCATCTGCGGTGTGCGGCGGGCGGGGGCAGTGCGGAGGGGGCGTACCGGCTGGCGACGCTGCTGGACGCGCGGCGGCCGCCGGTGTCGGCGCATGAGCTGGGGGAGCCGGTCCGGGAGAAGACCGAGTGCGAGGAGTGGTACGAGCGGGCCGCCTCCCAGGGGCATCGGCGGGCGCAGGTGCGGGTGGGCATGCTGGCCGCCGCGCGGGGCGATGTGGTGGAGGCGGCGCGGTGGTATCGGGCCGCGGCGGAGGCCGGGTCGCGGAACGGGGCGTTCAATCTCGGGCTGCTGCTGGCCAGGGAGGGCAGTGAGCCCGAGGCCGCTGTCTGGTGGACCCGTGCGGCCGACGCCGGTCATGGACGGGCGGCTCTACGCCTCGCCCTTGTCTACGCGCGTCGCGGTGAGCTCGCGGAGGGGCAGCGGTGGGCCGACCGTGCGGTGTCGCTGGGGCCGGGGGAGGTCGCGGAGCGGGCGGCGCGGCTGAGGGATGCGCTGCGGGAGGAACTGTCCGCCTAGCGGCTGTCGGCCTGGAGGCACGGGTGGACCGGGCCGGCCGGGGGTGGGTTGCTTGGTTGCGCAGCCGGCGGCGCATCGGCTGCGCCGGCGCATCGGCTGCGTCGGCGCGCGGGCGACTGCACGTCCCTGAGGGGCGCGGGGAACCGCGCGACCGGCCCGCGGCAGGGTCCGCACACGCCTGGTGGCCCGCGCCCCCGTAATGGATTTGCTTCTTCTCGCACCCTTGACGTAATGTTGCATTCATCGACGCGGGGTGGAGCAGCTCGGTAGCTCGCTGGGCTCATAACCCAGAGGTCGCAGGTTCAAATCCTGTCCCCGCTACTGAAGGCCGAGGGCCGGAATCCGAAAGGGTTCCGGCCCTCGGTCGCGTTCGCGGGTGCAGGCCCGTGCAAAGAAACAGGCCCCGGCGTCCAGCCGGGGCCTTCTCCTTTATGTGAGGTGGGTCACGCCTTCGCGCAGTCCGGGCAGAGGCCGCGGTAGGTGACTTCGACGTCCGAGACGGTGAAGCCGAAGCGTTCCGTGTCGGGGAGGTCGGCCAGGGGGTTGCCGGAGGGGTGGACGTCGCGGATGGCACCGCAGCCCGCGCAGACCAGGTGGTGGTGCGGCCGGTGCGCGTTCGGGTCGTAGCGCTTGGCGCGCTTGTCCGTCGACACCTCCAGCACCTCGCCGAGCGACACGAGCTCGCCCAGCGTGTTGTAGACGGTCGCTCGGGAGATCTCCGGCAGCTTCGCGACCGCGCGGGCATGGACCTCGTCGGCCGTGAGGTGAACGTGCTCGCCGTCCAGGACCTCGGCCACGACACGACGCTGCGCGGTCATCCGCCATCCGCGTCCGCGCAGCCGTTCAAGAAGGTCACTCATGAGACCAGCCTAACAGCAAGGGGGACCAGGTCCCGACCCGGTGTGAAGTTAGATGCTTATTTGACTTAGACAATGTCCATTGTAGGATCGGGAACGGCTTTGGCCAAGGGACAGGACAAGCAAGTGAAGGCGCAGGAGGCCCACGTGACTCAGGGACCGCTTACGACGGAGGCCGGTGCCCCGGTCGCCGACAACCAGAACAGCGAGACCGCGGGCATCGGCGGCCCCGTACTCGTGCAGGACCAGCTCCTGCTGGAGAAGCTCGCGCACTTCAACCGCGAGCGCATCCCGGAGCGGGTCGTGCACGCCCGCGGCGCCGGCGCCTACGGCACCTTCACGGTGACCGCCGACGTCACCCCGTACACGCGCGCCGCCTTCCTCTCCGAGGTCGGCAAGCAGACCGAGGTGTTCCTGCGCTTCTCGACGGTGGCCGGCAACCTCGGTGCCGCGGACGCCGTACGCGACCCGCGCGGCTTCGCGGTGAAGTTCTACACCGAGGAGGGCAACTACGACCTCGTCGGCAACAACACCCCGGTGTTCTTCATCCGTGACGCGATCAAGTTCCCGGACTTCATCCACACCCAGAAGCGCGACCCGTACACGGGCAGCCAGGAGGCGGACAACGTCTGGGACTTCTGGAGCCTGAGCCCGGAGTCCACGCACCAGGTGACCTGGCTGTTCGGCGACCGCGGCATCCCGGCGTCGTACCGTCACATGGACGGCTTCGGTTCGCACACCTTCCAGTGGAACAACGAGGCCGGCGAGGTCTTCTGGGTCAAGTACCATTTCAAGACCGACCAGGGCATCAAGAACCTGACCGCCGAGGAGGCCGAGATCCTCGCGGGCAAGGACCCCGACTCGCACCAGCGCGACCTGCGCGAGGCCATCGAGCGGGGCGAGTTCCCGAGCTGGACCGTGGGCGTGCAGATCATGCCGGCGGCGGACGCGGCGACGTACCGCTTCAACCCGTTCGACCTGACCAAGGTGTGGCCGCACGCGGACTACCCGGTGATCGAGATCGGCAGGCTGGAGCTCAACCGCAACCCGCGGAACATCTTTGCGGAGGTGGAGCAGAGCATCTTCTCGCCCGCGCACTTCGTGCCGGGTATCGGGCCCTCGCCGGACAAGATGCTCCAGGGCCGGCTGTTCGCGTACGGGGACGCGCACCGCTACCGCGTCGGCATCAACGCCGACCACCTGCCGGTGAACCGCCCGCACGCCACCGAGGCGCGCACCAACTCCCGTGACGGCTACCTGTACGACGGCCGGCACGGCGGCGCGAAGAACTACGAGCCCAACAGCTTCGGCGGCCCGCAGCAGACCGGCCGTGCGCTGTGGGAGCCGGTCGCCGTCACCGGGGGCACCGGCAACCACGTCGCCCCCGTGCACGCCGAGGACGACGACTTCGTGCAGGCCGGCAACCTGTACCGGCTGATGGCGGAGGACGAGAAGGAGCGCCTGGTCGCCAACCTGGCCGGGGCCATGGCCGGTGTCTCGCGCGAGGACATCCTGGAGCGGGCGATCGGCAACTTCCGCAAGGCGGACGAGGACTTCGGCAAGCGGCTGGAGGTCGCGGTCCAGGCCCGTCGCGGCTGACACCAGCGCTGGATCGCCTGCCGAGGCGCGGGCCGGACCTCCCTGTGGGGGTCCGGCCCGCTGTCGTGTCCGGGGACGGGGACGGGGTGATCAGGGGACGGGTGACCAGGGGACGGAGGGTCGGGGGACGGAGGGTCGGGGGAACGGGGATCAGGCGGGGATCCGCTGCCGCGCGGGGGCCCAGCAGCGGATGATGTCGCGGACCGAGACGATGCCGGCCGGACCGCCCTGGTCCAGGACGATCAGGTGGCGGAAGCCGCCATGGGTCATGGCGGTCGCCGCCTCCTCCAGGGTCCAGGACGGCGCGGCGAACACGACGTCGGTGGTGGTGTGGTCGTGGGCGCGTTCCGTGTCGGGGTCCTGGCCGAGGCCGAGGGAGTTGAGGACGTCGCGTTCGGTGAGGATGCCGAGCCCGCCGGCGTCGGGGTCGAGGACCACGGCCGCGCCCACCTTGCGGGCGGACATGAGAGCGGCGGCCTGGCGAAGGGTGTGGTGGGGGCCGATGGTGAGGACCATCGTGCTCATGGCGTCACGGACGAGCATGGAAGAGAGCCACCTCCTGGGGGTCTCCCACCCCTTTGTTCATTGCTTCACAAGTTCACAAGGGGTGGGACTCTCAGAGTGGCAGGCAAAGAACGGGTCAACAAGGGGGCGTGCACGGGCCTTTGAGGGCGCGTGAGGCAGTACGTCGCGTATCAGTCGCGCCGGTTGAGATACCCCAGCAGCTCGTCGTGGAGGAGACCGTTCGACGCGGCCGCGTTGCCGCTGTGCGGGCCCGGACGGCCGTCGAGGCCGGTGAAGGTGCCGCCGGCCTCCGTCACCACGATGGCGTTGGCCGCCATGTCCCACAGGGACAGCTCCGGTTCCGCGCAGATGTCCACGGAGCCTTCGGCGACCATCATGTACGGCCAGAAGTCGCCGTACGCGCGCGTGCGCCAGACCTCGCGGGTGAGGTCCAGGAAGCCGTCCAGGCGGCCCTGCTCCTCCCAGCCGGAGAGGGAGGAGTACGCGAAGGAGGCGTCGGCGAGGCGCGAGACGCCGGAGACGTGGATGCGGGTGGCGGAGGAGAGGCTGCGGCCCGTGTACGCGCCGTGGCCCTTCGCGGCCCACCAGCGGCGGCCGAGGGCGGGGGCGGAGACGACGCCGACGACGGGGTGGTAGCCGCCCTCGCCGGCCTCCATCAGGGCGATGAGGGTGGCCCAGACCGGGACGCCGCGTACGTAGTTCTTGGTGCCGTCGATGGGGTCGATCACCCAGCGGCGGGGGCCGGTGCCCTCGATGCCGTACTCCTCGCCGAGGATGGCGTCCCTCGGGCGGGCGCGCTGGAGCTGGCCGCGGATCAGTTCCTCGGCAGCCTTGTCCGCCTCGCTCACCGGGGTCATGTCCGGTTTGGTCTCGACCTTGAGGTCGAGGGCCTTGAAGCGGTCCATGGTCGCGGCGTCTGCCGCGTCCGCGAGGACGTGGGCGAGGCGGAGGTCGTCGAGGTAGTCCGGCATGGGACGAACCTATCTGGCGGTGGTGGTACGGGGCCACTGCGGCCGGAGTGTGGACAGCGGGGGTGGGTGGGGCCGGCCGGGGGTGGGGTGCGCAGCCCGGCGCGACGGGGTGCCGTTGCGCCCACCCGTGCCGCCCCGCGGCACGACTGCCCGCAACGGCGGGGCTGCAACGCCCCGAGGGGCGCGGGGAACTGCGCGACCAGCCACCCACGCCCCGCACCCGGCGCGTCACCGCAAGCCCCACTCGCCACCGCTCGCCCCGCACCCGGCACCTCACCGCAAGCCCCCACTCGCCACCGCTCGCCCCGCACCGCATGCGCCCCCGCACCGTTTCGCGCCCCCTTGACACTGTCCCAAACCCCGTCAAATCTGGGCCGAGAGCCGGACCCGGGGAGGCGAGGATGCCTGCAGCGCGGGAGTCTCTGCTGGAGGCCGCGTACGCGGCACTGACGCGTCGGCCGTGGTCCGCGGTGCGGATGGTGGACGTGGCGGCGGCCGCCGGAGTGTCCCGGCAGACGCTGTACAACGAGTTCGGCAGCAAGGACGGACTGGCGAGGGCCCTGCTGCGGCGGGAGGCCGACGGCTACCTCGCCGGTGTCGAGCGCGCGCTCGCCACCGCCCCCGGCACCCGCGAGAAGCTGACCGCGGCCGCCGAGTGGACCACCGCGCTGGCCCGCGAGAACGCGCTGGTCCGGGCCATGCTCACCGGCTGCTGGAGCGAGCGGCTGCCCGCGCCCGCGCTCACCGCCGTGCCCTCCGCCTCGGCCCTGCCCGCCCAGCGCCGGGCGGACGGCCCGCTGCCCTCACCCGGCGACTTCGTGACGCTGGTCCGCGACCGCGCCGTCGCCGCCCTCACCGGCCCCGGCGGTCACCACCGCACCCAGCAGGAGGCCGACGACCTGGCCCGCTCCTGCGAGCTCGCCGTCCGCCTCGCCCTGTCCTGTGTCGCCGCGCCGCCCGGCGAGGGAGGCGTCGCCGACCTGGTGCGTGGCGCCCTGCACGCCGTATGACCGGGTCCCTCAGTGCGACGACCCCGACAGCTGCAGCCCGATGACCCCCGCGATGACCAGGCTGATCGAGACGATCTTCAGGACGGAGACCACGTCGCCCAGGAACGCCATGCCGTAGATCGCCGTGCCCGCCGCGCCGATGCCCGTCCACACCGCGTACGCCGGGCCGACGTCGAGCTTCCGCAGGGACAGGGTCAGCAGGCCGAAGCTGCCCAGGGCGAAGACGGCGAAGGCGATGGTCGGCCAGAGCCGGGTGAAGCCGTGCGACAGCTTCAGACAGACGGCGAAGCCGGTTTCGAGCAGCCCTGCCACGATGACCAGCAGCCACGCCATGTGCTGTCCTCCCGTAACTCCGCGTCCCGCGATGCTGTGTGACCGCTTGTCAGGCTGTGCTCGCTCTTGGGGTCCGGCTTTTGTGATTATGCCCTCGCCGGAGCGTTGTGGAGTCGCACAACGCGGAGCTCAGTCGCCTTCCTTGCGCTCGCGGGTGGCCAGCAGCCTGCGCAGCGAGTACAGCCGCGCGGGATCGGCGTGGCCCTCGGCCACCCAGGCGTCCAGCGCGCAGTCCGGCTCGTCGTGGCTGCACGCGCGGGGGCATCCCTCGGTGCCGGGCTCCAGGTCCGGGAAGGCGTGGATGACCCGTGACGGATCGACGTGGGCGAGGCCGAAGGACCGTACGCCCGGAGTGTCGATCACCCAGCCCTCGGCGCCGGCCAGGGGCAGGGCGAGGGCCGAGGTGGTGGTGTGCCGGCCGCGGCCCGTGACCGCGTTGACATGGCCGGTCAGGCGCCTGCGCTCCTCCGGGACCAGCGCGTTCACCAGGGTCGTCTTGCCGACGCCCGAGTGGCCCACGAAGGCCGTGATCTTGCCGTCCAGATGCTCGCGCACCCGGTCGGCCGCGCCGCCGGACTCCAGTTCCTCGCGGCTGGTGACGACATAGGGGATGTCGAGCGCGCCGTACAGCTCCAGCAGCTTGTCCGGCGGGGCGAGGTCCGACTTGGTCATCACCAGCAGCGGGGTGAGGCCGCCGTCGAACGCCGCCACCAGGCAGCGGTCGATCAGCCGGGGGCGGGGCTCCGGGTCGGCGAGGGCGGTGACGATCGCCAGCTGGTCGGCGTTGGCGACGACCACCCGCTCGAACGGGTCGTCGTCGTCGGCCGTGCGGCGCAGCACCGAGGTGCGCCCCTCGATGCGCACGATCCGCGCGAGGGTGTCCTTCTTGCCGGACAGATCGCCCACCAGCGCCACCCGGTCGCCGACCACGGCGGCCTTTCGGCCCAGCTCGCGGGCCTTCATGGCCGTCACGGGCCGGTCGTCGACCAGGCAGGTCAGCCGGCCCCGGTCGACGGTGAGGACCATGCCCTCGGCGGCGTCCTCGTGCTTGGGCCGGATGTTGGTCCGCGGCCGGTTGCCCTTGCGGTTGGGGCGCTGGCGGATGTCGTCCTCGTCGGTGTGCTTGCCGTAGCGGCGCATGGTCTTTCCCCGCGTCCCTACGCCCCGAGCATCCCGGTCCACAGTTCGGGGAAGTCCGGCATCGTCTTCGCCGTCGTCGCCACGTTCTCGATCTGCACGCCCTCCACCGCCAGGCCGATGATCGCGCCCGCGGTCGCCATCCGGTGGTCCTCGTACGTGTGGAAGACGCCGCCGTGCAGCGGGCGCGGGCGGATGTGCAGGCCGTCGGCGGTCTCGGTGACATCGCCGCCGAGCTCGTTGATCTCCTTGGTGAGCGCGGCCAGCCGGTCCGTCTCGTGCAGCCGCAGATGGGCCACGCCCCGCAGGGTGGAGGGGGAGTCGGCGAGCGCCGCGACCGCCGCGATGCCGGGGGTCAGCTCGCCCACCTCGCCGAGGTCCACGTCGATGCCGTGCACGGCACCCGAACCGGTGAACACCAGACCGTAGTCGGTCAGCTCGCAGGAGCCGCCCATCTCGGTGAAGATCTCGCGCAGCCGGTCACCCGGCTGGGTGGTGCGGGCCGGCCAGTCCGGGATCAGCACCTTGCCGCCGGTCACCAGCGCCGCCGCCAGGAACGGCTGGGCGTTGGACAGGTCCGGCTCGATGACCAGGTCGCGGCCGAGCAGCGCGCCGGGCGTGACGCGCCAGACGTTGGGCTCACCGCCGGACTCGGGCGTGTCGACCTGGGCGCCGACCGCGCGCAGCATGTCCACCGTCATCCGGATGTGCGGCATCGACGGCAGGGTGGAGCCGGTGTGCCGCACCTCGACGCCCTGGTTGTACCGCGGGCCGGACAGCAGCAGGGCGGAGACGAACTGCGACGAGGAGGAGGCGTCGATCTCCACCGGACCGCCGTCCAGGGCACCGCCGCCGTGCACGGTGAGCGGCAGCGCGCCCCGGCCGTCGTCGTCGATCCGGGCGCCGAGGACCCGCAGGGCGTCGATGACGCCGTTCAGCGGGCGCTCGTACGACCTCGGGTCGCCGTCGAAACGGATGGGGCCGTCGGCCAGCGCCGCGACCGGCGGCAGGAACCGCATGACCGTGCCGGCGTTGCCGACGTCCACCGTGGCCGGGCCGTGCAGCGCGGCCGGGATGACCCGCCAGAACTCACCGGTGCCGTCGGGGCCGACGCCCTCCTCGATGCCCACGCCCATCGCGCGCAGCGCGCCCGCCATCAGCAGGGTGTCGCGCGAGCGCAGGGGGCGGCGCAGCCAGCCGGGCTCGCTCGCCAGAGCGGCCAGCACCAGGGCGCGGTTGGTGACGGATTTGGACCCCGGCACGTGGACCGTCGCGTCGACGGCCGCGCTCGCGGTGGGGGCGGGCCAGAGGGCGGTTTGTGCGGGGGTTAGGGACATGGGTCCACTCTATAAGGCGGGCGTTCGGTGGGTCGTCCTGCGTCACACCGTCAGCAGCCACCTGCCGCCGCCCATCAGCGAGCACAGCGACACCGCGTGGAAGAGGAAGAGCCAGAGAGCCGCCGGGGTGTGCGTCAGACGGGCCAGCTGGTCGGCGTCCGAGTCGCCCGCTCCGCCTCCGGCGCGCTTCGACTGGAGTTCGAAGGCCGGGCGCACTCCGCCGAGGAGCAGGAACCAGACCGCCGCGTAGGCGAAGGCCGCCTGGATCTGGGGCCCGGCCAGCCAGGAGACGAGGACGAACACCGCTCCCGTGAGCACCACGGTCAGGACGCCGTAGGCGTTGCGGATCATCACCAGCATCGCCAGCAGCAGGGCCGTCGCCAGCCACAGCAGCAGCGTGATGCGGCCGGAGGCGAGCAGGGCGGCGCCGCCGAGGCCCATCAGGGAAGGGGCGGTGTAGCCGGCCGCCGCCGTGAGGATCATGCCCAGGCCGTACGGCTTGCCCCGGCTGACGGTGAGGCCGCTGGTGTCGGAGTGCAGCCGTATGCCGGTCAGCCGGCGGCCGGTGAGCAGCGCGACCAGGCCGTGGCCGCCCTCGTGGGCGATGGTGATCGCGTTGCGGGCCACGCGCCAGAGGCCGGACGGGACGACCACCGCGAGGGCGGCGACGCCGGTCGCGATCACCACCCACAGGTCCGGGTCGGACTGGGTGCCGACCAGCTCGTCCCAGAGCGAGGTCGCTGTGCTGCTGTCCATGTTTCCGGGCTGCTCCCTGTGTCGCGGCGGAGTCTGGCAGTGTGGCACGTATGTGCGGACGGTATGCAGCGAGTCGTAGGCCCGAGGATCTCGCCGGGATCTTCGAGGTGGAGAAGTGGGAGCCGGAGGAGACGCTGGCGCCCGACTACAACGTGGCGCCGACCAAAGAGGTCTACGCCGTCCTCGACCGCCCCCTGAAGGACGCGGAGGACCCGCGTCCGGTTCGCCAGCTGCGCAAGCTCAAGTGGGGGCTCGTGCCCTCCTGGGCCAAGACGCCCGAGGGCGGCGCCCGGATGATCAACGCGCGCGCGGAGACCGTGCACGAGAAGCCCGCCTTCCGCCGCGCCTTCGCCGCCCGGCGCTGCATCCTGCCCGCCGACGGCTACTACGAGTGGGTCACCGGCAAGCAGGAGCGGGAACTGGAGGTCGAGGGCAGGAAGAAGCGGCCGCGCAAGCAGCCCTACTTCGTCCTTCCCGCCGACGGGTCGGTGTTCGCCATGGCCGGGCTCTACGAGTTCTGGCGCGACCGCACGCTGCCCGACGACCACCCGCAGGCATGGTGGGTGACCTGCTCGGTCATCACCACCGAGGCCGAGACGAGCCCCCTGGCCGTGGCCCCCGCCGAGGGCCCGCACGCCCTCGCCGAGATCCACCCGCGGATGCCGCTGATGCTCACCCCGGACCGCTGGGACGCCTGGCTCGACCCCGCCCGCACCGACCCCGACGCCCTGCGGGAGCTCCTCGCGCCCCCGCCGGCCGGCCTGATGCGCGCCTACCCGGTGTCCACCGCCGTCAGCAACGTCCGCAACAACGGCCCGGAGCTGCTGAAGGAGCTGGAGGGACCGGAAGAGGGCACACTCTTCTGACGTGACCCAAGAGATCACCGAGATCATCGGCACCGACGCCGGGGACGCCCGCGTCACCTGGCACAGGGCGAGGAAGCCCCGGCTCGTCCTCGCCGCCGGCCATGGCGCGGGCGGCGGGATCGAGGCACGCGACCTCCGGGCGCTGGCCGCCGCCCTGCCCGCGCACGGCGTGAGCGTCGCCCTGGTGGAGCAGCCCTGGCGGGTGGCCGGCAAGAAGGTCGCCCCCGCCCCGAAGACCCTGGACGCCGGCTGGCGGGGCATCTGGCCCGCGGTGAGCAGGGCCGGCCTGCCGGTGATCTCCGGTGGCCGCTCCGCCGGGGCCCGCGTCGCCTGCCGTACCGCCACCGAACTCGGCGCCGCCGCCGTGCTCGCCCTCGGCTTCCCGCTGCACCCGCCCGGCAAGCCCGAGAAGTCCCGCGCCGAGGAACTGCTCGGCGCCGGGGTGCCCACCCTGGTCGTGCAGGGCGGCAACGATCCGTTCGGCAAGCCCGCGGAGTTCCCCGAGGGCGCTCATGAGCTGGTCGAGGTTCCCTACGGCGATCATGGTTTCGCCGTGCCCAAGCGGGCGCCCCTCACCCAGGAGGAGGCGCTGACCGTGATCACCGACGCGGTCGTCGAGTGGAGCCGGTCACTGGGCTGAACGCGCGGGAATGCGGACGCCCCGGCCTTGGTTGAGCCGGACAGATGTGCAGGAGCAGCCCGGCACGTCACCGTCGTAGGAGAGGAAGTCCGCCGCATGGGTTCGACCTTCTGCCCGCCCGCCTCCCGCCACCACGCCGTGGACGGGCTGCGCCCGGCAGAGTCCGATTCGAGCCGCAGCAGCCGCGCCGACCTGGACTGGACGGTGCTGCCCGCGGCCAGGACCGCTCCTATTCGGGCGGCGGCGGGTGGGGACAGTCGTCTATTCTCCGATTCCAGTGGGGCCGGTCTCGGTCCCGCCCGGGATCTTGAGGAGGTGGGTCCGGTCACTGGGACCGACGCAGGGACCGACAACGGCCAGGCGGAGCTGCCCGAGGGCCAGGGCATGAGCGCGGAGACGAGCGACGAGTCGGCCGCGGAGCGCAGCGCGCGCTTCGAGCGGGACGCGCTCGAGTTCCTCGACCAGATGTACTCGGCCGCGCTGCGCATGACGCGCAACCCGGCCGACGCCGAGGACCTGGTGCAGGAGACGTACGCCAAGGCGTACGCGTCCTTCCACCAGTTCCGTGAGGGCACCAACCTCAAGGCGTGGCTGTACCGGATCCTCACCAACACCTTCATCAACTCGTACCGCAAGAAGCAGCGCGAACCGCAGCGCAGCGCGGCCGAGGAGATCGAGGACTGGCAGCTCGCCCGCGCCGAGTCGCACATGTCGACGGGTCTGCGCTCCGCGGAGTCGCAGGCGCTCGACCACCTGCCCGACTCGGACGTGAAGGAAGCACTTCAGGCGATCCCCGAGGAATTCCGCATCGCCGTCTATCTCGCGGACGTAGAGGGCTTTGCGTACAAGGAGATCGCGGACATCATGGGGACACCCATCGGTACGGTGATGTCCCGGCTGCACCGGGGCCGCCGTCAACTGCGCGGCATGCTGGAGGACTACGCCCGTGAGCGCGGGCTGGTCCCGGCCGGCGCCGGAGAGTCGAACGAAGCGAAAGGCTCGGGCTCATGAGCTGCGGAGAGCCGCACGAGACGGACTGCAGTGAGGTCCTCGATCATCTCTACGAGTTCCTCGACCGTGAGATGCCCGACACCGACTGCACCAAGTTCGAGCAGCACTTCCGGGAGTGCTCGCCGTGTCTGGAGAAGTACGGCCTGGAGCAGGCCGTGAAGAAGCTGGTCAAGCGGTGCTGCGGGCATGACGACGTGCCCACCGACCTGCGCGCCAAGGTGCTGGGGCGGCTCGATCTGATCCGTTCCGGGCAGGCCGTGCCCGAGCACGACGTCACCGCCACCCCGCAGGAGTCCTGACCGCGGGTCGGCCCCGCGGTCACCCGAATGTGCTAATCCGAGGGCCTTCCGCCCTCGGACGCCCCCTTCCCCACCTAGGCTCCGAGCCGGGTTCAGGCATGGTCATGCCCGGGGAGGGGCGTCATGGAGGCGATTCCGGGACGGGCGCGCGCCTACGTCGGCTGTGCCGTCCTCGTCGCTCTGAGCGCTCTGCTGCCGCTGCCGGCCGTGCGCACGCCCTGGTGGGCGGTGGCCCTGCTCGCCGTGCTCTACGCCGCCGGGGAGCGGATCGCCCGCCGGTCCTTCGCCGGCACCTTCTACCCCGTGCTGCTCGCCGGGGCCTTTCTGCTGCCGCCGCCGGCCGCCGCGCTCGTCGCGGTGCCCGGAGCGCTGCTGTCGCACGCCGAGCAGCGGCCGGTGGCGCTGCGCCGGATCTGGCGGGCCGCCCGGCTGGTAATCGCCGTGTGGGCCGCGGCCCGCGTGCACTGGGCGCTGGGCGGCCGGGACGCCGTCGTCGGCTCCGACCTGCCCTACGCGCTGGTGCCCGCCGGGGCCGCCGTCGTCGTCTTCTGCCTGGTGCTGACCGTCCTGGACGGCGGCATGCGGGTGCTGGCCGAACTGGTGCCGCCGCGCCGGGCCTGGCGTGGGCTGTTCGCGCGCTCCCTGGCGCCCCTCGGGGTGCACGGACTGGCCGGGCTGATGATGGCCGTGCTGTGGCGCAGCCCCTACGGGCCGGTCGCCGCGCTGCTGGTGCTGCTGCCGATGTGCGTGTCCTGGTGGGTGTTCGCCCAGTACCACCGGGAACGGGCCGCCCATCAGGCGACCATCCGCGCCCTCGTGCAGGCCGTCGACATCAAGGACGGCTACACCCGCGGGCACAGCGAGCGCGTCGGCCAGGCGTCGATGATGATCGCCCGCGAGCTCGGCATGGACGACGAGCGCGTGGAGATGCTCCGGTTCGCCGGGATCCTGCACGACGTCGGCAAGCTCGGCGTGCCCACCCGGCTGCTGCGCAAGGACGGGCCGCTCACCCCCGAGGAACGCCGGGTGATCGAGCTGCACCCCGAGTACGGCCACGAGATCGTGCGCGGCATCTCCTTCCTCGGCGAGGCCCGGGCCGCCGTGCTCCACCACCACGAGCGCATCGACGGCAGCGGCTACCCCTACGGGCTCGTCGGCAGCCAGATCCCGGAACCCGCACGGGTCGTCGCCGTCGCCGACGCCTTCGACGCGATGACCTCCACCCGCTCCTACCGCCGGGCCCGCCCCGTGGAGGCCGCCCTGGCCGAGCTGGAGCGGTGCGCCGGCGCCCAGTTCGACCCCCGGATGGTCGCGGCCCTGTGCCGGGCGCTGCGCCGGGAGGGCTGGCATCCGGCGGTCACCGCCGACGAGCCGCAGCCGCCGCGGCCCCGGGCGCCCGCCGGGGGACGGACGGGGGCCCACCGGTGAACCCCCGGCGCCCGCCCGCCCTGCTCGTGTCCGTGCACGGCGGTGCCGCCGTCCTCGCCGCGGTCTGCCTGGCCGTCACCCTCCGGGACGGGCTCGTCGAGCGGCCGGCCGCGGTCGCCTTCGGGGCGCTGATCGTGCTGGGGGAGCTGGCCCGGTGGACCGGCGCCCGGGTGCGCGAGCCCGCACCGCTCGGGGCCGCCGGGGCGCTGTCGTACGCGCTGCTCGGGGAGAACGCCGACCGGCCCACCACGCACGGGGTCGCCCAGGTCGTCAGCGTCGTCCTCGCCGCCGTACTGCTCGGCGCGGTGCCGCACATCGCGCGCGGACGCGGGCCGACCGCCGACCAGCTGGCCCGCCGGGTGCTCACCGTGGGATTCGCCGCCGTGTGCTTCCAGCCCCTGTACAACCAGGGCGTGTTCGACGGCTGGAGCGGCCCCGCCCATGTGCTGCTGCTCCTCGGACTGCTCGCCCTGACCGCGCTGTGCGACGCGGTGCTCGCGGCCGCGCTGGCCCGTTCCCGCACCGGCTGGCCCTTCGCCCCGCTGCTGCGCGACGAGCTGCGGGCCATGCCGGGCGTCGGCTCCGCCGTCGTCGCCACCGGCGTGGTGATGGCCCTCGCGGTCGCCGTCGCCGGCCTGTGGGCGCTGCCCGTGCTCAGCCTGCCGCTGCTGCTCACCCAGCTGTCGCTGCGCCGCTACGCCGCGGTGCGGACCACGTACCGGCAGACCATCGCCTCCCTCGCCCGGGCCACCGAGATAGCCGGGTACACCCCCGTCGGCCACGCCCACCGGGTCGCGGCGCTCAGCGTGGCCGTCGGACGGGACCTGGGCCTGTCGGGGCCGGAGCTGACGGTCCTGGAGCACGCCGCCCTGATGCACGACATCGGCCAGCTCAGCCTGGTCGACCCGGTCCCGGGCGGCGCCACCGCCTGTCTCCCCGCGGCCGAGCAGCGCCGCATCGCGCTGCTCGGCGGGGCCGTCGTCCGGCAGACCGGGGTGGACGCGGCCGTCGCCGTGGTCGTCGAGCGGCAGGCCGACCCCTATCGGGAGCAGCCGCTCGCCGCGCGGATCGTGCGGGCGGTCAACGCCTACGAGGAGAAGGCCCAGGGCGCCGGTCCTGGCGGGCCGCTGACGGCGCTGGAGGAGCTGCGGCTCGGGACGGCCGGGGACTATGCGCCGGATGTGGTCGAAGCGCTGGGCCGGGCGCTGGCCAGGGACTGTCTGACCCTGCCCGTGACGGGGTAACCCATGGGTAATGAGCGCCCTTGTGGCCGTACGTGGTTGGATGCGAAGGAGAGAGAGTGTCCGGGGGCACTGGCCGGCCCACCGCACGGAACTGGCAGGCGGGAATCGTGAGGATCTTCGGCAAGGGACGGCACCGGCCCTCCGCCTCCTGGCGGCAGGCCACCGACCGCGCGTTCACGCTGATCGGCGACGGCCGCTACGAGGACGCGGGAGCGCTGCTGACACGCGCGGCCGATCTGGAGCCGTGGCTGTCGGAGTCCTGGTTCAACCTCGCCCTGCTGCACAAGTTCCGGCACGACTGGGAGCAGGCCCGAACGGCCGGGCTGCGGGCGGTGGCCCTGCTGGACCGGGAGACCGGGGCACCCGACTGGTGGAACGTGGGCATCGCGGCGACGGCCCTGCAGGACTGGCCGCTGGCCCGGCGCGCCTGGCAGGCGTACGGGCTCCATGTGCCGGGAGGCGCCGCCGACTCCGGTGAGCCCGTCGGGATGGACCTGGGCAGCGCGGCGGTGCGCCTGTCGCCGGAGGGCGAGGCCGAGGTCGTGTGGGGGCGCAGGCTCGATCCGGCCCGGCTCGAAGTCCTCTCGATCCCGCTGCCGTCCTCGGGGCGGCGCTGGGGTGAGGTCGTGCTGCACGACGGGGTTCCGCACGGGGAGCGGACCACGTCGTCCGGGCACGCCTATCCCGTCTTCGACGAGATCGAGCTGTGGGCGCCCTCGCCGGTGCCGACCTGGGTGGTCCTGCTGGAGGCGGCGACCGAGGCGGACCGGGACGCGCTGGAGCAGCTCGCGGCGGACGCCGGGTTCGCCGCGGAGGACTGGTCGTCCTCGGTGCGGCTGCTGTGCCGGATGTGCTCGGAGTCGCGGATGCCGGCGGACGAGGGGGACGGGGAGCATCTGGATCCGCATGATCACAGCGAGCCGGGGCATCCCGGTCCGCTGGGGCACCGGACGGACGGGCAGCTGTGGGTGCCGGAGCGGGAGTGCGGCGTGGCCGCGCCGGCTTCGCTGGTACGGGGGCTGCTGGACGGGTGGGTCGCCGACAGCCCGGACTCCAGGGACTGGCGGGATCTCGAAGAGGTTTGCTGAGCGAGCCCGACAGCACCTTTAGGCTGTACTCGCATCATTTTCTCCAGCTTGCAGGAAGGCGTACGTCGGTCATGGCGCAGCAGGACACCGATCAGCAGCACGGCGGCGTGCTCCCCGTGGACGACGAGGGCTTCGTCATCGACACCGAGGACACCGAGGCGCGGGAGAAGGCGTGGCGTGAGGCGGGGACCTCGCGGCCGATCACGGTCGTCGGGAACCCGGTGCTGCACAAGGAGTGCGAGGACGTCACCGAGTTCGGCGAGGAGCTGCGGCAGCTGGTCGCGGACATGTTCGCCAGCCAGCGCACCGCCGAGGGCGTCGGGCTCGCCGCCAACCAGATCGGCGTGGACAAGAAGGTCTTCGTCTACGACTGCCCGGACGACGAGGGCGTGCGGCACGTGGGCGTGGTCTGCAACCCCAAGCTGGTCGAACTGCCCGCGGACAGGCGCCGATTGGACGACAGCAACGAGGGCTGCCTGTCGGTGCCGACGGCGTACATGCCGCTCGCGCGTCCGGACTACGCCGAGGTGACCGGGCAGGACGAGCAGGGCAACCCGATCAAGGTGCGCGGCACCGGCTACTTCGCCCGCTGCCTGCAGCACGAGACGGACCACCTGTACGGCTACCTCTACATCGACCGCCTCTCCAAGCGCGACCGCAAGGACGCGCTGCGGCAGATGGCCGAGAACGAGCCCCGCTACCCGGTGGTCGCCAACGACTGATCCCAGGAGCCCCAACGGACGGCGCCCGTCCGGGAGTTGATCCCGGGCGGGCGCCGTCCGTCTTCTCCCGTTCGTCTGTCCTTCGCACGTCCGATCCCATAGCACCGGATCCTGATCCACAACAGTCACACATGGGGTGCGTCACGGCATGCCGGGGTAGTGAATGGAGCAAATCCGTTCCCAGAACGGTCAGTTGTGGTGCTGAATGGGAAGTGCGGGGATACGCAACGGCGCACGCCCGGCACAGCGGGAGGGGTGTGCGCGCTCTGGTCGGCTGAGAGGGGTTTGTTCGTGTCTTCTTTCCCACACGGCACCACATCGACGACGGCGCTCGCGGTACCACCATCACTCTCTCTGCCGGTGATCGAGGCAGCCTTTCCCCGGCAACTGCACCCGTATTGGCCCCGGCTGCAGGAGAAGACCCGCACCTGGCTGCTGGAAAAACGGCTCATGCCCGCCGACAAGGTGGAGGAATATGCCGACGGCCTGTGCTACACCGATCTCATGGCCGGGTACTACACCGGCGCGCCCGACGCGGTCATGCAGGCGATAGGGGACTACAGCGCGTGGTTCTTCGTCTGGGACGACCGGCACGACCGTGACATCGTCCACGGCCGGCCCGCCGCCTGGGAGCGGCTGCGGCAGCGCCTGCATGTGGCTCTGGACTCCCCGGCGGCCCATCTGCATCACCCGGACCCGCTGGTCGCGGGGTTCGCCGACAGCGTCCAGCGGCTGTACTCGTTCCTGCCGCAGACCTGGAACGCGCGCTTCGCCCGGCACTTCCACGCGGTGATCGAGGCATACGACCGGGAATTCCACAACCGCACCACCGGAACCGTTCCCACGGTCGAGGAATACCTCGCCCTGCGCCGGCTCACCTTCGCCCACTGGATCTGGACCGATCTGCTGGAGCCGAGCGCGGAACTCGAACTCCCGGACCACGTGCGGAAACACCCCGCATACCGGCGGGCGGCACTGCTCAGCCAGGAATTCGCCGCCTGGTACAACGACCTCTGCTCCTTGCCCAAGGAAATAGCGGGCGACGAGGTCCACAATCTCGGAATCAGTCTCATCACCCATGAGGGGCTGACGCTCGAAGAAGCGGTCGTGGAACTGCGGCGGCGCGTGCTGGAGTGCATCGACGAATTCGTCGTCGCCGAACGTGAGGCGCAGCGCTTCGCCGACCGCCTCGCCGACGGCACCGTACGGGGAAAGGAACTGAGCACTGCCGTACGCGCTTGCCTGGGAAATATGCGGAACTGGTTCAGTTCCGTGTACTGGTTCCACCACGAGTCCGGCCGGTACCGGGTCGACAGCTGGGACGACCGCACCACACCCCCGTACGTCAACAACGAAGCGGTAGGTGAGAAATGACCGTCGAGTCCGTGAAGCCCGCGGAGACCGAAGTCCCCGAACTGCTCGACCCGCCCCTCGCCGGGGGCGGGGTCCCGCTCCTCGGCCACGGCTGGCAGCTGGTCCGCGACCCCTTGAGCTTCATGTCCCGGCTGCGCGAGCACGGTGACATCGTGCGGCTGAGGCTCGGGCCCAAGACGGTCTACGCCGTCACCACCCCGGACCTCACCGGCGCCCTCGCCCTCAACCCCCACTTCAAGATCGACGGTCCCCTGTGGGAGTCCCTGGAGGGCCTGCTCGGCAAGGAGGGCGTGGCCACCGCCAACGGACCGCGCCACCGCAGGCAGCGGCGCACCATCCAGCCCGCCTTCCGGCTGGACGCGATACCCAACTACGGCCCGATCATGGAGGAGGAGGCGCACGCCCTCACCGAGCGCTGGCAGCCGGGCGGCACGATCGACTGCACCCCCGAGTCGTTCCGGGTGGCCGTGCGCATCGCCGCCCGCTGTCTGCTGCGCGGCGACTACATGGACGAGCGCGCCGAGCGGCTGTGCAACGCCCTCGCGGTCGTCTTCCAGGGCATGTACCGGCGGATGGTGGTGCCGCTCGGCCCGCTGTACCGGCTGCCGCTCCCGGCCAACCGCGAATTCAACCGCGCCCTGGCCGATTTGCATCTCCTCGTCGACGAGATCGTCGCCGAGCGCCGCGCATCCGGTCAAAGGCCCGATGATTTGCTGACGGCATTGCTGGAGGCGAAGGACGACAATGGCGACCCCATCGGGGAACAGGAGATCCACGACCAGGTCGTCGCGATACTCACCCCCGGAAGCGAAACCGTGGCGTCCACGATCATGTGGTTGCTCCAGGTACTGGCGGAACACCCGGAGCACGCCGCCAAGGTGCGCGAGGAAGTTGAATCCGTGACCGGTGGCGTCCGTCCGGTCGCATTCGGCGACGTCCGCAAGCTCACGCACACCAACAATGTCGTCGTCGAGGCCATGCGTTTGCGGCCCGCCGTATGGATATTGACGCGGCGGGCGGTCACCGACACCGAACTCGGCGGCTATCGCATTCCGGCCGGAGCCGACATCGTGTACAGCCCGTACGCGATCCAGCGCGATGCGCGTTCCTACGAGCACCACCTCGACTTCGACCCCGACCGCTGGCTTCCGGAACGCGCCAAGGAGGTACCGAAATACGCCATGAGCCCGTTCAGCGTCGGCAATCGGAAGTGCCCGAGCGACCACTTCTCGATGGCCCAGCTGACGCTGATCACGGCGGCCCTGTCCGCCAAGTACCGCTTCGAGCAGGTGCCGGGCTCGGACGACGCCACCCGGGTGGGCATCACCCTGCGTCCGCAGAAGCTGCTGCTGCGGCCGGTCCCGTGGTGAGCCCTCAGGCCGCCCGCGGGCCCCGGAACGTCCGCCGGTACGCCTGGGGGGTGACCCCCACCGCGCGGACGAACTGATGCCGCAGCGCGGCGGCCGTGCCGAACCCGGTGCGCCCCGCGATCGCGTCCACCGTCTCGTCCGTCGCCTCCAGCAGGCGCTGCGCCAGCAGCACCCGCTGGCGCAGGATCCAGCGGTAGGGAGTCGTCCCCGTCTCCTGCTGGAAGCGACGGGCGAAGGTGCGCGGGGACATGTGCGCGCGCTCGGCGAGCTGCTCGACGGTGACCTCCTGGTCGAGGTTGCGCTCCATCCAGGCGAGCACCTCGCCGACCGTGTCGCAGGCGGTGGCCGGCAGCGGCCGCTCGACGTACTGCGCCTGGCCGCCGTCGCGGTGCGGCGGGACGACCATGCGGCGGGCGATGGCGTTGGCGACCTCGGGGCCCTGCTCCTTGCGGACCAGATGCAGACAGGCGTCGATGCCGGCCGCGGTCCCGGCGGAGGTGATCACCGGGTCGTCGTCGACGTAGAGGACGTCCGGCTCGATCCGGGCCCGCGGATGGCGGACGGCGAGCTCCTGGGTGTGCCGCCAGTGCGCCGTGCACCGCCGTCCGTCCAGCAGGCCCGCGGCGCCCAGCACATAGACGCCGGAACACACGCTCAGCACGCGCGCGCCGCGCTCCACGCCCTGGCGCAGCGCCTGAAGCAGCTCCGGCGGGAACTCCCGGTCGGGGTAGCTCCATCCGGCCGGCACGGCGATCAGATCCGCCGACTCCAGCCGTTCGAGCCCGTGCTCGACCCGGAGGGAGAACCCGGTGGTCGTGCGCACCTCGGCCCCCTCCGCCGAGGCCACGGCGAAGTCGTACACCGGCAGCCCGTCGTCACTGCGGTCGATGCCGAACACCTCGCACACGACCCCGAGCTCGAAGGGCTGCACCCCGTCCATCACCACGGCGGCCACGTTCGTCAGCATGCCGCCAGTGTGCCGTGCGGCTGGCAGGAAATCGAGGGTGTGTGGCAGTCCTGCCACTGCCAGGAGTGTTCCTTAAGAACGATGCTTACTCCCATGAACGCACTCATGGATTACGCGGGAGTCGCCGTCCTCTTCCTCCTCCTCGCCGGCCCGGCGCTCGTGGGCTGGGCCCACGAACGCCGGATCGACCGTGAACTGCGGGACGCCGAGGGTCAGAAGTCCTCGTCCAGGTCCACCGTGCCCTCCACGGCGACCTGGTACGCGGACGGGCGCCGCTCGAAGAAGTTGGTCAGCTCCTGAACGCCCTGGAGCTCCATGAAGGAGAACGGGTTCTCCGAGCCGTACACCGGCGCGAAGCCCAGGCGGACCAGCCGCTGGTCGGCCACGCACTCCAGGTACTGCCGCATCGACTCGGTGTTCATGCCCGGCAGGCCGTCACCGCACAGATCGCGGGCGAACTGCAGCTCGCACTCGACGGCCTCCCGCAGCATGTCGGTGACCTGCTGCTGGAGCTGGTCGTCGAAGAGCTCCGGCTCCTCCTTGCGGACGGTGTCGACCACGTCGAACGCGAACGACATGTGCATCGTCTCGTCGCGGAACACCCAGTTGGTGCCGGTCGCCAGGCCGTGCAGCAGACCCCGGCTGCGGAACCAGTAGACGTACGCGAAGGCGCCGTAGAAGAACAGGCCCTCGATGCACGCGGCGAAGCAGATCAGGTTCAGCAGGAAGCGGCGGCGGTCGGCCTGGGTCTCCAGCCGCTCCAGCTTCTCGACCTCGTTGATCCACTTGAAGCAGAACTCGGCCTTCTCGCGGATGGAGGGGATGTTCTCCACCGCGTCGAAGGCGGCCGCGCGGTCGTCCGGGTCGGGCAGATAGGTGTCGAGGAGCGTCAGATAGAACTGGACGTGCACGGCCTCCTCGAACAGCTGCCTGCTCAGGTACAGGCGCGCCTCGGGGGAGTTGATGTGCTTGTACAGCGTCAGGACCAGGTTGTTCGCCACGATCGAGTCACCCGTCGCGAAGAACGCGACCAGGCGGCCGATCAGGTGCTGCTCGGCGGGCGTCAGCTTCGCGAGGTCGGCGACGTCCGAGTGGAGGTCGACCTCCTCGACGGTCCAGGTGTTCTTGATGGCGTCCCGGTAGCGCTCGTAGAAGTCCGGGTAGCGCATGGGGCGCAGGGTCAGCTCGAAGCCCGGGTCGAGGAGATTGGCGTTACGTTCGGACATCACTGGCATGCCTCGCAGGACTCGGGGTTCTCAAGGGAGCAGGCGACCGCTTCGGGGTCGGTGGCCTGCTGGACGGGGATCGTCTTCTCAGGCTGGGCCTGGGCCTGGGCGGCGCGGGCGATGCGGGTCGCCGGGCGCGAGCGCAGGTAGTACGTCGTCTTCAGCCCGGACTTCCAGGCGTAGGCGTACATCGAGGAGAGCTTGCCGATGGTCGGCGTCTCCATGAACAGGTTCAGGGACTGCGCCTGGTCCAGGAACGGCGTACGGGCCGCCGCCATGTCGATCAGGCCGCGCTGCGGGATCTCCCACGCCGTGCGGTACAGCGCGCGCACGTCCTCCGGGATCCACGCGAAGCCCTGCACCGAGCCGTTGGAGTCGCGCAGCGCCTCACGGGTGCGGGCGTCCCACACGCCGAGGTCCTTCAGGTCCTGCACCAGGTAGGAGTTGACCTGGAGGAACTCGCCGGACAGCGTCTCGCGCTTGAACAGGTTGGAGACCTGCGGCTCGATGCACTCGTACACGCCGGCGATGGAGGCGATGGTCGCGGTCGGCGCGATCGCCAGCAGGAGGGAGTTGCGCATCCCGACCTCGGCGATACGCGCCCGCAGCGCGTCCCAGCGCTCCGGCCAGGTCAGCTCCACGTCGTAGTGGTCGGGGTGCAGCACGCCCCGGGCGGTACGGGTCTTCTCCCAGGCCGGCAGCGGGCCGTTGCGCTCGGCGAGGTCGGCGGACGCCTCGTAGGCGGCGAGCATGATGCGCTCGGCGATCCTCGTGGACAGCGCCTTCGCCTCCGGGGAGTCGAAGGGCAGGCGCAGCTTGAAGAAGACGTCCTGCAGACCCATCGCGCCCAGGCCCACCGGGCGCCACTTGGCGTTGGAGCGGCCGGCCTGCTCGGTCGGGTAGAAGTTGATGTCGACGACGCGGTCGAGGAAGGTGACGGCGGTGCGGACGGTGGCGTCCAGCCGCTCCCAGTCGATGTCTCCCCCGGTGACGAACGCCCCCAGGTTCACCGAACCCAGGTTGCACACCGCCGTCTCGCCGTCGTCGGTGACCTCCAGGATCTCCGTGCAGAGGTTGGAGGAGTGGACGACATGGCCGGGCAGCGCCGTCTGGTTGGCGGTGCGGTTGGCGGCGTCCTTGAAGGTCATCCAGCCGTTGCCGGTCTGCGCGAGGGTGCGCATCATGCGGCCGTACAGATCGCGGGCGGCGATGGTCTTCTTCGCCAGACCGGCGGCCTCGGCCTTGCGGTACGCCTCGTCGAACTCCTCGCCCCACAGGTCGACCAGCTCGGGCACGTCGGCCGGGGAGAACAGGCTCCACTGCTGGTCGGCGTTGACCCGGCGCATGAACTCGTCCGGGATCCAGTGGGCGAGGTTCAGATTGTGCGTACGGCGGGCGTCCTCACCGGTGTTGTCCCGCAGCTCCAGGAACTCCTCGATGTCGGAGTGCCAGGTCTCCAGGTACACCGCGGCCGCGCCCTTGCGGCGCCCGCCCTGGTTCACGGCCGCGACGGAGGCGTCGAGGGTCTTCAGGAACGGCACGATGCCGTTGGAGTGGCCGTTGGTGCCGCGGATCAGCGAACCGCGGGAGCGGATGCGGGAGTACGACAGCCCGATGCCGCCGGCGTGCTTGGAGAGGCGGGCGACCTGGTGGTAGCGGTCGTAGATGGAGTCCAGCTCGTCGAGGGGGGAGTCGAGGAGGTAGCAGGACGACATCTGGGGGTGCCGCGTGCCGGAGTTGAACAGGGTGGGGGAGGACGGCAGGTAGTCGAGGCGGCTCATGAGCCCGTAGAGCGCGCCGACTTCGTCGACCGAGCGGGTCGTGTCGTCCTCGGCGAGGCCGCAGGCGACGCGCAGCAGGAAGTGCTGGGGCGTCTCGACGACCTTGCGGGTGATCGGGTGCCGCAGGAGGTAGCGGCTGTGCAGGGTGCGCAGGCCGAAGTAGCCGAAGCGGTCGTCGGCGGCCGGGTCGACCAGCGCGTCCAGCCGCTCGGCGTGCAGCCGTACGAACTCCGCGGTGCGGTCGGCGATCAGCCCCTCGCGGTGGCCGACCGCCACCGACTCGGTGAAGGAGGTGACACCCTGCGAGGCGGCCTCGGCGGCGATGGAGAGGGTCAGCAGCCTGGCTGCCAGCCTGGAGTAGGCGGGGTCCTCGGAGATGAGGCCGGCGGCCGCCTCCGTGGCCAGCTCGCGCAGCTCCGCCTCGTCGGCCCGGGCGGACCGGCCCCGCAGCGCGGCGGCGGCCACGCGTCCGGGGTCGGCGTCGGGCAGGTCGGCGGTCAGCTCGGTCAGGGTCCGCAGCAAGGCCGTACCCGGAGCGTCCTCGTCGGCGGGGACGGCTGAAGCCGGATCTGCTGGCGCGATGGTCACGTGGGGCTCTCCCTGGCTCGGCCGGGGCCTCTCGCGAGAGCGGGGCGGGCAGCACGAGCGCACGGGGCGTCGCGTCCACCGGCCCATTCCACGAGGCCCGGACGTCGGGGCACCCGACCGGTCGGTCGGGGCCACTGTCGGCAGGTCCTCGGACTGACGCTTATGCATGCATAAGTACACCGTTGCGGGACAGTTCCGGATTCGCACCGGATTCCCCTGCGGCGACAGCGAGCATGAGCATACATCTAGTGCCGGGCGTGGGTGACGCCCCCATATGTTGTGTCGTCGCTGACTTCAGTGCGTCAACTGGTAGGTGAGGAGAGTGAAGTCGTCGCCCGCGATCGGCTGCCAGTCGCGTTCCGGTACGCGGACGAAGCCCAGGCGTTCGTAGAGGCGGTGGGCGGAGCGCATACCGGGCTGGGTCGACAGGACGACGCCGTGGCCCACGGCGCCGGCGCGGTCGACGCACGCCTGGACGAGGGCCTGGCCGACGCCTCTTCCGCGGGCCGCGGGGGACACGGCGAGCATGCGGATCTCGGACTCGCCGGGGCGGGCGAGGTCGGCGAGGGGGCCGGGGGCCGGTACGAAGGTGGCGGTGCCGAGCAGGTGGCCGCCGTCCGTCGCGACCAGGACGTCGGCGGCGGTGGCCCGCTTGGCGACGTCCCTCAGCTCGCCGAGGTACCAGTCGCTCGCGGGGAAGCGCAGGAGGTCGTCGTGGAGATAGGCCCGTGCGGTGAGCTCGCCGATCTCTGCGTATTCGGTGGGGTGCGCTGCGCGGATCCGGATGTCCATGTGCGTGAGTGTGTACGACAGCGGGCCGCCGTGGTGGGGTGATCTCGGCGGCCCGCTGCGGGGTGGTCGTGGTGGCGCGCGCCCACCGGGCGGCGGGGTCCCGTCCCGCGCTCCGGGGGTGTCTCAGTGCGCGGAGTTCAGAGGCAGCTCCTGTTTCACTCCCGGATCGCCCGCGTCGGCCGTGTAGTCCTCCGGCTTGGTCTCGTCGATGCCCTCGGGGGCCTTGACCGCCTTCAGGACGAAGGTGAGGGCCACGGTGACCGCGAGGTTGAGGACGAAGGCGGTGAGGCCGATGTAGCCGATCTCACCGATGCCGGGGATCTCCTTGGTGGAGCCGCCGAAGTGCTTCTGGGTGGGGGAGGAGACGCCGTAGGCCGCGACGGTGCCGTAGACCATGCCGACCGCCCAGCCCGCCAGCAGCGCCCAGCGGTGGAACCAGCGGGTGAACAGGCCGCCGACCAGGGCGGGGAAGGTCTGGAGGATCCAGATGCCGCCGAGGAGCTGGAAGTTGATCGCGACCGTCTTGTCCATGGTGAGGACGAAGGCCAGGGCGCCCACCTTCACCAGCAGGGAGACCAGCTTGGAGACCTTGGTCTCCTGCTCCGGCGTCGCGTCCGGCTTGATGAAGTCCTTGTAGATGTTGCGGGTGAAGAGGTTCGCCGCCGCGATGGACATGATGGCCGCCGGGACGAGCGCGCCGATGCCGATCGCCGCGAAGGCGACGCCCGCGAACCAGTCCGGGAACATGTCCTCGAACAGCTGGGGGATCGCCAGCTGGCCGTTCTCCACGGTGACCCCGGCCGCGATCGCCATGAAGCCGAGCAGCGCCAGCAGACCGAGCATCAGGGAGTACAGCGGCAGGATCGTGGTGTTGCGGCGGATCACCTCACGGCTCTTGGAGGAGAGCGTCGCGGTGATCGAGTGCGGGTACATGAAGAGGGCGAGCGCGGAGCCGAGCGCCAGCGTCGCGTAACCCCACTGCCCGGCCTCGGGCGGGATCAGACCGCCCTTGCCCGACGACGAGAACTTCTCGTCCGCCGCGGCGAAGATGTCGTCGAAGCCGCCCAGCTTGATCGGGATGTAGATGATCGCCACCGCGATGACGAGGTAGATCAGGGTGTCCTTCACGAACGCGATCAGCGCGGGCGCCCGCAGCCCGGAGGAGTAGGTGTAGGCGGCCAGCACACCGAAGGCGATGAACAGCGGCAGGTCCTTGATGAACCAGTGCGTGTCCTCGCCGCCGCCGACGCCCATCACGTCCAGCACCGCCTGGATGCCGACGAGCTGCAGCGCGATGTACGGCATCGTCGCCAGCAGGCCGGTCAGCGCCACCGCGAGCGACAGGCCCTTGGAGCCGAAGCGGCCGCGCACGAAGTCGGAGGTGGTGACATAGCCGTGCTTGTGGGAGACCGACCACAGGCGCGGCAGGAACGTGAAGATCAGCGGGTACACCAGGATCGTGTACGGCACCGCGAAGAAGCCGGCCGCGCCCGCCGCGTAGATCGCCGCGGGGACGGCGACGAAGGTGTACGCCGTGTAGAGGTCGCCGCCCAGCAGGAACCAGGTGATCCAGGTGCCGAACGACCGGCCGCCCAGGCCCCATTCGTCGAGGCTGTGCTCGTTCTCGGCCCTGCGCCAGCGCGCGGCGAGGAAGCCCATGACCGTGACGGCCAGGAAGAAGAAGATGAAGACGGCGAGTGCCACGCCGTTCACGCCGTCCTTCACCGGGAGTCACCTCCCCGGCGGGCACGCTGGTCGCGCTGCCACAGCTTGTACGCCACCGCGGTCAGCGCCGTCGAGATGACCACCCAGGCCATCTGGTACCAGTAGAAGAACGGGATGCCGGCGAGTGCCGGGTCGGCCTTGGCGTACGAGCCGACCCACAGCATGGCAACGAACGGCGCGAACAGGCAGAGGCCGATGACGACGCGCAGGGGCGTCACCACCGGACCTCTGTTCTCTTCCGGGTCTTGCGACATCGGGCGACTCCGTCCCCTCACTGATCACCTGCGGTAATGGGCTGGCAATCTAGGTCACGGTGTCGTGTGAGCGGAACCCCTCGTCCCGTATATCGGTGCCGCCTTTACAAAGTCGCTACTCGGCCGGCCGCTTCAGCCTGGCCACGAACTTGTAGCGGTCGCCGCGGTACACCGAGCGCACCCACTCCACGGGTTCGCCCTGCCGGTCGAAGGAGTGCCGGGAGAGCATCAGCATCGGCAGGCCCACGTCGGTGCCGAGCAGGCCGGCCTCGCGCGGGGTGGCCAGCGAGGTCTCGATGGTCTCCTCGGCCTCGGCGAGATGGACGTCGTAGACCTCGGCGAGGGCGGTGTAGAGGGACGTGTACTTGACCAGGGAGCGGCGCAGCGCGGGGAAGCGCTTGGCGGACAGATGGGTGGTCTCGATGGCCATGGGCTCGCCGTTGGCCATGCGCAGCCGCTCGATGCGCAGCACGCGGCCGCCCGCGGTGATGTCCAGGAGCGTGGCGAGGCGGTCGTCGGCGGTGATGTAGCCGATGTCCAGCAGCTGGGACGTGGGTTCCAGGCCCTGGGCGCGCATGTCCTCGGTGTAGGAGGTCAGTTGCAGCGCCTGGGAGACCTTGGGCTTGGCCACGAAGGTGCCCTTGCCCTGGATGCGTTCGAGGCGGCCCTCGACGACCAGTTCCGAGAGGGCCTGGCGCACGGTGGTGCGGGAGGTGTCGAACTCGGCGGCCAGCGTGCGCTCGGGCGGGACGGGCGTGCCCGGCGGCAGCGTCTCCGTCATGTCGAGCAGGTGCTTCTTCAGGCGGTAGTACTTGGGCACGCGCGCGGTACGGACACTCGTCCCACCCTCGTTCTCCGCACTGCTGACGTCGGTGCTCATGCTCTGCCTTCCCGGCTCCGGTGCCGAAGCGACCGACATACCCATCGGCCGCGGCTCACATCGTGGCACGGCTTCGTGGGTGGGTGACCTGACTGGGCGTCCTCCACACGCTCCGTGATCTCTCTGTATACCCGTGGGGCCCCCGTTGGTCTAGTCCAGCGCGCCGCTCCGGCCCAGTGGTCCAGTGGCGGTGGTCCGTCCGTTTGGTCGCTTGCGGAATGAAAGGTCCCTGCATATCTCGGTCCCATCACGGACGCCTGGAGCCCGCTTGAACACCCTTGACAGCCCTATTGGTCTGGGCCAAGCTCCGGGTACTGGTCTACACCATTGGTCCAGGTCCCGGCCCCACGGACGGTTCGCACGGCGTTGACGCCATCACCGCGGGGACGAGGGGGGTTTGTGGCATCCCTGAGGAGGGTGGCGTGAAGCGCAAGCTGGTAACCGCGATCGGTGTCGCGGGCATGATGATCTCCATCGCGGCGTGCGGGGGCAGCGACGACAACGGCAGCGACGGCGGCAAGGGCGGCGACGCCAAGGAGCTGACCGTCTGGCTGACCGTCGATGCGCAGAACAACTGGCCCGAGCTGGTGAAGGCCGCCGACGACGCGGTCGCCGAGAAGCACCCCGGCATCAAGATCAAGCACGAGTACTACGGCTGGCCGGACAAGAACGCCAAGCTCGACGCCGTCCTCGCCACGGACAAGGCCCCCGACGTCGTCGAGATGGGCAACACCGAGATGCTCCCGTACGTCGTCAAGGGCGCGTTCGCCCCGGTCGACCCGGCGAAGTTCGACAACTCCGGGGCATGGCTGGACGGCCTCAAGGACTCGGTGACGTACGAGGGCAAGACCTACGGCGTGCCCTACTACGCGGGCGGCCGCGTGGCCAACTTCCGCAAGGACGTCTTCGCCGAGGTCGGCGTGAAGGCGGCGCCGAAGACCTACAAGGAGCTCATCGCCGCCCTGGACAAGGTCCAGAAGAAGCAGGGCGACAAGTTCAGCGCCTGGTACCAGCCCTCCCGCGACTGGTATGCGGCCATGTCCTTCGTCTTCGACGCCGGCGGCGCCATCGCCAAGGAGGAGGGCGGCCAGTGGAAGGCCAGCCTGTCCTCGCCGGAGTCGATCAAGGGCCTGAACGAGTTCAAGAAGGTCCTCGACACCTACATGCACGGCGACAAGACCAAGGACGAGGCCGACCGCTACATCGTCTACGGCCAGGGCAAGTCCGGCATGATCTTCGCCCCGGCCTGGGAGGGCGCGACCGCCGCCGACCCGAAGAACGACAAGACCGGCAAGCTCAAGGGCAACGTCGAGAACTTCGTGATGCCCGGCCCGTCCGGCAAGAACCTCCCCGTCTTCCTGGGCGGCTCCGACCTCGCCATCCCGGTGAAGTCCGACGCGCAGGACGTCGCCGCCGAGTGGATCAACGCCTTCACCGGCGCCTCCGGTCAGAAGGGCCTGATGGCCAAGGGCAACCTGCCCAACAACAAGACCGACCTCGCCACCCTGAAGAACGACCCGGCCACGGCCGTCCCGGCCACCGCGGCCGAGTCCAGCTGGTTCGTCCCCATGGCCCCCGGCTGGGGCCAGGTCGAGAAGGCCCAGGTCCTGCAGACGATGCTGCAGTCCATCGCCACCGGCAAGAAGTCGGTCGAGGACGCCGCGAAGGAAGCGGACGCCGCGATCGACAAGGTCATCAACACCAAGTGACCTGAGGCGGGGCTCCGTTCACGGGCGGGGCCCCGCCTTCTTTCCGTAGGACCTGTAGGGCCAGAGGTACCGCCAAGGAGCGCGCGATGAGTGCCGACACGACCACCCCTGCCAAGGTGCCGCCGCCGCGGCAGGCACCGCCGCCGGCCGCACCGGAGCGGCCCCGCGCGAAACGGACGTACGGCCCGGCCGCCACCGCCTGGCTGCTGCTCGCGCCCTGTCTGCTGATCCTCGCCCTGGTCATGGGCTATCCGCTGGTCCGCCTGGTCACCCTCTCCTTCCAGAAGTTCGGCCAGCCCCAGCTGTGGGGCTTCCAGCCCGCGGAGTCGGTGGGCTTCGAGAACTTCTCCAAGGTGCTCGGCGACAGCGAGTTCTGGACCGTCGTCCTGCGCACGATCGTCTTCGCGGCCGGCGCGGTGATCTTCACCATGGTCATCGGCATGCTGATCGCCCTGCTGCTCCAGCGGGTCTCCGGCTGGGTCAAGACGCTGATCAACATCGCGCTGGTGGCCAGTTGGGGCATGCCCGTCATCGTCGCGACCACCGTCTTCAAGTGGCTCTTCGACACCGACTACGGCATCCTCAACGCGATCCTCAGCAAGCTGCCCGGCGTCGACATGATCGGCCACAACTGGTTCGCCAGCGGCCCCCAGGGCCTGGCCGTGATCATGCTGCTCGTGGTCTGGGGAGCCGTGCCCTTCGTGGTGATCACCCTCAGCGCGGGACTCACCCAGGTCCCCAAGGAGCTGGAGGAGGCCGCACGCCTCGACGGCGCCGGCGCCTGGGGTGTGTTCCGCTACGTCACCCTGCCCATCCTCAAGCCGATCATCGTGATGCTCACGACCCTGTCGGTCATCTGGGACATGGGCGTCTTCCCCCAGGTGTTCGTGATGCGCAACGGCCACCCGGAGCCGGAGTTCCAGATCCTCAACACCTACTCCTACGACCGCGCGTTCGTGGTCAACGACTACGCGCAGGGCTCGGCGATCGCCCTGATCACCGTGGTGCTGCTGCTCGGTGTGGTCGCCGTGTACATGCGTCAGATGCTGAAGATCGGAGAGGTCGAATGAGCGCGGTCGTCACCAAGGGCGCCGATTCCGGGACCTCCCGCAAGCGCTCCAAGCTCGGCTGGAACCTCGTCGGCCTGTTCGTCTTCGCCGTCGCCGGCTTCCCGGTCTACTGGATGCTCAACACCGCGTTCAAGCCGGCCGAGGACGCCATCGACCCCGACCCCAGTCTGTTCCCGACCGGTCTGACGACGTCCAACTTCAGCCGCGCGCTGGACATCGCCGACTTCTGGGGGCCCGTGGGCCGCAGCCTCTTCGTCTCCGTGGTCGTCGTCCTGATCGGCATCGTGGTCGGCCTGCTCGCCGCCCTCGCGATCTCCCGGTTCGCCTTCCGCGGCCGCAAGATCGTCATCGTCGGCATCCTCGCGGTCCAGATGGTCCCGCTGGTCGCCATGATCATCCCGGTGTTCCTGCTGCTCAACGACCTCGGGCAGTACGACAGGCTCACCGGCCTGATCATCACGTACCTGACCTTCGTCCTCCCGTTCACGGTGTGGACCCTGCGCGGCTTCATCGTCAACATCCCCAAGGAGCTGGAGGAGGCCGCGATGGTCGACGGCTGCTCCCGCACCGGCGCCTTCGTCCGCGTCGTCTTCCCGCTGCTCGCCCCCGGCCTCGTCGCCACCTCCGTCTACGGCTTCATCCAGGCATGGAACGAGTACCTCTACGCCCTGATGCTGCTCAGCCAGCAGAACCAGACCGCCACCGTCTGGCTCGGCAACTTCACCACCAAGCACGGCACCGAGTACGCCCCGATGATGGCCGGCGCCACCATGATGGCCGTGCCGATCGTCGTCCTCTTCCTCCTCGTCCAGCGCAAGATGGCCGCGGGTCTCACCGCCGGCGCCGTGAAGGGATAACGCCATCCGATGACGACATTCGCCAGCGGCATCGACACTCTGACCCGTGACGCGCTGACGGTCCTCCAGCCCGGCTTCCCCGGCACCACCGCCCCCGACTGGCTGCTGCGCCGTCTCGGCGAGGGCCTGGCCTCCGTCGGCCTGTTCGGCCGCAACATCGCCTCGCCCGAGCAACTGGCGGCGCTGACCGCCCAGTTGCGCGCCGAGCGGGACGACGTCCTGGTCGCCATCGACGAGGAGGGTGGCGACGTCACCCGCCTGGAGGTGCGCACGGGATCGAGCTTCCCCGGCAACAACGCCCTCGGCGCGGTCGACGACACCGACCTGACCCGCGAGGTCGCCGCCGAACTCGGCCGTCGGCTCGCCGCCTGCGGCGTCAACTTCAACTGGGCCCCGTCCGCCGACGTCAACTCCAACGCCGACAACCCGGTCATCGGCGTCCGCTCCTTCGGCTCCGACCCGCAGCTGGTCGCCCGGCACACCGCGGCCTATGTGACGGGCCTGCAGTCGGCCGGCGTCGCCGCCTGCACCAAGCACTTCCCCGGGCACGGCGACACCAACGTCGACTCCCACCACGCCCTGCCCCGCATCGACGCCGACGCCGCCACGCTGGCCGAGCGCGAACTGGCCCCGTTCCGCGCGGCGATGGCCGCCGGCACCCGCGCCGTGATGAGCGCCCACATCCTGGTCCCGGCCCTGGACCCGGAGCACCCGGCGACGCTGTCCCGCCGCATCCTCACCGGTCTGCTGCGCGACGAGCTCGGCTACGACGGCCTCATCGTCACCGACGGGATGGAGATGCAGGCCATCTCCTCCACCTACGGCATCGAACGCGGCAGCGTCCTCGCCGTCGCCGCCGGAGCCGACGCCATCTGCGTGGGCGGCGGCCTTGCCGACGACGAGACCGTACGCCGTCTGCGCGACGCCCTCGTCACCGCCGTCCGCACCGGGGAACTCCCCGAGGAACGCCTCGCCGACGCCGCGGAACGCGTCCGCAGGCTGGCCCGCTGGACGGCGGCGGGCGCCGGGGGAGCGGCCGGGGGCGCCGACCCCGAGATCGGCCTGGCCGCCGCCCGCCGCGCCCTGCGCCGCACCGGCGCGAGCGCCTTCACCCCGCTCACCCAGGCGCCCTACGTGGCCGCCTTCACGCCGGTCGCCAACATCGCCGTGGGCGACGAGACCCCCTGGGGAGTGGCAGCGGAACTCTCGGGGCTGCTCCCCGGCACCGAGGCGGGCACCCACACCGGCGAGGACGCCGGCCAGGCCGCCCTGAAGGCGGCGGGGGAGCGCAGGATCGTGGCACTCGTCCGCGACGAACACCGCCACCCCTGGATGTCCACGGCCCTGGACACCCTCCTCCGCGAACGCCCCGACACGATCGTGGTGGAGATGGGCCTCCCGCAGGCCCCGCCGAGAGGCGCCCTCCACATCGCCACCCACGGAGCGGCCCGCGTCTGCGGCCGAGCCGCGGCGGAGGTCATAGCGGGCGCATAGCCCCTGCACGACCGAAGGCGCCGGTTCCCACGGGAGGGGAACCGGCGCCTTCTTGGCGTGCCGGGAGGGGGCGCACCTGAGGGGCGCGGGGAACTGCGCGACAAGCCACAGACACCCCGCACCCCGAAGACAGGAGAACCGGCAGACGAATCCGCTAGATCCCCTGCCACTCCGGCTTGTTGGCATACGTGTGCCGGAAGTAGTCCGCCAGCTTCAGCTTGGACGCGGCGGCCTCGTCCACCACGACGGTCGCATGCGGATGCAACTGCAACGCCGACGCCGGGCACACCGCCGCGACCGGCCCCTCCACCGTCGCCGCCACGGCGTCGGCCTTGCCCTCGCCCGTCGCCAGCAGCACCAGATGCCGCGCCTCCAGGATCGTCCCGATCCCCTGGGTGATCACATGGTGCGGCACCTGCGCGATGTCCCCGTCGAAGAACCGCGCGTTGTCCACCCGCGTCTGCTCGGTCAGCGTCTTGATCCGCGTCCGCGAGGCCAGCGACGAGCACGGCTCGTTGAACCCGATGTGCCCGTCCGTCCCGATCCCGAGCAGCTGGAGATCGACCCCTCCGGCCCCCGCGAGAGCCCTGTCGTACGCCTCGCACGCGGCCTGGACGTCCTCCGCCGTACCGTCCGGACCCATGAAGGACTCCATCGGGATGCCCAGCGGCTCCAGCACCTCGCGGCGCAGCACCGAGCGGTAGGACTCGGGATGGTCGGCGGGCAGCCCGACGTACTCGTCGAGCTGCGCGATCCTCGCCCGGGAGGCGTCCACGGCACCGGAGCGCACCTTCGCCGTCAGCGCCTGGTAGATGGGCAGCGGGGTCGAGCCGGTGGCGACGCCGAGCAGGGCGTCGGGCTTGCGTCGGAGCAGTTGCGCCATGGCCTCGGCGATGAGCTCGCCACCCGCTGCGGCGTCCGGAACGATGACAACTTCCACGCTGGCCTGCCGTTCTGAGGAGGGGGCTGGAGGAGGGCCCGGTAGGACTATGTGGTTTAGACCAATCTAACAGAATCGGCCAGGCGTGCCCATGCGGTTCAGGGGCGCGGCAGCCGGGGGAGCCGGGCCAGCGTCCCGCTGCGGGCGCGCGCCCAGATCTCCACCGGATCGAAGCCGTCCGACTGCCAGGTCGTCGTCCTCAGGGTCCCCCTTCCCCGGTACGCGCGCATGATCTCGACATGGGGCGGCCACCCCACGAACCCCCGCAGCGCCTCCTCGTCCCGCCAGACCGCCACGGCCCCGCACCGGCGTGCGGCGGGCCGCACCCACAGCCACATTCCGTGCGCCCCCTCCAGCTGCGGCCACCCGAGGGCGAGCCGCCGAGCGGCGCGGTACACCCCGGGCAGGTCCCTGAGCGTGCCGAGGCGGAAGTCGGTCACGCTCACCAGGACCGGGCCGCGCCGCTCGTGGTCGGGCCCGGGCGTCCAGGCCGATCGCCGCAGTTTCATAAGCATGTGCCTACGATCCGCGTGTGCCTATGTTTTTGTCAACGGTACGTTGATCGCCATGAACGCTGGCCCCTCGCAAGCCCCCCGGCCCGACCTGGCCGCGCTGGTCGTCCCGCTGGGACGCGCCCTGCTGGCCGCCGAGCGTCCGGTCCTGGACGCCCACGGCCTGACCCTGTGGGCGTACGCGGTGCTCTCCCACCTCGACGAGACGCCGGTGCGCACCCAGGCCGCGCTGGCCGAGGCCATCCACGCCGACAAGACCCGGATCATCGCCGTCCTCGACGATCTGGAGTCGCGCGGTCTGCTGACCCGCCGGCCCGACCCCGAGGACCGCCGTGCCCGTCTGCTCTCCCTCACCCCCGAGGGCCGCCGCCTCAGGGACACCGTCCGGGCCGCCGTCCAGGAGGGTGAGGAGCGCCTCCTCGGACGGCTCCCCGCCGCCGACCGCGCGGCCTTCCTGCGCAGCCTGAACACCCTGTACGAGCTGAGCCGGTCCCGCCCGGAGGGCTGACCCCGTCGCACCGGTTCGGCGGCGCTACGGCATCGAGCCCCCCGTCGCGTCCAGCCAGTGCCCCGTCACCCAGCGGCCGTCGTCCGAGGCGAGGAAGGCGACGGCGTCGGCGATGTCGGCGGGAGTGCCGACCCGGCCGAGCGCCGAGAACCCGGCGGCGCCCTGCCACGCCTCGTCGCTCGCGCGCAGCCAGCCGGCGTTGATGTCGGTGTCGACGATGCCGGGCGCGACGGAGTTCACCGTGATGCCCCGAGGTCCCAGCAGCTTGGCGAGGTCACGGGTGAGGACGTCGAGCGCGCCCTTGGTCATGGCGTAGGTCATCACCTGGGGCATCAGGGCCGTACGGGAGAGGCCGGACGATATGTTCACGATCCGCCCGCCGTCCCGCAGGCGGGTGAGCCCCTGCTGGACGAGGAAGTGCGGCGCCTTCACATTGACCGCGAAGAGCCGGTCGTACTCCGCCTCGTCGATCTGCTCGAAGGGGCGGGACGTCCCGATCCCCGCGTTGTTCACCAGGATGTCCAGCCCGTCCGCGTGCCGGTCGAACTCCTCCCACAGGCGCGCCGCGTCCCCGGGCACGCCCAGTTCGGCGCCGATCGCGAAGGCCGACCCGCCGGCCTCCTCGATCGCGGTCACCGTCTCCTTCGCCGCCGCCTCGTTGCTGCCGTAGTGCACGGCCACCCGCGCCCCGTCACGCGCCAGGCGCTCGGCGATGCCCCGTCCGATCCCCCTGCTCGCCCCCGTGACGAGTGCGGTCCTGCCTGCGAGCACGCCCATGAGCGCGCCCCCCTTCCCTCGGGCCGATTTCTCTAGCGGTCGTTACAGAAAGAACCGTACAGCACACCGCCGACATTTCTCTAGCCCCCGCTATAAAATGCACCCCATGGTGAGCACCCCCCGATCCGCCTCCACCCCGAAGCCCCGCGGCCGCCCCCGCTCCTTCGACCGCGAGACGGCGCTGGAGAAGGCGATCATGGCGTTCTGGGCACACGGCTACGAGGCCACGTCCGTCTCCGACCTCACCCGCGCCATGGGCATCGGCGCCCCCAGCCTCTACGCGGCCTTCGGGGACAAGCAGGCCCTGTTCGCCGAGGTGGTGGAGAGGTACGGGGAGCGCTACGGCGCCTTCCCCCTGCGCGCCCTCACCGAGGAGCCCACCGCCCGGTCCGGGGTCGAGCGCGTCCTGCGGGAGGCGGCCGTGGAGTTCACCGAGCCCGGCCGACCGCACGGCTGCCTGGTCATCCACGCGGCCACCAACTGCACCACGCCGGAGGTGGAGGAGTCCCTGCGCAAGCGGCGCAACGCCAACATCGCCGCCATAGAGAGCCGGATCCGGGCGGACATCGCCGCGGGGGAGCTGCCCGCCGACACCGACGCCGCCGCGCTCGCCCGGCACACCGGAGCGGTCTTCCAGGGCATGTCGCAACAGGCGCGGGACGGCGCCAGCCGCGAAGAACTTCAGGCGCTCGCCGAAATTGCCCTGTCCATCTGGCCCCGTAGCTGAGCCCGGCGGGTTAGGCTGCCGCCGACAACATAAACATGTTCCGACGCATGGACACGTCCAATGGTCTAGTCCACAATGGCGTCAAGGGAACGAGCACGACAGACAAGCCTCCGTCTTCCCCGCACAGGAGGACGGAACGAGGAACCGGCGGCTCTCTGCCCTGACTGCCCCGGCTCCTCACCTTCGGCCGACGGGACCGCACACCCCCCGGCCGTTGCTGCTCCGGGCTGCGGTGCCGGGAGGGTTGAGGGTCCCTCCCAGGCGCCGCGGCCCGCGGGTGTCTTCGGGGCCGTACGAGACCGCGTATTTCAGCGCCGTACAAACCCCCAGGTACGCTCCAAGACGTGCCCTCCATGAACGAACTGGTCCGCCAGCACACCGCCCTCGACGACTCCGACCTCGAGTGGCTCCATCTGCTGGTCTCGGAGTGGCAGCTGCTCTCCGACCTGTCCTTCGCCGACCTGGTCCTGTGGGTCCCCACCCGCGACGGCACCCGCTATGTCTCCGTCGCCCAGATGCGGCCGAACACCGGCCCCACCTCCTACCAGGACGACATGGTCGGCCACCTCGTGCCGCGCGGCCGCCGCCCGATGCTGGACGCGGCGCTCGACGAGGGCCGGATCGTGCGCGAGGGCGACCCCGAGTGGCGCGAGGAGGTCCCCGTACGGGTCGAGTCGATCCCCGTACGACGCGAGGGCCGCGTCCTCGGTGTCATCGCGCGCAACACCAACCTGCTCACCGTGCGCACCCCGAGCCGGCTGGAGCTGACCTACCTCCAGTCCGCCTCCGACCTCGCCCAGATGATCGCGGCCGGCGCGTTCCCGTTCCCGAACCAGCAGGTCGACATGGACGCCTCGCCCCGCGTGGGCGACGGCCTGATCCGGCTCGACGCCGACGGCATCGTCCAGTACGCCTCGCCCAACGCGCTGTCCGCCTACCACCGCCTCGGTCTCGCCGCCGACCTGGTCGGCCAGGACCTCGGCCAGACCACCGCCGAACTCGCCCCCACCCGCGGCCCGGTGGACGAGGCGCTCGCCAAGGTCGCCAGCGGCTGGGCGCCGCGCGAGTTCGAGATCGAGTCCAGCGACGGAGTGATCCAGTTCCGGGCCATCCCGCTCAAGCCCAAGGGCACCCGCATCGGTTCCCTCGTGCTGCTCCGGGACGTCACCGAACTGCGCCGCCGCGAACGCGAGTTGATCACCAAGGACGCGACCATCCGGGAGATCCACCACCGGGTGAAGAACAATCTCCAGACGGTCGCCGCCCTGCTGCGCCTCCAGGCCCGCCGTATCGAGTCCGAACGCGGCCGCGCCGCCCTCGAAGAGGCCGTACGCCGGGTCGGCTCGATCGCGATCGTGCATGAGACGCTGTCCCAGAACCTGGACGAGCGGGTGGAGTTCGACGAGATCGCCGACCGTGTCCTCGCGATGGTCGCCGAGATCTCGCCGGGCAAGGTCACCGGCCGGCGCACCGGCCGCTTCGGCATCCTGGACGCCGAGGTCGCCACCCCGCTGTCGATGGTCCTGACCGAGGTGCTGCAGAACGCGCTGGAGCACGGCTTCCGCGAGGGCGACACCGGCACCGTCGAGGTCTCGGCGGTCCGCGGCGGTACGACGAAGGAGGCCCGCCTCCTCGTCACCGTCCAGGACGACGGCGTCGGCCTGCCGCCCGGCTTCGACGCGCGCACTGCCGGAAACCTCGGCCTGCAGATCGTACGGACCCTGGTGGAGGGCGAGTTGGGCGGCAGCTTCGACATGGTCCCGGCGCCGGAGCGCGGCTGCCAGGTGATCCTGGACATTCCGGTGCGGGCGCAGAAGTAGGCGCATCGGGGAAACGGGCCCACGGTGACGTGGGCCACCGCGAAGCCGGTCACCAGGTGCACCGCCGGGCACAGCAAAGAGCCCCGGACCATCCAGTGGTCCGAGGCTCGTGCTCGCTGCTGCTGTTGTGTTAGCGCATCGGGGGTACTGCGCGCTGCGTGCTCGGGGGCGGCGCCGGCGTACTCGCTGTCGGTGGTGTGACGCCGACAGGTACACGCGCCGCCAAGCTCAGCCAGCGGGGTGGGTGTGTCAGGCGGAGGCCTGACGGGCCCGGTTGCGGGCGGCGCGGCGCTTCATGGCGCGGCGCTCGTCCTCGCTGAGACCACCCCAGACGCCGGAGTCCTGACCGGACTCGAGCGCCCACTGCAGACACTGCTCGATCACCGGGCAGCGACGGCAGACGGCCTTGGCTTCCTCGATCTGCAGCAGCGCAGGACCGGTGTTGCCGATGGGGAAGAAGAGCTCGGGGTCTTCCTCGCGGCAAACGGCGTTGTGACGCCAGTCCATGGCTGCTACCTCTCCTTGGTATGACTGTGCAGGATGCTTGTGAATGTGAACGCTTTCACGAATCCCTCAACAAGGGAAGGGCCGACCGCCAGGTTCCCTGGCGTGGTCCTTGGTTTTGAGAGGGGTTCCGGTGATCTGTGCTAGCCGGTGTTGCGGGCTGTCCCGATCGCCACGTAGAGACTCGCAAACCTCAGCGGCGGATACAACCCCTTCCGGAAAGTTTTTTTTGATTCCTCGGTGTCGACTAGGTCACAGCCGTACTTCCATGGGGTGGATCCTGGCCTAAACGTTCGAGTGAAAGGACTTTAGCCCCTTCTGCTCACACAATCACACGCAGTGCACGGCGTACACCTGTGAACGTCACGCTGGTACGCAGCCCCAGATGGTCACCGTCCATCTGGAGGGGCAGCGGGACCTTCGAATGCAAGGTGAACTCACTCAGATCGTGCAGCGAGACCGCGTGCTTCCCCTGGGGTCCGCGCTCCGGGGACGAAGTGAGCAACTGGGTCGCATACCGGGCAACCGCGGCCGTGGACAGCCGGCTGAGGCCGAGTACGTCGAGGCCGGTATCGAACGACGCCTTAGGCGACGCGTACACCGGACGATTGCCCAGATACGTCCACGGGGACGTGTTGCAGACTATGGACAGCACCAGATCGCTCACCGGCTCCTCGCCGGGCGCCTCAAGCGTGATCGTGCCGTGTCTGCGGTGCGGCTCACCCAGGAACTGACGCAGGGCCTGGCGGATGTAGAGCGCGTGCGTCGATTTCTTGCCGCGCTCACGCTGCTGCTCGACGCGGCCGACCACACCGGCGTCGAAGCCGAGGCCCGCGTTGAAGGTGAACCAGCGCGCCGGCACCCCTTCGTCCTCGGTGCCCGGCGTGCCCGAGGTCAGTCCGAGCCCGACCGTGCGTTCGCTGCCCTCGCGCAGGGCGTCGAGCAGGGCGCCGGTCGCCTCGACCGCGTCGTTGGGCAGGCCGAGGGCGCGGGCGAAGACATTGGTGGAGCCACCGGGGACCACCGCGAGACCCGGCAGATGCTCGGGGTCGGGGCCGGCGTGCAGCAGGCCGTTGACGACCTCGTTGACCGTGCCGTCGCCGCCGAGGGCCACCACCAGGTCGATGTCGTCGCTCTCGGCCGCCAGCCGTCCGAGGTCGCGCGCATGCCCGCGGTACTCGGTGGTCACCGCCTCCAGCTTCATCTCACTGGCGAGGGCATGGATCAGCACATCGCGCGTACGTGCGCTTGTGGTGGTTGCCGCCGGATTGACCACGAGAAGTGCACGCATGCGTTGCACACTACCTACTGGGCGGTACCGAGCCCAGACCGAGGTCTGGATCAGATCAGACAAACAGGCGTGAACCTCGACACGGGCGCCGGGGCGGTGGCCGCTACCCTGCTGGGGTGACCAGTGAACAGACCCCCACCACCACGGACGTCACCGGCCCTCGTCCCCGGCGGCTGACGTACGCCGCAGCACTTGCCGGGCTGGAGGGGCTCGCGCTGGTGATCGGCGGCGTCTGGATCCTCGTCCTCGGGCTGAGCGGCGACGCCGACAACCGCCGGCAGGCCGTGACCGGCGGCATCACGCTGCTCGTCATGGCCCTGCTGCCGCTGATCGCCGCACGGGGCCTGCTCGCCCGGCGCAGCTGGAGCCGAGGGCCCGCCCTCGTCACCCAGCTCATGGCCCTGCCGGTGGCCTACAACCTGCTCCAGGCCGACAGCATCGCCATCCCGGCCGGCATCGTCCTCGGGGTCGTCGCCGTGCTGTCCCTCTCCCTGCTGCTCCACCCGGACACCCGGGCGGCGCTGGGCATCGAGAACCCGCGCGGCGCGGAGAAGTGACGCCCAGGGGGTGTCCGCGTGTGCGGTACACCCCCGGTGGGACGTCCGGGACACCCCCCGGTGGGACGTCCGGTCAGCCGCGGCCGATCCCATGGCCGGACCCGGCCTTCACCGACCGCGGCCGGCCCCCTCGCCTCGGCCTTCCGTCAGGCCCGGCCTTCCGTGAGGCGCGGGCGGAGCCTTCGTCACTCCTCCACCAGAAGCTTCTCCCGCAGCTGGGCCAGTGTGCGGGCCAGCAGCCGGGAGACGTGCATCTGGGAGATGCCGACCTCCTGGGCGATCTGGGACTGGGTCATGTTCCCGAAGAACCGCAGCAGCAGGATCCGCTTCTCGCGGGGCGGCAGATCCTCCAGCAGCGGCTTGAGGGACTCGCGGTACTCGACGCCCTCCAGCGCCTCGTCCTCCGCGCCCAGGGTGTCCGCGACCGCCGGGGACTCGTCGTCGGTGTCGGGGACGTCCAGGGAGAGCGTGGAGTACGCGTTGGCCGACTCCAGCCCCTCCAGGACCTCCTCCTCCGAGATCGCCAGCTTCTCGGCGAGCTCGTGCACCGTGGGCGAGCGGCCGTGCAGCTGGGACAGCTCCGCCGTGGCCGTCGTCAGCGACAGCCGCAGCTCCTGGAGCCGGCGCGGCACACGGACCGCCCAGCCCTTGTCGCGGAAGTGCCGCTTGATCTCGCCGACGACCGTCGGGGTGGCGTACGTCGAGAACTCCACGCCCCGGTCGGGGTCGAACCGGTCGACCGACTTGATCAGGCCGATGGTGGCGACCTGGGTGAGGTCGTCCAGCGGCTCGCCGCGGTTGCGGAAGCGGCGGGCCAGATGCTCGACGAGCGGCAGATGCATGCGGACCAGCCGGTTGCGCAGCTCCGCGTACTCGGGGCTGCCCTCCTTCAGCTCGCGCAGCTCCAGGAACAGTGCGCGTGCCCCGCTGCGGTCCTGCGGGTCGTGGTGCGCGCCCGGTGCGGCCGGGGTCTGGTCCTCGGAATTTCGCTCGTGCTCGCTCATCGTCCCGCCCGTCGCCCTCTTTCGAGCCCTCGCCTCCCGGACCGGGCGGACCCCGTCGCGCCCCTGCTCGGGCGTGCTCCGTGCGGCGCCGGCCCCGACGCCGTCGCCCTGCCGCCCGTCGCCGCCGGTCGCCGGGGACGGCTCCTCCGGATGCGGCCGGGCCTGCTCGGGGATGCCGTCGATACCGTCGGCCGTGCGCCGTGCACCGTCCGGGCCGGGCTGTCCGGGCCGCCCGGACGTCCCGGTCCGGCCGGCCTGTCCGAGGCCCTCGGCCGCGCTTGAGAAGGGGCTGGCCCCGTCGTCGGTCGGCAGCTCCCGTGTGACGCGCTCTTCGTCCCGCACCGGCCCGTCCCCGTCCCTCACGCCGGCCCGGGTCCCGCGCCGCGCTGTTTGTAGAGGCTGATCGAAACGGTTTTGTCCTCGTCCACCGCCGAGGAGACCTTGCCCGCGAGGGCGGACAGCACGGTCCAGGCGAAGGTGTCGCGCGAGGGGGCGTGGCCGTCCGTGGTCGGTGCCGAGACGGTGACTTCGAGCGAGTCGTCGACGAGGCGGAAGACACAGCTGAGCACGGAGCCGGGCACGGCCTGCTGGAGCAGGATCGCGCATGCCTCGTCCACCGCGATGCGCAGGTCCTCGATCTCGTCGAGGGTGAAGTCCAAACGGGCCGCGAGTCCGGCCGTGGCCGTCCGCAGCACCGACAGGTAGGCACCCGCGGCCGGCAGCCGGACTTCCACGAAGTCCTGGGTTGCGGGCTCGCCTGCGATCTGGGACACCCTCACCTCCAAGGTGGTACAAGCTGTTCGGAGCCGAGGGATCGCCCCCCGGGGTAACGCGATGTGTGGTTCAGCGGTGACGCTATCGCGCTCTCGACCGTACTGTCCCCGGGACCCCAACCCCCTGGCGTCACTCACAGTAAACCTCTGTATACGCTCCGTGTCTAGGGGTTCGGCGGGCCCAAATGGGAAGAGCGTGCGCCGGGTTGACGTACCCAGACGTCAGAGAGTCGAACCGTCCCGCTCCAGGGTCACACGAGATGCCCCGGAGGTCACACGAGTACGTGGTCCTCGAAGCACCAGCGCCAGTCCTCGCCGGGCTCGAAGGTGCGCATCACCGGGTGGCCGCTCTCCTTGTAGTGGGCGGTGGCGTGCCGCCCCTGCGAGGAGTCGCAGCAGCCGACATGGCCGCAGGTCAGGCACAGCCGAAGCTGCACGGGGTGCGTACCGGCCGCCCGGCACTCCGGACAGGTGTCGGTCAGCGGGCCCGGTTCCGGGTGCGGCAGCGCGTCGGCGTGCGTGCACTGTTTCATGATTGCCAGGTTACGACGGGCGTGCGCATGACCGCGCGGAAAAACGAGGGTGGGCGAGGACCATGGACGTGATGCCACTGCTGTTGCTGGTCGCGGGCAGCGCGGCGGTGGCGGGAGCCGCCCGCCGCACCCCCGTACCGGCACCGCTGCTGCTGGTGGCCGCGGGCCTCGCCCTGTCGTACGCCCCCGGCGTGCCCGACTACCACCTCGACCCGCACATCGTGCTGCCGCTCATGCTGCCGCCGCTGCTGTACACCGCCGCCATCGACAGCTCCTACCTCGATCTGCGCGCTCAACTGCGGCCGGTGACACTGCTGTCGGTGGGCTATGTGCTGTTCGCGACCTTCGCGGTCGGCTGGGCGGCCTATCTGCTCATCCCCGATCTGCCGCTCACCGCCGCGCTGGTGCTGGGCGCGGTCGTGGCCCCGCCGGACGCCGTCGCGGCGACGGCCGTGGCGCGCCGGGTGGGACTGCCGTCCCGGATCACCACGATCCTTCAGGGCGAGTCCCTGGTGAACGACGCCACCGCCATCACCGCCTACCGCGTCGCCGTCGCGGCGGCCGTCGGGGAGGGGGCGAGCTGGGCCGGGGGAGTGGGCGAGTTCCTGGTGGCGGCGATCGGCGGCATCGGCATCGGACTGCTGCTGATGGTGCCGCTGCACTGGCTGCGCACCCACCTGAAGGAGGCGCTGCTCCAGAACACCCTCTCGCTGCTCATCCCGTTCGTCGCCTACGCCGTCGCCGAGCAGGTGCACGCCTCCGGTGTGCTCGCCGTCGTGGTCGTCGCCCTCTATCTCGGACACCGCGCGTGGGAGGTCGACTTCGCCACCCGCCTCCAGGAGGAGGCGGTCTGGAAGATGGTCGCCTTCGTCCTGGAATCCTCGGTGTTCGCGCTCATCGGCCTGCAACTGCCCGTGGTGCTGCGCGGCCTCGGGGAGTACGAGGGCGGCGACGCCGCCTGGTACGCGGTGGCCGTCTTCGTCGTCGTGGTCGCGACCCGGTTCATCTGGGTGTACCCGGCGACCTTCCTGCCCAGAATGCTGTCCGCGCGGATCCGCAAGCGCGAGGACAACCCCACCTGGAAGGGCGCGTTCATCATCTCCTGGGCCGGCATGCGGGGCGTGGTCTCGCTCGCCATCGCCTTCTCCATCCCGGTGACCATGGAGGGCGAAGAACCCTTCCCCGGCCGCAATCTGATCCTCTTCCTCACCTTCACGACCGTCATCGGCACCCTCGTCGTCCAGGGCCTCACCCTGCCCCCGCTGATCCGCCTGCTGAAGCTCCCCGGGCGCGACGTACAGGCCGAGACGCTCGCCGAGGCCAACGCCCAGGCGCAGGCGTCCCGAGCCGCCGAACAGCGCCTGGACGACCTGCTGGCCGACGAGCGCAACGCCCTGCCGGGCCCCCTCGCCGACCGCCTGCGCACGGTCCTGGAACGCCGCCGCAACTCCGTCTGGGAACGCCTCGGCCAGCCCAACCCGGTCACCGGCGAGACCGCCGACGACACCTACCGCCGCCTGTCCCGCGAGATGATCGGCGCCGAGCGCGAGGTCTTCGTCAAGCTGCGCGACCTGCGCTACATCGACGACGAGATGCTGCGCACCCTGCTGCGCCGGCTGGACCTGGAGGAGGCGGCGGCGTTCCGGGAGGCGAGCTGAGCCCGAGCGGCCGGGCGGCTCAGGGGAAGGGGCGGCCGGTGACCACGGCCGCGAGGGTCGTCCCGCGCGCGAAGGCGCCCTCCTCGGTGAGCGTCAGCAGTCCGTAGAGCGACTTGGCGACATACAGACGCTCCACGGGCAGTCCGTGCCGGTCCTCGAAGTCCTCGGCGAAGGCGTCCAGCTCCGGTGTCGTACGGGCGTAGCCGCCGAAGTGGAAGCGGTCGTCCAGCGACCAGTCACCGCGTGGCCCGCCGAAGGCCCGCCGCTGAAGGGCCCGTATCTCCTCCCCGAGGAAGCCGCCCCTGAGCACGGGCACGCCGATCACGCGCGCGTGAGGGCCGAGGCCCGCGGCCAGTCCGGCGAGGGTGCCGCCCGTGCCGCAGGCGACGGCCACCACGTCCGCGTGGCCGCGCAGTTCCTCGCCGAGCGCCGTACAGCCGCGGACCGCGGCCGCGTTGCTGCCGCCCTCCGGGACGACGTACGCGCCCTCGGCGTGCGCGGCGCGCAGGATCGCCGCGAGGACGTCGGGCTCGGTCTTACGGCGATATGTCGTCCTGTCGACGAAGTGCAGCCGCATGCCGTCGTCCGCGCACCGGGCCAGGGAGGGGTTCAGGGGCCGTCCGGCCAGTTCCTCGCCGCGCACCACGCCCACGGTGTCCAGCCCGAGCAGCCGGCCCGCGGCGGCGGTGGCCCGCAGATGGTTGGAGTAGGCGCCGCCGAAGGTGACCACCGTACGGCCCGCCGCGGCCCGGAGGTTGGGCGCCAGCTTGCGCCACTTGTTGCCGATCAGCTCCGGGTGGATCAGGTCGTCCCGCTTGAGCAGCAGCCGCACACCGTGCCGCTCGAACCGCGCGTCCACCACCTCGTCCAGCGGCGAGGGCAGCCGGGGGCGCAGAGCCGCGAAGACATCGGAGCCGGTCACCGCCTCATTGTCGGTGAGGACGGGGAGGCGGGGCGAGAGGGGGCGGTGGGAACCGGGCGGGAGGGGGTCGGCTGCGGGGGGCGGTGGGAGTCGGGGTGCGAGGAGGGGTGTGTGAAGGCGGTCCTGATCAGCGCCGGGCCTGCCCAGACCGCGTCCCTTGGCGGCGGGAGCCGGCGGTTGGGGCTCGCGCGGCGGGAGCCGGGTGGGAAGGGGGCGGGCGCGTGAGTCAGGGCGAGAGGAGGGACTGGCCGCGGGGGTCGGCGGCAGGGGGGCGCCCCGGTGGGAGCCGGAGCGAGAGGAGGGGGTGGCGGCGCGAGTCGGCGGCTGGGATCGGGTGGCGGGAGCCCTGCGCAGCAGACGGCAGGCCCCCAGCGGCGGGTTTCGGCGCTGTCTTCCTCGGGGCCGGTCAGCGCCGGGGACGGCGAGATCACTCTCGCGTGGGTCCGTGGGGGAGCGGGACTGACTCTGATGCGCGGCCGTTGCGGCGCACGGGTGACGGGTGGCCGCTTCGGCTCGCCCGGCTGCCGGAAGGCAAGGATCGTTTCTCCACGTCGGCCGCGATACGGCGATAGCGGAGCGAACGGGACGTGAGAGCCCCAGTGTTCCCAGGACAGGGGCGATCCATTCCCGCTCGTTCGTGTAATAGCACGGATACATTCCGTGATGGAAGGCTTCTCGCGGAGATCGGTGCCCCAAGCAGAGCGCTGTCGGGGCGGGACCCGGGAGGTCATTTCCTTATGTCGGTAGGCGAAGAGGTCCGCACGGAGCAGGACAAGCCGCAGCAGAGTCTCGGCACCGCGGCTGCGCGGAACCTGGCCACTACCACCAAGTCCGTGCCGCAGATGCAGGAGATCAGCTCCCGCTGGCTGCTGCGCACCCTGCCGTGGGTCGATGTGCACGGCGGCACGTACCGGGTGAACCGGAGGCTCACGTTCGCCGTCGGAGACGGACGTGTCACCTTCGTGAAGACCGGCGACCGGGTGGAGGTCATCCCGGCGGAGCTGTGCGAACTGCCGGCCCTGCGGTCCTACGAGGACGTCGAGGTGCTCGCCGAGCTGGCGCAGCGCTGCCGTCAGCACGAGTACGCGCCGGGCGAGGTGATCGCCCCCTTCGGCAGCCCGACCGACGAGGTCTACCTGCTCGCCCACGGCCGCGCCGAGAAGGTCGGTGAGGGCCCCTACGGCGACGACGCGGTGCTGGGTGTCCTCGCCGACGGGGCCTACTTCGGCGAGGCCGCGCTGCTCAGCGCCGACGCCATCTGGGAGAACACCGTCCGCGCGGTCACCGCGTGCACCGTGCTCATCCTCTCCCGGCAGGACGTCGACCAGATCGCCGAGCGCTCGGACTCCCTGCGCGAGCACCTCCAGGAGCAGCGGTCGATCCCGCCGCAGCCCACCAACAAGTACGGAGAGAAGGTCGTCGAAGTGTCAGCGGGCCACTCCGGCGAGCCGGACATCCCGCACACCTTCGTCGACTACGAGGCCAAGCCGCGCGAGTACGAGCTGAGCATCGCCCAGACCGTGCTGCGCATCCACACGCGCGTGGCCGACCTGTACAACCAGCCGATGAACCAGACCGAGCAGCAGCTGCGGCTCACGGTCGAGGCGCTGAAGGAGCGCCAGGAGCACGAGCTGATCAACAACCGCGACTTCGGTCTGCTGCACAACTGCGAGTACGACCAGCGCATCCAGCCGCACGACGGCGTGCCCAGCCCGGACGACATGGACGAGCTGCTGAGCAGGCGCCGCAGCACCAAGCTGTTCCTCGCCCACCCGCGCGCGATCGCCGCGTTCGGCCGTGAGCTCAACAAGCGGGGGCTCGTCCCGGAGACGATCGACATCGGCGGCAACCGCATCCCCACCTGGCGCGGTGTGCCGATCTACCCGTGCAACAAGATCCCGATCACCGAGGCCCGCACCACGTCGATCATCGCCATGCGGACCGGCGAGCAGGACCAGGGCGTGATCGGCCTGCGCCAGTCCGGCATCCCGGACGAGATCGAGCCGAGCCTGTCCGTGCGGTTCATGGGCATCAACGAACAGGCCATCATCAAGTACCTGGTGACGGCCTACTACTCGGCCGCGGTGCTGGTGCCCGACGCGCTCGGTGTGATGGAGAACGTCGAGATCGGCCGCTGGCGGTGACCCCTTCCGGCCCGACGGTGCCGTGCGCCCGCCCCTCCGGGTGGGCGCCCCCGGGGGGTTCCCGCGCGGGCTCCGACAGGGGGAGCCCGTGGCCGAGTTCATGACGGAGACCAGGCCGCGCCTCGGTGGGGCGCGGCGCGCCGGGGAGGGGCGGGGTTCCATCGGGAGCGAGACGGAGGGGGCCGGGGGCCGCGGCGATGCGGAGAGCGCCGGGGGCCGCCCGGAGGTGCCCGGCGCGCTCGACGTGCAGGAGGCGGGGGCCATCCTGGCGCGGACGCGGGAGTCGGTGGATCCGGCGCTGCGTGCCGCTCTCGACTCGCTGCCCACCGCGATGCGCCGGGTCGCCCGGTACCACTTCGGCTGGGAGCACGCGGACGGCACCCCCGCGGCCGACAACTCCGGCAAGGCGATCCGCCCGGCGCTGGTCCTCACCGCGGCGGCCGCGCTCGGCGGCCCCGCGGCGCGGGCGGCGGCCGTGCGGGCGGCGGCGGCCGTGGAGCTGGTCCACAACTTCACACTGCTGCACGACGACGTGATGGACCGCGACACCACACGCCGGCACCGGCCCACCGCGTGGACGGTCTTCGGAGAGGCGGAGGCGATCCTCGCCGGGGACGCGATGCAGGCCCTGGCGCTGCGGCTGCTCGCGGAGGATCCGCATCCGGCGTCCGCGACCGCGGCCGCACGGCTCGCGGCGTGTGTCGTCGAGCTGTGCGAGGGCCAGCAGGTGGACACGGCGATGGAGCGGCGGTCGCCCGCCGACGTCCGCCTCGACGAGGTGCTCGCCATGGCCGAGGCCAAGACCGGGGCGCTGCTGGGGTGTGCGTGTGCGCTCGGCGCGCTGTACGCGGGCGTGGCCGAGGAGGACGTCGAGGCGCTGGACGCGTTCGGCCGCGAGGCCGGGCTCGCCTTCCAGCTCATCGACGACGTGATCGGCATCTGGGGCGACCCCGGACGCACCGGCAAGCCGGCCCGCGCGGATCTCGCCGCGCGCAAGAAGTCGCTGCCGGTGGTGGCGGCGCTGACCTCCGGTACGGCGGCCGCGGCGGAGCTGACGGCTCTGTACGAGGTGCCGTACGACCGGGGCGGCCGGGACGACCGGGACGACCGGGACGGCCGTGGTGCCCGGGGCGGCCAGGATGCCCAGGACGACCTGAACGACCTGGAGCGCACCGCCCTAGCCGTCGAACGGGCCGGAGGCCGCGACTGGGCCCAGGCCGAGGCGGCCGACCGGATGTCCCGCGCGATGTCCGAACTGGCCCGCGCGATCCCGGACCCGGAGACGGCCGGGGGACTCCTCTCCCTCGCGGAGTTCGTCACCCGCCGCACGAACTGAGCACACGGACGGGCAGCGGCGGGGCGCCCGGGCCTCAAGGACCCGGCCCCACCCGGCCGTTGCCGCCTCTCTGCCCGGCCCGTCCCCCCGGTCCGCCCCCCTCCCCGGCCCGGCCCCCGCCCCCGCTAGGCTCAACGCCCGTACGATCAAGGTCGGTTGAGAGGTGCGGGGCATGGGCGTGGCGATACGGGTGGCTCGGGAGGACGACCGGGAGGCGGTCGTGGGGCTGCTGGACCGGGCCTTCCAGGACGACCCGGTGAGCGGCTGGGTGTTCCCGGGCGAGGAGTACCGCCGTACGACGCATCACCGGCTGATGGCGGCGTTCACCGACATCGTGCTGGCCGACGGACGGATCGACATCACGGAGGACGGCGCGGCGTGCGCGCTGTGGCTGTCGGTGCCCGCGGAGGCCCACGAGGAGGACGAGGCCGGGTTCGCCCAGCTGCGGGAGGCCGTCGATCCGGCCAATGAGCGGGTGGAGCTGATCGGGCGGCTGACCGCCGGGATCCACCCCTCCGGACGGGCGCACGAATACCTCTGGATGATCGGCGTCGACCCCGCCCACCAGGGCCGCGGCCTCGGCACTGCGCTCGTCGAGCACGTCCTGGAACGCTGCGACCGCGACGGCCTGCCCGCCTATCTGGAGGCGAGCAACGCCCGCAGCCGCGCACTGTACGAACGGCTCGGCTTCACGGTCCAGGGCGCCGCGCTGGCGCTGCCGGACGGTCCGCTGATGTGGCCCATGTGGCGCGAGCCGCACGGCGCGTAGACGGAATGCCTTCCCTCACTTTCCCCGGGAACCGCTAAACCCCTTGAACCACTCCAAGTGAAGTACTACAACTGACGGAGTCAACGCGGCAGCCAACGAAACGAGACCCGCTTGCGCAAGCTCACGTACTTCATCGCCTGCTCCATCGACGGTTTCATCGGTGACCCCTACGGCGATGCCTCGGCGATGTTCGCCTACCTCGACGAGGAGTACATGACGTACCTCGCGACGGAGCACCCCGATACCCTGCCCGCCCCGGCGCGCAAGGCCCTCGGCATCGAGGACCTGCCCCTGAAGCGGTTCGACACCGTCGTCCAGGGCTGGGCCAGCTACGAGCTGGGTCTGCGGGAGGGAATGACCCGCCCCTACGCCCAGTTGCGCGAATACGTCGCCTCCCGCACCCGGCAGTCTCCCGACCCCCACGTCGAGATCATCTCCGAGGACCTCGTCGGCAAGGTCAGGGAACTCAAGGCCGAGGACAGCGAGTTCGACATCTACCTGTGCGGCGGCGCCACGGTCGCCGGTGAACTCTTCGACGAGATCGACGAGCTGGTCATCAAGACCTACCCGATCGTCTACGGCGCCGGTATGCCGATGTTCAGCACCGCCCACTCCCTCACCGACTTCGCCCTCGATTCGGTGCGCGCCCTCGCCAACGGCGTGGTGGTGCGGACGTACAGCAGGAAGCGCTGAGCCCCGCTCCGCCCTACCCTGAAGGCATGGACAGCGAAGAGCACGCCTGTCCCGTCTGCGGACAGCCCGTCGAAACGGTGGTCCGGCGCCACAAGACGCTGGGCGCATGGGTGCCGAAGTGGGTGCCCGGTCCGTGCCTGAACCCCCGGTGCGGGGCATACGCCCCAGGGGGCGACGAGCACGGCCGGCGGCCCGAGCGGCCGGAACAGCCTTCCCCGGCCTCCCCGGCTTCCCCGGCCTCCCCGGTCCCGACGACCATGACCACCGCCCCGCGCACGGAGAAGACCTGACCCGATCCCGCCCGGAGAAGATGCGTCGAGCCCGGTGTCGAGAATCCCCGGCCAGGCTCCGACGCACCCGTGAGAGCCGCCCCGACCACTCGCCGGCCGAGCGGCTAGCGTGGGCCCATGCCCGAACAGCCGTACATCCTCCACATCACCGAGCGCTCCCTGTGGGACGCGGCCCGCGAGCGCGGCACGTACGAGATGTCCACTCGTGGACGCACCCTCCAGCAGGAGGGCTTCATCCACTGCTCCACCCGCGAGCAGCTTCCCAAGGTCGCCGCGTTCCTGTACGGCGCCCACGACGGCCCCGACGAGCTGGTCGTCCTGGTGATCGACCCGGCGCGGCTGGACGCGCCGCTGCGGTACGAGGCCCCCGAGCCCGGAGGCGAGGAGTTCCCGCACGTCTACGGTCCCGTGCCGGTGGAGGCCGTGGTGGGCGTGGAGCCGTGGGCGTGAGCCGGTTATGGCGGCGGATCGTCCTGTGCTGGGTGGTCCTGGTGGCCGTCGCGGGCGGGCTCACCCTGTGGCTCCAGGACTCGGTGCAGCCGCCGCCGCAGACCCGCTGGGAGGAGTCCCGCACACCGGCGCCGTTGCCCACCGACCTGTCCTGCCCCCCGTCCGAGGCCGACTACGTCGTCTGCGCCTACGCCACCCTCCACGTCAGCCCCTGAACCCCTGACGCTCCGGCAGTCCGCCGGTCTCCGGGTCCCGGCCGGTCAGGCAGTAGGTGCCGCCGGCCGGGTCGCGCATCACCGTCCAGTGCCCGCCGCGGGCCACGGACTCGGCACCCAGCCGTTCGTGCCGCTCACGGGTGGCGTCGATGTCCGCGCAGGCCAGGTCGAGGTGCGCGGAGGCGGGCCGCTCGGTGCCCAGGCGCTGGAGCAGCAGCCGTACGGGCAGTCCGGGCAGCGGCGTGAGCACATGGAACTCGGGCAGCGAGCCCGGCGCCGACCCGCACTCGGGCAACAGGCCGGTCCAGAAGGCGACTTCGGTGTCGTAGGCCGAGGGCGGGACGTCCAGGCAGATCTGGTCCAGGCGGCTGCCGTGCACCACGGGCGGCCGGACGGCCTCGCCGTGCCAGGGGACCGCGCAGAACAACTGCCCGGCGGGGGAGAGCAGTACGGCCCACCCGTCGTGCTCGGCGGCCAGGTCCGCGCCGAGCCGCAGCGCGTCCCGTACGAAGCCGGTGACGTCCTCGACGGCGAAGTCCGGATGCGCGCCCCCGTCGCCCGACACGACCCCCTGGATCTTCACGCAGGGGTCGGCACCGTCCGGCAGCAGGGTGGTGAACTCCTTCAGATCCCCCCGGAGTTCGGACAGCCGCGTGTCCGTCACGGCGGTCCAGAACGCGCACGCCTCCTCGAAGCGGGCGGCGGGGCGGTCGGCGAAGGCGTACGTCCAGCGGATGCTCATGCGGCGATCGTAGGGGGGAAACCCTCCCGAGCAGGGCGTCTCGTCGCGAGGCCGGCTGCCGAGCAGGGCGTTTCATCGCGAGACCGGCCCCCGAGCAGGGCGGCTCACCGTGCGGGCCGCTCCATGAAGCGCAGCATGTTCCCGGCCGGGTCGCGGAAGGCGCAGTCGCGCACGCCGTACGGCTGGTCCATGGGCTCCTGGATCACATCGGCGCCCGCCTCGCGCACCCGGTCGAACAGGGCGTCGCAGTCGGCGGTGGTGAAGTTGACCCCGCGCAGCAGGCCCTTGGCCAGCAGCACGGCCATCGCCTCCTTGTCGGCGGGGGAGGCGTCCGGGTCGGCGGCCGGCGGCTCCAGGACGATCTCCACGTCCGGCTGGAGCGGCGAGGACAGCGTCACCCAGCGCATGCCCTCGAAGCCGACGTCGTTCCTGACCTCCAGGCCGAGGACGTCCCGGTAGAAGATCAGCGCCTTGTCGTGGTCGTCGACGGCGATGAAGCACTGCCTGAGTCTGAGGTCCATGACCTCACGCTAGGACGGCCCGCGCCGCGGCGCACGGTGTGGCCGCGTGTACTTGCGGGCCACGCACGGCGGGATCACCGCGCTGTCCTCGTGCGAACGCGCCCGGTAGGCGCTCGGCGTCTCCCCGACCAGCTCCGTGAAGCGGGCGCTGAAGGATCCCAGCGAGGTGCAGCCCACCGCCATGCACACCTCGGTCACCGTCAGGTCGCCGCGCCGCAGCAGCGCCTTGGCCCGCTCCACGCGGCGCGTCATGAGATAGCCGTACGGGGTCTCGCCGTACGCCGCGCGGAAGCTGCGCTGGAAGTGGCCGGGGGACATCAGGGCGGTGGCCGCGAGCGCCGCGATGTCCAGCGGCTCGGCGTACTCGCGGTCCATACGGTCCCGTGCCTTGCGCAGCCGGACCAGGTCGTCCCTGTTCACGCCTTCAGCATGGCACGGGCGGGCGCGTCCCCGGTGCCCCCGGTGCCCCCGGTGCCCCCGGCGCCCCCGGCGTCCTCGCCGTGCTCGGCGTCCCAGCGGGCGCGGGCCTCGGTGATGGCCGGGGTGTGGACGCGGGACCAGTCGGCGAGGCTCTCGACGACCCCGGCGAGGCTGCGGCCGGTGGCGGTGAGGGCGTACTCGGTCTGCGGCGGGATCGTCGGATACACCGTGCGCTCCACCAGGCCGTCCCGGCACAGCCGCCGGGTCGTCACGGTCAGCATGCGCTGGGAGATGCCTGGGATCGCGCGCTGGAGCTCGCGGAACCGCCGTACACCCTTGGCGAGTTCGACCAGGACCAGCACCGACCACTTGTCCCCGATGCGGTCCAGGACGTCCCGGATCCCGCAGTCGTCGTCCCCGCACGGGCCGTGCGCGGCCTCGGGGGTGGTTACCGCGGTGTGCCCCACGGACATGAAAGTGCCTCCTTACGCCGGGCTCCGCGGCGGGCGAAGCTGGCGGTATCGATCATCCGATCCAACCATCCCTGCTGCGGAGGCATTTCATGATCCTGGTGACCGGCGCGTCCGGAGCGCTCGCGGGACTCGTCCTGGACCGGCTGAAGGCGGCCGAAGCGGCGGGCGGCCCCGAGGTGATCGCCGGTACGCGCGCGCCGGGCCCGGGGGCCCGCCGGGTGGACTTCGACGATCCGGCGTCCCTCGGGGAGGGTTTCGCGGGCGTCGACGTCCTGGTGTTCGTCTCGGCCGGGTACGCCGAGGACGACGTGGTGATGGCCCGGCACGGGGCGGTCGTCGAGGCGGCCGCTGCGGCGGGCGTACGACATGTGATCTACACCAGCCTGGCCGGTTCCGGCGAGCGCATCACCCTGTCCGTCGCCCACCGCTGGACCGAGGAGCGCCTGGCCGAGGCCCCCTTCGCGACGACGGTGCTGCGCAACGGGCTGTACGCGGAGGTCCCGCTGTGGCTCGCCCTCGCCGCGTCCTGCGCGTCCCCCGCCGACACCGGCGTCCTCGCCGCCCCCTTCGGCGACGGCCGCGTCTCGCTGGTGGCCCGCGAGGACCTGGCCGACGTCACCGCCAAGGTGGCCCTTCAGGCGCACGCCGACGGCAGCCACGCGGGCAAGGTGTACGAACTGGAGGGCGTCGAGTCCCTGCACGGCGACGACATCGCCGGGGTCCTCACCGAGGCACTGGGACGGCCGGTGCGCTACGAGCCGACGGCCCTGTCCGACGTACGCGAACCCCTCGCCGCGAACGGCCAGCTCCCCTACCAGATCGGCCACACCGTCTCCATCTTCGCCAACCACCGCGCCGGCTGGCTCACGGCCGACCACAGCGACCTCCCCGCCCTCCTGGACGCCCCGCCCCGGCCGGTGCGCCCGCTGGTGGCGGCGGCGGTGGCCGGGGCATGACGAAGGGGCCCGGCCGGTGATGTCCGGTCGGGCCCCTTCGGCCTCAGGCTGATGACCCGCGGTGGTGCACCGACCGCCGGTCAGGAGCGGTTGCCCCTGGTCAGGCCTTCTTGGTCTCCCAGAAGATCTTGTCGATCTGGGCGATGTAGTCCAGCGCCTTCTGGCCGGTGGCCGGGTCGGTGGACGCCTTGGCGGCCGAGAGGGCCTTCAGGGCGTCGTTGACCAGCTGGTGCAGCTCCGGGTACTTCTCGAAGTGCGGGGCCTTGAAGTAGTCGCTCCAGAGCACCGACACGTGGTGCTTGGCGAGCTCGGCACGCTGCTCCTTGATGACCGTGGCGCGCGCCTGGAAGTGCGGGTCGTCGTTGGCGGCCATCTTCTCCTGGACGGCCTTCACCGACTCCGCCTCGATGCGGGCCTGGGCCGGGTCGTACACACCGCAGGGCAGGTCGCAGTGCGCGCTGACCTTGACCGTGGGGGCAAACAGGCGGGAAAGCATGGAGCGTTCCTTCCTCGTGATCGTCTTCTCAGGTGGGACATTACTCCCTGAGGGACGGGTTTTCGCGAGTGCCCCCATGGGCTTAGGACAAAAGTCCAGGGTCAGACTGAGACTGGTGGAGGAAGGACCGGGGAGGTGCCGGGTGATGCCGGAGCTGTCGCAGGAGCCCGAACGCAGCGGTGGGCTGCTGCCCTTCGGACTGGCCGAGGTGACCGGGCCGTCGATGGTGCCCACGCTGTACCACGGCGATCGGCTCGTCGTGCACTACGGCGCCCGCGTCAAGCCGGGTGACGTGGTCGTCCTGCGCCATCCGTTCCAGCAGGACCTGCTGGTCGTCAAACGGGCCGTGGAGCGCCGTGAGGGCGGCTGGTGGGTGCTGGGGGACAACGCCCGGGCCGGGGGCGACAGCACCGACTACGGCGTGGTGCCCGAGGAGCTGGTCCTGGCCCGCGCTCGTCTGCGCTTCCGGCCGCGCAACCCGGGTCAGCGGGGGCCGTTGGCGGTGCTGCGCTGGGCGCTGTCCGCCGCCAGGCCGGTGCTCGCGTCCGGGCCGGGGCGGTCGGCCTCCTGGCGCTTGCGGGCGCGGTAGGCGGCGACGTTGGCGCGGGTGGCGCAGCGGTCGGAGCAGTAGCGCCGGGAGCGGTTGGTGGAGGTGTCCAGATAGGCGTTGCGGCAGGGGGTCGCCTCGCACAGACCGAGGCGGTCGACGCCGTACTCGGTGAGGTGGAAGGCCAGGCCCATCGCGGCGATGGCGGCGTAGCCCGCGGTCGCGTTGGAGGGATGGTCGGCCAGATGCATGTGCCACAGGGGGCGGCCGTCGTCGTCCCGGAAGTCGTGGCCGGAGATCTGGGGGCTGACCGGGAACTCCAGCAGCAGTGAGTTCAGCAGGTCCACGGCGAGGGTCTCGTCGCCCTGGTCCGCCGCCTCGAAGACCGCGCGCAGCCTCGCCCGCACCGAGCGGAACCGGGTCACGTCCGCCTCGGTGGCCCGCCGGGCCGCCGTCTGGTTGCCGCCGAACAGCTCACGGACGGCCTCGACCGTGGTCAGCGCGTCCGTGCCGCGAACCGGCTCCTCGCTGTTGACGAGGCGTACGGCGTAGTCCGAGTAATAGGCCAGTTCCACTTGTAGTCCTTACGTGGGCGCTCTATTGTCGTGGCGTGCGGTCGGTAACAGTTGATCGTGCATCCAGGGTATTACGGGACATGCGTGGACGGAGGGGCGTCGATGACCGACACCGGCATCACCACGGCCGGAGCCGACTGGCAGGCGTGGCAGCAGAGCTGGGACCGCCAGCAGGAGTGGTACATGCCCGACCGCGAGGAACGCTTCCGCATCATGCTCGACATGGTCGAAGCCCTCGTCGGTTCCAGCCCCCGCGTGCTCGACCTCGCCTGCGGCACCGGCACCATCACCGCCCGCCTCCTCGCCCGCTTCCCCGACGCCACCAGCACCGGCGTCGACCTCGACCCGGCCCTCCTCGCCATCGCCGAGGGCACCTTCGCCGGCGACGACCGCGTCACGCTCGTCACCGCCGACCTCAAGGACCCCGACTGGACGGCGAAGCTGCCGCACGACTCGTACGACGCCGTCCTCACGGCCACCGCCCTGCACTGGTTCCACAGCGAGCCCCTGGCGGCCCTCTACGGCCGGATCGCCGAGGTCGTCCGCGACGGCGGGGTCTTCATGAACGCCGACCACATGATCGACGACACCACCCCCCGCATCAACGCCGCCGAGCGCGCCCTGCGCCACGCCCGCATGGACCGGGCCAAGGCCGACGGCGCCCTCGACTGGGCGGAGTGGTGGCAGCTGGCCGCCAAGGACCCCGTGCTCGCCGAGCCCACCGCCCGCCGCTTCGAGATCTACGGCGAGCACGCCGACGGCGAGATGCCCTCCGCCGCCTGGCACGCCCGCGTCCTGCGCGAGAAGGGCTTCGCCGAGGTACGGCCCGTGTGGTGCTCCCCGTCGGACACCCTGCTGCTCGCCCTGAAGTGACCCATGCGTGAGGGGCGGTACGGGAATCCCGTACCGCCCCTCGTGGCATGTCGGGTCAGAGGACCTTCGACAGGAACGCCTGGGTGCGCTCGTGCTGCGGGTTGGTGAGAACCTCGCGCGGGTTGCCGGACTCGACGACCACACCGCCGTCCATGAAGACCAGGCTGTCGCCGACCTCGCGGGCGAAGCCCATCTCATGGGTGACGACGACCATCGTCATGCCGGACTCGGCCAGGTCGCGCATGACGTCGAGCACGTCACCGACCAGCTCCGGGTCCAGCGCCGAGGTCGGCTCGTCGAACAGCATCAGCTTCGGGTCCATGGCGAGGGCCCGGGCGATGGCCACGCGCTGCTGCTGACCGCCGGAGAGCTGCGAGGGGTAGTTCCCGGCCCGGTCGGCCAGGCCCACCCGGTCCAGGAGCTGAAGGGCGCGCTCGCGGGCCTCGGCCTTGCTCTTGCCCTTGACCTGGATCGGGGCCTCCATGACGTTCTCGACGGCCGTCATGTGCGGGAAGAGGTTGAACCGCTGGAACACCATGCCGATGTCCCGGCGCTTCAGCGCGACCTCGCTGTCCTTGAGCTCGTAGAGCTTGTCGCCCTTCTGCCGGTAGCCGACCAGCTCGCCGTCGACGTACAGGCGGCCGGCGTTGATCTTCTCCAGGTGGTTGATGCACCGCAGGAAGGTCGACTTGCCGGAGCCGGAGGGGCCGATGAGGCAGAACACCTCACCCTGCTTGACCTCAAGGTCGATGCCCTTGAGGACCTCGATGTGGCCGAAGTTCTTGTGGACGCCCTCGGCCTTGACCATCGGGACGACGGAGTCCTTCACGGGCTCGTCCGTCTTGCTGAGCTTGTCGGTCATGCCATGCCCCCCTTCGGGCGGCCGAGGGAGAACATGTTGGCCTTCACCTTCTGCAGCGGGGTGGGCGGCAGCTGGCGGGAGGAGCCCTTGGCGTAGTGGCGCTCCAGGTAGTACTGGCCGACGCTGAACACCGAGGTCAGCAGCAGGTACCAGGAGGCCGCGAGGAACAGCATCTCCACGGGGGCGCCGGAGGTCTGGCCGATGTCCTGGCCGACGCGCAGCAGTTCGGAGTACTGGACGACCGAGACCAGCGAGGTCGTCTTCAGCATGTTGATGACCTCGTTGCCCGTCGGCGGCACGATGACGCGCATCGCCTGCGGGATCACGATCCGGCGCAGCGTCTTGGAGTGGCTCATGCCCAGCGCGTGCGCCGCCTCGGTCTGGCCCTCGTCGACCGCGAGCAGACCGGCTCGGCAGATCTCCGCCATGTACGCGGCCTCGTTCAGGCCGAGGCCCAGCAGCGCGGTCAGGAACGGGGTCATGAAGTCCGACCACTCGTCCTTGTAGACCGGGCCGAGGTTGATGTACTCGAAGACCAGGCCCAGGTTGAACCAGACGATGAGCTGGACCAGGACCGGGGTGCCGCGGAAGAACCAGATGTAGAACCAGGCGATGGACGAGGTCACCGGGTTCCGGGACAGCCGCATCACGGCGAGCAGGATGCCGCCGAAGATGCCGATGGCCATGGACAGGACCGTCAGCAGAAGGGTCTTGCCCACGCCTTCCAGGACACGGTCGTCGAAGAAGTAGTCCGGGATCGCGTCCCATTCGACCTTGCCCTGGGAGAAGGCGTAGACGATGGCGCCCAGCAGGGCGAGGGCCACGACGGCGGCTACATACCGCCCGTAGTGACGGACCGGGATGGCCTTGATGGCCTCCGGGCCGGCCGGCGGGGTGTCCGCGGGCCTGTCCGCCTTGTCGATGTCAGTCACGCGTATTGCCTTTCAGTGGCCGCGACGCTGCGGTCACTTGCCGCCGTTGATCTGGGCTTCCTTGACGGCGCCCGCCTGGACGCCCCACTTCGCGATGATCCGGTCGTACTCGCCGTTGGCGATGATCGCGTCGAGCGCGGCCTTGAGGGCGTCACGCAGCTTCGTGTTGTCCTTGGCCACCGCGATGCCGTACGGGGCGGCCTCGACCTGCTCGCCGACCAGCTGGAAGTCCTTGCCGCCGCCGGAGGTCTTCACCGCGTACGCGGCGACCGGGAAGTCGGAGGAGCCGGCGTCCGCGCCGCCCGCGCGCAGGCGGGTCTGGGCCTGCTGGTCGTTGTCGAACGCCTCGATGGAGAGCTTCTTGCCCTTCGGGCACTTCTTCGCCTCGGCCTTGGCGAGGTCCTCGGAGACCGTGCCGCGCTGCACCACGAGCTTCTTGCCGCAGAGGTCCTTCCAGGTCTTGATGCCCTGGTCGTCGCCCTTCTTGGTGTAGATCGAGACACCGGCGGTGAAGTAGTCGACGAAGTCGACGCCCTCGCCGACCTTCTTGCCGGTCTCGGAGTCGATGCCCTCCTGGCGGTCCTTGGTGTCGGTCATCGCGGACATGGCGATGTCGTAGCGCTTGGAGCGCAGACCGGTGATGAGGGAGTCGAAGGTGCCGTTCTCGAACTCGAACCGCACGCCGAGCTGCTTGCCCATGGCCTCGGCGATGTCCGGGTCGATACCGACCGTCTTGCCGGAGCTGTCCTTGAACTCGACCGGCGCGTAGGCGATGTCCGAACCGACCTTGATGACGCCCTTGTCACGGATGTTCTGGGGCAGCCGGTCCGCCAGCGGGGCCGCGATCTGCGGTGCGGCCTCGGTGGACCCGTTGCCGGCCTTGTCGGTCTGGTCACCGCAGCCGGTGAGAAGCAGAGCGCCTGCGACCGCGATCGAGCCGACCGCTGCCAGCCGGGAGCGCGCGGCGGTCGTACGACGGGTGGTGCTTGCGGTCATGGTGGGTTCCTCCGGCGGATGGGTGGAGTTGCCGATGGGTCGACGAGAACACACACCTTCGGGTGTCGCGACCTCGTGTGATTACCGCATCTTGCCATTCGGACTGAGCCATTCAGGGGGCTGTAAATGTCAAAATCAGATAACGGGATGACGGTGAACCGGCGCAGTCCGCTCCATAACGGCCGGATCTTCTGCGGGGAACTGCGCTTCCGGCCGGAAGATCTTCGGTTTGTCTCACGATGTGGATCATGGCTCAGCGGTGCTCGGAGGCCGTTGAGCGGTTGTCGAGGGTTTGTCCAGGGCTTGTCCCCATATTCGGGCATGAGTCATGTCACTGGCATGTGACCTTCGCGTTATGGACTCGTCCTGGACACCGGTCGTCCGGTAAGAAGGTTCTTTACACCCCTCATCCGGGGCCCAGGACGCGTGTGCGGCGCGTCCGTCGCGTACATGCCCACAAGCATCACTCAGCAAGGGGCGTACGCGGTGCCCGCCCACCCCTCACCGGGAGTGGAACCAAACCCTCAACCTTGAATACTTAAGGGGTAAAGACAAGTGGCAGCGGAGATCGTCAATCCTCGCAGCGACAGTGACGCCAGTACGGGTCAGGAAGGCGGGGGCGAGCCCCTCGATTCCTTCGACATCGACCCGGCGTTCGCGCTGCACCGCGGCGGCAAGATGGCAGTGCAGGCCACCGTGCCGGTCCGTGACAAGGACGACCTGTCCCTGGCGTACACGCCCGGCGTCGCGAAAGTGTGCACCGCGATCGCCGAGCAGCCGGACCTGGTTCACGACTACACGTGGAAGTCGTCCGTCGTCGCCGTCGTGACCGACGGCACGGCCGTGCTCGGACTCGGTGACATCGGGCCCGAGGCCTCCCTTCCGGTCATGGAAGGCAAGGCGATCCTTTTCAAGCAGTTCGGTGGTGTGGACGCGGTTCCCATCGCCCTGGCCTGCACGGATGTCGACGAGATCGTCGAGACCGTGGTGCGTATGGCGCCGTCCTTCGGTGGCGTCAACCTGGAGGACATCTCCGCGCCGCGGTGCTTCGAGATCGAGCGCCGGCTCCAGGAGCGGCTGGACATCCCGATCTTCCATGACGACCAGCACGGCACGGCCGTGGTGACGCTGGCCGCGCTGCGGAACGCCGCGCGGCTGAGCGGCCGCGCGCTGGGCGACCTGCGGGCCGTCATCTCGGGCGCCGGCGCCGCCGGTGTCGCTATCGCGAAGATGCTGGTCGAGGCCGGCATCGGGGATGTGGCGCTGACCGACCGCAAGGGCGTCATCTCGGCGGACCGGGACGATCTGACCCCGGTCAAGCGCGAGGTGGCCGGCTTCACGAACAAGGCGGGCCTGACCGGGTCGCTGGAGGATGCCCTCGCGGGCGCGGACGTCTTCATCGGCGTCTCCGGCGGCACGGTGGCCGAGGAGGCCGTCGCCTCCATGGCCGAGGGCGCGTTCGTGTTCGCCATGGCCAACCCGAACCCCGAGGTCCACCCGGACGTCGCCCACAAGTACGCGGCCGTCGTCGCGACCGGGCGCTCCGACTTCCCGAACCAGATCAACAACGTGCTGGCGTTCCCGGGGATCTTCGCCGGTGCGCTTCAGGTGCGGGCCTCTCGGATCACCGAGGGCATGAAGATCGCGGCGGCGGAGGCGCTGGCCGCGGTGGTCGGGGACGACCTCGCGCCGGACTACGTCATTCCGTCGCCGTTCGACGAGCGGGTCGCTCCCGCGGTCACGGCGGCGGTCGCCGCGGCGGCTCGTGCGGAGGGTGTGGCTCGGCGTTGATATCGCGCTGAACTCGCCGATTTCGCGTTGAGCCGAATGGCCCCGTCCTTTTTGGGCGGGGTCATTTTTTTGGGGTGAGTTGGGCCGTTCGCGTGAGTTTGGTGCGCCATCCGTGGGGGTGGGTTCTCTGTGGGGGCGGGTGCCGGTTGTTTGTGGCTTGTCGCGCAGTTCCCCGCGCCCCTTCAGGGCGTGCAGTCCCCTTGGTTGCAAGAGGGTGTGTCTCACATCGTTCTGTGGTTCCCGTCGGTCGGGAGGGGCCCTAGGGTCGGTTGCATGTTCGCTGTCTACGCTGCCCGCATCGATCGTGATCAACCGCTTCGCGGCCTTGAGTTGGGGGAGCGTCCGGCTCCCGAGGTCCGGGCCGGCTGGACGACCGTCGATGTGAGGGCCGCTTCCCTCAATCACCATGACCTGTGGTCCCTGCGGGGCGTGGGCCTCGCCGAGGACAAGCTGCCGATGATCCTCGGCTGTGACGCCGCGGGCGTCGACGCCGACGGCAACGAGGTCGTCCTGCACTCGGTCATCGGCCAGACCGGACACGGTGTCGGGCCGAAGGAGCCGCGGTCGATCCTCACCGAGCGCTATCAGGGCACCTTCGCGGAGCAGGTGGCCGTGCCGGTCTGGAACGTCCTGCCCAAGCCGAAGGAGCTGTCCTTCGAGGAGGCCGCCTGTCTGCCGACGGCGTGGCTGACGGCGTATCGGATGCTGTTCACCAACGCCGGGGTGCGGCCCGGTGACTCCGTACTGGTGCAGGGTGCCGGCGGCGGGGTCGCCACCGCCGCCATCGTGCTCGGCAAGGCGGCGGGGCTGCGGGTGTTCGCGACCAGCCGGGACGAGGCCAAGCGCAAGCGGGCCCTGGAGCTCGGGGCCGTGGAGGCCGTGGAGCCGGGGGCGCGGCTGCCGCAGCGGGTCGACGCGGTGATCGAGACCGTGGGTGCGGCGACCTGGTCGCACTCGGTGAAGTCGCTGCGGCCCGGCGGGACGATCGTCATCTCCGGTGCCACCAGCGGGGACCGGCCCTCGCACGCGGAGCTCACCCGGATCTTCTTCCTGGAGCTGAAGGTCGTCGGCTCGACGATGGGCACCAAGGACGAGCTGGAGGACCTGCTGTCGTTCTGCGCGGCGACCGGTGTGCGGCCGGTGATCGACGACGTGCTTCCGATGGACCGGGCGCGGGAGGGCTTCGAGAAGATGGCGTCGGGTGAGCTGTTCGGGAAGATCGTGCTGACCAACTCCTGAGCTCGTGGAGTGACCGACTCTTGAGTCCATGGGGGTTGACCGACTCCCTGGTGCGAGGGAGGGGCGGGTGCGGCTGAGGCCGGCCCGCCCCCTTTTTCGGCCGCAGTAGTCAACTTTGGTTGACAGAGGGGAGGTGTCAACCTATGTTGACGGTATGACCGAAGCAACGGATCTCGCCGAGCGGGCGGGGGACCGCGATCCGCGGATCGGACTGCGGGCCGTCGCCGCTCTGCGGAAGCTGCTGGAGCAGCTGGAGGCGGTACAGGTGCGCAACGCGCGCAATCAGGGCTGGTCGTGGCAGGAGATCGCCGCGGAACTGGGCGTCAGCAGGCAGGCCGTGCACAAGAAGTACGGGAGGCGATGATGTTCGAGCGGTTCACGCGGGACGCACGGGCCGTGGTCAAGGGGGCCGTGGAGCACTGCGAACGCACCGGGGCCGGAACCGTCGAGGCGGAGCATCTGCTGCTCGCCCTCCTCGGGCAGGAGGGCAGCCGTGGCGCGTCCGCGCTCGCCGCGCTCGGTGTCGCCGACCGCAAGGAGTCGATGGGCCGGGCACTGGCCGCGGCGCGACGGCGCGCCGGACTGTCGCAGGCCGAGGCCGATGCCCTCGCCGGGCTGGGCATCGACGTCGCCGAGATCGTCTCCCGCGTGGAGGAGGTCCATGGCGTCGGAGCCCTGTCCGGGGACCGGGGCTGGTGGGGCGGGCGGCGCTCCTTCGGCCGGGACGCCAAGGACGTGCTGGAGAAGTCCCTGCGCATCGCCCTCGCCCACCGCGACCGGACGATCGGCGACCAGCATGTGCTGCTCGCCCTCACCGCCCGGCCGGGAGTACCGGCGGAGGTCCTGGCCGATCACGGGGTGACGTACGAGGGGCTGGTGCGGGTGCTGTATGGGGGTGAGGGAGAGGCGAAGGCGGGGTGAGCTGCCGGGGTGGGGCGGGGGAGAGGCGATGGCGGGGGTGAGCCGCCGGGATGGGGCGGGGGAGAGGCGAAGGTGGCGTGAGCCGCCGGGGACGGGTGGGTGAGGGGTGAAGGTGGGGTGAGCTGCCGCGGGCGGGGGGATAGGCGATGGCGGGGTGAGTCGTCGCGGGGTCGGGAGAGGTGACGGCGGGCCGAGCCGTCGGGGCGGGATCGGGAGAGGTGACGGCGGGGTGAGCTGCCAGGGGCGCGGGGTGGGGAAGGCCGACCGGGGGTCGGCCTTCGCCTAGCTCTTCGGGGTGCGCAGGAGGGCGGCGATGTGGGCCGCCGCGGTGGAGAGGTGGCGGCGGGTGTCGCGCAGTTGCTCCGGGGTGACGCCGTGGTCGCGGGCGGTGTCCCGGATGTCGTCGCGGAAGCGGTCCAGGAGGCGCTCGAGGTCGCGGGCCGGGTCGCCGGTCGTGGGCTCATGGGCCCAGGAGGGCTCGTAGTCGGCGGGGAAGTCCTCGGGGGTCTGGGTGTACTCCGGCTGCGGGGCCGTGGGTGCGCCGCCGCCCCGGCCGAAGGGGAACTCGCGGCCGAACTCGCCGAATTCCTTGGTTAGTTCGGCCAGGCCCTCGCGCAGCCCGGTCGGCCAGTCACCGCGTGCGAAGTGGTCCTGCACCCGCTCCTGGACCCGGCGGGCGATGCGCTGCACCTCCTCCTGAGCCTGGGCCTGCGCCCGGTCCTGGGCCTCCTTGGCCTGGCGGCGGGCGCGCTGCGCCTCCTCGCGGGCGCGGCGGCTCTCGTCCTTGGCGCGGCGGGCCTGCTCCTTCCACTCCTGCCTGACCCGGCGCATCTCCTCCTTGGCCGCGCGCCATGCCTCCTGCTCGCCGGGCCGGTCGTCGGCCGAGCCCTGCCGGGCCTCACCGGCGGCCTCGCGCATCTCGCGCCGCAGGTCGCCCGCCGCGCCGCGCACATCGGCCCTGATCTCGGCGGCCAGTTCGGCGACCGACTCGCGGATCTCCAGCTCCAGATCGGCCAGTTCCCCGGCGCGGTCGGCCAGTTCGGCACGGCCGGCGTCGGTGATGGCGTACACCTTGCGGCCGCCCTCGGTGGTGTGGGTGACCAGGCCCTCGCTCTCCAGCTTGGCCAGGCGCGGGTAGACGGTGCCCGCCGAGGGGGCGTAGAGGCCCTGGAAGCGCTCCTCCAGGAGGCGGATGACCTCGTAGCCGTGGCGCGGGGCCTCGTCCAGCAGCTTCAGCAGATACAGGCGCAGGCGGCCGTGGGCGAAGACGGGGGGCATGTCAGAGCACCTTCTTGTCGGTCGAGCCGTCGGCCCGGTCGGGGGTGGGGTCGGAGGCGGGGGCCGCGTCCTCGTCCTGGCCGGCCACCGCATTGTCCCCCGGCGCGTGCGGCCCCTGGCCCCCCGGCTCCTCGGGGTGGGGGCCGGGGGCCGAGCCCGCCCCGGACTCGTCCTCCGCGGCCGGGCGGCGCAGCAGGGCGATCGAGCCGGAGACGGTGGTGGCCTTCAGCCGGCCGTTGCCCGCGCCGAGACGGCCGGTGATGCGCTTGGCGCCCCACTGGCCGCTGACGCGCAGGTCCTCGAAGGCGTTGGAGACGGAGCCACTGGCGGTGTTGGCCTCCACCTCCGCGTCCGCCGGGTGCGGGAGCCGGATGGCGATCTCACCGGAGACGCTGGTCAGACTGATGTCGGTGGGGCGGCCGGCCGGGTCGAGGTCGACGACCATCGAGCCGCTCACCGAGTCGGCCTTCACCGAGGAGCCCGCCTCGACGACGGTCAGATCGCCCGAGACGGAGTTGAAGCGCAGATCCCCGGTGAGAGCCTGGGCCTCCACACTCCCCGCGACGGTGTCGGCGCGAACGGGGCCGGCGAGGCCGACCAGGGCGGTGTCGCCGGTGACGCCCTTGACCTCGGTGACTCCGTCGATCCCGGAGACGACGGCGGCGGCGCCGATCACCCCCACCTCGACACGCGTGGCCGCGGGCACGGCCAGCGAGACCACCGCGCTGCGCCGCCAGCCCTTGCGCTCCAGCCACTTCAGGAAGCCCTTCCAGGGCAGGTCCTCGTAGGCCACCGTCAGGACGCCGTCCCGGTGCGTGACCACCAGGGGCGGGCCCTCCACATCGGTGACCTCCAGGCGCGCGGACGGCTCGTCGGTGCCCACCACATTCACCGTGCCGTTGACGATGCGCACCTGGAGCTCGCGCACGGGCGCGTCGAAGGTGAGCTTCTGGGGCTCGGCGACGGACCACTCGGACATCGTGCACACCTCCGGTGCGAGACGAACGGCGAACGCGGCATATCGCGTCCTGTCGCTATTCACGATATATCGCGGCCCGTGGAAGTCAAGGCACTCGTTCGGGTGAGCCGTCGCCTGGCCGGAAAGGTGAATTGCTCTGAAGTATCCGAATCGCCCTAGCGTGTGAGCATGTCGACGGACCGCTCCCGCTTCGGTTTCCCTCTCCCCGCGCCCGGCGCGCTGCTGCTGTGCCGGGCGGATCCCGACTCCGTCGCGCCCGTCGCCCAGATGCTGCGCGAGACCGTCCTGCTCGCGCCGGCGGGCGAGGGCTGGAGCGTGCTCGTGCCCGAGGGGCAGCCCTGGCTGCGCGGCGAGGAGCCCGTCGACCGCGTCGTCACCGGCTGGGCCACCGCCCTCGCCGTCGGCGCACCCTGGCCCGTGCTCGCCCTGTGGTGGGACGCGGACCGCAGCGGCTGCGTCCTCGGCACCGGTTTCCGCAGGAGCGTCGGCTACGTCTGGCTCGCGGGCGGCACACCCGTCGGCGAGGACGAGGCCATGCGCACCCTCGGAGCACGGCTCGGACTCGACCCCGTCCTGGACATGCAGGAGCTCGACCGGCTGACCGAGCCGGACCCCGAGGCCGACGCACACGCGCGCGTACGCGGCCTGATCGCCGTCCTCACGCGCGCGGGTGTCTCCCTGCCCGCCGGCCTGGAACCCGGGGAGCCCACGGACCGCCTCCGCGCGGCGGCCGTCCGGCGCCCCGGCGCACGGCAGATCGAGTGGGGCGGCTGGCGCGAGGCCGTACGCGCCGAGCTGGACGTCGTGGAGAGCGGCCCCCTCGGCCCCTACCTCCCCTGGACCGGCAGCCCCCGCGCCCGCCTCCTGGCCCTCGCCCAGGTCACCCTCGGCGCCCCCGCCGTCCTGTGGGGCCTACGGCGACGCAGCGGCGGCTGGGTCACCGCGGGAGCCGTACTCCTGGCACACGGCGCGCTGGGCCTCGCGTACGGGGCGATGCGCCCGCGGGACTGAGGGTGGACCGGGGGGACTGAGGGTGGACCGGGCGCGCGGCCCCTGCTCCGCTACTCGTCGTCCTCGTCGTCCAGCCGCGCCAGCCACGTCGCCAGCCGCTCCACCGGCACCTCGAAGTCCGGGTTCAGATCGACGAACGTCCGCAGCTGCTCGGCGAGCCACTCGAAGGTGACCTCCTCCTCGCCGCGCCGCTTCTCGAGTTCTTCGATGCCTCGGTCGGTGAAGTACACGGATGCTCTCCTGGGGCTGGGCCTCGGGCCACGGGTCGTACCCCTCCAGGTTAAGCGGGCCGCCCGTACGGCTCGCACTTGCCGGAACCGTCCCCCACGGGCGTACCGCCCGGTCCACTGGAGGCCCACGCCCTCCAGGCCCTCACCCGCACGCTGGGCCCCGACCACCCCCACACGGTCTCGGCCCGCCACCGCGCCCGCCCCCACTGGGACTTCGAGCCCTACCTGGGCTGAAGCGCCCCGAAAGGGGCGCGGGGAACTGTGCGATCAGCCGGCCAGGGCCCGCAGCCGTGCGCGATCCGAAGACCGCCACCGGGATAGCGAAGGGGCCCAGCGCCCCGAGACGAACTCGGAACACCGGGCCCCATACAGCTGCTGAACCGCCGGAGGCTTACGCCTCGAACACCTCACGCACCAGCTGCTCCTGCTCGGCCTGGTGCCGCTTCGCGGAGCCCACGGCCGGCGAGGAGCTGTGCGGACGCGAGATGCGCCGCAGACGCTCGCCGTGCGGGACGTCGGCGCCGACCGCCAGGTCCAGGTGGTCGATGAGGTTCAGGGCGATGAACGGCCAGGCGCCCTGGTTCGCCGGCTCCTCCTGGGCCCACAGGTACTTCTCGGCGTTCGGGTACTTCTTGATCTCCGCCTGGAGCTCCGTACCCGGCAGCGGGTACAGGCGCTCGATGCGGATGATCGCCGTGTCCGTGACGCCGCGCTTGACCCGCTCGGCCTCCAGGTCGTAGTAGACCTTGCCCGCGCAGAAGACGACCTTCTTCACGGCCGCCGGGTCCACCGAGCTGTCGCCGATGACCGGGCGGAACTGGCCCGTGGTGAACTCCTCCGCCTTCGACGCGGCGGCCTTCAGGCGCAGCATCGACTTCGGGGTGAAGACCACCAGCGGCTTGTGGTGCGGGTTGTGCACCTGCCACCGCAGGAGGTGGAAGTAGTTCGACGGCGAGGTCGGCATGGCGACCGTCATGTTGTTCTGCGCGCACAGCTGGAGGAAGCGCTCCGGGCGGGCGGACGAGTGGTCCGGGCCCTGGCCCTCGTAGCCGTGCGGGAGGAGCAGGACCACACCGGAGGTCTGGGCCCACTTCTGCTCCGCCGAGGAGATGAACTCGTCCACGACCGTCTGGGCGCCGTTGACGAAGTCGCCGAACTGCGCCTCCCACAGCACGAGCGCGTCCGGGCGGGCCAGCGAGTAGCCGTACTCGAAGCCCATGGCCGCGTACTCGGACAGCAGGGAGTTGTAGACGTTCAGGCGCGCCTGGTCCTCGGAGAGGTACTGCAGCGGCGTGTACTCCTCGCCCGTCTCACGGTCGATGATCACCGCGTGACGCTGGCCGAAGGTGCCGCGCTGCGAGTCCTGGCCCGCGAGGCGGACCGGGACGCCCTCCAGGAGCAGCGAGCCGAAGGCGAGGGTCTCGCCCATGCCCCAGTCGATGGTGCCGTCCTCGACCATCGCCGCCCGGCGCTGCAGCTGCGGCAGCAGACGCGGGTGGACGGTGATGTGGTCGGGGATGTTCACCTGGGACTCGGCGATCCGCTTGACGACCTCCGCGGACACCGCGGTGTTCACGGCGACCGGGAACTCGGCCTGCGGGTCGGAGACCTCCACCACGGCCGGCTGCGAGGTGGCCTCGCGGACCTCGGTGAAGACCTTCTCCAGCTGGCCCTGGTAGTCCTGGAGCGCCTGCTCGGCCTCTTCCAGGGTGATGTCGCCGCGACCGATCAGGGACTCGGTGTACAGCTTGCGCACCGAGCGCTTCTTGTCGATCAGGTCGTACATCAGCGGCTGGGTGAAGGCCGGGTTGTCCGACTCGTTGTGACCGCGGCGGCGGTAGCAGATGAGGTCGATCACCACGTCCTTGTTGAACGCCTGGCGGAACTCGAACGCCAGACGCGCGACCCGGACGACGGCCTCGGGGTCGTCGCCGTTCACATGGAAGATCGGGGCCTCGATCATGCGGGCCACGTCCGTCGCGTACATGGAGGAACGCGAGGACTCGGGGGCCGCGGTGAAGCCGACCTGGTTGTTGATGACGATGTGGACCGTGCCGCCGGTGCGGTAGCCGCGCAGCTGCGACATGTTCAGGGTCTCGGCCACCACGCCCTGGCCCGCGAAGGCCGCGTCGCCGTGGATTGCCACCGGCAGGACCGTGAAGTCCGTGCCGCCCTTGTTGATGATGTCCTGCTTGGCGCGGGCCACGCCCTCGAGGACGGGGTCGACCGCCTCCAGGTGCGACGGGTTCGCGACCAGGCTCACCTTGATCTGCTCGCCGTCCAGGCCCGTGAAGGTGCCCTCGGCGCCCAGGTGGTACTTCACGTCGCCGGAGCCGTGCATCGACTTCGGGTCGAGGTTGCCCTCGAACTCGCGGAAGATCTGGGCGTACGACTTGCCGACGATGTTGGCGAGGACGTTCAGGCGGCCGCGGTGGGCCATGCCGATGACGACCTCGTCCAGGCGGGACTCGGCGGCGGAGTCGATGACCGCGTCCAGCAGCGGGATGACGGACTCGCCGCCCTCCAGGGAGAACCGCTTCTGACCGACGTACTTGGTCTGCAGGAACGTCTCGAACGCCTCGGCGGCGTTCAGGCGGCGCAGGATGCGCAGCTGCTCCTCACGCTCCATCCGGGCGTGCGGGCGCTCCACGCGGTCCTGGATCCACTTGCGCTGCTTGGGGTCCTGGATGTGCATGAACTCGATGCCGGTGGTGCGGCAGTACGAGTCGCGCAGCACGCCGAGGATGTCGCGCAGCTTCATCATCGACTTGCCGGCGAAGCCGCCGACGGCGAACTCGCGCTCCAGGTCCCACAGGGTGAGGCCGTGCTCGACGATGTCCAGGTCGGGGTGCTTGCGCTGCTTGTACTCCAGCGGGTCGGTGTCGGCCATGACGTGGCCGCGGACCCGGTAGGAGTGGATCAGCTCGAAGACGCGGGCGGCCTTCGTGACGTCGTCGTCGTGCGAGGCGTCGATGTCCTTGAGCCAGCGGACCGGCTCGTAGGGGATGCGCAGCGCCTCGAAGATGTCGTCGTAGAAGCCGTTCTCGCCGAGCAGCAGGTTGGCGACGGTGCGCAGGAACTCGCCGGAGGCGGCGCCCTGGATGACCCGGTGGTCGTAGGTCGACGTGAGCGTCATGACCTTCGAGATGCCGAGCTTGTTCAGGGTGTCCTGGGAGGTGCCCTGGAACTCCGCCGGGTAGTCCATGGAGCCGACGCCCATGATCACCGACTGGCCGGGCATCAGCCGCGGCACGGAGTGGACGGTGCCGAGGCCGCCGGGGTTGGTCAGGGAGACCGTGACGCCGGTGAAGTCGTCCATCGTCAGCTTGCCGTCGCGGGCGCGGCGGACGATGTCCTCGTATGCCTGCCAGAACTCGAAGAAGTTCAGCGTCTCGGCCTTCTTGATGGCCGCGACGACCAGCTGGCGGTCGCCGTTCGGCTTCACCAGGTCGATGGCGAGGCCCAGGTTGACGTGCTCCGGCTTGACCAGCGTCGGCTTGCCGTCCTTGATCTGGTACGACCAGTTCATCGACGGCATCGCCTTGATGGCGCGCACCATCGCGTACCCGATGAGGTGCGTGAAGGAGATCTTCCCGCCGCGGGCGCGCTTGAGGTGGTTGTTGATGACGATGCGGTTGTCGAACAGCAGCTTCACCGGGACGGCGCGGACCGAGGTGGCGGTCGGCATCTCCAGCGAGGCGTCCATGTTCTTCGCGACCGCGCCGGCCGGGCCGCGCAGCGTCACGTACTCCGGACCGGCCGGGGCCTCGGTGGCCGGGGCGGCCTTGGCGGCGGCCGGCTTGGGGGCCGCAGCGGCGGCGGGCTTCGCCGGGGCCGGGGCGGCGGCCGGAGCCGGGGCCTGGGCCTTCGGGGCGGCGGGCGCCTGAGCGGGCGGCGCGGTGGCCTGTGCGGGCGCGGCGGCCTGTGCGGGTGCCGTCGCGGCCGCGGGTGCGGCAGGAGCCGTGGTGGGGGTCTCCGCGGCCGCCGTGGCCGCGGCACCCGACGCAGCCTGGGACGCGGCGGCCCCCGGCTTGTAGTCGGCGAAGAAGTCCCACCAGGCACGGTCTACCGAATTCGGGTCCTGGAGGTACTGCTGATAGATCTCGTCGACGAGCCACTCATTGGCACCGAAGGCGGCCGCGGGGTTCTTGCCCGCTTGGTCGGCCTCGGTGGCAGGGGCGCTCGAGTTACTGGGGGACTGTGGCGACACGGCGGCAACCGCCCTCTTCCGCTTCACAAGGTGATGGACAGCGGGAATAAAGGCTACGCCTCCAAGACCGAGAAGGTCAGGCCAGGCCCGTTCATCGTCGCGTAAGTCACATTGCGGGGGGTGTTTCGGGGCCGTAAATGGCGGGAAACAAGCGGGGTTCCGGTTCTGTGAGGACGCGCCGAGGGTACGTCTGTGCAGGTCCGGCGCCTGATCGGCGCGGACCTGTGCCTGATCACACGTGTCCGTCAGCGCGGACGCTCATGGATCTTGGGACTCCGGTTCGAACCCTACGTCAACTTCTTGCCGGAGGGATCCCTGGAAGTGTGACAAGAATCCGGCAACCCCGCTCGGATTCGGCCACCCCGATCCGGCCGCCGTGCAGCTCCACCGCCCAGCGGGCGATCGCCAGCCCCAGCCCCGTGCCCCCGTCGCTGCCCGGCCCGTGCGGCCGGGTCACCGCGCCGCGGTTGAACCGCTCGAAGACCTTGTGCCAGTCCGACCGGGGAATGCCGGGTCCCTCGTCCAGGACCTCCAGCTCCAGCGACTCCGGACCGGCCCCCCGCCGCGCCCTGACCGTGACCCGGCCGTGCGGCGGGCTGTGCTTGACCGCGTTGTCGATCAGATTCGCCACGACCTGGTGGATCCGCTCCGGATCCGCGTGGGCGGTCAGCTCCGGCGGCGACACGTCCAGCGCCAGATGCACGTCCGCGCGTGTGTGGCTGCCCGAGCCGGAGGCGATGCCCGCGCGCGCGGAGGCGACCATGTTGGCCTCCTTCAGCACGCCGGACAGGTACGGCCACACCTCGAAGCGGCGGGTCTTGAGCGGTACGACGCCGTTGTCCAGGCGGGAGAGGTCGAGGAGGGTCTCGACGAGCCGGCCGAGGCGCTCGGTCTGCTTCAGGGCCGTGCGCATCGTCTCGGGGTCGGCCTCGGTGACGCCGTCGACGATGTTCTCCAGGACCGCTCTCAGGCCCGCGATGGGGGTGCGCAGCTCGTGCGAGACGTTCGCCACCAGCTCTTTGCGCTGGCGGTCCTGGGCTTCCAGTTCGTCCGCCATCACGTTGATCGTCTGGGCCAGGTCGCCCAGCTCGTCCCGGCGGTTCTCCTGCACCCGGCGCGTGTAGTCGCCGTACGAGATCGAGCGCGCCACCAGGTTCATCTCATCCAGCGGCGAGGTCAGCGAGTGCGCCACGAACTGCGTGATCAGCAGCGTGGCGATCATCGAGAAGACCGTGATGAAGCGCAGTTCGGTCTTGGTGTGCACGGCGATCACCGACAGACCGGTGGTGATCAGCACCGAGATGACGACCAGTGCGCCCAGCTTGGTCTTGATCGAGAACGGGCGTACGCCGCCCCAGGGCTCCCCGGGGCTGCTGCGTACGGCTCTCCGCCCGTCGCTCATGGCGTCGGCGTCTCCAGCGCGTAGCCCACGCCGTGCACGGTACGGATCCGCTCCGCTCCGATCTTGCGGCGCAGCGCCTTGATGTGGCTGTCGACGGTCCGGGTGCCGGAGGCGTCCGCCCAGTCCCACACCTCGGCGAGCAGCTGCTCACGGGAGAGGACGGCCCGCGGGGTGTTCGCCAGGCAGACGAGGAGGTCGAACTCGGTGGGCGTGAGGTGGACGTCCTCGCTGCGCACGCGGACCCGGCGCTGGGCGTGGTCGATCTCCAGCTCGCCCAGGCGCAGGATGCCGGAGCGGGGGGTCGCGGCGGCGAGGGCCGCCCGCTCCACCCGGCGCAGCAGTACGTGCACGCGGGCGGCCAGCTCGCGCATCGAGAACGGCTTCGTCATGTAGTCGTCCGCGCCGACTCCGAGGCCGACCAGCATGTCCGTCTCGTCGTCGCGCGCGGTGAGCATCAGGACCGGGACGGGGCGCTGGGCCTGGACCCGGCGGCACACCTCCAGGCCGTCGAAGCCCGGCAGCATGATGTCGAGGATCAGCAGGTCCGGCTGCCATGCCTCGGCCGTGTCGACCGCGGCCGGGCCGTCGCCTGCGGTTTGCACCAGGAATCCCTCGGCGCGCAGGCGGGCCGCGATGGCGTCGACGATCGTCGCGTCGTCCTCGACCACCAGCACCCGGCGCTGCGCGCCCGGGGAGGTCGTCGCCGTGCCGTTGTTGTGGGAGGTGTGTGTCTGCTCCATCGCCCGCCCCTGAAGTGTGCTTTCCGGAATCAGTGGGGTGATCCCATGTCTGCGTTTGACGCTTGAAAGATCGGCGCCAGGGAAGCAGCGTACGGGGAGTCACCGCGGCTTTGCTATCCAGGTCGGACGGCGAGGTGCACGACGTCCGGAACGCCCCGGGCAACGGGGATCTCTTCGGTACGCACACGCTGGAATCCGGCATTCCACAAGGTTTCTTCAAATCCCGGGGAGGGCTGCGCGGACCACACCGCCAGTACCCCTCCGGGCCTCAACGCCCTTGTGCAGCTTGCGAGTCCGGTCGGTGAGTAAAGGCTCTGATTGTCGTCGGAGACGGTCCAGTCGGGGCCGTTGTCGATGTCCAGGCAGAGGGCGTCGTACGTGGCGTATGTCTCATTGACGTGCGCGAGGAGATCGGCTTCGACGATGTGGGTACGGGAATCCCGGAGAGCCTTCCGGGAGATCTGTGCCAGGGGGCCGTTCCGGTGCCAGTCGATGACGGCGGGTTCCCGTTCCACCACGGTGATCCGTCCCCAGCGGGGGTTCGCCGCGGCGTGTGCGAGCGAGAAGCCGACGCCCAGGCCGCCGACCAGCACATGAGGGGACTCGCGGTCGTCGAGGGCGGCGAGCGCCGCGTCGACGAGCAGGCGTTCGGAGCGGCCGTCGGAGGTGTCCATCAGGAAGCAGCCGTTGGCGATGATCTGCAGCAAATTCCCGTGCCGGCGCAGGACCACCTCGCCGTGGGGGCCCTCGCGACGGTCCAGGACTTCGGGGGTGTCGTAGCCGGGGGTGTCGTAGGAGGTGGACATCCGGCCATCCTGGCATCTTCCTGGCGGGTTCTTGCGGGATTTACCGCCGCGGCTGCCGCGGTAACTCCCGCCGGGGGGAGGGGCCGTGGGACGTCGGTTCAGCTCTCGTCCGGTGTCCGGGGCGTGTCCGGGGTCCATACGTACGGTGTCGTGGTGGTGACCGCGGTGAAGCCGAGGCGTTCCAGGATGGGCCTGCTGTCGTCGGAGGCGTCCACGTGGAGGTACCGGACGCCGCGGGTGGCGGCGAGGGCGGCTCGTACGGCCACCAGGGCGCGGTAGATGCCGCGGCCGCGCCACTGCGGGAGCGTGGAGCCGCCCCACAGGCTGGCGAAGTCCGTTCCCGGGCGGAGGGCCAGCCATGCCGCGCTGACGACCTCGCCGGCCGCCTCGGCGACGTAGACCGCGATCTGGTCCGGGGCGGAGGCGACGCGGCCGATCAGGTCCTCGGCGACCGGGCCGAAGTCGCCGCCCCAGATCTTCTCCTCCAGGGCGCCGACGCGGTGCATGTCCGCGTCCGCGGTGACGCGGCGGAGGGTGACGCCGGGGGGCAGGGTGGGGGTGGGGTCCGCCATGCGGGCGGCTTCGCCGATGACGACCGTCTCGGGGGTGTGGGGGGTGAAGCCGGCGGTGCGGAGGCGGTCGGGGAGGTCGGCGGGGAGGTCGTGGCCGCGGGTCTTCCACTCCACGGCCTCGCCGCGGGCCGCGAAGTAGTCGCGCTGCGCCTGGATCAGGCGGTCCAGTGCGGCGCCCTCCACGCCGAGGTCTCTCGGGCCCGTGACGAATCCCCTGAACTGTCCCACCACCCGAAGGAGCGGCCCCTCCCGCTCGACGCTCACCCCTTCGGGCAGCGAGGGCGCCACGCCGCGCATCTGGGCGTCGTAGGCGGCGAGGAGGGTGGCGGTGGTGGTGTCGGTGGTGGTGGCGGTGGTGGCGGCGGCCGTGGCGGTGTCGGGGTTCTGGGTGATCGTCATGGCGGAACGGTGGCCGGTGGGGGTGGGGGCGGCAAGTCGTTTTCCGTCCGCGGGTGGGTGGGGGGATGCCTGCGGCGGCCTGCTGGTGTCCGGTGGGGGCGGGCGTAGCGCTGCCGGGTGGTGGGTGGGTCGGGGCCGCGCCGGGGGGTGTCCGTCCTCGGTCCGGCGGTTCTGTCGGGACCTAGGGTGACTGCCTGACGGACGCCGGCCGCTGCGGGCGGACACCCCCCGGCACGTCCCCTTCCCGCCGTCGGCGGCTGACCGACGCCCACTGTGCTGGGTGCCTCGTCGCCGTTGGCGGCTGACCGACGCCCGCGGTGGGTTGTGCCTCGTCGCCGTGGGCGGATGACCGGGCCCACCGGCTGTGGCAGCTTCTCGCCGTCGGGGGCTGAGCGACGCCTCCGGTGCGTGGTGTCGTCGCCGTCGGCGGCTGACCGGGCCCACGGGCGTGGCAACTTCTCGCCGTGGGCGGCTGATCGGCCCACGGTTGTGGCGGCTCCTCGCCGTCGGGCCCGCGGTGCGTGTGGCTTGTCGTTGCGGGGGTCCTTTCTGGCGCCGGGCAGGTGTACGTAGTCAGGGGCGCGGGGAACTGCGCGACCAGCCCACGACTGCCCGCACCCGCGTACGGCGGAACCCACGGAGTGGGCGGTGAGATTACGTGCCCAGGAACCTCGCGCTGGTCAGGGGCGCCTCCACCCGCCACCCGAGGGACTCGTACAGCGCGCGCCCCTGCGGTGTGCCGGCGAGGACGCCGGTGTGGGCGCCCTGGGTGGCGGCGGCGTGGTGGAGGGTGCGCAGGACGAAGGAGCCGAGGCCCTTGCGGCGGTGGTCGGGGGAGGTCTCGATCTGGTCGGCGACGGCCGTGCCCCCGGTGACGGCGATCTGGCCGCGGGCGGAGAGGGAGCCGTCGGGGGCGGTGAGGAGGACGCGGGTCACGCCGCCCCGGCTCCAGACGCGGAGGCGGTGGCCCTGGGGGGTGGTGTCGGGGGCGGTGGAGCCGGTGAGGGGGACCGTCATGAGGTAGCCGGGCTCGGGGTCGATCCACCAGGGGCCGTCCAGCCAGTCGGCGGTCTCCTCGGGGTGCCGGAAGAGCTTCAGCCACACCCCGGCTCCCGTGACGGAAGCGGCCACCTTGCGCACGGTCGTCTCGTCGACGTCGTCGTTCACCGCGCCGAGGACATGCCGGGTGACCTCCGTCGGCCGGCCGGTGTCGATGGTCCAGCCCCAGGGCTCGGCGTAGGGGGGTGCCGCGCCGCGGGAGACGACCCAGCCGTCGATCCAGGCCCGTACGGTTCCGTTCATGCCGCTCCCTGTAATAGGTGACTATCGACTTTGGCTCTTACTGGTGTGACGATATGGGGCGGCTTGACCGGTCCGACAGGGGTGATCGCTCATAGCGAACACACCTTTGGGAACATCCCGAGGCTCACGAGCATTGAGTCGGCATAGCTCAACTTGACTGCCGAAGGGGAGATCATGGCTGCTGAGTCCACGGCGTTCACACCGCTGGCCCTGCCTGTGCTGCCGCTCGACGACGAGGTCGTGCTGCCCGGGATGGTGGTTCCGCTGGACCTCAACGACACGGACGTAAGGGCCGCGGTGGAGGCCGCTCAGGCCGCCGCCCGCAACGAGCCCGGCAAGCCCAGGGTGCTCCTGGTGCCGCGGATCGACGGGACGTACGCCGGTACGGGCGTCCTCGGCACCGTGGAGCAGGTCGGGCGGCTGGCCGACGGCGACCCGGGTGCCCTGATCCGGGGGCGTGGACGGGTGAAGATCGGGGCCGGGACGACCGGACCGGGACGGGCGCTGTGGGTCGAGGGCACGCGGATCGACGAGAAGGTGCCCGAGCCGCTGCCGGGGCAGGTGAGCGAGCTGGTCAAGGAGTACAAGGCCCTCGCCACGACCTGGCTGAAGAAGCGCGGGGCCTGGCAGGTCGTCGACCGGGTGCAGGCCATCGACGACGTCTCGGCGCTCGCCGACAACTCCGGCTACTCGCCGTTCCTGACCGTCGAGCAGAAGGTCGAACTGCTGGAGACCGCCGATCCGGTCGCCCGCCTCAAGCTCGCCACCCAGCAGCTGCGCGACCACCTCGCGGAGCAGGAGGTCGCCGAGACCATCGCCAAGGACGTCCAGGAGGGCGTCGACAAGCAGCAGCGGGAGTTCCTGCTGCGGCGGCAGCTGGAGGCCGTGCGCAAGGAGCTGCGGGAGCTGAACGGCGAGAAGGAGGGCGAGGAGTCCGACGACTACCGCGCCCGCGTCGAGGCGGCCGACCTGCCGGAGAAGGTGCGCGAGGCCGCGCTCAAGGAGGTCGACAAGCTGGAGCGGGCGTCCGACCAGTCGCCCGAGGGATCCTGGATCCGGACCTGGCTGGACACCGTCCTGGAGCTGCCCTGGAACGAGCGGACCGAGGACGCGTACGACATCCAGGGCGCCAAGGCCGTGCTGGACGCCGAGCACGCCGGGCTGGAGGACGTGAAGGAGCGCATCACCGAGTATCTGGCGGTGCGCAAGAGGCGTCACGAGCGGGGCCTGGGCGTCGTCGGCGGGCGGCGGGGCGGCGCCGTGCTGGCGCTCGTCGGGCCGCCCGGTGTCGGCAAGACCTCGCTCGGCGAGTCCGTCGCGCACGCCATGGGCCGGAAGTTCGTGCGGGTCGCCCTCGGTGGTGTGCGGGACGAGGCCGAGATCCGCGGGCACCGGCGTACGTATGTGGGGGCGCTGCCCGGGCGGATCGTGCGGGCGATCAAGGAGGCCGGGTCGATGAACCCGGTCGTGCTGCTGGACGAGATCGACAAGGTGGGGTCCGACTTCCGCGGCGACCCGGCCGCCGCCCTGCTGGAGGTGCTGGACCCGGCGCAGAACCACACCTTCCGGGACCATTACCTGGAGGTGGAGCTGGATCTGTCGGACGTCGTCTTCCTGGCCACCGCCAATGTGCTGGAAGCCATCCCGGAGGCTCTGCTCGACCGGATGGAGCTGGTGCGGCTGGACGGCTACACCGAGGACGAGAAGATCGTCATCGCCCGCGACCATCTGCTGCCGCGCCAGCTGGAGCGGGCCGGGCTGGAGCAGGACGAGGTCACCCTGGAGGAGAGCGCGCTGCGCAAGCTGGCCGGGGAGTACACCCGTGAGGCGGGGGTGCGCACCCTGGAGCGGTCCATCGCGCGGCTGCTGCGCAAGGTCGCCGCCCAGCACGAGCTGGGGGAGCGGGAGCTGCCGTTCACCATCGGTGCCGACGATCTGCGCGGGCTGATCGGCCGGCCGCACCATGTGCCGGAGTCGGCGCAGGACCCGGCCGAGCGGCGCACGGCCGTGCCGGGGGTGGCGACCGGGCTCGCGGTGACCGGCGCGGGCGGTGACGTGCTGTACGTCGAGGCGTCGCTGGCCGATCCGGAGACGGGCGCGGCGGGGCTGACCCTGACGGGGCAGCTGGGTGACGTGATGAAGGAGAGCGCGCAGATCGCGCTGTCCTTCCTGCGCAGCCACGGCGCCGAGCTGGAGCTGCCGGTCGGTGACCTGAAGGACCGGGGTGTGCACATCCACTTCCCCGCGGGTGCCGTGCCGAAGGACGGTCCGAGCGCCGGCATCACGATGACGACGGCCCTGGCCTCGCTGCTCAGCGGGCGGCTGGTGCGGACGGACGTGGCGATGACCGGTGAGGTCTCGCTGACCGGCCGTGTCCTGCCCATCGGCGGCGTCAAGCAGAAGCTGCTCGCCGCCCAGCGCGCCGGTGTCACCACCGTGATCATCCCCAAGCGCAACGAGCCCGACCTGGACGACGTCCCGGCCGAGGTGCTGGACAAGCTCGACGTCCACACCGTCACCGATGTCCGCCAGGTGCTGGAGATCGCGCTCGCACCGGCCGCCGCCGAGGTTCCCGTGGCGGCGTGACGGACGCCGCGGGAAGAGAGGAAGGCCCGGGTCCCCGTGCGGGAGGCCCGGGCCTTCGCCGGGTGCGGATCAGCCGTAGGCGAGGGCCTGGACGCGGTCCAGGGCGCCGTTGAACTTGTTGTGGTCGCCGACCGTCGGGCCGGTCGAGGTGTACTGCCACATCGTGTAGTAGGCCCAGCCCGCCGGAAGTTCGCCCACCGTCGTCGCGTAGCGCGCGATCCAGAGCGGGTTGTACTGGGCGAAGCCGCCGTAGTTGCCGGTGCACTGCTTCCACCAGCTGGTGGCCGTGTAGATCACGGCGTCGCGGCCGGTGCGGGCCTTGTACTGGTTGAGGAAGTCGCGGATCCAGCTGACCATGCCCGCCTGCGTCTTGCCGTAGCAGGTGGAGCCGTAGGGGTTCCACTCGATGTCCAGGGCGCCGGGGAGGGTCCTGCCGTCGCGCGACCAGCCGCCGCCGTTGTCGACGAAGTAGTTGGCCTGGGTGGCGCCGCTGGTGGTGTCGGGGGTGGCGAAGTGGTACGCGCCGCGGATCATGCCGACGTTGTAGGAGCCGTTGTACTGCTGGGCGAAGTAGGGGTTCTTGTAGTACGTGCCCTCGGTCGCCTTGACGTAGGCCCACTTCACCCCGCTGTTCCACAGGGTGGTCCAGGCGACGTTGCCCTGGTGGCTGCTGACGTCGACGCCCTCGGTCTGGGTGGCGTCACCGGGGACCGGCGTGCCGTGCTGGCCGTCGTGGGGGATGACGCCCATGCCCATGTGGGCGGAGCCGCGCGGGGGGACGTCGGCCGCGGAGGAGGGCGTGGCGAGGAGGAGGGACAGGGCCGCGAGCAGGGTGCCGGCGAGGGTGAGGCGCCGGCGTCGAGTGGTTCCGGGTCTGTGCACGGGCATGGTGGTGCCTCCGAAGACTCGGTGGTGCTCGGTGGGGGGAAATGCCTGACATGGCGTGGGCATGCCAGTATTTGCCTGAGGAGAAGCTACGCACGTAGACCTCGGGGTGGGAAGAGGGTCCGGACACCGCCGTTGGTCTACGCCTGCGAAATACTGACCGAGCTGCGGCGATGGTCGCCTTTGACGGAAACTTTCAGGAACGGGAAACCGGAGCAGGGGTGCTGACGTGCACGAGCGCGGAAACGGTGGCGAAGGGCAAGGGGAATCCGACGCTTCGGCGAGTGGTGTGGACCAGGAGTTCCTGGCCCTGGAGCGGGAGCTGACGGTCTTTCTGCGGCGGGCCCGCGCTAGTCAGGGGGAGATGGCCCGTGAGGTCCATCCCGATCTGGAGTCCTCCGCCTACGGGCTGCTCGTCCGGCTCGACGAGAGCGGCGGCCAGCGCGCCACCGACCTCGCCGCCTACATCGGCGTCGGCAAGGCCACCATGTCCCGTCAGCTGCGCGCCCTGGAGGAGCTGGGCCTGGTCGCCCGCGAGCCCGACCCGGCCGACGGCCGCGCCTGGCTGGTCCGCCTCACCGAGGAGGGCCGCTCCCGGGTGGGCCGGGTCCGCGAGGCCCGCCGTGCCCGGTACGTCCGCAAGCTCGACCACTGGGACCGGCGCGAGGTGGCCGAACTGGCGCGGCTGCTGCACCGGTTGAACAGCGGCATGGAGAAGTAAGGCCCCCGGCTCTCCGGGGCCGCCCGGGCGGCTAGAGATCCACCAGGACGACCGTCGCGTCGTCGTGCGTCTTGCCGCGCCCCAGGTGCCTGCGCTCCCGCGCGTCCGCCCGCTCCAGCTCGCGCACCCGGTCCACCAGCCCCCGCGGCCCCTCCTTGCGGACGTAGGTGAACAGGTCCGTCCAGTCGCCCTCGTGGAACCTCTCCGTCCAGCGCGTCGCCCCGTCCGTGAGGGCGGCCAGGGACCGCACCGCGGCGCGCGGAAGGGTGCCGGTGACCGCGCGGGCGGACACGGCGGGATCGGCGGCGGCCGTGAAGAAGCCGCCCTCCTTGTTGCGGGCCACCGCGTCGATCACCTCGTCGGAGACCCGCAGCTCGGGCGGGAGGCGGTCCAGGCGGTCGTCGAGCACGGCGGTGACGGCGCCGTCGGGGGACTGGAGCAGCAGCACCGAGTCGGCGAGGACCAGGTACTCCACCCTCTCCGCGTCCCAGCGGGCCAGAACCACCGTGGCCTGTGGGGTGCGAGGGTGAGAAAGGTCACACGTGTGCGCATGTGACTCGGCGGTACGAGCGAGGGCACGGGACAGCGCGTCGGCGAGGGGAACATCCGGGAGTGAAACGGTCAGTTCGGTCAGGGCGCCGCCCAGCCGCGCCGTGTACCAGGGGACGGAATGCAGACACCCCGTCCCGCCCCTCGGGGGCGTCACCCCGTCCAGCACCACCAGCGAACCGCCCTGTCCGCAGGCGGATGTGCCGACGCTCGCGAAGTCCTCGTTGGGGCGCGCGGGGGCGGCCGGTTCGCAGACGAGTTCGGTTCGCATCCGGCCAGTCTGCACCAGGCCCTCACTTCCTTCGCCAAAGGCCGGCATCCGCCCGGGAATCGACGCACCGGCGCAGCTCATCCGCCGGGTTTGGGGTGGAATACCGCACTCCGGGAAGACGTGGCGGCGAATACTGTCAAAGCCCGCCGTCCACGTCCAACCGGCCCGCCCGGCAAGGCCGTCGCACAGGCCACGGGAACTTGCCCGCCAACTCCCCTCCGATGTTCACTCCTTCGGGTGGCGGGTCTGGTGATGCACGCTCCCTGCCCACCGGCACTGGGAGGGTCTGGAGCCGTAACCCGGTGTGTGCGCACCAGTTGCACCGATTGACGGGGCGTCACCCGGGCCCATGGGTACACGAGTACAGGAATGCGAGCACCGGTGCAGAAGATGCGGCCTCGGCGCACAGGCAGGCAGACGGCTCCCGAAGGGGGCCCGGAGCAGCAGCCCGGCACCCCGGTCGGCAAGGGTCGGCCGACCCATGTACGCAACCGGCTGATCGTCGCCGTGGCCGTCGTCGCGGCCGCGATCGCCGGCGCGGGCGCACCCTCCGTACTCGCCGCCTCCGGGCAGCTGAGCGACACGCAGGACCTGGTCACCCTCGCCGAGCAGACCCGCGACGCCCTCACCCTCGCCCACTCGCTCGCCGACGAGCGTGACGAGGTCACCTCCTTCGTCGCCGCCGGACGCCCCAAGTCCAAGGCACCCTCCGAGCAGCGCAGCGCCCGCGTCGACCGGCAGGTGCAGGAGCTGCGCGCCGACACCGACACCCCCGCCGCGCTGCGGGAGGACCTGGACTCCATCGCCGCCCTGCGCCGGGCGGCGCTCACCGGGAAGAGCACCGCGCTGGAGACGCACGAGGCGTACTCCACGGCCATCGCCGAGCTGCACCGCCTCGCCGAGGACCTCGCCGAGCAGCTGCCCCCGCGGGCCGGCTCCGGCGCCTACGCGCTCGCCGAGCTCGACATGGCCGTCCAGCAGGCCGCCGCCACCCGCGGGCTGCTGCTGGCCGCGCTGAACGTGCCGAGCGGCACGGAGACCGTCTGGGACCCGGTGACCGGCCAGAACGTCGAGAACACCGTCTCCGAGGACCCCGAGCAGCGCGACGCCCTGTCCACCGCCGCCCAGCAGGCCCGGCTGCGCTCGGACGCCGCCCTCGCCGACTTCCAGGACACCGCGACCGACAAGGCCCGCACCTCCTACGAGTCCACGGTGACCGGCGCCGAGGTCAACGACGCCGAGAAGTACCTCGCCGCCCTCACCGACGAACCCACCCTCTCCGACGGCGACCAGAGCGTCAGCCCGGAGAAGCTGGACGCCGCCCTCACGGCCCGCGTCGAGACCATGCGCGGCGTCGAGTCCGCCCTCTACAACCAGCGCGTCAAGGACCTCGCCCAGCTCCGTGACGACGACGTCACCGCGCTGGAGATCCGCATCGCCGTGCTGGGCGCCCTGATGCTGCTCGCCGTCGGCATCGCCACCGCCATGGCGCGCACCCTCACCCGCCCGCTCGCGGTGCTGCGCCTCGGCTCCAAGCGGCTGGCCGAGGCCGCCGACCCGGCCGCCGAGGAACCGGTGAAGTTCACCGGCCGCAACGACGAGTTCGCCCAGGTCGTCCGCTCCGTCAACGCCCTGCACGCGCACGCCGCCGCCCTCCACGAGCGCATCGCCACCCTGGAGGCCGACCGCAAGCACCTGGTCGGCCAGCGGCAGAAGATGGCCGACGCCCGCGAGGAGCTGCGCGCCGAACTCGCCGGCTCCGCCGCCGCCCTGGAGCGGCTGCGCGGCTCCATCGGCTCCACCTTCGTCAACCTCGCCCTGCGCACGCTGGGCCTGGTCGAGCGGCAACTGGCCGTCATCGAGGGCCTGGAGGAGCGCGAGCAGGACCCCGAGCGGCTCGCCACCCTCTTCAAGCTGGACCACTTCGCCACGGTCATGCGCCGGCACAGCGAGAACCTCCTGGTCCTCGCCGGCACCGAGCATGTCCAGCAGACCGCGCACCCCGTCCCGCTGGTCGACGTCGTCCGCGCCGCCGTCAGCGAGATCGAGCGCTACGAGCGCGTCCGTATCGCCGCGCTGCCGCCGCACGCGCACATCGCCGGGTTCGCCGCGGACGACCTGAGCCACCTGCTGGCCGAACTCATGGAGAACGCCACCTCGTTCTCCCCGCCCGACCTGCCCGTCGAGGTCTCCGGCTGGCTCCTGGAGAACGGCGAGGTCATGCTCTCCGTCCAGGACGAGGGCATCGGCATGGCCGGCGAGCGCCTGGAGCGGCTGAACTCCCGCCTGAAGGACTTCGACCCGGAGACGCCGTACGACCAGGAGGGCGAGGACGGCCTCGGCCTCGGGCTCTACGTCGTCGCCCGCCTCGCCCACCGCCACGGCGTCCGCGTCCAGCTGCGCGAGCAGAAGCAGGGCGGCATCGCGGCGGTCGTCGTCCTGCCCACCGGCCTGCTCGCCGCCGCCCCGCAGGCCGCGGTCCCCTCCACCGCTCCCGCCTCCGGCGGCACCCTCTCCTTCTCCCTCCCCGGCGCCGACGCGGAGGCCAACTCCAACGTCCTTCCGGGCCGCACCGCGGGCACCGACCCACTGGTGGAGCTGGCGGAGAAGACCGTACGGGCGTCGGCGGAAGCCGAGGAGCCGGTACGGGACTCCGCGGAGGCGGAGGCCGAGGCGGAGACGGCACCGGACTCCGCGGAGACGGAGGCACCGGCGCAGGCTCCGACGGAAACGCCGGCGGAGACGACCATGGAGCTCCTGGCCCCCGTACCGGCGACGGACGCCGAGGTCCGGGACGACGAGCCCGCGGCCGCCGAAGGCGAGACCGGGGCCGAGGCCGAGCACGAGCGCACCCCCGACGAGGACGAGCCCCTCACCGCCAAGGGCCTGCCCAAGCGCACTCCGAAGATCACCGCCTCCGTCCCGGCGCCGCGCCAGCGCAGCGGCTCCGTGGACGCCGAGGCCCTACGCCGTCGCCTGGGCGGCTTCCGCAGGGGAGCGGAGGCCGGCTACCGCGACGTAGAGGCAGAGATCGCACAGACCGCCGCACGAGACGTACACGCACACGCCGATGAAGCCACGGGGGGCACAGTCGAGGAGGCAAGCAGTTGACCGCGCCCAGTACCTTCGGACTGAGCAGTGAGGCCCGCAATCTGCACTGGCTGCTGACCAATCTGGTCGAGGAGGTGCCCGGCATCCTCTCGGTCGCCGTGGTCTCCTCCGACGGCCTGCTGCTCCTCTCCTCCGACCCGGGAAGGAACGAGGCGGCCCGCCAGGCGGCCGAGGGCAGGCCCACCGGCCCCCGCGGCTCCTCCGCCGACCTGGCCACCGTCGTCTCCGGCATCGGCAGCCTCACCGTGGGCGCCGCCCGCCTGCTGGAGTTCGGCGGCGTCAAGCACACCATGGTCGCCATGGACGAGGGCAGCCTGTTCGTGATGTCGATCAGCGACGGCTCGCTGCTCGGTGTGCACGGCTCCGCCGACTGCGACATGAGCGTCGTGGCGTACCACATGGCCCTCTTCGTGGGCCGCGCCGGGCACGTCCTGACGCCGGAACTCCGCAGCGAGCTGCGCAAATCCCTGGAGTCGGAGACCGCGGGGAGCGTGCGATGACCGCCGGCGTGCCGAAGAACCGTCTCCCCGTCCGCGGCGGCGACCGCAAGCCCGCCAGGGTGCGCCCCTACTCGCTCACCGGCGGCCGCACCCGCTTCGGCCACGTCCTGCTGGTGGAGACCTTCGTGGCGACCACGGGCGAGCTGGAGGCGCCGGAGGAGCGCAAAGAGCTGACGAATGGTTCCCTCAGCACCCGGGTCATGCCCGAGATGCGGGCCATCGTCGAACTGTGCCGCCGTATGCGCACGGTGGCCGAGGTCGCCGCGCTGCTGAAGATGCCGCTCGGTGTGGTCCGCGTGCTCCTCAGCGATCTCGCGGACCAGGGAAAGATCCGGGTGTACGGGACGGGCACGGGCCACGGCACGGGCCGGCCGGACCGCGCACTGCTCGAAAGGGTGATGAGTGGACTCCGTCGTCTCTGACGCCGCCCCCGCGGCGGGCGTCGCCCCGCTCGTCGATACGGACGAGAACCTGAAATCCTGGCAGACGGACCGCACCCGCGCCCCCATCGCCACGAAGATCGTCGTGGCCGGAGGCTTCGGCGTCGGCAAGACCACGCTGGTCACCGCCGTCTCGGAGATCACGCCGCTGCAGACCGAGGCGCTGATGACCGAGGCGAGCGAGGAGACCGACGACCTCACCGCCACGCCGGGCAAGCTCACCACGACCGTGGCGATGGACTTCGGCCGCATCACGCTCGACGACGACCTGGTGCTCTACCTGTTCGGCACGCCGGGCCAGCAGCGGTTCTGGTTCATGTGGGACGACCTGGTGCGCGGTGCGATCGGCGCCGTCGTGATGGCCGACACCCGCCGCCTGAAGGACTGCTTCCCCGCGCTCGACTACTTCGAGAGCTGCGGGATGCCGTACGTCGTGGCGGTCAACCACTTCGAGGGCACCGAGCTGTTCGAGCCGGAGGACGTGCGCGAGGCCCTCACCGTTCCTCCGCACGTGCCTGTCATGATCATGGACGCGCGGCGCCGGATCTCGGTGATCGAGACCCTTCTGGCCCTCGTGGGCCACGCCCTCGACGAAACACCCGAGTAGGAGAACAGCACTCGTATGCGGAAGATACTCGTCGTCGGAGCCGGCCAGTCCGGCCTCCAGCTCGCCCTCGGACTCCAGTCGCACGGGTACGAGGTCACCCTGATGTCCAACCGGACCGCGGACGAGATCCGCTCCGGCCGGGTGATGTCGACGCAGTGCATGTTCCACACCGCCCTCCAGCACGAGCGCGACCTCCAGCTGAACTTCTGGGAGTCCCAGGCCCCGAAGATCGAGGGCCTCGGCGTCTCGGTCGCCGGTCCTGAGTCGCAGCGGCTGATCGACTGGGTCGGCAGGCTCGACGGCTACGCCCAGTCCGTGGACCAGCGGGTGAAGATGGCCGGCTGGATGGAGACCTTCGCCCAGCGCGGCGGCCAGCTCGTCATCCACGGCGCCGCGGTCTCCGACCTCGACTACTTCTCCCGCGCCTACGACCTCGTCCTGGTCTCCGCGGGCAAGGGCGAGCTGGTCCAGATGTTCGGCCGCGACGCCTCCCGCTCCCCGTACAGCGAGCCGCAGCGCGCCCTCGCGGTCGCCTACGTCCACGGGCTGGGACCGCGCCCCGAGCACCCCGAGTTCGACGCGGTCCGCTGCAACCTGGTCCCCGGCGTCGGCGAGCTGTTCGTCATGCCGACGCTCACCACCTCCGGGCGGGCCGACATCCTGTTCTGGGAGGGCGTTCCGGGCGGTCCGCTGGACGTCTTCCAGGGCGTCAAGGACCCCGCGGAGCACCTTTCCCTGACGCTGGAGCTCATGGAGAAGTTCCTGCCCTGGGAGTACGCCCGCGCCACCAAGGTCGAGCTGACCGACGCAGGCGGCACGCTGTCCGGCCGCTACGCGCCGACGGTCCGCAACCCCATCGGCCGGCTGCCGGGCGGCGGGCTGGTGCTGGGTGTCGCCGACGTCGTCGTCGCGAACGACCCGATCACCGGCCAGGGCTCCAACTCCGCGTCCAAGTGCGCGGCTTCGTACCTCGCCTCGATCCTTGAGCACGGGGAGAAGGAGTTCGACGAGGTCTGGATGCAGCAGACGTTCGACCGGTACTGGGCCACGGCTCAGCATGTGGTCAAGTGGACCAACGCGATGCTGGCTCCGCCGCCGGAGCATGTGCTGAACCTGATCGGGGCGGCCGGGCAGATCCCGGCTGTGGCGGATCGGTTCGCCAACGGGTTCAACGACCCGGCCGACTTCGAGAACTTCTTCTTCGAGGAGGAGAAGGCGGCGGCGTACCTGGGGTCGTTCGCCTAGTCGTGGCGGGGCTTCGCCGCACGGGCGACCGCGGGTCCTCCGTGGTCGCTCGCGCCCGCGCGGCGGAGCCGCACCTCGGACGGGGCCCCTTCGGGGCGTACCGCACCCAGGATCGGCAGGGACGCGAGGGGCGCCACCTGGACCCGCTCTCCCGTCCTGGGGGCGTGGACGATCATGCCCTCGCCCAGGTAGAGGGCCACATGGGTGGCCTCCGGGTGGTAGACGACCAGGTCTCCCGGGCGCAGGCCGGACAGCGGGACGCGGTCCAGCCGCGCCCATTGCTCCTGGCTGGTGCGCGGAATCCGTACGCCCGCCTTCGCCCACGCCCGGGAGGTCAGGCCCGAGCAGTCGTAGGTGTCCGGGCCCTCGGCGCCCCACTCATAGGGCTTGCCGATCTGCTGGACGGCGTGGCGCAGGGCGCGGTCGGCCGCTCGGGAGGGCTCCGCCAAGGCGCTGGGAGCGCCGGGGGCGGCCATGATCTCCCGCTGGGCCCTGGCGATGCCCTGGCGCTCGAACGCGCCGAGGGCGGCGATCTGTTCGGGGGTGAGGGCGGCCAGAAGACCCTCGATCTCGGCCAGGCGCCTGCGTACGTCGTCGCGCTGCTTCTTGTGCTGCTCGACGAGCGTCAGCCGGCGGTCCAGCGCCTCGCGGGCCTTGCGGGCCAGTTCGGCGGCCTTGCGTTCGGTGCCGGTGAGGCGGCCCACCGTGCGGGCGCGGTCGCGGGCCAGACGGGCGATCACATGGCCCTGGTCGAGGGCGTGCTGGGGGTCGCGGGCGAGCAGCAGACGGACGTACGGGGAGAGGTCGGTGCTGCTCTGGTACTGCTGGCGGGCCAGGCGTCCGGCGGCGCCCCGGCTGTCGTGCAGGGAGAGCCGGACGCGGGACAGCGCGGTGTCGAGCCGGGCGACCTCGGCGCGCTGCTCCTTGAGCCTCTCCCCGGTGGCGTTGTACCTCTCGGTGGCCTGCTCGGCCTCGCGGTACAGCCGCTGAAGGTCCGTCAGCAGGTCCGCGACGGGGCGGTCGGCGGCCGCCGGGCTGTGCAGCGCGGTCGCGTCGGGTTCCGGGACGGCCGCCGCGGGGGCGGCCACGAGGACGGCCTGGGCCGCCGTCGCCGCCGTACAGACCAGTCGCAGAAGCCTTCCTGACACGTCATCACCTCCGGTGCACGGGAGCGATCGCCCCGCACCGCGAGCATGGGACGGGTTCTCGCGGGTGCGCGCGCCGGATGTGGGCGAGGCGGCGTAACGCCGTCACCCGTGGGTGCCGTCCGGTTTGCCGCCCGGCGTGGCGTGTGGCTTCGACCAGGGCCAGCGCGGCCGGCCGCCGCCCTGGTCGCCCTGGGGGTCGTAGGCGTACTTCCAGCGGTTGCGCAGCCCCATGTGCCGGCCCTCGTGGCGCGGGACGCGGCGGTAGACCAGCACGGTCGGCTCGCCGCCCGCCGGGTCGGGCACGGGGATCCTGTACGTCTTGGGCGGGTGTCCGGTCATGCCGAGCAGCACCGGCAGCACCCGGCCGTCCATGGGTCCGCCCTCGAACGGGGTGTCTTCGCTCTTCACCGCACCAGTGTCAGCCATCCGCCCCGGCGAGGGCGGTCACGATCGCCTCGGTCTGCGGGTCGCGCCGGGCGGTCACCGTGAGCATCGCGAAGAACTGCTCCACCAGCCAGTCCCGCAGCTCCTCGGCGTCCGGCCGCTTGTCCTCGTCGAGCCAGATCAGGGAGGCCGCCTCCACGGCCGTGATCCAGGTCCGGACCGTCATCCGCAGCCGGGGGCCCGGCTCGGTGACCTGGAGGTGGCTGAGGATGTGCTCGGCGGCGGTGCGCCGTACGCCGTCCACGATCGCCGTGGTCCGGGAGGTCTCCACCACGCTGCCGCCCTGGAGCAGGGCGCTGAAGCCGGCGTCGTGCTCCGTGACGAAGGCCAGATAGCGGTCCAGGGCCCTGGACAGGCGGGGGAGCAGCGGGCCCTCGCGGGGCTCGTCGAAGCAGTGCATCAGGGCCTCGGCGGCGGAGCGCAGCGCGGCCTCGTACAGCTGCTGCTTGCCGCCGGGGAAGTACCGGTACACCAGCGGCCGTGACACCCCGGCCGCCTCCGCCACGTCGTCCAGCGACACGTCCTCGGGGGCGCGGTGCGCGAAGAGGGAGAGGGCGGCGCCGAGGAGCTGGGTACGTCGCTCCTCGACGCTGAGCCGGCGGTAGGCGGGGGCGGAGGGGGTCATGGGTGCAGCGTAATCGGCCGGTGAGCGGTCCCACCCGGGGCGCGGGACCGTGCCGCTGTGCGGCTGCGCCGCGCGGGCCCGGCCCAGCCACGCGCCACCGCGTCCGAAAGCTCAGGCCAGCAGGCCCGAGGACCTCCACAGCCGCCGCCCGACACCCCGCAGCACCCCGATGTCGTCGAGGAAGTCCGTCAGTCGCTTCGCCCCCGTCTGCATGACCTCCCTCCGGTGCCCGCTCGCCTTCACCTGCGCCATCGCCTCCCGCTTGTCCAGGCCCACGTTCGTGTAGACCTCGGGATTCACGAACGCCACCGAGAACACCCGGGCGAACTCGCCGGAGGTGACCCGCGTGAACTCCTGCGACCAGCGCGGAGCGGTCAGCATCTGGCGGCGCAGTTCCTCACGGGCGTAGCGGACGTGGCGGGCCTCCTCCACGACGTGGATGCGCGTGACGCCCCGCACCAGCGGCTGGATCCGCTCGTCCGGGAACGTCAGCCGCTGCATCCAGTCCAGGACCTCCTCGCCGAGCAGGGTCGCGGTGAAGGAACCCGGCGTGGTGGAGATGGTCTTGAACAGGCGCCCGAGGTTCTGGTGGACCCGGCTGACCGGGTACCAGGGGGTGTCGCCGCGGGCGATGAGCCGGGCGAACATCTTGGAGTGCCGGCACTCGTCCTCGATCTCGGTGAGCGCGTACCGCACATGCGCGCTCGTGGCGGCCTTGTCGTAGATGTGCCGGCACAGCAGCTGCATCAGGATGATCTCGAACCAGATGCCGAGCGAGGCCAGTGCCGCGGCCTCGTGCTGGGAGAGCAGGATCCGCTGCTCCTCGCTCATCCGCTTCCACATCGGGGTGTCGTAGAGCGACACCAGCTCCGGCGGCCAGAACCACTTGCCGTCCTCGAAGGGCGCGTCCCAGTCGAGCTCCTTGTCCGGGTCGAAGGAGTGCTTGGCGGAGGAGGCGAGCAGCCGCTCGGCCACCTGCTCCCGGTCCTTGAGCAGACCGAGCGCGTCGCGCAGCCCGTCCAGCGCGTCGGCTTCCGTCAGGGTCGTCATGGCTGATCCACCTCGTCGTACGGGGGCATGGCGGGTTACCCGCCGGTCACAGCTCTTATAAGACTGCGCGTCAGCAAGGGCGTCAATCCCCCGTGCAAGAACTTGTCGAGCCGAGGCGGGCGACCCCCCGCCCCTCGGTCACACGTTCGACGGGCGCCTCGGCCACACGGCCACCGGTTCCCGGCGCACCTCAGACCCCGCAGCCCAGCCCCTCCGGCACCTCCCCGAGTACCGGCTCAGAGGCGCCCGGCGGGAAGGAGGTGCGCAGGGTGAAGGCGTACGGCGTGGGCCCGTTGGCACGCAGATGCAGCAGCCGCGCCTCCGCCTCCGCGACCGTCGGGCGGTGGCCCGCCGGGACCCACCACAGGCAGACCATGGCCTCCCGCACCCGCTCGAACCAATCGCGGCGCCGGGAGAGCATCTCCCGATGACGGCCCTGGTACATGAAGGCCGTCAGGGCGTCGCCGTCCCGCCACACGGACATGTTGATGATCAGCCACCGGTCGCCGAAGACCGGGATGTCCGTCGCGTCGCCACCCTCGGACTGCAGGCGCCACACGAAGCCGTCCGCCGCGTCGGCGTCGGCGTTGACCGGGTCGAGGTTGTCGACGAAGTCCTTCAACTCGGGGGAATCCAGCGGGAATCGGAGGCGGGCGATGTTGACCTGGGCGAGTTCGTACGCGGCGGATTCAGTTTCGTACGCGGCGGATTCAGTCATGACCGAACGGTAGGTCGGCCCCCGTCGCCGCGGACAGCCCCCGTCTCAGGACGTGAGAACCGCCCGCATCACCGCCCGCGCGATCGGCGCCGCCATCCCGCCGCCGGTGATGTGCTCCCGGTCCGCCGAACCGTCCTCGACCACCACCGCGACCGCCACCCTCGGCTCCAGGTCCCGCGCGCCCTGCGCCCACGACACGAACCAGGCGTACGGGGTACCGGAGTTGCCGACCCCGTGCTGGGCCGTGCCGGTCTTGCCGCCCACCACCGCGCCGGGGATGGCCGCGTTGGTGCCGGTGCCCTTCTCCACCACGTCCCGCATCAGCTCCCGCAGCCGCAGCGCGGTCGCCGGATGCATCGCCTGCCGCACGGGACGCGGCCCCGCCGTCGCCACGGTCGTGCCCTCGGCCGTGGTGGTGCGCTCCACCAGATACGGCGCCCGCACCTGCCCCCCGTTGGCCACGGCCGCCGCCACCATCGCCATCTGCAGCGGGGTGGCCCGCGTGTTGTACTGGCCGATCGAGGACAGCGCCAGCTGCGCCCGGTCGACACCGGTGTCGAAGGTGCTCGGCGACACCGAGAAGGGGATGCGCACCTCGGGGTCGTTGAAGCCGAACGCCTGAGCCGTCGCCGCCATGTTCTCCAGCCCCACCCTCACGCCCAGCCTGGCGAACACCGTGTTGCAGGACCACATGAACGCCACCCGCAGCGGGGCGTCCTCGCAGCCGTCGGACTCGTTGGTCAGCGAGGTCGTGGTGCCGGGCAGGGTGTACGGGGCGGGGGAGTCGGTCGGTGCGTCGACGTCCGTCACCACGCCCGCGTCCAGCGCCGCCGCCGCGGTGACCACCTTGAACGTCGACCCCGGCGGATAGGTCTGCCGCACCGCCCGGTTCAGCATCGGCTTCTCCCGGTCGCCGTTCAGCCGCGCCCACGCGTCCCGCACCGAGGGGCCGTTGCCCGACAGCACCGCCGGGTCGTACGAGGGTGTCGACACCAGCGCCAGGATCCGCCCGGTCGACGGCTCGATCGCCGCCACCGCGCCCTTGCGCGCGCCGAGCCCCGCGTACGCCGCCCGCTGCGCGGCGTCGTTCAGCGTGGTGACGACGTCCCCGCCGGGGCTGCGGGCGCGCGTGAGGTCGTGCCACAGCGGGAACGGCGCCAGCATCGGGTCCGTGCCGGTGAGCACCGGGTCCTCGGCGTGCTCCAGCAGACTGGTGCCGTACTGCTGCGAGGCGAAGCCGGTCACGGGTGCGTACAACGGTCCGTTGTCGTACGTGCGTTCATGGCGCAGCTGCTCGCGGGTGTCCTGGGTGCCGGTGACCGGCCGCCCGCCGACCAGGATGTCGCCGCGCGGCTGGGCGTAACGGGCGATGACCGCGCGGCGGTTGGCGGGGCTGTCGTCGTAGCGCTGGGCCTGGACGACCTGGATGCGGGCGGCGTTGACCAGCAGGGCCACCAGCAGCAGGGCGCAGAAGACGGCCGCGTGCCGGATGTGCCGCGTCATGGTGCGCCCTGCCCGGCCGGTCCGGCGTACGGGCGCCGGGCCGAGTCGCTGATCCGGATCAGCAGTGCGGTGATGGCCCAGTTGGTGACGACCGAGGAGCCGCCCTGGGCCAGGAACGGCATCGCCATGCCGGTCAGCGGGATCAGCCCGGTCACCCCGCCCGCGATCACGAACACCTGGAGCGCCACGATCGAGGCGAGCCCGACCGCCAGCAGCCGCCCGAACGGGTCGCGCAGCGCGAGGCCGGCCCGGTAGCCGCGCTCCACCATCAGCCCGTACAGCAGGAAGATCGCCGACAGTCCGGCCAGGCCCAGCTCCTCCCCGGCCGTCGCCAGGATGAAGTCGGACTTGGCGGCGAAGCCGATCAGGATCGAGTGCCCGAGGCCCAGTCCGGTGCCCAGCACACCGCCGGCCGCGAAGGCGAACAGGGACTGCGAGAGCTGGTTGGGCCCCTGCCCGGCCTCGATCGTCGCGAACGGGTGCAGCCAGTCCTCCACCCTGCTGTGCACATGCGGCTCCAGCCAGCCCACGGCCACCGCGCCGAGCGCCGCCAGCAGCAGGCCGACCGCGATCCAGCCGGTGCGGCCGGTGGCGACGTAGAGCATCACCACGAACAGCCCGAAGAACAGCAGCGAGGTCCCCAGGTCGCGCTCCAGGACCAGCACGCCGACGCTGAGCAGCCAGATGGTGACGATCGGGCCGAGCACCCGCCCGGTCGGCAGCTGCACGCACCACACCCGGCGGCCCGCATACGCCAGCGCGCCGCGGTTGGCGGCGAGATACGCGGCGAAGAACACCGCGAGCAGCACCTTCGCGAACTCGCCCGGCTGGATGGAGAATCCGGCGATCCGGATCCAGATGCGGGCGCCGTTCACCGCCGGGAACAGGATCGGCAGCACCAGCAGCCCGAGGGCCGCGGCCACGCACACATACCCATACCGCTGGAGCACCCGGTGGTCGCGCAGGGCGGCGACGACCGCGATGAACAGGGCGACGCCCAGCGTGGACCACACCAACTGGGTCGGCGCGGCCCGGTCGCCGGGCGTCTGCAGGTCGAGGCGGTAGATCAGCACCAGCCCCAGCCCGTTGAGCAGCACCGCGATCGGCAGCAGCAGCGGATCGGCGTACGGGGCACGCAGCCGCACCACCAGATGCGCCAGCAGCGCGAGCACGCCCAGCCCGGCGCCGTAACCTGCGGCGCCGGGCGGGACGGTGCCGTTCCTGGCCAGGCCCACCGCGCAGTAGCCGTAGACCGAGAGCAGGACGGCGAGGACGATGAGGGCGAGTTCGACGCCCCGGCGCCGGGGGAGGCACACCGCCGGAGCGGGCGCGTCCGGGACCGTCGCGGTGATTCCGGTTCCGGCCTTCGTCATGTCCGGAACTTACCCAAATGGAGCTCCTTGCGAGCCTTGCGGCCCTGTGGTGCGCCCGATGGGGGTCAGCACCAGCGGGGGGCGGGCCCGATGTTCTTGATGTAGTACGCCGCCGCCCAGGCCCAGGTGCCGTCCGGGAGCAGGTACCAGCGGTTGTTGCCGTTGATGTTCTCGCCGACCGTCTTGCAGAAGATCTTCACCTTCTGCCCCCGGTGCAGCGACCCGATGACCTGGCTGCCCCGGTGCGGCGCGCTGCGCAGCAGCAGGGTGCTCGCGGTGACCACGCCCTTGTACAGGCGCGGGTTGTTCTTCGCGTGGTGCCCGTCGTCACCGGCCACGGCCGGCGTCACGGCGCCGCCGAGGGCGAGTGCGGCGGTCGTCAGGGATATGACCAGGCGGGAGCGCAGGGACATGCGTACCTCCGGGGAAAGGGGCGAAAGCTGACTAACCGCCACGCTAGGAGGGATGGGGGTCATATGCCCGCCGACGTGCTCCATACGGAGTCAAGGGGCGCGGGGCCAGGACGATGTACGGCTGCGCCGCGCGGGTGCGCACCACCGGCCGGCACCCCGCCCCCGGCGGACGGCCGATCCCCCGAGCTCTCAGCCGGCCCGCCCCGGCAACCGCAGCGTCGCGACGGCCCCGCCGTCCCGCGCGTTGGCGAACGACAACCGCGCCCCCAGCACGTCCGCCTGCCCCAACGCGATGGTCAGCCCCAGCCCGTGCCCCTTGGAACCCCCCTCGGTCCGGAACCGCTGCGGACCGTGCTCGACGAGGTACTCCGGATACCCGTCCCCGTGGTCCCGCACCGTCACCACCGGCCCGTCCACGGTCAGCACCACAGGACCCCGCCCGTGCCGGTGCGCGTTGGCCACCAGATTGCCCAGCACCCGCTCCAGCCGCCGCCGGTCCGTCTCCACCAGCACATCCCGCACGACCCGCACCTCCGTGTCGTTCCCGGCGGCGCGCACCACCCGCCCGGCCAGCGCACCCAGCTCCACGGTCGTCAGATCCAGCCGTTCCCGGCCCGTGTCCAGCCGCGAGATCTCCAGCAGGTCCTCCGTCAGCGTCCTGAGCGCCGCCACCCGGTCCCGCACCAGCTCCGTCGGCCGCCCCGGAGGCAGCAGTTCCGCCGCCGCGTGCAGCCCCGTCAGCGGGGTGCGCAGCTCGTGCGCCACGTCCGCGGTGAACCGCTGCTCCGCCAGCAGCTTGCTCTGCAGCGACCCCGCCATCGAGTCCAGCGCGGCGGCCACCGCGGCCACCTCGTCCTGCGGCCGCCGCGGATCGCGGGAGCGCCGGTCGTGCACCCGCGCGTCCAGATCACCGGCGCTGATCCGCCGGGCCACCCGCGCGGTGGCGTGCAGCCGCCGGGTCACCCGCTGCACCGCGAGCGCGCCGACCAGCAGCGTCGCCCCGATCGCCAGCGCCGAGGACCACAGGATCGCCCGGTCCAGGCCGTCGATGGTGCGGGCCTGCTGCGAGTAGTCGACCTGCACCGCCAGCACCCGCCCGCCGTCGGCCGGACCCGCCGCCCACATCGTCGGCCGGCCCCGGTGGTCGGCGACCATCGTGCCGCGCTCACCGCCCGCCGCCAGCGCCCGCAGCCGCGCGGGCAGGCCCTCGGGGTCCACCCCCGTGCCGGGCGTCGGCGTGTCCCCGGCCTCGAAGGCGTCCGTGGCCTGCGTCAGCCGGTCCAGCGCCAGCTCACGCGCCTGCTCCACCGTCTGGTGGGTCACCGACACATGCACCAGCACACCGAGCAGCGCGGCCAGCGCGCAGCACATCACCGTGATGAACACCGCCGTCTTCGCGGCGAGCGTGCCCGGCGGCGCGAACCTCATCGGGGGGCCGCCGAGCGGGAGGGCGACGGGGAGGCGGGGCCGGTCGTGCGGGCCGGGGGCGAGGACGCCGGGCTCGCGGTGTGCGAGGACGCCGGTACGGCCGTGTGCGAGGACGCCGGGCCCGCGGTGCGCGAGGGCGCCGGTACGGCCGTGTGCGAGGACGCCGGGCCGGCCGTGCGCGAGGGCGCCGGGATCGCCGTACGCCCGCCGGTGCGCAGCATCTCGTCCTGCGTCAGCAGCATCGCCCGCTGGTCCGGGTCCCACGTCCACTGCAACCGGTACTCGTACCCCGCGACCTCCGACGGCGAGCGGACGATCACCGACTGGCCGGCCAGCTCCACCCCGCTCAGCGCGTCCTCGTAGTGCATGACCCGCACCAGCCGCCCCCGCTCCACCGTGTACACCCGGACGGCGGTCAGCGTGCCGGGCAGCTGCCGGAAGCCCAGCGTCAGCTCGTCGCGCCCGTCACCGGTGAGGTCCCGGTAGTACGGCCGCAGCACCGGGCAGCGCCCCTTGCCGGCGCCGGCCGTGCAGTCGGCCATGCGCTCGGCCGTCTCGTGGTACTTGGCGCGGGCACCGGCGTACTCCTCGGGGGCGCCCTCGATCTCGGCCCGCACGATCGCCACCGGGTCGGCGTCATGGACGCTGTCCGTCACCCGTACGCCCTTGATCACCTCCGTCTCCGCCTCGTCGAAGTCGAAGGCGGGCGAGGAGGCGGGCGGCAGTTCGGGCCACAGCCGGGTCGGCCCCACCGCGGTCGGTGTCGCACCCGCGCCGCGCAGCGCGCCCGCGTCGCCACAGCCGGTGACCGCCGCGAGCACGGCGACGCCCGCGGCGGTGAGAAGAGCCCGCGAAGGGCGGCGAAGGGGCGGCACGGAACTCCTGTGATGCGGGACGGCGACGGGCCCCGTACACCTTATTAACGTGAAAGGTCCCCGGTCGCACGCGGTACGCCGGCCCCGCCCCCTACTCGGCGAGCTCCTCCAGCAGCCGGGCGGTCGGCAGCCCCGCCCGCAGATACTCCTCGAACAGCTCGTTGTGCAGCGCCCACGACGAGCGGCGGGCACGGATCAGCCGGATCGCCTCCTCGGCGGACCGCCCCCGGCGCACCAGCGCGTGCGCGACGACCAGACCGGAGCGGTTGTAGCCGTGGTAGCAGCGCACCAGCACCCGGCGGCCCGCGTCCAGCGCGTCGCACGCCGCCTCCGCCAGCCGGATCACGCCCGCGAGCTGCGTGCCGTCCAAAGGCCCGTCCGGAATGGGCCACACCTGGTGCTCCACGCCCGCGTCGGGGCCGTACCCCGGCAGCCGCAGCAGCGTCTGCACGAGATCGAACTCGTCGCGCACCACCACGGTCTCCAGCTGCCCCGACCGGCCCCGGAACTCGTGCCCGCCCATGAACAGACCGGGCACGACCTCGTCCCACGGGTGCTGCGGAGCGGGTACGTCGGGTTGCTTCCTGCGGGTACGCAACGGCGCCTCCCCAACCGCGGGACCTGCCCAACTGCTGTCAAAGGTAGCGGGGTTCTTGCCCGCGGAGCACCCCGCCTGTTCCCATGGTCATGGGGGTGATGGCGCATGAGCGGACTGCGCGTCGTACCGACCTGGCGACACGGCCGCGAACGGCTGTACGTCTGTCTGCGGGACGGTCGCAACATCGCCTGGTACGACAGGGAGAGCGGCCGGGTGAACCTGCTCACCGAGGACCGCAGAGCCGACGTCCTGCACGCCCTCGACCCCTTCATCACCGGCCCCGTCACGGTCGGCCCGCCCCCGCCGCCGACCCCCGCGGAGCTGGCCCGGCTCACCCTGCACCCGGACGACGACCTGGCACCCAACCGGCCCGGCGAGGCCCTGCTCGTCGCCCTGGACCGCGACCCCGCCCCCGCCCGCCTGCTGCGCACCGACCCCCGGCGGCGGGCGCTGCTCGCCGAGCAGACGGTCGGGGAGGCCCTGGACCGGCTGGACGGGGCCGGCTGGCACGCCCTGCACTCCGTCCCGCTGCCCGGCGGCGACCGCATCCACCACCTGGCGATCGGGCCGGGCGGCCTGTTCGCCGTCCACACCGTCTACGCGCGCAAGCTGCGGGTGCAGATCGCCGACCCCATGGTGACCCTGGGCCGCGGCGAGGCGAGCCCCCTGCTGCGCCGGGTGCGCGCCACCGCCGACCGCGCCTCCCACGCCCTGACCGCCGAGGTCCGCCCCGTCCTGGCGCTGGCCGGCCCGGCCGGACGCGTCACCCTCGCCGCCCCACCGCGCGGGGTGCGCGTCCTTGAGGACACGGACCTCCCCGGCCTCGCCCGCCTCGGCGGCGTCCTCAAACCGGCCGACATCGAGGCCCTGCACGCGATGGCCCGCGACCGGCACACCTGGCTGCGGCTCTAGGCGACCGACCGACTGGAACCGCGGCGCTGGCCGGCGGAGTGGGAGCGCGGCCGGCCGGCGGGCCGGGGGGCGCGGCTCTAGCCGACGGGCCGGAAGTGGTGATCCATCGTCCACCGGGCGATCTGCCGGCCCATGCGGTTGCCCACCTCGTCGCTGGTGCGGAAGTGGATCCCGCCCAGCACCCGCGCGTCGATCACGTCCCGGTCGAAGTCGGCCGACCGGGTGTACGTGCGGGTGGTGCCGGTGACCTTCGAGGAGATCCGCAGATCGATGTCCCCGCCCGTCAGCCGGTCCAGTACGCCGACGACGGCGCCGTCGATGGCGTTGTGGCCGCTGACGTAGTCCGCGTAGGGCGGGGTGCGCAGCAGCGGGGTCCAGGAGGGGTCGGCCTCAGTCGCCGGGTTGCCGTCGGTGTCCGCGAGCCGGATCGCCGTGACCGGACGCCACTGGCCGTAGCCGAACTTGGCGTTCCACGCGGTGATCGTCGCGTCCGCCATCGCCGTGTTGGCCGCGGCGAACAGCCGGGACGCCTCGACGATGTCCAGCCCGTGCCGTCGCACATAGCCGCGGTGGGCGTCCTGGAACTGCCGGGTCAGCACATCGGCGAAGAACCGTGCCGTCTCCGTCTGCCGCGGGGTGCGCGCCGAGCCGTCCTTCGCCCCCAGCGCCCGCACCTCGGCGACGTCCCTGGCGTACCGGCGGGAGGTCAGGGCGGGCGGCGGGCCCGGCAGGAACTGGTCGGGCGACTCGACCACCAGCGGGCGCAGCCGGGCCAGCCACGGCACATGGAACGGCTTGTGCTCCGGCGGCGTGGGCCGCCACACGCCGGGCGCGGGCGGCCGGTCGTAGGCCATCGCGGTCGTACGGCCGTCGCCCCTGCGCAGTCCCACGACGTGCGCGGCGGCCCGCTCCCCGAAGGCGACGCCCAGCAGTTCGGCGGGTCCGTCGGGGATCCGCGCCAGCGAGTCGGCGTAGGCGCGGTCGACCCGTGCGCGGGACCGCGGGAAGTACGTCCACAGCACCCGGTGCGCGGCGGCCGCGGCGGCGGCCTCGCTGGACGCGCCCCGCGGGGCCCGGCCGTGCCACTTGTACGGGGTGTAGCGGCCCTCGACGCCGACGACCGCGTTGTACACCGCGGCCGAGACCAGGCCGTGCCACACCGTCTGCTCGGAGGTGTAGCGCTCCGCGTCCTCGTGCACCACGGCGTGTGTGATGCGGTTCCAGTCGAGGACGACGTCGGGGGCGGTGGGCCGGGAGGCGGCGGGGACGGCGGCCGTCGCGGTCCACGGGGTCGCGCCGAGGGCGAGGGCGGTGACGGTGACGAGCAGGGCGCGGGGGAGCGGGCGGGCGTGACGGGACCGGGGGTGCGGCCGAAGGGCACGGGGGCGTCGGGCGGGGCGGCGTCGGGGTGGGGCGGCGCTTGTCATGCTGCTCCTTCGCGGTGGGGCCGGCCCCGCCGCGAGTCCCCGGCCGGGTGAGGGCTCGCCCTACGGCAGGGCGCCCGCGCGGTCGGGGTCGAGCAGCGGCGCCAGCAGGTCGCCGTAGTCCTGCAACCGGGGTGCGAGGTCGGGTGCGCCGAACGCGAGCTGATCCGGCGCCCCGCACTCCTCGACCTCGGTCCAGGTCACCGGCGCGGAGACGAGCGGCTCGGACCGGGCCCGCAGGGTGTAGGGCGTGGCCGTGGTCTTGCGCGCGGCGTTCTGGCTCCAGTCGACGAACACCTTGCCCGGCCGCAGGCTGCGCGTCATCCGGTGCAGGACCAACCGGGGCATCGCCCGCTCCGCCTCCACCGCCAGCGACTTGGCATAGTCGGACACCTGTTCGGAGGATGCTCCGCGCACCGCCGCCAGCAGATGCAGCCCCTTGGAGCCGGAGGTCTTCGCGTACGCCTCGATGCCGTCCGCCGCGAGCCGTTCCCGCAGCCACAGGGCGACCTCGCAGCACTCCACGATCGTGGCGGGCGCCCCCGGATCGAGGTCGAAGACCACCCGGTCGGCCTCGTCGGGATCGTCGACGCGCCACTGATGGGTGTGGAACTCGGTGACGAGATTGGCCGCCCACATCAGCGACGGCAGATCCTGGATCACCACCATCCGGGCCGGCCCCTCCGACCGGGGCACCTCGGCGACGGTGACCCAGTCGGGCGTACCGGGCGGCACGTTCTTGGTGAAGAACACCTGACCGTCGGGGCCGTCCGGATAGCGCAGGAAGGACACCGCACGGTCCCTCAGATGGGGCAGCAGGACGTCGGCGGTCGTCGCGTAGTAGTGCAGCACCTCGCCCTTGGTGAACCCGGTCGCCGGATAGAGCACCTTGTCCAGATTGCTGAGCGCGAGCCGCCGTCCCTCCACCTCTGTGATCGGCGTCATACGATGAGAATCACACGAAACCGTCGGATACCGCCCGAAAACGGCGAAACGACAGCAACCGTCTGCCCGACTGTCCCGGAAGGTGTGCCGCACGTGCGATCCATATGGAACGGCGCCATCTCGTTCGGCCTGGTCAGCATCCCCATCAAGCTGGTGAACGCCACCGAGAGCCACTCGATCTCCTTCCGCCAGATCCACACCGAGGACGGCGGCCGCATCCGCTACCGCAAGTTCTGCGAGCTGGAGGACCGCGAGGTCACCCAGGCGGAGATCGGCAAGGGCTACGAGGACGCGGACGGCACGATCATCCCGATCACCGAGGAGGATCTGGCCCACCTGCCGATCCCGACGGCCCGGACCATCGAGATCGTGGCCTTCGTGCCGGCCGACCGGATCGACCCGCTCCAGATGGACGCGGCGTACTACCTGGCGGCGGGCGGCGCCCCGGCCGCGAAGCCGTACACGCTGCTCCGGGAGGCCCTGAAACGCAGCCACAAGGTGGCCATCGCCAAGTACGCCCTGCGCGGCCGCGAACGCCTCGGCATGCTCCGCGTCGTGGGCGACGCCATCGCCATGCACGGCCTGCTCTGGCCCGACGAGGTCCGCGCCCCCGAGGGCGTCGCTCCCGACACCTCGGTCACCGTCCGCGACAAGGAACTGGACCTGGCCGACGCCCTGATGGACACCCTCGGCGAGGTCGACCTCGACGATCTGCACGACGAGTACCGCGAGGCCGTCGAGGAGGTCATCGCCGCGAAGGCCGCCGGCGAGGCACCCCCCGAGGCCCCCGAGCCCGCCGCCGGCGGCAAGGTCCTCGACCTCATGGCCGCCCTGGAGAAGAGCGTCCGCGCCGCCAAGGAGTCCCGCGGCGAGGAGCCCGCCGAGGTCCACCCCCTGCCCCGGAGCAGAACCTCCCGCGCCCAGCCGAAGGAGCCGGCCGGCAAGAAGTCGACGGCGAAGAAGACGGCGGCCAAGAAGACCACCGCCTCGGCGAAGAAGTCGACGAAGTCCGCCCAGACGGGCAAGGGCACCCAGAGCAAGAAGACGGCCGCGGCCAAGAGCAGCGCGTCGGCGAAGAGCACCACGGCGGCGAAGAAGACCCCGGCGAAGAAGACGGCGGCCCGCAAGCGCACGGCGTGACGTGCCGACGGCGGTCACCCGCTTGCGCGGTACGGCGCAACCACGGGCGCCGGACCGGCGGGGGCCGCCGTCACCCGCGGTACGGGGCTGCTGCGCACGTCGATCCGACGGCGGTACGGGACCCCGCGCACGTCGATCCGACGGCGGTACGGGACCCCGCGCACGCCGATCCGACGGCGGTACGGGACCCCGCGCACGCCGATCCGACGGCGGTACGGGACTCCGCTGACGTCGGCCCGAAGGCGGGCCGCCCTCACCCGCGGTAGGGCACTCCGCTCACGTCGACCCCTGCCGCTGCCGCCGCCCCTGCCCCTGCCGTTGCCGTGCCGCCCCCCGGCGCGATCGGCTGGAGCTCCGGGTGCTGCCCGCCACCGCCGTACGAGCCCTCGGCGGATGGTTTCCGCTGCTCACCGGCGTCGGCGGCGGCGGCGAAACGTTCCGGCTGTCCGTCGCCATCGGCGCGGACCTGCGCGAAGGCCGCCTGGAGGGAGCGCTTGAGCCGACGGGAGACGGGCCGCTCCACCCACCGGTGCACGAGGTGCGCCACCACGAGCATGGCGAGGACGGTGCCGCAGAGCAGCACCCACCGGTCGACGGAGCCCTGGAAGCGGTGGAAGACCTCCCACCCGATGGACTCGTGCAGCAGATACAGCGGGTAGGTCAGTGCCCCGGCCGCCGGCAGCCACCGCCACTGGACCCGCCGGAACCACCCGAGCGAGACCCCGGCCATCACCACGAAGAACACGGTGATGAGCACGGCGACCCCCCAGCCGGGGATGTTGTCCCCGACCCGGTCCAGGGTCCTGCGCCAGGTGTCCATGGCCACGTACTGCCCCATGACGAAGCTGAGACCGACGACGCCCCACAGCAGCAGGTTCGGCCCGAAGCGGTACATCAGATAGAAGGCGAGCCCGGCGATGAAGAACCAGCAGTGCGGCACGACCAGCAGATGGTCCAGAGGCCGGAAGTCGTACCCGGTGGCCAGCAGCGCCAGGGTCGCCCAGAGCAGACAGAACCCGAGCACCCGCCGATAGGTGACCCCCCGCCACACCACCAGGGCGAACAGCAGATAGAACCGCAGCTCGGCCCAGAGCGTCCAGTACACCCCGTCGGCATGCTCGACCCCCATGGGCCACTGCAACATCGTCAGGTTGACCAGCACGTCCCGCCAGGCCAGCGGCTCGACACCGCCGGCCACCAGGGCCACCACGGCGGTCGTGGCGAGCACCCCCAGCCAGTAGGCGGGGTAGAGCCGGATCACCCGCGAGACGAAGAAGTCGGCGACGGAGCGCCCCCAGCAGCTCATGCAGATCACAAAGCCACTGATCATGAAGAACAGCTCGACCCCGAGCCACCCGTACGCGGACGGCCGGAAGACGACGGGGAACAGCTGGGCCTGAGACCCCTCCCACCCTTCCCCGAACGCCACATAGTGGTACGCCACCACCATCAGCGCGGCGACGAGCCGCAGCCCGTCGAGCACCACGATCCGCTCGCCACCCGCCACCCGCGCACGGGCAGCCCTCTTACCTATTCGCACACACACTCCAGGACACGACACACGCCGGCCCTCGGAGCACGGCCGCATCATCCTAGATGCGCCGACGCCCACCCCCCCCGTGCCGGTGCCGCTGCCTGACGGCAGGGCCTGTCGGCACTCCTCGTGCCTCGGCCGTTCCATCGACAACGGGCCGCGGCTTCGTCGCGTCTCGGCCGCGTGTGGTCGGCCGCTGGTTGCCGGATGCACCTGCCGCGTCACCCCTCGCCCCGATGGCGGACGGCTGCCCCAGGTGTTCCGTCCGGTTTGCGCTCTACGCCTGGGCACCCGGGCTGGCGACCCTCACCGTATGGGGGATTCGGAGGAGTGGCCGCGACGCCTGGGCAGTGGGAAGTCCCGCTGCCCGCACTGCGGACTGCTGCAGGACCGGGTGGCGACACTCGACCAGGACTGGGTGCTGCTGGAGCCCGACATGCATCCGCTCGCCCACACAGTGCCGGCGGAGCATCGATGGATCGAGCTGTCCGACGGACGAGTGACGGTCTACGGCGTCTGCCCCCCGGACCAGTTCCAGCGCTGCCGCATCGACCACCGCCTCGGTTGCCCGGCACAGCCTCTGCCCGACCTGTGGCCGTGGCTGACCACCCTCCGAGCGGAAAACGCCCGCCAGGCGAAACGGCAGACTGACCCCAAGCCACCGCCCCCTGCGAAGTGGCCGGACGCCGGCTGACGACCCCTGCGGAAATACGCGAAGACCCCGTCCTCAGCGAACTAGCTGACGGCGGGGTCTTTGGACACCTCATACAGGGTGCCCCCGGCAGGATTCGAACCTGCGCACACGGCTCCGGAGGCCGTTGCTCTATCCCCTGAGCTACGGGGGCGTGTCGGTTGTGGAGCGTGTTGCTCGCGGCGACGGGTAGAACACTACCAGCTCTTTCGGGGTGGTCAGCAACGGGGTTGATGTCCCTCGGAGGGGGTGGAAGTCGGGAAAAGCCGGACGCGGTGGCCGGTGCGGACCTACTCTCAAGTTGTGCCAGGCGCGTCGGGCCGGGTGCTTGTTGTGGACGACAACAAGGTCATCCGGCAGCTGATCAGGGTCAATCTCGAGCTGGAGGGCCTCGAGGTCGTGACCGCGGCCGATGGTGTCGAGTGTCTGGATGTCGTCCATCAGGTGCGGCCGGACGTCGTGACCATCGATGTCGTCATGCCCCGGCTCGACGGGCTCAGGACCGTCGCCATGCTGCGCGCCGATCCGCGGACGCGTGATCTGCCGGTCGCCGTCGTCAGCGCCTGTACGCAGTACGAGGTCGAGAGCGGGCTCGACGTCGGGGTCGACGCCTTCCTCGCCAAGCCCTTCGAACCCGCCGAGCTCGTCCGGCTCGTACGGCAGCTCATCGAGCGGCGTGAGAGCGGGACTCCGGGGGAGGACGGGGAACGGGACGGTGAGGGGGACGGGCACGCTGCGACCTGCGGGGGTCCCCGCGGCGCCGGCGGCGATGTCTAGGCGCTGGTAGATCTCTTGTGATCTGCGGTCCAGGTCCGCAGGCTCCCCGTCGCGCCCGCCCCACCCGCCACCCCCCGCCTCCGTCCACATCCCGGACCATCGCCCAAACCGGCTCGCATACCCACCCCCCTCCTCCCATACGCTTGTCCCGTGACCCCCGTCGAGCTCTCCCGTACCGTCCTGCACGCGGTCCGCCGTGCCGTGGACGAGGGTGAGCTGAGCGTGGCCGTGCCGGAGCGGGTCGTGGTCGCGCCGCCGGGGCCGGGAGGGTGCGGGGACTACGCCACGAACGTCGCGTTGCAGCTCGCGCGTGCCGCCGGACGGCCCCCGCGGCAGGTCGCCGAGGTACTGCTGCCCCGTCTCGCGGCGGCCGAAGGGGTCACCGACGTCGCCATCACCGGGCCCGGTTTCCTCAACATCAGCCTGGACCGGGACGCCTCCGCCGAGTTCGTACGGAAGATCCTGCGCGAGGGGGACCGGTACGGGCACTCCGACGCGCTCGCCGGGCAGGTCGTCGCGCTGCGGGTGCCGTACGAGGTGCGGGCCGAGGTCGTCGCCGACGCGGTCGCGCGGATCGTCGCCTCGCAGGGCGGCCGCGTCGAGATCGCGCACGGGGAGCCGGCCGATCTCCGGCCCGTGCCCGCGCCGGAGGACCCCGCGCCGCTCGGCCCCGACGCCGCCCGCTGGGCCCTGCTCCACCCCGCCCCGCACGACCGGCCCCGCATCACCGCCGACCACCTCGTGCAGCGCGAGAGCAACCCCCTCTTCCGCGTCCGCTACGCCCACGCCCGCACCCGCGCCCTCACCCGCAACGCCGCCGACCTCGGCTTCGGCGCGGAGCCCGGCCCGACCGGCGGTCACCACAGCCCGGCCGAGACCCACCTCACCGCCCGCCCCGCCGCGCCCGCCGCCACCGGCGCCCCCGGCAACTCCGCCACCCCCACCCCCCTCAGCGAGAGCGCCCCCGCCCTGGTCGCCCTCCTCGCCGACCACCCCCGCATCCTCGCCGCGTCCGCCGCTCACCGCGCACCGGACCGGCTCGCCCGGCATCTCGTCACCGTCGCCGATGCCACGCTCGCCCTGCTGCCCGGAGTGCTGCCCCGCGGTGAGGAGAAACCCTCGGCCGCCCACCGCGCCCGGCTCGCCCTCGCCGAAGCCGCCGGGACGGTGCTGGCCGGTGGCCTGTCCCTGCTCGGCATCGACGCACCCGAACACCTCTGAGAGAGCCACGACACGTCATGAGCCGTTCCGCACACCCCGCCGGGCCCCGTCACGCCGACGTCCTCCCCGAGGGCCACTACGCCGGCCCGCCCGCCGACCTCAACGCCCTCGACCCCAAGGTGTGGGCCCAGACGGTCGGACGTGACGCCGACGGTGTCCTCACCGTCGGCGGTATCGACGTCAAGCAGCTCGCCGAGCAGTTCGGCACCCCCGCCTACATCCTCGACGAGACCGACTTCCGGGCCCGTGCCCGTGCCTGGCGCACCGCGTTCGGGCCCGACGCCGACGTCTTCTACGCGGGCAAGGCGTTCCTGTCGCGGGCCGTGGTGCGCTGGCTGCACGAGGAGGGGCTGAACCTCGACGTGTGCTCCGGCGGGGAGCTCGCCACCGCGCTGTCCGCCGGCATGCCGGCCGACCGGATCGCCTTCCACGGCAACAACAAGTCCACCGCGGAGATCCGCCGGGCCATCGAGGCAGGCGTCGGGCGGATCGTGCTCGACTCCTTCCAGGAGATGGTGCGGGTCGCCCACATCGCCCAGGAGCTCGGCAAGCGGCAGCGGGTGCAGATCCGTATCACCGTCGGTGTCGAGGCCCATACCCATGAGTTCATCGCCACCGCCCATGAAGATCAGAAGTTCGGCATTCCGCTCGCCGGCGGGCAGGCCGCCGAGGCCGTACGGCGGGCCCTGAAGCTCGACGGGCTGGAACTGATCGGCATCCACTCGCACATCGGGTCGCAGATCTTCGACATGTCCGGCTTCGAGGTCGCCGCCCACCGGGTGGTCGGGCTGCTGAAGGACATCCGGGACGAGCACGGCGTCGAGCTGCCCGAGATCGACCTCGGCGGTGGCCTCGGCATCGCCTACACCAGCGACGACGACCCCCGCGAGCCCCACGAGATCGCCAAGGCGCTCACCGAGATCGTCACCCGTGAGTGCGAGGCCGCCAAGCTGCGCACGCCCCGCATCTCCGTCGAGCCCGGCCGTGCCATCGTCGGCCCGACCGCCTTCACCCTCTACGAGGTCGGCACCGTCAAGCCGCTCGACGGGCTGCGGACGTATGTCTCGGTGGACGGCGGCATGTCGGACAATATTCGTACCGCGCTCTACGACGCCGAATACAGCGTCGCCCTCGTCTCCCGCACCTCCGACGCCGAGCCGATGCTCACCCGTGTCGTCGGCAAGCACTGCGAGAGCGGTGACATCGTGGTGCGGGACGCGTTCCTGCCCGCCGATGTCGCGCCCGGCGACCTGATCGCCGTACCGGCGACGGGTGCGTACTGCCGGTCCATGGCCAGCAACTACAACCACCTGCTCAAGCCGCCCGTGGTCGCCGTCAAGGACGGCGAGGCGCGGGTGATCGTCCGGCGGGAGACGGAGGAGGATCTGCTCCGTCTCGACGTCGGGTGATCGAACAAACCCCCAGGTGGAAGATCTCCTGTCTGCCACCCCCGTAGAAATGAAATAGATGTCTCACGATCCGGACCAGGGGCAGAAACTCCGGTCCGGTGAGTGAGACTGGACCAACCGAAGACGGTTTGAGGAAACGAGGTCGGATGATGCGTACGCGTCCGCTGAAGGTGGCGCTGCTGGGCTGTGGAGTGGTCGGCTCAGAGGTGGCGCGCATCATGACGACGCACGCCGACGACCTCGCCGCCCGCATCGGCGCGCCCGTGGAGCTCGCGGGCGTGGCCGTACGCCGTCCCGACAAGGTCCGTGAGGGCATCGCCCGGGAGCTGATCACCACCGACGCCACCGCGCTCGTGAAACGCGGGGACATCGACGTGGTCGTCGAGGTCATCGGCGGTATCGAGCCCGCCCGCACCCTCATCACCGCCGCCTTCGAGCACGGCGCCTCCGTCGTGTCCGCGAACAAGGCGCTGCTCGCCCAGGACGGCGCCGCCCTGCACGCGGCCGCCGAGGAGCACGGCAAGGACCTCTACTACGAGGCCGCCGTCGCCGGCGCCATCCCGCTGATCCGGCCCCTGCGCGAATCCCTCGCCGGCGACAAGGTCAACCGGGTGCTCGGCATCGTCAACGGCACCACGAACTTCATCCTCGACAAGATGGACTCCACCGGTGCCGGGTACCAGGAGGCCCTCGACGAGGCCACCGCCCTGGGCTACGCCGAGGCCGACCCGACCGCCGACGTCGAGGGCTTCGACGCCGCCGCCAAGGCCGCCATCCTCGCGGGGATCGCCTTCCACACCCGGGTGCGCCTCGACGACGTCTACCGCGAGGGCATGACCGAGGTCACGGCGGCCGACTTCGCCTCGGCGAAGGAGATGGGCTGCACCATCAAGCTGCTCGCGATCTGCGAGCGGGCCGAGGACGGCCAGTCGGTCACCGCGCGCGTGCACCCCGCGATGATCCCGCTGACCCACCCGCTGGCCTCGGTGCGCGGCGCCTACAACGCCGTGTTCGTCGAGTCCGACGCCTCCGGCCAGCTCATGTTCTACGGCCCCGGCGCGGGCGGCTCGCCCACCGCCTCCGCCGTGCTCGGCGACCTGGTCGCCGTGTGCCGCAACCGGCTCAGCGGGGCGACGGGGCCCGGCGAGTCGGCGTACGCCGCCCTGCCCGTCTCGCCCATGGGCGAGGTCGTCACGCGCTACCACATCAGCCTGGACGTCGCCGACAAACCGGGCGTGCTCGCCCAGGTCGCGACCGTGTTCGCCGAGCACGGCGTGTCCATCGATACGGTGCGCCAGCAGGGCAAGGACGGCGAGGCATCCCTCGTCGTCGTCACCCACCGCGCGTCCGACGCCGCCCTCAACGGGACCGTCGAGGCGCTGCGCAAGCTCGACACCGTGCGTGGTGTCGCCAGCATCATGCGGGTTGAAGGAGAGTAACCAGCAATGACCCACCAGTGGCGCGGAATCATCGAGGAGTACCGGGACAGGCTCCCGGTGTCCGACACCACGCCGGTCGTGACGCTCCGCGAGGGCGGCACGCCGCTCGTGCCCGCGCAGGTGCTCTCCGAGCGCACGGGCTGCGAGGTCCACCTGAAGGTGGAGGGCGCGAACCCCACCGGGTCCTTCAAGGACCGCGGTATGACCATGGCCATCTCCAAGGCGAAGGAGGAGGGCGCGAAGGCGGTCATCTGCGCGTCCACCGGCAACACCTCCGCCTCCGCCGCCGCGTACGCGGTGCGCGCGGGCATGGTCTCCGCCGTGCTCGTGCCGCAGGGCAAGATCGCGCTCGGCAAGATGGGCCAGGCCCTCGTGCACGGCGCGAAGATCCTCCAGGTCGACGGCAACTTCGACGACTGCCTGACGCTGGCTCGCGGGCTGAGCGAGAACTACCCCGTGGCGCTGGTCAATTCGGTCAACCCGGTGCGTATCGAGGGCCAGAAGACGGCCGCGTTCGAGATCGTGGACATGCTCGGCGACGCGCCCGACATCCACGTCCTGCCGGTCGGCAACGCGGGCAACATCACCGCCTACTGGAAGGGATACCGGGAGTACGCCGCCGACGGCATCGCCTCCCGTACCCCGCGGATGTGGGGCTTCCAGGCGTCCGGCAGTGCCCCGCTCGTGCGCGGCGAGGTCGTCAAGGACCCGTCCACCATCGCCACCGCCATCCGGATCGGCAACCCCGCCTCCTGGCAGTACGCCCTGGCCGCGCGGGACGAATCGGGCGGTTTCATCGATGAGGTGACGGACCGTGAGATTCTGCGCGCCTACCGCCTGTTGGCCGCGCAGGAGGGCGTCTTCGTCGAGCCCGCCTCCGCCGCGTCGGTGGCCGGTCTGCTGAAGGCGGCCGAGCAGGGCAAGGTCGACCCGGGCCAGCGCATCGTCTGCACCGTCACCGGCAACGGCCTGAAGGACCCCGACTGGGCCGTCGCCGGCGCCCCGCAGCCGGTCACCGTGCCGGTGGACGCGGCCGCCGCGGCCGAGCGCCTCGGCCTGGCCTGACGGCCGAAGGCCCGAAGCGCCGACCGAGGACCTGAAGCGCCGACCCGGTGGCCCGAAGCGCCGACCGAGGGCCTGAGGTGCCGGCCGGTGGCCTGAAGCGCCGGCCCGGTGGCTCGACGCGACAGCCGGTGGCCCGAAGCGCCGGCCGAGGGTCTGAGGTGCCGGCCAAGGGCCTGAGGCGGCAGCCGACGGCCAGGTCCCGCAGCCGAAGGACCGAACTGACCCCGCGGTCAGCAAGGGGTATCCCCGCGACGGGGGGCACAGGGGGCTCGCGACACGCATCGTGCGCCTCCTGTGCGCCCTATGTCGCCACAGAACCTTCCTTCGATAGGCTGTATCGAACCCGCCTGCCGCATATGCCTGTGCGATGCGTGCGGCGCGCCGCGCCCTCTGCGTGGCCCCGAGGGGTTCTCCGTACGTCATCGAATGTCTGTCGAGTGTCCTGACAGTCACGCAGCTCAAGGAGAGTCATCGAGAGATGGCCGGTCCAGCGTTCCGCGCCGCCCCCGTCAGGGTGCGTGTCCCCGCCACCAGCGCCAACCTCGGCCCGGGCTTCGACGCCCTCGGCCTCGCGCTGGGGCTCTACGACGACGTCGTCGTGCGGGTGGCCGACTCCGGGCTGCACATCGACATCGCGGGTGAGGGCAGCGAGACGCTCCCGCGCGACGAGAAGCACCTCCTCGTCCGCTCCCTGCGCACCGCCTTCGACGCGCTCGGCGGACAGCCGCGCGGCCTGGAGATCGTGTGCGCCAACCGCATCCCGCACGGCCGCGGCCTCGGCTCCTCCTCCGCCGCGATCGTCGCCGGCATCGTCGCGGCCCGGGCCGTGACCATAGGCGGCGAGTCCAAGCTGGACGACGCCGCCCTGCTGGAGCTGGCCACCGAGATCGAGGGCCACCCCGACAACGTGGCCCCCTGTCTGCTCGGCGGCTTCACCATCGCCTGGATGGAGGCCGGCGCCGCCCGCGCGATCCGGCTGGAGCCCGCGGATTCCATCGTTCCGGTGGTTTTCGTCCCCGGGAAGCCGGTGCTGACCGAGACCGCTCGCGGCCTGCTGCCGCGCACCGTGCCGCATGTCGACGCGGCCGTCAACGCGGGCCGTGCCGCCCTGCTCGTCGAGGCCCTCACCCGGCGCCCCGAGCTGCTGCTGCCCGCCACCGAGGACCGCCTCCACCAGGAGTACCGCGCCCCGGCCATGCCGGAGAGCGCCGCACTGGTGGAGCGGCTGCGCGCGGACGGCGTACCCGCCGTCATCTCCGGCGCCGGACCGACCGTGATGGCGCTCGCCGACGCCGACACGGCCGACAAGGTCGAGGCCCTGGCCGGTCCGGAATGGGCCGCCAACCGGCTCGGCCTCGACGGACAGGGCGCGAGCGTGCTTCCGCTGGCCCCGGCCGGCGGGGAGTAGGGCACGCGATTGCCGGATTTCGAGAGGGGGAATGTTTGTTGGATCCGGTAGTGTTAATCTCAAGTCTGCACCCGACCTCACCATGGCGAGGTGCCTCGTGTCCCCGTCCGGGACAGACATTCTTCCGGGAGCCCCCCAAGCCGCACTGTGTTCCGTACGTCATACGCGGGCAGTAAGCCGTATGCGGACACCGAGCGGTCCGACGGTGGGGGTACCCCCTCTGGGGGAGCTCCGGAATCGGTGCGACCACGCCACGTGACACCGGGTGCCACGGCTCGTCGAGGAAGCGCCATCACCAGATATCTCATCCGCCGTTCCGGCGGATTACCGCCCCGGCCGGTCCACAGCAAGGACCGAAGCCGGACAGCACAACCGGTCGCCGAGCCAGACAGGCCGACGTCCGCTCCAGGGAAGGACCCTTCGTGAGCGACACCACCGATCTGATGGGCGCACGTGTCGAGGAGACCGCTGCCGCGCCCGCCACGGACGCCTCCGCGCCTGCCACCGGTGCCGGCTCCCGGCGGCGCCGCGGTACCGGCCTTGAGGGCATGGTGCTGGCCGAGCTGCAGCAGGTCGCCTCCGGCCTCGGTATCAGGGGCACCGCGCGGATGCGCAAGAGCCAGCTGATCGAGGTCATCAAGGAGGCGCAGGCCGCCGCCGGAGGCTCCGCCCCGGCCGCGAAGGCCGACGCCGCCGAGACCAAGCCCAAGCGCCGCGCCACCTCCAAGGCCCGCACGGGCGAGGACACCGCCGGGAAGAAGACCGACGCCAAGGCCGAGGCTCCCGCCGAGAAGGCCGTGGCCCAGCAGCAGATCGAGATCCCCGGTCAGCCGGTCGCCGGCGACGAGGCCCCGGCCGAGCGCCGCCGCCGCCGGGTGACCGCCGAGGCCGGCAGCCCGGAGACGGTCACCGCCGAGGCCAAGAGCGAGCCCAAGGCCGAGACCCCGGTCCAGGCCCAGCAGGGCGGCGAGGCCAAGGGCGAGGCCGGCGAGGGCGGCGAGGGCCGCCGCCGCGACCGCCGTGAGCGCGGCCGTGACCGCGACCGCGACCGTGACCGCGGTGACCGCCGCAAGGGCGACGACCAGCAGGGCCAGCGCGGTCAGCAGCAGGGCCAGCAGCAGGGCGGCCGTCAGGACCGCCAGCAGGACGACGACGACTTCGAGGGCGGCCGCCGTGGCCGTCGCGGCCGCTACCGCGACCGCCGTGGCCGTCGTGGCCGCGACGACATCGCCACCGAGCCGCAGATCGCCGAGGACGACGTCCTGATCCCCGTCGCGGGCATCCTGGACATCCTCGACAACTACGCCTTCATCCGTACCTCGGGCTACCTTCCGGGCCCGAACGACGTGTACGTCTCCCTCGCCCAGGTCCGCAAGAACGGCCTGCGCAAGGGCGACCACATCACCGGTGCGGTCCGGCAGCCCAAGGAGGGCGAGCGCCGCGAAAAGTTCAACGCGCTGGTCCGCCTCGACTCCGTCAACGGCATGGCGCCCGAACACGGCCGCGGCCGCCCGGAGTTCAACAAGCTGACGCCGCTGTACCCGCAGGACCGCCTCCGCCTGGAGACGGACCCGGGCGTGCTGACCACCCGGATCATCGACCTCGTGTCGCCGATCGGTAAGGGCCAGCGCGGTCTGATCGTGGCCCCGCCGAAGACCGGCAAGACCATGATCATGCAGGCGATCGCCAACGCGATCACGCACAACAACCCCGAGTGCCACCTGATGGTCGTCCTCGTCGACGAGCGTCCGGAAGAGGTCACCGACATGCAGCGGTCGGTGAAGGGCGAGGTCATCTCCTCGACCTTCGACCGCCCGGCCGAGGACCACACCACGGTCGCCGAGCTGGCCATCGAGCGCGCCAAGCGTCTCGTCGAGCTGGGTCACGACGTGGTCGTGCTGCTGGACTCGATCACCCGTCTGGGCCGTGCCTACAACCTGGCCGCCCCGGCCTCGGGCCGCATCCTGTCCGGTGGTGTCGACTCGACCGCCCTGTACCCGCCGAAGCGCTTCTTCGGTGCGGCCCGCAACATCGAGGACGGCGGCTCGCTGACCATCCTCGCCACCGCCCTGGTGGACACCGGGTCCCGCATGGACGAGGTGATCTTCGAGGAGTTCAAGGGCACCGGCAACATGGAGCTCAAGCTCGACCGGAAGCTCGCCGACAAGCGCATCTTCCCGGCGGTGGACGTGGACGCGTCCGGCACCCGCAAGGAGGAGATCCTGCTCGGCAACGAGGAGCTCGCCGTCGTCTGGAAGCTGCGCCGGGTGCTGCACGCGCTCGACCAGCAGCAGGCGATCGAGCTGTTGCTCGACAAGATGAAGCAGACCAAGTCGAACGTCGAGTTCCTGATGCAGATCCAGAAGACCACGCCGACGCCGGGCAACGGCGACTGACGGTTGTTCTTCTGAAAGGGCCGCCCCCTTTCGCCGGGGGCGGCCCTCTTTGTACAGCTTTCACCCCTAAGGGGACCTGAGTGGAGACGTCCACACCCGAGGGATCCCGGCGTACGCGCCGGATGCGGATCGCCCTGTCCGTGGCCGCGGCCGGTGTCGCCACCGCCGTGGTCGCCGTGGTGCTGCCCCAGGTGGCGGGCGCCGCGCCGGCCGTGCCCGAGCCGGCGCTGACGCCTCCGGGCTACACCACTCTGGCGGCGGGCGAGCTGGAGCGACGCGTGGCGGGCGCGCTCGCCGGGGACGACACCCCCGGCGAACCGGTCACCACCGGCCGCGACGAGGGCACCGCCGCCCCCGGTGAACCGGCCACCACCGGCCGCGACGAGGGCTCCACCGCCCCCTCGGACGCCCCGGCATCCGGCGGCACCGCCCCCTCCTCGGGCGGTCCCGCCCCCCGCACCACCGCCCCCGCCGCCTCGGTGCCCTGGATGGCCCAGCTCTGGTACCACGACGACCGGGGCACCCCCACCAAGGCCGACGACCTGGGCTTCTTCTGCGCCGGCGCCCTGGTCTCCCCGACGAAGGTCCTCACCGCCGCGCACTGCGTGAAGGGCTACAACTGGTACGCCTTCGGCAGCGTCGTCACCGGCGCCACCGAGCGCGCGACCACCACCGCCGCCGGCCGCGCCGACCTGCACGGCGGTGCCGCCTCGCTGCCGCTGCGCCAGTACTACGACCCGGCGTACAACGCGGACACCTCCGAGAACGACCTCGCGGTGCTCACCCTGGACCGGCCGTCGAAGGCCGAGCCGATCCGGCTGATGCCGTCCACCGACACCGCCACCCCCGGCACCGAGGCCCAGGTCTACGGCTGGGGCCGCACCGCCGGGGAGCCCGCGCCCGGCCTGCGCGCGACCACCCTGACCATCGGGCCGGACGCCGACTGCGGCGCCGCTCTGGTGCCCGGCCGCATGCTGTGCACCGACGCCGCCGGCCGCAGCACCGCCGCCGACTCCGGCTCCCCGCTCGTCGTCGACGGACGCGTCGCGGGCGTCGTCTCGCAGGGCGGCCTGATCACCCGGCTGCGGCCCCACCTCGGCACCGTCTCCGCGCGGGTCGACGACGCCAACTTCACGCGGGACCACCGCGCCGACGTCTTCTCGCGTCGCGCCGATGACCGGATGGGCTTCTTCAAGGCGGCCCAGGGCAGCGACTTCGACCCCCGCGAGGAGGCGGGCAACTGGGGAGCGGTGAACCTCGTCGTGCAGTCGGACCTGAACCGGGACGGCTTCCAGGACCTGGTCTGGCGCCGGGACAGCGACGGCGACGTCTACTGGACGCACTACCTGCCGGACCGCCGGGCCTGGGAGGCCACGAAGATCGCCGACGACTGGGCGGACCGCACTGCCGTCGTCACCCCCGGCGACGTCACCGACGACGACCTGCCCGACCTGCTCTCCGTCGACGCCTCGGGCGTGCTGTGGATCTACCCCGGCAAGGGCGACGGCACCTTCGCCCCCCGTGTGCGGGTCGGCCCCGGCTGGGACCGCTACACGGACGTCCTGGGCCACGGCGACTTCACCGACGACGGCAAGGCCGACCTGATCACCCGCGACGAGGACGACCACCTCTACCTCCACCAGGGCACCGGCCGGGCGGGCCCGGAGGCGTTCGCCGCCCGCGTCAAGGTGCGCACCTGGGGGGACTACGACCTCCTCGACGCCATCGGCGACGTCAACGGGGACAGCAGGGCCGACCTCCTCGCCCGCGGCTCCGACGGGATGCTCTACCTCTACAAGGGCACCGGCAAGGCGTCGCCGGAGATCTTCGCCACACGCGTCCCCTCCGCCCCGGATTTCGACGAGTACGACCTCATCGGCTGAAGCCGCTGGTCACAGCCGACTCCACGGCGCGGGCGACGACGCTCCGTGTCCGTCCGGTCGCCAGGGTGGGCACAGAACGCCGTGCAACCCTGTCCCGGGTTCACCCGTCTGACCAGATGGCGTGACGATGGTGCATACAGGTCCTTTCGACCAGGCCTGTCCGCCGACCCAGGGGGTAACCGACCGGACGAGAGCCGAGGAGCACATGTCTGCCGACAGCACGCCGGGACCCGGCATACCGGGCACACCCGCCTCCAGCGGTCCGCGCCGCCGGGCCAGGGGCCGCCGCCGCAAGCCCCGCGCCACGCACCGCAAGGCCCTGACGGTCGCCGTGTGGACGGCCGCGGGCATCGTCGCCGTGGGCGGAACCGGACTCGGCTACGTGTACTTCAAGCTCAACGGCAACCTCAGCACCGTCGACATCAACCAGGCGCTGGGCACCGACCGCCCCGCCAAGGCCGACAACGGCTCCCAGAACATCCTGGTCCTCGGCTCCGACACCCGCGCCGGCGGCAACCGCAAGCTCGGCGGCGGCGAGGACGACGGCAGCGCCCGCTCGGACACGGCGATGATCGTCCACATCTACGAGGGCCACAAGAAGGCCAGCGTCGTCTCCATCCCGCGCGACACCCTCGTCGACCGCCCCGAGTGCACCGACACCGACGGCGACACCCATGACGCCGCCGACGGCGTGATGTTCAACTCGGCGTACTCCACCGGCGGCGCCGCGTGCGCGGTCAAGACCGTCGAGTCGATCACCGACCTGCGCATGGACCACTACCTGGAGGTCGACTTCCGCGGCTTCCAGAAGCTCATCGACGAACTCGGCGGCGTCGAGGTCACCACCCGCCAGGACATCAAGGACCCCGACAGCCACCTCGACCTCAAGGCCGGCACCCACCAGCTCACCGGCGAACAGGCCCTCGGTCTCGTCCGCACCCGCCACGGCGTCGGAGACGGCTCCGACCTCGGCCGCATCCAGCTCCAGCAGGCATTCGTCAAGGCCCTCGTCGCCCAGGTCAGGGACGTAGGCGTCTTCACCAATCCCAAGAAGCTCTACGACCTCGCCGACACCGCGACCAAGACGGTCACCACCGACTCCGACCTCGGCTCGGTCAACGCCCTGCTGTCCTGGGCCAACGGCCTCAAGGGCATCAGCCCCGCCGACATGACCATGATCACCATGCCGGTCCAGTACGACCCGGCGGACCTGAACCGGGTCCTGCTGGACGAGAACAAGGCCCAGCTGGTGTGGACGGCCCTGAAGAACGACCGGCCGATCCCCAGGGCGGCGACGACGGGAACGGCCACGGGCCAGGCCAAGGGCGTGGTGAACGCCGCCTAGGGGCACCCGCCCCCGGCCCGAGGGGAATACCACACGCCAACCCCCGGTTTGGGGAGATGGCCCCAGTCCTGGCAGACTGGTACGTCGGCTCCGGTTCACGCCCCCGCACCCCGCGGCAGGCGACCCGGCGCCCTCCCGAAACCTAGGAGACACCTTGAAGCGCGACATCCACCCCGAGTACGTCGAGACGCAGGTCAGCTGCACCTGCGGCGCGTCGTTCACCACGCGTAGCACCATCGCGTCCGGCACCATCCGGGCCGAGGTCTGCTCCGAGTGCCACCCGTTCTACACGGGCAAGCAGAAGATCCTCGACACCGGTGGCCGTGTGGCCCGCTTCGAGGCCCGCTTCGGCAAGGCTGCCGCCGGCTCCAAGAAGTAGCGAGCCCCAGATCGCCGGTCCACGGCCACGCCCTCACGGGTGTGCCCGGGACCGGCGTTTTTGGTCGCCCGCCCTTCACCCCCGTACACCCACAGGAGCCCAAGATGTTCGAGGCCGTCGAGGAACTGGTCACCGAGCACGCCGACCTGGAGAAGAAGCTCGCGGACCCCTCGGTCCACGCCGACCAGGCCAACGCGCGCAAGCTGAACAAGCGCTACGCCGAGCTCACCCCGATCGTCTCGACGTACCGCTCCTGGAAGCAGCTCGGTGACGACATCGACACCGCGCGCGAGCTGGCCGCCGACGACCCCGACTTCGCCGCCGAGGTCAAGGACCTCACCGAGCAGCGCGAAGAGGTCACCGAGAAACTGCGCCTCCTGCTGGTCCCGCGCGACCCCAGCGACGACAAGGACGTCATCCTCGAGATCAAGGCGGGCGCCGGCGGCGACGAGTCCGCGCTGTTCGCGGGCGACCTGCTGCGCATGTACCTGCGCTACGCCGAGCGCGTCGGCTGGAAGACCGAGATCATCGACGCCACCGAGTCCGAGCTGGGCGGCTACAAGGACGTCCAGGTCGCGGTGAAGACCAAGGGCCAGACCGAGCCCGGTCAGGGCGTGTGGGCGCGGCTGAAGTACGAGGGCGGTGTGCACCGCGTGCAGCGCGTGCCGGCCACCGAGTCGCAGGGCCGTATCCACACCTCCGCGGCCGGTGTGCTCGTCACGCCCGAGGCCGAGGAGGTCGACGTCGAGATCAACCCGAACGACCTGCGCATCGACGTCTACCGCTCCTCCGGTCCCGGCGGGCAGTCCGTCAACACCACCGACTCCGCCGTGCGCATCACGCACATCCCGACCGGAGTCGTCGCCTCCTGCCAGAACGAGAAGAGCCAGCTGCAGAACAAGGAGCAGGCCCTGCGTATCCTGCGCTCCAGGCTGCTCGCCGCGGCGCAGGAGGAGGCGGAGCGCAACGCCGCCGACGCCCGCCGCAGCCAGGTCCGTACCGTCGACCGCTCCGAGAAGATCCGTACGTACAACTTCCCGGAGAACCGCATCTCGGACCACCGCGTCGGCTTCAAGGCGTACAACCTCGACCAGGTCCTGGACGGCGACCTCGACGCGGTGATCCAGGCATGCGTCGACGCGGACTCGGCCGCCAAGCTCGCAGCCGCGTAAAGCGCGGGACGTACGAGTACCACTGACGGAGGACGAGCGTGAACCTGCTGCTCGCGGAGGTGGCCCAGGCCACCCAGCGGCTGGCCGACGCCGGCGTGCCCTCGCCGCGCACCGACGCGGAGGAGCTGGCCGCGTTCGTGCACGGCGTGAAGCGCAGCCAGCTCCACTCCGTGAAGGACTCCGACTTCGACGCACGCTACTGGGAGGTCGTCGCCCGCCGTGAGGCGCGCGAGCCGCTCCAGCACATCACCGGGCGCGCCTTCTTCCGCTACCTGGAGCTCCAGGTCGGACCGGGCGTGTTCGTGCCGCGGCCGGAGACGGAGTCCGTGGTCGGCTGGGCCATAGACGCCGTGCGCGCCATGGACGTCGTCGAGCCGTGCATCGTCGACCTGTGCACCGGCTCCGGCGCCATCGCGCTCGCGCTCGCCCAGGAGGTGCCCCGCTCGCGCGTGCACGCCGTGGAGCTGTCGGAGGACGCCCTGGTGTGGACCCGCAAGAACATGGAGGGCTCCCGCGTCGACCTGCGCCAGGGCAACGCCCTCGACGCCTTCCCCGACCTCGACGGCCAGGTCGACCTGGTCATCTCCAACCCGCCGTACATCCCGCTCACCGAGTGGGAGTACGTCGCCCCCGAGGCCCGCGACTACGACCCGCAGATGGCGCTGTTCTCCGGCGAGGACGGACTGGACCTGATCCGCGGCATCGAGCGCACCGCGCACCGGCTGCTGCGCCCGGGCGGCGTCGTCGTGGTCGAGCACGCCGACACCCAGGGCGGGCAGGTGCCCTGGATCTTCGCCGAGGAGCTGGGCTGGGCGGACGCCGCCGACCACCCGGACCTCAACAACCGCCCGCGGTTCGCCACGGCCCGCAAGGCGATGCCGTGAGCACCCGTCCCCGAGGCGCTGCCGTGAGCACCCGTCCCCGAGGCGATGCCATGAGCACCCGTGCGCCGCGCGACGCCGTGCGCACCCGTCCGCCGGGCGGCGCCGTGCGCACCCACCAGACTTCCGCCCAGAGTTACGTGCCCGAGGAGGACCGCTAGACATGGCCCGGCGATACGACACCAACGACGCGACCGACCGCGTGACCGGTCTGCGTGAGGCCGCGTCCGCCGTCCGCCGGGGCGAGCTGGTGGTCCTGCCCACGGACACCGTCTACGGCATCGGCGCCGACGCCTTCTCCTCGGAGGCCGTCGCCGACCTGCTCGCCGCCAAGGGCCGGGGCCGCACCATGCCCACGCCCGTCCTCATCGGCTCCCCGAACACCCTGCACGGCCTGGTCACCGACTTCTCCGAGCTGGCCTGGGAACTGGTCGACGCGTTCTGGCCGGGCGCCCTGACGCTGGTCGCCAAGCACCAGCCGTCCCTGCAGTGGGACCTCGGTGACACCCGCGGCACGGTCGCGGTGCGCATGCCGCTGCACCCGGTCGCCATCGAACTGCTCACCGAGTTCGGCCCCATGGCCGTCTCCTCCGCCAACCTCACCGGCCACCCTGCGCCGGAGAACTGCGACGCCGCCCAGGAGATGCTCGGCGACTCCGTCTCCGTCTACCTCGACGGCGGCCCCACCCCCGGCATCGTGCCGTCCTCCATCGTCGACGTCACCGGCCGCGTGCCGGTCCTGCTGCGCGAGGGGGCCATCTCCCCGGACGAACTGCGCAAGGTGGTACCCGACCTCGAGGTGGCCAATTGACACCCCCAGACGCGGGGCGTGGCATAGGCGGCATCGGGGAGGAGACGACCACCTTCGGCTTCCCCCGGGACACGTTCCGCATCCTCCACGTCAGCACCGGGAACGTCTGCCGCTCGCCCATCACCGAGCGGCTGACCCGGCATTTCGTCAGCCAGCGGCTCGGCGTCCTCGGCGGCCCCCTGATAGTCGAGAGCGCGGGCACCTGGGGCCACGAGGGCGCGCCCATGGAGGCCAACGCCGAGACCGTGCTGGCCGAGTTCGGCGCCGACACCTCCGGCTTCACCGGCCGTGAACTGCTCGACGAGCACGTCATCATGGCCGACCTCGTCCTCACGGCCACCCGCGACCACCGCGCCCAGGTCATCTCCATGGGCCACTCGGCGGGCCTGCGCACCTTCACCCTCAAGGAGTTCACCCGCCTGGTGAACGCCATAGACCCGGCCACCCTCCCCCCGCTGGAGGACGGCCTGGTCAACCGCGCCCGCGCCCTGGTCCGCGCCGCCGCCGCGCTCCGCGGGTGGCTGCTCGCCCCCACGGCCGAGGCGGACGAGGTCCACGACCCCTACGGCGCCCCCCTGACGTTCTTCCGCTCGGTGGGCGACGAGATACACGAGGCGCTGGACCCGGTGGTCACAGCTCTGACCGGGGTCCCCGCGAGAACGTAGGTGCGGGCACGCCGGTGGCGGGGGCGCGGGGCCGTACCGATGTGCGGCTGCCGCCGCGGGGGCGCGACCACCCCCGCCCGGCCCGCACCCGCGCACTCGGAGCACACCCCGAGCTCTCAGGCGAGCGCACCGCACCCCCCGGTCCTACATTGGACGCATGACGGTCACGCCCGCCCAAGAGACCGACGCCCTGCGCCACCAGGACCCCGAGCTCGCCGACGTCCTGCACGGCGAGCTGGAACGGCAGTCGACCACCCTCCAGCTGATCGCCGCCGAGAACTTCACGTCCCCCGCGGTCCTGGCAGCCCTGGGCTCCCCCCTCGCCAACAAGTACGCGGAGGGCTATCCGGGCAACCGCTACCACGGCGGCTGCGAGCTCGTGGACGTGGCCGAACGCCTCGCGATGGACCGCGCCAAGGACCTCTTCGGCGCCGGCCACGCCAACGTCCAGTCCCACTCCGGTTCCTCCGCGGTCCTCGCCGCCTACGCGGCCCTGCTGCGCCCCGGCGACACCGTCCTCGCCCTCGGCCTCCCGCACGGCGGCCACCTCACCCACGGCTCGCCCGCCAACTTCTCCGGCCGCTGGTTCGACTTCGTCGGCTACGGCGTCGACGCGGAGACCGGTCTGATCGACTACGAGCAGGTCCGCACCCTGGCCCGCACCCACCGCCCGAAGGCGATCGTGTGCGGCTCGATCGCCTACCCCCGCCACCCCGACTACGCCCTGTTCCGCGCGATCGCCGACGAGGCCGGCGCCTACCTCATCGCCGACGCCGCCCACCCCATCGGCCTGGTGGCCGGCGGCGCCGCGCCGAGCCCCGTGCCGTACGCCGACATCGTGTGCGCGACCACGCACAAGGTGCTGCGCGGACCGCGCGGCGGCATGCTGCTGTGCGGCGAGGAGCTGGCCGAGCGGGTGGACCGGGCGGTGTTCCCGTTCACCCAGGGCGGTGCCCAGATGCACACCATCGCCGCGAAGGCGGTCGCGTTCGGCGAGGCGGCGACCCCGGCGTTCGCCGCGTACGCCCATCAGGTGGTCGCCAACGCCAAGGCGCTGGCCGCCGCGCTGGCCGCGGAGGGGATGGTCGTCACCACCGGCGGCACCGACACCCACCTGATCACCGCCGATCCGGCGCCGCTGGGCGTGGACGGCCGCACCGCGCGCGGCCGGCTCGCCGCGGCCGGGGTGGTCCTGGACTGCTGCGCCCTCCCGCACGGCGACGCCCGCGGGCTGCGGCTGGGCACGGCCGCGGTGACCACCCAGGGCATGGGGGAGGGGGAGATGGCCCGTATCGCCGCGCTGCTGGCGGGTGTCGTACGGGAGGACCGCGACAGCCGGACCGCGCGCGAGGAGGTGCGGGAGCTGACGGCCGGATTCCCGCCCTATCCGCGCTGAAGGCGGGTAGGCGCTCCAGCGTGCCGACGGGGTGTGACGAAACGGGACACAGCCACACGTGCAACCATCGTCGCTACCCGGAAGTCCCCACACATATGCGTCGCGTAGGCGAGCGTCGCTAGGGTGTGGGGCTGTGATGGCCAGCGAGACCTGTGGGGAAGCCCGTGCGTGAATACCTGCTGACGCTCTGCATCACGGCCGCGGTGACGTATCTGCTGACAGGGCCGGTACGGAAGTTCGCGATCGTGGCCGGGGCGATGCCGGAGATCCGGGCCCGGGACGTGCACCGGGAACCGACTCCGCGGCTCGGCGGTATCGCCATGTTCTTCGGCCTGTGCGCGGGCCTGCTGGTCGCGGGCCATCTGGCGAACCTCAGCGAGGTCTTCGAGCGCTCCAACGAGCCCCGGGCGCTGCTGTCGGGCGCGGCGCTGATCTGGCTGATCGGTGTGCTGGACGACAAGTTCGAGATCGACGCGCTGATCAAGCTGGGCGGCCAGATGATCGCCGCGGGCGTGATGGTCATGCAGGGTCTGACGATCCTGTGGCTGCCGATCCCGGGTGTGGGCAATGTCGCGCTGACCCAGTGGCAGGGCACCCTGCTGACGGTCGCCCTGGTGGTCATCACCATCAACGCGGTGAACTTCGTCGACGGCCTGGACGGCCTGGCGGCGGGCATGGTGTGCATCGCGTCGGCGGCGTTCTTCCTCTACGCCTACCGCGTCTGGGTGTCGTACGGCATCGAGGCGGCCGCTCCGGCCACGCTGTTCGCGGCGATCCTGATGGGCATGTGCCTGGGCTTCCTGCCGCACAACATGCACCCTGCGCGGATCTTCATGGGCGACTCGGGCTCGATGCTGATCGGCCTGGTGCTGGCGGCGGGCGCGATCTCCATCACGGGGCAGGTCGACCCGGACGCGCTGAAGCTGTTCGCGGGCTCGGAGAAGGCGGCGGTGCACCAGACGGTGCCGGTGTACATCCCGCTGCTGCTGCCGCTGACGATCATCGCGATCCCGGCGGCGGACCTGATCCTGGCGATCGTCCGCCGGACCTGGCGCGGCCAGTCGCCGTTCGCCGCGGACCGCGGCCACCTGCACCACCGGCTGCTGGAGATCGGGCACTCGCACAGCCGGGCGGTGCTGATCATGTACTTCTGGTCCGCGCTGATCGCCTTCGGCGCGCTGGCCTACTCGGTCAACTCGGCGTCGATGTGGATCGTCCTGGGCGTGGTGGTGCTCAGCGCCATCGGCCTGGTGCTGCTTCTGCTGCCGCGCTTCAGGCCGCGGGTGCCGCTGTGGGCCCAGCACTTCGTGCCGCCCCGCTACCGCCGCCGTCGCCAGGAACCGGAATCCCTGACGGCCACCGTGCGGGCCGAGCCGGGGCCGGTCCCGGCCGAGCCGCGCACGCCCGTCGCCGCCGGTATGCACTCGGTCAACGGAGCGACCGCGCTGAGCGCCCGTCCGCACCTCCCGGAACGGGGCAAAGCGGAGACCTCGCGCTGACGCGAAGGTAAGAATCTGACTAGAGCATTGCCAAGTCATGGGGGAGCGAACCGGGCCAATACCAGACAAGTCGGCCCGGTTTCTGCACAGACGCGCACGATCACTCTCATGTGTGACAGCCAGCACACCCGCCAGGTAAAGACCTCATCAAATAGTTTGTGATACGGTTCACGAGAACCCGGGATAGAGCCGAAGGACCTCACTGCGAGGGTCCGGTCGGACGTGAGGTTCCCTCTCGCCCCGGGACTACGCTCGTCCATGACGACACCCTGCCCCCTTTGAAAGCGGAGTTGCCGCCATGCCGTCCAATGACGTCCGGAACCTTCTGCAGTGCGCTGTGCCCACAGCCGCTGCCGGTGTGGTCGCCGTGGGCGTCAGTGGCATCGTCGCGGGTGGTCAGGGTGCTCTCGGCGCCGGCATCGGTACGGTGCTGGCCATCGCGTTCATGGGGATCGGCCTCTACGTTCTCCAGTGGACGGCAAAAACGCTCCCGCAGTTGTTCCAGGCCATGGGGCTGATGCTCTATGTGGCCCAGCTCCTGCTCCTGATGATCTTCGTCGCCGTCTTCAAGGACACCTCGCTCTTCAACCCGAAGGCGTTCGCGGTCTCGCTCGTCGTCTCGACCGTCGTGTGGATGGCCGCCCAGGCCCGTGCGCACATGAAGGCCAAGATCTTCTACGTCGACCCGGACTCCTCGAAGAGCGACAGGCCCGAGAAGACGGGGCCGTCGTCGTGAGGGGTAGGGGCGGGATAAAGAGCCAGGAGAACTCCTGCTATCGTCCGGTGCCAACTGCGGCATCGTGGGCGCGGGCATCCGAGCTGACGCCTGCTGTATCGCGAGGCTCGAAGCCCCCCAGCCGCCCTCACATCCGTAACACCAGTCCGGTGCCGACTCGCGGCTGCGCGCCGCGCCGACACAACGAGGTTGCCGAACCCATGCGTCACGCCGAAGGAGCCAGCGGTGAGTGCTGACATGACCCAGCTCGCCTTTGAGTGGGATTGCCGCATCCTGTCCGACAACGGCTGTGGCTTCCCGGCTCCGGGCCTGCACTCGTTCCTCTTCAAGCCGATCTTCGAGGTCGGCGGGTTCGAGTTCAACAAGGTGATGCTGCTCTCGCTCATCACCACGGTGCTCGTCGTCGGCTTCTTCTGGGTCGCCTTCGGCAAGGCCAAGGTCGTCCCCGGCAAGCTGCAGATGATCGGCGAGGCCGGCTACGACTTCGTCCGCCGCGGCATCGTCTACGAGACCCTCGGCAAGCGCGAGGGCGACAAGTACGTCCCGCTCATGGTCTCGCTGTTCTTCTTCGTGTGGATCATGAACGTCTGGTCCGTGATCCCGCTGGCCCAGTTCCCGGTGTCGTCGATCATCGCCTACCCGATCGTGCTGGCGGCCATCGTCTACATCACGTGGGTCAGCCTGACGTTCAAGCGCCACGGCTTCGTCGGCTTCTTCAAGAACGTCACCGGCTACGACAAGTCGCTCGGCGCCGTGCTGCCGCTCGTCATGGTCATCGAGTTCTTCTCGAACCTGCTGGTGCGCCCGTTCACGCACGCGGTCCGGCTCTTCGCCAACATGTTCGCCGGTCACCTGATGCTGGTGATGTTCACCGTCGCCTCCTGGTACCTGCTGAACGGCGCGATGATCCCGGCGGCCGGCGTCTCCTTCGTCATGACCATCGTCATGATCCTCTTCGAGCTCTTCGTGCAGGCCGTCCAGGCGTACGTGTTCGTGCTCCTCGCCTGCTCCTACATTCAGGGCGCTCTCGCCGAGCACCACTGAGTCCCGCCCCACCCACCCCCTGGTCGTCCGGTGGCCAACCCCACCGGTCCGTAAAGAGAAGGAAGAATCAGCATGGCTGCCACTGAGACCCTCGCCGCCGTCTCCGGTTCGCTCGGCTCCATCGGCTACGGTCTGGCCGCGATCGGCCCCGGCGTCGGCGTCGGCATCATCTTCGGTAACGGCACCCAGGCCCTGGCCCGTCAGCCCGAGGCTGCCGGTCTGATCCGCGCCAACCAGATCCTGGGCTTCGCCTTCTGTGAGGCGCTCGCCCTCATCGGCATCGTTATGCCGTTCGTGTTCGGTAAGTAAGACCCCTTACCCGACACGTTTCGACGAAAGGCACTGATGTGATCGCCAACCTGGTTCAGCTGGCGGCCGAGGAGGAGCAGAACCCGCTCGTTCCTCCGGGCCCCGAGCTGCTCGTCGGCACCATCGCCTTCGCCATCGTGTTCTTCTTCTTCTGGAAGAAGCTGCTTCCGAACATCAACAAGGTTCTGGAAGAGCGCCGCGAGGCGATCGAAGGCGGTATCGAGAAGGCCGAGGCCGCGCAGACCGAGGCCGCGAGCGTCCTCGAGCAGTACAAGGCCCAGCTCGCCGAGGCCCGGCACGAGGCCGCGCGTCTGCGCCAGGAGGCGCAGGAGCAGGGTGCCGCGCTCATCGCCGAGATGCGCGCCGAGGGCCAGCGGCAGCGTGAGGAAATCATCGCCGCCGGCCACGCGCAGATCGAGGCCGACCGCAAGGCCGCCGCGTCCGCGCTGCGTCAGGACGTGGGCAAGCTCGCCACCGACCTGGCCGGCAAGCTCGTCGGCGAGTCCCTCGAGGACCACGCCCGCCAGAGCCGTGTCATCGACCGGTTCCTGGACGAGCTCGACGCGAAGGCCGAGGCCGCGCGATGAACGGAGCGAGCCGCGAGGCCCTGGCAGCCGCCCGTGAGCGTCTCGACGCGCTGACGGACAACACGGCCGTCGACGCTGCGAAGCTCGCTGACGAGCTGGCCGCCGTCACCGCGCTGCTCGACCGCGAGGTGTCGCTGCGTCGGGTCCTGACCGACCCGGCGCAGGCCGGAGAGGCCAAGGCCGAGCTGGCCCAGCGCCTGCTCGGCACCCAGGTCGGCGGCGAGACCGCGGACCTGGTGGCCGGCATGGTGCGCTCCCGCTGGTCGCGCTCCCGCGACCTGGTGGACGCGCTGGAGGAGCTGGCCAACACCGCCGACCTCACCGCCGCGCAGAAGGCGGGCACGCTCGACGACGTCGAGGACGAGCTGTTCCGGTTCGGCCGGATCGTCTCCGGCTCCACCGAGCTGCGCGCCGCGCTGACCGACCGGGCGGCCACGACCGCGGCCAAGGGCGAGCTGCTGCGCAGCCTGCTCGGCGGCCGTGCCAAGGCCACCACCGAGCGTCTGGTGACGCGCCTTGTGACCGCGCCGCGGGGACGTAGCCTGGAAGCGGGACTGGAGTCCCTGTCCAAGCTCGCCGCCGACCGCCGGGAACGCATGGTCGCCGTCGTCACCTCGGCGGTACCGCTGAGCGACGGCCAGAAGCAGCGCCTGGGCGCCGCCCTGGCGAAGCTCTACGGGCGTCAGATGCACCTCAACCTCGACGTGGACCCCGCGGTCCTCGGCGGGATCCGGGTGCAGGTCGGTGACGAGGTCATCAACGGCTCCCTCGCGGACCGCATCGACGAGGCCGGCCGCCGCCTGGCGAGCTGACCCGCGACGCGAGCGACGCGGCAACTGAAAACGCAGTACGTACTTACGGCCCTGGTTGGGCCGTGCAGAGGATTCCTGGGGGTCGCCCCCAGACCCCCAAAGTGAAACTTCGGGCCCAACAAGGAGAGCAGGGAACCCAGATGGCGGAGCTCACGATCCGGCCGGAGGAGATCCGGGACGCGCTGGAGACGTTCGTCCAGTCGTACAAGCCGGACGCGGCCTCGCGCGAGGAGGTCGGTACGGTCACCCTTGCCGGCGACGGCATCGCGAAGGTCGAGGGTCTTCCCTCGGCCATGGCCAACGAACTGCTGAAGTTCGAGGACGGCACCCTCGGCCTCGCGCTCAACCTGGAAGAGCGCGAGATCGGCGCCATCGTCCTCGGTGAGTTCAGCGGCATCGAGGAGGGTCAGCCGGTCACCCGTACCGGTGAGGTCCTCTCCGTCGCGGTCGGCGAGGGCTACCTCGGCCGCGTCGTCGACCCGCTCGGCAACCCGATCGACGGCCTCGGCGAGATCGAGACCAGCGGTCGCCGCGCCCTCGAGCTGCAGGCCCCCACGGTCATGCAGCGCAAGTCGGTGCACGAGCCGATGGAGACCGGCTACAAGGCCGTCGACGCGATGACCCCGATCGGCCGTGGTCAGCGTCAGCTGATCATCGGTGACCGCCAGACCGGCAAGACCGCCCTGGCCGTCGACACGATCATCAACCAGCGCGACAACTGGCGCACCGGCGACCCGAACAAGCAGGTCCGCTGCATCTACGTCGCCATCGGCCAGAAGGGCTCCACCATCGCCGGCGTGCGCCGCGCGCTGGAGGAGAACGGCGCCCTGGAGTACACGACCATCGTCGCCGCCCCGGCGTCCGACCCGGCCGGCTTCAAGTACCTGGCGCCCTACACCGGCTCCGCCATCGGTCAGCAGTGGATGTACGAGGGCAAGCACGTCCTCATCATCTTCGACGACCTGTCGAAGCAGGCCGACGCCTACCGTGCCGTGTCGCTGCTGCTGCGCCGTCCGCCGGGCCGTGAGGCCTACCCGGGCGACGTCTTCTACCTGCACTCCCGCCTGCTGGAGCGCTGCGCCAAGCTCTCCGACGACATGGGTGCCGGCTCGATGACCGGTCTGCCGATCGTCGAGACCAAGGCCAACGACGTCTCGGCGTTCATCCCGACCAACGTCATCTCCATCACCGACGGCCAGTGCTTCCTGGAGTCCGACCTGTTCAACGCCGGTCAGCGCCCGGCCCTGAACGTCGGTATCTCGGTCTCCCGCGTCGGTGGTTCGGCCCAGCACAAGGCGATGCGCCAGGTGTCCGGCCGTCTGCGCGTGGACCTCGCCCAGTTCCGTGAGCTGGAGGCGTTCGCCGCCTTCGGTTCCGACCTGGACGCCGCGTCCAAGGCCCAGCTGGAGCGCGGTCAGCGCATGGTCGAGCTGCTGAAGCAGGACCAGTACCAGCCGATGGCCACCGAGTACCAGGTCGTCTCCGTCTGGGCCGGCACCAACGGCCGTATGGACGACGTCCCGGTCGCGGACATCCGCCGCTTCGAGAAGGAGCTGCTCCAGTACCTGCGCGACCAGCACAAGGGTCTGATGACCTCCATCAAGGAGGGCGCGAAGATGTCGGACGACACCATCGCCGCCATCGACTCGGCCGTCGCGGAGTTCAAGAAGCAGTTCGAGACCTCCGACGGCAAGCTGCTCGGCGAGGACGCTCCGGCCGCTCCGAAGGCGACCAGCGCCTCCAAGTGACGTAAGGAAGGGACCTGACTCATGGGAGCCCAGCTCCGGGTCTACAAGCGTCGCATCCGATCCGTCACCGCGACCAAGAAGATCACCAAGGCGATGGAGATGATCGCCGCCTCGCGCGTCGTCAAGGCGCAGCGCAAGGTGGCGGCCTCCACGCCGTACGCGCAGGAACTGACCCGCGCGGTCACGGCGGTCGGCACCGGGTCGAACACCAAGCACCCGCTGACCACCCAGGCCGAGACGGTCACCCGGTCCGCAGTCCTGCTGCTGACCAGCGACCGCGGTCTGGCCGGTGCCTTCAACTCCAACGCCATCAAGGCCGCGGAGCAGCTGACCGAGCGCCTTGAGCGCGAGGGCAAGCAGGTCGTCACGTACATCGTCGGCCGGCGCGGTGTGGCCCACTACAACTTCCGTGAGCGCAAGATCGCGGAGTCGTGGACCGGCTTCACCGACGAGCCGTCGTACGCGGACGCCAAGAAGGTCGCCGCGCCTCTGATCGAGGTCATCGGCAAGGACGCGGCGGACGGCGGCGTGGACGAGCTCCACATCGTCTACACCGAGTTCGTGTCGATGATGACGCAGACGGCGATCGACAGCCGCATGCTGCCGCTCAGCCTCGACGAGGTCGCGAAGGAGGCCGCCCCCAAGGGCGAGATCCTTCCGCTGTACGACTTCGAGCCGTCGGCGGAGGACGTCCTCGACGCCCTGCTGCCGCGGTACGTCGAGAGTCGGATCTACAACGCGCTGCTGCAGTCGGCCGCTTCCAAGCACGCCGCCACCCGGCGTGCGATGAAGTCGGCCACCGACAACGCGGGCGAGCTGATCAACACGCTCTCCCGTCTTGCCAACGCGGCCCGCCAGGCCGAAATCACCCAGGAAATCAGCGAGATCGTCGGTGGCGCGAGCGCCCTGGCCGACGCGACCGCGGGGAGTGACAACTAATGACCACCACTGCTCAGACGGCCACGGCGACGGGCCGCGTCGCGCGGGTCATCGGCCCGGTCGTCGACGTGGAGTTCCCCGTCGACGCGATGCCCGAGATCTACAACGCCCTTCACGTCGAGGTGGCCGACCCGGCCAACGCCGGCGAGAAGAAGACGCTGACCCTGGAGGTCGCCCAGCACCTGGGTGACGGCCTGGTCCGCACCATCTCCATGCAGCCGACCGACGGTCTGGTCCGCCAGGCCCCGGTCGTCGACACCGGCGACGGCATCACCGTCCCGGTCGGCGACTTCACCAAGGGCAAGGTGTTCAACACCCTCGGTGAGGTGCTGAACGTCGACGAGACCTACGAGGGCGAGCGCTGGTCCATCCACCGCAAGGCCCCGAACTTCGACGAGCTCGAGTCGAAGACCGAGATGTTCGAGACCGGCGTCAAGGTCATCGACCTTCTCACCCCGTACGTCAAGGGTGGAAAGATCGGTCTGTTCGGCGGCGCCGGCGTCGGCAAGACGGTGCTCATCCAGGAGATGATCTACCGCGTCGCCAACAACCACGACGGTGTGTCGGTGTTCGCCGGTGTCGGTGAGCGCACCCGTGAGGGCAACGACCTCATCGAGGAGATGTCGGACTCCGGCGTCATCGACAAGACCGCGCTGGTCTTCGGCCAGATGGACGAGCCCCCGGGCACCCGTCTGCGCGTGGCCCTGGCCGGTCTGACCATGGCGGAGTACTTCCGCGATGTGCAGAAGCAGGACGTGCTGTTCTTCATCGACAACATCTTCCGCTTCACCCAGGCCGGTTCCGAGGTGTCGACCCTGCTCGGCCGTATGCCCTCCGCGGTGGGCTACCAGCCGAACCTGGCCGACGAGATGGGTCTCCTCCAGGAGCGCATCACCTCGACCCGTGGTCACTCGATCACCTCGATGCAGGCGATCTACGTCCCCGCGGACGACCTGACCGACCCGGCCCCGGCCACCACCTTCGCCCACCTCGACGCGACGACGGTTCTGTCCCGTCCGATCTCCGAGAAGGGCATCTACCCGGCCGTGGACCCGCTGGACTCCACGTCCCGGATCCTGGACCCGCGCTACATCTCGCAGGACCACTACAACGCGGCCATGCGCGTGAAGAACATCCTGCAGAAGTACAAGGACCTCCAGGACATCATCGCGATCCTCGGTATCGACGAGCTCGGCGAGGAGGACAAGCTCGTCGTCCACCGTGCCCGTCGCGTGGAGCGCTTCCTGTCCCAGAACACCCACGTCGCCAAGCAGTTCACCGGCGTGGACGGTTCGGACGTTCCGCTGGACGAGTCGATCGCCGCGTTCAACGCGATCTGCGACGGCGAGTACGACCACTTCCCGGAGCAGGCGTTCTTCATGTGCGGTGGTCTTGAGGACCTCAAGAAGAACGCGAAGGAGCTGGGCGTCTCCTGACCCGGGCGGCCGCCTGAGTCGTGAGGGGGCGGGCACGTCCCGCCCCCTCATTCACGCCTACTAGACTTGTAACCAACACCCGGCAGAACCGCCGGGTGGTGACCCGAGGAGCCACCTTGGCTGCTGAGCTGCACGTCGCGCTGGTCGCGGCCGACCGAGAGGTCTGGTCCGGCGAGGCCACCCTGGTCGTCGCGCGCACCACGTCCGGCGACATCGGCGTCATGCCCGGTCACCAGCCGCTGCTCGGTGTGCTGGAGTCGGGCCCGGTGACCATCCGTACGAGTGACGGTGGAACGGTCGTCGCCGCGGTGCACGGCGGTTTCATCTCGTTCGCCGACAACAAGCTGTCGCTGCTGGCCGAGATCGCCGAGCTCGCCGACGAGATCGACGTCCAGCGTGCGGAGCAGGCGCTGGAGCGCGCGAAGTCGGCGGAGGACACCTCCGCCGAGCGGCGCGCCGCGGTCCGCCTGCAGACGGCGGGGCGCTGAGCCCGGGGGCACTTCCCAGGGCCCGGGGCTCTGGAGGAGCGCCGTAAGCGATGATGTGACTCAGCCGCGGCTGGGCCCGGAGCCTTCCGGTCCCCGCCGCGGCTGAGGTGAATCCGGGTGTTTTTTACGTTCCGTTACCTAGGAGACGAGGAGGTCGGTGTCGATGGTCCTCGCTCTGACTGTGTGCGGAATCGTCGTCGCTCTGCTGGTCCTGGGGCTGTTCGTGTTCGGCCTGCGGCGCAGACTGATCCAGCGCTCCGGCGGCACCTTCGACTGCAGCCTGCGCTGGGACGTCCCCGAGGGCGGCGACACCAGCGGCAAGGGCTGGGCCTACGGCATCGCCCGCTACAACGGTGACCGCATCGAGTGGTTCCGGGTCTTCTCCTACGCCCCGCGCCCCCGCCGCGTCCTGGAGCGTGACGCGATCGAGGTGGCCGGCCGCCGGCTGCCCGAGGGCGAGGAGGAGCTGGCTCTGCTGTCCGACGCGGTGATCCTGGTCTGTCTGCACCGGGGCACCCGCCTTGAGCTCGCCATGAGCGAAGACGCGCTGACCGGATTTCTCGCGTGGCTGGAAGCAGCCCCGCCCGGTCAGCGCGTCAATGTCGCTTAGCTGATGTCGCTTACTTCAGCCCGTTGCTGATGGCGCTCACCAGCTCACCATTGCTGGTGTCGCCGGAGAACTCCCAGAAGAAGGCGCCGCCCAGGCCCTGGTTCTTGGCCCAGGTCATCTTGCCGGCGATGGTGGCCGGGGTGTCGTAGGACCACCAGTTGCTGCCGCAGTGGGCGTACGCGGTGCCGCCGACGGTGCCGGTGGCGGGGCAGGAGCTCTTGAGGACCTTGTAGTCCTCGATGCCGGCCTCGTAGGTGCCGGGGGCCGCGCCGGTGGCCGTGCCGCCGGGGGCGGACTGGGTCACGCCGGTCCAGCCGCGGCCGTAGAAGCCGATGCCGAGCAGCAGCTTGGACGCGGGGACACCCTTGGCCTTGAGCTTGGCGATGGCGTCGGCGGAGTTGAAGCCGGCCTTCGGGATGCCGGAGTACGAGGTCAGCGGGGAGTGCGGGGCGGTGGGGCCGGTCTTGTCCCAGGCGCCGAAGTAGTCGTACGTCATCACGTTGTACCAGTCGAGGTACTGCGCGGCGCCGCCGTAGTCGGCCGCGTCGATCTTGCCGCCGGAGCTGGCGTCGGCGGTGATGGCCGCGGTGATCAGGTAGTTCGGGCCGAACTCGGCGCGCAGGGCCTGGGAGAGGTTCTTGAAGGCCGCCGGGCCGGAGGTGTCACAGGTCAGACCGCAGGCGTTCGGGTACTCCCAGTCGATGTCGATGCCGTCGAAGACATCGGCCCAGCGGGGGTCCTCCACGACGGCCTTGCAGGACTTGGCGAACGCGGCCGCGTTCTGCGCGGCCTGGCCGAAGCCGCCGGAGTAGGTCCAGCCGCCGAAGGAGTACAGCACCTTGATGTGCGGGTACTTCGCCTTCAGCTGGCGCAGCTGGTTGAAGTTGCCGCGCAGCGGCTGGTCCCAGGTGTCGGCGACGCCGGAGACGGACTGGTCGGCGGTGTACGCCTTGTCGTAGGCGGCGTAGGTGTCGTCGACGGTGCACTGGCCGTTCTTGACGTTGCCGAACGCGTAGTTGATGTGGGTGATCTTGGACGCGGAGCCCGAGGTCACCAGGTTCTTGACGTGGTAGTTGCGGCCGTAGACGCCCCACTCGGTGAAGTAGCCGAGGTTGACCTTGGCGCCGGGCTGCGGGCCGGGGCCGGTGCCGCCGCCGGTGGTGCGCACGGCGACCGAGCCGCTGGCGGGGCCGGTCTGGTCGGCGGTGTCGCGGGCCTGCACGGAGTAGGAGTAGTCGGTGCCGGCGGTGAGGCCGGTGTCCGTGTAGGTGGTGCCGGTGACGGTGGCGACCTTGGTGCCGCCGCGCAGGACGTCGTAGTTCTTGATGCCCTTGTCGTCGGTGGCCGCGCTCCAGGTGAGCTTCACCGAGGTGTCGGTGATGTCGGAGGCGGTGGGGGTGCCGGGCGCGGAGGGGGCCGCGTCGCCGGGGACGGAGGTGCCGTCGCAGCTGCCGCCGTTGAGCTTGCAGCCCGTGGGGGAGCCGGAGCCTGTGCCGTTGAAGCCGAAGGTCACCGAGGCGCCGGGGGCCAGGGTGCCGTTCCAGGACTTGTTCTTGGCGGTCCAGTGGGTGCCGGCGGAACTGAAGTCGGCGTCCCAGCCGGAGGTGACGGAGGTACCGGAGGGGAAGTCCCACTCGACGGTCCAGGAGCTGATGGTGGTGGTGCCGGTGTTCTTCACCGTCCACCGGCCCTCGAAGCCGCTGCCCCAGTCGGACGCCTTGGTGTAGGTGGCCGTCGCGCTGGTCGCCGCCTGGGCCGGGCTCGCGAGTCCGACCATGCCGGCCAGGGGGAGGGCCAGGCCGGCGAGGGCCGCCGCCGCTTTATGTCTGAAGCGCATGCAGCGCCTCCTTTTGTGGAAAAGGGGAGTGGGGCACGACTGAGCCTTCATGCCCACGGTGCGGCGAGGATAGGAAAGGTCTGGACCAGAGGTCAATAGGTCTGGACCACTCTGGAACGGAGTGCCGCCGCAGCCCCGACGCCGGCACAGCGCCTTGCCGCTAGAGCCCCAACTCCTGCGCGAGAACCGCCGCTTGCACCCGGCTGCGCAGCTCCAGCTTCCCCAGCAACCGGCTGACGTGCGTCTTCACCGTGGCCTCGGCCATGTCGAGGCGGGCGGCGATGTCCGCGTTGGACAGCCCCTGCCCGAGGCAGGACAGCACCTCGCGCTCCCGTGGCGTGAGTCCGTCCAGGACCGCCGGATCCGTCGCCGGCCGCCGTACGGGCTTCGCGGCGAACTCGGCGATCAGCCGCCGGGTGACGGCCGGCGCCACGATCCCCTCGCCGCGCGCCACCGTCCGTACCGCCTCGATCAGATCCCTGGCCTCGGTGTTCTTCAGCAGGAACCCCGCGGCACCGGCCCGCAGCGCCCCGAACACGTACTCGTCCAGGTCGAAGGTGGTCAGCACGAGCACATCGGCGAGCCGCTCCGCGACGACCTTCCGGGTCGCCGACACCCCGTCCAGACGCGGCATCTGCACGTCCATCAGCACCACGTCCGGCCGCAGTTCGCGGGCCAGCGCCACCGCCTCCTCGCCGTCGGCCGCCTCGCCGGCCACCTCGATGTCGGGCGCGCTGCGCAGGATCAGGACCAGCCCGGCGCGGACGGCGGACTGGTCCTCGGCGACGAGGACACGGATCATGCGGAATCTCCTTGGGTGAGGGGCAGTTCGACGCGTACGGTCCACACGTCGCCGTCGGCTCCCGCGGCGAACGTGCCGCCCAGCAGCTCCGTCCGCTCCCGCATGCCGACGAGCCCGGCGCCGGAGCCGGGCGCGCGCGGGGCGTCCCGGTGGTCGTAGGCACTGGTGACCACCACCCGCAGGGCGCCGTCGTGCTCGCCGAGGGTGATGCGGACCGGACCGGGCGCGGCGTGCTTGAGGGCGTTGGTCAGCGACTCCTGCACCACCCGGTAGGCGGCCAGTTCGACCGGTGCCGGCACCTGCCCGTGCGCCGCGTCGAGCGTGACGTCCAGGCCGTTGGCGCGGGCCGTCTCCACCAGCGCGCCGAGGCCGTCGAGGGTGGGTGCGGCGGCCGGCTCGTGCTCCCCGCTGCCGTTGCGCAGGATGCCGATGAGCCGCCGCATCTCGGCCAGCCCCGCGACACTGTTCTCGCGGATCACCTTCAGCGCGTCCCGGCTGGTGCCGGCGTCGTCCAGCGACAGAGCGGCCGTGGAGTGGATGGCGATCGCGGAGAGGTGGTTGGCGACCATGTCGTGCAGCTCGCGGGCCATCCGGGCGCGCTCGGCGGTGACCGCCTGGACGCGGTCCATCTCGGCCAGCAGGGCGGTCTGCTCGGCGCGCAGCCGGGCGGCCTCGGCGGCCTCGCGGTGGTTGCGGACCAGGGCGCCGGTGGTGGCCGGCCCGAGCGCGATCGCCCCGATGCCGACGCCGATCAGCATCGAGTCCGGGACCTGCCAGACGGCCACCGGCACCACCAGGCCGGCGACCGTGAGCAGCCCGGTGATCCAGGGGATGCGCCGGGCGGAGGCAGGAGTGCCGTACAGGACCGCCGCGTAGACCAGGTCCGTGAACATCACGATGGTCAGGACGCTGCCCCGCGTGACGGTGTCGACGGTCAGCGCGAGGACGCCGGTCAGCAGCGCGGTGCGCGGCATCGTCCGGCGCAGCAGCTCGCAGCCGGCCGTCACCCCGAGCGGGACCAGTGCCGCCCAGTCGGGGGACCACAGCACGAGCGCGTCATCGGTGCGCCGGGGGAACACCTGCGCGCCCCACAGCAGGAGTCCGCCGAGCAGCCCGCCCAGCGCGACGTACACGTCGAAACGGTGCGGGCGGAGGACTCGTGCGGCCATGCCCCCCATCCAACACGGCCCGGACCGCACCCGCGTGCATCCCGGGAACGGTCCCCGCCTGCATCTTTCGATGTACCCGCAGTTCGTCACCGCCGACGACGACAGCGCCGCGCGGCCACGGGAGCCTGGGAGGGTGATCGAGGGGAGCATGCCGTGATCGTCGCGTTGATCATCGCCTGTGAGGTCGGCTTCTGGGTGCTGCTGGCGCTGGGCCTCGCCGTCCGCTACCTGCTGAACCGGCGCCGCGCCAGCGTGGCGCTGCTGCTGTGCGAGCCGGTCCTGGAGCTGGTGCTGTTCGTGGCGACCGCGATCGACCTGAAGAACGGCGCCGAACCGAGCTGGGAGCACGGCCTGGCGGCGCTGTACATCGGCTACACCGTGGCCTACGGCCACTACACGATCCGCTGGCTGGACGGCCACGCCGCGCACCGCCTCGCCGGGGCGCCGAAGCCGGTGGGCGCCCCCCGCCACGGCATGCCCCGCGCCTGGCACGAGGCCCGCCTGTGGCTGCGTACGCTGCTCGCCGCCGCCGTGGCCTGCGGGCTGCTCCAGGGCGCGGTCTGGTACGTCGGTGACGACGGCGACATCTCGTCGCTGCGCGCCTTCCAGTGGGCGGCGCTGCGGGCCGCCGGCATCCACGGCCTGGTCGCGCTGGCCTACTTCATCTGGCCGAAGAAGGCGCCCGAGGGCTCAGCGCTCCCCGCCCGGGACCCAGAGCACGTCCCCGACAGCCTGGTTGGCCGTACGGGCAAGGATGAACAGTAGGTCCGACAGCCGGTTGAGGTAGGTCGCCGTGAGCGGGTTCATGATGTCGCCGTGGACCTCCAGCGCCGCCCAGGTGGAGCGCTCCGCCCGCCGGACGACCGTGCATGCCTGGTGCAGCAGCGCCGCGCCCGGTGTGCCGCCCGGCAGGATGAAGGAGCGCAGCTTCTCCAGCCGCTCGTTGAAGCGGTCGCAGTCCGCCTCCAGCTTGTCGATGTAGAACTGCTCGACCCGCAGCGGCGGGAACTCGGGGTTCTCCACCACCGGCGTCGACAGGTCCGCGCCCACGTCGAACAGGTCGTTCTGCACGCGGGTGAGGACCTTGACGACCTCCTCGTCCAGCCCGCCCAGCGCGATCGCCGTGCCGATCACGGCGTTCGCCTCGTTGGCGTCGGCATAGGCGGCGATCCGCAGATCGGTCTTGGGCACCCGGCTCATGTCGCCGAGAGCGGTGGTGCCCTTGTCGCCGGTCCGCGTGTAGATGCGCGTCAGATTGACCATGAGCTCAGGGTAGTTACGCGCCCTCACCCCCGCCGGTGTGATGTCCGTCATGTGAGACGTGACGCGCATTACTAACCGGTCACACAGGGGCTCACGCCCGCTAGTGTCCGCCGTGAGCCAACGTAAACAGCGTGTATGCAGACAAGGGGAGTCGGAGTGGCACGGAAGCTTGCCGTCATCGGGGCCGGTCTCATGGGTTCCGGCATCGCCCAGGTCAGCGCGCAGGCGGGCTGGGACGTCGTCCTGCGGGACGTCACGGACGAGGCCCTCAAGCGCGGCACCGACGGCATCAGGGCCTCGTACGACAAGTTCGTGAGCAAGGGCAAGCTGGAGGCCGCCGACGCCGAGGCCGCGCTCGGCCGCATCACCGCCACCACCGACCTGGACGCGGCCGCCGACGCCGACATCGTCGTCGAGGCCGTCTTCGAGAAGCTGGAGGTCAAGCACGAGATCTTCCGCACGCTCGACAAGATCGTGCGCCCGGAGACCGTACTCGCCTCCAACACCTCCGCCATCCCGATCACCAAGATCGCGGCCGTCACCGAGCGCCCCGAGCGGGTCGTCGGCGTCCACTTCTTCTCGCCGGTGCCGATGATGCAGCTCGTCGAGCTGGTCCGCGGCTACAAGACCAGCGACGAAGCCCTCGCCACCGCCCGCGAGTTCGCCGAGTCCGTCGGCAAGACCTGCATCGTCGTCAACCGCGACGTCGCCGGGTTCGTGACCACCCGTCTGATCTCCGCCCTCGTGGTGGAGGCCACCAAGCTCTACGAGTCCGGCGTGGCCACCGCCGAGGACATCGACCTCGCCTGCAAGCTGGGCTTCGGCCACGCCATGGGCCCGCTGGCCACCGCGGACCTCACCGGCGTCGACATCCTGCTGCACGCCACCAGCAACATCTACACCGAGACACAGGACGAGAAGTTCGCCCCGCCGGAGCTGATGCGCCGGATGGTGGACGCCGGTGACATCGGCCGCAAGAGCGGGCAGGGCTTCTACAAGCACTGAAACCGCACATGCCCGGGGAGGTGTCACGCCTCGGGGTGAATTCGGTATCGGTTCGCTTACGGACGGCAACCTCTGACACCCCAACACCGTCAGAGGTTGCAACCGTAGCTCGTACAACGCAGCACCACCCTCATCGCACGCGGAGCACACAACGCACGCACGGGAGCACTTATGCACATCAGGGGCGACCACGCCGAGGTGGTCGTCGGGGGCCGCCTCGACGTCCGCACCGCGGCGGACGCCCGTACGGTCCTGCACTCGGCCGTCGACGACGGGGCCGGCGATCTGATCCTCGATCTGTCCGAACTGGACTCGTGGGACGCCACCGGACTCGGCGTGATCATGGGCGCCCACCGGCGCGCCGGCCGCTGCGGCCGCCGCCTGGTGCTGCGCGGTGTACCGCCGCAGATGCAGCGCCTGCTGGTGGCCACCCGGCTGCACCGGATCCTCGCCATCGAGGGCGGCCTCGGCGTCGAGTCCATGCCCCGGGTGTGACCCCCGGCGCGTGACCCGGCACGGACCGTCGCGACGACCCGGACGCCGGGCGGCGAAACGCCCGACGCGGCCAATTCTCATGAGACCGTGACGTCTCGGACCAGGCGGCCCCCCGGGCTGTCGCAGACCCCGAGCGACGGTTTACGGTTCGACTGCCCGCCGTCAGAAACCCGCCAGCGGGTACCGGACCAGAAGCGACAGCGCAGTGTGCAGCAAGGCCGGGAGGGGCTACCGCCACACAACGCTCTTGGGGGCTTGCAACCTATGGACCCGAACTCCCGGGGCCCCGAGGACCACGGCCAGGAAGGCGCCGGCCACCCGCCGCGCCAGCGCCCGCCCAGGGACCCCCTGACGCCCGACCTCGGCCAGCACGCGCCCGCCCAGGCCCGCACGGTCCAGGTCGTCTCCGGCGACTACCTCCTCACCGTCAACCCCGTCGACGGCAGCGAGATCGAGCTGTGCCCGCCCACCGAGCGGCCCGCCCCGCCCCAGAAGCTGGACGCCGACGCCCGCGCCGAGGCCGCCCGCGCCGCCGCCCCACCGGTCCCGCCCGGCCCCACCCCCCGCGAACTGCCGCTCCTCGGCCGCCAGGACGAACACGAACGGCTCGTCCGGCTGCTCGCCCGCGGCCGCTCCGTCCGCCTCACCGGCCCCGGCGGATCCGGCCGCAGCCGCCTCCTCGACGTCGTCGCCGCCGACTGCGCCGACCTCGCCCCCGACGGCGTCATCCGCCTCAGCGGCTACCGACGCACCGTCGACGACCTCCTCGGCGACCTCTTCCACGCCGTCCACCGCGCCCCGCACCACCGCCCGGAACGGGACGAACTGCTCGACCGGGTCGCCGAGATCGGCGCCGTCGTCGTCCTCGACGACATCGAGTTCGGCGGCGCCGGCCTCGACCTGCTCCTGGACGCCACCCCCGAGTGCGCCTTCCTCGTCTCCGCGACCCCCGACGTGCCCGCCCCGTCCGCCGACTCCGCGATCGAGGAGGTCTTCCTCGGCGGTCTCGACCGGGCCGGCGGCCTGGAACTGCTGGAGCGGGCGGTCGGCCGCACCCTCACCGAGGACGAGGCCAACTGGGCCGGAGACCTGTGGTTCGAGTCCGAGGGCCTGCCGCTGCGCTTCGTCCAGGCCGGCGCCCTGCTGCGGCAGCGCGACCGGCTGCGCGCGGGCGCCGACGCCCTCGACGAGTTCGGCGTCTTCGAACCCGAGATCCCGCTGGAGGACGCCTTCCCCGGCGACGCCCCGCCCGGCGAGGACATACCGCTGCCCTCCCTCGCCGAGGGCGCCGCGCCCGCCGCGCTGCTCGCCTCCCGGCTCAGCGCCTCCGCCCGCGCCACGCTCCGCTTCGCCGTCGCCCTCGGCGGCGAGGTACCGCACCAGGCCCATCTGCCCGCCCTCGTCGGCGACACCCACGCCGACGCCGCCCTCGGCGAACTCCTGGGCTGCGCCCTGGTCTCCCCGGCCGGCCCCCGCTACCGGCTCGCCGCCGGGGTGCTGACCCAGCTGGAGGCCGCCGGATACGCCGACGAGGCCGACACCCACGTCCTGACCGCCGCCCAGCACTACGCCTGGTGGGCCGGACACCCCTCGGTCACTCCCGAACGGGTCTGCGCCGAGGCCGACGCCGTGCTCGCCGTGCTCGCCGCCCTCGCGCCGGTCACCACCGTGCCCGCCGACGGCGAGGAGAGCCCGGCCGTGCAGCTGGCCCGCACGGCCGCGCCCGCGTTCGCCGCGGGCCTGCACTGGAGCGCCTGGGAACGGGCGCTGCGCTCCGGCGCCGAGGCCGCGCGCCTCGCCGGTGCCGTCGCCGACCAGGCGTACTTCCACCACGAGCTGGGCGTCCTCGCGCTCTGCCACGGACAGCTCGACCGCGCCCGCGCCGAGCTGGAGGCGTCCATCGGGCTGCGCGGCGCCCTCGCCGACAAGCGCGGCACCGTCGCGGGCCGCCGCGCACTCGCCCTGGTCGCCGACCGCTCCGGCACCACGCCGGGCGTGGGGCTGCCGCCGGGCGGGGGAGCGGCGTCGGGCGGGGCGCCCGGTGGAGGGCTGCCCGCGCTCGGGGCGGGCGCGGCCGACGCGCTCCTCGCCGAGCCCGCCCCGCCGTCCCGCGGTGTCCCGTCGGCGTACGCGCCCTTCCCGCCGCTGCGGCGGCCCGACGAGGCGCTGGTGACGGACGTGCCCGAGCGGGCCGGCTCCCACCCCGAGCCGCGGCGCGGCGCACGGGTCGGATTGCGCGGCATGGCCCGGCGCAACCTCGCCGCGACCGGCGCCGGCGCGCTGCTCGTCGCGGTGCTGGGCACGGTGGTGACCCTGGGCGTCACCTCCGACAACGCGCCCGAGGACCCCTCGCACCGGGTGGGCGTCAACCCCTCCGCCAGTCATGACGAGGGCGAGGACGACCTGGGCGCGGACGAGGCGGCGGACTCCGACGACACGCCCGGCCGCGGCGACACCGGCACCGCCACCCGCCGGCCCACCGACCCCGGCCCCGACGGCACGCACGGCACCTCCGACGACCCCGCCCCGCCGGCCACCTCCGACACCACCGAGCCCTCGGACGCCCCGAGCGGCTCCCACCCCCCGGCCACCGAGCCGTCCAGGTCCACGACGAAGCCGCCGACCCCGACGCCGTCCCGGCCGCGACCGACGGTCGAACCGACGACCAGCCCGCCCCCGACCACGAAGCCGCCCACGTCGACCCCGCCGCCGACCACGACCCCGCCGCCGACCACCACGCCACCGCCCACCACCACGGCGCCCTCCACCACGGACACCGCCGCCAGTCCCACGACCGGCACCACGGCGGCGGAGACGGGCGCGGAGGGCTCCCCGAGCGGCTCGCCCGACGTCATCTGACCCACGGCGGCACGCAACAGGGCCGGGTCCCCCGCGGGAGATCCGGCCCTGACCGCCGTAGCGAAGCCCGGCTCAGAACAGCCGCAGCTTGTCGTCCTCGATGCCGCGCAGCGCGTCGTAGTCCAGAACCTGGCAGCCGATGCCCCGGTCCGTGGCGAGGACCCTCGCCTGCGGCTTGATCTCCTGCGCGGCGAAGATGCCGCGCACCGGCGCGAGATGCGGGTCGCGGTTCAACAGCTCCAGATAGCGCGTGAGTTGCTCGACGCCGTCGATCTCGCCGCGCCGCTTGATCTCCACCGCCACGGTCTGCCCCTCGGCGTCGCGGCACAGGATGTCGACGGGGCCGATGGCGGTCATGTACTCGCGCCGGATCAGCGTGTAGCCCTCGCCCAGCGTCTCGATGCGGTCGGCGAGCAGCTCCTGCAGATGCGCTTCCACGCCGTCCTTGATCAGACCGGGGTCGACGCCCAGTTCGTGCGAGGAGTCGTGGAGGACCTCCTCCATCGTGATGATCAGTTTCTCGCCCGCTTTGTTGACGACGGTCCACACACCCTCGTCGTCACCCGTGCCCTCCTTCAGGGTGCACGGCGGCGACATCCAGTTGAGGGGCTTGTAGGCCCGGTCGTCGGCGTGGATCGAGACGCTGCCGTCCGCCTTGACCAGGATCAGACGGGGCGCCGAGGGCAGGTGGGCGGTGAGCCGGCCGGCGTAGTCGACGGAACAGCGGGCAATGACGAGACGCATGGTCCGCAACGCTACTCGACGGGCGGGGGTGCACGCGATTCGCCCGCCCCTCTCCCGCCGCCCCCCGGATCGAGGCCCCAGCGGCCACCCCTTTTGCTCCAGAACACTCCTGTTCATTCATGGCCGATTGTGCGCACACTCGCCGCTCCCTATGTGCGCATTCTCCTGGTGCCGTCACCGTCGGTTGCCTACCGTATTAAACGGGAGGTTGCGATGTGTGTACGCAGCGTATCTGGCATCGCGAACTCCCTTACCTGTCCGGCAACCCCTGCGCGTTCGGGGGTGCGAGAGGAGAACCCATGTCGCTCGACGTCTCACCGGCCCTACTTCGACAGGCCGAGCGAGGCGAGGTCGACGAAGCAGAATTCGTCGACTGCGTCCGGACCTCCCTGCCCTACGCATGGGAGATGATCAGCTCCCTGGTGGCCCAGCTGAAGGTGGACGGCGGACAGTTCGCCGACAACCAGACGCCTCCGCCGGACGAGCAGGCACGGGGTCAGCTGCTGCGTGCGCTCGCGAGTGACGCCATACGCGGTGCGCTGCAGCGGCACTTCGGGGTACGGCTGGCCTTCCAGAACTGCCACCGGGTGGCGGTGTTCCCGCTGGATGCGTCGGCCGACGACAGGCTCGCCCGATTCACGTCGGTCCGCGCCCAGTTGCTCAACCAGTCCCCGGAGCTGCGGGACTGCTGAGGCAGTTGAACGGCATGTTTGCCGCTCCCTGGGCCCCGCGCCGGTGGAGCGGCAAGCAGTCGAGGAGAGTTCAGCGCAGCTGGGGCAGTACCTCCGTGCCCAGCCGCCGTACGTTCTCCTCGGTCGCCGCGAGGTCGCCCGAGCCCTCCACCAGCAGGGCGAAGCGGGAGACACCCGTGCGCTCCGCGGTCGCGGCGAGCCGGTCGGCGCACAGCCGGGGCGTGCCCACCGGGTGCAGCCCGCAGAGCAGTTCGGTGTACGCCAGCGGATCGCGCATCCGGCGCTCCCGGCCGTCCACCGTCACATGCGCGTCCAGCCCCTGCTTCAGCCAGCCCGGCATCGCCTTCAGCAGCGTCTCCGCCGCGTCCGTGCGCCGGTCCGCGATCTGGCAGACCCCGGCCGACACATGCGGCGCGTCCCGGATCTCGTCCGGGGTCCGGCCGGCCGCCCGCGCGAACTGCCGCCACAGGGAGACCATCTCGGCCTTTTCCTCGTCCCCGACATGCATGCCCAGCAGCATCGGCAGCCCGCGCTCGGCGGCCAGCCGCACACTGCCCGGCGAGGTGCAGGCGACGAGCACCTCCGGCCCCGCGGTGTCCGTCAGTGACTCCGACGGCCTGGGCACGACGGGGACTTCGCGGAAGGCATAGCGCTCGCCGCTCGCCGACACGGCCGGTTCGCGCAGCCAGCGCACCAGCAGATCGAGTGATTCCGGGAACCCCTCCTCGTACGCCCGCAGCCCCGCCCCGAACACCTCCAGGTCCACCCAGGGTCCGCCGCGCCCCACGCCGAGCGAGAAGCGTCCGCCGCTCGTCAGATGCAGCAGCGCGGCCTGCTCGCCGAGCGTCACGGGGTGGGTGGTGGGCAGCACGCTGACCGCGGTGCCCACCCGGATCCGGCGGGTGCGCCCGAGCAGTAACGCGGCCAGGGTCACCGCGGACGGGCAGGTGCCGTACGGCACGAAGTGGTGCTCGGCCAGCCAGACCGCGTCGAGTCCGGCCTCCTCCGCCACCTCGGCCGAGCGGACCGCCCGGTGCAGCGCCTCCCCCTGGCCCTGCCCCGGGAACTGGGCCGCCAGCACGAAACTTCCTACGCGCATCGCAATTTCCTGCTTCCTCGGCTCCGACACGGAGCTCCCCCACCCGGCATAACCGTCTGACACGTGCCGAGGACACGGCCTGACGGAGTAATTTGCGGATTGTCTGCGGAATGGGCGTCCCGGCGGGGGACTTGCGGGCGCCCCGACCCGCCTCGACCCTCCGAGTGCCCGGGTACCCGCCGCGTACGCTGGACGCGGACCGTGCTTCCTGTATAGCTCCGTGAGGTGTTCTGTGTCCCCGCGTCGCAACCGACCCAAGGGTGGCGAATCCGCGTCCGGCCGGGGTGCCGGCGACGACCGGCCCGGTCGCTACGGCGGCTGGGAGTCCTCGGTGGACTGGCAGGGCGAGGACTGGACCGTACGCCATGTGGCGGGCGCCAGCGCGCAGGGCAAGACCTACCGCTGCCCCGGCTGCGACCAGATGATCCCCTCCGGCGTCCCGCACGTGGTGGCGTGGCCCGCCTACGCCGGTGTCGACGACCGCAGACACTGGCACAAGGCGTGCTGGAACGCACGGGACCGCCGCACCTCGCGGGTGCAGCGGTCCCGTAACGCGCCGAGGTTCTGAGGCGGTCAGACGTCCCGGCGCTGGAGCAGGGCCCAGGCGCCGGCGAACACCGCGCCGGTCACCACCAGCATGATCCACAGCGGGTCCCAGCCCGAGGGGCCGGACTCGCTGAGGGAGTTGGAGTAGAAGACGCTCAGCTGGTTCGGGATCGAGTACTCGAACAGCGCCTGGCGGACGTCCTCCAGCGACGACGAGAACATGAACAGCGCGATCACCAGCGGGGCGAGCACGGTCGCGATCATGATGGTGATGGCGCCCGCCGAGTGCCGGATGACCGAGCCGACCAGCAGCGAGAGCAGACCGAGCAGGGCGATGTAGAGCGAGATGCCGACGGTGCCCTTCAGCCACTCGGCGCCGGTGGGCTCACGGGCCTCGCCGACCATCCCGACCTGGGCGAGGGCGACGAGGCCGGAGCAGACCAGGGTCACCACGAACGCCAGCGTGAAGAACACGATCGACTTCGCGGCCAGGACCCGGCCCCGGGTGGGGCAGGCGGTCATCGTGGTGCGGATCATCCCGGTGCCGTACTCGGAGGCCGTGGTCAGCACGCCGAGGGTGATGATGCACATGCTGCCGAGCAGCAGCCCGAAGAAGCCGAGCCCGAGCGGGTTCTCGTCGCCGAGGTCGGCGTCGGAGGAGTTGGCCGACACCAGGCCGCCGGTCAGCAGGCCGATGCCGACGACCAGCAGGACGAACACGCCCATCGTCCACATCGTGGAGCGGACCGACTTGATCTTCGTCCACTCGGAGGCGAGGGCGTGCCCGAGGTGCGTGCGCACCACGGGGATGGGCGAGGTGTAGGCGGTCTGCGGCCAACCGGCCGCCGCCTGCCAGTCGGGCGCGGCCTGCGGCATCGGGGGCTGGGGCGTGCTCATCGGACGTCCTCGGACTTGTTCGGGGCAGCGGGGTGGGGGGCGGACACGGGCGGCTGGGGCGGCTGGGCGGGGGCCTGCGGGGCGGCGGGGGCCGGGGCGGCCTGCGGGGCCGGCGCGGGCGCGCTCTGCGGGGCGGCCGGGGCCGCCTGGGCGTCGTACGGGCCGCTCTGGGCGGGCTGGGCGCCCGGGGCCGGCTGGAGGTACGGGTTCTCGCCCTGCGGCGCCCCCTGCGGAGCTCCCTGCGGCATCGCGAAGGGCTGCCCGCCCTGCTGGGGCGGCGGCGGGGCGTACCAGCCGGGCTGGCCCTGGCCGGGCACCGGCATCGGCGGCTGCGCGCCCGGCGGCAGCGGCTGCTGCAGGCCCGCCTTCTGGTCGACCGTCGAGCGGTAGTCGACGGCCCCCTGGGTCATCCGCATGTACGCCTCCTCCAGCGACGCCTGGTGCGGCGACAGCTCCCACAGGCGTACGTCGGTGTCGTGCGCGATGTCGCTGATGCGGGGGAGCGGCAGCCCCGTGACCCTGAGGGCGCCGTCCTGCTCGGGCAGCACGTGCGCGCCCGCCTCGGTCAGCGCGGCGCTCAGCTTCTCGCGCAGCTGCGGCTCGGTGTCGGGGGTGCGCACCCGGGCGAAGCCCGCGGAGTTCGCGGCGATGAAGTCCCGCACGCTCATGTCGGCGAGCAGCTGGCCGCGGCCGATCACGATGAGGTGGTCGGCGGTCAGCGCCATCTCGCTCATCAGGTGTGAGGAGACGAAGACGGTGCGGCCCTCCGCCGCGAGCGCCTTCATCAGGTTGCGCACCCACAGGATGCCCTCGGGGTCGAGGCCGTTGACCGGCTCGTCGAAGAGCAGCACCTGGGGGTCGCCGAGCAGGGCGGCGGCGATGCCCAGGCGCTGGCCCATGCCGAGGGAGAAGCCCTTGGAGCGCTTCTTCGCCACGTCCTGCAGACCCACCACACCGAGCACCTCGTCGACCCGGCGGGCCGGGATGCCGGACAGCTGGGCGAGGCTCAGCAGATGGTTGCGGGCCGAGCGGCCGCCGTGCACGGCCTTGGCGTCGAGCAGGGCACCGACCTGGCGGGGGGCGTTGGGCAGCTTGCGGTAGGGGTAGCCGCCGATCGTCACCTGCCCGGACGTGGGGTTGTCCAGGCCGAGGATCATCCTCATCGTGGTCGACTTGCCCGAGCCGTTGGGTCCGAGAAAGCCGGTGACGGCCCCCGGCCGCACCTGGAAGGAAAGGTTGTATACAGCGGTCTTGTCGCCGTAGCGCTTCGTCAGGCCGACTGCCTCGATCATGCTCCGCACCCATCGAAAGGTTCAGGACAGCGGGGCACACGCCCCCGTAAGGGTTAGGAGGATATCGAGGCGCTGACGGTTCCCTCCAAGAGCGAGTAAAAACCGAGCGTTCCTTGAGGTGACTAGGCGTCCCGGCGCTTGAGCACCAGGTAACCGCCGAGGAGGGCGGCGGCGACCCACAGGGCCATGATGGCGAGGCCGCCCCAGGGGCCGTAGGGGGTGTCGTCGTCGAGCGGGCGGACGACCTGCATGATCCTGCTGCCGGCCTGGTCGGGCAGGTAGCGGCCGACCTTCTTGGTCGCGTCCACGTTGCCGAGGATGTTGGAGATCAGGAAGAAGAACGGCATCAGGATGCCCAGCGAGAGCATGGGGGAGCGCAGCATCGCGGCGACGCCCATGGAGAACATCGCGATCAACGTCATGTACAGTCCGCCGCCGAGCACCGCCCGCAGCACCCCCTCGTCGCCGATCGAGGCCCGCAGCGAACCCAGCATCGACTGGCCGAGGAAGAACGCGGCGAAACTGGTCGCCAGGCCCACCACCAGCGCCAGCAGCGCGGCCACGGCCACCTTGCTGAACAGGAAGGTCGCCCGCTGCGGTACGGCGGACAGGGAGACGCGGATCATCCCCGTGCTGTACTCGTTGGACACCACCAGCACCCCGAACACGATCATCGCGAGCTGGCCGAGACTCATCCCCGCGAAGCTGATGAAGGTCGGGTCGAAGGAGAGCTGCCGGCGGGCGTCCATGGTCGGGAACTCGTTCTTCGACAGCGCCGAGATGAGCATGCCGAGCGCGATGGTGACCACCACCGCGAGCGAGAGCGTCCACACCGTGGACGCCACCGAGCGGATCTTGGTCCACTCGGACCGGATGACCTGGGTGGCCGCCATGTCAGTCCTTCCGCCAGGTGTCGCCCCACCGCGCCCGGGCCGCCGGCACCCCGGCGTGCGCGTGATACTCGACGGACTCCGCCGTCAGCTGCATGAACGCCTCCTCCAGTGACGCCTGCTGCGGACTGAGCTCGTGCAGCACGACCTGGTGGCGCGCGGCCAGCTCACCGATCCGCTCGGGCTTGCCGCCGTCCACCTCCAGCACCCCGCTGCCCGTCTCCACCACCGTGATCCCGGCCCGGTGCAGCACATCCAGCAGCCGCTCCCGCTGCGGGGTGCGGATCCGGACGTACGTCCGCGAATGGCGCGCGATGAAGTCGGCCATGGGCATGTCCGCGAGCAGCCGCCCCTGGCCGATGACCACCAGATGGTCCGCGGTCAGCGCCATCTCGCTCATCAGGTGCGAGGAGACGAACACCGTCCGCCCCTGGGCCGCCAGGGACTTCATCAGGGTGCGGATCCAGTGGATGCCCTCGGGGTCCAGCCCGTTGACCGGCTCGTCGAACATCAGGATCCGCGGGTCGCCGAGCAGCGCGGCCGCGATGCCGAGCCGCTGCCCCATGCCCATCGAGAAGCCCTTGGTCTTCTTGCGGGCGACCGCCGTGAGCCCGACCGTCTCCAGCACCTCGTGCACCCGGCTCTTCGGGATGCCGTTGCTCTGCGCGAGGCACAGCAGATGGTTGAAGGCGCTGCGCCCGCCGTGCCACGCCTTGGCCTCCAGCAGCGCCCCGATGTACGTCAGCGGGTCCTTCAGCTGGTCGTAGTGCTTGCCGTCGATCGTCACGTCCCCGGCCGTCGGCCGGTCGAGCCCGAGCATCATCCGCATGGTGGTGGACTTGCCGGCGCCGTTGGGGCCGAGGAACCCGGTCACGACGCCCGGCCGCACGGTGAAGGTGAGGTTGTTGACGGCCACCTTCTCGCCGTACCGCTTGGTCAGCCCTTCGAGCTCGATCATGCGGCCACGCTAAAACGGGACAAAGCCCTCTGCCACCTCAGTGGCAGAGGGCTCGTCAGGTGTTCAGCGAACGGTCGCCGGACGGTTACCGGGACTGCTGCGCCGGGACCCCGCGGGAGATCGGCTCGTCCTCCGCCGGGGTGCCGGCCGCGGCCACCGCGGCGCCGGTGAGCGTCGCGAGCATCTCGCGGACGTTCGTCAGCTGCGCGTTGATGGAGTCGCGGCGGTTGGTGAGGGCGGCCAGCTCGCGCTCGGATTCCGAACGGATGCGGTCGGCCTTGGCGTTGGCGTCGGCCACGATGTCCTCGGCCTGGCGCTGGGCGGTCTCCACCGTCTGGCGGGCGCGGCGCTCGGCGTCCGTGCGCAGCTTCTCCGCCTCCAGGCGCAGCTGCTCCGCGCGGTGCTCGATCTCCGCCAGGCGCTTCTCCGCCTTCGCCTGACGCGAGGCCAGGTCGCGCTCGGACTGCTCGCGGCGCTTGGCCAGGTTGGTCTCGAAGTCCGCGGCGGCCTGCGCGGCCTTGGCGCGGGTCTCCTCGAAGAGCGCGTCGGCCTCCTCGCGCTTGGACTGCGCGTCCTTCTGTGCCTCGGCCCGCAGCTGTGCCGCGTCGCTCTTGGCCTTCTCGACGATCCGGACGCCCTCGTCCTCGGCCTTGGCCTTGCGCTCGGCCGCGAACGACTCGGCGTCGTTGCGCACCTGCTGGGCCGCCGACTCGGCGAGCTCACGGTGCTGCTCGGCCGCGCGGCGGGCCTCCTCGCGCAGGTCCTTGGCCTCTTCCTCGGCGAGGCGCAGGATCTTCTCGACGCGCGCACCGAGACCGGCGTACGACGGCTCGGCGTCGCTCACCTGGGCCTGGGCGTTCTGCGTCTCGAGGTGGAGTTCCTCGATGCGCTTCTCCAGAGCGGTGATGCGGGCGAGAGCGCTGTCACGGTCGGAGACGAGCTTGGAGATACGTTCGTCCACCTGAGCGCGGTCGTATCCACGCCGCACAAGCTCGAAGCCGTAGGGGGAAGTGTCGCTCATGGGGTTCCTGTCGAATGAGACCGGTGAGGTGATAGGTGGAATCCTAGGGGTCGGAACGGTGTGTCATCGAGCGGATGCGTGTTTGATCTGGAGAATGACACCTCTTTTGAGTGGCTGACCGCCGGATCGCTTGCCAAGTCCTGGGCAAAGCTCCTGGAACGTTGTGGGCAAAGGACCCAGAACACACCGGAACACCCGCTCCTGACTAGCCGTCCGACGACTTGCCACCCGATCGAGGGGCACCGACCGTGGCGCCCGCCTTGACGCCACCGTCCTTGGCGGAGGACGGGGCCTCGAAGGACTCCAACGCCTCCAGCACGTCCTGGACACGGGAGATCTCGGCGTTGATGTCCTCGCGCCGGCGCACCAGGACCTCCAGCTCCCGCTTGCCCTCCTCGACCGTGCGCCGGGCCTCGCGGACCGCCTCGGCCTTGAGCTCCTCGGCCTCCTTGATCAGCTTGGCCTTCTTCTGCTCGGCCTCCTTCAGCAGGCCCTCGGCCTTCTTCACCGCGGCGATGCGCACCTTGCCGGCCTCGGAGTTCGCCTCCGACACCAGCTCCTTGGCCTTCGCCTCGGCCTTGGCCAGCTGCTCCTCGGCGGCCTTGATCAGCGCGTCGCAGCGGTCGCCGGTCGACTTCATCGTCTCGGCGGCCTCGCGGCGGGCCCGCTCGTGCAGCTCCTCGATCTCGGTGGTGATGCGGTCGCGCAGCTCCTCCGCGCGCTCCCTTATCGCGGTGGCGTCCCGGCGCGCGCCGACCAGCAGCTCGTCGGCGTCCGTACGGGCCTTCTCCACGCGGGAGTTGCCCTCGATGGTCGCCTCGGTGACGATCCGCTCGGCCTCCTGGCGGGCCGCGCCCACCATGGTGTCGGCCTGCGCCTCGGCGTCCGCGGTGGTCTTCAGCGCCTGCGCCTGTGCCTCGGTGAGCAGCTTGTCGGCCTCGGCCGTGGTCTCCGTGATGAGGGTGTCGACCTGCTCGGCCGCCTCCGAACGCCGCTTGTTGGCGTCCTTGCGGGCCTCGTCCAGGGTGCGCTCGGCCTCCTCGCGGGCGGCCGAGGTGACCCGCTCGGCCTCCGCGGCGGCCTTCTCGCGCAGCCGCTCGGCCTCCGCGCGGATCCGCTCGGCGTGCGCCTGTGCCGAGCCGACCGTCTCGGCGGCCTCGGCGCGCAGCCGCTCCGCCTCGCCGGTCGCGTCCGCCAGCATCTGCTCGGCGGCGGTCTTCGCCTCGGTGCGCACCCGCTCGGACTCGGCAGCGGCCTCGGTGGTGAGCCGCTCGGACTCGGCAGCGGCCTCGGTGGTGAGCCGCTCGGCCTCGGCCAGCGCCTCGGTGCGCACCCGGTCGGCCTCGGCGACGGTCTCGGTGGTGAGCCGCTCGGCCTCCTCGCGGGCGGTCGCGGTGACCCGCTCGGCCTCCTCGCGGGCGGCGGTGCGCACCCGCTCCGCCTCCGCGGCCGTCTCGGTGGTCAGCTGCTCGGCGGCGGCCAGCGCCTCCGTGCGCACCCGCTCCGCCTCGGCGTTGGTCTCGTTCGTCAGCCGCTCGGCCTCGTTGCGGGCCTCGGTGATGAGGGTGTCCGCCTGCGTCGCCGCGTCCGAGCGGATGCGGTTGGCGTCCTCGCGGGCGTCCGCCCGGGTGCGCGCCGCGTCCTGGTCGGCCTGCGCGATGGTGTCGGATGCCTCGGTGCGCACCCGCTGGGCGTGCTCGGAGGCGTCCGCACGCACCCGCTCGGCCTCGGCGAGGGCCTCCGCCATCGTGCGCTCGGCGAGCGCCTTGGCGGCCTCCGCCTCCTCGGTGGCCTCGCGGCGCAGCCGGGTGGCGTCCTCGCTCGCCCGCTCCCGCTCGGCGTAGGCGTCGGCGCGGACCCGGTCCGCCTCCTCCTCGGCCTCCCGGCGGGTACGGTCCGCCGCGTGCTCGGCGGCCGAGCGCAGCCCGGCGATCTCCTCCTGCGCCTGCTCGTGCAGACCTGCCACCGACTCGCGCACCTGCGCGGCGTGCTGCTCGGCGGCCGACACCATCTCGCCGGCGCGCCGGTCGGCCTCCTCGACCAGCCGGACCGCCTCGGCCTGCGCCTCCTCCACGCGCTTGCGCGCGCTCGCCAGCAGCTCCTCGCTCTGCTCGCGGGCCCGCTCCCGCTCCTGGTCGGCCTCCTGCCGGGCCGAACCCAGCAGCTCCTCCGCCTCGCGGCGGCGCCGGGCGGCCTCCTCCTGCGCGGCGGCCAGCGTCTCGGACGCCTCGGTGCCCAGCCGCTCCGCGGCGGCCTGCGCCTCCGCGCGCACCCGGTCGGCGCTCTCCTGCGCCTCGGTCTTCAGCCGCTCCGCCTCGCTCGCGGCCTCCGTGCGCAGCCGTACGGCGACGGCCTCGCCCTCGGCGCGGGACGCCGACGCGTCGGCGGCGGCCTCGGTGCGCAGCCGCTCCGCCTCGGCCTCCGCCTGCTGCTGGAGCGTACGGATGCGCTCGGCGGCCTCGGTGCGCAGCCGGTCGGTCTCCTCGGCGGCCTCGCGGCGGATCCGCTCGGCCTCCTCACGGGCCTCGGTCAACGCCTGTTCGGCCGCGGCGAGGCGCTGTTCGGCCTCGGTGTGCAGCCGGGTCAGTTCCTCGGCGGCCTCCGCCTGCCGGGCCGCGACCGCGCGCTCGGTCTCCTCGCGCAGCTCCTCGGCGGCCCGCTCGGCGTCCGCCCGGATGCCCTCGGCCTGCTCGACGACCTCCTCGCGGTGGCGCTCGGCCTCCGCGCGGGTGCGCTCCAGGGTCTCCTCGGCCTGACGGCGCAGGGCGGTGGCCCGCTCGATGGCCTCGGTGCGGACCTTCTCGCTGTCCGCGGTGGCGCTGCGGCGCAGCTCGTCGGCGTCGGCCTTGGCCTTGGCCAGCAGTTCCTCGGCCGACTTGGCGGCCTCCTCGATCTGCTGGACCGCCTCGCGCCGGGCCTCGGCACGGATCTTCTCGCCCTCGTCGACGGCGTCCGCGCGCAGCTGCTCGGCCTCGCCGCGCAGCCGCCGCGCCTCCTCCTGGAGCTCGACGGTCTTGGCGCGGTACTCCTCGGTGTCGTCCTTCGCCGCGCCCTTGAGCTGCTCGGCGATGTCGTGCGCCTCGGCGCGCAGCCGGTCCGCCTCGGCCTCGGCCTCGCGGCGGATGCGCTCGGCCTCCTCGGCGGCGGCCCGAGTGGTCTCCTTGGCCTGCTCCGCCGCCTTGTTGAGGACGTCCTCGGCGGTCTTGGCGGCCTTCGACAGCTGGGTCGCGGACTCCTCGGCGGTGATCGTCCGGGCCTTCTCGACGGCCTCGGCGACCAGCTTCTCGGCCTCCGCGCGGGCGTCGGCGAGCTGCTGCTCGGCCTCCGCCTTGGTGGCCTCGGCCTCCTTGGTGGCCTCGCTGACCAGGCGGGCGACCTGCTCCTTCGCCGTGCGCGTACGGGTCTCGTTGGCGGCCTCGGCGCTGGAGAGGGCCTTGGCGGCGGCCTCCTTGGCCTCCGCGACCAGCTTCTCGGCCTCGCTCTGGGCCTTGCGCAGCGCCTCCTCGGCCTCGGCCATGCGCTGCTCGGCGGCCCGGCTCAGCTCGGTGGCCTGGCGGCGGGCCGCGTCGGACTCGCCGGCCGCGGTGGAGCGCAGCTGCTCGGCGTGGTCGGTGGCCTCCTGGGCCTGGGTGGAGGCGGCGTTCAGCAGCCGCTCGGCGTCCGCGCGGGCCCGGCGCAGCAGCTGCTCGGCCTCGGCGCGGGCCGTCTCGGCCTCGGACTGCAGGCGCTGGCGGGCCTCGGCGGTCAGCCGCTCGGCCTCCGCGCGGGCGGCCGCCATCGCCTGCTCGGCCTCGGCGCGGGACTCCTCCAGCAGACGGCGGGCCTGCGCCTCGGTGCGGGCGCGCAGCTGTTCCGCCCACGCCACGTTCTCGTTGACGTGCGACTCGACGGTCTGCCGGCGCTCGGCCAGCTCCTGGTCGAGCTGCTGGCGCCGGGTCACCGCCTCCTGGTGCAGCTCGGCCTGGAGCCGGGCGGCCTGCTCGGCGTGCTCCTGGAGGATCCGCTGGGTCTGCGCCCGGGCCTGGCTCAGCTCGCGCTCGGCGTCGGCGCGGATCTGGTCGGCCTGCATCTGCGCGTTGCGCAGCAGCTGTTCGGCCTGGTAGCCGATGTCGGCGCTGTCGTAGGCGGGCCGGGTCATGAGGGTGCGCCGCGCCTCGTGCAGCTTGGCGCGCAGCACCTCCACCTGGTAGCCGAGGTCCTCGGCGTGCTGGATCGCCTTTTCCCGCTCGGTCCTCAGCCGCTTCATCTCGGCCTCGAACCGAGAGAGGTGGTCGACGTCAGCCGCCGGCTCTCGCTCCTGGCTCTCGTAGCCCCGCACTGCGCGGTCCCATCCGTCCCCTGGTCGCAAGTCTCTCCAAACGAGCTCCGTCCATCCGCCGAACGGGGCCCCCGGGGAATGGTGTCAGATCAACGGCGGAGCATGGGCTGCTGCCCGGTTGCTCGTCCCCCGAAACCCGGACCCCGGCGTGCGGCCGCCGCGACCCAGCCGGGCGACCGCACCCAACCCTACCGGCCCCTATGTACGAGGGTCAGTGCTCAGGTGACTCAACGGCCGCCGAAGTGACGAGTTCTGTGAGGACGCCGTGGCAGTCCTTGGGGTGCAGGAAGGTGATCCGTGACCCCATGGAGCCGATCCGCGGCTCTTCGTAGAGCACCCGGATGCCCTTGCTCCTGATGTCCTCGGCGTCGCCGTCCACGTCCGCGGTGCCGAAGGCGATGTGGTGGACGCCCTCGCCGTTCTTGGCGAGCCACTTGCCGACCGCGGAGTCCTCGCGGGTCGGTTCCAGCAGCTGGAGGTAGGAGGCGCCGCCGTCGGAGGTCTCGTTGATCTTGAGCATGGCCTCCCGCACGCCCTGCTCCTCGTTGACCTCGGTGTGGAACACCTCGAAGCCGTAGGTGGCACGGTAGAACTCGACAGTCTTGTCGAGGTCGAAACAGGCGATCCCGATGTGGTCGATTCGCGTCAGCATGCTGTTCAGTGCAGCGCTCCCGCCGTGGTTACGCAACGTGCGCGCGATCACACCGACGGGCCGGTGACGGCACCGAGTGCCATCAGTACATTCGAAGTAAACCCTCGTTCACTCCTCGGCTGTGCAGGCCGGTAAGGGGATCGCAGCTCATGGCATCTGCAACGAACAGTTCGGTGATCGTCGCCGGGGCGCGTACGCCCATGGGACGACTGCTGGGCTCCCTCAAGTCCTTCTCCGGAGCCGACCTCGGCGGCTTCGCGATCAAGGCCGCCCTCGACCGTGCGGGGATCGGCGGCGACCAGGTGCAGTACGTGATCATGGGCCAGGTGCTCCAGGCCGGGGCGGGGCAGATCCCGGCACGTCAGGCCGCGGTCAAGGCCGGCATCCCCATGAACGTGCCGGCGCTCACCATCAACAAGGTGTGCCTGTCCGGCCTCGACGCCATCGCGCTGGCCGACCAGCTCATCCGCGCGGGCGAGTTCGACATCGTGGTCGCCGGCGGCCAGGAGTCCATGACCAACGCCCCCCACCTGCTGCCCAAGTCCCGCGAGGGCTACAAGTACGGGGCGATCGAGATGCTCGACGCCATGGCGTACGACGGTCTGACCGACCCCTGGGAGAACATCCCCATGGGCCAGTCCACCGAGAAGCACAACACCCGCCTCGGCATCGGCCGCGAGGTCCAGGACGAGATCGCCGCCCTGTCCCACCAGCGGGCCGCCGCCGCGCAGAAGAACGGCCTGTTCGAGGCCGAGATCACCCCCATCGAGATCCCGCAGCGCAAGGGCGAGCCGGTCGTCTTCAGCAAGGACGAGGGCATCCGCGCCGAGACCACCGTCGAGTCGCTGGCCAAGCTGCGCCCCGCCTTCGCCAAGGACGGCACCATCACCGCCGGCACCTCCTCGCAGATCTCCGACGGCGCCGCCGCGGTGGTCGTGATGAGCAAGGCCAAGGCGCTGGAGCTGGGCCTGGACTGGATCGCCGAGATCGGCGCCCACGGCAACGTGGCGGGGCCGGACAACTCTTTGCAGTCGCAGCCGTCCAACGCGATCCTGCACGCCCTGAAGAAGGAGGGCCTGGAGGTCGCCGACCTCGACCTGATCGAGATCAACGAGGCGTTCGCGGCCGTCGCCCACCAGTCAATGAAGGACCTGGGCGTGTCCACGGAAAGGGTGAACGTCAACGGTGGCGCGATCGCGCTGGGCCACCCGATCGGCATGTCCGGCGCCCGCCTGGTGCTGCACCTGGCCCTGGAGCTGAAGCGGCGCGGCGGCGGCGTCGGCGCGGCCGCGCTGTGCGGCGGCGGCGGTCAGGGAGACGCCCTGATCGTGCGGGTCCCCAGGGCCTGACCGCTTTCTGACGGAACCTGATCGGGACGCGGCCTCACGAGGGACGCGGCCCCAACTGGAGAACGGGAGCTGAGATGCAGGACGTCCCCACGCTGGTGGCCCAGGCCCGGGAAGGCCGGCCGCGGGCCGTGGCCCGGCTGATCTCCCTGGTGGAGGGGGCGTCCCCGCAGCTCAGGGAGGTCATGGCGGCACTCGCGCCGCTCACCGGCAACGCCTACGTGGTGGGGCTCACGGGCTCGCCGGGCGTCGGCAAGTCGACCTCCACCTCCGCTCTCGTCACCGCCTACCGCAAGCAGGGCAAACGGGTCGGCGTCCTGGCCGTCGACCCGTCCTCCCCCTTCTCCGGCGGCGCCCTGCTCGGTGACCGCGTCCGGATGTCGGACCACGCCTCCGACCCCGGCGTCTACATCCGCTCCATGGCCACGCGAGGCCACCTCGGCGGCCTCGCGTGGGCCGCGCCCCAGGCCATCCGCGTCCTGGACGCGGCCGGCTGCGACGTGATCCTCGTCGAGACGGTCGGCGTCGGCCAGTCGGAGGTCGAGATCGCCTCCCAGGCCGACACCTCCGTCGTCCTCCTCGCCCCCGGCATGGGCGACGGCATCCAGGCCGCCAAGGCGGGCATCCTGGAGATCGGCGACGTCTACGTCGTCAACAAGGCCGACCGGGACGGCGCGGACGCGACCGCGCGCGAGCTCAACCACATGCTCGGGCTCGGCGAGTCCCGCGCGCCCGGCGACTGGCGCCCGCCGATCGTCAAGACCGTCGCCGCGCGCGGCGAGGGGGTCGACGAGGTCGTCGAGGCGCTGGAGAAACACCGGGCGTGGATGGAGGAGCGCGGGGTGCTCACCGAGCGCCGTCTCGCCCGTGCCGCGCACGAGGTGGAGACCATCGCCGTCACGGCGCTCCGGGAGCGGATCGGTGACCTGAGGGGGGACCGCCGGTTGTCCGCGCTGGCGGAGAGGATCGTGGCGGGGGAGCTGGATCCCTACCGGGCGTCGGACGAGTTGGTCGCGGGGCTGACCCAGGGCTGAGAGCGGCTTTCGAGCAGCCGGGCACTTGCGCATCGCCGGGTGCGGGTCGTTCGTGGCCGGTCGCGCAGTGCCCCGCGCCCCTGGGGACGTCGCCCTGCCGTGGGCTTCTCAGTCCTCGGAGTCGTCATCGCCGCGGTCCGCCGCGACCTTGCCCGTCCTCGGGTCCACCGTCCAGTGGCTCTCCTTGCCCTGGGAGTCGACCGTCTCGACGTCCCAGCCGGCCGTGCGGTCGTCGTCGTCCAGGTCGACGGACGTGACGAAGCCCTTGGCGGCCGCCGCCCCGGCGGCCTCGCGGGCGTCGACCGTGGCGCCCTTCGGCAGGCCGCGGTCGTTGCCGTCCTCGTCGTCGCGGTCGGTGTCGGTGCCGAGTATGCGGCCGTTGTCCGGGTTGACGTGGACGGTGTACGACGTGCTGCCCTTGCCGAGGACCTCCACCTCCCAGCCGCGGGCGTCGTCACCGTCGCGGTCGTCGAGGTCGACCGAGACGACCGTGCCCGGCCGCTCCTTCAGGGCGGCGCCGGCGGCGTCCGCGGCGGTGATCTGCGTACGGCGCACCTCGTCCCTGCTGTCGTCGTCGTTCCCGGCGAAGGCGACCGCGGCACCCCCGCCGAGCAGGGCGGTGGCGGTGACGGCGGCGATGACGATGTGGCGCTTCATGAGCATCCTCCCGTGGGACTGGAGTTCCGACGCCTCCCACGCTGCCTGCCGGAAGCTGAAGGCACGCTGAAGCCACCTGAAGATCGCTTCAGCTTCGCTCTGCCACCCTGAGACGCATGCGCCTGCTCATCGTCGAGGACGAGAAACGCCTGGCCCTCTCCCTCGCCAAGGGCCTGACCGCCGAGGGATACGCCGTCGACGTCGTCCACGACGGACTGGAGGGGCTGCACCGGGCGAGCGAGTCGCCGTACGACCTGATCGTGCTCGACATCATGCTGCCCGGCATGAACGGCTACCGCGTCTGCGCCGCCCTGCGGGCCGCGGGCAACGACGTGCCGATCCTGATGCTCACCGCCAAGGACGGCGAGTACGACGAGGCCGAGGGCCTGGACACCGGCGCCGACGACTACCTCACCAAGCCGTTCTCCTACGTCGTCCTGGTGGCCCGGATCAGGGCGCTGCTGCGCCGCCGCCACAGCGCCGGGGCCTCCCCGGTGCTGGAGGCCGGCGGACTGCGGGTGGACACCGCCGCGCGCCGGGTGCACCGCGGCGAGGACGAGATCCCGCTCACCGCCAAGGAATTCGCGGTGCTCGAACAACTGGCGCTGCGCGCGGGCGAGGTGGTCTCCAAGGGCGACATCCTGGAGCACGTCTGGGACTTCGCCTACGAGGGCGACCCGAACATCGTCGAGGTGTACGTCAGCGCCCTGCGCCGCAAGCTAGGCGCCGGGCTGATCCGCACCGTGCGCGGCGCGGGCTACCGGCTGGAGGAGCCCCGATGAGACGCCCCTTCGGCTCGGTACGCGCCCGCGCCTCCCTCGCCGCCACCCTCGTCGTCGCCGTCGCCCTGGTCGCCGCGGGCGTCGCCGTGCTGCTGTCGCTGCGCGGCAACCTCACCGGACAGGCCGACCGGGACGCGGAGGCGGCGGCCCGCGAGGTGGCCGCGCAGATCGCCGCCGGCACCCCGTACGACCGGCTCGACCTGCCGGACGCCGAGGACCACCCGGTCCAGGTCGTCGACGGCGAGGGCCGGCTGCTCGCGGTGAGCGAGGACCTCCAGGCGATCACCGGCACCGCGACGTCCGCCGTGCGCGCGAACCCCGCCCCGGACGCGGGGCGCGGCGACGGGGGCGACGACGATGACGCCGACGACGAGGGCGGCACCGAGCCGGGAGAGGTCGGGTCCGTCACCTGGCGCGGGCAGGGCACCGCCACCGCCGACGGCGCGCGCGCCACGTACCGGTTCACCGCGGTGGAGGTCACCGACCCCCGCGACGAGCAGGTCCTGGTCTACGCGGGGACCTCGCTGGACGCCCAGGGCGGCGCGGTGCGCACCGCGTCCACGGTGATGCTCGTCGGCCTGCCCGCCCTGCTCGCGATCGTCGGCTGGACGACCTGGCTGGTGACCCGCCGTGCGCTGCGCCCGGTGGAGGACATCCGGCGCGAGATGGCGGAGATCACCGCCTCCACGGACCTCACCCGCCGGGTCCCCGAGCCGGACACCCACGACGAGATCGCCCGCCTCGCCCGCACCACCAACGAGACGCTGGCCGCGCTGGAGGCGTCCGTGGAGCGGCAGCGGCGCTTCGTCGCCGACGCCTCGCACGAGCTGCGCAGTCCGATCGCCTCCCTGCGCACCCAGCTCGAAGTGGGCGCCGCCCACCCGGAGTTGCTGGACGTCGAGGGCGCGGTCGAGGACACCGTACGACTCCAGCGCCTGGCCGCCGACCTGCTGCTGCTCGCCCGGCTGGACGCGGGGGAGCGCCCGGCCCCCGACGCCCGGGTCGACCTCGGGGAACTGGCGCGGGAGGAGGCGGCCGGCCGGCCGGGGGTGACGGTGACCGGCGAGGACCCGGTGGAAGTCGTGGGCTCCCGCGGCCAGTTGGCCAGGGTCCTGGCGAACCTGCTGGACAACGCCCAGCGGCACGCCCGCACGTCGGTGACCGTCGCCGTCCGCAGGGAGGGCCGGCGGTCGGCGGTCGTCCAGGTGGCCGACGACGGCGACGGGGTGCCCGAGGCCGAACGCGAGCGGATCTTCCAGCGGTTCGTACGGCTGGACGCCGCCCGCAGCCGGGACGAGGGCGGCGCCGGGCTGGGCCTGGCGATCGCCCGCGATGTCGCCGTGCGCCACGGCGGCACCCTCACGGTCCACGACGCCCCGGCGGGCGGAGCCCTCTTCGAACTCCGCCTGCCGCTGGGGCCCTAGGGCCGGCCGCGCTGGCCGCGCAGGTGCTCCGCGATGGGCTTGAGGGCCTTGTCGAGCTCGGTGAGGGCCTCGGGCGAGAGCAGGTCGATGAAGTGCCGGCGTACGGAGGCGACATGGTGCGGCGCGACGCGCTGCATGGTCTCCATGCCGTGGTCGGTGAGGACGGCGTACAGCCCGCGACGGTCGGACTCGCAATTCTCCCGCCGCACCAGATCGGCGTTCTCCATGCGCGTGATCTGGTGCGAGAGGCGGCTCTTGGACTGGAGGGTGGCGGAGGCGAGGTCGCTCATCCGCATCCGCCGGTCCTCCGACTCGGAGAGGTTCACCAGGATTTCGTAGTCGTTCATCGTCAGGCCGAACGGCTGCAGATCCTTTTCGAGCTGGTACGTCAACAGCCTGTTGACCTCCAGGTGGGTGCGCCAGGCGCACTGCTCCGCATCGGTCAGCCAGCGGGTGGCCGTTTCGGTCTCCATGAATGAAGTCTACCTAAGAAGTTGAAAGGCGTACTAACGGGGGGTGGTGTGACACTGCGTGCACGCGTTCGATGTCACACTCCGCAGACTACCGCTCACAGTCCGAAGCGACGCTGGAGGTCCCCCAACTGTCCGGGAAGACGCGGTCCACCCTGGACACCGGGCGCGCCGCCGCCGGGCACGCCCGACTGCTGCGGAATCGTCCCCGCCGCTTGCTCGGGCAGCAGCGTCTCGCTCGACTGCAGCAGGACCGTCCCGGCGCCGACGAACTCGAACTGATGCTCCTCGCCGGAGGCCCCGCCGAGGCCCGTCAGTGCACGTAGACCGCCCATCACCCCGGTCATGTAGCCATGGTCGTAGTGATGGCACGGGGACGGGCAGTCGGCCCAGCCGACGAGCGCCTGCGGATCCACCCGGATCGGGGGCTCCATGAACACCACCGGACCGTTAGATGCGGCCACGAACTTCCCGGTTCCGATCAGCGTCAGAAAACCGGGGACGATCGACTGCTTCAGCGAAAGACTTGGCTGAAAAGCGAGCAAGTTGCCGGAGCGAATGGTCAGATTGCCGTCGTCCAAGTCATAGGAATTGACATCGAAGGCCCGGTCGGCGAGCAGCATCTTCCCCGAGCCCTCGGCCACGACCCAGTCCGAGGCGTGCAGTGGCGAATGGAACGACGTACGGACAAGCCGGTCCAATCGCCCGTGCCCGATGCCGTTGAACTCGATCGAGCCGTAGTAGGCGATCATCTTCCCCTTCTGCAGGAACCACTGGCTCCCCTTGAGTTCCACACAGAAGGTGTACGGGTTGACGTTGTCGTCGACGGGCAGGGTCACCGGGTCGTAGGCGGTCACAGCTTCTCCTCCGATGCCTGCACGTACACCGTGCCGCTCCCGCTGAGCTCCAGCTGGAACGCCTCACCCGACCCGCGCCCCACCATGTCCCGCCACCCGAGCGCGGTCGACAGCTTGTTGCGCACGTCCCCGCGATGGGCGACGTACGCCTGCGGATCCACATGCACAGGCCGCCCCGGCGTGATCGGCACCTCGAACACCCCGCCGTGCGCCATGACGGCGACAGCCCCGTGCCCCGTCAGCGAGGTGGTGAACAGCCCCTGCCCGCTGACCTGCCCCCGCACCATCCCCATGACCCCGCCCTGGGAGCCGAGGAAGACGGTCCGCTGCTCCAGCGCCCCCTCGAAGGCGAGCAGCCGGTCCGCCTCCACGAACAGCGTGTCCCCGCTCAGCCGGACGACGTGCACATGGTGCCCCCCGTGCCCGAACAGCACCGTCCCGCTGCCCTCCACGGTCATCAGCGGAGTGTCCTCGTCGGCGACCCGCCGCCCGATCATCGACATGACCCCGCCCCGCCCGCCGGCCGTGTTCGGCGTGAAGGTGACATCACCCCGGTACGCCAGCATCGCCCCGCGCTGACTGAACAGCCGCTGCCCCGGCACGACGGTGGCCTCCACCACCTTGGCGTTGATCTCCCGGAACCCCACGGTCACACCTCCCCCGCGATCGTGTTCCGCTCGCTCGGCTGCACGTACACCAGCCCGTCCCCCTCGAAGCGCATCTGGAATGCCTCGCCCCCGCCCTCCCCGATCAGCGTGCGGAACGTCACACCCGACTGGAAGGACTGCCGAAGCTCCCCTTGATGCGCGACATACGCCCCCGGATCCACGGTCAACGGATACTGCGCACTCACCCGGAGCACCACCGCGGGCCCATCGGACGTGATGGCCACCTGCCCGTGCCCCTCCACGGTCGTGGTGAACAGCCCGTTGCCCTGCGAGGCCCCCCGCAGCCCGGTGAACGTGGTCCCCGTCCGCAACCCCGCGTCGGCGGCCAGTAGATTGCTGCTCTCCACGTACAGCTTCTCGCCCCGCAGCTCGACGAGGCTGATCTCGGACGCCCGGTCCGCGAACCAGCAGGTCCCCTGCCCCCGCACCTCCATCACGGTCATCTGCTCGCCGGTGAGCCGCCGGGTCACCATGCCCCGCAGCCCTTCCCCACCGCCGCTCAGCTTCTTGAAGGCCATCTGTCCGTCGTACGCGACCATCGAACCGTTCTTCGCCTTCACGGCGTCTCCGGTCATGTCGACGGCGAGCACCTTATTTCCCTGAAGTCGGAACATCGCCACGCTGCGACGGTAACCCCGGGGGCCCGGTCACCGGCACCCCCCGCCCGTTTGTCACAATGGCGAGGACGTTTGTGCACCCGTTCACAAACTGCCGACGACTCCTCCACCGAAGGTGACCCGTGGACATCAAGACCGCCACCGCCCTGCGCCGCCTGCGCCTCGTCTCCACCCCCGAGGCCGTGTCCTTCCTCCTGCTCCTGGTCTGCTCGGTGCTCAAGCGCACCACGGACTTCAACGCGGTCCCGGTCATGGGTGCGATCCACGGCGTTCTGTTCATCCTCTACGTGCTCTTCTGGGCCGACGCCTGGAACCGCACCAAGTGGTCCTTCAAGACGGCCGCCCTCTACTTCGTCCTCTCCGTCCTGCCCGCCGGCGGCTTCTTCGCCGACCGCAAGCTGCGCCGTGAGTCCGAGGACGCGCTGATCGCCTCCCGCGCCCGCGAGGAAAAGGTCGCCAGCGCATGATCGTCGCCTTCTCGGTGACCCCGCTGGGCGTCGGTGAGGACGTGGGGGAGTACGTCGCCGACGCCGTCCGCGTGGTCCGCGAGTCGGGCCTGCCCAGCCGCACGGACGCCATGTTCACCTCGATCGAGGGCGACTGGGACGAGGTCATGGACGTCGTCAAGCGAGCGGTCGCCGCCGTCGAGGCGCGGGCGCCGCGGGTCTCCCTGGTCCTGAAGGCCGACATCCGTCCCGGTGTGACGGACGGTCTGACGTCCAAGGTGGAGACGGTGGAGCGGTACCTAGCGGAATAGGCCGCGCGCCATCCCAACGGGGCCGTTCTCGCCGTACGCGGCTGCGGGTGGTACGTGGCTGGTCGCGCAGTTCCCCGCGCCCCTCAGGGACGTACACCCGCCCGGCGCCAGAAAGGACCGCCCGCACCCGCCCACGACGACGAGCCCTCACCTACCGTGGGCCCGATCAGCCGCCGACGGCGACAGGCTGCCACGCCCGTGGCCATGTCAGCCGCCGACGTCGATGAGGCACCACGCACCACGGGCCGGAAGCCGCCCACGGCGACGAGCCCCTACGCACGGTGGGCGTCGGTCAGCCGCCCACGGGGAGAAGCCACCCAGCACGGTGGGCGTCGGTCGGTCGCCGACGGCGGGAAGGCACCACGCACCGTGGGCGTCGGTCAGCCGCCCACGGGGAGAAGCCACCCAGCACGGTGGGCGTCGGTCGGCCGCCGACGGCGGGAAGGGGACGTGCCGGGGGGTGTCCGCCCGCAGCGGCCGGCGTCCGTCGGGCAGTCACCCTAGGTCCCGACAGAACCGCCGGACCGAGGACGGACACCCCCCGGCGCGGCCCCGACCCACAACCCACCGGCATGCGCTACGCACGCCCCCACCGGACGCGAGCAGGCCGCCGCAGGCGTCCACCCGCCCACCCGCGGGCGGACGACCGGTTGTCGCCCCACCCGCCTGGACGCCCCCAGTTCGACACGCCCCGAATTGTCCAGTTACGTGTGGAGAGAAATCCCCGACGACTGGAGGGCGTTGTGCGGCCGGAGGGATACGACTACGACACCCACAGCACTCTTGCCGGACCGCTCACGGAGCCGTCCGGCACGTCCTACCGGGTGCAGTACACCTCGCTCCTGTCCCGCGAGCCCCACCGAATACGAGCCGTCGCCCTGATGACCCTCGCGCCGGTGCTCACCGGCGTCCTGCTCGTGTACCTCGTCTGGCCCACCCACTGGGTGGAACGCGAGGGCGGCGACCGATGGCTCGCCTGGCTCGACGTCACCATGCTCATAGCCATCGGCCTCATCGAACTGTTCATGGTCGTCAACGTGGCCTCCGTGGCCCACGCGACCCTCGTGGCCCGCGACCCCGTCCCGGTCGTCCCCGAGACCGGTACCCGCGTCGCCTTCCTCACCACCTACGTCCCCGGCAAAGAACCCCTCTCCATGGTCCGCGCCACCCTCGAGGGCGCGACCCGCGTCACCCACACCGGCCCCGTCGACGTCTGGCTCCTCGACGAGGGCGACGACGACCAGGCCAAGGCCCTCTGCGCGGAACTCGGCGTACGCCACTTCACCCGCCACGGCGTCCCGGAGTGGAACAGGAAGACCGGCGTCCACAAGGCCCGCACCAAGCACGGCAACTACAACGCCTGGCTCGCGATGCACGGCGACGACTACGACTTCTTCGCCTCCGTCGACACCGACCACGTCCCGCTCCCGAACTTCCTGGAGCGGATGATGGGCTACTTCCGCGACCCGGACGTCGCCTTCGTCGTCGGCCCCCAGGTGTACGGCAACTACCACAACCCCGTCACCAAGGCCGCCGAATCCCAGCAGTTCCTCTTCCACGCGCTCATCCAGCGCGCCGGCAACCGCTACCGCTCCCCGATGTTCGTCGGCACGAACAACGTCGTCCGCATCGCCGCCCTGAAACAGATCCGCGGCCTGCAGGACAGCGTCACCGAGGACATGGCCACCGGCTTCGAGCTGCACCGCCGGCGCAACCCCCGCACCGGCAACCACTGGCGCTCGGTGTACACCCCGGACGTCCTCGCCGTGGGGGAGGGCCCGGCCTCCTGGACGGACTTCTTCACCCAGCAGACGCGCTGGTCGAGGGGCACGTACGACACACTGCTCAAGCAGTACGGCAAGGCGCTGTTCACGATGCCGCCCGGCCGCCTGTTCTCGTACACGCTGATGCTCGTGTACTACCCGATGACCGCGGTGAACTGGTTCCTCGGCATCCTCAGCTGCGTGCTGTTCCTCTGGTTCGGCGCCTCCGGCACCCAGGTCGCCGCCTCCGTCTGGCTGATGCTCTACAGCGACGCGGCCGCCCTCCAGATCGGCCTGTACCTGTGGAACCGCCGGCACAACGTCTCCCCGCACGAGCCGCAGGGCTCCGGCGGCCTGGCCGGCATGGCGATGTCCGCCCTGTCCGCGCCGATCTACCTCAAGTCCCTGGGCGAGGCGATCGTCCGCCGCCCGAGCCGGTTCGTCGTCACGCCCAAGGGCGGCACCGCCAGCGCCGACCGGCTGCTGACCTTCCGGATCCATCTGATGTGGGCGGCCGTCCTGGTCACCTCCCTCGCCGCCTCCGTCGCCCTCGGCCACACCCACGCGGCGATGCGCACCTGGGCGGTCCTGGCGACGGTGATCGCCCTGGCCCCGGTGACGGTGTGGGCGTGGACGGAGCTGAGGGAGCGCAGGGGGCGCCGGACGCACACCCGCACCGCCCCGGCACTCCTCGCGGAGGAACCGGCGCTCGCCGCCGCCCCCCAGGTGTCCGGTACGACGACAGGAGGCAACTAGGCCATGGCCTACCAGCCCTCGCAGAAGACCAAGAGAACCGTCCTGGGCATCGGCGGCATCGCGATCCTCGCGGGCCTGAACGCCCCGGCCGCGCTGGACTTCGCGGGCGAGAAGTACCACGCGTACAAGATCGCCCAGCCCGCGTACAAGGCCCGCTACGGCTCCTGGAGCCAGGTCGACATCCCGGAGGAGTACCGCACCAACGCCATCCACGCCGCCCTGCTGCACACCGGCAAGGTGCTGATCGTCGCGGGCTCCGGCAACGAGCAACGCAAGTTCGACAAGGGCGAGTTCGACACCGTCCTGTGGGACCCGAAGGCCAACACCTTCAAGAAGATCCCCACCCCCGAGGACTTCTTCTGCGCCGGACACGCCCAGCTCCCCGACGGCCGCCTCCTCGTGGCCGGCGGCACCGCCCGCTACGAACTGCTCGACGGCGAGGTGGAACGGGCCGGCGGCGGCATGCGGGTGAAGAACGAGAACCCGGACAAGGCCGTCTTCCTGAAGAAGGGCACCCGCTTCCGCTCACCCGCCGGCGTCGAGTACGTCACCCGGTTCGACGTCACGGTTCCCCGGGCCAAGCGCACCTTCAAGATCACGTACAACAGCCGGGGCGTCATGCAGCCCTGGCAGACCAAGGTCACCGCGAGCGAGGCCCGCGTCTTCGTCGAGGCGGTCGAGAAGGGCCCGCTCGCGATCACCGAGAAGCAGGCGCAGTACGAGATCGTCGGCCTGACCGGCAAGGACGCCGACAACACCTACGGCCTGTCCGAGAAGATCACCCTGGACAAGCAGGACTTCCAGGGCATCCGCGCGGCCTACGAGTTCGACCCGGTCGCCGAGAAGTACGTGCCCGTGGACCCCATGGCCAAGGCCCGCTGGTACCCGACCCTGGTCGGCCTGGCCGACGGCCGGGTGCTCGCCGTCTCCGGCCTGGACGACGTAGGCGTCGTGGACCCGGGCGACAACGAGATCTACGACCCCAGGACCAAGAAGTGGACGCCGGGCCCCAAGCGGTACTTCCCCACCTACCCGGCGCTCTTCCTCACCAAGGGCGGCAAGCTCTTCTACTCGGGCTCCAACGCCGGTTACGGTCCCGCCGACAAGGGGCGCGACCCCGGCATCTGGGACCCGCGGACCAACACCTTCACCAAGGTCCCCGGACTGCGCGACGCCGACCAGACCGAGACGTCCGCCTCGCTGCTGCTGCCCCCGGCGCAGGACCAGAAGGTGATGATCCTCGGCGGCGGAGGCGTCGGCGAGTCCAGGAAGTCCACCCCGCGCACCGCCGTCGTGGACCTGAAGAAGGACGCCCCGGTCTTCGAGGACGGTCCCGACCTCCCGCAGGGCACGCGCTATCTGAACAGCGTGATCATGCCGGACGACACGGTGTTCACCTCCAACGGCTCCAGGGACTACCGCGGCCGCAGCGCCAGCAACATCCTCAAGGCGCAGTTCTACGACCCGAAGACCAACGCCTTCCGGGAGGCGGCGGCCCCCGAGGTCGGCCGCAACTACCACTCCGAGGCGCTGCTGCTGCCCGACGGCCGGGTCGCCACCTTCGGTTCGGACCCGCTCTTCGACGACCAGCAGAACACCAAGCTCGGCCACTTCGAGCAGCGGATGGAGATCTTCACCCCGCCCGCCCTGCACCGGGCCGGCGCCGAGCGTCCGGTCCTCGGGGACGGACCGAAGGAACTGGACTCCGGTCACCGGGTCACCTTCCGCACCGACCACCCCGAACGCATCGCCAAGGCCCGCCTGATGCGCCCGAGCGCGGTCACCCACACCACGGACGTCGAGCAGCGCTCGATCGAACTGGGCATCACCAAGGCCGGTGAGAGGGTGACCTTCCAGGTCCCGGACGACCCGGCCCTGGTCCCGCCCGGCTGGTACATGCTGTTCGTGACCGACGCCGAGGGCACCCCGTCCGAGGCGAAGTGGATCCAGGTGAAGTAGCCGGCGCCGGGCGGCAGATGCAGGAGTTCCCTCCAGAACGCCCCGTCACGCCCTGGAGTTGCGCGCCAGCTCCAGGGCGTACTGCGGCCACCACTGCCCGGCGTCCGGGCCGCCCTCGCAGGTGCCGTCGGACTCGCCGGGCCGTTTGATCCACAGATAGGCGTCCAGGGAGGGTTCACCGGTGTCGGTGGTGGGCGGGGTGCCCAGGGCGCGGCCGGGCGGGTTGCACCAGACGCCGGCCAGCGGGCCGTTGCCGTTGCGGCTGGTGTCGACGACGAAGTGCTTGCCGCCGAGCTGCCGGGAGAGCCGCAGGCCGTACTCCTTGGTCACCTCGTTCGTCTGGAAGTTGGAGACGTTCAGGGCGAAGCCGTCCGCGGCCTCGATCCCGGCCCGCCGCAGCGGCTCGACCAGCTTCTCCGGCTCGCGGATCCAGGAGGGGTTGCCCGCGTCCAGGTACACCTTGGTGCCGGGCTGCCGCTTGAGACGGGCCACGGCCTCGCCCAGCAGCTGCTCGCGCTCGGCGTGGAATTCGGCGGGCGTGCAGCCGTCGACGACGTGCGCGACCGCGTCCGGCTCCAGGACGACCAGTGCCTCGGCGTCCCCCAGGGCCTCGGCGAACCTCCCGATCCAGGAGCGGTAGGCGGCCGCGTCCGCGGCCCCGCCCGCCGAGTGCTGGCCGCAGTCCCGGTGCGGGATGTTGTAGGCGACGAACACGGCGGTCTGCCCGGTGCCGCGGGCCGCGGCGACGGCCGCCTTCACCTGCGGGGCGGGATCGGTCTCGCCCGCCGGCCACAGCGCGGCCGGCCGGTCGGCGATCCGCGCGAGCAGCTTGGCGTCCTGGGTGCGGCCCTGCCGCTGCCACAGCGCCTTCTGCCGGGCGGCGGGGCTGTCCGGGTCGACCCAGAAGGGGGAGGCGGGCGCGCGGTCCGCCGCCCGGGAGGCGGCCCCGGCGACGGATGCCTCGCCGATGCCGGGGGCGGACGAGCAGCCCGCCGTCAGCGCGAGAGCGGTGAGGGCGGTCAGGGCGGTGAGCGTGTGGGTCAGCCGGGACATGCTGCTCCCCTGAGCGGAGGTGACGTTCAGCGACCCCATCGTGACACAGAGCTGACAAATATCCTGTAAGGGACAAATGGCCTGTCACCGGTCGCGACGGACCCGCCGTCCCGTCACGGCGAGGAGAGCCGTCCTGAAAGTCGAGACGGAGCTGACCGCATAATGACCGGCCGGTAGGGTCTGGTGCCGTGCCGAAGCCGCTCAGTCTCCCGTTCGATCCCATCGCCCGCGCCGATGAGCTCTGGAAGCAGCGCTGGGGCAGTGTGCCGTCCATGGCCGCGATCACCTCGATCATGCGGGCGCACCAGATCCTGCTCGCCGAGGTGGACGCGGTGGTCAAGCCGTACGGGCTGACGTTCGCGCGCTACGAGGCGCTGGTGCTGCTCACCTTCTCCAAGGCCGGTGAGCTGCCGATGTCCAAGATCGGCGAGCGTCTGATGGTCCACCCCACCTCGGTGACGAACACCGTCGACCGCCTGGTGAAGTCCGGCCTCGTCGACAAGCGGCCCAACCCCAACGACGGCCGCGGCACCCTCGCCTCCATCACCGCCAAGGGCCGTGAGGTCGTCGACGCCGCCACCCGCGACCTCATGGCCATGGACTTCGGCCTGAGCGCCTACGACGCCGAGGAGTGCGCCGAGATCTTCGCGATGCTCCGCCCGCTGCGGGTGGCGGCCGGGGACTTCGAGGAGGACTGACCCGCCCGAAGATCGCCCAAAGTGGACGGTTACCCTCGACGGCATGAAATCCAGCGTGCTGACCCGCTACCGCGTCATGGCCTACGTGACCGCCGTCATGCTGCTCGTGCTGTGCACCTGCATGGTGTTCAAGTACGGGTTCGACATGGGCGAGGATGTGACCTTCGCGGTCTCCCAGGCGCACGGAATCCTCTACATCATCTACCTGGTCTTCGCCTTCGACCTGGGCTCCAAGGCCAAGTGGCCGTTCGGCAAGCTGCTGTGGGTGCTGCTGTCCGGAACGATTCCCTTCGCCGCCTTCTTCGTCGAGCGCAAGATCGTCCGCGAGACGCTTCCGCTGGTCAGCGGCGCGCAGCCGGCCCCCGTCAAGGCGTAACACCCCACCGCCGTGACCCGCTCACGGCGGTTGGCCATCGACATTTACTTGGACGTCCTAGTAAATTCGAGGGTATGGACGCTGACGCCATCGAGGAGGGCCGCCGACGCTGGCAGGCCCGGTACGACGCCGCGCGCAAGCGCGACGCTGACTTCACCACGCTCTCCGGGGACCCCGTGGAGCCGGTGTACGGGCCGCGGCCGGGTGACACGTACGAGGGTTTCGAACGGATCGGCTGGCCCGGTGAGTACCCCTTCACCCGCGGCCTGCATCCGACCGGCTACCGAGGGCGCACGTGGACCATCCGGCAGTTCGCCGGGTTCGGCAACGCCGAGCAGACCAACGAGCGCTACAAGATGATCCTCGGCAACGGCGGTGGCGGACTCTCCGTCGCCTTCGACATGCCGACGCTCATGGGCCGCGACTCCGACGACCCGCGCTCGCTCGGCGAGGTCGGCCACTGCGGGGTCGCCATCGACTCCGCGGCCGACATGGAGGTGCTGTTCAAGGACATCCCGCTCGGGGACGTCACCACCTCCATGACGATCAGCGGACCGGCCGTGCCGGTCTTCTGCATGTACCTGGTCGCCGCCGAGCGCCAGGGTGTCGACACCGGCGTGCTCAACGGCACGCTCCAGACCGACATCTTCAAGGAGTACATCGCGCAGAAGGAGTGGCTCTTCCAGCCCGAGCCGCACCTGCGCCTGATCGGCGACCTGATGGAGTACTGCGCCGAGCGCATCCCCGCGTACAAGCCGCTCTCCGTCTCCGGCTACCACATCCGCGAGGCGGGCGCGACGGCCGCGCAGGAGCTGGCCTACACCCTCGCGGACGGCTTCGGCTACGTCGAGCTGGGCCTGAGCCGCGGCCTCGACGTGGACGTCTTCGCGCCCGGCCTGTCCTTCTTCTTCGACGCGCACCTCGACTTCTTCGAGGAGATCGCCAAGTTCCGCGCCGCGCGCCGGATCTGGGCGCGCTGGATGAAGGAGGTCTACGGCGCCACGACCGACAAGGCGCAGTGGCTCCGCTTCCACACGCAGACCGCCGGGGTCTCGCTGACCGCCCAGCAGCCGTACAACAACGTCGTCCGCACGGCCGTCGAGGCGCTGGCCGCGGTGCTCGGCGGGACCAACTCCCTGCACACCAACGCCCTCGACGAGACCCTCGCCCTGCCGTCCGAGCAGGCCGCGGAGATCGCCCTGCGGACGCAGCAGGTGCTGATGGAGGAGACCGGCGTCGCCAACGTCGCGGACCCGCTGGGTGGTTCTTGGTACGTCGAGCAGCTCACCGACCGGATCGAGGCCGACGCCGAGAAGATCTTCGACCAGATCAAGGAGCGGGGCCTGAGGGCTCACCCCGACGGGCAGCACCCCATCGGGCCCATCACCTCCGGCATCCTGCGGGGCATCGAGGACGGCTGGTTCACCGGGGAGATCGCGGAGTCCGCGTTCCGGTACCAGCAGGCGCTGGAGAAGGGCGACAAGAAGGTGGTGGGCGTCAATGTCCACACCGGGTCCGTCACCGGTGACCTGGAGATCCTGCGGGTCAGCCACGAGGTGGAGCGCGAGCAGGTGCGGGTGCTGGGCGCCAGGAAGGCCGGGCGGGACGAGGGTGCGGTGCGTGCCGCGCTCGACGCCATGCTGGGTGCGGCGCGGGACGGTTCCAACATGATCGAGCCCATGCTCGACGCGGTGCGCGCCGAGGCGACGCTGGGCGAGATCTGCGGCGTCCTGCGCGACGAGTGGGGCGTCTACACGGAACCGGCCGGCTTCTGATCCGGCGGCCCGGCTGAGGCGGGGTGGGCGGGCGACTCGGCGCGGACGAGGTGCCTGCCGTCGGCCACGACGGCGGCGGTGCGTCGCGACGCGGGCGAGTGCGCGTCCCTCAGGGGCGCGGGGAACTGCGCGACCCGCCCCCTGCCACCCGCACCCGGCACTGAACGTTAGCCCGCCCCCGCCTCGCCCGCCCCGGCCAGCCCCAGCAGCAGGACCCGCGTGAAGCTCCGCACCCACTCCTCGTCCGCCGGCTCCGCGCTCACCAGCGTGCGGTGGACCACCGCCCCGGCGACCATGTCGAAGATCAGGTCGGCCGTGCGAGCGGCCTCCTCCGCGTCCGTCGAGGCGGGCAGCTCGCCCCTCGTCTGAGCCCGTTCCCGGCCCTCGGTCACCAACCGCTTCTGACGCTCCACGATGGACGCCCGGATGCGCTCGCGCAGGGCGTCGTCCCGCGTGGACTCCGCGACGACCGCCATCAGGCCGCTCTTGGCCTCCGGTCGAGCCAGGATCGCGGCGAACTGGAGGACGACTCCCTCGATGTCCGCGGCGAGGGATCCCCGGTCCGGAAGCCGCAGTTCGTCGAAGAGCTCCGCCACCGCGTCGACGACCAGTTCGTTCTTGCCCGCCCACCGGCGGTACAGGGTCGTCTTGGCAACCCCGGCTCGCGTGGCGACGTCTCCCAGGGTGAGTTTCGACCAGCCGAGCTCCACCAGCGCCGCGCGCGTCGCGGCCAGGATCGCCGTGTCGGCGGCGGCGCTGCGCGGACGGCCTCGGACGGCTGGAGTGCGGCTTTGCATCCCATGACCATAAACCGGCGCTCCTCGCGCGACGCGGGACACGGGAGTGAGGCAGATCACCGGACCGCGACTCCCCGAAGAGCCCCACCGGCATTACGCTACGAGTCGTAGCGAAAGCGGGACGGGCGCCCGTAGGGACGTTCACGGGTGAGGACCGCCCGGCGCGGGGTGGGGACCCGGCGCCGCCGGACGGACAGACGGCCCGAGCCGGCTTTCACCACTCTTTTTCATTCATGCGCGGGTACGGGGGAGGATAGACGCATGCAGCCACGGAACATGTCCATGAGCGGCGTCGTCGACCTCGCCGCGGTCAAGGCGGCCCAGGAGGCCAAGGCCAAGGCCGAGCAGGCCCGCGCGGAAGCGGCCCGGCAGGGCGGGGGCGGAGCCGTCTCCCCGGCCGATCTCGTCATCGACGTCGATGAGGCGGGCTTCGAGCGGGAGGTCCTGCAGCGCTCCGCCGAGGTCCCGGTCGTCATCGACTTCTGGGCCGAGTGGTGCCAGCCCTGCAAGCAGCTGAGCCCGGTCCTGGAGCGGCTCGCCGTCGAGTACAACGGGCGCTTCCTGCTCGCCAAGATCGACGTCGACGCCAACCAGATGCTGATGCAGCAGTTCGGGATCCAGGGGATCCCGGCCGTCTTCGCGGTCGTCGCGGGACAGGCGCTGCCGCTCTTCCAGGGCGTCGCCGACGAGACGCACATCCGGCAGACCCTCGACCAGCTGGTGCAGGTCGCCGAGCAGCGCTTCGGCCTGACCGGCCTCACCGTCGACCCCGACGCCGAGCCGGGCGGCGCCGCACAGGCCGCCCCGGCCGCGGCCGGCCCCTACGACTCCCTGCTCAACGCGGCCGCGCAGGCGCTGGACGCCGGCGATCTGGGCGGGGCCGTCCAGGCGTACAAGAACGTGCTGGCCGACGACCCGGCGCACCCGGAGGCCAAACTGGGCCTGGCGCAGGCCGAGTTGCTCCAGCGGGTGCAGGGCATGGACGCGCAGAAGGTGCGCCGGGAGGCCGCCGAGAAGCCGTCCGACGCGGCCGCTCAGATCGCGGCCGCCGATCTCGATCTGGTGGGCGGTCATGTCGAGGACGCCTTCGGGCGGCTCGTCGAGGCCGTGAAGGTCACGTTCGGTGACGACCGTGACACCGTCCGGCTGCGGTTGCTGGAGCTGTTCGAGGTGGTCGGCGCGGAGGATCCGCGGGTGGCCGCGGCACGCAGAGCGCTGGCCCGCGCCCTGTTCTGACGCTCCGGAGCGTTCGAGGCGGCCGCGCTTTGCCAAATCTTGGTAATCGCGGCCGCTGTTACTGCAAGTAAGCCGTGGGCCTCGTTCTGTCGGATTCTGTCCAGGCATCAATAGTTTTGTTCCACCCCCGGCTGACACCGAGCGTCGCCGACCGAGATCGGTGGGTCGTTGTTCGGTTATCCGGCCGTTACTAGCGAGTAACGAACCCCCTTGTGCGGGCGCCGAGAATGCACCACGATCGGCGACGCTCGGTCCATTCCTCGCACCCCGACAGCCGGTCGGGCCGCGGGAGCTCCTGGGTCCCCACCGAGCAGAGCAGGCGGCAGTGGAGCCGGCTCTTGGGCAGGGGGGTCTTCGCCGTCCGGCGAAGCCTGTCCAGCAAGGTTGTGCGTGATGTGTGTCAGGCGCGACCAGTGGTTGTCGCTCGGGGGTGATCGCCGGTGATTCGGGCGCTGTGTGCGCCGCCGAGCGCGGGCGCTCTCCTTACCGAGGACGTAGCACTTCTCCCATCCCTGCCCGGCTGAGCCGCCGTCAGGGGGCAGTCAGGGCCGGAGATGTACGTCCGAGAAGGAGGAAATCATGGGTTCCAAGCCTCGTGGCGGGACCAGATGGAAGCGGTTCGCTGTGGTCATGGTGCCCAGCGTCGCCGCGGCCGCAGCGGTCGGTGTCGGTCTGGCGCAGGGTGCGCTCGCCGCGTCGTTCACCGTCTCCGGCCAGAGTTTCAAGGTGCGCGCGGGTCACCTGGAGGGCACCGGCTTCGCCCAGTACGGCGGTATCGCCGAGGGCTACACCGATGTGTCCGGTGACAAGAAGACCAAGCGACCGGTCGCGATCTCGACGTTCAAGCACGCCGAGATCAACAACATGTGCCAGTCGCTGAAGACGGACATCCCGCTCCTGGGCACCGTCTACATGCGCCTGGAGGCGGGCAAGAACAAGCCGGTCGTCGCGGAGAACCTGTACCTCGACATCGCGCAGCTCGACGCCGACGCCACCTTCAAGGGCATCGACATCGGTGTGGCCGTCAAGGACCAGAACAAGGGTCCCGCCGTGACGGACAAGGGCGTTCTGCCGGGCGGCTTCGCCCAGCAGGCGGACACGGCGATCCTCGACGACGCCAAGCAGGTGGCGTGGGCTACCACCGCCGGCACGTTCAAGCTGAGCGGTCTGAGCCTGCGGCTCGGCACCGACTCCAAGATGGAGTGCTTCTGAGCTTGTACGTCGTGCGGGTACCTGACACGTACTTGAGCTGACCGCTTGGGCGGGGGAGCGACCGCTTCTCCGCCCCGGCGGCCCCCTTGGCCCGGTGTCCAGGGGCACCGCTCTTCGCGCGCCGACCTCGAACTCTCCACGGCAGTCATGCCGGTTTGTACTTCCCCCGGATCCAGGGAGCTGTTTTTCCATGAGTGCCGAGACTTCGGTCCAGAGCGTCGGGGCCGTCACCCGGACGCGTCTGCGGTTCCGCGCCTGGCGGGGCGACCGGCCTTTCTGGGCGGGCCTGTTCACACTGCTCGGCGGGCTGCCCATCGCCTACTTCCCGTACGCCACCCTCAAGCTGGGCCATATGTCCATCGCGATGGCGACGACGGCCGGCGCGGGCTCCCTGATCATCGGCGTCCTTCTGGTCACCCTCGGTCTGACCATGTGGTTCCAGCAGGCCACCCGTATCTTCGCCGGTGTCGCCTCGATCGTGCTGGCCCTGGTCTCGCTGGTGGTCTCCAACATCGGCGGGTTCATCATCGGCTTCCTGCTGGCCCTGATCGGCGGCGCGCTCGCCCTGTCCTGGGCGCCCGGCGAGGAACCCGCCGAAGCCGCCCGCCCGGAGAAGGACATCCCTTCCGCCGCCGCCCCCAGCGCGGCGCCCGAGCCCGGCCGGGAACCGCGGGAGGAGCCTGCGGGCGCCCTCCCCGGCCCCCGGGAGCACAGCGAGGACGTCGTGCCCGACAACGACAACGGGAGGCACCGTGCCGGCTGAGCCGCTGGGCCCGGACGACTTCGCGGCCGAGCCGCGCATCAGAACCGGGCCACGCCACGCGGCACCCAAGAAGCCGCTCCTGACCCGACTTCACATGCCCACGGGCCGCGCCATCGCCCTCGCCGCGATGCCGACCGCCGTGCTCATGGGCATGGGCCTCAGCCCGCTCGCCCAGGCCGACGGCAAGGACCCCAAGCGGCTGACCGCCGAGGAGTACCAGGCCTGCGTCGAGGCGCTGGAGGTCACCCAGGACGGCGAGGACGGTGCCGACAGCGGCGAGGAGTCCGCCGAGCCCTCGGCGACCCCGTCGCCCAGCGCGTCCGAGACCTCGGGCGGCGACTCCTCCGGCGACTCCGGCGACAGTGGTTCCGGGGACTCCACCGACGGCGGATCCACCGGTTCCGGCGACACGGACACCGACACCCCGGCCCCCGCGCCGTCGTCGTCCACGCCCACCGCACCGGAGGACCCCGCCGGGTCCACGGACACGGACGCCGCCCCGCAGACGCAGGAGCCCTCCGCGACGCCGTCCACCACCGAGCCGAGCAACCCGCTCGACCCGCTGGGCCTCGGTGACGCCCTCAAGGACCTCATCGACGGCGACGAGACGGAGGCACCCGCCCCCGCCCCGACGCCCACGGCGACCCCGAGCGCGTCCGCCCCGCAGTCCCCGGACCCGGCCGGAGCGGCGCAGGACCCCGTCGAGGACGCCACCGGCACCGCCGAGGACACCACCGGCACCGTCCGGGACACCACCGGCACCGCCGAGGACACCGCCGACGACCTCCGGGACCGCGTGGACGAGGCCGCCCAGGAGGCCACGGAGGCCGCGAGCGAGGCGCCCTCCGCCGCCACGCCCAGCCCGTCCGCCTCCGAGAGCGTGGACCCCGAGGACTGCCCGGTGGCCACGGACGCCGAGGGCGCGTACCAGAACGTCCCCGCGCTGCCGGACCGCCCCTGGCGCCTCGAGGCGAGCTCGCTGCTGCTGAAGGGTGCCGACTACCAGGGCATCGTCGAGGTGCGCACCGCCAACGGCACCGTCAAGAAGGTGCTGAAGTACGTGGTCAGCGACGGCACCGACATCGGCGATCTGCACCAGCTGGTCAAGGACGAGGAAGGCGGCAAGACCTACCACGTCCAGGCCGACAAGGGGTCGACCTCGACCATCCGCAACGGCAAGACGACCATGTACACGGAGAAGATCTCGGGCAAGCTGTTCGGTCTGATACCGGTCACGTTCAGCCCGGAGAACCCGCCGCCGCTGAACATCCCGCTGATCTACTTCACCGACGTCGAGGTCACCCAGGCCGGCCAGTTCGGCGGCGACCTCCACGTCCCCGGGCTGAGCCAGTTCATCACCGACTGAGCCGGCTCGCCGACGACCGCGCCGCCCACACACGGAGGGCGCCCCTTCCTGAGAAGGGGCGCCCTCCGTGTCGTCTGTCCGTGTCCCGGATCCGGCGGACCGTCAGTCGCGGTCGCCGCCGCCGCCCAGGTGGTGGACGCGGACCATGTTGGTGGTGCCGGGGACGCCGGGGGGCGAGCCGGCGGTGATGACCACGGTGTCGCCGTCGGTGAACCGGCCCAGCTTCACCATCTCCTGGTCCACCAGGTCGACCATCTCGTCGGTGCTGTTGACGAACGGCACGACGTGCGGGTCCACGCCCCAGCTGAGCGTCAGCTGGTTGCGGGTGGAGTCGTCCGTGGTGAACGCGATGATCGGCTGCGTGGCGCGGTAACGGGACAGCCGGCGGGCGGTGTCACCGGACTTGGTGAAGGCCACCAGGCCCTTGCCGCCGAGGAAGTCGGCGATCTCGCAGGCCGCGCGGGCGACCGAACCGCCCTGCGTGCGGGGCTTCTTGCCCGGCACCAGCGGCTGCAGGCCCTTGGAGAGCAGCTCCTCCTCGGCCGCGGCGACGATCTTCGACATCGTCTTCACGGTCTCGATCGGGTACGCGCCCACGCTGGACTCGGCGGAGAGCATGACCGCGTCGGCGCCGTCCAGGATCGCGTTGGCCACGTCGGACGCCTCGGCGCGGGTCGGACGGGAGTTGGTGATCATCGACTCCATCATCTGCGTCGCCACGATCACCGGCTTGGCGTTGCGGCGGCACAGCTCGATGAGGCGCTTCTGCACCATGGGGACCTTCTCGAGCGGGTACTCGACGGCCAGGTCGCCGCGCGCGACCATCACACCGTCGAACGCCATCACGACGTCCTCCATGTTCGCCACCGCCTGCGGCTTCTCCACCTTGGCGATGACCGGGACCCGGCGGCCCTCCTCGTCCATGACCCGGTGGACGTCGGCGACGTCCTTGGCGTCCCGGACGAAGGACAGCGCGACCAGGTCGCAGCCCATCCGCAGCGCGAACCGCAGGTCCTCGACGTCCTTCTCGCTGAGCGCGGGGACGTTGACCGCCGCGCCGGGCAGGTTGATGCCCTTGTGGTCGGAGATGACGCCGCCCTCGATGACGATCGTCCGCACCCGCGGGCCCTCGACGTCCAGGACCTTCAGCTCGACGTTGCCGTCGTTGATCAGGACCTGGTCGCCGCGCGAGACGTCACCGGGCAGACCCTTGTAGGTCGTGCCGCAGATCGTCTTGTCGCCGGGGACGTCCTCGGTGGTGATGGTGAACTCGTCACCGCGCACCAGCTCCACCGGGCCCTCGGCGAAGGTCTCCAGGCGGATCTTGGGGCCCTGGAGGTCGGCGAGGACACCGATGGCCCGGCCGGTCTCCTTCGCCGCCGCGCGGAGCCGGTCGTACCGGCCCTGGTGCTCGGCGTGGGTGCCGTGGCTGAAGTTGAAGCGGGCCACGTTCATGCCGGCCTCGATCAGCGACACGAGCTGTTCGTGGGAGTCGACCGCGGGGCCGAGAGTACAGACGATTTTCGAACGGCGCATGAGGCGATCCTATCGGTTTGTTTCGCTCCGGAATATTCCGTCTGGCGGAAGATACAAATGGGCGGACCCGCGCTCAGTCGTGAATCCGCTTAACCGTTCTTACCGACCAGTGCGTATGTCTGGGTCGCGATCTCCAGTTCTTCATCCGTCGGGACCACGGCGACGGCGACACGCGCGTATTCCGGCGAAATCAGACGCGGCTCGTCACTCCGTACGGCGTTCAGCTCGCCGTCCACCGCCAGGCCCAGCTCCTCCAGGCCCGCCACCGCCGCCTCCCGCACCGGGGCCGCGTTCTCCCCGACACCGGCGGTGAACGCGACCGCGTCCACCCGGCCCAGAACGGCGTAATAGGCGCCGATGTACTTCTTCAGCCGGTGAATGTAGATGTCGAAGGCGAGCCGCGCCTGTTCGTCGCCCTCGTCGACGCGCCGGCGGATCTCCCGCATGTCGTTGTCACCGCACAGTCCGATCAGTCCGCTCTTCTTGTTCAGAAGAGTGTCGATCTCGTCGGCGGACATTCCGGCAACGCGCATCAAATGGAAGATGACGGCCGGGTCCATGTCTCCGGAGCGCGTACCCATCACGAGCCCCTCCAAAGGCGTCAGCCCCATGGAGGTGTCGACGCACCGGCCGCCGCGCACCGCGGAGGCGGACGCGCCGTTGCCCAGGTGCAGCACGATCACGTTCACCTCCTCGGGCGCCTTGCCCAGCAGCTTCGCCGTGGCGCGGGAGACGTACGCGTGCGAGGTGCCGTGGAAGCCGTAGCGGCGGATGCGGTGCGCGTCGGCCGTCCGCACGTCGATGGCGTAGCGGGCGGCCGACTCCGGCATCGTGGTGTGGAACGCGGTGTCGAAGACGGCCACCTGCGGCAGGTCGGGGCGCAGGGCCATCGCCGTGCGGATGCCGGTGAGGTTGGCCGGGTTGTGCAGCGGGGCGACCGGGATCAGCCGCTCGATCTCGGCGAGCACGGCGTCGTCGACGACCGTCGGCTCGGTGAAGTGCTTGCCGCCGTGCACCACCCGGTGGCCTATCGCGGCCAGCTCGGGCGAGTCGAGGCCGAGGCCGTCCTTGGCCAGCTCCGCGGAGACGGCCTTGAGCGCGGCGTCGTGATCGGCGATCGGGCCGGTCCACTCACGGCTCCCGCCGCCCGCCGGCGTGTGCTTGAGCCGGGAGGTCTCCTCGCCGATGCGCTCGACGAGGCCCACCGCCAGCCGGCTGCTGTCGCGCATGTCCAGCAGCTGGTACTTCACCGACGAGGAGCCGGAGTTGAGGACGAGGACACGGGTGGAGCTCACTGCAGAGGTGCCTTTTCGCTCGGGTTCTGGGCCTGGATCGCCGTGATGGCGACGGTGTTGACGATGTCCTGCACGAGGGCGCCGCGGGACAGGTCGTTGACGGGCTTGCGCAGACCCTGCAGGACCGGTCCGACGGCGATCGCGCCGGCCGAGCGCTGCACGGCCTTGTAGGTGTTGTTGCCTGTATTGAGGTCCGGAAAGATCAGAACCGTTGCCTGTCCGGCCACCTCGGACTCCGGCAGCTTGGTCGCCGCGACCGACGGCTCCACGGCGGCGTCGTACTGGATCGGCCCCTCGATCTTCAGGTCCGGGCGCCGTTCCCGGACGAACTCGGTCGCCTCGCGCACCTTGTCCACGTCGGCGCCCGAGCCCGACGTACCGGTGGAGTACGACAGCATGGCGATCCGCGGCTGCACACCGAACTGGGCGGCCGTCGCCGCCGACTGGACGGCGATGTCGGCCAGCTGCTCGGCGTCGGGGTCCGGGTTGACCGCGCAGTCGCCGTAGACGAGGACCTTGTCGGCCAGGCACATGAAGAACACGGACGACACGATCGAGGAGTCCGGCTTGGTCTTGATGATCTCGAAGGCCGGACGGATGGTCGCCGCCGTCGAGTGCACCGACCCCGACACCATGCCGTCGGCCAGGCCCTCCTGGACCATCAGCGTGCCGAAGTAGTTCACGTCCGAGACCACGTCGTAGGCCAGCTCCACCGTGACGCCCTTGTGGGCGCGCAGCTCGGCGTACTTCTCCGCGAAGCGGTCGCGCAGCTCGCTGGTGGCCGGGTCGATCAGCTGGGAGTCGCCGAGGTCGATGCCGAGGTCGGCGGCCTTCTTGCGGATCTGGTCGACGGGGCCCAGCAGGGTCAGGTCGCACACCCCGCGGCGCAGCAGCACCTCGGCCGCGTGCAGCACGCGCTCCTCGGTGCCCTCGGGCAGGACGACCCGGCGCAGGTCGGAGCGGGCCTGCTCCAGCAGCTTGTGCTCGAACATCATCGGCGTGACGCGGTCGGAGCTGGGCGCCGAGACCCGCCCCAGGAGGTCCGCGGTGTCCACGTAGCGCTCGAACAGGCCGAGCGCGGTCTCCGCCTTGCGCGGGGTGGCCGCGTTCAGCTTGCCCTCCAGGGAGAACAGCTGCTCGGCGGTGGGGAAGCTGTTGCCGGACACCGACAGCACGGGAGTGCCGGGCGCGAGGCGGGCGGCCAGGGTCAGGACCTCGTCGCTGGGCACCTCGTCGAGGGTGAGCAGCATGCCGGCTATCGGCGGGGTGCCGGCGCTGTGCGCGGCGAGCGCGCCGATCACCAGGTCGGCCCGGTCGCCGGGGGTGACGACCATGCAGCCGGGGGTCAGGGCGCCCAGGAAGTTGGGCAGCATGGCGCCGCCGAAGACGAACCCGAGCGCGTCGCGGGCCAGCCCCGAGTCGTCGCCGAGCAGCACCTTCGCGCCGAGCGTCTGGGAGATCTGGGCGACCGTCGGCGCGGACAGGGCGGGCTCGTCCGGCACCACGTAGCAGGGGACGGGCAGCCGGGAGGCGAGCTTGTCGGCGATGGCGTCCCGGTCCTCGCGGGCCACCCGGTTGGCGACCATGGCCAGCACGTCGCAGCCCAGGGTGTCGTAGGCGCGGTAGGCGTTGCGGGTCTCGGCTCGCACCGACTCCGCGGTCTGGCGGCGGCCGCCGACGACCGGGATCACGGAGGCGCCGAACTCGTTGGCGAGGCGGGCGTTGAGGGACAGCTCGTCCGGCAGCTGGGTGTCGGCGAAGTCGGTGCCGAGGACCAGGACGACGTCGTAGTCGCGGGCCACCGCGTGGAAGCGGTCGACCAGCACCGAGACCAGTTCGTCCGTCCCCCGCTCGGCCTGGAGCGCGGACGCCTCGTGATAGTCCATGCCGTAGACCGTGGCCGGGTCCTGGGACAGCCGGTAACGCGCGCGCAGCAGCTCGAACAGCCGGTCGGGGCCGTCGTGGACGAGCGGGCGGAAGACCCCCACCCGGTCGACCTGCCGGGTCAGCAGTTCCATGACCCCCAGCTCGACGACCTGGCGGCCGTCGCCGCGGTCGATACCGGTCACGTACACGCTGCGCGTCACGCGTGCTCTCCGTTTCATGGTGGTTGCGGTGGCTCTGGGCTGATTCCCGTACAACTGCTGTCATAAAAATCGCCCACCGAGGTGAGCAGAACCCTCTTGACAATACCTCCCTCGCTAGATAAGGCGCCCGTCAGGAGGGAAGGCGGCGGTGCGGTGGGCGACGTGAAAGAATCGGAAGCGGCTCACCGGTAACCACAGCGAGCAGGAGACACAGCACGATGCGTATCGGAGTTCTCACCGCAGGCGGCGACTGCCCCGGCCTGAACGCAGTGATCCGGTCGGTCGTGCACCGGGCGGTCACGAACTACGGCGACGAGGTCATCGGCTTCGAGGACGGCTACACCGGCCTGCTGGACGGCCGCTACCGGGCCCTCGATCTGAACGCGGTCAGCGGCATCCTCGCCCGCGGCGGCACCATCCTCGGCTCCTCCCGCCTGGAGCGCGACCGCTTCCGCGCGGCCTGCGACAACGCCAAGGAGCTCATCGAGAAGAGCGGCTTCGACGCGCTCATCCCGATCGGCGGCGAGGGCACCCTGACCGCCGCCCGCATGCTGTCCGACGCCGGTGTGCCGGTGGTCGGCGTGCCCAAGACCATCGACAACGACATCTCCTCCACCGACCGCACCTTCGGCTTCGACACCGCGGTGGGCGTCGCGACGGAGGCCATGGACCGGCTGAAGACCACCGCCGAGTCCCACCAGCGGGTGATGGTCGTCGAGGTGATGGGCCGGCACGCCGGCTGGATCGCGCTGGAGTCCGGCATGGCCGCCGGCGCCCACGGCATCTGCCTGCCCGAGCGGCCCTTCGACCCCGCCGACCTGGTCAAGATGGTCGAGGAGCGCTTCGCCCGCGGCAAGAAGTTCGCCGTCATCTGCGTCGCCGAGGGCGCCCACCCCGCCGACGGCACCATGGACTACGGCAAGGGCGCCATCGACCAGTTCGGTCACGAGCGCTTCCAGGGCATCGGCACCGCCCTCGCGCACGAGCTGGAGCGGCGCCTGGGCAAGGAGGCCAAGCCGGTCATCCTCGGCCATGTGCAGCGCGGCGGTGTCCCGACCGCGTACGACAGGGTGCTCGCCACCCGCTTCGGCTGGCACGCGGTGGAGGCCGCGCACCGGGGCGACTTCGGCCGGATGACCGCTCTGCGCGGCACGGACATCGAGATGGTGCCGCTGGCGGAGGCCGTCACCGAGCTGAAGACGGTGCCGAAGGACCGTATGGACGAGGCCGAGTCCGTCTTCTAGTACGACGTCCCGCCCTCCACGGACGTCCAGAAGAGCTCGACGATCCGGTCGAGGAAGTCGCGGCCGGCGCTCTGCGAGTCGTCGGCCGCGTTGCCGCCGCCCCAGCTGAGGGTGGCGACCATCTGCCCCTGGTACTCCTGGTGCAGGGTCTGGAGCGTGCGCTCCAGGATCCGCCGGTCCAGGGGCACGATCTTGCTCACGGGGCGTACGTACGCCTGCCAGCGGGTGGCGACCGCGCTGCGCAGCAGCTCGGCGAGCTTGGTCTCCCGGCCGGTGACGGTCACCAGGTCGGGCAGGGTGAGCTCCAGCATGTCGGCGAGGGCGGCGGCCTGGCGGTCGGTGCCCCGCCACTGGCCGGTCTCCTCCATCCGCAGATACGCGTCGAGGTCGACGCCGACGGCACGGGCGACGTCCTCGGGTGCGAGCCCGCGGGAGATGCGGTGCTCACGCAGTGTCCGGGCCCGGCCGATGAGGTCGCCGGGCGAACACCACAGCACCCCCGCGAGCGCGGTGAGCTCGGGGTTGCTCGGTGAGAGCGTCCCCCGTTCCCAGGCGATCACGAGGTCGGGTGTGACATAGGGCAGGCCGTAGGAGGCACGCAGCCCGTAGGCGACGTGCTCGGGGCCCATGCCGAGCGCGGCACGGAGCCTGCGGGCGGCGGAGGCGTTGAACGGGGGACCGGGGTGGTTCGGCTGAGCTGAGGGTTGGCGCACGGGACCACAAGCTAGGGGTGTGACCCGCGTGGTGACTACGGTCAGTTCGGACACAATCACGCATTGTAGGAACGTACGGTTTTTTCCACCACGGAGTGTTACTGGCGAGTCACCCCTTGACAGCCCCGCCCAGGGCGAAGCCACCGCCGAGCCGCCGTGCGACGAGCACGTACAGCAGGATCACCGGCGTGGAGTAGATGATCGAGAACGCCCCGAGCTGACCGTACGCCACCATGCCACGATTTCCGAAGAACTCGTTGACGGAAACCGAAGCCGGCATCTGGTCCGGGGTGAGCAGCAGCATGAACGGGACGAAGAAATTCCCCCACATCATGACGAACGAGAACACGGTCACCACGGCGACACCGGGCCCCATCAGCGGCAGCACGATCCGCACCAGCGACTGCGCCGCGGACGCCCCGTCCGTCCAGGCCGCCTCCTCCAGCTCCTTCGGGACGCCGTCCATGAAGTTCTTCATCAGCCAGATGGCGAAGGGCAGTTGGGAGGCGGCGAAGAACAGGATCGTGCCGTGCCGGGTGTCGATCAGCTCCACCCGTACGAACAGCGCGTACACCGGCACCATGACCGCCGTCACCGGCAGACTCGTGGCGAACAGGATCGTCAGCAGGAACGGCCGGTTCAGCCGGGACCGGAACCGGGAGAGCGGATACGCGGCGACGGCCGCGCACACCACGGTCAGCGCCGTCGCCCCGCCGCACAGGATCAGGCTGTTGAGCAGCGGGGTGAAGGTGATCTCGGCGGTCCAGACGGCGTCGAAGTGCTCCCCTGTGAGCCCGTCGGGCACCTTCACCTTCAGGCCGGCCCGCGGATCCACGGCCGACAGCACCACCCAGGCCAGCGGCAGCGAGAAGGCGGCGGCCAGCAGCAACAGGCCGGCGTCGGCGGCCAGTCGGCGCCGGGTGCGTCGGGAGACCATCGCCCTCACACCTCCGTCCGCAGCAGCCGCAGATACAGCACCGAGAACAGCGATCCGACGAGCAGCAGCAGAAGGGCCACCGCCGTGCCGTACCCGATCAGGCTGTTCTGGAACGCCTGTTCGTACATGAACAGCGGCAGCGTCTGCGATTTTCCGCTCGGTCCGCCGCGGGTCATCACCCAGATCAGCCCGAACACGGACAGCGTCTGCAACGTGTTCAGCATCAGATTGGTGCCGATCGAGCGCCGGATCATCGGCAGCGTGATGTGCCACATCCGCCGCCAGCCCCCGGCCCCGTCCACCTCGGCGGCCTCCGTGACCTCCCGCGGGATGTCGCTCAACGCCGCCGAGTAGACGAGCATCGAGAACGCCGTCCCCCGCCAGACGTTGGCGAACGACACGGCCAGGATCGGCAGGGTGAACAGCCAGTCCTGCCGCGGCAGCCCCAGCAGGTCCAGTACGGCGTTCAGGGTGCCCTGGTCCCGGAAGAACGCGTACAGCAGAAACCCGGCCACCACCTCCGGCAGCACCCACGCCGTCACCACGATCCCCCCGGTCAGCGTCCGCACCGGCCGCGACGCCCGCCGCATCAGCGCCGCCAGCGCCAGCCCCAGGGTGTTCTGGCCGACCAGCGAGGACAGCACGGTGAACACCAGCGTCAGCCAGACCGCGTTCAGGAACGCCTCGTCCTCGAACGCCGTACGGAAGTTCTCCAGCCCCACGAAGGAGGACTCCGCCTGACCGGTGAGCTGGAGGTCGGTGAAGGCGATCCACACGCAGTAGGCGATCGGCCCGCCGAGGAAGAGCAGCAGCAGGACGACGGCCGGGGCCAGGGGCAGCAGACGGAACAGGGCACGGCCTCGGGAGGCGGGGCCTGTCACTTCTCGGTCACCTGGTCGTCCGTGATCTCCCGCAGCGCCTCGTCGTACGCGCGGGCCGCCTCCGCCACCGATGTGTCACCGGTCGTCACGCCCTCCATCGCCTCCTGGATCGCCACCGACACCCGCGGATACGCCGGATAGGCGGGCCGGTAGTGGGTGGCGGCGACCAGCTCCGTGAAGAACGCGATACCGGGCTGCGCCTCGGCGTACGCGGGATCGGAGGCGACGTCCTCGCGGACGGCGATACCGGAGTTGGCGATGTACCACTTCTGGGCGTTCGCCTTCGTCTGCATCGTCCTGATGAACGCGAAGGCCAGGTCCGGGTTGGCCGCCTTGGCCGGGATCGCCCAGGTCCACCCGCCCGACATGCTCACCCTGCCCGGCGCCTGCCCGTGCTGCGTGGGCATGTACGCCAGCCCCAGCCTCTGCGACCACTCCGGCCACTCGTGGCCCGCGCCCGGCAGCCAGTCCTGCGGCAGCCAGGAGCCGTCGAGGTTGATCGCCAGCTTGCCCTGCGGCATAAGATCGCCGCGCACGATCGTCTGGATGTTGGGGTCCAGGGCGGTGGAGACGTCCGGCCCCAGCTTCTCCCGGTACACCGTCTCCACGAACTCGAGCGCGTCCTTGAACCCCTGGCTGCCCACGACCCACTTCTTGGTGGCCGGGTCGTACAGAGGGTCCTTCCCCGTGCCGTACAGCAGCATCTCGAAGCCCTGCATGGTGGCCGCCTCGCCGGCCGGCTTCCCGGTGTAGACGTTGAGCGGCACGACCCCGGGGACCTTCTCCTTGACCGTCCGGGCCGCCTCGAGGATCTCCGCCCAGTTCCTCGGCTGCCAGTCGGCGGGCAGCCCGGCCTTGGCGAAGATGCCCTTGTCGAACCAGAGACCGCGGGTGTCCGTGCCGTCCGGCACGCCGTACGTCTTCCCGTCCTCGGCCCTCGCCGCCCGCTTGGCGGAGTCGATGAACCGGTCCCAGTCCGGCCACTTGGCGAGGTAGTCGTCGAGAGGCCGGAGGTACCCGCTGGTGATGTCCGAGTTGATCAGGAACGTGTCCTCGTAGACGAGGTCCGGGGCGGTCCTGGGGGAGCGGAGCATCTGCTGGAGCTTGGTGTAGTACTCCGAGTCCGGCGCCTTGATCGGCACGAACTCGACCTTCTTGCCCGGATGTTGCCGCTCGAACTGCTTCTTGACGCCGGCGAGGTGGTCGTCCATGACGCGGACGGAGTTGTCCGTGGACTGCTTGAAGGAGACCTTCAGGGTGTCCGGATCGGAGCCGCCTCCGTCCCCGCAGGCGGCGAGGGTGGCGGCGAGGGCGACGAGGGCGGTGGCCAAGGCGGTGGGACGGGCACGCACGGGCAGACCTCCTGCGGACTCACGTCGTGGTGGCCGGAGATGGGTGCGTGGTGAACGTAGGGCGGGGGAGGGGGTGGGTCAATCGGTGGGGCGCGGGTTTCGCAGGGCTTCCGCCGCCGCGCGCACCTCGGCGGCCTCGGCGTGGGCGTCGGCGCGGGAGAAAGCCTCGGCGGCCTCCAGCCAGAAGTCGCGGGCCTGGTCGGGGCGGTCGGCCTCGACGAAGGCCAGGGCCAGGTTGTGCAGGGCTGTGGCCGACCGGTACCAGTCCTCGAATGCCCGGTAGATCCCCAGCGCCTCGTTGAACACCTCGATGGCCTCACCGGTCCGGCCCGCGTCGTCCAGGGCGGCGCCGAGATTGTTCAGTGCCATCGCCTCGCTGTGATGGTCCCCGCACGTCCGGTGGAGTTCCCGGGCCAGGACGAGGGCTTCGATGGCGGCCTCGGGACGGCCTGCGCTGCGCAGGGCGGTGCCGAGGTTGTTCCATGCGATGGCCTCACGGGCGCTGTCACCGGCGGCACGGAACAGGTCGGAGGCGTGCGTGTGGGCGTCGATCGCCTCCTTCGTCCGGCCGGCGCTCTGCAGGGCGGTGCCGAGGTTGTTCCACGCGATGGCCTCCAAGGGGCTGTTCCCGGCCGCCTGGAGCAGGTCGCGGGCGTGCGTGTGGGCGTCGATCGCCTCCTCCGACCGGCCCGTCTCCCGCAGGGCGATGCCGAGGTAGTCCGACGCGACGGCCTCGTAGCGCCGGTCCCCGAGGCGGTGGGCGGCCTCCCGCGCGGCACGACAGACGACGATCTTGTCGTCGAAGTACCGCCGCCAGTCCAGATACATCGCCAGGCACTCACTCAGCCGTAACGCCGTGGGCGCGAACCGCTCCTCCCGCGCCCACAACGCCGCGGCCACCAGCCCGGCCCGTTCGCCGTCCAGCCACGCCAGCGCCTGCCAGCGGTCCACGAACCGCTCCGGCTCCGCCATCCCCGGCAGCCACCGCAGCCGGTCGTCGGCCGCGTCCGCCCACCGGTGGTAGAACGTCAGCAACCGCTCCCGTGCCGCCTCCCCCTCCTCCCGCAGCACCTCGTCCTGTCCCAGCACCCCCACCCCGAACGCACGCACCAAGTCGTGCAGTCGCCACCGCAGGACGCGAGCGGCACTCTCCTCGTCCCGGACGGGAGTGACCAGATGGGTGGCGGCCAGGTCCTCCAGCAGGGACAGCGCGGCGTCAACGTCGAGACCGGCCAGCGCGGCCACCGCCTCCGTGCCCGTCTCCGCGCCCGGAGCGAGGCAGAGCAGCCGCAGCAGCCGTGCCTGGTTCGGCGGGAGGCGGTGGTACGAGGTCTCCAGCACGGGGCGCAGGGCGAGCGAGCGGCCGTACAGATCCGTGCCGGAACTGCCCTTGTCGAGCACGGCGGTCGGATCGCCGGCCCGCCGGATCTCCGCCACCAGGGAGGCGATGGCCCGCTGCCTGCGCCTGCGGAGCATCGCGGCCGCGATCTGCAGGGCGAGGGGCAGATGCCCGCACAGGGCGGCCAGGTCGCCGAGCGCCTCCGGTTCGCGTGTGGCACGGTCGTCGCGTTCGTCGGCCTCGTGCAGGGCACGGGCGACGAGGGCGGCGGACTCCTCGGGATCGAGGGTCTCCAGGTCGACGACGCGAACGGAGGGGACGTCGGGCCGGGCCCGAGAGGTGATCAGAACCCGGTGCTCGTCGGTGCCCGGCAGCAGCGGCAGGTACTGGGACGGATCCGAGGCGTTGTCCAGGATCAGCAGCGTACGGTCCCGCCTCTCGGCGAGCAGGGTGCGATACATGTCGTACTGCCGGGCCGGCGTCGGCGGCAGATCCGCCCCGCGCACCCCCATGGCGTCCAGCAGCGCCAGCACCCCCTGGTCCGCCGTCACGGGATTCTCGTCGTACCCGCGCAGATCCACGAAGAGGAAGCCGCCCGGGAACCATCCCTGCGCCCGCGCCCGGTGCGCCGCCTCCACCGCCAGTGCGGTCTTGCCGATGCCGCCCATGCCGGTCACGGCGGAGATGAGCAGCGGGGCACCCGGTTCGGAGGCGGGGGCGAGGCGGGGGAGCAGGCGGTCCAGTTCCGCGGTGCGGCCGGTGAAGCCGGGTGGGCGGGGCGGGAGGGTGGTGGTGGCGACGGGGACCGGGCCGTGGGCGGTGCCCCTACTCCCGCTTGCCGGTGACGGGTCCGTGGAAGGTGCCGCCCCGGAAGTCGAGGTGATCGCCGCCGTACGTCGCTCCTTGGGGACCCTCCTCGGCGCCGGAGGCCCTCGGGCGCGGCCGGTGCTTGTGCAGCACCGCCACCGCCACGGACGCCGCCTGCGCGGCGGCCCGCTGCTGCGAACCCCGCGCGTCCGCCTCGTGCTTGGCCGCGTCGGCGCGGTCGCTGATGCCCCGGACGACGAGGGCGTGCAACTGGCCGCTCAGATGGGCCGCCTGGACCGCGCCCACGCCCTCCATCTCGATCGCCGCCGCGTCGTTGTAGTTCCGGCGCAGGTGCCGGGCGATCTCGGACTCGGCGTCCGCCAGCACCACGTCACCGGAGGCGATCGGCTTGAAGTGCGTGCGTACGCCGTCCATGTCCCGCACGGCCGAACGCGCCGCGCCCAGCAGCGCGTTCGACGCCTGCCACGCCTCCGGGCGCACCTCGAATCCGGTGGGTGTCTGCTTGCCGCCGTGGATGCCGTAGACCTTCGTGGCGACGACGACGTCACCCAGGCCGATGTCGGCCTTCAGACTGCCCGCGACGCCCACGAACAGCACGGCCTGCGGCTTCAGCCAGGTGATCAGCTGCGTGGTGAGCGCGGCCGCCGTCCGGTTGCCCTCGCCGAGCTCCGCCAGGGCGACCTGCCAGTCGGTGCCGGGAAGACGGCCGGCCTCCACCCGCGTCCCGTCCTCGTGGACGAACTCCTCGCGCTCCGGCACCAGCCGGCGGACGGCGGCGTACTCCAGCGCGAGCGCGGTCAGGACGACGGCGGTGGGGTGTCCGTGCGGCGCCCCTGTTCTGTGCGGCACCCCCTTAAGGTACTGCCAAGTGACTTGGGGGAGGGGGTCGTCGGCGATGGCCGAGGCGGAACGGGACGTCACCGTCGGGCAGTTGCTGCTCGCCGAGTACCAGACGGTCAAGGACGAGCAGAAGACCCGGATCGGGTTCCGGGACAACCTGCTCTATGTCACGCTCGCGGTCGTGGCGGCCGTGATCGCCGCGGCGGCGCAGGCGAAGGAGCCGGCGATGCTGCTGGCGCTGCCGCCGGTGTGCGTGGTGCTCGGGTGGACGTACCTCGTCAACGACGAGAAGATCTCGGCGATCGGCCTGTATGTGCGCGACGAGCTGGGGCCGCGGCTGGCCCGGGCGGCCGGTGCCGGTGCCGGTGCCGGCAGCGGCTTCACGACCTTCGGCTGGGAGGCGTACCACCGGCGGGACGCCCGTCGCCGGTCCCGCAAGGCCATCCAGTGCGTGGTGGACCTGGTCGCCTTCTGCGCGGTGCCGCTCGCCGCACTGGTGGTGTTCTGGGCCAGCGGCGAGGGCGGGGGCCTGATGCTCGGCCTGTCGGTGGTGGAGGCCCTCGCGGTGGCCGGGCTCGGGGTGCAGGTCGTGCGCTACACGCGCCCGGCGGGACCGGCGCTGACCCCGGCGTGACGGGGCTCGGCGGGGACGGGCACGGACTCCCGCGTGAGGCGATCCGGACGGGCACTGATTCCGGCGTGAGGCGGCCCGGCGGGGACGGGTACTGACTCCCGCGTGAGGCGATACGGCTGGGACGGGCACCGATTGCCCCGTGACGCGGCCCGGCGGGGACCGGCACCGATTCCCGCGTGACGCGCTACGGCGAGGACCGGCACCGTTCGGCGTGCTGCGGAGGGTGCCGTGCGGCGGCGCCGTCTAGCGTGCCGTTCCGCGAAGCCAGCGGTACACCAGCTCGGGCCTTCCCACCTGCCCGTACAGCGGGCTGCGCCCCGCACGGCCCGCGTCCACCAGGTGCTCCAGGTACCGGCGGGCCGTGATGCGTGAGATGCCCACGGTCTCCGCGACCCGCGCCGCGGTGAGCCCCTCCTCGGCCTCCCGCAGGGCGACGGTCACCCGCTCCAGTGTCGGCGCGCTCAGCCCCTTCGGCAGTGCCGCGGGCCCCGGTGCGCGCAGGGCGGCCAGGGCGCGGTCCACCTCGTCCTGCCCGCTGGCCTCGCCCGCGGCCGCCCGGAACTCGGCGTAGCGCACCAGCCGGTCCCGCAGGGTCGCGAAGGTGAAGGGCTTCAGGACGTACTGCACGACTCCCAGCGACACCCCTTCCCGGACCACCGCGAGGTCCCGCGCCGAGGTCACCGCGATGACGTCCGCGTGGTGGCCGGCGGCCCGCAGGGAGCGGGCCAGGTGCAGGCCGTGGACGTCCGGGAGGTGGAGGTCGAGCAGCAGCAGGTCCACCGGTGTCCGCTCCAGCGCCCGCCGGGCCTCCGCGCCGGTGTGGGCCTTGCCGACGGCGACGAAACCGGGCACCCGGCCGACGTACATCACATGCGCGTCGGCGGCGACGGGATCGTCCTCCACGACCAGCACTCTGATGGGCTCCCCGCCGGTCACACCCGCCCCCCGGCGATCCGGGCCGTCCGCAACGGCAGCCGCACCTCGAACACCGCACCGCCGCCCGCGGCCTCCGTCACCGTCAGACTCCCCTCGTGCCGGTGGACCGCCTGCCGTACCAGCGCCAGCCCCAGGCCCCGCCCGCCCGGCCCGGCCGGCTTGGTCGAGTAGCCGCGCTGGAAGACCCGTTCGGCCTGCGCGGGATCCACCCCCGACCCCGTGTCGCAGACCCGTAGGACGAGTTCGGCGCCGCTCTCCGTGTACGCCGACACCGTCACGCGGGCCCGCGCACTGCCCTGCGCCGCGTCGACGGCGTTGTCGATCAGGTTGCCGAGGACGGTCACCAGGTCGCGCGCGGGCAGGGACGGCGGCAGCAGGCCGTCGTCAAGGCGGCTGTCCTCCGACACCACCAGCTCCACGCCCCGCTCGTTGGCCTGCGCGGTCTTGCCCAGCAGCAGCGCCGCCAGCACCGGCTCGCCGACCGCCGCGACCACCTGGTCGGTCAGGGCCTGCGCGAGCTCCAGTTCGGCCGTCGCGAAGTCCACGGCCTCCTGGGCGCGGCCGAGTTCGATCAGGGACACGACCGTGTGCAGACGGTTCGCCGCCTCGTGCGCCTGGGAGCGCAGCGCCTGGGTGAAGCCGCGTTCGGAGTCCAGTTCGCCCATCAGGGACTGCAGTTCGGTGACGTCCCGGAGCGTGACGACCGTGCCGCGCCGCTCGCCGCCGGAGACCGGCGAGGTGTTCACCACCAGCACCCGGTCCGCCGTCAGATGCACCTCGTCCACCCGTGGCTCGGAGGACAGCAGCGCTCCCGTCAGCGGCGCGGGCAGCCCCAGCTCGGCCACCGAGCGGCCGACGACCTCCCCGGACACCCCGAGCAGTTCCCGCCCACCGTCGTTGATCAGCGCCACCCGGTACTGCCCGTCCAGCATCAGCAGCCCCTCGCGCACCGCGTGCAGGGCGGCCTGGTGGTAGTCGTGCATCCGGCTCAGCTCGGTGGCGTTCATGCCGTGCGTGTGCCGCCGCAGCCGCGCGTTGACCACGTACGTGCCGATCCCGCCCAGTGCCAGGGCCCCGGCCGCCACCCCGATCAGCGCGGTGAGCTGCTCCGACACCCGCTTGCTGATCGCCTCGACCTTGATGCCCGCGCTGACCAGGCCGATCACCCGGCCACCGTCGGTGACGGGGGTCACCGCGCGCACGGACGGGCCGAGGGTGCCGGTGTAGGTCTCGGTGAAGGAGCGGCCCCGCCGGGCGGGCTCGATATGGCCGAGGAAGCGCTTCCCTATCTGCGCCTCGTCGGGGTGCGTCCAGCGGATGCCCTGCGGGTTCATGATCGTGACGAAGTCGACGTCGGCGTCCCGGACCACCGCCAGGGCGTACGGCTGGAGCTGCGCGGTCGGGTCGGGGGTGCTGATCGCCGCGCGCACCGAGGGCGCGTCGGCCACCGCGCGGGCCACCGCCATGGCCTGCCGGCCGGCCGCCTCCTCGGCCTGGCTGCGGTCGCTGACGTAGGTGAACAGGGCGTAACCCGCGACCACGACCGCGAGCAGCACGGCCTGCACGGCGAACAGCTGACCGGCCAGGCTGCGGGGTCTCGGGAGGCGGGGACGCATGCCGTCAGTGTGCCTCGGGGAGCGGCGCCGCTGTAAATGAGCGATCGCGTGAACGAAATGAACGGAAGGGTGACCGGCCTCACAGGCCGGGAGATAGTCACGGCATTCCCCCACGCCCGGACGTGAGCCGCACGCCGGTGATACCGACGCAGACGTCAAGGAGGGCAGCCGTGGCCGCCAGTACCCCCGAAACGGCACCCGCAGTGAAACGGGACCGCACCCACTACCTGTACATCGCGGTGATCGTCGCGGTCGCCCTCGGTATCGCCGTGGGCCTGATCGCCCCGGACTTCGCGGTCGAGCTGAAGCCCATCGGCACCGGCTTCGTGAACCTGATCAAGATGATGATCGCGCCGATCATCTTCTGCACGATCGTGCTGGGCATCGGTTCCGTGCGCAAGGCCGCCAAGGTCGGCGCGGTGGGCGGCATCGCGCTGGTCTACTTCCTGGCGATGTCGTTCGTGGCCCTCGCCATCGGTCTGGTCGTCGGCAACATCCTGGAGCCGGGCAGCAGCCTCGCGGTGACCGACGCGGTCAAGGAGACCGGGCAGGCGCAGGTGTCGGCCGAGGCCAAGGACACCACCGAGTTCCTGCTGGGCATCATCCCGACCACGATGGTCTCCGCCTTCACCGAGGGCGAGGTGCTGCAGACCCTGCTGATCGCACTGCTCGCCGGGTTCGCGCTGCAGGCCATGGGCGACGCGGGGCAGCCGGTCCTGCGCGGCGTCGAGCACATCCAGCGCCTGGTCTTCCGCATCCTCGCGATGGTGATGTGGGCCGCACCCCTCGGCGCGTTCGGTGCCATCGCGGCCGTCACCGGCTCCGCCGGTCTGGACGCGCTCAAGAGCCTGGCCGTACTGATGCTCGGCTTCTACGTCACCTGCTTCCTGTTCGTCTTCCTGGTGCTCGGCGCGCTGGTCCGGGTCGTCGCGGGCCTGAACATCTTCACGCTGTTCAAGTACCTGGGCCGCGAGTTCCTGCTGATCCTGTCGACGTCGTCGTCCGAGTCCGCGCTGCCTCGCCTCATCGCCAAGATGGAGCACCTGGGCGTCAGCAAGCCGGTGGTCGGCATCACCGTCCCGACCGGCTACTCCTTCAACCTCGACGGCACCATGATCTACATGACCATGGCCTCGCTGTTCATCGCCGACGCCATGGGCACCCCGATGTCCGTCGGCGAGCAGATCCCGCTGCTGCTCTTCCTGCTGGTCGCCTCCAAGGGCGCGGCCGGTGTCACCGGCGCGGGCCTGGCCACGCTGGCGGGCGGTCTCCAGTCGCACAAGCCCGCCCTGGTGGACGGCATCGGCCTGATCGTCGGCATCGACCGCTTCATGAGCGAGGCCCGCGCCCTGACCAACTTCGCGGGCAACGCCGTCGCCACGGTGCTGGTCGGCACCTGGACCAAGGAGATCGACAAGGAGCGCGTGGGGGAGGTGCTGGCCGGCCGGCTGCCGTTCGACGAGAAGACGCTCCTCGACGACCACGCGGCGGCCTCCGGCGAGGTGCGCGAACCGCGTGCGGAGGGCGAGAAGGAGCTGGCCAAGACCTGAGCCCGCCGCGTCCGCCGCGCGGACACCGGGCCCCGCCCGCACCCCCGCGCCGGACGCCCGCTCCCCTCACACGCCGGACGCCCGGCCCCGCCTGAACCGGGGCCGGGCGTCCGGTCGTATCACCGAGGGCCCCGCGCCAGGTGCCCCGGCGCCGCCTCCCCGACGTCGTCCAACGGGGTGTAGCCGAACCAGGGGGCACGCGCGGTGCGGGGCGGGATGTGCTGCGCCGTGCCGACGGGATGCGCGCCCGGACGGTGGGGCGCGGTGCCGGCGGTACGGGGGGCGCGGTGCCGGTGGGATGTGCGGCGCCCGTGGGACCGCCCGCCCGCCCGCCCGGCCCAGGCGCTCAGCTGTTCAGCCGCTCCACCAGTTCCGCGGCCCGCCCCGCCGGGTACCCCGCGCCGGTCAGGACGGTGACCGCCGCCGCCGGGCCCGCGTCGCGGGTGTCCAGGAGGCCGTCGTTGACCGCCTCCATCAGCGCGAAGATCGTCTGCTCCTGCACATAGGCCAGGGCCGGGGCCGGCAGCGGGGAGGCGAAGACGCCCGAGTCCAGGCCCTGCTGGAGATGGGCGACGGCCTCGCGGCGCAGGGGCCCGAGGCGTTCGCGGATGCCCTGCATGGTGACCGTGCGCTGGGCCAGGGCGCTCAGCAGCCGGTAGCGGTCGGCGATGTCCCAGATCGCGAGCACGGACCGGGCCACGGCCTCCGCCGGATCGGTGACGCCCGCGCGGGCCGCCGTGTGGACGGCCTCGACCGCCCGCACCGCCTCGTCGACCAGCGTGGAGATCAGCGCCTCCCGGTTCGGGAAATGCCCGTACACCGTCCGGCGTACGACGCCCGCGGCGCGGGCGATCTGGTCCATGGACGCGTCGGGGTCGCGGAGCAGCTCCGTGAGGGCGACGTCGAGGATGCGCCGCCGGTTGGCGTCGGCGCGGCTGGTGCTGCTCGTGGTCATGGCAGCCATTCTGCACACCCCTTTATTTGCACACCGCTGTGCAGTGGTCGTACATTGCACAGTGTTGAGCAATTGCACATCCATGTGCAACCCGTGGTCGCGGCCGCGTCCGCGATCCGTCCTGCACCCCACAGGTGCAGCCCATGCCGTGTACGACCCAGGAAGGCGATCCCTGCCATGCGACTCGTCCTCGACCAGCCGGTGGACCGGATGGAGGGCCCCTACCGCCGCCGCTGGTGGGCCCTGGTGGTGCTCTGTCTGAGCCTGCTGATCATCGTGATGGCGAACACCGCCCTCACCGTCGCCGCGCCCGACATGACCCGTGACCTGGGGCTGTCCAGCTCCGATCTGCAGTGGGTGATCGACGGCTACACCGTCCCCTACGCCGCGCTGATGCTGCTGCTCGGCGCGATCGGCGACAAGTACAGCCGCCGCGGGGCTCTGCTGCTCGGCCTCGTGGTCTTCGCCGGCGGCGCGGTGTTCGGCTCCCTGGCCGACAGCTCGGGGACGGTCATAGCGGCCCGGGCCGTCATGGGTGTCGGCGCGGCCATGATCATGCCGGCGACGCTGTCCCTGCTGGCGGCGACCTTCCCGCGGGCGGAGCGGGCCAAGGCGATCACGATGTGGACGGCGACCTCGGGTGTGGCCATCGCGGCCGGTCCGCTGGTGGCGGGCGTGCTCCTGGAGGACCACTCCTGGACGTCCACGTTCCTGATCAACGTGCCCGTCGCCGCCGTCGCGCTGCTCGCCGCCCTCGTCCTCGTACCGCCGTCCAGGGCCGAGGGGCACGGGCGGATCGACTACGTCGGCGGACTGCTGTCGGTGGTGTGGATCGGCGCGCTGGTCTACATGATCATCCAGGGTCCGCACTTCGGCTGGGGCGCCGAGGCGATCGCGGCCGCGGTCGTGGCGGGTGCCGGGCTGGTCCTCTTCGTGCTCTGGGAGCTGCGCCACCCGCGCCCCGTCGTCGACGTCCGCCGCTTCGCCGACCGCGGCTTCGCGGGCTCCAACCTCGCCGTCGCGCTGTTCTTCCTGGCGGTCTTCGGCGCCTTCTACTACCTCACCCAGCACCTGCAGTTCGTCCTCGGCTACACCGCCCTGGAGACCGGACTGCGCATGCTGCCGCTGGCCGGCGCGGTCTTCGCCGGCTCGGCGCTGACCGGCTGGCTCACCCCGCGGGTCGGCATGAAGTGGACGGTCACCGCGGGCATGGTCGGCGGCACGGCGGCCCTCGCGCTGCTGACGCAGATCGACGCCGGATCCTCGTACGGCGATTTCGTCGCACCCCTCGTCGTCCTGGGACTGGCGATCGGCCTCGCGCTCTCGCCGGCCACGGACGCGATCATGGGCGCCTTCCCCGAGTCCGAACTGGGCGTCGGCGGCGCGGTGAACGACACCTCGATCGAACTCGGCGGCTCCCTCGGTATCGCCGTGCTCGGCTCCCTGCTGGCCACGTCCTACTCCGACCACCTCGCCGACGCCACCCGCGGCACCCGGCTCCCGGCCGACGCGCTCGGCACCGCCCAGGACTCCGTGGGCGCCGGCTACGCGGTGGCCCAGGGCATCGGCGACCGGGCCCGCGAACTCGCCGGGCAGGCGTCGAAGGTCACCGACCCGCAGCAGGCCGCCCAGTTGAAGGGGCAGGCGCAGCAACTCGCCGAGGGTGCCCGGCAGATGGCCGACGCCGTCGGGTCCTCCTTCTCCGAGGCGGTGGCCCACACCAGCCTGGTCGGCGCGGTGGTCCTGGGTGTGGGGACGGCGCTGGTGGCGGTGCTGCTGCCGGGCCGCCGCGGCAGCGCGAGGGAAGCCGAGGCGCAGACGGAGCGGGAGCTCACGCCCACCGGGCGGTGACCACCCGCACGGCTGACCGTCCGGACACCGGCCGCGGGACCTGGGCCCGCGTCACGCCGGGCGCGCCGCGGGAGGAGTACGTCGAGCGGGTCGCGGAGACGGCACAGCGGGGCGGCGAGGAGCTGAGGCGGTTCCGGGTCCGGCACGACAGCCACTGCGACGAGGAGCTTGAGGGGCGGTAGCCCCGAATGCCTTTGACCCGTCCGTCACCGCACCCGCAGGCTGGAGGCACCGGAACGACCGACCGGCGACACGGGGAGAGACGGCATGACGGATTCCAGCGGGGTCGAGATCGTCAGTTCGGACGAGTACGCGGCGCGGTACGGGCCGGACCGGGCGCCCTCGCCGCTGTCGATCGACGAGATCGCCGAGCTGTTCGGCGAGTTCCTCATGGCGGTGGCCCGCCCGCAGCGCAAGGACACCGAACCCGGCCGCGACCTCAGCCGCCGGCTGCGTGAGCATCTGGGCGCGGCACCCGCGGACCGGCCGGTGGTGAAGGCGGCGTACCCGCCCTACGACCTGCCCAACGTCCATCTCGCCCTGGAACGCTGGTTCCAGGGCGAGGGCCGCTCCTACGAGCTCATCGGCATGCGCGGCGCCCAGCACCACGGAGAGCTGACCCTCGGCGACATCCTGGAGGCGGCCGACCGCTACGACCGGTTCACCGTCGGAGCCGTCGACTACGCCCACCTGCCGGTCTCGCCGGACGCCGAACTGGCCTGCGTGTCCTGTGGGTTCTACCTCGGCACCGAGGACGGCGAACGGTTCGCCGTGCTGCTGCGCGGCCCGCAGGACGAGTACGGGCGCAACAAGGTCGAGGTCGAGGTCCTCGCCCAGGACAAGGAGTTCGGCGACCGCATGCTCGCCGAACTGGACGCCCTGGTCCGCGCGCACAACATCTTCCGCGGCCAGGTGCTGTCCTTCGAGGGCTCGGAGTTCGGCCACGGCCTCGGCCCCTTCCGCTTCCACCGCCGCCCCGCCCTCACCCGCGCCGACATCGTCCTCCCGGACGGCCTGCTGGACCGCGTGGAACGCCAGGTCGTGGGCGTCGCCCGGCGCCGCGAACAACTGCGCGCCGCCGGCCAGCACCTGCGCCGCGGCCTGCTGCTCTACGGCCCGCCCGGCACCGGCAAGACGCACACCCTGCGCTATCTCCTGTCCCACCTCCAGGAGTTCACGGTCGTCATCCTCTCCGGCGAGAGCATCGACGCCATCGGCCCGGCCTGCGCCCTCGCCCGGATGCTCCAGCCCGCCCTCGTCGTGCTGGAGGACTGCGATCTGATCGCCGAGTCCCGTGACCACGGCGGCGGTGAACAGCCCCTGCTCTTCCAGGTGCTGAACGAGATGGACGGCCTCGGCGACGACGCCGACGTGGCCTTCCTGCTCACCACCAACCGCGCCGACCTCCTGGAACCGGCTCTGATCCAGCGCCCCGGCCGCGTCGACCTTGCCGTGGAGATCCCCCTGCCGGACGCCGCCGGCCGCGCCCGGCTGCTCCAGCTGTACGGCACCGGGCTCGGCCTGGACGAGGAGATCACCGCCGAGGTGGTCGCCCGCACCGAGGGCATGACGGCGTCCTTCACCAAGGAGCTGGTACGGCGCGCGGTGCTGATCGGCGCCGAGCGCGAGTCCCCTCGTACCGAAGCCGCCGATGTACGGGCCGCCCTCGACGAGCTGCTGTCGGACCGGGACCGGCTGACCCGGCGCCTGCTGGGCGTGCCGGGCGATCAGGCGGACGAGGACCAGCGGGACGGCGACGGGGAGGACGGCGGCTGAGCGGGCTGCGAGCAGGGGACGGCGACGCAGAGGCCGGTGAGGGAGAGGGCGGCGAGCAGGGGACGGCGACGGAGAGACCGGCGAGGGAGAGGGCGGCGACCGAGCCGCGCGATCAGCCGGCCCGAACCGCCCTGTCCAGCCGCTCCCGCTCCTCCGCGGACAGGTCCAGCTCGGCCGCCCCCGCCGAGTCCCGGATCGTCTCCGGACGGCTCGCGCCCGGGATCGGGATCACCGTCGGCGACCGGTGCAGCAGCCACGCCAGGCACACCCGCTGCGGGCTGACCCCGCGCTCGGCGGCCACGGCGTGGAAGGCCGCGAACCGGGGCTCGGGCCGCTGCCGGGACGGGCCGTCCAGCGAGCTGCGGGAGATGCCGCCCAGCGGGCTCCACGGCAGGAAGGCGACGCCCAGCTCGGCGCACAGCCGCAGCTCGGCGTCGGAGTCCTGGACGGCCGGCGAGTACTGGTTCTGCACGGACACCAGCCGGTCGCCGAGGATCGTCCGGGCGACGCGGATCTGCCCGGCGTCGGCGTTGGAGATCCCGGCGAGCCGGATGGTGCCCGCGTCGAGCAGCTCGCGCAGCGCGCCGACGGACTCCTCGAAGGGCACGGACGGATCGGGCTTGTGCAGCTGGTAGAGGCCGATGGCCTCGGTGCCGAGCCGCTTCAGCGACGCCTCGGCGGCGGCCTTCAGCCACCGCGGGTCGCCGTCGACGGTCCAGGAGCCGTCGGCCGGGCGGCCCCGGCCGCCCTTGGTGGCCACCAGTACCTCGGAGGTGTCGCCGCCGTAGGTGGCCAGCGCGCGGGCGAGGAGGAGTTCGTTGTGGCCGGGGTCCGCGCCGGGCAGATGGTAGGAGTCGGCGGTGTCCAGCAGGGTGACGCCCGCGTCGAGGGCGGCGTGCACGGTGGCCAGGGCCCGCCGCTCGTCGGGGCGGCCCTCCAGGGACAGCGGCATCGCGCCGAGCCCGATCGCGCTCACCCGGACGTCGCCCAGGGTGCGGTACCGCATGTCAGTGGTCCTTTCGAAGGGTTTCGGCGACCGCACGCGGCAGCCACTGCCGTGCGGTGGAGAAGGGGAAACCGAGCCCGACGGCGCGGGAGTTGTCCATGCCGTAGGAGCGGCGGAAGGAGAAGGGGGAGATCTCTCCCACCTCCACCTCCTGGAAGAGCGTCCTGCCGCCGGGCAGGTGAGCGGCCACCGCCGCGCACAGGTCCTCGGTGGTCAGCAGGCCGTGGGAGGCCGCGTTGAGGGGGCCGGTCACATCCTGGCCCGCCGTCCAGAAGAGGAAGTCGGCGATCTCCTCGACGTGGATGTAGGTCGCCGGCTGGTTGTCGACCGGCACGGCGATCGGCTCGCCCGCGCGGATCCGGTCGGCGTAGTGCGCGAGCCGTCCGGTGAAGTCGTCGGCGCCGCCCAGCACATGGGCCACGCGCACGGCCGTGTACGGGAACGCCGGATCGGCCGCGAGGACGGCCTCCGCCTGCCGCTTGCCCTCGCCGTAGTGCGCCTGAAGGAACTCCGGGTCGTGCCAGGGCAGTTCCGGGTCCACGACGACCGTGCGGGGATCGACGGCCTCCTCGGGCACCGGCGCGAGAGAGTCCTCGTACTCGTACACCTCCACCGTGGACGTCATCACGTAACGCCCGGTGCGGCCGGTGAAGACCCGCCGTGCCACCGCCGCCTGGCGCGGGGTGTAGCAGACCTGGTCGACCACGACGTCGAAGGTCCGCGGCCCGAGCGCGGTGCGCAGCGCGGCCTCTTCGTCGCGGTCGGCGATCAGCTGGGCGGCGCCGGGCGGGGGCGGTGCGGAGCCGCGGTTGAGGACGGTGACCCGGTCGCCCGCGGCCAGCAGCCGCTCGATCAGCCGCTTGCCGAAGTAGCGGTTGCCCCCGATGACCAGTACCTCACGTGCCTGTGACATGGCCATAATTCTCCTGGCCACACGCCGCGCTCTGAAGGGGAGAACATGGGACATCCGGCGGTCGCACCAAAAGAACAACGGCATCCGCGGCCCGCCGCCAGCGAAACATCGGTGGCCTTCGACGCGCTGGACCGGCAGATCCTCGACCTGCTCCAGACCGACGGCCGGATCAAGCTGAGCGAGCTGGGGCGGCGCGTGCGGCTCAGTCCGGCCGCGGTCACCGAGCGGGTGCGGCGGCTGGAGGCGGCCGGGGTGATCACCGGGTACGGCGCCCGGGTGGCGCCCGCCCGGCTCGGCTACGGCATCCAGGCGTTCATCCGGGTCAACCCGCACGGCGGCTACACCCTCAAGCACCCCAGGACCCTGGAGCTGATCGAGCGCCCCGAGATCACCGAGGTGCACCACGTGGTCGGCGAGGACTGCTGGATCCTCAAGGTCGCCGTCCGGGACACGGTCCATCTGGAGGACGTCCTGGAGGAGATCTCGGCCCTCGGCCGCACGACGACGTCGATCGTGCTGACCTCCCCGGTGGAGCGCAAACCGCTGTTGCCTTGACGCCGGGGTCAAGGCTTACGTTCGTACGCATGCGAATCGGCGAGCTGGCCGCACGGGCCGGGACCACGACGCGGACGCTGCGGTACTACGAGTCGCGGGGGCTGCTGCCCGCGCGGCGGGGTGCGAACGGTTACCGGACGTACGACGAGGGCGATCTGAAGCTGCTCCGGCAGATCCGGACGCTCCAGGACTTCGGGTTCGACCTGGAGGAGACCCGCCCCTTCGTGGAGTGTCTGCGCGCCGGGCACCCGGAGGGCGACACCTGTCCGGCCTCGCTCGCGGTCTACCGGCGCAAGCTGGCCGAGCTGGACGCGCTGATCGGCGAGCTGCAGGCCGTGCGGGCGCAGATCCGGGTGCGGCTGGCCGGTGCCGAGGGAGAGACGCCGTTGTGCGAACTGGGAGGGGACGGACTGTGATCAGGGCCGCAGGTGTGGCAGAGGTGACGGACGCGGATTTCGAGGCGGAGGTGATCGGGGCGGACCGGCCGGTGCTGGTGGAGTTCACGGCCGACTGGTGCCCGCCGTGCCGGCAGATGGGGCCGGTGCTGACGGCCCTCGCGGAACAGGAGGGTGAGCGGCTGAAGGTGGTGCAGCTGGACGTGGACACCAATCCGGCCACCACCAACGCCTACAAGGTGCTGTCGATGCCGACGTTCATGGTCTTCCGGGACGGTGAGCCGGTGAAGGCGATGGTGGGCGCCCGCCCCAAGCGGCGGCTGCTGGAGGAAATCGCCGACGTGCTCTGACCTCCGGAAGACATCGGGGCCGTACACAGAAAATCCCCCGGGCAATTGCGCCCGGGGGATTTCTTTGCGTATATTCGTTGATTCGCGACTTCAAGTCGATCGAGTCGCAAAGAAGTTCAGTGAGCACAGTATATCTGCGCGGGAGTGGCATTGTCAAACAGCTTCGAAGGCAAGGGTGAAAACAGCGGTGAAATTCTTGCCGAGCAGGAATTCATCGACGGCCTGTACGCCCGTGTGGACCTGCTGCGCGGGGAGACCGAGACGTCCGTCGGGGACGCGCTCGCCCAGGGCGACACCCCGATGCAGGCCCGGCTGGAGCGGGACATCCTGGTCGCCGAGCGCTCGGGGCTGCTGGCCGCGCTGAACGCCGTGGACGGCTCGCTGTGCTTCGGCCGGATCGACCTCACCTCCGGGCAGAGCCACCACATCGGCCGTATCGGCCTGCGCCGCGACGACGCCGAACGCACACCGGTGCTGATCGACTGGCGCGCGGACGTGGCCCGGCCCTTCTATCTGGCCACCGGCCACACCCCGATGGGCCTGCGCCGGCGCCGCCACATCTCCACCGAAGGCCGCCGGGTCACCGCCCTGCACGACGAGTTCCTCGACGTCGGCGACCAGGAGCGCACCGGACACGAGGACCCGTCCGGCGACGCGGTGCTGCTCGCCGCCCTCAACTCCGCCCGCACCGGCCGAATGAGCGACATCGTGCAGACCATCCAGGCCGAGCAGGACGAGATCATCCGGGCACCCCACCGCGGGGTCCTGGTGGTCGAGGGCGGCCCCGGTACCGGCAAGACCGCCGTCGCCCTGCACCGCGCCGCGTATCTGCTGTACGAGCACCGGGAACTGCTCGCCCGCCGTGCCGTGCTCATCGTCGGCCCCAACCCCGCCTTCCTCGGCTACATCGGCGAGGTGCTGCCCTCCCTCGGCGAGACCGGGGTGCTCCTCGCCACCGTCGGCGAACTCTTCCCCGGCGTGAAGGCGACGGCGACCGACACGCCCGCGGCGGCCGCGGTCAAGGGGCGCGCCGGCATGGCGGACGTCCTCGCCGAGGTCGTCCGCGACTGGCAGTCGCTGCCCGACCCGGTGATCGCGATCGAGCACGACCGGGAGGTCCTGATGCTCGACGACGGCCTGGTCCGGGTCGCACGGGAGAAGACCCGCGCCGCCAGGCTCCCGCACAACGTGGCCCGCGAGCACTTCGAGGGCCACATCCTCAACACCCTCACCGAGCTGTACGCCGAGCGCGTCGGCACCGACCCCTACGACGGCTCCAGCCTGCTGGATGCCGCCGACATCACCCAGATCCGCGACGAACTCGCCGAGAACCCCGAGGTCTGGGCGGCGATCGACCAGCTGTGGCCGCGCCTGACCCCGCAGCGGCTGGTCGCCGACTTCCTCGCCGATCCCGTCGGCTACCTCCCCGACGAGGACGCGGCCGCCGTCCGCCGCCCGGTCACCCGGCAGTGGACCGTGGCCGATGTGCCCCTGCTGGACGAGGCCGCCGAACTCCTCGGCGAGGACGACCGGTGGGCGCGGGCCCGTGCGGAGCGGGAGCGCGAGACGCAGGTCGCCTACGCGCAGGGCGTGCTGGACGTGTCCTACGCCTCCCGGACGTACGAGTTCGAGGACAAGGAGGACAGCGACCCCGATGCCTCCGAGGTCCTCTCCGCGCACGACATCATCGACGCCGAACGGTTCGCCGAGCGGCACGAGGAGGACGACCACCGCAGCGCCGCCGAGCGCGCGGCGGCCGACCGCACCTGGGCGTTCGGGCACATCATCGTCGACGAGGCGCAGGAGCTGTCGCCGATGGCCTGGCGCATGCTGATGCGGCGCAGCCCCACCCGCTCGATGACCCTGGTCGGCGACCCGGCCCAGACGGCGGAGGCGGCGGGCGTCGGCAACTGGCAGGACATCCTCGGCCCCTACGTCGAGGACCGCTGGGTCCACACCCGCCTGGGCGTCAACTACCGCACCCCGGCCGAGATCATGGACCTCGCGGCGGCGGTCGTACGGGCCGAGCACCCCGCCTTCGAACCGCCGAGCTCCGTCCGCGCGACGGGCGTGCGCCCCTGGATCCGCGCCACGGACGACCTGCCCACCGCCGTGGCCGAGGCGGCGCGGGAACTCGCCCCCGCCGAGGGCCGCCTCGGGATCATCGCCCCCCGCGACCTCCACCGCCGCCTCGCCGCCCGTCTCGAGGGCGTCACGGCGGGTGCCGAACCCGACCTCACCCGGCAGGTCGTCCTCCTCGACGCCCGCCAGGCCAAGGGCCTGGAGTTCGACTCCGTCCTGGTCGTCGAACCCGCCCGCCACGGCACCAGCGACCTCTACGTCGCCCTCACCCGCGCCACCCAGCGCCTGGGCATCCTGCACACCGGCCGGCTGCCCAGGGCGCTGGCGGACGCCGTCTAGACGGGGCGCAGCCAGACGGTCGCCAGGGGTGGCAGGGTCAGCCGGATGCTCGCCGGGTGGCCGTGGCACCCCTGGGGCTCGGGCTTCACGGGGTCGGGCAGGACGACGTCGCTGCCGCCGTAGCGGGCGGCGTCGGTGTTGAGGACCTGGTGCCAGGCGGGGACGTCCGCGGGGACACCGAGGCGGTAGCCGGGGCGGACCACGGGGGAGAAGTTGCTGACCGCGAGCAGCGGGCCGCCCTCGGCGTCGAGGCGGAGGAAGGCGAGGACGTTGTCGTCGGCGGCGTCCGCGGTGATCCAGCGGAACCCCTCGGGACGGCTGTCCAGCTCCCAGAGCGCGGGGACCGAGCGGTAGACGGCGTTGAGGTCACGGACCAGGTCGCGGACCCCGCGATGGTCGGCCTCGGCGCCGTACGCCGGGTCCAGCAGCCACCAGTCGGGGCCGTGGGCCTCGGACCACTCGGCGCCCTGCGCGAACTCCTGGCCCATGAACAGCAGTTGCTTGCCCGGATGGGCCCACATGAAGCCGAGGTAGGCGCGGTGGTTGGCGCGCTGCTGCCACCAGTCGCCCGGCATCTTCGACACCAGCGACCGCTTGCCGTGCACCACCTCGTCGTGGGAGATCGGCAGCACGTAGTTCTCGCTGTAGGCGTACACCATCGAGAACGTCATCTCGTGGTGGTGGTACCTGCGGTGCACCGGCTCCTTGCTCATGTAGGCCAGCGAGTCGTGCATCCAGCCCATGTTCCACTTCAGCCCGAAGCCCAGTCCGCCGAAGCCGCTCGGGCCCTGGTGGTGGGTGGCGCGGGTGACGCCGTCCCAGGCGGTGGACTCCTCGGCCATGGTCACCACGCCGGGCACCCTGCGGTACACGGTCGCGTTCATCTCCTGGAGGAACGCCACCGCGTCCAGGTTCTCCCGCCCGCCGTGCTCGTTCGGCACCCACTGCCCCGGCTCGCGCGAGTAGTCCAGGTAGAGCATCGAGGCGACCGCGTCCACCCGCAGCCCGTCGATGTGGAACTCCTCGCACCAGTACACCGCGTTCGCCACCAGGAAGTTGCGCACCTCACGGCGGCCGAAGTCGAACTCCAGCGTCCCCCAGTCGGGGTGCGCGGACCGCAGCGGGTCCTCGTGCTCGTACAGCGGACGCCCGTCGAACTCCGCCAGCGCCCACTCGTCCCGCGGGAAGTGCGCCGGCACCCAGTCCATCAGCACGCCGATGCCCGCCTGATGCAGCCGGTCCACCAGGTACTTGAAGTCGTCGGGGGTGCCGAGCCGGGCCGTCGGCGCGTAGAAGCCGGTGACCTGGTAGCCCCAGGAGCCGCCGAAGGGATGCTCGGCGACCGGCATCAGCTCCACATGCGTGAAGCCGAGGTCCTTGACGTACGCGGGCAGCTGCTCGGCGAGCTGACGATACGTCAGACCAGGTCGCCAGGACGGCAGGTGCACCTCGTACACCGAGAGCGGTGCCTCGTGCGCGGGGCGCTCGGTGCGGCGGGCCAGCCACTCGGCATCGCCCCACTCGTAGTGCGAGGCGTGCACGACGGACGACGTGTTCGGCGGTGCCTCGGTGCGCCGGGCCAGCGGGTCCGCGCGCAGGGTGCGCGAGCCGTCGGGGCGGGTGATCTCGAACTTGTACAGCTCGCCCTCGCCGACGCCCGGCAGGAACAGCTCCCACACCCCGGTGCCGCCCAGCGAGCGCATCGGACAGGCCGTGCCGTCCCAGTGGTTGAAGCCGCCGGCCACCCGCACGCCCCGCGCGTTCGGCGCCCACACGGAGAACCGGGTGCCCCTCACCCCCTGGTGCGTCATCGGCTCGGCGCCCAGCGCCCGCCACAGCTCCTCGTGCCGCCCCTCGCCGATCAGATGCAGATCCAGTTCACCGAGCGCGGGCAGGAAGCGGTACGCGTCCTCGACCTCCAGCACGGTCCCCTCGTAGGCGATCCGCAGCCGGTACTCGGGTATCTCCCGCAGCGGCAGCAGACCGGAGAAGAAGCCGTCCCCGTCGTCGTGCAGCTCGGCCCGGAGACCGCCGGCCAGGACCGTGACCGACAGGGCGTACGGGCGCAGCGCACGGAGGACGACACCGTCCGGGTGCGGATGCGCGCCGAGCACCGCGTGGGGGTCGTGATGGCACCCGGCGAGCAGCCGCTCACGGTCGGCCGGGTCGAGGGCGGGGCAGGGGGCGACGGGCACGGCGGTCTCCTCGACGGCCTTGTGCGGCACGGCGGCGGTCTCCTCGACGGCCTTGTGCGGCACGGCGGCGGTCTCCTCGGCGGCCGTCCGCGGCACGGCGCCGGTCTTCCTCGGGGCGGTCGTCGCCGGCTGCTCGGCCGCCGCCTTCCTCTGCGCCGCCTTCCTGTTCGCCGTGTTCTGCTGCGCCGGGATCTTCTGTGCCGAGCTCTTCTCCTCGGCCGTGTTCTTCCGGTGCGGGCCGTGGGACGGGGAGCTGGGGGTCACGGACGGAGCCTCCTAGGCGCGGTCTGGGGGTGAGGGGGTCAGGGCGTGTCGGGTGACGCGAGGCGGCGGACCGCGGACAGCGGCACCGGGAGCCAGTCGGGGCGGTGCCGGGCCTCGTAGACCACCTCGTAGACCGCCTTGTCGGTCTCGTAGGCCCGCAGGAACACCGGCTCGGTGCGCGGATCGGTTCCCCCGGCCTCCGCGTACCCGGAGCAGTAGGCGTTGCGGCAGTCCCGTGCCCAGCCCGGCGCGGGCGGGCCGACGGAGTGCGCCGCGTAGTCGAAGGAGCGCAGCATGCCCGCGACGTCCCGCAGCGTCGGCTGCGGCATGCGCCGCTCGGCCAGCGGCCTGGCGGGCTCGCCCTCGAAGTCGATCAGCGACCAGCGGCCGTCGGGGGAGCGCAGGCACTGGCCGAGATGGAGGTCGCCGTGGACGCGCTGGGCGGTCCAGGTGTGGCCCTCGGCGGCGAGCGCGGCCAGCGCGTCGTAGGCCGAGCGCAGGCCGGGTGCGTAGGGCCGCAGCGCGGGCACGGCCTGGGCGGCGGCCTCCAGCCGCTCCCGCATGCCGCCGACCAGCGGCTCCAGCTGGGCATGGCCGAGGGTGACCGTGGGCAGCGCGGCCGCCAGCGCCATGTGCACCTCGGCGGTGGCCCGGCCCAGCGCCCGCGCCTCGGCGGTGAAGTCCTCGCCCTTGGCCAGTTCGCTCAGCGCGAGCTCCCAGCCGTCGGCGGCGCCCTGCACGAAGGGCTGGAGCACCCCGAGGACGTACGACTCGGCGGCCCCGCCGAGGTCCGCCCGTATCCACGCCGTCGGCTCCGGCACCCGCGCGCACCCCTCGCGCGCCAGCGCCAGGGGCAGCTCCAGGTCGGGGTTGACGCCCGGCACGACCCGGCGCAACAGCTTCAGGATGAACGTATCTCCATAGACCACGGACGAGTTGGACTGCTCGGACGTCACCAGCCGGGGGACCAGACCCGAGCGGATCTCCCGGTCCGGCTCGCCCTCGAAGCGCAGAACGCCGACGCGCGCCCGGCTGCGCAGGGCCTCCAGGAGCACATCGGCGGGGCGGGGGTCGTACAGGGCGTCGTAGACGGTGCGCCCGGCGAGCGGACCGTCCTGGAGGTGGCCGATCAGCGCGGGCGCGAGGCGGGGCGGCAGGGCCTCGCGGGCGCCTATCAGGAGCTGATAGCAGTCGCCCGGATGGGGCGGGGCGCCCAGCGCGGACGGCTGATGGGCGCGGACGAGCAGGTGGTACAGGCCGAGCCGGGCGTCCGGGGGCAGCAGTTCGGTGACCGCGACCGGGGTGAGACCGGTGAGCGGGCGCCCCTTGCCGGCGAACCAGCGCTGGCGCGGCAACCACTCACGCAGCAGTGGTTCGAGTGACGCGAGCAGCCCGGTGCGGAACTTCGCGGGGTGGGTGACGGCTTCCGACATCGCGTGCGTCCTTTCCCCTGCCGGGGTGTTACTGATGCGTGCCCCGGGCGGGACGGGGGAAACCGCCGCCCCGCCCCGGGCTTCTAGACGGCGTCCTTGCGGAGCCGGAACCAGTAGAAGCCGTGGCCCGCCAGGGTCAGCAGGTACGGCAGTTCACCGATGGCCGGGAAGCGCACCCCGCCGATCAGCTCCACCGGATGGCGTCCGCTGAACGCCCGCAGGTCCAGCTCGGTGGGCTGGGCGAAGCGGGAGAAGTTGTTGACGCAGAGCACCAGGTCGTCGCCGTGCTCCCGCAGGAACGCCAGCACCGCCGGGTTGGTGGAGTGCAGTTCGGTGTACGAGCCGAGTCCGAACGCCAGGTTCTGCTTGCGGATCTCGATCATCCGGCGGGTCCAGTGCAGCAGCGACGAGGGCGACGACATGGACGCCTCGACGTTGGTGACCTGGTAGCCGTAGACCGGGTCCATGATGGTCGGCAGGAACAGGCGTCCGGGGTCGCACGAGGAGAACCCCGCGTTGCGGTCCGGGGTCCACTGCATCGGCGTCCGGACGGCGTCGCGGTCGCCGAGCCAGATGTTGTCGCCCATGCCGATCTCGTCGCCGTAGTAGAGGATCGGCGAGCCCGGCAGGGACAGCAGCAGGGCGGTGAACAGCTCGATCTGGTTGCGGTCGTTGTCCAGCAGGGGCGCCAGCCGCCGGCGGATGCCGATGTTGGCGCGCATCCGCGGGTCCTTGGCGTACTCCGCCCACATGTAGTCGCGCTCTTCGTCGGTGACCATCTCGAGCGTGAGCTCGTCGTGGTTGCGCAGGAAGATGCCCCACTGGCAGCCCGAGGGGATCGCCGGGGTCTTGGCGAGGATCTCCGAGACCGGGTAGCGGGATTCCCGCCGTACGGCCATGAAGATGCGCGGCATGACGGGGAAGTGGAACGCCATGTGGCACTCGTCCCCGCCGCTCTGGTAGTCGCCGAAGTAGTCGACGACGTCCTCCGGCCACTGGTTGGCCTCCGCCAGCAGCACCGTGTCCGGATAGTGGGCGTCGATCTCCTTCCGCACCCGCTTCAGGAAGTCATGGGTAGCCGGAAGGTTTTCGCAGTTGGTGCCCTCCTCGGCGTACAGATACGGCACGGCGTCCAGCCGGAAGCCGTCGATGCCGAGGTCCAGCCAGAACCGCAGCGCCGACAGGATCTCCTCCTGCACCGCCGGGTTCTCGTAGTTGAGGTCCGGCTGGTGCGAGAAGAACCGGTGGAAGAAGTACTGCCCCCGCACCGGGTCGAAGGTCCAGTTCGACACCTCGGTGTCGACGAAGATGATCCGCGCGTCCTGGTACTGCTTGTCGTCGTCGGCCCACATGTAGTAGTCGCCGTAGGGCCCCTCGGGGTCCCTTCTCGACTCCTGGAACCACGGGTGCTGGTCGCTGGTGTGGTTCATGACGAAGTCGATGATGACCCGCATGCCGCGCTGGTGGGCGGCGTCCACGAACTCCACGAAGTCCGCGAGGTCCCCGAACTCCGGCAGCACGGCCGTGTAGTCGGAGACGTCGTAGCCGCCGTCCCTGAGCGGGGACTGGAAGAACGGCGGCAGCCACAGGCAGTCGACGCCCAGCCACTGCAGATAGTCCAGCTTGGCCGTCAGGCCCTTGAGGTCCCCGACGCCGTCGCCGTTGCTGTCCTGGAAGGAACGGACCAGAACCTCGTAGAAGACCGCGCGCTTGAACCAGTCGGGGTCCCGGTCCTTGGCGGGGGTGTCCTCGAAGGTGTCCGGGACGGGCTCGTTGACGATCATTTTATGGGTGACCCTCCGATCTGCGGGGTGGACGGTCGCAGGACGGTCAGCACGTGCGCGGGCGCTCGGCCCGGTTCGAGACGTACGTAGTTGGCCCTGCCCCAGTGATAGGTCTCACCGGTGAGCTCGTCACGCACCGGCACCGACTCGTGCCAGTCCAGGCCGAGTTGCGGCATGTCCAACGAGACGGTGGCCTCCTGGGTGTGGTGGGGGTCGAGGTTGGCGACCACCAGAACCGTGTTCGATCCGCTCCTCTTCGAGTACGCGATCACCGCCTCCTGGTCGGCGTGGTGGAAGTGCAGGTTGCGCAGGTGCCGGAGGGCGGGGTTGGCCCTGCGGATCTGGTTGAGGCGGGTGATGAGGGGGGCGATGGTGTCGGGGGTGTCCCAGTCGCGGGGGCGCAGCTGGTACTTCTCGGAGTCGAGGTATTCCTCGCTGCCCTCGCGCAGCGGGGTGTTCTCGCACAGCTCGTAGCCGGAGTAGATGCCCCAGGTGGGGGAGAGGGTGGCGGCGAGGACGGCGCGGACCTCGAAGGCGGGGCGGCCGCCGTGCTGGAGGTAGGCGTGCAGGATGTCGGGGGTGTTGACGAAGAGGTTGGGGCGCATGTAGCTCGCGGCCTCGCCCGACAGCTCGCTCAGGTACTCGGTCAGCTCCTGCTTGGTGTTGCGCCAGGTGAAGTAGGTGTACGACTGCTGGAAGCCGATCTGGGCCAGGGTGTGCATCATCGCGGGGCGGGTGAACGCCTCGGCCAGGAAGATCACGTCCGGGTCGGTGCGGTTGATGTCGGCGATGACCCGCTCCCAGAACACCACCGGCTTGGTGTGGGGGTTGTCCACGCGGAAGATGCGCACGCCGGTGCTCATCCAGTGGCGCAGGACGCGCAGGGTCTCGGCGACGATGCCGTCCATGTCGGCGTCGAAGGCGAGGGGGTAGATGTCCTGGTACTTCTTCGGGGGGTTCTCGGCGTAGGCGATGGAGCCGTCGGGGCGGTGGTGGAACCACTCGGGGTGTTTGTGGACCCAGGGGTGGTCGGGGGAGCACTGCAGGGCGAAGTCCAGGGCGATCTCCAGGCCGTGGGACTGGGCCTGGCGCACGAACCAGGTGAAGTCCTCGATGGTGCCCAGTGCGGGGTGGACGGCGTCGTGGCCGCCTTCGGGCGAGCCGATGGCCCAGGGCACGCCGACGTCGTCGGGGCGGGGGTCGAGGGTGTTGTTGCGGCCTTTGCGGTGGGTGGTGCCGATGGGGTGGATCGGGGGGAGGTAGACGACGTCGAAGCCCATGGCGGCGATGGCGGGCAGGCGTCGGGCCGCGGTGCGGAAGGTGCCGTGGGGGTTGTCCGGGGTGCCTTCGGAGCGGGGGAAGAACTCGTACCAGGCGCCGTACAGGGCGCGTTCGCGTTCGACCAGGAGCGGCATCGGGTCCGAGGCGGTGACCAGGTCCCGCAGCGGGTGACGGGCCAGGACCGCGTCCACCTCCGGCGTCAACGCCGCCGCCAGCCGGGCGGCCGCCGGACGGCTCTCGTCGCGCAGGGCGTCGGCGGCGGCGAGCAGCACCTCGCGCATACCGTCCGCCTTCGGCGTGTCCACGGCCGCGCGCTCGTGCAGCCGCGCGCCCTCCTCCAGGACGAGGCCGGTGTCGATGCCCGCCGGCACCTTGATCTGCGCGTGGTGCCGCCAGGTGGCGATCGGGTCGCCCCACGCCTCGACGGTGAACGTCCACAGACCGGGCCGGTCGGCGGTCACCGTGGCGCCCCAGCGGTCGGTGCCGGGGGCCAGCTCGCGCATCGGGGTGTAGGAACCGGCCTTGCCGTCCGGGTCGGTCAGCACGACATTGGCCGATACCGCGTCATGCCCCTCGCGGAACACGGTGGCCGAGACCTCGAACGCCTCGCCGGTCACCGCCTTCGCGGGCCGCCGCCCGTGCTGGACGACCGGGCGGACGTCGAGGACGGGGATGCGGCCGATGGCCGTGGCGGGCTGCGGGGGCTTCTTGGCGGCGGGGGATTTCCTGGCGGTGGTCTTCCTCGCCTTGGGGGCGGCGGTCTTGGCGGGGGCGGGCCTGGTGGTGGGTTTGGTCGCGGTCTTGCCGGTGGCGGCCTTGCTGGTGGTGGCCTTGGCGGTCGCGGTCTTGCCGGTGGTGGCCTTGGCGGTCGTTGTCCTGCCGGTGGTGGCCTTGCCGGTCCCGCTCCTGCCGGTGGTGGTCTTGCCGGTGGTGGCCTTCGACGCCGTGCTCTTCGAGGCGCCGGCCTCGGCGGGCTCGGCCGGCGTGCTCTTGGCCGCCGCTGTCGCCTTCTTCGCCGCTGTCACCTTCTTCGCCGCCGCCTTCTTGGGCGTCGCGGCCTTCTTGGCGGTCGTGGAGCGCGGCCGGGGGGTCCTGGCCTGCTTCGCGGTGGCGCCTACGGGGGATTCACCGGAGCCGCCGGAGCCGACGGGACCGCCGGGGCCGCTCGGGGCGCTCGATGTGCTCTGGTCGCTGGGAGTACTGGGCGTCGGGAGTGCCGACGTGTGGTGCGTGGCGGGCATCACCGCTCCTGTCCGCGTCAACGTGGGTGGGCGGATGGCTGGGGGAGTGGTCCTGCGGGTGCGACCGCCGGGGTCCCTGTGGCGGGACCGGCGGGGTGTACCGCAGGAGCCTTCCCACCCTCTTCGGGTGGGCAATCCGGCACTTTGTTAACTACTCACGCGTATGTCTGCGCACAAGACCGGCCCCGTTCCGGGTGTGAACGGGGCCGTCCCATCGATCCGCCGTCACTGGTGCGCAGCGTGCAGAAGTTTGTTCGGCGAGCCGAGGCCCCTTCCGGACACTTTGCCGGAAGCCGCCCCCGTGGCCAAAGCCTGGGCGGCCGAAGCGGGTGAGGCTTTCGGATGTCCGGAAAGGAACACCGCAGCAGCCCCTGCCGCGTGCGCAGCGGCCATGGACGTACCGGAGAAAGTCACGCGCCCAGTGTCGTCGGAGCGCGCCGCCGACGGGATCGACACGCCGTGGCCGAACAGGTCAACTACCGGTCCACCGTTCGAAAACCCGGCGCGGCCGCTGCCCGATCCGTACGTCCGTGGCCACGTTCACAGGTCCCCTCCTCGACCGGGTGCACGGCGAGGCCCGCGCGCCCTCCCGCGGCCCTGCGCGCCCGGCGCACGCCCACAAGGCCGCCGACGGGGGCCGAAACCGGCCAGATCCCAGGGAACCGTCCCTTCGGGGCGAGGGCGGTTCCCGACTCCGGGCGGCTGCTCGAACGGCGGGCGGGTGTCCCCGACTGGCCCTGTACACGCACCTGTTGGGCCTATGATCGGCCCGAACCTGGCGAACGAGTGTGGGGGAGTCGGCATGGAGTCGTACACCGGGGATGTCGTGGAGGAGCTGGAGTTCCTGGTGGCCGACGGCGGTCCCGGCGACACCCGCGACAAGTCGTTCGCCCGTGGCGGGGGCGAGGACGGGACACGGGTGCGGCGCCAGGCGTTCAAACCCGCCGACCTCAACGCCCAGCTGACCCGCACGCTGAACGGCCTGCGGGTGGCCTTCGACGGGCTCCAGCAGGCCGGCCCCGAGGGCTGGGGCATCTCCGAGGTGCAGGTGTCCTGCCAGCTCACCGCGTCCGGGCAGCTCGTCGTGCTCGGCGTCGGCGGCCAGGCCCAGCGCACCGGCGCCATCCAGCTGACACTGACCCCGCGGCCGGCCGGCGGTGACCGCTAGCGGAGGCGGACCGGGCGGTGGAGAGCGGCGGTTCCGCGCGCTTCTCGTGGGCGTGGACACCTACCGCGACAACCGCTTCCGGCCGCTGCGCTTCATCCCCACCGAACTGCGGGCCCTGGCCGAGGCGCTGAAGCAGGCCGACTACCAGGAGGCCGAGATCCTCGAAGCCGGGCAGATGCACGTGCAGGCGATCGAGGACGAGATCGAGCGGTACGTGCGCGACGCCGCGCCCGGCGACCACCTGCTGCTCGTGCTGTCGGGACACGGCTTCCACCACGACGGCACGGACTACCTCGTCACCGGGCCAGCCCTGTACGACTCGCGGCGCTTCCACAGCCATTGCCTGCGCATCGAGTTCGGCACCTTCCTGCGGGCGTCGTACGCCGCGCAGCTCGTCGTCGCCGTGGACGCCTGCCGGGACCCCCTGGAGACATACACCAAGTCCGTCGGCGACGCCTTGGCCTGGGGCCACGGCGACACCGGCTACGACGGTCACGACGCGGCCGAGCCGAGATACGCCCACCTCTACGCCTGCGCCCGCTACGGCACCGCGGGCTACGGCTTCGCCGCCGAGCCGGGGGAGCCCGGGCACCCGCCCGGCGACGAGAAGGACACCGGGTTCTCCTACTTCACCCGCGCCCTCACGGAGCTGGCGGGCGACACCTCGGCGCCCGGCACTCTCGCCGCGCTGGAACCCCACCTCGACGCGCGCGTCCGCACGATCGCGCGGCAGGACCGGGGCCACTCCGACCAGGGCGTCCAGATCACCTACGCCACCGGCAAGGACGGCCTGGTGCTCTTCCCCGCACGCGGTGCGGCGGCCGCGCGGCGCCGGACCGGCGAGCACCCCTGGGAGAAGGAGGCCCGCGGGCACGAGGCATGGCGCCGGGTGCGGGCCGGAAAACTGTCCGACACCGAGCGGGACGAGGCGGTCGAGCAGGTGCGCGCCGCGGTCGCCCGGCTGGCCGGGCACTGGGGGCACGAGACCGACGAGGCGGACGCGTGGCTGGAGCGGCACGGGGACGTGTGGCGGCCCGCCGGGTGCGAGAGCCGCATGGAGCGGTTCGTCGGCACGATGCTGCACGGCACGACGGGGCCCGCACGCGACCTCAGCCTCACCGAGGCCGCCCTGCTCGTCCTGGGGCCCTACCTGTTCACCGCGTTCGGCACCCGCCTCGCGTACCTCGCCCGCGACCTGCGCCCCTGGACCCTGGAGGAGGGACCCGGCGCCGACACCGACTGCGGCTTCGCCACCCGTGGCGCCTTCGAGCGGTACTGCTCCGGCCACCGGGCCCTGCAGGACCGCGAGCGGCGAGCCCGCCAGCGCGGCCGGGAGGACGAGGCCCGTGCCGTCGCCTGGTGGCTGTCCCGGCAGTGGCTGCTGCGCCTGCCCGCCACGAGGGACGCCGTACGCCGGTCCGGGATCGCCGGCCTGGACCTCCTGCCCGAGGAGCCGGAGTTCGCGCCGCCCCTGGTCGGCCACGTCCTCGACCCCGCCCGGCTGTGGCGGCTGGTGGAGCTGATCGGCCTGGACCTGGAACGGACGGGGACCGCGGAGCCGGACACGGTGGCGGCCGCCTACGCCCACGAGCACACGGTCGACTGGGGCCGGATCGCCACCCTGCTGACCATCGCCCACCACATGGCCGTGGACCCGGTCCTGCTGCCCTCCCTGGTCGCCGAGCACCTCGGCATCAGCGCCCCGGTCGACGGCACCGCCTTCCGGGCGGCGTTGCGCACCCTCACCTGGCAGCCCGACGGACCGCGCCGGGTGCTCTCCGCGCAGTGCCCGCACGAGGCCGTCGAACTCGCCCTGCACCAGCACACCGAGGCGCTGGACCGCACGGTGCGAGCCCTGCAGGCGCGCCCCGACGGCACGGACCTCACCGCGTGGGGCGTCCCGACCGGTTTCGGCTCCGGCCGGGTCGCCGCCGCACCCGGAGCGGACGGCAGGCCCCGCTACGACGCGGCCGACGTCCGCTTCCGGCTCGACGGCGACCGGGTCCGTGACCTGCTCATGGGCGAACAGCTCTACCGCGACCGCACGCTCGCCCTGCGCGAGCTGTACCAGAACGCGCTGGACGCCTGCCGGTACCGCAGGGCGCGCACACAGCTGTGGAACCGCCGCCGCCCGGAGGACCGGGTCGACTGGCAGGGCGAGATCGAGTTCGGCCAGGGCGTGGACGACGACGGCCGCGCCTACATCGAGTGCCGCGACAACGGCATCGGCATGGGACGCAACGAACTGCGCCGCCTCTTCGCCTTCGCCGGCAACCGGTTCGTGGAGGAACGGGAGTTCCTCGGGGAGTGGGCCGAGTGGGACGAGGCGGGCATCGAGTTCCATCCGAACAGCCGCTTCGGCGTGGGCGTCCTCAGCTATTTCATGCTCGCCGACGAGATCCGGGTGAGCACCGTCCGGCTCGGCAGGGAAATGACAGTCGGTGAACGGCTGATCGTCCATATCGACGGCCCCGGCGCCCTGTTCCGCATACAGTCCGCGGGGCCCGCCGTACGGGCCGGCACGGCTGTACGGCTGTATCTGCGCGACCCCGCCGAGAAGATCTCCTGCGGGGAGGTGCTACGGCGGCAGCTGTGGGTGTCCGACTTCGATGTGACGGTACGGGAGGAGGGCCGGGAGGAGCTCCGCTGGCGCGCCGGGGAGCTGTCGGCGTACGTCGGTCCCGACCGGGCGGATTCCCTCACCAGGTCGTGGCACTCGCCGGACGGCGATACGGTCGCGCCGTACAACGCCGGAGACGGTGTGTGGTGGTGCCCCGGTGGCGGGGCCGTGCTCGCGGACGGGCTGTGGGCGGGCGAGGACCGGTTCGGGGTGGTCGTGAACCTCACCGGGAAACACGCTCCGACTCTCACCGTCGACCGGACGGCGATGCTGGACGATCACGAGGAGTTCGTGAGCCGGCTCCTGACGGCCAAGATCCCCGCGCTGTTCGAGGAAGACGCGCGGGTGCTGTCGCTGGAGTGGTTGCAGGCGCTGATGCTCGGGGGCTGGGCCCACGAGGGGCGGAGACTGCCCGTGGGGCAGGCCCCGGACGCGCTGCAGGGCCTGCTGGCCGACCGTATCGCGCAGCAGGTGGTCGCCCGGGGGACTCGGCTGCCGCTGCGGACCCGCTCCGGCGCGGTACTGCCGGTGGACCCCGCTGCCGTCGGCTGCTGCCCCGCCGACAAGTGGCTGGTCGAGCAGCATCCGCCGACCGGAGCGGGGGAGGTGGTCACGGAGGACCAGGACGCCCTGGGCGAATGGCGGGCGCGGGTATGGGCCGCCGCCGATCCGGGCTCCGGAGTACGGGCGCCACAGCTCCTGGGCGGCCGGCCGACCGACGATCTGCTGCTGGAATACGTCGGCGAGGAGAACGAGCTGCTGCCGGGGGCCCTGGTCGCCACGGTACGGCGCAGCGGACTGCCCTTCGACTACGTGGTGGACCGGCTGCGCGACCTGGGCGTCTCTCTGCCGGAGCAGGCGCACCTCGAGCGCCTGGCCGCCGCCCTCGCATCCGACGGGGAGGTTCCGCGCAGCCTCGCGAAGATGCTCAGCCGCGATGCCGACGCCCTGCCGCCGTGGTTCCGTCCGGGTGAGGAGGTGAACGCCGAGTATCTGAGCGTGGACGGATGCGATCCCCGCACCGCCGCGCCTCTGGTCGCCGCGCTGGGGTTCCGCGTGCCCTCCGAGCAGGCACTGGACGCATGGCTGCGGGACAGCCGGTCCTTGCGCCGAAGGGTGCTGCGCAGGAAGCTCCGACCCGGCGGTGCCGATCTGCCCCGGGACCAGCCCGTACCCCTGGCTCACCTGGTCCTCGCGGCGAAGGTGTTCCCCGGGCGGGCGAACCAGATCGCCGAGGCCCTGAGGGCCGCCGGACACCGTCTCCCACCGCTGCCCCTACCTCAGCACGCCGACCCCGCCGACCTGCGGCTCCTCAGCCTCTACGGCAACGGGGACCCGCCGTGGCGCACAGTGGGCGAAGCGCCGCCACTGCACCATGTGTTCAGCGTCTCCCGCAGTACCGGCCTGACCGCGGACGATCTGGTGCGGCGACTCGCCCGGCTCGGCTTCACACCCCCTGAGCTGCCCGCCTCCGAGGGACGGGAGGTCTACGAGCGCCTGAACCACTTCCTGGAGACCCGCTACGGGTACGAGTCCGGACGACCGCTGCCGGGGTCGGCGGTCGTGACCCTGGCCGCGGAGTACGACATATCCGAGGCGGATGTCGTGGGGCACCTGAAGACCCTCGGCTACCTCGTGCACGACCTGGACGACCACCCGCGTCGGCCCGACGACTACACCGACCTGGTCCTGCTGAGCCGCCACTACAACGGCACAGAGCCATGGCTGGACGCCGGACGGCAGGTGCCGTGGCATCACGTGCTGCGCGCCGCCGCCCGCACGCGACGACCCCACGGGGACATCACGGCGGCCCTGAGCCGCTACGGCTACGAGGTGGCGCCCGAACCGCTGCGAGGGAACTGGACACCCGCCGAGGACCTGGCGCTCCTGTGTCTGATCCAGCACGGCCTCACCACCGGCCGCTGGCTCCCCGCCGACAAACCCGTCCCCCTCACCCACATCCTCTACACCGCCCACCGCCTCAGCCGCACCCCGCACGAGGTGGCCCGCCGTCTCGAACAGTTCGGGCACCGCCTCCCCGAGGACGTCGAGTTCAAGGAAACCGCCACACGCTCGGGACACGCCCCACCAACCGTGAAGTAACCACTACCGTCGATGACGACGACGGGACGCACGCCGACGTGTGTCCCTCCTGCGCGCGTTCGACGAGGTGGAATGTGAAGGCGATCCGTCGGTTCACTGTCCGGCCCGTGCTCCCCGAACCCCTGAGGCCCCTGAGCGATCTGGCACGCAATCTGCGCTGGTCGTGGCACGCCGAGACGAGAGACCTCTTCCAGTCGGTGGACCCCGAGCGGTGGGCCGCGTCGGACGGTGACCCCGTACGGCTGCTGGGCAGTGTGCCGCCGAGGCGGCTGGCCGAGCTCGCCGAGGACCGCCGCTTCCTGCGCCGGCTGACCGCGGCCGTCGACGACCTGGGCGACTATGTGCACGGCGACCGCTGGTACCAGGCGCAGCCCGCCGGGCTGCCCGCCGCCGTCGCCTACTTCTCGCCCGAGTTCGGCATCACCGCCGCCCTGCCCCAGTACTCCGGGGGCCTCGGCATCCTGGCCGGCGACCACCTCAAGGCCGCCAGCGACCTGGGAGTGCCGCTGATCGGGGTCGGCCTGCTCTACCGGCACGGATACTTCCGCCAGACCCTCTCCCGCGACGGCTGGCAGCAGGAGCACTACCCCGTCCTCGACCCGCACGAGCTGCCGCTTGCCCTCCTGGAGGAGCCCGACGGCAGCCCCGCCCAGGTGTCCCTCGCCCTGCCCGGCGGCCGGGCGCTGCACGCCAGGGTCTGGCTCGCGCAGGTCGGCCGGATCCCGCTGCTGCTGCTCGACTCCGACGTCGAGGAGAACGACCTCGGTGAACGCGGTGTCACCGACCGGCTCTACGGCGGCGGCAGCGAGCACCGGCTGCTCCAGGAGATGCTGCTCGGCATAGGAGGTGTCCGGGCGGTGCGCACGTACTGCCGGCTGACCGGGCACGCCGAGCCGGAGGTGTTCCACACCAACGAGGGGCACGCCGGGTTCCTCGGCCTGGAGCGCATCGCCGAACTGTGCGAGAAGGGGCTGGACTTCGACTCCGCGCTGGAGGCGGTGCGGGCCGGGACCGTCTTCACCACGCACACCCCCGTGCCCGCCGGCATCGACCGCTTCGACCGCGAGCTGGTCGCCCGGCACTTCGGCCCCGGCGCCGAACTCCCCGGCATCGACGTCGAACGCGTCCTGCGCCTCGGCATGGAGACCTACGCCGGTGGCGAGCCCAACCTCTTCAACATGGCCGTGATGGGCCTGCGTCTGGCCCAGCGCGCCAACGGCGTCTCCCTGCTGCACGGCCACGTCAGCCGCGAGATGTTCTCCGGCCTGTGGCCCGGCTTCGACCCCGACGAGGTGCCGATCACCTCCGTCACCAACGGTGTGCACGCCCCGACCTGGGTCGCCCCCGAGGTCCTGAAGCTCGGCACCCGGCAGGTCGGCGTCCAGCGCACCGAGGACGCGCTCACCGTCGGTGACTCCGACCGCTGGGACGCCGTCGCCGACATCCCGGACCAGGAGATCTGGGACCTGCGCCGGGGCCTGCGCGAGCAGCTGGTCACGGAGGTACGGTCCCGGCTGCGGGCCTCTTGGCGCCAGCGCGGCGCCGGTACCGCCGAACTCGGCTGGATCGACGGTGTCCTGGACCCGGACGTCCTCACCATCGGATTCGCGCGGCGCGTCCCGTCGTACAAGCGCCTGACGCTCATGCTCCGCGACCGCGACCGGCTGATGGACCTGCTGCTGCACCCCGAGCGGCCGGTGCAGATCGTCGTCGCGGGCAAGGCGCACCCGGCGGACGACGGCGGCAAGCGGCTGATCCAGGAGCTGGTGCGGTTCGCCGACGACCCGCGCGTGCGCCATCGCATCGTCTTCCTGCCCGACTACGGCATGGCGATGGCGCAGAAGCTCTATCCGGGCTGCGACATCTGGCTGAACAACCCCCTGCGCCCGCTGGAGGCGTGCGGCACGAGCGGGATGAAGGCCGCCCTCAACGGCTGCCTCAACCTCTCGGTGCTGGACGGCTGGTGGGACGAGTGGTTCCAGCCCGACTTCGGCTGGGCGATCCCCACCGCGGACGGCGCCGGCACCGACGCCGACCGCCGCGACGCCATCGAGGCCGCCGCCCTGTACGACCTGCTGGAGCAGCGGATCGCCCCGCGCTTCTACGAACGCGGTCGGCAGGGGCTGCCCGAGCGGTGGATCGAGATGGTCCGCCAGACCCTCACCCTGCTCGGCCCGAAGGTGCTGGCGGGCCGCATGGTCCGCGAGTACGTGGAACGCCTCTACACGCCCGCCGCGCACGCCCACCGGGCGATGGACGCCGGCTCGGCCCGTGAACTGGCCGTGTGGAAGGCACGGGTGCGCCGGGCGTGGCACGGGGTCGCCGTGGACCACCTGGAGACCTCCGCGGCCACGGCCACCGCCGAGCTGGGCTCCACCCTCACCCTGCGGGTCCGCGTCCGCCTCGGCGACCTCGCCCCCGACGACGTCGAGGTGCAGGCCGTCTCCGGCCGCGTCGACTCCGACGACCGCATCACCGACGCGGCGACGGTCGCCCTGAAGCCGACGTCAGGCCCCGACCTGGAGGGCGGCTGGTGCTACGAGGGCCCGCTCTCCCTGGACCGCACGGGTCCCTTCGGGTACACGGTCCGCATCCTTCCGGCGCATCGGCTGATGGCGTCGAGTGCGGAGCTGGGGCTGCTGGCGGTCCCGTCGGGGGAGCTGGTGGAGGCGGCGGGGGTGCTGATGAGGTGACGCGGGTCTGAGCACTTCCCCGCGCCCCGGAAAAGGGACGTTCAGCGGACCTACCTCAAGGGGCGCGGGGAACTGCGCGACCAGCCACGACATACCCGCAGCCCGCAACGCGCAGAAGCCCCGCCCCCTAACCGGCACACAACTCCCGCAACACCTTCCCGCACCGGCGTGCGTACGCATGCTGCAAGCTCCGGGTCGCAGGCCCCCCCGCCCGCGCATACCACTTGGCCCCCCGGCTGAACGCCGACACGGTGAGCCACACCGTGCCGTCCCCCGTCCGTTCCACGACGAACGCCTCCTCACCGCACTCCGGGTGACCGGCCAGCGTGCCGTACGCCCATCCTGCCCGCCGGGGCTCGTCGACCGTCCAGACCACCCGACAGGGCGCCTTGATCACCCCGGCGAGGGTGACGGTGACGTCGACGCCCTCATCCGCCCGCTCGGCGCTCGCGTCGATCCCGACGCCCAGCGCCCGGTGCATCTCCCAGGTGCACACGGCCTCCGCGGCCCGCCGGAACACCGCCTCGCCCTCCCCGATCCGGGTACGGACGTGCAGCGGGTGGAAGCCGGGCGGACAGTAGCCGGCACGACGTGTCGCGCCGACCTCGTCATAGGTGAAGGACATGCCACCCAAGACTAAGCCGCCCCGGCGGCGAGCACCGGGGCGGCAGAGGGACGTGCGTCACATACGGTCTACGGGAACGTCAGGCTCCAGGCGTTGATGTACCCGGTGTCGATCGCCGCGTTGTCCTGGACCCGCAGCAGCCATGTGCCGTTGGCGACCTCGGAGGAGGCGTTCACGGTGTACGTGGTGTTGATGTTGTCCGCGCTGCCGCCGGTGCCGTACGCCTTCAGCGTGTACGCCGTGCCGTCGGGCGCGACCAGCTGCACCTGGAGGTCGCCGATGTAGGTGTGCACGATGTCCACGCCCACCTGGAGGTTGCTCGGCGCGTTGCCGGTGCGGCCGGTGACGGTGATCGGCGAGGTGACCGCGGCACCCCGGTCCGGGATGGAGACGTCGGTGGTGTTCTCGAACGTCGTGCCGCCGCCCCCGCCGGAGCGCGAGCCGACCGCGACGCCCGCCCACGCGTCCTGCACCGCCTTGTACTCGGCGCTGGTCGTGCCGTACAGCTCACCGGCGACCGCGAGGGTGCCGGTGCGGGCGCCCGCGTAGTTGGTGTTGGAGGTGAACTTGGTGGTGAGCGCCTTGAACCAGATCTGCTCCGCCTTGGCGCGGCCGATGCCGGTCACCGGCAGGCCGTCCGCGGTCGGCGAGTTGTAGCTGACGCCGTTGATGACCTTGGCGCCGCTGCCCTCGCTCAGCAGGTAGAAGAAGTGGTTCGCGGGGCCCGACGAGTAGTGCACGTCGATCGAGCCGATGCCCGAGTACCAGTTGTCCTTGGACGCGCCGTCCTTGCTGGGCTTGTCCATGTAGCGCAGCGGGGTGCCGTCGCCGTTGATGTTGATCTCCTCGCCGATGAGGTAGTCACCGACGTCGGAGGAGTTGTTGGCGTAGAACTCGACGGCCGTGCCGAGGATGTCGGAGGTGGCCTCGTTCAGACCGCCGGACTCGCCGCTGTAGACCAGCTTGGCGGTCGCCGAGGTCAGGCCGTGCGTCATCTCGTGGGCGGCCACGTCGATGGAGACCAGCGGGTTGGCGTTGCCGGAGCCGTCGCCGTAGGTCATGCAGAAGCAGCCGTCGGACCAGAAGGCGTTGACGTAGTTGTTGCCGTAGTGGACGCGCGAGTACGCGCCGACGCCGTCGCCGCGGATGCCGTTGCGGCCCTGCGCCTTGTAGTAGTCCCAGGTCAGCGCGGCCCCGTAGTGGGCGTCGGCGCCGGCCGACTCCAGGTTGGACGGGGTGCCGTTGCCCCAGACGTCGTCGGGGCCGGAGAAGAGGGTGCCGGTGCCGGAGGTGCCCCGGTTGAGGTTGTACGTCTTGTGGTTGCCGCGCGCCCCGTCGGTGAGGTTGTACGTCGAGCCCGACTGGGTGGTGGTCAGCGGGACGGTGCCGCTGTAGACGGTGTGGCCGGTGCCGTTCTGGACGGCCTCCCACTCGTACAGCTTCTCGCCGGTGGTGGCGTCGGTGACGACATGCAGTTCCTGGGGGGTCCCGTCGTGCTGGAGGCCGCCGACGACCGTCTCGTAGGCGAGGGTGGGCTTGCCGGTGGCGGCCCAGATCACCTTGCGCGGGGCGCGGTCGACGTCCGCGTCCTTGGCGTGCTCGGCCTCGGCGGCGCCGAGGGCCTGCTTCTCGGCGCGGCCGGCGGCGACGGACGGGGTCAGCGAGGTCACCTTGATGGTGGCTCGGGTCGCCTTGACCACGCCCTCGCGGGTGCCGTCCTTCGCGGTGGCGACGATCAGGTCGCCGCCGAGCACCGGGAGGCCCGCGTAGGTGCGCTCGTAGCGGGTGTGCAGGGTGCCGTCGGCGTCCTTGACCACGTCACGGACGACCAGCTTCTCCCGGGCGCCGAGGCCGAGGTCCTGCGCGGTGTCCGCGGTGCCGGCCTGCGCGTCGCGGATCAGCTCCGCGCGCTGGGCGGGGGTGAGCTTGGCGGGTACGGCGCCCGGGTTCGGCTTGCCCGCGGCCACCGGCGACTGCTCGGGGGCGGCGGAGGCGGAACCGGCCTGGACGGCGGCGGCCAGCAGCGCGGAGACGCCCACGAGGGCGACGGCGGCGGCCTTGCGGTGCAGGTGGTGCGGGGTGTGGGAGGTGCGTCTGTGGGAGGAACTGCGTCTCAACACTGACTCCTTCTGCGGGCCGCGGGATGCGCGACCGGGGGAGACCGGGCAGCGGGTGGGCCGTCCGGGCAGAACGGGGTGGTGCGTGAACAACCACGTGCGTCGGAGCAGTGGCCATGACCCCAGCGGACGGTGGGGTTGCTGCGGGTCGGCCGTGGGAAGAGTGGCAGGCGACGAGGCGTTCTGTCAGGACCGCGTCAAGAGATTGGCTGGAAATCGTCCGTTGTCCGGGAGTTCACGTCCGCTATGCGGACGCGTCACCTGACGGGATCCGGCCCGCCGTCACCTGACGGGATCCGGCCCGCCGTCACCCGACGAGATCCGGCTCCGCGTCGCCTGACGGGATCCAGCTCCCCGTCACCTGAGGGACTCCGGTTCCCCGTGCCAGGTCCGCCACAGCCGCGCATACGCCCCGTCCGCCGCCACCAGCTCCTCGTGCGTGCCCAGTTCGGTGAGCCGGCCGTCCTCCATCACGGCCACCCGGTCCGCGTCGTGCGCGGTGTGCAGCCGGTGCGCGACCGCGATGACCGTACGTCCGCGCAGTACGGCGGCCAGGGCGCGCTCGGCGTGCCGGGCCGTCGCGGGGTCCAGCAGCGCCGTGGCCTCGTCGAGGACGAGGGTGTGCGGGTCGGCCAGCACGACACGGGCGAGCGCCAGTTGCTGGGCGCGCGGGCCGTCGACCCGGCTGCCCGGACCGGCCGGCTCGGCGTCCAGGCCGCCCGGCAGCTCCCGCACCCACGCGTCGGCGCCGACCGTGGCCAGCGCGGCCCACAGCCGCTCGTCGTCGGCGTCCGGCGCGGCGATGCGCAGATTGTCGCGAACCGTACCGAGGAAGACATGGTGCTCCTGGGTGACCAGGACGACCTGCCGCCGCAGCTGCTCCGGGTCCAGCGCGGCCACCGGCACCCCGCCCACCGTCACCGAGCCCTCGGTCGGCGCGTCCACGCCCGCCAGCAGCCGGCTCAGCGTCGTCTTCCCGGCCCCGGACGGCCCGACCACCGCGAGCCGCTCCCCGGGCCGCACCGTCAGATCCACGCCGCGCAGCACCTCGCCGCCCCGGCCGTAGGAGTAGCGCACGCCGGACACCTCGATCCGGTCGTCCGCCGGTGCCGGCGAGCGTTCCGGGGCCGCGCCCCCGGCCTGCGCCAGCCCCTCCACGCGCGCGAAGGAGGCGCCGCTGGACTGGAGCTGCTCCACCCGCATCAGGATCTGGTCCAGCGGATCGGCGAACCGGTACATGTAGAGGGCCGCCGCCACCACCGAGCCGAGGCTCACCGCGTCATGGGCGTGCAGCACACCGCCGAGCAGCAGGACGCCGGCCACGGGCAGGATGTACGACAGCTCCACCGCCGGGAAGAACACCGACCGCAGGAACAGCGTGTGCTCGCGGGTGCGGCGGGACTCTTCGAGCGCGTCCCGGCTCGCCGCGATGCGGTGGGCGGCGAGGCCGAACGCCTCGACCGTACGGGCGCCGGCCGCCGTCGCGGAGAGGACCTCGGCCACCTGCGAGTTGGCCGCGCCCTCCTTGAGGTAGGCGTCGCGGGCCCTTCTCAGGTACCAGCGCAGCGCCCAGTGGACCGGCCCGAGGCAGAGGATGCCGACGGCGCCGAGGAGGGGGTCCACGGCGAAGACCGCGCCCAGGATGAACAGCGCCTGCACGGCATTGACCAGCAGGTCCGGCCCGGCGTCCCGCAGGGTGGCGCCCACCGCGGCCACGTCCGCGGTGCCGCGTGCCGTCAGATCCCCGGTGCCGGCCCGCTCCACCGTCGAGGAGGGCAGCGCGAGTGCCCTGTCGACGAACTGTTCGCGCACCCTCGCCAGCGTGCGCTCCCCGAAGCGGTGGGCCACATAGCGGGCCCAGCGGGTCAGCAGCAGCTGGGCCACCGCGCACAGCAGGATGGCCAGCGCCAGGCGGTCCACCACCGATACGCCGGCTCCGCCCCGTACCTCGTCGATGATCCGGCCCAGGAGCCAGGGGGCGGCGACCGCGGCCGCCGCGGCCGCGGCGTTCAGGGCGAGGGTGGCGGCGAAGGCGCGCCCGTCCGCGCGGACGAGGTCGAGTGCGGCGCGGCGTACCTGGTGCGCAGTGGCTACGGGGAGGGGGCCTGTGCCCTCGGCCGTCTGCCGCGTGCCGGTCCGTCGTGCCCTGTCGCGCGGTTCCCCGTGTCTTTTTCCTGCCGTCATCTCGCCACCAACGCCCGGTATCCGGGCTCCGTCCTCAGCAGTTCCGTGTGGGTGCCGGTGGCCGCGGTCTTGCCGTCGACCAAGTAGTGGACCGTGTCCGCCTGGTCCAGCACCAAGGGGGACGTCGTCGTCACCACCGTCGTACGGCCCCGGCGGGCCGCCTTCACGCGTTCCGCCACCTTCGCCTCCGTGTGGGCGTCCAGGGCCGAGGTGGGCTCCACGGCCAGCAGGACCTCGGGGTCGGCCAGGAGCGCCCGCACCAGGCGGATCCGCTGACGCTGCCCGCCGGAGAGACTGCGGGCCTGGGCGTCGATCGCCGAGTCGAGGCCGTCCGGGAGGCCCTGCACGATGTCCTCGGCGACCGCCGCGTGGAAGGCCGCGGTGTCGTCGCCGCCCACGACCTCCCTCAGCGGCCCCGCGAACAGATCCGCCTCCGCGTCGGCGAGGAGGATGCGGGAGCGGACCTGGGGCAGCGGCACGTCGCACAGGAGCACGTCGCCCCAGGTGACGTCCGACGGCGTGTAGCGGGCCAGCCGTTCGACGACCTCCGCCGCGTCGGAGGGGCGCCCGCCCGCCAGTGCCGTCAGCCCGCCGGGTCGCACCGTCACCCCCGAGGCCGGGTCGTGCAGGGCCGCCGGTCCGGCGGGGGCGTCGGACGTGCCGGAGTCCGGCGCGGGCTCCAGGCGCAGGAAGCGGACGACGCGGTCGGCGGCCACCAGCGCACGGCTGATCTGCCCGCTGCACTCGACGAGGAACGACACCGGCCACATCAGGGCCGCCACATAGCCGTACACCGAGACCAGTTCGCCGACCGTGATCTCGCCCCGCGCCGCCAGCCGCGCCCCGAACCAGGTCAGCACCGCGACGAACAGCACCGGCAGCCCGGCCCCCAGGGACTCCATCCAGCTGGTCACCGCGCCCACCCGGTAGCCCTGCGCCCGCAGGGACCGGGAGTCACGGCGGAAGGCGCCCGCGACCAGCTCCTTGCCGCCCAGCCCGCCCAGCACCCGCAGCCCGCCCGCGAGGTCGGCGATCCGCGCGGTCAGCACCCCCTGGCGCTCGCGGTACTCGGACTCACGGCCCTGGAGCCGTCTCATCAGCGGCCCCACGACCAGCGCCAGCACCGGCACCCCGAGCAGCACCAGCACCGCCAGCGGCGGCGACACCGACAGCAGCAGCGCCGCGACGGCCGCGAAGGCGATCAGCGCGCCGAAGCCCGGCCCCACGGCGGTCAGCGACGTGGCGATCGTCCGGACGTCGCCCACGCCGATGGTCACCACCTCCCCCGCGCCGGTCCCCCGGCGCAGCTCCGCGCCCAGCCGCACGCAGTGGTCCACGAGCACCTGCACCGTGCGGAAGTTGGCGTCCATCCGCACCCGGGTCATCGTGCGGTGCCGCAGGATCCCCACCCAGGCGGTGAGCGCGGCCACCGCCACCAGCGCCCCGCACCAGCCGGCCAGCGCCCCGAAGTCGCCCGTCTCCAGCCCCTCGTCGATCGCCCGTGACATCAGATACGGCGTCGCGGCCAGCAGCGTCATCCACACGCTGGCCAGCACGGCCCCCGCCGCAGACCGCCCCGCCTGCCGCATCACCAGCCACCACAAGTAGCGCCCGGCACTTCGGCAGTCGGGTGTGCCCGGGTCCTCGTACACGTTCCTCCCCCGCCCGTAGATCCCCCGTGATCGTAAGCACTGGACCTCGCGAAGGGCGGGTACCAGGGCTCGGTGCGCACCGACGGATGACAGAAAACTGAAAAAACAGAGCTGGACGGAAGGCGTGGAGGGGCTGCTGAGCTGCCGCAATCCACCCACTGATGGCTGAAGAATCCGCATATATCGGGCAGCTGATCTGCGCCGGTCCGGTCGTGATGTGAGAGCGGTGGTTTCAATAAAGATTGACTCCGCGCGGAGATCGTGTGAATGATGCTGCCGTGACAAGCCGTCACATCGGCATCTGAGGTCACATCTCAGCAACCGGGGGGAACTCTTCATGTCCACCACTCATGCCCTGAACCGCGCGCTGGTCGTCGCGGCGGCCGCCATGCTGGTCGCCGGCGTCGCGGCCACCACACCGGCCGTGGCCGCGCAGAACGACCCCGCTCCGCCGTCCGCCGCGATCGCGGCCATCGACAAGGGCGGTGCGGGCCAGGGCCCGTCCGTCGCGACAGCCGAGACGGCCGCCGGGACGGAGATCAGCCGCAGTGAGGTGATCCAGCGAGCGGCCTCCTGGGTCGGCCTCGGGCTCGTGTACAACTGGAACGGGAGGTACCAGGGCTACCGCACCGACTGCTCCGGCTACGTCTCGATGGCCTGGAACCTCGCCGCTCCCGGACTCGACACCACCAGCTTCGTCCCGAACGGTGTCGCTTCCTGGATCACCAAGGACGACCTGAAGCCCGGCGACGCCCTGCTCAACGACGCCGCCCTCGCCAACGGCCACATCGCCCTCTTCGCGGGATGGACCGACTCGTCGCGCACCTCGTACCACGGCTACGAGTTCACCGGCACCGGCGTGCACTACCGGACCATCCCCTACCCGTACTTCCCTGGGTACGGCACCTTCAAGCCGGTCCGCAACAACAGCATCGTCGACGATGTGGTCGATCCGGGTCCGGACAATGTGGGTGTCTACCGGCCGTCGACGCATGAGTTCCATCTGCGCAATGACGACGGCAGTCTGCGGAAGATCGGTTGGGGCACGGTGGGTGACCGGCCGGTGTCGGGCAACTGGGACGGTGTCGGTCCGGACAACGTGGGCATCTACCGGCCGTCGACGCGGGAGTTCCATCTGCGCAATGACGACGGCAGTCTGCGGAAGGTCGGTTGGGGCACGGTCGGTGATGTGCCTGTGTCGGGCAACTGGGACGGTGGGAGTGCCGACAATGTCGGTATCTGGCGTCCGTCCACCCATCAGTTCCATCTCCGTAAGGACGACGGCTCGCTGCTCGCTCAGATCACGTGGGGTGATGACGGGGACATCCCGGTGTCGGGGAACTGGGACGGCGGTCATGCCGACAATGTGGGTGTCTATCGGCCGTCGACGCGGGAGTTCCATCTGCGGATGGACGACGGGAGTCTGCGCAAGGTCGGTTACGGCACGGTGGGTGATCTGCCGGTGTCGGGTGACTGGGACGGGACGGGGCCGGAGAACCTGGGTGTCTGGCGTCCGGGCTCGCACCAGTTCCACCTCCGTGCGGCCGACGGCAGCCTTCTGGACCAGATCACCTGGGGCGACGACGGCGACATCCCCGTCTCCGGCAACTGGGACGCACGCAGCTGAACCCCCCCCCGAGCGGCACTCCCCGGTGGCGCGACGGCCTGTCGCGCCACCGGCGATCCGTATGTGACGCCCTCTCACCGCACCCGCACCGGAAGCAGAGCTCCTCACCGTGAATCGCACTGTGCGCCACCATCTCGCCGCCGTCGCCGCCACCACCGCCCTCGCCGCCGGTCTTCTCACCGCGGCGCCGGCCGCCCTGGCCGACGACAGGGTCGACCTCTCCGACCCGACCGCCGTCACCGCCGTCCCGGACTACTCCTGCGGACCGGTTCACGACTCCGACCAGACCCTCGCGAACCAGCTGAACGGCACACTGACCGGCACCCTGCGCGGCTACATGACCTCCTACCGGGTCTCGTGCGCCCGCGCGATCGTCAAGGCCGTGCGCGCCCGCGGCCTGTCCGAACGAGCCGCCGTCATCGCCGTCACCACCTCGATCGTCGAGACCACCCTGCGCAACAACCCCAACATGGAGGACCACGACAGCGTGGGCCTCTTCCAGCAGCGGGCCAGTTGGGGCTCCTTCGAGGAGCGGATGGACCCGGCCTGGGCGACCAACGCCTTCCTCAAAGCGATGCTCGAGGTGAGCAACTGGCAGACCCGGCCGATCGGCGAGGTCTGCCAGGCCGTCCAGAACTCCGCGTACCCCGACAGATATCAGCCCCAGGCGGCCGACGGTGCACGCATCGTCAGCGCCCTGTCCGATCCGGGTCCGGACAATGTGGGTGTCTACCGGCCGTCGACGCATGAGTTCCATCTGCGCAATGACGACGGCAGTCTGCGGAAGGTCGGTTGGGGCACGGTGGGTGACCGGCCGGTGTCGGGCAACTGGGACGGTGTCGGTCCGGACAACGTGGGCATCTACCGGCCGTCGACGCGGGAGTTCCATCTGCGTAACGACGACGGCAGTCTGCGGAAGGTCGGTTGGGGCACGGTCGGTGATGTGCCTGTGTCGGGCAACTGGGACGGTGGGAGTGCCGACAATGTCGGTATCTGGCGTCCGTCCACCCATCAGTTCCATCTCCGTAAGGACGACGGCTCGCTGCTCGCTCAGATCACGTGGGGTGATGACGGGGACATCCCGGTGTCGGGGAACTGGGACGGCGGTCATGCCGACAATGTGGGTGTCTATCGGCCGTCGACGCGGGAGTTCCATCTGCGGATGGACGACGGGAGTCTGCGCAAGGTCGGTTACGGCACGGTGGGTGATCTGCCGGTGTCGGGTGACTGGGACGGGACGGGGCCGGAGAACCTGGGTGTCTGGCGTCCGGGCTCGCACCAGTTCCACCTCCGTGCGGCCGACGGCAGCCTTCTGGACCAGATCACCTGGGGCGACGACGGCGACATCCCCGTCTCCGGCAACTGGGACGCACGCGTGTGACCGTCAGGTGACCCCACCGCCGTCGCCCGGCGCGCCGCTCACCGGTGTGCCGGGCGCGGCGTACAGGCCGTTCGCCACGGCCACCACCGCCGGCAGCTCGATGACCGCCGCGACCTGGGCGAACCAGCGGATCTCGTCGTCCATGTCCAGCGCCTCCCGCACCTGGGGCCGGCCCTCGGGAACCCCCTCCCGGCCCGCCAGCTCGGCCGTCAGGGCGTAGCGCATCAGCGCCGCCTCGACAGCGGGGGCGAGGCGGTCACCGTCGATCCTCGCCGCACGCAGGCCCGCCTCGGCGGCGGGCGGACGGTCGGCGCCGATATGCCGTTCGAGGGCGAGTGCGCTGTCCCGGATCTCGATCACGTACCGGTACAGCCGCAGGCGGGGGTTGTTGCGCCGCAGTTCCTCCGGCAGCGGCAGGACCACCTCCGGCGTCGCGGTCCGCAGCAACTCCCACAGCGGCGCGATCCGGTCGGCCTGCCGGGCGGCCACCCGCTTGCTCCGGTACTCGGCGAGCGCGGGCCAGAGGACCGCGAGCGCGAACAGCAGCCAGGTGAGTGCCAGCAGGACCTGGGTGGTTCCGGTGATCACGGCGGACTCCGGGACCGGCCAGCCGAAGTGCTGGGCCGTCACATACACGAGCCGGTGCAGCAGATGGACCCCGTTGAGCACGAGAGCGACCCGCATCAGCCTCAGTGACGTCCGGGCCGGGCCGGGTGCCGCGTACCTCCCCTGGGTCCAGCACAGCCGCGCGGCCACCACCAGGCCGATCGCGTTGTACCCGGCCTGCATCGTCCAGTAGGCGTACCCCGCCGTCGAGCCCTGGCTGTAGGTCAGCAGCACGACCTCACCGCTCGGCCGCGGCATCACCGCGAACGCGGCGGTCAGCGTGGCCGCCCCGGCCGCCCATCCGGCCACGGTCCACCGCGAGATCCGTCCCCGGGCCCGTCCCGTCGCCTCCCGTACGAACTCCAGGACGGCCGCCGTCCCGGCCAGCCCCACCACATGCACCAGCAGATTGGTGACGCTGGCGACGCCGATCACCGCGTCGACCACCCGGCGCACCGCCGGTGTCCCCAGCGTCACCGCCGTCGCCCAGCACGCCCACATGGCCGACAGCACCCGGTGGAGCCGCGGCGCGGACCGCCACTTGCCGAGGCCGTACAGGGTGAGCAGCCACAGCAGCGGCAGCATCACCAGTTCATACGGCCTCAATCGGCCCTCCATTCGTAGGACTCGGCGAAGGTGCACATCACCAGCGAGAGGGTGTCGGCCGTCGCCCGAGAGGCGGTCGGCAGCGCGGCCGGCACGGCGTCGAAGTGCTGCCACATCAGCGAGGCCAGCAGCTCGGCCTCCTGCTCCTGGCCGGTGGACGCCCGGGTCCGGTCCCGGGCCAGCAGCCGGGCCGCCATGGCCGGGTCGAGGTCGGGGAACAAGCGCCGCAGCGCCTCCGGGTCCGGCTCACCCTCCTGCCAGTGGTCCAGCAGGATGTGGGCCAGCTCGTGCAGCACGATGTGCGTCTGGTGGACGGGACTCGTCACCACCGAGTAGTAGACGTGGTCGACGTCGGCGAAAGCGATCCACACTCCGCAGATCCCCGATCCGCCGCCCTCCTCCTCGGGCAGCGGAATCAGCCGCAGCGGCCGCCCGCGTCGCCGGGCCACCGCGTCGGCCACGCTCTCGATCGTGAACGGCAGCGGAACGTCCAGCTGCCGGATCAGGTCGTCGCAGCGCGCCTTGAAACGACGCCAGACCTGTTCCTCCATGCGCGCCCCCCGCGTCCGCACAGCCCCCTGCACGCGGCCCCGTCCGCGCGCTGTGCCGAGTCTATGCGAACGGTCAGGCGGGATCCGGCCCCGTCACCTGCGACGAGACCGCCTCTTCGGTCTCCGGCACACCGCTGCGTTCGACCAGCGAGCGCACCATGTCCACGCCCTGCGCCGACATGGTCGCCACGGTGGCCGCGCGCAGCGCCACGGACCGCACATCGTTGGCGCGCATCGCCGCGATCAGCGCGAGCTGCGCGGTGACCCGGTTCGCCACCTCGTCGTCGATGAAATACGCCAGCGGGACACCGAAGAAGTCACCCAGCGCCCGCAGCGTGCCGACGGTGGGGTTGCCCGCCCGGCCCTTGACCAGCGTCCACAGCCGCCCCACCGAGATCTTCGGGTCGCCCGGCCCGGCCGAGGCGCGGATCCCGTCGACCACCTCCTGCAGGGTGTAGCGGCGGCCGAGCGGCTGCACATACGTGAACAGGAACTCGATCCGCTGTGCGAGCCGCTCCGTCTCGGGATCAGGCCGCTCCTCCGCCTCGGTTCGGTCCCGCTCGCTCATGCCGATCATCCCTCCGCCCGCCGGCCGGTCATCCACACTACCGCCGCCGGGCGGACGCCCCTCATGCCAGGCTGTCCCGCCACGCCCGGTGCAGGTCCGAGAACCGCCCGGTGCCCGCGACGAGTGCGGCCGGGGTGCCGTCCTCGACGATCCGGCCGCCCTCCATCACCAGCACCCGGTCGGCGATCTCCACCGTGGACAGCCGGTGCGCGATCACCACGGCCGTGCGGCCGTGCAGGACCGTCGCCATCGCCCGCTGTACGGCCCGCTCTCCGGGGATGTCCAGGGAGCTGGTCGCCTCGTCGAGGATCAGTACCGCCGGATCGGCGAGCAGCGCCCGTGCGAAGGCGACGAGCTGCCGCTGGCCGGCGGAGATACGGCCGCCCCGCTTGCGTACGTCGGTGTCGTAGCCGTCGGGCAGGCCGCTGATGAAGTCGTGGGCGCCGATGGCCTTGGCCGCGCGCTCGATGTCCTCGCGGTCGGCGTCGGGGCGGCCGAGGGCGATGTTCTCGGCGACCGTGCCGGAGAACAGGAACGCCTCCTGCGTCACCATCACCACCCCGCGCCGCAGTTCGGGCGCGGCCAGGTCGCGCAGGTCCACCCCGTCCAGCAGCACCCGCCCCTCGGTCGGGTCGTAGAACCGGGCGAGCAGCTTGGCCAGCGTGGACTTGCCCGCGCCGGTGGAGCCGACCACCGCGACGGTCTGCCCGGCCGGCAGGGTCAGGTCGAAGCGGGGCAGCACCTCGCCGCCGGTGCGGTAGGCGAACCGGACACCGTCGAAGACGACCTCGCGGCCCGGAAGCCCGCCCTTCGACGCAGGCAGCTGCCGGGGCTGCGCCGGTTCCGGCACCGTCGGCGTCTGGGCCAGCAGACCGGCGATCTTCGCCAGCGAGGCGGCCGCCGACTGGTAGGAGTTCAGGAACATGCCGAGCCGGTCGATCGGGTCGTACAGCCGCCGCAGATACAGCACCGACGCCGCCAGCACACCCAGCGCGAGCCCGCCGTCGGCGACCCGGTGGGCGCCCCACAGCACGATCAGCGCGACGGCCGTGTTGGCGACCAGCCGGGAGCCGACCACATAGCGCATCATCTCCAGCAGCGCGTCGCCGTTGCTGCGCTCGTGGCGCCGGTTCAGCACCCGGAACTCGGCGTCGTTGACCGCCTCGCGGCGGAACGCGCGCACCGGGCGGATGCCGTTCATCGTCTCCACGAACTTCACGATCACCGCCGCGATCGCCGTCGACCGCTCCTCGTACACCCGCGCCGCCCGCCGCTGGTACAGCCGCACCAGCCCGTACAGCGGCACGAACGACGCGACCGCGACCGCGCCCAGCCCGAGGTCCAGCCACAGCAGCAGGGCCGAGATGTACAGGAAGGACAGCACGACGCCGACCAGTTCCTGCAGCCCCTCGTCCAGCAGCTCGCGCAGCGACTCCACGTCGGTGGTGGAGCGGGAGATCAGGCGGCCGCTCGTGTAGCGCTCGTGGAAGTCCAGGCTGAGCGCCTGCGCGTGCCGGAAGATACGGCCGCGCAGGTCCAGCAGCACATCCTGGTTGACGCGGGCGGAGGTCACGATGAACGCGTACTGCAGAGCGCCCGCGGCGAGCGCGCACAGCAGATAGCCGGCGCCGACCGCGATCAGCGGCCCGTGGTCGTCGGCGCGGAAGGCGGGCACGGCCTCGTCGATGGCGTACGCCACCAGCAGCGGACCCGCCTGCACCGCCGCCTGCTGGAGCAGCAGCACCAGCGTGGTCAGCGCGACGCGGGCCTTCATCGGGGCGAGCAGCGAGCGCAGCAGCGCCCCCACCGCGCCCGGCGGGGAGGGCAGGCTGTCGCTGTCGAACGGGTCGTCGGTGCGCAGTCGTTCCTCGTCGTGGCTCGTGTCCTTGGCCGTGGGGCTCGCGGCGGTCGCCGTCATCGGTGGGCCTCCTCGTCCGCTCCGGACATCAGATGCGCGTACTCGGCGTTCGTGCGCAGCAGTTCGTGGTGCGTGCCGACGGCGGCGATCCGTCCGCCGGACAGCAGGGCGACCCGGTCGGCGAGCAGCACGGTGGAGGGGCGGTGCGCGACGATCAGCGCGGTGGTGTCGGCCAGCACGCGGCGCAGCGCCGCCTCCACGGCCGCCTCCGTGTGCACGTCCAGTGCGGACAGCGGGTCGTCCAGCACGAGGAACCGGGGCCGCCCGACGACCGCCCGCGCCAGCGCCAGGCGCTGACGCTGGCCGCCGGACAGGCTCAGGCCCTGCTCGCCGACCTGGGTGTCGGTGCCCTGGGGGAGCGCGTGCACGAAGTCCGCCTGCGCGATCTCCAGGGCCCGGGCGAGGTCGTCGGGGCCCGCGGTGTCCGGGGCGCCCATGAGGACGTTCTCCCCGACGCTCGCCGAGAAGAGGGTGGGTTCCTCGAAGGCGACGGCGATGAGCGAGCGGAGCTCGTCCCGCGGGATGGCGGTGATGTCGACGCCGTCGAGGGTGATCCGGCCGCTGGTCATCTCGTGCAGCCGCGGGACGAGTGCGGTGAGGGTCGTCTTCCCGCTGCCGGTGGCTCCTACGAGGGCCATGGACTCGCCGGGACGGATGTGCAGGTCGATGCGGTCGAGGACGGGGGGCGAGCCGGGCGGGGCGTCGGGGTAGCGGAAGGTGACGGCGTCGAAGCGCAGGCCCGTCGCGGCGGTGCCCGGCGCCCGAGGCCCTGCCCGCCGGTTCCGCCCTGCGGAGCGACCGTCCGCGGCGGTACCGGCGTCCTCCGGCTCGGCGTCCATCACCTCGAAGTACCGCTCCGTGGCCGTCGCCGCCTCCTGGCTCATCGCCAGCAGGAAGCCGATGGACTCCACCGGCCAGCGCAGCGCCAGCGCCGTCGAGAGGAAGGCGACCAGCGTGCCCGCGGACAGCGCCCCGTCGGCCACCTGCACCGCGCCGACGACGAGGGCCGCGCCGACGGCGGCCTCGGGCAGGGTGACGATGACCGCCCAGATCGCGGCGAGCAGCCGGGCCTTGCGCAGCTCCGTGCCGCGGAGCGTGCCGGACAGTTCACGGAAGGCGCGCGCCTGGCTGCGATGGCGGCCGAAGCCCTTGATGATCCTGATGCCGAGGACGGACTCCTCGACGACGGTCGTCAGATCCCCGACCTGGTCCTGGGCGAGCCGGGCCACCTCGGCGTACCGCTTCTCGAAGACCACGCACATCACGATCACGGGCACGGCGGGCCCCAGGATCACCAGCCCCAGCGTCCAGTCCTGCGCCAGCATGATGATCACGCCCACCAGGATCGTCACCCCGTTGACCAGCAGGAAGGTCAGCGGGAAGGCGAGGAACATGCGCAGCAGCATCAGATCGGTGGTGCCCCGCGACAGCAACTGGCCGGAGCCCCAGCGGTCGTGGAAGGCGACCGGCAGCCGCTGCAGATGCCGGTAGAGATCGGCCCGCATCGCCGCCTCCACCCCCGCCAGCGGCCGCGCCACCAACCACCGCCGCAGCCCGAACAGCAGCGCCTCGGCGAACCCGAGCAGCAGCAGATACAGCGCGCCCAGCCACACGCCCGCCGGATCGGCGTCGGCGACCGGACCGTCCACGACCCACTTCAGCACGAGCGGGATCACCAGCCCCACACAGGAGGCGAGGATCGCGATGAACGCGGCGCTGAACAGCCGTACCCGCACCGGCCGCACGTACGGCCACAGGCGCAGCAGACTGCGGACGGCAGAACGGTCCTCGGTGGTTGCACGTGTCGTGGGCATCAGCAGCGAGCGTACGGAACGCCACTGACACTGCCCACCGAGTTTCGGCCGGGCCGCTCTCCGCCGCTGGTCCTACGACCTGCCGTTCAGCCCACTTTCAGCAGCAGCACCGCCCGTCCCGGCACGGTGATCGGGGAGCCCGCCGGATACGTGGTGCCGGGGGCCTCGGCCTGGTCCTCGCGCGAGGTGTCGACGACCAGCTCGTACCTCCGCGCCCACGGCGGCCCCGGCAGCGCGAACTCCACCGGCCGCTCGTCCGCGTGCAGGACGGCGAGGAAGCTCTCGTCGAGGATCGGGTCCCCGCGTCCGTCCCGGCCCGGGATGTCCCGCCCGGACAGATACATGCCGAGGGTGGCGGCGGGCGCGTACCAGTCGCGTTCGGTCATCTCGGTGCCGCGCGGGGTGAACCAGGCCAGATCCCGCAGCCCGTCCGCCGAGTGCGCCCGCCCCGAGAAGAACGCGCGGCGGCGCAGCACCGGATGGCGGTGGCGCAGCGCGATCAGCCGGGACGTCAGGTCGAACAGCGCCTTCCAGCCGGGGTCCGACGGCAGGTCCCAGTCCAGCCAGCTGATCTCGTTGTCCTGGCAGTAGGCGTTGTTGTTGCCCCGCTGGGTGCGCCCCATCTCGTCCCCGGCCACCAGCATCGGCACCCCGGTCGACAGCAGCAGTGTCGTCATCAGGTTCCGCAGCTGGCGCCGCCGCAGGGCCAGCACCGCCTCGTCGTCCGTCTCGCCCTCGGCGCCGCAGTTCCAGGAGCGGTTGTCGTTCGTGCCGTCCCGGTTGCCCTCGCCGTTGGCCTCGTTGTGCTTGTGCTCGTACGACACCAGGTCCCGCAGCGTGAAACCGTCGTGCGCGGTGACGAAGTTGACCGAGGCGTAGGGCCGCCGCCCGCCCCAGGCGTACAGGTCGCTGGAGCCCGACAGCCGGTAGCCGAGGTCCCGCACGTCCGGCAGCGCCCCGCGCCAGAAGTCCCGTACGGCATTGCGGTACCGGTCGTTCCACTCCGTCCACAGCGGGGGAAAGGCCCCCACCTGATAGCCCCCCGACCCCACGTCCCACGGCTCGGCGATCAGCTTCACCCGCCGCAGCACCGGGTCCTGGGCGATGACCGCGAGGAACGGGGAGAGCATGTCGACGTCGTGCATGGAGCGGGCCAGGGCGGCCGCCAGGTCGAAGCGGAAGCCGTCCACGCCCATCTCGGTCACCCAGTAGCGCAGCGAGTCGGTGATGAGCCGGAGCACATGCGGCTGGACCACGTGCAGGGTGTTGCCGCAGCCCGTGTAGTCGGCGTACCTCCGCGCGTCCGACTGGAGCCGGTAGTAGCCGCGGTTGTCGATGCCCTTCAACGACAGCGTGGGGCCGTACTCGCCCGCCTCCGCGGTGTGGTTGTAGACGACGTCCAGGATCACCTCGATGCCCGCCGCGTGCAGCGCGCGCACCATCCGCCTGAACTCGCCGACCTGCTGGCCTCTCGTGCCGGAGGCCGCGTAGGCGGCGTGCGGGGCGAAGTAGCCGATGGAGTTGTAGCCCCAGTAGTTGCGCAGGCCCCTTCTGAGGAGGTGGTCCTCGTGGGCGAACTGATGCACCGGCAGCAGCTCCACCGCCGTCACGCCCAGCTTCACCAGGTGCTCGATCGCGGCCGGGTGCGCGAGTCCGGCGTAGGTGCCGCGCAGTTCCTCGGGGATGCCGGGGTGCAGCTTGGTGAAGCCGCGCACATGCACCTCGTAGATCACCGAGTCGGCCCACGGGGTCTTCGGGCGGCGGTCGTCGATCCATTCGTCGTCGGGGGCGTCGTCGTGGACGACGACACCCTTCGGTACGTACGGCGCCGAGTCCCGGTCGTCGCGGACGGTGTCGGCGACATGCTGCTCCGGCCAGTCCCGCACATGGCCGTAGACCTCGGGCGGCAGCCGGAAGTCGCCGTCCACCGCGCGCGCGTACGGGTCGAGCAGCAGCTTGGCCGGGTTCCAGCGGGCGCCGGTCCACGGGTCCCAGCGGCCCCGCACCCGGTAGCCGTAGCGCTGTCCGGGCAGCACGCCCGGCACGAAGCCGTGCCAGATCTCATGGGTCAGCTCGGTCAGCGGGGCCCTCCTCTCGCGCCCCCGCTCGTCGAACAGACACAGCTCGACGGCCTCGGCCCCGCCGGCCCACAGCGCGAAATTGGTGCCGGCCACCCCGTCCGGGCCCACCCGGAACCGGGCGCCCAGCGGGGTCGGCGCGCCCGGCCACACCGGTACGGCCGGGGCCCGCGCCCCGCGCCGTGCTCCCTCCACGAGGGCGGCCGCCCGCCCGTTCTGGGCGGCCACCGTCTCCTGCTCGGCTGCGCTCGACACGTGTGGGCCTCCCGCGGCTCGTCGGCACGACACGGGAGGAGCGCGTCATGCCCGCGCCCTTCCCTCGGCTCGTGTCGTCCCTTCCCACTGTTCTGCCCAGAGGTTGGCTCGCACTCACGTTTCCCCAGGGCGGGCCCCGTCGTTGGGCACGGATGTGAGGCACGTACATGGGCGCGCGCGGCGCGCGGGGGCCGCACTGGCCGCCGTACTGACATGGGCAGGACTGCTGGCCGGGGCCGCCGGCTGCACCGACGGCGGCGGGATGGACCGTATGCTCGGCAAACCCCGGGCCCCCGAGGACGTCATCCGGGTCACCCCCGAGGACGGCAGCCGGCTGGTGCGGCCCGAGGAGCCGCTGGCCGTCCGGGTGCCCGACGGGCGCCTTGAGTCGGTGAGGGTCGTCCGGTCGCAGGACGCCCAGGAGACCGAGGTCCCCGGCCGGATCTCCGCGGACGGCCTGAGCTGGCGGCCCGACGAGGAGCGGCTGGCGCTGGCCGCCGAGTACAGCGTCGACGTGGTCGCCCTCGACGGCCACGGCCGCCGCTCGGCCCGGCACACCAGCTTCACCACGTACGTCCCCGAGGAGCGGTTCATCGGGTACGTCACCCCCGAGCACCGCTCCACGGTCGGCACCGGCATGATCGTCTCCCTGGAGTTCAACCGCGAGATCGAGGACCGCGCGGCCGTCGAGCGCGCCGTACGCGTCACGGCGAAGCCCGCCGTGGAGATCCGCCCCCACTGGTTCGGCAAGGCCCGCCTGGACTTCCGCCCGGAGCACTACTGGAAGCCCGGCACCGAGGTCACCGTCGACCTGCGGCTCAGGGACGTGCAGGGGGCGCCCGGCGTCTACGGGCTCCAGTACAAGACGTTCACCTTCACCGTCGGCCGTCACCAGGTCTCCCTCGTGGACGCCGCCCGGCACACCATGCAGGTGCGGCGCGACGGCGAGCTGCTGGCCACCGTGCCCATCACCGCGGGCGCTCCGAAGACCACGACCTACAACGGCAAGATGGTGGTCACCGAGATGTACGAGGTGACCCGGATGAACGGCGCCACGGTCGGCTTCACCAGGAAGGACGGCAAGGGCGAGTACGACATCCCGGACGTGCCGCACGCCATGCGGCTGACCGAGTCCGGCACCTTCCTGCACGGCAACTACTGGGCGCCCGCCTCCGTCTTCGGCACAACCAACGTCAGCCACGGCTGTGTCGGCCTGCGCGACGACAAGGGCGGCGGCTCGGACACCCCGGCGGGCTGGTTCTTCGACCGCACCCTGATCGGGGATGTCGTCGAGGTGGTCAACAGCAAGGACAAGAAGGTCGCTCCGGACAACGGCCTCGGTGGCTGGAACATGGGGTGGAAGGAGTGGAAAGCGGGCAGCGCGGTCAAATAACACCTCAAGGGCGTCCGGTTGGGACCGAACGGTGACAATCACGCGACCTCGGTGCTCCTGAACAGGCGGTTAATATGCGCCAATGTGCGCGTGTGACGCGCTGTTCGCGGGCCCCACCAGGCCCGGGGAGGGGAGAGGGACTTGAACGTGCGACCGATACCGGGGGCGTCGGTTGGCGGACGCCGGCGGCGGCTGGGGGCCGTGTTCGCCGGCGCGCTGCTGCTGGCCGTGACCGCCTGCGGTGGTGGGGGATCGGATTCCGGGAAGGGCTCGGGGGACGGCAAGGGCAAGAACGCGGCTCCGGCCGCGACGGGGCAGTCGGAGGCCGTCGTCACCATCGCGCCGAAGAACGGCGCGACCGACGTGGACACGAGCGGCGAGCTGAAGATCTCCGCCGCGAAGGGCAAGCTGACCGAGGTCGTCGTCGAGGACGACAAGGGCAGGAAGATAGACGGCTCGATAGCCGCCGACGGCAGCGGCTGGACTCCCCGGACGCATCTGGCGGCCGCCACCAGGTACCGGGTGCACGCCGTCGCCAAGGACTCCGAGGGCCGCACCGCCGCCGAGGACTCCAGCTTCACCACGCTGACCCCGGACAACACCTTCGTCGGCACCTTCACGCCCGAGGACGGCTCCACCGTCGGCGTGGGCATGCCGTTCTCGGTCCGCTTCACCCGCGGCATCACCAACCCGGACGACGTCGAGAAGGCCATCCGGATCAAGACGGAGCCGGCCGTCGACGTCGAGGGCCACTGGTTCGGCAACGACCGCCTCGACTTCCGTCCGGAGCAGTACTGGAAGGCCGGCACCAAGGTGACCGTCGAGCTGAACCTCGACGGCGTCGAGGGCCGCGACGGCGTCTACGGCGAGCAGTCCAAGACCGTCTCCTTCACCATCGGCCGCTCGCAGGTGTCGATCGTGGACGCCGAGAAGCACACGATGAAGGTCATGCGCGACGGCAAGCTCCTCAAGACGATCCCGGTGACCACCGGCAAGCCCGGCTACGCCACCTGGAACGGCAAGATGGTCATCAGCGAGAAGTTCGCGGTGACCCGCATGAACGGCGACACCGTGGGCTATGACGGCGAGTACGACATCAAGGACGTGCCGCACGCCATGCGCCTGACCACCTCCGGCACCTTCGTGCACGGCAACTACTGGGGCGGCGACGCCTTCGGCAACTACAACGCCAGCCACGGCTGCATCGGCCTGCGCGATGTGCGCGGCGGCTGGGACAAGGACATCGAGGCCGCCTGGTTCTTCGACAACTCGATGATCGGTGACGTGGTGGAGGTCAGGAACTCCACCGACCCGACCGTCGACCCGTCCAACGGCCTCAACGGCTGGAACATGTCCTGGGCGGAGTGGACGAAGTAGGACCCCCGATCGCCGCGGACCCGGTGCTGTGACCCAGGCACCGGGTCCGTTGCCGTTGGCGGACGTGCTGTGCCTGCCGGGGGATGCCCCCCGGACCCCCGGCCGGTGTGACCGACCGCACCGGACCGGTTCGCGTTAGTCCCCGTTAACCTGCCTGCATGACCGTGAATCTCGAAGTGGCCGAGGGCGTCGGCACCCTCCGCCTGGACCGTCCGCCCATGAACGCGCTGGACATCGCCACCCAGGACCGGCTGAAGGAACTCGCCGAGGAGGCCGCGCGCCGCGACGACGTGCGCGCGGTGGTGATCTACGGCGGCGAGAAGGTGTTCGCGGCGGGCGCGGACATCAAGGAGATGCAGGCCATGGACCACACCGCGATGGTCCTGCGCGCCCGCGCCCTTCAGGACTCCTTCACAGCGGTGGCCCGCATCCCCAAGCCGGTGGTGGCCGCCGTGACCGGCTACGCCCTCGGTGGCGGCTGCGAGCTGGCGCTGTGCGCGGACTACCGGATCGCCGCCGACAACGCCAAGCTGGGCCAGCCGGAGATCCTGCTGGGCCTGATCCCCGGCGCGGGCGGCACCCAGCGGCTGTCCCGGCTGATCGGCCCGTCCAAGGCCAAGGACCTCATCTTCACCGGCCGGATGGTCAAGGCCGACGAGGCGCTGACGCTCGGCCTGGTGGACCGGGTCGTGCCCGCCGCCGACGTGTACACCGAGGCGCACGCCTGGGCCGCCAGGCTCGCCCAGGGGCCCGCCCTCGCGCTGCGCGCCGCGAAGGAGTCGATCGACGTCGGTCTGGAGTCGGACATCGACACCGGCCTCGCGGTGGAGCGCAACTGGTTCGCGGGCCTGTTCGCGACCGAGGACCGCGAGCGCGGGATGCGCAGCTTCGTGGAGGAGGGTCCGGGCAAGGCGAAGTTCCTCTAGGGTCCGTGTGAAACGCGTCGCAGGCACTTGCAATTGACGGAGTGTCTGATCCGGGTCCCTCGATGGGGCGGTTTATGGGAGCCTTAAAGCAGCCTTAAGCCTGTTGTGTCGAGGGAGCCCGTCCGTTGCCTCTGAGTGCCTCGTCTTCGCAGGTCAACGCGGGTACGGAGACCTCCGAAGTGCCTGCGGCATATGCCGATCGGATCCCGCGGACCGGTGGCTTCCGGGGGGCGTATTCCTCGGGAACGGCCCCGAAGGGCGCGCTGGGCGGCCATGATGGGGGCATGGCGGGGCTGGAGGGCATCGAACAGCCGCGGGGAGACAGCCGTGCGACGGCGGCGCGCTGGTCGCCTGCGGTGGAGGACGAACGGGCGCTCAAGGCGCTGGAGTTGTTCGGCAACCCGACGGAGGGCGAGGTTCCGCTGCCCTCCCGCCCGGAGTCGGCGGCGACGGCCCGCCGGCTGGCGCAGGTGGTGGTGCTCCGGCACTGGGGGCTCACGCCCAAGCTGACCGAGGACGCCGTGTTACTCGTGTCCGAGCTCGTGGGGAACGCCGTACGGCACACCGGGGCGCGGGTGTTCGGGCTGCGGATGCACCGGCGGCGCGGATGGATCCGGGTCGAGGTGCGCGACCCGTCACGGGGGCTGCCGTGTCTGATGCCCGTGCAGGAGATGGACATCAGCGGGCGGGGCCTGTTCCTCGTCGACAAGCTGGCGGATCGGTGGGGGGTCGATCTGCTGCCACGGGGCAAGACGACGTGGTTCGAGATGAGGGTGGCGGATCGCTGACTTCCGCGTGCGCGTGACGCGCGTCCGGCCGCGCAGGCCCCCGGAGCGCGGGACGCCGGACGCCGCTCCGCTCCACGAGGCGCCCCTGCCGCTCGCCGACCCGGTTTGATTCACGAGGCACCCACTGCGGCTCGCCGGTCCGGTCTGATTCACGAGGCGCCTTCTGCCGTTCGCCGGTCCGGTCTGATCTACGAGGCACCCGCTGCGGCTCGCCGGCCCGGCCCGATCCACGAGGCGCCCTCTGCCGTTCGCCGGTCCGGTCTGATCTACGAGGCGTCCCCTGCGGCTCGCCGACCCGGCCCGATCCACGAGGCGTCCCCTGCGGCTCGCTGGTCCGGTTTGATTCACGAGGCGCCCCTGCCGCTCGTCGGCCCGGTCTGATCTACGAGGCATCCCCTGCGGCTCGCCGGTCCGGCCCGACCCACGAGGCGCCCCTGCCGCTCGCCGGCCCGGTCTGATCTACGAGGCGCCCCCTGCCGCTCGCCGGCCCGGCCTGATCCGCGGAGGCCCCCCTAGGGCGCCGTACCGGGCCACCGTTCGGAGCAATCGCCCTGATTGCCCGTAACCACCCCTTAAATGGTCCCCGTGACCTTCAGGGACCGCCGCTCGGCCCTCCGTACCACCGCCGGGCTCGTCGCCACCACCGCCCTCACCGCGGGCTGTTCCACCGCACAGCCCCCGGCCGCCCCCGAGGCGCCCCGCCCCTCCCCGCGCCCCGCCCCCGGCCCCCGCCGCTTCCCCGCCCAGCCCCCGCAGATCACCCACGGCCCCCGCGACCGCCCCCGGGTCGCCCTCACCTTCCACGGCGGCGGCGACCCGGCCACCGCCCACGCCCTGCTGACCGAGGCCGAACGCCACCGCGCCCACGTTACCGTGCTGGCCGTCGGCAGCTGGCTGGACGAGAACCCCGCGCTGGCCCGGCGGATCCTCGCCGGCGGGCACGACCTCGGCAACCACACCCAGCGCCACCTCGACATCAACGCCATGCCCGAGGCGGAGGCGCTGAACGAGATCACCCAGTGCGCCCGCCGGCTCAAGCGGCTCACCGGATCCATCGGCAGCTGGTTCCGCCCCTCCCGCACCGCGCGCGCCTCCCCGCTGGTCGAGACGCTGGCCCGCCGCGCGGGCTACCCGCACGTGCTGTCGTACGACGTCGACTCCCTCGACTTCACCGGCCCCGGCGCCCCCGCCGTCGCCCGCACCGTGCTCGGCGCGATCCGGCCCGGCTCCGTGGTGAGCCTGCACTTCGGACACGCCGACACCGTCGCCGCCCTGCCCGCCGTACTGGAAGAACTCGACCGCCGCGCCCTGCGCCCGGTCACCGTCACGGAGTTGCTGACCTGATGCGCCGAAACCACCTGCCCCTCACCCGCGCCCTCCTCGCCGCCGCCGGCCTCCTCGGGCTCGCCGCCGTCGCCGCCTGCGGCACCGAGACCCGGGACCGCGGCGCCGACACGCCGGCCACCAAGGCCGCGGCCGTCCCCGCGCCGCCGAAGAAGAAGCAGATCCAGGGCCTGCCCGGCATGCCGCCGGTGCTCGACCCGAAGGACGTCTACGCCGCCGACCGCCCGAACCGGCTCTCCCCGGTCGTCAAGGACTTCCCGTCACGGGTCTACGTCCCCAACACCGAGTCCGACACCGTCTCCGTCATCGACCCCAAGACCTACGAGATCATCGAGACCATCCCCGTCGGACGGCAGCCGCAGCACGTCGTGCCGTCCTGGGACATGAAGACCCTCTGGGTCAACAACAACCGCGGCCACACCCTCACCCCCATCGACCCGAGGACCGGCAAGGCCGGAAAGCCGGTGGAGGTGCACGACCCGTACAACCTCTACTTCACCCCGAACGGCAAGTACGCGGTCGTCATGGCCTCCCTCGACCGCGAGCTCGTCTTCCGCCACCCGCACACCATGAAGCGGATCAAGACCGAGCCGGTCACCTGCTACGGCGTCAACCACGCCGACTTCTCCATGGACGGCAAGTACTTCATCGTCTCCTGCGAGTTCAGCGGCGAGCTGCTGAAGGTCGACACGCAGAAGATGAAGGTCGTCGGGCAGCAGAAGCTCCCCTTCGAGGGCGCCATGCCGCAGGACGTGAAGATCTCCCCGGACGGCAAGAAGTTCTACATCGCCGACATGATGGCCGACGGGATGTGGGTGCTGGACGGCGAGACGTTCGACGAGCCGGAGCTGGTGCCCACCGGCAAGGGCTGCCACGGGCTGTACGTCAGCCGCGACTCGCGCGAGATGTACGTCTCCAACCGGGGCGAGGGCTCCGTCTCCGTCTGGGACTTCGCCCGGAACAAGGTCGCCAAGAAGTGGCACCTCCCCGACGGCGGCAGCCCCGACATGGGCGGCGTCTCCGCCGACGGCAAGGTGCTGTGGCTGTCCGGGCGCTACGACGCCGAGGTGTACGCCATCGACACCCGCACCGGCAAGCAGCTCGCCCGCATCCCCGTCGGCAGCGGCCCGCACGGGCTCGCGGTGTACCCGCAGCCCGGCCGCTACTCGCTGGGCCACACCGGCATCTTCCGCTGACCCCTACCGGGTGCGCAGCAGCGCCTCCGCGCCCACCTGACGGTAACCGGCCGCCTGGAACGCCCGTACGCTGCGGGCGTTCCCCGGCGCCACCTGGGCCCACAGGGGCTCGCCGGCGAGATGCCGGGCGGCCGTCACCAGGTTCCGCCCCAGCCCCCGGTGGCGGGCCTCCTCGTCGATCTCCACCGACACCTCCAGACGCCCGGCGACCCCGCGGCCCATCACCAGCACACCGCCCTGTGCCGTCCACGCCCGCACGTCGTCGCGGCGCCGGCGGGCGTACGCGATCCGGGGGTGGGCGGGGTCGGCGATCTCCTTCAACGGCAGCGGCGGCTCGCCCGCCAGCGGGGAGCCGACCAGCACGGCGTCCACGCACTCGGTGACGCGTCCGGTGCGCTGAAGCAGGGCCGCCAGGAAGCGCGGGTTCATCGTGGCGGCCAGCAGGTCGCAGTCCAGGGCGCGCAGAGTCTCGTACACCCATGCCGGGTCCTCGTCGGTGAAGACCACGGAGTGGGCCGTGAAGGCCATGACCCCGGCGTCCCGCGGCGACGGCTGCGGCACGACCGTCGTGCCGCCGTCCGGTGGCGGGAAGACGCCGTTCGCCGCCGCGTCGAGCATGTCCCGCAAGCTGTCGGCCACACCGGCTCCCCGTATCCGCACCCACTGCCCGTCGCACCCATGATCGGCGACCCCACCGCCGCGGCTCCGCCCTGGGGTGGGCGCCGCACCGCACGCTCGTCCGGGCCGTTAGTCTGACCTGCGCCAGTACGACTGGTACGACAGCAAGGTATGACGAAGAGGGGCGGATCGGTGGCCGACATCGAAGAAGCACGCAAGCAGTTCGACCGCATCGACACGGACGGTGACGGCCAGATCACGGCCGCCGAGTTCAAGACCGCCCTCGCCCAGGGCGGCGACTGGAACGTCACCGAGGCCGTCGCCGAGGCGATCATCGCCAGCCGCGACCTGGACGGCGACAAGCTGCTGTCCTTCGACGAGTTCTGGGCCCACCTGAACAAGTGACGCGTGCGCGAAGGGGCGCCCGTGCCGAGGCGGAAACGCCTGGCCGGGCGCCCCTTCGGGGTCAGGACGCCCTGCGCCGGTACTGCCCCGGCGCCACCCCGAACTGGCGCTTGAACGCCTTGGCGAAGGCGAACTCCGAGGTGTAGCCCGCGCGCTGGGCGACCAGGCGCAGCGGCGTGTCGTCCTCGCGCAGGATCCGGCCGGCCGTCGTCATGCGCCACCAGGTGAGGTACGTCAGCGGGGGCTGGCCCACCAGCGCGGTGAACCGGCGGGCGAAGGCCGCGCGGGACAGACCGGCCCGCAGGCCCAGCTCGCCGACCGTCCAGGAGCGGGCGGGGTCCTCGTGCATGGCGCGCAGGGCCGCCGCGATGCCGGGGTCGGCGAGGGCGGCCGCCCACCCGGTGGGGTGCCCCGGACTCTCCTGGCCGTCGCGCTGCCACCAGGCCCGCAGGATGTAGAGCAGCAGGGTGTCCAGCAGGTTGGCGACGATGGTGTCCGAGCCGGGCTGCGGGTCCGCCAGCTCGGCGCCCAGCAGCTCCACCGCCGTGCGCAGCGCGCCGTACGCCCCGACCCGCGCGGGCAGATGGACCACCTCGGGCAGCTCGGTCAGCAGCGGATGCGCGCGGCTGCGGTCCAGCAGATAGGCCCCGCACAGCATCACGGTGTCCGGCGCCGCGTCCCGGCGCGGGGTGGGCACCTCGGGCCAGTGGCCCTGCCCGTCCAGGCGTACGTCCTCCAGCGGCGCGTCCAGGGAGCTGGCGATGGCGTGGCCGCGGCCGTGCGCCAGGAACGCCACATCCCCCGGTCCCAGCGCGACCGGCTCGCCCTGGGCCGGTATCAGCCAGGCCGAGCCGCGCAGCACCACATGGAACCCGGCCCCGCCGGCGGCCTCGAACCGCAGCCCCCAGGGGGCGTACTTGTCCCGCAGTCCCGAGTGCGGCCGGCCGGTTCGTATCGCGGCGATCGCGTCACTGAGCACGTCCATGCCCGTAACGCTAGGCGACGCGGGGGCACGGGGGCCGGGCGCGTCGCGGGCCGGAGACGATCGGACAGGAACCCGAGACAGTGGGGCATGGTTCGTCTGCGGGGGCGCTGCCTAGCGTTGACGGCATGTCAACGACCGCACGTACGGTGCTTTTTCATGAGATCGGCGGACCCGAGGTTCTCCAGGTGGAGGAGGTCGAGCTGCCCGAGCCGGGGCCCGGCGAGGTCCTCGTCCGGGTGGAGGCGCTCGCCCTCAACCGGGCCGAGGCGCTCTTCCGCTCGGGCGGCTACTTCTACCCGGCGACCCTGCCGGCCTCCCGCAACGGCTACGAGGCCGCGGGCGAGGTGGAGGCGGTCGGCGCGGGGGTGACCGCCTTCGCGCCGGGCGACCCGGTGCTGTCGGCCGCCAACCACGAGCTGAGCTCCCTCGGGGTCTACGGCGAGCGCATCCTGATGCCCGAGACCTCCCTGGTCCCGCGTCCCACGGGGGTGGACGCGGTGACCGCGGCGGCGGTCTGGGTGACGTACTCCACGGCCTACGGGGCGCTCGTGGAGCGGGCCGGGATGAAGGCGGGCGACCATGTGCTGATCACCGGTGGGTCCAGCGGGGTGGGCACCGCCGCGATCCAGGTGGCGCGCCGGGCCGGTGCGCTGCCGGTCGTCACCACCCGCACCGAGGCCAAGCGGCAGCGGCTGCTGGACCTGGGCGCGGAGCATGTGATCGTCTCCGAGGGCGAGGACGTGGTCAAGGAGACGAAGCGGCTCACCGCAGGGCGCGGCGCCGAGATCGTCCTGGACGCGATCGGCGGCGCCGAGTTCGCCGCGCTGGGGGACGCGGCCGTGGAGGACGGCACGCTGATCTGCTACGGCTGGCTGAACGAGCAGCCCGTGCTGCTGCCCATGCAGTGGCCGCTGACCGTGCTCGGCTACAACAACTTCGCCCTCACCGGGACCGCCGAGGGCCGCCGCCGTGCCGCCCACTACATCGGCTCCGGCCTCACCGACGGCACCCTGAGGCCGGTCGTGGCGGACGTCTTCGACGGCCTGGACGCCGTCCGGGACGCGCACCGGCTGATGGAGTCCAACACGCACACGGGCAAGATCGTCGTACGGGTCTGACGTCCCCGGCACCGGGGCGGCGGTGAGGAATAGCCCGCGCCGGGCCGGGGTTGACGCCCCCGGAAGATAGATGCAAGTGCATCGATCCACTCGGAAGGGCGACCTGTCATGAAGATCGGCATCATCGGCGCGGGCAACATCGGCGGCAACCTCACCCGGCGGCTCACCGCCCTCGGCCACGAGGTCGCCGTCGCCAACTCCCGGGGACCGGCGACCCTCACCGCCCTCGCCGAGGAGACCGGCGCCACGCCGGTGCCGGTCGAGGAGGCCGCCCGGGGTGCCGAGGTCGTCGTCGTCACCGTCCCGCTCAAGGCGGTCCCCGACCTGCCGGAGAACCTGTTCGCCGGGGCCGCCGAGGGCGTGGCCGTCATCGACACCGGCAACTACTACCCCCAGCAGCGCGACGGGCGGATCGCCGCCATCGAGGACGAGGGCCTGACCGAGAGCCGCTGGACGGCCCGGCAGCTCGGCCACACCGTGATCAAGGCGTTCAACGGCACCTACGCCCAGGACCTCCTCGACCGCCACCGCCCCGCCGGCGCCCCCGACCGCATCGCCGTGCCCGTCGCCGGCGACGACGAGGCCGCCAAGGCCAAGGTCCGCGCCCTGATCGACGAGCTCGGCTTCGACACGGTCGACGCCGGCGGCCTGGACGACTCCTGGCGCCAGCAGCCCGACACCCCCGTCTACGGCCTGCGCGGCGACGCCGAGGCGGTGCAGAAGGCCCTCGCGGAGGCGTCCCCGGAACGCAAGCCGGAGTTCCGCGCCTGATCCGGAACACGGACCCGGAGCACCGGCACCCGTGCGACGCGCCGCGCGGAACGGCGCCGGCTCAGCGCGGCCGGCGCCGGCCGGGTGCTCAGCACTCGATGATGTTCACCGCGAGGCCGCCGCGGGCCGTCTCCTTGTACTTCACCGACATGTCGGCGCCGGTCTCCTTCATGGTCTTGATGACCTTGTCGAGGGAGACCTTGTGGGAGCCGTCGCCGCGCATGGCCATGCGGGCGGCGGTGACCGCCTTGACCGCGGCCATGCCGTTGCGCTCGATGCAGGGGATCTGGACGAGCCCGCCGACGGGGTCGCAGGTCAGGCCGAGGTTGTGCTCCATGCCGATCTCGGCGGCGTTCTCGACCTGCTCGGGCGAGCCGCCGAGCACCTCCGCGAGCGCGCCCGCGGCCATGGAGCAGGCGGAACCCACCTCGCCCTGGCAGCCGACCTCGGCGCCGGAGATGGAGGCGTTCTCCTTGAACAGCATGCCGATCGCGCCCGCGGCCAGCAGGAAGCGGACCACGCCGTCCTCGTCGGCACCCGGCACGAAGTTGATGTAGTAGTGCAGGACCGCGGGGATGATGCCGGCCGCGCCGTTCGTCGGGGCGGTCACCACCCGGCCGCCGGCGGCGTTCTCCTCGTTCACCGCCATCGCGTAGAGCGTGATCCACTCCATGGCCAGCGCCTGCGGATCGCCCTCGGAGCGCAGCTTGCGCGCGGTCGTCGCCGCCCGCCGCTTCACGCGCAGGCCGCCCGGCAGGATGCCCTCGCGGGACATGCCGCGCGACACGCACGCCTGCATCACCCGCCAGATGTCGAGCAGCCCCTCGCGGATCTCCTCCTCGGTGCGCCAGGCACGCTCGTTCTCCAGCATCAGCGCGGAGATCGACAGACCCGTCTCCTTCGTCAGGCGCAGCAGCTCGTCGCCCGTGCGGAAGGGGTACTTCAGGACCGTGTCGTCCAGCTTGATGCGGTCCTCGCCGACCGCGTCCTCGTCCACGACGAACCCGCCGCCGACCGAGTAGTACGTCTTGGACAGCAGCTCGGCGCCCGAGGCGTCGTACGCCCAGATCGTCATGCCGTTGGCGTGGTACGGCAGCGCCTTGCGGCGGTGCAGGATCAGGTCCGCGTCGAAGTCGAAGGCGATCTCGTGCTCGCCCAGGAGCCGGAGGCGGCCGCGCTCCTTGATCGACTCCACCCGCTCGTCCGCCGTCTCCACGTCCACCGTGCGCGGCGAGTCGCCCTCCAGGCCCAGCAGCACCGCCTTCGGGGTGCCATGGCCGTGGCCGGTCGCGCCCAGCGAGCCGTAGAGCTCGCAGCGGACGGAGGCGGCCTTCGCGAGAAGGCCCTCATTGCGCAGGCGGCGGGCGAACATCCGCGCCGCGCGCATCGGGCCCACCGTGTGGGAGCTGGACGGGCCGATGCCGATCGAGAACAGGTCGAAGACCGAGATGGCCACGTCGACTCCTCAGAACTGGGGTGGCGGGGCACCCGGGATCGCCGGGTACCCCACCGGGGACTTACTTGTTCAGGCCGGGGTACAGCGGGTGCTTGTCGGCCAGGGCCTTCACCCGGGCCTTCAGCGACTCCACGTCGTACGACGGCTTGAGCGCCTCGGCGATCACGTCCGCGACCTCGGCGAAGTCCTCGGCCGTGAAGCCGCGGGTGGCCAGGGCGGGCGTGCCGATGCGCAGACCGGAGGTCACCATCGGCGGCCGCGGGTCGTTCGGGACGGCGTTGCGGTTGACCGTGATCCCGACCTCGTGGAGGCGGTCCTCGGCCTGCTGGCCGTCCAGCTCCGACTCCCGCAGGTCGACCAGGATCAGGTGCACGTCCGTACCGCCGGACAGCACGTTGACCCCGGCCTCACGGGCGTCGGCGGCCGTCAGCCGCTCGGCGAGGATGCGCGCACCCTCCACCGTACGACGCTGGCGCTCCTTGAAGTCCTCCGAGGCGGCGACCTTGAAGGACACGGCCTTGGCCGCGATCACATGCTCCAGGGGGCCGCCCTGGAAGCCCGGGAAGACCGAGGAGTTCAGCTTCTTGGCGAACTCCTTCTTCGCCAGGATGATGCCGCCGCGGGGGCCGCCGAGCGTCTTGTGCGTGGTGGACGTCACCACGTCCGCGTACTCGACGGGGTTGGCGTGCAGACCGGCCGCGACCAGGCCCGCGAAGTGGGCCATGTCGACCCACAGGTACGCCTCGACCTCGTCGGCGATCCGGCGGAACTCCGCGAAGTCCAGCTCGCGCGGGTACGCCGACCAGCCGGCGATGATCACCTTCGGGCGGTGCTCCTTGGCGAGGCGCTCGACCTCGGCCATGTCCACCAGGCCCGAGTCGTCCACGTGGTAGGCCACCACGTTGAACTGCTTGCCGGAGAAGTTCAGCCGCATGCCGTGGGTCAGGTGACCGCCGTGCGCCAGGTCCAGGCCCAGGATCGTGTCGCCGGGCTGGGCCAGCGCGAACAGCGCGGCCTGGTTCGCGGAGGCGCCGGAGTGGGGCTGGACGTTGGCGTACTCGGCGCCGAACAGCTCCTTGATCCGGTCGATCGCGATCTGCTCGGTGACGTCGACGTGCTCGCAGCCGCCGTAGTAGCGGCGGCCCGGGTAGCCCTCGGCGTACTTGTTGGTCAGGACCGAGCCCTGCGCCTCCATGACGGCCAGCGGAGCGAAGTTCTCCGAGGCGATCATCTCGAGCGTGGACTGCTGACGGACCAGCTCGGCGTCGACCGCGGCGGCGACCTCCGGGTCGAGCTCGTGCAGGGGCGTGTTCAGGACGGACATGTCTCTCCTCAGCCGGCGATGAAGGCGTCGTACTCGTCGGCGGAGAGCAGGTCGGCCTGCTCGTCGGCGACGCGTACCTTGAACAGCCAGCCGCCCTCGAAGGGGGCGGAGTTCACCAGCGAGGGGTCGTTGACGACATCCTCGTTGACCTCGGTGATCTCACCGGTCACGGGGGAGTACAGCTCGGACACCGACTTGGTCGACTCCAGCTCACCGCAGGTCTCGCCCGCGGTCACCGTGTCACCGACGGACGGCAGGTCGACGTAGACGACATCGCCGAGCGCGTTGGCCGCGTGCTCCGTGATGCCGACCGTCGAGACGCCGTCCTCGGCGGCCGACAGCCACTCGTGCTCCTTGCTGTAGCGCAGCTGCTGGGGGTTGCTCATGGCCTGAATTCTCCTGTACGCGGAAACGTGCTGATGACGGGGGGACTGCTGGAAACGTGCGTGAGCAGCGGAAATGTGCGCAGGGTCACGCACCGGCCGCTGACAGTGTCTACTTCTGGCGCTTGTAGAACGGCAGAGCCACGACCGCGTACGGCTCGTGGGTCCCCCGGATGTCCACGCCGACGCCCTCGGTGCCCGGCGCCGCGTGCGCCGCGTCCACATAGGCCATGGCGATCGGCTTGCCGAGGGTCGGGGAGGGGGCGCCGGAGGTGACCGTGCCGATCACCTCGCCGCCCGCGACGACCGCGTACCCGGCGCGCGGGACGCGGCGGCCCTCGGCGACCAGGCCGACGAGCACCCGCGGCGGGTTCTGCGCGGCCCGTGCGGCGGCCTCGGTGAGCGCCTCGCGCCCCACGAAGTCGCCCTCCTTGTCGAACTTCACCACCCGGCCGAGCCCGGCGTCGAACGGCGTCAGCTCCGCCGTCAGCTCGTGCCCGTACAGCGGCATGCCCGCCTCCAGGCGCAGCGTGTCCCGGCAGGACAGGCCGCACGGGATCAGGCCGACGCCCTCGCCCGCCTTGGTCAGCGCCTGCCACAGCTCCACCGCGTGCTCCGGCTTCACGAACAGCTCGAAGCCGTCCTCGCCGGTGTAACCGGTGCGCGCGATCAGCGCCGGGACACCCGCGACCGTGCCGGGCAGACCGGCGTAGTACTTCAGGTTGTCCAGGTCGGCGTCGGTCAGCGACTTCAGGATGCCCGGGGACTGCGGTCCCTGGACCGCGATCAGCGCGTACGCGTCCCGGTCGTCGCGGACCTCGGCGTCGAAACCGGCGGCGCGCTCGGTCAGCGCGTCCAGCACCACCTGGGCGTTGGAGGCGTTGGCGACCACCATGTACTCGGTCTCGGCCAGGCGGTAGACGATCAGGTCGTCCAGGATGCCGCCGTCGGCCTGGCAGATCATGGTGTAGCGGGCGCGGCCCACGCCGACGGCGGCGATGTTGCCGACGAGGGCGAAGTTCAGCAGGTCCGCGGCCTGCGGGCCGGTGACGGTGATCTCGCCCATGTGGGAGAGGTCGAACAGGCCGGCCTTGGTGCGCACGGCCACGTGCTCGTCGCGCTCGGACCCGTAGCGCAGCGGCATGTCCCAGCCGGCGAAGTCGGTCATCGTCGCGCCCAGCGAGCGATGCAGGGCATCGAGCGCCGTACGGCGCAGTTCGGTACTGCTCATCGGTCGTCGTCTCCCAAGGACATGACAGGCGAGGTCGTTCCTCCCCATCTGTCATCGGAACCTGAGAGGTTCGCCATGACCACGCACGGTGGCCCTGGCTTGCACCTTGGGTGGGGCCACCGCACGGCGGCGGCCCGCTTTTCAGATGTGCCTCGCCCGCGCGGTAACGGGGCCTGAGAGATTCAAGGGAGGGACTTGCTCCTTCGGCGCCCCAGCCAGGCTGGGAACTCTCCCGCGCGGATTCAAACGGCCGGTATGCAGTTGGCGGGCCCATCATTGCACGCATCCGCCGAGCACGGCAGGCCGCATCTGTAACCGGCCTGTGGCAGTACGCACACGAAATCACCGGCTCCGCCGCATTACCGTCTCTTTACACTCGATGGGCAGGGTCCCGGTGACCCGCCCCAGGGGAGGACGATCACGGTGAACAGGACCACCCCGTCGTACGCCACGACCCCGGCCCTCGCGCTGCCCGGACAGCCCGCCGCGCAGGCCCGGCCGGCCTGCACCCCGCACCCCGCACCCGTCGTCCGTGATCTGCGCGAGCGCTCCGGGCGCAGCCCGCGCGCGCTGCTGTTCGGACCGCACGACCTCGTCGTGATCACCGGCCTGCCGGGCAGCGGCAAGTCCACCCTGATGAAGCGCGCGGTGCACGGCGTCCGCATCGACTCCCAGGACACCCGCGACCGCTGGGACGCCCGCATGCCCCGCCTCCTGCCGTACGCCGTCTACCGGCCCCTGGTCCGGCTCGCGCACTACGCCGGGCTGCGCCGGGCCCTGCGCGGCGGCGAGGGCGTCGTCGTGCACGACTGCGGCACCCAGGCGTGGGTGCGCGGCTGGCTGGCCCGCGAGGCCCGGCGCCGCGGCGGCACCCTGCACCTGCTGTTCCTCGACGTCACCCCCGAGCAGGCCCTGGCCGGCCAGCGCGAGCGCGGCCGCGGTGTCTCGGCCTACGCCTTCCGCCGTCACCGCGCCGTCGCCGACCGCCTGCTGCGCCGGGCCCAGCGCGGTGAACTGCCCCGCGGCTGCGGCTCGGCGGTGCTCCTCGACCGGGACGCGGCCGACGCCCTGCACCGCATCGGCTTCACCGGCTGACGGGCCGACGGGGGCCGCGCCCGTACGGGTTAGCCTTTTCAGCCACAAGCAGGTTCCCGGCACGCGGTAGGCAGCAGATGGACTTCCCGGCGCAGGCACACCCCCACCCGCACGGCGGCGGATGGCCCGGCAACGAACTGGAGGAGGTGCTCTCCGCCTCCCTCGGCGTCCCGTCCGCCGGCGGCCGGATCGTCGAGGTCCTCGGCCGCAGCTTCGTTTGGGTGCCGCTGCCGGGCGGCGGCGGCCCCGACAGCGCCACGCTCGACCTGCCCACCCTGGAGATCGACGGCCAGGCGTACGTGCCCGTGTTCAGCTCCGAGGAGCAGTTCCGCCTGGGCGCGGGCCCCGCCATGTCGTACACCGTCGCCCCCGCCGTCGAGTTCGCCCGCGGTCTGCCCCCGCAGGCGGGCATCGCCCTCAACCCCGGCGGCGTCGTCGGCGTCCCCCTGCCGCCGCCCGCGGTCGCCGAGCTGTGCCGCGCCGGGCGCACCCCCCTCGACGGCCCCGCGAGCGGCGGCCGCGTCCGTCTCTTCGAGCCCGACTGGCAGGAGGACCCCGTCGACTTCCTCTCCGCCGCCTCCGCCGAGTTCGAGGCCATCGGCATCGTCCTCACCGCCCGCCGCTGCCTCGCCGCCGTCGAGACGGCCGACCCGGCCCTCTTCGTCGGCGTCGAACTCTCCCAGTGGGAGGGCGACCTGCGCACGGCCCCCCTGGACGCCCTGGGCCGGGCGCTGGGCAAGGTCCCGGTGCGCTGGCCGGTCAACCTGATCCTGCTGGACGTGGCGCAGGACCCGGTGGGGGACTGGATGAAGGCGAAGGTCCGCCCCTTCTTCCAGAAGTAGGGGGCCGTCTGCTGAAGCAGGGGGCCTTCTTCCGGAAGCCGGGAGCCTTCTGCCGGGAGCGGGGAGCCCGGAACCGCCCTCGAACTCCCCCCGAGCCGACTCCGGTCCTCCCCCCGGACGACATAACCTGGTTTCATTACCCGGTCGAAGAAAGAAGGGGCGTAACACAGTGAGCGCGAGCGGCACCGCCGCGACCGGCACGGTCGAGCACACGCTGCGCCAGGTCACCCCGGGGCGTTACGACGCCTACGAGGCGCTTCTGCGTGCCCTCGCGACCCCCGCCTCCGGCCAGATCTGGATGCTCCTGTGGCACGGCCAGTCCGGCTCCCCGGACGCCCAGTACGGCCGCATGGAGGTGGACGGCCACGCCTACGTACCCTGCGTGACCTCCGCGCAGGAGCTCGCCGCCAGCGGCTGGAACCGCTCGTACGAGGTCGTCGACGGACTCGACGTCGCCCGGACCCTGTACCCCGACCACTACGGCCTGTGGCTCAACCCGCACGCCCCCGGCGGCGGCGTCGGCGTGCCCTGGCTCGATCTGCGCCGCATCGCCACGGGCCTGGACCGCCAGCCCGCCGGCCCCCTGCGCCTGGCGGAACCCGGTATCGAGATCCCGCAGTTCTACGCCCTCCTCGCGCAGAACGCCCACCGCACCCCCGCCGTGCGCACCCTGCGCCGCGCCTGGGTGCAGCCCGCCCTCGGCGAGCCCTACCTCGCCATCGGCCTGGACGTGTACGACACCTCGCCCGCCGCGGTGGACTCGGTGCGCGCGATGATGCACCAGTCGATCCCCGCCGTACCCGACGGGCTGCCCGTGTCGACCGTGGCGATGTCCGACGAGTACTGCCCGGTCGCGATGTGGATGCGGGCCAACGCCCGCCCCTTCTACGACCGTGAGGCCCACGCGGCGCCCGCCCCCGCGGCGGGGTACGGCTACCCGCCGGTCCAGGGCGCCTACTGACGCCGTCTCATCCCGAAGGCGATGTCCGGCCGGACATCGCCTTCTGCGCGCGTAGACACGGACGGTATGGCCGCACCTGTCCGGCGCGCCCCAACTCGTCCTCGTCCGGCCGCCGTTATCGGCTGTCCGGATAACGGATCCCCCAGGACAGCATCACGTTTACGCATCCATTCACCGTCAAGTCTGGCAACAGATCGCCAAAGCGTTGAAGACTCCCGCACCAGGGGTGTTCGCCTAGGTGTTCGCCTCTGGATGTACGACGGACTGACAACGCCGCTACAGCGGCAAGTGCGGGCCGGCTACCGCCGGTTGAGAGGGGTCCCTGCCAGATGACGGCACCATTGCACGAGCCGACCGCCGAAGCGGCCCCGAGCGCGACCGAGGAGGCCGCGGCAGTCAGCGGCGGCGCCAAGGCCGTCCAGGGCCGCTCCCTGGGCCGGATCGCCTGGGAGCGTCTCAAGCGCGACAAGCTCGCTCTGGCGGGTGGCGCCCTGGTGCTGTTCCTCATCCTGGTCGCCGTCCTCGCCCCCCTGATCACCGACCTCGTCGGCCAGGACCCGGAGTCCCATCACGAGGACCTGATCGACCCGCTGTTCGGCACGCCCAAGGGCTCCTTCGGCGGCATCAGCGGCGACCACCTGCTGGGCGTGGAGCCCGTCAGCGGCCGTGACATCTTCGCCCGCATCGTCTACGGCGCCCGCATCTCGCTGCTCGTCGGCTTCCTGTCCGCCGTCGTCGCCGTGGTCATCGGCACCGTCCTCGGCATCCTCGCCGGCTTCTTCGGTGGCTGGGTCGACTCGACCATCAGCCGGGTGATGGACGGCCTGCTGGCCTTCCCGCAGCTGCTGTTCATCATCGCGCTGGTCTCCGTGATGCCGAGCGAGATGCTGGGCCTGGAGGGCACGAACGTCCGGCTGTTCGTGATGATCCTGGTCATCGGCTTCTTCGGGTGGCCCTACATCGGACGCGTGGTGCGCGGCCAGACCCTCTCCCTGCGGGAACGGGAGTACGTCGAGGCCGCCCGATCGCTCGGCGCCGGGCGGTTCTACATCCTCTTCAAGGAGCTGCTGCCCAACCTGGTCGCCCCGATCGTCGTGTACACGACGATGATGATCCCCACCAACATCCTCACCGAAGCGGCACTCAGCTTCCTCGGCGTGGGCGTCAAGCCGCCCACCGCCTCCTGGGGGCAGATGCTGTCGAACGCGATCGACTACTACGAGTCGGACCCGATGTACATGGTCGTCCCGGGTGTAGCGATCTTCATCACGGTTCTGGCCTTCAACCTCTTCGGCGACGGCGTGCGCGACGCGCTGGACCCGAAGGGCTCGCGCTGAACTGCCGTACCACAAGCGACCCGTGGCACCGGACACGGGATCTGTCATCACAACCGGAGGATCCGAGATCGTGACTACCCTACGCACCTCAGGGCGGCGCAAGCAGGCCATGGCCGCTGCCGCGGTGGTCGCCGCGCTGCTGACCACGGCGGCGTGCGGCGGCGGCGACAGCGACGGCGACAACGGCGGTTCCAAGACCGGCGCGGCCGGCTTCGACGCCGCCAACAACAAGGTCGCCCAGGCCTCGCTGGCCAAGAAGGGCGGCACGCTGAAGTTCGCCGGTGCCCAGGACGCCGACTCGTGGGACACCACGCGCGGCTACTACGGCTTCATGTGGAACTTCGCCCGTTACTACAGCCGTCAGCTCGTCACGAACAAGACCGAGCCGGGCAAGGCGGGCGCCGAGCTCACCCCGGACCTCGCCACGGGTCTGGCGAAGGTCACGGACGACGGCAAGACCTACACGTACACCCTGCGTGACGGCATCACGTGGGAGGACGGCAAGCCGATCACGTCCAAGGACATCAAGTACGGCATCGAGCGCGTCTGGGCGCAGGACGTGCTGGCCGGCGGTCCGACGTACCTGAAGGAGGTGCTCGACCCCAAGGGCGAGTACCCGGGTCCGTACAAGGACAAGTCCAAGGACAAGCTGGGTCTGAAGGCGATCGAGACGCCGGACGACAAGACCATCGTCTTCAAGCTCCCGAAGGCCAACTCGGACTTCGAGGAGATGCTGGCGCTGATCTCCGCCTCCCCGGTCCGTCAGGACAAGGACACCAAGTCCAAGTACGGCCTGAAGCCGTTCTCCTCCGGCCCGTACAAGTTCGAGTCCTACGACCCGGGCAAGTCGCTGAAGCTGGTCCGCAACGAGAACTGGAAGCCGGAGTCGGACCCGATCCGCAAGGCGTACCCGGACGCGATCACGCTCAACATCTTCTCGAACGCCAACGAGATGGACCGCCGTCTGATCGCCGGCGACTACGACCTGGACATCAACCAGACCGGCATGTCCCCGCAGGGCCGCACCATCGCCCTGAAGGAGCACAAGGCCAACCTGGACAACCCGGTCTCCGGTTACATCCGTTACGCGGTGTTCCCGCAGAGCGTGAAGCCGTTCGACAACGAGAACTGCCGCAAGGCCGTGATCGTCGGCGCCGACCACGTCTCGCTGCAGAACGCCCGCGGCGGCCCCATCGCCGGCGGTGACATCGGCACCAACATGCTGCCGCCGTCCGTTCCGGGCTCCGAGGGCCAGGCGTACGACCCGTACCAGCTGGCCGGCAAGAACAAGAGCGGCAACGTGGCCGAGGCCAAGAAGCTGCTCAAGGCATGCGGCAAGCCGAACGGCTTCAAGACCACCATCGCCGTGCGCAACAACAAGCCGGTCGAGGTGGCCACCGCCGAGTCGCTCCAGGCGTCGCTGAAGAAGATCGGCATCCAGGCCGACATCGAGCAGTACGACGGCTCGCAGACCTCCGGCATCATCGGCAGCCCCTCGAACGTGAAGAAGAAGGGCTTCGGCATCATCATCATGGGCTGGGGTCCGGACTTCCCGTCCGTGCAGGGCTTCGGCCTGCCGCTGTGGCACAGCAAGTACATCCTTGAGTCGGGCAACAACAACTACGCCCTGATCAAGGACAAGGCGATCGACGGCCTGTTCGAGGACTACGTCAACACGCTCGACGACGCCGAGAAGACCAAGATCGCCACCGAGATCAACCACAAGGTCATGGAAGGCGGCTACTACCTGCCCTTCGTCTTCGAGAAGTTCATCAACTGGCGCGGCAGCCGGCTGGCGAACGTCTACACCTCGGACGGCTACAGCGGCATGTACGACTTCGTCAACCTCGGCCTGAAGTCCGCGAAGTAACCGGCACACCCGCCGAACGGCACGAAAGGCAGGTGAAGGCCGGCGAGGCGTGATCCGCGGGCCACGGGACGACCTCCCGTGGCCCGCGGTCCGCCGCGGGCCGAGAGCTGTGCTCACTTACCTCATCAGGCGGTTGTTCGCCGCCGCAGTGATGCTCGTGGTCATCGTCATGGTGGTCTTCTGCATCTTCTTCCTCGTCCCGAAGTGGGCGGGCGTCGACATCGCCTCGAGCTTCGTGGGCAAGCAGGCCGACCCTGCGGCCGTGGAGGCCGTACGGGCGAAGCTGGGTCTGGCCGAACCGATCTACGTCCAGGTCTGGGAGTTCTTCAAGGGCATCTTCGTCGGGCGCACCTACTCGGGCGGCGGTGACGTCACCCAGTGCTCGGCGCCCTGCTTCGGCTACTCCTTCCGCACCGAGCAGGCCATCTGGCCGGTGCTCACCGACCGCTTCCCGGTGACCCTGGGACTCGCGCTCGGCGCCGCCGTGCTGTGGCTGCTGCTGGGTGTCTCCGCGGGCGTGCTCTCCGCCCTCAAGCGGGGCACCCTGTGGGACCGCGGCGCGATGCTCGTCGCCCTCGGCGGCGTCTCGCTGCCGATCTACTTCACCGCCATGCTCGCCCTCGCGATCTTCGACCACGGACTCGGCTGGATCGACGGCGAGTTCGTGCCGATGGAGGACGACTTCTTCGCCTGGTTCCAGAGCATGCTGCTGCCCTGGGTGACCCTGGCCTTCCTGTACGCCGCGATGTACGCCCGGATCACCCGCGCCACCATGCTGGAGATCATGGGCGAGGACTACATCCGCACCGCGCGGGCCAAGGGCCTCACCGAGAAGGTCGTCATCTCCAAGCACGCGATGCGCTCCACGATGACCCCGATCCTGACCATGCTCGGCATGGACCTCGGCGCCCTCATCGGCGGCGCGATCCTCACCGAGACCGCGTTCAGCCTGCCGGGCCTCGGCCAGGCGGTGCTCAACGGCATCCGCACCCAGGACCTGCCCATCATCCTGGGCGTCACCCTGATCACCTCTCTCGCGGTGCTCATCGCCAACCTCGTGGTGGACGTCCTGTACGCCGTGATCGACCCCCGAGTGAGGCTCGCATGACCGAACTCAGCAAGACCGGAGCCGCCGTCGGCGAGCCGGTCACCGGCAACGCCCCTTCCGCCTTCCTGGAAGTGCGCGACCTGAAGGTGCACTTCCCGACCGACGACGGTCTGGTGAAGTCGGTCGACGGGCTCAGCTTCTCGCTGGAGAAGGGCAAGACCCTCGGCATCGTCGGCGAGTCCGGCTCCGGCAAGTCCGTCACCAGCCTCGGCATCATGGGCCTGCACACGGCCGGCCAGTACGGCAAGCGCAAGGCGCAGATCTCCGGCGAGATCTGGCTGAACGGCACCGAGCTGCTGTCGGCCGACCCGGACAGGGTCCGCAGGATGCGCGGCCGCGAGATGGCGATGATCTTCCAGGACCCGCTGTCCGCGCTGCACCCGTACTACACGATCGGCCAGCAGATCGTGGAGGCGTACCGGATCCACCACGACGTCGACAAGAAGACCGCCAAGCGCCGCGCGGTCGAGATGCTCGACCGGGTGGGCATCCCGCAGCCCGACAAGCGCGTCGACAACTACCCGCACGAGTTCTCCGGCGGTATGCGCCAGCGCGCGATGATCGCGATGTCGCTGGTCAACAACCCCGAGCTGCTCATCGCGGACGAGCCGACCACCGCCCTGGACGTCACCGTCCAGGCGCAGATCCTGGACCTGATCCGCGATCTGCAGAAGGAGTTCGGCTCGGCGGTCATCATCATCACCCACGACCTGGGCGTCGTCGCCGAGCTCGCCGACGACCTGCTGGTGATGTACGGCGGCCGCTGCGTCGAGCGGGGCCCGGCGGAGAAGGTGTTCTACGAGCCCCGCCACCCCTACACCTGGGGTCTGCTCGGCTCGATGCCGCGCCTGGACCGCGACCAGCAGGAGCGGCTGATCCCGGTCAAGGGCTCCCCGCCCTCCCTGATCAACGTCCCGTCCGGCTGCGCCTTCAACCCGCGCTGCCCGTACGCGGACCTGCCGAAGGACGACGTCACCCGCACGGTCCGCCCCGAGCTGACCGAGGTCGGCAGCAAGCACTGGGCCGCCTGCCACATGACGCAGGAGCAGCGGGAGCGTATCTGGACCGAAGAGATTGCGCCGAAGCTGTGAGTGACGAGAAAGCGGTGACGATTCCCGCGCAGGGCGAGGGCTCCGAGGCCGAGCGTGAGGTGCTGCTGCGGGTCACCGGCCTGCAGAAGCACTTCCCGATCAAGAAGGGGCTGCTCAAGCGGCAGGTCGGCGCGGTCCACGCGGTCGACGGCATCGACTTCGAGGTCAGGTCCGGCGAGACGCTGGGCGTGGTCGGCGAGTCCGGTTGCGGCAAGTCGACGATGGGCCGGCTGATCACCCGGCTCCTGGAGCCGACCGGCGGCACGATCGAGTTCGAGGGCAAGGACATCACGCACCTCGGGGTGGCGGGCATGCGCCCGATGCGCCGCGATGTGCAGATGATCTTCCAGGACCCGTACTCCTCGCTGAACCCGCGCCACACGATCGGCACGATCGTCGGCGCCCCCTTCAAGCTCCAGGGCGTCCAGCCCGAGGGCGGCATCAAGAAGGAGGTGCAGCGGCTGCTGTCGGTGGTCGGGCTCAACCCCGAGCACTACAACCGCTACCCGCACGAGTTCTCCGGCGGCCAGCGCCAGCGCATCGGCATCGCCCGCGCGCTCGCGCTCAACCCCAAGCTGGTCGTGGCCGACGAGCCGGTGTCCGCGCTGGACGTGTCGATCCAGGCGCAGGTGGTCAACCTGCTGGACGACCTCCAGCAGGAGCTCGGCCTGACGTACGTGATCATCGCGCACGACCTCTCGGTCGTCCGGCACGTCTCGGACCGGATCGCGGTGATGTACCTCGGCAAGATCGTGGAGCTGGCCGACCGCGACCTGCTCTACAAGGCGCCGATGCACCCGTACACCAAGGCGCTGATGTCGGCGGTGCCGATCCCGGACCCGAAGCGCAAGAACGCCAAGAGCGAGCGGATCCTGCTCAAGGGCGACGTGCCCTCGCCGATCTCGCCGCCGAGCGGCTGCCGCTTCCACACCCGGTGCTGGAAGGCCACGGAGATCTGCAAGAAGACCGAGCCGCCGCTCGTCGAGCTGCGCCCCGGTCAGCGGGTCGCCTGCCACCACCCGGAGAACTTCGAGGACCAGCAGCCGCAGGACACGGTGCTGCTGAGCGCCGCGAAGGAGGCGGCGGAGCTGGTGCCGGAGGCGGAGACCGCGGACGTCACCAAGTCTGACAAGAAGTGAACCTGTGACCGAGCCCCTGCCTTGCAATGCAAGGCAGGGGCTCGTGCATGGGTGAGAATGTAAGGGTGCTTGAGCAACTCTTCAGCCCGTCCGTCCAGCACACGCTCGACCTGATCGGCATCTTCGTCTTCGCCATCTCCGGCGCCCTGCTGGCCGTACGCAAGAACTTCGACGTCTTCGGCATCGCCGTCCTCGCCGAGGTCACCGCGCTCGGTGGCGGGCTCTTCCGGGACGTGATCATCGGCGCCGTGCCCCCCGCGGCCTTCACGGACCTCGGCTACTTCCTCACGCCTCTGCTCGCCGCGCTGCTGGTCTTCTTCCTGCACCCCCATGTGGAGCGCATCCAGACGGGCGTGAACGTCTTCGACGCGGCCGGGCTCGGCCTGTTCGCCGTCTCCGGCACGATCAAGGCGTACGAGTACGGGCTGAACCTCACCGCGTCCGCCGCCCTCGGCCTCGCCACCGCGGTCGGCGGCGGTGTGCTGCGCGATGTGCTGGCCAACGAGATCCCGTCGCTGCTGCGCTGGGACCGCGACCTCTACGCGGTGCCGGCGATGGTCGGCGCCGGCATGGTCGTCCTGTGCATCCGCTTCGACGCGCTCACGCCGGTCACCTCGGGGCTCGCGGTGGTCACGGCCTTCGTGCTGCGGCTGCTGGCGATGCGCTATCACTGGCGGGCGCCGCGGGCCTGGAACCGCCGCTCGACGGTGACCGAGGACGCGGAGAAAGCTACCGCTTAGTAGTTTGCTGTTGTACGGTACCGCCATGGCTCAGGCATCCCAGGCGATCATCGGTGACAGCGAGTTCGACCGAGACACCGCGCTCACCCGGCGCTCCGAGGGCGTCTACGACATCGAGCTCTCGGCCGGCTGGACCATCATCAGCGCGGTCAACGGCGGCTATCTGCTCGCCGTCCTCGGCCGCGCCCTCGCCGACGCCCTGCCGCACCCGGACCCGTTCACTATCTCGGCGCACTACCTGACGGCGTCCCAGCCGGGCCCCGCGGTCGTCCGCACCGACGTCGTCCGCACCGGCCGCACCCTCTCCACCGGCCAGGCATCCCTCTTCCAGTACGACGAGCGGGGCGAGGAGGTCGAGCGCATCCGCGTCCTCGCCTCCTACGGCGACCTGGCTTCCCTGCCGGACGACGTCCGGACGACGGCGAAGCCGCCCGCCATCCCGCCGATGGACCAGTGCTTCGGCCCCGAGGACGGTCCCGCCCCGGTGGACGGCAGCTCGGCCATCGCCGACCGCCTGATGCTCAAGCTGGACCCGTCCACCCTGGGCTGGGCCCTCGGGCAGCCCTCGGGCAAGGGCGAGATGCGCGCCTGGTTCGGCCTGGCCGACGGCCGCGACATGGACCCCCTGTCGCTCCTGCTGGCCGTGGACGCCCTCCCGCCGACCGCCTTCGAGATGGGCATCAAGGGCTGGGTCCCCACGGTGGAACTGACGGTCCACGTCCGGTGCCGCCCGGCCCCGGGCCCGGTGCGGGTGTCCATCACGACGCGCAACCTGGCGGGCGGCTTCCTCGAGGAGGATGCGGAGGTCTGGGACAGCGAGGGCCGCCTGGTGGCCCAGTCGAGGCAGCTGGCCAGGGTCAGGCTGAGCTGAGGGTCCGCTGGGGGCGCCGGGCGACTGCCGCGTAGTCAGGGGCGCGGGGCTGTATCGATGTGCGGCTCCGCCGCGTGGGCGCGACCAGCCGCGACGGACCCGCACCCGCCGACGCACGATCGAGTCACCTCGATGGGCGGTCAGTCCAGCCAGTGCGCCCGCCCCGTACTGATCAACCGCAACTGCCGCTCCGCGACCTGAGAGATGAGCCGCCGCTCCTCCTGCGAGGCCCGCCTCTCGTGGGCCTCCAGGAACAGCGACGCGGTGATCAGCATCTGGTCGACGTAGAGACCGGCCAGCATCAGCAGATCCTCGTCGCTCCAGCCCGCCGAGACCGGGTCCTTGGCCAGCTCGGCCTTCACCTCCTCGGTGAACCTGAGGAGTTGCCCCCGGATGGCCTCCCGTACCGACTGCACCCCGCCGTGCCGCTCACGGGCGATGAACCGGACGTGTGCGGGGTACGCGTCCACATGTCCGGCGATCAACTCCACGGTGCGGGCGATGCGTTCGTCGCTGTCGCCCGTCGTGGACACCGTCGCCCGCACCGTCGCGTGCAGGCTGCCCAGCGCCTCCTCGACCAGCGCCACGCCGAGGTCCGCGGTCGAGCGGAAGTGCCGGTAGAACGCGGTCGGCGCGACCCCGACCGCGCGGGTGACCTCGCGCAGTCCCAGGCTGCTCAGGCTCTGCCCCTCCAGCAGCTCCAGGGCCGCGTCCAGGAGGGCCTGACGGGTCTTCTGCTTCTGGGCCTGCCGGATGCCGAGGGTGTGACTCATGCCATGCAGTTAACAACTGTTCTCTGGAATTGGGAAGTCGTGAGATGCGTTAGACTCGAAAGTCAGTGAACAACTGTAACTACAAACGTTCACCGAAGCTTCGGGGGTCCGTCCCCCGGAAGCGTTCCGGAGGGGGAATCCGTCCATGCTGTTCCTCGTCGCCGCACTTCTGCTGCTCGGTGTCCTGACGGGCACCGTCGCCCACGCACCGCTCTCCTTCAGCCTCGTCGCGGCCGCCGTGATCGCCGTCTGGCTCGGCGTCTTCGCGCTGCGCGAGCGCCACGGCCGCCGTCATCACACCTCCACCCACTGACCTCCGGGAGCCGATCGTCATGCAGTTGACCGCACCGGCCACCGGCCGGAACACCGCCCGCGACCACGACGGCATGGCCGTCGCGTCCTTCGTCCTCGGCCTGGTGGGCCTGCTCGTCTTCAACGTCGTCCTCGGCCCGGTCGCGATCGTCCTGGCGGCCGTCGCCCTGCGGCACGGGACCGCCCGGCGGGGCCGGGCCCTCCTGGGGCTCGGCCTGGGCGTCGCCGACCTCGTGGTGCTGGCCGCGTTCATGCAGGCCGACAACGCGATCTCGTGGAGCTTCTGAGGCGCTTGCCGGCACGGCTTCCGGGCTGGTCGCCGGGGGAGCTGCCGAGTCGTCGGCCGGCGTAGCCTGCGAGTCGCTTGCCGGGGGAGTCCGCGAGCCGTTTGCCGGGGGAGCGTGCGAGTCGCTTGCCGGGGGAGCCTGCGAGTCGTGTGCAGGCTTGGCGTCCGACTTGCTTGCGGGGGCCTCCGAGTCGTCTGCCGGCTCAGCGTCCGAGCCGCTGCCGGGGGAGCCTCCCAGTCGTCTGCCGGCCCAGCGTCCGAGCCGCTGCCGGGGGCAGCCTCCCAGTCGTCTGCACCGGCCCAGCGCCCGAGTTGCTTGCCGGGGGAAACTCCCAGTCGTCTGCCGACTCGGCATCCGAGCCGCTTGTCGGCGTAGCCTCCGCGTCGCTTTCCGGCCGTGCGGCTGAGGCACCGCACGCCGGGCCCTCGGGCCCGCCCCGTAGAATCGGCGTCACCATGGCTTACCTCGACCACGCCGCGACGACCCCGATGCTTCCGGAGGCGGCAGAGGCCCTGACCGCCCACCTGGGGGTCACCGGCAACGCCTCGTCCCTCCACGCCTCGGGGCGCCGGGCCCGCCGCACGGTCGAGGAAGCCCGCGAGACGCTCGCCGAGGCCCTCGGCGCCCGCCCCAGCGAGGTCGTCTTCACCTCCGGCGGCACCGAGTCCGACAACCTCGCGATCAAGGGCCTGTACTGGGCCCGCCGCGACGCGGACCCGGCCCGCACCCGCGTCCTCGCCAGCCCCGTCGAGCACCACGCCGTGCTCGACGCCGTGCACTGGCTCGGCGAGCACGAGGGCGCCACCGTCGAGTACCTGCCCGTCGACCGCTACGGCCGCGTCCACCCCGACGCCCTGCGCGAGGCCGTCGCCCGCAACCCCGACGACGTCGCCCTCGCCACCGTGATGTGGGCCAACAACGAGATCGGCACGGTCCTGCCGATCCGTGAACTGGCCGACGTGGCAGGGGAGTTCGGGATCCCGCTGCACTCCGACGCGGTCCAGGCGTTCGGTCAGGTTCCGGTCGACTTCGCCGCCTCGGGCCTCGCCGCGATGACCGTCTCCGGCCACAAGATCGGCGGCCCGTACGGCATCGGCGCGCTGCTCCTCGGCCGGGAGTACAGCCCGGTGCCCGTGCTGCACGGCGGCGGCCAGGAACGGCACGTGCGCTCCGGCACCCTCGACGTGCCCGCCATCGCCTCCTTCGCCGTGGCCGGACGCCTCGCCGCCGAGCAGCGCGAGTGGTTCGCCCGTGAGATCGGCGCCCTGCGCGACGACCTGGTCACCGCGGTCCGTGCGGCCGTACCCGACGCGATCCTCGGCGGTGACCCGTCACCGGAGGGACGCCTGCCGGCCAACGCCCACTTCACCTTCCCCGGCTGCGAGGGCGACTCCCTGCTGCTGCTCCTGGACGCCCAGGGCATCGAGTGCTCCACCGGCTCCGCCTGCACCGCCGGGGTGGCCCAGCCCAGCCACGTCCTCCTCGCCACCGGCACCGACCCCGACCTGGCCCGCGGCACCCTGCGCTTCTCCCTCGGCCACACCTCCACCGAGGCCGACGTGGAGGCCGTCGCCAAGGCGATCGGACCCGCGGTGGAGCGGGCACGGGCGGCGGGGCTGACCTGAGCCGGGTCAGGCCCCGGCGGGCGCGGGTGCCGTGCGCGCTCTTCGCACGAGCGCCAGATACCGGTCCCAGTCCCAGTGCGGCCCCGGATCGGTGTGGTCCGTGCCCGGCACCTCCACATGCCCGATGATGTGCTCGCGGTCCACCGGGATGTCGTACCGCCGGCAGATCCCCGCCGTCAGCCGCGCCGAAGCCGCGTACATCGCGTCCGTGAAGTCCTGCGGGCGGTCCACGAACCCGGCGTGCTCGATGCCCACACTGCGCTCGTTGTAGTCGCGGTTGCCCGCGTGGTACGCCACGTCCAGCTCACGGATCATCTGGGCGATGCGGCCGTCCTGCCCGACCACGTAGTGGGAGGCGGCACCGTGCCCCGGGTCCTGGAACACCCTGACCGCGCTGTCGAAACTGCCCTGGGTGACATGCACGACGACCATGTCTATGGAGAAGTCGTCCGGCCGGTCCGCCCACCGGAAGTTCGCCGAGGAGGCCGCCACCCAGCGCGCACCCCGGAAGTCGACCGCACCCTCCACCCGCGGCTTGCGCACGCCGGGCACCCGGTACCACAGCCGCGACAGCTCGTCGCGCGCGAGCACGGCGCCCGTGCCCAGCGCGGCCGCCGCCCCGCCCACGATCAGCGAACGCCGCCCGAGCCGCCGGCCCGAGCCGCCCTTCGTCTCCTCCATGTGATCCACAACGGATACTCGCGGGCCACGGTTCCCGCGCCCCCGTACCCTGGAAGGGTTATGACTGACACCCCGCAGCGCCCCCGCCCCCTCCGCGTCCTCGCCGCCATGTCCGGCGGAGTCGACTCCGCCGTCGCCGCCGCCCGCGCGGCCGAGGCGGGCCACGACGTGACCGGCGTCCACCTCGCGCTCTCCGCGAACCCGCAATCCTTCCGCACGGGCGCGCGTGGCTGCTGCACCATCGAGGACTCCCGCGACGCCCGCCGCGCCGCGGACGTCATCGGCATCCCCTTCTACGTCTGGGACCTCGCCGACCGCTTCCGCGAGGACGTGGTCGAGGACTTCATCGCCGAGTACGAGGCCGGACGCACCCCCAACCCCTGCCTGCGCTGCAACGAGAAGATCAAGTTCGCGGCCCTGCTCGACAAGGCGCTCGCGCTCGGCTTCGACGCCGTGTGCACCGGCCACTACGCCAAGGTGATCGTCAACGCGGACGGCACCCGCGAGCTGCACCGCGCCTCCGACATGGCCAAGGACCAGTCGTACGTCCTCGGCGTCCTCGACGACAAGCAGCTCGCCCACGCGATGTTCCCGCTGGGCGACACGGTGACGACCAAGGAAGAGATCCGCGCGGAGGCCGAGCGCCGCGGCCTCGCGGTCGCCAAGAAGCCCGACTCGCACGACATCTGCTTCATCGCCGACGGCGACACCCAGGGCTTCCTGGCGCGTCGCCTCGGCAAGGCCGAGGGCGACATCGTCGACGAGTCCGGCACCAAGCTCGGCACCCACGAGGGCGCGTACGGCTTCACCATCGGCCAGCGCAAGGGACTGCGCATCGGCACCCCGGCCGCCGACGGCAAGCCGCGCTACGTCCTGGACATCTCCCCGGTGAACAACACCGTCACGGTCGGCCCCGCCGAGGCGCTGGACGTCACCGAGCTGCGCGCCATCAGGCCCCGCTGGTGCGGCGCCGCCCCCACCGGCCCCGGCACCTACACCGCCCAGCTGCGCGCCCACGGCGGCGAGACGGAGGTGACGGCGGAGCCGGTCGACGGCGAACTGCACGTCCGCTTCACCGAGCCGGTCCGCGGCGTCGCCCCCGGCCAGGCGATCGTGCTCTACGACGGCACGCGCGTGGTGGGCTCGGCGACGATCGCGTCGACCACGCGCGCGGGGGCGCTGTCCCACCCGTGATCTAGAGTGCCGGGCACCGGGCGGATCGTCGTCCGGTACTCACAGGCACACATCAGGGGTGGGACATGACTCTGCGGCACAGACTCCCGGCCGCGCGCCGCGCGGTGACCGTTCTGGCGGCCGCGGGCACGGCGCTCGCGAGCACGCTGATCACGGCGCCGGGCGCGCACGCGGCCGACAGCGACATCACGTTCTCGGACGTGGTCATCAACAAGGGCAAGCCGATCGTCCTCGGCACCGGCGCCCGGATCGAGGTGCCGCTGACGTACACGGTGAAGACCAAGGTCAGGCTGGACGACTGGCGGGTGTCGGTGTACCGGGGCACCTACGGCCAGAACTCGTACCACCTGGCCATGGGAACGATTCAGTGGGACTGCAGCCGGTCCAGCGCGGGCGGTTACACCTTCTACGACTGCGACGAGTCGCTCGAGGTCGACCCCGACCAGCTGCCCGGCGGCCGGAAGCTCGTCAACAGCGACGCCACCGTCTGGAAGACCGTCGGCCTCGGGATCAAGGTCGACGGCGGCTACGACGACGACCTGCTCTCCTACACCACCCGCCTCAAGCGCGCCTCCGTCATCGAGAGCCCCGACGCGAGCCCCGAGCCGGTCACCAAGGGCAGCCCGATCACCATCAAGGGCACCCTGAAGCGCGCCAACTGGAACACCCACCGCTACGACCTGTACGGCGGGCAGAAGGTCGTCCTCCAGTTCAAGGCCGCGGGCAGCGCGGCGTACTCCTACGTCAAGACGGTCACGACCTCCTCCACGGGCGCCCTGAGGACCACCGTCACCGCCGCCAAGGACGGCACCTGGCGCTGGTACTACGGGGGCAACTCCGTCACGGGCGCCAAGGCCACCACCGGCGACTACGTGGACGTCCGGTAAACCCCTCGGGCGGCGCAGGGGGCACCCCGTACGGTGTCGTACATGAACATCTGCGTCTTCCTCTCCGCCGCCGACCTCGACGACCGCTACACCCGCCCGGCCCGTGAGTTCGCCGAGCTGCTGGGCAAGGGCGGGCACACCCTGGTGTGGGGCGGTTCGGACGTCGGCCTGATGAAGGTCGTGGCCGACGGCGTGCAGGAGGCCGGCGGCCGGCTGGTGGGCGTCTCGGTGGACTTCCTGGCCGCGAAGGCCCGGCCGGGCGCCGACGAGATGGTGATCGCGCGGGACCTCGCCGAGCGCAAGAAGCTCCTGCTGGACAAGGCCGACGCCGTGGTCATCATGGTCGGCGGCACCGGCACCCTCGACGAGGCCACCGAGATCCTGGAGCTGAAGAAGCACGGCCGCACCGACAAGCCGGTCGTCCTGCTCAACACCGCCGGGTTCTACGACGGCCTCAAGGAGCAGTTCCGCCGCATGGAGACCGAGGGCTTCCTGCCCCGCCCCCTCACCGACCTGGTCTTCTTCGCCGAGGAGCCGGTGGGCGCGCTGGCCTACCTGGAGGAGAGCCAGGGCATCCGGTGATGCGAGCATGGCGGGCATGGCTACTCATGTGATCACCGGGGCCGGTTCCGGCATCGGCGCGGCCGTCGCCCGCCGGCTGCACGCGCGCGGGGACGACCTCGTGCTCCACGCGCGCGACGCGGGCCGCGCCAAGGAACTGGCGGCCGAGTTCCCCGGCGCGCAGACCCTCGTCGGCGACCTCGCCGACCCCGACAAGCTCAGCTGGGCCTTCTCCCACCAGACGCTGCCGGACCGGGTCGACACCCTGCTGCACATCGCGGGCGTCGTCGACCTCGGGCCGGTCGGCGACCTCACCCCGAAGTCCTGGCGCCACCAGCTCAACGTCAACCTGATCTCCCCGGCCGAGCTGACCCGCCACTTCCTGCCCCAACTGCGCGCGACACGCGGGCATGTGGTCTTCGTCAACTCCGGCGCCGGTCTCAACGCCCACGCCGACTGGTCCGCGTACGCCGCCTCCAAGCACGGCCTGAAGGCCCTCGCCGACTCCCTGCGCCACGAGGAGCACGCGAACGGCGTCCGTGTCACCTCGGTCTACCCCGGCCGCACCGCAAGCCCCATGCAGGCCAAGGTCCACCAGCAGGAGGGCAAGGAGTACGACGCGTCGAAGTGGATCGACCCGGAGTCGGTCGCGACGACGATCCTGATGGCCATCGACCTGCCGAAGGACGCCGAGGTCAACGACCTGACGGTACGGCCGGGCCGGTGAGCCTCGACTGGCTGCACGAGGCGACCGACGGCGAGGTGATCCGCGCCTGGCTGGACGAGGTGTGGGCGCGGACCGAGGCCGCGGTGATCCTGCGGGGCGGCGACGACGGGGGTCCGCTGGACCGCCGTGACGTCCTGGCCGAGCTCTACGACGCCGACGCCCTCGCCGAGCTGCGGAGTCTCACCACGTCCGGTGACTTCCTGGGCGACCGGTGCCGCTGCCACGGCCATCTGACCGTCGCTCTGCTGGACGCCTCGGGCGAGTTCGTCGGCCACGGCAGTTGGCACGGCCGTACCGACATCGCCTGGGCGGCCTTCGGGAACAACCTCCGGGTCGCCGACCCGGCCGGGATGATCGGCTTCCTGACGCGGCACGGTGCCCTCGGGGCGTAGGACCGTCCGGGGCGTGGCGCCCGCGCGTGGCGCCCGCGTGGCGCCCTCGCGGGGCGGCGCCTGCGGTGCCCGAGCGGTCCCGCGGCGCGGCGGCACTGCGGTGAAGCCGCGCCCCGGCGTTCCGTAGGCTGATCCGGTGAGCGAAGACAGCCAGTTCAGCTTCGGTGCGGCCACCGGTGTCGGGTCCATGCCCGGTGGGGACGCCAGGGAGGCCGCCAAGACCGTCACCGGATCCTTCGAGGACTTCCCGTATCTCGCGGAGCTGCCCGCGCGCGGGCCGGGCGCGGACATGATCGGGCGGACCGCCGGGATGCTCGTCGAGCTGTACGCGCGCGTGGAGCCCAGCGGCTGGCGCCTCGGCGACCGGCCCGGCCGGGACACCAAGCGGGCCCGCTCCTGGCTGGGGGAGGACCTCGACGCGCTGGAGGAGTTCACCCAGGACTACACGGGCCCGCTGAAGGTGCAGGCGGTCGGCCCCTGGACGCTCGCCGCGAGCCTGGAGCTCAGGAACGGCGAGGCCGCGCTGTCCGACCCCGGCGCCTGCCGCGACCTCGCCGCCTCCCTGGCGGAGGGCCTGCGCCTGCATCTCGCGGAGGTGGGGCGGCGCGTGCCCGGCGCGCGGATCGTGCTCCAGCTCGACGAGCCGTCCCTGACCGCCGTACTGCGCGGACAGGTCAGGACCGCCAGCGGCTACCGCACCCACCGCGCCGTCGACCGGCAGATCGTCGAGTCCGCGCTGCGGGACGTCATCGGGGTGCACGAGCCGGGCCGGACCGTGGTCCACTCGTGCGCACCCGACGTGCCCTTCGCGCTGCTGCGCCGGGCGGGCGCGGCGGGCATCTCCTTCGACTTCTCCCTCCTCACCGAGCGTGACGACGAGGCGATCGGTGAGGCCGTGGAGGCGGGCACCCGGCTGTTCGCCGGTGTCGTGCCGGGCACGGACGGCCCATTGTCAGACCCTGCCGGTAGCGTCATGGGTGTCAGGACGCTGTGGCGCAGGCTGGGGCTGCGTCCGGGACTGCTCCCGGAGGCGGTCACGGTCACCCCGGCATGCGGACTCGCGGGCGCGTCCCCCGAGTACGCCCGCCGGGCCCTCGCCCACTGCGCCCGGGCGGCGAGATCTCTCGCGGACAACCCTGAGTGACGGAAGGACGACACGGTGGCCGGCGACAAGCAGGCGGAGACGACGGTGCCCGCCGAGGCACGGGAGCAGCACGCGAAGCTCGCTGAGCAGATCGAGGAGCACCGCTTCCGGTACTACGTGAAGGACGCTCCCGTCATCAGCGACGCGGAGTTCGACAAGCTCCTGCGTTCCCTGGAGGCGCTGGAGGAGGAGCATCCCGAGCTGCGCACGCCGGACTCGCCGACGCAGAAGGTCGCGGGGGCGTACGAGACCGAGTTCACGGCCGTCCAGCACGTCCAGCGCATGATGTCCCTGGACAACGCCTTCGACGACCTGGAGCTGGCCGCCTGGGCCGAGCGCGTCCACAAGGACGTCGGCACCTCCGCGTACCACTTCCTGTGCGAGCTGAAGGTCGACGGCCTCGCCGTGAACCTCACCTACGAGCACGGCCGTCTGGTCCGCGCGGCCACCCGCGGCGACGGCCGCACCGGCGAGGACATCACACCCAACGTCCGTACGATCGCGGAGATCCCGGACCGCCTGAAGGGCGACCGCGTCCCGGACCTGGTGGAGATCCGCGGCGAGGTCTACTTCCCGATGGCGAAGTTCGCCGAGCTCAACGAACGGCTGGTCGCGGCCGGCGACAAGCCCTTCGCCAACCCGCGCAACGCCGCGGCCGGTTCGCTGCGCCAGAAGGACCCGCGCGTCACCGCCACCCGCCCGCTGCACATGGTCGTCCACGGCATCGGCGCCCTCGAGGGCTACGACGGCATGACCCGCCTCTCCGAGGCGTACGACCTGCTCAAGTCCTGGGGCCTGCCGACCTCCACGCACAACAAGGTGGTCGACGGCCTCGACGGCGTACGCGAGTTCATCGCCTACTACGGCGAGAACCGCCACTCGGTGGAGCACGAGATCGACGGCGTGGTCGTCAAGCTCGACGAGATCCGGCTCCAGGGCCGCCTGGGCTCCACGGCCCGCGCGCCGCGCTGGGCGATCGCGTACAAGTACCCGCCGGAGGAGGTCAACACCAAGCTCATCGACATCAAGGTGGGCGTCGGCCGCACCGGCCGGGTCACCCCGTACGCCCAGGTGGAGCCGGTCACGGTGGCCGGTTCGGAGGTCGAGTTCGCCACCCTGCACAACCAGGACGTGGTCAAGGCCAAGGGTGTGCTCATCGGCGACACGGTGGTGATCCGCAAGGCCGGTGACGTGATCCCGGAGATCCTCGGCCCGGTCGTCGACCTGCGGGACGGCAGCGAGCGCGAGTTCGTGATGCCGTCCGAGTGCCCCGAGTGCGGGACTGCGCTGAAGCCGATGAAGGAGGGTGACGTCGACCTGCGGTGCCCCAACGGCCGCACCTGCCCGGCGCAGCTGAGAGAGCGGGTGTCCTATCTCGCGGGGCGGGAGTGCCTGGACATCGAGCACTTCGGCGAGGTCGTCGCCGCCGCGCTGACCCGGCCCCTGGAGCCGGCGGACCCGCCGCTCGTCGACGAGGGCGACCTGTTCGACCTCACGGTGGAGAAGCTGCTGCCCATCAAGGCGTACGTCCTCGACAAGGACAGCGGGCTCCCCAAGCGCGACCCGAAGACCGGTGAGGAGAAGGTCGTCACCGTCTTCGCCAACCAGAAGGGCGAACCGAAGAAGAACACGCTTGCCCTCCTGGCCAACATCGAGGCGGCCAAGACCCGCCCGCTGGCGCGCTTCCTCAACGGTCTGTCCATCCGGCACGTCGGGCCGGTCGCCGCCGAGGCCCTGGCCCGCGAGTTCCGCTCGATCGACCGCATCGAGCAGGCGAGCGAGGCCGAGCTGACCGCTGTCGACGGCGTGGGCGCGATCGTCGCCAAGGCCCTCAAGGAGTGGTTCGCCGAGGACTGGCACCGGGAGATCGTCCGCAAGTGGAAGGCCGCCGGGGTCCGCCTGGAGGACGAGGGCTCCGGCGAGGACGAGGGCCCCCGCCCGCTGGAAGGGCTCACCGTCGTCGTCACCGGCACCCTGGAGCGCTTCACCCGCGACGGCGCCAAGGACGCGCTGCAGAGCCAGGGCGCGAAGGTGACCGGTTCGGTGTCGAAGAAGACCTCGTTCGTCGTTGTGGGTGACAACCCCGGATCGAAGTACGACAAGGCGATGCAGCTGAAGGTTCCCGTTCTGAACGAGGACGGTTTCGACGTCCTGCTTCGACAAGGGCCGGAAGCCGCCGCCGAAGTCGCACTTCCGACCGAGGAGTAGCGGTTGAAGGCCACCCGATCGGCGCATATCAGATGCATACGGGTGGCCCGGGCGCATTCGGGCAACCGTCGGCGACCGCTGCCCGAGGAAGCCTTCCGCGGCCTACTGTTGAGGTGTGCGCCTGCCGTGCCCAGCTGCGGTCGGGGCATTCCTCTGCTCCTGGGGAGCGGCGGGAAAGGGTTTTCCGACGCGGTGCCGTTGAAGGATGTCGGGCATCGGGCAACGTGGCGCGGGCACCGCCGGCTGTGAGAGGGACGGGAATGGAACCGACCGAGAGCGCCGCCCCGTACTCACGGCTGCGCCGGCTGGCCGGCGTCTGGCGCGAGGGCCGGGCGGCCCCGCGGGGCGCCTCCGGGCCGGACCACGCGGGCGGGCAGGCGGGCGCGGACCCGCTCGGCACGGCCCCGGTCGGGACGACCTCGCTGCGCAGCGGCTCGCGGGGGACCGCCGCGCCGGGCAACGGCTCACTGGGGGCCGGATCGCTGGGGAACGCGTCGCTCGGCGCCGGGTCCGCCGCCGCGGCCGGTGCCGACGCCGAACGGCACGCGTCCTGGCCCGCCCTGCCCGCCGCGGTCGTCGCGGCCGCCGCCTTCGCCCTCGGCGCCGGGTTCTACCGGGCCTTCGCCGGCAGCCACGCGCTGTTCCCGTCGGGCACGCCCGGCTGGTCGCTGGCCGTGCTGACCGGCATCATCGTCGGCCACCTGGTGATGCTCGGCCGGGCCCGCTGGTGGGGCGGCACGGGCTCGGGCGCCGCGCTCACCCTCGCCGTCCTGCTGCTGTACGGCTGGGTGCCCGCCGGGCTGGTCAGCCTGACCGTCGTCGTGCTGGTCGGCATAGCCCGCCGCCACCGCTGGCGGCAGGGGATACTGCACGGCGCGGTGGACGTCCTCGGCATCGGCGCGGGCGCGCTGGTGCTCCGGGCGTTCGGCCGGGTGCCGTCCGTGGAGAACCCGTGGAGCCCGGAGACCTGGGACCTCTACACCGCCCCCGAGGTGGTCCTGGCGGCCACCGCCTATCTCGCCGTCTCCCGCGTCCTGCTGTGGTACCTGCACGCGCCCCGCTCCGGCGGACTGCCCACCATCGCCCGTACCGCCCTGCTCAGACAGGGCCTGGTGGCGGTCGCGCTGCTCGGGATAGCCCCGCTGGTGTGCGTCGTCGCCGCGGCCAAGCCGATCCTGCTGCCGCTGTTCGCCATCCCGCTCGTCGCCCTCGACTCCACGCTGTGGATGGCCCGCGCCCGCGCCGAGGAGCAGCTGCGCGACCCGCTGACCGGGCTGCCCAACCGGCAGTGGCTGCTGGAGCGGATCTGGACCGCACTGGACGACGCCGACCGGATCGGCGCCCGCGCCGCTCTGATGCTGATCGACCTCGACCGTTTCCGTTCGGTCAATGACACTCTCGGCCATCTCGCCGGTGACCGGCTGCTGCTGCAGACCGCGGACCGGCTCCGGCTGGCCCTTCCCCGCGGCGCGGAGGTCGCCCGGCTCGGCGGCGACGAGTTCGCCGTGTTACTGCCGGTCGCCGACTCCACCACGTCCGCGACCCGCATAGCCCGCGGCATCGTCGCCGCCCTCAGCTCCCCGCTCGACCTCGACGGCCTCACCCTGGTCCTGGAGGCCAGCGCCGGAGTCGCCGTCTTCCCCGACCACGCGCTCGACGCCGAGGGCATGCTGCGCCGCGCGGACGTGGCGATGTACCAGGCCAAGCGGGACCGCACCGGCGTCGAGGTCTACGAGTCCAAGCGCGACTCCAACACCCCCGACCGCCTGGGACTGCTGGCCGACCTGCGCCGCGCCCTGGACGCGCAGGAGGTGCAGTTGCACTACCAGCCGAAGGTCCGCTTCGACGGCCAGGTGGCCGGGCTGGAGGCCCTGGTGCGCTGGGTGCACCCGGAGCGGGGCAAGGTGCCGCCCGACGAGTTCATAGCGATCGCCGAGTCCTCCGGGCTGATGCCGCACCTCACCGAGTACGTCCTGGAGACCGCGCTCGGGCAGGTCGCCAAGTGGCGCTCCCAGGGCCTGTTCGTGCCCGTCGCCGTCAATGTCTCCCCGCGTGACGTCCACACCCCCGGCTTCGCCGGCTCCGTCGCCGCCCGCCTGGCCCGCCACGGGGTACCGGCCGGGGCGCTCCAGCTGGAGATCACCGAACATGTGCTGCTGGAGGACCCGCAGCGCGCCGCCGACACGCTCGCCGGACTGACCGGGCACGGCGTGAAGATGTCCCTGGACGACTTCGGCACCGGCTACTCCTCGCTGGTGCATCTGCGCCGCCTGCCAGTGAGCGAGCTGAAGATCGACCGCTCCTTCGTGGCCCGCCTCGCCGTCGACACCGAGGACGCCGAGATCGTGCGCTGCACCGTCGACCTCGCCCATTCGCTCGGCCTCCTGGTGGTCGCCGAGGGCGTCGAGGACGACGAGACCTGGGAGCGCCTGCGCGACCTGGGCTGCGACGCCGTCCAGGGCTGGCTGGTGGCCGCCGCGATGCCGCCGGAGGAGACCACGGCCTGGCTGCGCGCCCGCGGGGCACGGGGCTGGGAGCGGCCGAAGGCGGCGCTGCCGACGGCGGAGTGAGCGCGGTCGGCGGCCGGGGATGTTTGGCCCCGACATCGGTCCGGGCCCGGTTTCAGGGTCGTGTCAGGGGCCGGGCGGAATCGAACCGGGCACGGTGATCGTTCTCCTGGTGAACGCACGGCGGGCGCCGTGCGCCGCACATCATCAGGGGGATGAGACATGTCGCTCTTCGTGCCCACGTTCGACGAGTCCGTGATCGTCCGGGACGCCGACGCCGAGGTGATCGGCGGTGACCCGGTGGCCGTGAAGCTGCTGGCGGACAGCAGCGCGTCCGGCGGGGCGCTGTCCACCGTCCGCGTCACCCTCGGCCAGGGCGCGGACGGCGCCAAGCCGCATCTGCACCGCAACTCCGCCGAGATGTTCTTCCTGCTGGACGGCGAGGCCGAGCTGCTGTCCGGGGACGACGTGGTGACCGCCGAACGCGGTGACCTGGTCATCGTCCCCCCGGGCCGGCCCCACGCCTTCGCCGCCGCCCCCGGCAGCACCGCCGACCTGCTCATCGTCATCACGCCCGGCGTCGAGCGGTTCGAGTACTTCCGTCACCTCCAGCGCATACGCCTCGGCGAGGCCGGCCCGGAGTCCCTCCTGGAGGTCCAGGAGCTCTACGACAACCACTTCCTGCGCAGCGCTGCCTGGGACGGCCGCAGGTGACCGCCGTAACCGTTTAACGGCTGGAGCCCCCCGCCCCCTAGGATTGGCCCCAAACCACACACACTCACCCCAGAGGATCGCTGCATGCCTGGCATCACGCGCGAGGAGGTCGCCCACCTCGCCCGGCTGGCGCGTCTGGAGCTGAAGCCCGAAGAGCTTGATCACTTCGCCGGCCAGCTGGACGACATCATCGGCGCGGTCGCCCGCGTCAGCGAGGTCGCCGACCAAGACGTACCGCCGACCTCGCACCCGCTCCCGCTGACCAACGTCATGCGCCCGGACGAGGTGCGTCCGTCGCTCACCCCCGAGCAGGCGCTCTCCGGCGCCCCGGCCCAGGAGCAGCAGCGTTTCAAGGTGCCGCAGATCCTGGGGGAGGACTGATCCCATGACGGACATCATCAAGCTCACCGCCGCCGAGATCGCCGAGAAGATCGCCTCCGGCGAGCTCACGGCGGTCGAGGTCACCGAGGCGCACCTGGCCCGCATCGAGGCCGTCGACGAGAAGGTGCACGCCTTCCTCCACGTCGACCGCGAGGGCGCCCTCGCGCAGGCCCGTGCCGTGGACGAGAAGCGCGCCAAGGGGGAGAAGCTCGGACCTCTCGCCGGCGTGCCGCTGGCGCTCAAGGACATCTTCACCACCGAGGGCGTGCCCACGACCGTCGGCTCGAAGATCCTCGAAGGCTGGATCCCGCCGTACGACGCGACCCTCACCAAGAAGCTGAAGGCCGCCGACGTCGTCATCCTCGGCAAGACCAACATGGACGAGTTCGCCATGGGGTCCTCCACCGAGAACAGCGCCTACGGCCCGACCGGCAACCCGTGGGACCTCACCAAGATCCCCGGCGGCTCGGGCGGCGGTTCCTCCGCCGCGCTCGCCTCCTTCCAGGCGCCGCTCGCCATCGGCACCGACACCGGCGGCTCCATCCGCCAGCCGGCCGCCGTCACCGGCACCGTCGGCGTGAAGCCGACCTACGGCGCGGTCTCCCGCTACGGCATGGTCGCCTTCTCCTCCTCCCTCGACCAGGGCGGCCCCTGCGCCCGCACGGTCCTGGACGCGGCCCTGCTGCACGAGGTCATCGCCGGCCACGACCCGATGGACTCCACCTCCATCGACGCCCCGGTCCCGCCGGTCGTCGAGGCCGCCCGCAACGGCAGCGTGCAGGGCATGCGCGTCGGCGTGGTCAAGCAGTTCCGCGGCGAGGGCTACCAGGCCGGTGTCATCCAGCGCTTCGACGAGTCGGTCGAGCTGCTGAAGGAGCTGGGCGCCGAGATCGTCGAGCTGGACTGCCCGTCCTTCGACCTGGCCCTGTCGGCGTACTACCTGATCGCGCCGTCCGAGTGCTCCTCCAACCTCGCCCGCTTCGACGGCCTGCGCTACGGCCTGCGGACCGGCGACGACGGCACGCACTCGGCCGAGGAGGTCACCTCCCTCACCCGTGAGGCGGGCTTCGGCCCCGAGGTCAAGCGCCGCATCATGCTCGGCACGTACGCGCTCAGCTCCGGCTACTACGACGCGTACTACGGCAGCGCCCAGAAGGTCCGTACGCTCATCAAGCGGGACTTCGACAAGGCGTTCGAGCAGGTCGACGTGATCGTCTCCCCGACGACCCCGACCACCGCCTTCGCGATCGGCGAGCGCGCCGACGACCCGATGGCGATGTACCTCGCCGACCTGTGCACCATCCCGACCAACCTGGCGGGCAACGCGGCCATGTCGCTGCCCTGCGGTCTCGCCCCGGAGGACAACCTCCCGGTCGGTCTGCAGATCATCGCCCCGGCGATGAAGGACGACCGCCTGTACAAGGTGGGCGCCGCCGTGGAGGCCGCCTTCGTGGAAAAGTGGGGCCACCCGCTGATCGAGGAGGCACCGTCGCTGTGAGCAAGCTGTCGAAGGCCAAGGGCTTCAAGAAGTCCAAGAACGGCCTGTACCTGTCCATGGCCACCACCGCGTTCGGCGCGTTCAGCGTCGCCAAGCAGGCGAAGCTCGCCCGTGCCGAGAGCGACACGCTCCGTCTGGTCGACGCCGCCGTGTCCGCCGCCGCCATCGTCACCGGCCTCGCCATCCTCTACCGCGAGCTGAAGCGGCTGGGCGACGACGACGTCCTGCTGGGCTGAGAGGGAAGTTTCACCGTGACCACCACGACCGACCTGGTGTCGTACGAGGACGCGCTGGCGTCGTACGACCCCGTCATGGGCCTTGAGGTCCATGTCGAACTCGGCACCAAGACCAAGATGTTCTGCGGCTGTTCGACCGCCCTCGGCCAGGACGCCAACACCCAGACCTGCCCGGTCTGCCTCGGCCTGCCCGGCGCGCTGCCGGTCGTCAACGCGACCGGCGTCGAGTCCGCCATCAAGATCGGCCTCGCGCTGAACTGCGAGATCGCCGAGTGGTGCCGCTTCGCCCGGAAGAACTACTTCTATCCGGACATGCCGAAGAACTTCCAGACCTCCCAGTACGACGAGCCGATCGCCTTCAACGGCTACCTCGACGTGCAGCTGGAGGACGGCGAGGTCTTCCGCGTGGAGATCGAGCGCGCCCACATGGAGGAGGACACCGGCAAGTCGACGCACGTCGGCGGCGCGACGGGCCGTATCCACGGCGCGTCCCACTCCCTGCTGGACTACAACCGCGCCGGCATCCCGCTGATCGAGATCGTCACCAAGCCGATCGTCGGCGCCGGCGAGCGCGCGCCCGAGGTGGCGAAGGCGTACGTGCGTGAGCTGCGCGAGCTGATCCGCGCGCTCGGTGTGTCCGAGGCCCGGATGGAGATGGGCCAGATGCGCTGCGACGTGAACCTGTCGCTGATGCCCAAGGGCAGCGAGAAGTTCGGCACGCGCTCGGAGACCAAGAACGTCAACTCCCTGCGTTCGGTGGAGCGTGCGGTCCGCTTCGAGATCCAGCGGCACGCGGCCGTGCTCGGCGAGGGCGGCACGATCGTCCAGGAGACCCGCCACTTCCACGAGGACACCGGCTCCACCACCTCGGGCCGGGTCAAGGAGGAGGCCGAGGACTACCGGTACTTCCCTGAGCCCGACCTGGTGCCGGTCGCCCCGTCCCGCGAGTGGGTCGAGGAGCTGCGCGCCGGTCTGCCCGAGCTGCCGCTGGTGCGCCGCAACCGGCTCCGCGAGGAGTGGGGCATCTCCGGCACCGACATGCAGGCGATCCTCAACGCCGGCGCGCTGGACCTGATCGTCGCCACGATCGACGCCGGTGCCGATGCCGCGTCCGCCCGCAAGTGGTGGATGGGCGAGCTGGCCCGCAGCGCCAACGAGTCCGGCAAGGCGCTGGACGAGCTGGCGATCACCCCGGCGCAGGTGGCGCGGATCACCGAGCTGGTCGCGAAGGGTGACCTGAACGACAAGCTGGCCCGCCAGGTCATCGAGGGCGTTCTCGCGGGCGAGGGTACCCCGGACGAGGTCGTGGACAAGCGCGGTCTGAAGGTCGTCTCCGACGAGGGCGCCCTGACCACCGCCGTCGAGGAGGCCATCGCCGGCAACCCGGCCATCGCGGACAAGATCCGCGGCGGCAAGGTGGCCGCGGCCGGCGCCCTGGTCGGCGCGGTCATGAAGGCCACCCGCGGGCAGGCCGACGCGGCCCGCGTCAAGGAGCTGATCCTGGAGAAGCTGGGCGTCAGCGAGGGCTGAGCCCGATCCGCGTACAGGCCCTGGGGACCGGTTTCCCAGGGCCTGTGGCATGTCCGGCGGAGTTCGGAGGCCCCGGGAACTCGCTTCCCGGGGCCCCTGGCATGTCCGGCGCACCCAGGCGCTACGCTCCCGCGGCATGAACGGACCTGTCGATTCCGAGACGGCGGACATAGCCGAGACCACCGAGGAGGACCCGGCCCCGGAGGACGCCCAGGAGACGGCCGCCGAGGCGCGGCGGGCGCGCTGGACGGCCACCGGGACCGGCGCCCTGCTCACCCTCGCCGGGACGGCGGCGGCCCTGCTGCGGCTGACCGGCACCGCCCCGGCGCTGGTGCCCGCGGCCTACGCCCTCGGCGCCGCCGTCTGCGCGGCCGCCGCGCTCATCGGCTCGCGCGGGCACACCCGGCGGGCCCTGTGGATGCTGATCGGCGGAGTGATGATCATGGCGCTCGGCGATCAGTTCGACTGAGCGTCCGCCATTCCTGTGAATAAGCCCACGAACCGACCAAACGATCATTTCAGCCTGTAAGAGTGACTATGCATCGCTCATGCGTTCTTTGCGGGCTGTTCGGTTCATGCACGACTGCTCCCGGTCAAAGATTCACAAACGGTCGTCTCAGGGAGCAGGTTCGTGGCAGCCCTTGCACGCTGGTGTGTCCGGCACCGCCTCGCCGCCGTTCTGCTGTGGCTCCTCGCCTTCGGCGGGGTGACCGCCGCCGCGTCCGTCGCCGGATCGGCGTACTCGAACGACTACGAGGTCCCCGGCACTGAGTCCGGCCGCGCCACCCAGCTGCTGAAGGACGGCTTCCCCGGCCTCGGCGGTGACAGCGACACCGTCGTCTGGCACACCGACTCCGGCAGCGTCCGCGCCGCCGACGTCGAGCAGACCATGACCCGGGCCCTGGACGACATAGCCGCCCTGCCCGGCGTCGCCTCGGTCGCCGGCCCCTACGACGACCGGGGCGACGAGCGCGTCAGCGAGGACGGGCGCACCGCGTACGCCACCGTCACCTTCGAGCAGTCGGCGGAGAACCTCGACGTCGGCCAGGTGCGGGCCGTCGTCGCCACCGCCCAGGCCGCCGAGGCCGAGGGCCTTGAGGTGGAGCTCGGCGGCAACGCCATCGCACTCACCGAGTCCTCCGGCGGGCATCTCGCCGAGGTCGTCGGGGTGATCGTCGCGGCCGTCGTGCTGTTCCTCGCGTTCGGCTCGCTCGCCGCCTCGCTGCTGCCCATCGCCACCGCGCTGATCGGTGTCGGCACCGCGTACGCCGGCATAGGGCTGCTCGGGCATGTGATGACCGTCGCCGACTTCGCGCCCATGCTCGGCATGCTGATCGGGCTCGGCGTCGGCATCGACTACGCCCTGTTCATCGTCACCCGGCACCGGCGCGGCCTGAAACGCGGCCTGAGCGTCACCGAGGCCGCCACCAACGCCGTCGCCACCACCGGCCGCGCGGTCGTCTTCGCGGGCGCCACCGTGTGCATCGCCCTGCTGGGCATGCTGATCCTGCGCCTGGGCTTCCTCAACGGCGTGGCCATCGCGGCCTCCCTGACCGTCGTCCTCACCGTCGCGTCCTCCGTGACGCTGCTGCCCGCCCTGCTGTCCTTCATCGGCATGCGGGCCCTCAGCCGCCGCGAGCGCCGCCGGCTCGCCGAGCACGGGCCCGAGCCCGAGGTGCCCACCGGGTTCGCCGCCCGCTGGTCGGCGTTCGTCGAGCGGCACCCCAAGAAGCTCGGCGCCGTCGCCCTCGTCGTCATGACGCTGCTCGCCCTGCCCGCGCTGTCCCTGCGGCTGGGTACCTCCGACCAGGGCAACAACCCCCAGTCGGCCACCACCCGACAGGCATACGACCTCCTCGCCGACGGCTTCGGCCCCGGCCTCAACGGCCCGCTCACCCTCGTCAGCGAGGTCCACGGCGCCGCCGACAAGCTCGCCCTGGACAACCTCGACAGCACCCTGCGCTCCACCGACGGCGTCGCCTCCGTCACGCCGGTCACCCACAACGGCGGCGGCGACACCGCGTACCTCACCGTCGTCCCCGAGTCCTCGCCGCAGTCCCCGCAGACCAGCGAGCTCGTCGACCGGCTGCGCACCGAGGTGCTGCCGCGCGCCGAGTCCGGCACCTCCCTCGACGTGCACGTCGGCGGGGTCACGGCCGGCTACGACGACTTCGCGGACGTGATCGTCGGCAAGCTGCCGCTGTTCGTCGGCGTCGTCATCGGCCTCGGCTGCGTCCTGCTGCTGCTCGCCTTCCGCTCGATCGGCATCCCGCTCAAGGCCGCCGTCATGAACATCGCCGCCGTCGCCTCCGCGTTCGGTGTCGTCGTCGCGATCTTCCAGTGGGGCTGGGGCAGCGAACTGCTCGGCCTCGGCCGCGCGGGCCCCATCGAACCCTTCCTGCCCGTGATCATGGTGTCGGTGCTCTTCGGGCTGTCCATGGACTACCAGGTGTTCCTGGTCAGCCGGATGTACGAGGAGTGGCTGGAGACCGGCGACAACCGGCGCGCGGTCCGTGTGGGCCTGGCCGAGACCAGCCGGGTGATCAACTCCGCGGCGGTCATCATGATCTCCGTCTTCCTCGCCTTCGTGCTCAGCGGCGACCGCGTCATCGCGATGTTCGGCATCGCGCTCGCCGCCGCCGTCGCCCTCGACGCCTTCGTCCTGCGCACACTGCTGGTGCCCGCCCTGATGCATCTGCTCGGCGGCGCCAACTGGTGGCTGCCGCGCTGGCTCGACCGGCGCCTGCCCCGGATCAGCATCGAACCGCCCGAGTGCCGTGCCGCCCATGAGAAGCTCGCCGATGTCACGGCCGACGACGCGGCCGAGTTCGAACAGGAGCGGGAACGGGATGTACGCGATATCGCTGGGTGACGGAGCCGATCTGCGCCCACTGGAGCCCTGGCACGCCGAGGAGTTCCTGGCCCACCTGGAGCGGGGCCGGGAGTTCATCAACCGGTTCGTGCCCTTCGGGTCGCGCGCCACGGACGTGGCCTCCGCCCGCGAGACGCTCCAGCGGTACGCCGACTGGCGCGCCGCCGACACCGCGTCCCTGCACGGCATCCGGCTGGACGGCCGGCTCGTCGGCGGCGTCCTCTTCCTCAACTTCGACGCCGCGCAGGGCAATTGCGAGGTGGGCTGCTGGCTGGAGCCCGCCGCGACCGGGCGCGGCCTGGTCACCCGCGCGATGCGGCTGCTCCTCGACCACGCCTTCGACGACCGCGGCATGCACCGCGTCGAATGGATCGCCGCGACCGGCAACACCGCCAGCCTGAACGTGGCCCGCCGCCTGGGCATGACCCACGAGGGCGTACGACGCGAGAGCTTCCCCCATCGCGGCGAACGGCTGGACATGGAGGTCTGGTCGATCCTCGCCCCCGAGTGGCGCACGGCCCGGCAGACCCTCGCCGGAGCCGATCACTGAGGCCCCTTTGTTAAGGCCCCTCTCAGACTCCGTCCGTACGGTGCCGGGCATGGAAACCAAGACTGTGGACCAGGAGCCCGGCGCCGACGAGGCCGAGACCCGCGCCGAGGCCCCGGCCGGGGCCGCCGAGGCGCCCGAGGCCGTCGAGGCCGTCGAGCAGGCGGGCACGGAGGCCGACGCCGGGGCCGAGGCCGAGGCCGAGGCCACCGACGCCGCCGGGGCCCCGGAAGACGCGGACACCACCGAGGAGCCCGGCCCCTCCGGGGTCGGCCAGGGCGCCGGTGCCGTGGTCTCCGCCGCCCTGGGCTTCGTCTCCCTCACCGGCGGCTGGATCGGCACCGTGGCGTCCGCGCGCGAGTCGCTGATCGGCCAGCTGGAGACGTCCTCGTCGTCCAGCGTGGCCACCATGGTCAAGGAGGGCTACGGCGACGCCTGGCAGGCCAGTGCCCTGTGGGCCGGGCTGTTCGCGCTCACCGCGCTGGTCGTCGGCGTCGCCGTGCTCGCCCGCCCCGCCTTCGGGGCACCCGGCAGGCCGCAGGCCCCCTGGATCAAGTCCGTCTCCTGGGCGGGCGTCTCCCTCGGCCTGATCGGTCTCCTGCTGGCCGTCCTGAAGTACACCGATGTCCTGCTCGGCCTGCCCTCCGCATAAGGGCCTTAGCCGGCCCCTTAGCCCCCTCACGGGCGCCTAAGGCCCCACCCACCTCGGAAGATGCGGAACTCTCCCGATGTGGCGGACCCCCCTGGGAGACGACAGTTGAGGCATCGCAGACAGCGAAGCCGACAACCGGCCGCCGAGGCCGGGGAGCGGCGCCTCACCAGGGAGAAGAGATGTACGAGTACGAGATCCAGCAGCTGCGTTCCGCCGAGCTGATCCGCCGAGCCGAGCACGAGCGCCTGGCCCGCGAGGTCGTCCGCCGGCGTCGCGCCGCCCGCGCCGAGTCCGAGGCACGCCCCGACGAGGCGGAGTCGCATAGCCGCCGCCCCCGCCGGCTGCGGTCACCGCGCACCGCGTGAGCGCGGCCGCCGGGGCGGCGGTGGCGCCGGACCCCGGGAGGGTGGTTACCTCTGCCGCCGGGACGGTGGTGATGGCGGACTCCGGGACGGTGGTGACGTCGGTCTCCGGGAGGGCGGTGGCCTCGGGCCCCGAGACGGCGGTGGCGCAGGCCGGACCGGCACCGGCTCGCACGACCTCCGCCCTCCGCAAAACAGGTGCCGCACCGTTCGATCACCGTGCGATGCTCACTGACGTGGAGACCAGGTCCGTCAGTCCCGTGTTCGTCGGCCGCGCCCAGGAGTTGGACACGCTGAACGATGCGCTCGCCCGCGCCGCCGCGGGCGAGCCGCAGGCGTTTCTCGTGGGCGGCGAGGCCGGAGTCGGAAAGACCCGCCTCGTCGAGGAGTTCCTCGACACCGCCACCCGCGCCGGAGCCGTCGTCGCCCTCGGCGGCTGCGTCGAGATCGGCGCCGACGGACTGCCCTTCGCCCCCTTCTCCAGCGCCCTGCGCGCCCTGCGCCGCGCCCTGCCCGACGAACTGGCCGCCGCGGCCGCCGGCCAGGAGGAGGAACTCGCCCGGCTGCTCCCCGAACTCGGCGACACCGGCACCGGCCGGCACGACGAGGAGGGTACCGCCCGCCTCTTCGAACTCACCGCCCGCCTCCTGGAACGCGCCGCCGCCGACCGCACCGTCGTCGTCGCCCTGGAGGACCTGCACTGGGCCGACGCCTCCACCCGCCACCTGCTCGCCTACCTCTTCCGCACCCTGCGCACCGGCCGCCTCGTCGTCCTGGCCACCTACCGCACCGACGACATCCACCGCCGCCACCCGCTGCGCCCCCTGCTCGCCGAACTCGACCGGCTGCGCACCGTCGGCCGACTCGAACTCGGCCGCCTCAACCGCGAGGAGGTCGGCCGTCAGATCGCCGGCATCCTGGCCGCCGAACCCGACCCCGCCCAGGTCGACGCCATCTTCGAACGCTCCGACGGCAACGCCTTCTTCGTCGAGGAACTGGCCGTCGCCGCCCACGAGGGCTGCGCCACCGGCCTCACCGACTCCCTGCGCGACCTGCTGCTGGTCCGCGTCGAGGGCCTGCCCGACAGCGCCCAGCAGGTCGCCCGGATCGTCGCCGAGGGCGGCTCCACCGTCGAGCACCGGCTCCTCGCGGCCGTCGCCCGCCTGCCCGAGGACGACCTCATCGAGGCCCTGCGCGCCGCCGTCCACGCCAGCATCCTCACCCCCACACCCGACGGCGACGGCTACCGCTTCCGCCACTCCCTCGTCCGCGAGGCCGTCAGCGACGACCTGCTGCCCGGCGAACGCGCCCGCCTCAACCGCCGCTTCGCCGAGGCCCTGGAGGCCGACCCCACGCTCGTCCCCGCCGACGAACGCGCCACCCGCCTGGCCAGCTACTGGTACCACTCCCACGACGCCGCCAAGGCCCTCCCCGCCGTCCTGGACGCCTCCGCCTCCGCCCGCCGCCGCCACGCCTACGCCGAACAACTGCGGCTCCTGGAGCGGGCGATGGACCTGTGGGACACCGCCCCCGAGGACACCCGGGCCGCCCTGCGCCTGGCCGACTACACCGACGCCTACTGCGGCTGCGACCCCGAGACCACCCCCTTGCGCTTCCTCGACCTGCTGGCCGAGGCATCCCAGGCAGGCCGCTTCTGCGGCGAACGCGTCCGCGCGCTGAAGATCGTCAAGCGCGCCCTGCGCCTGCTGGAGGACGAGCACGACCCGTTGCGCGCCGCCTGGTTCTGGGTCCAGCGTTCCCGCCTCGTCCAGGCCAAGGCCCGCGGCGACGGCTGGGCCGAACTGGCCCGCGCCCAGGAACTCGTCCGCGGCCTGCCGCCCTCCGAGGTGCACGCCGAGGTGCTCGCCAGTGCCGCCGGCTGGTCGATGCTGCACGAACCCGGCCCCGACGCCCTGGCCGCCGCCGAACGCGCCGTGGAGTACGCCCGCATGGTCGGCGCCCGCGAGATCGAGCTCAACGCCCGCGTCACCCTCGGCACCCTCGTCGTCGGCGCCGGCGACACCGAGGCCGGGCTCGCCGAACTCGCCGAGGTCAAGGAGCTCGCCCTGCGCGAGGGCGCCACCGCCGTCGCGGGCCGCGTCTATGTGAACCTCCCGGACGGTCTGGACGCCGTCGGCCGCTCCCGTGAAGCCGTGCCCATCCTGGAGGAAGGGTCCGTCTTCACCCGGAAGTTCGGCCTGCTGCACTCCGAGACCTGGGTATGGGCCAACCTCGCCGAGGTCCTGTACGGCCTCGGCCGCTGGGACGAGTCCGTCGAGGCCGCCACCACGGCGCTCGGCCGCGGCACGAGCGCCAAACCGCAGGGCGGTGCCGCGCTCGTCCTGGCCCACATCGCCCTCGGCCGCGGCGACATCGCCGAGGCCGCCCGGCAACTCGCCGCCGCGCACAGCCGCTTCGGCACCCACGATCCCATGCCCCAGCAGTCCCTGCCGCTGGCCACCATCACCCTCGGCGTCGCCGCCGCGGAGGGCCGCCTCCCCGACGCCCGCGCCGAACTCGGTCGCGCCCTCGACGCCGGCTTCCCGCCCGGCACCCAGCGCTACGGCTGGCCCCTCCTCGTGGCCGCCGCCACCGCCGAGGCCCACGCACCCGACCTGCCCACCCTGCGCGAGGGCCGCGAGGAGACACTGGACCGCATCTCCGACACCGCGCGGCGACTCGCCACCGGCGCCCCGGTCTGGGCCGCCCACGACCGATGGGTCCGCGCCGAACTCCACCGCGCCCGGCACGCAGCCGACCCCGACCGCTGGGCCGACGTCGTCACGGCCTTCGAGCGGCTGGAACGCCCCTACGACCTCGCCCGCGTCCGCCACCGCCTGGCCGAGGCCCTTCTCACCGCTGGCCCCGCGCCCACCGCCGAGGACCGCGACCGCGCCACCGAGTTGCTCCGCCTCGCCCTCGCCGTCGCCCGACACCTCGGCGCCCGCCCCCTGGCCGACCAGGTCACCCGGCTCGCCCAGCGCGCCCGCCTCACCCTCGACCGCACCGCCCCGGCGGCCGCCCTCGCCCCCGCCGACCCGGCCGACGCACTGGGCCTCACCCTCCGGGAGCGCGATGTGCTGCGCCTGGTCTCGGCCGGCCGCACCAACCGTCAGATAGCCGAGGAGCTGTTCATCTCTCCCAAGACGGCCAGCGTCCACGTCTCCAACATCCTCGCCAAGCTCGGCGTCTCCGGCCGTGGCGAGGCGGCGGCGGTGGCCCATCGGCTGGGACTGTTCCCCCTGGCGGCGGGGGATCCGGCGGGCGGGTGATGATGGAACCAGGCGGGCGTCCCACGTCCCCGGGAAGGGAGAACGATGTTCAACCCGTTCGAGGAGCTCTTCGCCCCGGGCCGCAAGCACACCCGTGACGAGCAGAACCGGCTGGAGCTGACCCGAGAGGACGTCGGGGACGCCGACCCCGGGCGCGGACCGATAGACCTCGCCTCCGGCAAGGTCGTGGTGAGGACACCCGACCCGGCCGCGGACGCCGCACCGCCGGCCGCGGACGCCTCACCTCCGGACGGGAACGCCTCACCTCAGGATGGGGACGCTTCAGCTGTGGACGGGGGCGGCTCTCCTCCGGATGGGGATGCTTCAGCTGTGGACGGGGGCGGCTCTCCTCTGGGCGGGGACGCCTCACCTCCGGCCGAGGCCGGCCCCGACCCGGACGGCCGCAATCCGGCTTCGGAACGGGCGCGGCCCTAGCCGCCCAGGCGCGAGGCGCCCTCCGGTCGCCCCGGCCCCGGTCGCCCTCCGGCGTGCCAGGCCCCCGCCGCCCTCTTGGCGTCCCAGGCGGCCGCCCACCGGCGTCGCAGGTTCCCATCGCCCTCCGGTCAGCCCGGCCCCAGCCGCCCCCGGCGTGCCAGGCTCCCGCCCCCCTCTTGGCGTCCCAGGTCCCTCTGCCCTCCGGTCAGCCCGGCCCCAGCTGCCCTCCGGTCGGTTGGCCCGGCCCTAGCTGCCACCGGTCGGTCGGCCCCGGCCGCCCTCCACTCGGCCCGGCCCCCGCAGTCATCCGGTCGTCCCAGGCCGCCCTGCCCTCGGACCAGCCCCGGCCCCGGCCGCCCTTCGGCCGCGCCCGGCCCCTGCCGCCCTAGCTGACCTCCAGCTCCAGGATCCGGTCGTCGCCCTGCTCCGGGGAGCCCCGGCCGTCCGTCTCGCTCGTCACCAGCCACAGCTTGTCGCCGCCCGCGGGGACGACCGTGCGCAGGCGGCCGTACTCGCCCTCCAGGAAGGCCCGCGGGGCGTCTAGGGGCTGGGTGTCCTTGAGCGGGATGCGCCACAGGCGCTCTCCGCGCAGGCCCGCCATCCACAGTGAGCCCTCGGCGTGGGCGAGACCGCTGGGGGATGCCTCGTCGGTCGTCCACTGGGCGATCGGGTTGAGGAAGTCACCGTCGTCGGAGCGGCCCTCGACCTCCGGCCAGCCGTAATTGCCGCCCGGCTGGATCGCGTTGAGCTCGTCCCAGGTGTCCTGGCCGAACTCCGAGGCGAACAGCCGCTGTCTGCCGTCCCACGCCAGTCCCTGCACATTGCGGTGGCCGAGGGAGTACACCGGCGAGCCGGGGAACGGGTTGCCCGGCGCAGGTTCGCCCTCCGGGGTCAGGCGGAGGATCTTGCCGCCCAGGGACTCCTTGTCCTGGGACAGACCGGTGTCGCCGCTCTCGCCCGTGCCCGCGTAGAGCATGCGGTCCGGACCGAAGGCGATCCGGCCGCCGTTGTGCACGAAGCCCTTGGGAATGCCCTTGAACACCGTGTCGGGGGCGCCCAGTTGCTCGCCCGCGGGCTTCTGCGCGTCGTACAGCATGCGCACGATGCGGTTGTCGGAGGCCGAGGTGAAGTACGCGTAGACCATGTGGTCGGAGGCGAAGTCGGGGGAGAGGGCGATGCCCAGCAGTCCGCCCTCGCCCTCCGGTGACACTCCGGGGACCTCGCCGAGCTCCGTCTTCGCGCCGGTCCTCCCGTCGACCCGCAGGATCGTGCCCTCGTCCCGCGAGGAGACCAGCAGGTCGCCGTCCGGCAGCGGGGCCAGGCCCCACGGGGTGTCCAGGCCCTCGGCGACGGTCCGCACGACCTTCACCGAGCCCTTGGCCGGCGGAAGGGCCTCCTCGGCTCCCGCGGAGTCCTCGGACGGGGGCGCACCGGAGGACGCCGTACTGCTCGGCCCGCCGGGCGGCGGATCTCCTCCTCCGTCGCCGGAGGAGCAGCCGGCCGTCAGCACGAGAGCGGCCGCGGCCAGTACGGCCGTCACGACTCGACGTTGCACGATCATGGTCCCTTCACGCGGCGGGTTCTCTTTCTCATACACCGCTCGCGCCCCTCAGGTTCCCGATCCGTGAAACGCCAACCGCGGCTCCCGCTCCGAAGGCCCGCAGCCCCGCCCCGCCTCCCCTGCTGCCCGCGGCGACCGGCCCACGCCCCCGCCTCCCGTACGGCCCGCGGCGACCGGCCCATGCCCCCGCCTCCCGTACGGCCCGCGGCCACCACCCCCGCCACAACCCTCACAACCCCCGCCCCGATCCCCGCCCCCGCCCCCGTCACCCCGCCTGCCCTCAGTCCCACGAGCCCTGAGCCGGAGGCAACCCTTCCAGTTCCGCCAGATCGCGGGCCGTCAGCCGCAGTCCCGCCGCCCCCGCGTTCTCCACGACCCATCGTTTCTGCTTGGCGCCGGGCACCGGGACCACGTGGGGTCCCTGGGCCAGGACCCAGGCGAGGGCCACCTGCGCGGGAGTGACGGCGTCGCCGTGGCGGGCGGCGACGCGGCGCAGGCCGGCGACGATGGGCTGGTTGGCAGCCATCATCTCGGCGGTGAAGCGAGGATGGCGGGCCCGCATGTCGTCCGGCTCGAAGCCCTCGCCCGGCGTCAGCGTGCCCGTGAGGAACCCGTTGCCGAGCGGCATCGCCGCAAGGAACCCGATGCCGCGCGCCACGCACCACGGCAGCAGCGTGCGCAGCGCCTCCGGCGACCACACCGACAGCTCCGCCTGGACGGCGCTCACCGGGAAGACCTGCTGGACCCGCGCCAACTGCCGGATCGTGGCGTCGTACAGCCGGACCCCCGAGCGGCGGCCGCCGCGCACGCCGACCGCGCACAGCCCCAACGCCCGTACCTTGCCCGCCCGTACGAGCTCGGCCATCGCACCCCAGGTCTCCTCCACGGGCACCTCGGGGTCGGCGCGGTGCAGTTGGTAGAGGTCGATCACATCGGTCTGCAGGCGTCTGAGCGAGGCGTCGCAGGCCCGCTTCACATATCCCGGGCGCCCGTTGGCGACGATGTGCTGCTCGCCGACCAGCAGCCCCACCTTGGTCGACACGAACGCGTCCGCCCGCCGTTCCTTCAACACCCGCCCCACCAGCAGCTCGTTGGTGAACGGGCCGTACATGTCGGCCGTGTCCAGCAGCGTCGTGCCCGCGTCCAGTGCCCCGTGCACCGCCCTGAGCGACTCGTCCCCCCGCTGCCGGGACGTGCTGTACGCCCAGCTCATCGGCATGCACCCGAGCCCGACGGCTCCCACCGAGAGTGCCCCCGCGCCGATCGTCCTGCGCTCCACCTGGTCGTGACCCTCCCTCTCTCGGCCCCCAACCTAACCTCTGCGCCCGAACAACCCCGGCATAGGCTCCGACCATGACTTCCGATGTGTGGCTGCCGATTCCGCCGGACGAGATCGAGGACCTTCCCGAGGGCCTGAACTACCGCTTCTGGGACGGCGGCGAGGACGGTGACCAGGAGTTCCCGGCCGACCCCGCCGAGTGCGCGGTGTACGTGGTGCCGTACATGAAGCGCTACCCGGTGAAGGTGCGGCCGCTGGCACAGATGCCGAACCTCCGACTGGTGCAGACGCTGACCGCGGGGGTGGACGACGTCATGTCCCGCCTGGACGACCTCGCCCCGGGCGTCGTGCTGTGCAACGCGCGCGGGGTGCACGAGGCGAGCACCGCCGAGCTGGCGCTCGCCCTCACCCTGGCGTCCCTGCGCGGCATCCCGTCCTTCGTCAAGGCGCAGGAGCGCGAGCAGTGGCAGGGGGCGTTCCACCCCGCGCTCGCCGACAAGAACGTCCTGATCGTCGGGTACGGGGCGATCGGCGCCGCCATCGAGGACCGGCTCGTGCCCTTCGAGGTCGCGCGGGTGGCGCGCGTCGCGCGCTCCCGGCGCACCACGGCGCGCGGGCCTGTGCATCCGATCGCCGATCTGCCCGAGCTGCTGCCCGAGGCGGACGTCGTGATCCTGTCGACGCCGCTGAACGACAGCACGCGCGGCCTGGTGGACAAGGCGTTCCTGGCCCGGATGAAGGACGGCGCCCTGCTGGTGAACGTCGCCCGCGGAGCCGTCGTCGACACCGGCGCCCTGCTCGCCGAACTGGAGAGCGGCCGGCTCACCGCCGCCCTCGACGTCGTCGACCCCGAGCCCCTGCCCGCCGGTCACCCGCTCTGGCAGGCGCCCGGCGTGCTCATCAGCCCCCATGTGGGCGGGCCGTCGTCCGCCTTCCTGCCGCGCGCGAAGAAGCTGCTCGTGGGGCAGTTGCGCCGTTTCGTGAACCAGGAGCCGCTGGCGAACGTGATCCTGACGACGGGAGCCGCAGACCTCTGAGCCGGTTCGGGCACCCTCCGCAGTCCTGCGGATGCGGGCGGTGCTCGCGTTACCCCTGGTCGTCACGGAGCGTAGAGAAGCTATGTCCCTGAGTGACGAGACTGGTGTATCGTCCCGACAGGGGCTGCGCCGCGTACCGATCGGCGCCGGGGACGGACATTTCAGACGGTGAGGGGGGCGACAGGCGATGCACGGCCTATGGACGAACGATCCGACGCGACGAGGCCGCCGACGGCGGCCCTGGCGGACGACCTCCGACAGACGCGGCTGCCACGACAGCCACGGCTACCTCGGCAATCACAGCCACCGCAGGCACAGCGGCCGCAGAAGGCAGCCGCACCCGGCACACCGTTCCCCGAAGGGTGCGGCCCGGACCGGGAGCGACCGGTGAGCTCGCCGCCGCCCACCACCCTGGAGGGTGCGCTGCGCCGCCGGCCGGCGCCGACCATGCCCTCGCGCAGGCCGCCGATCGGCGGCGGGACACGACAGGTCCGCCAGCTCGGTCTGGCCCTGGTGTGCGGGGGATACGCCATCGGTTCCGCGCTCGGCTGGGGCTCCGACCGGACCGCCCTGATCATGGGCGACTTCGGGCTGAGCGCCGCGGCGGGCACCGCCGCCGTCTCGTGCTTCCTCTACGCCCGTAGCCGCCGGGTCCGTTTTCGGCCCGCCTGGCTGCTGTTCGCCCTCTCCTCGATGATGGCGGCCCTGGGCAACCTCGTCTGGGGCTGGTACGAGGTCGTCCTGAACCGGCCCGTGCCCAGCCCCAGTTACGCCGACCTGTTCTTCCTGTGCTTCGCGCCGCCCGCCATCGTCGGACTGCTCGTCCTGGCCAAGCGGCCGGTGACCAAGGCGGGCTGGATCTGCCTCACGCTGGACGCCTGGCTGATCGCCGGCTCCCTGCTCACCCTGGCGTGGAGCCTGGCGCTCGCCCAGACGGCGAAGGCCGACGGATCGAGCGTGGCGCACACCGCCCTCTCGCTCGCCTACCCGCTGCTCGACATCGCGCTGGTGAGCATGGTGCTCGCGCTGCACTTCCGGCGCTCGGGCGCCAACCGCTCCGCGATCAACACGGCGATCGGCGCCCTCGCCCTCACCGTGATGTGCGACGCGCTGTTCACCTCACCGCTGCTGCACAACAGCTACCGCTCCGGACAGCTCCTGGACGCGGGCTGGTTCGCGGGCTCCCTGCTGCTGGCCTACGCCCCCTGGGCCGCGCCACGCGACGGGGAGCCCGAGGAGGAGCCGCACACGCGCGTGGTGCACGAGCACCTGCCCGGACAGCGCGGCGCCGCCCAGCACCTGCACCGCACCCACCAGGAAGCCGTCCGGTACGCGGCCGCCCGCCCGATCACCGGATCCCTCGCGGCCCTCACCCCGTACCTGGCCGCCGCCGTGTGCACCCTGGGCATCCTCTACAACGTGCTCAACGGCCGCAGCGTCGACCGCTTCGTGCTGCTCACCGCGGGCACGGTGGTGCTCGCCCTCGTGGTGCGCCAGGGCATCATGCTGATCGACAACATCACCCTCACCCAGGAGCTGGCGCAGAAGGAGAACCACTTCCGCTCCCTGGTGCAGGGCTCCAGCGACGTCATCATGATCGCCGCTCCGAACGGTGTCCTCAGGTACGTCTCCCCGGCCGCCGCCGGGGTCTACGGCCGGCCGGCGGAGGAACTGGTGGGCACCGAGCTGGCCGAGCTGATCCACCCGGAGGACCTGGGCTGCGTGGTGCACGAGGTGCGCCGCTTCCTCGCCGCCAGCCCCCAGGAGGAACCCACCACCCGCATCGAGTGCCGCTTCCGCTCCGGCGACGGCGGCTGGCTGAACGTGGAGTCCACCGTCAACCGCCACCACGGCGGCCTGATCTTCAACAGCCGGGACGTGACCGAAAGAGTGCGCCTGCAGGCGCAGCTCCAGCACAACGCCGAGCACGACCCGCTCACCGACCTGCCCAACCGCGCCCTGTTCACCCGGCGCGTGCAGCAGGCCCTGTCCGGCCGCCGCTCCACCGACCGCGGCACGGCGGTGCTCTTCATCGACCTCGACGGCTTCAAGGCCGTCAACGACACCATCGGCCACCAGGCCGGGGACGAACTGCTCGTCCAGGCCGCGCGCCGCCTCCACGAGGCGGTACGCCAGTCCGACACCGCCGCGAGGCTGGGCGGCGACGAGTTCGCCGCGCTGATCCTCGGGGACGGCGGCCGTGACCGCACGGCTCGCGAACGGCACATCCTGGAGCTCGCCGACCGCCTCAGGGTCACGCTGTCGCAGCCGTACACGATCGACGGCAACGATGTCCGTGTCGCCGCCTCCATCGGCGTCGCCTTCGCCGAGCCGGGCCTCGGCGCGGGCGAGCTGCTGCGCAACGCCGACCTCGCGATGTACCGGGCGAAGTCGGCCGGCAAGGGCCGCGTCGAGCTGTACAAGCCGCAGATGCAGCAGGACGTCGTACGCAAGGCGGAGCTGGCGACGAGGCTGCGGTCCGCGCTGAACGACGGCGAGTTCACGCTGCTGCACCAGCCGGTGGTGTGCCTGGAGGACGGCCGGATCACGTCGGTCGCCGCCCAGGCGCGCTGGCGCTCCTCGCAGGGCGTGCTGTTCACGCCCGCGGAGTTCCTGCGGGTCGCGGAGGACAGCGAGAAGACCGCCGAGCTGGGCCGCTGGGTGCTCCAGGAGGCGGTCGAGCAGGCCGCCGAGCGCACCGCCACCGGCCTCGCCGTGCCGGTCGTGGTCCGGATGAGCGCCCGCCGGCTGCTGGACCGCTCGATGCCGCTCGGCTCCGTCGAGGCGCTGCTGACCCGGCACGGGCTGCCCTCGGGCGCGCTGGTGATCGAGCTGTCCGACCCCGACCCCCGCGTCGGCCTGGACGAGCTGGAGCGGCGCCTGGGCGCCCTCAGACGGCTCGGGGTGCGGGTCGCGCTGGACGGATTCAGCAACGGATTCGCGGCGATCACCGCCCTTCGGCGGCTTCCCGTCGACATACTGAAGCTCGACCGCAGTCTCGTCGAGGGCGTCGTCGAGTCCGCGCGGCTGCACAAGATCACCGGTGGGCTGCTGCGGATCGCCGCCGACCTCGGCCTGCAGTCGGTCGCCGACGGGGTGGATCTGCCGGAGCAGGTCGTCGCCCTGCGCGCGATGGGCTGCACCCATGGACAGGGCATGGCCTTCGCCGGGCCGCTGGACGAGTACCGGCTGCGCCGGGCGCTGACTTCCGGCCATTACCCGGTGCCGCACGGACCGGTCGAACCCGCGTTCGTGGGCGGCGGGGCGCGCGGCTTCGAGGGAATGACCTCGGGCGTGACCACCATCTTCGGAGGCGGGACGGCCCTTCGCTCACATAATGAGACTCCCGTCCCACCCACTTGACAGTAGGTGCGCGCCGGGGGGAGGGTCAGTGCCATGCGCACCCGAATTCTCGTACTTGGAAAGCGCGTCGGCTGAAGCTGGTGACGTCCGGACCGACCCGGACTCCCGGCAGACCCACCCGGCGCGCTCCCCTCGCTTGCCTTACGGCACGAGGGGTTTTTTGTTGCACAGGACAAGCTGTACAACAGCCGCACGTCGCACAAAACTCGCAAAAACCCTCAGCATCGAGAAGAGAATGCCGATGACCGAGCAGGCCACCGGGGCCCACCATCCGCAGCCGCGGCCCCGATCCGGAGGACAGCAGTCCGCCCCCGAGCACGTCACGGGTGCGCAGTCCCTCATCCGCTCTCTCGAGGAGGTCGGCGCCGACACCGTATTCGGCATTCCCGGCGGTGCGATCCTCCCGGCGTACGACCCGCTGATGGACTCCACCAAGGTGCGCCACGTGCTGGTGCGGCACGAGCAGGGCGCCGGCCACGCGGCCACCGGCTACGCCCAGGCCACCGGCAAGGTCGGCGTCTGCATGGCCACCTCCGGCCCCGGTGCCACCAACCTGGTCACCCCGATCGCGGACGCCCACATGGACTCGGTGCCGCTGGTCGCGATCACCGGGCAGGTGGCCTCCAAGGCGATCGGCACGGACGCCTTCCAGGAGGCGGACATCGTCGGCATCACCATGCCGATCACCAAGCACAACTTCCTGGTCACCAAGGCCGAGGACATCCCCCGGATCATCGCGCAGGCGTTCCACATCGCCTCCACCGGCCGCCCCGGCCCGGTCCTGGTCGACATCGCCAAGGACGCCCTCCAGGCGAAGACCGTCTTCCAGTGGCCGCCCACCATGGACCTGCCCGGCTACCGCCCGGTGACCAAGCCGCACGCCAAGCAGATCCGCGAGGCCGCCAAGCTGATCACCGCCGCCAAGCGGCCCGTCCTCTACGTCGGCGGCGGCGTCATCAAGGCCAAGGCCACCGCCGAGCTGAAGGTCCTCGCCGAACTCACCGGAGCGCCCGTCACCACCACCCTGATGGCGCTCGGCGCGTTCCCCGACAGCCACCCGCTGCACGTGGGAATGCCGGGCATGCACGGTGCGGTCACCGCCGTCACCGCGCTGCAGAAGGCCGACCTGATCGTCGCCCTCGGAGCCCGCTTCGACGACCGCGTCACCGGCAAGCTGGACAGCTTCGCCCCGTACGCCAAGATCGTCCACGCCGACATCGACCCCGCGGAGATCGGCAAGAACCGCGCCGCCGACGTGCCGATCGTCGGTGACGCCCGCGAGGTCATCGCCGACCTGATCCAGGCCGTCCAGAAGGAGCACAGCGAGGGCCACCAGGGCGACTACAGCGCCTGGTGGAAGGACCTGAGCCGCTGGCGCGACACCTACCCGCTCGGCTACGACCAGCCCGAGGACGGCTCGCTGTCCCCGCAGCAGGTCATCGAGCGCATCGGCCAACTCGCCCCGGAGGGCACGATCTTCGCGGCGGGCGTCGGCCAGCACCAGATGTGGGCCGCGCACTTCATCCAGTACGACAAGCCCGCGACCTGGCTGAACTCCGGCGGCGCCGGAACCATGGGCTACGCCGTCCCGGCCGCCATGGGCGCCAAGGCCGGCGCGCCGGAACAGACCGTCTGGGCGATCGACGGCGACGGCTGCTTCCAGATGACCAATCAGGAGCTCACCACCTGCGCCCTGAACAACATCCCGATCAAGGTCGCCGTCATCAACAACGGCGCCCTCGGGATGGTCCGCCAGTGGCAGACGCTGTTCTACAACCAGCGCTACTCCAACACCGTCCTGCACTCCGGCCCCGACGACGTCAACCCGGAGGCCCGCGGCACCCGCGTCCCCGACTTCGTGAAGCTGTCGGAGGCCATGGGCTGCCACGCCATCCGCTGCGAGTCGCCGGACGACCTCGACAAGGTCATCGAGGAGGCGAACTCCATCAACGACCGTCCGGTCGTCATCGACTTCATCGTCCACGAGGACGCCATGGTGTGGCCGATGGTCGCCGCCGGCACCTCCAACGACGAGATCATGGCCGCGCGGGACGTCCGCCCCGACTTCGGCGACAACGAAGACGACTGAGCGAGAGAGACGTAAAAGATCATGTCCAAGCACACGCTCTCCGTGCTGGTGGAGAACACTCCGGGCATCCTGGCCAGGATCGCCGCCCTGTTCTCCCGCCGCGGCTTCAACATCGACTCCCTCGCGGTCGGCGTCACCGAGCACCCCGACATCTCCCGCATCACCATCGTGGTGAACGTCGAGGACCTGCCGCTGGAGCAGGTGACCAAGCAGCTCAACAAGCTCGTCAACGTCCTGAAGATCGTCGAGCTGGAGCCCTCGCAGGCCGTTCAGCGCGAACTCGTTCTGGTGAAGGTGCGCGCCGACAACGAGACGCGCTCCCAGATCGTCGAGATCGTCCAGCTGTTCCGCGCCAAGACCGTCGACGTCTCCCCGGAGGCCGTCACCATCGAGGCCACCGGATCCAGCGACAAGCTGTCCGCCATGCTCAAGATGCTGGAGCCGTACGGCATCAAGGAGCTGGTCCAGTCCGGCACGATCGCGATCGGCCGCGGCGCCCGCTCGATCACGGACCGGTCCCTGCGCGCCCTCGACCGGTCGGCGTAACGCCGGAAACGGGCGGCCGGCGACAACACGGCCGCCCGTATTCCGAGACCCCGAAACTTCCCTTCCCCCCGCCGTCATACGGTGGGACGCAACACCTGCACTCAAGGAGAGAACCCAAAGTGGCCGAGCTGTTCTACGACGCCGACGCCGACCTGTCCATCATCCAGGGCCGCAAGGTCGCGGTCATCGGGTACGGCTCCCAGGGCCACGCCCACGCCCTGTCGTTGCGCGACTCCGGTGTCGACGTGCGTGTCGGTCTGCACGAGGGCTCCAAGTCCAAGGCCAAGGCCGAGGAGCAGGGCCTGCGCGTGGTGACGCCCGCCGAGGCCGCCGCCGAGGCCGACGTCATCATGATCCTCATCCCGGACCCCATCCAGGCCCAGGTCTACGAGGAGTCCATCGCCCCGAACCTGAAGGACGGCGACGCGCTGTTCTTCGCCCACGGCTTCAACATCCGCTTCGGCTTCATCAAGCCCCCGGCCGGCGTGGACGTCGCCCTGGTCGCCCCGAAGGGCCCGGGCCACCTGGTCCGCCGCCAGTACGAGGAGGGCCGTGGCGTCCCCGCGATCGCCGCGGTGGAGCAGGACGCCACCGGAGGCGCCTTCGCGCTGGCCCTGTCGTACGCCAAGGCCATCGGCGGCACCCGCGCCGGTGTCATCAAGACGACCTTCACCGAGGAGACCGAGACCGACCTGTTCGGCGAGCAGGCCGTGCTGTGCGGTGGCACCTCCGCCCTGGTCAAGGCCGGCTTCGAGACCCTGGTCGAGGCGGGCTACCAGCCGGAGATCGCCTACTTCGAGTGCCTGCACGAGCTGAAGCTGATCGTCGACCTCATGTACGAGGGCGGCCTGGAGAAGATGCGCTGGTCCGTCTCCGAGACCGCCGAGTGGGGCGACTACGTCACCGGCCCGCGCGTCATCACCGACGCCACCAAGGCCGAGATGAAGAAGGTCCTCGCCGAGATCCAGGACGGCACGTTCGCCCAGCAGTGGATGGACGAGTACCACGGCGGTCTGAAGAAGTACAACGAGTACAAGACCGCGGACTCCGAGCACCTGCTGGAGACCACCGGCAAGCAGCTGCGCAAGCTGATGAGCTGGGTGAACGAGGAGGCGTGAGCCTCTTGACACGGGGCCGGGGCGACGCGCTCCGGCCCCGTTGTCCAAGTAGTCCAGCCACGGACGAGTGATCCTTCCGTAGAGGCGAAGTACGCTCCCCCCAACGCCACTACACTTCTGAGCAACATACGCGTCAGGCCCACAGCGTCGTGCGTCTTCCACGCGACTAGCCCCCCTCCACCGCCTGCGGCCGTCGGGACGGCCGTCCGCAAGCATGGGATTTGTGAGGACTCACGTGAGCTCGAAACCCGTCGTACTCATCGCTGAAGAGCTGTCGCCCGCGACCGTGGACGCGCTTGGCCCGGACTTCGAGATCCGCCACTGCAACGGCGCGGACCGAGCCGAACTGCTCCCGGCCATCGCCGATGTCGACGCGATCCTGATCCGCTCGGCCACCAAGGTCGACGCCGAGGCGATCGCGGCCGCGAACAAGCTCAAGGTCGTCGCCCGCGCCGGCGTCGGCCTGGACAACGTGGACGTCTCCGCCGCCACCAAGGCCGGCGTGATGGTCGTCAACGCCCCGACCTCCAACATCGTGACCGCCGCCGAGCTGGCCTGCGGTCTGATCCTGGCCACCGCCCGCAACATCCCGCAGGCCAACGCCGCGCTGAAGAACGGCGAGTGGAAGCGCAGCAAGTACACCGGCGTGGAGCTGGCCGAGAAGACCCTCGGCGTCGTCGGCCTCGGCCGCATCGGCGCCCTGGTCGCCCAGCGCATGTCCGCCTTCGGCATGAAGGTCGTCGCCTACGACCCGTACGTGCAGCCCGCGCGGGCCGCGCAGATGGGCGTGAAGGTGCTGAGCCTGGACGAGCTGCTGGAGGTCTCCGACTTCATCACCGTCCATCTGCCGAAGACCCCCGAGACCCTGGGTCTGATCGGCGACGAGGCGCTGCGCAAGGTCAAGCCGAGCGTGCGCATCGTCAACGCCGCGCGTGGCGGCATCGTCGACGAGCAGGCGCTGTACGCCGCCCTCAAGGAGGGCCGGGTCGCCGGCGCCGGCCTCGACGTGTACGCCAAGGAGCCCTGCACCGACTCGCCGCTGTTCGAGTTCGACCAGGTCGTCGCCACCCCGCACCTGGGCGCCTCCACCGACGAGGCCCAGGAGAAGGCCGGCATCGCGGTCGCCAAGTCCGTCCGCCTCGCCCTCGCCGGTGAGCTCGTGCCCGACGCGGTGAACGTCCAGGGCGGTGTCATCGCCGAGGACGTCAAGCCGGGCCTGCCGCTCGCCGAGCGCCTCGGCCGCATCTTCACCGCGCTCGCCGGTGAGGTCGCGGTCCGCCTCGACGTCGAGGTGTACGGCGAGATCACCCAGCACGACGTGAAGGTGCTGGAGCTGTCCGCGCTCAAGGGTGTCTTCGAGGACGTCGTCGACGAGACCGTCTCCTACGTCAACGCCCCGCTGTTCGCGCAGGAGCGCGGTGTCGAGGTGCGTCTGACGACCAGCTCGGAGTCCCCGGACCACCGCAACGTGGTCACCGTGCGCGGCACCCTCGGCACCGGCGAGGAGGTCTCGGTCTCCGGCACCCTGGCCGGCCCCAAGCACCTGCAGAAGATCGTCGCCGTCGGCGACTACGACGTGGACCTCGCGCTCGCCGACCACATGGTCGTCCTGCGCTACGAGGACCGTCCCGGCGTCGTCGGCACCGTCGGCCGCATCCTCGGCGAGGCCGGCATCAACATCGCCGGTATGCAGGTCGCCCGTGCGGCGGCGGGCGGCGAGGCGCTGGCCGTGCTGACCGTCGACGACACCGTCTCCCCGGGAGTGCTGGCCGAGCTGGCCACGGAGATCGGCGCCACCTCGGCCCGGTCGGTGAACCTGGCGTAGCTCGCGGTGCCTGGGGGCCGCCGCCCCCAGAGCCCCCCGCTTCGGCCCTGAACGGGCCTCGTCCTCAGACGCCGGACGAGCTGAGATGCTCGTCCGGCGTCTGCTGTCCCACCGGACCGGTCCTGCGCAGCGCCACCGCCGCCAGTCCCGCCGCGCCCACCAGCAGCACCGCCCCCGCGACCGACGCCGCCCGCATGCCGTCGGTGAACGCCTCACGGGCCGCGGCCGCCAGGGCGTCTCCCGCGCGCCCCGGCAGCCCCTCGGCGACGGCCAGCGCACCGCCGAGCGTCTCGCCCGCCGCCTCGGGCGCCGAGTCCGGCATGCCGTGCCGGTAGACGGCCGTACCGATGGAGCCCAGGGCGGCCATGCTGAGCGCGCCCCCGAACTCCTGGCCGGTCTCCAGCAGGGAGGAGGCCGAACCCGCCTTCTCCGCCGGGGCCGCGTTCAGCGCGAGGTCGGTGAGCTGGGCCATCACGGCGACGATCCCGCAGGCGAGGACCGCGCACGCGATGAGCAGCGTCCACAGGTCGTCCGTCCCGGTCAGCGCCAGCAGCACATATCCGGAGGCGGCCACCGCGAAGCCCCCGGCGACGACATGGGCGCGCGCCACGCCCCGCGCCACGAGCCCCGCCGCGACCGGCGCCGCGAACCCGATCGGGACCGAGGGCAGCAGGCTGAGCAGCGCCGCCTCCAGGGCGCTTCTGCCGAGGACGGACTGGAGGTACTGGGTGGTGAAGTACGCCGAGCCCATCATCCCGAACGCCGAGACCAGATTGAGGACGACGGCCGGGGTGAAGCCGGGGGCCCGGAACAGGGCGGGTGAGATCAGCGGTGCGGCCGCGGTGCGCTGCCGGTGGACGAAGAGCGCGGCGAAGAGCAGGCCGACGGTGACCGAGACGACGTGGCGGACGTTCCAGCCCTCGGCCGCGATCTCCTTCAGGCCGTAGATCACGGGCAGCACCGAGGCCAGTGACAGGGGCACGCTCAGCAGGTCGAACCGGCCCGGCCGCGGGTTCTTGGACTCGGGGAGCAGGAGCGGGCCGAGCAGCAGGAGCAGGGCCATCGCGGGCAGGTTGACCAGGAACACCGAGCCCCACCAGAAGTGCTCGACGAGCACCCCGCTCATCACCGAGCCGAGCGCGATACCGGCGGTCATCACGCCGGACCACAGGCCGATGGCCTTGGTGCGCTGGGCGGGGTCGGTGAACATCGTGCGCACCAGCGCCATCGTCGACGGCATCAGGGTGGCGCCGCCGATGCCGAGGACCGCGCGGGCCGCGATCAGCGTCTCGGCGCTGTGGGCGTAGGCGGCCACCAGGGAGGCGCCGCCGAAGGCCGCCGCGCCGATCATCAGCAGCCGGCGCCGGCCGATGCGGTCGCCGAGGGAGCCCATCGTCATCAGCAGGCCGGCCAGGACGAACCCGTAGATGTCGAAGATCCACAGCTGCTGCGTGCCGGTCGGCTCCAGGTCCGCGCTGATCGAGGGGACCGCGAAGTACAGGACGCTCACGTCCATCGAGACCAGCAGCAGCGGCAGCATCAGCACGCCGAGGGCGGTCCATTCGCGGCGCCCGGCACGGGTGGGCGCAGGGGGAGGGGTGTACGTCGGATCGGTCATGGCCCGTAACGTACCGACGCCATAAACAACTGTCTAGTACGAGCGTATAAATCGCTCGTCTAGTACGCTGGTGTAAATCGCACGTCTAGTACGGCCGTATGAACCCCTCGCTAAGCTGACCGGCATGGGACACCGTGAGGATCTGCTGGAAGGCGCCAAGCGCTGCCTGCTGGCGAAGGGCTTCGTACGCACGACCGCGCGCGACATCGTCAAGGAGTCGGGGACCAACCTGGCGTCGATCGGCTACCACTACGGCTCGAAGGACGCGCTGCTGGCGGAGGCATACCTCGCGCTGGTCGGGGAGCTCTCCCAGGACTTCGAGGGCGAGCGCGAGGAGCCCGCCGCCGAACCCGGCTCGGTCGAGCGGTTCCGGCAGGTGTGGTCGAACATCATCGGCACCATGCGGGTGCCGGGCTCGATGTGGCATCTCAGCATGGAGATCGTCGCCATGGGCGATCAACTGCCGGCGGTGCGGGAGCATCTGGCGGCGCAGCAGCGGGACGCCGAACGCGCGCTGGTCGCGCTGTTCATGGGCGTGTCGGAGGAGGAGATCGACGCCGGGACGCTCGACACCCTCGGCAAGTTCTACACGACCCTCATGACGGGGCTCATCGCGCAATGGACCTTCGACCCCGAGAACGCGCCCGACGCCGACGCGCTCACCGCGGGTCTCCGCCAGGTGATCGAGGCGGCTGCCCGGAGCTGATCCGCCCCTCGCGCATCTCGATCACCCGGTCCGCGAAGTGCCGTACGACGGCGCGGTCGTGGCAGATGAAGAGGTAGCCGAGGCCGAGGTCGTCGCGCAGATCGGCGAGCAGATTGAGCACGCCGGCCCGCACGGAGGGGTCCAGCGCCGACACCGGCTCGTCCAGCACCAGCAACCGCGGTTCACAGGCCAGCGCGCGGGCGATGCCGACGCGCTGGCACTGGCCGCCGGACAGCTCGTGCGGCCGCCGGTCGCCGTACGCCGGGTCCAGGCCGACCCGGTCGAGCAGCTCGGCCACCCGGGCGGGACCGCCGGCCGCCGTCCAGCGGCCGTGCAGCTTCAGCGGTTCCGCGACCGCCTCACGGACCGGGCGCCGGGGGTTCAAAGAGCCGTACGGGTCCTGGAAGACCGGCTGCATACGCGGCCGCAGCGGACGCAGCTCGCGCTCCGTGAGCCCCGTCAACTCCCGCCCCTCGAAGCGCACTTCACCCGCCTGCGGGCGGCGCAGCAGCAGGGCCGCCAGCGCGGTGGAGGACTTGCCGCAGCCGGACGGGCCGTCCAGGGCCAGCGTCTCGCCCGCGTCGAGGTGGAAGGAGACGCCGTCCACGGCGGTGACATCGCCGTAGCGCACGACGAGACCGCGGACGTCGAAGAGGGGGAGGGTCATGCGGGGTGCTCCACGGGTACGGCGGCTGCGCGGGTGCCGGGCAGAGGGTGGCTCATACGGGCTGTTCCTCGGGCGCGCCGGGCAGCTCCGCCGAGTGGTGGCAGGCGACGTGCCGTCCCGCCTCCGCCTGCACCGGTTCCGGCTCCGCCACCCGGCAGCGGTCGTCGGCCAGGGCGCAGCGCGGCGCGAAGGCGCAGCCCGGCGGAAGGGTGCCGGGGGCGGGCGGGGTGCCGGTCAGGACGGGCAGGCGGCGCAGCCGGGGGCCGTCCGGCCGGGGGAGGGAGGCCAGCAGACCGGCCGTGTAGGGGGCGCGGGGGCGGTCCAGAACCTCCCGCGCGGGGCCGAGTTCGACGGCCCGGCCCGCGTACATCACCAGCATCCGGTCCGCGTGCCCGCGTACCGCCTCCAGGTCGTGCGTGACCAGCACCAGTGACGCCCCGACGGCCTCCCGCTGCTCGGTCAGCACCCGCAGCGCCAGCTCCCGGCGCTCGGCGTCCAGGGCGGTGGTCGGCTCGTCGGCGACCACGATGTCCGGTTCGTTGACGGTGGCCATGGCGATCACCGCCCGCTGCCGCATGCCGCCGGAGAACTCGTGCGGGTAGGCACGCGCCCGGCGGCCCGCGTCGGGGATGCCGACCCGGTCCAGCGCGGCGACCGCGAGCGCGCGGGCCTCCCGTCGGGAGACGCGCCGCACGGACCGTACGGCGGCGGCGAGTTGGTCGCCGACGGGGTGCACGGGGGAGAGGGCGGACAGCGCGTCCTGCGGTACGAGCGTGATACGGCGGCCGCGCTCGGCGGACAGGTCCGGCAGGACGCTTCCGGTCACCGTCGCACCGGCCGGCACCATCCCGAGCAGCGCCCGCGCGGTCAGCGACTTGCCCGCGCCCGACTCCCCGACGAGCGCCAGGACTTCACGAGGGCGGACGTCGAAGGACACCCCGCGTACGGCCTCGGTGCCGTGGAAGGAGATGCGCAGGTCTCGCACCGAGAGCAGGGCGCCGTCGGGCGGTGGGCCGGGGTGGGCACCGGTCGGCCGATCAGGGCTGGGGGACGGCAAGGGGGGCCTCCTTCCCTGCCGGGCGCGGACCGCGCGCCCGCGCCCCCGCCGCGTACCGGGACGACGCGTACGTGGACGACGTGTACGCCGCCCCCGACACCGCCAGCCCCGCCAGCAGAGCGAGCGCGACGGCCGGGGCGAGGGCCGCCCAGGGGGCGCGTTCGACATAGGCGCGGGACTCGTCGAGGAGCAGCCCCCACTCGGGCGCGGGCGGCTGCGCGCCCAGGCCCAGGAAGCCGAGCGAGGCCAGGGCGAGGGCGATACCGGGCAGCCGGAGCAGGGCGTGCCGGGCGACGGGCGCGGCGACGGACGGCAGGACATGCCGGGTCAGGATCCAGGAAGGGGGTGTGCCGAGGGCTCGCGCGGCGGTGAGGAACGCCGACGCCCGCACCTCCTGCACCAGCGCGGCCGTGTGCGCGGCGAGGGGCGGCCAGGAGATCAGGGCGACGGCGAGGGCGGCGCCCCCGGTGCCGGGGCCCGCGGTGGCGGCGACGAGGATGCCGACGATCACCGGGGGCAGCGCGTTGGCGATGTCCGCGGCACCGGCCGCGACGCCGGGCAGGAAACCCAGCGCGAGCGCGACCAGCAGGCTGAGCAGGCACACCGCCGCCGCCGTGCCGACGGTCGAGGCGGCGCCGTGCCCCAGCCGGGCCAGGACGTCCCGGCCGAGCCCGTCCGTGCCGAGCGGGTGCGTCCAGGAGGGCGCGGCGAGCCGGACGTCGGTGTGCACGGCGTACGGGTCGCGCAGCAGCCCCCAGCCGATCGTCACGGCGAGCAGTGTGAACAGGGTCAACGGCACCGCCGGGTGTGTACGCACCGGATGCGCCGTGGGCAGCGACAACGCGGCGTCACGCAGCGCCCGCCCCAGCAGCACCCGCCGTGTGAACGCCGCCGCCACGCCCGCGACCAGCCCGAGCAGCAACAGCGCCAGCACCGAGCCCTGGAGCAGCGGCAGATCCTGCGATTTGGCCGCCCCGAGCGCCGTACGCCCGATGCCCGGCACCGCGAACACGGTCTCCACCGCGACCGCCCCACCGGCCAGCCCCACGGCCGCCATCCCGAACTGCGGCACCAGCGGCGGCAGCACCCGCCGCAGCGCGGCCCCGGCGATCCGCGCCCGGCCCACTCCCGCGCCCCGCCACAGCTCGACCCACCGCTCGTCGAGCACGCCGGGCAGCGCGTCCGCGACCAGCCGCCCCAGCAGCCCGCCCGCCGGAACCCCCATCGCGAGCGCGGGCAGCACCAGGTGCTGCGGCCCCTGCCACCCGGACGTCGGCAGCCACCCCAGCCACACCCCGCACACCAGCAGCAGGACCGTGGCCAGCAGGAACTCGGGCACGGCCGCCAGCATCGCGGCCCCCGCCCCGGCCGAGCCGCGCCCGCGCACCAGCACCGGCGCGACCAGCACCGCGGCCAGCACCGCCGCGACCGCCAGCGCCGCGCCCATCAGCCCCAGCGACACCTGGAGCCCGGCCGTCACCGACGGCAGCACCTCGGTGTGCGACACCCACGAGGTCCCGAGGTCACCGCGCAGCAGCCCGGCCGCCCAGTCCCCGAACAGCCCCAAGGGCCCCTGATCCAGCCCCAGATCACGCCGTACGGCGTCCAGGGCCTCCGGCGTCGGCTCCTGCTCGGCGGACCGGGCGCGCAGCACGGTCAGCGCGGGGTCCCGCCCGGACAGCCAGGGCAGCAGGCCCACGGCGGTGACGACCCCGGCGAGAGACAGCACCCGGGTCACCCCGGCGGCGGTCGGCCTCACTTGACGTAGGTGTCCGCGGTGACGAGCTCGCGCTCACGCGGATCGTGGGCGGCGCCGACGACCCCGGCCGCGTCGCCCTGGATCACCCGCTCGTGCAGCATCGGCACGGCCGCGTCGGTGCCCAGCACCGCGGCCTCGGCGGCGACGACGGCCGCGCGGCGGGCGTCACCGGTGGCCGTGGCGCCCGCGGCGCGCAGCGCTGCGTCCACCGAACGGTCCGCGAGCTGGGCGATGTTGAAGGAGCCGTCGGAGGCGAAGTCGCTGTAGAGGTAGGCGGCCGGGTCGCCGGAGTCCAGGACGGTGGCGCGGGAGAGGATGAAGGCGTCGAACGCGCCCGCCAGCGCGTCGGATTCGATGTTGGCGTACTCGCGCACGTCCAGCTTCACCGTGAACCCGGCCTTCTGGAGCTGCTGTTGCAGCGCGGCGGCGACCTCGGGGAGTTCGGCGCGGTCGGTGAAGGTGCCGATGGTGATGGTCTCGCCGTTCGGCCGGCCGGCCTTCGCGCGCCGCACCGGACCGCGCAGTTCGGCGGCCCAGGGCAGGGCCGGTCCCAGCAGCCCCTCCGCGATGTCCGCGCGGCCCTCGTACACGCCCTTCACGAGGGAGGCGGCGTCGATCGCCTCGCGGGCGGCGGCGCGCAGCGCGGGATCCTCGAAGGGGCCCTCGGAGGTGTTCAGATAGAGGGTGTTGGTGCGCGGCATCGGGACCTCGGTGATCAGGTCCTCGTCCAGCAGGGCGGCCTGGGAGACGGGTACGGCCTCGACGATGTCGGCCTCGCCGCTGCGCAGGGCGGCCGCGCGGGCGGTGCCGTCGGGCACGAACGTCACGTCGATGCCGGGCGCCTCGGCCTTCTTCCCCCAGTAGCCGTCGTAGCGGTCGAGGGAGGCGGAGGAGGTGCCGTCGACCTCGGTCAGCTCGAAGGGGCCGGTGCCGGCGCCGAGCGGGTTCACCGTCTTCCCGCGGTAGGCCCGCGCCGCGAGGATCGACAGCTGGGGGGAGCTGAGCCGCTGGGGGACGAGGGGGTCCTGCTCGGCGGTGGTGACGGTGACGGTGTCCGTGTCCGCGGCGCGCGCGGTCAGCTCGACGCCGTCGAGGATGCGGGGTTTGGGGGAGGCGGTCGCGGCGCGGGTGAGGGAGCGGACGACGGCTTCGGCGTCGAGCTTCGTGCCGTCGTGGAAGGTGACGCCCCGGCGTATCGAGAAGGTCCAACTGCGCCCGGACTGCCGCCAGTCGGTGGCCAGCGCGGGCAGTGCGTCGCCCTCGGCGTCCAGCTTCACCAGTGTCTCGGCGGTGGACCAGCGCGACAGTTTGAACGCGTCGTCGGAGAGCGGGGACAGCCCCGAGCGCGGCGGCTGCATCATCGCGACCCGGATGCGCTTGCCGTCGCCTCCGCCCGTGGCCTGCGGCGATCCGGAGAAGCAACCGGTCAGCAACGCCGAGGCGGCGGTGAGCGCGGTGAGGGGCAGAAAGCGGGCGGGGAGACGCACGGATCACTCCGGGGAAGGCGCAGGTCAAAGGTTGAACGCGCGACGAACCGTAGCACGATGACAATCGTTTTCAAATCCGTCCCCACCCCCTCGCGGCCCCGCTGGCCGGATTTCCCTCACCAACCGTGACGGATTCTCTACTGGCGGTACTTGTGAGTGAGCTGTGAAGCTCCGTGCGGATCTCGTGCAACCTGTGGCTGTTGCGTAGAAGGGCTGGGCTGTTCATGGCCGGTCGCGTGTGGGGACGCAGACGCTTTCTTCCGTTGCTGCTGGGGCTCGCCCTGGTGCTGTCACTGCTCAGCGCAGGCGTGTGGCGAGATAGGGCCGACACGGCACCGGTCGCCGACGCGCAGCCGCTGGGCGGCTGCGTACCGGGGTCGGAGGCCGCGGACAAGGGGCCGCTCGCCAGGGAGTCCGCCCCGGTGACCACGGACTGGGTCACCCCCAGCACCGGCGTGACCAAGCGGGTGGCCGCCGAGGGCGCCGAGGTCGCGCTGGCACCCGAGGCGGTGGACCGGCCGACGGAGATCGGTGTCCAGCCGCTGTCCGAGACCACCCTGCCGAGCCTCGGCGCCGGCATGGACAACATGACCGAGGGACCGCGCGGTTACCGGTTCACACCGACCCCGCACACCTTCGAGACCGACATCACGGTCTCCCTGCCGTACGACCCGGACGCGCTGAAGGCGGCCGGGCTCACCCCGAACGACGTACAAACCTTCTACTTCGACGAGGCGGCCGACTGCTGGCAGCCGCTGGAGCGGATCGCGGTCGACGAGGAGAAGCAGGTCGTCGTCTCGCGCACCAACCACTTCACCGACATGGTGAACGCCACCGTCACCGCCCCCGAGGGCCCCGAGCAGGTCACCTTCGACCCGAACCGCATCAAGGGCATCCAGGCCGCGGACCCCGCCACCGGCGTCCACCAGATCGCCGCCCCCGCCGCCAACAACCAGGGCGACGCCCGCCTTTCGTACCCCCTTGAGGTCCCGCCGGGCCGCGCCGGGCTCGCCCCCTCCCTGTCCATCGGCTACTCCTCGGCGGCCGCCGACGGCTGGCTGGGCACCGGCTGGAACCTGACCGTCCCCTCCGTCTCCATCGACACCCGCTGGGGCGTCCCGCGCTACGACGCGGCCAAGGAGACCGAGACGTACACCCTGGCCGGCGAGCAGCTCACCCCGGTCGCCCACCGCAGCGAGCCCGGCCCGCGCAGCGAGGGCGACAAGGTCTTCCACACCCGCGTCGAGGGCGGCTTCGCCCGCATCGTGCGCACCGGCGACTCGCCGAAGTCGTACGGCTGGGAGGTCACCGACAAGTCCGGGACCCGCTACTTCTACGGCGGTGAGGGCGCCCGGCTCACCGACGACCAGGGCAACATCTTCTCCTGGGCCCTGCGCGAGGTGCGCGACACCCACGGCAACACCGTCCGCTACCGCTACGCCCTCGTCGAGGACGCCGGCGTGAACGGCGGCACGGTCACCGGCCGCGAGCTGTACGTGAAGAAGATCGCCTACACCGGGCGCGGGGACGACGACGGCCCCTACACGGTGACCTTCGTCCGCGACCGCGACCTCGACGAGCCCCGCCGCCCCGACGTCCACATCGACGCGCGCGGCGGCTTCAAGCGGGTCACCGCCGACCTGCTGCGCCGCGTCGAGGTGCGCTACCACGACGAGCTGGTGCGCGGCTACGAACTCGACTACGACGAGGGCGCGTTCCACAAGACGCTGCTGAAGTCCGTCACCCAGCTGGGTGCCGACGGCAAGCCCTTCACCGAGCACACGTTCTCCTACTACGACGACATCCGTGACGCCGACGGCTCCTACGCGGCGTTCGCCCGCGTCGACTGGTCGTCGCCGGACGACAACGTCCGCAACGGCACGGTGAACGGCGTGCGTTCGGGCGCCGGCGAGGCCGGCGCGCTGAACGGCAACTCCTCCACGGGGGCCGGCGGGCATCTGTACGTCGGCTACGGCTTCACCGGGCAGAAGTCCGGCTCGGTGGGCATCAAGGCGGGCTACAACCGCGGCAAGGACGAGGGCCTGCTGGCGCTGGTGGACGTGGACGGCGACAACCTGCCGGACAAGGTCCTCAAGCGGGGCGACGGCTTCGTCTTCCGCAAGAACCTCTCCCGGCCCGGCGGCGAGCCCGAGTTCGCCGCCGCCACCACCCCGCTGCGCGGCCTGCCCGGCATCCTCGGCGGCACCTCCAGCGCCCGCACGGTCGGGGTCGAGGGCTACCTCGGCGGGATCGCCGCCCAGCTGGACTACGTCGACACCGTCTCCACCACCCGGCGCTACTTCTCCGACGTCAACGCCGACGGCGTCGTCGACCTCGTCGACGGCTCGTCGGTGCTGTTCGGCCGGGTCGAGGCGGACGGCTCCCTGGCCTACGGCGCCGCCGACCGCACCCCGGTGCCGATCGGCGCGGGCCGCGTCGACACCGACGGCCTGCTGCCCGACTACTCCGCCGAGCGGCAGCGGCGCATCGACTCCTACCCGCTGCTGGACACCGTCCGCCGCTGGACCGCGCCCTACGACGGCACCGTGCGCGTCACCGGAACCGTCACGCTCCGGCCAGGGGAGGCCGACGAGGCCGAGTTCGCCGAGCCCGACGGCGTGCGGGTGGCCGTCCAGCACGAGGACCGCGAGCTGTGGTCGGCCCGCATCCCGGCCGGTGACCACACCGCGCGCACCCCGCAGGCCGTGGACGCGATCGAGGTCGAGCGCGGCCAGCAGCTGTACTTCCGCGTCGGCTCCGTCTTCGACGGCACCGCCGACCAGGTCGCCTGGGACCCGACGATCACCTACACGGGCTTCGAGGCCACCGACGCCGACGGCCTGCCCCTGCACTCCTACACCGCGTCGAAGGACTTCACCCTCGCCGGCCGCTCCGGCACCGTCGAGGCCCCGCTGACCGGCACCCTGCACCTGACCGGCGACATCGAGAAGACCTCCGCGACCAGCGACGACGTCACCGTCCTGATCACCCGCGACGGAGACCCGCTGCTGAAGAAGGAGATCCCGGCCGGCGACACGGGCACCGTCCCCGTCGACCTCACCGTCCCCGTCACCCAGGGCCAGGACCTCGCCTGGCGCCTCGACACCGACTCGCCGATCGACGTCACCGCGCTCCGGTGGGCGCCCGAGGCCCGGTACACCGCCGCCGACGGCGTGGCCGACCCCTCCCAGGTCCGCTTCCACGCCCCGTACGACATCGACACCTACCAGGTGACCGGCACCGCGACGGCCCCGCCCGCCGCGTACCCGGCTCCCGGCGGCACCTTCACCGTCACCCCGCACGTCACCGCCCCCGAGGGCACCACGGGACGCGCGGTGTTCACCGTGAAGAAGCGCGGCGCGCTGCTCGCCAAGAGCACGGTCGAGCTGGGTGCCGACCCGGCGCCGCTGCAGGTGACGGCCGAGGCCGGCGAGGAGCTGTTCCTCGACCTCACCGTGCCCTCCGCGGAGCTCGCCGCGAAGATCACCGGCGCGGAGGCGTCCGTCGGCGCCGCGTCGATGCCGGTGACCGTGCACGCCCCCGCGGCCGAGGGCGTCTTCGCCCGCCCGTACCGCGGCTGGTCCGCCGTCGGCTACAACGGCAACAAGGAGCGCGCCGAACAGCCCCTCAAGCAGAGCGACCTGAACGCGGACGTCGAGGACCTGGCCGAGCAGCTGCCCGACGATGTCGACCCCGACCGGGACCGCGACGCCTTCGAACGCGACCCGCGGATCACGCCGACGACGGTCGTGCCGCTCACCCCGGACACCGAGCACCACCGCTGGGGCACCGGCGAGTACACCTGGGTCGCCGCCGGCACCACCTCCAGCTCCCGCTTCGGCGGCCCCACCATCGGCCTGCCCCAGCCCGGATCGCTGGCCTCGGCGCACGCCGTGCCGCGCATGTCCCGCAACCAGCAGATCTCGGTGACCGGCTCCCTGGGCGGCGGCATCGGCAGCGTCGGCGGCAGCGTGGCCAAGGGCACCGCCAAGGGCGTCCTGGACTACCTCGACCTGAACGGCGACTCCTTCCCGGACGTCGTCGGCGCGGGCGGCGTCCAGTTCACCGACCCCACCGGCACCCTCGGCGCCACCCGCGGCACCCTGCCCGGCGGCTCGGTGCGCGAGTCCGACACCCGCAGCGGCAACGCCGCCGCGGGCAGCGCGGCCCGCACCATCAGCACCGGCTCCGGCCACGCCGACCCGCCCGCCACCGGCACCGCCAACACCTCCACCGCGGGCAACGACATGCCCCCGCTGGGCATCGGCGGCAACCTCGGCTCCAGCCGCTCCGACGGCGAGTCCGACCTCCTGGACATCAACGGCGACAACCTGCCCGACCGGGTCTACGAGGACGGCCGCGCCGCCCTGAACCTCGGCTACCGCTTCGCCGCGCCCGAGCCGTGGCCCGGCGGCGCCAAGCCGAACGAGGGCTCCGGGAACAGCGCGGGCCTCAACATCGGCTTCAACACCGACTTCTACGGCTTCGGCGGCGGCGCCTCCTTCGAGCAGGACTCCTCCTCGACGAAGAACTCCCTCGCCGACGTCAACGGCGACGGCCTCGCCGACCGCGTCCTGGCCGGCGACCCGATCCGCGTCGGCCTGAACACCGGCAGCGGCTTCGCGCCCCTGGTCCCGTTCCACGGCAGCCTCGGCGGCGTCAACGAGGACGCCAACGCCCGCGTCGGCGGCGGTGTCTACTTCCGGATCACCTTCGGCACCCCCATCACCGGCTACCTGATCATCAACCCGGGCGTCAACGTCTCCACCGGCGCCTCCCGCGCCGAGCAGATGCTGCGCGACATCGACGGCGACGGCCTCGCCGACCACCTCGCCTCCACCAAGGACAGCGAGCTGACCGTCGCCGCCAACCGCACCGGCCGCACCAACCTCCTCAAGTCGGTGACCCGGCCGCTGGGTTCGCGCATCGATCTCGCCTACACCCGTGACGGCAACACCTACGACCAGCCCGGCTCCCGCTGGCTGCTGACCGGCGCCAAGGTCCACGACAACCTGCCCGGCGACGGCGCCGACACCCAGTCCCTCGCCTTCTCCTACGAGGGCGGCACCTACGACCGCCTGGAGCGCGAGTTCCGCGGCTACGGAACCGTCACCACCACCCAGGCCGACCGCCGCACCTCCACCACCGAGTACGACACCACCAGCCACTACACCCGCGGCCTGGTCAAGCGCCAGACGGTCGCGGACGGCGCGGGCAACCTCTACACCGAGACCCTGCACACCTACACCCTGCGCGACGTGGCCACCGGCGGCACCGCCGACGGCCGCTCCACCCGCGCCACGGTCTTCCCGCAGCTCGTGAGGACCGAGTCCCGCTGGTACGAGGGCGAGAAGGAGCCCGGCAAGAGCACCTCGACCACGCTGTCGTACGACGACCTCGGCAATGTGGTCCGCTCGGTCGACTACGGCGAACCGGGCGCCGCCGACGACGTGGAGACCCGCACCCGCTACACCGAGTGCACCGACACCCATATCGCCGGCATCCCCCGCGAGCTGGAGGTCCGCGGCGGCGGCGAGCTGATGCGCTCGCGCACCTCCGAGGTCGACTGCGCCACCGGCGAGATCACCCGCCACACCGCCCGCCTGGCCGACGGCACCGAAGCGGTCACCGACCTGGAGTACCACGACACCGGCACCCTGAAGTCCGTCACCTCGCCCGAGAACCACCGCGGTCAGCGCTACGAGCGCACCTACGCGTACGACGACCCGACGGGCACGCACGTCACCTCGACCGAGGACAGCTTCGGCTACACCTCCACGACCGCCTACGACCTGCGCTTCGGCCAGCCCACGCGGACCGAGGACATCAACGGCCAGCGGATCAGCACGACGTACGACCGCATCGGCCGGGTCACCTCGGTCACCGGCCCCTACGACCACGAGGCCGGCCGCCCGACCATCGCCTTCGCCTACCACCCCGAGGCACCCGTCCCCTACGCGGTCACCCGCCACCTGGACCGGACCGCCGACGGCACGGTGAAGGACGACACGATCGACACGGTCACCTTCGCCGACGGCCTCGGCCGGATCGTGCAGACCAAGAAGGACGCCGAGGTCGGCGGCCAGGACGTGATGACCGTCTCCGGGCGCACCGTCTACGACGCGCTCGGCCGCGCGGTCGAGCAGTACTACCCGGTGACCGAGCCCAAGGGCGACGCCAACACCGCCTTCAACCCGGCCTTCGACACCGTCCGCCCCACGAAGATCACGTACGACGTGCTGGACCGCCCGCTGCGCACGGTCCTGCCCGACGAGACGGCCAGCACGCTGGCCTACGGGTTCGGCGAGGACCGCTCCGGCGCGGTGCGGTTCGAGACGACCGCCACCGACGCCAAGGGCAACGCCACCCGCGCCTACGCCGACGTACGGCAGCAGAAGACGGCCGTGCGCGAGCCGGGCGCCAAGGCGGGCGACGCCCCGATCTGGACGTCGTACACCTATGACGCCCTCGGCCAGCTGACGAAGATCACCGACGACCGGGACAACACCACCACCGTCGCGTACGACCACTTCGGCCGCCGCACCGCGATCGACTCCCCGGACTCGGGCCGCAGCACCACGGTCTACGACCCGGCCGGCAACGTGATCCGCGCGATCAGCGCCAACCTGGCGGCCAAGGACGAGGCGGTCGAGTACCGCTACGACTTCAACCGCCTGGAAGCGGTGGACTACCCGGTCTTCACGGACAACGACGTCCGCTACACCTACGGCGGTCCGGACGCCGACCACAACGCCGTCGGCCGGGTCACCAAGGTCGAGGACGCGGCCGGCGAGGTCACCCGCAAGTACGGCCCGCTCGGCGAGGTCGTCGAGGAGACCCGCACCCTGCCCGGCCCCGGCCCCCACATCCGCACCTTCACCACCGCCCACCGCTACGACAGCTTCGGCCGCGTCCTGTCGCTGACCTACCCCGACGGCGAGGAACTGACCTACACCTACGACAGCGGCGGCGAGGTCAGCTCGGCCACCGGCACCAAGAACGGCTTCAGCTACCCGTATCTGAAGTCCCTGGACCACGACAAGTTCGGCCAGCGCACCCGCATCGAGCTCGGCAACGGCACGGCCACGGACTACACCTACGACGCCGAGGACCGCCGCCTGGCCACGCTCGACTCCACGCTCCCGACGGGCTACGCCTTCCAGAACCTGTCCTACGGCTACGACGAGGTCGGCAACCTCACCCGCCAGGAGAACGCCACCGAACTGCCCACCAGCCCGGACACCCCGAAGCTGGGCGGCCCCACCGTCCAGACGTACCGCTACGACAACCTGTACCGGCTGACGGAGGCCACGGGCTCGTACGCCTTCGCCCACAACAAGACCGACAGCTACCGGCTGTCGACCTCCTACGACACCATCCACAACATCACCGGCAAGTCCCAGAGCCACGCCATCGCGGTGGGCGGCTCCGGCCACCAGCAGGTGCAGAAGCGCACCAGCTACACCTTCGGCTACGCCTACGCCGACGGACCGCACGCCCCCAGCAGGGTGGGCTCGGACAGCCTGTCCTACGACCTCAACGGCAACCTGATCGACTCCGTCTCCGACACCCCCGGCAACCCGCGCCGGCAGCAGATCTGGGACGAGGACAACCGCCTGGCCTGCGTCCACGACACCTCGAAGAACCACACCCAGGCCCAGGACCCGTCCTCCTGCAACAACCCCGGCAAGCCGCCGACGGTCCGCTTCCTCTACGACGCGGACGGCCAGCGGGTGATCAAGGACGGCGCCCAGACGCACTACTACCCGAACCAGAACTACTCGGCCCGCAACCAGACGGAGTTCAAGCACGTCTTCGTCGGCACCACCCGCATCGCGACGAAGACCTCCAAGCCGGGCAACGCCTACGAGAAGGACCAGTTCTACTACCACGCCGACCACCTGGGCTCCTCGGCCTTCGGCACGGACGGCACCGGCCGCCTCGCCGAGCACCTCGACTACTTCCCGTCGGGCGAGGTCTGGGTCGACGAACACCCCGGTGAGAAGAACCCGTACCAGTTCACCGGCAAGGAGCTGGACCCGGAGACCGGCTACACCTACCACGGCGACCGCTACTACAACCCGCGCTCCGGCGTCTGGCAGTCCGCCGACCCGGCCCTCGGGGACTATCTCGACGGCGCCCCCAACGGCGGTGTGTACACCCCGGCGAACCTCTCCATGTACGCCTACGGCGTCAACAACCCGCTGAAGTACACCGACCCGACCGGCGGCTATCTCGACCTGGCCATCGAGGTCGTCAGCATCGGCATCGGCGTGGCGAGCCTGGTGGACAACGTCCGCAAGGGGAACTACTGGTCGGCGGCCGCCGACGCGGCGGGAGTCGTGGCCGATGTGACGCTCGCCGTCGTCCCCGGTGTTCCGGGCGGTGTGGGCCTGGCCCGCAAGGCCGCCACCAAGGGAGCCGACGTGGTCGCCACGGTGGCCACCAAGGCCGACGACGTCAGGGGCGCCACCCAGGCGGCCCGGCGCGTGGCCGGCAAGGCGGACGACGTGGCGGAGGGCGGCGCCAAGGCCGCCAAGTCCGGGAACCCGCCGTGCAACAGCTTCGTGCCCGGCACCGAGGTGGTCCTGGCCGACGGCTCCACCCGGCCCATCGAGGACGTGCGGACCGGCGACCTCGTGCTCGCCACCGACCCGGAGACCGGACGCACCACCGCCAAGCCGGTCACCCATCTGATCGGCGGCAGCGGCGAGAAGGACCTCGTCGAGCTCACCGTCGACACCGACGGCGACCGGGGCGGCCGCACCGCCACCCTCACCGCCACCGCCGCGCACCCCTTCTGGGCCGAGGACCTGGGCCACTGGGTCGAGGCGGCGGACGTGAAGCCCGGCACCCGGCTGCGCACCGACACCGGCGAACGCGTCCGGGTCACCGACACCGCCTCCCGCACGGCACAGCGCCAGCAGGTGCACAACCTCACCGTCGCCGACCTGCACACCTTCTACGTGCTGGCAGGTGACACCGAGGTCCTCGTCCACAACTCGGGCCCCTGCACCGCCAAGGCCGGCCGCCCGCAGGAGGACGCCATCGCCCAGAAGACCGGGGTCAAGCGGAACCCCGGCAGCGGGCAGCAGACCATCGCCGGACCCAAGACCGGAAAGGACCGCATCCCCGACTTCGACGTGAACGACTCCATCGCCAAGCGCGGCACCATGATGGAATCGAAGGACGTGGCCGACCTGGAGTACCGGGGCCAGATCCGGGACTTCGAGGCCCATGCGAACGACGTGCTCGGCGTCCCGCTGGAGATCGTCGTCCGACCGGGCACCGGGACCCGCATCCCGCAGACCGGTGGTCTGGCCGACGCCATCAAGGCGGGGCGGATCATCGTCACCCCCCTGGACAAACTGTGAGCACCGAGAACCGTGAGCACCACGAGCTGTGAACACTGACCGTCTGACCGCGGAGGTCGTCTTCGACCGGTCGCTCGTCGAGGACCCGGGCGGCGCCACCCTGGTGCGCGTCGCCCGCGTCCTGGCCGAGACCGCGCCGGCCTGGGCGAGCGAGGTGGTCGTCTGGAGCCCCGAGCCGGGGGAGCGGTCCCCGCTCGGCCCGCTCGCCGCGCTCCCGGACGTCGTACGGGACCGGACCCGGTGGGCCACCGAGGACCGTCACTCGGGGAACGTGGAGCTGCGCGGCGCCACCGGCGACCTGAACGTGGTCGTCTCCGTCAACAGCTCCCCGCTGGCCCGTGTCGGCGGCCGGCTCCTGCTGAACAACGGGGTCACGGTCGCCGCGCTCCGCGAGGAGGCGGCCGGTGCGGCCCGGGCGGCCTTCGAGCGGATCTGCGACGAGGCCCGCCCGGTGTGGGGGGCCGTCTACCGCGCCTCCGTCTACCGGGCCCAGGTCATGGCCGACGGTCCCGTCCTGCGGGCCGTCGGCCGGGACTTCTCCCGGTTCCTGCCCGGACTCTTCGAGGTGAACTACTTCGGGGCGAAGTACGTGGAACTGATCGGCGAGGCAACGTTCGAACGGCTCGGCACCGCCGCGCGGAAGGCCGGGGACGGCTGGATCGTGGAGGCGACCGGCGCGGCGGACCTGCTGAGCAGGATCGGAACCGAGTACTTCTTCCTCAAGGGCACCGAGGGGCGGGCCACCCGCGCTCCCGACTGGTGAACGTCTACAGCCGCGCCGCCTTCAGCGCCATGTGCAGCAGCAGCCGGTGCTCGCCGTCGTCCAGGTCGAGGCCGGTGAGCTGCTCCACGCGCGAGAGGCGGTAGTAGAGGGTCTGGCGGTGGATGCCCAGCGCGGCGGCCGTGCGGCCGGCCTGGCCCGCGTGGTCGAGGTACACCTCGGCGGTGCGGGCCAGCTCCCGCTGGGCGGGGGAGAGCAGCGGGGCCACCGCCGGGTCGTGCGCCACCTCCGGGGACAGCGAGGTCAGCATCCGGTAGGCGCCGATACGGGACCACTCGGCGACCGGGCCGAGACGGGGCTCGGCGAGGACGGCGCGGGCCGCCGCGGCCGCCTCCCGCCAGGAGGTGCCCAGCTCGGCCAGGCCGCCGCGGATCTCCCCGACGCCGGCCGCGCGGGCACCCTCCCGCAGCAGCCTCGAGGCCGCCGTCAGCGCCGGCACCTGCACCTCGGCCGAGCGCAGCCGCACCAGCACCGCCAGGCACTGTCCCTCCCCCGCCGCCGCACGGGCGGGGGAGCCACCCCCGCCCCACGGCATCGTGCACAGCGCCGTCGCGTGCGGCACCGTACGGGCCGACGGGGCGTCGTCGGGGTCGGCCGACGGCCAGGGCGCCACACACACCACCGTGTGCGGGCCCTCCCCTCGCGGGCCGAGCGCGGTCCGCAGCGCCGCCACCGCCATGTCCTGCCGCCAGCCCCGCTCGGCGGTCAGCACCGCCCGGAACTCCCGCGTCAGGTCGGCGCCGTGCTGCGCCTCGTCCGCCAGCAGCGCGCCGATCCGCTCCGTCACCTCCATCGCCGCGTCCAGCTGGGCGTCCGTGGGTCCCGGATCGTCGTCCAGCAGCCACACATAGCCGAGGACGACCCCGCGGTGGCGCACGGGCAGGCAGATCCGTCCCCGGTACACCCCCGCCTCCGGGGTCGGCGGGATACGGACCGGGCCGGTCGCCCGGGTGATGCCGAAGCCCTCGAACCACTCCCGTACCGCCGCCGTGGAGCGCCGGGTCAGGATCGAGCGGGTGCGCACCGGGTCCAGCGCGGAGGGATCGAGGTCGCCCTCGTCGTCGTACGCGCCGAAGGCGATCAGCTCGAAGTCGCGGTTCTCCAGGGTCGCGGGAGCGCCCAGAAGCTCGGAGATCTCGTCGACCAGCTCCTGGTAGTCACTCCTGTGTTCCGACGTCACCCTGGGCATTCTGCCGCATTTCCCGAAGGGCTTCAGACATCTGTCTGAGATCTGCGGCACGGATGCGTGACAGCTGTCGGTAGCACAGGATCGGAGGGATCCTTAGGTTTCACGGTGGTTCTCCGTGCCGTACCCGACTCGTAGGGTTCCGGCCTGTTTCACCTGTTCTGTGGAGGTGCCCCGTGCTGGGTCCCGTGATTCTCGCCGCGTCGCGCAGCGACCGGATGCGACGCCTGATCTCGGCGGCCCCGGTCACCAAGCAGGTGGTCGACCGGTTCATCCCCGGCGAGACGGTGGGCGACATCGTCCCGATCATCGAGGACCTCACGGCCAAGGGCCTGGAGCTGACGATGGACGTCGTCGGCGAGGACATCACCACCCCGGAGCAGGCCGGTGCCGCCCGTGACGCCTACCTGGAGCTGATCGAGCGCCTGAAGCCGCTGGAGCTGGGCGAGCGCGTCGAGATGTCGGTGAAGCTGTCGATGTTCGGCCAGGCGCTGGAGGGCGGCCACGAGCTGGCCCTCGCCAATGTGCGCCCGGTCGTCGAGGCCGCCGCCGCCCTCGGCACCACGGTCACCCTGGACGCCGAGGACCACACCACCCTGGACTCGATGTTCGCCATCCACGACGAGCTGCGCAAGGACTTCCCGGGGACCGGCTGCGTCATCCAGGCGTACCTCTTCCGCACCGAGGCCGACGCCCGCCGCCTGGCCGCGAACGGCAGCCGCGTGCGGATCGTGAAGGGCGCCTACAAGGAGCCCGCCGAGGTCGCCTACCAGCAGAAGCACGAGATCGACAAGGCGTATGTGCGCATCCTGAAGATCCTCATGGAGGGCGAGGGCTACCCGATGATCGGGTCCCACGACCCGCGCCTGATCTCCATCACCCAGGAACTCGCCCGCAAGGCCGGCCGCAAGCTCGACGAGTACGAGTTCCAGATGCTCTACGGCATCCGCGGCGACGAGCACCTGCGGCTGGCCGCCGAGGGCCACCGCATGCGCGTCTACACCGCCTACGGCACCGACTGGTACGGCTACTTCATGCGCCGCCTGGCCGAGAAGCCGGCCAACCTGCGCTTCTTCTTGAGGAGCATGATCAGCCGTGGCTGATGCAACGTGGCTGTGCTGCAGCCCCTGCCGGGGGTCCGGGGGTTGTCCCCCGGACAAGCACAGCCTGCGCTCGATGGTCTCCAAGGGCTGAACCCGAACACCCGCTCACGTACAAGGAGTTACGGATCTCATGGACGCTGTGACCCAGGTCCCCACCCCCGTCAACGAGCCGGTGCACGGCTACGCCCCCGGCTCGCCCGAGCGCGCCCGGCTGGAGGTCAAGCTCAAGGAGCTGGCCGAGAACCCGATCGACCTGCCGTGCACCATCGGCGGTGAGAAGCGGATGGGCGGCGGCGAGGCATTCCAGGTCGTCCAGCCGCACAACCACAAGGCGGTCCTCGGCACCTACCGCAACGCCACGCAAGCGGACGCCCAGGACGCCATCGACGCGGCCCTCGCGGCCGCCCCGGCCTGGCGCGCGATGTCCTTCGACGACCGCGCGGCGATCATCCTGCGCGCCGCCGAGCTGCTGGCCGGCCCGTGGCGGGAGACCATGGCCGCCTCCACCATGCTCGGCCAGTCCAAGACCGCCCAGCAGGCCGAGATCGACACCCCCTGCGAGCTCGTCGACTTCTGGCGCTTCAACGTGGCCTACGCCCGCCAGATCCTCGCCGAGCAGCCCCCGGCCAACTCCCCGGGTGTGTGGAACCGTCTGGACCACCGCCCGCTGGAGGGCTTCGTCTACGCGATCACGCCGTTCAACTTCACGGCCATCGCGGGCAACCTGCCGACCGCGCCCGCGCTCATGGGCAACGTCGTCGTCTGGAAGCCGTCCCCGACGCAGACCCACGCCGCCGTGCTGCTGATGCAGCTGCTGGAGGAGGCGGGCCTGCCCAAGGGCGTCATCAACCTGGTCACCGGTGACGGCATCGCCGTCTCCGAGGTCGCCCTGAACCACCGCGACCTGGCCGGCATCCACTTCACCGGCTCCACCAAGACCTTCCAGTACCTGTGGAAGACGGTCGGCCAGAACATCGAGAAGTACCGCTCCTACCCGCGTCTGGTCGGCGAGACCGGCGGCAAGGACTTCGTCGTCGCCCACCCGAGCGCCGACCGCGCGGTGCTGAAGACCGCCCTGACCCGCGGTGCCTTCGAGTACCAGGGCCAGAAGTGCTCGGCCACCTCCCGCGCCTACATCCCGGCGTCCATCTGGAACTCCGGCTTCAAGGAGGAGTTCGCGGCCGAGGTCGACTACATCACCATGGGTGACGTCACCGACCTGTCGAACTTCATCGGCGCCGTGATCGACGAGCGCGCCTTCGCCAAGAACAAGGCCGCCATCGACCGTGCGAAGGCCGATCCGGCCTGCACGATCGTCGCGGGCGGCTCCTACGACGACTCGGTCGGCTACTTCGTGCGCCCGACCGTCATCGAGTGCACCGACCCGGAGAACGAGGTCTTCACGACCGAGTACTTCGGTCCGATCCTCGCCGTGTACGTCTACGAGGACGACAAGTACGACGAGATGCTGACCCAGATGGAGTCGGTGTCCGACTACGCGCTCACCGGCTCGGTCATCGCGAACGACCGCGCGGCGGCCGCGTACACGATGGAGAAGCTGCGCTACGCGGCCGGCAACTTCTACATCAACGACAAGTCGACCGGCGCCGTCGTCGGCCAGCAGCCCTTCGGCGGCGGCCGTGCCTCCGGCACCAACGACAAGGCCGGCGCCCCGCAGAACCTGATGCGCTGGACCCTGACCCGCGCCATCAAGGAGACGCTGGTCCCGCCGACCGACTACGGCTACCCGCACATGGGCTGACGCCCCCGCGGCACCCCTGGACCCCGCCCCCGCTCCGGCTTGCACCTCCGGAGCGGGGGCGGTGCCATGTCCGGCGGGACAGCGCGGGGCCTACCCCGCCATCTCCGTCCGCTCCCACCACTCGTACACGGGCAGCGAGCCCTCGGGGGTGTCCGTCCGGCGGTCGGTCGGGCGGAAGTGCTCGTAGCCGTTGCGCAGCTCGATCTTCACGTCCGGGCCGGGGTCGGGGACGGGCACGATCCGCTCGGGCAGGTCGTCGGGGCCGCCTTGGAGGAACACCTTCTCCGTGTCGTTCATGACGTCAGGTGTTCCCCTGCGGGCGGCCGCTTGTCCGGTGCCGCGCGGAGGATCAGTCGTGTGGGCGAGCCGCCGGCAGCACCCTGCCGAGGAAGTCGTCGATCAGTGCCGCGATCTGGCCGGCGTGGGTCTCCAGGGCGAAGTGGCCCGTGGGCAGCAGATGCACCTCGGCGTCCGGCAGGTCCCGCCGGAAGGCGAGCGCGCCCTGCGGCACGAAGATCTCGTCATGGGCGCCCCACACCGCCAGCAGCGGCACCTGGCTGGTGCGGAAGTACTCCTGGAAGGCCGGGTACAGCGCGAAGTTGGAGCCGTAGTCGCAGATCAGGTCGAGCTGTATCCCGGTCTGGCCCGGACGGGCGAGGTCGGCCGCGTCCCGCTCGTAGGCGTCCGGACTGACCGTCTCCTTGAGGTGTTCGGGCACGCCGTGCAGGTACTGCCACTTGATGCCGTCCAGGGTGTAGATCTCCCGCACCGGCGCCTCCGTCTCGGGCGTGCGCTCCTTGATCAGCGCCAGCACCGGCGCCCATGCCTCGGCGCCCAGGCCCTCCTCGTAGGCGTTGCCGTTCTGCGTGACGATCGCGCTCACCCGGTCCGGATGCGCCAGCGCCAGCCGCAGCCCGATGGGGGCGCCGTAGTCCTGGACGTACAGCGCGAACCGCTCCAGCCCCAGCCGCTCGGTGAACTCGCCGGTGATCTCCGCCAGTTCGGCGAAGGTGTACGAGAACTCGGCGGCGGGCGGTGTCGCCGAGCGGCCGAAGCCGAGGTGGTCGGGGGCGATCACCCGGTACCGGCCGGCGAGCAGCGGTATCAGGTCCCGGAACATGTGCGAGCTGCTGGGGAAGCCGTGCAGCAGCAGAAGCACGGGCGCGTCCTCGGGCCCGGCCTCTCGGTAGTGGATCTCGTGGCCGCGGACGGCCGCGGTGCGGTGGTGAACCCGGTGCGTGGTCATGACGGCATCATGAGCCGCCCATCTATAACCAGTCAAGTGACTTTTAAAGGTTAGATGGAGGGTGGCCGCCGAGTCCTCGATCCCCGGCGACAATGCCGGTATGACCTTGCGCATCGCCCACACCGCCCAGCTCGCGCCCGCCGAACTCCACCGCGTCCGCGGCCTGTTGCACGAGTCCTTCGACGGCGACTTCGCCGACGAGGACTGGGAGCACACCCTCGGCGGCCTGCACGCCCTCGCCTACGACGGGCGGGGACTGGCCGCGCACGGGGCCGTGGTCATGCGGCGCGCCCGGCTCCGCGGACGGTGGCTGCGCGTCGGCTACGTCGAGGGGGTCGCCGTGCGCCGGGACGTGCGGCGCACCGGGCTCGGCGGGCGCGTGATGGAGGCGCTGGAGGGCGTCATCACCCGCGCCTACGACCTGGGCGCCCTCTCCGCGAGCGACGAGGGAGCCAGGCTGTACGAGGGCCGGGGCTGGCGCGCCTGGCCCGGCCCGATCGGCGCCCTCGGGCCGGACGGCCCGGTGCCGCTGCCCGACGAGGAGGGGTCCACCTACGTCTGGCCCGTCCCCGCCGACCCGCACACCGAACTGCTCTTCGACTGGCGTGACGGCGACGTCCTGTGACCTCAGCCGGCCCGCACCAGCATCTTCCCCGTGTTCCCGCCCCGCAGCATCAGCAGGAACGCCTCCACGATCCGCTCGAACCCCTCCACCACCGTCTCGTCGAGCGCCAGCGCCCCGCTGCGCAGATGCGGTACGGCGAACTCGTACAGCTCCTCCTGCCGCGCCCGGTGGTCGCGCACCAGGAAGCCCTCGATGCGCAGGCTCTTCTCCACCACATCGGCGTGGTTGAAGAGCACCGGCGGCGCGGCGGGGGTGTTGTACTGGCTGACCGTGCCCACCCGCACCACCCGCCCCCGCTCGCGCAGCGCGCCGATCGCCGCGCCGAGGTGGTCGCCGCCGACGTTGTCGACGAACACGTCGATACCGGTGGGCGCCGCCTCGGCGAGGAGGCCGGCGACCGGGCCGTCGTGGTAGTCGAACGCCGCGTCGTAGCCGACCCGTTCGGTCAGGTACCGCACCTTCTCGGCCGACCCCGCGCTGCCGACGATCCGCCCCGCGCCCAGCAGCCGGGCGAAGCGGCCGGTGGCCGTGCCGACGCCGCCCGCCGCGCCGGAGACGAACAGGTCCTGCCCCTCGCGGAGTTCGGCGATCCGGGTGAGCCCGATGTACGCGGTGAGGCCGGTGCCGCCGAGCACGCTCAGATACGCGGTGAGCGGCACGCCCTCGTGGTGCGGGATGTGCCGGACCTCCTCCGGGGCGACCACGGCGTGGGTGCGCCAGCCCTGCCGGTGCAGGACGATCTCGCCCTCGCGCAGGGAGGGTGCGCGCGAGGCGGTGACCCGGCCGAGGGTGCGGCCCTCCAGCGGGGCGTTCAGGGCGAAGTCGCCGTCCATCATCTCCCGGTGGTACGGGTCGACCGACCACAGCAGGTTCTCCACCAGGGCCGTGCCCGGCGCGGGCTCGGGGACCGCCGACTCGACGAAGCGGAAGTGCTCCGCGCTGGGGAAACCGGTCGGGCGGGCGGTCTGCTGGACGGTGAGCGCGATGTCGTTCATGGCGGGGACGGTAGGAAGGAATGCGGGCGGGTGGGAGAGGGTTGCGTTCATGGAACCGCCCGGTCCATGAAACGTCCTCATAGCAGCAGGTGGGAGCGCCCGCGTGAACACAGTCGATCTCGCACCGCAGGAGTTGCGCACCCTGGTCGCGGTGGCCGAGGAGGGCGGCTTCTCCGCCGCGGCCGTGCGGCTCGGGGCGACGCAGTCCGCGGTGTCGCACGCGGTGCGCGGCATGGAGCGCAAGCTGGGCGTCGTGCTGTTCGAGCGGGGCAGGCACGGGGCCCGGCCGACCGCCGCGGGGGAGCGGGCCGCGGCGCACGGGCGCCGGGTGCTGCGCATGCTCCAGGTGCTGGCCGCCGAGACCCGCGCGGCCGCTGCCGGGGCGTCCGGCGAGCCGTCCGGACCGCTGCGCATCGCCGCCTTCCGCAGCGCGGCCCTGCATCTGCTGCCGCCCGCCCTGGAGCGGCTGGCCGCCCGGCACCCCGGCATCGAGGCGACCGTGACCGTCGTACGGGAGATCGGGCCCGGCACCGCGGGGGAGGTCGCCGAGGGGCGCGCGGACATCGGGATCGCCACCATCGGCACCGGCTCGCCCGTCCCGCCCGAACTGGTCGGTGACGTGCTGCTGGAGGAGCCGTACTCCCTGGTGCACCCGGCGGGCCACCCCGACCCGCGGTCGCTGCCGCTCGTCGACTGGATGGAGAACTGCTCCTCCTACACCCGCGACTGGTGGGCGGCCCAGGACTGGATCCCGGCCGCGACCGTGCGCGCCGAGGACGACGGAGCGGTGCTGTCGATGGTGAGCAGCGGTCTGGGCATGGCCATCATGCCCGCGCTCTCCCTCACCGGAGCACCGCCCGCCCTCCAGGTCACCGATCTCGGCCCGCGGCGCCCCACCCGTCAGGTCGGCTATGTCACCACCCCGGAGCTCGCCGCCTCCGCGGCCGTCCGCGCCCTCGTCCGCGAGCTGCGCGCCCTGCATCCGCGAGCCACGAAAGCGCAGGTCACGGCGGTGTGACCCAGCTCTCTGTCTCAGATAGTAGGAAGCCCAAGTAATTGTGGAGACAGGAGCGTGCTCCTCCCTTACTTTTGTAGGAGCCGAACGTCTCGCTCGATCAAGCGAAGGGCGGTCGTGAGCCGGGCCCGCGCAGGCAACCCCTGCGGCCACGAGCTCCCCGCCCCATCCGGCGTCTCGTAACCCCCCTTGCCGCGCTCCGCGTTGAAGAAGGAGTCGATCCCTCATGGCCGAGACGACCGTCCGCCGCCGAGTCCGCCACGTCTCCCGCACCACCGAGACCGACCGCAAGCAGGCCGCCGCCGCCCTCCAGCGGGCCCTCGACCGCCGCGACAACGGCGGCTCCACCGGCCACTGAGCCGACCGCGCCACACTCCGTCCGCCGGGAGCCGCACCCCCGGCGCGGCGCGGACGCCGGGTGGGACCCTAGCGTCCGCGCCGCACCTCGAAACGGTCGATCCGCTCACCCGTGTGCGTCCGCGCCGACACCTTCAGCCGCGGCGACGGCCCGGCCAGCGCCTCCACCGCCAGGTAGGAGAAGCCCCGGTGCCGCACCCGCGACCACTCCACGGTCTCCGGCTCCCGCTGCCGTGACCGCGTCCAGCTGAACGTCCGCACGGACTCGGTGTCGCGCACCCGGCCCTCGAAGCTCTCCGCCACGGGAAAGCCGTACGGCTCCCGGCCGCCGCCGCCCGCGGTGACGTACACCGTCCCGTCCCGCGCCGGGTCCGCCGAGCCGCCGACGGGCACCCGCCGGCCGACCTCGCCGCCCCGGATGGCGTCGGTGCGCTCGTAGACATGGTTGTGTCCGTTGATCACCAGGTCCACGCCGTGCCGGGCGAACACCGGCAGCCAGGCCGCGCGCACCCCGCCGTCGGAGGCGTGCGCGGAGGTGGAGTAGGCGCAGTGGTGGAAGAAGACGACCACGAAGTCCACGCCGTTGTCCGCCCGCAGCCCGGCCAGCGTGCGGTCCAGCCACGCCGTCTGCCGGCCCTCGCTGTGACCGAGGTTGGCCGGGATCTCGTACGACACGTCGTTGGCGTCCAGCGCCACCACGCCGACGTTGCCGTAGGTGAACGCGTACACCCCCGGCGCCCGCCGCGCGTCGAAGCCGCTGCCGGGCAGCGAGAAACGGGCGAGATGGCCGCCGTAGCCCTCCGGCGAGTACCAGGCTTCCATGTCGTGGTTGCCGGTCGTCACCATCCAGGGGACCGACCTGGCGACCGGTTCGTTCTGCCGGAAGAACCGGTCCCACAGCACCGGGTCGTACCCGTCCGCCTGGGTGCCCCGGCCGTTGGCGTTGGCGTAGCAGATGTCACCCGCGTGCAGATGGAACGCCGGCCCCTCCCGCCCCACCCGCCGGGCCAGGGCGGCCGATTCCTCGCCCACGCCCTGGTCGCCGAAGGCGGTGAAGACGAAGGACCGCGGGCGCACGGGTGCCGTGCGGAAGGAGGCGATCGTGCCCCGGTGGAGCGGGTCGGCGGGGTCGAAGCCGTCGTGCCCGACGCCGTAGTAGTACGTCGTGCCCGGCAGCAGGCGGTCCAGCGCGGCATGCACGTAGTACTGCTCCACCTGCGGCCGCACCCCCTCCACCCCCGGCGTGCGCAGCTCCCGCAGCTCGGCCCCGATCCGGGGCCCCAGCGCGTCGGGACGGGCGCCGATCCGGACGTAGGGCCGGCGCACGGCCGCGGGGACCTGCCAGGAGATCCGCATCCCGGTGCGCGGGTCCGCGCCGAAGGACAGATGCCGGCCGAAGGGCGCGAGCGCCGCGCCGGGCGCCACCGCCGTGGCCCTCGCGGGCCGGGCCGCCGGGGTCGCCGCCGTGCGCCCGGAACCCTCCGGCCCGGCGCATCCGGCCACCAGGGCGCCCGCCACCGCGCCCGCGCTCACCAGCGTGCGCCGCCGGGTGAGCCTCGTCCGCAGATACTCGTGCTGCTCGGCCATGCTCATCCGGCGGACCAGCCGCTCGGGGATGCCGAAATCCGGGGTCTCCATGGGCAGGAGGCTTCCCGCGGAGCCCAACGCCCCTGGGACACAAGGGTGAACGCCACCCGACGACCTGACGTTGTCCCTCGTACGAATGTCCAGATGGCGGACAGTGCGTGTCATTGCATGGGACGAAGAGTAGGGTGCCCGGCATGTCTCGCAGCATCAATCTCGCAGTGATCCCCGGTGACGGCATCGGCCAGGAGGTCGTGGCCGAGGGTCTCAAGGTCCTCTCCGCCGTCCTCCCGGAGGACGTGAAGCTGGAGACCAAGGAGTACGACTTCGGCGCCCGGCGCTACCACGCCACCGGTGAGACCCTCACCGACGCCGACCTCGACGCCCTGAAGCAGCACGACGCCATCCTGCTCGGCGCGATCGGCGACCCGAGCGTGCCGTCCGGCGTCCTGGAGCGCGGCTTCCTGCTCAAGCTGCGCTTCGCCTTCGACCACCACGTCAACCTGCGGCCCTCCAAGCTGCTCCCCGGTGTGGACACGCCGCTGAAGGGCCAGCCGGAGATCGACTTCGTCGTGGTCCGCGAGGGCACCGAGGGCCCGTACACCGGCAACGGCGGCACCATCCGCAAGGGCACCGAGCACGAGGTCGCCACCGAGGTGTCCGTCAACACGGCCTTCGGTGTCGAGCGCGTCGTCCGGGACGCCTTCGCCCGCGCCCAGGCCCGCCCGCGCAAGAAGCTGGCGCTGATCCACAAGAACAACGTGCTGACCTTCGCCGGTCACCTGTGGACGAACGTCTTCAACCAGGTGGCCGAGGAGTTCCCCGAGGTCACCACCGAGTACATGCACGTCGACGCCGCGACCATCTACCTGGTCACCCAGCCCGAGCGGTTCGACGTCATCGTCACCGACAACCTGTTCGGCGACATCATCACCGACCTCGCCGCGGCCGTCTCCGGCGGCATCGGCGTCGCCGCCTCCGGCAACATCAACCCGAGCGGCGAGTTCCCGTCGATGTTCGAGCCGGTCCACGGCTCGGCCCCGGACATCGCCGGCCAGGGCAAGGCCGACCCGACCGCGACGGTCCTCTCGGTCGCCCTGCTGCTGCGCCACCTCGGCCACGACGCCCAGGCCGCCCGCATCGAGGAGGCGGTCGCCGCCGACCTCGCCGAGCGCGTCGGCAAGCCCGCCCGCTCCACCACGGAGATCGGCGACGCGCTCGCCGTACGCGTAGCCGGCTGACCCGCCGCGCGCCACCAGCCGTCGGGTCCCTTCCAGGAGCCCGGCGGCTTCCGCATGCCCCCGCCGGGTGACACCATCGAGCCCTGGGCCGCACCCACGCCGTTTCCTCCCGTGGCGGGCCGCGCGCGATAATCGAACGCGGAGCCGCGGAATGAGGGAAAGCTCGGACGTCCTAGCACTGGCCGGAAACGGCCGGTCGGGCGTGAGCGCGGCCCGTCACTACAACCGGTGAAGGACAACCACTCATGACGACGCCCACGATCGAGCTGAAGCCCTCCGCCCACCCGCTGTCCGACGCGGAGCGCGAGGCGATCCTGGCCAACCCCGGGTTCGGCCGCCACTTCACCGATCACATGGTGACCATCAAGTGGACGGAGGGCCGCGGCTGGCACGATGGCCAGCTCGTGCCGTACGCGCCGATCTCCCTCGACCCGGCCACGTCCGTCCTGCACTACGCGCAGGAGATCTTCGAGGGCCTCAAGGCATACCGCCGCCCCGACGGGTCCGTCGCCACCTTCCGCCCCGAGAAGAACGCGCAGCGCTTCCAGTCCTCCGCCCGCCGCCTCGGCATGCCCGAGCTGCCCGTCGAGACCTTCATCGAGGCATGTGACGCCCTCGTCCGCCAGGACCGGGCCTGGGTTCCGGCGCACGGCGGCGAGGAGTCCCTCTACCTGCGCCCGTTCATGATCGCGACCGAGGTCGGCCTGGGCGTGCGCCCGGCCAACGAGTACCTGTTCCTGGTCATCGCCTCCCCGGCCGGCGCCTACTTCCCCGGTGGCGTGAAGCCCGTCTCCATCTGGGTCTCCCAGGACCGCGTCCGCGCCGTCCCCGGCGGCATGGGCGACGCCAAGACCGGCGGCAACTACGCGGCCTCCCTGCTCGCCCAGGCCGAGGCCGCCGCCAAGGGCTGCGACCAGGTCTGCTACCTCGACGCGGTCGAGCACCAGTGGGTCGAGGAGCTCGGCGGCATGAACCTGTACTTCGTGTACGGCGACAGGATCGTCACCCCGTCCCTCACCGGCTCCATCCTCGAGGGCGTCACCCGCGACTCCCTGCTCACCGTCGCCCGCGACCTCGGCTACACCGCCGAGGAGGGCCGCGTCTCCCTCGACCAGTGGCGGGCCGACACCGAGAACGGCACCCTCACCGAGGTCTTCGCCTGCGGCACCGCCGCCGTGATCACCCCCGTCGGCACGGTCAAGACCGACGGCGCCGAGTGGCGGCAGAGCGGCGGAGAGCCCGGCGAGGTCACCCTGCGACTCCGCCAGGCTCTCCTGGACATCCAGCGCGGCACCGCCGAGGACAAGCACGGCTGGATGCACCAGCTCGGCTAGACCTCGTTCTGCACCAGGGCCGCGTCGGGCGTCACGTCCGCCGCGGCCCCGGCGCTCTCCCGGCCCAGGGTCAGCAGCAGGTACGAGGCGCCGCCGACCGCACCCGACAGCAGGAAGCTGCAGTCGACCCCGCCGGTCAGGGCCAGCAGCGGGCCCTCGTACTGCGGCAGGGCCACCGCCAGCACACCGACCGTGGCACCGAGCACCCAGGACACGGTCGCCGGGATGTTCCAGCCGCCGCTGAACCAGTAGATCCCGCCCCGCGCACGGCGGTTGAAGACCTGGAGGGCGTCGGCGTCGTACTCCCCGCGGCAGCGCGCGAAGCCGATCAGCGTGATGACCGCCCAGGGCGTGCCGATGGCGGTGAGCAGCAGCACGAAGGACGTCATCGCCGACTGGGCGTCCGAGAAGTAGTGGCCGAGGAAGACACAGGCCGTCGCGATCACGGCGACCACACAGGTGGCGCGGGCCCGGGACAGCCGGGGCAGGATGGCGTCCAGGTCCAGGCCCATCGAGTACAGCATCAGCCCCGCGTTGCCGACCGACCCGGCCGAGGCGGCCAGCAGCAGCGGCAGCAGGTACCAGGCGGGCGCGGACGCGGCGAGCGGACCGGCGTAGTCGAGGGCGGCCTGCGCGGCGTACGAGGTGAAGGTGCCGAAGAGCTGCGGCACCAGCAGGCCCAGCAGCAGCCCCAGCCAGGTCGCGCGCAGCACCGTGCGCGAGGAGTGGCGGGCGGGGGAGATGTAGCGGGTGTAGTCGCCGAGCAGGGTGATGAAGGCGACCGGCCCGGACAGGCCCGCGGCCACCGCCGCCAGCAGCCAGGTCGGCCAGAACCCGCCCAGCAGATAGCCGCCGGACTCCTCCAGCGCGCCGGTGCCGAAGTCGGGGGCGTAGGCGATCACACCGAGGACCAGCAGGACCGTCATGCCGACGGCGAGCACGCGGGACAGCTTCAGCAGCAGCTGGTAGCCGTACACCGCGCCCGCGACGGTCGCCGCCGCCAGCAGGCCGTAGACCAGGGCGTACGACAGGTCGCTCGCGGGCATACCGAAGAGCCGTCCCAGCACGCTGACCGTCACGTCGCCGCCGATCCACACCGTCAGCGCGGTATAGCCGAGGGCGAGCAGCAGGCCGACGACCGACCCGACCAGCCGGCCGCGCACCCCGAACTGGGCGCCGGAGGAGGTCGAGAGGTTGGTGGCCGTGCGCAGGGAGATCAGCGCCAGCGGAGCGGTGAAGGCGATGCCCACCAGGGTGCCGACCACGACCGAGCTCACGGACGCCCACCAGCCGAGCCCGAAGGACGGCGGCAGCCACCCGAAGACGATCACTCCGAGGCAGAGGTTCGACCCCAGCAGGATCGCGACGAGGTCGCGGGGACCGCTGGTGCGTTCGTCCTCCGGGATGGTGTCGACTCCGCGCTGTTCCATCGGCATGGGCAGTCTCCTTTGATCAGCCACCTTGGCGGTTCGAGCGTTGGTTTAGAGCGACGTTCAATGTGACGTTGCCGATGCGGGCCCGTCAATGTTTCCGTCGTGGGAATCTGATGTTTAGAGTGGTGCTCTAACGTGCGGAAGGCAAGGAGGTGCCCGCGTCATGAGACTGACCCCCACGGAACGTGACCGGCTGCTGCTCTTCGGAGCCGCCGAGCTGGCCCGTGCCCGCCGGGCCCGTGGCCTCAGGCTGAACGTGCCGGAGGCCACCGCCCTGATCGCGGACACCGTCTGCGAGGCGGCCCGCGACGGCAGGCGGCTGGCGGAGGCCATCGAGGCCGCCCGGTCCGTGCTCGGCCCCGACGACGTGCTGCCCGGCGTCGCGGACGTCGTCACCGAGGTGCATGTCGAGGCCGTCTTCGACGACGGCTCCCGGCTCGCGGTGGTCAGCGATCCCATCGGCGCGGGTCTGGGCGCCGAGGCCCCCGGCGCCCTGCTGCCCGGCCCCGAGCACACCGACCCCGAGCCGGTCGTCCGGCTGACCGTGACCAACACCGCCGGCGTCCCCGTCTCGGTGACCTCGCACTTCCACTTCTTCGAGGCCAACCCGCGCCTGGACTTCGACCGCGCGGCCTCCTACGGGATGCGCCTCGCCGTCCCCGCCGGATCCTCCGTGCGCTTCGGGCCCGGCGAGAGCGGCGAGGTCGGCCTCGTGCCGATCGGCGGCGACCGTGTCGCGATCGGCTTCGCCGGGCTGGTCGACGGCCCGCTGGACGCGCCCGGCGCCAAGGAAGAGGCCCTGCGCAGGGCCGCCGCCTGCGGATATCTGGGAGTTCCCGGCGAAGGCGGAGACCAGGGAGTTCCCAGCGAGGAGAAGGACCGATGAGCCGCCCCGGAGGCCACCCCGCCGAGGCCCGCCGCCTCACCCCGTACGAGTACGCGTCCACGCACGGCCCCCGCGCCGGCGACCGCATCCGCCTCGGCGACTCCGGCCTGACCGTCAAGGTCGAGTCCGACGCCCAGAAGTACGGCGACGAGTTCCTCGCCGGCTTCGGCAAGACCGCCCGCGACGGACTGCACCTCAAGGCCGCCGCCGTCCGCGACACCTGTGACGTCGTCATCAGCAACGTCGTCGTCATCGACGCCGCCCTCGGCATCCGCAAGGTGTCCATCGGCATCCGCGAGGGCCGCATCTGCGCGATCGGCCGGGCCGGCAACCCCGACACCCTCGACGGCGTCGACGTCGTCGTCGGCACCGGCACGTCCATCGTCTCCGGCGAGGGCCTGATCGCCACCGCCGGAGCCGTCGACACCCATGTGCACCTGTTGTCGCCGCGCATCATGGAGGCATCGCTCGCCTCCGGTGTGACCACGGTCATCGGCCAGGAGTTCGGCCCGGTGTGGGGCGTCGGCGTCAACTCCCCCTGGGCGCTGAAGCACGCCTTCAACGCCTTCGACGCCTGGCCGGTCAACATCGGCTTCCTGGGCCGGGGTTCGTCCTCGCACGCGGCACCCCTGATCGAGGCCCTCGCCGAGGGCGGCGCCTCCGGCTTCAAGGTCCACGAGGACATGGGCGCGCACACCCGGGCCCTCGACACGGCGTTGCGCGTGGCCGAGGAGCACGACGTTCAAGTGGCCCTGCACAGCGACGGCCTGAACGAGTGCCTGTCGGTCGAGGACACCCTGCGCGTCCTGGAAGGCCGCACCATCCACGCCTTCCACATCGAGGGCTGCGGCGGCGGACACGTCCCCAACGTGCTGAAGATGGCGGGCGTCCCGAACGTCATCGGCTCCTCCACCAACCCCACCCTGCCCTTCGGCCGGGACGCGGTCGCCGAGCACTACGGCATGATCGTCTCCGTCCACGACCTCAAGACCGACCTGCCCGGCGACGCCGCCATGGCCCGCGACCGCATCCGCGCCGGGACGATGGGCGCCGAGGACGTGCTGCACGACCTGGGCGCGATCGGCATCACCTCCTCCGACGCACAGGGCATGGGCCGCGCGGGCGAGACCGTCCGCCGCACCTTCGCCATGGCCGGCAAGATGAAGGCCGAGCTCGGCGACCCCGGCGTCGGCCACGACAACGAGCGCGTCCTGCGCTACATGGCCAAGCTGACCATCAACCCGGCCATCGCCCACGGCCTCGCCCACGAGGTCGGCTCGCTCGAGGTCGGCAAGCTCGCCGACATCGTGCTGTGGCGGCCGGAGTACTTCGGCGCCAAGCCGCAGCTGGTGCTGAAGGCCGGCTTCCCGGCGTACGGCGTGGTCGGCGACCCCAACGCGGCCACCGACACCTGCGAACCCCTCGTGCTGGGCCCGCAGTTCGGCGCGCACGGGGCGACCCCCGCCGACATCTCGGTCGCCTTCGTCGCCCAAGCCGCCCTCGACCAGGGCCACGACACCATGCCGACCCGCCGCCGCCGGGTCGCGGTACGCGGCACGCGCGGCATCGGCCCGGCCGACCTGCGCCTGAACTCCCGTACCGGACAGGTCGACGTGGACCAGCGCACCGGCCTGGTGACCCTGGACGGCGAGCCCTTGCGCTCGGACCCGGCCGACTCCGTCTCCCTCAACCGCCTCTACTTCCTCTGATCCCTCAAGGACTTGTCGATGACCTACCGCATGCCCCCCGAGTGGGCCCCGCACGAGCGCACCTGGATGGCCTGGCCGGGCCCCAACCCCACCTTCACCAACGCCGAGGAGCTGGCCGAGGCCCGCGCCGCCTGGGCGGCCGTCGCCCGTGCCGTACGCCGCTTCGAGCCGGTGACCGTGGTGCACGGCCCCGGCCAGGGCGAGTCCGCGCGCGAGCTGCTCGGCCCGGACATCGACCTGCTGGAGCGGGAGCTGGACGACGCGTGGATGCGGGACATCGGCCCGACGTTCGTGAAGGACGCCGAGGGCCGGCTGGCCGCCGTGGACTGGGTGTTCAACGGCTGGGGCGCCCAGGACTGGGCCCGCTGGGAGCACGACTCCAAGATCGCCCGCCATGTGGCCGACCTGGCCGGGGTGCCGGTGCTGAGCAGCCCCCTCGTCAACGAGGGCGGCGCCATCCACGTCGACGGCGAGGGCACCGTCCTGCTCACCGACACCGTCCAGCTCGGCTCCGGCCGCAACCCCGACTGGACCCGCGAGCAGGTCGAGGCCGAGATCCACGCCAAGCTCGGCACCACCAAGGCCATCTGGCTCCCGCACGGCCTCGCCGGCGACTACGGCATGTACGGCACCCAGGGCCACGTCGACATCGTCGCCGCCTTCGCCCGCCCCGGCACGGTCCTCGTGCACAGCCAGCAGAACCCGGCCCACCCCGACCACGCCCGCTCCCAGCTGTACGTCGACATCCTGCGCGCCCAGACCGACGCCCAGGGCCGCCCCCTGGAGGTCATCGAGGTCCCCGCCCCGACCGTCCTGCGCGACGAGGAGGGCGACTGGGTCGACTACTCCTACATCAACCACTACCTCTGCAACGGCGGCGTCGTGCTCTGCGCCTTCGACGACCCGAACGACGAGGTCGCGGCCGGGATCTTCCGGAGGCTCTTCCCCGAGCGGGAGGTGACCCTGGTGGACGCACGTACGATCTTTGCGGGTGGCGGCGGTATCCACTGCATCACCCAGCAGCAGCCGAAGATCTAGCGGAGCCGGAGGAGCCAGGGATGGCCGGTGCGCCCCGGGCGCGGAAGAACGCACCGCCCCGCGAGGACGTCCTCGCCGCCGCCATGGAGATGATCGCCGAGCGCGGTCTGGAGAAGCTCACCATGGCGGCGCTCGGCCGCGAGGTCGGGATGAGCAGCGGCCACCTCCTCTACTACTTCCACTCCAAGGACGAGCTGCTGCTGCAGACCCTGGAGTGGAGCGAGAGCCGGCTGGGCGAGGAGCGCCGGCGGCTGCTCGCCCGCACCGGCGGCGCCCGTGAGCGCCTGGACGCCTACGTCGACCTGTACGTCCCCGACGGCCACCGCGACCCGCACTGGACGCTGTGGCTGGAGGTCTGGAACCGCTCGCAGAACGCCGACGACGACGCCCGCGACCGGCAGGCCGCCATCGAGGGCGTATGGCACCGCGACCTCGTCGCCCTGATCGCCGAGGGCGTCTCGCGCGGGGAGTTCCGCCCGGTCGACCCCGACCGCTTCGCGGCGCGGCTGCGCGCCCTGCTGGACGGCTTCTCCATCCATGTGGCGATCGGCCTGCGCGGCACCGACCGGGCCATGATCCTCGGGCACGTACGGGACTTTCTGGAGGAGAACCTTCTCAGCTGAGGGTTCGCATACTGAGACACCCCGGTCGGGCGGGGGCGGTCTGTGCCAGACTGCCCCCGTGCTCTCGTTCGCCATGATTATTGGCAGCAGGCGCGCCGGTCCGCAGTGACCGCCTCGTACGACCAGGTACGGGCGGACACCGTCGTCCTCGACCCGCGCGCAGACCTCTCGCACCCGCGAGAGGTTTTTCGCTTTTCTGGCCCACCCGCAGCCGGGGAGCACCAGCGTGAGGGACCATGGGGGGACGGTGGAGCCGGTCATTCCGGTAAGACCGTAGATCCACCAACAGGAGCCTTGAGATCATGACCGCGACCGATTCGGCAACCAGCGAACTCGACGACTCGTTCCACGTCTTCGACACCACCCTGCGTGACGGCGCCCAGCGGGAGGGCATCAACCTCACCGTCGCCGACAAGCTGGCCATCGCACGGCACCTGGACGAGTTCGGCGTGGGCTTCATCGAGGGCGGCTGGCCGGGCGCCAACCCCCGCGACACCGAGTTCTTCGCCCGCGCCCAGCAGGAGATCGAGTTCCGGCACGCCCAGCTGGTCGCCTTCGGCGCCACCCGCCGCGCCGGTGCCAAGGCATCCGAGGACCCCCAGGTCAAGGCGCTCCTCGACTCCGGCGCCCCGGTCATCACCCTGGTCGCCAAGTCCCACGACCGGCATGTGGAGCTGGCCCTGCGCACCACGCTGGAGGAGAACCTGGAGATGGTGCGGGACACCGTGTCCTACCTCCGGTCCCAGGGCCGCCGCGTCTTCGTCGACTGCGAGCACTTCTTCGACGGCTACCGCGCCAACCCGGAGTACGCCAAGGCCGTCGTCCGTACGGCGTCGGAGGCCGGCGCCGATGTGGTCGTGCTCTGCGACACCAACGGCGGCATGCTCCCCGCCCAGGTCCAGGCGGTCGTCTCGACGGTGCTGGCCGACACCGGCGCCCGCCTCGGCATCCACGCCCAGGACGACACCGGCTGCGCGGTCGCCAACACGCTCGCCGCGGTGGACGGCGGCGCCACCCACGTCCAGTGCACGGCGAACGGCTACGGCGAGCGGGTCGGCAACGCCAACCTGTTCCCGGTGGTCGCGGCCCTGGAGCTGAAGTACGGCAAGAAGGTGCTGCCCGAGGGCCGGCTGCGCGAGATGACGCGGATCTCCCACGCCATCGCCGAGGTCGTCAACCTCACCCCCTCCACGCACCAGCCCTACGTGGGCCTGTCGGCCTTCGCCCACAAGGCCGGCCTGCACGCCTCCGCGATCAAGGTCGACCCGGACCTCTACCAGCACATCGACCCCGAGCAGGTCGGCAACACCATGCGGATGCTGGTCTCCGACATGGCCGGCCGCGCGTCCGTGGAGCTCAAGGGCAAGGAGCTCGGCGTCGACCTGGGCGGCGACCGCGAGCTGGTCGCCCGGGTCGTGGAGCGGGTCAAGGAGCGCGAGCTCAAGGGCTACACCTACGAGGCGGCCGACGCCAGCTTCGAACTGCTGTTGCGCACCGAGGCCCAGGGCGGCAAGCCCCTGCGCTACTTCGAGGTCGAGTCCTGGCGCGCCATCGTGGAGGACCGCCCCGACGGCACCCACGCCAACGAGGCCACCGTGAAGCTCTGGTCCAAGGGCGAGCGCATCGTCGCCACCGCGGAGGGCAACGGCCCGGTCAACGCCCTCGACCGGGCCCTGCGCGTGGCGCTGGAGAAGATCTACCCCCAGCTCGCCAAGCTGGAGCTCGTCGACTACAAGGTCCGCATCCTCGAAGGCGTCCACGGCACCCAGTCCACGACGCGCGTCCTCATCTCCACGACCGACGGCGCGGGCGAGTGGTCCACGGTGGGCGTGGCGGACAACGTCATCGCGGCGTCGTGGCAGGCCCTGGAGGACGCCTACACCTACGGGCTGCTGCGGGCGGGCGTGACACCCGCGCAGTAGCTCACCCCAGCCTCCACTTCTGGTTGGCGGCGCCTGTGCAGCTCCAGATCTGCGCGCGGGCGCCGTCGGCCGGGGAGTTGTCCGTGACGTCGAGGCACTTGTCCGCGGCGAGGTTCACCACGTCCCCCGTGGCGGCGTTGTAGGACCAGCGCTGGGCGCCGGTCCCGTTGCAGTCGTACACCTGCACCTTCGCCCCGTCGGCCACCGAACCCCCGGTCACGTCCAGGCACTTGCCGAGGGCCTGGACCGACCCGTCCGCCCGCACGGTCCACCGCTGGGCCGCCGTCCCGTTGCAGTTCCACAGCTGCACCGCCGTGCCGTTGGCGGCCGAACCCCCGGCGACGTCCAGGCACTTGCCCGCGAGCCCCACGAAGGCGCCCGTGCGGTCGGCGCCGCCGGACGGGGTCCCGGACCAGGTGAAGGTGGCCGAGGTCCGCCCCGGCAGGGTGTAGGTGGCGTGCTGGGAGCCCCAGTTGATGGTCACCGTCCGCGCCGACGTCGCGTCGTTGTACGCGATCAGCGCCTTCGAACCGTCGGGATTGCGCCACGCCACGTTCGGCACCGCGGCCGACGCCGTCGAGGCGATCCGCTGGGCCCCCGGCCGGACGAACTTGGTCAGATGGCCCATCGTGTAGTACTCGACGGTGAAGTCGACCTGCCCGTGCCGTGCGTCCCCGTTGTGCACGGTGATCAGCCCCGTGCACACCCCGCACCCCCCGTTGTGCGGGCCCATGTTCTGATCCACGGCCAGGGACCACTTCGTCACCGACTTCGCCCAGTGGCGCGTGTAGTCGATGATGTTCATCATGTCCTCGCGCTGCTGGTGAGCGATCCAGGTGCCGCCCGAGTGCTCCGTGCCGAAGGCGTCCAGCTGGGGGTGGCGGTCGTGCACCGCCGTCTGCTTGGCCACGTCGCCGCCGTAGCCGTGCCAGGCGATGCCGCCGAAGTTGGGGTGCGAGCGGATCGCCGGGTCGTCCACCGTCTGGGCGGCGTAGGCGTCGTAGTCCGACCAGTTCCAGTCGTGCGCCAGCACCTTCGTGGGCAGGCCCGCCGCCGCCAGCTTCGGCAGCAGCTCGTTCTTGGTGAAGTAGGCCAGACCGGAGGCGTTCCAGCTCATCGAGGGGTACCCGGCGCAGCACGTCGGCTCGTTCTGCGCGGTCACATAGGCGACCGGGATGCCCTGGTCGCGATACGCCTGGAGGTACTTCACGAAGTAGGAGGCGTACGTCCCGTAGTACTCCGCCTTCAGCCATCCGCCGTTGAGCTGCCCGCTGTCCTTCATCCAGGCCGGCGCGGTCCACGGTGAGGCCATCACCGTCAGCGCCGGGTTCAGCTGACGGGCCTGCCGGGTCAGGGGGACCACGTCCTGGAGGTCGTGGGCGAGGGAGAACTCCGACAGGTCCGGGTCCGTCTGCCCGGCAGGCATGTCGTCGTAGGTGTAGCCGTAGCGCGCCAGGTCCGAGGCGCCCATCGGGTTGCGCAGGAAGGACAGCCCGATGCCCTCCGTCGGCGAGAACAGCTTGCGCATGGTCTCGTCGCGGGTCGCCGGGGACAGCGCTCCGCTGCCGTCCATCAGCCAGGCCGCGGTGTCGGTGAAGGAGGCGCCGCCGCCGGTGAAGGTCTGGTAGCGGGTGTTCTCGTCGACGGTGATGTTCTCGCCGCCGCCTCCGGCGCCGGGCTGGAAGGCGAAGGGCGTCTGGGGCTGGAGCCCGCGGACCACATGCCGTCCGCCCGCGTCGTCCGTGGTCGTCAGCCATACGCCGACCTGCTCGCCCGCGGCCTGCGCGGGGGTCGCCGCGGTGAAACCGGCCGTCGTCAGCAGCCCGGCCAGCAGCAGCCGGATGGATCTCCTCATGGTGCGCCGCCCTTCTGGGGTGGGGGTGGGGAGGCGTGCGAGCCGTGAGTAAATGACGGCCGGGTGACCGCGTCAAGGGTTCGCGCGTTCATCTTCCGAAGCGACAACGCCCCAGATCCGGCTACCGGTTGCTCGCGTACCAGTTCTGACGTGAAGTCTTGACGCCAGTAGCGGGCACCAGTTAACTCACGCCGTGATCTAAGCCGTGACGAGAGTCGAGGTTCCGTTCCATGCGAAGAACCGCCCTGCTCGCCTGCGCCACCCTCCTCACCGGTCTGCTCCCGCTGGCCGCCCACGCGGCCCCGTCCGCCCAGGCGGCCGCCGACCCCGCCCCCGTCCCCGTCGACCGCTTCGAGGGCGAGGTGCCCTTCGCCGAGCCCCCCGCCGGCGGCCTCTTCACCTGGGGCAGCGACAACGACGACCACCCCGCCCTGCGGCTCGACCCCCGCGAGGACGCACCCGAGGGCGAGAAGGTGCTCGCCGGGATCTACGACATCAGCGGCTGGGGCGGCTTCACCCACGACTTCGCCTTCGCCGAGCCCCCGCACGACTGGTCCGCCCACCAGGGCGTACGCCTGTGGTGGGAGGGGCACGGCACCGGCCGGCGGATCGCGTTCGAGCTGAAGGACGGCGGCGTGAACGGCGAGGCGTCCGAGCTGTGGACGACGTCCTTCGCGGACGACTTCACCGGCTGGAAGCAGATCGAGCTGCCGTTCGGCGCGTTCACCTATCGCACGGACTACCAGCCCGTCGGCGGCATCGACCAGATCCTCGGACTCGACGAGATCTGGGGGTACGCCGTCACCCTTCCGGTCGGCCTGAAGGGCGAGTTCGCCCTCGACGGCGTCGAACTCTACGGCCGCGCCGACCAGTCCAGGCGCGTCTCCGTCACCACCGACGCCGCCGTCCACCCCGTCGGCGAGGGCGCCACCGCCACCGTCGAGCTCACCGTCGGCACCACCGGCGCCGCCCCGACCGACGAACCGGTGACCGTCGCCTACGAGACCGCGGCCACCGGCACCGCCCAGCCCGGCAAGGACTTCACACCGGTCAGCGGCACGGTCACCTTCCCCGCGGGCACCCCCTCCGGCACCACCCGCGGCATCCGGGTGCCCACCCTCAAGGACGGCTCCGCCGAGCACGCCGAGACGATCCCGCTGACGCTCACCGTCACCGGCGCCAAGGCCCCCGCCGAGAACCCGCGGATCGTCGTCGACGCGCACGGACTGCCGTACCTCGACCCGAAGCTGCCGGTCGGCCGGCGCGTCGCCGACCTCCTCGCCCGGATGTCCCTGGAGGAGAAGGCCGGGCAGATGACCCAGGCCGAGCGCGGCGCCGTCGCCGCCGACCCGGCGGACATCGCCGACCAGGGGCTCGGCTCGCTGCTGTCCGGCGGCGGATCCACGCCCACCCCGAACACGGCCGAGGCGTGGGCGAAGATGATCGACGGGTTCCAGCTGCGGGCGCAGGCGACCCGGTTCCAGATCCCCCTGATCTACGGCGTGGACGCCGTGCACGGCCACAACAACCTGGCCGGCGCCACCGTCATGCCCCACAACATCGGCATCGGCGCCGCCCGCGACCCCCGTCTCGCCCGCCGCACCGGCGAGGTGACCGCCGCCGAGGTCCGCGCGACCGGGGTGCCCTGGGACTTCGCGCCCTGCCTGTGCGTGACCCGAGACGAACGCTGGGGGCGCTCCTACGAGGCGTTCGGCGAGGACCCGGCGCTCGTCGAGGCGATGGAGACGGTGATCCAGGGCCTCCAGGGCCGGGCGAACGGCAAGGACCTGGACCGCCCCGACAAGGTCCTCGCCACCGCCAAGCACTTCGTCGGCGACGGCGGGACGCGGTACGGCTCCTCCACCACCGGCACCTACACCATCGACCAGGGCGTCACCGAGGTCACCCGCGCGGAGCTGGAGGCCGTGCACCTGGCGCCGTATCAGCAGGCCGTCGACCGCGGCGTCGGCACGGTCATGCCGTCGTACTCCTCCCTCGACCTGATCGGCGACGGGCGCGGACCGGTGAAGATGCACGCCCGCGCCGACATGATCAACGGCGTCCTGAAGGACCGCATGGGCTTCGAGGGCTTCGTCATCAGCGACTGGGCCGCCATCGACCAGATCCCCGGCGACCTCGCCTCCGACGTGCGCACCTCCGTCAACGCGGGGCTCGACATGATCATGGTGCCCTACGCCTACCGGGACTTCCGCAGGACGCTGATCGACGAGGTGCGCGCCGGGCGCGTGCCGCAGGCGCGGATCGACGACGCCGTGGCCCGCATCCTCACCCAGAAGTTCCGGCTCGGCCTGTTCGAGAAGCCGTACGCGGACACCAGCGGCGCCGCGCGGATCGGTTCCGCCGCGCACCGGGCGGTCGCCCGGGAGGCGGCCGCGAAGTCGCAGGTGCTGCTGAAGAACGACGGCGGGCTGCTGCCGCTGAGGAAGAGCCAGAAGGTGTATGTCGCCGGGTCCAACGCCGACGACATCGGCAACCAGACCGGCGGCTGGACCATCACCTGGCAGGGCGCCTCCGGCGACATCACGCCCGGCACGACCGTCCTGGAGGGCCTGCGCGAGGCGGGCGGGGACATCACCTGGTCGAAGGACGCCTCCGCCCCGACCGCCGGGCACGACGTCGGCGTGGTCGTGGTCGGCGAGACCCCGTACGCCGAGGGCGTCGGCGACGTCGGCAACGGCCACGACCTGGAGCTCTCCGACGCCGACAAGGCGGCCGTGGACAAGGTCTGCGCGGCGATGAGGTGTGCGGTGCTGATCGTCTCCGGGCGCCCGCAGCTGCTCGGCGACCGGCTCGGCGAGATCGACGCGCTGGTGGCGTCCTGGCTGCCCGGCACCGAGGGCGCCGGAGTCGCCGACGTGCTCTACGGCCGCCGGCCCTTCACCGGACAGCTGCCCGTCACCTGGCCGAAGTCCGAGGCACAGCTGCCGATCAACGTCGGGGACACGGCGTACGACCCGCAGTTCCCCTACGGCTGGGGCCTGACCACCCTCACCGAGGTCCCCGGCGGCGGCACCGCCACCCTGAAGGCGCTCGGCATCGCGGCGGCCGCGGCCGAGCGGGCCGGAGCCGAGGAGGCGGGCCGCGCGCTGGTGACCAAGGCCCGCCTGATCACCCAGCAGAAGATCGGGACCCGGCTCACCGCCGCCTCGGCCAAGCCCTTCGCCGAGGCCGAACACCTGGCGCTGACGGGACGCTACGGGGCCGCCGTGGCGAAACTGACGGCCGCCTGCCGAGCGGCGGGAGTCGCGGCACCGTAGAGACCGCGGTCTCGCATCGCGGAGACCCGGAGTCCCCGCACCCGCGGAGAACCGCGGAGACCCGGATCCTCGCACCGCGGAGACCGGAGGCCCCGCACCCGCGGAGAACCGCGGAGGCCGGAATTCTGCAACGTGAATATATGACCGGTTCGGGTGCCTTCGGGTAGCTTCGATGGTATGAAGGTCGCGCCATCGACCCGAGGGCCCGCCGGTCTGCTGATCGCGCTGGCGCTCGCCGTCCTGACTCTTCTGACGGCGGGCGCCTCGCCCGCCGGTGCGGCCACGGACGTCTCGACGATCGCCCAGGGCCTCCGTGAGAGCCCGGTCTTCGTCGCCCCGGCCGCCCAGGACCAGCTGCCGCAGACCGAGGCGGAGGTGCTGGAGAAGCAGATCAAGGACGCCGACAAGCCGGTGTTCATCGCGGTTCTGCCCGCCGACCAGCCCACGGAGAACCTGTTCCAGGACCTGCGTACGGCCACCGGGATCACCGGTCTGTACGCCGTCCGCGTCGGCGACCGCTTCGACGCCCGCGCCGACTCGTCCGTCCTGCCCCCGTCCGCCGTGCAGAACCTGGTGCGCAGCGTGCAGGGCGAGGACGACCCCGTCACCCAGCTGAACGCCTTCACCGACCGCGCCCTCGCCAACATCGGCGGCTCGGCGCCCTCGAGCTGGAGCTCCGGCGACGACGCCGGGGCCACGGCCGGCACGCTCGTCACCGTCGGCGCGGTCCTCGCGGCCGGCGGCGCGGGCGCCTACGCCCTCGTCCGCGGCAGGCGGCGCCGCCACGAGGAGGCCCAGCGCGAGGCGCTGGCGAAGCTGCGGGTCGTCGTCGACGAGGACATCACCGCCTTCGGCGAGGAGCTGGACCGCCTGGACTTCCACCCCGCCGAACCGGGCGCCGACGACGCCATGCGCGGCGACTACGAACACGCCCTCGACGCCTATGAGCAGGCCAAACGGCTCATGGACCAGGCCCGCAGGCCGGAGGACGTGCGGGCGGTCACGCAGGCGCTGGAGGACGGCCGGTTCTCGCTGGCGAGCCTGGCCGCCCGCCGCGAGGGCAGGCCGCTGCCGGAACGCCGGCCGCCGTGCTTCTTCGACCCGCGCCACGGCCCCTCGGTCGCGGACGTCGAGTGGACACCGCCGGCCGGAGCGACCCGTGAGGTCCCGGTGTGCGCCGCCGACCAGGCACGCCTGGCCGACGGCCTCGATCCCCTCGTCCGCGAGGTGGACACCCTCTCCGGCCGCCGCCCCTACTGGGACGCCGGACCGGCCTACGGCCCCTGGGCAGGCGGCTACTTCGGCGGCGGCATCCTGCCCGGCCTCCTCATCGGCACCCTGCTCGGCAGCGCCATGGCGAGCCCCGCCTACGCCGCCGACTACGGCGCCGGTTACGGGGACTTCGGCGGCGGTTACGAGGGCGGCGACGTCTCGGGCGCGGACTTCGACACCGGCGACTTCGGCGGTGGCTTCGGGGGCGGCGACTACGGAGGCGGCGGGGACTTCGGCGGGGGAGGGGACTTCGGAGGCGGGTTCTGAGCGAGGCGGGGCGGGGCCCTGGCGGGGTGGCGGGGCGGACGGTGGAGCGGGCGGCGGGGAGGTCGCTGTGAGCGGGCCGGAAAGAGGACAGGAACTGACCTGTATCCCGCCTACGGTGCTGTCATGAGCCTTCCGGACGACGCCCTCCCGTTCGACACCGCCGCCGACCTCGACGCCTGGCTGTCCCGGCACCCCGCGCCCCACCCCGGCCTGTGGGTGAAGGTCGCCAAGAAGGGCTCGGGACTGCCCTCGGTGACGGCCGCCGAGGTCAACGACATGGCGCTGTGCCACGGCTGGATCACCGGCCGGCGCAGGGCGCTCGACGCCACCCACTACCTCCAGCACATCACCCCCCGCCGGCCCGGCAGCCTGTGGTCCATGGTCAATGTGCGGCGGATCGCCGAGCTGACCGCCGAGGGGCGGATGCGCCCGGGCGGCGTCGCGGAGGTGGCGGCGGCGCGGGCGGACGGGCGCTGGGACGCGGCCTACGAGTCGCAGCGCACCGCGGCCGTGCCGGAGGACCTGGTCAGGGCCCTGGAGGCCAGTCCGCGCGCGAAGGCGGCCTTCGAGCGGCTCGGCCGGACGGACCGGTACCTGGTCATGCTGGGCGTCCTGCGGGCCCGTACCGCCGAGAGCCGCGCGGCCCGGGTGTCCGCGGCGGTCGCCGGGCTGGAAGGCTCCTGACACGCCGAGCGCCCGCCCTCCTCAGGGGGAGTCGAAGGGCGGGCGCGCTCAGGGGGCCTGCGGGGCGGCCGGGGGCGTCAGGCGTTCTTGATCGCCGAGATGTCGAAGTGCAGCTTGATCTTGTCGGAGATCAGGACACCGCCGGTCTCCAGCGCCGCGTTCCAGGTCAGACCCCACTCGGAGCGCAGCAGCTCGGCCTTGCCCTCGAAGCCGACGCGCTCGTTGCCGAACGGGTCCTTCGCGGCGCCGTTGAACTCCAGGTCGATGGTGATCGGCCGGGTGACGCCGAGGATCGACAGGTCACCGGTGATGCGGTAGTCGTCCCCGCCGAGGGCCTCGGCCTTGGTGGAGCGGAAGGTCATCGTCGGGAACTCGTCGGTCCGGAAGAAGTCGGCACTCTTGAGGTGGCCGTCGCGGTCGGCGTTGCCGGTGTCGATGCTCTCCATCTTGACGTCGATCGAGGCGCTGGACCGGGCCGGGTCGGTGCCGTCGAGGTGCAGCGAGCCGGAGAAGTCCAGGAACTTGCCCTTCACGTTCGTCACCATCGCGTGGCGCGCGACGAAGCCGATCGTCGTGTGCGCGGCGTCGATCGTGTAGTCACCGGTCAGCGCGGCGAGCTCCGGGTTCACGGCGGCGGCGCCGGTGGTGTCCGTGGCGGCGGCGGTCCGGGTGCTGTCCTTGCGGCCGAAGATGCCCATGATGTGCTCCTAGCTGTTTCTGTTGAATCTTCAACGACATCAACAGAGACGACGGTAGACCTATTCCGTTCAAAGTTCAACAGTGTGGGTGGGTGTGTCCTGAGGACCCCGCGAATGGCCTACGGTGATGTGAGCGGACTCTCCCGCGGGGATTTGTGGAACCCCCACAGAGCACATGCCCCCTGAGCAGTCGGAACGCCTGCATGCCGCCCCGGTTCTGTTCGGTGCTACCAGGAAAACGCTCCGGAGACTGTACGGAGTCGACGGCTGGCATTCCTTGCCGCCCTTCGTAAGGTCACTACATGACCGTTTTGGAAGAGACGACGGGTGAGCCCACCGACGCGCGCGGACGGGTCGCCGAGCTGCACGAGATCCGTGCGCAGGCGGTGGCCGGGCCGAGTGAGAAGGCGACGGCGGCGCAGCATGCGAAGGGCAAGCTGACGGCGCGGGAGCGGATCGAGCTCCTGGTGGACCCGGGGTCCTTCCGGGAGGTCGAGCAGTTGCGGCGGCACCGGGCGCAGGGGTTCGGTCTGGAGGCGAAGAGGCCGTACACGGACGGTGTGATCACCGGCTGGGGCACGGTCGAGGGCCGGACGGTCTTCGTGTACGCGCATGATTTCCGGATCTTCGGTGGTGCGCTGGGTGAGGCCCACGCGACGAAGATCCACAAGATCATGGACATGGCCATCGCGGCCGGGGCTCCGCTGGTGTCGCTGAACGACGGTGCGGGTGCCCGTATCCAGGAGGGCGTCTCGGCGCTCGCCGGTTACGGCGGGATCTTCCAGCGCAACACCAGGGCTTCGGGTGTGATCCCGCAGATCAGTGTGATGCTGGGTCCGTGCGCCGGCGGTGCGGCCTACTCGCCCGCGCTGACGGACTTCGTGTTCATGGTCCGTGAGACCTCGCAGATGTTCATCACCGGCCCGGACGTGGTCAAGGCGGTGACCGGTGAGGAGATCACCCAGAACGGGCTCGGTGGCGCGGACGTGCACGCCGAGACCTCCGGCGTGTGCCACTTCGCCTACGACGACGAAGAGACGTGCATCGCCGAAGTGCGCTACCTGCTGTCGCTGCTCCCGCAGAACAACCGGGAGAACCCCCCGCGCGTCGAGTCCTCGGACCCGGTCGACCGCCGCAGCGACGTCCTCCTCGACCTCGTCCCGGCGGACGGCAACCGGCCGTACGACATGGCGAAGGTGATCGAGGAGATCGTCGACGACGGCGAGTATCTGGAGGTCCACGAGCGCTGGGCGCGGAACATCATCTGCGCGCTGGCCCGGCTGGACGGTCAGGTCGTGGGTATCGTCGCGAACCAGCCGCAGTCGCTGGCGGGTGTGCTGGACATCGAGGCGTCCGAGAAGGCCGCCCGGTTCGTGCAGATGTGCGACGCCTTCAACATCCCCATCGTCACCCTTCTGGACGTACCCGGATTCCTGCCCGGCGTCGACCAGGAGCACGGTGGAATCATCCGCCACGGCGCCAAGCTGCTGTACGCCTACTGCAACGCCACCGTGCCGCGGATCTCCCTGATCCTCAGGAAGGCATACGGAGGTGCGTACATCGTCATGGACTCCCAGTCCATCGGTGCCGACCTCACCTACGCCTGGCCCACCAACGAGATCGCCGTGATGGGCGCCGAGGGCGCCGCCAACGTCATCTTCCGCCGGCAGATCGCCGAGGCCGACGACCCCGAGGCCATGCGCCAGAAGATGGTCAAGGAGTACAAGGCCGAGCTGATGCACCCCTACTACGCGGCCGAACGCGGCCTCGTCGACGACGTCATCGACCCCACCGAGACCCGCGAAGTCCTCATCCGCTCCCTGGCCATGCTCCAGACCAAGCACGCCGACCTGCCCTCCCGCAAGCACGGCAACCCCCCGCAGTAACCCGGCGGACCCTCCGCGGTCCCCCCGCGGAAACCTCTCCCTAGGAGACTCCGAGACATGAACGCCCCTGATATCCGCGTCGAGAAGGGCCATGCCGAGCCCGAGGAAGTCGCCGCCCTCACGGCGATCCTCCTCGCCCGTGCCGCCGCCCAGCCGGCCACCACCCCGGCCCACCACCGCCGCGCCCGCGCAGGCTGGCGCCGACTGGAGCGCGAGCCGGGCTTCCGCGCCCCGCACAGCTGGCGCTGAGCGCGACACCGTACGACGAAGAAGGGCCCCTCTCGAAAGGAGAGGGGCCCTTCTCGATGTCCCTGAACTCTCGATGTCCCTGAACGGGAACGCCGCCAGGGGCGCGGGGCTGTACCGGTACGCGGCTCCGCCGCGGGGGCGCGAGAAACCGCAAAGCTGCCGCGGACGGCGTACCACCGTCAGCGGCAGCTCAGTGGCCGGACCCTTGGACCGACCTACCGCAGGCGCGCCATCAGGGCGTGCTCCACCAGCGTGATCAGGGTCGACTTGGCGTCAGCCCGATGGCGGGCGTCGGTCGTGATGATCGGGGTGTCGGGGCCGATCTGCAGGGCCTCGCGGACCTCGTCGGGGGAGTAAGGCTGGTTGCCGTCGAAGCCGTTGAGGGCGATGACGAAGGGCAGCCCGCTGTTCTCGAAGTAGTCGACGGCGGGGAAGCAGTCGGCGAGCCTCCGCGTGTCGACGAGAACGACCGCGCCGATGGCGCCGCGGACGAGGTCGTCCCACATGAACCAGAAGCGGTCCTGGCCGGGCGTGCCGAACAGGTACAGGATCAGGTCCTGGTCCAGGGTGATACGGCCGAAGTCCATGGCGACCGTCGTGGTCGTCTTGTCTCCGGTGTGGGTGAGGTCGTCGATGCCGGCCGATGCGGACGTCATGACGGCCTCTGTGCGCAGCGGGTTGATCTCCGAGACGGCGCCGACGAACGTGGTCTTGCCCACGCCGAAGCCGCCCGCCACCACGATCTTCGCGGAGGTGGTGGAGCGGGAAGGACCGCCGCTAGAGCTTGCGAAGTCCACTGAGCACCCTTTCGAGCAGTGTCACGTCTGGCTGGCCGCCGGCGTTCTCGGCGCCGCCGGGCTGATGGATGGCGACCAGGCCCGCCTCCGCCAAGTCGGCGACGAGGATCCTGGCCACGCCGAGGGGAATCGTGAGGAGGGCCGAGATCTCGGCCACCGACTTGATCTCCCGGCACAGATTGCAGATCCGCTGATGCTCGGGCAGCTGGCCCTGCATCTGGTGCGGAGCCGCGGTGGTGTGCACCAGCGCCTCGATGGCGAGCTGGTACCGCGGCCTGGTGCGGCCGCCCGTCATGGCGTACGGACGCACCAGGGGGTTGTTCGACGCCCCGGCGGGCGCCGGCTCAGGGGTACGTCGCTGCGGCTGCACGGGCTGGATGCGCGGTGCCTGCGGCTGGTCGTACGGCGAGGGCCCGGGGCCCTGCGGAGCGTACGGCTGCCGGTGGCCCGGCGCGGAGGGGAAGTTGTACCGGCTCTGGGAACCGTCCGTCTGACCCTGGGCAGGGTCGTACGACCAATTACCCGATGAACCGCCTGGGGGTGTTGCCACTTTCTCCTCCTCCGACTGTGCCGGGCACCCGTCCCTGTGGTGCCGCGTCCCGAAACCTTACGGTCTCGGGAGGCTAAAACGCACCGTCCGTCTGTCAGTTGAGCAGGCTCCCCTGGAGTTCGGCGCGCAGGTCCGGCGTCAGGACGGTGCCCGCGCGGTCCACCAGAAGGGCCATCTCGTACCCAATGAGGCCGATGTCCGCCTCCGGGTGGGCCAGCACCGCGAGCGACGAACCGTCGGAGATGGACATGATGAAGAGGAATCCCCGCTCCATCTCCACAACCGTCTGGTTCACGCTGCCGCCCTCGAAGATGCGCGAGGCACCGGCGGTCAGCGAGGTCAGACCGGAGGCGACGGCCGCGAGCTGATCGGCGCGGTCGCGGGGAAAGCCTTCGGACATCGCCAGAAGGAGTCCGTCGGCGGAGACCACCACGGTGTGGGACACCCCGGGGGTGTTGTCCACGAAGTTGGTGATCAACCAGTTCAGGTTCTGTGCCGCCTGGCTCATCGGGCTCACACTAACGCTCCTGGTTGTAGGTGCTGTCAGGACCGAAGCCCTGGCCGTTCGTTTCACTTCCTGCGCTGCGTCCCCGCTGGACACCCCGGCGCAGGTTGCTCAGCCTGCCCCGGACGTCCTCGGGGGCGCGGGAGACCTGTGGGCCGCCCTGCGGGGTCGATTCCGCGGTGCCTTCGACCAGATTGGCCTTGGGCACCCGCCTCGGCAGGCCGGAGGAGGTCACCCCGCCCGCCTTGGGCTTCCTCAGCTGCGCGGCCTGCTGCCAGCGCTCGTCGTTCGCCGAGCGCCAGCCGCTGTCGCCGTTGCTCTCCGGCGCGGACGCCGGCGCCTCCCGGTCCGCGGGCCGTGCGCCGTTTGCACTGCCGGCGGTGGCCCCGCGACGGGGGAGCCCGGCGTCGGTGGAGCCGGTGGACCCGCGGCGCGGAAGTCCGGCGTCGGTCAGCGCGTGCCCGGTGGAGGAAGCCGCATCCGGACGGTCGAAGCCTACGCGGTCCCGCTCCCTTGCGTCAGCGGCCTGCGCAGATTCCGCTTGCGGAGCGTACTGGTCCGGGTAGCCGTTCTGGTAGCCGTCCGACGAGGGCCAGTCCGCCTGGTAGGACTGCTCCTCGTAGCCGGAGTAGCCGTCCTGGCCGCCGGCGGGCACCGTCGCGTGCTGCTCCTGGCCACCCTCCGCATAGCCGGGCTCGGGGTAGCCGCCGGGGGACGGGTAGCCGTCGCCCTGGGGCAGGCCGCCGTTCGCGCCGTAGTACTGCTCGTCGTACGACGGCTGCGGGGCCTCGTCGTACGCGGACTGCTGCTCCTCGTACGCCGTCTGCCGGCCGTAGGAGTCGGACTCGTCCTGGTAGCCGCCCTGGCCGCCCGCGTAGGACTGGCCGGTGTACTCGTCGTAGGCGTGCGTCTCGGCGGTGTCCTGGGGCGTCTGCTGGCCGTGCGCCTGGGCCTCCAGGGCCGCGCGGCGCTCCTCGCGCATCAGGGAGCGGCCCACCGGGTCCAGCTCGCGGATGTCGTCGGGGACCTCGGCGTACCGGCTGTCGTCGAAGCCGAGCTCGGCGGCCGTGCGCACGGGCTGCTGGGACTGGTTGAAGTCCTCGCCGCGGAACTGCTGCTCCGGGATGATCTGCGAGACCGTGAACTCGTCGCGCTCCGCGGGCTCGCCGCCACCGCCGTGGGTGATCGCGTCCGGCAGCATGACCAGCGAGGTCGTGCCCGCCTGCTCGCCCGAGGGGCGCAGCTGGACGCGGATGCCGTGCCGGTCGGACAGCCGGCCGACCACGAACAGGCCCATGCGCTGGGAGATCGCGGCGTCCACGGTCGGCGGGTTGGCCAGCTTGTGGTTGATGTCCGCGAAGTCCTCGGCGGTCAGGCCGATGCCCTTGTCGTGGATCTCGATCATCACGCGGCCGTCGGGGAGACGGGTCGCGGTGACGCGGACCTTGGTCTGCGGGGAGGAGAACGTGGTGGCGTTCTCCAGCAGCTCGGCGAGCAGGTGCACGAGGTCGGTGACCGCGCGGCCGTGGATCTCGGCGTCCGGCACACCGGACAGCTCGATGCGCTCGTACTGCTCCACCTCGGAGGAGGCGGCGCGCAGCACGTCGACCAGCGGGACCGGCTGGTCCCAGCGGCGGCCGGGCTCCTGGCCGGCGAGGACCAGCAGGTTCTCGCCGTTGCGGCGCATACGGGTGGCCAGGTGGTCCAGCTTGAAGAGGTTCTCCAGCTGGTCCGGGTCGGCCTCGTTGTTCTCCAGCTCGGTGATCAGCGTCAGCTGGCCCTCGATCAGCGACTGGTTGCGCTGGGAGAGGTTGGTGAAGATCGCGTTGATGTTGCCCCGCAGCAGGGCCTGCTCGGCGGCCAGCCGGACCGCCTCGCGGTGGACCTGGTCGAAGGCGCGGGCGACCTCGCCGATCTCGTCCGTCGTGGTGATCGGGATGGGCTGCACGCGGGTGTCGACCCGACCGGGGTCGGTGCGCGAGAGCTGGTCGACCAGCATCGGCAGGCGCTGCTCGGCGATGGCGAAGGCGGCGTGGCGCAGCTTGCGCATCGAGCGGCTCATCTGGCGGGCGACCATGCCGGCCAGGATGAACGCGGCGAGCAGGGCCACGACGACGATGCCACCGGTGATGAAGGCGTCCGTCTTGGCGTCGTCGGCGATGCTCTGGGCCTCGGCCACGGCCTTGTCCACGAGCTCGGCCTCGACCGTGTTGTAGCCCTCGAACTTCGCGGTGGAGGCGCCCATCCAGGTCTTGACCGTGACGCCCTTCTCCGCGAGCTGCTCGGCGCTGAAGGCGCCCGAGGCGATGCCCTGGAGCATGCGGTCGGCGGCGGGCATGGCGGAGTAGGCGCCGCCCTGCGTGGAGGAGCTCTCGCCGGCGTCGACCGCGGTGCCCTTGTCGCCGACGGCCTTGCGCTGCTCGGCCATGACCTCGTCGAGCCGGTCGACGTCGGCCTCGGTGGCACCGGAGACGAACTCGTTGACCGCGATGCCCTCGAGGTAGCGGTAGGAGACCAGGGAGACCCGCTGCTGCTGGGCGACGGTGTCCTTCTCGCTGGGGCGCAGCAGCAGGTGCGTGCCGATGGAGCGCTGCAGCGACGCGGCGGCCTTGGCCAGGGAGACGGCGTACACGGTACGGCCGTAGCTGGTGACGTTGCCGGTGCCCAGGCTGAGCTCGTTGGCGAACTCCATCAGACCGTGCTGGACGGCTACATAGCCCTCCTCGGTCTTCACCGGGTCCATCGCCTCGGTGTAGGCGGCCTTGCGCAGCGCGTCGAGCTTGCTCTCGTTGGACTCGAACAGCTCCAGACGGCGCTTGAGCGAGGCCGTCTGCGGCATGTCGTCGACGGCCTCGTCGAACTCGGCCGCGGCCGCGTCGGTGGCGGCCCGCAGCCGCTCGACCTCGTCCGTCTCGCCCTTGCCGGCCAGCAGGTCGGGGGCGCTCAGGTCGCGCTCGTCGAGCAGGGCCTGGCCGTACTTGTCGGCGGCGCGCACGAGCAGCGCCACCTTCTCGGCGTCCTCGGCGTCCTGCCAGGTGTCGATCGAGCTCTTCACCTGGAAGCCGCCCATGACGAGGCCGACCAGCACGGGTATGAGCAGGATCGCGTTCAGCCGGGTCGGCACCCGCCAGTTGCGCGGGGACAGCCTGCCGCCGCTCTGGACGGGGGCCGCCGCGGGCTCCGAGCCGGGCACAGGGGCGGGCGCCGCTCCGCGCGGCGGCGGGGTGAAGTTGCCCCGGGCGGGCGGCTCGGGACCGTTCTTGCTTCGCCTCACTCGACCAACAACCTCTCGGCGGCGGGCACCTACGTCGTGCCGCAGTGTCTCAGAGCCCGGTTCGCCATCGACCACGGAGTACGTCTTTGACTAATGGGCAGTTCAGGCATTCCAGCACGTCATCCAGTGCACTTCCAAACATGGGGAAGCGACCGTTCAGGATCTTGTAAGGGCAAGATAAAACGGTCATAAAGAGCGAGCCCCGTCAAAAGACGGGGCTTTCGTGAGCGCAGCGAGATCGGCCGACCGCGACGCGTGGCGGCCTCACCGGATTCCTCTGCCGAAACGTTATGAACACCGGAGCCGGCCGTGTCCAAGGCCACAGCCGGCTCCGGAACGTCTACGGCAACTGCCGTACACCACCGCGAATTTGACTCCTACCGCAGGCGGGCCATCAGGGCGTGCTCCACCAGCGTGATCAGCGCGGACTTGGCATCCGCGCGGTGCCGGGCGTCCGTGGTGATGATCGGGGTGTCCGGGCCTATCTGCAGCGCCTCGCGGACCTCTTCGGGGGCGTAGGGCTGGTGACCGTCGAACCCGTTGAGCGCCACCACGAAGGGCAGCCCGCTGTTCTCGAAGTAGTCGACGGCGGGGAAGCAGTCGGCGAGACGGCGGGTGTCGACCAGCACCACCGCGCCGATGGCGCCGCGGACCAGGTCGTCCCACATGAACCAGAAGCGGTCCTGGCCGGGCGTGCCGAACAGGTACAGGATCAGGTCCTGGTCCAGGGTGATGCGGCCGAAGTCCATGGCCACCGTGGTGGTGGTCTTGTCCCCGGTGTGCGTGAGGTCGTCGATGCCCGCGGACGCGGACGTCATGACGGCCTCGGTGCGCAGCGGGTTGATCTCCGAGACGGCGCCGACGAACGTGGTCTTGCCCACGCCGAAGCCGCCGGCCACCACGATCTTCGCGGAGGTGGTGGAGCGCCCGGTGGAGACCGGTCCGGCGCTAGAGCTTGCGAAGTCCACTGAGCACCCTTTCGAGCAGTGTCACGTCCGGAGCACCGGTGGTTTCGTCGCCACCCGGCTGGTGGATGGCGACCAGGCCGGCCTCGGCGAGGTCGGCCACGAGGATCCTGGCCACGCCGAGCGGCATGGACAGCAGCGCCGAGACCTCGGCGACCGACTTCACCTCTCGGCACAGATGGCAGATGCGCTGGTGCTCCGGCAGGAGCCCCATCAGCGCCGCCGGGTCGGCCGTGGTGCTGATCAGCGCCTCGATGGCGAGCTGGTAGCGCGGCCGGGTCCGGCCGCCGGTCATCGCGTACGGCCTGACCAGCGGCTGGTCGCCCTCGTCCCCGTACGGATCGTCTACGTACGGATCATGATGGGCGTTGGACGGGGTCATGAATCCTCCGGGCGGGACTGCAAGTCTCGGTCGGTCGGGCCGTTGGAGCAGGGCCGGTGGGGGGATTGTGTCGGCCGAACGGTGATTTGGTGAGGCGGGTGGATCCGGGGCGGATCAGTGAAGCAGACTTCCCTGTAGCTCGGCGCGCAGGTCCGGCGTGAGCACCGCGCCCGCGCGGTCGACGAGGAGCGCCATCTCGTAGCCCACCAGACCGATGTCGCACTCGGGGTGCGCGAGCACGGCGAGGGACGAGCCGTCCGAGACGGACATGAGGAAGAGGAATCCTCGCTCCATCTCCACCACGGTCTGCGCCACATTGCCGCCCTCGAAGATCCGGGAGGCGCCGGCCGTCAGCGAGGTGAGGCCCGACGCGACCGCGGCCAGCTGGTCGGCACGATCGCGCGGGAACCCCTCCGACATGGCCAGGAGAAGGCCGTCGGCGGAGACCACCACGGTGTGGGACACACCGGGGGTGTTGTCCACGAAATTGGTGATCAGCCAATTCAGGTTCTGTGCCGCCTGGCTCATCTGGCTCAACTAACGCTCCTGCTGGTGAGAGGGGCTGGGGAAGCTGCCGGTCTGGCCGCTGCCGGCCTGGCGACCCTGGGCGATGCCCCTGCGGAGATTGGTCAGCCGCCCGCGCACGTCATCAGGCGCGCGTGAGACCTGCGGACCGCTGCTGTGCTGTTGCTGCTGAGCCGTACCCGGGACGAGGTTCGCCCGGGGAACCCGGCGCGGAAGGCCGGACGTCGTGATGCCTCCCGCGGCCGGCTGCCGGACGCGCTCGGCCTGCCGGACGAGTTCGTCGTTCGGCGAGCTGCGCCAGGAGGTGGCGGCGGGACGCTGGGGAGCGGGCGCCGGAGCGGCCTGCGGCTGCTGCGGGGCGGCCGGGGCCGCACCGCCCTCCGCCTGGCGCTCCTGACGGAACCAGTTCGTCTCCAGCGTGTCGTACAGCGGCGTGCGCCCGTCCCCGGGAGTGGAGGCCGGCGGCAGCGCCTCCGGCTCCGGGCGGGCGGGGCGCTGCTGCGGGGCGGCCGGACGGCGGGCGCCGAAGTCGGCACCGCCCTGCTGCGGCCGCTCGAACTGGCCGGTGGTGCCGTTGTCGTAGCCCTGCTGGGCCGGGAACTGGCCCGTCGAGGCCGGGTTCTGGGCGGCCGGGAACTGCCCCGTGGAGCCGTTCTGGTAGCCCTGCTGCGCCGCGAACTGGCCCGTGGAGCCGTTGTCGTAGCCCTGCTGAGCGGGGAACTGGCCCGTGGAGGCGGGGTTCTGGGCGGCCGGGAACTGGCCCGTGGCGCCGGGGTTCTGCGCGGCCGGGAACTGGCCGGTGGAGCCGTTGTCGTAGCCCTGCGGTGCCGTGAAGCGGCCGGTGTCCTGCGCGGTGCCGGAACCCGGCGCGGCGGGCAGGCCACGGGTCTCGTCGATCCGCGGGATCTCGGCGGTGGAGCCGGGGCCCTGGTCGGCGTGAGGCATACGGCCGGTGCGGTCGAGGTCGGACTCCTCGTGGCCCCGCGGGGTGTCCAGCGAGGCACGCGCGGCCGGGGACTGGGCGTTGTCGTCGCTCCAGGCGGGACGCTGCTGGGCGCCGCCCGGCAGCTCGGCCCGGGGACCGTTGCCCCGCGGCGGCAGCTGCGGCCGGCGGCGGCGCTGACCGCCCTGCTCGGCACCCTTGCCCTCACCGCGCTGCGGGGTGACGGGACCACGGGGGGCGCCGAAGGCGTCCTGCCCCTGGCCGACACCCGCGGACTGCAGACCCTGCGCCCCGGCGGACGCCTGCCCGAACCCGGCACCCGCCGGAGCCGGACGGCCACCCTGCCGCCCACCCGGCGCCTGCTGGGCACCGGGGCCCTGCGGAGCCGCGGGGGCCTGCGGAGCGGACTGACCCTGCCCACCGCGCGCACCCTGACCACCCGGCGCACCGGGACGGCCACCGTCCCGGCCGGGCAGCGCGGCGCGCGGACCCTGGCCGCCGCCGAGCAGCCCACCGCCGGCGGGCGCACCGCCACCGAGGGCACCGCCGCCGTTCTGGCGCCGGGCCGCGGCCGCGCCGGCGGCGGCCTGAGCCGCGGCCGGACCGCCGCCGCCCGGGCCCTGACCGGCCTTGGGCTGAGGCTTCTTGCCGCCCTGGGCGACATCGACGGGCAGCATGACCAGCGCGGTCGTACCGCCGGAGTCGGACGGGCGCAGCTGGATGCGGATGCCGTGGCGCTGCGACAGACGGCCGACCACGAACAGACCCATGCGGCGGGAGACGGAGACGTCCACCGTCGGCGGCTGCGCGAGCCGCTCGTTGATCGCGGCCAGGTCCTCCGGCGACAGACCGATACCGGTGTCGTGGATCTCGATCAGCACGCGGCCGTCGGGCAGCGCGTGACCGGTGACCTTGACCTTGGTCTGCGGCGAGGAGAACGAGGTGGCGTTCTCCAGCAGCTCGGCGAGCAGGTGCACGAGGTCGTTGACGACGCGGCCGGCGACCTGGGTGGTCGGCACGGAGGCCAGCTCGATGCGCTCGTACTGCTCCACCTCGGACGCGGCGGCGCGGAGCACGTCGACCAGCGGGACCGGGCGGGTCCAGCGGCGGCCGGGCTCTTCACCCGCGAGAACGAGGAGGTTCTCACCGTTACGGCGCATACGGGTGGCGAGGTGGTCCAGCTTGAACAGCGAGGCCAGCTGGTCCGGGTCGGCCTCGCGGGACTCCAGCTCGGAGATCAGCGACAGCTGGCGCTGGATCAGACCCTGGGAGCGGCGCGAGAGGTTGGTGAACATCGCGTTGACGTTGCCCCGCAGCAGGGCCTGCTCGGCGGCGAGGCGGACCGCCTCGCGGTGCACGTCGTCGAAGGCCGCGGCCACCTGGCCGATCTCGTCGCGGGAGTGCACACCGACCGACTCCACGGACGTGTCCACGTCCTGCGGGTCGGACTCGGACAGCTGCTTGACCAGCTCGGGCAGGCGGTCCTGGGCGACCTTGGTGGCGGTCTCCTGGAGGCGGCGCAGCGAGCGGATCATGGAGCGGGCCACCACGAAGGCGCCGACGAGGGAGACGCCGAGCACCAGCAGGATGAGCGCACCGGAGAGGATCGCCTCGCGCTCGGACTCGCTGCGCAGCTCGCGGGCCTTCTGCTCCATGTCGTCCAGCAGCTGCGTCTCGATCTTGCGCATCTGCTCGATCTTGGCGGAGCTGTCGTCGACCCAGTCCAGGTAGGAGCGGCGCTCCAGGCCGTCGAGGCCGTCGGGCCGGTCGAAGGCGCGGTCGGCGTAGGTGTTGGCGTCCTTGATGGTCGCGTTGCCCTCTTCGATGGGCCGAAGGGTCTCCGCGGCCTCCTCGGTGCCGTAGATGCTGCGGAAGCTCGCGAGCTCGGACTCCTCGCTCTCCAGCGCCGACTGGGCGTAGAGGCGGTCGTTCTCCGACAGGTCGCCGTCGCTCTTGGTGTTCGCCGGGAGCGCGGCGGCCAGGACGGCGCGCTGGATCGACGCGTACTCCTTGGCGGAGGAGAAGGCCGCCAGCGTACGCGTCCGCTTGATCATCTCCGGGTTGCTGGTGGCCTCCGCCATGTCCTGGGAGAGGTCGAGCAGGTGGGTGATCAGGCGGTGGTACGCCTCCACCGTCTGGGTGGAGTTGCGCTCCGACTCGTACGCCTTGGCGCGGATCTTGGCGATGTTGCCGAGCTCGCCGACGAGGCCCACGAGGGTGTCGCGCACGCCCTGGAGGTTGCCGTCCTTGGCGGCGGCGTCGATCTCCTCGGAGGCGTCGATGAAGTTGTCGCGGGCCCGGTCGGTCTTGGTCCGGTAGCCCTTGATCGTGAGGTCGTTGGCCGTGGAGTCGTGCGCCAGCGGGCCGGCCGACTTGTCGCGCTCCTCCTGGAGGGCGGCGGCCAGCTCGGTGGCCTGCTTGGTCATGTCGGTCAGCAGCCGCATGTTGTCGAGCTGCTGCATGTCCTCCATGGACTGGTTGATGCGCAGGGCGCCCAGCGTGGTCGCGGCGACCACGGGGAGCGCGAGCAGCGACACCAGTCGGGTGGAGATGCGCCAGTTGCGCAGCGCTATTCGCGGGCCGGGGCCGGTGGGGCCCTGCGGCGGCTTCACGGCGGGGGTGGGCGCGGCCGACGGTGCGGACCCACCCGGACGTCCCGCGCGGTCGGCGGCGTCGGACGGGTTCGGGCCCGGGTTCTGGGCGTGCTGGGGCGAGGAGCTGACGGCCTTGGGGCCCGTCCCGCCATGCGGCTCCGGCTCCGCCGAAGCGCTGCCATCCCTCTTGAAACGTCCCTGCACTAGCGTCGCAACCTCTGGACCAGGCGTCCCTCCGAGTGAACGGAAGAACGGTGTCGGCGTCGTCGGGGACGCCCTGAATACGTCCCCGGATGGTCGTGAGTGACCGGCGCTGGCTTCCCCCTTCTCGCCGCCACTCGGCGCTGGTGTGCGCCCCCTGTGCGCCGGCTCGATCCCGCGGCGGTCCGTGAGATTCCAGCACAGTGCAGGATCTCCAACAAGGTCCGTCGGTCAGGCTGTGACATTCGTGACGGCGCGTGAGGGCCACATCACGAGCCGTAGAGCGGCCGTCACTCCATAACGGACATACCCGAGTGATTCGCCGAGGTGGCACGCGTGTCCCAGTCGCCATGATCAGGAGCGGAATGCCAGCTTCAGGGGTGCAATGTCCGTTTCGTTGGCATCGACGGCGGGCCTGAATTGACCGGTTTGAGTGTCGATTCGTGAGCAAACTCACACGCGAATCTTGGCCTCTTCAACCGTTTCCCAGGGAATCGGATGTTTAGCCTGACGCTTTACAAGAGTCAGAAATCTGTCCACCCGCCGCGACGACAGGATCCGTACACCCGTGAAGACGACGTCGATGTTCCGCACCGCCAACCCGCGCCGCACCACGCTGGCCCACCTGGACGACGCAGGCGAGCTGGCCACGCCCGAGCTGCCGGAGCACCCCGTCGACCTCCCCACGCAGACCGCCAACCCCCGGCGCACGGTCCTGATGGACCTCCCGGTCTCGGTCGGCGCCTCCGCAGAGTAGTACGCACACCGGCCGCCGATCGTTCGAGCCGGCCCCGAGGGCGCCGCGGACCCACCCGGTCCGCGGCGCCCTCGCGCGTACGGCCCCGCGGCGCACCGGCCCCCCGTAGGCCCGCCCCCCCGTGGCGCACCGGCCCCCGTAGACCCGCCCCCGCGGCGCACCGGCCCCCTCGGCCCCACCCCCCGGCGTATATGGGCGCGGCAGCCGCCCCCTGCCGCGTTAGCCTGGAGCGTCAGACTCCAGCCGCTTCAGTCAAGGGGCCAAGCAACCCGTGCGCATCGCCAGGTTCTCCATCGACGGGAACGTCGCCTTCGGCGCGGTCGAGGGCGAGAAGCAGGACGAACTCGTCCTCGACATCATCAAGGGCATCCCGTTCGCGGACTTCGAGCTCTCCGGTACGAAGGTGCCGCTGAGCAAGGTCAGGCTGCTGCCGCCGGTGCTCCCCAACAAGGTCGTGGCCTTCGGCCGCAACTACGCCGAGCACGCCCGCGAGCTGGGCAACGAGGTGCCGGACGCCCCGTTCGCCTTCTTCAAGCCCGCCACCTCGGTGATCGGCCCCGGCGACGCCATCCAGTACCCGTCCTTCTCCGAGGACCTCCAGCACGAGGCCGAACTGGCCGTCGTCATCGGCCGCATGTGCCGCGAGGTCCCGCGCGAGCGCGTCAAGGACGTGATCTTCGGCTACACCTGCGCGATCGACGTCACCGCCCGTGACGTGCAGAGGCGCGAGAAGCAGTGGGCGCGGGCCAAGGGCTTCGACACCTCCTGCCCGCTCGGCCCCTGGGTGGAGACCGACCTCGACCCGAGCGACCTGACCATCCAGCTCACGGTCAACGGTCAGCAGCGCCAGCTCGGCCGCACCGGCGAGATGATCCACTCGATCGAGGACCTGATCGTCAACATCACCGAGGCCATGACGCTGCTCCCCGGCGACGTCATCCTCACGGGCACCCCCGCGGGGGTCGGCCCCCTGGCTGTCGGCGACGAGGTCGCCGTCACCATCGAAGGCATCGGCACTCTCACCAACAAGGTTGTCAAGCGTGGCTAGCGCACCCGTACGCGTTCGTTTCTGCCCTTCGCCCACCGGTAACCCGCATGTGGGCCTCGTGCGCACCGCCCTGTTCAACTGGGCCTTCGCGCGCCACCACCAGGGCACCCTGGTCTTCCGCATCGAGGACACCGACGCGGCCCGCGACTCCGAGGAGTCCTACCGGCAGCTGCTCGACGCGATGCGCTGGCTGGGCTTCGACTGGGACGAGGGCCCCGAGGTCGGCGGCCCGCACGCGCCCTACCGCCAGTCGCAGCGCATGGACCTCTACCAGGAGGTCGCCCAGAAGCTGCTCGACGGCGGCTACGCCTACCACTGCTACTGCTCCCAGGAGGAGCTGGACACCCGCCGCGAGGCCGCCCGCGCCGCAGGCCGGCCGTCCGGCTACGACGGCCACTGCCGCGAGCTGTCCGCCGAGCAGGTCGCGCAGTACCAGGCCGAGGGCCGCACCCCGATCGTCCGCTTCCGGATGCCCGACGAGACGATCACCTTCACCGACCTGGTCCGCGGCGAGCTGACCTTCACCCCGGAGAACGTCCCGGACTACGGGATCGTACGAGCCAACGGAGCCCCGCTCTACACGCTCGTGAACCCGGTCGACGACGCCCTGATGGAGATCACCCACGTCCTGCGCGGCGAGGACCTGCTCTCCTCCACCCCCCGCCAGATCGCCCTGTACAAGGCGCTGATCGAGCTGGGCATCGCCAAGGAGATCCCGTCCTTCGGCCACCTGCCGTACGTGATGGGCGAGGGCAACAAGAAGCTCTCCAAGCGCGACCCGCAGTCCTCCCTCAACCTCTACCGCGAGCAGGGCTTCCTGCCCGAGGGCCTGCTCAACTACCTCTCGCTGCTCGGCTGGTCGCTCTCCGCCGACCGGGACGTCTTCTCGATCGAGGAGATGGTCGCGGCCTTCGACATCGCGGACGTGAACCCCAACCCGGCCCGCTTCGACCTGAAGAAGTGCGAGTCGATCAACGGCGACCACATCCGCATGCTCGATGTGAAGGACTTCACCGAGCGCTGCGCCCCCTGGCTGAAGGCCCCCTTCGCCCCGTGGGCCCCGGAGGACTTCGACGAGTCCAAGTGGCAGGCGATCGCCCCGCACGCGCAGACCCGTCTGAAGGTCCTGTCGGAGATCACCGACAACGTCGACTTCCTCTTCCTGCCGGAGCCGGTCTTCGACGAGGCCAGCTGGACCAAGGCCATGAAGGAGGGCTCCGACGCCCTGCTGCGCACGGCCCGCGAGAAGCTGGAGGCGGCGGACTGGACCTCCGCCGAGTCCCTGAAGGAGGCCGTCCTGGCCGCCGGCGAGGCCCACGGCCTCAAGCTCGGCAAGGCCCAGGCCCCGGTCCGCGTCGCGGTCACCGGCCGCACGGTCGGCCTGCCCCTGTTCGAGTCCCTGGAGATCCTCGGCAAGGACACCACGCTGGCCCGCATCGACGCGGCGCTGGCGAAGCTGGCGGCGTAGGTCACACGCGCACGAAGGGGCGGCACCCGGATCTCCGGGTGCCGCCCCTCGGCGTATCGGTCACTGGGCGTCGCCTTGTCGATCAGAGAGGCGCTCTCGTCGAAGATCTCCAGCACGACGACGACCATGATCGCGCCGGCCACCATGTACTCCAGCGACGAGAACTTCACGCCTGGCGCCACGTACGCCCTATCCGTACGGCCTTGTCCAGGTGGGACCGCCGGGAGGGAGGCAGGGCGTCGTACGCCGCGCGGGCCTCGACCGTGCACTGGACGCGGTACGCGCTCATGGCCCGCAGTGTGCCGGCAGGCCCTTCCCCGTATCCGCCCCGCGAGCGTGGTCGCCGGGTTACGGTCGGTGCATGAGCATCCGAGCCGTGGTCTGGGACGTGGACGACACCCTCTTCGACTACACGACCGCGGACCGCGAGGGCATGCGCGCCCATCTCGCCGCCGAGGGCCTGCTGGAGGGCTTCGGGAGCCCCGCGGCGGCTCTCGCACGCTGGCGGGAGGTCACGGCCGCCCAGTGGGCGCGGTTCTCGGCCGGTGAGACGACCTTCCAGGGGCAGCGCCGGGACCGGGTGCGGGTCTTCCTGGGGGAGGAGCTGAGCGACGCGGAGGCGGACGACTGGTTCGACCGTTACGTGACCCACTACGAGACCGCCTGGAGCCTGTTCCCGGACGTCGTCCCGGTCCTGGACACCCTCGCGGCCGGCTACCGGCAGGCGGTGCTGTCGAACTCCAGCCTGACCGTGCAGGACCGCAAGCTGCGCGTGCTGGGCGTCCACGACCGCTTCGAGACCATCCTGTGCGCCGCCGAGCTGGGCGTCTCCAAGCCGGAGCGGGCGGCCTTCCGCGCCGTGTGCGAGGCCATCTCGCTGCCCGCGCACGAGGTCGCCTACGTCGGTGACCACCCGGAGATCGACGGGCGCGGGGCCGCCGAGGCGGGCCTGCTGTCGGTGTGGATCGATCGCGGCGGGGCGTATCCCGACGCCGGGACACCCCCTGGCGGGCACCGGATCAAGAGCCTCGCCGAACTCCCCGCGGTCCTCGGCGCCGATACCCGTTTTGGAGCCCCGGACACCTTCGGGTAATGTTCTTTCTGCGCCGAGGGGCGCGGGCCGAAAGGCCGAAGCCCCGAGGAGCAAGCTAGAACGAGATCCCCGCAGGGGCTTGAGTTCCAGTGGCCTATGGTGTAATTGGCAGCACGACTGATTCTGGTTCAGTTAGTCTTGGTTCGAGTCCAGGTAGGCCAGCTCGCAGAGCTTATCTGCAAAGCCCCCGTTGTGTAGCGGCCTAGCACGCTGCCCTCTCAAGGCAGTAGCGCCGGTTCGAATCCGGTCGGGGGTACAGATCCTTCCCGCGAGGACAGTCTGGGTAGCTCCCGCTGATCTCGACGCAGGATCGCTAGGGCCCCCGTTGTGTAGCGGCCTAGCACGCCGCCCTCTCAAGGCGGTAGCGCCGGTTCGAATCCGGTCGGGGGTACTGACTGGTCTAAACCACATTGGTCTATGGTGTAATTGGCAGCACGACTGATTCTGGTTCAGTTAGTCTTGGTTCGAGTCCAGGTAGACCAGCTCGGACCTGCGGAAACGCAGTGTCCACGCCCCCGTTGTGTAGCGGCCTAGCACGCCGCCCTCTCAAGGCGGTAGCGCCGGTTCGAATCCGGTCGGGGGTACGCGTCCCAAGGGGCCTCCGCTTCGGCGGAGGCCCCTTCGGCGTTCACCGGACACCGGCGCGGAGCATCAAGTCGGCACACGGCGCGCGCCGTTCGCCCCGGCCCTGACCGAGCCGGCGGCACCTGGCCCCCCGGGGGGGGGCGGTCCCTCGCCCCGAGGGGCGTTCCCTGGCCGCAGGGGAGAGCTGCCGCGGCGTTGAGGCCGCTCTTCCCCTACGGCGTGTGCCGGTGCTGTCAGCCGGAGCGGCGCAGCGCCTCCGAGAGGCGGGCCGCGGCGTCGATGACCGCCTGGGCGTGCATACGGCCCGGATGACGCGTGAGGCGCTCGATGGGGCCGGAGACCGAGACGGCGGCCACGACGCGGTTGGAGGGGCCGCGTACGGGCGCCGAGACGGACGCGACGCCCGGCTCGCGCTCACCGATCGACTGGGCCCAGCCCCGGCGCCGTACGCCCGACAGGGCCGTCGCCGTGAAGCGGGCGCCCTGCAGGCCCCGGTGCAGGCGCTCGGGCTCCTCCCAGGCCATGAGGATCTGCGCCGAGGAGCCGGCCTTCATCGTGAGCGTCGAACCGACCGGGACGGTGTCCCGAAGGCCGGACAGCCGCTCCGCCGCGGCGACGCAGATGCGCATGTCGCCCTGGCGGCGGTAGAGCTGCGCGCTCTCGCCCGTGACGTCGCGCAGGTGCGTGAGCACCGGGCCCGCCGTGGCGAGGAGGCGGTCCTCGCCGGCCGCGGCCGCGAGCTCGGCCAGGCGCGGGCCGAGGATGAACCGCCCCTGCATGTCGCGTGCCACCATGCGGTGGTGTTCCAGAGCCACGGCCAGGCGGTGGGCCGTGGGTCGTGCCAGTCCGGTGGCCGAGACCAGTCCCGCGAGGGTGGCCGGGCCGGACTCCAGAGCGCTCAGGACGAGGGCCGCCTTGTCCAGAACGCCGACGCCGCTACTGTTGTCCATGCAACGATACTCGCGTCTCACTCTGTGAAACGCAAGTTCAATTTTCTTCAGAACGCGCAACCCTTGGATGCACAGCGGCCCGCAGACCACACGGGCCTGGCGGCGAGTGCCCGGATCAGGGGTGCGGGCGCCGTCTCCTCAAGATCTCTAGTTGGGCCGGCGCACCTTTGCCGGCCGGAGGGAAAGCGATGGGTAGGACACTCGCGGAGAAGGTCTGGGACGACCATGTCGTCCGGCGCGCCGAGGGCGAGCCCGACCTCCTCTACATCGATCTGCACCTGCTGCACGAGGTGACCAGCCCCCAGGCCTTCGACGGCCTCCGCAAGAGCGGCCGCAAGGTCCGCCGCCTCGACCTCACCATCGCCACCGAGGACCACAACACCCCCACCCTCGACATCGACAAGCCCATCGCGGACCCCGTCTCCCGCGCCCAGCTGGAGACGCTGCGCAAGAACTGCGCCGAGTTCGGGGTGCGCCTGCACCCGCTGGGCGACGTCGAGCAGGGCGTCGTCCACGTCGTGGGACCGCAGCTGGGCCTGACCCAGCCGGGTATGACCGTCGTCTGCGGTGACTCCCACACCTCCACGCACGGCGCCTTCGGCGGTCTGGCGTTCGGCATCGGCACCTCCCAGGTGGAGCACGTGCTGGCCACCCAGACGCTGCCCATGGCCCGCCCGAAGACCATGGCGATCACGGTCAACGGCGAGCTGCCCGAGGGCGTCACCGCCAAGGACCTGATCCTGGCGATCATCGCGAAGATCGGCACGGGCGGCGGCCAGGGCTACGTCCTGGAGTACCGCGGCGAGGCCATCGAGAAGCTCTCGATGGAGGCCCGGATGACCATCTGCAACATGTCGATCGAGGCCGGCGCCCGCGCGGGCATGATCGCCCCCGACGAGACCACCTTCGCGTACCTCAAGGGCCGCCCGCACGCCCCCCAGGGCGAGGACTGGGACGCGGCCGTCGCGTACTGGAAGACGCTGAGGACCGACGACGACGCCGAGTTCGACGCCGAGGTGGTCATCGAGGCCGCCGAGCTGTCGCCGTTCGTCACCTGGGGCACCAACCCGGGGCAGGGCGCACCGCTTTCGGCGAACGTCCCCGACCCGGCTTCGTACGAAGACGCTTCGGAGCGCCTGGCCGCCGAAAAGGCCCTGGAGTACATGGGGTTGGAGGCCGGACAGCCGCTGCGCTCCATCAAGGTGGACACCGTCTTCGTAGGCTCGTGCACCAACGGCCGCATCGAGGACCTGCGGGCCGCGGCCGAGCTGCTCAAGGGCCGCAAAGTCGCCGACGGCGTACGGATGCTGGTCGTCCCGGGCTCCGCGCGGGTCGGTCTGCAGGCCGTCTCCGAGGGCCTGGACGTGGTCTTCAAGGAGGCCGGCGCCGAATGGCGGCACGCGGGCTGCTCCATGTGCCTGGGCATGAACCCCGACCAGCTGGCCCCCGGTGAGCGCTCCGCGTCCACCTCCAACCGCAACTTCGAGGGCCGCCAGGGCAAGGGCGGGCGCACCCACCTGGTGTCGCCGCAGGTCGCGGCCGCCACGGCCGTCCTGGGCCACCTGGCCTCCCCGGCCGACCTGTCCGACGCCGAGACCCGTACGCCCGCTGGAGTCTGATCAGCCATGGAAGCATTCACCACGCACACCGGCCGGGCCGTCCCGCTGCGCCGCTCCAACGTCGACACCGACCAGATCATCCCTGCTCACTGGCTCAAGAAGGTCACGCGGGACGGTTTCGAGGACGGTCTGTTCGAGGCATGGCGCAAGGACCCGGAGTTCGTGCTCAACCGGCCCGAGCGCGAGGGTGCGACCGTCCTGGTCGCCGGCCCCGACTTCGGCACCGGCTCCTCCCGTGAGCACGCCGTCTGGGCGCTGCAGAACTACGGCTTCAAGGCCGTGATCTCCTCCCGCTTCGCCGACATCTTCCGCGGCAACTCGCTGAAGAACGGCCTGCTCACGGTCGTCCTGGACCAGAAGATCGTGGACGCGCTGTGGGAGCTCACCGAGAAGGACCCCACGGCCGAGGTCACGGTGGACCTTGAGGCCCGTGAGGTGCGCGCCGAGGGCATCACCGCCTCCTTCGAGCTGGACGAGAACTCCCGCTGGCGGCTGCTGAACGGTCTGGACGACATCTCCATCACCCTCCAGAACGAGGCGGACATCGCCGCCTACGAGGCGGAGCGCCCCGCCTACAAGCCGCGGACCCTGACGGTCTGAGCCGGACCCCCCGACGGGGGCGAATTCCGGCCACGCGCAACCCCCGCTGTACCCCCGATCGCCCCGATCGGGGGTACAGCTGTTTTTGTCTTCGCACGGCCGTGCATGGCGTCGGTGTTCGGGTCAACTCCGCTGGTTACAGGCTTGGTTGTCGGGGTAGGCGAGCCGTCGGACCGCGACGGCGGCGGGAGTTCGGAGGGCCTTTCGGGGCGGCAGTTGCCCCCCGGGCAGGCGACAACTCGCCCCAGATGGCACAATCTGTGCATGGAACACGACGGCCAACTCGAGCTCTATGCGGCAGTCGCGGACCAACTCAAGGAAGCGCACGCAAGGGTGCGCGCACTGCAAGTCCCGGAGGGCGTACGGATGGCGCTGACCCGGAAGCTGCTGGTCATTACGGCCGCGGCCAAGCACGATCTCGCCGATGCGACAAGGCGCCTGGAGCGGTTCATCCAGGACCTCGACGAGGGTCGACTCCCCGAAGAGGACCGCTGAACAAGCCCGGTGCGGTCGAGTCCGTTGCGGCACAAGGGTGATAAGCCCGTTTCGTGTTTGATTTGCGGTATATATCTGCCTAACGTGCGAAAAAGCTTGAACACTTTCGTTCTGGCGATGTCTCCGAAGGGGAAGACGTGAACAAGGCGCAGCTCGTAGAAGCGATTGCCGACAAGATGGGCGGCCGCCAGCAGGCCGCCGATGCTGTCGACGCGGTCCTGGACGCCATCGTCCGCGCGGTCGTCGCCGGCGACCGGGTCTCGGTCACCGGCTTCGGTTCGTTCGAGAAGGTCGAGCGTCCGGCCCGCTACGCCCGCAACCCCCAGACGGGCGAGCGGGTTCGGGTCAAGAAGACGTCGGTCCCGCGCTTCCGTGCGGGCCAGGGCTTCAAGGACCTGGTCAGCGGCTCGAAGAAGCTCCCGAAGGGCGACATCGCCGTCAAGAAGGCGCCCAAGGGCAGCCTGACCGGCGGGGCTTCCGCGACGGTGAAGAAGGCGGCCGCCAAGAAGGCCACCACCAAGACCGCGGCCGCGAAGAAGACCACGGCGAAGAAGACCACCGCCAAGAAGACCACGGCGACGGCGAAGAAGACGACGGCGAAGAAGGCGCCCGCCAAGAAGACCACGGCGACCGCCAAGACCACCGCCGCGAAGAAGACCACCGCCAAGAAGGCGACGGCCAAGAAGGCCCCGGCGAAGAAGGTCACCGCCAAGAAGGCGCCCGCGAAGAAGTCGACCGCGCGCAAGACCACCGCCAAGAAGGCCACCGCCCGCAAGTAGGCGACGGCGAAAGGGCACTCACACGCCGGGCCGGACTCCTTCGGGAGCCCGGCCCGCGGCGTGTCCGGGACCTGTTCCGCCCCAGGTCAGAACGTCTGCAGGGTGATCAGCGTGATCCGCCGGGCGTCGCCCTCGCCCTCGGTCTCGACCCGCACCCGCTGTCCGGGCCGCAGCAGCCGCAGCCCGCCCGCGTCGAACGCGGCCGCCTCGAAGGGGACGGGGGTGCCGTCGTCGAGCAGCACCTGCCCGCTGCGGGTCTCGGCGTCGTACGTGTATGCGGTCGCCTGCATGCCCGCAGCCTACTGCCCCGGCGTCAGCAGCCGCGCGGCCGCCGCCGCCGTACGGGGGCCGACCCCCAGCGCGAGGGCCGCGCGCAGATCGTCGCCGGTGTCCACGTCCTGGCGTACGGAATCCACCGCGGCCGGTGTGAGTTCCACAGCGCCCGAGGCGCGATGGCGGGCCCTGGAATCGGGGCCGAATACGGGAAGAAGATCCCGTCCGGGCGCGGCCGCCAGAAGCGTGGTGCCGATTGCGGCGGCATCCGGGAGAAATGCGCGCGGGAAATGCGCCGCCGCGTCCAGGACCCGGGCCAATTCCACCGGGCGGAGTGCCGGAAGATCGGCGTTCAGGGCCGCCACCGGGCTTTGGGGGCGCGAAGTCCGTACGACCTCCTCGGCGTGCGCCAGCGCGGCGTTCAGGCCCGCGCGCGGCTCGTCCGGGACGATCCGCGCCCCCAGCGCCGCCAGCTCCCGGGCGGCGAGCGCGTCGTCCGTGACGACCGCCACATCGCGGACCGCGGCGCAGGCCAGCGCGGCCGCCACGGTGTCCTGCGCGAACGCGAGGGCGAGCCCCGGCCGGACCCCCTCCCCGGCGGTGTCCGACAGCCGGCTCTTGGCCAGCGTCAGCGGTTTCACAGGAATGACCAAGGTCCACTGCACGCGCTTTCGTCCCTCCCGAGTCGGGGTCATTGTCCCCCGCGCCGCGGAACGGGGCAGGCGGTCCCATCTGGCGGTTGTGGTGGCGGGGCGTACGGTGTTCTCGACAGGACGGCGGCCTGGGGCGACACTTGTGCGGCCCCCAGGCCCTAGAGGAAGGTGCTCGCGTGCCCCGCCGCAGAATCGGCTTCTGGTACCGCTTCGCCGCGGTGATCTGCAAACCGCCGCTGGTGGTTCTGCTCAAGCGGGACTGGCGTGGAATGGAGAACATTCCGGCCGAGGGCGGATTTATCACCGTGGTGAACCACAATTCGCACGTCGATCCCTTCGGATACGCGCACTACCAGTACAACACCGGACGGGTCCCGCGATTCCTGGCGAAGAGCGGCCTTTTCCGGAAGGGATTCGTCGGCGCCGCGATGCGCGGCACCGGGCAGATCCCGGTCTACCGGGAGTCCACCGACGCACTGAGCGCCTTCCGCGCCGCGATCGACGCCGTGGAGCGCGGCGAATGCGTCGCCTTCTACCCCGAGGGCACCCTCACCCGCGACCCCGACGGCTGGCCCATGACCGGCAAGACCGGCGCTGCCCGCGTCGCGCTGCAGACCAAGTGCCCGGTGATCCCGGTGGCCCAGTGGGGCTGCAACGAACTGCTGCCGCCCTACGCCAAGAAGCCCCACCTGTGGCCGCGCAAGACCCACCACGTCCTGGCCGGCCCACCGGTGGACCTCTCGCCGTACTACGACCGCGAGATGACCGCCGAGGTGCTCAAGGAGGCCACCGAGGTCATCATGGCGGCGATCACCCGCCAGCTGGAGGAGATCCGCGGCGAGAAGGCGCCCGAGACTCCCTACGATCCGCGCCGCGAGCGCATCGAGCAGCGGCGGCGGACCCAGGCGCAGACCCGTGGCAGGCAGGCAGAGGGGCAGGGCAAGTGAGCAAGCCGGTCAAGGCGGCGGTTTTCAGCGCCGGTTCGTGGGGGACGGCGTTCGGCATGGTGCTCGCCGACGCGGGCTGCGAGGTCACCCTGTGGGCGCGCCGCCCCGAGGTCGCCGACGCGATCAACTCCACCCGGATCAACCCGGACTACTTCCCCGGGGTGGAGCTCCCGGAGAACCTGCGGGCCACCACCGACCCCGCCGAGGCCGCCGCGGGCGCCGACTTCACGGTCCTGTCGGTGCCCTCCCAGACGCTGCGGCAGAACCTCGCCGCCTGGACCCCGCTGCTCGCCCCCGACACGGTCCTCGTCTCCCTGATGAAGGGCGTCGAACTCGGCACCACCATGCGGATGAGCGAGGTCATCGAGGACGTCACCAAGGTCGGCCCGGAGCGCGTCGCCGTGGTCACCGGGCCCAACCTGGCCCGCGAGATCGTCGCCCGGATGCCGGCCGCCTCCGTGGTCGCCTGCACCGACGAGTCGGTCGCCCAGCGGCTGCAGGCCGCCTGCCACACGCCGTACTTCCGCCCGTACACCAACACCGACGTCGTCGGCTGCGAGCTGGGTGGCGCGGTGAAGAACGTCATCGGGCTGGCCGTGGGCATCGCCGACGGCATGGGGCTCGGCGACAATGCCAAGGGCTCGCTGATCACCCGTGGCCTCGCCGAGACGACCCGCCTCGGCCTGGCGATGGGTGCCGACCCGCTGACCTTCTCCGGCCTCGCGGGCCTCGGCGACCTGGTGGCCACCTGCTCCTCGCCGCTGTCCCGCAACCACACCTTCGGCACCAACCTCGGCAAGGGCATGACCCTCCAGGAGACCATCGCGGTCACCAAGCAGACCGCCGAGGGCGTCAAGTCCTGCGAGTCGGTGCTGGATCTGGCGCGTCGGCACGGCGTCGACATGCCCATCACCGAGACGGTCGTCGGCATCGTCCACGAGGGCAAGCCGCCCGTGGTCGCGCTCAAGGAGCTGATGGCGCGCAGCGCGAAGCCGGAGCGGCGCTGAGCGCTCCGCGGGGAGCGCCGCGAAGCGCCGTGCGGCGCGGGGCCGGTGGCTGGCGTTCGCGCCGTCGTGGCTGGTCGCGCAGGTCCCCGCGCCCCTTGCGGCGCTGCCGAACCGGTCGACGCTAGGTCGACGCACTACCAACGGGTACTCTCAAGCCGTTATGAGCACCGAGAACCTCCCCCAGAGCCCCGAGCAGCCGTCCCGCAAGCCGCGTGTGGCCGTCGTGTTCGGCGGGCGCAGCTCCGAACACGGGATCTCCGTGGTCACCGCCGGAGCCGTCCTCAAGGCCGTCGACCGGACGAAGTACGACGTCCTGCCGATCGGCATCACCCGGGACGGGCGGTGGGCGCTGACCGCCGACGAGCCGGAGCGCATGGCGATCACCGACCGCCGTACGCCCAGCGTCGAGGAGCTGGCCGAGTCCGGCGAGGGCGGCGTGGTGCTCCCCGTCGACCCCGCGAGCCGCGAGGTGGTCTACAGCGAGCCCGGCTCCGTGCCCAAGGCCCTCGGCGAGGTCGACGTGGTCTTCCCCGTCCTGCACGGCCCCTACGGCGAGGACGGCACCCTCCAGGGCCTGCTGGAGCTCTCCGGCGTCCCCTACGTCGGCTCGGGCGTGCTCGCCTCGGCCGTCGGCCAGGACAAGGAGTACATGAAGCGGGTGTTCACCTCCTTCGGGCTCAAGGTCGGCCCGTACGTGGTGATCCGCCCCCGCGAGTGGCAGCAGGACGAGTCCGCGGCCCGCAAGAAGATCGTCGACTTCGCCGGCGAGCACGGCTGGCCCCTGTTCGTGAAGCCCGCCCGCGCCGGTTCCTCCATCGGCATCACCAAGGTCGACGACATCTCCGGGCTGGAGGAGGCCGTCGCCGAGGCGCAGCGCCACGACCCCAAGATCCTTGTCGAGGCGGCCCTGCGCGGCCGTGAGATCGAGTGCGGCGTCCTGGAGTTCGAGGACGGCCCGCGCGCCTCCCTGCCCGCGGAGATCCCGCCGCCGGACGCCCACGCGTACTACGACTTCGAGGCCAAGTACATCGACTCCACCCCGGGCATCGTCCCGGCGCCCCTCACCCCCGAGGAGACCGCCGAGGTCCAGCGCCTGGCCGTGGACGCCTTCGAGGCGGCCTCCTGCGAGGGCCTGGTGCGCGCGGACTTCTTCCTCACCGAGGACGGCGAGTTCGTGATCAACGAGATCAACACGATGCCGGGCTTCACCCCGATCTCGATGTACCCGCAGATGTGGCAGGCGACCGGGATCTCGTACCCGGACCTGGTGGACAAGCTGATCCAGGCGGCACTGCGCAGGTCGACGGGCCTGCGCTAGCGGCCTCCAGGGGCGCGGGGCCGCAGGCGACATGCGGCTCCGCCGCGTGAGCGCGACGAGCGAAACCGACCCGCGCCCCGGCACGGTCCGCTACGGCGCTCTGTACCCCTCGTTCCACGGCACGGTCCTCCTGATGGCCGGCGCCAGGTCGACCAGGACCTTGGAACTGTCGACCCCCGACGCCACCGTCACCTCGACGTACGCCTGACGATTGGCGGTGGTGAAGCGGAACGCGCCTTCCCCCCGCTTCTCCATCAGCCAGTCCACGCCCTCGACCCCGCCGGGAACGGCATCCGCGTCCCGCCCCTCGGCCACTTCCGGTGAGACCATCTTCGGCGGCTGGGGCACCCCGCACCGCAGTATGATCGCCGGGTCGTCACCCCAGCCCGCGGTCAGCGCCGACGCCGGCTCGGGGTCCGCCCGGCTCTCACCGCCCACCTCGGCCGGCAGCGCCTCGTCGAGGTTCCGGCACAGCCCGGCGACCTCGGCGTCGGGGGTGGGAACCGCCGTGGAGGTGCTGTCGTCCCCTGAGGAGCAGCCCACGGAGGCGAGGAGCAGGGCGAACGCGGGCAGCCCGATGACAAAGCGGAGCCGGTGACGAGGAGAGCGCACCGGCCAAGGGTAGACGGGGGCTACAGATGCACGACCGGGCAGGTCAGGGTGCGGGTGATGCCGTCCACCTGCTGGACCTTGGCGACCACCATGCGACCGAGGTCGTCGACGGTGTCGGCCTGGGCGCGCACGATGACGTCGTAGGGACCCGTCACGTCCTCGGCCTGGATCACACCAGGGATCTTGCTGATCGTCTCGGCTACGGTCGACGCCTTGCCGACCTCAGTCTGGATCAGGATGTACGCCTGTACCACGGAACCTCCAGGGCGGCCACGAGGATCATGTGGGGAAAAGGAACGCCACGGTATCGCGTCGCCGCTCGCCGCGGGGAGACCTGCGGGAACCGGAGCTCGCGCGCCGGGGTTCAGGCACGACAGAAGTTGACGGTCATCTCGACCGTAGCGAGGGCCGCCAGGGCCCGCGACCGGGCACGGACAGGGACAGAAGGGGCGAAAGGTCGATGAAGGGCACTGTTGGTGAGCTCGGGGAGTTCGGGCTCATCAGGGAGCTCACCTCCCGTCTCACCACCACCCCGGCGGTCCGGGTCGGCCCCGGCGACGACGCCGCGGTGGTGGCCGCGCCCGACCGCAGGGTCGTGGCCAGCACCGACATCCTGCTGGAGGGCCGGCACTTCCGCCGCGACTGGTCCACGGCCTACGACGTGGGCCGCAAGGCCGCCGCGCAGAACCTCGCGGACATCGCCGCCATGGGCGCCGTACCGACCGCGCTGCTGCTCGGCCTGGTCGTGCCCGCCGAACTCCCGGTCACCTGGCCGAGCGAGCTGATGGACGGCCTGCGCGACGAGTGCCAGGTCGCGGGCGCCTCCGTGGTCGGCGGCGACGTCGTACGCGGCGACACGATCATGGTGTCGATCACCGCGCTCGGCGATCTGCGCAACCAGGAGCCCGTCACCCGGGCCGGCGCCCAGCCCGGCGACATCGTCGCCGTGACCGGCTGGCTCGGCTGGTCCGCGGCCGGCTACGCGGTGCTCTCCCGCGGCTTCCGCTCGCCGCGCGCCTTCGTGGAGGCCCACCGCCGCCCCGAGCCGCCCTACCACGCCGGTCCGGCCGCGGCCGGGCTCGGCGCCACCGCCATGTGCGACGTGAGCGACGGGCTGATCGCCGACCTCGGGCACATCGCCGAGGCCAGCAAGGTCCGCATCGACATCCGCTCCGGCGCGATCGACGTGCCCTCGCAGATGAACGACATCGGGCAGGCCGTCGGTGTCGACCCGATGCAGTGGGTGCTGACCGGGGGAGAGGACCACGCGATCGTGGCGACCTTCCCGCCGGACGTGAAGCTGCCCGCCCGCTGGAAGGTGATCGGCGAGGTGCTCAACCCCTCCGCGCTGCCCCAGGTGACCGTCGACGGGGCGCCGTGGACCAGCAAGGGCGGCTGGGACCACTTCGGCGGGGACATCGAGTCATGATCCCCAAGGTCCTCACGGTGGCGGGCTCGGACTCCGGCGGAGGCGCCGGCGTCCAGGCCGACCTGAAGACGATGCTCGCGCTCGGCGTGCACGGCATGAGCGTGATCACCGCCGTGACCGCGCAGAACTCGCTGGGCGTCCAGGGCGCCTGGGAACTGCCCGTGGAGGCCGTGCGGGCCCAGTACCGCAGCGTCGTGGACGACATCGGCGTCCAGGCCGTGAAGACCGGCATGCTCGCCTCGGCGGAACTGGTCGAGGCGGTCGCCGAGTTGATCTCCGGCACGGACGCGCCGGCCGTGGTGGACCCGGTCGGCGTCTCCAAGCACGGGGACCCCCTGCTGGCGGCCTCCGCGCTGGACTCCGTCCGCACCAAGCTCCTCCCGGTGGCGACCGTGGCGACCCCGAACCTCGACGAGGTGGCCCAACTCACAGGTCTCCACGTCGAGTCCGAGGACGATCTGCGCCGGGCCGCGGCGGCCGTGCTGGCGTACGGGCCGCGCTGGGTCGTGATCAAGGGCGGGCATCTGGCCGGGGACGCCGTGGATCTGCTCACCGACGGCTCCGCGGAGCACTGGCTGCGCTCGCCCCGGCACGACAACCGGCACACCCACGGCACGGGCTGCACGCTGGCCTCCGCGATCGCGTCGGGGCTGGCGAAGGGGCTGGGCGTGCCGGAGGCGGTGGCGGAGGCCAAGGCGTACGTCACCGGGGCGATCGCCGCCGGATTCGCGCTCGGCGGCGGGATCGGGCCGGTGGACCACGGCTGGCGGTTCAAGGGCTGATCACGCGGGCGGTGCTCAGGGGCTGATCACGCGGGCGGTGCTCAGGGGCAGATCATGGGGCCGGCTCGGGGGGAGCGCCTGTGCCGCCCGTGCTCGGGTACGGCAAAAAGCCGGTCCACCCGGAGGTGGACCGGCTCTGTGCAGCGATCCGGCGTGGCCGCGCGCTCAGCTGAGCGTCAGCGCGAGACCTTGCCGGCCTTGATGCACGAGGTGCAGGCGTTCACGCGCTTCGGCGTCCCGCCGACCACGGTACGCACACGCTGGATGTTCGGGTTCCAGCGGCGGGACGTACGGCGGTGCGAGTGCGAGATGTTGTTGCCGAAGCCCGGCCCCTTGCCGCAGACGTCGCAGTTGGCAGCCACGGGTCACTCCAAAGACTTCAGATGCACTTACGGTTAATCCCGGCATGCCGGGATCGAGATCGAGGATCTGAGTGGCGCTGCCAGGGGGAATAGCCCGATGTGGATCGGGCAACCGGAGCAGCATACAACGGCTGCGCCCGTGCAACGAAACTACCATGGCAGCTCAGGGGCCCGCCCCCGGCCCACGTCCCGCGGGCACCCGCCCCGGGGTCTACGCTGCGTCCCGATCTCCCCAGAGGTCCTGCAGATCAAGGAGGCGCAGGTGGCGCAGGTGCCGCAGACATTCCTCGATGCTCTCGCGGTGCGCACCTGGTGCGGGCTCGCCTTGCGGGCGCTCGGGCACGCGCGCGAGGAGATCGACGCGATCAACGTCTATCCCGTGGCCGACGGGGACACCGGCACCAACCTCTATCTGACCGTCGAGTCCGCCGCCGCGGCCGTCGAGGCGGTCTTCGACGGGCACGCCGCCGGCGCGGGGGACGGTGCCGACCCCTCCCTCGCGGACGCCCTGCGGGCCATGGCCCACGGCGCGCTCATCGGGGCCCGCGGGAACTCCGGCACGATCCTCGCCCAGCTGCTGCGCGGCCTGGCCCAGGTGCTGGCCGCCGACGGTGACACCCCTCACACCGACGGGCCCGGCCTCGCCCTCGCCCTGCGGCATGCCGCCGACTCCGCACGGCAGGCCGTCGCTCACCCCGTCGAGGGCACGGTCCTCACGGTCGCCTCGGCCGCCGCCGACGCCGCCGCCGGGGCCGAGGGGGACTGCCGGAAGGTGGCCCGCGCCGCCTACGAAGGCGCCCGCGCCGCCCTCGCCGCGACCCCGGGCCAGCTCGCGGTCCTGCGCAGGGCCGGGGTCGTGGACGCCGGGGGGCGGGGGCTGGTGGCGGTGCTGGGGGCGCTGCTGGAGGCGCTGACCGGGGAGACGCCGGGGGGACGCGCGCGGGGGGAGGGAGCGGCGGAGACCCGTGCGCGGGGGGACGCGGAGGGGGCGGCCGAGGCCGCGGCCGCCGCTGCCGCGAGCACCGGTGACGCCCCGGAGTCCGCCGACGCGGTCGACTGCGCCGGGGACGCCACGGGCGACGGGCCCGCCTTCGAGGTGATCTATCTGTTGGAGGCGGACGACGAGGCCGTGGCGCGGCTGCGGCGGCGCCTGGACACGCTGGGCGACTCCCTCGTCGTCGTCGGCGGCGACGGGCTGTGGAACGTCCATGTGCACGTGGACGACGCCGGTGCCGCCGTGGAGGTGGGCGTCGAGGCCGGGCGGCCCTACCGGATCCGCATCACCCACTTCGGCGTCGGCGACGTCCACACCACGCGCGGCGGGCGCCCGCCCGTGGAGCGCGCCCAGCGGGCCGTGGTGGCCGTCGTCCCCGGCGAGGGCCTGGCCGGGCTGTACGCCGAGGCGGGCGCGACCACCGTGCTCGCCCGGCCCGGAGAGCCGCCCGCGAGCGGGGAGCTCGTCCAGGCCGTACGGCGCGCCCACGCGCGCGAGGTGGTGCTGCTGCCCAACGACGCCGAGCTGCGCCACACCGCCGCGGCGGCGGCCGAGCAGGCCCGCACCGAGGGCGTCAGGGTCGCGCTGATCCCGACGCGCTCCGCCGTGCAGGGCATCGCCGCGCTCGCCGTGCACGAGCCGGACCGCCGCTTCGACGAGGACGTCGTCGCCATGACCTCGGCGGCGGGCGCGACCCGCTACGCCGAGGTCACCGTCGCCGAGCGGGAGTCCTGGACCACGGCCGGCATCTGCCAGGCCGGGGACGTCCTCGGCCTGATCGACGGCGATGTGGCCGTGATCGGGGCCGACGTCGCCGACACCGCCCGCACCGTCCTCGACCGCATGCTCGCGGCCGGCGGTGAGCTCGTCACCCTCGTCCTCGGCGACGAGGCCCCCGACGACATCGCCGACCGCCTGGAGGCCCGTGTACGGGAGACCTACCTCGCCGTCGACACGGTGGTGTACCGGGGCGGACGGCAGGGGGCGCTGCTGCTCATCGGGGTGGAGTAGCGGGCCCCCGTGCTCGGGACCGGCCTCGGCCTTCCCGGTGTTCCGGTCAGTGCCCCCGGTGTTCCCGCGCCTGCCGCAGCAGCCGCTCGGCCTCCCTGAGCTGTTCGCCGACCGCCTCGTCGGACGCGGGGCCCTGACCGGCGTACTCCCTCGTCGCGGCACGCGCGTGTGCCTGCGCGTCCTCGGGCCGGCCCAGGGCGAGAGCGAGCCGCCCGGCCGCGAGCCGGGCGTCGGTACGGGCGAGCCGGGCGTCGTCCCCCAGGGAGGCGAGGACGGCGACGGCCTCCAGGAGCCGGGCCAGAGCCGCCTCCCGTCCGGCCCGCACGTCCTTCTCGGCCTGTGCCTCGCGCCCGGCTCGTACGTCACGTCCGGCCCGCACGTCCTTCTCGTCCGGTGCCTCGCGCCCGGCTCGTAGGTCCTCGGCCCGTGCCTCCCGGACGCCCTCGGTCTCCGCCCGCTCCTCGGCCGCCGCCGTCAGGAGATCCGCGAACTGGCGGTGGGTGTCGCCCAGTTCCAGGGTCAGGAGCCGCCGTGCCGCCTCCTCGCCCGCCGCGTCGAGGGCCGTCGCGCACTCCTGCACGGCGGCCTCCATCAGCTCGGCCGCCCCGGCCGCGCCGCCCTCCGCGCGCAGCGCCAGCCAGGCGCGGGCGCGCAGGGAGCGGACGAGGCCGTGGGGGTCGCCCAGCCGCCGCCACAGGGCGCCCGCGCGCGCGTACGCCCGGTCGGCCTCGACGGGCAGGCCGGCCGCCCCGAGGGACTCGGCGGCCAGATGGGCCAGCGTCGCGTGGTCCTGCTGCTCGGGCCAGTGCCGGGCGAGCTCGGCGGCCCGGAGCCGGTGGTCCGCGGCCGCCCGGTGCTCGCCGAGCTCGCTCAGGGCGTCGCCGAGCCACCACCGGGTCTGCACGACCGCGCCGTCGCCGTGCGTGTCCGCCGACAGGTCCGCCAGCGCCGACTCCAGCACCTCGGCCGCCTGCGCCCACCGCCCCAGCCGCAGCAGGAACCCGCCGAGCAGCTGCCGCGCCCAGGCGCCGAACGCCGGGTCAGCGGCCGCGTCGGCCCAGTACGCGGCCTCCAGCGCCTGCGCGGCGGCCTCGTCGAGACGGTCCCGCCCGCCGAGCACCTCGGCCAGCTGGAGGTGCAGCTGGGCCCGTCCGGGCGGCTCCAGATACGGCCCGCCGTGCTCCAGGGCCGCCCGCAGCGCCCGCTCGGTCTCCTCGACGTCCCCGAGGTGGTGGGCCAGCATCGCCAGCCGGGCCTCGTACTCGACCGCGAACCACGGCAGCCCGGCCTCCACGAACGCGGCCGCGGCCTGCCGGAACAGCGTGGCCGCCCGCGCCGGTTCACCGGCGTGCGCCGCCAGGTCCGCCAGCATCGCCCGCGCCTCGGCCCCCCGCGCCGCCAGGCGTACATCGCCGTCGGCCCGCCCGTCGACGAGCGCGAGCACCTCCCGTACGGCCGCCCGCGCCTCGCGCAGGTGCCCTGGCCCCGCGGAGCGCCCGGCCTCGGCACCGGCCGGGACCTGATCGACCGGGCCCGCCCCGTCGTCGCCGGGGCCGCCCGCCACCCCCTGTCCGTCCGTGGCCGGCAGCCCCCGCTTAGCCGCCTCCTGCACCTGCCGCATCAGCACGCGGGCCCGCCCCATCAGCACCGACGCGGTCTGCCGCAGGCCGGTCCCGCCCTCGGCGTAGAGGGTGAGGACCCGCTCATAGGGCTCGGCGACGGACGCGAGGGCAGCGTCGAGGTCGCCGTCCAGGGCGCGGACGTAGGCCGCACGCGTGCGGGCGGCGAGGGACTCGCCCTCGTCGCCCGCCTCGGCGTAGAGCGCGGCGGCCTCCTCGAAGAGCCGCGCGCCCTCGGGCCCGCCCAGGCCCATCGCCCGGTGGTCGAGGATCTCCGCGCGGTCGCGGACGTCCAGCTCCAGCCCCTGCGCGGCCCGCGCGGCGGCCGCCCATGCCTCCACGGCGTTGGGCCGGAGCGTCTGCGACAGCCGCCGCGCCTCGGCGAGCAGGACGGTGGGGCCGGGCGCGGTGGCCTCCGGCACGCGCGGGCGTGGCGCGGACTCCACCGCCGTACGCACCCCCAGCGGCAGCCGGTCCAGCAGGGGCGCCCGGTCCATCCGCGCGCGGGTGCGCTCACCGACGGACGACGTGCCGTTGCGCCGGTCGAAACGATCCGCCAGGGACAGCGCCTCCGCGCGCGCGTGGGCGGCGAGTTCACGGGCGGTCCACGCGCGGCCCGCCGGTCCGGGCACGGACCGCTCGCCCCGGCCCAGGGCGGTCAGCCGGTCCATCAGCAGCGCCACCGCGCTCAGGTACTCCGTCCTGCTCAGCGGATCACCGCCGTCGGCGAGGTACGCGGGCCGCTCGGCCACCAGCTCAAGGCCGCGCGCCTCGTTGCCGGTCAGCGCGCAGAACTCCACATGCTCGGCGTAGGCGGAGCGCATGCTCTCCATCGCCCGCACCAGCCGGACCCCGTGCAGATGGTGGTCCCTGGCCTGCTCGGCCCGCCCCAGCCGCAGCAGCGGCAGCAGGGAGGCGGACAGGACGTCGTGCGGCTCATGGGCGCAGGCGAACTCGCCCTCCAGGACCGGCCCCCACACCTCCAGCGCCTGCTCGTCACGGCCCCGCACGGCATGCCACCGGCCCTGGCCGCTCAGCTCGCAGGCGGGGCAGTCGGCCATCTCGTCCCGGTCGGCGGCGAGCCAGGCGCCGAACGCCCGCTCGGCCCGCCGGGTGTCCCCGATGTGCGCGGCGACCTCCAGCTCGGCGGCGCGCACCGGGCGCTCGGAGTACGCCCCGAGGCGGTAGCGGCGCTCCATCTCCCCGAGCCACTTCTCGACCGAGGCGAGCGGGACGTCCGGTCGGCCGAGCATCCCCGACGACATCCATTTGAAGAACCAGTGCAGCGAGTGGGCCTCCTGCGGCCCGAAACGCTCCGGGTGTTCGTCCCACAGGCGCAGCAGCCGGGTGAAGGGCACGGACATCCTGTCCTTCGCGGAGCTGTACCTGCACACCCGCACCTGATGGATCAGCGCCTCCACCAGGGCGGCCGGGGCGGCCAGCCGCTCGGCGTCGCCCACCAGCCGCTCCGCGCGCGCGTTGCGGTCGGGGCCCTCCGGTCGCCCGGCGTTCTCCGCCAGTGCCAGCCGCAGCGAGTCGAGATCCGTGACGTCGGTCATGACCGGCCGCCTTCCTCATCGGGGGCCTCGCCGTCGACGGCCCTGGCGTCGGCGGCCTTCTCGCGAGGCGGCGACCGCGGGGGTGGCCGGATGCGCCATCCTAGGGGCCCAACCAGCCGCCTGACCAGCGGTTTCCCGGTACGTATACGGCATTGTCAGTGGCGTGGTGTGCAATGGATCTCGTGCCCGCACTGGACGAACCACTGAAGAAGGTGCTCGGCCCCGCCACCGCGAAGGTGATGGCCGAGCACCTCGGCCTGCACACCGTCGGCGACCTGCTCCACCACTACCCGCGCAGATACGAGGAGCGCGGGCAGCTCACCCGCCTCGCCGACCTGCCGATGGACGAGCACGTCACGGTGGTCGCCCAGGTCGCCGACGCCCGTCTGCACACCTTCGCCTCCGCCAAGGCGCCCCGCGGCAAGGGCCAGCGCCTGGAGGTGACCATCACCGACGGCAGCGGCCGGCTCCAACTGGTCTTCTTCGGCGCCGGTGTGCACAAGCCGCACAAGGAACTCCTGCCGGGCACCCGCGCGATGTTCGCCGGCAAGGTCTCCATCTTCAACCGCCGCCTCCAACTCGCCCACCCCGCCTACGAACTGCTCCGCGGCGACGGCGAGGAGACCGCCGAGACCTGGGCCGGCGCCCTCATCCCCCTCTACCCGGCCACCGCCAAGCTGGAGTCCTGGAAGATCGGCAAGGCCGTCCAGACGGTCCTGCCCAGCGCCCAGGAGGCGGTCGACCCCCTCCCGGACACCCTCCGCGCGGGCCGGGGCCTGGTCTCCCTCCCGGAGGCCCTCCTCAAGATCCACCGCCCCCACACCAAGGCCGACATCGAGGACGCCCGCTCCCGTCTCAAGTGGGACGAGGCATTCGTCCTCCAGGTCGCCCTCGCCCGCCGCCGCCACGCCGACGCCCAGCTCCCGGCCGTCCCCCGCACCCCCAGGCCGGACGGCCTCCTGACCGCCTTCGACGACCGTCTGCCCTTCACCCTCACCGAGGGCCAGCAGAAGGTCTCCCGCGAGATCTTCGCCGACCTCGCCACCGACCACCCGATGCACCGCCTGCTGCAGGGAGAGGTCGGATCGGGCAAGACGATGGTGGCGCTGCGGGCCATGCTCGCCGTGGTCGACGCGGGCGGGCAGGCCGCGATGCTGGCGCCCACCGAGGTCCTCGCCCAGCAGCATCACCGGTCCGTCGTCGAGATGATGGGGGAGCTGGCCGAGGGCGGAATGCTGGGCGGTGCCGAGCAGGCGACCAAGGTCGTGCTGCTCACCGGGTCCATGGGCGCCGCCGCTCGCCGTCAGGCCCTGCTCGAGCTGGTCACCGGCGAGGCCGGCATCGTGATCGGCACCCATGCCCTGATCGAGGACAAGGTGCAGTTCCACGACCTGGGCCTGGTCGTGGTCGACGAGCAGCACCGCTTCGGCGTGGAGCAGCGCGACGCCCTGCGGGGCAAGGGCAAGCACCCCCCGCATCTGCTGGTCATGACGGCCACCCCCATCCCGCGCACGGTCGCCATGACGGTCTTCGGCGACCTGGAGACCTCCGTCCTCGACCAGCTCCCGGCCGGCCGCTCGCCCATCGCCAGCCATGTCGTCCCCGCCGCCGACAAGCCCCACTTCCTGGCCCGCGCCTGGGAGCGGGTCCGCGAGGAGGTGGCGAACGGCCATCAGGCGTACGTCGTCTGCCCGCGCATCGGCGATGAGGAGGACGACCCGAGGAAGGGGAAGAGGTCCGCCGAGGACGACGCGGAGAAGCGGCCCCCGCTGGCCGTCCTCGACATCGCCGACCAGCTGGCCGAGGGTCCCCTGAAGGGGCTGCGGGTGGAGGTCCTGCACGGCCGTATGGCGCCGGACGACAAGGACGCCGTCATGCGCCGTTTCGCCGCCGGCGACACCGACGTCCTGGTCGCCACGACCGTCATCGAGGTCGGCGTCAACGTCCCCAACGCCACCGCCATGGTGATCATGGACGCCGACCGCTTCGGCGTCTCCCAGCTCCATCAGCTCCGTGGCCGCGTGGGCCGTGGCTCCGCCCCCGGCCTGTGCCTGCTGGTCACCGAGATGCCCGAGGCCAGCCCCGCCCGCCAGCGGCTGAACGCGGTGGCGTCCACGCTGGACGGCTTCGAGCTCTCCCGCATCGACCTGGAGCAGCGCAGAGAGGGCGATGTGCTGGGACAGGCCCAGTCGGGCGTCCGCTCCTCCCTGCGGGTCCTCGCCGTCATCGAGGACGAGGAGATCATCGCCGAGGCGCGGGAGGAGGCCACGGCCCTCGTCCAGGCGGACCCCGAGCTCACCGGGTACCCCGGCCTTCGCACGGCCCTGGACGCGCTCCTGGACGAGGAGAGGGAGCAGTACCTGGAGAAGGGCTGAGGGTGATGCCGCTCAACGGGCGCGGGGCTGTACCCCGTATGCGGCTACCGCCGCGCGGGCGCGACCGACCACAATGAACCTGCACACACCCACGACCAAGGACCGAAGATGACCCGCGTAATCGCCGGCGAAGCCGGCGGACGTCGACTCGCCGTACCCCCCGGCACGGGAACCCGCCCCACCTCCGACCGCGCACGCGAGGGTCTCTTCTCCACCTGGCAGTCCCTCCTCGGCGGCCCGCTGGACGGCGAACGGGTCCTCGACCTCTACGCCGGCTCCGGAGCGGTCGGCCTGGAGGCCCTGTCCCGAGGCGCGGGCCACACCCTCCTGGTCGAGGCCGACGCGAGGGCCGCCCGCGTGGTCCGGGAGAACGTGAAGAACCTCGGCCTGCCCGGCGCCGAGGTCCGGCACGGCAAGGCCGAACAGATCATCAGAACGCCCCCCTCGCAGCCGTACGACCTCGTCTTCCTCGACCCCCCATATGCGGTCACAGACGACGATCTTCGCGAGATCCTGCTCACACTCCGCTCGGAGGGCTGGCTCGATAAGCAAGCGCTCGTCACCGTGGAGCGCAGCACCAGAGGTGGCGAATTCCGGTGGCCCGACGGCTTCGAACCGCTCCGGGCCCGCCGCTACGGCGAGGGAACGTTTTGGTACGGTCGCGCCGCCTCTACGTGCGAAGACGCACGATGACCGGACCGGAGAGCGAGGGAACTCTAGTGCGCCGCGCCGTCTGTCCCGGGTCGTTCGACCCGATCACCAACGGACACCTCGACATCATCTCCCGCGCCTCCCGCCTCTACGACGAGGTGTACGTCGCGGTGATGATCAACAAGGCCAAGAAGGGCCTGTTCGAGATCGAGGAGCGGATCGACCTGATCCGCCAGGTCACCGCCGAGTACGCCAACGTCCGGGTGGAGGCATTCCACGGCCTGCTCGTCGACTACTGCAAGGAACGCGACATCCCGGCCATCGTCAAGGGCCTGCGCGCCGTCAGCGACTTCGACTACGAGCTGCAGATGGCCCAGATGAACAACGGACTCTCCGGCGTGGAGACCCTGTTCGTGCCGACGAACCCCACCTACAGCTTCCTGTCCTCCTCGCTCGTCAAGGAGGTCGCGACCTGGGGCGGCGACGTCTCCCACCTGGTGCCGCCGGTCGTCCTGGACGCCCTGAACGCCCGCCTGCGCCAGCCCTGATGGGGCTACAGTCGTCCCGTCCGTCTCCATCACAGCTGTAGAGAGTGGCGAGCACACGGTGGACGTGCAGAAGAAGCTCGACGAGATCGTCGCCGCGGTCTCCAGTGCCCGGTCGATGCCCATGTCGGCCTCGTGCGTGGTCAACCGCGCGGAACTGCTCTCGATGCTCGAAGAGCTGCGGGCGGCGCTGCCGGACTCCCTCGCCGAGGCCCAGGAGCTGATCGGCGACCGGGAGCACATGGTCGAGCGGGCCCGCCAGGAGGCCGAGCGGATCATCGAGCAGGCGCACGCCGAGCGCGGCTCGCTGATCTCCGACACCGAGGTCGCCCGCCGCTCCCAGGCCGAGGCCGACCGCATCCTCACCGAGGCCCGCCAGGAGGCCGAGGAGATCCGCGCGGAGGCCGACGACTACGTCGACTCCAAGCTCGCCAACTTCGAGGTCGTCCTCACCAAGACCCTCGGCTCGGTCGGCCGCGGCCGCGAGAAGCTGCTCGGCACCGGCCCGGGCCTGGACGAGCAGGGCTACGAGGACGAGGACGCGCCCGAGCGCAGCCACGACCCGGAGACCCTGCGCCGCACCGCCGACCAGTACGTGGACGCCAAGCTGGGCGCGTTCGAGGCGGTCCTGGCCAAGACCCTGGAGGCCGTCGGCCGCGGCCGGCAGAAGCTGCACGGCCGGATCGCCACCGACGACCTCGGCTCCCTCGCCGACGAGACCGGCGCCCGTCAGCACTCCAGCGACGCCGACTACCTCGCCGACCTCGCGGCCCTCGCCCAGCAGGACGCCGCCGCCCCGGCCGAACCGCCCCAGGCCCCGGAGTACGAGCCGCAGCGCCCGGAGTACGAGCCGCACCGCCCGGACTACGAGCCGCAGCCGGTGTACGGCTACCAGCAGCAGGCCGACCCCTACGCGGGCGGCTATCCCCAGCAGGACCCGTACGGCTACCAGCAGACGGCCCAGACGGACCCGTACGCCTATCAGGGCTACGCGGCGCCCCAGCAGCCCGCCTACGACCCCCAGCAGGCCCAGCAGCCCCATCTGCCCCAGCAGGCGCAGCAGGGCTACGCGCTCGACGAGACCAGCCTCTTCGACACCAGCATGATCAGCGCCGAGCAGCTGCGGGCGTACGAGCAGGGCCGCGGACAATAGCCCCCGGCCGCCCTCGCGACCACCGGATTGGGCCGTCGGCGAAAGGTCCAGTATCCTGGCTCTTCGGTCGCGAGTACGTCCGCGATCAACGCTGCCCGGGCACACCGAAGGGCCGCGTCCCTCTGAGCTAGCAGATCGAAAGCAGGAATGGCCTCCAACGCCCGCCTCGACCACCGCAACCCCCTCGTGTTCGACACGCACGAGCTGGGGCGGCGTCCTGGTGCGCTCCAGAGGCTCGACCGCACGATCGACGCTCCCAAGGACCTCGGTATCAAGGGAGTCATCGGAGTGCCGGAAGGCGCCCCGGTGGAGCTCGGACTCCGGCTCGAGTCCGTCATGGAAGGGGTGCTTGTCACAGGCACCGCCCGTGCACAGGCCGAGGGGGAGTGCGTAAGGTGTCTGGAGCCGCTTCAGATGGATGTGGAAGCGGACTTCCAGGAGATGTTCTCGTACCCTGACGCCGACGATCGGGGCCGCCCCAAGGCGGAGCCGACCGACGACGCCGAGGAAGACGAGGACAGGCTCTTCATCGAGGACGGCCTGTTCGACCTCGAACCCGTGCTGCGCGATGCGGTGGTGCTCGCACTGCCGATGCAGCCGGTGTGCCGGGAGGACTGTGCGGGGCTGTGTTCCGAGTGCGGAACCAACCTGAACGACGACCCGGACCACCACCACGACGCCGTCGACATCCGTTGGGCGGCATTGCAGGGATTCGCCGATTCACTCGAACCCGGCGATAAGGACGAGATGAGCGGCGCCGAAGCGGGCGTCGACGAGAAGCAGGAGAAGTAGCCGTGGCTGTTCCGAAGCGGAAGATGTCGCGCAGCAACACGCGCCACCGCCGGTCGCAGTGGAAGGCTGCGGTCCCCACCCTGGTTGCGTGCGAGCGCTGCCACGAGCCCAAGCAGCAGCACATCGCGTGCCCGTCTTGCGGCACCTACAACAAGCGCCAGGTCCTCGCGGTCTGAGCGGGCTGGTGAGAGGTTCTGTGTCCACGCCGAAGAAGAACGCATCGGACAACCAGGCCTCGTCCCACACGCTTCTGGAAGGGCGGCTCGGCTACCAGGTCGAGTCCGCCCTTCTGGTGCGAGCACTGACCCACCGTTCCTACGCGTACGAGAACGGCGGTCTGCCGACGAACGAGCGGCTGGAGTTCCTCGGTGACTCCGTCCTCGGCCTCGTCGTCACGGACACGCTGTACCGCACCCACCCCGACCTGCCCGAAGGCCAGCTGGCCAAGCTGCGGGCCGCGGTGGTCAACTCGCGCGCACTGGCGGACGTGGGCCGCACGCTCGACCTGGGCTCCTTCATCCGGCTCGGCCGCGGTGAAGAGGGCACGGGAGGCCGGGACAAGGCATCCATCCTCGCCGACACCCTGGAAGCGGTGATCGGCGCGGTCTATCTCGACCAGGGCCTGGACGCGGCGGCCGAACTGGTGCACCGCCTGTTCGACCCGCTGATCGAGAAGTCCTCCAACCTCGGCGCCGGCCTGGACTGGAAGACGTCCCTCCAGGAGCTCACCGCGACCGAAGGACTCGGCGTGCCCGAGTATCTGGTCACGGAGACCGGCCCCGACCACGAGAAGACCTTCACTGCTGCCGCCCGCGTCGGAGGCGTCTCGTACGGCACCGGCACCGGCCGCAGCAAGAAGGAGGCGGAGCAGCAGGCCGCGGAGTCCGCCTGGCGGGCCATCCGGGCCGCCGCGGACGAACGCGCCAAGGCGGCCGCCGAGGCCGTCGACACCGTGGACGCCAACGCCGACGAGGCGTCCGCCTCCGCCTGACCGGCACCCGTACCCACCGAGCGCCCGTGCCCCTTCGAGGGCGCGGGCGCTCCTCTCTCTCCCGGGGGAGCCATGCCCGAGTTGCCCGAGGTCGAGGTCGTACGGCGAGGTCTGGAGCGGTGGGTCGCCCACCGGGCCGTCGCCGAGACCGAGGTGCTGCATCCGCGCGCGGTGCGCCGCCACACCGCGGGACCCGACGACTTCGCCCACCGCCTCAAGGGCCATCGCATCGGTGTCCCGCGCCGCCGCGGCAAATATCTGTGGCTGCCGCTGGAGGACACCGGGCAGGCGGTCCTCGCCCACCTCGGCATGAGCGGCCAGCTGCTGGTCCAGCCGCAGGAGGCACCCGACGAGAAGCACCTGCGCATCCGCGTCCGCTTCGCCGACGGCCTCGGCACCGAACTGCGCTTCGTCGACCAACGCACCTTCGGCGGCCTGTCGTTGCACGACACCGGCGAGAACGGCCTGCCCGATGTGATCGCGCACATCGCCCGCGACCCCCTCGACCCCCTGTTCGACGAGGAGGCGTTCCACCAGGCGCTGCGCCGCAAGCGGACCACCATCAAACGGGCCCTGCTGGACCAGTCGCTGATCAGCGGCGTCGGCAACATCTACGCGGACGAGGCCCTGTGGCGCGCCCGCATCCACTACGAACGCCCCACCGCCGGCTTCACCCGCCCCCGCACCCTGGAACTCCTCGGCCATGTACGGGACGTCATGAACGCGGCCCTCGCCGTCGGCGGCACCAGCTTCGACAGCCTCTACGTCAACGTCAACGGCGAGTCGGGCTACTTCGACCGCTCGCTCGACGCGTACGGCCGTGAGGGGCTGCCCTGCAAGCGGTGCGGTACGCCGATGCGCAGGCGGCCGTGGATGAACCGGTCCAGCTACTTCTGCCCGAAGTGTCAGCGGGCGCCGCGCCTCGCGTCGTAACGCTCCCGGGCGGCCAGCACCTCGTCCATGCTGGCCTCCACGAAGTGGATCAGGCCCAGCAGCCGCTCGGCGACCTCCCGACCGAGGGGGGTCAGCTCGTAGTCCACGCGCGGCGGGTTCGTCGGCTGCGCCTCGCGGTGCACCAGACCGTCGCGCTCCAGCGCGTGCAGCGTCTGGGACAGCATCTTCTCGCTGACCCCGGCGACCCGGCGGCGCAGCTCGTTGAACCGCAGCGACCCCTCGTGCAGCGCCCCGAGCGTGAGCGCGCCCCAGCGGCCCGTGACGTGCTCCAGCGTGCCCCGCGAGGGGCATGCCTTGGCGAAGACGTCGTAGGGGAGGTTCTCCGGCGGGGTCGTCATACATCGAGCGTACAGCGCTAACCGCCGGTTAGCGCCCTGGTCAGTAGCCGAAGTCCTGGGTCCACCAGGGGCCGCCCTCGCCGTAGTGCACGCCGACGCCCAGGGTCTTGAAGTCGCAGTTCAGGATGTTGGCGCGGTGGCCGGGGCTGTCCATCCAGGCGGCCATCACGGCGGCGGCGTCGGCCTGGCCGCGGGCGATGTTCTCGCCGCCGAGGTCGGTGATGCCGGCCTTCTCCGCGCGGTCCCAGGGGGTGGCGCCGTCGGGGTCGGTGTGGTCGAAGAAGCCGCGCTCGGCCATGTCCTGGCTGAAGGCGCGGGCCAGGTCGGTCAGCGCGCTGTTGGCGGCGAGGGGGCTGCAGCCGGCCTGCGCGCGCTCGGCGTTGACGAGCCGGAGCACCTCGGCCTCGGCGGCGGCCTGCGCGGACACGGTCACCGGCGGGGTGCTGGGGGCGACGGGGGCCTCGGTGGCCCGCTGGGAGGGCGTCGGCTCCGGCTTCCGCGCGGTCTTCGAGGGGGTGGCGGTCGGCTTCTTCTTCTCGGCCGGCGGCTCGGTCGGGGTGGCGGAGGCCGACGGGGACGGCGAGGCGGAGGCGGAGGTGCTGGGGGAGGCCGAGGGCCGGGGGTCGCGGCCGGCCGAGCCGGCATCGCGGCCGGCCTGCTCGGTGGCGGCGCCGGAGGTGCCGCCCTGCTGGGCGCCGACATTGCCCGCCGTCGGCGCGGACTGCACCTTGTCGGAGTCGGTGCCGCCGAGCCGGTAGACAGGGCCGCCGGGCAGCACGCCCGTGGCGACGGCGACGGCGCCGAGGGCGACCGCGGCGGACACCCCGAGCAGGCCCGTGCGCACCGGCGTCACGGCCCTGCGGCGGCGCCGGCGGTGCGTGCCGGCCCGGCGCGAGCCGCCGTCGGGCGTGAAACCGGCGGAGCCGCCGTCCGCGGACTCGGGCTCGTCGGTCGCGAAGAGGTAGGCGTTGCTCCTGGCGTAGATCTCGGCGTACGCCTCGGAGTCCGGATAGGGCGCGATGCCCGGCGCCCTGTGGCCGTCCCCGTACGCGCGCTGCGGGACGTGGTTCCCGGTGGCGGAAGCGTCCGTCCCCGTGTCCCCCGTGGCACGGCCGGCGGCGGAGCGTCGGTGGCGTCCCATGTCCTGGCCTTCCTCGTTCCTGCGGTCCTTCGACGTGCGGTCCGGTCGTCCCCCATGATCCACACATCTCACCCGATCGAGTGAGTTTCCTATGAGATGTGTCGGGACCGGACGGTACCGCATGGCGCAAGTGGAGGAAGTGTCCCAAGAGACATCGTCCGGTTAGGTTGCAGTCATGAGCGACGATGTGCGACTGGTCGCCTGGGTGCGTGGACGCGTCCAAGGTGTGGGTTTTCGCTGGTTCACGCGGGCCAAGGCCCTGGAGATCGGCGGACTGAGTGGTTTTGCTCTCAATCTCGACGACGGCCGCGTCCAAGTGGTGGCGGAAGGGCCCCGCGCGGGCTGCGAGGGGCTTCTGGAGTGGCTCCAGAGTGACGACACGCCCGGGCGCGTGGACGGTGTGACCGAGATCTGGGACACACCGCGCGGCGGCTACGACGGCTTCGCCATTCGCTGACTTACGGCGGCACAGGGCCCCGGCGAGCGCACCGAAGCATTCCGCCGGAGGCCGCCCGAAGGGAAAAGCTCCTGGTTGCTGCCGAGAACCCCTTGCCCTGGCCCGCTCCGCACGGAAAGATGATCGCCACGCCCCAGGGCCCCGCAGGAGTCGCGATGCCGCCGTTTTCCGGCCGTGGACACCGGGTTGCCCCCCAATACGGGGCGTGATCGTGTTGACCGTCAAACTTTTTGGTGAGACGCTGAAAGCCCCGCGCACCTTAGCTGTTTGGCATGGAACAACGGCAGAGCAGCATTGAGCCTGCCAAGCACCGCGGGTGCGAATCCCTCACGACCCAACCGCATCGGTCGGTCACTCAGTGTGGAGGACCATCCATCATGGCAAAGGCGCTTCTCGGTTACGTCGGCGGCTCCGACCCTCGACTCCTCGCCGAGATGCGACGGCTCCAGCAGCGTGTGCAGGACCTGGAATCGGAGCTCGTACGAATCCAGGCGGAGAACGACGCGCTGACGGCTGCCGCTTCTCACCACGAGATCATGGAGAGCATCGACGCACACCAGGCGGAGCCTGCGCTCACCTGATCACTGCATCGCAACACATCGACAGCAGTGGTTGGGCTGCCCGTAACAACCGCTCAGTTGTCAGATTTGCAAGGGACGCCTCGGCGTCCCTTCTTTCTTGCCCCCGCGCATCCTTTCAGTATCTGTAACGTCTGGTGTGCCCCCGGCGTTCACCGGCGAAACCGCGCGTTCATGGAGTGAGACGGACCCGGAAGGTAGAGTCCAGCGGCGTGCACCTCAAGGCCCTGACCCTCCGGGGGTTCAAGTCCTTCGCCTCGGCGACCACGCTCCGGTTCGAGCCGGGGATCACGTGTGTCGTCGGACCGAACGGCTCGGGCAAGTCCAACGTGGTGGACGCCCTCAGCTGGGTCATGGGGGAGCAGGGCGCCAAGTCGCTGCGCGGCGGCAAGATGGAGGACGTCATCTTCGCCGGCACCACCGGGCGCCCGCCGCTCGGCCGTGCCGAGGTGTCGCTGACCATCGACAACTCCGACGGGGCACTGCCCATCGAGTACGCCGAGGTCACCATCACGCGGATCATGTTCCGCAACGGCGGCAGCGAGTACCAGATCAACGGCGACACCTGCCGCCTGCTCGACATCCAGGAACTCCTCTCCGACTCCGGCATCGGCCGCGAGATGCACGTCATCGTCGGCCAGGGCCAGCTCGACTCCGTCCTGCACGCCGACCCCATGGGCCGCCGGGCCTTCATCGAAGAGGCGGCCGGCGTCCTCAAGCACCGCAAGCGCAAGGAGAAGGCGCTGCGCAAGCTGGACGCGATGCAGGCCAACCTCGCGCGCGTCCAGGACCTGACCGACGAGCTCCGGCGCCAGCTCAAGCCCCTCGGCCGCCAGGCCGCCGTCGCCCGCCGCGCCGCCGTCATCCAGGCCGATCTGCGCGACGCCCGCCTGCGCCTCCTCGCCGACGATCTCGTACGGCTCCGGGAAGCACTCCAGGCCGAGGTGGCCGACGAGGCCGCGCTGAAGGAACGCAAGGAAGCCGCCGAGCAGGAGCTGAGGAAGGCCCTCCAGCGCGAGGCCCTGCTGGAGGACGAGGTGCGCCGGCTCACCCCGCGCCTCCAGCGCGCCCAGCAGACCTGGTACGAGCTCTCCCAGCTCGCCGAACGGGTCCGCGGCACGATCTCGCTGGCCGACGCCCGCGTGAAGAGCGCCACCTCCGCGCCCCCCGAGGAGCGGCGCGGCCGCGACCCGGAGGACATGGAGCGCGAGGCCGCCCGCATCCGCGAGCAGGAGGCCGAGCTGGAGGCGGCTCTGGAGGCGGCCCAGCGCGCCCTGGACGACACCGTCGCCCACCGCGCCGAACTGGAGCGCGAGCTGGCCGCCGAGGAGCGCCGCCTGAAGGACGCGGCTCGCGCCATCGCCGACCGCCGTGAGGGCCTTGCCCGGCTGTCCGGCCAGGTCAACGCGGCCCGCTCCCGCGCCGCCTCCGCCCAGGCCGAGATCGACCGCCTCGCCGCCGCCCGCGACGAGGCCCAGGAACGCGCCGCGGCCGCCCAGGAGGAGTACGAGGCCCTGCAGGCCGAGGTCGACGGCCTCGACGCGGGCGACGCGGACCTCGCCGAGCAGCACGAGGCCGCCAAGCGCCGGCTGGCCGAGGCGGAGGCGGCGCTGACCGCCGCGAGAGAGGCGGCCACCGCGGCGGAACGCCAGCGCGCGGCCACCCACGCCCGCCGGGAGGCGCTGGCGCTCGGCCTGCGCCGCAAGGACGGCACGGGCCTACTGCTCGGCGCCCGGGACCGCCTGACCGGCCTTTTGGGCCCGGCGGCCGAGCTGCTGACCATCACCCCCGGCTACGAGGTCCCGCTCGCCGCAGCGCTGGGCGCGGCGGCGGACGCGATCGCGGTGACGAACCCGACGCAGGCGGCCGAGGCGATCCGCCTGTTGCGCAAGCAGGACGGTGGCCGAGCGTCCCTGCTGCTGGCGAGTGAAACGTCCCCCAGGGGCGCGGGGAACAGCGCGACCGGCCACGACGAACCCGCAGACGCCCGACAAGCCGATCCGGCACCTCCTGCGGCGCACTTCGTCCGCGGCCCCGCCGAACTGATGCCCGCCGTGCGCAAGCTCCTGCACGGCATCGTCGTCGTCGGCACGCTGGAGGACGCCGAGGAACTGGTGTACGCGCGGCCGGACCTGACCGCGGTGACCCAGGACGGCGATCTGCTGGGCGCCCACTTCGCCCACGGCGGCTCCGCGGGCGCCCCCAGCCTGCTGGAGGTCCAGGCATCCGTCGACGAGGCCGCGGCCGAGCTGAAGGAGCTGGAGGCCCGCTGCGAGGAACTCGCCCAGGAGCAGCAGACGGCAACGCAGCGACGTAGGCACGCCGCCGCCCTCGTGGAAGAACTCGGTGAGCGCCGCCGTGCCGCCGAGCGCGAGAAGTCGGCAGTCGCCCAGCAGCTGGGGCGCCTCGCCGGGCAGGCCAGGGGCGCCGCCGGCGAGGCGGAGCGCAGCACCGCCGCGGCGGCCCGCGCGCAGGACGCGCTCGACAAGGCCCTCCAGGAAGTGGAGGAACTGGCCGAGCGGCTGGCCGTCGCCGAGGAGATGCCGTTCGAGGAGGAGCCCGACACGTCGGTACGGGACCGTCTCGCCGCCGATGGGGCCAACGCCCGCCAGACGGAGATGGAGGCCCGCCTCCAGGTCCGTACGCACGAGGAACGCGTCAAGGGGCTGGCGGGACGGGCCGACTCGCTCGACCGGGCCGCCCGAGCGGAGCGCGAGGCACGCGCGCGTGCCGAGCAGCGGCGGGCCCGGCTGCGCCACGAGGCGGCCGTCGCGCAGGCCGTCGCCGACGGCGCCCGCACCCTGCTGGCCCACGTCGAGGTCTCCCTCGGCCGGGCCGAGCGCGAGCGGGTCGCGGCGGAGGCGGCCAAGGCGCGGCGCGAGCAGGAGCTGGCGGCGGCCCGGACGCAGGGCCGCGACCTCAAGGCGGAGCTGGACAAGCTGACCGACTCGGTGCACCGCGGCGAGGTGCTCGGCGCCGAGAAGCGGCTGCGGATCGAGCAGCTGGAGACCAAGGCGCTGGAGGAGCTGGGTGTGGAGCCCGCCGGGCTCGTGGACGAGTACGGCCCGCACCAGCTCGTACCGCCCTCCCCGCCCGCCGACGGCGAAGTGCTGCCCGACGACCCGGAGGACCCGCGCAACCAGCCGCGGCCCTTCGTGCGGGCCGAGCAGGAGAAGCGGCTGAAGGCGGCCGAGCGGGCGTACCAGCAGCTCGGGAAGGTGAATCCGCTCGCGCTTGAGGAGTTCGCGGCGCTGGAGGAACGCCACAAGTTCCTCAGCGAGCAGCTGGAGGACCTGAAGAAGACGCGCGCCGATCTGCTGCAGGTGGTCAAGGAGGTCGACGAGCGCGTCGAGCAGGTCTTCACCGAGGCGTACCGGGACACGGCCCGGGAGTTCGAGGGCGTCTTCAGCCGGCTCTTCCCCGGCGGTGAGGGCCGGCTGATCCTGACCGATCCCGACAACATGCTGACCACCGGTGTGGATGTCGAGGCGCGTCCGCCGGGCAAGAAGGTCAAGCGGCTGAGTCTGCTGTCCGGTGGCGAGCGGTCGCTGACGGCCGTCGCGCTGCTGGTGTCGATCTTCAAGGCCCGGCCCAGCCCGTTCTACGTCATGGACGAGGTCGAGGCGGCGCTGGACGACACCAACCTCCAGCGGCTGATCCGGATCATGCAGGAGCTCCAGGAGACCTCTCAGCTGATCGTGATCACCCACCAGAAGCGGACCATGGAGGTCGCCGACGCGCTCTACGGCGTCTCCATGCAGGGTGACGGCGTATCGAAGGTCATCTCCCAGCGACTTCGCTAGATCAACTTCACGATCCATTCAAGAAGTGAACACCTACCACCCCGGCGTATCTGCTAACTCACACTCCTCCGGCTATTGACTTCGATACTTGAAGGCATAGTCTCTGCAACGTTGTTTTCACCTTCAGGTGTGAGCGGCGTGTACCTGTGCGCCACTGGTTACCCACACCTGGAAAGGGCACACCCCCCAGTCCGGCAGCGTTGCCGGGGGTCGAGGAGTTGATCGTGACCAGCACAGCGCAGGCGTCGAAGACAGGAGCCGGGGCGGCTCATCCCGATCATCTCGGGCACGTCATCTTCATCGCGGCCGCCGCCGCGATGGGCGGTTTCCTCTTCGGCTACGACAGCTCCGTGATCAACGGCGCCGTCGAGGCCATCCGCGACCGCTACGACATCGGCTCGGCCGCGCTGGCCCAGGTCATCGCCATCGCCCTGATCGGCTGTGCCGTCGGCGCCGCGACCGCGGGCCGGATCGCCGACCGCATCGGCCGGATCCGCTGTATGCAGATCGCCGCGGTGCTGTTCACCGTCAGCGCCGTCGGCTCGGCGCTGCCCTTCTCGCTGTGGGACCTGGCCTTCTGGCGCGTGGTCGGCGGCTTCGCCATCGGCATGGCCTCGGTCATCGGCCCGGCCTACATCGCCGAGGTCGCCCCGCCCGCCTACCGGGGCCGGCTCGGCTCCTTCCAGCAGGCCGCGATCGTCGTCGGCATCGCCGTCTCGCAGCTGGTCAACTGGGGTCTGCTGAACGCCGCCGGCGGCGACCAGCGCGGTGAGCTGATGGGCCTTGAGGCATGGCAGGTCATGCTCGGCGTCATGGTGGTCCCGGCCGTCCTCTACGGCCTGCTGTCCTTCGCCATCCCCGAGTCGCCGCGCTTCCTGATCTCCGTCGGCAAGAAGGAGAAGGCCCGCGAGATCCTCGCCGAGGTCGAGGGCGACATCGACCTGGACGCCCGTGTCACCGAGATCGAGCACGCCATGAAGAGCGAGCACAAGTCGTCCTTCAAGGACCTGCTCGGCGGCTCCTTCTTCTTCAAGCCGATCGTCTGGATCGGTATCGGCCTGTCGGTCTTCCAGCAGTTCGTCGGCATCAACGTCGCGTTCTACTACTCCTCGACGCTGTGGCAGTCGGTCGGCGTCGACCCGACGGACTCGTTCTTCTACTCCTTCACCACGTCGATCATCAACATCGTCGGCACCGTCATCGCGATGATCTTCGTGGACCGGGTCGGCCGCAAGCCGCTCGCCCTCATCGGCTCCGTGGGCATGGCGCTCGCCCTGGCGCTGGAGGCATGGGCCTTCTCCTCCGACCTGGTCGACGGCAGGCTGCCCGAGACGCAGGGCTGGATCGCCCTGATCGCCGCCCACCTCTTCGTCCTCTTCTTCGCCCTGTCCTGGGGTGTGGTCGTCTGGGTCATGCTCGGCGAGATGTTCCCGAACAAGATCCGCGCCGCCGCGCTCGGTGTGGCCGCCGCCGCGCAGTGGATCGCCAACTGGGCGATCACCGCGAGCTTCCCGTCGCTGGCCGACTGGAACCTGTCCGCGACCTACGTGATCTACACGGTCTTCGCCGCGCTCTCCATCCCCTTCGTCCTGAAGTTCGTGAAGGAGACCAAGGGCAAGTCCCTGGAGGAGATGGGCTGACCGCCCCCCGAACTCGGGGAGAAGGGCCAAGTCCCCGCTGCCCCTCTCCTCGTACCGTCCGCCGCCCCCGCTCCCTCCCGGACCGGGGGCGGCGGTGTCCGTGCGCGGCGGTCACCGGATGAGGACGCCCCCGCCGATCTCCAGGGCCTTGCGGGCGCTGTCCTCGATGATGCGCAGGCGCAGCTCGATCTGGTCCCGGTGCTCCTCGACGCTCCGCGGGTGCTCGGTGCCCTCGGCGATCGCGTCCAGATGATCGCGCAGCAGAGCGACCTCGCGCAGGAACTCGGGCACCTGGCCGCCTTCCACCTCCATGTTCTGCTCCCTCAGGAGGGGCAGGAAGCGGGCGCCCAGCGAGCGCACGAGGTCCGAGCCCCACACAGTGCTGCGCCAGGACTCGAAGCCGCCGGACTGATACACGTCGTCGGGCACGTCGAGGATGCGCATGTTTCCGTTCGGTTCCCGGACGAACACTTCCACCAGCAGACTCATGCGCCCAGTGGATCAGCGGCACGACGGCCGGGGCCACCGAATAGGTGCACCGCGTCAGCCGCCCAGGGCCGGCAGCACCTCCTGGGCGAACAGCCGCAGGCTGCGTCGGCCCTCCTCCAGCGGCATGCCGCCCACCAGCGGGTGCAGTACGTAGGTGTCGTGGCCCAGCGCCACGCAGGCGTCCGGGGTGAGGACCCGGTAGACGCCCTCCGCGCGCAGTGCCTCGACCGTCGTGGCCGTCGACCGCACCGCCGAGCGGATCCCGGCCGACTGCCAGGCGGCGTAGGTGCGGGCCTCGTGCAGGAACCGTTCGCCGTGCTCGGCCCAGGTGCGGTCGGGGTCGGTGGAGAGGTGCAGCAGCGGGGTCTCGGCGGCGGGCATCATGGTCCAGCCCTCGGTGCCGTACTCCACCAGCCGCTCCTCGTAGTACGCCGCCAGCTCCGGCAGGTGCGCGCTGGGGAAGAACGGCAGGCCGAGGCGGGCGGCCCGGCGCGCGGCGGCCTTCGAGGAGCCGCCGACCAGCAGCAGGGGGTGCGGGTCGGTGAAGGGGCGCGGCGTGACCCGTACCGTACGGCCCCGGTACGTGAACGGCTCGCCGGTCCAGGCCCTCAGCAGAGTCTCCAGGAGCTCGTCCTGGAGCCGGCCGCGGCGGGCGAAGTCCACGCCGAACATCGCGTACTCCTCGGGGCGGTAGCCGATGCCGACGACGGTCACCAGGCGGCCGCCGCCGAGCAGGTCCAGGACCGCGATGTCCTCGGCCAGCCGCAGCGGGTCGTGCAGCGGGCCGATCGCCGCCGAGACGGTCACCGACAGGCGCCGGGTCACCCCGAGGAGCGCGCCGGCGAAGACGAAGGGGGAGGGCAGCCAGTTGTCCGCCACGCCGTGGTGCTCCTCGGTCTGAACGGTGGTGATCCCGTGCTCGTCGGCGTACGCGGCCAGCTCCAGCGCGGCCCGGTGGCGGGCGGCGAGGGAGGCGGGGGTGGCGCCGGGTTCGACCAGGTTGAGGCGGAGCACGGAGACGGGCATGGCGGGCCCCCTTCGGTGGGTGCCGGGGGACCATAGCTGACGGCTCATCAGATGACCAGGGTGTGCACGCCCGCCCATCGCAGGAGCGTCCGAGCGGGTCCGAACCGGACCCATGGCCGATACTGGACGGGTTATGGACATCCTCATCCTTGCTGTAGTCATCGCCGTGGTCGTGCTCGGCGCGCTCGGCGGGCTCGTCGTCGGCAGCCGGCGGAAGAAGTCGCTGCCCCCGCCGCCCCCCGCAGCCCCCGACCTCACCGCCCCTCCGGCCGAGCCGCACGTCGGCGACGAGGCCGAGACGCCGCGGGAGGAACCGCGCCGCACCATCGAGGAGGTGGACCTCCCCGGCGGTGGCGCGACCGCCGTCGAGGAACCTCCCGTCGTCGAAGAGCTCCCGCCGACCGAGATCGAGGTCCCGGAGCCCACCGCGGGGCGCCTGGTGCGTCTGCGCGCCCGTCTGTCCCGCTCCCAGAACGCCCTCGGCAAGGGGCTGCTCACGCTGCTGTCGCGCGAGCACCTCGACGAGGACACCTGGGAGGAGATCGAGGACACGCTGCTCACCGCCGACGTCGGCGTGCAGCCCACCCAGGAGCTGGTCGAACGGCTGCGCGAGCGGGTGAAGGTGCTCGGCACCCGCACGCCCGAGGAGCTGCGCGCACTGCTGCGCGAGGAGCTGCTGAAGCTGGTCGGCACCGAGGTCGACCGCAGCGTGAAGACCGAGCCGGAGGACCGCAAGCCCGGCATCGTGATGGTCGTCGGCGTCAACGGCACCGGCAAGACCACCACCACCGGCAAGCTCGCCCGGGTCCTGGTCGCCGACGGGCGCACGGTCGTCCTCGGCGCCGCCGACACCTTCCGCGCCGCCGCCGCCGATCAGCTCCAGACCTGGGGCGAGCGGGTCGGCGCCCACACCGTGCGCGGGCCCGAGGGCGGCGACCCCGCCTCCGTCGCCTTCGACGCGGTGAAGGAGGGCAAGGAGATGGGGGTCGACGTGGTCCTCATCGACACCGCCGGCCGTCTGCACACCAAGACCGGCCTCATGGACGAGCTCGGCAAGGTCAAGCGGGTCGTCGAGAAGCACGCGCCGCTGGACGAGGTGCTGCTGGTGCTGGACGCCACCACCGGCCAGAACGGCCTCGTCCAGGCCCGGGTCTTCGCCGAGGTCGTCGACATCACCGGCATCGTCCTGACCAAGCTGGACGGCACCGCCAAGGGCGGCATCGTCGTCGCCGTCCAGCGCGAGCTGGGCGTGCCGGTCAAGCTCATCGGTCTCGGCGAGGGCGCGGACGATCTGGCGCCGTTCGAGCCGGAGGCGTTCGTGGACGCGCTCATCGGGGAGTGACCCCCCCTTCTCGCCTCCGGCGATCCGGAGGTGGCTTCATCGGGAAGCGCCCGCCCCCCGAGGTGCAGTCGGGGAGCGGGCGCCGCGTCTTTCGCTCCTGAACGGGCGCCGCTCTCGCGGACGTGGTCGCTCGCCGTCGCCGTCGCCGTCGCCGTCGCCGTCGCCGTCGCCGTCGCCGTCGCTGTCGCCGCCGCGGCCGCTCGCCGTCGCGGTCCCTCGCATGACGGATGGGTCCGGTGAACGGGGAGGAAGAAGGGCCCCGCCGCATGGTGCAGATGCGGCAGGGCCCTTCGCTCTGTGCGCCCGCCCGCCGGGGTCAGGCCCGTGACCGGTGCGCCACGTACGCCAGCGTCCCCAGCAGCAGCCGTGCCTGCGGGGGCTTCGTCGCGGCGTCCAGGTCGGGGGCGCGCAGCCAGCGGACCGGCCCGAGGCCGGCGCGGTCGGAGGGCGGGGCGGTGATGAAGTCGCCGGGGCCCAGCGCGTGCAGGTCGAGGCCGGGGTCGTCCCAGCCCATGCGGTACAGGAGCGCGGGCAGCTCGGTGGCGGCGCCGGGGGCGACGAGGAAGTGGGCGCGGCCGTCGGGGGTGGCGGTCACCGGGCCGAGGGGCAGGCCCATGCGCTCCAGCCGCACCAGCGCCCGGCGTCCGGCCGCCTCGGCGACCTCGATGACGTCGAACGCCCGCCCCACCGGCAGCATCACCGCGGCCCCGGGGAACTCCGCCCACGCCTCGGTCACCTCGTCCAGCGTCGCCCCGGCCGGCACCTCGGGGGCGAAGTCCAGCGGATGCGCGCCCGGCCGGCGGCAGTCGGCCCGGCCGCAGGAACAGGCGCCCCCGGCGGCCCGCGCGCCCGGGACGACGTCCCAGCCCCAGAGCCCGGTGTACTCGGCCACGGCGGTGCACTCCGACGAGCGCCCCCGGCGACGCGAGCCGGACCGGATGTCGCGCATGCCCCGACTACTGCCGATCGTGAAGCCCATGCCCCCTCCAACGGGTCCGACGCACCGGTGGTTACGAGACCGCCGGACACTCACCGAGCCGTGGTTCAAGCGGCGCCTTCATGTGCACACGGTGGTGCACCCGACAGCGCGCGCCCCTGTGTGCACCGCTCCGCTCATTCCCGTCCGGCCTATGTCAAGTGAATCGTGTGAAGGCCACCGTGAGTTCATTCGAAGGGGTGGCGAATGGTGGCGATTCCGGGATCGCCATGGCTGGACCGGTGATCGTAGGATTACTTTGAGTGCACGACGCTCCGGGGCACTTGCTCTTGTGGGTATGCCGGAGGCAAGTCGCTATCCCGTTCGAAGGGTGAGAACCGCCGGACGGGCGGCCTGAATTGCGGGCATTCTGATAGGGCTTGACGCAAGGCGGCGGCAAGCGGTCTTCAGGGATGGGGGCGTTCCAGTGGGCGGCAACGGCGGAAGCGGGACGAACGCTGACAAGCGCCCCAACGAGCTGCTCGGCTCGTGGTTCGTGCGCAGCGGCTGGTCCAAGGGCGAGCTGGCCCGCCAAGTGAACCGCCGGGCACGCCAGTTGGGTGCCAACCACATCTCCACCGACACCTCGCGCGTACGCCGCTGGCTCGACGGCGAGAACCCGCGCGAGCCGATCCCGCGGATCCTCTCGGAGCTGTTCTCCGAGCGGTTCGGCTGCGTCGTCTCCGTCGAGGACCTCGGGCTGCGCGCCGCCCGCCAGTCACCCTCCGCGAGCGGTGTCGACCTGCCCTGGACCGGCCCTCAGACGGTCGCCCTGCTCAGCGAGTTCTCGCGCAGCGACCTGATGCTGGCCCGCCGCGGCTTCCTCGGCACCTCGCTCGCCCTGTCCGCGGGACCCGCCCTCATCGAGCCCATGCAGCGCTGGCTCGTCCCCGTCGCCGGGGGCACCGCGCAGCAGGCCGAGACGGGCTCGGCCGCCACCCGCGCGCGGGGGGAGCTGTCCCGGCCGGAGCTGGACCTGCTGGAGTCCACCACCGCCATGTTCCGCAAGTGGGACGCCCAGTGCGGCGGCGGCCTGCGCCGCAAGGCGGTCGTCGGCCAGCTGCACGAGGTCACCGACCTGCTTCAGGAGTCCCAGCCCGAGGCCACCAGCCGCCGGCTGTTCAAGGTAGCCGCCGAACTCGCCGAACTGGCCGGCTGGATGTCGTACGACATCGGTCTGCAGCCCACCGCCCAGAAGTACTTCGTGCTCGCGCTGCACGCCGCCAAGGAGGCCGGCGACCGGCCGCTCGGCTCGTACATCCTCTCCAGCATGAGCCGCCAGATGATCCACCTCGGGCGGCCCGAGGACGCGCTGGAGCTGATCCACCTCGCGCAGTACGGCAGCCGGGACTGCGCGAGCCCGCGCACCCAGTCGATGCTGTATGCGATGGAGGCCCGCGCCTACGCCAACATGGGCCAGCCCGGCAAGTGCAAGCGGGCCGTGCGGATGGCCGAGGACACCTTCGCCGACGCCGACGAGTGGGACGAGCCCGACCCCGACTGGATCCGCTTCTTCTCCGAAGCCGAGCTGCACGGCGAGAACAGCCACTCCTTCCGCGACCTCGCCTATGTCGCCGGCCGCAGCCCCACCTACGCCTCCCTCGCCGAGCCGCTGATGCAGCGGGCCGTGGAGCTGTTCGCCCAGGACCACGAGCACCAGCGGTCGTACGCGCTCAACCTCATCGGCATGGCCACCGTGCACCTGCTCCAGAAGGAGCCCGAGCAGGCCACCGAGCTGGCCGCGCAGGCCATGCAGGTCGCCAAGAAGGTGCGTTCCGAGCGGGTCAACACCCGTATCCGAAAGACCGTGGACACCGCCGTGCGCGACTTCGGTGATCTCGCCGAGGTCGTGGACCTGACCGACCGGCTCGCGATCGAGCTGCCGGAGACCGCCGAAGCGGTCTGAACCCCCGAACCCCGGCCGCGGCCGGCCCTCCCGAACTGCCCGACTCGGCTCCCCCATGCCAGTCATTCGGAAGGCCGACCGCGGCCGGATCCCTTCTCGCGAACGCGTCCGCGGAAGGTTGCGCCACGATAACGATCCCGCGCGCCGACATCCGCCGATTCACCGACGCGTAACACGCACGGCGCCTTCGTCACCGCCGCGAAACAACGAGGGGCTTCCACCGAAACCGCGTTGCGCCAATCTCGTGGCGCATAACCGGCCCACCCCTCAATCCGCTCAGGCTTCGCCCGCACGGGGCCGTACCAACGACGAGGAGACGCCGATGGCACCAGCCATCACGCTTGCCGCAGAGACGGAGCTCTCTGCCGCCAACACAGGTTTCATGCTCATCTGCTCCGCCCTGGTGATGCTCATGACCCCGGGCCTGGCCTTCTTCTACGGAGGCATGGTCCGGGTCAAGTCCACCCTGAACATGCTGATGATGAGCTTCATCAGCCTCGGGATCGTCACCGTCCTGTGGGTGCTCTACGGCTTCTCCCTCGCCTTCGGCACCGACTCCGGCAGTCTCATCGGCTGGAACGCCGACTGGGTCGGCCTCAGCGGAGTCGGCCGGGACGAGCTGTGGGGTTCGTACAACATTCCGCTGCTCGTCTTCTTCGTCTTCCAGCTGATGTTCGCGATCATCACGCCCGCCCTGATCAGCGGTGCGCTCGCGGACCGCGTGAAGTTCACCGCCTGGGCGCTGTTCGTGGCGCTGTGGGCGACCGTCGTCTACTTCCCCGTGGCCCACTGGGTCTGGGGTGAGGGCGGCTGGGCCTTCGACATGGGCGTGATCGACTTCGCGGGTGGTACGGCGGTCCACATCAACGCGGGTGCCGCGGCGCTCGGCGTGATCCTGGTGATCGGCAAGCGCATCGGCTTCAAGAAGGACCCGATGCGCCCGCACAGCCTGCCCCTGGTGATGCTCGGCGCCGGTCTGCTGTGGTTCGGCTGGTTCGGCTTCAACGCCGGCTCGTGGCTCGGCAACGACGACGGCGTCGGCTCCCTGATGTTCGTCAACACCCAGGTCGCCACCGCCGCCGCCATGCTGGCCTGGCTGATCTACGAGAAGATCCGCCACGGCGCGTTCACCACGCTGGGCGCCGCCTCCGGTGCCGTCGCCGGTCTGGTCGCCATCACCCCGGCCGGTGGCGCGGTCTCCCCGCTCGGCGCGATCGCCGTCGGCGCCGTCGCCGGTCTGCTGTGCGCCATGGCCGTCGGCCTGAAGTACAAGCTCGGCTACGACGACTCGCTCGACGTCATCGGCGTCCACCTCGTCGGCGGCATCGTCGGCTCCCTGCTCGTCGGCCTCCTCGCCAGCGGCAAGGGCCAGTCCGAGGTGGAGGGCCTGTTCTACGGCGGCGGCCTGGACCAGTTCTGGAAGCAGTGCGCCGGTGTCTTCGGTGTCCTCGCCTACTCGCTGGTCGTCTCCGCGATCCTCGCCTTCCTCCTCGACAAGACCATCGGCATGCGGGTCTCCGAGGACGACGAGGTCGCCGGCATCGACCAGGCCGAGCACGCCGAGACCGCGTACGACTTCAGCGGCGCCGGCGGCGGTGCCGCCCGGACCGCCGTCCCCGCCCCCGTCACCGAGGCCGCCCCGAGCAAGAAGGTGGACGCATGAAGCTCATCACCGCCGTCGTCAAGCCCCACCGGCTCGACGAGATCAAGGAAGCCCTCCAGGCCTTCGGCGTCCACGGTCTGACCGTCACCGAGGCCAGCGGCTACGGCCGGCAGCGCGGCCACACCGAGGTCTACCGGGGCGCCGAGTACACCGTCGACCTGGTCCCCAAGATCCGCATCGAGGTGCTCGCCGAGGACGACGACGCCGAACAGCTGATCGAGGTCATCGTCAAGGCGGCCCGTACCGGAAAGATCGGCGACGGCAAGGTCTGGTCCCTGCCCGTCGAGACCGCCGTACGCGTACGGACCGGCGAGCGCGGCCCCGACGCGCTCTGACCTGATCCGGAACACAGGAGAACAGGAGTCGCTGGGTGACGAGCACGGACGTTCGCACAGAAGAAGAAGGTTCGGAGCCCAGCGGCTACGCGGCGGCCCGGCTGCGCCTCCTCACCGAGGGGGCGCGGTCCGGGCCGCCGCGCCGTTCCGCGCTGGCCGGGCTGACCGACGACTGGCTGGCCGGGCTGTTCCGCGCGGGCGCCGGGGACCTGTCCGGCGTCTCCCTGGTCGCCGTCGGCGGCTACGGGCGCGGCGAGCTGTCCCCGCGCAGCGACCTCGACCTGCTCCTGCTGCACGACGGCACGGACACCGGCGCGGTCGCCGCGCTCGCCGACCGGATCTGGTACCCGGTGTGGGACCTCGGGCTCGCCCTCGACCACTCCGTGCGCACCCCGGCCGAGGCCCGCAGGACCGCCGGCGAGGACCTGAAGGTCCAGCTCGGCCTGCTCGACGCCCGCCACCTCGCCGGCGACCCCGCGCTGACCGCCTCGCTGCGCACCGCCGTCCTCGCCGACTGGCGCAACCAGGCACCGAAGCGCCTGCCCGAGCTCCAGGAGCTGTGCGCCGAGCGCGCCGAACGCCAGGGCGAACTCCAGTACCTCCTGGAACCGGACCTGAAAGAGGCCCGAGGCGGCCTGCGCGACGCCACCGCCCTGCGCGCCGTCGCCGCCTCCTGGCTCGCCGACGCCCCCCGCGAAGGACTCGACGACGCCCGCCGCCGCCTCCTCGACGTCCGCGACGCCCTCCACCTCGCCACCGGCCGCGCCACGGACCGGCTCTCCCTCCAGGAACAGGACCAGGTCGCCGCCGAACTGGGCCTCCTCGACGCCGACACCCTGCTGCGGCAGGTCTACGAGGCCGCGCGCGTCGTGTCGTACGCCAGTGACGTCACCTGGCGCGAGGTGGGGCGTGTGCTGCGGTCGCGAGCCGTGCGGCCGCGGCTGCGGGCCATGCTGGGCGGCGGGAAACAGGTGGCCGAACGGTCGCCGCTCGCCGAAGGGGTCGTCGAGCAGGACGGCGAGGTGGTGCTCGCCCGCGCCGCGCGCCCCGACCGCGACCCCGTGCTTCCGCTGCGCGCCGCGGCCGCCGCCGCGCAGGCCGGGCTGCCGCTGTCCCTGCACGCCGTACGGCGTATGGCCGCCGGAGTGCGGCCCTTGCCCACGCCCTGGCCCGCCGAGGCCCGCGAACAGCTCGTCACCCTGCTCGGCTCCGGCCGGCCCACCGTGGAGGTGTGGGAGGCGCTGGAGGCCGAGGGGCTGATCAGCCGCCTGCTGCCGGACTGGGAGCGGGTGCGCTGCCGGCCGCAGCGCAACGCCGTGCACGTGTGGACCGTCGACCGGCACCTCATCGAGACCGCCGTCCGCGCCTCCGAGTTCACCCGCCGCGTCAGCCGCCCCGACCTGCTGCTGGTCGCCGCGCTGCTGCACGACATCGGCAAGGGCTGGCCCGGCGACCACTCGGTGGCCGGCGAGATCATCGCCCGCGACGTGGCCGCCCGGATCGGCTTCGACCGCGCCGACGTGGCCGTGCTGTCGACCCTCGTACGCCATCATCTGCTGCTCATCGAGACCGCCACCCGACGCGACCTGGAGGACCCGGCGACGGTACGGGCCGTCGCGGAGGCGGTCGGTTCGCAGGGCACCCTGGAGCTGCTGCACGCCCTGACCGAGGCCGACGCCCTGGCCACGGGACCCGCGGCATGGTCGTCCTGGCGCGGCTCGCTCGTCGCCGACCTGGTGAAACGGGTCGCGGCGGTGCTGGCCGGGGACGCGGCGGAGGAGCCCGAGACGGCCGCGCCGACCGCCGAGCAGGAACGGCTCGCCATCGAGGCGTACCGCACGGGCGGCCCGGTGCTGGCGCTGCGCGCGCAGACCGAACCGCCGGGGGAGGAGCCGTCCGGGGAGCCCGAGCCGCTGGGCGTGGAACTGCTGATCGCCGTCCCCGACCAGGCGGAGGTCCTCCCCGCGGCGGCGGGCGTCCTGGCGATGCACCGCCTCGCCGTCCGCACGGCCGAGCTGCGGGCCGTGGACCTGCCCGACGGCATGCCCGGCTCGGTCCTGCTGCTCAACTGGCGCGTCGCCGCCGAGTACGGCTCCCTGCCCCAGGCCGCCCGGCTGCGCGCCGACCTCGTCCGCGCCCTGGACGGCTCCCTGGACGTGGCGGGCCGGCTCGCGGAGCGGGACGCGGCGTATCCGCGGCGCCGGGGAGTGGTGGCGCCGCCCCCGAGGGTGACGGTCGCCCCGGCCGCCTCGCGCCACGCCACGGTGATCGAGGTCCGCGCCCAGGACGCGCCGGGACTGCTCTTGCGCATCGGCCGCGCCCTGGAGGACGCGGGGGTACGGGTGCGCAGTGCGCATGTCAGCACGCTGGGGTCCAACGCGGTCGACGCCTTCTATGTGACGAACGAGACCGGCGTGCCGTTGCCGGGGGAGGAGGCTGCGTCGGTGGCGCGGAAGCTGGAGGAGATGCTGCGGGGGTGACCGGGGGGATCCGGCGACTCGTGCCGCCGGGATACCCTGGAGGGCGATTCATCCGCAGCCACCGACCCCGAGGACCGCGAGCGCCGTGTTCGATACTCTCTCCGATCGCCTCTCAGCGACTTTCAAGAACCTGCGCGGCAAGGGACGGCTCTCCGAGGCGGACATCGACGCCACCGCGCGCGAGATCCGTATCGCGCTCCTCGAGGCGGACGTGGCCCTGCCGGTCGTCCGGACGTTCATCAAGAACGTCAAGGAACGCGCGCTGGGCGCCGAGGTGTCCAAGGCGCTGAACCCCGCCCAGCAGGTTCTGAAGATCGTCAACGACGAGCTGGTGCAGATCCTCGGCGGTGAGACCCGTCGCCTGCGGTTCGCCAAGCAGCCGCCCACCGTGATCATGCTGGCCGGTCTCCAGGGTGCCGGTAAGACCACGCTCGCGGGCAAGCTGGGCCGGTGGCTGAAGGAGCAGGGCCACTCGCCGCTGCTGGTCGCGTGTGACCTCCAGCGCCCGAACGCCGTGAACCAGCTGAGCGTCGTCGCCGAGCGCGCCGGGGTCGCGGTGTACGCGCCGGAGCCGGGCAACGGCGTCGGTGACCCGGTCAAGGTCGCCAAGGACTCCATCGACTTCGCCAAGTCCCGCGTCCACGACATCGTCATCGTCGACACCGCCGGCCGCCTCGGTATCGACCAGGAGATGATGCAGCAGGCGGCCGACATCCGGGACGCCGTCTCGCCCGACGAGATCCTGTTCGTCGTCGACGCCATGATCGGCCAGGACGCGGTCAACACCGCCGAGGCGTTCCGCGACGGCGTCGGCTTCGACGGCGTGGTGCTCTCCAAGCTCGACGGCGACGCCCGCGGCGGTGCCGCGCTGTCGATCCGCGAGGTCACCGGCAAGCCGATCATGTTCGCGTCGAACGGCGAGAAGCTCGACGACTTCGACGCGTTCCACCCGGACCGCATGGCCTCCCGCATCCTCGACATGGGTGACCTGCTCACCCTGATCGAGCAGGCGGAGAAGACGTTCAGCCAGGAAGAGGCCGCCAAGATGGCCTCCAAGCTGGCGTCCAAGAAGGGCCAGGACTTCACCCTGGACGACTTCCTGGCCCAGATGGAGCAGGTCAGGAAGATGGGCAGCATCTCCAAGCTGCTCGGCATGCTGCCCGGCATGGGGCAGATCAAGGACCAGATCAACAGCATCGACGAGCGGGACGTCGACCGCACCGCCGCGATCATCAAGTCGATGACCCCGGCCGAGCGCCAGGACCCGACGATCATCAACGGCTCGCGCCGCGCCCGTATCGCCCGCGGTTCCGGTGTCGAGGTCGGCGCGGTGAAGAACCTGGTCGAGCGGTTCTTCGAGGCCCGCAAGATGATGTCCCGCATGGCCCAGGGCGGCGGCATGCCCGGTATGCCGGGGATCCCGGGAATGGGCGGCGGCCCCGGCCGCTCCAAGAAGCAGCCGAAGAAGGCCAAGGGCAAGCAGCGCTCCGGCAACCCGATGAAGCGCAAGCAGCAGGAGCAGGAGGAGGCCGCCCGCCGCGCGGCCGCCGCGCAGAACGGCGGCGCCTTCGGGCTGCCCGGCCAGCAGGCGGGGCAGGACTTCGAGCTGCCGGACGAGTTCAAGAAGTTCATGGGCTGACCGGGCCGCCGGGTCCCGCGTCGGTCCGGGTTCTACGTTTCCGGGGGCGCCCTCTGCGGGGGGCGCCCCCGGCGTCGTACCGGTGCGGGGTCCCTCCTGGCATACATCCGGTGCCGGGTCCCTCCCGTCGTACATCCGGCGCGGGGTCTCTCCCGTCGTACATCCGGTGCCGGGCCCCTCCCGGCGTACTTCCGGTGCCGGGCCCCTCCCGTCGTACATCCGCATGCCTGTGCGGCTTACGTGTCGTAACGTCCGGATATGACCAATCCGGCGCCGCCGCGTAAGTCCCCCGAGCAGCCCTGGCGCACCGAGGGCGCGCCCGAGGATCCGGCCAGGCCGCCGTCCGGTGGACGCCGATGGCGGGGCGGCTGGTGGAGCCTCGCCCTGACCGCGCTGATCGTCTTCGTGATCGCGAACCTCGTGCTGTCCTTCTTCAGCGAGGGGGACGAGCCGACGATCTCGTACACCGAGTTCAGCCGGCAGGTCGACGCCGGGAACGTCAGCAAGATCTACTCCAAGGGCGACGCCATCCAGGGCGAGCTGAAGGAGAAGCGGGACCGGCCGGACGGCGACGGCAGCTACACCAAGTTCAAGACGCAGCGGCCGTCCTTCGCGGACGACCAGCTGTGGCAGGACCTGAGCAGGAACAAGGTCACCGTCACGGCGGAGCCGGTCGTCCAGCAGCGCAGCTTTCTGGCCAACCTGCTGATCTCGCTGGCACCGATGCTGCTGATCATCCTGGTGTGGGTCGTCATCGCGCGGCGGATGCGGCAGGGGATGGGCGGGGCGGGCGGCATGTTCGGGCGCAAGCCACCGCCGAAGCCGGTCGAGCTGGAGGCGGGGGACAAGCGGACGACCTTCGAGGACGTGGCCGGGATCGACGAGGTCGAGGGGGAGCTGAACGACGTCGTCGACTTCCTGAAGAACCCGGACGCCTATCGCCGGATGGGCGCCAAGATGCCGCGCGGTGTGTTGCTCGCGGGCCCGCCCGGCACCGGCAAGACGCTGCTGGCGCGGGCGGTGGCCGGGGAGGCGGGGGTGCCGTTCTTCTCGGCGTCGGCCTCGGAGTTCATCGAGATGATCGTGGGGGTGGGCGCCTCACGGGTGCGGGAGCTGTTCGCGGAGGCCCGCAAGGTGGCGCCGTCGATCATCTTCATCGACGAGATCGACACCATCGGGCGGGCGCGCGGCGGCGGAGGGACGGTCGGCGGGCACGACGAGCGCGAGCAGACGCTGAATCAGATCCTCACCGAGATGGACGGGTTCTCCGGCTCCGAGGGGGTCATCGTCATCGCCGCCACCAACCGCGCCGACGTCCTCGACCCGGCGCTGACCCGTCCCGGCCGCTTCGACCGGATCGTCAGCGTCTCGCCGCCGGACCGGGGCGGACGGGAGGCCATCCTGAAGATCCACACACGCGACATCCCCCTCGCCGGTGATGTGAACCTGACCCAGGTCGCCCGCACCACCCCCGGCATGACCGGCGCCGAACTGGCCAACCTCGCCAACGAGGCCGCCCTGCTCGCCGTCAAGCGCGGGCAGCGGCAGGTCACCCAGGCCGATCTCTCGGAGGCGCTGGAGAAGGTGCAGCTCGGCGCCGAACGGGCGTTGGTGATGCCGCTGGAGGAGCGGCGCAGGACGGCCTATCACGAGAGCGGGCACGCGCTCCTCGGCATGCTCCAGCCGGGCGCCGACCCCGTCCGCAAGATCACCATCGTGCCGCGCGGCAGGGCACTCGGCGTCACGCTGTCCACGCCGGAGTCGGACAAGTACGCCTACACGGAGGAGTATCTGCGCGGCCGGATCATCGGGGCGCTCGGCGGCATGGCGGCCGAGCAGGTCGTCTTCGGCGTCGTCACGACCGGTTCCGAGAGCGACCTGGAGCAGGTCACCACCATCGCCCGCGGGATGGTCGCCCGCTGGGGCATGAGTGAACGCGTCGGCCGCCTGTCCGCCCTGCCGAACGACGCCCAGCATGCCTACGGGCTCGCCGCCGCCCCGCAGACCCTCGACGTCATCGACGGTGAGATGCGGCGCATCGTCGACGACTGCTACGCCGAGGCATGCCGCAAACTCCGCGACCACCGCGGACAGTTGGACGCCCTCGCGGAGGCGCTGCTGGAACGGGAGACGCTGGAGGAGGCCGACGCGTACCGCATCGCGGGGATCACCCGGCTGACGAAGGAGACGGAAGCATAGCGGCGGGACACCGGGGCCGTTGCCCGGCCCGGCCCGCCCCGCCCCGGCCCGGCCCGCCCCGCCCCGCCGCGCCGCCGCCGTCCTCCTCCGATCAGGCGCGGAAGCCGTTCACCGCTGTCGCACCCGTGTGACCACACGCGTTCGCCCCCAGTGGCCCCCGCGTGATCAGGCGGCGGAAGGAACCCGCCGCTACGGCACCCGTGCGATCAGATAGCGGAAGACGTTCGGCATCCACACCGTGCCGTCCGCCCGGCGGTAGGGGTGCAGGGCCTCGGCCAGCTCCTTGTCGACCTGGTCGCCGCCGGAGGTCGAGATCGCCGTGTCGAACAGGCCGGTGGAGAGCATGCCGCGCACGGCGCTGCCGAGGTCGGCGTACCCGAAGGGGCAGGAGACACGGCCCGAGCCGTCCGGGCGCAGGCCGGCCCGCTGGGCGACCTCCTCCAGGTCGTCGCGGAGCGCGGGCCGCCAGCCGCCCGTGCCGCGGGCGGGATCGGCCGGCCCGAGGACCGTGCGCAGCACCGTGGAGGTGGCGCACCGCTCCGGCGGCCCCCAGCCGGTCAGGACGACGGCCGCCCCGCGCTCGGCCAGCGGCGCGGCCTCGGCGAGCAGACCGGCGAGCCCTTCGGCGTCGCCCGCCACACAGCCGACCGGCTCGAACGCGGTCACCAGGGTGTACGGCGGTGACTGCGGGTCGGCCGCGTCCCGTGGCGGGCCCTGGACGAGCCGGACGGCCACGCGCGCGTGTGCGTCCCCGTCGGCGGGGAGCAGCCGTTCCCGGGCCAGGGTGAGCCGTTCGGGGGAGGAACCGTCGACACCGGTGACGGCGGCGCCGCGGGAGGCGGCCGCCAGCAGCGCGAGCCCGCTGCCGCAGCCGAGGCCCAGCAGCCTGGTCGGCGGCCCCACGTCGAGTCGCTCGTGGACGGCCTCGTGGAGCGGGACCAGCATCCGCTCCTGGATCTCGGACCAGTCACGCGCGCGTGCACGCAGATCCACACGGGAACGCGGTCCCGCAGGGAGCAGGTGCTGCCGCACGAGCGTAGGTGTCATCTAAAGCGCCCCAATCCGCCGAGAGTCGATGCCGGGCGCGCTGGCGCGGCCCGCGTGTCGTGCGCTCGCAGTTCCCCCCGTATGCCAGGTAACTCCCGCCTCGGGGTGGCGTCCAGTGGTAACGGAGCCCCGCTTGGGGAGGAGCGGCGCAAGTGGCCGGATTTCACATTCCGGCAACCTGGACGCGGGCGGAGGTCCGGCCGTCGGAGACCCGAGGGGCGGGGCGGTGGCGGCGGCCCGTGGGGCGCCCGGTAACGTCGCTCCCGCCGTGTGCGCTGAGCGTGGTGTCGGCACGCGGCCGAAACGCCCCTTGCGGGTCCGCGGGGCACCGCCTCCCCGCCGTGCGCGGAGTTCCTACGCGCGGGGTCGTAGGGGTTACTACGCACCGGCTTGGTACGAGGTGCGAGGCTTCTCCGCAGATCAGCGCACCCGCCCTCGTCGGGACGCATCAGCGGCAACTGACGGGTACGTGCAAATTATTTGGGATGCCCCGGAATAGGAACACAGCGGCACCCTGGCTCGTTGTCATTACGTGAGCACGACACAGACACCACCTGTTCTCGCCGCAGAACTGGCACAGGCGTGGGCCGACATTCAGCGGTACCACCCCGAGCTGCCGGACCTTGCCGCGCCCGAGTCACTGATCGGGGAGTCGTCGTCCGCCTGCGGTCACGAGCTCTCCTTCGAACGCCTGCTCCATGAGGCTGTCCATGGCATCGCCGCCGCCCGGGGAGTGCGCGACACCTCCCGGGCCGGCCGCTACCACAACCGCCGATTCCTCGCCATCGCCGAGGAGCTGGGCCTGGACCACCCCGAGGAGCCGCACCCGAGCAGCGGCTTCTCGCTGGTCACGCTCAACCCCGAGGCGAAGCGGCGCTACCGCCCGACGATCGAGCGCCTGCAGCGGGCCCTGAAGGCCCACACGGCGGCGACCTCGGCCGACACCTCCCGCACCTTCCGCGGCCCGGCCGCCCGCCACGGCTCCTCCGGCGGCGGCGTCCGTGTCAAGGCGGTCTGCGACTGCGGCCGCAATGTGCGGGTCGTGCCGTCCGTGCTGGCCCAGGCCCCGATCGTGTGCGGCGGCTGCGGCAAGCCGTTCCGGATCCCGGAGGTCGCGGGCGCGGCGTGACCGGTGGCACAGGTGACCGGCATCTCGTGGCTGCCGGTGTCCTGTGGGCCGCGGGGTCGCCGCAGGCCGCGGACGGCCGTGTCGCAGGGCGGCACGGGTGGGCGCGGCCCCGGGCACCCCGCGGCGCCGGGCGCGCGACGCCGTGACGGCACCCGGAGCGCCGGGTGCGCCTCAGGCATGCCTTCACGCCCCCTCGGTCCGAGGCGGCCCGCAGGGTGTGGCAGAATGGCTAGCTGTACTCGACAGCCGCACAGGACCCCTCTCTCCTCCGGCTGACGCGTCCATCGGGCACTCGGGTACCGCAACCCCACGCGGCATTCTCGCCGTGCCCAACCACGTCAAATCCAGGAGAATCCACTCCCGTGGCAGTCAAGATCAAGCTCAAGCGTCTCGGCAAGATCCGTTCGCCTCACTACCGCATCGTCGTCGCCGACTCGCGCACCCGTCGCGACGGCCGTGCGATCGAGGAGATCGGCAAGTACCACCCGACCTACAACCCGTCGGTCATCGAGGTGGACGCCGAGCGCGTGGCGTACTGGCTGGGTGTCGGCGCGCAGCCGACCGAGCCGGTTCTCGCCATCCTCAAGAAGACCGGCGACTGGCAGAAGTTCAAGGGCGAGCCCGCCCCGGCTCCGCTGCTCGTCGCCGAGCCCAAGAAGGCCCGCCCGTCGTTCGAGGCCCTGGGCGGCGACGACGAGGGCAAGGGTGAGGCCATCACCCAGAAGAAGAAGGCGGAGAAGAAGGACGAGGCTGCCGCCGAGTCCTCCGAGTCGGCCGAGGCCTGAGCATGCTCGAGGAGGCTCTCGAGCACCTCGTGAAGGGCATCGTCGACAACCCTGACGATGTGCAGGTCGCCTCGCGCAACCTGCGCCGCGGACGCGTGCTCGAGGTCCGGGTCCACCCGGACGACCTCGGCAAGGTGATCGGCCGCAACGGCCGCACCGCCCGCGCTCTGCGCACCGTCGTGGGCGCCATCGGCGGCCGCGGTGTCCGGGTCGACCTCGTCGACGTGGACGACGTCCGCTGACGCAACGCAGCACCGGCTCGGGCCGGGGAGGGCCACTGGGCCGTCCCCGGCCCGCAGTCGTATGAGCCGCCGCGAGCGGCTCGTGTTTCCGACAGGAGAGCAAGCACAGTGCAGCTGGTAGTCGCACGGATCGGCCGCGCCCACGGCATCAAGGGCGAGGTCACCGTGGAGGTCCGCACCGACGAGCCGGAACTGCGGCTCGCCCCCGGCGCCGTACTCGCCACCGACCCCGCCTCGGTGGGGCCCCTGACCATCGAGACCGGCCGGGTGCACACCGGCCGTCTCCTCCTCCGCTTCGCAGGCGTCACCGACCGCAACGGCGCCGAGGCCCTGCGCAACACCCTCCTGATCGCCGAGGTCGACCCGGACGAGCTGCCCGAGGAGGAGGACGAGTACTACGACCACCAGCTCATCGACCTGGACGTGGTCACCAAGGACGGCGTCGAGGTCGGCCGGATCACCGAGATCTCGCACCTGCCCTCCCAGGACCTGTTCATCGTCGAGCGGGAGGACGGCAGCGAGGTGATGATCCCGTTCGTGCAGGAGATCGTCACCGAGATCGACCTGGAGGAGCAGCGGGCGGTCATCGATCCGCCGCCGGGGCTGATCGACGACCGGGCCGAGATCGCGTCCACGCGCGACTCCGCCGAGTCCACCCACTCCGCCGAGTCCACCCACTCCTCCGAGTCCGCCGACTCCTCCGAGTCCTCCGGGGACGAGGCCTGATGCGCCTCGACGTCGTCACGATCTTCCCCGAGTACCTGGAGCCGCTGAACGTCTCCCTGGTCGGCAAGGCCCGCGCCCGCGGCCAGCTGGACGTGCACCTGCACGACCTGCGCTCCTGGACGTACGACCGGCACAACACGGTCGACGACACGCCCTACGGCGGCGGCCCCGGCATGGTCATGAAGACCGAGCCCTGGGGCGACGCCCTGGACTCCGTGCTGGCCGACGGCTACGAGGCGGGCTCCTCGGCGCCCGCGCTGATCGTCCCCACGCCCAGCGGACGGCCGTTCACCCAGGAGCTGGCCGTCGAGCTCTCCGAGCGCCCCTGGCTGATCTTCACGCCGGCCCGCTACGAGGGCATCGACCGGCGGGTCGTCGACGAGTACGCCACCCGGATACCGGTCTACGAGGTCTCCATCGGCGACTACGTCCTCGCCGGCGGCGAGGCGGCCGTGCTGGTCATCACCGAGGCCGTGGCCCGGCTGCTGCCCGGCGTGCTCGGCAACGCCGAGTCCCACCGCGACGACTCCTTCGCCCCCGGCGCCATGGCGAACCTCCTGGAGGGCCCCGTCTACACCAAGCCGCCCCTGTGGCGCGGCCGGGACATCCCCGAGGTGCTGCTCAGCGGCCACCACGGCAAGATCGCCCGCTGGCGCCGCGACGAGGCCCTGAGGCGTACGACCGCCAACCGGCCCGATCTGATCGAGCGCTGCGACCCCAGGGCCTTCGACAAGAAGGACCGGGAGATGCTGTCCATTCTGGGCTGGGCGCCGGATCCGGAGGGTGAGCCGTACGGCCGATTTTGGCGGCGGGTCGAGGACGTGGAAGAATAGACCGCTGTTGTGCGTCCGTCCGGCGTGCGCCCCTGCCACAGGGGGACACGACGCACGCTTCGATCCGCACGGCAGTTCCCACCAGAACATCTAGATTCCGTTGATGACCTGTGGCATCAGCGAAGAAAGCAGACGAAATGTCTCACCTGCTCGACTCCGTCGACGCCGCGTCGCTGCGCAGCGACGTCCCGGCCTTCCGCCCGGGTGACACCGTCAACGTCCACGTCCGCGTCATCGAGGGCAACCGCTCCCGTGTGCAGCAGTTCAAGGGCGTGGTGATCCGTCGCCAGGGTTCCGGCGTGCGCGAGACCTTCACGGTCCGCAAGGTCTCCTTCTCCGTCGGCGTCGAGCGCACCTTCCCGGTGCACACCCCGATCGTGGAGAAGATCGAGCTCGTCACCAAGGGTGACGTGCGTCGCGCCAAGCTGTACTACCTGCGCGACCTGCGCGGCAAGGCGGCGAAGATCAAGGAGAAGCGCGAGAACTGATCTCGCGTCGGGGTTCACAGCGGGGCCGGATAGCATCTGGCCCCGATGGACACCGAAGCACAGCCGACGGAGCGCGACCGCTCCTCCGATTCCGGGACACCGGGGCCGGAGGGCCGGTCGCGTTTCGCGTTGGTGTCGCGGATCACCTCCTGGCTGCCCGGCGGCAGGGCCACCCTCACCGTGCTGGTGGGCCTGGTGTCCCTGCTGCTCGTCCATGCCTTCGTGGCGCAGCCGTTCCAGATCCCCAGCGGATCCATGGAGCGGGGATTGAGGGTCGGCGACCGCGTTCTCGTAAACAAGTTGGCGTACCGTTTCGGGGCCGAGCCGCAGCGGGGCGACGTCGTCGTCTTCGACGGCCGCGGATCCTTCGGGAACGGCCACTACATCAAGCGCGTGGTGGGTGTGGGGGGAGACCGGGTGGTCTGCTGCGACAGGGAGGGCAGGATCGAGGTGAACGGCCGGCCGGTCGACGAGTCGACGTTCCTGTACCCCGGTGACAGGCCGTCCTCGGTGCGCTTCGACGTCGTCGTCCCCGTGGGCCGCCTCTTCCTCCTCGGCGACCACCGCAGCGCCTCCAGCGACTCCCGCGACCACCTGGGCTCACCGGGCGGCGGCATGGTGGCCGTCGGGGATGTCACCGGCCGGGCCGAGGCCGTCGTATGGCCGTTCGGCCACGCCGCGCGTCTGGAGCGCCCCGACGCCTACGCGCGCGTGCCCGCGGCGGGCGGTGCCCATGGGTAACCGTGGAAAGCCGCGCGGGGCCCCGAGCAGTGCCGCGGACGACCTGCTGCCCACCGGCACCCGGCGCGCGTCCGGCCCCTCCGGCGGCCGTACCCGCGCCGAGCGCCGCAAGCTGCAGCGGAAGGTCAAGCGGCGCCGGCGCCGCTCCGCGATCAGGGAGATACCGCTTCTGATCGGTGTGGCGGTGCTCATAGCCCTCGTGCTGAAGACGTTCCTCGTCCAGGCATTCGTCATCCCGTCCGGCTCCATGGAGCAGACGATCCAGATCGGCGACCGGGTCCTGGTGGACAAGCTGACGCCCTGGTTCGGCGCCGAGCCCGAACGCGGCGACGTCGTCGTCTTCAAGGACCCCGGGGGCTGGCTGCAGAGCGAGCAGCCCACGCCCAAGGGCGACGACCCCATCGTGGTCAAGCAGGTCAAGGAGGCGCTCACCTTCATCGGCCTGCTGCCGTCCGACGACGAGAAGGACCTGATCAAACGGGTCGTCGGGGTCGGCGGCGACCGCGTCAAGTGCTGTGACGCCGAGGGACGGGTCACCGTCAACGGCGTGCCCCTGGACGAGACCGACTACCTCCATCCCGGAAACGTCCCCTCCGAATCCACGTTCGACATCACGGTGCCGCAGGGACGGCTGTGGGTGATGGGCGACCACCGGGACAACTCCGCCGACTCGCGCGCCCACCGCAACACCGCCTACGGCGGCACCGTGTCCGTCGACGAGGTGGTGGGGCGCGCGGTCGTCATCGGCTGGCCCGTCGGCCACTGGACCACCCTGGACGAGCCGGAAACCTACGCCTCGGTGCCCGACGCGTCGCCGGGGTCGAACGCGACTCCCCAGCTGTCGCATAGGGTTGCCCACGACGATCCGAACGCGATGACCCAGCTCCCGAGCCCTGCGGAACTCCCGCTCGTTATGGGAGTGGTGGGCCTGCATCGGCTGCGGCGCAGGCGGCGGCACAGAGTAAGGAGTTGGCGTGGGGGATGTGGCGGTTGGCGCACGATCCGGACACGACGGCGAGGAACACCGCGGACGCCCCGTGGAAGCGGACGGTCCGGCCGCGGACGGCAACGTGAACTCCGGGAGTGACGCCGGTACGGCGAGCGACGCCGGTACGACCGAGGACGGCACGGTGACGGGCGAGCAGGAACAGCAGGGCGCGCAGCCCCCCGCGAAGAAGCAGCGCTCCTTCTGGAAGGAGCTGCCGATCCTGATCGGCATCGCGCTGATCCTCGCGCTGCTGATCAAGACGTTCCTGGTGCAGGCGTTCTCGATCCCCTCCGACTCGATGCAGAACACCCTCCAGCAGGGCGACCGGGTGCTGGTCGACAAGCTGACCCCCTGGTTCGGCTCCGAGCCCGAGCGCGGCGAGGTCATCGTCTTCCACGATCCGGGCGAGAAGGGCCGTGAGTGGCTGGCCGGCGAGCCCACGCCCGACCCCAACGCCTTCCAGACCGTCCTCAGCTGGATCGGTCTGATGCCGTCCGCCGAGGACAAGGACCTGATCAAGCGGGTCATCGGGGTCGGCGGCGACACGGTCGAGTGCTCCGGCACCGGCCCGCTGAAGGTCAACGGCAAGGCGTTGAACGAGCCGTACGTCCGCCCGGGCAACACCCCGTGCAGCGACGACGACAGCGGCGGCCGGTTCAAGGTGACGGTGCCCGACGGCTTCGTGTGGGTCATGGGCGACAACCGGCAGAACTCCCGCGACTCGCGCTACAACCGGTCGGACGGCCACAACGGCATGGTGCCCGTGGACAAGGTCGTCGGGCGGGCCATCGTCAAGGCGTGGCCGATCAACCGCTGGGGCACCCTGCCGGTGCCGGACACCTTCGACCAGGACCTCGCCCCGCAGAAGTCCTCGGCCGCCCCGGCCCTCCCGGCGGCCGCCCCGCACGCGCTGGCCTTCGCCGGTGTGCTGCCGATCGCCGTGTGGCGGCGCCGGCGGCGCTGACGGGTCCGTCCGGCGGTTTCTCCCGGCCCCTCGCACCGTGATCCCCGTCGCGGTGGAGGGGCTGACCGCTTCCCGTACCGCCGGGTAGGGTGCGGATCCATGGGTGAGAGCGCGACACGTACGGCCCCGCGGGGCGGCGGCACGGGCCAGCCGGCGGGCGGCCGGGCCGGGCAGGTGCTGTCCGGGCTGGCGGTGGCGCTGGGGCTGGTGCTGTTCCTCGCCGGGTTCGGCTGGGGAGCGGTGGTCTACCGGCCGTACACCGTGCCGACCGGCTCCATGAGCCCGACGATCGCCGCGGGCGACCGGGTGCTGGCGGAGCGGGTCGACGGCGACGAGATACGCCGTGGCGACGTGGTCGTCTTCAAGGACCCGAACTGGGCGAACGCGCCCGTGGTCAAGCGGGTGGTCGCGATCGGCGGCGACACCGTCGCCTGCTGCTCGGGCGGCCGCCTCACGGTGAACGGCAAGCGGATCGAGGAGCCCTACCTGCCCCAGGGCGAGCCCGCCGCGAGCTTCGTCTTCCCGACGGTCACCGTGCCCGAGGGGCGGCTGTTCCTGCTCGGTGACGAGCGGGCGGGCTCACTGGACTCCACCGCCCACCTCCAGGACGCGGCGAGCGGCACGGTTTCGCGCGCCGCCGTGACCGGCAGGGTCGACGCCGTGGTCTGGCCGCTGGACGGGCTGCTGGAGCGTCCGACGGGGTTCGAGGCGCTGGGCGAGGGGGTGTCGGAGCCGGGCCCGTACCAGACCCTCGTGTACATGATCGTCGGCGGCGCGGTGCTGGTCCTGGCCGGCGCGGCGTACGGGCCCATCGCCCAGCGGGTCGGTGGCGGGCGTACACGCCGGACGGAGCACGACGGTGCCCACTGAGACGACGGGGGCGCAGCCGGAGTCGTACGAGGGCGGCCTCGGCTCGGCGGGGCCGCGGGACGCCTACGAGGGCGGGTTGCGCAAGGTGGCCCGTGTCGTACTGCTCGACCCGCAGGACCGCATTCTGCTCCTGCACGGCCATGAGCCGGGTGACGCGGCCGACGACTGGTGGTTCACGCCCGGCGGCGGGGTGGAGGGCGACGAGACGCGCGAAGAGGCCGCATTGCGGGAACTCGCGGAGGAGACCGGCATCACCGAGGTCGAGCTCGGCCCGGTGCTGTGGCGGCGCAGATGCTCGTTCCCGTTCGCCGGCCGCCGCTGGGACCAGGACGAGTGGTACTACCTGGCCCGTACGACGCAGACGGCGACCCGGGCCACGGCGCTGACCGAGCTGGAACGGCTCAGCGTCGCCGGTGCCCGGTGGTGGGCCTGTGAGGACCTGGCGCGGACGCATGAGACGGTGTATCCGACCAGACTCGCCGGGCTGCTGCGCAGACTGCTCGACGAGGGTCCTCCGGCCAGTCCCGTCACCCTTGACACGGAAATCGTCTAGGGCTCCGTGGGACTGGCGCACAATGGGGGGATCGCACGGCTGAAGGGGAACATGCCATGAGCGCCGAGGACCTCGAGAAGTACGAGACCGAGATGGAGCTGAAGCTCTATCGGGAGTACCGCGATGTCGTCGGTCTGTTCAAGTATGTGATCGAAACCGAGCGGCGCTTCTATCTGACCAATGACTACGAGATGCAGGTGCACTCGGTCCAGGGCGAGGTCTTCTTCGAGGTGTCCATGGCGGACGCCTGGGTGTGGGACATGTACCGGCCGGCGCGGTTCGTGAAGCAGGTGCGGGTGCTCACGTTCAAGGACGTGAACATCGAGGAGCTGAACAAGAGCGATCTGGAGCTGCCCGGCAGCTGAGGCCGGGGCGGAGGAAGCCTTCTCACCCGAACGGGTGAGGGAGTTCTCCACAGCCGCCCGCCCGTCCACAAAGATCAACAGGCCGGGGCGGGGCCGCGTGATCGTTGGCGCCGGAGGTGGTGCCGACATGAACGCACGAAGCGCACTCGGCAAATACGGTGAGACGCTGGCCGCCCGCCGGCTGACGGAGGCCGGCCTGGCGGTCCTGGAGCGCAACTGGCGCGGCGGCAGGACGGGCGAGATCGACATCGTGGCCCGGGACGGGGACGTCCTGGTGGTGTGCGAGGTGAAGACCCGCCGGGGCGGTGCCTTCGAGCACCCGATGGCCGCGGTGACCCCGGAGAAGGCCGGACGCCTGCGCGATCTCGCCGAACGCTGGATCCAGACACACGGCGGAGCGCCGCCCGGCGGCGTCCGCATCGACGTCGTCGGCGTCCTCCTGCCCCGGCGTGGCGCGCCCGTCGTGGAGCACGCGCGGGGGGTGGCCTGACATGGGATTCGCACGCACCTGTGCCGTGGCCCTCGTCGGCGTCGAGGGCGTCGTCGTCGAGGTCCAGGCCGACCTCGAACCCGGCGTCGCCGCCTTCACCCTCGTCGGCCTCCCCGACAAGAGCCTCACGGAAAGCCGCGACCGCGTCCGCGCCGCCGTCGTCAACTCGGGCGCCGCCTGGCCGCAGAAGAAACTGACGGTGGGGCTGAGCCCGGCGTCGGTGCCGAAGGCGGGCAGCGGCTTCGATCTGGCGGTGGCCTGCGCCGTGCTCGGCGCGGCCGAGCGCATCGACCCGCGCGTCCTCGCCGACATCGTGATGATCGGCGAGCTCGGGCTGGACGGCCGGGTACGCCCGGTGCGGGGCATCCTGCCGGCCGTGCTGGCCGCGGCCGACACGGGCTACGAGCAAGTGGTGGTGCCGGAGTGCGCGGCCGCGGAGGCGTCCTTGGTCCCCGGGGTGTCGGTGCTGGGTGTGCGCAGTCTGCGCCAGCTCATCGCCGTCCTCGCGGACGAGCCGGTGCCCGAGGAGGAAGCCGACGAACAGGGCCGCCCCGACCCGCTGCTCGCCGGACTGCGCGTGCCCGGCGCGGGCGCCGCCACCGGCATGCACAGCGCGGGCGCGGCGCACCAGGACGCCGGGCACGATCTGGCCGACGTGGTGGGCCAGCTCTCGGCCCGCGCCGCCGTGGAGGTCGCGGCGGCAGGTGGCCATCACCTCTTCCTGGAGGGACCGCCGGGCGCGGGCAAGACGATGCTCGCCGAGCGGCTGCCCGGCATCCTTCCGCGGCTCACCCGGCAGGAGTCACTGGAGGTCACGGCCGTCCACTCGGTGGCCGGACTGCTGCCGGCCGGCAAACCGCTGGTCGACGTCGCGCCCTACTGCGCCCCGCACCACTCGGCCACCATGCAGTCCCTGGTCGGCGGCGGTCCCGGAATCCCCCGGCCGGGCGCGGTGTCGCTGGCCCACCGGGGCGTGCTCTTCCTGGACGAGACACCGGAGTTCAGCGGTCAGGCCCTGGACGCGCTGCGCCAGCCGCTGGAGGCGGGCCATGTGGTCATCGCCCGCAGCGCCGGAGTCGTGCGCCTTCCCGCCCGGTTCCTGATGGTGCTCGCCGCCAACCCCTGCCCGTGCGGACGGTTCTCCCAGACGGACGACCACTGCGAGTGCCCGCCCTCCGCGATCCGCCGGTACCAGGCACGGCTCTCCGGGCCCCTGCTCGACCGGGTCGATCTACGGGTGGAGGTGGACCGCGTCACCCGCGCCGAACTCACCGAGCGCGGCGCCCGCGGCGAGTCCACGGCCGTCGTCGCCGACCGGGTGCGGCAGGCCCGCGAACGCGCCGCGGCCCGGCTCGCGGGCACACCCTGGCGCACCAACGGCGAGGTGCCCGGCCGGGAACTGCGCAGCCGGTGGTACGCGGCGAGCGGTGCCATGGACGAGGCCGAGCGCTGCCTCGAACGAGGTGCGCTGACCGCCCGCGGCCTGGACCGGGTGCTGCGGGTGGCCTGGACCGTCGCCGACCTCGTCGGGCACGACCGGCCCAACGCCCTGGACGTCGCCCTCGCCCTGCAACTGCGCACCGGGGTCCCCCGAGGCGTGCCCATGGCCATCGGAGCGCTGACGTGAGGGACGGGGCCGGCGATGAGCTGATCGGTCGGGTGTTCCTCGCGCGGGTGATCGAGCCGGGGGACGAGGTGGCCGGGCGGTGGGTGCGGGAGGCCGGCGTGGCGGAGGTGGTGGCGCGGCTGCGCGGCGGCGGGGAGGCGCTGGCCGGGGTGAGCGCGACGCGCTGGGGCGGGCTGCTGGCGCGGGCGCGGCGGGCCGACCCCGAGCGGGATCTGGCGGTCGCGGAGGCGGCCGGGATGCGGTTCGTGTGTCCCGGTTCCGGCGAGTGGCCCTGCCAGCTCGATGACCTCGGGGACGCCCGGCCGCTGGGCCTGTGGGTGCGCGGGCGGCCCAGCCTGCGGATATGGGCGCTGCGGTCCGTCGCCGTCGTCGGCGCCCGCGCCTGCACCGAGTACGGCGCCCATATGGCCGTCAGTCTGGCCGCCGGCCTCGCCGAGCACGGCTGGGTGGTGGTCTCCGGCGGCGCCTACGGCGTCGACGGGGCCGCCCACCGCGGCGCCCTCGGTGCGGGCGGCGCCACCGTCGCCGTGCTGGCCTGCGGCGTCGACCGGCCCTATCCGCGCGGACACACCGAGTTGATCACCAGGATCGCGGAACAGGGGCTGGTGGTGGGCGAGTTGCCGCCCGGCGAGCATCCGACGCCGAGCAGATTCGTGCTGCGCAACCGGGTCATCGCCGCGCTGACCAGGGGAACGGTGGTCGTCGAGGCCGCCCACCGCAGCGGCTCCCTGGTCACCGCGCGGGCCGCGCAACGGCTGGGACGGCACTGCATGGGCGTCCCCGGGCCGGCCACCAGCGCCCTCTCCGCCGGGGTGCACGAGCTGCTGCGCGCCGAGGCGCAGCTGGTCACCGACGCCGCCGAGGTGATCGAGCTGGTCGGCGCCATGGGCCAGCTCGCCCCGGAGCGGCGCGGCCCGGTGCTGCCGCGCGACCTGCTGGCCCCGGCCGCCCGGCGGGTACTCGCCGCCCTGCCCGCCCGCGCGGCCGCCGCCCCGGCCGAGATCGCGCTCGGTGCACAGACCACCGAGGACGACGCGATCGCCAGACTGTACGAACTGCGAGCACTCGGTTTCGTCGAACGACACGGCGACGACTGGAAGTTGACACGCCAGGCGACGGCGTCCGTCCACCGGGGTCGTCCCCGAGGCTGACCGGCGGGTTCGTCCGTCCGGGGGAAGTCGTACTCCCCTTGGGAGAACGCCGAGTTGACGTGTCGCGGCGGTCGCCGGGCCCGGCTGCCATGCCCCGGCGGGGCGGTCAGCGGAACGTATCTGCGCACACGTCCGCCCCCGCTCTTCGCTCACCGCGACACTCCAGTCACGCTACGCTCACGAAGTTCCCGACTCATACCGGCAAGTCGGCATCAGGCCGACAGCTCACCCAGGTACCCCTACTTCGCAAGCATCACGGCAGAACGGCTCAAGGCGACGAATGCCCCAGCACACCTCCGGGTCCGACCGGGCGGCGGCAATCCCCCCAGCCGCCCGCGACGGTGACAGCGTGCGGCCGCCCGCTCCCTCGACGCTCGACGAACTGTGGCGGTCGTACAAGGCGACCGGGGACGAGCGGCTGCGCGAGCAGCTCATCCTGCACTACTCGCCGCTCGTGAAATACGTGGCGGGCCGCGTGAGCGTCGGCCTGCCGCCCAACGTGGAACAGGCCGACTTCGTCTCCTCCGGCGTGTTCGGGCTGATCGACGCGATCGAGAAGTTCGACATCGGCCGCGAGATCAAGTTCGAGACGTACGCGATCACCCGGATCCGGGGCGCGATGATCGACGAGCTGCGGGCGCTGGACTGGATCCCGCGCTCGGTGCGGCAGAAGGCCCGCAACGTCGAGCGGGCCTACGCCACCCTGGAGGCGCGGCTGCGACGCACGCCGACGGAGACCGAGGTGGCCGCCGAGCTGGGCATCGCGGTCGACGAACTGCACGCGGTTTTCAGCCAGTTGTCGCTGGCGAACGTGGTGGCGCTGGAGGAGCTGCTGCACGTCGGAGGTGAGGACGGCGACGGGCTCAGCTTCATGGACACGCTGGAGGACACCGCCGCCGACAATCCCGTGGAGGTCGCCGAGGACCGGGAGCTGCGGAGGTTCCTGGCCCGGGCGATCAACACGCTGCCCGACCGGGAGAAGACCGTGGTGACGCTCTACTACTACGAGGGGCTGACGCTGGCGGAGATCGGGAACGTGCTGGGGGTGACCGAGAGCCGGGTCAGCCAGATCCACACCAAGTCGGTGCTCCAGCTGCGGGCGAAACTGGCGAGCTTCGGCCGGTGACGAGGGGCGGCCCACCGCGGTCACTCCCGCTGCGGGTGGCGCGTCCGTACAGTGGTTGACGTGCCAAGGATTCGAGCGGCCTCCGTGGCCGAGCACCGGTCGATGCAGCGAGCCGCCCTGCTGGACGCGGCTCGTTCCCTGTTGTCCGAGGGCGGGACGGAGGCGCTGACCTTTCCGGCGCTGGCCGAGCGCACGGGGCTCGCCCGGTCGTCCGTGTACGAGTACTTCCGGTCACGGGCCGCCGTGGTCGAGGAGCTGTGCGAGGTCGACTTCCCGGTGTGGGCCGCGGAGGTCTCGGCGGCGATGGAGCGGGCCGCCACGCCCGAGGACAAGGTCGAGGCGTATGTGCGGGCGCAGCTGGAGCTGGTCGGGGACCGGCGGCACCGGGCCGTCGTGGCGATCTCGGCGAGCGAGCTGGACGCCGGGGCGCGGGAGAAGATCCGCGCCGCGCACGGCGGGCTCGTCGCGATGATCGTCGACGCGCTGCGGGACTTGGGGCATGCGGAGCCTCGGCTGGCGGCGATGTTCGTGCAGGGAGTCGTGGACGCCGCGGTCCGGCGCACCGAGCTGGGGGTGGCGGAGCAGCCCGGCGTGATCGCGGACGCCGCGGTGGCGATGGTGCTGCGGGGCGTGCGGGGCTGAGCCCTGCCCGTCCCCTGGTGGGTGGGCACGCCGGTGACCGCATGTCCCCCAAGGGACGCGGGCCCTGCGCGCCAGATGTCCCCAAGGGGCGCGGGCGCTGCGCGATCAGATGTTCCCGTGGGACGCGGGCGCTGCGCGATCAGATGTCCCCGTGGGGCGGGGGCGCTGCGCGACCAGATGTCCCTATGAGCGCGGGTGCGCTGCGCGACCAGCCGTCCACGGTCCGCCGACGGGAACGGCGGTCAGGGCAGGGGCACCCCCGATACCGGCAGCAGTCTCGACGGGCCGTGCAGGAGCCGTGAGGGCAGCAGGCTGAGGGGATCCAGATAGGCGTCCCCCCGGCGCAGCCCCCAGTGCACGCACGGCTCGCCGCAGTGCGACCCCGCCGGCTCCACCGTGCCCACCACCTCGCCCGGCCCCACGGCGTCACCCCTGCGGACGGTCGCCCGTACCGGCTCGTACGTGACCCGAAGGGGTGGCTCACCCGTGGCCGTCAGCTCCACCGACACCACACCCTTTCCGGCCACCCGCCCCGCGAAGAAGACCCGCCCCGCCGCGATCGCCCGTACCGGCGTGCCCGGCGCCGCTCCGAGGTCGACGCCGCGGTGGCCGCGGGCGTACGGCGTGGGCGGCGGTTCCCAGCCACGCAGGACCGGTGGACGTACACCCACCGGCCAGAGCCCGGCCAAGGGCAGCGGGGCGGACCCGGTCGGCGGTGCCGGCGTCGGCCGAGGTGCGCCGGCGGACGCGGCGGACGTCAGGACGGTCGCGACGGTCAGGGACAGGGTCAGCAGCAGGGCCCAGGCCGGCCGGGCGCAGGTGTTCACTCGCATGGGAGGAACCGTCCCGCGCCACCACCCGCCGGCGCCCGGACCTGTGGACGGACCGCCGGTTGTGGACAGCGGCGTCACCCGGCACCTCTCCGGTCCCGTACACTTCTGGTGGCGACCCGGGCCACCGGGTCGACTTCGCACGCCCCGACGTCGGTGGGTCACACCATCGATGTCTCGCGCCCCTCGGTCCTTCGCGGCAGGCGCATCGGGAGCGTCAGGCGCGGGTGCCGTCCGGTACCCGCGGCACAACCGAGAAACACGAGGAGAACGGCCATGGCCGTCGTCACGATGCGGGAGCTGCTGGAGAGCGGCGTCCACTTCGGTCACCAGACCCGTCGCTGGAACCCGAAGATGAAGCGCTTCATCTTCACCGAGCGCAACGGCATCTACATCATCGACCTGCTCCAGTCGCTGTCGTACATCGACCGCGCCTACGAGTTCGTCAAGGAGACCGTCGCCCACGGCGGCACGGTCATGTTCGTCGGCACCAAGAAGCAGGCGCAGGAGGCCATCGCCGAGCAGGCCACCCGCGTCGGCATGCCCTACGTCAACCAGCGCTGGCTGGGCGGCATGCTCACCAACTTCTCGACCGTCTACAAGCGTCTGCAGCGCCTGAAGGAGCTTGAGCAGATCGACTTCGAGGACGTCGCGTCCTCCGGTCTGACCAAGAAGGAGCTCCTGGTCCTCTCCCGCGAGAAGGCCAAGCTGGAGAAGACCCTCGGTGGTATCCGCGAGATGCAGAAGGTGCCCAGCGCCGTCTGGATCGTGGACACCAAGAAGGAGCACATCGCGGTCGGCGAGGCCCGGAAGCTCAACATCCCGGTCGTCGCCATCCTCGACACCAACTGTGACCCCGACGAGGTCGACTACAAGATCCCGGGCAACGACGACGCGATCCGCTCCGTCACCCTGCTCACCCGTGTGATCGCCGACGCCGTCGCCGAGGGCCTCATCGCCCGTTCCGGCGTCGCTGCCGGTGACAAGGGCGAGAAGGCCGCGGGCGAGCCGCTCGCCGAGTGGGAGCGCGACCTGCTCGAGGGCGAGAAGAAGGCCGAGGAGGCCCCGGCCGCCGCCGAGGCGCCCGCCGCCGAGGCCCCGGCCGCCGAGGGCGAGCAGGCCTGACACCGTCAGCGGTGACGACGGGGGCGGCGGCGAAAAGCCCGCCCCCGTCGTTCACCCGTTGGTCAGCCCGACGTACGCGGTCCTCGACTACATGTGGGTCGTGACCGCGCGGATCTAGACGAGAAAGATTCACAGACTCATGGCGAACTACACCGCCGCTGACGTCAAGAAGCTCCGTGAGCTGACCGGCGCCGGCATGATGGACTGCAAGAAGGCGCTGGACGAGGCCGACGGCAACGTCGAGAAGGCCGTCGAGGCGCTGCGCATCAAGGGCCAGAAGGGCGTCGCCAAGCGCGAGGGCCGCTCCGCCGAGAACGGCGCCGTGGTCTCGATCATCGCCGACGACAACTCCTCCGGTGTCCTGGTCGAGCTGAAGTGCGAGACGGACTTCGTCGCCAAGGGCGAGAAGTTCCAGGCCGTCGCCAACCAGATCGCCGAGCACGTCGCCAAGACGAACCCGGCCGACCTCGAGGCCCTGCTCGCCTCCGAGATCGAGGCCGGCAAGACCGTCCAGGCGTTCGTGGACGAGGCCAACGCCAACCTGGGCGAGAAGATCGTCCTGGACCGCTTCGCGCAGTACTCCGACGGCTTCGTGCTCGCCTACATGCACCGCACGATGCCCGACCTGCCCCCGCAGATCGGTGTCCTCGTCGAGCTGGACAAGCCGAACGCCGAGGTCGCCAAGGGCGTCGCCCAGCACATCGCCGCCTTCGCGCCGAAGTACCTCTCCAAGGAGGACGTCCCGGCCGAGGTCGTCGAGTCCGAGCGCCGCATCGCCGAGGAGACCACCCGCGCCGAGGGCAAGCCCGAGGCCGCGATCGCCAAGATCGTCGAGGGTCGCGTCAACGGCTTCTTCAAGGACGCGACGCTGCTCGGCCAGCCGTACGCGCTCGACAACAAGAAGTCGGTCCAGAAGGTTCTGGAAGAGGCCGGTGTCACCCTGAAGCGCTTCACGCGCATCAAGGTCGGCATCTGAGTCCGTACCGGGACCGACGTACGACCCGGGGCGGACAACCGCTAGGGTCGAACGCAGTCGTCCGCGGACGCCGTCGCACGCGCGTGTGACGGACGACAGCAGATCTGACGAGGAGGCCATTGCCGAGCAGGGGCAGCACACCCAACCGGCAATGGCCTTCTTCGTATGTGCAACACGTGAAAGAGGCGGGATCTCCATGACCACCAAGGCCCAGAAGAGCGACGACGGCAAAGTGCGCGGCCGGTATCTGCTGAAGCTGTCCGGAGAAGCCTTCTCCGGTGGCGGGGGCCTGGGCGTGGACCCGGACGTAGTGCACAAGATCGCCCGCGAGATCGCCGCCGTCGTACGCGACGGCTTCCAGGTCGCGGTCGTCATCGGCGGCGGCAACTTCTTCCGCGGCGCAGAGCTCCAGCAGCGCGGCATGGACCGCGCCCGCTCGGACTACATGGGCATGCTCGGCACCGTGATGAACTGCCTCGCCCTCCAGGACTTCCTGGAGAAGGAGGGCATCGACTCCCGCGTGCAGACCGCCATCACCATGGGCCAGGTCGCCGAGCCGTACATCCCGCTGCGCGCCGTGCGCCACCTGGAGAAGGGCCGTGTGGTCATCTTCGGCGCCGGTATGGGCATGCCGTACTTCTCCACCGACACCACCGCCGCCCAGCGCGCCCTGGAGATCGACGCCGAGGCGCTGCTCATGGGCAAGAACGGCGTGGACGGGGTCTACGACTCCGACCCGAAGACCAACCCGGACGCCGTGAAGTTCGACGCCCTCGGCTACGGCGAGGTCATCACGCGCGACCTCAAGGTCGCCGACGCCACGGCCATCACGCTGTGCCGCGACAACAAGCTGCCGATCCTCGTCTTCGAGCTTCTGGCCGAAGGCAATATCGCTCGCGCCGTCAAGGGTGAGAAGATCGGCACGCTGGTGGGAGACCAGGGCAGCCGGGCCTGACCGGGACTCACCCGGCGCCCGACCGGACAACCCGACCGGACAAGCACCCGGAGCCTGACCGGGGGATGGACAATGTCCTGCCGGTCGGGAACCGTTCAGGAAGAAGACGCGACGCAGCCGGCCGCCGCCCCGACAAGGAACCGCAGCCGGGCCTTACTCAAGACACGCAGGAGCAAGTGGTGATCGAAGAGACCCTCCTCGAGGCCGAGGAGAAGATGGAGAAGGCCGTCGTGGTCGCCAAGGAGGACTTCGCCGCGATCCGCACCGGCCGTGCGCACCCGGCGATGTTCAACAAGATCGTGGCCGACTACTACGGCGCGCCGACGCCGATCAACCAGCTGGCCTCGTTCTCCGTGCCGGAGCCGCGCATGGCGGTCGTGACCCCGTTCGACAAGAGCGCGCTGCGCAACATCGAGCAGGCGATCCGCGACTCCGACCTGGGCGTCAACCCGAGCAACGACGGCAACATCATCCGTGTGGTGTTCCCCGAGCTCACCGAGGAGCGCCGCCGCGAGTACATCAAGGTCGCCAAGGGCAAGGGCGAGGACGCCAAGGTGTCCATCCGCTCCGTGCGCCGCAAGGCCAAGGACGCCATCGACAAGCTGATCAAGGACGGCGAGGTCGGCGAGGACGAGGGCCGCCGTGCGGAGAAGGAGCTCGACGACACCACCGCGAAGTACGTCGCCCAGGTGGACGAGCTCCTGAAGCACAAGGAAGCGGAGCTGCTCGAAGTCTGATGAACGACTCTTCCTGGGGAGCGCCGCAGCGGACCGGGCAGGCCGGGTACTGGGCGCCGTCCGACCAGGGGCCTGACCAGGGGTATGTCCAGGGGGCTGCCCCGGCGGGTCCCGCGTACGATGCGCCTGAGGCGCAGCACACTCGCCCCATGCCCATCGTGCCCGACGGACCCGCTGTACCCCGGTACGGCGACCACCAGGATGACGACCGGGGGGCTGCTCGGCTGAGCGGCCCCCTGTTCCGAGACGAGACAGCTCAGGCGCAGCCGTACGACGTGTCGCAGGCGCAGCCCCACGGGGCGGTGCCGCAGAATCCGGAGCCCATGCACGACGCCCCGCAGCCGGCGCCCGCACCGCAGAAGAAGAGCGCGGGCCGTGACCTGGGTGCGGCCATAGGGGTCGGCGTCGGACTCGGCGCGGTCATCGTCGCGTCGCTGTTCGTCTACAAGGCCGTGTTCGTCGGGGTGATCGCGGTCGCCGTGGTCGTCGGCCTGTGGGAACTGACCAGCCGGCTCCAGGAGCGCAAGCAGATCAAGGCGCCGCTGGTGCCGCTCGCGCTCGGCGGCGCGGCGATGGTCGTCGCCGGGTACGTCCGGGGCGCCGAGGGCGCCTGGGTGGCGATGGCGCTCACCGCGCTGGCCGTGCTGGTCTGGCGGATGACGGAGCCTCCCGAGGGCTACCTCAAGGACGTCACGGCCGGTGTCTTCGCGGCGTTCTACGTCCCGTTCCTGGCCACCTTCGTCGCGCTGATGCTGACCGCCGACGACGGGCCCTGGCGGGTGCTGACGTTCCTGCTGCTGACGGTGGTCAGCGACACCGGGGCATACGCGGTCGGCTGGCGCTTCGGCAAGCACAAGCTCGCCCCGCGGATCAGCCCCGGCAAGACCCGCGAGGGGCTGCTCGGCGCGGTGGCCTTCGCGATGGCCGCCGGTGCGCTGTGCATGCAGTTCCTGGTGGACGACGGCACCTGGTGGCAGGGTCTGCTCCTCGGTCTCGCCGTCGCGGCCAGCGCCACGCTGGGCGACCTCGGCGAGTCCATGATCAAGCGGGACCTCGGCATCAAGGACATGGGCACGCTGCTGCCGGGCCACGGCGGCATCATGGACCGCCTGGACTCGCTGCTGCCGACGGCCCCGGTGGTGTGGCTGCTGCTGGTGCTGTTCGTCGGATCCGGCTGACCGGGCCGTCCGTACGGCGTCGAGCCCCTGCCCTTCACGGGCGGGGGCTCGACGGCTTCACGGTGTTGGCCACGCGCCCGGCGGAGTGGGACGATTCGGGTGTACGCCCCTGAAGAGGGTCGTAAAGGGGGCCGCACACAGGGCCGCAAAGGGGGCCCGCCCATGTCCGCCATCCGAGAATCCATCGACGTCGACCGTCCTCCCGCAGACGTCTACGCGTACATCACCGACCCCTCCCACCTCCCCGAATGGCAGCTGAGCGCCGTCTCGGCGGAGCCGCTGGAGGAAGGGCCGATGCACCCCGGCTCCCGCGTCCGGGTCACCCGCCGCATCGGCACCCGCGAGATCCCGATGACCGTCGAGTTCGACGCCCTCGACCCGCCGCACAGCTGGGACCTGCACGGCATCGAAGGGCCGGTGCGCCCCCGTACCCACGGCCGGATCGAACCGCTCGACGACGGCCGCCGCTCCCGCGTCACCATCGAGATCGACTTCGAGGGCCGAGGCATCGGCAGGGCCCTGGTGCCCCTCGTCGTCCGCCCGCAGATCCGCAAGGAGCTCCCGAAGGACGAGATGCTGCTCAAGCAGCGCCTGGAGCAGACCGCCGCCTGACCCCACCCGCCCGACCGCACGGGCGCCCGCCCCCGGGCGAGCGCCCCGGCTCGCCTCGGCCCGCGGGCCACCCGATTGGATCTGCGACACTGGTAGGACCATGCCCAAGCCCGGAGAACTGATGTGCTCCGGGCACGAAGATGCCCCCTACCAGCGGTTTCGTCGCCAGTAGGGGGCCGTCTTATGCCCGGTGGGCCGTCCTTGGGCCGTCAGGGCTCCTGGGCCGTGCCGAAGACACCGTCCAGGGCCCGGCGGGCGCGCTCGGTGCTGCTGGGCATCAGGTGGGCGTACACGCGCAGCGTCATCGCCGGGTCGGAGTGTCCGAGGTATTCGCTCACAGCCTTGATGCTCTCGCCCGCGTCCAGGAGGACCGAGGCGTAGAAGTGGCGCAGGGCGTGCATTCCATGCTGCCGGGCGGAGGCGTACGGCTTGCCGGGTTCGGGCGTTGGAATGAGGCCGGCGGCCGCGAGGGCGGGCTTCCATTCCTGGATGTTGAAGTTGCTTCGCCAGACGATTCCGTCGGCCGTATTGGTGAAGATCAGGCGCCGTTCGGTGAGCGGGCCGTCAGGCCTGCTCCACGGCAGCTTGATGGCCACGGGCGGGTGACGATCCATGTGCCGGCGCAGCGCCGAGGCGACCGAGGATGGCAGCGGCACGTCACGCTCCTTGTTGCCCTTGGGCGGCGCGAAGACCGCGACGCCACGGATCAGCTTGACCTGAGTGGTGACTCGCAGGGTGTCGCTGTCGAGCAGCAAGGTGTCTTCGGCCAGGCCGATGATCTCGCCCTGTCGGAGGCCACAGCCGCTGCCCACGTCGACCATGGCTCGGTAGCGCTCGGGTAGGGCCTGGCGGACCGCGAGCACTTGGGAGGGGAGCCAGGGCACGACCCGGGCGGTCGAGACGGCCGGTGGGCGGACAGATGCCGCCGAGCATGGGTTCCGGGCGAGGTGGCCGTCGTCCACGGCGGCCGACAGCACCGCACGGACGTTGGCGTAGATGTTGCGGGCGTAGGTGCCGCCTATCGAGTCGTTCTCCAGGTCCCGGACGAACTCGCGGATGTGGACCGGGCGGAAGGACCCGAGCGGACGCGCCCCGATGCGGGGGAAGGCGTGCAGGCGGAGCCGGGTTTCCACTCCGATACGGGTGTTCAGGTCGGTGGTCTGTCCGGCGATCCAGCGTTCGGCGTACTGCTGGAAGGTGATCCGGGCGGCCTTGGGGTCGACGTACTGGCCACGGGTCATGTCGGCGGCCGTCTCGGCCAGCCACTCTTCCGCCCGACGCTTCTGGCGGTCGGGGAAGGACCGGCTCTTCTCGGTGCCGTCCGGCCCGACGTACCGGGCCCGGTAGCGGAGGCCGCTGCCGTAGCGGTCCGTCTTCACCCTCACCGGCTTGCCGTCCGGGCCTGTCTCGGTCTTGTACCAGCGATCCTGCACGTGCCCAGGCATCAGGCGGCCACCTCGGTCAGCCCGTCGACCCACTGGCGAAGCCGTACGGGGTCGTAGCGCAGATGCCGGCCGACGCGGAAGGCCGGAGGGCCGGTGCGCTTCCGCCGCCACTGGTACAGCGTCTCGACCGGAACACCGAGCAGCTCGGCGACGTCGGCCGGGGTCAGGTACCGCTCAGGAAGGGTGCGGACGGTCATGCGGCGACTCCTTCCAGAGCCAGGTCTTGCAGGGCTTCGCGAGCGGTTTGGCGGTTGAGCTGGAGGCCGTGGGCGATGGTGGCGGCGAGGACGGATTCGCCGGGGGTGTGGCCATGGCCCGCGTACTGCCAGTCGGCGAGGACCAGGACGGTGTCCGGCTCCTGGTCGTCGAGGCCGAGGGCGGCGTGCTCCTGGGCGGCGCGGTAGTCGGCGCGAGCCTGGCGCAGGGCGCCGAGGGTGGTCGAGTAGCGGCGGGACTTCGAGGAGAAGTGGCCGCGGAAGCCGAGCATGTGAGCCCAGGCCCACAGGCGCCGGTCCGGGTACAGCGGGTCGAGTAGCTTGCACGCCTCGATGAGCCGTCGGGTGTGGTCCGGGACGCCGTGGCGGTCGAGTTCGGACAGTTCACCGATGCGGCGGTCGAGGGTGCCCGTGTTCTCGGCGGCCTTGGTGGCGTACTTGGCGACGTAGGAGGCGACGGCCTGTTCCGTGATGTCGGAGCCGTGCCCGAAGGCCTTGATCGGCCGGACATCGAGCTGTCGGCCCCAGCGGAAGGTCCGGGCCGGTTGGTCGGCGACGGCCGGGACGGAGACCGAGGTGTAGGAGTGCGCGGCAGCGGCCCGGATCGCGTCGGAGAGGAGATCGACCGTGGCCCAGGTCGGCGGCGGGGAGCCAGGGCCGTCCGGTCCGTCGAGGCGGATCACGGCATGGAAGTGCAGCGCACCCCGCTTCTGGAACTCCGCGACCTTGCCGTACGACAGCCGGGCAGACTCCTTCAACTCCCGCTGAGAGAGGCCGGCGCGGGCGGCGACTTCCCGACGGAGCCGGTTGGTGAAGCGTTGCCAGAGCTGTCCGGCGTGGTTGTTGAACAGCACCGTGCCCGCGTAGTCGTACGTCTCCGGGTCAAGGGCCGTGCCGAGAGCGGGATCGTCGGGGGTGTGGCGGGTGCCGCATCGGCAGACGCCCCGGTCCGGGCGGTTGTGCACGCGGCCGAACGAGGGCGCGGTGAGGGTGGCGAAGACGCGGGGATGGTCGCGGACGGTGGCAGGGATGTCACGGCGGTCGTCCCCGGCGAGCCCGGCGCGTATGAGGTGGTAGGTATCGCCCGCGTACGTCCAGGCGCAGGACGGGCAGCGGGAGGCCCGGCGGTTGCCGCAAGCGAGGCGGAGTCGCCCGCCCGGTTCGCCGTCGGTGGAGTAGTGGTGCAGGGTCTCGCCGGTCGTCTTGTCCTTGTGCAGGACCCAGCCGGTCAGGTGGATGGGGTCGGCACAGCCGCCGGTGCGGCGGATCTGCTCGTGCCAGCGGTGGTAGTCAGAGGCCGAAGCCACCCTCAGCAGGTCGCCGAGGGTGACACGGTCGAGCAGCTGCTCAGGCACGGGCGCCCTCCCGGTCGGGGCGGGTGCGGGTGACGCCGAGGCCGTTGCAGGCCGGGCAGTGGACGGTGACGGTGCGCAGGTGGCCACGGTGGTCGCGGCCGCCGAGGGTGACGGCGACGGAGGCGAAGCCGTCGCAGGCCGGGCAGATCCTCGGCGGGGGCGAGCAGTGGTGGGCCATGATGGTGGTTCCTTTCGATTGCGGTTGGAAGGAACGGCCCCGGGTGGCGGCGTGCTTGGCGGCTTGTGCGCCACCCGGCGGCCTCTCAGCGAATGGTGTGGGAGCCCCGGCGGGTGCGGCCCTTGGCCGCGTACATGGCGGCGTCGGCAGCGGCGAGGGCGTCCGTCAGGAGGGGCACCGGCAGCTCCGCGACAGGGCACACGCCGACTGAGGCGGCCAGCGGGAGATACGTCCCGTCATAGGGCAGCGGCCGGTGCAGCGCTGTCGTGAGCGCGTCGAGGTCGGCGGCGGCCAGGTCCCGGATCACGGCGACGAATTCGTCCCCGCCCAGGCGGCCGGCGGTGCCGTTGTGTCCGCACCAGGTGCGCAGCCGGTCGGCGGTGGCGACGAGGGCGGCGTCCCCGGCGGCGTGGCCGTGGGTGTCGTTGAGGGTCTTGAAGTGGTCGAGGTCGACCAGGAGCACGGCCGCGTTCGGGTGCCGGCGGATGAGGTGTTCGGCGCGGGCGGTCCATCCGGCGCGGGTGTGCAGGCCGGTGAGCGGGTCGCGGCGGGCGCAGGCGAGACGGCGGGTGAGGATGCCGCCGTGCACGGCCCAGCCCAGTAACGGCACGATGCTCGCGGCTATGTGCAAGTCCATGGCGTTGCTCCTTGGCGATGGCGGTTGGCTGACGGAACCCGGTCCCAGGAGCGGCGGCGTGCTTGGCGGCTTGTGCGTCGCCCCTGGGACCGTTCAGCGACGGTGCTGCGAGGAGACGAGCGAGCGGATCACCACGGCGCACACGGCGACGGACGCGCCGGTGACGGCGACGGCCAGGAGCATCGAGACCAGGACGGCGCCAACGACCAGGACCACGGCCGTACCAGCACCCACCAGGGCGAGGGCTGTGCCGGGGGTGAGCTGGATCGTCGGGCGGGTCGACGCGGTCGGCGCAGGCGCGGGCGTCGGGTGGTGCTGGACCACGGTGGTGGGCTCGACGACGGTGGGCGGGGTGATGAGTCCGGTAGGGCTGGGCATGGTGGGGATCTTCGGGCGGAGCATGGCGGTTCTCCCTTCGGGGCTACTTGCTGAGGGCGGTGTCGATGGCGGGGGCCAGGACGCTGTCGGCGAGGAGGTATCCGCCGAGGAGGAGGACGGCGACGAGCCACCAGGGCGGGCGGAGGAACTTGACGCCGAGGTAGCCGACGACGGCGAGGGCGAACCAGAGAGGGACCTGCACGGCGGTGTCTCCTAGCGGACGCGGCAGCGGTGGGTGCGGGCGGCGAGCTGGGCGGCACTCTGGCTGGAGTAGTCGGCGGACCAGCCGCAGCGGTCAGCGGTGCAGACGGCGGCGTACTTGGTCTGGCCGTGGCGGTCACGATGGGTGCCGATTTGCACGGGGCCGATCCGCATCACGGAGTGGAAGTGGTCGCGGGCGGGCATGGCGGATGGTTCTCCTTCCGGGTCAGGCGAGCTGGGCGGCGATGGCGTCGGCGAGGTGGGGCGGGACGCCGAGTCGGGCGCGCAGGGTGTCGGTGTCGATCGGGGCGCCGGTGCGGTCGCGGTAGTCGGCGGCGACCTTGCGGGCGTGGTCGATGAGGACGGCGGGAACCGCGGGCGGAGGGTCGGCGGGCGGAAGCGCCGGCGGCTCCTCCAACGGGGCCGGGGCGGGCTCCGGGTCCGGGATGGGTTCGGGGGCCGGTTCGCGGGCGTCGGCGAGATCGGGTTCCGGGGCCGCGGCGGGTGCCGAGGCATCCGGGATCCGGTGGTTCCCGGAGTGCGCGAGGAGGGTTCCGCCGAGGAAGGCGAGCGCGGGCCATCCGGCGATGCCGAGGCGGAGCAGGGCGGGTGGATCGGCCAGGTCGAGGAATCCGGCGGTGGCGACGTTGGCGCCGAGCGAGGCGAACAGGGCGATGAGGAACCAGCACCAGGCCAGCCGGGACGGGCCCTCACTGCGGAGTCGTCGCCAGGCGGCGACCAGGAGCAGGTCGACGCTGACCGGGTAGGCCCAGGCCTTCCAGCCGTCCTGTCCGGCAGCGGCGGCCAGGTCGTGCAGGTGGGCGAAGGACAAGGCTCCGGCGATGACGGCCTGGACCAGGACGGCGTCGACGCGCAGGTTGTGACGGGCGGGCATCAGGACTCCTCCCCGGTCGGCGGTTCGGGGAGCGAGGCGGCCAGGGAAGGGCTGACGGCGTCCACGAAGTCGAGGTCAGCGCCGGTCGTGTCGGCGTAGAGGGCGAGCTGGCCCAGGAGCAGGACCGTGCGGGCGAAGTCCTCGCAGTCGGGGCACATGGCGGGGTTCTCCCTTCATCAGACATGGCAGGGGTAGGGACCTGGCGCGAAGGGCGGTCGCACCGACCGTTGGGCGGGGAAAACTCAGGCCGTGACGGGAGCCGTCTTGGACAGCGGCACGAGAGCCTCGGAGGAGCTGACCAGCTCGGGCCGGAAGGGGACCAGTTCGGGCAGGGCCGGTGTGCGGTCGGCGTGCCGGTTGCAGGTGTTCACGGCCTGGCGGAGCGAGGTGTGCGGGGCGCGGATGCGGTGCCAGCCGCCGGTCGAGTCACCGGCGATGGCCAGCCCGCGTGTCTCGGCGGGGATCTGGATGGCGGCCAGGACGGCGTCCGGGGAGATGTCGCCGAAGGCCATGTTGGCGCTTGTTTCGTCGTTGACGCGGTGGGCGGTGCGGCCGGTGAGCTGGGCGCGGAGCATGGTGATGCCCTTGCCGAGTTCGGAGCCGAAGCGCTGTCCGCAGATCTCCAGGTAGATGCCGGCCGCGCGGCCGAGCTGGGCGAGACGGACCAACGCGGTGATGATGCGGTCGCGCCGCTTCTCCTCCTCCTTGCTGGCGAACAGGGCGAGTTCGGCGACCTCGTCGACCAGGACCACGACCGGGACAGGACGGATGTCGTCGGGCAGGTCCCAGATGTCGGCGGCTATCTCGGCGTCGGGCACGGCGGAAGTGATGCGCTGCTCAGCCCGGATGAGCTGATAGACGCCTTCCATGCGGGACACGAGCGCGTCGAGGAGATCGGCGGCGGTGTCGGGGTTGTCGGCGAGGGCAGAGAACCGGCGCGCCAGCGGGAACAGCTCCACCCCCTGTTTGCAGTCGATGCCGACCAGGGCGACGTCCATCGGGGCGAGCCCGGCGACCAGGTTGCGCTGGTAGACGGACTTGCCCGACTCGGTGGCGCCGAGCGTGAGGGCGTGCGGGACGGCCCGGTAGTCGCGGTAATGCACCGAGCCGTCCTCGCGCAGGGCGACCGGAACCCTCATGGGGCGGGTGTCGACCTTGGCGGGCATCTGCACCCGCTTGAGGACGTCGTAGCCGGTCACCCGCACTTCCACGACACCCGAGCGCACCTCACGCGAGGTGACCCCGTACATGGAGAAGGAGTGGCGCAGCCGGTCCGAGGCGGCGGCGACGTCGAAGGCGTCCTGACCGGGGCGCAGTCCCAGGCGCAGGACCAGGCCGGTACGGGTCGGCCGGAAGCGCAGGATGCGCGGCGGGCGGGAGTCCGGCACGGGCCGGTTGGCGATCCGGGCCAGAGCCAGGCGCCAGCGCGGGGGCGGGACCGTCAGGCCACAGGCGTCCATGACGGAGGCGTAGCGGACCAGGACCCTCAGCGAGGCGAGGGTGACGCCGAAGGTCATCCAGTACCAGGCGGGGCGCCGCCACCGCAGGAGACCCGCAGCGGCGACGACCAGCACCAGAGCGACCGTGAAGGCGGTCATTGTCAGGCCGCCTTCGAGTTCGAGGCAGCGGCGGCCAGCGAGGTGACGGCGACCGCGCGGAAGGCGATGCCGTGCCGCTTCTGACCGTTGAAGTCGTTCTCCCACGGCCGTGCGATCAGGCCCGTGAGCGCGACCGGCGTGCCCATGGTCAGCTCACCGGAGATGCCCGGTTCGGGGACGGTGATGGAGAGGATCTCCACCTCGTCGTTGGCCGCGAACATCACATCGACCGTCATCAGCTTCGCGCCGGACTCGACGTCCATGGCGATCTCACCGGTTCGGCGGTCCTTGACCTTGGGCTGCGGGGTCTTGGCGACCATCACGGTCGCGGCGGAGGTGTCCACGGGAATCTGACGCATCGTCTTGTCTCCTGCTGTGGTGAGTTCTTGGCCGACGTCCCGTCGGTGAGATCAGGAGACCGCGAGAGGGGGTGGACGCATCACGGCCCGTATGGACGTTTAGGGACGTCTGAGCTACCGTCAAAACGTCCCTACGGGTCCCTAGGAGGGAACACCATGGCGAACGAGCGTCTGCGGGCTGCGATTTCGGCGAAGGGCGAGACGATCCAGTCCGTCGCCGAACACGTCGGAGTCGATCCCAAGAGCGTCGAGCGCTGGATCACCACCAACCGGACTCCGCACCGGGGGCACCGCTGGAAGGCCGCGAGCTTCCTCGGGGTCGACGAGGTCTACGTCTGGCCGTCAGTCGAGAAGCAGGCCGAGAAGGCGAGCGCATCGGAACTGATCACGTACTACCCGCACCGCGGTGCCGTCCCTGCCCCTCTGTGGTCCTCCCTGATCGAGAAGGCGACGGACCAGGTCGACATCCTGGTGTACGCGGGACTCTTCCTCTTCGACAGTCACCCGGACCTGCCGGACCAGTTGGCCGAGAAGGCGAAGGCCGGCGCCCAGGTCCGCATCCTGTTGGGCGACCCGGACTCCGCGGCCGTGCGCCAGCGGGGCGAGGAGGAGGGCATCGGCGACGACCTGGCGGCCCGAGCGCGGATAACTCGCCGGTACCTGCAGCCCGCCATGTCGACGCCCGGCGTAGAAATCCGGCTGCACGACACGATCCTCTACAACTCGATCTACCGGTTCGACGACGATGTGCTGGTGAACCCCCACGTGCTCGGAGCTCCCGCCGGGCAAAACCCGGTGATGCACTTCAAGTACCTGCCGGGAGCACGGACGTTCCGGCACTACATGCGCAGCTTCGACTACGCATGGGACCAGGGCCGGAAGGCATAACCGGCTCCCGACGTGCGACGCTGAACGCATGGCACGCGTCGACTACTTCAACGATCCGAACGCCCCGAAGGCGAACAGCCTCGTCCCCTCCGTGACCGCCGTGGCCCGCAACGAGGCCGGTGAGGTCCTGCTGATCCACAAGACAGACAACGATCTGTGGGCCCTGCCCGGAGGCGGCATCGACCTGGGCGAGTCAGCGCCCGACGCGGCTGTACGCGAGACCAAGGAAGAGACCGGCTTCGACGTCGAGGTCACCGGCCTGGTCGGGATCTACACGAATCCCGGACACGTCATGGCCTACGACGACGGTGAGGTTCGCCAGCAGTTCTCGATCTGCTTCCACGCCCGCATCGTCGGCGGCCAGCTGCGGACGAGCAGCGAGAGCAAGGAAGTGGCGTTCGTCGATCCGAGCAGGCTGGACGAGCTGAATATCCACCCATCGATGCGCATGCGAATCGACCACGGCCTGGCCGACCGGACCGACCCCTACATCGGCTGAGCGGCCATGCGGTCGAGGGTTCGCTCAACGGCGGCCTGGAGGTACGGACGCGCCTTGCTGATCGCGTTGTGCACCTCGCTCCCCGGCTCGTAGCGGACGAGGATCTCGTCGATGCGCGTGTCGAAGGGGAAGAGCTGTCCGGCGGGGCCGGTCGTCATGTCGGCGAAGATCAGCGCGTCGAGGACGGGGGAGTCTTCCCGCTCGTAGACGGCCAGCTCTGCCGACAGACCGCGCTGCTCCGCTTCGTACACGGCCCCGGAGTGGTGAGCGACGAGCCGCACGAGACGCGCCGGCGCACCCAGTGCCTCCAGGTGACGGGCACCGTCGAGGGGATGAAACCCGGTCTCGCGCAGCTCGGGGGCGTAACCGATGTCATGCAGCCACGCCGCGGCGACGAGGAGATCCCGGTCAGCCTCGGACACAGCCGCGGAAGCCTCGCGCGCCCGAGCGGCCACAGCCTGCGTGTGCAGCCAGCGATTGCCGAGCTGGGGAAGCAGAGACTCGGCGAGTTCGGCCGCTCCCTGAGGCGTGTCCAGTGCAGAAGGCATGCAAGGAACGGTAGCCGAGACGAGCGGGGAGCCGACAGGCCACGATCGAGCGACTTCGATCATGGGTGCGGTACAACTTTCCCTACTTCATCAAGGCCCGCGCACGGCGCGGGCGCGCACCGCCTCTGCGGCGCGGCCTGCCTCCTGTCTGCGCCCCGGCTGGCCGCGCCCGGCGGCGCGCTCGGCGGCTGCGGGCATGACGTAGGAGACACCCTCTGTGGCTGGGGCGGTCGGCTCCACGGCTTTAGGCAGCCACTTTGGGGCGAGCCTCTAAGATCATGGCCCCAACGTCGTGCTTTAACGGGCAGGTCCACAGACTGCCCGACGCGCCGGAAGCTTACGGGGCCATGATCACTCGCCCCAAAGCAGCTCCAGCCCAAAGCCGCTCCGCCGACCTCACTGCCCTACTTCCGGCGTTTTGGCCCCTTCTTCCGTGTGCGGGCTCGCCCACGGTTCTTCTTCACATGAGGCGGGACCACTTTTGAGCCGCCCCAGCGGACAAGGGCCGCACACAGAAAACCCTCTTGCGCCGCCTCTGTGAAGTTTGCGACCGGGGCGCTTTTAGCACCGTCTCGTTCCAGATGAAGGTCAAATCCAAACCCATAAAGAATCCGTACTCGCCCACTGGCGTTGGCCTCACTTATCCAGGCCTCGGAAGGTTTCGCCCGCGCTACAGCCCAGAGCCCGCCCTCACCATCAACTAGCGTCACTTCATCACCGCTAGCTTTCACGAGCCACCCTGGCGAAAAACCGAACGCTTCCTTCCGCCTGCGAGTGTCGTGGAAACCGGCGGCGCAAATGGCGAATACCTGCATCTCTGTTTTCTCGCCGGTTTCCTTGTGCATGGATCCAAGGATGTATCGCGGCTCAATGATCGCTACAGGAACACCATCTACCTCGGAAGGCCCGGCAAACTTTTTTCCATCCTGCCCCAGGACTGTAAGCAAAATATCAAACTCGGCCGCAGTGATGAGTCTGCACCGAGCTTCGGTATCAGCAGCAGCCCGCAATATCTCCTTGGGGTCAGTTAGGCGATTCGAGTCAACTCCTTTCGTCCTTCCGCGTACCCGGGCTGCGGTCGCACTTGCCGCTAGCACCCAAGCAACGTCAGACGCCTGACCGGAATCAAAATCCTGCGGTTCTATGCCCTGGAATTTCGCCTCAAACTCTTCTGGCCCACCTTGGGCATATGCAGCCAGGGCTTCCAGTAGAACATAGCGGAGCTTTTCTACTTCTCGACTTACTCCGGTCGTTAAATGTTCGACATCAACGACGGATGTTACTTCTGTTAGTAGAGTCAAAGCTTCGGCAGCGCCAAAGATTCCCCAGTGCATGGCGCAGTGGAGTCCCACATTGTGAACCATGAGGAGTGCTGAAGTGTGATAAATCGTGTGCTTGCCGAATAGGGGGACTAGTTGCTGAAACTCTTCTACTGCTTGATTCCACTGCTGGTCAAAAACCAGCGCCTCAACAAGCAGCCTGCGGAGCTCGACTATCGGAGCCGTGACAGCTTTTTCCCAGTGGGCTAGTTCTTCCTTGGCGAGGATAATTGCTTCCTCGACTCTTTGCTCACCTATTAGCTTGCCCACTTCGAAGGCAACCGTGATGCTACGCGAGGCCGGCGTTTCAGGCAGTCGCTGCAATAGCTCGGCAAAATCATTCGCCAACGTAGAGATAGCTGGCGACTCGCGACCAATAAGCATTGCCTGCTGCAGCGTGAACGCGCACTCGGCAGCAAGGAAGGCAGCGCTGCTTTGATTGTCTTGTGCTAGCCGTCGAACGTAATCTAGTACAGGAGTTAGGTGGTTAAGCGGAGAATCTTCCGAGTACCGTGCCAGGCTGGGGTTGTTCAAGAGGATTGTTGCCAGGGAAATCCTCGTCTGTATGCGGAGAACTTCACTGGCATCAGCGATATCTCCAAGCCAGTCTAGTTCCAAGTTGAATAGCTCGAAGGACAGTTGCTCATTGCCTCGTGAATGATAGAAAGATGCCAGGTTTCCTAGCAGGTGAGCAGTGTAGTTGGACTTGATATTTAGCGCTTTTGCATGGTGTGCAAGTTCGCTCGCGTGAAGTGATAGTTCGTGCGCACGGAGACCAACCCCTTGGTCGAGCGCCTCGCGGAGCCATCGTTCCGTGTGATACGCCATTTGTGACAACAGTTCAGGCAGAGGAGAGTTTACGCTGAAGATGCCCCGAAGGATCTCCTGGACAACTGAATTAAGGGTGACGGTATCGTCGGCTCTGGGATTCGATCTTTCGTTCAGTCGTTCCAATGGTGCATCGTATCTGACGAAAGATACGCGAGTAAGAAGCCTAATCACCTCCCGGACGGGGAGATCCGAACCGTACTCGTCGACTATCACGCTCCCGGTATCCGTTTCTACCTCATCAGGGTGGACGAGGGCTGAAACGGTTGCCAGATGAATGGGGATTCGCTGCGAACTGAAGAAGCAGGACACACCTACCATCTGAATGAGAGCATGCCGCATTCCTTCATCCTCGCAGCTGGCGAGCTCGCATATATGGCGCATGCTTAAATGAATGGCCGCCACGAGAGTCCGAGGGTAACCGCGCGGAACTGAGAGTGAATCGCCTAGTGCACGCTTTTTGAGGGAATGCAGATACTCGCCGACGTTGGTAAGTGGCATACCGCAGCTTTCAATGTAGCCGCATGCGAGCTCCAGTGCCAGTGGCCAACATTCAAGGGCGAGTGCCAACGAATGGATTTGCTGGTCCTCGCCGGTAAGTACGCCTAGACGATTACGTATTAGCGACGTGGCCTCGTCGAGGCTCATGGAGCCGACTGATATCTTGCAGTCGCTACGGCTCCAGGCTGCGCTATCAGTCGAGGTAATCAGAACATCACCCCTGCCAAGATTCGGCAGCCAATCGAACACCTCCCGAGGCCTCGCGTCATCGAACACCATCAACCATCGCCCAGGCAGGGCGGCGAGCAGCGAATGTACCCTTTCCCTGACTAGTGTTGCATCCTCAACTGTGCTGCTGGCATCTGGTGCTCGCGTTAGATGTGCATCCACTTTGCGGAACGACATCACGAGCGACTCTTGAGACCCAGCCTCAATCCAAAGAATCAGATCGTACTTGAAAGCGTTTCTCGCCAAGTAAGCTGACGCCAGGCTCGATTTACCGATACCTGATAGGCCTGTCAGCACACAGGTACGTACGATATTTCTATCGCGCAGCTCGGGGAACGCTGTTTCCATTCTTTCAAGCAGGGACGGGCGGTTCACGTCTGGCACGGGGGCTACCGGCCCATAGATAGCTCCCCAATCTTGCCTACCCAACGCCTGAAGTAGCGTCTCGTCCTCAATGAGGGATTCCTGTCTGAAGTCAGACAGAAGCCATCCGCTTGCCTCTGATGCAGCCTTTGCGTGTATCTCATCCAGCAGATACCCGACGAGAAGTCCCGCTGATCGCTCTCCCACGCCTGCCCTATGACGGTTTCTATATGAGCGCAGACATTGATGGAGATTTGACCTGATTTCGGCATCGGTGCGAGGGTCGAATACTATGCGTGCTCTTTTTAGCCGTTGCAGCTCCTCAGTCGACAACGTATGCAGCAAGGACAGGCTCTTTCCTGACCTCGAAAGAACTTTTTCCAATTCTTCACGCAGATCGGGAATTGACGCTGAAATCCGTAGAGTATCCATCAAGGCAGAGCATTGGCGATCAGGAGTCATGTTCGTGATCAACTCATAGCGCTGCGATACACCGGAACGCACCAGTCGGGTCAGTACCGAAAAGGAAGAGTGAGCACTGGCTGTACGTCCGGGACCACCACTCTTGACTTGGGCCGCAACTAGGCATGTCCCGGAATTGTCGATTAGGTCAAAGTCGACAACTTCCTTGTCATCCGTCGAAGTTGAGTCGCGTTCTGGTCCCTCTATTCGGCAGAGATGGGCTTCATCACTTGCTGCGATCATGGCTTCCAGAGTTCGCATGTACTGGAAACGGAAACCTCGCGCAGCAACTCGTCCGCCGTCCACTTTCGACCCCCGTCGCGTCCAACACTCTACTGAAAAGGCTACACATAAGTCGCCTCTTCTGGTATCCCGGCGGCGTCTTCTAGCCGTCGGATCCCCATGAGGACTCACCTTCAATGCGGAGTCACGGCCCATCTCTTCGCCACCGAGACTCTGCAGCCACCGCGCGTCGCCGTGGGAGAGGCGTATAGACCTTCGGCCAGGCACCCAGCCGAGCTACTTCGAGGCGAAGAGATCAAGTGTCAGACGCGCGGGCTCGGCCGCGGTCGACGACGGGCTGTCCAGCCGAGACGGGGGACAAATTGGGCGAGGCCAGCCATGGGGCCCGACCAGCCCAGTGCATCAGCCCTCTCATGAATCAGTGATCGCGGCGGTTGAGCCCTGGGCCGTCCCTGGGCCGTCCGAGGCTGGCCAAGGCCGACAGACGCCACCGACAGGTGACCGCCCCCACCCCACTCCGGCCTGGGCACCCGCAGTTGATCTGCCACACTGGAAGGGTTATGCCTGCACCCGGAGAACTCACTTTCGTCGCGCCGCGCGGAGCCAAGAAGCCGCCGCGGCATCTCGCCGATCTCTCGCCCGCCGAGCGCAAGGAGGCGGTGGCCGAGGTCGGCGAGAAGCCGTTTCGTGCCAAGCAGCTGTCGCAGCACTACTTCGCGCGGTACGCCCACGACCCGCAGGAATGGACCGACATTCCCGCCGGAGCGCGGGAGAAGCTGCGCGAGGCGCTGTTCCCGGAGCTGATGACCGTCGTACGGCATCTGTCCACGGACCAGGGGACCACCCGCAAGACGCTGTGGCGGCTGTTCGACGGCACGCTCGTCGAGTCCGTGCTGATGCGGTACCCGGACCGGGTCACCATGTGCATCAGCTCGCAGGCCGGATGCGGGATGAACTGCCCGTTCTGCGCGACCGGGCAGGCGGGCCTGGACCGGAACCTGTCGACCGCGGAGATCGTGCACCAGATCGTCGACGGGATGCGCGCACTGCGGGACGGAGAGGTGCCCGGCGGTCCCGCGCGGCTGTCGAACATCGTCTTCATGGGCATGGGCGAACCGCTCGCCAACTACAAGCGGGTCGTCGGCGCCATCCGCGCCCTCACCGACCCCGCCCCCGACGGCCTCGGCCTGTCGCAGCGCGGCATCACCGTGTCCACCGTCGGCCTGGTCCCGGCGATCCACCGGTTCGCCGACGAGGGCTTCAAGTGCCGGCTGGCGATCTCCCTGCACGCCCCCGACGACGAGCTGCGCGACACCCTCGTCCCCGTGAACACCCGCTGGAAGGTCCGCGAGGTCCTCGACGCCGGGTTCGAGTACACCGAGAAGTCCGGGCGCCGGCTGTCCATCGAGTACGCGCTGATCCGGGACATCAACGACCAGGCATGGCGAGGGGACCGGCTGGGCCGGCTGCTCAAGGGCAGGCCCGTGCACGTCAACCTGATCCCGCTGAACCCGACGCCCGGCTCCAAGTGGACCGCCTCACGGCCCGAGGACGAGAAGGCGTTCGTCGAGGCCATCGCCGCGCACGGCGTGCCGGTGACCATCCGGGACACCCGAGGTCAGGAGATCGACGGAGCCTGTGGTCAGCTCGCGGCCACCGAGCGGTAACCTGACCCCGTCAGTACATCTTCATATTCCGACAGGGGAGCGCCACAGCGCTGAGAGTGCGGCGATCGGGCCGCAGACCCTCTGAACCTCGCCCAGGTCATTCTGGGTAGGAAGTTCGGTCATCACTCGAGCTGTTGCGTCCCGCCCGGGTACCCGTCGGGGTCCCGGGCGGGGCCGCGTCTCTTCCTGGACCTTTCCCAGGAGGAATTCCGTGCACATCAAGACGTTCGTCGCCGCGGCCGTCGGCCTCGGCCTGGTCACGCTGTCCGCATGCGGGTCCTCGGACTCCGACTCCGGATCCGGATCCGACTCCGGCGGCAAGGGCTCCAAGACCGTCACCCTCGTCAGCCACAGCTCGTGGGCGGTCTCCGAGGACGTTCTCGCCGCCTTCGAGAAGCAGTCCGGCTACCAGGTCAAGGTCCTGGAGGACGGCGACGCCGGCCAGGCCGTCAACAAGGCCATCCTGACCAAGGACAACCCGCAGGGCGACGTGTTCTTCGGCGTCGACAACACCCTGCTCTCACGGGCCCTGGACAACGGGCTCTTCCAGCCCTACGAGGCCAAGGGATCCGACCTGGTCCTGCCCGAGTACCGGGTGGACGAGGACAAGCACCGGGTCACCCCCGTCGACACCGGCGACATCTGCGTCAACTACGACAAGGCGTACTTCAGCGAGCGCAAGCTGGTCCCGCCCACCTCGTTCGACGACCTGATCAAGCCCGCCTACAAGAACCTCCTCGTCACCGAGAACGCCTCCACCTCCTCACCCGGCCTGGGCTTCCTGCTCGGCACCGCCGCGAAGTACGGCGACGACGGCTGGCAGGACTACTGGAAGAAGCTGAAGGCCAACGGCGTGAAGGTCGTCGACGGCTGGGACCAGGCGTACAACCAGGAGTTCTCCGGCTCCGCGGGAGGCAGGAAGGCCAAGGCCGACCGGCCGCTGGTGGTGTCGTACGCCTCCTCCCCGCCCGCCGAGGTGATCTATGCCGACCCCCGGCCGAAGACCGCGCCCACCGGAGTCGCCGAAGGCACCTGCTTCCGGCAGATCGAGTACGCCGGCCTGCTCAGCAACGCCAAGAACCCCGAGGGCGGCAAGGCGCTGATCGACTTCCTGCTCACCAAGGAGTTCCAGGACGACATGCCGCTGAACATGTTCGTCTACCCGGTGCGCGAGGGCGCCCAGGTGCCGCCCGAGTTCGTGAAGTACGGGCCGAAGGCGAAGAACCCCGCGACCATGGACCCGGCGAAGATCGCCGAGCACCGCGACGAGTGGGTCACCTCGTGGACCTCGCTCGTACTGAAGTAGCCGCCCGCAAGCGGCGCACCGGGAACGCGGCGCGGCTCGGGCTGATGGCCCTGCCCGTCGCGTTCTTCGGGCTGTTCTTCGCCTACCCGGTCGCCGCGATCGTCGAGCGCGGCCTGCACGCGGACGGGGCCTGGCAGCTCGGGCGGCTCGGCGAGGTGCTCACCGACCCCGGCATCCGGCACGTGCTGTGGTTCACCACCTGGCAGGCGCTCGCCTCCACCGCGCTCACCCTGCTGATCGCGCTGCCCGGCGCCTATGTGTTCGCCCGCTTCGACTTCCCCGGCAAGCAGCTGCTGCGCGCGGTGGTGACCGTTCCCTTCGTGCTGCCGACGGTGGTCGTCGGCACCGCGTTCCTGGCCGTCGTAGGCCGGGGTGGTCTGCTGGACGAGCTGTGGGGCGTACGGCTCGACACCACCGTGTGGGCGATCCTGCTCGCCCATGTCTTCTTCAACTACGCGGTCGTCGTACGGACCGTCGGCGGACTGTGGGCCCAGCTCGACCCGCGGCAGGAGGAGGCCGCGCGCATGCTGGGCGCGTCACGCCTCACCGCGTGGCGCACGGTCACCCTGCCCGCGCTCGGGCCCGCCGTCGCGGCCGCGGCGCTGATGGTCTTCCTGTTCACCTTCACCTCCTTCGGCGTGGTCCAGATCCTCGGCGGACCCACCTTCTCCACGCTGGAGGTGGAGATCTACCGGCAGACCACCGCGATCTTCGACCTGACCACCGCCGCCGTGCTCACCCTGGTGCAGTTCGCCGCGGTCGGCGCGATCCTCGCCGTGCACGCCTGGACCGTACGACGACGGGAGACGGTCCTGCGGCTGGTGGACGCGTCGGTGACGTCCGCGCGGCCGCGCGGGGCACGGCAGTGGGCCCTGCTCACCGGCGTGCTGCTGACCGTCGCCGTGCTGCTGGTGCTGCCGCTGGCGGTGCTGGTGCAGCGGTCGCTGGACGCGCCCGGCCTCGGCTACTACAAGGCGCTGAACCGCGAGGACGGGGGCGCCTTCCTGGTGCCGCCCGTCGAGGCCATCGGCAACTCGCTGGAGTACGCGGTCGTCGCCACCGCCCTCGCCGTGCTGATCGGCGGGCTCGCCGCCGCCGCGCTCACCCGGCGGGACGCCGGACCTCTGGTGCGCGGCTTCGACGCGCTGCTGATGCTGCCGCTCGGGGTGTCCGCGGTGACCGTCGGCTTCGGCTTCCTGATCGCCCTCGACGAGCCACCGCTCAACCTGCGCTCCTCCTGGCTGCTGGTGCCGCTCGCGCAGGCGCTGGTCGGGGTGCCGTTCGTGGTGCGGACCATGCTGCCAGTGCTGCGCGCGGTGGACGCCCGGCTGCGGGAGGCCGCGGCGGTGCTGGGGGCCTCGCCGTGGCGGGTGTGGCGGGAGGTGGACCTGCCGATGGTCCGGCGGGCGCTGCTGGTCGCCGCCGGGTTCGCCTTCGCCGTGTCGCTCGGCGAGTTCGGCGCCACCGTGTTCATCGCGCGGGCCGACAACCCGACCCTGCCGGTCGCCGTGGCCAAGCTGCTGTCACGGCCCGGTGACCTCAACTACGGCCAGGCGATGGCCCTTTCGACGATTCTGATGGTGGTGTGCGCGGTGGCCCTGCTGGTGCTGGAGCGGCTGCGGACCGACCGGACGGGGGAGTTCTGATGCTGCTCGGCCTTGAGGGCGCGACCGTGCGGTTCGGTGGCCGTGCGGTGCTCGACGGTGTCGACCTGGAGGTCGCCGAGCACGAGATCGTGTGCGTGCTCGGGCCGAGCGGCAGCGGCAAGTCGACCCTGCTGCGGGCGGTCGCGGGCTTGCAGCCGCTGGACTCCGGACGGGTACTGCTCGACGGACGCGACCAGGCGGGCGTCCCCGCGCACCGGCGGGGCGTGGGGCTGATGTTCCAGGACCATCAGCTCTTCCCGCAGCGGGACGTGGGCGGCAATGTGGCCTTCGGGCTGCGGATGCACGGGGCGTCGAAGCGTGAACAGCAGCAGCGCGTGGGGGAGTTGCTCGACCTCGTCGGCCTGCCGGGCGCCGCGCGGCGCGCCGTGGCCGCGCTGTCCGGCGGCGAGCAGCAGCGGGTGGCGCTCGCCCGTGCCCTCGCGCCCCGTCCGCGGCTGCTGATGCTCGACGAGCCGCTGGGCCAGCTCGACCGGTCACTGCGCGAACGGCTCGTGGTCGAACTGCGGGAACTGTTCGGCCGGTTGGGCACGACCGTGCTCGCCGTCACCCACGACCAGGGCGAGGCGTTCGCACTCGCCGACCGGGTCGTGGTGATGCGCGACGGGCGGATCGCCCAGTCCGGTACGCCGCTCGACGTCTGGCAGCGGCCTGCCGACGCGTTCGTGGCCCGCTTCCTCGGCTTCGACAATGTGGTGACGGCGACCGTGACCGGCGAAGCGGCGGACACACCGTGGGGCAAGCTGCCCGTGCCGGAGGGCTCGCCCCAGGGTGAGCACGCGGTACTGGTGCGGCCCGCCGGGGTGCGGCTGGTGGCGCCGGCCGACGGGCTGCGCTGCACGGTCACCGCCCGCACCTTCCGGGGCACCCATGTCGCCGTGCACCTCCAGCCCGAGGACGCGCCACGGCTGGAGGCGGCGTGCGCCCTGCGGGACGCGCCGGGGGTGGGGGACGAGGTGGCGGTGGTGTTCGACGGGGCGGAGGTTGTGGTGTTGGGGTGAGGGGGCGGTGGGCAGGGGGGACGGGCGCGGGCGTCGCGGGACGTCGCGGGGTGCCGTAGGGGGGCGGACGGGCGTGGGCGTCGCGGGGGTGGGCAGGGCGACGGACGGGCGTGGGTGTCGCTGGGGTGCGCAGTAGGGCTCTTGGGACGTCGACGAGGCCGGTGTGATGATCGGGTCGGCCCTGTGGAAAACTCCATGCCCCGTGATCGCGCTCCTTCTACGGTGGGGTGCATGACGCGACTGACTCATGACCGCTACTGCGACGAAATCGCCCACCAGATCGGCCTGTTGAGGTCAGTGATCACTTCCGGTGCCGATCTGACCGCCACCGTGCCGACCTGCCCCGACTGGTCGCTGGAGGATCTCGTACGGCACACCGGAGGCGCCCTGCGCTGGGTCGATGCCCTGGTGCGCACCCGCGCCGAGGAGAACATCCCCGTGGAGAGCATCCCGCTGGCCGGCGGACCCGAGAAGAGGAACGACCCCACCGCACTGGACGCCTGGCTGGCCGAGACCGGCGAGCTGGTGGTCGCCGCAGTGCGCGAGGCCGGGCCGGACGCCAAGGTGTGGTCCTGGGCGGGCATCCACAACACCGCCTTCTGGGCCCGCCGGATGACCCACGAGATCACCGTTCACCGCGCGGACGCCACCCTCGCCGCCGGACTGCCCTACGACGTCGCCCCCGAGATAGCCGCCGACGCGATCGACGAGTGGCTGGAGATAGTCGCGTTCGTCCAGAAGGCGATGCCGGAGGACAACGCCTCGGAGCTGCGAGGCACCGGGCAGACGCTGCATCTGCACGCCACCGACAGCGCGCCCGAGCTCGACGCCGAGTGGTTCATCGAACTCGCCGACGAAGGTGTCGTCTGGCGACGGGGCCACGAGAAGGCGACGGTCGCCCTGCGTGGCCCGCTCACCTCCGTGCTGCTCGCCTTCTACCGGCGCCTGCCGCTGGACTCTCCGGAGCTGGAGGTCCTCGGTGAGCGCGAGCTGCTGGAGTTCTGGCTGGAGCGGGCCACGTTCGGCTGAGGGGCCTGGGCCTCGGGTCGTGGTTCTCGGGCCGTGGTCTTCGGGCGTGGTCTTCGGGCGTGGTCCTCGGGTCGTGGTTCTCGCCGACGGGACGGGTCGCCTTCGGGCCGGCGCCCTGGGCGACCCGTCCCGAAGGTCAGCGGTTGTCGCCGGAACCGCGTCGGCGCAGGCCGAGGAAGACCGCGCCGCCGCCGACCACGACCAGGGCGGCCGCGATGCCGGCGATCAGGCCGGTGTTGGAGTTGGCGCCGGTCTCGGCGAGGTTGGAGTCACCGGCCGCGGGCGAGGGGGCGTTGCCCGGAGTCTCGGCGGGCGGAGGGGTCTCGCTGCGCGGGGCCGACGGGGCCGGCGTGGCGGGCTCCGCAGGCGCCGGGGCGCTCTGGGACGGGGGCTGCGACGGCGTCGGGGCGGGCGGCGGAGTGGACGGCGGGGTGGGCTTCGAAGGGTCGGTCTTCTTGCAGGGGGTGGACGGTGTCTTGAGGTTGGGCTTGATGTCCTCGTCGACGTAGCCCTCGGCCAGTACGTGGATGCGGTACTCCGCGTTCGGCCTCCAGTCCTCGGCGAAGGTGATCGTGGTGCCCTCGCGGGAACCCTTCACCTCCTGGGTGCCGACAAGGCGTTCGTCGGCGCCGTTGTTCTCCAGGTAGACCGAGACCTTGGCGGGGATGCCGGCCGGGTCCTTGTCGGTGACGGTGATGACGCCCTTGTCGCCGTCACAGACGGCGGCGGCGGAGAACTCGCTGATGTCGCAGGCCAGTGCGTCGCCGGTGGCGCCGAGCACGAGTGCGGCGGAGGCGGCGGCGGCACCGAGGGCACGCGCGGAACGGCGTGCGGTGCGGCGGGATATGGACACGTTTGTCCTTAAGTGATGTGCAATTGAGGGGGGTTGGGGGGGAGGGGAGGGGGGACCCCCCAAAGGGGAAAACCCCCAAGAGGACGCCCCCGAAGAGGACGCCCCCCAAGAGGACGCCTCCGAGGAGGACGCCCCCCGAAGGGGACAACCCGTCGCCTCCCCCAGGAGGCTCACAGGTCTATAAGCGCTCCATAAGCAGTGTCAATGCGCGTGCACATCAACGGCATTGGCTTTGCCCGCTTATTAACCGCCGAGACGTTTCAACGCCTCCGGAGCCTCCTCGATCCGGTCGACCAACGCGATCCGCGCGTCCATGGGCCGTCCCGCGGCCAGGGACTGCAGCAGGGGCCAGGCCGGCAGTTTCTCGGTCCAGTGCGTCCGGTTCACGAGCACCATGGGGGTCGGCTCGCCTCGGGACTCGTAGTAGTTGGGGGTCGCGTTGTCGAAGATCTCCTGTACGGTGCCGGCGGCGCCCGGCAGGAAGACGATGCCCGCGTTGGAGCGGGCGAGCAGGCCGTCCTCGCGGGTGGCGTTGGCGAAGTACTTGGCGATGTGCGAGGCGAAGGGGTTCGGCGGCTCGTGGCCGTAGAACCAGGTGGGGATGCCCACCGAGGTGCCGCCCTTGGGCCAGCGGGCGCGGACGTCGAAGGCGGCGGCGGCCCAGTCGGTGATCGAGGGCGTGAACTTCGGGGCGCGGGAGAGGATGTCGAGCGACTCGGTGAGCATCGCGTCGTCGAAGGGGGCGGCGTACGCGCCGAGGTTGGCCGCCTCCATCGCGCCGGGGCCGCCGCCGGTGGCGACGGTGAGACCGGCGCGGGCCAGTTCCCGGCCGAGGCGGGCGGCACCGGCGTACTCGCGGGTGCCGCGGCCCATGGCGTGGCCGCCCATGACGCCCACCACGTGGGTGCCGCGCAGGAGTTCGTCGAGCGCGTCCGAGACGGAGTCGTCGTGGATGGCGCGCAGCATGGAGGCGAATATGTCGCCGTCGGCCTTGGTCCGCTGGAACCAGGTGTAGGCGCGGGCGTCGGGGGTGGCCTCGTAGCCGCCGTCGGCGAGGGAGGCGAAGAGCTCGTCGGGGGAGTAGACGAGGCCGCGGTACGGGTCGAAGGGGAGGTCGGGGACCGGCGGGAAGACCATCGCGCCGTCCGCGCGGACCTTAACGGCCGCGTCCTCCCGCATCGGGCAGCCGAGGAAGACGGCGCCCGAGGTGTCGGTGGTGAGCAACTCGCGGGTGCGGTCGGTCAGGTCGACGGCCTGGACGCGGAATCCGGCGAGGGTGCCGCGTGCGGCTACGGTCGCGTCGAACTCCTGGAGCGTCTCGATCTCGCGGTCGTTGTGGTGGGCCGCATGGGCGGGCATCGTCTGCACCCGCCCATGCTAGGCACGGTGTCCGAAGCGGTGGGCTCAGCCCCGCACGGCGGGGCTCAGCCCTCCACCGCGGCCGGGTCCATCCAGACGACCTCCCAGGTGTGGCCGTCGAGGTCGTCGAAGGAGCGGCCGTACATGAAGCCCATGTCCTGGACGCGCGGTGAGGCGGTGCCGCCGGCGGCGACGGCCTTGTCGACCAGTTCGTCGACCTTCTCGCGGCTCTCGGCGCTCAGGGCGATCAGGACCTCGCTGGTCTTGGTGGCGTCCGCGATCTCCTTGTCGGTGAAGGTCGCGTAGAACGGCTTGGTGAGCAGCATCGCCACGATGGTGTCGCTGATCACGATCGAGGCCGCGTTGTCGTCGCTGAACTGGGGGTTGATCGAGTAGCCCAGCTCCGTGAAGAACTTCTTGGAGGCGTCCAGGTCGTTCACGGGAAGGTTCACGAAGATCATCTGCTGGTACATGCGGGGTGCTCCCATCGGTTCGTGCCGTTCGGGCGGCGTTTCCTCGTGCCGTTCTCGTGGAGGTAGACCGGGGGAGCGCGGGGAACTCATCGCTCCCCGGCGATCTTTTTCGGGTTTCCTTTCGGGCGCCGGTCGGGCGTTCCTGTCCGGCTGTACGTCAGCCGGTCACGGGGTTCGTGGGTGTGAGCGTCTCCGCCGCTCACGGCTTTCGTGGGCGTGTGCGTCTCCGCCGGTCACGGGTCATGGGGTGTGTGAATCTCAGCCGGTCAGGGGCTGCGCGGCCAGTTCCGCGACGATCAACGTGAGGGGGCCGAACAGGGCGAGGAGCGCGGCCGCGCGCAGGGCAGCGGCCGAGCGCAGGGTGGTGGCCGGGGCGCCGAGGCGGAGCAGGGCGGCGGTGGTCTCGGCGCGGGACTGCCTGGCCTCTACGGCGGCGGTGAGCACGGTGGCCACGGTGCAGCCGACGACCAGCAGTGCGCCGAGGGTGGTGAGGGGGCCGACGGGGGTTCCCTCGGGGTCGTAGAGGGTGGCCATGGCGTAGGCGGCGGAGGCCACCGCGCACAGGACGCCGAGGGGGCGGCCGATACGGGTGGACTCCTCCATCAGGACGCGGCCGGCGAGGAGGCGCAGGGCGCCGGGGCGGGCGGACTGGAGGAGGCGGCCGCAGAGGTGGGTGAGGCCGGGGCCGGCGAGGGCGAGGCCGATCGCGGTGAGGGTCCAGCCGAGGAGGACGCCGCCGGAGTTGCCGGTGAGGCCGCCGGGGAGGGGGAGGTCGGGGGTGGGGGTGCTGCGGGTCGCGTATGCCTCTACGGCGAGGCCGGCGGCGAGGGTGGCGATGCCCCAGGGGAGGGCGGTGGGGGTGGGCGTCAGGGCGGGGTGGGGTTCCGGGGGTGCGGCTTCGTCCTCGCCCTGGGAGGTGGTTGGGGTGGGGCGGGTTTCGCTTGCCCGCGCCGGTGGGGTGTCTCCTCCGGAGGGGGCACCCCCGGCGCCCAGCCGTGCCGCCCCGGCGGCACGACTGACCGCAGGCTCCGCGGGGTGCGTGAGCTCGGACCCGCCCTGTTCGCCGCGCCCCGCGCGCTCTCCGGCCCCGCCGCGCCCCACGCCCTCTTCCGCCCCGCCGCGCCCCACGTCACCGGCTCCCCCCGCCCGGCGGGCGCCGAAGCGGCCGTATGTGCCGAACGTCTCCCGCGCCGCGCCCCTGCCGTAGGCGCCGAAGCGGCCGAAGAGGCGGGGGGTGCCGGGGCGGCGGGGTTCGCGGGGGCGGAGGACCAGGGCGACGGAGAGGGAGGCGGTGAGGGGGACCAGGGACAGGAGGGTCAGGGCGGCCGGCAGGGGCAGGGGGCGGTCGGCGGCGAGGGTGTCCGCCGCCGCGCCGTCGAAGGGCATGCCGGTGAGGTCGCCGCGGAGGTGGAGGAAGAAGAGGAGGGCCAGCATGGAGCCGAGGAGGGTGGACAGGGCCGTGGTCGTCGCGGACACCGCCATCTGACGGGCCGGGCCCAGGCCGATCGCCGAGAGGCCGGGCCGGGGCCGGGTGCCCGGGTCGGTGCGGGCGACGGCGACGGCGAAGTAGACCGTCGTGGCGAGCGGGGCCGCGCACCAGGCGAGGCGCAGCAGCGAGGAGCCCGTCGCGTCGGGGTGGGACAGGGCGTGGCCGAGGGCACACAGGAGCAGGAAGCCGGTGCCCGCCGAGGCGGCCGCGACGAGCAGGCGGCGCAGCTGTACGGCGGGACGGGAGCCGCGGGTCAGACGGAGAGCGAGCACGCCGCCCGGCCTTCCGACTCGGCCATCGGCGGCAGGTGGACGGTGTTCACCCGGCGCCCGTCGAGCAGGGACACCGTGCGGTCGGCGAGGGCGGCCGTCTCGGCGTCGTGCGTGGCCAGCACCACGGTGATGCCGTGGGAGCGGGCCGCGGTGGTGAGCGTGCGCAGCACATGCGCGCGGTCGGCGCGGTGCAGCGGCGCCGTCGGCTCGTCGGCGAACAGCACCGAGGGCGCCGGGGCGAGGGCGCGGGCGATGCAGACGCGCTGGCGTTCGGCGTGGGTCAGCTGGTGCGGGTGTTTTCTCGCCCGCTCGCCGACGTCGAGGCGTTCCAGCCACTCCAGGGCGGCCGTCTTGGCGCGGCGCCGGCCGGTGCCGCGCAGCATCAGCGGTAGGGCGGCGTTCTCCCAGACGGTCAGTTCGGGGACGAGGACGGGGGCCGGGTCGATCCAGCAGAAGCGGTCGCGGCGCAGCCGTTCGCGGGCGATGGGGCCCATGGTGTGGACGGGGACGCTGTTGAACCAGATCTCGCCGCGCCGGGCGGGGACCAGGCCGGACAGACAGGCCAGCAGGGTGGTCTTGCCGCTGCCGCGCGGTCCGCCGACGGCGAGGATCTCCCCCTCGCGGACACCGAGCGAGATGCCGTTGAGCGCGGGCGAGCCGTCGCGGTGCTGGTAGTGCAGGGACCGTGCCCAGAGCACGTCGTTGTCCGGCGGGGCCTCCATGGGCGTACACCTTCGTTCTGATCCGTAGTTCCCGTGCCTCATCCCCCGTGCGGGGGAACGAAGGCAGGGCCGATCGGTCACTGGGCACGCTAGGCAGCTTTCGTGGAGGAGCCCGGACAGCACGCGGCCCCGGACCGCCGTTTCTCACTCGAACGGACGGCACCGGGGCCGGTGTTGATCACCTCAGAGGAAGATCCCTCCGGAGGGTCAGAGCTTCGTCCACGCCTCCGTGAGGGTGGCGCGCAGGATCTGCTCGATCTCGTCGAAGGTCTCCTGGTTGGAGATCAGCGGCGGGGCGAGCTGGACGACCGGGTCACCGCGGTCGTCGGCACGGCAGTAGAGGCCGTTGTCGAAGAGCGCCTTGGAGAGGAAGCCGTAGAGCACGCGCTCCGTCTCCTCCTCGTTGAAGGACTCCTTGGTGTTCTTGTCCTTCACCAGCTCGATGCCGTAGAAGAAGCCGTTGCCGCGGACGTCGCCGACGATCGGCAGGTCGTGCAGCTTCTGCAGCGTGGAGAGGAACGCGCCCTCGTTGTCGAGGACGTGCTGGTTCAGCTTCTCCTTCTCGAACAGGTCGAGGTTGGCGAGGCCGACCGCGGCGGAGACCGGGTGGCCGCCGAAGGTGTAGCCGTGCAGGAAGGTGTTGTCGCCCTTGTAGAAGGGCTCGGCGAGGCGGTCGGAGACGATGCAGGCGCCGATCGGGGAGTAGCCCGAGGTCATGCCCTTCGCGCAGGTGATCATGTCCGGGACGTAGCCGAACTTGTCGCAGGCGAAGGTGGTGCCGAGGCGGCCGAAGGCGCAGATGACCTCGTCCGACACGAGCAGGACGTCGTACTGGTCGCAGATCTCGCGCACGCGCTGGAAGTAGCCGGGCGGCGGCGGGAAGCAGCCACCGGCGTTCTGCACCGGCTCCAGGAAGACCGCGGCGACGGTCTCCGGGCCCTCGAAGAGGATCTGCTGCTCGATCTGGTCGGCGGCCCAGCGGCCGAATGCCTCGGGGTCGTCGCCGTGGATCGGGGCGCGGTAGATGTTGGTGTTCGGCACCTTGTGCGCGCCGGGGACCAGCGGCTCGAAGGGGGCCTTCAGGCCGGGCAGGCCGGTGATGGACAGGGCGCCCTGCGGGGTGCCGTGGTAGGCGACCGCGCGCGAGATGACCTTGTACTTGGTCGGCTTGCCGATCAGCTTGAAGTACTGCTTGGCGAGCTTCCAGGCGGTCTCGACCGCCTCGCCGCCACCGGTGGTGAAGAAGACCTTGTTGAGGTCGCCCGGGGCCTCGTTCGCGAGGCGCTCGGCCAGTTCGACGGCCTTGGGGTGGGCGTAGGACCACACCGGGAAGAAGGCCAGCTCGCTCGCCTGCTTGGCGGCGGTCTCGGCGAGCTCGGTGCGGCCGTGGCCGGCCTGGACGACGAAGAGACCGGCGAGACCGTCGAGGTAGCGCTTGCCCTTGTCGTCGTAGATGTAGGTGCCCTCACCGCGGACGATGGTCGGGACGGGGGAGTTCTCGTACGACGACATGCGGGTGAAGTGCATCCACAGGTGGTCGTACGCGGTTCGGCTGAGGTCCTTGGTGCTCACGGTTATCGGGTCCTCACGGTTATCGGGTTCCCCACATGTAGGTCTGCTTCTTGAGCTTCAGGTAGACGAAGCTCTCGGTGGAGCGCACTCCGGACAGGGCCCGGATGCGTTTGTTGATGACGTCCAGCAGGTGGTCGTCGTCCTCGCAGACGATCTCCGCGAGGATGTCGAACGAGCCCGCGGTCATCACCACGTACTCGACTTCCGACATGGCCGTCAGCGCGTCGGCTATCGCCTCCACGTCGCCCTCGACGTTGATGCCGACCATCGCCTGCCGGCGGAAGCCCACGGTGAGCGGGTCCGTGACGGCGACGATCTGCATGACGCCCTGGTCGAGCAGCTTCTGGACGCGCTGGCGCACGGCGGCTTCGGAGAGGCCGACGGCCTTGCCGATGGCGGCGTACGGCCGGCGGCCGTCCTCCTGGAGCTGTTCGATGATGGCGAGGGAGACGGCATCCAGCTGGGGATTGCCGCCGTTCCTGGACTCGCGGGAGTCCTTCTGGTCTGCGCTTCGACTGGCCACGACCTCACTGTGCACGAGGACTCGATAGTTTTGCAAGGCCGGATCGATGAAATTCGTTGTCTGAGGGATCTCGGCTTGCGGATTTCGCAGATTCCTGCGGTTGGGGGGTGTCGAAACCGTGGGGGAAGCGACTAGGGTGGGCATCTCAAGGAATGGACATCGACAGGAGGGCCGGCAGTGAGCACCGAGCTGCGTCGTCTGCGCAACTACATCGACGGGGAGTTCCGGGACGCCGCCGACGGACGGACCACGGACGTGGTCAACCCCGCCACGGGCGAGGCGTACGCGACCGCGCCGCTGTCCGGGCAGGCCGACGTGGACGCCGCCATGGCGGCCGCCGAGGCCGCGTTCCCGGCATGGCGCGACACCACCCCCGCCGAGCGGCAGAAGGCCCTTCTGAAGATCGCGGACGCGTTCGAGGAGCGCGCCGAGGAACTGATCGCGGCCGAGGTCGAGAACACGGGCAAGCCGGTCGGCCTCACCCGTTCGGAGGAGATTCCTCCGATGGTGGACCAGATCCGCTTCTTCGCGGGTGCCGCCCGCATGCTGGAGGGCCGCTCGGCCGGCGAGTACATGGACGGGATGACCTCGATCATCCGCCGTGAGCCGGTCGGCGTCTGCGCGCAGGTCGCGCCGTGGAACTACCCGATGATGATGGCCGTGTGGAAGTTCGCCCCGGCCATCGCCGCGGGCAACACGGTCGTCCTGAAGCCGTCGGACACGACCCCCGCGTCCACGGTGCTGATCGCCGACATCATCGGCTCGATCCTGCCCAAGGGCGTCTTCAACGTCATCTGCGGCGACCGCGAGACCGGCCGCATGATGGTCGAGCACCCCGTCCCGGCGATGGCCTCCATCACCGGCTCCGTGCGCGCCGGCATGTCCGTCGCCGAGTCGGCCTCCAAGGACCTCAAGCGCGTCCACCTGGAGCTGGGCGGCAAGGCCCCGGTCGTGGTCTTCGAGGACACCGACATCGCCAAGGCCGTCGAGGACATCTCCGTCGCGGGCTTCTTCAACGCCGGCCAGGACTGCACGGCCGCCACCCGCGTGCTCGTGCAGGAGTCGATCCACGACGAGTTCGTGGCCGCGCTCGCCAAGGCCGCCGCGGAGACCAAGACCGGCCAGCCGGACGACGAGGACGTGCTCTTCGGCCCGCTGAACAACCCGAACCAGCTCAAGCAGGTCGCGGGCTTCATCGAGCGCCTGCCCGCCCACGCCAAGGTCGAGGCGGGCGGCCACCAGGTCGGCGACAAGGGCTACTTCTACGCCCCCACCGTCGTCTCGGGCCTCAAGCAGGACGACGAGATCATCCAGAACGAGGTCTTCGGCCCGGTCATCACCGTCCAGTCCTTCACGGACGAGGAGCAGGCGGTTCAGTGGGCCAACGGCGTCGACTACGCCCTCGCGTCCTCCGTCTGGACCAAGGACCACGGCCGCGCCATGCGCATGTCCAAGAAGCTGGACTTCGGCTGTGTGTGGATCAACACCCACATCCCGCTGGTCGCCGAGATGCCGCACGGCGGCTTCAAGAAGTCCGGCTACGGCAAGGACCTGTCGGGCTACGGCTTCGAGGACTACACCCGCATCAAGCACGTCATGACGTCGCTGGACGCGTAAGCGACCGCACGCACACGCGCGGCCCCGGACGGAGGACGGTCCGTCCGGGGCCGCGTTGTCGTGTCCGGGTCCCGCGGGGCCGCGTCGTCGTGTCCGGGGCCGTCAGGTCGTCAGTGGCCGTGCCCGCTGTCCGAGTGCTCGTCCGGTACGGGGCTCTGCTGTACGCGGCTCTCCTGCGCGGGGCTCTCCGGTACGGCGCTCCCGCCCCCGGCGTGGACCGTGAAGGCGGCCGTGCGGACCTCGCCGTCGGCCTTGAAGTCCAGGAACAGCCGGTAGTCGCCGGCGCTCGGCGCGGCCGCGCTGAAGGCGACCTCGGGACCCGAGGCGGCCGTGCCGTGGGCCTCCTCGTGGGGGTGGACGTGCAGATAGGCCAGGTCTCCGGCGCGCAGGGCGACCAGATGGCCGTAGGCGCCGAGGTACGGCTGGAGCCGGGCCGGCCTGCCGTCGCGGGTGACGGTGAAGGTCAGGTCGCTGTCCGCGCCGGGAGCGAGGGAGCCGGTGAGGCGGACGGTGTAGCCGTCGACGCGGGCGGTCCGGGAGGCCGCGGGGAGCGCCTTGGGGGCGTAGGTGCCCGTGACCGCGAGGTCGGCGCCGAGCGTCAGGTTCTCCTCGCCCGTGGCCGGGGTGAAGTCCGCGAAGACGCGGTAGGCGCCCGCGGCACGCAGATCGGCGGTCGTGCTCCAGGTGCCGTCGGCGGCGCGGGCCGGGTGCAGATGGCGGAAGGTCGTCAGGTCCCGTGAGGCCACGATCAGGTGCAGCTCCTTCTCGTGCTCGCGCCGGTACTCGGTGACCGGGCGGCCGTCCTCGCCGCGGACCGTGAAGCGCAGGGCGGTGCGCTCGCCCGCCGGGACCCGCGTGGTGTGGAGGTCCAGGGTGTAGCCGTCCTGGGAGATCTGGAGGCCGCCGGGCGGCTCCGTCTCGGTGCGCGTCCCCGCGGGCTCCGGCGTGCCGGGAGTGTGGCCGGCGTGGGCGGCGGGCCTGTCGCCGGAGGAGACCGGTCCGACGGCGTCCCCGACGGCGTAGGCGGTACCGAAGGTGGCGGCCAGCGCGGCGGCGAAAGCGCCGATCTTCACTACGGGTTTCATCTCGGGCTCCTGATGCGGACGGGATAGGGCCGCTGCTGCGGACGGGGAGGTCCGCCGCCTCGGGGACGGCGGGCCGTCGGCCGGGGCGACACCTTCATTGATACATACCCCCGAGGGGTATCGCAAGGTCTTGCCAGTGGATACCTGGGCGGGGTATATCTAGTGGCGTCGGATACCCCCCAGGGGTATGAAAACCGAGTACTGGTCTGGAGGAGTCCTCATGGCCACCACGGCCCCCGAGGTCACCGGAACCGGCGAGGTCGAGCTCGCCATCGGCGGCATGACCTGCGCCTCCTGCGCGGCGCGCATCGAGAAGAAGCTCAACCGCATGGCCGGGGTCACCGCCACGGTCAACTACGCCACCGAGAAGGCGAAGGTGACCTACGAGGGCTCCGTGACCGTCCCCGATCTGATCGCGACCGTCGAGGCCACGGGGTACACCGCGACCGAGCCGCGGCCGGCCGTTACCGAGAGCGGCACCCCGCAGGAGCCGGCCGGACCGGACGAGCTGCTGCCGTTGCGGCAGCGGCTGACCACGGCCGTGGCGCTCGCGGTGCCGGTCATCGCCATGGCCATGGTCCCGGCGCTGCAGTTCGAGTACTGGCAGTGGCTGTCGCTGACGCTCGCCGCCCCCGTCGTCACGTACGCCGCCTGGCCCTTCCACAAGGCGGCCTGGACGAACGCGCGGCACGGTGCGGCGACCATGGACACGCTGATCTCGGTCGGCACGATCGCGGCGTTCGCCTGGTCGCTGTGGGCCCTGTTCTTCGGCACCGCGGGGACACCGGGCATGACGCACCCCTTCGAGCTGACGATCGAGCGCAGCGACGGGTCGGGGAACATCTACCTGGAGGCCGCGGCGGGCGTCACGGCGTTCATCCTGGCCGGGCGGTACTTCGAGGCGCGCTCCAAGCGCCGGGCGGGGGCGGCGCTGAAGGCGCTGCTGGAACTGGGGGCGAAGGACGTCACCGTGGTGCGGGGCGGCCGTGAGGAGCTCGTCCCGGTGGCCGAGCTGAAGACCGGCGACCTCTTCCTCGTCCGGCCCGGCGAGAAGATCGCGACCGACGGCACCGTCGTGGAGGGCTCCTCCGCGGTGGACGCGTCGATGCTGACCGGCGAGTCGGTGCCGGTCGAGGTCGGGGTGGGGGACGCGGTGACCGGGGCGACGCTGAACGAGGGCGGCCGGCTGGTCGTCGAGGCCACCCGCGTGGGCGCCGACACGCAGCTCGCGCGCATGGCCCGGATGGTGGAGGACGCGCAGAGCGGCAAGGCGGCCGCACAGCGGCTGGCCGACAGGATCTCCGGCGTGTTCGTACCGGTGGTCATCGCGCTGGCGCTGGGCACGCTGGGCTTCTGGCTCGGCAACGGGGCCGGTCTGACGGCGGCGTTCACCGCCGCGGTGGCCGTGCTGATCATCGCCTGCCCCTGCGCCCTGGGCCTGGCCACCCCGACGGCCCTGATGGTCGGCACCGGACGCGGTGCCCAGCTGGGCATCCTGATCAAGGGCCCCGAGGTGCTGGAGAGCACCCGCAAGGTCGACACGATCGTCCTGGACAAGACCGGTACGGTCACCACCGGCCGGATGACCCTGCTCGCCGTGCACACCCAGGAGGACGAGGCCGAGGTGCTGCGCCTGGCCGGCGCCCTGGAGAACGCCTCCGAGCACCCCATCGCCCGGGCCGTGGCGACGGGGGCGCTGGACAAGCTGGGTTCGCTGCCCACGCCCGAGGACTTCGCCAACATCCCCGGCCTCGGCGTGCAGGGCGTCGTCGACGGCCACGCCGTCCTCGTCGGCCGCGAGAAGCTGCTCGCCATGGGGGTCCCCCCGGTCGAGCGAAGCCGAGAGCGGGGGAGGGCGATCAGGCTGCCGGTGGAGCTGGAGCGCGCCAAGGCCGAGGCGGAGGCGTCCGGTCGTACCGCCATCGTGGTCGCCTGGGACGGAGAGGCCCGCGCGGTCCTGGAGGTCGCCGACGCGGTCAAGGACACCAGCGCCGAGGCCATCACGCGGCTGCGCGCCCTCGGGCTGACCCCCGTCCTGCTCACCGGCGACAACAAGGCCGTGGCGGAGGCGGTGGCCGCCGAGGTCGGCATCTCCCCCGAGCAGGTCGTCGCCGAGGTGCTCCCCGAGGACAAGGTCGATGTCGTCAAGCGCCTCCAGGGCGAGGGCCGTTCGGTCGCCATGGTCGGTGACGGCGTCAACGACGCGGCCGCGCTCGCCCAGGCCGACCTGGGCCTGGCCATGGGCACCGGCACCGACGCCGCGATCGAGGCAGGCGACCTGACCCTGGTCCGCGGCGACCTGCGCGTGGCGGCGGACGCCATCCGCCTCGCCCGCAGGACCCTCGGCACCATCCGCTCCAACCTCTTCTGGGCCTTCGCCTACAACGTCGCCGCGCTGCCGCTCGCCGCGGCCGGACTGCTCAACCCCATGCTCGCCGGCGCCGCCATGGCCTTCTCCTCGGTCTTCGTGGTCGGCAACAGCCTGCGGCTGCGGCGCTTCAAGCCCGCCGCGTGAGCCCACGCAAGCGGGGCCCCTTCACCGAAGGGGCCCCGCTTCCGCATGCCCACCCCCACTTTTGAACGCGTTCAAATGCGGGCTACGCTGGCCCCATGAGCGACAGAGCCGCCCTGCTCAAGGGCATCCGCGTCTGGCTGGCCTTCTTCGTCGTCTGTCTCGTCCTCAGCGGCGCCACCGCGTTCCCGCTGGTCCATGAAGTGCGCTGGACCGAGGACCTGTTGCACGCCCTGTCCGTCCAGGACCGGCTGCCGGGCCTCACCGAGTGGATCGAGCGGGTGCGCACCGGACTCGACACGGCGGACGCCGACCACCCCTTCCTGCTCTACGGCACCGACTGGCTCGCCTTCGCCCACCTGGTCATCGCCGTCTTCTTCTACGGCGTCCACCGCGACCCCGTCCGCAACATCTGGATCGTCGAGGCCGGGATGATCGCCTGCGCCGGCATCGTCCCGCTCGCGCTGATCTGCGGGCCGATCCGGGACATCCCCTTCTGGTGGAGCGTGATCGACATGTCCTTCGGGGTCTTCGGGGTGATCCCCCTGTACGTGCTGCGCCGCAAGATCAAGCGGCTGGAGGCGCTGACCCCCGTCACCGGCTGACCCCCCTCACCGGCTGAACACCGTCACCGGCTGAACGCCGGGAGGGCGAAGCGCCGGGAGACGGCCACGCGTGCCCCGCACCGCCTGCGCGGCGGGTGGAGCGGTGTCACCCGGCGGACTGCTTCAGCCGGCACAGGACGTCGACCCGGTTGGTGGTGATCGAGTCGACGCCCAGGTCGATGAGGCGGCGCATGCTGCGGCGGGTGTCCGGCGTCCACACCGACAGCAGACAGCCGTCCCGGTGCACCCGGCCCGCCAGCTCCCGACTCACCAGCGACCAGCGGTAGTTGAGCCAGCGCGGCCGCACCGCCTCCAGCAGCGCCGGGCGCGGCGGGGCCAGCGTCGTCCAGGTCAGGGCGATCTCGGCGGAGCGGTCGGCCGCGCGGACCGCGAGCATCGCGCGGGCGCCCGCGCAGTAGTACACCCGCTCGTCCGCGCCGCACTCACGCACCACGTCCATGACCTTGCGCGCGGCGCGCACATCGGGGGTACCCGGCAGATCGAGCATCACCCGGTGCCCCTCGGTCGCCGCGAGCGCCTGCGCCAGCGTCGGCACCGCCCCCTCGGTGAGGCCGCGGACCTCCTCGGCGGACAGCGCGAGGATCGGCCGGTCCAGCTCCCACAGCCGCTTCAGCGTCTCGTCGTGCAGCAGCACCGGAACGCCGTCACGGGTGAGCCGTACGTCGATCTCCACCGCGTCCGCGCCCAGGTCGAGCGCGGCCCGCAGGGAGTCGAGCGTGTTCTCACGGAAGCGGTAGGGGGCACCGCGGTGGGCCACGGCGGTCACATTCTGCATGGGCCCATTGTGAGGTGCCGTCAGGACGCCAGCCACGCCGAGGTGTACGTGTCGATCTCGGCCGCGATCCGCGCCTTGCCGGCCTCGTCCAGGAAGGACGCCTCCACGGCGTTCTTGGCGAGGTCGGCCACACCGCGCTCGTCCAGATCGAGCAGCCGGGCGGCGACCGCGTACTCGCTGTTCAGGTCCGTGCCGAACATCGGCGGGTCGTCGGAGTTGATCGTCACCAGGACGCCCGCCCTCACGAACTCCTTGATCGGGTGCTCGTCGAGTGTGGTCACCGCGCGGGTGGCGATGTTGGAGGTGGGGCACACCTCCAGCGCGATCCGGTTCTCCGCGAGGTGCCGCAGCAGCTTCTCGTCCTGCGCGGAGCTGGTGCCGTGCCCGATCCGCTCGGCGCCGAGGTAGGTCAGCGCGTCCCACACCGTCTCCGGACCGGTGGTCTCGCCGGCGTGCGGCACCGAGTGCAGCCCGGCCGCGACGGCCCGGTCGAAGTACGGCTTGAACTGCGGCCTCGGCACACTGATCTCCGGCCCGCCCAGCCCGAAGGAGACCAGGCCCTCCGGGCGCAGCCGGTCGTCGGTGGCCAGCCGCACGGTCTCCTCGGCGGAGACCAGCCCCGCCTCGCCGGGAATGTCGAAACACCAGCGCAGCACGGTCCCGAACTCGGCCTCGGCCGCCTTCCGCGCGTCCTCGATCGCGTCCATGAACGCCCGCTCGTCGATCCCGCGCCGGGTGGAGGAGTACGGGGTGATGGTCAGCTCGGCGTACCGCACCTGCTGGCGGGCCAGTTCACGGGCCACCTCGAAGGTCAGCAGCCGCACGTCCTCCGGGGTGCGGATCAGGTCCACGACCGACAGGTACACCTGGATGAAGTGGGCGAAGTCCGTGAACGTGAAGTAGTCGGCGAGCGCCTCGGGGTCCGTGGGCACCTGGGAGTCGGGGTGGCGGGCGGCCAGCTCGGCGACGATCCGGGGGGAGGCGGAACCGACGTGGTGCACATGCAGTTCGGCCTTGGGCAGTCCCGCGATGAAGGCGTGCAGATCGCGGCTGCCGGGCACGACGAGACGGTCGGTCAAGGGTTCCTCCCCGGGAACGGCGTCCCCGGCCGGGGCCTGGGGGACGCGGGTGATCGGCTGATCGATGACTCGGGATCATCGTAGGCCGGGAGCGGCCGGTCGCGCCGCTGCCCGTAGCATTGCGGGACATACGACAGAGGGGGACTCGCGCATGTCCGAGGACGCGCCGCCGGAGAACAACGCCGCGAGCGCGGGAGCACCGTGGCCCGCGCAGGGAACGCCGGGTGCCGCCGGCTCCCCGGCGGACCGTGACCCCTGGGCGCCGCCCGCCGGTGACGCTCCGGGTCCTGGGCACACCATCGCGTCCGGATCGATGCCGATCGTGAACCCCTCGGTGCACGACCAGCAGACGATCACCTCCCTGCCGAGCATGGGCGGCGCCACACCGTGGGACGGCCCGTCGCCCCAGACCTCCGGGGCGTTCCCCCCGCCGGCACCCGGCCCCTTCGCCCCGCCCACCGACCCCGTACCCCCGCCGCCCCTCTCTCCCGACGGCCCCGGGCAGCCGCCCTACGCCTACCCGGCCGCCGGCGGCGCCTACGGCTACCCGCCGGCCGCGCAGCCCCCGGCCGGCTACTACGGCTGGCCCGGCGCCGTACCCGCGCCCAGCAACGGCATGGGCACGACCGCGCTGGTCCTCGGCATCATCGCCGACGTCCTCTTCCTCCTCTGGCCCATCGCCATCCTGCTCGGCATCCTCGCCGTCATCTTCGGCGCGGTCGGCCGCGGCAAGGCGAAGCACGGCGAGGCCACCAACGCCGGCCAGGCCCTTGCCGGGCTCATCTGCGGCATCGTCGGCATCGTCCTGGGCCTGGGCTTCGGCGCGCTGATCCTGTCGGAGGCGTAGGGGGTTCACTCCGTGGGTTCCGCGGGTTCACTCCGTGGGTTCCGCGGGTTCACTCCGTGGGTTCCGCCGTACGCGGCTGCGGGCAGTCGTGGGCTGGTCGCGCAGTTCCCCGCGCCCCTGAGGTACGTACAGCTGCCCGGCGCCGGGAAGGACCGCCCGCACCCGCCCGCGACGACAAACCACCACGTACCGTGGGCCCGATCAGCCGCGACGGTGAGCAGGCACTACGCACAGCGGGCGGTCAGCCGCGGACGGCGAGAAGCCACCAAGCACGGTGGCCCGGTCAGCCGCCGACGGCGGGAAGGGGACGTGGCGGGGGGTGTCCGCCCGCAGCGGCCGGCGTCCGTCAGGCAGTCACCCTAAGTCCCAAGAGCACCGCCGGACCGAGGACGGACACCCCCCGGCGCGGCCCCGACCCACAACCCACCGGCATGCGCTACAGCAACCCCCACCGGACGCGAGCAGGCCGCCGCAGGCATCCCCCCACTCACCCGCACCCGCACCCGCACCCGAACACGAAGCCCGCAGGCCCCGGCCCCCTCACCCCCGCAACCGCGCCCGCGCCTCCATCAGGGCGAAGCCGAGCAGGTTGGCCCCGCGCCAGCGCTCGGGGTCGTAGGCCCCGTCGTCGTCGGCCGCCAGGCCGATCCCCCAGACGCGGTCCACCGGACTGGCCTCGACCAGCACCCGCTCCCCGGTGTTCAGCAGAAACTCCCGCAGCTCCGGATGCGCCGCGAACTTATGGACGCTGCCCTCGACGACGATCCCGAAGCGCTCCCGCTCCCACACCCCCTCGTCGAACCCCCGGACCAGCCGCCCCGCCTTCTTCGCCTCCGAGGGATGCCCGGCCGCCAGCACTTGCCGCTCCGCCTCCACGTCACCGAACAGCCGCGCCTTGCCGGCCATCATCCAGTGCTCCGCCGTCCGGTACTCCACCCCGTCCACGGTGAACGGCGAAGGCCACCACTGGCTCAGACAGCTCGCCCCGACCCGCCCGTCGGACCGCGGCCGGTGCCCCCAGAAGTGCAGATACTTGATCACCGCCCCCGCGCGGACCTCCCTGACCAGGGCCTGACGAGAATCGATCTCTCCCATGCACGCGAGTCTGGCACGCACCACTGACACTCCGTCCCCCCTTTTCCTCGCCGACTCGACACCTGGTCGACAGATTCCGTCGCGTAACCAAAAGGCAACAACGGAATCACTTGTTGGAGTCCCACCCCTCTGTCAGGATCGGCACTCAAATCGAGCTGGAGCTACGCCACCCGCCCCCGTGGACAGCGGGGCGACGGCGGAGGAGAGCGACATGCACAACCCGGGCACCACCACCCCGGAACGATTCCCCACCTCGGAACGATTCCCCGCCCAGGACCGCTTCGCGGCCGGCGCGCAGTACATCGCGGGCCGCCTCACCCGAGGCACCTCGGGCACCACCCACACGGTCGTCGACCCGGCCACCGGCGAGGACGTCCTCACCTACGAGCTGGCCGGCGCCGCCGACGTCGACGCGGCCGTGGCCGCCGCCCGCGCCGCCTTCCCCGGCTGGTCCGGCGCCACCCCCGGCGAACGCTCCGACGCCCTGCACAAGCTGGCCGCCGTTCTCGCCGACCGCGCCGAGGAGTTCGCCCGCGCCGAGTCCCTCCAGTGCGGCAAGCCGCTGAAGCTGACCCGCGAGTTCGACGTCCCCGGCACCGTCGACAACACCGCGTTCTTCGCGGGCGCCGCCCGCCACCTCCAGGGCCAGTCGGCCGGCGAGTACTCCGGCGACCACACCTCGTACATCCGCCGCGAGCCCATCGGCGTCATCGGCTCCATCGCCCCCTGGAACTACCCCCTCCAGATGGCCGCCTGGAAGATCCTCCCGGCGATCGCCGCGGGCAACACCATCGTGCTCAAGCCCGCCGAGCTGACCCCGCTCACCTCCCTGCTGTTCGCCGAGGCATGCACCGAGGCGGGCATCCCGGACGGCGTGGTCAACATCGTCACCGGCACCGGCAAGGAGGCCGGCGAGCACCTGGTCGGCCACCCGGACGTGGCCATGACCTCCTTCACCGGCTCCACCGCGGTCGGCAAGCGCGTCGCGGAGGTCGCCACCGCCACCGTCAAGCGGATCCACCTGGAGCTCGGCGGCAAGGCCCCGTTCGTCGTGTTCGACGACGCCGACCTGGAGGCCGCCGTCCACGGCGCGGTCGCCGGCGCCCTGATCAACACGGGCCAGGACTGCACCGCGGCCACCCGCGCGTACGTACAGCGGCCCCTCTACGACCAGTTCGTGGAGAACACCGCCGCCCTCATGGAGACCGTCCGCCTCGGCGACCCCTTCGCCGCGGGCACCGACCTCGGCCCGCTGGTCTCCCACGCCCAGCGCGACCGGGTCGCCGCCTTCGTCGACCGCGCCCGCGCCTACGCGCGCGTGGTGACCGGGGGCGAGGCACCCCAGGGCGACCTCAAGAACGGCGCCTACTACCGCCCCACCCTCGTCGCCGACGCCGCCCAGGACAGCGAGATCGTCCAGGCCGAGATCTTCGGCCCGGTCCTCGTCGTGCTCCCCTTCGACACCGACGACGAGGGCATCGCGCTCGCCAACGACACCCCGTACGGTCTCGCCGCCTCCGCCTGGACCCGTGACGTCTACCGGGCGAACCGCGCCACCCGCGAGATCAAGGCGGGCTGTGTGTGGGTGAACGACCACATCCCGATCATCAGCGAGATGCCGCACGGCGGCTACAAGCAGTCCGGCTTCGGCAAGGACATGTCACCCTACTCCTTCGAGGAATACACCCAGGTCAAGCACGTCATGTTCGACAACACGGCGGTCGCCAGGAAGGACTGGCACCGCACGATCTTCGGGGACCGCTAGCCGAACCAGGCCGCCCGACCAGCGGCCGACGACCTCCCGAAAGGGCACCAAGCGCATGGAGCAGTTCGAGCCCGACCGCCTCTCCCCGGCCCAAGTGGCCGCCATGCGGCGCAGCTTCCGCAACGGCAGGGCGTCCCTCAGCCGCCGTTCGCTGCTGCGCGCCTCCGCAGGCGGCGCGCTCGCGGCCGGCGGTCTGGGGACGCTGAGCGCCTGTGGCATCCCGCCCGCCGGAAAGACGCAAGGGGGCGTCTCCGCCGACGACCGCTCGGAGAAGGAGAAGACCGTCAGCTTCTCCAACTGGACCGAGTACATGGACGTGGACGAGAGCGAGAAGCACCACCCCACGCTCGACGCGTTCACGAAACGGACCGGCATCAAGGTCAAGTACACCGAGGACATCAACGACAACGTCGAGTTCTTCGGCAAGATCAAGCCGCAGCTCGCGGCCGGCCAGGACACCGGCCGCGACCTGATCTGCGTCACCGACTGGCTCGCCGCCCGCCTGATCCGCCTCGGCTGGGTGCAGAAGCTGGACCCCGCCAACCTGCCGCACGCCTACGCCAATCTCTCCTCCCAGTTCCGTTCCCCCGACTGGGATCCGGGCCGCGCCTACTCCTACGTATGGCAGGGCATCTCCACCGTCATCGCGTTCAACAAGAAGGCGCTGGACGGCGAAGAGGTGAAGTCGGTCTCCGACCTGCTCGACAACCCCAAGCTCAAGGGCCGTGTCGGCTTCCTGTCCGAGATGCGCGACAGCATCGGGATGACCCTGCTCGACATGGGCAAGGACCCCGGCACCTTCACCGCTGACGACTTCGACGCGGCCGTCGCCCGGATCCAGAAGGCCGTCGACAAGGGCCAGATCCGCCGCTTCACCGGCAACGACTACACCTCGGACCTCACCAGCGGCGACTTCGCGGCCTGTATCGCCTGGGCCGGTGATGTCGTCCAGCTCAAGGCGGACAGCCCCCACATCGACTTCGTCATCCCGGACAGCGGCTACATCACCTCCACGGACAACCTGCTGATCCCCAACAAGGCCCGGCACAAGACGAACGCCGAACGGCTCATCGACTACTACTACGAGCCGCCGGTGGCCGCCCAGCTCGCCGCGTACATCAACTACGTCTGCCCCGTCGACGGCGTGAAGGAAGAGCTGGCCGAGATCGACGAGGACGCGGCGAACAACCCGCTGATCCTCCCCGACAAGGCCATGGCCAAGAAGTCCCGTGCCTTCCGCTCACTGAGCTCCGAGGAAGAGACGGAATTTGAACAGAAGTTCGCGAAGCTGACGGGGGCGTGATCGACGTGACCAACCAGAACGACAACACCGGCGACGTCCGCCTCACGGGCATCAGCAAGACGTACGACAACGGTTTCACCGCCGTCCACCCGCTGGACCTGACCGTGCCGCAGGGCTCCTTCTTCGCCCTGCTCGGCGCCTCCGGCTGCGGCAAGACCACCACCCTGCGCATGATCGCGGGCCTGGAGGAGCCGACGACCGGCACCGTCTTCCTCGGCGACCAGGACGTGACCCGGCTGCCGCCCTACAAGCGGCCCGTGAACACCGTCTTCCAGTCCTACGCCCTCTTCCCGCACCTCGACATCTTCGAGAACGTCGCCTTCGGCCTGCGCCGGCGCGGTATCAAGAGCGTGAAGAAGCAGGTCGACGAGATGCTGGACCTCGTCCAGCTCGGCGAGCACGCCCGCAAGAAGCCGCACCAGCTCTCCGGCGGCCAGCAGCAGCGCGTCGCCGTCGCCCGCGCGCTGATCAACCACCCCAAGGTGCTGCTCCTCGACGAACCCCTCGGCGCCCTCGACCTCAAGCTGCGCCGCCAGATGCAGCTGGAGCTCAAGCGCATCCAGACCGAGGTCGGCATCACCTTCATCCATGTCACGCACGACCAGGAGGAGGCCATGACCATGGCCGACCAGGTCGCCGTGATGAACGCGGGCCGCGTCGAGCAGCTCGGCGCCCCCGCCGACCTGTACGAGAACCCGAGGACCACGTTCGTGGCGAACTTCCTCGGCACCTCCAACCTCATCGAGGCCGAGGTCGACACCACCAGCGGCGACGACATCGTCCTCAAGGCGGGCGGCGGCAAGCTCGTCCTGCCGTCCAAGCGCTGTACCGCGCCCACCGAGACCGGCGGCAAGGTGCTGGTCGGCGTACGCCCGGAGAAGATCTCGCTCACGCACGCCGACGACGCGGGCGAGATCCCGGACGGCCGCAACCGCGTCACCGGCAAGATCGCCGACGCGTCCTTCATCGGCGTCTCCACGCAGTACGTCGTCGACAGCCCGGCGGGCTCGGCGCTCGCGGTCTACGTCCAGAACGTCGAGCGCGACTCCCGTCTGGTCCCCGGCGCGGACGTCGTCCTGCACTGGTCGCCGGCCCACACCTTCGGCCTCGACGCCGCGCAGTCCCTGCTTGCCGGCACGGTGGGCTCCGCGGGCACCGAGGAAGAGGCGGTCTGATGGCGACGGTCACCGAGGCGCCGCCCCTGGCGCCGGCCCCTGAGAAGAAGCCCCCGCGCGGGAGGGGCCGCTGGACCCCGTACCTCCTGCTGCTGCCCGGACTGGCCTGGCTGCTCGTCTTCTTCGCGCTGCCGATGGTCTACCAGGCGTCCACCTCCGTGCAGACCGGCTCCCTGGAGGAGGGCTACGAGGTCACCTGGCACTTCGCCACCTACTGGGACGCGCTGGTCGAGTACCGCTCGCAGTTCCTGCGCTCGGTGCTGTACGCGGGCTCGGCGACGGTCCTGTGCCTGCTGCTCGGCTACCCGCTGGCGTATCTGATCGCCTTCCGGGCCGGGCGCTGGCGGAACCTGGTCATGATCCTGGTGATCGCGCCGTTCTTCACCAGCTTCCTGATCCGCACCCTGGCCTGGAAGACGATCCTCGCGGACGGCGGCCCGGTGGTCGGCGCGCTGAACTCGCTGCACGTCCTGGACGTCACCAGCTGGCTCGGCATCACCGCGGGCGACCGGGTGCTGGCCACCCCGCTGGCGGTGGTGTGCGGTCTGACGTACAACTTCCTGCCGTTCATGATCCTGCCGCTGTACACCTCGCTGGAGCGCATCGACCCGAGGCTGCACGAGGCGGCGAACGACCTGTACGCCAGGCCGGCCACCACCTTCCGCAAGGTCACCCTTCCGCTGTCCATGCCGGGTGTCGTCTCCGGCACGCTGCTGACGTTCATCCCGGCAGCCGGTGACTACGTCAACGCCGATCTGCTCGGCTCCACGGACACCCGCATGGTCGGCAACGTCATCCAGTCGCAGTTCCTGCGGATCCTGGACTACCCGACGGCCGCGGCTCTCTCCTTCATCCTGATGTTCGCGATCCTGATCATGGTGACGCTGTACATCCGCAAGTCCGGCACGGAGGATCTGGTCTAAATGGCCTTCGTCAACTGGCTCAAGCGCAAGTTCGTCGTCATCGCGGGCCTTTTCACGCTCGGTTATCTGCTGCTGCCGAACGTCGTCGTGACGGTGTTCTCCTTCAACGACCCGAAGGGCCGCTTCAATTACGAGTGGCAGAAGTTCTCCACCGACGCCTGGACCGATCCGTGCGGGGTCGCGGGGATGTGCGACTCCCTCGGTCTCAGCCTCCAGATCGCCTTCTGGTCGACACTGGGCGCCACCGCGCTCGGCACGATGATCGCCTTCGCGCTGGCGCGCTACCGGTTCCGGGCCCGCGGCGCGGTGAACTCGCTGATCTTCATGCCGATGGCGATGCCCGAGGTCGTGATGGCCGCCTCGCTGCTGACCCTGTTCCTCAACATGGGCATCCAGCTGGGCTTCTGGACGATCCTGATCGCCCACATCATGTTCTGCCTCAGTTTCGTCGTGACGGCCGTCAAGGCCCGTGTCATGTCGATGGACCCGAGGCTGGAGCAGGCCGCGCAGGATCTCTACGCCGGCCCGTTCCAGACGTTCGTCCGGGTCACCCTGCCGATCGCGGCGCCCGGAATCGCCGCGGGCGCGCTGCTCGCTTTCGCGCTCTCCTTCGACGATTTCATCATCACCAATTTCAACGCGGGCTCCACCGTCACCTTCCCCATGTACGTCTGGGGTTCGGCGCAGCGCGGCACGCCCGTCCAGATCAATGTCATCGGTACGGCCATGTTCGTCATCGCCGTACTGTTCGTCCTGTTCTCGATGCTCATCGGTAATCGCCGCACCAGGCACAAGGCATAGAGCTCTTGTAGGGAGTTGAAATCATGGCCCCAAGCGCCATGAGCCGTTGGACCAAGGCACTTTCCGACGCCCAGCCGGTTCCGTACTGGCTGGACGACCCCGGCAGGCCCCGCCCCGAGCCCGCCCTCACCGCCACCGAGACCTGCGACCTGCTGGTCGTGGGAGGCGGCTACAGCGGACTGTGGACCGCGCTGCTCGCCAAGGAGCGCGACCCGCGGCGGGACGTCGTCCTGCTGGAAGGCCGCGAGGTGGGCTGGGCCGCCTCGGGCCGCAACGGCGGCTTCTGCGCCGCCTCCCTCACCCACGGGCTGCCCAACGGGCTGACCCGCTGGCCGGACGAGATCCACACGTTGGAGGAGCTGGGCGCCCGCAACCTCGACGAGATCGAGAAGGCGGTCGCCCGCTACTCCCTGGACTGCGACTTCGAGCGCACCGGCGAGATCGACGTGGCCACCGAGACGTACCAGGCGTGGGAACTGCGCGACTGGTACGAGGAGATGGAGCGCCGTGGCCTCGCCGGCGGCGTCGAGTTCCTGGACGCCGACGCGGTGCGCGAACACGTGAACTCGCCCACCTTCCAGGCCGGCCTGTACGACCGCCGGGGCGTGGCCATGCTCAACCCGGCCAAGCTGGTCTGGGGCCTCAAGCGCGCCTGCGTCGACCTCGGCGTCCGCGTCTACGAGCACACGCCCGCGCTCACCCTCAAGCCGTACGGCGCCGGGATGGCCGTACGCACCCCGTACGGCGAGGTCCGCGCCCGCAAGGTGGCGCTCGGTACGAACATCTTCCCGAACCTGATCAAGCGGGTGCGGTCGTACACCGTGCCGGTCTACGACTACGCCCTGATGACCGAGCCGCTCAGCGCCGGGCAACTCGCCTCCGTGGGCTGGAAGAACCGGCAGGGGCTCGGGGACAGCGCGAACCAGTTCCACTACTTCCGGCTCAGCGCCGACAACCGCATCCTGTGGGGCGGTTACGACGCGGTCTATCCCTACGGCGGCCGGGTGCGCGCCGAGTACGACGACCGGCCGGAGACCTACGCCAAGCTCGCCGAGCACTTCTTCACCTGCTTCCCGCAGCTGGAGGGCCTGCGCTTCACGCACGCCTGGGGCGGGGCCATCGACACCTGCTCGCGCTTCTCGGCGTTCTTCGGCACCGCCCACCAGGGCAAGGTGGCCTACGCGGCGGGCTTCACCGGCCTCGGGGTCGGCGCGACCCGGTTCGGGGCGGAGGTGATGCTGGACCTGCTGGCGGGGGAGCGCACCGAGCGGACCGAGCTGGAGATGGTCCGCAAGAAGCCGCTGCCGTTCCCGCCGGAGCCGTTCGCCTGGACCGGGATCGCCCTGACCAAGTGGTCGCTGGCCCGCGCGGACGCCCACGGCGGACGGCGCAACCTGTGGCTGCGGACGATGGACAGGCTGGGGCTGGGCTTCGACAGCTGACCCGCGCCGACGCCGACGCGGCGGTCGCGGTTCCCTCCGTCACCCGAAAGAGTGAGGGAAACCCGCGTAATGCGGAGCCGGTACCTCTCTCTCCCTCGTGACGCGACAGCGTCCACGAGTGAGAGAGAGGTCTCTTCATGACTGGGGCGAAGACAGCGGTGGAGTGGCTGGCATCGGTCGCACCGGACCCCGACGCGTGCCGCTGGGAGTGGGAACGCAACCCCCTCGGGGTAGCCCTGCTGCCCGCCGGCAAGGCGTGGGACGTGCTCATCCTGCCGGGCGAACTCGGCTATCCCACCCTGGACGTGCTCACCCGCATCCTCGACCAGCCCGGCCCGGTGCTGGTCGACCTCGGCGACCACCGCATCGGCTTCCTGGTCCCGCCGGGCACGGCCGCCCGCTGGGTGGGCACCGGCATCCGCACGGCGGGAGCCGGCACCTGGATCGTCGTGCCCCATCCGGGCCGCGCCACCGGGGGCGGCATCCGCTGGCTGATCCCGCCGGACGGCTCGGGCGTCCTCACCGATCCGGCGCTGCTGGAGCTGGCGATGCATGAGGCGGCGGCGGGGCTGGCCAGGGAGGAGGACGGCTAGGGCGTACGACCGGAGGTCTTGACCACGCAATTGGTCTGGACCAAGCTGGCTGCGCTCCACCCCTCCAATTCCCCCATGCCCGGAGGTACTTGTGGATCGCACCAGACCCCTGCTCGCCCTGCTCACGGCCATGGCGCTGGCCGTACCCGGAATCACCGCGCTCTCGTCGGCCGCCCGTGCGGCCGACGCGGACCTCGCGCGCAACGGCGGTTTCGAGGCGGGCCTCGACGGCTGGACCTGCACGGCGGGCACGACCGTCACCGCGCCCGTCCGCAGCGGCACCCGCGCGCTCCAGGCGACCCCGGCCGGGAGCGACAACGCCCGCTGCGCCCAGACGGTGACCGTGCAGCCCGACGCCCAGTACACGCTGACCGGCCATGTCCGCGGGTCGTACGTGTACCTCGGCGCGAGCGGCACCGGCACCACGGACGTCTCCACCTGGACGCAGTCCGCCCCCGACTGGCTGAGACTCACGACCACCTTCCGCACCGGCCCCTCCACCACCCGCGTCACGATCTACACCCACGGCTGGTACGGCACCGGCGCCTACCACGCCGACGACCTCTCCCTCGTCGGCCCCGGCGCGAGCCCCACCCAGCCGCCCGCCGCCCCGGCCGGCCTGCGCACCGGCGCGGTCACCGCCACCAGCGTCGCCCTGTCCTGGACGGCCGCCACCGGCGCGACCGGCTACGCCGTCTACCGGGACGGCGTCAAGGTCCAGACGGTCACCGGCACTTCGGCCACCGTCACCGGTCTGGCCCCCTCCACCGCGTACGCCTTCCAGGTCGCCGCCGTCAACGAGGCCGGGGAGTCGCCGCGTTCGGCGACGGTCACCGCCACGACCTCACCGGGGGGCACCTCCGACCTTCCGCCGCACGCCCTCGTCGGCTACCTCCACGCCACCTTCGCCAACGGCTCCGGCTACACCCGCCTCGCCGACGTGCCCGACAGCTGGGACGTCATCGACCTGGCCTTCGGCGAACCCACCTCGGTCACCTCCGGAGACATCCGCTTCCGCCGCTGCCCGGTCACCGAGTGCCCGAACGTGGAGAGCGACGCCGAGTTCAAGGCGGCGATCAGGGCCAAGCAGGCGGCCGGCAAGAAGGTGCTGATCTCCATCGGCGGCCAGAACGGCCAGGTGCAGCTCACCACCGCCGCCGCCCGCGACACCTTCGTCTCCTCCGTCTCGAAGATCATCGACGAGTACGGTCTGGACGGCCTGGACATCGACTTCGAGGGCCACTCGCTGTCCCTGAACGCCGACGACACGGACTTCAAGAACCCCAAGACCCCGGTCATCGTGCATCTGATCGCGGCCCTGAAGACCCTGAAGGCCAGGTACGGCGACGACTTCGTGCTGACCATGGCCCCGGAGACCTTCTTCGTCCAGCTCGGCTACCAGTACTACGGCACCGGCAGGTGGGGCGGCCAGGACCCGCGCGCGGGCGCCTACCTCCCGGTCATCCACGCCCTGCGCGACGACCTGACACTGCTGCACGTCCAGGACTACAACTCGGGACCGATCATGGGCCTGGACAACCGGTACCACTCCATGGGCGGCGCCGACTTCCACATCGCCATGACCGACATGCTCCTCACCGGCTTCCCGGTCGCCGGCGACCCGGCCAACGTCTTCCCGCCCCTGCGCCCCGACCAGGTGGCCATCGGCATGCCCGCGTCGACGAACGCCGGCAACGGATACGTCCCTCCGGCCGAGGTCGTCAAGACCCTGGACTGCCTGACGAAGAAGGTGAACTGCGGCTCGTACGCCACCCATGGCACCTGGCCCGCCCTGCGCGGCCTGATGACCTGGTCGGTCAACTGGGACCGGTTCGCGAACTGGGAGTTCCAGCGGACCTTCGACGGCTACTTCGGCTGACCGTCAGCAGGAACGCGGTCAGCAGCAGGGTGCCCAGGCACCAGCTCGCCGCCACGTCCAGCGGCCAGTGGTAGCCGCGCCGGACGAGCCCGTAGGAGGCGCCGAGCAGCAGGGCGACGGCGACCGCGATCACCGCCCGGCGGGCGGGCGCCTGCCGCAGCCACGGCAGGAGCAGCAGGGCCGCCGTCCCGTAGGCGACGGCGGCCGTCGCCGTGTGGCCGGAGGGGAAGTAGCCGGTGGCGGGCGGGACGGCGGGGGTGCCCGGCCGGTCGGTCAGCAGTTTGACCGGGACGACGAGCGCGGGGACGAGGGCCATGAGGACGCCCGCGGCGGCGGCCGGCCGCCACCAGCCCTCCGTGCCCGCGCGGCGGGCCCGCCAGGCCGCGTAGGCCGCCGCCAGCGCGAGCACCGGGACGGCCACCGGCACATTGCCGAGGTCGGAGAGGAGTTCGGAGGCCCGGTCCGGGTGGCGCAGGACGCGGCTGAGGCGTTCGTCCAGCCGCAGCAGCGGCCCGTCGGCGACGACCTGCCAGGTGCTCAGTCCGAAGAGGACGGCGGGCAGGAGAAGGAGGAGGAAGAGGGTCGGCCGCCCCGGAACAGGGGGGGTGATTCCGGGGCGGCCGAACGGATCGGAACGCCGCGCGCCCCGGGGGGTCTGGGGCGGGCGACCGTCCGATCGGTGAGGAGATCCGGAGCCGGAGGCTCCGTGTGTGTGCGCGAGGGCACGACCGGGTCGGGGCTGGGGAGGCCACGGCCCGGGCTCGCCCACAGATCCCTGTGGGCGGGGTGTATCTCTCATCTGGGAAGAACCTACGGCAGGAGAAGGGGGCAGGACAGCGGGATCGGCATCCTGCCATCCACCCCCCACACCTTCTTCACACGGTCTGCCGCAGCGGCCCTTCAGAGGTCCGGACCAGTCGCCTCATCTGTGCGGACGGGTCGCTCGCCTGCGCGAACCGGGCCCCTGGAAGGGCACTCAGATGCGGGCGAACGCCTGCTCGATGATGTCCAGGCCCTCGTTCAGCAGGTCGTCGCCGATGACCAGCGGCGGCAGGAAGCGCAGCACGTTGCCGTAGGTGCCGCAGGTCAGCACCAGCAGACCCTCGGCGTGGCAGACCTTGGCGAGCGCGGCGGTCGCCTCCGGGTGCGGCTCCTTGGTGGCGCGGTCCTTGACCAGCTCGATGGCGATCATGGCGCCGCGGCCGCGGATGTCGCCGATGATGTCGAACTTCTCGGCCATGGCACCGAGGCGGGACTTCATGATCGCCTCGATGTTCTTCGCCTTGGCGTTGAGGTCCAGCTCCTTCATCGTCTCGATGGCACCGAGCGCACCGGCGCAGGCCACCGGGTTGCCGCCGTAGGTGCCGCCCAGGCCGCCCGCGTGCGCGGCGTCCATGATCTCGGCGCGGCCGGTCACCGCGGCCAGCGGCAGACCGCCGGCGATGCCCTTGGCGGTGGTGATCAGGTCCGGGACGATGCCTTCGTCCTCGCAGGCGAACCACTGGCCGGTGCGGCAGAAGCCGGACTGGATCTCGTCCGCGACGAAGACGATGCCGTTGTCGTTGGCGAACTGCACGATCGCCGGCAGGAAGCCCTTGGCCGGCTCGATGAAGCCGCCCTCGCCGAGCACCGGCTCGATGATGATCGCGGCGATGTTCTCCGCGCCGACCTGCTTGACCATCTGGTCGATGGCCTGCTTGGCGGCCTCGGGGCCGGCGTTCTCCGGGCCGGTCGGCCAGCGGTAGCCGTAGGCGACCGGGACGCGGTAGACCTCGGGGGCGAACGGACCGAAGCCGTGCTTGTACGGCATGTTCTTGGCGGTCAGCGCCATCGTGAGGTTGGTGCGGCCGTGGTAGCCGTGGTCGAACACGACGACCGCCTGGCGCTTGGTGTACGCGCGGGCGATCTTGACGGCGTTCTCGACGGCCTCGGCGCCCGAGTTGAACAGCGCGGTCTTCTTGGCGTGGTCACCCGGCGTGAGCTCCGCAAGGGCCTCGGCGACCTCCACGTAGCCCTCGTACGGGGTGACCATGAAACAGGTGTGGGTGAAGTCGGCGAGCTGCGCGGAGGCGCGGCGCACGACGGCCTCGGCGGAGGCGCCCACGGAGGTCACGGCGATGCCGGAACCGAAGTCGATCAGACGGTTGCCGTCGACGTCCTCGATGATGCCGCCGCCCGCACGCGCGGTGAACACGGGCAGCACCGAGCCCACGCCCTGCGCGACCGCGGCGACGCGGCGGGCCTGCAGCTCCTGCGACTTCGGGCCGGGGATGGCGGTGACGACGCGGCGCTCCTGCGGAAGTGCGGTCATGAGGGCTCCTGTGGGTCTTACGAACGTCTTACGGACGTCTTGAGGACGCTTTCCTTCTTTTGTCGCAGGCTAGGGCCGGTGCAGGGGGGTGGGCATGCTCCATGTGGGCGCTTTCGCGTGTCGCGGTTGTCCGCCGTGGACATAGAGGCGGCGGCGCCCGCTGGCGCGTCCCGGCCCGTCCACCCGTGAACTCCCCCTGGGGGAGCGTTAGATTGACCGCTGACGATGGACCCAGCGGCTGGTCAGGGGGCAACGGCGATGGACGGCGACGCGACGCAGGACGCGCGGGGCACACAGGCGAACCCGGTGCCGCGTCCGGCAAGGCCGCCGCAGACCCCCGCCGTGCCGCCCAGGCCCGCGCGGGCCCCGCGCACCGGCCCCACCGTCGCCGAATGGCTCGACACCGACCGGCCCGCCGCCCGCCCCGGCATCTGGCGCTACGGCCACCGGCCGGCCAAGCCGGCACACGCGCCGGAGCGGCTCGCCCCCGTCACCGTCGTCGGCATCCTCATCCCGCTGGTGATCGCGCTCGTCCTGTGGTCCATGTGGCGGCGCGGCACCATCCCGTACCAGTTCTCGCTGCTGCGCGTGTTCACCCCGGACGACTGGTGGTGGGGCGGCACGATCGCCTCACCGCGCAACCAGGACGGCGCCGAGGCGCGCGTGGTCTACGACGGCGTCTTCTTCGGCCTGCTGCTCTACGGCATGGGCCGCCTGGGCAGCTGGCGTGCCGTGCTGCGCCACGTCATGGGCGCCCGCCCGCAGCCCGCCCGCGCCCTGCTCGGGGCCCTCGGCGCGCTGGTCGCGCTGAGCTTCGTCTTCCCGGACGCCTTCGGCCTCGGCTGGGACCCGCTGCCGGTGGTCGCCCCGGTCTTCTCGCTGATCGTCCTGGTCACCGGCAGCTACGAGCTGTTCACCTCCGTCCTGCTCACGGACCTGCTGTACGCGGTCATCACGCTGCTCGTGGTGTGGCCGTTCGCCCTCCTCGGCGACTGGTGGCCGTACGCGAAGCGGCTCCTGGCCGCCCGCCGGGCCGCCACCGGTCCCGCCGCGCCCGCGCCCGTACGCCCCCGCTCCCAGTGGCCCGCCCTCCACGACGCCGGTCAGCGCGAGGCCGCCGAACTGCTCACCGCCGAGGTCGCGGCCGGCCGGATGAACGACGTGGACTGCGCGCGGGTGGAGTCGGCGTTCACCACCGCCCGGCGCGAGGGCTCCCTCGGCGCCTTCCGGGACCGGGTCCTGCGGGAGGGCGGGGCAGCCTGGACGCACCCGTCGGGGGCACGGGACCTGCCCCGGAGGGCCGCCCGGCACGATCTGCTCGCCGGCCAGGTGCGAATCGGCCGCTGGGTGGCCGGCGAGCGCACCCCCCGGCCGTACCACGACGCCGGGGCGGCCCTCGGCCCGGACGTGCTGGGCACCTCACTGCTCGCCGTCGGCCCCTCCGGGTCCGGCAAGACGCGGCGGCTCGTCGAGCCGGTGACCGAGGCGCTCGCCCTCCAGGCGCTCACCGGGGGCTGTGCCGTCGTCGCGGTGTCCGCCGCCGGGCGACCGGTCGGCTCCGACGACGCCTTCGACGTGGTGGTCCGGCTCGGCGACCCCGCGTCGGTGTACGACCTCGACCCGTACGCCGAGTCCGACGATCCCGACGAGGCGGCCGCGCTGCTCGCCGAGGCGCTGGTCGGCGATCTCGACTCGGTCGCCGGACAGGGCCCGGCCACCGCGCTGGCCCAGCTGCTCGGCCCCTACCGTGCGGTGCACGGCCGCTTCCCCGGTCTGCCCGAGCTGCGCGAACTGCTCCAGGGCGAGGAGGGGCCGCTGACGGCACTGCGGGAGGCGCTCGCCGCGCGCGGCGACGACGTCATGCGCCGCGAGCTCGACGCGCGGATCCGCCAGACCGGCACACCGGGCGATCCGGGACGGGCCCTCGCGGACCGGCTGGCGCTGCTGAACCGGCCGGTGTTCGCGGACTTCTTCGGGGGCGGCGCCGACAGGGCAGGCGGGCCGGGTGGCGCCGACGGCCTCGGTGCTGCCGGCGGGGGGCACGGTCCCGGTGGTGCCCGCGGTGCCGCGGGCCCGGCCCGCCCCTTCTCGCTGCGCGCCGTCGCCCACCACCCGCTGCGGGTCCGTATCGACCTGCCCGAACGCGGCCACGAGGAGGCGGGCCGGGTGCTCACCCGGCTCGTCCTGGCCCAGTTCCACACCGTCGTACGCGAGCCCGGCCGCTCCCACTTCGCCTGTCTGGTGCTGGACGACGCGACCGGCGCGGTCACCGCGGAGTCGGTGCGCCGCATCCAGCGGCTGCGCGCGCAGAACGCGGGCGTGCTGCTCACCCTGCGCACCGTCGGAGACGTGCCCGAGGCGCTGCACGGCCCGCTCTACGCGGCGGTGGGCTGCCGTATGGCGTTCTGCGGGGTCACCACCTGGGACGGCGGCCGGTTCGCGCAGGCGTGGGGCACCGAGATGGTGGAGACGACCGAGGTCGCCAAGCACACCGTGTTCGCCGACCAGCCGATGACCCGTGCCCTGCACGCCCTGCGCAAGCGGGTGACGGGCCAGGCGGTGACCACCGACGCGGTGACCGTCCGCCAGGTCGAGCGCGAGCGCTGGTCCGCCTCGCAGCTGGCGCACGAGCTGCCGCCGGGGCACGCGGTGCTGTCGCTCACCACGGTCGAGGGGGAGCACGCCCCGCCGTTGCTGGTGGATCTGCGGGGATGAGGGTGGCGAGGGCATGGGCGACCGTACGGTGAGGCAGAATCGAGAGAGGTCGTTCGTACAAGGCGGCCAAATGATCAGGCGTCTGCCTGACCGCCTCCGCCCCCAGAACTGAAGGCCCCATGCCTCCCACGCTCGCCTCGCTCGTCCACCACTCCGCGCTCAAGCTGACCGTGCGGGCGGGCGAGGGCCGCCTGGACGTGCCCGTGCGCTGGGCGCACGTCAGCGAGCTCGCCGACCCCGTGCCGTACATGGAGGGCGGCGAGCTGCTGCTGATCACCGCGCTGAAGCTGGACGCCGAGGATCCCGAGGCCATGCGGCGCTATGTGCGGCGACTGGTCGGCGCCGGTGTCGTGGGGCTCGGCTTCGCCGTGGGCGTCAACTACGACGAGATCCCCGGGGCCCTCGTCGACGCCTGCGAGGAGAAGGGCCTGCCGCTGCTGGAGGTGCCCCGCCGCACCCCCTTCCTCGCGATCACCAAGGCCGTCTCCGCCGCCATCGCCGCCGACCAGTACCGGGCGGTCACCGCGGGCTTCGCCGCCCAGCGCGAGCTGACCAGGCAGGCGCTCGGCGAGGGCCCCGAGGGGCTGCTGGGCGCGCTCGCCGCGCAGCTCGACGGATGGGCCGCGCTCTACGACGCCTCGGGCGCCGTCGTCGCCGCCGCGCCGGAGTGGGCCGGCCGCCGCGCCGCCCGGCTCACCGCCGACGTCGAACGGCTGCGGGAGCGGCCCGCGCCGGCCAGCTCCGTGGTCGGCGGCCCCGAGCACGAGGACCGCGTCGAGCTGCACTCCATCGGCACCGGCCGCCGCCCCCGCGCCGCCCTCGCCGTCGGCACCGCCGCCGCCCTCGGCACCGCCGAGCGCTACGCCGTCCACTCGGCCGTCGCCCTGCTCACCCTCACCACCGAGCGCTCCCGCTCCCTGCACGCCGCCGAACAGCGCATCGGCGCCGCCGTGCTGCGCATGCTGCTCGCCGGTGAACCCGACCACGCCCGAGCGGTCGCCGGAGACCTGTACGGGCAGCTGCTCGACGCCCCCTTCCGGATCGTCGTCGCCGAGGGGAGCGGTGAGGCCCTGGGCGCGCTCACCGAACTGGTGGAGTCGGCGGCCGCGCGGGCCGGAGAGGCGGTGCTGGCCGTACCGGAGGGGGAGCGGCTGGTGGTGCTGGCCTCGGACGGGGGCGCGGCGGTGGGGGCCTGCGCCGAGCACGCCGGGAGCCGGGAGGCGGCGCGAGCGGGCGGCGCCGAGTACGCGGCCGCGCGGGACGCGGGCCGAGCGGCCGCACGGGAGCAGGCGCCCGCCGACGAGGAGGAGCTGGTCGTCGGGCTGTCCGCGCCCGCAGGGCCGATCGCCGCGGCCGCCGCCTACAAGCAGGCCGAGCAGGCGCTGTCGGTGGCCCGCCGCCGCGGACGCGTGCTCGTCGAGCACGAGCAGCTCGCCGCCGGGTCCGTGCTGCCGCTGCTCGCCGACGACGCCGTACGGGCGTTCGCCGACGGGCTGCTGCGGGCGCTGCACGAGCACGACGCCACCGGGCGCGGCGACCTCGTCGCCTCCCTGCGCGCCTGGCTGTCCCGGCACGGCCAGTGGGACGCGGCCGCCGCCGACCTCGGCGTCCACCGCCACACCCTGCGTTATCGCATGCGGCGCGTGGAGGAGATCCTCGGCCGCTCCCTGGACGACCCGGACGTCCGCATGGAGCTGTGGCTGGCCCTGAAGGCGACGGCACCGGAGTAGACGGCACCGGAGCAGTACGGCGGTCCGATGCGCGCCTCTTGCGACAAACCGGCGCACCCAGCCCCCCGACCTCTACGAATCGGCCAACCCCGACGACGCCGCCGCGCCCCTACCGTGGACCCGGTAACCCCAGTACACCTCTACGCGGAAGGGCCGGGACTCGAATGACCGCCACCCACGCCTTCTGGCTCGCCGGCCGCCAGGCCACCGGCACCGACACCTTCGACGTGACGAACCCGTACGACGGCCGTCTCGTCGGCAAGGTCAGCGTGCCGACCGAGGCCCAGGTCGAGGAGGCCGTCGCCGCCGCGCACGCGGTCCTCGACGAGTTCGCCGCCACCCCGGCCCACGTCCGCGCCGCCGCCCTGGACCACGTCTCCAAGCGGCTGGCCGAGCGCACCGAGGAGATCGCCCAGCTGATCTCCGCCGAGAACGGCAAGCCGATCAAGTGGGCGCGCGGCGAGGTCGGCCGTGCCGTGTCCGTCTTCCGCTTCGCGGCCGAGGAGGCCCGCCGCTTCAACGGCGGCGAGGCCCAGCGCCTGGACACCGACGCCGGCGGCGTCGGCCGCCTGGGCCTGACCCGCCGCTTCCCCAAGGGCGTGGTCCTCGGCATCGCGCCGTTCAACTTCCCGCTGAACCTGTGCGCCCACAAGATCGCCCCCGCGATCGCCGTCGGCGCGCCGATCATCCTCAAGCCGGCCCCCGCCACCCCGCTGTCCGGCCTGATCCTCGGCGAGCTGCTGGCGGAGACCGACCTGCCGGCGGGCTCCTGGTCGGTGCTGCCGGTCCTGAACGAGGCGATGCCCGCCCTGGTCCAGGACGAGCGCCTGCCGGTGATCTCCTTCACCGGGTCCGACAAGGTCGGCTACGCCATCCAGCAGTCGGTGCCGCACAAGCACTGCACCCTGGAGCTGGGCGGCAACGCCGCCGCCGTCGTGCTCGGCGACTGGTCCTCCGAGGCGGACCTGGACTGGGCGGCGACCCGGATCGCCACCTTCTCCAACTACCAGGCCGGCCAGTCCTGCATCTCCGTGCAGCGCGTGATCGCCGACGCCTCCGTCTACGACCGTCTGGCCGAGAAGGTCGTCGCGGCCGTCGAGGCGCAGGGCGTGGGCGACCCGGCCGCCGACTCCACCGACGTCGGCCCGCTGGTCAGCGAGGACGCCGCCCAGCGCGTGGAGTCCTGGGTGAACGAGGCCGTCGCCGCCGGCGCCAAGCTCCTCACCGGCGGCACCCGCGAGGGCGCCACCTACGCCCCGACGGTCCTCGCCGACCTCCCCGCGGACGTCACCCTCGCCACCGAGGAGGTCTTCGGCCCGGTCCTCACCCTGCACAAGGTCGACGGCGAGGCCGAGGCGTTCGCCGCGGTCAACGACTCCAAGTTCGGCCTCCAGGCGGGCGTGTTCACCCACGACCTGCAGACCGCCTTCCGCGCCCACCGCGCCCTCGAGGTCGGCGGCGTCATCATCGGCGACGTCCCCTCCTACCGCGCCGACCAGATGCCGTACGGCGGCGCCAAGCAGTCCGGCGTCGGCCGCGAGGGCGTCAAGTACGCCATGGACGACTACACCTACGAGCGCGTCCTGGTCCTGACCGGCCTCGCCCTCTGAGCCGGTCCCACCGACACCGACGGCCTGAGCCCACTGTGCGGGGGCTCAGGCCGTCGGGCTTCGCAGGCGGCTGACCTGGGGCAGGGGCCGGCGCCGCTGGTGTCCGGTGCCGGCCCCTGCCGGTGTCGGTCTTGTCCGGACCCTCAACCGGAGAAGCCGACGTGCGCGAGCCGCAGCGGGCCGCGCAGTCTGAGATGCAGGTCGTGCACGCCCTCGGCGGTGAACGGGGCGTCGAGGGGCACGTAGTCGTACGGCCCCGAGGTGGGCGTCCGGGGTGACAGCACCGCCAGGACGGGCCCGCCGTCCAGGAGGACCTCCAGCACGCCCTCGCCGGCCACCTGGGCGTGGACCCGCGTCACCCCGGTGCCGAAGTCGCAGTCGCGGAAGAGGAGTTCGCCGCTGCCGCCCGCGACGGCGGTCACCGCGTCGCCGGACACCTTGGTGCGGTCGACGATCTCGGTGCCGCTCTGCTCGTCGAAGTCGGCCGCCCCGAGGTCGTGTCCGGTCACCGGGCGGGGGAGCGTGGGCTCGCCGTCGAGCGTCACCGTCGTACGCAGCCGGATGTCCTCGCTGGAGGCGCCCGCCAGCAGGTCGTAGGGCCCCGGCTCCACCCGCCAGCGGCCCCGCGCCACGTCCCAGAAGCCGAACTCCGCGACCGGCACGGCGAATTCCAGCTCGGCCCGCTCCCCGGGCGCCAGGCTCACCCTGCGGTGCCCGACCAGCTGCCGGCGCGGCCGGACCACCGAGGGGGCGGCCGCGCGGAGGTAGAGCTGGGCGACCTCGTCGGCGGTCACCGCACCGGAGTTGGTGACGCTCAGCGACACCCGGACCGTCCCGCCCTCGACGCGCGCGGCCAGATCGCCGTACGAGAACGTCGTGTACGTCAGTCCGTGGCCGAACGGGAACAGCGCCCTGCCCTCGAAGTAGAGGTAGGTCTGGCGGCTGCCGATCACGTCGTAGTCGAACAGGTCGGGCAGGTCCGCGTCACGGGCGTACCAGGTCTGCGGGAGGCGGCCGGCGGGGGAGACGTCACCGGCCAGCACCCGGGCGAGCGCGGTGCCCGCGGCCTGCCCGCCGTGCGCGGTCCACAGCACCGCGCCGAGCGGGCCCGGCTCGACCGCGTACGGGTAGGCGGAGACCAGCGCCAGCACGGTGGCGGGGTTCGCGGCGCGGGCGGCGCGCAGCAGCCGCCGCTGGTGGCCGGGCAGCCGCAGTGTCGTACGGTCCTCGGTCTCGCGGCCGCCGATGTGCGGGTCGTTGCCCGCGACGACGACCACCACGTCCGCGTCGGCCGCCACCCGCGCCACCGCGTCCTCGCCGCGCTCCACGACGACCAGCTCGAAGACGTCCCCGGCCTCCTCGGCAACCTTCACGCCGTCGGCGGCGACACACACCGGGCGACCCGTCCCCGTGTGCCGCAGGAGGTGACCGTTTCCATGGGGTTCGAGGCGGAACGTCTCCTGCACGACCCAGCCGCCCGGCTGGTCGGCGGAGGCGCGCACGAAGCCGTCCTCGGCGACCGAGAGATAGCGGCCGTCGGGCGCGCGCAGCGTCAGCACGCCCTCGCCCCAGTCGGCCAGGGCGAGTTCGGTGCCCTCGGCCTCGGCGGTCAGCGGCGGCAGATCGGTGCGGCCGGCCAGCAGGGCCGGGTCCAGGGCGCCCTGCGCGCCGCGCACCTGTCCGGGGTCGTCGTCCGCGGCCTCGGGCACCCGCAGACAGCGCCCGTCGCGGGTCCGCAGGAGCACCCGGTCCACGCCCTCGGCGAACGTCACGCGCTCCGCCCCGAACCGCTCGTACAGGCCCTCCAGCGGGGTGGAGCGGTGGATCAGCGTGCCGCTGTACCAGTCGAGCTTGCACTCGTCGGCGAGCAGTCCGACGACGGCGATCCGGGTGGTGGGCGCCAGCGGCAGCACGCCGTCGTTCTTCAGCAGCACGATCGCCTGCTCGGCCGCCTCGCGGGCCAGCTCCCGGTGCTCCTCGGTGTCGAAGGCGCCGGTGTCCTCGTGGCCGTCGAACTCCCCGAGCCGGAAGCGGACGGAGAGCTGCCGGCGTACGGCGGTGTCCACGTCCGCCTCGGTCAGCAGCCCCCTCTCCAGGGCGCCGTGGACGCGGGCGACGATCGCGGCGGAGTCGGTGCCGTGGTCGGTGAAGCTGTCGACGCCGGCCAGCAGCGCGGCGGCCGTCGCCTCCTCGTGCGTGTCGAAGTAGTGCTCGGAGTCGACCAGGTTGGAGGGCGCGCCCGCGTCCGAGCAGACCAGCAGGTCCTCCTCGGTCCAGGTGCGCAGGTGCTCGCGCAGATACGGCGACACATGGTTGGGGCGGCCGTTGACCAGGTTGTAGGCCGGCATCACCCCGGCCACCGCACCCGCCTCGACGGTCTCGCGGAAGGCGCGCAGGTCGTACTCGTGCAGCACGCGCGGGCGCACCGAGGAGGACGAGGTGTCCCTGCGCGTCTCGTTGTTGTGCGCCAGCCAGTGCTTGAGCACCGGCGCGGTGCGCCAGTACACCGGGTCCGTGCCGCGCAGCCCGCGGGTGTAGGCGGTGGCGAGGGCGGAGGTGAGCTTCGGGTCCTCCGAGTAGCCCTCCTCGTTGCGGCCCCACAGCGGGTGGCGCAGCAGGTTCACCGTCGGCGACCACACGTTGAGGCCGACGCGTTCGTCGCGGACGCGCATCGCCCGGACCTCCCGCGCCACCGCCTCGCCGACCCGGCGCACCAGCTCCTCGTTCCAGGTCGCGCCGAGCCCCACCGCCTGCGGGAACACCGTCGCCGGCCCCATCCAGGCGACCCCGTGCAGGGCCTCCTGCCCGGTGCGGAACGCGGCGACGCCGAGCCGGGGCACGGCCGGTGCGTACTGGTGCAGGAAGGACACCTTCTCGTCGAGCGTCAGCCGCGCCAGCAGATCGTCGACGCGCTTCGCGAACGGCAGCCGCGGATCGCGGAACGGCGGCACGGGCGGCGTGGATGCGGTCACGTGGGGTTCCCCCTGTGCTGGAGCGACGAGATGCTTTCGAAGCGCTTCGATGCTCAGTCGAGCGCGGCTCGGGTGTCAAGACGTTCCCCCGGAAAGACTCGTAGCTGCCCAGCAGTGCACGGGTCCGTGCGCCCGGTCGGCGGACCAGGAAACTTCGGAACGACCCTTGTGCACCCCCCAGGGTTCACTTAACCTCGCAGCAACATCGAAGCGCTTCGACAGTGATGGCGGCCCCTGCAGGCCGCGCAGAACCGCTTCCGCTCAGCCGGTCCCACTCGCTCAGCCAGTCCCGCTCGCTCAGCCAGTTCCACTGAAGACACCGCAGCCGACGGCTCCACCGCCGGGTGTCCTGGTGCGCCACGAAGGGTTGACGCAATGACGCCGAACGCCGCCACCGCCTCCTCCGCGCCCAGCCGGAGAAGCTTCCTCGCCTCCACCGCGGTCGCCACCGTGGCGGTGACCGGGGGAATGCCGCTGCTGACTGCCTGCGGCGGGTCCGGCGGCGGCTCGCGCGAGGGCACCACCTCGGGCAAGGACGCCAAGAAGATCCTTCCCGCCTACGTTGCCGGCAACGTCGTCGTCCCGGACATCCCCGCCAAGAACGGCTCGGCCATCGGCTTCACCGGCAAGCTCGACCTCGCCGGACTGAAGACCTCGGTGCCCACCCGGCTCGGCAAGGGCGGCAAGGTCACCGTCATGTCGCCGTTCTGGGGCTCGCCCCCCAAGGGCGACAACCCGTACTACACGGCGATGAACGACCTGATCGGCGTCGATGTGCGCTGGCAGAACCAGGACGGCAACACCTACGACCAGAAACTCGGCGCGGTCCTCGCCTCCAGCGACATCCCGGACATGGTGGTGATCCCCGGCTGGAACATGGGCGGCAAGATACCCAGCGCCATCATCAGCAAGTTCGCCGACCTCGGCCCGTACCTCTCCGGCGACAAGGTCAAGCAGTACCCGAACCTCGCGGCGATCCCCACCGAGGCGTGGCAGCGCTCCATCTTCGGCGGCAAGCTGATGGGCCTGCCGATGCCGGCCTCGTACGTCCCCAACATCGTGCCCTGCTACCGCCAGGACATCTTCGAGAAGGAGGGGTACGAGGTCCCCACCTCCGCCGACGAGTTCCTGGCCCTGTGCAAGGACATCACCAACGCCCGGGCCAAGCGGTGGGCGTGCGGCGACATGAAGTGGACCGCCTTCAACTCCTTCGGCGTGCTCTCCGGCGGGGAGAAGCCGCTCGGCTGGGACGTGCGGGACGGCAAGCTGGTCTACCGCCTGGAGACCGAGGAGTTCCTCGAGGCGCTGGAGTGGACCCGCAAGCTCTTCGCCGCCGGGGTCGTCCACCCCGACTTCGAGCTGGGCAAGAGCCAGGCCACCGACCCCGCCCCCAAGTTCGCCGCGGGCGAGTTCCTGATCTGGAACAACGACCTCTCCAACTGGTACGGCCAGACCGCCTCGCAGGCCACCCAGAACCCCGACTTCAAGATCTGGGGCATGGACATCTTCGGCCACGACGGCGGCGACCCGGTCCTGTGGGCCACCAACCCGGCCAACATCTTCTCCTTCGTCAGCAAGAAGGCTCCCGAGTCGGTGATCCGCGACGCGCTGGCCGTCGCCAACGTCTGCGCCGCGCCGTACGGCACCAAGGAGTACATGCTCACCAACTACGGCGTCGAGGGCACCCACTACACGGTCGAGAACGGCGTGCCGGTCAAGAACGACAAGGGCAACAACGAGGTCATCAACGCCTACGTCATGGTCACGGCCCCCGCCGCCACCATCGCCCACCCCGACTTCCCGGCCGTCGCCAAGGGCCAGGTCGAATGGCAGCAGCGGATGGGCGCCTTCACCAAGAAGTCCGCCTTCTGGGGCATGCAGATCACCGAGCCCGCCCGCTTCACCAACCTCTCCAACGACCTGGAGCAGTTGGAGGACGACGTCGTCCGCGGCCGCAAGAAGGTCAGTGACGTGCAGCAGTTCGCCTCCGAGTGGAGGAGCAGGGGCGGCGACAAGCTGCGCGACTGGTACCAGAGGATCCTCGACGAGAACGGCAGCGCGGCCAACTGATCCGGGGTCGAAGGCAAGGAGAACGCCGTGTCCCACAGCACGGTGCCTCGGAACAGCACCGAGGCGAAGACCAGGACGCCGGACGAGGAGACCGCGGCCCCGCCCGACGGCTCCGGCGAGCGCCGCCCACCGCGCAGACTGGGCCTCGGGCTCAGATTCCGGCGCGACCGGCTGCTGCTGCTGATGACCCTGCCGGCCCTCGTGCTGGTCCTGCTCTTCAACTACGTGCCGATCCTCGGCAATGTCGTCGCCTTCCAGGAGTACGACCCCTACATCAGCGAGAACGGGGTCGTCTCCATCCTGAACAGCCCCTTCGTGGGCCTGGACAACTTCCAGCGGATCTTCGAGGACTCCGCCTTCTGGAACGCCGTCCAGAACACACTGGTGCTGTTCTTCCTCCAGCTCGTGCTGTACTTCCCGATCCCGATCCTGCTCGCGCTGCTCATCAACAGCGTCGTCAGGCCCCGGGTGCGGGCGGTCGCCCAGGCCGTGCTCTACCTCCCGCACTTCTTCTCCTGGGTGCTGGTCATCGCCGTGTTCCAGCAGCTGTTCGGCGGCGCCGGGGTGCTGTCGCAGCTGCTGCGGGAGAACGGGTACGACGGCCTCGACATCATGACCAACCCGGACACCTTCCCACTGCTGATCACCGCGCAGAGCGTGTGGAAGGACGCCGGGTGGGGGATCATCGTCTTCCTCGCCGCCCTGGCCTCGGTGAGCCCCGATCTGTACGAGGCCGCCGCGATGGACGGCGCCGGTCGCTGGCGCCGGATGTGGCACGTCACCCTGCCCGCGCTGCGCCCGGTGATCGCGCTGCTGCTGGTGCTGCGGGTCGGCGACGCGCTCACCGTCGGCTTCGAGCAGATCCTGCTCCAGCGCGACGCCGTAGGACCCGGGGCCGGTGAGGTCCTCGACACCTTCGTGTGGTGGAACGGCGTGCGCAACCAGGACTTCAGCTACGCGGCCGCGGCCGGACTGATCAAGGGCGTCATCAGCCTGGGCCTGGTGCTCGCGGCCAACAAGGTGGCCCATCTCATGGGCGAGCAGGGGGTGTACAAGAAGTGACCGCCGTCATGGACAAGCCGCCCGTACGGGAACCCCGGTGGTGGCAGGCACCGCCCCGGCCGGCGTGGGAGGAGGCGCCCTCCAAGGCGGGGATCGCGGGCAAGGGGCTCGCTCTCACGCTGGCCTGCCTGGCCATCCTCTTCCCGCTGTGGATCGTCGTCGTCACCAGCCTCTCCTCGCGCAGGACCATCGACGAGGCCGGCGGGCTGGTGATCGTGCCCGACGAGATCACCTTCGTCGCCTACGAGGAGCTGCTGAGCGGAGGACAGGTCACCCGCGCCACGGCCATCAGCCTCCTGGTCACCCTCGTCGGCACGCTGTTCTCGATGACCGTCTCCGTCCTGTGCGCCTACGGGCTGTCCCGCACGGGGTCCCTCGGGCACCGGTGGATCCTGATGACCCTGCTGGCGACCATGTTCTTCAGCGCCGGTCTCATCCCGACGTATCTGCTGGTGCAGACCCTCGGGCTGACCGACACCTATCTCGCGCTGATCCTGCCGAGCGCGGTCAGTGTCTTCAACATCCTGGTGCTGCGCGGGTTCTTCATGGGCATCTCGCAGGAACTCATCGACTCCGCGCGGATCGACGGGGCCGGGGACTTCCGGATCCTCTGGCAGATCGTCATGCCGCTGTCGCGGGCCGTGATCGCCGTCATCACGCTCTTCTACGCGGTGGGCTACTGGAGTGCGTGGTTCAACGCCTCCCTGTATCTGAACGACCAGGACATGATGCCGCTGCAGAACGTCATGATCCAGCTGGTGCAGAAGCAGGAGGCGCCGGTGGGCCTCGGGCAGGCCATCAAGACGGGTGAGCTGTCCGGGCTGGCCGTGCAGATGGCGGTGATGGTGATGGCGTTGCTGCCGGTGGCGGTGCTGTCGCCGTTCGTGCAGCGGCATTTCAAGAAGGGCATGTTGACCGGGGCCGTCAAGGGCTGAGCGCCGTAGGGCTCCTGTTGTCTGCCGGGTGCCGGTTCGTCGTGGCCTGTCGCGCGGTTCCCCGCGCCCCTCCGAGGTATCTCCACGGCTCCCTACTCATACAGCGAGGTATGTCATGTGTGCGTCAAGCCCCTCCCGGCGAACCGTACTTGCAAGCGGTGCGGCCGCCGCCCTCGCGGTCACGGCGTTGCCCTCCCCGGCATCCGCCCAGGCCGCACCCGCCCCCCGCGAGCCCTACCGCTGGCGGAACGTCGTCATCGGCGGGACCGGATTCGTCACCGGCGTGCTGTTCCACCCCTCCGTGCGCGGGCTCGCCTACGCGCGGACGGACATCGGCGGTGCCTACCGGTGGGACGACCGCAAGGCCCGCTGGATCCCGCTGACCGACCACCTCGGCTGGGACGACTGGAACCTGCTCGGCGTGGAGGCCATGGCCGTCGACCCCGCCCACCCGGACCGCCTCTACCTCGCCCTCGGCACCTACACCCAGCCCTGGGCCGGCAACGGGGCCGTGCTGCGCTCCGAGGACCGGGGCGCCACCTGGGCACGCACCGACCTGACGGTGAAGCTCGGCGCCAACGAGGACGGCCGGGGCTGCGGCGAGCGCCTTCTCGTGGACCCGCGCGACAGCGACACCCTGTGGCTGGGCACCCGGCACGACGGGCTGCTGCGGTCCACCGACCGGGGCGCCACCTGGGCCCCCGCCCCCGGCTTCCCGGCGACCCCCGGCGCCACCGGGCAGGGCGTCACCCTGCTGGTCGCCGCGGGGCGACACGTGTACGCCGGCTGGGGCGACGGCGACGCCACCGCACCGCACCTGTTCCGCACCGGCGACGGCGTCACCTGGACCCCCGTCCCCGGCCAGCCCTCCGGCACCGCCGCCCAGGTCCCCGTCCGCGCCGCCTACGACCGGCTCACCCGCGAGCTGTACGTGACCTACGCCGACGCGCCCGGCCCGAACGGGCAGTCCGACGGCAGCGTGCACAAGCTGGCCACCGGCAGCGGGAGGTGGACCGACGTCACCCCGGTACGGCCGGGCGGCACCGCGCCCGACGGCGGCGCCGACACCTTCGCCTACGGCGGCGTCGCCGTGGACGCCCGCCGCCCCGGCACCGTCGTGGTCTCCACCAACAACCGCTGGGCGGCCGTCGACACCCTGTACCGCACCACCGACGGCGGCCGCACCTGGACGTCCCTGAAGGAGTCCGCCGTTCTCGACGTGTCCGAGACCCCCTATCTCAAGTGGGGCCGAAGCAGCCCCAAGTTCGGCTGGTGGATCCAGGCGCTGGCCGTCGACCCGTACGACTCCCGGCATGTCGTCTACGGCACCGGCGCCACCCTCTACGGCACCCGCGACCTCGTGCACTGGGCCCCGCAGATCCGCGGCCTGGAGGAGACGGCCGTGCGGCAGCTGATCTCGCCCCCGGTCGGGAAGGCGCACCTGATCAGCGGTTCGGGGGACATCGGCGTGATGTACCACGAACGGCTCACGGCGTCTCCGGCGGACGGCATGGCGGCGAACCCCGTGTTCGGGTCGGCGACGGGACTCGCGCAGGCCGCGGCCAGACCGTCGTACGTCGTCCGCAGCGGCTGGGGCGACCACGGCAACGGCGCGTTCTCCGAGGACGGCGGGCGGACCTGGGCGCCCTTCGCGGCCCAGCCCGGCATCGCGCGCGACGCACCGGGGCCGATCGCCACCGACGCCGACGGCGGTGTGCTGCTGTGGTCCTTCCTGCACTGGGACGGCACCAGGCACCCCACGTACCGCTCGGCGGACAACGGCACGACCTGGTCCGAGATCCCCTCCTTCCCGAAGGGCGCCACGCCGGTCGCCGACCCGGCCGACCCGACGCTCTTCTACGCGTACGACACCGACACAGGAACGGTATACGCCAGCACTGACAGTGGCCGTTCCTTCACCGCCCGGGCGACCGGACTGCCCTCCGGGGACAGTCAGTTCAAGCTGGTCGCGGCCCCGGGAAGCTCCGGTGACCTGTGGCTCAGCGCCAAGGGGAACGGGCTGTACCGGTCCACCGACGGCGGCGCGAGCTTCTTCAAGGTCGAGAGCTGCTCGGCCTCGTACACCCTCGGCTTCGGCAAGGCCGCCGACGGTGCCGACTACCCGGCGATCTACCAGGTCGGCACCACCGACGCCGTCACCGCCGTCTACCGCTCCGACGACGCGGCGAAGAGCTGGGTGCGCATCAACGACGACCGGCACCAGTGGGGCTGGACCGGCGAGGCCATCACCGGCGACCCCCGCATCCACGGCCGCGTCTACCTCGCCACCAACGGCCGCGGCATCCAGTACGGAGACCCGGCATGACGCGGGAACCGGCAGGACCGCGCCCGCCCCGGCAACCGGCGGGCGCCCGCATGCCCCAGTCACCCGCGGACCCCCGCACGACCGAGCCCCCGGCAGCCGCCGGCCCCACCCTCGCCACCGCCACCCGCGGCCGCATCCTCTTCGGCGGCGACTACAACCCCGAGCAGTGGCCCGAGGAGACCTGGCACGAGGACGTCCGGCTGATGAAGGACGCCGGCGTCAACTCCGTCACCCTCGGCGTCTTCTCCTGGTCGAAGCTCGAACCCGAGCCCGGCGCCAGGGAGTTCGGCTGGCTCGACCGGCTCATGGACCTGATGCACGCAGGCGGCATCGGCGTCGTCCTGGCCACCCCCACCTCCTCCCCGCCGCCCTGGATGGGCCGGCTGCACCCCGACACCCTGCCCCGCGACGCCGAGGGCCGTATCGAATGGTGGGGCGGCCGCCAGCACTTCTCGCACTCCAGCGCCACCTACCGCCGGTACGCCGCCGCCATCACCGAGGACCTGGCCGCCCGTTACGCCGGCCACCCCGCCCTCACGATGTGGCACATCAACAACGAGTACTGCACCGTCGACCACGGCGACGAGGCGGCCGCCGCCTTCCGCCGCTGGCTGCGCGCGAAGTACCAGAGCCTCGACGCGCTCAACGACGCCTGGGGCACCGCCTTCTGGAGCCAGGGCTACGACACCTGGGACGGCGTCCTGCCCCCGCGCCACGCCCACTATCTGAACAACCCCACCCAGGTGCTCGACTTCCGCCGCTTCACCTCCGACATGCTCCTGGAGTGCTTCCGGGCCGAGCGGGACATCGTCCGCCGGCACACCCCGCACCTGCCGGTCACCACCAACTTCATGGCGCTGTTCACCGGTGTGGACGCCTGGCGCTGGGCCGAGGAGGAGGACGTCGTCTCCGTCGACCTCTACCCCGACCCCCGCGACCCCCTCGGCGCCCAGTTCGGGGCGCTGGTCCAGGACATGACCCGCTCCCAGGCCCGCGGCCCCTGGATGCTGATGGAACAGGCCGCCGGTCCCGTCAACTGGCGTGGCGTCAACCACCCCAAGCCGCGGGGCCTCAACCGGCTGTGGTCGCTGCAGGCCGTGGCCCGCGGTGCCGACGCCGTCTGCTACTTCCAGTGGCGCCAGTCCCGGCAGGGCGCGGAGAAGTTCCACTCCGGGATGGTCAGCCACGCGGGGGAGGAGGGCCGTACCTTCCAGGAGGTCAAGCGGATCGGCGCCGATCTGCGCAAGCTCGGCCCGGTCACCGGCGCGGACATCGCCGCGGACGTGGCGATCCTGCACGACTGGCATTCCTGGTGGGCCGCCGAGCAGGACGGCCGTCTGTCCACCGCGGCCGGGGCCGGCCACCCCGACGTGCTGCGCGCCTGGCACCGCGCCCTGTGGCAGGCCCACCTGACCACCGACTTCGCCCACCCCGAGCACGACCTGAGCGGCTACCGGCTGGTCGTCGTCCCCCAGGCGTACGCCCTCACCGACGCGGCGATCGAGAACCTGCTCGCGTACGCCGCCGGGGGCGGCACCCTGGTCTGCGGCTTCCTCACCGGCGTCGCCGACGAGGACGACCGGGTGCGGCCCGGCGGCATGGACGCCCGGCTGCGCGAGCTGTTCGGCATCCGCACCCTGCACGAGTGGTGGCCGCTGGACGCGGGGGAGGGCGTGCCGTGCGACGGGTTCCGCGGCACGGTGTGGTCGGAGGAGCTGGAGGCCGAGGCGGACGAGACGTTCGCGTACCAGGGGGCCGAGCTCGACGGCCTGCCCGCCGTCCTCCGCACGGGCCGCGCCTGGTACCTCTCCACCCTCCCCGAACCGGAGGCGCTGCGCGCCCTGCTCGCGCGGATCGCCGCCGAGGCGGGTGCCCGGCCGGTGCTGGACGGCCTCCCCGCCGACGTCGAGGCCGTGCGCCGCGGTGAGCTGCTGTTCCTGCTCCACCACGGCCGCGAGCCGGTCACCGTCACCGTGCCGGGCACCCACCGGGAGCTGCTCACCGGCGAGACGGTCACGGACCGGATCACCCTCGGCCGCCACGGCGTGGCGGTGCTCGCACCATGAGCGGCGGACCCGTCCACGCCACCTGGGAGCCCCTCCCCGCGGCCCGCTGGGAGGACTCCTTCCTCACCGGCAACGGCCACCACGGCGCCCTCGTGTCCGGCGACCCGAACGACGACCGGATCATCGTCACCCATCACACCCTGGTACGCCCCGACGACGGCACCCACCGCCACCCTCCGCAGCTCGCCGCCGAACTCCCCGCGCTCCAGGACAGACTGCTCGCCGGCGACCTCACCGCGGCCGAGGAGTTCACCGACGGCCGCCCGCTGACGTGGGTGCGGCCCTTCCACCCGGCCTTCGCCCTGCGCCAGCGCCGACCGGCCGCCCGGCGGCACGCCTACCGCCGCCGGGTCGACTTCACCACCGGCGAGACCACCGCCCGCACCCACGACTGGACCAGCCGCGTCTTCGTCTCCCGCGCCGACGACGTGATCGTCCAGCACATCGCCGGCCCCGGCCTGACCCTCGACCTCACCCTCGACCACCGCCTCCCCGGCGCACCCCCCGGCCTGCGCGTCGGCCACAGCGCCCACCTCACCCCCGAGGGCGCCGCCCTCACCCTGCGCGTCCGCTACCCCGACAGCGACCTCGCCTACACCGGCGTGACCGTGGCCGCCGTCACCGGCGGACTCACCACCCTGGCCGCACCCGGCACCCGCATCGAGGGCGCCGCCTCGGCCCTGCTCCTCACCCGGGTGCGCCGCCACACCGGCGAGCTGGACGCCGTCGAGGAGACCCGCGCCCTGCGCGATCTGCTCCACCGGACGGCGTACGACGATCTCCTGCACAGACACCTCGCCCTGCACCGCACCGCCTACACCCGCGTCACCCTCGACCTCGCCGCCGACCCCGCCGAACGGGCCCTTCCCGGCTCGGAGTTGCTGACCAGGCCCCACAGCCCCGCCCTCCTGGAGCGCCTGTTCGCCGCCGGCCGCTACCACCTGCTGTCCGCCTCCGGCCTGCTGCCGCCCCGGCTGACCGGCCTGTGGACCGGCGACTGGGACACCGCGTGGTCCGGCGCCTTCACCACCGACGCCAACCTCAACCTCCAGACCGCCTCGGCGGCGGCCGCGGCACTCCCCGAAGTCACCGAGGCCCATGCCCAGCTGATCCACGGTCAGCTCGACGACTGGCGGGACAACGCCCGAGCCGTCTTCGGCGCCCGCGGCATCGTCGCCCCCGCCCACACCGACGGCGAGTCCGGACATGCGTACCACTTCTCCCGCGAGTACCCCCTGCACCTGTGGACCGCGGGCGCCGACTGGCTGCTCAAACCGCTCGTCGACCACGACGAGACCTACGGCACCCGCGACCCGCGCACGGCCGGAGCCCTCGCCGAACTCGCCGACTTCTACGAGGACTTCCTCACCCGCACCGACGCCGACGGCCGCCTCGTCGTCGTCCCCTCCTACTCGCCCGAGAACCGCCCCGCCAACGGCAGCTGGGGCGCGATCGACGCGGCCATGGACCTGTCCGCCGCCCGCCACGCCCTGCTGACCGCCGCCGACTACCACCCGGAACGGGCCGAACGCCTGCGCGCCCTCGCCCACCGCCTCCCGCCGCACCGCGTCAACGCGGACGGCGCCCTCGCCGAATGGGCCCGGCCCGGCCTCGACGACACCTACGACCACCGCCACCTCAGCCACCTCTACGGCGTCTGGCCCCTGGACGAGATCACGCCGTACGACACCCCCGCACTCGCCGAGGCCGCCCACCGCGCCCTCGCACTGCGCGGCGCCGAGAACGACTCCGCGCACGGCCATCTCCACCACGCGCTCGTCGCGGCCCGCCTGAAGGACCCGGCACGCCTCGCCCACGCCCTCGACCGGGTCCTCGGCGGCGACTTCTTCCACGCCTCCCTGATGAGCGCCCACTACCCGCATCGCGACGTCTACAACGCGGACGCCGCCCACACCCTCCCCGCCGTACTGATCGAGGCGCTCGTCCAGTCGACCCCGGCCCGGCTCGTGCTGCTCCCCGCCCTCCCCGACGCGCTGCCCGAGGGCCGGCTCCGCGGCATCCGCACCCGGTTCGGCGCCGAGCTCGACCTGTCCTGGAGCCCCGAGGGGGCGACCGCCCTCATCCGCCCCACGCGCACCTGCCGCGTGGACCTCCGAACCCCCTCCGGCGAGCAGTCGCTCGACCTCGTCGCCGGAGAGGACCACGTCCTCACCCTGAGGGCGCGGTGACCGCGCATCTCCCCCCACCCATGGAAGGGACACCCATGGCACGACACCTCCGCGGAAGGTTCCTCACCGCTCTGCTCGCCCCGGCCCTCGCCCTCGGCGCCACGGTCGGCCTCGCCGCCGCCCCCGCCCAGGCCGCGGTCTGGTCCACCTGCGACCAGTGGGGCAACACCACCCTGAACGGCTACACCCTCTACAACAACATCTGGGGCTCCGGCGCCGGCAGCCAGTGCGTCTGGGCCAACTCCGGCACCAACTGGGGCGTCTGGGCGAACCACCCCAATACGGGCGGCATCAAGTCGTACCCCAACGCCAAGAAGGTGATCAACAAGCCGATCACCTCGATCGGTTCGCTCACCAGCAGCTACAACGTCACGGTCCCGACCTCCGGCGCGTACAACACGTCCTACGACATCTGGGACACCGACTACGACCACGAGATCATGCTCTGGGTCAACCACAACGGCGCCGTCGGCCCGCTCGGCACCTTCCAGGGCACCGTCAGCCTGGGCGGCCACACCTGGAACGTCTACAAGGGCAACAACGGCGCCAACGAGGTCTACTCGTTCCTGCGCACCTCCGACTCCAGCTCCGGCACGGTGAACATCCTGCCGATCCTGAAATGGATCAAGGACACCAAGCGCTGGTTCGGCAACGAGACCATCGGTGACGTGCAGTTCGGCTACGAGATCACCTCGTCGTCCGGCGGCCTCGACTTCCGCACCAACAACCTGACGGTCAGCAGCAGTTGACCCGGTGAAGGACGTGCGGCCGGTCCCTCCCCTACGGGACCGGCCGCACGCGTCTCACTCGGCGATCGGCAGCCGCGCCCCGTCCCGCAGGAACAGCGGGATGCGGTCCAGGGGGGCGTCGACCGTCACCGCCGTACCGCCCTCGTACGTCTGACCGGTCCACGCGTCCGTCCAGCGGGCGCCCGCCGGGAGATACGCCGTACGGACCGTCGCGCCCGCCGTGAGCACCGGGGCGACCAGCAGGTCACGGCCGAAGAGATAGGCGTCGTCGACCTGCCAGGCGGCCTGGTCGTCGGGGAACTCCAGGAACAGCGGCCGCATCACCGGCAGCCCCTCCTCGTGGGCCTCCCGCATGACGTCCAGGACGTACGGCTTCAGGCGCTCGCGCAGCCGCAGATACCGCTCCATGATCGCCCCGGCCTCCTCGCCGTAGGACCACACCTCGTTGGGACCGCCGGTCATCTCCGGGCCCAGCGGCATACCGGGCTCGCGGAAGCCGTGCAGCCGCATCAGCGGGGACAGCGCGCCGAACTGGAACCAGCGGACCATCACCTCCCGGTACTCCTTGTCGTCCGGGTCGCCGCCGTGGAAGCCGCCGATGTCGGTGTTCCACCACGGGATGCCGGACAGCGCGGTGTTCAGACCGGCCGCGATCTGCCGGCGCAGGGTCGCGAAGTCGGTGCCGATGTCACCCGACCACAGCGCCGCTCCGTAGCGCTGACTGCCCGCCCACGCCGAGCGGTTGAGGGTGATGATCTCCGACTCGCCCTCGGACACGAGCCCTTCGTGGAAGGTGCGGGCATTCTCCGCCGGGTAGAGGTTGCCGACCTCCGGGCCGGGGCCCGCCCAGTAGCGCAGGTTCTCCGGGAAGCCGGGCTTGAGCTCGGGCTCGCAGGCGTCCAGCCAGAACGCCTTGATGCCGTACGGGTCCAGGTAGTTGGCCTTGATCCTCGACCACAGGAACGCGCGGGCATCCGGGTTGGTGGCGTCGTAGAAGGCCACCTGGACCGTGGACGCCACCTCCTTGTCGGGCCAGTCGGCGTGGGCGAGGGGGCCGTACTGGGTGCCGATGAAGTAGCCGCGCTGTTCCATCACCGGGTGGTTCTCGGACAGCGGGGACACCGACGGCCAGACGCTCACCATCAGCTTGACGCCCAGCTCGTCCAGCTCGCGGACCATGGCCGCCGGGTCCGGCCACTCCTTCGGGTCGAACTTCCACTCGCCCAGGTGCGTCCAGTGGAAGAAGTCGCAGACGATGACGTCGAGGGGCAGGCCCCGGCGCTTGTACTCCCGCGCCACCGCCAGGAGTTCGTCCTGGGTGCGGTAGCGCAGCTTGCACTGCCAGAAGCCCGCCGCCCACTGCGGCAGCATCGGTGTGCGGCCGGTCACGGCGCTGTAGCGGCGCTGGGCGTCGGCCGGGGCGCCCGCGGTGATCCAGTAGTCGATCTGGCGGGCCGAGTCGGCCACCCAGCGGGTGCCGTTGTGCGCCAGCTCGACGCGGCCGATCGCCGGGTTGTTCCACAGCAGGGTGTAGCCGCGGCTGGAGGTCAGCACCGGTATGCCCACCTCGGCGTTGCGCTGCACCAGGTCCAGGACCAGGCCCTTCTGGTCCAGCCGGCCGTGCTGGTGCTGGCCCAGGCCGTACAGCTGCTCGCCCTCGTAGGCGGCGAACCGCTGCTCCAGGCGGTGGTGGCCGCCGCCGACCGCCGTGTACAGCCGGGGGCCGGGCCACCAGAAGTGGGCGCGTTCCTCGGCCAGCAGCTCGCTGGAGTCGTCGGTGCGCACAAAGCGGATCAGGCCCTCGGCGTCGATGTCGACGGTGAGCGCGCCGACGGTCAGCCGGCCCCGGCCGTCCTCGATCTTGACGGTGGACGAGGCGGCCGGGGCCTCGTCCAGCAGAGCGCCGGGGAGCCCGTCCAGGACCGGCCCGCCGAGCCGGGCGCGCACCCGGACCGCGTCCGGCCCCCACGCTTCGACGCGTACGGTCTCCTGGCGGCCGCTCCACTCCAGCGCCCCGTCCCGCTCACGGAACGTGCCGACGGTGGGGGAGGACTGCGCGAGGCTCACCTTGGGCGGGTTTTCGGCAGGCTGAATCACGAGGCGTACTCCTGGATGAGGACAGGGTGATGCCACCCCCGAGGCGGCGGCACGGCAGACGTACAGGGCGTCAGGAAGCGGCCGGCCCCGAGCTGGCCCGCACCGTCAACTCGGGTTCGATCAGCACGACCTGGTCACCGTCGCGCCCGTCCAGCTTGGCCGCCAGCAGCTCCACCGCGTGCCGCCCCATCTCCTGCGCGGGGATGGCCACGGACGTCAGCCGCACCGAGGACTGGACGGCGACCTGGTCCGGACAGATCGCGACCACCGACACGTCCTCCGGGACGGCCCGGCCCTGCTGGCGCAGCAGCGCGAGCAGCGGCTCCACGGCCGACTCGTTCTGCACGACGAAGGCGGTGGTGTCCGGCCGTTCGTCGAAGACGCGGGCGAGCGTCGAGGCCATCGCGTCGTACCCGCCCTCGCACGGCCGGTGCAGCAGGCGCACCCCCAACGCGCGGGCGCGGGTGCGCAGTCCGTCCAGGGTGCGCTCCGCGAACCCGGTGTGCCGCTCGTAGACCGCGGGGGCCTCGCCGATGACGGCGATGTCACGGTGGCCGAGCGTCGCCAGCTGCTCCACACACAGCGCGCCCGTCGCGGTCCAGTCCAGGTCCACGCAGGTCAGACCGGTGGTGTCGGCGGGCAGCCCGATCAGCACGGACGGCTGGTCGGTGCCGCGCAGCAGCGGCAGCCGCTCGTCCTCCAGCTCCACGTCCATCAGGATCATCGCGTCGGCGAGCCCGCTGCCGGTGACCCGCCGCACCGCGTCGGGGCCCTCCTCGCCGGTCAGCAGCAGCACGTCGTAGCCGTGCGTGCGGGCGGTGGTGGCGACCGCGATGGCGATCTCCATCATCACCGGCACATACATGTCCGTGCGCAGCGGGATCATCAGCGCGATGATGTTGGACCGCTTGCCGGCCAGCGCGCGGGCACCGGCGTTCGGGTGGTAGCCCAGTTCCCTGATGCTCTCCTCGACCCGCTGCCGGGTGGTGGCGGAGATGGACCGCTTGCCGCTGAGGACATAGCTCACCGTGCTCGCCGACACTCCGGCGTGCTGGGCGACCTCGGCGAGGGTGACCATCCAGCTCTCCCAGTTCTAGTGAAGCGCTTCGACAGCAAGCGTTGCGGACAACGGCGAGTGAGGGTGGTTCGACAGTAGCTCCACCGAAGGTGGGTGTCCATAGTCCGTCGAAGCGCTTCGACAGCCTTCTCCGCCGCCACGGCAGCGCCGGCACCCGGCGGCCACCGGCCGACGTACGCGAACGGTCCCCCGGAAGACCCCCGCCCGCAACACCGCGGGCCGCGGCCGCCGCAGAAGCCCCTCGCCGCCCCGCCGCCCACCGGACCCCCCGTCGCCGGGGCCGGCGGCCTGCCGATCCGCGAGGTGCCGGGTGCTGGACATCCGGGCGTATTCCGTCGACATCGGCCGAACGGCCGCGCGAGGACTGGTGGGGCCGTCCGCTTTCGGGTACATACGATCCGGTAGCACCGATCAGTAACGTACGGTCCCCAAGATCCCTCTTCGCGGCGAGGTGAGCCTCATGTCCGCTGCAACGCCCCCACGCAACGTCACCGAGCGTGAGGCCCGCCAGGTCGCGGAGGCGGCCCGGGAACAGGACTGGCGCAAGCCCAGCTTCGCCAAGGAACTGTTCCTCGGGCGCTTCCGCCTGGACCTCATCCACCCCCACCCGCTCCCGGCACCCGAAGACGCCCAGCGCGGCGAGGAGTTCCTCGCCAAACTCCGCGACTTCTGCGAGACGAAGATCGACCCGTCGGTCATCGAGCGCGACGCCCGCATCCCCGACGGCGTGATCAACGGGCTCAAGGAGCTCGGCGCCCTCGGCATGAAGATCGACCCCAAGTACGGCGGCCTCGGCCTCACCCAGGTCTACTACAACAAGGCCCTCGCCCTGGTCGGCTCCGTCAGCCCCGCCGTCGGCGCCCTGCTCAGCGCCCACCAGTCCATCGGCGTCCCCCAGCCGCTGAAGATCTTCGGCACCCAGGAGCAGAAGGACACCTTCCTGCCCCGCTGCGCCCGCACCGACATCTCCGCCTTCCTGCTCACCGAACCGGACGTCGGCTCCGACCCGGCCCGTCTGGCCACCACCGCGGTGCCCGACGGCGACGACTACATCCTCGACGGCGTGAAGCTGTGGACCACCAACGGCGTCATCGCCGACCTCCTCGTCGTCATGGCGCGCGTACCGCGCTCCGAGGGCCACCCGGGCGGCATCACCGCGTTCGTCGTGGAGGCCGCCTCCGAGGGCATCACCGTCGAGAACCGCAACGCCTTCATGGGCCTGCGCGGCATCGAGAACGGCGTCACCCGCTTCCACCGGGTCCGCGTCCCGGCCGCGAACCGCATCGGCCCCGAGGGCTCCGGTCTGAAGATCGCCCTCACCACCCTCAACACCGGTCGCCTCTCCCTGCCCGCGATGTGCGCGGGCGCCGGCAAGTGGTGCCTGAAGATCGCCCGCGAATGGTCCCGGGCCCGCGAGCAGTGGGGCAAGCCGGTCGCCCTGCACGAGGCCGTCGGCTCCAAGATCAGCTTCATCGCGGCGACCACCTTCGCCCTCGAAGCGGTCCTCGACCTCTCCTCGCAGATGGCCGACGAGGACCGCAACGACATCCGCATCGAGGCCGCCCTCGCCAAGCTCTACGGCTCCGAGATGGCCTGTCTGATGGCCGACGAACTCGTCCAGATCCGCGGCGGCCGCGGCTTCGAGACCGCCGAGTCCCTGCGCGCCCGCGGCGAACGCGCCGTCCCCGCCGAGCAGATACTGCGCGACCTGCGCATCAACCGCATCTTCGAGGGCTCCACCGAGATCATGCACCTGCTCATCGCCCGCGAGGCCGTCGACGCCCACCTCAGCGTCGCCGGCGACCTCATCGACCCGGAGAAGTCCCTCGCCGACAAGGCCAGGGCGGGCGCCAACGCCGGTGTCTTCTACGCCAAGTGGCTGCCCAAGCTGGTCGCCGGCCCCGGCCAGCTCCCCGCCGCCTACGGCGACTTCCGCCACGAGGTCGACCTCTCCGGCCATCTGCGCTACGTCGAACGGCACGCCCGCAAACTCGCCCGCTCCACCTTCTACGCCATGTCCCGCTGGCAGGGCCGCATGGAGACCAAACAGGGCTTCCTCGGCCGGATCGTCGACATCGGCGCCGAACTGTTCGCCATGAGCGCCGCCTGCGTCCGCGCCGAACTCCTGCGCCGCCAGAACGACCACGGCCGCGAGGCGTACCAGCTCGCCGACGCCTTCTGCCACCAGGCCCGCATCCGCGTCGAGGAACTCTTCGACCGCCTGTGGACCAACACCGACGACATCGACCGCAAGGTCGTCAAGGGCGTGCTCGCCGGCACCTACACCTGGCTGGAGGAAGGCGTCCTGGACCCCTCCGGCGACGGCCCCTGGATCGCCGACGCCACACCCGGCCCCTCGGCACGGGAGAACGTCCACCGGCCCATCCGCTGACCCCGGCCCTCCCCACCCCGGTGCCTGGTGCACAATCGCACTCTGTTCGATCAACAGCACAGGGGTGGGGGACATGTTCGGCGCACGGGCACGACGTACGGCGATCGCGGTGGCCGTTCTGATGGGGACGGCCGCCTGCGGCGGAGGCGACGGGGGAGGGGCGGGCACGGAGGCGGGCCCCGAGCCGCTCACCGAGGCGCAGCTGGTGGCCGCGGCGCTCGCGGAGGGCGAGCCCGCCGGGATGCACGCCGTGAGCGACCCGGTGAGCGAGGACGGCCCGATCGCCGATGTGTACACCGCGCGGCCGGCCGTCTGCCAGCCGCTGGTCAGCCTCGCCGAGGGAGCCACCGACCACGACCCCGTCGCGGAGGTCCACCGGGTCACCTCCGACCCGTACGCCGAGCCGGGCGTCACGGTCGACATCCAGCTGCGCTCCTACGCCGCCCAGGACGCCGCCGCGATCATGAAGTCGCTCGGCAGGGCCGGCCGGGAGTGCGCGGGCGGCTTCACCGAGGAGCGGGCGGCCACCGACGCGAAGGTCCTCGCGGTCGAGACCGTCGAGGCGCCCGACCTCGGCGACGAGGCGCACGCCTTCCGCATCGTCACCCAGGACGTCAAGGACCCCGGCCTGAAGCTGTACGACTATCTGACCGTCGTGCGTTCCGGCTCGACCACCCTCTCCTTCCGGGCGGATCTCCTCGGCACCGAGGACTTCGGCGGCGTCCCCGCCGAGATCGTCGACGCCCAGTGGCAGAAGTTCACCAAGTACACCGCATGACGCGCACGGGGCATCACCCGTGAGCACATCCGGTGCCCGAGTACGGGAAGAATGGGGGCCATGAGCGACAGCCCTGCCCCCCTCGCCGACCCGCACCTCGTCTACGACCCCGTCGTCGGAGACGGGCCGAAGGACGTGGTGATCCTCGGGTCCACCGGCTCGATCGGCACGCAGGCCATCGACCTGGTCCTGCGCAACCCCGACCGCTTCCGGGTGACCGCCCTGTCCGCCCACGGCGGCCGGGTCGCCCTCCTCGCCGAGCAGGCCCACCGCCTGCGGGTGCGGACCGTCGCGGTGGCCCGCGAGGACGTCGTACCGGCGCTGCGCGAGGCGCTGTCCGCGCACTACGGCACGGGCGAACCGCTCCCCGAGATCCTCGCCGGACCGCAGGCGGCCACCGAGGTCGCCGCCTCCGCCTGCCACACCGTCCTCAACGGCATCACCGGCTCCATCGGCCTCGCGCCGACCCTCGCCGCCCTGGAGGCGGGCCGCACCCTGGCCCTCGCCAACAAGGAGTCGCTCATCGTCGGCGGCCCGCTGGTCAAGGAGCGCGCCAAGCCCGGCCAGATCATCCCGGTCGACTCCGAGCACGCCGCCCTCTTCCAGGCCCTGGCCGCCGGCACGCGAGCGGACGTGAGAAAGCTCGTCGTGACCGCGTCCGGCGGCCCCTTCCGCGGCCGTACCAGGGACGAACTGGCGCATGTGACGGTCGAGGACGCCCTCGCCCACCCCACCTGGGCCATGGGCCCGGTGATCACGATCAACTCCGCGACCCTGGTGAACAAGGGCCTGGAGGTCATCGAGGCGCACCTGCTCTACGACATTCCCTTCGACCGCATCGAGGTCGTCGTCCACCCCCAGTCGTATGTTCACTCGATGGTGGAATTCACGGACGGATCGACCCTGGCGCAGGCCACGCCCCCCGACATGCGCGGCCCCATCGCCATCGGCCTGGGCTGGCCCGAGCGCATCCCCGACGCCGCCCCCGCCTTCGACTGGAGCAAGGCGTCGACCTGGGAGTTCTTCCCGCTCGACGACGACGCCTTCCCGTCGGTGAACCTCGCCCGGCACGTCGGCGAGCTCGCGGGGACCGCCCCGGCGGTGTTCAATGCGGCCAACGAGGAGTGCGTGGGGGCCTTCCTGGCCGGTGCGCTGCCCTTCAACGGGATCATGGAGACCGTCACCCGGGTCGTCGAGGAGCACGGCACCCCGGAGGCGGGAACTTCGCTGACCGTGGCGGACGTCCTCGAAGCGGAGACCTGGGCACGCGCAAGGACCCGGGAACTGACGGCACAGACGGCGGAGGCCCGTGCATGACGACCCTGATGTTCATCCTCGGCATAGCGGTCTTCGCGGTCGGCCTGCTCTTCTCGATCGCGTGGCACGAGCTGGGCCACCTGTCCACGGCCAAGCTGTTCGGCATCCGCGTGCCGCAGTACATGGTCGGCTTCGGCCCGACCATCTGGTCGCGCAACAAGGGCGAGACCGAGTACGGCATCAAGGCGATCCCGTTCGGCGGCTACATCCGCATGATCGGCATGTTCCCGCCCGGCCCCGACGGCAAGCTGGAGGCCCGCTCCACCTCGCCCTGGCGCGGCATGATCGAGGACGCCCGCTCGGCCGCCTTCGAAGAGCTGAAGCCGGGTGACGAGACCCGCCTCTTCTACACGCGCAAGCCGTGGAAACGGGTCATCGTGATGTTCGCGGGCCCGTTCATGAACCTCGTCCTCGCCTTCGGACTGTTCCTCACCGTGCTGATGGGCTTCGGCATCCAGCAGCAGACCACCACCGTCAGCTCGGTCTCCCCGTGCGTCATCGCGCAGAGCGAGAAGCGCGACGAGTGCAAGAAGTCGGACGCCGCCTCCCCGGCCGCGGCCGCGGGCCTCAAGGCCGGCGACAAGATCGTCGCGTTCGACGGTGTGCGCACCGACGACTGGAACACCCTCTCCGACCGGATCCGCGAGAGCGCCGGCAAGGAGGTCGCCATCGTCGTCGACCGCAAGGGACAGCAGGTCACCCTGCACGCGAAGATCGCCACCAACCTGGTCACCAAGAAGGACTCCAGCGGCGCCTACGTCCAGGGCGAGTACGTCAAAGCGGGCTTCCTCGGCTTCAGCGCCGCCGAGGGCGTCGTCACCCTGGGCTTCGGCGACTCCATGACCTGGATGGGCGACCGCGTCGGCGACGCCGTCGACGGCCTCGTCGCCCTGCCCTCCAAGATCCCGGCCCTGTGGGACGCCGCCTTCGGCGACGGACCGCGCGAACCGGACTCCCCGATGGGCATCGTCGGCGCGGCCCGCGTCGGCGGCGAGATCGCCACCCTCGACATCCCGGCCACCCAGCAGCTCGCGATGTTCGTCTTCCTGCTGGCCGGCTTCAACCTCTCCCTGTTCCTGTTCAACATGCTCCCGCTGCTGCCCCTCGACGGCGGCCACATCGCGGGAGCCCTCTGGGAGTCGCTGCGCCGCAACACCGCCAAGGTGCTGCGCCGCCCGGACCCGGGCCCCTTCGACGTGGCGAAGCTGATGCCGGTCGCCTACGTCGTCGCCGGGATCTTCATCTGCTTCACGGTCCTGGTGCTGATCGCCGACGTGGTCAACCCGGTGCGCATCTCCTAGCCACCTCCGGTTCACGGCGGCCGGGCACCCTGGGTGCCCGGCCGCATCCCATCGGGTGGCATTACGGGCCGCGGGTGATCCGGCCGGGCCGCGTGGCGTAATCTCGAAGCCTGGAGCCCGCCGCAGATACGGGTCCGGACCTTGATCCACGACTTGGGGTTGCACAGCAGATGACTGCGATTTCTCTCGGCATGCCGTCCGTTCCGACCAAGCTCGCCGAGCGCCGCAAGAGCCGGCAGATCCAGGTCGGGTCCGTGGCGGTCGGCGGCGACGCCCCCGTGTCCGTGCAGTCGATGACGACGACCCGTACGTCCGACATCGGCGCCACCCTCCAGCAGATCGCCGAGCTGACCGCGTCCGGCTGCCAGATCGTCCGCGTCGCCTGCCCCACCCAGGACGACGCCGACGCCCTCGCGACCATCGCCAAGAAGTCCCAGATCCCGGTCATCGCCGACATCCACTTCCAGCCGAAGTACGTGTTCGCCGCGATCGAGGCCGGCTGCGCCGCGGTCCGCGTCAACCCGGGCAACATCAAGCAGTTCGACGACAAGGTCAAGGAGATCGCGCGGGCCGCCAAGGACCACGGCACCCCGATCCGCATCGGCGTCAACGCCGGCTCCCTGGACCGCCGCCTGCTCCAGAAGTACGGCAAGGCCACCCCCGAGGCCCTGGTGGAGTCCGCCCTGTGGGAGGCGTCCCTCTTCGAGGAGCACGACTTCCGGGACATCAAGATCTCGGTCAAGCACAACGACCCGGTCGTGATGATCGAGGCGTACCGCCAGCTCGCCGCCCAGTGCGACTACCCCCTGCACCTCGGCGTGACCGAGGCGGGCCCGGCCTTCCAGGGCACCATCAAGTCCGCCGTCGCCTTCGGCGCCCTGCTCTCCCAGGGCATCGGCGACACCATCCGCGTCTCCCTGTCGGCCCCGCCGGCCGAGGAGGTCAAGGTCGGCATCCAGATCCTGGAGTCCCTGAACCTCAAGCAGCGCGGCCTGGAGATCGTCTCCTGCCCGTCCTGCGGCCGCGCCCAGGTCGACGTCTACAAGCTCGCCGAAGAGGTCACCGCCGGCCTGACCGGCATGGAGGTCCCGCTCCGCGTCGCCGTGATGGGCTGCGTGGTGAACGGTCCGGGCGAGGCCCGCGAGGCCGACCTCGGCGTCGCCTCCGGCAACGGCAAGGGCCAGATCTTCGTCAAGGGCGAGGTCATCAAGACCGTCCCCGAGTCCAAGATCGTGGAGACCCTCATCGACGAGGCCATGAAGCTGGCCGAGCAGATGGAGAAGGACGGCGTCGCCTCCGGCGAGCCCTCGGTGTCGGTCGCGGGCTGAGCCCCGCTTATCCACTGGCGGCGCGCGGCCCGGGCCTGTTGGCTCACCCCATGCCCGAGCTGCGCACCGAACGCCTGATCCTCCGCCCCTGGCGGGACACCGACCTCGCCCCCTGGGCCGCCCTCAACGCCGACCCGGAGGTCAGGGAACACTTCCCCGGCCTCCTCACCCGCGCGCAGAGCGACGCCTCGGTCGCTCGTTTCCAGTCGGACCTGGAGGCGCGCGGCTGGGGCTGGTGGGCCGTGGAGGTGGCGGCCACCGGTGACTTCATCGGCTTCGCGGGCCTCGATCCGGTCGACGACGACATGCCGTTCACCGGGGTCGAGGCGGGCTGGCGCCTGGCCCGCACCGCCTGGGGCCACGGCTACGCCACCGAGGCCGCCCGCGCCGCACTGACCTTCGGCTTCGCACAGCTGGCCCTCCCGGAGATCCTCGCGATCACCACCGAGTCCAACGTCCGCTCCCGGGCCGTGATGCGCAGGCTCGGCATGACGAGGGACGAGGCGGACGACTTCGACGATCCGGGCGTGCCGCAGGGCCCGCTGCGCCGGTGTGTGGTGTACCGGGCGAGGCGGCACCCCTCGGTGCCGGCACGGGTCGTCAGCCCGTCCGGCGTCTGAGGACGAGGCCGTTCAGGCCGCAGCAGGGGTCTGGGGGCGGCAGCCCTCGGAAGCAACGGCACCCGGTCCGACCTCCCCGATCACCGCACGTCGGCCTCCACCCAACGCCACCGCCCAGCTTCCGCAGGTACAGTGCGGAGACCAGCAGAACCGAGCGTGAGGCCCCGCACGTGTTGACCCAGACCACCTCCCGGGTCCTCGAACCGAGTGACCTGGAAGCCGCCCTCGCCGTCCTCGACCGAGAACCCGTGGCGAACGCCTTCGTGACCTCCCGCGTCCGTGTAGCGGGCCTGGACCCCTGGCGTCTGGGCGGCGAGATGTGGGGCTGGTACGAGGACGGCATGCTCACGTCCCTGTGCTACGCGGGCGCCAACCTCGTCCCCATCTGCGCCACCCCGCGCGCGATCCGGGCCTTCGCCGACCGGGCGCGCCGGGCCGGCCGCCGCTGCTCCTCCATCGTCGGCCCCGCCGAGTCCACCGCCGAGCTGTGGCGTCTGCTCGAACCGCACTGGGGCCCGGCCCGCGACGTACGCCCCCACCAGCCGCTGATGGTCACCGACCGCATGCCGGCCGACGTCACCCCGGACCCGTACGTCCGGCGCGTCCGCAAGGACGAGATGGAGACGATCATGCCGGCCTGCGTCGCCATGTTCACCGAGGAGGTCGGCGTCTCCCCGCTCGCCGGCGACGGCGGCCTCCTCTACCAGGCACGCGTCGCCGAACTCGTCGGCTCGGGCCGCTCCTTCGCCCGCCTCGACGCCGACGGCAAGGTCATGTTCAAGGCCGAGATCGGCGCCGCCACCGAACACGCCTGCCAGATCCAGGGCGTCTGGGTGGCCCCCGAGTACCGGGGCAGGGGCCTGGCGGCCCCCGGCATGGCGGCGGTCCTGCGCTACGCCCTCGCGGACGTGGCCCCCGTGGTCAGCCTCTATGTCAACGACTTCAACACGGCGGCGCGGCGCACGTACCGGAAGGTGGGCTTCGACGAGGTCGGAGCGTTCATGAGCGTGCTGTTCTAGCCCTGTAGGCTCCCCGCATGGACCTCGTCATCGGCTCCCTGGACCTCCCCGCCCGCGTGGACGAGGCCCTCGCCGTCCAGGCCGTGGCCTTCGGCCTCGACGCCGACGAGGTGGCCGTACGCCGGCAGATCGTCCTGCGGCACATGAACTACCCCGGCGCGAGGGCCCTCGGCGCCACCACCGGGGGCAGGCTCGTCGGCTTCGTCTACGGCATGCCCAACGACCGCGCCCACTGGTGGTCCACCATCGTCCAGCCCTACCTGCGCGCCGAGGGCAACGACACCTGGCTCGACGACTCCTTCGTCATCACCGAACTCCACGTCCACCCGGACTACCAGAACCGCGGCATCGGCCGGACCCTGATCACCAGGATCACCGACACCGCCACCGAACCCCGCTCGATCCTCTCCGCGATCGACACGGACAGCCCCGCCCGCGGCCTCTACCACTCCCTCGGCTACGTCGACCTGGCCCGCCGGGTCCACTTCCCGAGCGCGCCGAAGCCGTACGCCGTCATGGGCGCCCTGCTGCCGCTGCGCCGCCGCTGACCGATTTCCGCAGCCCCCCACCCCCCGGCTAACCTCCTAGCCATCACCTCACACCGGCAGGAGTACGAGAACCATGGCCAACGCACCGGTCCAGCGCATGTCCCAGTTGATGGCGAAGACGCTGCGCGACGACCCGGCGGACGCCGAGGTCCTCAGCCACAAGCTCCTCGTGCGCGCCGGCTACGTCCGCCGCACCGCCGCCGGCATCTGGAGCTGGCTGCCCCTCGGCAAGAAGGTCCTCGCCAACGTCGAGCGCATCGTCCGCGAGGAGATGGACGCCATCGGCGCCCAGGAGGTCTCCCTTCCCGCGCTGCTCCCGCGCGAGCCGTACGAGGCGACGGGCCGCTGGGACGAGTACGGCGCCGAGCTGTTCCGCCTCCAGGACCGCAAGGGCGGCGACTACCTGCTCGGCCCCACCCACGAGGAGATCTTCACCCTCCTGGTCAAGGACCAGTGCTCGTCCTACAAGGACCTGCCGGTCATCCTGTACCAGATCCAGACGAAGTTCCGCGACGAGGCCCGTCCCCGCGCCGGCATCCTGCGCGGCCGCGAGTTCCTGATGAAGGACTCCTACTCCTTCGACCTGGAGGACGAGGGCCTGGCGAAGTCCTACGCCCTGCACCGCGAGGCGTACCAGCGTGTCTTCGAGCGCCTGGGCCTCGACTACCGCATCTGCGCCGCCACCGCCGGCGCGATGGGCGGCTCGAAGTCGGAGGAGTTCCTGGCCCCGGCCGAGGCCGGCGAGGACACCTTCGCCGACTGCCCGAACTGCGACTTCGCGGCGAACACCGAGGCGATCACCTACGAGCTGAAGCCGGTCGACGGCTCGGCCGTGCCCGCCGCCGAGGACATCCCCACCCCCGACACCCCGACCATCGAGACCCTGGCCGCCTCCCTCGGCGTGCCGGCCTCCGCCACGCTGAAGAACCTCCTGGTGAAGGTGGACGGCGAGATCGTCGCCGTCGGCGTGCCCGGCGACCGCGAGGTCGACATGGACAAGGTCGAGGCCCACTTCGCCCCGGCCGCCGTCGAGATGGTCACTGAGGCCGACTTCGCCGAGCGCCGCGACCTGGTCCGCGGCTACGTCGGCCCGCAGGGCCTGGAGAAGGTGAAGTACATCGCCGACCCGCGCGTGGCCCCCGGCACCGCGTGGATCACCGGCGCCAACAAGGACAACACCCACACCAAGAACGTGGTGGCGGGCCGTGACTTCGAGGTCGACGAGTACGTCGACGTCGTGGTCGTGCAGGAGGGCGACCCCTGCCCGAAGTGCGGCACCGGGCTGAAGCTGGACCGCGCCATCGAGATCGGCCACATCTTCCAGCTGGGCCGCAAGTACACCGACGCCCTCAAGCTGGACGTCCTCGGCCAGAACGGCAAGCCCGTCCGCGTCACCATGGGCTCCTACGGCATCGGCGTCTCCCGTGCCGTCGCCGCCCTCGCCGAGCAGACCGCCGACGACAAGGGCCTGTGCTGGCCCGCCGAGGTCGCCCCGGCCGACGTCCACGTCGTCGCCGCCGGCAAGGCCCTGCAGACCGAGCTGGCCCTCGACGTCTCCGACAAGCTCGCCGCGGCGGGCCTGCGGGTCCTCGTCGACGACCGGGCCGGCGTCTCCCCGGGCGTGAAGTTCACCGACTCCGAGCTGATCGGCGTCCCCAAGATCCTGGTCGCGGGCCGCCGCGCCGGCGAAGGCGTCGTCGAGCTCAAGGACCGCAGGACCGGCGAGCGCGAGGAGCTGACGGTCGAGGAGGCCGTGGCGCGCCTGACCGCCTAGGACACGAAGGTGCGGGTCCTCCGGGGTTCCCCCCGAGGGACCCGCACCTTTCCCGTCCGGGGCGGACTCGAAAACCCCCGGAACCGGCTCGCCAACGTCCGGCCCAGGCTGGTGACTGCCCCGAGCCCGGTTCGCGTACGCCGGGAGCCTGGCTCGCCGACGTCCGGCCCAGGCTGGTGACTGCCCCGAGCCCGGCTCGCGTTCCCCCGGAGCCTCGCTCGCGAACGTCCGGACCCCGGCTCGTGAACGCCCCGAGCTCAGCTCGCTGACGTCCGGCTCCGGCTGGTGACTGCCCCGAGCCTGGTTCGCGTACGCCGGGAGCCTGGCTCGCCGACGTCCGGCCCAGGCTGGTGACTGCCCCGAGCCCGGCTCGCGTTCCCCCGGAGCCTCGCTCGCGAACGTCCGGACCCCGGCTCGTGAACGCCCCGAGCCCAGCTCGCTGACGTCCGGACCCCGGCTCGCCCGGAGTCGCTGACGCTCCGGATCAGAGCCAGCTCGCGAACTCCAGCAGCAGCTCCGCGTCCTGCGGCCGTCCGACCCTGCGTGCCCGCACCCCGGACTCCACGGCCCGGAACAGGGTCCAGCCGCGCAGCCGCTCCTGGTCCACGTCCAGCGACTCCGCGAGCCGCTTGACCCGCCGCCGGGTCGTCGCGGCCCCCGACGGCTGGGCGATGAGGTCTTCCACCCGGTCCCGGACCAGCCGGGCCAGGTCGAACGCGCACTCGCCGACGACCGGATCGGGCCCCACGGCCAGCCACGGCATCCGCTCGCCCGCGAGCACCTTGGACTGCCGGAACGTGCCGTGCAGCAGCCGGTGTTCCGGCGCGTCCGCCAGCAGCTCCTCGCGCACCGCGAGCGCCGCGTCGACCAGCGGCACCAGCTCGGCGTCCGTGTCCGCGCTCGCCCGCATGGCCCGCGCCTGCCGCCCGGTCCGCTCGGCGACGGTCTCGAAGACATGCCCCTCGGGCGGCTGCACCCACAGCCTGCGCAGCGTCCCCGCGGCCTCCAGCAGCGCCTTCGCCTCCGGCAGCGACCGCACCGAGACATCGGGGTGCAGCCGCTCCAGCAGCAGCGCGCCCTGCGCCCCGCCGGCCAGCAGCTGTACGGCGCCCCGGCCACCCCAGTGCGCCAGCGCGGCGCGCTCGCTCTCCGGACGGGCCCGCGGCGGGGCCAGCTTGAGCACCGCGGGGGTGCCGTCGGCCCGCCGCACCAGCACCACCAGGCTGCTGCGACCGCCGGGCACCTGCACCCGCTCCACGGTCAACTCGTGCAGGGCGACGGCCTCCTGGAGCGTCGCGGGGAGCTTCTCCAGCCAGTCGTCACCGTCGGGCGCGCTCTCACCGAGCGCCCTGAGAAGACGCCGCGGCGGTTCGAAAGCCATGCGCGAGTTGTCCTTTCCCGTACGTGTCACCCCGTAGGCGCCGCGGCGGCCCCGAAGGACCTCTCGGCGAGCCCAGGGAAGGCTACGCTCCCGCCGCGCCACCGCACCGCCCGCACCGCGGCCTCCCGCAGCGCCTCGGCGGCCGCGGCCCGCGTCCGCCCGGCGGACGCCCGTACGAGATCGGAGTAGACCCCGGCCACGCGCTCCTCCAGTTCGGCGGCGAGCCGCCGGGCCGTGTCCGAGTCGGTCACCGGGAACGGCAGCGCGTACCCGGCCGCCGCCGCGACCGGCTCCCCGCCCAGGTCCCGCACCTCGCGCACCAGCGCGTCCCGCCGGGCCCGATGGGCGTCGTAGCCCTGCCGTGCCTCGGTGCGCCGCTCCTCGCGGATCCGCCCGCCGACGACCCCGTACCCGTACACCGCCGCGTGCTCGGCGGCCAGCGCCGCCTGGAGTGCCGTCAGCTCGTCCTTCTTGCTCATGCCCCGCCCTCCGTCTCCACCTGGGCCAGCAGATACGCGTGCGCGGCCCCCGCGGCGGCCACCGACGCCAGCAGCCGCGCCAGCTCCCCGGGCACCCCGAGCAGATCCTGGGCCCGCCGGTCGGCCAGCGCCCGCTCGGCCGCGGCCAGCCCGGCCAGCGCGTCCTTCGGGGTGGTCACCGCGGGGGGCGAGGGCGGCGCCGAGGAGGGCCGCGCGGACTTCCGTACGCCGCCGAAGGCCGCCGCGTGCCGCACGGTCTCCTCGCGCAGCGGCCCCAGCCGCTCCGCCAGCGCCGGATGGGCGGCGATCACCGCGTCGTACCGCTCGACGAGCCCCGCGCTGTCCCGAGCCGCCCGCACCCGCACCCGCTCACCGAGCGCCGGACTCCCTCCGGCGGCCTCGTTCCCGTCCTCCTCGGAACTGCACCCGGCGAGCAGGACACCTCCCGCGGCGGAGGCGAGCAGGGTCCTTCTGCGGGCCCCCGAGGGGACGCGCGGCGACGGAGAGAACGACACGGCAGTGGACCTCGGGGATTCGTACGACCGGACGTGATCACGGTACCCGCGACGACCCGGTACTCATGTCACCGGCTCAGTGAACCCACCCGGCGGCGCGGGGCCGTATCGGTGTGCGGCTCCGCCGCCTGGGCACGAGACCCCCACGACCCGCAGCCGCCCGGCGACCGGAGCCACCCCACCCGGTGGGCACCCGTGGACGGCAACACACCCCGTGACCGGATACCCTTTGACCAGACACGCGACCCACCCACAACAGCACACGCGGCCGAGGAGTCACCCGGATGAGCACCACCCAGAGCGAGAGGCTGCGAGAACTTCTGGAGCCCCTCGTCACCTCCCAGGGCCTGGACCTCGAAGAGATCGCGGTGGAATCCGTCGGACGCAAGCGTGTGCTCCGTGTGGTCGTCGACTCGGACACCGGCGCCGATCTGGACGCCGTCGCCGATGTGAGCCGCGCGCTCTCGGCGAAGCTGGACGAGACCAACGCGATGGGTGACGCGCCCTACGACCTGGAGGTCGGCACCCCCGGCGCGGAGCGCCCCCTCACCGAGCACCGTCACTTCGTGCGCGCCACCGACCGGCTCGTGAAGTTCCAGCTGGCGGAGGGCGGCGAGCTGATCGCCAGGATCCTCCAGGTGGACGACGAGGGTCTGGACGTCGAGGTCCCCGGAGTGAAGGGCCGCAAGGCCACGACGCGCCGACTCGCTTTCGCGGAGATCGCCAAGGCGCGCGTCCAGGTCGAGTTCAATCGCAAGGACAAGAAGGACATGAAGGAAGAGGAGGAGGCGTAGCCGTGGACATCGACATGAGCGCCCTGCGGGGCTTGGTCAGGGAGAAGGAGATCTCCTTCGACCTGCTGGTCGAGGCGATCGAGTCGGCCCTCCTCATCGCCTACCACCGCACCGAGGGAAGCCGCCGACACGCGCGCGTGGAGCTCAACCGGGAGACCGGGCATGTGACCGTGTGGGCGAAGGAGGACCCCGAGGACCTGGAGCCGGGCCAGGAGGCCCGCGAGTTCGACGACACCCCGTCCGGCTTCGGCCGTATCGCCGCCACCACCGCCAAGCAGGTGATCCTGCAGCGGCTGCGCGACGCCGAGGACGACGCGACGCTCGGCGAGTACGCCGGCCGCGAGGGCGACATCGTCACCGGTGTGGTCCAGCAGGGCCGCGACCCGAAGAACGTGCTGGTCGACATCGGCAAGCTGGAGGCCATCCTGCCGGTGCAGGAGCAGGTGCCGGGCGAGACCTACCCGCACGGCATGCGGCTGCGGTCGTACGTCGTCCGGGTGGCGAAGGGCGTGCGCGGTCCGTCCGTCACCCTCTCGCGCACCCACCCCAATCTGGTGAAGAAGCTCTTCGCCCTGGAGGTGCCGGAGATCGCCGACGGCTCGGTGGAGATCGCCGCCATCGCGCGGGAGGCCGGTCACCGCACCAAGATCGCCGTACGGTCCACCCGTTCGGGCCTGAACGCCAAGGGCGCCTGCATCGGCCCCATGGGCGGCCGGGTGCGCAACGTCATGGGCGAGCTGAACGGCGAGAAGATCGACATCGTCGACTGGTCGGACGACCCCGCGGAGATGGTGGCGAACGCCCTGTCCCCGGCCCGGGTCTCCAAGGTCGAGGTCGTGGACATGGCGGCCCGCTCCGCGCGGGTGACCGTGCCGGACTACCAGCTGTCCCTGGCGATCGGCAAGGAAGGGCAGAACGCCCGCCTCGCCGCCCGGCTCACCGGCTGGCGGATCGACATCCGTCCGGACACCGAGCAGCCCGCGGAGCAGACCGGCCGGGAATAGATCCCAGCCGTCTGTCGCTTAGATCACGACAACAGCCGTTCGATTCTTGCCCCAAAAGGGTGAGGTCGGCACGGGGAGGTAGACTTAACTGTGTCTGGCCGGACGCACGCCCGAGCATGCCCTGAACGCACCTGTGTGGGGTGTCGGGAACGGACGGCCAAGACAGGTCTGCTGCGCATCGTGGCGATCAAGGACGAGTGCGTCCCCGATCCACGCGGTACGCTGCCCGGCCGGGGTGCTTATGTGCACCCCGCCCTCGTCTGTCTGGACCAGGCGGTACGCCGCCGGGCGTTCACGCGGGCACTGCGCGCCCCGGGAGCGCTCGACACAAAGGCGTTGCGCCGATACGTCGAGCAGACGACAGTTGCCGAACAGGCAACACCGTAAGACGTGCCGTACGGAACCCCCCGTGCGGCCCTGGTACCTCGCGAGTCGAAAGCAGGTCGAGATTGCGATGAGCACTCGATGAGTACGCGATGAGTACGCCCATGAACTAGCGACGGTCCGGCCGCAACCCGGACCTCAAAGGAGCGAAGTGGCTAAGGTCCGGGTATACGAACTCGCCAAGGAGTTCGGTGTGGAGAGCAAGGTCGTCATGGCCAAGCTCCAGGAACTCGGTGAATTCGTCCGATCGGCATCCTCGACGATCGAGGCGCCCGTTGTACGCAAACTGACTGACGCCTTCCAGGGCGGCGGCAAGCCCGCCCCCAAGAAGGCCGCCCCCAAGCCCGCCCCCGCGCCGTCCCCGGCGCAGGCGGCACGTCCGGCTGCCCCGAAGCCGCCGGCCCCCAAGCCCGCTGCGGCCCAGCCCGCGGCCCCGGCGGCTCCGGCCGCCCAGGCGCCGGCCCCCGGCCCGCGTCCGACGCCGGGCCCGAAGCCCGCGCCGCGTCCGGCCCCCGCGGCCCCGGAGTTCACCGCTCCGCCGTCCGCCCCGGCCGCCCCCGCCGCTCAGGCTCCGGCCGCCGCCCAGGCGCCGCGTCCCGCGGCCCGTCCCGGTGCCCCGAAGCCCGGTGGCGCTCGTCCCGGCTCCGCCGGTCAGGGCCAGGCGCCCCGTCCGGGGCAGGGTGACCGCCGTCCCGGCGGCCAGGCCCCGCGTCCCGGTGGCGCCCGTCCGGCCGGTCCGCGTCCGGGCAACAACCCCTTCACCTCCGGTGGCAACGCCGGTATGGCCCGTCCGCAGGCCCCGCGTCCGCAGGGTGCCCCGCGTCCGGGTGGTCCCGGTGCCCCCGGCGCCGGTCCCCGTCCGCAGGCGCCCGGCGCCCAGGGCGGCGGTCCTCGTCCGCAGGCTCCGGGCGGCGCGCGTCCGACCCCGGGCTCGATGCCGCGTCCGCAGGGCGGTCCCCGTCCCGGTGGCGGCCCCGGCGGCCCGCGTCCCAACCCCGGCATGATGCCGCAGCGTCCCGCTGCGGGCCCGCGTCCCGGCGGCGGCCCCGGTGGCCGCGGTCCCGGTGGCGGCGGTCGTCCCGGTGGTGGCGGCGGCGGTCGTCCGGGTGGCGGCGGCTTCGCCGGCCGTCCGGGTGGCGGCGGCGGCTTCGCCGGTCGTCCCGCGGGTCCCGGTGGCGGTGGCGGCGGCTTCGGCGGCCGTCCCGGTGGTCCCGGCGGTGGCGGCGGTGGCCGTCCCGGCTTCGGCGGTCGTCCCGGTGGTCCGGGTGGCCGTGGTGGCACGCAGGGCGCCTTCGGCCGTCCCGGTGGTCCCGCGCGTCGCGGCCGCAAGTCGAAGCGGCAGAGGCGCCAGGAGTACGAGGCCATGCAGGCCCCGAGCGTCGGCGGCGTGATGCTGCCGCGCGGCAACGGCGAGACCATCCGTCTCTCCCGCGGCGCGTCGCTCACCGACTTCGCGGAGAAGATCAACGCCAACCCGGCGTCGCTCGTCGCGGTCATGATGAACCTCGGCGAGATGGTCACCGCGACCCAGTCCGTCTCCGACGAGACCCTCCAGCTCCTCGCCGACGAGATGAACTACACGGTTCAGATCGTCAGCCCCGAGGAGGAGGACCGCGAGCTGCTCGAGTCCTTCGACATCGAGTTCGGCGAGGACGAGGGCGACGAGGAGGACCTGGTGGTCCGCCCGCCGGTCGTCACCGTCATGGGTCACGTCGACCACGGAAAGACCCGACTGCTCGACGCCATCCGCAAGACCAACGTCATCGCGGGCGAGGCCGGCGGCATCACCCAGCACATCGGTGCCTACCAGGTCGCGACCCAGGTCAACGACGAAGAGCGCAAGATCACCTTCATCGACACCCCGGGTCACGAGGCGTTCACCGCCATGCGTGCCCGTGGTGCGAAGTCGACCGACATCGCGATCCTGGTCGTCGCGGCCAACGACGGCGTCATGCCGCAGACGGTCGAGGCGCTCAACCACGCCAAGGCGGCCGACGTGCCGATCGTGGTCGCGGTCAACAAGATCGACGTCGAGGGTGCCGACCCGACCAAGGTGCGCGGTCAGCTGACCGAGTACGGCCTGGTGGCCGAGGAGTACGGCGGCGACACCATGTTCGTCGACATCTCCGCCAAGCAGGGTCTGCACATCGACTCGCTGCTGGAGGCCGTGATCCTGACGGCCGACGCCTCGCTCGACCTGCGGGCCAACCCGAACCAGGACGCGCAGGGCATCTCGATCGAGTCCCGTCTCGACCGCGGCCGCGGTGCCGTGGCGACGGTCCTCGTCCAGCGAGGCACGCTGCGGGTCGGCGACACGATGGTCGTGGGCGACGCCTACGGTCGCGTGCGCGCCATGCTCGACGACAACGGCAACAACGTCGCCGAGGCCGGCCCGTCGACGCCGGTCCAGGTCCTGGGCCTGACCAACGTCCCGGGTGCGGGCGACAACTTCCTGGTGGTCGACGAGGACCGTACGGCCCGTCAGATCGCCGAGAAGCGCGCCGCCCGCGAGCGCAACGCCGCGTTCGCCAAGCGCACGCGCCGCGTGTCGCTGGAGGACCTGGACAAGGTCCTCAAGGCCGGCGAGGTCCAGCAGCTGAACCTGATCATCAAGGGTGACGCTTCCGGTTCGGTCGAGGCCCTGGAGTCCTCGCTGCTCCAGCTGGACGTCGGCGAAGAGGTCGACATCCGCGTCCTGCACCGCGGCGTCGGTGCGGTCACGGAGTCCGACATCGACCTGGCGATGGGCTCGGACGCCATCGTGATCGGCTTCAACGTCCGCGCGGCCGGCCGCGCGGCGCAGATGGCCGAGCGCGAGGGCGTGGACGTCCGGTACTACTCGGTCATCTACCAGGCGATCGAGGAGATCGAGGCGGCCCTCAAGGGCATGCTCAAGCCGGAGTACGAAGAGGTCGAGCTCGGTACGGCGGAGATCCGCGAGGTCTTCAAGTCGTCCAAGCTGGGCAACATCGCCGGTGTGCTCATCCGGTCGGGCGAGGTGCGACGCAACACCAAGGCGCGCCTCATCCGCGACGGCAAGGTGGTCGCGGAGAACCTCAACATCGAGGGCCTGCGTCGCTTCAAGGACGACGTCACCGAGATCCGCGAAGGCTTCGAGGGCGGTATCAACCTCGGCAACTTCAACGACATCAAGGTCGACGACGTCATCGCGACGTACGAGATGCGCGAGAAGCCGCGCGCGTGACCTGACACGCGACCGGGGCCGGTCGGCGGAGATTATTTCCGTCGATCGGCCCCGGCCGTTGCGTGTACGGTTCCCGTATCGGCGCCGGCACTCTGAGCCCGGCGCCCGTACCCCGAACCGGCGGGACATCCGGACACACATGTATGTGGGGACTCTGTCCTTCGATCTGCTCCTCGGCGACGTCCACTCGCTCAAGGAGAAGCGCTCCCTGGTCCGTCCCATCGTCGCCGAGCTCCAGCGCAAGTACGGAGTGAGCGCGGCGGAGACGGGCCACCAGGACCTCCACCGCAGGGCCGAGATCGGGCTCGCGCTCGTCTCGGGGGACACCGGGCACCTCAGCGACGTACTGGACCGCTGCGAGCGGCTGGTCGCCGGGCGGCCCGAGGTGGAGCTGCTCTCGGTTCGACGCAGGCTCCACAGCGACGAAGACTGAAGCAAGAAGCAAGAAACTTTAAGGAGACGGACCAGTGGCCGACAACGCGCGGGCTAAAAGGCTGGCGGACCTCATCCGAGAGGTGGTGGCCCAGAAGCTGCAGCGCGGGATCAAGGACCCGCGGCTCGGCTCGCACGTCACCATCACGGACACCCGGGTCACCGGGGACCTGCGGGAGGCGACCGTCTTCTACACCGTGTACGGGGACGAGGAGGACCGGAAGGCCGCCGCCGCCGGTCTGGAGAGCGCCAAGGGCGTGCTGCGCAGCGCGGTCGGCGCGGCGGCGGGCGTGAAGTTCACCCCGACGCTGACCTTCGTCGCCGACGCCCTGCCGGACACCGCCCGCACCATCGAGGACCTCCTCGACAAGGCGCGCCAGTCCGACGCGAAGGTCCGTGAGGTCTCGGCCGGCGCCGCGTACGCCGGTGAGGCGGACCCGTACCGCAAGCCGGGCGACGAGGACGAGACGGACGACGCCGCCGAATGACCCAGAAGCACACCACGCCCGACGGCCTCGTCATCGTCGACAAGCCGTCGGGCTTCACTTCGCACGACGTCGTCGCCAAGATGCGCGGCATCGCCCGCACCCGCCGCGTCGGCCACGCCGGCACGCTCGACCCGATGGCCACGGGCGTCCTCGTCCTCGGCGTGGAGCGGGCCACCAAGCTCCTCGGGCACCTCGCGCTGACCGAGAAGGAGTACCTGGGCACCATCCGCCTGGGCCAGACCACCGTCACCGACGACGCCGAGGGCGAGATCACGGCGTCGACCGACGCCTCGAAGGTGACCCGCGACGCCATCGACGCGGGCATCGCCAAGCTCAGCGGCGACATCATGCAGGTGCCGTCCAAGGTCAGCGCCATCAAGATCGACGGCGTGCGCTCCTACAAGCGGGCGCGCGAGGGCGAGGACTTCGAGATCCCGGCCCGCCCGGTCACCATCTCGGCCTTCACGGTGTACGACGTCCGCGACGCCGTCGCCGAGGACGGCACCGCCGTGCTGGACCTGGTCGTCTCGGTGACCTGCTCCTCCGGCACCTACATCCGCGCCCTCGCCCGCGACCTGGGCGCCGACCTCGGGGTCGGCGGCCACCTCACCGCGCTGCGCCGCACCCGCGTCGGGCCGTACAAGCTGGACGCGGCCAAGACGCTGGACCAGCTCCAGCAGGAGCTGACGGTGATGCCGATCGCCGAGGCCGCCGCGGCCGCGTTCCCGCGCTGGGACATCGACGCCCGGCGGGCCCGGCTGCTGGTCAACGGCGTCCGCCTGGAGATGCCCGACGAGTACGCGGGCTCCGGCCCCGTCGCCGTGTTCGGTCCCGAGGGCCGCCTCCTGGCGCTCGTCGAGCAGCACAAGGGCAAGGCCAAGAGCGTGGCGGTCTTCGGCTGACGCCGGACCCGCCCGCCCGTGGAGCGGCGTCACGGGGCATCCACTGCCGCCGCTCCACGGTCCCCCCTCGGTTCCCCCACCCCTAAGGGTTATCCAGCCGACCCCGTCCATTCACCCGTCCGGGCAGGCGCTCGGAGTGAACCGAGGGAGTGCAAGGGGGCGCGTTCACCACGCGATCTGTCCCCCTGATCACCGCCCGCCTACCGTCGGGGAAGAGGGCACGCGCGTGCGAGGGAGCGCGCGCCGCCGAGCCCTCACGGCACGTGCGCGAGGCGGGGAGGTTCGACCATGACGGCAGGGACCCCGCGCGCGCAGGGCGGCCAGGACGGGGGAGCGGCACGAGAGCGGGTGCCCTACGCCGGCCGGGCGCGGCCGCCGCACGACGCCGAAGGCCGTGTCCCCCACAAAACCGGCCCCCACGGCGACGAGCCGCACGCGCCCCCGCCCCCCGGCACCGCCCGCGACGACCTGCTGATCCGCATCCACGACCTGGCCGGGCGCCCCCGGGGCGTCGGGTTCCTCGCCGACCACCAGGGCACCCTCCTCACCAGCCACGAAGCCGTCGACGGCCTGCCCCGCCTGATCCTGCGGACGGCGGCGGAGCACTCCTGCGTGATCGCCGCCGACGCCGTGACACCGCTGCCCGAGCTGGACCTGGCCCTCGTCCGCACCGAGGGCCTCGGCGTGGACCCGCTGCCCGTGACGGTGCGGGACGGCGTCGAGCCGGGGACGTATGTGCGCATCGCCGCTGGATGCTGGCGCGAGGCACGGGTGCTCGGCACCACCGCCGTCACCTACACCGCGACCGACCGCTTCCACGCCCTGGACGGGGCGCTGGAGCTGGCCATCGGCACCGCGGGGCGCGACGCGCTGCGCCCGGGCGGGGGAGCGGCCGGCGGGCCCGTGCTCGACGCCGCCACCGGCACCGTGATCGGCGTGCTGGGCACCGCCCTGCAGTGCGGCCCCCGCGACGCGGGCTTCGCCGTCCCCCTGTGCCCCGCCCCCGACGGCCCCCTCGCCGACCTCCTCGCCCGCAACGCGGCGACCGTGCCCGCCTACGGCACCGACCTCAACCTCGGGGGCGTCCTCGAACTGACCGCCACCTCGGTGGGCTCCGACGGCCCGCCCGGCCTGCTCACCGACGTGACCCCCGTCGAACGGGCCGGTGTCGTCGCCGAGTTCACCGCGTTCACCGAGGGCCCGGCCGCCGTACTGGGCCTCGTCGGGGCCCCCGGCAGCGGCCGTACGACAGAACTCGCGGCCCTCGCCGCCCGCCGCCACCACGGCCCCGCACCGGCCCCCACCCTGTGGCTGCGCGGCGCCGACCTGGAGGACGCGGACGTGTCGGTGGCCGACGCGGCCCGGCGCGCCCTGAACCGCGCCGCCCGCATCCTGCGCGCCTCCGACCCCGCCCTGCCCGCCGACCTCGGCGACATCACCCCCGAGAACCTGGCCCGGCTGGCCCGCACCGCCGACCGCCCCCTGCTCCTGCTGCTCGACGGCCCGGAGGAGATGCCGCCCGTGCTCGCCCACCGCCTGCCCGAGTGGACGCGGGGCACGGCCGAGTGGCTGCGCGGGACCGGGACGCGGCTGGTGGTGGCCTGCCGGGCGGAGTACTGGGAGGAGGCGGGGGCGCGGTTCCCGCGGGAGCTGCTGTACGGGGTGGGCACCCGGCACGGCGGCCCCTGCGCGACGGGCGGGGGCGGCGGGCGCCGAACGCCCTGCGTGCACCTGGACGACCTCACCCAGGAAGAGGCCCGCCGAGCCCGCGCCCGCTACCACATCCCCGACCACGCCCTCACCGACCGGGACGCCCGCCACCCCCTCACCCTGCGCCTCCTCTCCGAGGTGCGCGCCGCACTCCCCGCCCCCCTGCCCCGCCTCGACCGCGACGACGTCCTCTCCGCCCACCTCGACCTGATGTGCCTGCGGGTGGCCGTCCGCCTCGCCGCCGAGAACGGCCTGCGCGGCACCGCGGTGCGCCGCCTCGCCGCCCGCGTCGCCGGCCAGGTCCACGAGGCCGCCCGCCGCAGCCTCGGACCCGGCCAGGGCGAGCTGGACCGGGAGTCCTTCGAGGACGTGTTCCCGTGGGGCCCCGCCCCCGCCCGCCTCGGCGGCGGCACCGGCTGGGCCTCCGCCGTCCTCACCGAGGGCCTGCTCGTCCCCGCCGGCCGCGGCTACCGCTTCGCCCACGAGGAGCTCGCCGACTGGATCCAGGGCATGCACCTCGACCTCGACGAGGCCCTGCGCGCCCTGGTCCACCGCCGCCGCACCCCGCACACCGCCCACCCCGTGCCGGTCCCGCACCACCGCATCGGCCCCGTCGTGGAGGCGCTGCTGCTCGTGGCCCGCCAGCAGGGGCCGGGCCGACTCGCGGACAAACTCACCGAGTTGGCGCACGCCCTGGACGCCGATCCGCAGTCCTGGTGGGCCGCCCGGCTGTTCGCCGAGACCCTCACCCGGGTCCCGGACGCCACCCCGTACACCCCGGTGCTGCGGCTGCTCGCCGAGACGATCGTGGACTGGCGGCGCCAAGGACGGCCGGTGCCCGGCGAGTTCGCACCCGCCTTCTGGACCGCCCTCCCGCTGACCCACGCCGACCGCCTCGACCTGCTGCGCCGCCTCGTCCTCGCCGACCCCGCCCCGCACGAGACCGGCCCCGCCCTCCACCGGACCAGCCCCCTCCCGCACGAGACCGGCCCCCTCCCGCACGAGACCGGCCCCCTCCCGCACGAGACCGGCCCCGCCCCGCACGAGACCGACCCCGCGCGCGACCGGTACCTGGACGCCGCCGCACGGCTGCTCGCCGCCGACCCCACCGCCGTACAGCCGCAGCTGACCCGCTGGTTCCACGACGAGCGGCCGCTGCCCGCGACCCCGCACGCCACCGTGGCGACGGCCGCGCAGGCGCTGCTGCACACCCACCGGCACCGCGCCCTGGACGACCTCACCGAGGCCCTGGTCGACAGCGCGCACCGGCGCGGCGACGAACTGCTCGCCGTGCTGGCCGAGGAGGAGCCGTCGGCGGTGTGCCGGGCCGTCGACCGGTGGGCGCACGACGAACGTCCCGCCCGCCGTGTCGCCGCCGTCACCTACGGCCTGCGCGCCGCACCCCACATCCGCACCGAGGCCGACCGCGAACTCCTGTCCTACGCCGCCCTCGCGCTGCTCGCCCGCCCCACCGACCGCACCCTGCACGGCGGAGCGCTCGGCCTGCTCGTCCGCGACCCCCGCACCCGCGCCCGCCACCTCCCGCAGGCGCTGCGCCACTTCACCGCGGGCGACCCCCACCTGCCGCCGAGCGCCCTGCTCGCCGCGCTCGCCACCCACCCGGAACCGGTCCTGGAGGCATTCCGGGAACGGCTGACGGAGCACAGCCCGCTGCCGGAGACCGGCGCCGCCCTGCGCGCCCTCGCCGACGTCACCACCCCCGCGCTGGCCCACCGGGTCGCCGCGCTGCTGCGGGACGTGATCGAGCGGCGCCCGGAGACCGCCGCGGACTTCGCCGCGTACGCCGACCGCCGCCTGGACCAGCACCCCGAGGCACGGGCCGTCCTGCTTCCCCTGCTCACCGGGCTGCTGGACGGCGGCCCCGAACCGGTACGGGCCCGCCTCGCCGGGGTGATCGCCGGCCCCGGCCCGCTGCGCGCCGAACTGCGCGCGTTCCTCCTCGACCGCGAGCGCGACCCGGCCGTCCTCGACGCCCTGCTGCGCGCCGCCGCCCCGCACGGCGGCGACGGCCTGCGCGATCTGGTCCACCGCGTCGGCCTCCTCCTCGTCCGCACCCCGGAGGGCGCCACCCGCTACGACCGCGCGCTGGTCGACCTCGGCCGCCATCTGCCCGGCTTCGCCGCCCGGGTCACCGGCTGGCTCGCCGACTCCCCGCAGGAGTGGTCGGCGTTGGTCGGCCCCAGCACCCGCCGCATGATCGAGAACCTTGCGGGGGCGGCGGTACCCGTGTGACCGTGTGCCGTCACGTGCGAACCGTCACAGCGCCGACGCCGATGCGGGCACCGGCCACCCGGCATGGCACCCTTAGACCTGCATAAGACAGCCGTAATGAGTCAGACACGGGTTCGAGGAGCGGTCACAGTGCAACGCTGGCGTGGCTTGGAGGACATCCCCCAGGACTGGGGGCGCAGCGTCGTCACCATCGGCTCCTACGACGGAGTCCACCGCGGTCACCAACTGATCATCAAGCACGCCGTGGACCGCGCCCGCGAGCTCGGCGTGCCCAGCGTCGTCGTCACCTTCGACCCGCACCCCTCCGAGGTCGTCCGCCCCGGCAGCCACCCGCCGCTGCTCGCCCCGCACCACCGCCGCGCCGAACTCTGCGCCGAGCTGGGTGTGGACGCGGTGTTGATCCTCCCCTTCACCACCGAGTTCTCCAAGCTGTCGCCCGCCGACTTCGTCGCCAAGGTGCTGGTCGACAAGCTGCACGCCAAGGCGGTCGTCGAGGGCCCCAACTTCCGCTTCGGCCACAAGGCCGCCGGTGACGTCGCCTTCCTCGCCGAGCAAGGGGAGACGTACGACTTCGAGGTTGAGGTCGTCGACCTGTACGTCAGCGGCGCGGCGGGCGGCGGCGAGCCATTCTCCTCGACGCTGACCCGGCGCCTGGTCGCCGAGGGCGATGTCGAGGGCGCGGCCGAGATCCTGGGCCGTCCGCACCGCGTCGAGGGTGTCGTCGTGCGCGGCGCCCAGCGCGGCCGCGAGCTGGGCTTCCCGACGGCCAACGTCGAGACCCTGCCGCACACCGCCATCCCCGCCGATGGCGTCTACGCGGGCTGGCTGCACGCCCAGGGCGAGGCGATGCCGGCAGCGATCTCCGTCGGCACCAACCCGCAGTTCGACGGCACCGAGCGCACGGTCGAGGCGTACGCCATCGACCGCGTCGGCCTCGACCTCTACGGCCTGCACGTCGCCGTCGACTTCCTCGCCTTCGTGCGCGGCCAGGCGAAGTTCGACTCGCTGGAGGGTCTGCTGGAGCAGATGGCGGCGGACGTGCAGAAGTGCCGTGAGCTGATCGCGGCGGCCGAATAGCGGTCCTACGACGCCGAAGGGCGGCCGGTGCCTCGAAGGGCACCGGCCGCCCTTGCGTTGCGGCGGCTACTGCTGCGGCGGGTACGGCTGCTGCGGCGGGTAGGGCTGCCCCGGCTGACCGGGCTGCTGCGGCGGGTAGGGCTGGGCGTACGGCTGGCCCGGCTGCGGTGCGTGCGGCTGCGGTGCCTGCGGCTGCTGGGTCGGGTACGGCTGGCCGGGCTGCGGCTGAGGCTGCGGCGCCTGGGGCGGATACGGCTGAGCGGGCTGCTGCGGGTAGGGCTGACCGGCCTGCTGCGGGGAGTGCTGACCCGGCAGGGGCTGGCCCGGCAGCGGCGGGGCGGCGACCGGCGGCGGGTTGCCGTCGCTGGTCCACAGGCCGTGCATCTGCTGGTGCCGGGTGAAGTCCTCGGCGACCAGCGCGGCGAGGTTGAAGTACGCCTCCCGCACCTTCGGCCGCATCATGTCGAGGTCGACCTCGGCACCGGCGGCCAGATGCTCGTCGAACGGCACCACCACGACGCCCCGGCAGCGGGTCTCGAAGTGCTGCACGATGTCCTCGACCTTGATCATCTTGCCGGTCTCGCGGACCCCGGAGATGACGGTGAGGGACCGCGACACCAGGTCGGAGTACCCGTGCGCGGACAGCCAGTCCAGCGTGGTGCTCGCGCTGGAGGCACCGTCCACGGACGGCGTGGAGATGATGATGAGCTGGTCGGCGAGGTCCAGCACCCCGCGCATGGCGCTGTAGAGCAGACCGGTGCCGGAGTCCGTGAGGATGATCGGGTACTGCTTGCCGAGCACATCGATCGCGCGCCGGTAGTCCTCGTCGTTGAACGTCGTGGACACGGCCGGGTCCACGTCGTTGGCGATGATCTCCAGACCGGAGGGCGCCTGCGAGGTGAACCGCCGGATGTCCATGTACGAGTTGAGGTACGGGATCGCCTGGACCAGGTCCCGGATGGTCGCCCCGGTCTCGCGCCGCACACGGCGGCCCAGCGTACCGGCGTCCGGGTTGGCGTCGATCGCCAGGATCTTGTCCTGCCGCTCACTGGCGAGCGTGGCGCCGAGCGCGGTGGTGGTGGTCGTCTTGCCGACACCGCCCTTGAGGCTGATGACCGCGATCCGGTAGCAGGACAGCACCGGCGTACGGATCAGCTGCAGCTTCCGCTGCCGCTCGGCCTCCTCCTTCTTCCCGCCGATCTTGAACCGCGAGGGCGCGGCGGCCGGGCGGCCGCTCTTCGCCTTCTGCTTCTTGTTGTTGAGCAGCCGGTCCGAGGACAGCTCCACGGCCGCGGTGTAACCCAGCGGCGCGGCACCGGGGTTGGTCGGCTGCCGCTGGTCGTGCTGGATGGGCTGAGGCCAGGCGGCACCGGCACGGGGGTCGACGGGGGCGTGGGGGGCCTGCGGGGGCAGGGGGTGCTGGGCGTGCGGCGCCTGCTGGTGCGGGGCCTGCGGGGCCTGCGGGTTCTGCGGGTTGGGCTGGGGCTGCTGCTGGGCCTGCGGTTGCTCCTGCGGGGCGTGGGGCTGCGGCGCCGGGGCCTGCGGCTGGGCGGCTCCCGGCGTCTGCGGCTGTCCGGCTTCCGGCTGGTGCGGCGGCTGGGCCTGCGGGGGAACCGGGGCCTGCGGGGCGGGGGTTGCGTGGGGCGCCTGCTGCGGGAAGCCGTAACCGCCGGGCTGCGCCTGGGCGTTCGGCAGCGGAGCACCGGGCTGCGGGAAGCCGTAACCGGCCTGGGGCGCGGGCGCGGGCTGCTGCGGGAAGCCGTAGCCGCTGTGCTGCGGGCCGGCGGGGGAGGGCGGCGTCGGCTGCGCGGGCGCCTGCGGGGCCGGCTGGTGTGCCTGGGGCGCCGGGGTGCCGGGCTGCGGGAAGCCGTAGCCGGGCTGGGGGGCGGGCGTGGGCTGCTGCGGGAAGCCGTAGCCGGGCTGCGGCTGAGGCTGCGGGGCGCCGGGCGCGGGCGGCTGGTTCCAGGCGGCGGGCGCGGGCTGCGGCGCCTGCGGCTGGAACGACGGCTGCTGGGCCGGTACGGCGGGCTGGTCCGGCGTGGCGGCGGCCGGCTGGGGCTGCGGCTGCGCGGGCGCCGGCGGCACCGACGGCTGCGCTGGCCACTGGGCCGCCGGGGCGGGCGCCGAGGGCTGGTACGCCGGGGGCGTCACCGGCGAGGGGGCGTCCTGCGAGGCGGTGGGTGCCCACTCGGGCGGCCTGATGCCGGGGAGGGCGGGCGGTACGGCGTCCTGGGGCTCGGCGTCCCGAGGCTCGGCGTCCTGCTGCTTGGCGTCCTGCGGCTCGGCGTCCTGGGGCGTCGCGTCGGCCGGTACGGCGTCGGCGGGCTGCGCGTCCGCGGGTACGGCGTCGGCGGGCTGCGCGTCCGCGGGGACGGCGTCCGACGGCTCGTCGTCCTCTATGGCGGCGTCCGCCGGCTCGGCGTCCTCGGGCTCCTCGTCGGCCGGAGCAGCGCTGCTTTCGGCGGCCTCGTCGTCGGGAACGGCGTCCTCGATCTCGCCGTCCGCGTCACGGTCCGCGTCACCGTCCGCGTCGACGTCCGTGTCACCGTCCACCTCGGCGACCGGCTCCTCCTCGGATTCCTCGGATTCCTCGGACTCCTCGGCTTCCTCGGCAGCCGTGGCCTCGGTGTCCTCGGACGCGGCGGAGTCCACGTCGTCGTCGACGCCCTCGGCCTCGTCCGTTCCGCCGGTCTCGTCGGCGGAGGCGCCGCCGATGCCGCCGTACGAGAGGCTGCCGTCCGCCACGCTCTCCGCCGAGGACTCCTCCTCGGCGACCTCGGAGACGGCGTCGGCGCTGCCCTGCTCGGCCCGCTCCGCGATCTCCCGCTTCAGCGCGGCGGCGGAGAAGCGCATGGTCGCACCGCTCTCCAGGTCACCGCTGCCGGCGCCCTCCGCCGGCGACGGGGAACCGGCGGCGGTCTCCTCACCGGCGTCCTCCCGCGGCCGCTGCGGCTCGAACCCGCTCCCGACCGGCAGCTTGGGCACGGCGATCGGGCTCCCCGTCGGCGGGGGCGGCGCCACCGGAACGGCGGGCGGAGTGAAGGCCGCGCCGGGCGCGGGAGCGGGCGGCGTGAAAGAGGCCCCCGGCGCGGGAGCGGGCGGCGTGAAAGGAGCCCCCGGCGCGGGAGCGGGCGGCGTGAAAGGAGCCCCCGGCGCGGGAGCCGGCGGCGTGAAAGGAGCCCCCGGCGCCGGAGCGGGCGGCGTAAAAGGAGCCCCAGGCGCAGGCGCGGCCGGCGCCGGCGGAGTGAACGGCGCCCCCGGAACCGGCGGAATCGGAGGCACGGCCCCCGCCCCGAACCCGGCCCCGGAGCCACCCCCCGACGACACCGCCGCCGCAGAGCTCCCCGAGGCGCCCGAGGTCTCCGCGCTGCCGGAGCCGCCCGCAGCGCTCGCACCCCCGGCGCCCTCAGCACCCGACCCCCCGTCGTCCTGCCCCGAGCCCCCGGCACCCCCCGGTGCCGATTCCTCCCGCGCACCCCCCGACGCGTTCTGCGTGTACCAGGCGGGCGGCGCGTAGTCGATGGTGAACTCGCCCGTCGTCTCGACGGCGGACTCCGCGTCGGGCTGGTCGTCGCCGGGCGTCGCCCAGCCCCCGCGGATCCCGTCCCGATCGCTGCTCACAGTTCCTCCTGGTGTGGTCGGACACCCGTATGCCGTGCCGGGGCGACCATGTCTCGTCTTCCGATGCCGTTCGAGGTCGTTTCCGAGGTCGTCCGATCCACCGGCTCTCCCCCTGGGCGCCGACGCCCGGTCCACGGGTCCGGCGCCACGCCCGGACCCAGCCTAGTCACCGCGTGCCGCGCCCCGGCAGGCCCGGTACACCCCCGAAGGGCATGCCCCGCCCCCGTCGCGGGAAAGCCGACGGGGCGGGGGCCCGGCCCCCGCCCCGTCCCGTGTACCTGCAGCCCTCAGCCGTTCTCGCCCGGCGCCGGCTCCAGGTCGAACTCCCCGTCCCGCGCCCCCAGCACGAAGGCACGCCACTCGGCCTCCGTGTAGCGCAGCACGGTGCCGTGGTCGAGCGAGGACCGCATGGCCACCGCCCCGCCCGGCAGATACGCGATCTCCACGCGCTCCTCGTGCTCCTCGGTGCCCGGCGCGCAGTGCCACTCCACCCCGGAGATGTCCAGCGCGTACAGTTCGTCGCGCTCCCGCTCCTTGCGGGCCTTGATCTCCTCTGCCGTCTCCGCCATACCGACGCGACCCCTTCCCGACGTGCCAACGATCCCGCAGGTCACCCTAGTGGCCGCACACGCGCGCGCGGAGCGGGTTCCGGACCCCCGGCCGAAAGCCCCGCCGCCTGCTGGTACTCTGGGTGACGGCCGTTTGTGTACGCACCCCCGGAGCCCTTGAAGGCCGCTCTGGAGGCCGCGCCCAGCGGATCCCCGCCTCCCGAGTTGTGGAAGCTCCCCCGAGACGAAGACCGGGGGCACTCGGTGGCCACTCAAGGACTATTGAGGAGTACGCGTGTCGCTCGACGCCGCTACGAAGAAGCAGATCATCGCCGAGTTCGGTACCAAGGAGGGTGACACCGGCTCCCCCGAGGTCCAGGTCGCTCTGCTGTCGCGTCGGATCTCCGACCTGACGGAGCACCTGAAGGCCCACAAGCACGACCACCACTCCCGTCGTGGTCTGCTGATCCTGGTCGGTCAGCGTCGCCGCCTGCTGCAGTACCTGGCGAAGAAGGACATCCAGCGCTTCCGTGCGCTGGTCGACCGCCTCGGTATCCGCCGCGGTGCGGCGGGCGCCAAGTAAGACGCCCTGAAGGGAGCGGTTCCCGGGAAGATCGGGACCGCTCCCTTTGCCGTACGTGCGGAAATGTTTGCCGTATGTGCGGGAACCCTTGCCGTACGTGCGGGAACGTGCGCACTGTCACTGCCCCTTTGTAGTGTGGTAGCACAACGCAATACGTACGACACAGCACGACAAGAAGAAGAGGAGAAGCGCACCTAGCCGCCGCCGGTCCTCGGTAGTGGCCCCCGGGGGGAAGCGAGCCCCGGGTGCTTCGATCGAAGACCGGCCCGCACCGACGGAGCGCTTCTCCACCATCGTCCCCCTGCCACACGGGCAGCACCGGGACGAAGACGAGGAGAAATTGCTAGTGGAGAACGAGACCCACTACGCCGAGGCCGTCATCGACAACGGCTCCTTCGGCACCCGCACCATCCGCTTCGAGACGGGCCGCCTGGCCAAGCAGGCCGCCGGCTCCGCCGTGGCGTACCTGGACGACGACACCATGGTGCTGTCGGCCACCACCGCCTCCAAGCAGCCCAAGGACCAGCTCGACTTCTTCCCCCTGACGGTGGACGTCGAGGAGCGGATGTACGCCGCCGGCAAGATCCCCGGCAGCTTCTTCCGCCGCGAGGGCCGGCCCTCCGAGGACGCGATCCTCACCTGCCGTCTGATCGACCGCCCGCTGCGCCCGTCCTTCAAGAAGGGCCTGCGCAACGAGATCCAGGTCGTCGCCACGATCATGGCGCTCAACCCCGACCACCTGTACGACGTCGTGGCGATCAACGCCGCCTCCGCGTCCACGCAGCTGGCCGGTCTGCCCTTCTCCGGCCCGATCGGCGGCGTCCGCGTCGCGCTGATCCGCGGTCAGTGGGTGGCGTTCCCGACGCACACCGAGCTCGAGGACGCCGTCTTCGACATGGTCGTCGCGGGCCGCACCCTGGAGGACGGCGACGTCGCGATCATGATGGTCGAGGCCGAGGCCACCGAGCAGACCATCAAGCTGGTCGAGGGCGGCGCCGAGGCGCCGACCGAGGAGATCGTCGCCGCCGGTCTGGACGCCGCGAAGCCCTTCATCAAGGTGCTCTGCAAGGCCCAGGCCGACCTCGCCGCGAAGGCCGCCAAGCCGACCGCCGAGTTCCCGATCTTCCTGGACTACCAGGACGACGTGTTCGAGGCGCTGACCGCCGCGGTCAAGCCCGAGCTCGCCCAGGCGCTCACCATCGCCGGCAAGCAGGAGCGCGAGTCCGAGCTGGACCGCGTCAAGGCGCTCGCCGCCGAGAAGCTCCTGCCGGAGTTCGAGGGCCGCGAGAAGGAGATCTCCGCCGCGTACCGCTCGCTCACCAAGCAGCTGGTCCGCGAGCGCGTGATCAAGGAGAAGAAGCGCATCGACGGCCGTGGCGTGACGGACATCCGTACGCTCGCCGCCGAGGTCGAGGCCATCCCGCGCGTGCACGGTTCCGCGCTGTTCGAGCGTGGCGAGACCCAGATCCTGGGCGTCACCACCCTCAACATGCTCCGCATGGAGCAGCAGCTGGACACCCTCTCCCCGGTGACCCGCAAGCGCTACATGCACAACTACAACTTCCCGCCGTACTCCACCGGTGAGACCGGCCGCGTCGGCTCCCCGAAGCGCCGCGAGATCGGCCACGGCGCCCTCGCCGAGCGCGCGCTCGTGCCGGTGCTGCCGACGCGCGAGGAGTTCCCGTACGCGATCCGTCAGGTGTCCGAGGCCCTCGGCTCCAACGGCTCGACGTCCATGGGCTCGGTCTGCGCCTCCACCATGTCGCTGCTGAACGCCGGTGTGCCGCTGAAGGCCCCGGTCGCCGGTATCGCCATGGGTCTGATCTCTCAGGAGATCGACGGCGAGGTCCACTACGTCACCCTCACCGACATCCTCGGTGCGGAGGACGCCTTCGGTGACATGGACTTCAAGGTCGCCGGCACGAAGGAGTTCGTGACCGCCCTCCAGCTGGACACCAAGCTGGACGGCATCCCGGCCTCCGTGCTCGCCGCGGCCCTCAAGCAGGCCCGCGACGCGCGTCTCCACATCCTCGACGTGATGATGGAGGCCATCGACCGGCCCGACGAGATGTCCCCGAACGCGCCGCGGATCATCACCGTGAAGATCCCGGTCGACAAGATCGGTGAGGTCATCGGCCCCAAGGGCAAGATGATCAACCAGATCCAGGAGGACACGGGCGCCGAGATCACGATCGAGGACGACGGCACCATCTACATCGGTGCCGCCGACGGCCCGTCCGCCGAGGCCGCCCGCGCCACGATCAACGGCATCGCCAACCCGACGATGCCCGAGGTCGGCGAGCGCTACCTGGGCACGGTCGTGAAGACGACCACCTTCGGCGCGTTCGTCTCCCTGCTGCCCGGCAAGGACGGTCTGCTGCACATCTCGCAGATCCGCAAGCTGGCCGGCGGCAAGCGCGTGGAGAACGTCGAGGACGTGCTCGGCGTGGGCCAGAAGGTCCAGGTCGAGATCGCCGAGATCGACTCGCGCGGCAAGCTCTCCCTGATCCCCGTGATCGAGGGCGAGGAAGGCTCCGAGGCTGACAAGGACGACGCCGACAAGTGACGTCGAGTAGCTCCCAGGCGACGGCCCGCACCTCTTCGGAGGCGCGGGCCGTCGCCCGTACCCAAACCCTGATCAAGGGCACCAACGGCATCGGCACCGTCCGCAAGACCACTCTCCCGGGCGGCCTGCGCATCGTCACCGAGACCCTGCCCTCGGTCCGCTCCGCCACCTTCGGCATCTGGGCCCACGTCGGCTCCCGCGACGAGACCCGCGCGCTGAACGGCGCCACGCACTACCTGGAGCATCTGCTCTTCAAGGGCACCGCCAGGCGCAGCGCCCTGGACATCTCCTCAGCCCTCGACGCGGTCGGCGGCGAGATGAACGCGTTCACGGCCAAGGAGTACACGTGCTACTACGCGCGCGTGCTCGACGCCGACCTGCCGCTCGCCATCGACGTGGTCTGCGACATGCTGACCGGCTCCCTGATCCGCGAGGAGGACGTCGACGTGGAGCGCGGCGCCATCCTCGAAGAGATCGCCATGACCGAGGACGATCCGGGCGACTGTGTGCACGACCTGTTCGCGCACACCATGTTCGGCGACAACTCCCTCGGCCGCCCGGTCCTCGGCACCGTCGACACCGTCAACGCCCTGACCGCCGACCGCATCCGCCGCTTCTACAAGAAGCACTACGACCCCACCCACCTGGTCGTGGCCTGCGCCGGCAACATCGACCACAACAAGGTCGTACGCCAGGTCCGCGCCGCCTTCGAGAAGGCCGGCGCCCTCAAGGACCCGGCCGCCCAGCCCATCGCCCCGCGCGACGGCCGGCGCACCATCCGCACCGCGGGCCGCGTCGAGCTGCTGGGCCGCAAGACCGAGCAGGCGCACGTGGTCCTCGGCATGCCGGGCCTGGCCCGCACCGACGACCGCCGCTGGGCCCTCGGCGTGCTCAACACCGCGCTCGGCGGCGGCATGTCCTCCCGCCTGTTCCAGGAGGTCCGCGAGAAGCGCGGCCTGGCCTACAGCGTGTACTCGTACACCTCCGGCTTCGCCGACTGCGGCCTGTTCGGCGTCTACGCCGGCTGCCGCCCCTCCCAGGTGCACGACGTGCTGAAGATCTGCCGCGACGAACTCGACCACGTCGCCCGGCACGGCCTGACCGACGACGAGATCGACCGCGCCATCGGCCAGCTGCGCGGCTCCACCGTCCTCGGCCTGGAGGACACCGGCGCCCTGATGAACCGCATCGGCAAGAGCGAGCTGTGCTGGGGCGAGCAGATGTCGGTCGACGACATGCTCGCCCGGATAGCGGCGGTGACCCCGGACGACGTCCGCGAGGTGGCCGGCGAGATCCTGGGACAGCGGCCCTCGCTGTCGGTCATCGGCCCGCTCAAGGACAAGCAGGCGGCCCGGCTGCACGACGTCGTGGCCTGACGCCTCCCCTGAGCACACCCCCGTACCGCTTCGGAACAGACGTAAGGAAGCAACTGAGATGAGCAAGCTGCGCGTGGCGGTCCTCGGCGCCAAGGGCCGGATCGGCTCCGAGGCGGTACGGGCGGTCGAGGCCGCCGAGGACATGGAGCTGGTCGCCGCCCTCGGCCGCGGCGACAAGCTGGAGACCCTGGCGGAGACCGGCGCCCAGGTCGCCGTCGAACTCACCACGCCCGACTCGGTGCTGGCCAACCTCGAGTACTGCGTCGGCCACGGCATCCACGCCGTCGTCGGTACGACCGGCTGGACCGACGAGCGCCTCGCGCAGCTCAAGGACTGGCTGGCCGCCTCTCCGCAGACCGGCGTGCTGATCGCGCCCAACTTCTCCATCGGCGCCGTCCTGACCATGAAGTTCGCGCAGATCGCCGCGCCGTACTTCGAGTCCGTCGAGGTCGTCGAACTGCACCACCCGAAGAAGGTCGACGCCCCCTCCGGCACCGCCACCCGCACCGCCCAGCTCATCGCCGAGGCCCGCCGCGCGGCGGGCACCGCCCCGGCGCCGGACGCCACGGAGACCGCCCTGGACGGCGCCCGCGGCGCGGACGTCGACGGCGTCCCCGTCCACTCCGTCCGTCTGCGCGGCCTGCTGGCCCACCAGGAGGTCCTGCTCGGCGGCGAGGGCGAGACCCTCACCGTCCGCCACGACTCCCTGCATCACAGCAGCTTCATGCCGGGCATCCTGCTCGGCGCCCGCCGGGTGGTGACGACTCCGGGCCTCACCTTCGGCCTGGAGCACTTCCTGGACCTGGGCTGACCCGAAGGACCGCACGACATGCGCGCGAAGATCACCTACGCCATAACGGCCGCCGTCCTGGTCGTCTACTTCGTCCTGGTCGGCAGCCGTGGCGTCATGCTCATCGGGACCGGCACGCCGATCGCCGTCGCCTTCGGGGTGGCGGTGCTGATCCTGCCGGTCATCGGCCTGTGGTTCCTGTGGAAGAACACCCAGTTCGTCCGCAGGGCCAACGCCCTCGCCGCCGAGCTGGACGCGGAGGGCGGCCTGCCGGTCGACGAGCTCAGGCGGCTGCCCAGCGGCCGTATCGACCGTGACTCCGCCGACGAGGTCTTCGCCCGCCGCAAGGCCGAGACGGAAGCCGCCCCCGACGACTGGCGCACCTGGTTCCGTCTCGCCGTCGCCTACCACGACGCCCGCGACACCCCGCGCGCCCGCAAGGCCATGCAACGCGCCATCGCCCTCCACGACGGCCGCCCGGCCCGGGTCTGACCGCCCGCGCCCACCGTCCGACGAGGGCACCGGTACGCCGAAGGGGCCGGCCCGCATCCACCGCGGGCCGGCCCCTTCGCACGCCCGTCTCGACCGCCGCGACCGCCGCGACCGCCGGTCGGCCGCTCTCAGGACCGTCCGTACTCCGCGCCCCAGGTCTCCACCGTGTCCGCCGCCCGGTCGAACGCCTCGAAACGCCCGAGGAAGTCCGCGCTGTGGGTGGTCAGCAGCGCAGGCGGCTCGGAGCCGCCCCGGTCGCTGCGCTCCAGCACCAGCGCCTGCCCCTGCACCGTGCGCGGCAGCCCGAGCCAGCGCACCGGCTGCTGGACCGTGCGCAGCGCCGTGACCTGCTCCCAGCCGACCGTACGCGTCACGAAGAAGCCCACCTGGCGCAGTCCCCGCGCGCTCACCCAGACCCCCACGCGCAGCAGCCGCAACGCCCCCGCGATGATCACCAGCGCGAGCCCGAAGACGACCCCCGCACCCCCGAAGGTGCCGGTCAGGGCGATGACGACGGCGGCGAACAGCACATACGAGGCCAGCAGCAGCGCCACCGCGGCCGCACCGACCCGCCACGGGCCCGGCCGGTAGGGGCGCCGCCAGCGGTCACGGTCGTCGAAGGGCAGCGCGACATCGTCCGCAACCTCGAAAGCACGGTCGGCCGTCAGGAAGGGCAGGGGCACGGCTGGTCCTCACTCGCTCCACGCAGTTGCTGTGCCCGGTGAGGCTATCGACCTGTGTCCCCTGTCACCACCTTCGGGGGTCCGATGGAGTCAGCGCGCCTGTGCCGCCTGCGACTGCTGTGTCCCGGCGGACTGCTCCACGGACAGCGCCGGCATCCCGAGGACCAGCGCACCCACCAGCGCGCCGACGATGGTGGCCCCCAGCAGCCAGCGCCCGGCTATCTGGCCGACGGACGCCCGCTCGCGCACAGGGGGAGCGACATTGCTGCTGAACCTGTCCTGACCGGACATCAGGTGTACCTCTCCCTTCGGAGACAGAACGGATCTTTCTCATCCGTAGAGACGAACGAACCGCCTCAAAGGTGCCCGCCTCCCGGTGGGTAGAGTGGCGTCGCCACACCACGAGACGGGAAAGGCCCCACCTACCGTGATCCCCGAGGACGACTTCCAGATCGAGTTCCGCAGCGATGTCAGCGTGGAGTTGGTGAAGCACAGCGCGGCCGACACCGACGTCCTGTTCGCCGCCCGCGTCTCCACGCTCGGGGAGCAGTCCCTGGACGAGCTGCAGAAGGACCCGGAGCGTTCGAAGGGACTGATCAACTTCCTCATGCGGGACCGCCACGGCAGCCCGTTCGAGCACAACTCCATGACGTTCCTCGTCAGCGCCCCGATCTTCGTCTTCCGCGAGTTCATGCGGCACCGCGTCGGCTGGTCCTACAACGAGGAATCGGGCCGCTACCGGGAGCTGCAGCCCGTCTTCTACGTGCCGGACACCACGCGCAAGCTGGTCCAGGAGGGCCGGCCGGGCAAGTACCAGTTCGTGCAGGGCACCCCCGAGCAGTACAAGCTCACGACCGAGGCGATGGAGGACTCCTACCGCCGGGCGTACCGGACGTACCAGGAGATGCTCGCCGCCGGCGTCGCCCGCGAGGTCGCCCGTGCGGTCCTGCCCGTCGGCCTGTTCTCCTCGATGTACGCCACCTGCAACGCCCGCTCCCTGATGCACTTCATCGGCCTGCGCACCCAGCACGAGCTCGCCAAGGTGCCGTCCTTCCCGCAGCGGGAGATCGAGATGGTCGGCGAGAAGATGGAAGCCGAGTGGGCGAAGCTCATGCCGCTGACCCACGCCGCCTTCAACGCCAACGGTCGCGTCGCCCCGTAGCGCACACCCGTTTCACCATCCGGGACAGATGTACGGATCAGCCGCGCGAAGTGTCCGTATTGCGGCATTTGGAGAAGTTCATCTAGCCTGATCAAACGGACCCGGCACTGCTTGAACCCCCGAGCAGGCAGTGCCGGGCTCCGCATTTGTCCTGACTTATCCGTCCCCCCGAGGGCAGACCGCGCCTTGAGCAACGAGTAGCGTGTAACCCATGGCTCCGACCTCCACTCCGCAGACCCCCTTCGGGCGGGTCCTCACCGCCATGGTCACGCCTTTCACGGCGGACGGCGCACTCGACCTCGACGGCGCACAGCGGCTCGCCACCCACCTGGTGGACGCAGGCAACGACGGCCTGATCATCAACGGGACCACCGGCGAGTCGCCCACCACCAGCGACGCGGAGAAATCGGACCTCGTACGAGCCGTACTGGAGGCGGTCGGCGACCGCGCCCACATCGTGGCAGGCGTCGGCACCAACGACACCCACCACAGCATCGAGCTGGCCCGCGCCGCCGAGCGAACCGGCGCCCACGGCCTCCTCGTCGTCACGCCGTACTACAACAAGCCCCCGCAGGAGGGCCTGTACCGGCACTTCTCGGCCGTCGCCGACGCCACCGGGCTGCCGGTCATGCTCTACGACATCCCCGGCCGCAGCGGCGTCCCGATCGAGACCGAGACCCTCGTCCGCCTCGCCGAGCACCCCCGGATCGTCGCCAACAAGGACGCCAAGGGCGACCTCGGCCGCGCGAGCTGGGCCATCGCCCGCTCCGGCCTCGCCTGGTACTCCGGCGACGACATGCTGAACCTCCCGCTGCTCTCCGTCGGCGCGGTCGGCTTCGTCTCCGTCGTCGGCCACGTGGTCACCCCCGACCTGCGGGCCCTCGTCGACGCCTTCGTCTCCGGCGACGTCCAGAAGGCCACGGAGATCCACCAGAAGCTGCTCCCCGTCTACACCGGCATGTTCCGCACCCAGGGCGTCATGACCACCAAGGCCGCGCTCGCCCTCCAGGGCCTGCCCGCCGGACCGCTGCGCGCCCCCATGGTCGAGTGCTCGCCGGAAGAGGTGGCCCAGCTCAAGATCGATCTTGCCGCCGGCGGGGTACAGCTCTGACAACGGACTTCGCGCCGCCCCGGCGCGCGCACAGGCTTCACAACTGAATAGCGGGCCACCGGTGCCCGCACCCCACAACAACTGCTACTGCACGAACGTCACGCTGCGCCACGTGCCCGACCGGTACGTGGCGCGCGTGGTGAGGAGAGTCTTTTGAGTCATCCGCACCCTGAACTGGGCCCGCCCCCGCCGCTCCCCGAGGGCGGCCTGCGGGTCACCCCGCTCGGCGGCCTCGGCGAGATCGGCCGCAACATGACGGTCTTCGAGTACGGCGGCCGCCTGCTGATCGTCGACTGCGGAGTGCTCTTCCCCGAGGAGGAGCAGCCCGGAATCGACCTGATCCTGCCGGACTTCTCGTCCATCCGTGACCGTCTCGACGACATCGAGGGCATCGTCCTCACCCACGGCCACGAGGACCACATCGGCGGCGTCCCCTTCCTGCTCCGCGAGAAGCCGGACATCCCGCTGATCGGCTCCAAGCTGACCCTCGCCCTGATCGAGGCCAAGCTCCAGGAGCACCGCATCCGCCCGTACACCCTGGAGGTGGCGGAGGGACACCGCGAGCGCATCGGCCCCTTCGACTGCGAGTTCGTCGCGGTCAACCACTCCATCCCGGACGCCCTGGCCGTCGCCATCCGCACCCCCGCGGGTATGGCGGTCCACACCGGCGACTTCAAGATGGACCAGCTCCCGCTGGACAACCGCCTCACGGACCTGCACGCCTTCGCCCGCCTCAGCGAGGAGGGCATCGACCTCCTGCTGTCGGACTCCACGAACGCGGAAGTGCCGGGCTTCACCCCGCACGAGCGGGACATCTCCAACGTCCTGCGCCAGGTCTTCGCGGGCGCCCGCAAGCGCATCATCGTGGCCAGCTTCGCCAGCCACGTCCACCGCATCCAGCAGATCCTGGACGCCGCCCACGAGTACGGCCGCCGCGTCGCCTTCGTCGGCCGCTCCATGGTCCGCAACATGGGCATCGCCCGCGACCTCGGCTATCTGAAGGTCCCGGCCGGCCTGGTGGTCGACGTCAGGACGCTGGACGACCTCCCGGACCACGAGGTGGTCCTGGTCTGCACCGGTTCCCAGGGCGAACCGATGGCCGCGCTGTCGAGGATGGCCAACCGCGACCACCAGATCCGTATCGTCGAGGGCGACACGGTGATCCTGGCGTCCTCGCTCATCCCCGGCAACGAGAACGCGGTCTACCGCGTGATCAACGGCCTGACCCGCTGGGGCGCCAACGTCGTCCACAAGGGCAACGCCAAGGTCCACGTCTCGGGCCACGCCTCCGCGGGCGAGCTGCTGTACTTCTACAACATCTGCCGCCCGAAGAACCTGATGCCGGTCCACGGCGAATGGCGCCACCTGCGCGCCAACGCCGAGCTGGGCGCCCTGACCGGCGTCCCACACGACCGGATCGTCATCGCGGAGGACGGCATCGCCGTCGACCTCATCGA
>NZ_OZ186832.1:5552500-7539337 GCF_964272895.1 Streptomyces sp. enrichment culture
GTTGACTACTCGGCCTGGTTCTGGGTCGGAGGCTGCTAGTACTGCTCGTAAGAGCGTGGAACGCACGATCTCCGGACAGAGGCTGGTCGGGCACGCTGTTGGGTATCTGAGGGTTCGGCCGCGAGGTCGCCTTCAGTGCCGGCCCCGGTAAAAATCTGCTTCGGTGGGTTGTGACGGGTGGTTGGTCGTTGTTTGAGAACTGCACAGTGGACGCGAGCATCTGTGGCCAAGTTTTTAAGGGCGCACGGTGGATGCCTTGGCACCAGGAACCGATGAAGGACGTGGGAGGCCGCGATAGTCCCCGGGGAGTCGTCAACCAGGCTTTGATCCGGGGGTTTCCGAATGGGGAAACCCGGCAGTCGTCATGGGCTGTCACCCACTGCTGAACACATAGGCAGTGTGGAGGGAACGAGGGGAAGTGAAACATCTCAGTACCCTCAGGAAGAGAAAACAACCGTGATTCCGGGAGTAGTGGCGAGCGAAACCGGATGAGGCCAAACCGTATGCGTGTGAGACCCGGCAGGGGTTGCGCATGCGGGGTTGTGGGATCTCTCTTCTGTCGTCTGCCGGCGACAGGACGAGTCAGAAACCGTTGATGTAGGCGAAGGACATGCGAAAGGTCCGGCGTAGAGGGTAAGACCCCCGTAGTCGAAACGTCAGCGGCTCGTTTGAGAGACACCCAAGTAGCACGGGGCCCGAGAAATCCCGTGTGAATCTGGCGGGACCACCCGCTAAGCCTAAATATTCCCTGGTGACCGATAGCGGATAGTACCGTGAGGGAATGGTGAAAAGTACCCCGGGAGGGGAGTGAAATAGTACCTGAAACCGTGTGCCTACAAGCCGTGGGAGCGTCGGACATCAGCTTGCTGGTGTCTCGTGACTGCGTGCCTTTTGAAGAATGAGCCTGCGAGTTTGCGGTGTGTTGCGAGGTTAACCCGGGTGGGGAAGCCGTAGCGAAAGCGAGTCCGAACAGGGCGATTTTAGTAGCACGCTCAAGACCCGAAGCGGAGTGATCTAGCCATGGGCAGGTTGAAGCGGAGGTAAGACTTCGTGGAGGACCGAACCCACCAGGGTTGAAAACCTGGGGGATGACCTGTGGTTAGGGGTGAAAGGCCAATCAAACTCCGTGATAGCTGGTTCTCCCCGAAATGCATTTAGGTGCAGCGTCGTGTGTTTCTTGCCGGAGGTAGAGCACTGGATAGGCGATGGGCCCTACCGGGTTACTGACCTTAGCCAAACTCCGAATGCCGGTAAGTGAGAGCGCGGCAGTGAGACTGTGGGGGATAAGCTCCATGGTCGAGAGGGAAACAGCCCAGAGCATCGACTAAGGCCCCTAAGCGTACGCTAAGTGGGAAAGGATGTGGAGTCGCACAGACAACCAGGAGGTTGGCTTAGAAGCAGCCACCCTTGAAAGAGTGCGTAATAGCTCACTGGTCTAGTGATTCCGCGCCGACAATGTAGCGGGGCTCAAGCGTACCGCCGAAGTCGTGTCATTGCAGCATTAAGGGCCAACGCCTGCTGTGATGGGTAGGGGAGCGTCGTCTGCCGGGTGAAGCGGCACCGGAAGGTAGTCGTGGACGGTTGACGAGTGAGAATGCAGGCATGAGTAGCGATACAAACGTGAGAAACGTTTGCGCCGATTGACTAAGGGTTCCTGGGTCAAGCTGATCTGCCCAGGGTAAGTCGGGACCTAAGGCGAGGCCGACAGGCGTAGTCGATGGATAACCGGTTGATATTCCGGTACCCGCTGTGAAGCGTCAAACATCGAATCCAGTGATGCTAAGCCCGTGAAGCCGCCCCGGATCCTTCGGGTGAAGGGGAGTGGTGGAGCCGGTGACCCGAGCTGGTAGTAGGTGAGTGATGGGGTGACGCAGGAAGGTAGTCCATCCCGGGCGGTGGTTGTCCCGGGGTAAGGGTGTAGGACGGTGTGTAGGCAAATCCGCACACCATGTGTCTGAGACCTGATGCCGAGCCGATTGTGGTGAAGTGGATGATCCTATGCTGTCGAGAAAAGCCTCTAGCGAGTTTCATGGCGGCCCGTACCCTAAACCGACTCAGGTGGTCAGGTAGAGAATACCGAGGCGTTCGGGTGAACTATGGTTAAGGAACTCGGCAAAATGCCCCCGTAACTTCGGGAGAAGGGGGGCCATTCCTGGTGATCGGATTTACTCCGTGAGCTGGGGGTGGCCGCAGAGACCAGCGAGAAGCGACTGTTTACTAAAAACACAGGTCCGTGCGAAGCCGTAAGGCGATGTATACGGACTGACGCCTGCCCGGTGCTGGAACGTTAAGGGGACCGGTTAGCTCACTTTCGGGTGGGCGAAGCTGAGAACTTAAGCGCCAGTAAACGGCGGTGGTAACTATAACCATCCTAAGGTAGCGAAATTCCTTGTCGGGTAAGTTCCGACCTGCACGAATGGCGTAACGACTTCTCGACTGTCTCAACCATAGGCCCGGTGAAATTGCACTACGAGTAAAGATGCTCGTTTCGCGCAGCAGGACGGAAAGACCCCGGGACCTTTACTACAGTTTGATATTGGTGTTCGGTTCGGCTTGTGTAGGATAGCTGGGAGACTGTGAAGCTTGGACGCCAGTTCAGGTGGAGTCGTCGTTGAAATACCAGTCTGGTCGTGCTGGATGTCTAACCTGGGTCCGTGATCCGGATCAGGGACAGTGTCTGATGGGTAGTTTAACTGGGGCGGTTGCCTCCCAAAGGGTAACGGAGGCGCCCAAAGGTTCCCTCAGCCTGGTTGGCAATCAGGTGTTGAGTGTAAGTGCACAAGGGAGCTTGACTGTGAGACCGACGGGTCGAGCAGGGACGAAAGTCGGGACTAGTGATCCGGCGGTGGCTTGTGGAAGCGCCGTCGCTCAACGGATAAAAGGTACCCCGGGGATAACAGGCTGATCTTCCCCAAGAGTCCATATCGACGGGATGGTTTGGCACCTCGATGTCGGCTCGTCGCATCCTGGGGCTGGAGTCGGTCCCAAGGGTTGGGCTGTTCGCCCATTAAAGCGGTACGCGAGCTGGGTTTAGAACGTCGTGAGACAGTTCGGTCCCTATCCGCTGTGCGCGTAGGAGTCTTGAGAAGGGCTGTCCCTAGTACGAGAGGACCGGGACGGACGAACCTCTGGTGTGCCAGTTGTTCTGCCAAGGGCATGGCTGGTTGGCTACGTTCGGGAGGGATAACCGCTGAAAGCATCTAAGCGGGAAGCCTGCTTCGAGATGAGGACTCCCACCCACTTGATGGGGTAAGGCTCCCAGTAGACGACTGGGTTGATAGGCCGGATATGGAAGCACGGTAACGTGTGGAGTTGACCGGTACTAATAGGCCGAGGGCTTGTCCTCAGTTGCTCGCGTCCACTGTGTTGGTTCTGAAACCACGAACAACCGTTGTAGTCATGGCTACGGCTCCGGTTGACAGTTTCATAGTGTTTCGGTGGTCATAGCGTAGGGGAAACGCCCGGTTACATTCCGAACCCGGAAGCTAAGCCTTACAGCGCCGATGGTACTGCAGGGGGGACCCTGTGGGAGAGTAGGACGCCGCCGAACAATTATTACAAGGGTTGGACCTGGAACTTCTGTTCCGGGTCCAACCCTTTTTTGTTGCGCGTCACTTGACGTTCACGTTGCGCGCTCAGCATCCCACTCATGGGTACTGCTGCGATGCTCAGGGCCGCCGGTGTCGGACTCGGTGACGAGGTGATCGTGCCGGCCTTCGGGAATGTCGAGGTCGCGGAGGCCGTGACACTGGCCGGAGGGCTTCCGGTGTTCGCGGACATAGATCCGGTGACGTACTGCCTCGATCCGGTGGCTGTCGAGGCGGCGGTCACGTCGCGGACCGCGGCCGTGGTGGTCGTCCATCGGTTCGGGCGGCCCGCGGATGTCGCGGGACTGCACGCCGTGGCGCAGCAGCGGGGGCTGCTGGTGCTGCAGGAGGGCGAGTCGGAGGCACCGTACGACGAGATCGCGCAGCGCCGGCAGCGTGCTGCGTACCTCGACGAGCGGTTGAAGGGCGTGGTCACGCCGGAGAGTTCGGTGGGGCACACCTATCAGCAGTACGTCGTCCGGGTGCCGGGGAATGGGCGGCCCGACCGGGATGCGTTCGCTCGTGCCGTGCGCGGCAAGGGAATTGACTGCCGGGTACCGGTGAAGACGCCTGTGCATCGGCTTCCTGAGTTCCGGCGGTGTGTGTCTTTGCCGGAGACGGAGAGGGCGGCCGACGAGACGTTGGCGCTGCCGGTGGACGCGTCGTTGACCAAGCGGGACATGCAGCGGATCGTGGCGGCCTGCAATGCGCTCGGGGGGCTGCTCCAGCCGGCTGTCTGAACGAGTTTGGGAGTTCGGCTTCGTTCGGGGTATGATCTATTCAGTTGCTGCGGGGGAAACCCCGAGAAAAAGCGACCGGCCCCTATAGCTCAGTCGGCAGAGCGTCTCCATGGTAAGGAGAAGGTCAACGGTTCGATTCCGTTTGGGGGCTCAGAAGAAACGGCCTCCGCCCTTGTGGGCGGGGGCCTTTCGCATGTCCGGGGTGTGTTCTGGAGTTTGTTCCGGGAAAAGCCCCGGGCCGGTCCGGCCCGGGGCATCGGCTCAGGTGTTGTGCAGACCGGGGACGCGCATGGCCAGGATCGCCATGTCGTCGGAGGGGGCGTCGGAGGCGAAGCGTTCCACGGCGCGCATGATCCGGGCGGCCACCGCGCCGGCCGTGAGGCCCGTGCAGGTCGTCAGGACGTCGGCGAGGCCGTCGTCGCCCAGCATGCGGCTGCCCTCCCGGCGTTCGGTGACACCGTCGGTGACGCAGAGCAGGACGTCGCCGGGGTCGAGGGTGACCGTCTGCTCGTAGAGCTCCAGGTCCTCCAGGACGCCCAGCAGAGGCTGGGGTTCGGCGGCGGCCTCGACCGTGCCGTCCTGGCGCAGGCGCAGCGGGAGGGGGTGGCCGGCGCAGACGACCTTCAGCTCGGCGCTGCCGTCGGGCTGCGGGCGCAGCTCCCCGTAGAGGAGGGTGAGGAAGCGGCTGCGGGCTCCCTCGTCGAGGATCGCGGAGTTGAGCCGCTCCAGCACGGCCGGGCCGCTGAGGCCCTCGCGGGCCAGGAGGCGCAGGGCGTGCCGGGCGAGGCCCGTGACGGCCGCCGCGTTGGGTCCCGTACCGCAGACGTCGCCGATGGCGAAGCCGTAGGCGCCGTCGCTGATGGGGAAGACGTCGTAGAAGTCGCCGCCGACCTCGTTGCCCTCGCCGGCCGCGCGGTAGATGACCTCGACCTCGACGCCGTCGATCTGCGGGAGTTCGGGCGGCAGGAGGCTGCGCTGGAGGGACTGGCTGATGGCGGTGCGCTCGGAGTAGAGGCGGGCGTTGTCCAGGGCGAGGGCGGCCCGGCGGGACAGGTCCTCCGCCAACTCCAGGATCTCTTGGCGGAAGTGTTCGTCGGTGGGCTTGCCGAGGGTCAGCATGCCGATGACGCGGTTGCGGGCGACCAGGGGCAGGACGACCGTCTCGCCGCCGACCGCTCCGGCGGTGGCGAGGGTGGTGCCGATGCCGGAGCTGACGGTGGCCGGTTCGCCGAGGCCGAGGCTGCGCATGGAGGTGCGCAGGGCGGCCTGGTGGGCGACTTCGGCGGGGGCCGTCCAGACGCGGGCGCCGGGGGTGGGGACCGGGTCCGGCGGGGGGATCTTCGAGAGCAACGACTTGATGCCGTCGATGAGTTCCTCGTCCTCGTGCAGGACGTACGACAGATACGGCTCCGATGCCTGGTCGGCGATGGTGTAGACGGCGCACCAGGTGGCCAGGGTGGGGACCGTCATCTGGGCCATCAGGGCCAGGGTCTGGTCGCGGTCGAGGGTGCCGGCGAGGAGGTCGGACGCCTCGACGAGGAAGCTGAGGGAGCCGCGGCGCAGGCGTTCGAGTTCGCCGAGGCGGGCGGACTCGACGGCGAGGGCGATGCGGTCGGCGGCGAACTGGAGGCGGAGGGCCTCTTCGTTGCTGTAGCGGCCGGGGGACTCGGCGGCGACGCCGAGGGAGCCGGTGAGGCGGCCCTCGACCTTGAGGGGCACGGTGACGACGGAGCGCATGCCGGTGCCGTCCAGCAGGGGCACGGCGCCGGGGACCGCGGTGAGGTCGTCGTGGACGGCGGGCATGCGGGCGGAGCCGTAGCGGCCGGGGCCTGCCTCGACGGGGACGCGGGCGAAGCGCTGGCGGGCGGAGGGCAGGCCGGTGGAGGCGCGGACCTCCAGTTCCGTCTCGTCGTCGGTGGCGAGGAGGAGGAAGGCGGAGTCGCCGTCGAGCATGTCGCGGGCGCGTTCCACCGTGCGCTGGAGGAGGCCGTCGAGGTCGTCGGGGGCGGGGGAGCCGATGAACACCTCGAAGGGGTCGGCGTTCTGGCCCTCGCCGGAGGGGGTGGAGTCGCTGGAGCCGCCGCGCAGCGGGGTCTGCAGGACGGCGCGTTCGTGGTCGCGTACGAGAAGGCAGACCGTGGAGGGTTCGCCGCCGGTGTCACGGACGCGCAGGTGGGAGGCGTAGACGGAGACGACCCGGCCGGCGGCGTCGCGGATGCCGTAGCTGCCCTCCCAGCGGGAGAGCTGGAGCGCCTCGGCGACGCCGGTGCCGGTGCCCGGGGTGTGCGGCCAGGCGGTGAGGTCGGTGAGGGGTTTGCCGCTGACCTGGTCGGCCTTGTGGCCGAAGAGTTCCTCGGCGTCCTCGTTCCAGGCGGTGATGGCGCCGGTGCGGTCGATCTGGACGACGGCGACGCGGACGCGGCCGTCGGCGAGCGGCAGCAGGTCGGCCGGCAGGGAGGGGCCGGCGGCGCGGGTGCCGACATGGCGTCCGGGCAGGACGAGCTGGAACCAGACCGTCTTGTGCGTGGGCGTGTACTCCACGCCCCAGCGGCCGGCGAGGGCCGCGCAGAGCTGGAGGCCGCGGCCGCCCTCGCGGTCGGGGCTGCCCATGGAGACGGCGGCGCCCTGGAGCGGGATCTCCCGCTCGGGATAGCGGTCGGCGACCTCGATGCGTACGCCGTCGTCGGTCCGCAGGCACAGGACGTCCGCGGCGGTGCCCGCGTGGACGACGGCGTTGGTGACCAGCTCGCTGGTGAGGACCACGGCGTCGTCGACGATGTCGGCGAAGCCCCAGCCCTGGAGGGTGTCGCGGACGAAGGAGCGGGCGGAGGCGACCGAGCGCCCGACGGGCTCGAAGCTGGCAGCCGCGCGCGCGGTGATCACGGAACTCCTCGGCCGGTCGTCGTCGGTGTGCTGGGCTGCCCGGTCGGCGGGCTCGTGGCGCGTCTGTGCGGGCAGAGCGCTTGCCGGCCGGGGTTCCGGGGGTTGCGCCCCCGGGATCAGTCCGGTGGTCATGTGTGCGGCCGCCCCTCCGATGCCCGCTCGTCTCCGTGCCACCGCCCAGGCCGGACGGACCGGCGCGGCTGGACAGCCGCATGCAAGGTTACTTACCTTCCCCGTCCATGCGGATGCCGGTCGCCGGTGTTTTACGTCCGGAGGGTGTGCGGACGGTGTGCGAAGCTGCCGAACTGTTATGGCCTGGTTCGGGCGGGGTGAAACACTGGGCAGGCTTGTGGAGGAAGTCCGGACGGCCGGAGTGGCGTCCGGATTCGGCGGGCAGTGGTTCTTGATGGGCTCGTTCGCCGACCGGTGACTGTCCGTGACAAACAGCACTTGGTCAGCACCGGAGCACAGCAGTGACGGTCGACCCCTGCGGGAGGGACACAGTGGAGTCTGGCGCAGCGACGCGGGGCACGAAGACGCGCGATCCGCGCAAGGCACGCGGTGGGACCACCGCGGTGGACACGGCTGCCCTGAACCGGCTGCTGGCTGCTCTGGTGGCGATGCGGGACGGGAACTTCCGCAGGCGGCTGACGGTGTCCGGCGACGGTGTGATGTCGGAGATCGCCGCGGTCTTCAACGAGGTGGCCGACCGCAATCTGCATCTGACCGGTGAGCTGTCGCGGGTGCGGCGCGTGGTGGGACGTGAGGGAAAGCTCACGGAGCGGCTGGAGACGGGGGCGTGTGAGGGGTCGTGGGCGACCGCGATCGACGCCTCGAACGCGCTGGTCGACGAGCTGGTCTGGCCCGTCTCCGAGGTGGGGCGGGTGCTGTCGGCGGTGGCCGAGGGCGATCTGTCGCCGCGGATGGAGCTGCGGACGCAGGGGCCGGACGGCAGCGGGCATCCGCTGCGCGGGGAGTTCCTGAAGGTCGGGCGGACCGTGAACAACCTGGTCGACCAGCTGTCGACGTTCACCGACGAGGTCACGCGGGTGGCCAGCGAGGTGGGCACCGAGGGCAAGCTCGGCGGTCAGGCGCAGGTGCGCGGTATGTCGGGTTCGTGGAAGGACCTGACGGAGTCGGTCAACACCATGGCGGACCGGTTGACCGCGCAGGTGCGGGACATCGCGCTGGTGACGACGGCGGTCGCCAAGGGCGATCTGTCACGCAAGGTGACCGTGCATGTGGCCGGCGAGATGCTGGAGCTGAAGGAGACCGTCAACACGATGGTCGACCGGCTCTCGGCGTTCTCCTCGGAGGTGACGCGGGTCGCCCGTGAGGTGGGCACCGACGGCATCCTGGGCGGGCAGGCGCAGGTGCCGGGCGTGGACGGGGTGTGGAAGGAACTCACCGACTCGGTGAACACCATGGCCGGCAATCTGACGGCCCAGGTGCGCGGGATCGCCGAGGTGACCACGGCGGTGGCCAACGGTGATCTGTCGCGGAAGGTGACCGTCCCGGCGCGGGGCGAGGTCGCGCAGCTCGCCGAGACGATCAACCAGATGACCGAGACGCTGCGGATCTTCGCGGACGAGGTCACGCGGGTGGCCAACGAGGTCGGTTCCGAGGGGCGGCTCGGCGGTCAGGCGAATGTGCCCGGTGCCGCGGGGACCTGGAAGGACCTCACCGACTCCGTCAACACGGTGTTCCGGAACCTGACGATCCAGGTGCGGGACATCGCGGCGGTGACGACGGCGGTGGCCAACGGTGATCTGTCGCAGAAGGTCACGGTGGACGTGGCCGGCGAGATGCTGGAGCTGAAGAACACCGTCAACGGCATGGTGGACCAGCTCTCGGCGTTCGGTGCCGAGGTGACGCGGGTCGCGCGGGAGATCGGCGTCGAGGGTGAGCTGGGCGGTCAGGCGCAGGTGCCGGGGGCCGCGGGGACGTGGAAGGACCTCACGGACAGCGTCAACACGGCGTTCCGGAATCTCACCGGACAGGTGAGGAACATCGCCCAGGTGACGACGGCGGTGGCCAACGGTGATCTGTCGCAGAAGGTCACCGTGGACGTCTCCGGTGAGATGCTCCAGCTGAAGAACACCGTGAACACGATGGTGGACCAGCTGTCGAGCTTCGCCGACCAGGTCACGCGGATGGCGCGGGAGGTCGGCACCGAGGGCCGGCTGGGCGGGCAGGCGCGGGTCGACGGGGTGTCGGGCACCTGGAAGGAGCTGACGGACTCCGTCAACTCCATCACCGGCAATCTGACCGCTCAGGTGCGGCAGATCGCTCAGGTGACGACGGCCGTGGCGCGCGGTGATCTCTCGCAGAAGATCACGATCGACGCGCGCGGCGAGATCCTGGAGCTGAAGAACACCATCAACACGATGGTCGACCAGTTGTCGAGCTTCGCCGACCAGGTGACCCGAGTGGCCCGCGAGGTGGGTACGGAGGGCCGGCTCGGCGGTCAGGCGCAGGTGCCCGGCGTGGCCGGTGTGTGGCGTGACCTGACCGACTCGGTGAACGGCATGGCCGGCAATCTGACGGCCCAGGTGCGGCAGATCGCTCAGGTCGCCACCGCGGTGGCCCGCGGTGACCTGTCCCAGAAGATCACCGTCGACGCGCGCGGCGAGATCCTGGAGCTGAAGAACACCCTGAACACCATGGTCGACCAGCTGTCCTCCTTCGCGGAGGAGGTCACCAGGGTGGCCCGCGAGGTGGGCACCGAGGGCAAGCTGGGCGGTCAGGCCGAGGTGCAGGGCGTCGCCGGCACCTGGAAGGACCTGACGCAGTCGGTGAACTTCATGGCGAACAACCTCACCGTGCAGGTGCGGTCGATCGCCGACGTCACGACCGCGGTCGCCAAGGGCGACCTGTCGAAGAAGATCACCGTCGACGCCAAGGGCGAGATCCTTGAGCTGGTGACCACCGTCAACACGATGGTGGACCAGCTGTCGTCGTTCGCCGAGCAGGTGACGCGCGTGGCCCGCGAGGTGGGTACCGAGGGCATCCTGGGCGGCCAGGCGCACGTACCGGGTGTCACGGGCATCTGGGAGGACCTCAGCGACAACGTGAACCTGATGGCCAAGAACCTGACCATGCAGGTGCGCAACATCTCCCAGGTCGCGGCCGCGGTCGCCAACGGTGACCTGACGCGGACGGTGACGATCGAGGCGCGCGGTGAGGTCGCGCAGCTCGCGGACACCTTCAACACCATGGTGAAGACGCTGAGTTCGTTCGCCGAGCAGGTCACCAAGGTGGCCCGTGAGGTGGGTACGGACGGCATCCTGGGCGGTCAGGCGCATGTGCCGGGTGTGGCGGGGACGTGGAAGGACCTCACCGAGTCGGTGAACCAGATGGCGTCCAACCTGACCGGCCAGGTGCGCAACATCGCGATGGTCACGACGGCCATCGCCAAGGGTGACCTGACGAAGAAGATCGACATCGACGCCCGCGGTGAGATCCTCGAGTTGAAGACGACGATCAACACGATGGTCGACCAGCTGTCCAGCTTCGCCGAGGAGGTCACGCGGGTGGCCCGCGAGGTGGGCACCGAGGGGCAGCTCGGCGGTCAGGCACGCGTGCGTGACGTGGACGGCACCTGGCGGGACCTGACGGAGTCCGTGAACGAGATGGCCGGGAACCTGACCCGGCAGGTGCGTGCCATCGCGCGCGTGGCGACCGCGGTGACCCGCGGCGACCTGAACCTCAAGATCGACGTGGACGCGTCCGGCGAGATCCAGGAACTCCAGGACTACATCAACAAGATGATCGCCAACCTGCGCGACACCACGATCGCCAACAAGGAGCAGGACTGGCTCAAGGGCAACCTCGCCCGGATCTCCGCGCTGATGCAGGGCCGCCGTGATCTGCAGGACGTCGCCTCGCTGATCATGAGCGAGCTGACGCCGGTGGTCTCCGCGCAGCACGGGGCGTTCTTCCTGGCGATGCCGCTGGCCGACGAGCAGGACCTGAGCGCGGAGAACGAGGACCAGTACGAGCTGCGGATGCTCGGCAGCTACGGCTACTCGATGGGCTCGATGCCGACCTCGTTCCGGCCCGGCGAGGCGCTGGTGGGCACGGCGGCCCTGGAGAAGCGCACGATCCTGGTGGAGAACGCCCCCAGCGGCTATCTGAAGATCTCCTCCGGGCTGGGCGAGGCCCCGCCGGCGCAGGTCATCGTGCTGCCGGTGCTCTTCGAGGGCAAGGTGCTCGGCGTGATCGAGCTGGCCTCCTTCACGCCGTTCACGCAGATCCAGAAGGACTTCCTCAACCAGATCGCGGAGATGATCGCCACCAGCGTCAACACCATCTCCGTCAACACCAAGACCGAGGTCCTGCTCAAGCAGTCGCAGGAGCTGACCGAGCAACTGCGCGAGCGGTCCGCGGAGTTGGAGAACCGGCAGAAGGCGCTCCAGGCGTCCAACGCCGAACTGGAGGAGAAGGCCGAGCTGCTGGCGCGGCAGAACCGCGACATCGAAGTGAAGAACACCGAGATCGAGGAGGCGCGGCAGGTCCTGGAGGAGCGCGCCGAGCAACTGGCCGTCTCCATGCGCTACAAGAGCGAGTTCCTGGCCAACATGTCGCACGAGCTGCGCACCCCGCTGAACTCGCTGCTGATCCTGGCCAAGCTGCTCGCCGACAACGCCGAGGGCAACCTCACCCCGAAGCAGGTGGAGTTCGCCGAGACGATCCACGGGGCGGGCTCCGACCTGCTCCAGCTGATCAACGACATCCTGGACCTGTCGAAGGTCGAGGCGGGCAAGATGGACGTCTCCCCGACGCGTATCGCGCTCGTCCAGCTCGTCGACTACGTGGAGGCCACCTTCCGGCCGCTGACCGCGGAGAAGGGTCTGGACCTGTCGGTGCGGGTCTCGCCCGAGCTGCCGGCCACCCTGCACACCGACGAGCAGCGGCTGCTGCAGGTGCTGCGCAATCTGCTGTCCAACGCGGTGAAGTTCACCGACTCCGGGTCGGTGGAGCTGGTGATCCGGCCGGCGAGCGCGGATGTGCCGGTGGCGATCAGGGAGCAGCTGCTGGAGGCGGGGTCGCTGACCGATCCGGACGCGCCGCTGATCGCGTTCTCGGTGACGGACACCGGCATCGGCATCGCGGCCAGCAAGATGCGGGTGATCTTCGAGGCGTTCAAGCAGGCCGACGGCACGACCAGCCGCAAGTACGGCGGCACCGGGCTCGGCCTGTCGATCTCGCGGGAGATCGCCCAGCTGCTCGGCGGCGAGATCCACGCGCAGAGCGAGCCGGGCCGCGGCTCGACGTTCACCCTGTACCTGCCGCTGCACCCGGCCGAGCTGCCCCCGCACGGCTACCAGCAGGCGGCCCTTCCGCCGGGGGAGTCGGCGGGCGAGCAGGAGCTGCTGCCCGAGCAGGCGATCGAGACGCCGGCCGAGGTGAAGTCGTACCACGAGACGCAGAACGGTGCCGCCGCGCTGTTCCGGCGCCGGCGCCGGGCCTCCGCGAACGGGCACGGCGGGGAGCAGGGCGAGCGCTGGTCGGCGGCCGATCAGGAATCGGCGCCGCAGCCGCGCGGTGGCATCCGGTTCGCCGGCGAGAAGGTCCTCATCGTCGACGACGACATCCGCAACGTCTTCGCGCTGACCAGCGTCCTGGAGCAGCACGGCCTGTCGGTGCTGTACGCCGAGAACGGCCGTGAGGGCATCGAGGTGCTGGAGCAGCACGACGATGTCGCGGTCGTGCTGATGGACATCATGATGCCGGAGATGGACGGCTACGCCACGACGACCGCGATCCGCCGGATGCCGCAGTTCGCGGGGCTGCCGATCGTGGCGCTGACGGCGAAGGCGATGAAGGGCGACCGGGAGAAGGCCATCGAGTCGGGCGCCTCCGACTATGTGACCAAGCCGGTCGACCCCGATCACCTGCTGTCGGTGATGCAGCAGTGGATGCGAGGCGAGTGAAGGGCCCCGATGCGGCCGCGTGAAGGGGCCGATGGGATCGCGTGAGGGGGCCGGTGGGATCGCGTGAGGGGCCGGTGGGACCGCGTGAGGGGCCCCGCCGGGGTGTCCGGCGGGAACCCGGCACGTTCACGCGGAGTTGCTGACGGAGTGTGCCCGGCGCCGTGTAGAAGTGCGGGATTCGGGGAACCTTCTGGTCTCACGCTGCGTTTCTGCTACGTACACAGTGACATCGCGGTGACAGGGTGTGGCGATGGGTGGGGTGCGGCTACCATGACCGGCACGAGGACGGGCGGCGAAAGGGAGTCGTCCCCTGGGGCGGCGCCGACCGGTGTCACCCCGAGTCCTGAGGACAGGGGAGGCCCCACGCCGGGGCGAGGAGGGCGGGCCATGGTGCAGAAGGCCAAGATCCTCCTGGTCGATGACCGGCCGGAGAATCTGCTGGCGCTGGAGGCGATCCTCTCGGCGCTCGATCAGACGCTGGTTCGGGCATCGTCCGGGGAGGAAGCGCTCAAAGCACTGCTCACGGACGACTTCGCGGTCATCCTGCTGGATGTCCAGATGCCGGGGATGGACGGCTTCGAGACGGCCGCGCACATCAAGCGCCGCGAGCGCACCAGGGACATCCCGATCATCTTCCTCACGGCCATCAACCACGGCCCGCACCACACCTTCCGCGGCTACGCGGCCGGTGCGGTCGACTACATCTCCAAGCCGTTCGACCCGTGGGTGCTGCGGGCGAAGGTGTCGGTGTTCGTCGAGCTGTACATGAAGAACTGCCAGCTGCGTGAGCAGGCGGCGCTGCTGCGGCTGCAGTTGGAGGGCGGCGGCAAGAGCGGCGCGGCCGTCCCCGGCAAGGAGTCGGCGGGGCTGCTGGCCGAGCTGTCGGCGCGGCTCGCGGCGGTCGAGGAGCAGGCCGAGGCGCTGTCCAAGCAGCTGGAGGGCGACTCCGCGGACGCCGCGGCGGTGGCCACGGCCGCCCATCTGGAGCGCAAACTCACCGGACTGCGGCGGGCGCTGGACGCGCTGGAGCCCGGTGCGGGCGGTTCGCCCACGCTGCCCTCGCAGAACTGACGCCCGGCAAGGGCTTCTTGGCCGGACGTCAGTTCCGGGTGTCCGCAGGAGCGACACGAACGGGTGAAGCACCGGGCACACGTGTCCGCTGTCGCCTCCGCAGGTAACCTCACACCTATGGCCTCACGTCCCTCCGCAGCCAAGAAGCAGCCCGCCAAGAAGGCGGCCGCTCCCGCGAAGGCTCCGGCGAGGAAGGCCGCTGCGAAGAAAGCCCCCGCGAAGAAGGCCGCGGCGAAGAAGGCACCGGCCAAGAAGGCGGCGGCGAAGAAGCCGGCCCCGGCACCGGCGCCGAGCCCCACCGGGGGCCTCTACCGGCTGGTGCGCGCGATCTGGCTCGGTCTCGCGCACGCGGTCGGCGCGGTGTTCCGCGGCATAGGGCAGGGCGCCAAGAACCTCGACCCGGCCCACCGCAAGGACGGCGTCGCCCTGCTGCTGCTCGGGCTCGCCCTGATCGTCGCCGCGGGCACCTGGTCGAATCTGCGCGGACCCGTCGGCGATCTGGTCGAGATACTGGTGACCGGTGCCTTCGGCCGCCTCGACCTGCTGGTGCCGATCCTGCTCGCCGTCATCGCCGTGCGGTTCATCCGGCACCCGGAGAAGCCGGAGGCCAACGGCCGGATCGTGATCGGGCTGTCAGCCCTGGTCATCGGCGTGCTCGGGCAGGTGCACATCGCCTGCGGCTCACCCGCGCGCGAGCACGGCATGCAGGGGATAAGGGACGCCGGCGGTCTGATCGGCTGGGGCGCGGCCACACCGCTGACCTTCACCGTGACCGAAGTGCTCGCCGTACCGCTGCTGGTGCTGCTGACGATCTTCGGGCTGCTGGTGGTCACCGCCACCCCGGTCAACGCCGTCCCCCAGCGGCTGCGGCAGCTCGGGGTGAGACTGGGCGTGCTGCACGACCCGGAGCAGGACGAGTTCATCGAGTACGGCGACGACGACGCGCGCTACGACGAGCAGTGGCGCGAGGCCCTGCCCGCGCGCCCCCGCCGCCGCGGACCCGCACCCGAGACGTACGACCCCGATGCCGCGGAGGAGCAGGCGCTCTCCCGGCGCCGCGGCCGTCCCCGGCGATCCTCGGTGCCGCAGCCCGCGATGGACCGGCGGCCCGACCCCGTGGACCTGGCGGCGGCCGCCGCGGCGGACCTGGACGGGGCCGTGCTGCACGGCATGCCGCCCTCGCCGCTGGTCGCCGACCTCACCCAGGGCGTCAGCGTGGCCGACCGCGAGGACACCGCGCCGACCCCGGTCCCGGCCCCGGCCTCCCGGCGACAGGACAAGCCCGGGGCCGGGACCGTGCCCGACCTCACCAAGGCGCCGCCGGAGGAGACCCGCGACCTGCCGCCGCGCGCCGAGCAGCTCCAGCTCTCCGGCGACATCACCTACGCGCTGCCCTCGCTGGACCTGCTCACCCGCGGCGGCCCCGGCAAGGCGCGCAGCGCGGCCAACGACGCCGTCGTCGCCTCGCTGACCACCGTCTTCTCCGAGTTCAAGGTCGACGCCGCCGTCACCGGCTTCACCCGCGGCCCCACGGTCACGCGCTACGAGGTGGAGCTCGGCCCGGCCGTCAAGGTCGAGCGGATCACCGCGCTCACCAAGAACATCGCGTACGCCGTCGCCAGCCCGGACGTGCGGATCATCAGTCCGATCCCCGGCAAGTCGGCGGTCGGCATCGAGATCCCGAACACCGACCGGGAGATGGTCAACCTCGGCGACGTGCTGCGGCTCGCGGAGTCCGCCGAGGACGACGACCCGATGCTGGTCGCCTTCGGCAAGGACGTCGAGGGCGGCTACGTCATGCACTCGCTGGCGAAGATGCCGCACATGCTGGTCGCCGGCGCCACCGGCTCCGGCAAGTCGTCCTGCATCAACTGCCTGATCACCTCGATCATGATGCGGGCGACCCCGGAGGACGTGCGGATGATCCTGGTCGACCCCAAGCGGGTCGAGCTGACCGCCTACGAGGGCATCCCGCACCTGATCACGCCGATCATCACCAACCCCAAGCGGGCCGCCGAGGCGCTGCAGTGGGTCGTCCGCGAGATGGACCTGCGCTACGACGACCTGGCCGCGTACGGCTACCGGCACATCGACGACTTCAACAAGGCCGTGCGCGAGGGCACCGTCAAGCCGCCCGAGGGCAGCGAGCGCGAGCTCCAGCCGTATCCGTATCTGCTGGTGATCGTCGACGAGCTGGCCGACCTGATGATGGTGGCGCCGCGGGACGTCGAGGACGCGATCGTGCGGATCACGCAGCTCGCGCGTGCGGCCGGCATCCACCTGGTGCTGGCCACGCAGCGGCCGTCGGTCGATGTCGTCACCGGTCTGATCAAGGCGAACGTGCCCTCGCGGCTCGCGTTCGCCACCTCCTCGCTCGCCGACTCGCGGGTCATCCTCGACCAGCCCGGTGCCGAGAAGCTGATCGGCAAGGGCGACGGGCTGTTCCTGCCGATGGGCGCGAACAAGCCGACCCGTATGCAGGGCGCGTTCGTCACCGAGGCCGAGGTCGCGGCCGTCGTGCAGCACTGCAAGGATCAGATGGCGCCGGTCTTCCGGGACGACGTCACCGTGGGCACCAAGCAGAAGAAGGAGATCGACGAGGACATCGGCGACGACCTCGACCTGCTGTGTCAGGCGGCCGAGCTGGTGGTCTCCACGCAGTTCGGGTCGACGTCCATGCTCCAGCGCAAGCTGCGGGTGGGCTTCGCCAAGGCGGGGCGGCTGATGGACCTGATGGAGTCGCGGAACATCGTGGGGCCGAGCGAGGGGTCCAAGGCTCGTGACGTTCTTGTGAAGCCTGACGAGCTGGACGGAGTGCTGGCGCTGATCCGTGGGGAGTCTGACGGGTAGGGAAAAACGAGACCCGCGCGGGAGGCTGTTGTGGATCCGAGACCGTGCGGGTGTTCGATCGTGACTCACCCGTAAGGGATCATTGGGCAACCGTTTCCCTTCGCCGTACGTCAAGTTGAGCGAAGCGACAAAGAGGTACCCGACCATCGGCATGACCGGCCATTCCGATGGCGTACAAAGTCCCACCGCCCGGTTGCCCCAGCCCTTTTGCACCCCCCTAGACTGAACCTCCAGCACAGGCGGCTACACGCTCGAAAGGCGCCCCCGTGTCCATCGGCAACTCCCCTGAAGACGAGCGTCCGTTCGAAGACGTTTCCGAGGAAGCCCGCCCCTCCATCGGCCGTGCGCTGCGCGAGGCGCGGATCGCGGCCGGGATGACCGTCGACGACGTCAGTACCGCCACCCGGGTCCGTATCGCCATCGTGCACGCGATCGAGGCGGACGACTTCGCGCCCTGTGGTGGCGACGTGTACGCCCGCGGTCACATCAAGACCCTCGCCCGTGCCGTCCACCTCGACCCGGCGCCGCTGCTCGAGCAGTACGACGCCGCCCACGGCGGCCGGCCGGCGCCGACCCCCGCCGCGCCCCTGTTCGAGGCGGAACGCATCCGCCCCGAGCGGCGCGGACCCAACTGGACCGCCGCCATGGTCGCCGCGATCGTCGTGGTGATCGGCTTCGTCGGCTTCACCGTCGTCAACGGCGGCTCCGACACCCCCGCCGACAACGTGGCCGAGGGCGCCACGCCGACCACCACGAAGACCGCCGCGCCCTCCGCCGGCGGCAAGAAGCCCGCCGATCCCAAGCCCGACCCGACCGAGAGCGCCATCGCGGCCGCCCCCCAGGACAAGGTCACCGTCCGGATCAGCGCCGCCGACGGACGCAGCTGGGTCGCGGTGAAGGACCACAACGGCCGCATGCTGTTCGACGGACTGCTCGAACAGGGCGAGTCCAAGACCTTCCAGGACAGCTCCAAGATCAACCTGGTCCTCGGCGACGCCGGGGCCGTCCAGCTCTACGTCAACGGCAAGAAGATCGACGACGACTTCCAGCCGGGTGCCGTGGAGCGGCTGACCTACACCAAGGGCGACCCGCAGGTCGGCTGAGCGGAGCCCTGGGGACGGTTGCGGACGGGGTTGGCCAAGATCGGCCAACCCCGTCGACGTGGGGTGTCGGTGGGACGAAGTACTCTTGAGTCCATGCCTGAACGCCGTACCGTCGCACTCGTCACACTTGGCTGCGCCCGTAACGAGGTGGACTCGGAGGAACTCGCGGGCCGTTTGGAGGCGGACGGCTGGCAGCTCGTGGAGGACGCCGCGGACGCGGACGTCGCCGTCGTCAACACCTGCGGATTCGTCGACGCCGCCAAGAAGGACTCTGTCGACGCCCTGCTGGAGGCCAACGACCTCAAGAACCACGGCCGCACTCAAGCCGTGGTCGCGGTCGGCTGCATGGCCGAGCGGTACGGCAAGGAGCTCGCCGAGGCCCTCCCGGAGGCCGACGGTGTGCTCGGCTTCGACGACTACACCGACATCTCCGACCGCCTGCAGACCATCCTGTCCGGCGGCATCCACGCCGCGCACACCCCGCGCGACCGGCGCAAGCTGCTGCCGATCAGCCCGGCCGAGCGCCAGTCCGCGACGGACGTGGCGCTGCCGGGCCACGGCGCGCCCGCGGACCTTCCCGAGGGCCTGGCGCCCGAGTCCGGCCCCCGCGCCCCGCTGCGCCGCCGCCTCGACGGCTCCCCGGTCGCCTCGGTGAAGCTCGCCTCCGGCTGCGACCGGCGCTGCACCTTCTGCGCCATCCCGTCCTTCCGCGGCTCCTTCATCTCCCGCCGGCCGAGCGATGTGCTGAACGAGACGCGCTGGCTGGCCGAGCAGGGCGTCAAGGAGATCATGCTGGTCTCCGAGAACAACACCTCCTACGGCAAGGACCTGGGCGACATCCGCCTGCTGGAGTCCCTGCTGCCCGAGCTGGCCGACGTCGACGGCATCGAGCGGGTGCGGGTCAGCTACCTCCAGCCCGCCGAGATGCGCCCCGGCCTGATCGACGTGCTGACCGGCACGCCGAAGGTCGCCCCCTACTTCGACCTGTCCTTCCAGCACTCCGCACCCGACGTGCTGCGGTCGATGCGCCGCTTCGGTGACACCGACCGGTTCCTGGAGCTGCTCGACACCATCCGGAGCAAGGCGCCCCAGGCGGGTGTGCGCTCCAACTTCATCGTGGGCTTCCCCGGCGAGAGCGAGGCCGACCTGGCCGAGCTGGAGCGCTTCCTCAACGGCGCGCGCCTGGACGCCATCGGCGTCTTCGGCTACTCCGACGAGGAGGGCACCGAGGCGGCCACGTACGACAACAAGCTGGACGAGGACGTCGTCGCCGACCGGCTGGCGCGCGTCTCGAGGCTCGCCGAGGAGCTCGTCTCGCAGCGTGCCGAGGAGCGCGTCGGCGAGACCGTGCAGGTGCTCGTGGAGTCGGTGGACGAGGAGGACGGCGTCTTCGGCCGCGCGGCCCACCAGGCGCCCGAAACGGACGGCCAGGTGCTGCTCACGAGCGGCGAGGGTCTCGCCGTGGGTCGTATGGTCGAGGCGAAGGTGGTCGGCACCGAGGGGGTCGACCTGGTCGCCGAGCCGTTGCTGGGCTCGTGTACTGAGGAGGCGGGCAGATGACCGGAGTCCCGGCATCCGCCGCGGGCGGCTCCTCCCAGGCGGGCCCGTCGCAGGCCGGTGCGGCCAAGGCGGGGGCTTCCGCGTCCACGGGGGCGGCCACGGGTGGTGTGTCCGGGGCGGCCGGGGCCGGGGGTGACTCCGGGGCGGTCGGTGCCGAGGGTGGCGTGGCCGGGACGGTCGGTGCCGAAGGTGGCGTGGCCGGGACGGCCGGTGCTGCGGGCGGCGCGTCGGTCGGTGCCGAGGGCGGTGCATCGGGGGCGGCCGGGGCCGAGGCTGGTGGGAAAGGGCCGCGCGGCGGGAAGCTGGCGGCGGCGGCCGTCAACCAGGCCAGCCTCTGGAACATCGCCAATCTGCTGACGATGCTGCGGCTGCTGCTCGTGCCCGCCTTCGTGGTGCTGATGCTGGCCGACGGCGGATACGACCCCGCCTGGCGCTCGTTCGCCTGGGCGGCCTTCGCCATCGCCATGATCACCGATCTGTTCGACGGGCACCTGGCGCGCACGTACAACCTGGTCACCGACTTCGGGAAGATCGCCGACCCCATCGCCGACAAGGCGATCATGGGGGCGGCGCTGATCTGTCTGTCCTCACTCGGGGATCTGCCGTGGTGGGTGACCGGTGTGATCCTCGGCCGGGAACTCGGGATCACGCTCCTGCGTTTTCTGGTCATTCGGTACGGCGTCATCCCGGCGAGCCGCGGCGGCAAACTCAAGACGCTCACCCAGGGCGTGGCCGTCGGGATGTACATCCTGGCGCTGACGGGGTGGCTGGCCACGCTGCGGTGGTGGGTGATGGCGGCCGCGGTCGTTCTGACCGTTGCGACCGGGTTGGACTATGTAAGACAGGCCATTGTGCTGCGCAGGCGCGGAATGGCCGAACGCGACAAGGCGTCGGAGGAGACGGAAGCGTGAGTTCCACGGCCGCCGACGTGGTGCGACTACTGACGGTGAGGGGCGAGACGCTCGCCGTCGCCGAGTCGCTGACCGGCGGACTGGTGTCCTCCGAGCTGACGGCGGTGCCCGGCGCCTCCCGCGCCTTCCGCGGGGCGGTGACGGCGTACGCCACCCCCCTCAAGCATGAGCTGCTCGGTGTCGACGCGGCCCTGCTGGAGGAGCGCGGGGCGGTGGATCCGCAGGTCGCGCTGGAGATGGCGGCCGGTGTGCGCAAGGCGCTGGGCGCCGACTGGGGCATCGCGACGACCGGTGTCGCCGGGCCCGAGCCCCAGGACGGGCAGCCCGTCGGCACGGTTTTCATCGCCGTGGACGGGCCCCGTACCGTGGATTCCGGTTCCGCCGCTGGCGGAAAAGTGCGGGCGCTGCGGTTGAACGGCGATCGTGCGGAAATTCGTATGGAGAGTGTACGGAGCGTACTCGCCCTGCTTCTGAGGGAGCTCACGGGCGAACAGTCTGGGAATGAGCGGGCACAGGATACGGAACAGAACGGGGGGTTTTGATGTTTGCAGCCCTGAGTGAACACGACATCGCTCCCCGCACGGCCGCGGCGCGAGGCGGTACGGTGGGGCGTGAAGGATGCGGTTACGCGGTCCGAGGAGGGAGCCACCGATGATTCTGCTCCGTCGCCTGCTGGGTGACGTGCTGCGTCGGCAGCGCCAGCGCCAGGGCCGTACTCTGCGCGAAGTCTCCTCGTCCGCCCGAGTCTCACTCGGCTATCTCTCCGAGGTGGAGCGGGGGCAGAAGGAGGCTTCCTCCGAACTGCTCGCCGCCATCTGCGACGCGCTGGACGTACGGATGTCCGAGCTCATGCGAGAAGTGAGCGACGAGCTCGCCCTCGCCGAGCTGGCCCAGTCCGCAGCGGCCACTCCCAGTGAGCCTGTACGCACGCCGGTGCGTCCGATGCTGGGTTCCGTTTCGGTGACCGGTGTGCCACCGGAACGGGTGACCATCAAGGCACCCGCCGAAGCGGTGGACGTCGTCGCCGCGTGAGTGTGTGAGCCGGCCCGCCCTGTGCGGCGTGCCGGTGTGAGGCCCCGGCCGGGGCTTCTCCGGATGAACCGGAGGGGCTCGGGCGGGGGCTTTCGCGCGTTCGGGGGCGGATGCGGGCGGGGGAGTGCGGTGGGGGTGGTGAGGTGTGATGCGGCCGGGTGGGGTGGTTTGGTCCGTTTGCCGGTATTCCGTGGGGCGGTCATGGTGGAGGGACGTGTTCCGTCGCGATCCACGGAGTTGTGCATGTACGTCGTGAAGAGCCCGCTGTCCGACGCCGATCTGAAGACCGTGTCCGAGGCGCTGCAGGGTGCCCTCGTCGATCTGGTGGACCTTTCCCTGGTGGCCAAGCAGGTCCACTGGAATGTGGTCGGGCCGCGTTTCCGGTCCGTGCACCTTCAGCTCGACGAGGTCGTCGACACCGCCCGGACCCACTCCGACACGGTCGCCGAACGGGCCTCGGCGCTCGGTGTCTCGCCCGACGGCCGTGCCGCGACCGTCGCGAGCGGCAGCGGCATCGGGTCGGTGCCCGGCGGGTGGGTGAAGGACGCCGACGCGGTGGGAGTGCTCGTGGACGCGTTGGCGGCGGTGATCGGGCGGATGCGGGAGCGGGTGACGGCGACCGCGGAGGCGGATCCGGTGTCGCAGGACATCTTCATCGGGATCACCGCGGATCTTGAAAAGCATCACTGGATGTTTCAAGCCGAGAACGGGTGACGTCGGGGCCGGCGGTTCCCTTGGGGGCCGCCGGTGCTGCATCTGTGTGCCGGGGGTGCGCCCTGCTTGGGTGGGGTGGGCGGTGCCTAGCGTCGTTCGGCGGATGGGCCGGAGGGGCGGCCGGTGGCCGGGGGTGACGGGAGGTCGGCGGCGGGGCTCGGCTCGTGGTGGTGGTCGGGCTCCGGTGGTGGTCGGGCTCCGGTGGAGGTCGGGCTCCGGTGGACGGCTGTGTCGGGTGTTCGGGCTGGAGGTGGCGCGATGGCGGGGCGGATAGCGCGCTGGGGGGTCGGGCTCGGGCTCGGGGCGGTGTGGTGGTGGGCCGTGGTGCGGCTGGCGGTCGCGCCGGACGCGGGCGTGCTGGAGGGTGCGGTGGCGGCGGGAGGGTGGGGGCTGAGTCTGCTGCCGGTGCACTGCGTGCCCAAGGGGCGGGCTGAGGGGGCCTTGGGGGAGGGGCGGTGGGTTCGGGCTTGGCGTGGGGGTGTGTGAGGTTCTTGGGGGTGCGTGAGGTTCTTGGGCGGGGGTGGGGTGGGGTGGGCTGGGTGTGAGGCTTGGGTGGTGGGGCGGGTTCAGTGTGGGGCGGGCTCGGCGTGGGTCTGGAGTGGTGGGGAGGGCTCCGGCGTGAGGCTCGGGTGGTGGGGGAGTGTCACCACGGCATCGCGACGCCGCCGTTCGGGCGGAGGATCTGGCCGGTCATGAAGGCCGAGGCGTCCGAGGCCAGGTACAGGACGGCGTGGGCCACGTCCTCCGGTTCACCCACTCGGCCCAGGGGTGATCTGCGGGCCATGAGGGCCTCGATGCGGTCCTGCGCCCCGGCTTCGTGACGGTCGGTCATGGGCGTGCGGATCCAGCCCGGTGCGACGGCGTTGACACGGATGCCGTGCGGGCCGACCTCCGTCGCGAGGGTCTTGGTCAGCTGGACGACGGCCGCCTTGGCGGCGCCGTAGCAGAGCAGGCCGGGGCCGCCGGTGTCGACGGCGCCGGAGGCCATCGTGACGATGCTGCCCCTGATCCGGTGCGCGAGCATCAGACGGGCGGCCTCCTGGCAGGCGTACAGGACGCCCTTGAAGTTGACGTCGAGTACGCGGTCCAGGTCCTCGTCCCGTGTCTCCAGGACCGGGCTGCTGTGCATGATCCCGGCGATCGCGGCCATGATGTGCGGTCGCTCGCACGCTTCGACGGCCTTGCGCAGCCCGGTGCGATCGGTGACGTCGACGTGGTGCGGGACGGCTGTACCGCCTTCGGCTCTGATCTGGGCGGCTGTCTCGTCGAGGCCCGGTAGGTCGAGGTCGGCGCAGTGCACGGTGGCGCCCGCGCGGGCGAGCAGGAGCGCGCAGGCACGGCCGATGCCGCTCGCGGCGCCGGTGACGAAGGCGGTGCGTGCGGTGAGGTCGTACGCGTCGACGGCCATGAGGGGAACGTACGAACGTATCTGACGGACCGTCAATTGGTGGGGTGGGTTTTCCTCGGACCGTGGGGGAGCTGTCGGGCCGGAGCGGGGCCGGGCTGGCAGGTGGGGCACCAGTACGTGGGGCGTTCGCGGGACCCGTCACCCAGGTCGGCGAGGCGGATCGGGGTGCCGCAGCGCAGGCAGGGGCGGGCGGCGCGGCCGTACACGAACAGGTCCTGGCCGCGCCGGCCGGTCGTGGCGCGGATCGGGCGGTCGCGGTTGACCTCCAGCAGCCGCTTGGCGAGGCCGGGGAGCGCGGCCGCGCGGTCGGCGGGGAGAGCGCCGACCGGGAGCCAGGGCGTGACGCCGAGCAGGAAGCACAGCTCGCTCTTGTAGACATTGCCGATGCCCGCCAGATTGCGCTGGTCGAGCAGGGCTTCGCCGAGCGGGCGGGCGGGATCGCCGAGGAGATTGGCCAGGGCCTTGTCCGGGTCCCAGTCGGGGCCCAGCAGATCAGGACCCAGATGGCCGACGACCCGCTCCTCCTCCGTGGTCCGCAGCAGCTCCAGGACCGGGAGCCGGTAGCCGACGGCCGTGTGGTGGGCGGTGCCCAGGACGGCTCGGATCTGGTGCCCGGGGCCGCCGCTCCAGCGCTGTCCGGCCTCGTACACCTTCCAGGAGCCGTCCATCCGCAGGTGCGAGTGCAGGGTCACACCGCCCTCGATGCGGGTGAGCAGGTGTTTTCCGCGCGGGGTGACGTCCAGGACGGTACGGCCGGTGAGGTCGGCCGTGGCGTACTTCGGCACCCTGAGGTCGGAGCGGGTCAGCACGTTGCCCGCGAGGGCGTGGTGCAGCCTCTTCGCGGTCTGCCAGACGGTGTCGCCTTCGGGCATGGGTCAAGGGTGGCACGGGTGGGCGGGGATGGTGGGTGGGGATGGCGGGGTGGGGATGGCAGGTGGGCGGAGCGCGGCGTTCTGGGGCTGCTAGGCCCGCAGGCGCAGGCCGCGTGGGGTCGCGATGAAGCCGGCTCCTTCCAGGAGGGTGCCGAGGGGGGACGTCAGGGCGGAGGTGCCGTTGATGCGCTCCACCGTGACGGTGCCGAGGGAACCCGCGCGGGCGGCTGCCGCCAGTGCCTCGGCGGCCTCGTGCAGCCGGGGGTCGTCGGCGACGGAGTCGGCGCCGCCGTCCGGGTCGGCGAGCCAGGCCAGCAGGGTCTTGCCGCCGCGCTCCATGTAGAGCGTCAGCTCGCCGTCGACCAGGACCACGAGCGAGCCCGCCTTGCGGCCCGGCTTGTGCCCGGCGCCGGTCGGCGGCTCCGGCCAGGGGAGGGCGGCGCCGTAGGCGTTGGCGGGGTCGGCTGCGGCCAGGACGACGGCTCGTGAGGCGGGGGAGGGGCGTCGGCCGTGGCCCGGGCGGGAGGTGCCGGGGCCGGTGCCTCGCCAGGAGGGGCTGGAGGAGGGGGCGAGGTCGCGCGGGGAGATCCAGTCGCCGGGGGCCCTGGGGGTTTCCGAGGGGAGGCCACCGGGGGCGGTCGGGTCGCCCGGGAAGGAGAAGGTGTCGTCGGCGAAGGGCGGGGTCGTGCCGAAGGAGGGCGCGGTGTCGAAGGGGGATGCCGTGTCGAAGCGGGACGCGGTGCCGAAGGAGGCCGGGTCGTCGGCGGCGGCCGGGTTGTCGAAGGGCGATGCCGTGTCGCCGCCGGGTGGCGTGGCGAACGGGGGCGTGGTGCCGAAGGCCGACGCGGAGGGGTCCTGGCCGTTGGTGAACGCCGGACCGGTCAGGCCCTCGCGGGCGTTGGCCACCGCGCGGAGGCGGTCCACCGCGCCGTCCATCGCGAACTGGGCGGCGCCCAGGCCCTCCACCACATAACCGCGGCGGGCCTGGCCGCTCTCCTCGAAGGCGGACAGCACACGGTAGATCGCCGAGAAGCCGCCCTCGACGCCCTCGGAGCCGACCGCGCCACGGGTCACGACGCCGTGCCGGTCGAGGAGGACGCGGCCGAGGGCGTGGGCGCGCACGGTGGTGTCGGCGTCGCGCTGCGGGAGCAGGGACCAGCGGCCGGCGACGGTCGGGGGGCCGGTGCGGGAGGCCGGGCGGGCGGCGGCCGTCAGGGAGCCGTAGCGGCCGCGCGGGACGGTGCGCTTGGCGCGGTGGGCGGTGGAACCGGCGGTGCGGCCGGAACCCAGCAGGGCGCGCATCGGGGCCAGCGTGTCGTTGGTGAGCCGGCCGGACCAGGCCAGGTCCCAGATCGCGTCGGCCAGTTGGGGGTCGGTGGCCTCGGGGTGCGTGGTGGCGCGGACCTGGTCGGCGATCTGACGGAAGAACAGGCCGTAGCCGCCGGAGAGGGCGTCCAGGACGGACTGGTGCAGTGCCGTCAGCTCCAGCGGGTGGGGCGCCGGGAGGAGCAGCGGGGCCGCGTCGGCCATGTACAGCGAGACCCAGCCGTCCTTTCCGGGCAGCGAACCCGCGCCGGCCCACACCACCTCGCCGGCCGCGGTGAGCTCGTCGAGCATCGCCGGGCTGAAGTCGGTGACACGGGAGGGCAGGACCAGCTTCTCCAGGGCGGACGCGGGGACGGACGCGCCCTGCAACTGCTCGATGGCCCGCACCAGCCCGTCGATGCCCCGCAGCCCGTGCCCCCTGCCGATGTGCTGCCACTGCGGGAGGAACTGGGCGAGCGCGGCCGGAGGCACCGGCTCCAGCTCGTGCCGGAGCGCGGCCAGCGAACGGCGGCGCAGTCGGCGCAGGACCGCCGCGTCGCACCACTCCTGGCCGATCCCGGCCGGATGGAACTCGCCCTGGACGACCCGCCCGGCCGCGGCCAGCCGGTGCAGGGCGCCGTCGGTGACCGCGACACCCAGGCCGAACCGGGCGGCGGCCGTGGCCGAGGTGAACGGACCGTGGGTGCGGGCATAGCGCGCGAGGAGGTCGCCCAGGGGGTCCTTCACCGGCTCGGTGAATGCCTCCGGGACACCGACCGGCAGCGCGGTGCCGAGCGCGTCGCGCAGCCGTCCGGCGTCCTCGATCGCCGCCCAGTGGTCGGCGCCGGCGATACGCACCCGGATCGCGCGGCGTGCCGACGCCAGCTCCTGTGCCCAGTGCGGTTCGGCACCGCGCTCGGTGAGTTCGGCGTCGGTGAGCGGGCCGAGGACGCGGAGCACGTCGGCGACGCCTTCGACGTCCTTCACCCGCCGGTCCTCGGTGAGCCACTGCAGCTCCCGCTCCAGCTCGGCCAGCACCTCGGCGTCGAGCAGTTCGCGCAGCTCCGCCTGACCGAGCAGCTCGGCCAGCAGCCGCGAGTCCAGCGACAGCGCGGCCGCGCGGCGCTCGGCGAGCGGCGAGTCGCCCTCGTACAGGAACTGGGCGACGTAGCCGAACAGGAGCGAGCGCGCGAACGGGGACGGCTCGGGGGTGGTGACCTCGACGAGGCGCACCTTGCGGGACTCCAGGTCGCCCATGAGCTCGACCAGGCCGGGGACGTCGAAGACGTCCTGGAGGCATTCGCGGACCGCTTCCAGGACGATCGGGAACGAGCCGAACTCGCTGGCCACCTCCAGCAGTTGCGCGGCACGCTGGCGCTGCTGCCACAGCGGGGTGCGCTTGCCGGGGTTGCGGCGCGGCAGCAGCAGCGCGCGGGCGGCGCATTCGCGGAACCGGGACGCGAACAGCGCGGAGCCGCCGACCTGGTCGGTGACGATCTGGTCGACCTCGCCCTTGTCGAAGACGACGTCCGCCGCGCCGACGGGTGCCTGCTCGGCGTCGTACTCCGTGCCGGCCTTCATGGGCTCCTGGTCGAGCAGGTCCAGGCCCATCAGGTCGGCGTCGGGCAGGCGCAGCACGATGCCGTCGTCGGCGTGCATCACCTGGGCGTCCATGCCGTACCGCTCGGAGAGTTTGGCGCCGAGGGCGAGGGCCCAGGGGGCGTGGACCTGGGCGCCGAAGGGGGAGTGGACGACGACCCGCCAGTCGCCCAGCTCGTCCCGGAACCGTTCGACGACGATCGTGCGGTCGTCGGGGACATGGCCGCACGCCTCGCGCTGCTCGTCCAGGTACGACAGCACATTGTCCGCGGCCCAGGCGTCCAGGCCCGCGGCGAGGAGGCGCAGGCGGGCGTCCTCCTTGCTCAGGGAGCCGACCTCGCGCAGGAACGCGCCGACCGCGCGGCCCAGTTCGAGCGGGCGGCCCAGCTGGTCGCCCTTCCAGAAGGGCAGCCGGCCGGGGACACCGGGTGCGGGGGAGACGAGGACGCGGTCGCGGGTGATGTCCTCGATGCGCCAGGAGCTGGTGCCCAGCGTGAACACATCGCCCACACGGGACTCGTAGACCATCTCCTCGTCCAGCTCGCCGACCCGGCCGCCGCCCTTCTTGGGGTCGGCCCCGGCGAGGAAGACCCCGAACAGGCCGCGGTCCGGGATCGTGCCGCCGGAGGTGACGGCGAGGCGCTGGGCGCCGGGGCGGCCCGTGATGGTGCCGGCGACGCGGTCCCACACCACGCGCGGGCGCAGTTCCGCGAAGGCGTCGGACGGGTAGCGGCCCGCGAGCATGTCGAGGACGGCCGTGAACGCGGACTCGGGCAGCGAGGCGAAGGGCGCGGCGCGGCGGACGGCGGCGAGCAGGTCGTCGAACTGCCAGGTGTCCATGGCCGTCATGGCCACCACTTGCTGGGCCAGGACGTCCAGCGGGTTGGCGGGGACCTTCAGCGACTCGATGGAGCCGGTGCGCATGCGTTCGGTGACCACGGCCGCCTGGACGAGGTCGCCGCGGTACTTGGGGAAGACCACGCCGGTGGAGACCGCGCCCACCTGGTGTCCGGCGCGGCCCACCCGCTGGAGTCCGGAGGCCACGGACGGCGGGGACTCCACCTGCACGACGAGGTCCACCGCGCCCATGTCGATGCCCAGTTCGAGGCTGGAGGTGGCGACCACCGCGGGCAGGCGGCCCGCCTTGAGGTCCTCCTCGACCAGGGAGCGCTGCTCCTTGGAGACCGAGCCGTGGTGGGCGCGCGCGATGACCGGCGGGGCGCCCTGGGCCGCGCCCGAGCCGCCCATCAGCTCGGCGGGGGCGTGGTGCTCGTCCAGGGTCTCGCCGGTGGCCCGCTCGTAGGCGATCTCGTTGAGCCGGTTGCACAGGCGCTCGGCCAGGCGGCGGGAGTTGGCGAAGACGATCGTGGAGCGGTGGGACTGGACCAGGTCGGTGATGCGCTCCTCGACATGCGGCCAGATCGAGGGGCGCTCCGCCCCTGAGTCGCCGTCCGCGGCCGGGGAGGCCCCCAGCTCGCCGAGGTCCTCCACCGGGACGACGACGGACAGGTCGAACTCCTTGCCCGACGCGGGCTGGACGATCTCGACCTTGCGGCGCGGGGACAGATAGCGGGCGACCTCGTCGACGGGGCGCACGGTCGCCGACAGGCCGATGCGGCGGGCGGGCCTCGGCAGCAGCTCGTCCAGCCGCTCCAGGGACAGGGCGAGATGCGCTCCGCGCTTGGTGCCGGCGACCGCGTGCACCTCGTCCAGGATGACCGTCTCGACGCCGGTCAGCGCATCGCGCGTGGCCGACGTCAGCATCAGGAACAGGGACTCCGGGGTGGTGATCAGGATGTCCGGGGGGCGGGTGGACAGCGCGCGGCGCTCGGCGGCCGGGGTGTCGCCCGAGCGGATGCCCACCTTCACCTCGGGCTCGGGTAGGCCCAGGCGCACGGACTCCTGGCGGATGCCGGTCAGGGGGCTGCGCAGATTGCGCTCGACGTCCACGGCGAGGGCCTTGAGCGGTGAGACGTACAGGACGCGGCAGCGCTTCTTGGGGTCGGCGGGCGGGGGTGTGGAGGCGAGCTGGTCCAGGGCGGCGAGGAAGGCGGCCAGGGTCTTGCCGGAGCCGGTGGGGGCGACCACCAGCACGTCCGACCCCTCACGGATGGCCTGCCACGCGCCCGCCTGAGCCGCGGTGGGCGCGGAGAAGGCCCCCGTGAACCAGCCGCGGGTCGCGGGGGAGAAGCCGTCGAGGGCCTGGTGGGCGGAGCTGACCATGCGTCCATCCTGCACCCCGCCACTGACAATGGGGCTGAGCTGCGGGTTTGCGTCGGTCGGAGACGTGCGCCCGGCGGCGCTGGGCTGGGAGTGGGGCTGGGGCTGGGGGTCGGGCTGCGGGTGGGGGTCGGGCGATGGCCGTGCGCCGGCAGGTGGTCGGGGCCGTGTCGTCTCCGTACATCATCCGACTGGCCGACAATGGACACATGGCAGGTTCCGGGGAGCGGGCGCGGCACTGGCGGTACGCCGACTTGCCCGGCGTCGATCTGCTGCGGGCCCGGTACATCCGCAAGACGTTCGTGCGCCACACGCACGAGAGCTTCGTGATCGCCGCCATCGCCGACGGTGTGGAGATCTTCCACCACGGCAGCGGCGACCAGTACGCGGGCGCCGGGGCGCTCGCCCTGGTCAACCCGGACACCCCGCACACCGGGCGGGCCGGGGTGCCCGAGGGCTGGCGGTACGGGGCGATCTACCCGTCGCCCGAGGTCGTGGCCGGCATCGCGGCCGAGACGACGTCGATCCGCGGCACCCCCGGCTTCGTCAGTCCCGTCCTCGACGATCCCCACACCGTCGCCCTGGTCCACCAGGTGCTGCGCGCCACCGACGAGGGCAACGCGCTCGCCGCCGACACCCTGCTGCGCGTGGCCGTGACGCGGCTGCTCCGGCTCAACGGCGGGCCGCTGCCGCAGCGGGCCGTGCGGACGGCGGGGGCACGCGTCGCCGCACGCGCGCGTGCCGTGCTGGAGGAGCGGATGGCCGAGCCGCCGACGCTGGAACGGCTCGCCGCGGACCTCGGGACCAGCCCCTTCGCCCTGCTGCGGGCCTTCCGGGACGCCTACGGAATGCCGCCCCACGCCTGGCTGACCGACGCCAGAGTGCGGCGCGCCCGGCGGCTGCTGGACGCCGGCACCGCGCCCGCCGAGGTGGCCGTGACCGTGGGCTTCACCGACCAGCCGCACCTGAACCGGCACTTCAGCCGCATCGTCGGCGTACCGCCGGGGGCGTACCAGCGGGAACGCAAGAACGTACAAGACCGGCCGGGAGGGCTCCTCCTACCGTCCGACACGTGGCAGAACAGACAGCACTCACAGCAGGCAGCGCGGCCGACGGCGCAGGAGGGCCGCCCGGCACCGGCGGACCGGCGAAGTCCGACGGGGCCGTCGTACGGGACGCCCTCGGGGTCGGGATCGCGGTAGGACTGTCCGGCTTCGCGTTCGGGGTGACCTCGGCGGGCAGCGGGCTCACCGTCCTGCAGACCTGTGCGCTCAGCCTGCTGGTCTTCACCGGCGCGTCCCAGTTCGCGCTGGTGGGGGCGCTGGCCGCCGGAGGGAACCCGTTCACGGCCGCGGCGGGTGCCTTCTTCCTGGGGGTGCGCAACGCCTTCTACGGGCTGCGCCTGTCGCAGTTGCTGGCCCTCCCGCGCGCGGTGCGCCCGTTCGCCGCGCAGTGGGTCATCGACGAGACCACGGCGGTGGCGCTCGCCCAGCCCACGCGGCGCGCCGCGCGGATCGGCTTCACCGTGACCGGGCTCAGCCTCTACCTGCTGTGGAACCTCACCACGCTGGTCGGGGCGCTGGGCGCGGAGGCCATCGGCGACACGGACGCGTGGGGCCTGGACGCCGCCGGTCCGGCCGTCTTCCTGGCCCTGCTGGCCCCCATGCTGACCAGCACCACCGAACGGGCGGTGGCCGGGCTCGCCGTCGTCCTCGGCCTCGGCCTGCTGCCGGTGCTGCCCGCGGGCGTACCGGTCCTGCTGGCCGCCCTCGCGGCACCGGCCGTCCTGTGGGTGCGGGGACGCCGTGACGGCGGTACGCGGGAGGGCGACCGATGAACTTCTGGATCGCGATCGCCGTCACCGCCGTCGGCTGCTACGCCGTCAAGCTCGCCGGACTGCTCGTCCCCGCCGGGGCGCTGGAGCGGCCCGTCGTCCGACGGCTGGCCGCACTGCTCCCGGTCGCCCTGCTCGCCGCCCTCACAGCGCAGCAGACGTTCGCCGACGGACAGGCACTGGTGCTGGACGCGCGCGTGGCGGGCGTCGCCGCGGCCGCCGTGGCGCTGGTGCTGCGCGCTCCCTTCCTGATCGTCGTGGCCGCCGCCGTCGTGGTGACGGCGGCGGTGCGGGCGCTCGGCGGCTGAGGAGCCACCGCCCCTTCAGCCGATGAAGCGGCCGTACGCCCTGAGGGTGCGCAGTGCCTCGATCGTCACCATGGGGCGGGCCTCCAGGGCGGTGCCCGGGGCCCACTGGCGCCAGCGGACCGGCCAGCCGCCGTCCTCCGCCTGCTCCGCGGCGAGGTGGTCCAGCGAGCGGGACATCTCCTCGTCCGTGAACCACGCGCGCGCGAGGGACCGCGGTGTCCGGGCGAAGTCGTGCGGGAAGTGGTGCTCGCCGGGGGCGTAGCCGGGAGCCACCGGGTAGGCGTCCAGGCGCTCCGGGTCGAGTGCCACCAGGCGCTGCTCGCGCACCAGCCGGCCCAGCCGGTCGGCGGCCGCCTCCGCGCGCGGGCGGTCGGGCGCGGAGTCCAGGAAGGCGACGGCCGCATGGACCTCGTAGGGATGGGAGCTCTTCAGCCCCTCGATCGCCTGCCAGCAGAAGTCGGTGGCGCGGAACAGCCACGCGTGCCACACCTCGTTGCGATGCAGCAGGCCCACGACCGGCCCGGTGGTCAGGAGCTCGCCGGGCGGCTCGTCGACGATCGGGACGAACGGGGCCGCCGGGTAGCCGCGCTGGCTGGGATGCACCACCGGAAGGGCACCTTCCGGTGTGGAGACGCGGGTCAGATAGCGGCACATGCGTTCCACACGCTGCCCGCCGCAGCGCCCGACGGAGTCCAGCACGCGCAGCGCGTGCGCGGTGTGCAGCGGCTGGGAGACGGGGCCGCGCAGATCGGGCTCCAGCGCGTGCCCGTACCCGCCGTCGTCGTTGCGGTAGGCGTCCAGCGCGGTCTCCACCGGGTCGGCGGGTCCGTCCAGGAAGTGGTACGCGAACAGCCGCTGCTCCAGCACGCGCGCGGTGAGCCAGACGAAGTGCTCGGCGCGGAAGAGCGGGGAGTGCGCCGGGGGCGTCGGGGGGAGTGGGGATGCTCCTGTTTCGGCCATGGTCAGACCGTAGGGCCGAAAACCGTCCCGGCAAGCCGTCCGGGCCAGGGCCCACTCGCATAGGCGGGATACTGGTGTCATGCGGTTGACGGTCTTCTGGGAGCGGATGGCGGAGCACTTCGGTGCGGGATACGCCGAAACCTTCGCGCGCGATCACGTGATGTCGGAGCTCGGCGGGCGCACGGTCCACGAGGCTCTGGACTCCGGCTGGGAGGCCAAGGACGTGTGGCGTGTGGTCTGCACCGTCATGAACGTGCCGCAGGAGCGGCGCTGACGGGCACGATGCCCGCCGGACGACCCACGGCTGTCAGCGCCGTGGGCCAGACTTGACCCGTGGCACCCACCGACGAGACCGGGCAGACCGCCCCGCAGGCATCCCCGACCGGCACGACACCGCCCACCCGGCCGCCCGCCGGCGGGGCCGTCGAGCCGGGCGTCCGCATGCCGCGCTGGCTGCCGCGCGCCATGGTGCTCGCGCTGGCCCTCTACGCCTGCTTCCAGCTCGGCAGCTGGGCCTTCCACCAGCTCACCGGCCTGCTGATCAACATCCTCATCGCGTTCTTCCTGGCGCTCGCCATCGAGCCCGCGGTGAGCTGGATGGCCTCCCGCGGGATGCGCCGGGGGCTGGCCACGGGCCTGGTCTTCCTGATGGTGATCGTCCTGTCCGCGGGCTTCGTCACCTTGATGGGCTCCATGCTCGCGGGCCAGATCATCAAGATGGTCGAGGGCTTCCCCGACTATCTCGACTCCGTCATCAACTGGATCAACACACACTTCAACACCGACCTGAAGCGCGTCGACGTCCAAGAGGGCCTGCTGCGCTCCGACTGGCTGCGCGACTACGTCCAGAACAGCGCGACCGGCGTGCTGGACATCTCGGCGCAGGTGCTCGGCGGGCTCTTCCAGCTGCTGACGATCACCCTGTTCTCGTTCTACTTCGCCGCCGACGGGCCACGGCTGCGCCGCGCGCTGTGCTCCGTCCTGCCGCCGTCCAAGCAGGCCGAGGTGCTGCGCGCCTGGGAGATCGCCGTCAACAAGACCGGCGGCTATCTGTACTCGCGCGGCCTGATGGCGCTGATCTCGGGCGTGGCCCACTACGTCCTGCTCCAGGTGCTGGGTGTGCCCTACGCGCCCGTGCTCGCGGTGTGGGTGGGCCTGGTGTCGCAGTTCATCCCGACCATCGGCACCTATCTCGCGGGCGCCCTGCCCATGCTGATCGCCTTCACGGTCGATCCCTGGTACGCGCTGTGGGTGCTGATCTTCGTCGTGGTCTATCAGCAGTTCGAGAACTATGTGCTCCAGCCGAAGCTGACCTCCAAGACCGTCGACATCCACCCCGCCGTCGCCTTCGGCTCCGTCATCGCGGGAACCGCGCTGCTCGGCGCGGTCGGCGCGCTGATCGCCATCCCGGCGATCGCCACGCTCCAGGCTTTCCTGGGGGCGTACGTCAAGCGCTACGCCGTCACGGACGACCCGCGCGTGCACGGGCACCGACGCCGGGGCGGGGGCGGTCAGGGGCCGTTCCTGCGCGGCGGGCAGATATGGCGGCGGTGGCGGCTCGGCGCGGGGGCGCCGGGGGACGGCACGCGGGAGGCTGGGGCGCAGGAGGACGGCGGCTCGCGGGAGGGGCGCGGTCCGCAGGAAGGCTGAGGCGGGCGGCAGGCCGCGGTGCTGGGCGCTCAGGCTCGGGGCAGTACGCGGTAGGTCACGTGGGTCACCGAGTTCGCCGCCCGTGACTCCACCTGCTCAAGATTCAGGGGCGGGACGCCGTCGAACAGGCGGGTGCCGGCGCCGAGGGTGAACGGCACGATGTGCAGCCGTAGCTCGTCGATCAGGCCCGCGGCGAGGTACTGGTTGATGGTGGTCGCGCCTCCGTGGATCGACACGTCCCGGTCCCCGGCCGCCTCGCGAGCCTGCCGCAGCGCGGATTCGATGCCGTCGGTGACGAAGTGGAACGTGGTGCCGCCGTCCATCGGCTGCGGGTCGCGTGGGTGGTGGGTGAGCACGAAGACCAGTGCGTGGTACGGCGGCTCGTCGCCCCACCAGCCCTTCCACTGCCGGTCCCATGGACCGCGCACGGGGCCGAACATGTTCCGCCCCATGATGAAGGCGCCGAACCGCGCCAGCCGGTCGAGCTCGGCCTGCCGCTGCTGTGGGGTTTCGAACATCCAGGCGTGCAGCCTGCTGCCCCAGCCATCACCGGCGTCGTCGCCGAACGGGCGTTGCTCGGTCTGGTTGAGCCCGGCCGAGTACCCGTCGGCGGAGATCGAGAGGTCGCAGGTCACCCTGCTCGTACGTGCGGTCACTGCACTGTCCTCCTGGTGGCGGCCCCTTCGGCCCCTCGGCCCCCTATGCCCCTACGGCCCCTCGGCCCCCTGGCCCGGCACCTTCGGCCCCTTCGGTCCCTTCACGCTCCATCGGCCCTTCGCAGGGTGCTGCCGGACCCGTTTCGTCACCAGGTAGACCGTTCGGGCCCCGCAGACTCATCGGCGGCACGAGCTGTCATGCGTCCCCGGTGCCGCGCGCGTGGTGCGCTTGACACGAAAATCGAACATCCATTCTTATGGGAGCTCCGGCGAGGTTCTCGGTGGGTGATTTCGCCCTGCTTTGTATGGAGAAGTGCCCGAGTTATCCACAGGCCGGACCCGCGTCGGGGCGCATTGTCAGTGGCAGGCGTTAGCGTCTTTGACGTGAAGCGATCGACTCAAGCAAACCGGGTGGAACCCATGGCAGGAACCGACCGCGAGAAGGCCCTGGACGCCGCACTCGCACAGATTGAACGGCAATTCGGCAAGGGCGCGGTCATGCGCATGGGCGAGCGGTCGAAGGAGCCCATCGAGGTCATCCCGACCGGGTCGACCGCGCTCGACGTGGCCCTCGGCGTCGGCGGTCTGCCGCGCGGCCGCGTCGTGGAGATCTACGGACCGGAGTCCTCCGGTAAGACCACGCTGACCCTGCACGCCGTGGCCAACGCGCAGAAGGCCGGCGGTCAGGTCGCCTTCGTGGACGCGGAGCACGCCCTCGACCCCGAGTACGCGCGCAAGCTCGGCGTCGACATCGACAACCTGATCCTCTCCCAGCCCGACAACGGCGAGCAGGCCCTGGAGATCGTGGACATGCTGGTCCGCTCCGGCGCCCTCGACCTCATCGTCATCGACTCCGTCGCCGCGCTCGTCCCGCGCGCGGAGATCGAGGGCGAGATGGGCGACAGCCACGTCGGTCTGCAGGCCCGCCTGATGAGCCAGGCCCTGCGGAAGATCACCAGCGCGCTCAACCAGTCCAAGACCACCGCGATCTTCATCAACCAGCTCCGCGAGAAGATCGGCGTGATGTTCGGCTCCCCGGAGACCACGACCGGTGGCCGGGCGCTGAAGTTCTACGCCTCGGTGCGTATCGACATCCGCCGCATCGAGACCCTGAAGGACGGCACGGAGGCGGTCGGCAACCGCACCCGCTGCAAGGTCGTCAAGAACAAGGTCGCCCCGCCCTTCAAGCAGGCCGAGTTCGACATCCTCTACGGCCAGGGCATCAGCCGCGAGGGCGGTCTGATCGACATGGGCGTGGAGCACGGCTTCGTCCGCAAGGCCGGCGCCTGGTACACGTACGAGGGCGACCAGCTCGGCCAGGGCAAGGAGAACGCGCGCAACTTCCTGAAGGACAACCCCGACCTGGCCAACGAGATCGAGAAGAAGATCAAGGAGAAGCTCGGCGTCGGCGTGCGTCCCGAGGAGCCCGCCGCGGAGCCGGGCGCGGACGCCGTGGTCTCCACCGGCGCGGACGACGCGAAGTCGGTCCCGGCCCCGGCGGCCAAGGCCACCAAGCCCAAGGCCGCGGCCACCAAGAGCTGACGACGTGACACGGCGAACCGACTGGGCCGAGTACGCCCACCCCGGCACCTTCCGGGAGCCGGGGCGGCAGGGCGACACGCGCTTCGCCGGGCACGACGGCGGCGAACGGCCGGACGACACCCCGTACGCCGAGGGCCACCCGGAAGCCGAGGGCGGCGCGTACACCGGGGGCGACGCGTACACCGAGGGCGGCGACGGCCGTCACGGCGGGCGCGGACGGCGCGGAGAGGGCGGCTCACGCACGGGGCGTGGTCGCCGTCGGCGCGCCGGACGGGAGTCGTCCGGTGAAGACGGAGGCACCTCCACCTCGTCGAGGGCCGAGAAGGGGGAGCCCCCAGGGGACCCGGTGGAGCGGGCACGGGCGATCTGCCTGCGCCTGCTCACCGGGACCCCGCGCACCCGGAAACAGCTCGCGGACGCCCTGCGCAAGCGGGAGATCCCCGAGGACGTCGCCGAGGCGGTGCTGTCCCGCTTCGAGGAGGTCGGTCTGATCGACGACGGGGCCTTCGCCGACGCCTGGGTGGAGTCCCGGCACCACGGCAGAGGACTGGCCCGCCGTGCGCTCGCCCAGGAGCTGCGCACCAAGGGCGTCGACCCCACGCTGATCGACTCGGCCGTCGCCCAGCTCGACTCCGAGCAGGAGGAGGCGACCGCGCGCGAGCTCGTGGCCCGCAAGCTGCGCGCCACCCGTGGCCTGGAACGCGACAAACGGCTCCGCCGGCTCGCGGGCATGCTCGCCCGCAAGGGCTACCCCGAGGGCCTGGCCCTGCGCGTGGTCCGGCAGGCCCTGGAGGAGGAGGGGGAGGAGACGGATTTCCTGGGGGACGAGGGATTCTGACGTCCTCGGAAGGCCACGGGGCTGACATCCCCGTGACGTGTCACGCCCCGGATGCCGTCCCCGGTGCGGGTGCGGGTGCGGGTGCGGGTGCCGATGCCGGTGCGGATGCCGACGCCGGTGCCGAAGCCGGTGTCGTGACCGGGAGCCCCGCTCGCCTCCATGCCTGGAAGCCGCCCGTCAGGTCCGTGGCGCGGTGCAGGCCGAGGCGGTGGAGGGAGTCGGCGGCCAGGGTCGATGCGTAGCCCTCGTTGCAGATGATCACGGCGCGCAGGTCGTGGCCCGTGGCTTCGGGGAGGCGATGGCTGCCGTGCGGGTCGAGGCGCCACTCCAGTTCGTTGCGCTCGACGACGAGGGCGCCGGGGATCAGGCCGTCGCGCTCGCGCAGGGCGGCATAGCGGATGTCCACCAGGAGTGCCTGTCCCGCGCGGGCGGCGGCGTGGGCCTCATGGGGCCCGATCCGCTCGTAGCCCGAGCGCAGGCGCTCCAGCAACTCGTCGATGCCGACCGGTTGTTGACGCTCGACGCTCACCGTGGGACCTCCATCGCCTGGTAGTCGTGGGCTGTGCACCGGGGCGCCGTCGCCCCTTCGCCGCCCACGAAGCCTCCGTCTCGTCGTCGCTCCCCGCCGGCCCTCACTGCCAGTCCTCCGGGCGCTCGACCTGTTCCAGGCGCAGCACCTGACCGGCGCGGCTGTAGCGGCGGATGCGGGGCAGGGGCGGGTAGTAGGCGTGGACGGAGATCGCATGGTGCTCGGTGGACTCGTTGAGGACCTCATGGACGTGGTGCCGGCCGAACGCGCGGCCCTGACCGGCCGGCAGGCGGCGGGTGCGGTCCACGCCCTCGGTCAGTTCCAGGGTCTTCCAGCCGTCGGTGGGCAGCCGGGCGGCGAGCGAGTTCTCCGTCAGCTCGCCGCGGGCGGTGAGGAAGGCGCCGACCGAGTCGGCGTGGTCGTGCCAGCCGGTACCCGTGCCGGGCGGCCACCCGATCAGCCATGCCTCGCTGCCGCCGGGGCCCTCAAGGCGCACCCAGGTGCGCCCCTCGGGGTCCAGCGGCAAGGAGGCGATCAGCCGGGCGTCGGCGGCGGTACGCCGTACGAAGTCGAGGAGGTCCGCCTGGGTCGGCACATGGGCGGGCGCGGACGTGGAGAGGGCAGGGGAGGAGGACAACGGACACCGTCCTGAGGTGAAGTCGCGAACGCGCGCGCGACGACGTGGAGGTGCGCGCGCGGGGAGAGGGGGATGCGAGTTCAGCAGGACGGACGACACACGCAGCCCGCGTAACGGACGAGATCCATATGGACCCTCCGCCACAGGCGCACATCGGTGTCGGTCACGATCCGGAGTACACCATGTGGGCCCGGACCGGTCAACTCACCGTCACCCTGCGGACGCAGGGCGACGGTGAGCCGGCGAGGCCGCGCGACGGCCGGCGGTCACTGACCGGATGCGGCGGACGCGGCGGACGCGGTGGCCCCGGCGGAAGCCGTCGCCTCCGCCACCCGCGGCCCCCCGATCGCCGCCTCCGCGGCCGCGTACAGGTCGGCCGGGCGGACGCCGTTCAGGGCCGTGACGAGATGGCCGTCGGGCCGTACGAGCAGGACGGTGTGGGCGGCCGCGCCCGGGTAGCTCTCGGCGACCAGCAACTCCGCCGGGTGCGGCAGCGCGGCCACCGCGGCCGCCAGCCGGGGCATGACCCCCGCGGACATCCAGTGCCTGCGCTCCCACACGCCCGTGCCCGGCGCGACCAGCACGACCAGCAGCGCACCGCGGCCGAGCCGGGACCGCAGCCCCACGAAGGTGCCGTCCTCCGCCGTGACCCGCACATCGGCGACCGGCGCGCCCAGGGGCGTGTCGACGGGGACCTCCGCCTCGATGTGCCGCGGGGCGAGCGGGGAGTCGGCGTAGGCGCCCGGCGCGCCGACCGGGCCCTGACCGAGGTGACCGTCCGTGAGCAGCGCGTCGTGCCCCCGGGCGGCGCCGGGGACGTACGCGCGCAGCCCCTTGCCGCCGCGCAGCAGCGGCAGCACCTGGTCGGCAGCGCGCAGCCGGGCGGCGACGACCGCGCGCCGCTCGGCCTGGTAGCTGTCCAGCAGCGCCTCGTGCGGCCCGTGATGCCAGGCGAGCGCCAGCTTCCAGGCCAGGTTGTCGGCGTCCCGCAGGCCCTCGTCCAACCCTTGGGTGCCGAGCGCGCCGAGCAGATGCGCCGCGTCCCCGGCGAGGAAGACGCGGCCCACCCGCCAGCGGCGGGCCAGCCGGTGGTGCACGGTGTGCACGCCGGTGTCCAGCAGTTCGTACGACGGTGACGCGCCGTCGGTCCAGCCCGTCAGCGTCTCGCGGACGCGGGCCACCAGCAGCTCGGGGGTGACCAGGTCCTTGCCCGGCGGCAGCAGCCAGTCCAGCCGCCAGACGCCCTCCGGCAGCGGACGCGCGGTCACCTCCCCGGCCGAGGGTCCCGACGTCCGCCACGGCGGTGTCCGATGGAGCAACGCGCGACCGGCCCACGGAAGTTCCGTGCGCAGCGCGGCCACGGCGTGTCGCTCCACCGCCGTACGGCCGGGGAAGCGGATGTCCTGGAGTTTGCGCACGGTGGAGCGGGGGCCGTCGCAGCCGACCAGATAGCTGCCGCGCCACCAGGTGCCCTGGGCGCCGCGGGTGTGCGCGGTGACACCGGAGGGCTCCTGCTCCAGGCCGTCGAGCCGGCTGTCCACGGCGATCTTGACGAGCCGTTCGCGGGCGAGGGCCGCGCGCAGCGCCCAGGTGAGGACGTGCTGGGCGACGTGGAACGGGGCGGCGGGCACGGGTGCGGTCGGCGGCGCCGTCTCGACACCGGCTTCGCCGGCGTCCGGGGCGTCGAAGTCGACCTCGCGCATGATCTGCCTGCGCCGCATCGACCGCCATCCGGACCAGCGGACGCCGGCCTCGGTGAGCGGCAGTCCGGTCAGCCGCTCCATCAGGGCGGCGGTGTCCTCACGCAGCACGACGGTGCGGGCCAGGCGCGGCTCGTCCTTGCCGGGCCCCTCGTCCAGGACCACGGACGGCACCTCCTGGCGGGCGAGCGCCAGGGCGAGCGTGAGCCCGACGGGCCCCGCTCCGACGATGATCACCGGGTCCACGGCGCGGCGCTCCCTGCTCGTGGCGGTGTCTCAGGAGACGGGTGTGAACAGGAGGTTTGAGCAGGGTGCACGATCACAGAACGTATGCAACCTATTGCCGGTGCTTGCGTCAAGTGACGAAGGCAGTGGCGCCGTCACGCCACTGCCTCCGTAGGGTCACATCACTTGATCACTCGTCAGGCGCTGGCTCCTGTGCCGAAGGTGCCGCCGACCTCGGCCGCGTTCATCTCCTCGACGTCGTCCTTGCCGAGCACCGCACCGGTGGTGCGCTTGCTGCGCCTGAGCCGGCCCTCCAGCCAGCTCGCGAAGGTGGTGAGGGCGAAGTTCAGGGCCACGAAGATCACCGCGACGACCGTGAAACAGGCGATGGTGTTCGCGCCGTAGAAGGCGCTCATCGGCCGGACGGCCGCCAGCAGCTCGGAGAAGTTGAGCATCGCGCCGCCGAGCGCGGTGTCCTTCACGATGACGACCAGCTGGCTGACGATGGCCGGGAGCATCGCGGTGACCGACTGCGGAAGCAGCACGCTCCGCATGGTCTGTCCCTTGCGCAGACCGATGGCCATCGCCGCCTCGGACTGCCCCTTGGGCAGCGCGAGGATGCCGGCCCGGACGATCTCGGCGAGCACCGAGGCGTTGTACAGCACAAGACCGGTGATGACCGCGTACATCGGGCGGTCGTCGGTGCTGACGTCCGTGAACTCGGAGTAGGCCGCGTTCGCGAACAGCATCAGGATCAGGACCGGGATCGCGCGGAAGAACTCGACCACGGCTCCGGACGCCCAGCGCACCGGCAGGTGGTCCGACAGACGCGCGATGCCGAACACAGCGCCCAGCGGCAGTGCGATGACCATGGCGAGGGCCGCCGCGATGAGCGTGTTCTCCAGGCCCGGCCAGATGTACGTGGTCCACACCCGGGAGTCGGTGAAGAACGGCTTCCACTTGTCCCAGTCGAGCTGGTTCTTCTCGTCGAGCTTGGCGATCACCCACCACACAGCGGCGGCGAAGACGACGAGGAACAGCACCGAGAGGAGGACGTTGCGCCGCTTGGCCTTGGGCCCCGGCGTGTCGTACAGGACCGAGCTCATCGCTTCACCGCCACCTTCTTGCTCACCCAGCCGAGGATCAGACCGGTCGGGAGGGTGAGGCAGACGAACCCGAACGCGAAGACGGCGGAGATCAGAAGGAGCTGAGCCTCGTTCTCGATCATCTCCCTCATCAGCAGCGCGGCCTCTGTCACACCGATCGCCGCGGCCACCGTCGTGTTCTTGGTCAGCGCGATCAGCACATTGGCCAGCGGTCCGACGACCGAGCGGAACGCCTGGGGAAGAACGATGAGGGTGAGCACCTGGCTGAAGTTCAGACCGATGGCCCGGGCGGCCTCGGCCTGTCCCACCGGGACCGTGTTGATGCCGGAACGCAGGGCCTCGCAGACGAACGCAGAGGTGTAGGCGATCAGGCCCAGCACGGCGAGCCGGAAGTTGATGGTCTTGAACTCGTCGGCGCCCAGGGTGATGCTGAGTGTCTGGAAGAGGCCCAGCGAGGTGAAGACGATGATGATCGTCAGGGGGATGTTCCGGACCACGTTCACATAGACGGTCCCGAAACCGCGCATCAGGGGGACAGGGCTGACACGCATCGCCGCCAGCAGGGTTCCCCAGATCAGGGACCCGATGGCCGAGTAGACGGTGAGCTGTACTGTCGTCCAGAACGCCCCGAGCAGGTCGTAGCCTTCAAGAAAGTCGAACACGATCTCCCGCGCTTCCGCACGTGGGGGAGGGTAGGCACGCCCGAGGCGCACCTACCCTGCCACCCTGCTTCACTTGACGATGACGCCGATCTTCGGGGCGGGCTCGTACTTGTAGTTGGCGGGACCGAAGTTCTTCTTCACGTACTCTTCCCACGAGCCGTCGGAGACCATCTTCTCGAGGGCGGTGTTGATCTTCGCCTTGAGGTCGCTGCCCTCCTTGACGCCGATGCCGTAGTTCTCGTTGCTCAGCTTCAGGCCGGCGAGCTTGAACTTGCCCTTGAACTGCTCCTGCGACGCGTAGCCGGCGAGGATCGAGTCGTCGGTGGTCAGCGCGTCGACAGCCTTGTTCTCCAGGCCCGTCAGGCACTCGGAGTAACCGCCGTACTCCTGCAGCTGGGCCTTGGGGGCGATCTTCTCCTTGACGTTCTGGGCCGAGGTGGACCCGGTCACGGAGCAGAGCTTCTTGCCGTTCAGGTCCGTGCCCTTGGCGATGTTGTCGTCGGCACGGATCAGCAGGTCCTGGTGGGCGAGCAGGTAGGGACCGGCGAAGTCGACCTTCTTCTCACGCTCGTCGTTGATCGAGTACGAGGCGGCGATGAAGTCGACGTCGCCACGCTCGAGCATCGTCTCGCGGTCGGCGCTCTTCGCTTCCTTCCACTCGATGTCGGCGGCGTCGTAGCCGAGCTCCTTGGCCACATAGGTCGCCACATCGACGTCGAAGCCCTCGTACGTGCCGTCGGCCGTCTTCTGGCCGATGCCCGGCTGGTCGATCTTGATACCGATGGTGATCTTGTCGCCGCCACCGGACCCCGGCTCGCTGTCCTTGTCGTCGTCGCCCCCGCACGCCGTCGCGGTCAGGGAGAGGACGAGCGCAGCCGCGGCCGCGGCGGAGACCTTGCGGAGCTTCATGGTGAACATCCTTCGTGTGATGAGGAGATGCCGTGTTGCTGGGGTGACGCGAGTCGTCGCCGGAGCGACGGGGCGTCAGTGGTGCAGGATCTTCGACAGGAAGTCCTTGGCGCGGTCGCTGCGCGGGTTGCTGAAGAACTGGTCGGGCGCAGCCTCTTCGACGATGCGGCCGTCCGCCATGAACACCACGCGGTTTGCGGCCGATCGTGCGAATCCCATCTCATGGGTGACCACGATCATGGTCATACCTTCGCGGGCCAGCTGCTGCATGACCTCCAGGACCTCGTTGATCATCTCCGGGTCGAGCGCCGAGGTGGGCTCGTCGAAGAGCATGACCTTGGGGTCCATGGCCAGCGCGCGGGCGATGGCCACACGCTGCTGCTGACCGCCGGAGAGCTGTGCCGGGTACTTGTCCGCCTGAGTGGCCACGCCGACCCGGTCCAGCAGGGCGCGTGCCTTCTCCTCGGCCTGCTTCTTGTCCGCCTTGCGGACCTTCATCTGGCCGAGCATGACGTTCTCGAGCACGGTCTTGTGCGCGAAGAGGTTGAAGGACTGGAACACCATGCCGACGTCCGCCCGCAGCCGCGCGAGGGCCTTGCCCTCGGCCGGCAGCGGCTTGCCGTCGATCGTGATCGTGCCGGAGTCGATCGTCTCCAGCCGGTTGATGGTGCGGCACAGGGTGGACTTCCCGGACCCGGAGGGTCCGATGACCACGACGACCTCGCCGCGCGCGATCGTCAGATCGATGTCCTGGAGTACGTGCAACGCGCCGAAGTGCTTGTTGACGCTCTTCAGGACGACCAGTTCGCCGTTCGCGGCCACATCTTCCTTGGCCACCGATACTTCGGTCATCGCTCTCTGGCTCCGTCCTCCTCGGTTTCGGAGGACAGTAATAACCCTACGCGACCAGCGTCATTACATCTGAGGGGAATCTGAGCATCACGATCCGATAGCAATCGGACACGTGTCGTAGCACTTGTGACCTGGGCGCGTATCGGCCGGATAACGGAAGCCGAGCGCAACCGGAACCCTCTTGACGCCGTCCTCGTCCATCGGCGTGACTGCCTTGATGCACGCACGCGCGTGCACACGTTTGTAGACGACGACCCCGTACGCGCGATGAACCGAAGGAGGCCGGGATGAGACTGCTCCTCGTCGAGGACGACAACCATGTCGCCGCCGCTCTGTCCGCGGTGCTGGCGCGGCACGGCTTCGACGTCACCCACGCGCGCAGCGGCGAGGAGGCACTGCAGGCGCTGGTCCCCGGCGGTCCGGGCTTCGGCGTCGTCCTGCTCGACCTCGGCCTGCCCGATCAGGACGGCTACGAGGTCTGCGGAAAGATCCGCAAGCGCACCAGCACCCCCGTCATCATGGTCACCGCGCGTTCCGACGTCCGCTCCCGCATCCATGGCCTCAACCTGGGTGCCGACGACTACGTAGTCAAGCCGTACGACACGGGAGAACTCCTCGCCCGCATCCACGCCGTCAGCCGCCGCACCGTGCAGGAGGACGCCGCCGGGAGCGCGGAGGCCGTGCTGCGTCTGGGCTCCGTCCACATCGAGCTGCCCACCCGCAGGGTCAGCGTGGACGGTTCGGTCGTCCAACTGACCCGCAAGGAGTTCGATCTGCTCGCCCTTCTGGCCCAACGCCCCGGCGTCGTCTTCCGTCGGGAGCAGATCATCAGCGAGGTGTGGCGCACCAGCTGGGAGGGGACCGGGCGCACCCTGGAGGTGCATGTGGCGTCCCTGCGCGCCAAGCTGCGCATGCCCGCCCTGATCGAGACCGTCCGCGGCGTCGGCTACCGGCTCGTCGCCCCCGCCGCCTAGCGGGCCAGGGTGCGCACTCGACTCCTGCCGCTGCTCATCGTCCTGATGGCGGCCGTGCTCCTCGCGCTCGGCGTGCCGCTGGCGGTCAGCGCGGCCTCGGGGGAGCAGCAGCGCGTCATCGTCGACCGGATCGACGACACGGCCCGCTTCGCCGCCCTCGCGCAGAATGTCACGCCCGCCACGACCGGCCCCGGCGCCACGTCCCCCGACGAACGCACCCTCAGCCAGGAGCTGGCCAGCTACCACGACGTCTACGGCATTCGGGCCGGTGTCTTCTACCGCAACGGCACCCCCATGGCCCAGGCACCCGGCGACTGGCTGCTCCCCGAGGAGGGGGAGGTGCGCCGCGCATTCGCCGAGGCGCTGCTCAGCCGGCGCAGCCAGGACCCCGAGCAGATCTGGCCCTGGCAGCGCCGCAGCCTGGTGGTCGCCTCGCCGGTCATCCGCGACGGCGACGTCGTCGCGGTCGTGGTCACCGACTCGCCCACCGGCCCGATGCGGTCGCGGATCCTGCGCGGCTGGCTGCTCGTCGCCGCGGGCGAGTTCGCCGCGATGCTCCTCGCCGTCGGCGCGGCCCTGCGGCTGACCGGGTGGGTGCTGCGGCCCGTACGGGTCCTGGACGCCACCACGCACGCCATCGCGAGCGGCCGGCTCAAGACCCGGGTCGCGGCGGCCGGCGGCCCACCGGAACTCAGGCGGCTGGCCCGGTCGTTCAACGAGATGGCGGACAACGTCGAGGATGTGCTGGAGCAGCAGCGCGCCTTCGTCGCCGACGCCTCGCACCAGCTGCGCAACCCCCTCGCCGCCCTGCTGCTGCGTATCGAACTGCTCGCCCTCGAACTGCCCGAGGGCAACGAGGAGATCGCCTCCGTCCAGGCCGAGGGCCGCCGCCTCGCCCAGGTCCTGGACGACCTGCTCGACCTGGCGCTGGCCGAGCACGCCGAGGCCGACCTCGCCCTGACCGACATCGGCGCGCTCACCGCCGAGCGCGTCGCGGCCTGGGCGCCCACGGCCGAGGCCAAGGGCGTACGACTGGAGGGCGACTGCCCGCCCACCACCGCCTGGGCCGACCCGGTCGCCCTGTCCAGCGCGCTGGACGCGGTGATCGACAACGCGGTGAAGTTCACCCCGGCGGACGAATGCGTACGCGTCCGGGTCGCGGCCGACGGCGACACCTCGACCATCGTGGTCGCCGACCGGGGCCCCGGCCTGACCGACGAGGAACTCACGCGCGTGGGCGACCGCTTCTGGCGCAGCGGACGGCACCAGAACATCAAGGGCTCGGGGCTCGGCCTGTCCATCTCGCGGGCCCTGCTGGCGGCCGGCGGCGGCTCCCTCGCGTACGACCACCACGAACCGCACGGCCTGCGCGTGACGGTGAGGCTGCCGCGGACGGGTCCCGTCCAGTAGGCCGGTCCGGGCCGGACAGCTTCGGGCCGGCGGGCCGGTCCCGCAGCAGGGCTCCGTCGGTTACGGCCAGCGGCGTGCCGTCGGCTACGGCCCGCAGGGCTCCGGCGGCTACGGCTTGACCGAGCGGTAGTAGCGCCGGGCGCCCTCGTGCAGCGGTACGGGGTCGGTGTAGATCGCCGTGCGCAGGTCCACCAGCTGGGCCGAGTGGACGTCCGCGCCGATGCGGTCGCGGCTCCTGATCACGGTCCGGGTGAGCCACTCGGTGAGCTCGGCGTCGGTGTCCGCGCGCGTGACGAGCAGGTTGGACACCGCCATGGTGGGCACCGGCGTGCCGTGCTGGACGGCGGGATAGGCGGACTCCGGCATGACGGTGGGCCGGTAGTAACGGGTGGCGCCGCCCCTGCTCTGCAGTTTGGCCACGAAGTCGGCGTCCAGCGGGACGAAACGCAGCGCGAAGTCGTCGGCCAGCCTGGTGATGCCGTCCGTGGGCAGCCCGCCGGACCAGAAGAAGGCGTCGATCGCGCCGCTCCTGAGCCCGTCGGGGCCGGTGTCGATGCCGTCGGACAGCGGGGTGATGTCCGTCTGCGGATCGATGCCGGCGGTCTGGAGCACCTGGGTGGCGATCAGCCGTACGCCGGAGTCGGGCAGCCCTATGGCGACCCGCTTGCCCTTGAGGTCCTCGACGGACTCCACCTGCGAGTCGCGCGGGACGACGAGGTGCACATAGTCGTCGTACAGGCGCGCGACTCCGCGCAGCTGCTCGGCGCCCGGGCCGCCGTCCTCGCGGTACGTCTCCACCGCGTCGGCCGCGGCGATGGTGAAGTCGGCGGTCCCGGTCGCCACCCGAGCCACGTTCTTCTGCGAGCCGTCGCTGAGCTGGAGCCGCACCTCCAGATCCGGCATGTTCCGCTTGAACGCCTGTTGCAGGAGGCTGCCGTACTTCTGGTAGACGCCCTGCGGCGTCCCCGTGCTGAACGTGATCGACCCGCTCGGCGGCTCCTCGCCCAGCGGCAGCAGCCACCACAGCAGCAGCCCGAGCGCCACGAACGCGGCACCCGCGCCCTGCAGGGCACGGCGCCCGCCGATCCGGGAGAGAAGCTTGACCATGGGCCGGATCCTGCCAGCCGGAACACGGTACTGACCAGGGGCGGTGCCCGAGACGGGGCGCAGGCCGGTGCCACCGGGGGCGTGCCGGGGGAGGGCCGCTCCGGGGACCGGGGGACTGTCAGTGGCGGCCGTTAGAGTCGCCGTATGAGCTCTTCCGCCGTCGACCTCGACCCTTCCGGCCCCACCGTCCCGGCCCGCACCTCGCCCGCCGCGCTGGTCCGTGAGTTCCACCTGGCCTTCGGCCTGGACGCCCGCAGCACGCCCACCGAGATCGCGCCCGAGCTCGCCGCGCACCGCGGTGAGCTGCTCGCCGAGGAGGCCGCCGAGGTCGCGGAGGTCTCGGTGTCCGGCCCGCTGGACAAGCTCGCGCACGAGCTGGCCGACGTGGTGTACGTGGCGTACGGCACCGCGCTGGTCCACGGCATCGACCTCGACGCGGTGATCGCCGAGATCCACCGCTCCAACATGACCAAGCTCGGCCCCGACGGCCAGGTGGCCCGCCGCGCCGACGGCAAGGTCCTCAAGGGCGAGCACTACGAGGCCCCGGACGTCGCGGCCGTCCTGCGCCGGCAGGGCTGGACGCCCGGCGACGGGGCCTGAGCCGCCCGCGGGCGCACGCCGGGACACGGCTCTCCGCGGACCGCCTACCCTTGAACGCATGACCAGCAGCAGCGACCGGAGCCCGGCAGTGGACGTTCCAGGACCCAAGACCTACGAAGTACGCACCTACGGGTGCCAGATGAACGTCCACGACTCCGAGCGCCTGTCCGGGCTGCTCGAAGAGGCCGGCTACGTCCGCGCACCCGAGGGCTCGGACGGCGACGCCGACGTCGTGGTCTTCAACACGTGCGCCGTGCGCGAGAACGCCGACAACAAGCTGTACGGCAACCTCGGCCACCTGGCCCCGAAGAAGGCCAGGCGCCCCGGTATGCAGATCGCGGTCGGCGGCTGCCTGGCGCAGAAGGACCGCGACACCATCGTCAAGCGGGCGCCCTGGGTCGACGTCGTCTTCGGCACGCACAACATCGGCAAGCTGCCGGTGCTGCTGGAGCGCGCCCGCGTCCAGGAGGAGGCGCAGGTCGAGATCGCCGAGTCGCTGGAGGCGTTCCCGTCCACGCTGCCGACCCGCCGCGAGAGCGCGTACGCCGCCTGGGTGTCCATCTCCGTCGGCTGCAACAACACCTGCACCTTCTGCATCGTCCCGGCGCTGCGCGGCAAGGAGGAGGACCGTCGTCCCGGCGACATCCTCGCGGAGATCGAGGCGCTGGTCGGCGAGGGTGTCTCCGAGATCACCCTGCTCGGGCAGAACGTCAACGCCTACGGCTCCGACCTGGGCGACCGCGAGGCGTTCAGCAAGCTGCTGCGCGCCTGCGGTGAGATCGAGGGCCTGGAGCGGGTCCGCTTCACCTCGCCCCACCCGCGCGACTTCACCGACGACGTGATCGCCGCCATGGCCGAGACGCCGAACGTGATGCCGCAGCTGCACATGCCGCTGCAGTCCGGCTCCGACGCGATCCTGAAGGCCATGCGCCGCTCCTACCGGCAGGAGCGGTTCCTCGGGATCATCCGCAAGGTCCGCGAGGCCATCCCGCACGCCGCGATCTCCACCGACATCATCGTGGGCTTCCCCGGCGAGACCGAGGAGGACTTCGAGCAGACGATGCACGTGGTCCGCGAGGCGCGGTTCGCCAACGCCTTCACCTTCCAGTACTCCAAGCGCCCCGGCACCCCGGCCGCCACCATGGACAACCAGATCCCCAAGGAGGTCGTCCAGGCGCGCTACGAGCGTCTTGTCGCCCTCCAGGAGGAGATCTCCTGGGAGGAGAACAAGAAGCAGATCGGCCGGACCCTCGACGTCATGGTCGCCGAGGGCGAGGGCCGCAAGGACGGCACCACCCACCGGCTGTCCGGCCGCGCCCCCGACAACCGCCTGGTCCACTTCACCAAGCCGGAGCAGGAGGTGCGCCCCGGCGACGTGGTCACCGTCGAGGTGACCTACGCCGCCCCGCACCACCTCCTCGCCGAGGGCCCCGCGCTGAAGGTGCGCCCCACGCGCGCGGGTGACGCCTGGGCCAAGCGCAACGCCCAGGAGCAGGAGAAGAAGCAGGGCGTCATGCTCGGGCTGCCCAAGATCGGCGCTCCGGCCCCGATGCCGGTGACCAGCGGAAGCGGCTGCGGCTGCGACTGACCGCCTGGCACCCTACGGGTGGGAGGGAGCGCCCTATGCTGCCGTACGCCGTCGCCTTCACCGAAGAGGCCGCCCAGGTCCGGGACAGCCTGTCCGCCGACCGGCGGGATGTGCTGGAACGCGGCCTGGCGATACTGGTGACCGATCCGCGGCACAAGCTGTCCCGATCGGTCCGCGGCGACGAGTCCACGCGCGAGATCGCCCTCTCCCGCAACCTGTTCATCGAGTACGTGATCAGTGACGGCAAGCTGGTCGTGCTGGTCGTCACGGTGATCGACCTGACGGACGTGCTGATCGAGGAGTGACGCCCCCGGCGGGCGGGGGCGTTACGCTGCCGATCATGCTTGTCGCCGCCGCAGTCTGCCCCTGCCCTCCGCTGCTGGTCCCCGACGTCGCCGCGGGCGCCGCTCCCGAACTGGACGCCGCGCGGGCCGCGTGCGCCGACACCCTGGGGCTGCTCGGGGCGGCCAGGCCCGAGCTGCTGGTGGTCGTCGGACCGGTCGACGAGGCCGGACCGACGTGGTATCCGCAGGGGACGCCCGGTTCGTTCCGGGGCTTCGGGGTCGGCCGCGAGGTCACGCTGGGCCGGGCCGCGGGGGACGGGGCCGGGTCCGGCGTACTGCCGCCGTCGCTGGCCGTCGCCGGATGGCTGCTGGAGCGAGTGGACTGGGCGGACGCGCCGATCGAGGGAGTCGGTGTGGGGGAACCGCTCGCGGCCGAGCGGTGTATCCAGATCGGAAGCGACATCGCCGCGCGGGCCGAGCGGGTGGCGCTGCTGGTGATGGGTGACGCCAGCGCGTGCCGGACGGTCAAGGCGCCCGGCTACCTCGACGAACGGGCCGAGCCGTTCGACGCGGAGGTCGCCCGGGCGCTGGGGGCGGCCGACCTCGGCGCTCTGAAGCGGCTGGACGCCGGACTGGCCCGCGAGCTGAAGGTGTCCGGACGGGCCCCCTGGCAGGTCCTCGCGGGCGCGGCCGAGGGCGCGGGCCTCACGGGCACCTTGCTGTACGAGGACGCGCCCTACGGGGTGGGGTATCTGGTGGCGGCCTGGTCCTAGTCCGAGCTGTTCCCCGGGCGCGCGGGAACGGCGGACGGCCGCGGAGGCGGGCTCCGCGGCCGTCCGCCGTGCGACGCGTCGGTCAGGACGCCGGCGGGGCGGCCGGCGGCGGGGCGGCCGGCGGCGGGGAGGCCGGCGGCGGTGAGTCCGGCGGCGCGGCGGGGCGGTCGGCGGCCCCGGTGCCGTCCTTGTGCGCGAGTCGGTCCATGGCGTCCTTGGCCTTGCCCGTCCCCGTGTGGATCTTGTCGTGGTACTTGCCCTTGGTCTTCTTGTCGACGGCCTGAGCCGCCTTGTCCAGCCCGTGCTGGATCTTGTCCCCGTGCTGCTGCGCGAGGCCCGAGACCTTGTCCTTCGCCGGGGAGAGCTTGGCCTTCAAGTTGTTCAGGAGACCCATGGTCCACCTTCCGTCGCGGGGCGGATTACGTGTGGGCGCCCTCGCCGGCCTCGTTGTCGGCCGCCTCCTCCGCGGACTGCTGCTTGGGGATGCCGACCGTGTCGGCGTCCGCGCCGGACTCCTTCGCCGACGACTCCGTCACCGCCCCGGCGACGGCCTCGGCCGGCTCCGGCGCCGTCTTCGACGTCCCGGAAGCCGCATCCGCCTCGGCCGCTTCGGCTCCGGTCGCCGGCTCGGCGGCCGGTGCCTCGGCGGTCGACGTCTCCTCCGTGGCCTTGGACCTTCGGAGAAGTCGCGCAAAAACGCCCATATCCACTCCATACGTTACTCGTGCGGGGGAAATCCCGCGTTGCCCGGAGCGTCCGATTGCGTCGCCCGGGTCACCGCCTCTCGCGCATGGGCGGCGAGAACCTCGCATCGGGCAACGAGGCCGCGAGGCCACCGTCACGTAACTCGTTCGGGGTCATCGCCCGAGGTTTGCGAAACTGGTGCGGTGAGCAGCGCAGCCCCCGCCCCCCGAGTCATCGCCGTCGTCGGACCCACGGCCGCCGGAAAGTCAGATCTGGGCGTCTTCCTCGCCCGGCAACTCGGCGGCGAGGTCGTCAACGCCGACTCCATGCAGCTGTACCGGGGGATGGACATCGGTACCGCCAAGCTGACGCCCGAGGAGCGGGGCGGGGTGCCGCACCACCTCCTGGACATCTGGGACGTGACCGTCACCGCCTCCGTCGCCGAGTACCAGCGGCTCGCGCGCGAGCGCATCGACGCCCTGCTGGCCGAAGGGCGCTGGCCGATCCTGGTCGGCGGCTCCGGCCTCTACATCCGGGGGGCCGTCGACAACCTGGAGTTCCCCGGCACCGACCCCGAGGTCAGGGCCCGGCTGGAGGACGAGCTCACCCTGCGCGGCTCCGGCGCGCTGCACGCCCGGCTCGCCGCCGCCGACCCCGAGGCCGCGCGGGCGATCCTGCCGAGCAACGGACGCCGCATCGTCCGCGCCCTGGAGGTGATCGAGATCACCGGCCAGCCCTTCACCGCCAACCTCCCCGGCCATGACTCCGTCTACGACACCGTTCAGATCGGCGTCGACGTGGCCCGCCCGGAGCTCGACGAGCGCATCGCGCGCCGGGTCGACCGGATGTGGGAGGCCGGCCTGGTCGAGGAGGTGCGGGAGCTGGAGGCGCAGGGGTTGCGAGAGGGGCGTACGGCCTCGCGCGCGCTCGGCTACCAGCAGGTCCTCGCCGCTCTCGCGGGCGACTGCACGCTGGAGGAGGCGCGTCTGGAGACCATCCGTGCCACCAAGCGCTTCGCGCGCCGCCAGGATTCATGGTTCAGGCGGGACCCGCGGGTGCATTGGCTCAGTGGGGCCGCGGCGGATCTCACGGAACTTCCGCTCCGGGCACTGACGTTGGTCGAACGACCGGTTACAGCCTGATCACGTCATGGCATCGGGACGCCCCGGCCGTCATCGGGGCCTCCGACGCCGTGCCATCATCGAGCTTCGATCGACCAAGTGGAGTCCGAGTTGGGAGGGCGCGTGGCGATGGAGGCCGGCCCTCGCGACACCGCACAAGACACCGAATCCGTCCGGGACGCCGAGTCCCTGGAGGGCACCGAGCCCGTGGGGCACGGCGAGTCCGTGGCGAACGGCGAGCCCGTCGCCGTCGACGGCGCGGACGCCGAGGAGCAGCGGCTGAACTCCGACGGGCCGGACGAGACGCCGGACGGCGTGACCGACGACGGTCCGGAGCCCGAGGAGATGTTCGCGGGCGGCCCCGAGGTCGAGGTCGAGCTGCGCCCCCAGCGCAGGCTGCGGCTGTGGCAGCTGGCGCCCATCGTGGGGCTGGCCGCGCTCGGCTCCCTGATGTTCGCCTTCCCGCTCGCCTTCGACTTCGGCGACAGCGGTGCCGTGATCGCCATGCTGGGGCTGCTGATCTCGTCCTGCGCCGCGGGCTGGGGCATGATGGCCGCCCGCCGCGTCGGCTACACCTGGCCCGGCCTGCCCCAGCGCGGCTCCGGCCGGCGGCCCGACTGGCGGGTGGTCCTCGCCTACGTGGTCGTGGTCGTGGCCGTGGTCGTCCTCGCCGTGTGGCGGGTCGCCCGACTGCGCTGACGGCACGCGGATCAGCGGGCGCCGCGGTGGCGGTCGCCGGGTGACCGGGGGCGCCGGGTGATACGCGGCGCCGGGTGATGCGGGGTGCCAGGTGATACGGGTGCCAGGTGATACGGGGCGCCGGAGTGTCGTACCCACCCCGTACGATCGAGGAATGAGCACGCGGATCGCCTTCCTGAAGGGCCACGGCACCGAGAACGACTTCGTGATCGTGCCGGACCCCGACAACGCCCTCGACCTGTCCCCGGCCGCCGTGGCCGCCCTGTGCGACCGGCGCGCGGGCATCGGCGGTGACGGGCTGCTGCACGTCGTGCGGTCCGCCGCGCACCCCGAGGCGCGGGAGATGGCCGGCGAGGCCGAGTGGTTCATGGACTACCGCAACAGCGACGGCTCGATCGCGGAGATGTGCGGCAACGGAGTGCGTGTGTTCGCGCGCTATCTCCAGCGCGCCGGTCATGTGGCCGAGGGAGATGTCGCGGTCGCCACGCGTGGGGGCGTGAAGAGCGTGCACCTCGCCAAGGACGGTGATGTCACCGTCGGCATGGGCAAGGCACGGCTCCCGGAGGGGGACGTCACGGTGAGCGTGGGCGAGCGCAGCTGGCCCGCGCGGAACGTGAACATGGGCAACCCGCACGCGGTCGCCTTCGTCGACGACCTCGCCGACGCGGGGACGCTGTACGAGGCGCCGCCGTTCAGCCCCGCCTCCGCCTACCCGGACGGGGTCAACGTCGAGTTCGTCGTCGACCGCGGGCCCCGGCATGTGGCGATGCGGGTGCACGAGCGCGGCTCCGGCGAGACCCGTTCCTGCGGCACGGGCGCGTGCGCGGTCGCCGTCGCCACCGCCCGCCGCGACGGCGCCGACCCGGCGGTCACCGGCACCCCGGTGACGTACACGGTGGACGTGCTCGGCGGCCGCCTCGTGATCACCGAGCACCCCGACGGATCCGTCGAGATGACCGGTCCCGCGGTGATCGTCGCCGAGGGCGAGATCGACGCGGACTGGCTGGCGGGTCTACGGGGCTGATCCGGCGCCCGGTGCCCGGTGCCCGGTGACCGGCGGCCGACGGGCCGGGGACGGCGACACGCCCGCCGCCAGGCGAGTGACCGGACGCCGGTTCGACGCCGCAGGCTCCTGCGCTTACGCGGTTCCCAAACCGTAAACCTCCTTCGCTTCGCTCGAATGGGTGATCCGTTTCACGCTCGGCGAGAGGCGGTCAGCCGGGCGTGATGGGCTCGGTAGCATCAAGCACCGGCCCGGACGGGGACGGTCGCCTTTTCCCTGAGCCGTGTACGCCACGGGGCACCCCGTCCGCCGGTCCACGCAGCCGGAGGTGCCCATGAGTGCGGAGGCCACGAACCCCGCGACCCCAGGCCCGGTGGCCGGCGCCCTGACCGGGCTGCCGACGACCCCGTCGGCGCCCCGCAAGAGGGCCCGCCCCCGGATCGACCTGCGGCGCCTGGGCCGGGCCGCGCTGCTCGGCCCCGCCACCCGCGACCGGCTGCCGGACGCGATCGGCCACGTCGTCGACGCGCACCGCGCCCACCACCCCGACGCCGACATCGAACCGCTGCGCCGCGCCTACGTCCTCGCCGAGTCCTCGCACCGCGGCCAGATGCGCAAGAGCGGCGAGCCCTACATCACCCACCCCCTCGCGGTCACCCTCATCCTCGCCGAACTCGGCGCCGAGACCACGACGTTGACCGCCTCCCTGCTGCACGACACCGTCGAGGACACCGAGGTGACCCTCGATCAGGTCGGCGAGGAGTTCGGCGAGGAGGTGCGCTATCTCGTCGACGGTGTCACCAAGTTGGAGAAGGTCGACTACGGCGCCGCCGCCGAGCCCGAGACCTTCCGCAAGATGCTCGTCGCCACCGGCAACGACGTCCGCGTGATGTCGATCAAACTCGCCGACCGGCTGCACAACATGCGCACCCTCGGGGTGATGCGCCCCGAGAAACAGGCGCGCATCGCCAAGGTGACGCGGGACGTGCTCATCCCGCTCGCCGAACGCCTCGGCGTCCAGGCGCTCAAGACCGAGCTGGAGGACCTGGTCTTCGCGATCCTGCACCCCGAGGAGTACGAGCACACGCGGGAGTTGATCGTCGAGAACACCGCGCGCGCGGACGACCCGCTCGCCGAGATCGCCGACGAGATGCGCACCGTCCTGCGCGAGGCCGACATCGCCGCCGAAGTCCTCATCCGACCCCGGCACTTCGTCTCCGTCCACCGTGTCGCCCGCAAGCGGGGGCAGCTGCGGGGCGCGGACTTCGGCCGGCTGCTGGTGCTGGTGAACGAGGACGCCGACTGCTACGGGGTCCTGGGCGAGCTGCACACCTGTATGACGCCCGTCGTCTCGGAGTTCAAGGACTTCATCGCCGTACCCAAGTTCAACCTCTACCAGTCGCTGCACACGGCCGTGGCCCGCCCCGACGGCCAGGTCGCCGAAGTCCTCATCCGCACCCACCAGATGCACAAGGTCGCCGAGGCAGGGGTCGTCGCCCTCGGCAACCCGTACGCGCCCGCGTCCGACGACCCCGCCGAGGGCGAGCGCGCCGACCCGACCCGGCCCGGCTGGCTCTCCCGCCTTCTGGACTGGCAGCGGGCCGCCCCCGACCCGGACACCTTCTGGTCCACCCTGCGCGAGGACCTCGCCCAGGACCGCGAGATCACCGTCTTCCGCCCGGACGGCGGCACCCTCGGCCTGCCCGAGGGCGCGACCTGTGTGGACGCGGCCTACGCCCAGTACGGCGAGGACGCGCACGCGTGCATCGGCGCCCGCGTCAACGGCCGGCTGGCCACGCTCAGCACGGTGCTGCGCGACGGTGACACCGTGCAGCTGCTCATGGGCCAGGACCCGGCCTCCGAGCCGTCACGGGAGTGGCTCGACCATGCCCACACGCCGGCCGCCCGGATCGCCATCCAGCGCTGGATCGCCACGCACACGGCGACCGCCGAGCCGGGGGAGCAGTCCGCGGTGCTGCCCGAGACGGAGAAGGGTGCGCAGGTCGGCACGCGGGCCGTCGTACCGGTGCCGGCGCCGCCGGAGCGACCGTATCGGAGCGGGTCGGGGAGCACCGACGGGGCGAGCGGGTCCGGGAGCGCCGACGGAGCCACTGGGCCAGGTAGGGCCAGTGGGGCCAGCGGGGCGGAGGGCGCTGACGCGGCTAGTGGGTCCGGTAGCGCGTACGGCAAGGACGCGGCCGGGACCGCCGGTCGCAGGACCGGGGCGGGGCGCGACGGCTCGGTCACCGGAGCGGAGGCCGCCGACGGGACGACCGGGCCGGAGGCCGCCGGCGACAGAAGTGCCGCCCGTGCCCCCGGTGCCAGGGGTGCCGCCCGTGCCCCTGGTGCCACGGGAGGCACCGGTGCCCTCGTGGTCGACCGCCCCACCGCCACCGTGCGCCTCGCCCGGTGCTGTACCCCCGTACCGCCCGACGAGGTCACCGGATTCCCCGTGCGCGGAGGCGTGGTGACCGTGCACCGCGTGGAGTGCCCGGCGGTGGCGCGTATGGCGGACGCGGGGCGCGCGGAGGTCGCTGTGCGCTGGGGGGACGGCGCCCAGTGCCGGGTCACCCTGTTCGCCGAATCGTTCGTCCGGCCGCATCTGCTGGCCGACCTCACCGAGGCCATGGCCCTCCAAGGCGCCGAGATCGTCTCGGCGAGCGTGGAACCGCCGAGCCAGCAGCGGGTGCGGCACACGTACACCCTCACCCTCCCGGACGCCGCCCGGCTGCCCGCGCTGATGCGGGCCATGCGGGACGTGCCCGGCGTGTACGACGTGAGCCGTGCGCAGGCGGACGGCACCTGACACCCCCCGTCCACCAAAAGACCCCGTTCGAGTGGGCCCCACGCGCGTCGTCGCCGCCCGGCAGGTCCGCGCTGGTAGCCGTGGTGCATGCTGCTCACTTCCCGTGTCACGCCACGCCGCGACCCGAGCGCGGGGCCCGGTCGCCCAGGTGCCCGCTCCCGTCGGCTGAGGGCCGCCCTGCTGGCGTCAGCCGTCTCCGTCTGCCTCGTCGCCGCGAGCGCCCCGCCCACGCCGCTGGGCGTCGGTGACCGTCTCTTCCCGCACCTGGGGAACCCGGGCTACGACGTGGCGTCGTACGACCTGGCCTTCACCTACACCGGCTCCAACCGCAAGCCGCTCCGGGCCGTGACCACGATCGACGCCTGGACCACCGAGGCGCTGGAGCGCGTGAACCTCGACTTCGCGCACGGCGAGGTGGAGTCCGTCGAGGTCGACGGCGAGCCCGCCGAGTTCGCCGCCGCCGGGGAGGACCTGGTGGTCACGCCGCGGGACCCGCTGGGGAAGGGCGACTGGACGCGGATCACCGTGCGGCACACCAGCGACCCCGTCTACGACGAGGGCCGCGAGGGCGGCTGGGTACGCACCGGGGACGGCCTGGCCATGGCCAACCAGGCCGACGTCGCCCACCTGGTCTTCCCGTGCAACGACCACCCCTCCGACAAGGCCATGTTCACCATCCGGGTCTCCGCCCCCGACGGCTACACGGCCGTCGCCAACGGGCTGCAGACCGGCGTGGACCGCGCGCGCGGGACGACGACCTGGACGTATCGCACCCGCCACCCCATGGCCACCGAGCTGGCGCAGGTCTCCATCGGCCGCTCCACCGTGCTGCACCGCACCGGCCCGCACGACCTGCCCGTCCGCGACGTCGTGCCCACCGCCCACCGCAAAGAGCTCGAACCGTGGCTGGAGAAGACGCCCGGGCAGATCGAGTGGATGGAGGGAAAGGTCGGGCGCTACCCGTTCGAGACGTACGGCGTGCTCATGGCCGACGCGACGACCGGCTTCGAGCTGGAGACGCAGACCCTCTCCCTCTTCGAGCGGCGGCTGTTCACCGAGCCCGCCTACCCCCGGTGGTACGTCGAGTCGATCATGGTGCATGAGCTGGCCCACCAGTGGTTCGGCGACAGCGTCACCCCGCGCACCTGGTCCGACCTGTGGCTCAACGAAGGACATGCCACCTGGTACGAGGCCCTCTACGCGGAGGAGAAGGCCGGCCGGCCGCTCCAGGCGCGGATGAAGGCCGCCTACGGCGCCTCCGACCGCTGGCGCGCGAGCGGCGGGCCCCCGGCCGCCCCGAAGGTGCCCGACCCCGGCAGCAAGATCAGCATCTTCCGTCCGAACGTCTACGACGGCGCCGCGCTCGTCCTGTACGCGCTGCGCCAGGAGATCGGCCGACCGGCGTTCGAGCGCCTGGAGCGGGCCTGGGTCACCCGGTACCAGGACGGCACGGCCGGCACCGACGACTTCGTGCGGCTGGCGTCGGAGATCTCCGGACGCGATCTGCGCGCCTTCCTGGAGGACTGGCTGTACGCCGAGAAGACGCCGCCGATGCCCGGACACCCGGACTGGAAGCCGGCCGCGCCGACGGCGGCCGGGAAATAGCCGGGGAATAACGCGGTGACGAGACGGGGCGTGCCGTGCGACCATCTTCAGGCGGACACGGCGCGGGCCGGGAATTCACCGGGGTACCCGTACGTTGTGACCAGTGACAAAAACCCCCATCGACGTAAGGATCCAATGACCTCCTCTTCTTCCCCTTCCCAGGACAACAAGCGCCTCGCGCACAGCTACCCCGAAGGTCTTCGGGCCGATGCCCTGATGGAAGAGGACGTCGCCTGGAGCCACGAGATCGACGGAGAGCGGGACGGCGACCAGTTCGACCGCTCCGAGCGCGCGGCTCTGCGCCGCGTCGTGGGCCTCTCCACCGAGCTCGAGGACGTCACCGAGGTCGAGTACCGACAGCTCCGCCTGGAGCGGGTCGTGCTCGTCGGGGTGTGGACCACGGGAACCCTGCAGGACGCGGAGAACTCCCTCGCGGAGCTCGCCGCCCTGGCCGAGACGGCCGGCGCCCTCGTCCTCGACGGTGTCTACCAGCGCCGTGACAAGCCGGACCCGGCCACCTTCATCGGTTCCGGCAAGGCCCTGGAGCTGCGCGACATCGTCATCGAGTCCGGCGCGGACACGGTGATCTGCGACGGTGAGCTCAGCCCCGGCCAGCTCATCGCCCTGGAGGACGTCGTCAAGGTCAAGGTCATCGACCGTACGGCCCTGATCCTCGACATCTTCGCCCAGCACGCCAAGTCCCGAGAGGGCAAGGCGCAGGTCGCGCTCGCGCAGATGCAGTACATGCTGCCGCGGCTGCGCGGCTGGGGTCAGTCGCTGTCCCGGCAGATGGGCGGCGGCAAGGGCGGCGGCCTCGCCACCCGTGGTCCCGGTGAGACCAAGATCGAGACGGACCGGCGGCGGATCCGCGAGAAGATGGCGAAGATGCGCCGGGAGATCGCGGAGATGAAGACCGGCCGCGACATCAAGCGCCAGGAGCGCAAGCGCCACAAGGTGCCGTCCGTGGCCATCGCGGGCTACACCAACGCCGGAAAGTCCTCGCTGCTCAACCGCCTCACGGGCGCCGGTGTCCTGGTCGAGAACGCCCTGTTCGCGACCCTGGACCCGACCGTCCGCCGGGCCGAGACCCCGAGCGGCCGGCTCTACACGCTGGCCGACACGGTCGGTTTCGTCCGGCATCTGCCCCACCACCTGGTCGAGGCGTTCCGCTCCACCATGGAGGAGGTCGGCGAGTCCGACCTGATCCTGCACGTGGTCGACGGTTCGCACCCGAACCCGGAGGAGCAGCTGGCGGCCGTGCGCGAGGTGATCCGGGACGTCGGCGCCACCGACGTACCCGAGATCGTCGTGATCAACAAGGCCGACGCGGCCGATCCGCTCACGCTCCAGCGGCTGATGCGGATCGAGAAGCACTCCATCGCCGTCTCGGCCCGTACCGGCCAGGGCATCGACGAGCTGCTCGCGCTGATCGACAGCGAGCTGCCCCGGCCCTCGGTCGAGATCGAGGCGCTGGTGCCGTACACCCACGGCAAGCTGGTCGCCCGTGCGCACGACGAGGGCGAGGTGATCTCCGAGGAGCACACCGCGGAGGGCACCCTGCTCAAGGTGCGGGTGCACGAGGAACTGGCGGCGGAACTCACGCCGTACGTTCCGGCGACGGTCGCCTGACCGGCGCAGGACGACGACAGACGAAAAGGCCCGCCTCCCCACCAGGGGAGGCGGGCCTTTCGCGTACCGCCCGGCGCCGCTACTGGGCGGCGTACTTCTCGCTCACCTCGTTGAACACACCCTCCGCGACCTCACCGAGGCGCGGGCCGGCCAGCCAGCCGCCGGTGATCGGGCCGATGGAGGTGTTGGACACCAGCGCCGGCTTGCCGTCCGAGCCCTTGGCGACCCAGCCGCCGCCGGAGGAACCGCCGGTCATGGTGCAGCCGATGCGGTACATCGTCGGGTCCTCGGCGGTCAGCGACAGCCGGCCGGGCTTGTCCTCGCACTGGTGCATCGTCTGGCCGTCGAACGGCGCGGCCGCCGGGTAGCCGGTCGCCGTGATGCTGTCCACGTCCGGCACCGCCGGGGCGTCGAAGTCGACGGGAAGCGCCGAACCGACCGTCTCCTCAAGGGACTTGCCGGTGCCGCCCTCCTCCGGCGTCACATGGATGACCGCGAAGTCGTACGAGGCACCGTCACCGCCGGTCGCGCCGCCCTGCTCGATCCACTGGTCGGAGGTCTGCACCCAGTCGCCCCACCAGACGCCGTACGGAGCGACCTGCTCCTTCGTGGCCTTCTCCAGCTCCGCCGCCGACAGACCGGAGTCGTTGTACGACGGCACGAACGCGATGTTGCGGTACCAGCCGCCGCTCTTGCCGGCGTGCACACAGTGGCCCGCCGTCCACACCATGTTGGACTTGCCGGGGTTGGCCGGGTCCTTCACGACCGTCGCCGAGCAGACCATCGTGCCCTGCGGGCCGTCGAAGAAGACCTTGCCCGCCTCGGGCACGCTCTCGTGGTACGGCGTCGAGACGGCCTGCGCCTCCACCGGTTCCGGCGTCGGGTCGGTCACGCCCTGGTCGTCGGAGATGTCGCTCTCGTCGACCTCCTGGTCCGGCTCCTCGGCGTCCCGCATCCGGTCCGGGTCCCACAGGTCCTGGATGATCGGGTTGACGAAGTCCTCGGCCTCGCGCAGCCAGTCGTCCTTGTTCCAGTCCTTCCAGGCGCCGTTGCGCCACTTGTCTATGTCGATCCCGTGCTCCTTCAGACGCTCCTTGAGGTCGTCCGGAAGCTTGATCTTGTCGTCGCCCGCCACGGCACTGGCCGACGGGTCGCCGTTCGCCGCCTCGTCGCCCGACTCGCAGGCGGTGGCGGTCAGCGTGAGCGCCGACACCAGCGCGACGGCGGCCAGAGCGGGGGAGGGCCCGCGCCGTGCGCTCCTCCCCTTGCGAGCGGTGAACGACGGCCGGATGGATCGCATGTGCTGACTCCCCCTGGTGTGGACGAACGTGGCGCAGCAGTCAGGACGCCGCGCATGCACGGCGTCCTGGAACGGCACCCCACACTATGCGGTCGCTGTGGGGGACTTCCGACGGAACGGCAACGGTTCGGATACAAGGCGTGTGACCTGGGCGGCTGTTGGGGCCGGGCCGTCTTCGGGGGAGGGCCGGCAGGCGGGCGGGGACGGGGATCTCGGGCCAACCCGTAACCCGTCCGCCGGTGTGCGGTTGGTAGCGGTGGGCGGGCGATTCGAACGGTGCCGGGGGAGCAGAACCAACGACCCCATGACCGCGCATCGGCGAGCCCGCCCCTGAACTCGGCCCACCCACAGGCGAGTACGAGTACCGGGTGGGGCGGGTGCCATGGAGCCAGGGGTGCCACACCGGGCGGCGGCCGGGGAGCGCGAGCGGACGTCTCGGCTCCGGACAGCGGGAGGACGGAGAACCGTGACCGTGACCGAGGAGACTCCGCGCAGCCGGACGGCGCGCGAATCGGCGGCGCGCACCTACGCGCACGCGCTGCCGATCGTCCCCGTACGCGCACGCGGACTGACCATCGAGGGCGCCGACGGCCGCCGCTACCTGGACTGCCTCTCGGGCTCCGGCACACTGCCCCTCGGCCACAACCATCCCGTCGTCCTCGAAGCCATCCGCCGGGTGCTCGACTCGGGCGCACCCCTGCAGGTCCCCGACCTGAGCACCCCGGTCGAGGAGGACTTCGTCGCCGAACTCCTGCGCACCCTGCCACCGGGCCTCGCCGACCACGCCCGCGTGCGGTTCTGCGGCCCCTCCAGGGCGAGCGCCTTGGCGGACGCCCACCGACTCGTGCGCGCGGCGACCGGTGGCGCCGAACTGCTCAACCTCGGCCCTACGCGGACCGGTGCCGCGTCGGCGCGGACGGGACCGGCGGACATGGCAGCGCATGACCCGGAAATGGCCTCCCGCTGGCCGCGGACGAGCCACCCGGCCGGGGTGATCGTCCCCTCCGTCCTGGACGACGACCGGGTCACCCCGACCCCCGACACCTGGACACGACACGTCCGCCGGCTCACCACTGCTCATGCCGTGCCCCTGATCGCCGACGAGACCGAGACCGGAGTCGGCCGCACCGGCACCTTCTGGGGCGTCGAGCACAGCGGCATCACCCCCGATGTGATGGTCCTGTCCAAGGCCATCGGCGGCAGCCTGCCCCTCTCCCTGGTCGTCCACCACACCGACCTCCACCCCGGCGCCCCCACAAGCACCGTTCGCGGCAACCAACTGGCGATGGCCGCCGGCAGGGCCACCCTCGCCTACGTCCGCGAGAACCACCTGGCCGAACGCGCGGCCACGCTGGGCCGACGGCTCCTGACTCAACTGGGCGAGGTCGCCCGGCACTTCCCGTTCATCGGTGACGTCCGGGGGCGGGGACTGCTGTTGGGGATCGGGTTCGTCGCGGTGGGTGCGGGGGCCGGAGCGAGGGATGAGGCGGGGGCGGGTGATGTGCCGGGGAGCGGGACGGGGACGGAGGTGAGGACGGGGGCGAAGGCGAGTACGGGGACGGAGGTGAGGACGGGGACGATGGCGAGTACGGGGGTGGAGGCGGGTACGGGGGCGAGGGCGGGTAAGGGGGCGAGGGATGTGCCTTGGACGGCAGCCGGGCCGGACGCCTCCGACCCCCGTCCTCCGGCCCAGCCCCTCCGCACCGCCGCCTCCGAACTCGCCGCCTCCGTTCAGCGCGAGTGTCTGCGCCGAGGTCTGATCGTCGGTCTCACCGGCAGCGACCTGAGCATCGTCCGACTGCTCCCGCCTCTCACCATCAGCGACGAGCAGGCAGCGGCCGTCATCGACCGGCTCTCCGACGCGGTGGAGGCGGCGGCCGGCGCCCACGCGCCGGCGTAACCCCGCTGCGCACCGGACGTCGTGCCCCCACCCCACCCAGGCATCCCCTCCGAGGTACCTCCGTGAACACCACACCCACCCCAGACTGCGCCTCCCGCCCCGCAACGCCGACCCCCCCCCCCTTTGGCGCCCACCCCCACCCCCTCAACGGCGCCTTCCACCGCCGAGCCCCCTCCCGCCCCGCAAGCCCCGACCGTCCCACGCCAGAACAGCCGGCCCCCCGAGACCACGACCCCGCGCCCCACGGCCCATGGCCGCCCCGATCCCCTGGAGCACCCCGACCCCCACGTCGCCGCCGAGGCCGCCGCCACCGAGAACCTCCTCCGCTGCTGGGTCCGCGAGGCTCGCCTCCCCGCACCGACGGACGACGTACTCCGCATCCCCCTCCCCGCCAGCGGCATCACCCTGCTGGCACCCGTGCTCTACTGGTCGCCGACCGGCTGGCACCGCTTCGGCCCACCGTGCCTCGCCGACGCCGACGCCGACGCCGACGCCGACGCCGACGCCGACGCAGGTGCCCCCGCCGACGCCGGCGCCCCTGACCGCGCCCCCACCCCCACCCCCACGGTCGACGCAGTCACCCTCGCCGCCCTCCTCGCCCGAGAGACCCACCGCACCCTCGGCACAACCGAACCGCCCCACGGATCGACGGTCGGCGAAGCCACCGACCTGGTCGCCCGCGTCGCCGACTCCGTCCGCCGAACCGCCACCTTCATCAGCGACCGCCGCGCACGCCCCACCGACGGCCCCGACCTCTTCCTCGCAGCCGAGCAGGCGCTTGTGCTGGGCCACCCCCTGCACCCCACCCCCAAGAGCCGCGAGGGACTCACGGAGTCCGAGGCGCACCTGTACTCACCGGAGTTGCGCGGCTCCTTCCGCCTCCACTGGATCGCCGTGTCCCCGTATCTCCTGGCCTCCGACTCGGCGTGGACGGAACGCGGCCGACCCGTCCCCGCCGCACAGCTCACCACCCGTCTCGCCGGCCCGGAACTGCCCCTGCCCGACGGTCATGCCGCACTCCCCCTGCACCCCTGGCAGATGCGGGAGATCCGCAACCGCCCGGCCGTCACGCCCCTGTTCGACGCCGGCCTCCTCACGGACCTCGGCCCGCACGGCGACCCATGGCAACCCACCTCCTCCGTTCGAACCGTTCACCGCACGGCCGCTCCAGCCATGCTCAAGCTGTCGCTGGCCCTGCGGATCACCAACTCCCGCCGGGAGAACCTGCGCAAGGAACTCCACCGGGGCGTCGAGGTCCACCGCCTGCTCCGCAGCGGCCTCGCCCGTCGATGGCAGGCAGTCCACCCCCACTTCGACATCGTCCGCGACCCGGCCTGGCTCGCCGTGGACGGGCCGGACGGCAACCCCGTGCCCGGTCTCGACGTGGTGATCCGCCACAACCCCTTCACCCCGTCGGACGACGTGACATGCGTCGCCGGACTGGTCGCTCCCCGCCCTTGGACGCGGACCCGCGCCGAGGACGGCGGGCCGGGGGCAGGTAACCCGGCCGCGGCCCGGTCGCGGCTCGCCGAGTTGGTCACCCGCCTCGCCGCCCGCACCGGCCGCCCCCGCGCCGCGGTCGCCGCCGAGTGGTTCCTGCGCTACCTCGAACAGGTCGTCCGGCCGGTCCTCTGGCTGGACGCAGAGGCGGGGATCGCGCTGGAGGCCCACCAGCAGAACACGCTGCTCCTGCTGGACGCCGACGGCTGGCCCGCGGGCGGCCGCTACCGCGACAACCAGGGCTACTACTTCCGCGAGTCCCGTCGCGACGAGCTCGACGCCCAGCTCCCCGGCATCGGTCAGCACAGCGACACCTTCGTCTCCGACGACGTCACCGACGAGCGCTTCGCCTACTACCTCGCCATCAACCAGGTGCTCGGTCTCGTGGGCGCGTTCGGATCGCAGCGGCTCGCGGACGAACGGCTGCTGCTCGCCGCGTTCCGCCGCTTCCTGGAGAACGTCGCCACCGGACCTGCCAGGCTGCGCACCTCCCTGCCGGCCCGGCTGCTCGACTCACCCGTGCTGCGCTGCAAGGGCAACCTGCTCACCCGGCTGCACGGCCTCGACGAGCTCGTCGGCCCGGTGGACACCCAGTCGGTCTACGTCACCATCGCCAACCCCCTTCGCTCCTGAGGTCTCCGTCGCCCACTGCCGCCATCAACTCCCTCCGCTTCTGAGGAACATGCCTCGCCCCACCTCCTGAGAGGAGCGTCGTCGTGCCTCCCACCGACCCGGGCGCCGACCCCGGCCCCACCTCCGTCACCGGCTTCGCCCCGAGGCCCGGCCCGGTCCTCGGGGAGGACGTCGAGGACACGCTGGACCTGCGCCTGCCCGACGGCTTCCTTGAGGGCGTCCAGGAGAACACCGGGTCGGGGGGTGTCCCCGAGGACAGGGCCGAGCCGGAGCGGGGCGTGGCCTGTTCCGTGCCGGACAGGCCGGACAGGCCGGACAGGGGAGACCTGCTGGACGGGGTCGCTGCGTGGGGTCCCACGCACACCCCGGCGGGCGTGTTCCAGCTGGTTCCTGTGCACTTGGAGCACGACCTGCCGCTCATCGTCCGCTGGATGAACGACCCGGCCGTCGCCGCCTTCTGGGAGTTGGCCGGCCCTCCGCAGGTGACCGAGGCACACCTGCGGGCCCAACTCGCCGGGGACGGACGCAGCGTGCCCTGTCTCGGCCTGCTGGACGGCAGCCCGATGAGCTACTGGGAGATCTACCGGGCGGACCTCGACCCGTTGGCCCGCCACTACCCCGCCCGACCGCACGACACCGGCATCCACCTCCTCATCGGCGGTGTCGCCGACCGCGGGCGAGGGCTCGGCAGCACGCTCCTCAGATCTGTCGCCGACCACGCCCTGGACAGCCGGCCCGCCTGCGCACGTGTCATCGCAGAACCCGACCTTCGCAACACCCCCTCCGTCGCCGCCTTCCTCACCGCAGGCTTCCGGTTCTCCGCCGAGGTCGACCTTCCCGGGAAACGGGCCGCCCTGATGGTCCGAGACCGCCACCTGCGTCACGTGCTGTAGCCGTGCGCCACAGCGTCGTCACTTTTGGTACACCGGCGGGGCCGAAGCGGTTCCCACCTCGCCGAGAAAAATCTCGACCACGCCGTCGCCACGACCCACCACCCCTGCCGACCCCCACCCACCCCAGCAGGCCGCCGACCCCCTCCACCCCGTCCCAGCCCGCGCCAGTCCCCCCTCCACCCACCCCACCCCAGCCCGCCTCCCCCTCGTCCCAGCCCCGCCCCGACCCACGCCACCCCCTCACCCACAAGAGACCCACAACCGTGATCCCACCCCCCTCACCCCCCACGATCACCCGTTTGTCAGTGCCGAGCCGTAGGGTGGTCGCGCTATGACGAAGCCCTCTCTCCCCGAACTCCTGCACGCCGCCGTCGCCGCCGTCGGTGGCACGGAGCGTCCCGGCCAGGTGGCCATGGCCGAAGCCGTCGCGGAAGCGATCGACGACGGCACGCATCTGCTCGTCCAGGCCGGCACCGGCACCGGAAAGTCGCTGGGCTACCTCGTGCCCGCGCTCGCGCACGGGGAGCGAGTCGTCGTCGCGACCGCCACGCTGGCCCTGCAGCGCCAGCTCGTGGAACGGGACCTGCCGCGCACGGTCGACGCGCTGCACCCGCTGCTGCGCCGCCGCCCCGAGTTCGCGATGCTCAAGGGCCGGTCGAACTACCTGTGCCTGCACCGGCTGCACGAGGGCATGCCGCAGGACGAGGAGGAGGGCCTTTTCGACCAGTTCGAGGCGGCCGCGCCCACCAGCAAGCTGGGCCAGGACCTGCTGCGGCTGCGCGACTGGTCGGACGAGACCGAGTCCGGCGACCGCGACGATCTGACGCCGGGTGTGTCGGACCGGGCGTGGGCCCAGGTGTCGGTCTCCTCGCGGGAATGCCTCGGCGCCACGAAATGCGCCTACGGCGCCGAGTGCTTCGCCGAGATGGCCCGCGAGCGCGCCAAGCTCGCGGAGGTCGTCGTCACCAACCACGCCCTGCTGGCCATCGACGCCATCGAGGGCGCTCCGGTCCTGCCCCAGCACGAGGTGCTGATCGTCGACGAGGCGCACGAGCTGGTCTCGCGCGTCACCGGCGTCGCGACCGGTGAGCTGACCCCCGGCCAGGTCAACCGCGCGGTGCGCCGCGCCGCGAAGCTGGTCAACGAGAAGGCCGCCGACCAGCTCCAGACGGCCGCGGAGGGCTTCGAGCGGCTGATGGAGCTGGCCCTGCCCGGACGTCTCGAGGAGATCCCGGAGGACCTCGGCTACGCGCTGATGGCGCTGCGTGACGCCTGCCGCACGGTGATCTCGGCGATGGGCGCGACGCGCGACAAGTCGGTCCAGGACGAGGACGCGGTCCGCAAGCAGGCGCTGGCCTCCGTGGAGAGCGTGCACGACGTCGCCGAGCGGATCACCAACGGCTCGGAGTGGGACGTCGTCTGGTACGAGCGGCACGACCGCTTCGGCGCCTCCCTGCGTGTGGCGCCGATGTCGGTCTCCGGTCTGCTGCGGGAGAAGCTGTTCACCGACCGCTCGGTGATCCTCGCCTCCGCCACGCTGAAGCTCGGCGGCGACTTCAACGGCGTAGGAGCCTCGCTCGGGCTCGCCCCCGAGGGCACCGAGGGCGAGGACGTGCCGCGGTGGAAGGGCGTCGACGTGGGCTCGCCGTTCGACTACCGCAAGCAGGGCATCCTGTACGTCGCCAAGCATCTGTCGCGCCCCGCGCGGGACGGCGAGCGCGGGGACATGCTCGACGAGCTGACGGAGCTGATCCAGGCGGCCGGTGGCCGCACACTGGGCCTGTTCTCCTCCATGCGGGCCGCCCAGCTGGCGGCCGAGGAGCTGCGCACCCGCATCCCGGAGTTCCCGATCCTGCTCCAGGGCGAGGAGACGCTGGGCGAACTGATCAAGAACTTCTCGGCCGACCCCAAGACCTGTCTGTTCGGCACGCTGTCGCTGTGGCAGGGCGTGGACGTGCCCGGCCCGAGCTGTCAGCTGGTGGTCATGGACAAGATCCCGTTCCCGCGTCCGGACGATCCGCTGATGAGCGCCCGCCAGAAGGCGGTGGAGGAAGCCGGTGGCAACGGCTTCATGGCGGTCGCCGCGACGCACGCGGCCCTGCTGATGGCCCAGGGCGCGGGTCGCCTCGTACGGGCCACGGGGGACCGGGGCGTGGTCGCCGTACTCGACCAGCGGCTGGCCACGGCGCGCTACGGCAGCTATCTGAAGGCGTCACTGCCCGACTTCTGGTACACGACGGACCGTAACCAGGTACGGAAGTCGCTGGCGGCCATCGACGCCGTGGCCAAGCAGGCGGAGGAGCGGTGATCGGGCGTTAGCCTGTCCCGGCGCCGGGACAGGCTAACGCCCGATCGGTGTGCGCCGGTCACCGGGGTGCGGACAGCACAGGGCCCCGGAACCGGCGCAGGGGTTCCGGGGCCCGGTCAGGGAGGCGGGTTGTCGGCGGGCCCGCCGGCCGGAGGGCTCAGACGCGGCGGAGGACGGCCACCACCTTGCCGAGGATGGTCGCGTCGTCACCGGGGATGGGCTCGTAGGCGGAGTTGTGGGGCAGCAGCCAGACGTGGCCGTCCTCGCGCTTGAAGCGCTTGACCGTGGCCTCGCCGTCGAGCATCGCGGCCACGATGTCGCCGTTCTCGGCGACGGGCTGGCGGCGGACCGTGACCCAGTCGCCGTCGCAGATCGCGGCCTCGATCATGGAGTCGCCGACGACCTTCAGGACGAACAGCTCACCGTCACCGACCAGCTGTCGCGGCAGGGGGAAGACGTCCTCGACGGACTCCTCGGCGAGGATCGGGCCACCGGCGGCGATCCGGCCGACGAGCGGCACATAGGACGCGGCGGGCTTGCCGGCGGTGTCCGTGGGCTGCACCGTGGCGGCCTGGTCGGAGCCGCGCACCTCGTACGCGCGCGGGCGGTGCGGGTCGCGGCGCAGGAAGCCCTTGCGCTCCAGGGCCATGAGCTGGTGCGCCACCGAGGAGGTGCTGGACAGGCCGACCGCCTGGCCGATCTCACGCATGGACGGCGGGTAGCCGCGGCGCTGTACGGAGTCCCTGATGACCTCGATCACCCGGCGCTGCCGGTCGGTGAGCCCCGAGCTGTCCGCCCGGATGCCTGGAGGTCGGCCCGGCAGGGAGCGCTTGTGCCCCTCGGGATTCATGGCTTCGTTCATCGCATGCACCGGCTCGAGTCGGCCCGGGGAGCGGTCCTGGGCGGTGATGGTGGCGCTGTCTGTGGTGGTGGTCACGTCGGCCCCTCTCGATTGTCTCCCTGCCCGGACAACGGTAGTTGCTTTCGAAAGGTTGCGCCAAACACACGTTCGAGTGAAAAACCGCGAATCGCCTGACGTGATCACGTGTCCGGGTGTATGGCTGACGTGGTCTTCAACGGGCAAAACGGTGTATTGCTGTACTCTTCACCGCTGAGGTCCGCCGCGCGTCACCGCTGAGCTCCGCCGCGCGGATGCCCAGTCTGCCATCCGTCGTCGCGGCGGCCGGCCGCCGGGCCTCTCCCTGTGCGGGAGTCTCACACGACCTCCCTGCGGCGCCCACGGTATCCCTCGCACCGCCCCCTCGGGCGTGGCGGCACGCCCGGACCGTGCTCCTCGGGGCCCGCGCCGCTGCCGACGGGCCGCGACACGCGGTTCGGCGTGCGTGTATGAGCCAATCCCCACATCTAGTGGTTGGATTGCGGCAGCAGCCCAGAAGTTGTGGTCCCCCGGGTCTTCGGGCCCCGAGGCATCGCCTATGCTGGTGGCTGCTTCGAGGGGCCCAAGGGGCTCCTGAGGCTATTGAGTCTGCTGTGAGGAGGGTTGGGAGTTCATGCACTGCCCCTTCTGCAGGCACCCCGACAGCCGCGTCGTCGACAGTCGTACGACCGACGACGGCACGTCGATCCGCAGGCGCCGCCAGTGCCCTGACTGCTCCCGTCGCTTCACGACCGTGGAGACGTGCTCGCTCATGGTGGTGAAGCGGTCCGGAGTCACCGAGCCCTTCAGCCGCACCAAGGTCATCAACGGCGTGCGCAAGGCATGCCAGGGACGGCCCGTCACCGAGGACGCGCTCGCCCAGCTCGGCCAGCGGGTCGAGGAGGCGGTGCGGGCCACCGGAAGCGCCGAGCTGACCACCCACGACGTGGGGCTGGCCATACTCGGTCCGCTTCAGGAGCTCGACCTCGTCGCCTACCTGCGGTTCGCCTCGGTCTACCGGGCGTTCGACTCGCTGGAGGACTTCGAGGCGGCCATCGCGGAGCTGAGGCAGACGACCGGCCCCGCCGCGGACGAAGAGGACCGCGAGGACGTCGTCGCGGGGAGCCAGGAAGACCAGCGCGGGAACGGGGAGACCGTCCAGGTCCCCGAGCCCGCGGGTGCCGCCGACTGACCGGCGGGCCGGACCGGACGCGGCAGTCCGGACCGGCCGGGTCGCGGCGGCCAGGAGAAGACCTGTTGCGGGCGGCACGCGGGTGCCCGCAGCACCAGACAGAACACCGTGCCACGGGAACATTCGGGGCACTTCAGGGCGTTTACGCCCGTACCAGGGAGGCGGCATGACAGAGACGGCGAGCGGTCCGGCACGAGGTTCCCGAGCGAAGGGCGCCAAGGCCACCAAGGGACTGCGTATCGAGCGCATCCACACCACCCCCGGCGTGCACCCGTACGACGAGGTCCAGTGGGAGCGCCGTGACGTCGTCATGACCAACTGGCGCGACGGCTCGGTCAATTTCGAGCAGCGTGGCGTCGAGTTCCCCGACTTCTGGTCGGTGAACGCGGTCAACATCGTCACCAGCAAGTACTTCCGAGGTGCCGTCGGCACCCCGCAGCGCGAGACCAGCCTCAAGCAGCTGATCGACCGCATCGTGAAGACGTACCGGAAGGCCGGTGAGGACTACAAGTACTTCTCCTCGCCCGCCGACGCCGAGATCTTCGAGCACGAGCTGGCCTACGCCCTCCTGCACCAGATCTTCAGCTTCAACAGCCCCGTCTGGTTCAACGTCGGCACGCCCCAGCCCCAGCAGGTCTCCGCCTGCTTCATCCTGTCCGTCGACGACTCCATGGAGTCGATCCTCGACTGGTACAAGGAAGAGGGCATGATCTTCAAGGGCGGCTCCGGCGCCGGCCTGAACCTCTCCCGCATCCGCTCCTCCAAGGAGCTGCTGTCCTCCGGCGGCAACGCCTCCGGTCCCGTCTCCTTCATGCGCGGCGCGGACGCCTCCGCAGGAACGATCAAGTCCGGCGGCGCCACCCGCCGCGCCGCCAAGATGGTCATCCTCGACGTCGACCACCCCGACATCGAGGACTTCATCGAGACCAAGGTCAAGGAAGAGGAGAAGATCCGCGCCCTGCGCGACGCGGGCTTCGACATGGACCTGGGCGGCGACGACATCACGTCCGTCCAGTACCAGAACGCCAACAACTCGGTCCGCGTGAACGACGAGTTCATGAAGGCGGTCGAGTCGGGCGGCAAGTTCGGCCTGCGCGCCCGTATGACCGGCGAGGTCATCGAGGAGGTCGACGCCAAGGCGCTCTTCCGCAAGATGGCCGAGGCCGCCTGGGCCTGCGCCGACCCGGGCATCCAGTACGACGACACGATCAACCACTGGCACACCTGCCCGGAGTCCGGCCGGATCAACGGCTCGAACCCCTGCAGCGAGTACATGCACCTGGACAACACGTCCTGCAACCTCGCCTCGCTGAACCTGATGAAGTTCCTCAAGGACGACGGCAAGGGCCACCAGTCCTTCGAGGCCGAGCGCTTCGCCAAGGTCGTCGAGCTGGTCATCACGGCGATGGACATCTCCATCTGCTTCGCGGACTTCCCAACCCAGAAGATCGGCGAGAACACCCGCGCGTTCCGCCAGCTCGGCATCGGCTACGCCAACCTCGGCGCCCTGCTGATGGCGACCGGCCACGCCTACGACTCCGACGGCGGCCGCGCCCTCGCCGGTGCCGTCACCTCGCTGATGACCGGTACGGCCTACCGCCGCTCCGCCGAGCTCGCCGCGGTCGTCGGACCGTACGACGGCTACGCCCGCAACGCCGACGCCCACAACCGCGTCATGAAGCAGCACGCCGACGCCAACGACAAGGCCGTCCGCATGGACGACCTGGACACCCCGGTCTGGGCCGCCGCCACGGAAGCCTGGAACGACGTCCTGCGCCTCGGCGAGAAGAACGGTTTCCGTAACTCCCAGGCGTCCGTCATCGCCCCGACCGGCACCATCGGTCTGGCCATGTCCTGCGACACCACCGGCCTTGAGCCCGACCTCGCCCTGGTCAAGTTCAAGAAGCTGGTCGGCGGCGGCTCGATGCAGATCGTCAACGGCACCGTTCCGCAGGCCCTGCGCCGCCTGGGCTACCAGGAGGAGCAGATCGAGGCGATCGTCGCCCACATCGCCGAGCACGGCAACGTGGTCGACGCCCCCGGCCTCAAGCACGAGCACTACGAGGTGTTCGACTGCGCCATGGGCGAGCGCGCCATCTCCCCGATGGGCCACGTCCGCATGATGGCCGCGATCCAGCCGTGGATCTCCGGCGCCCTGTCCAAGACGGTCAACATGCCGGAGACGGCGACCGTCGAGGAGGTCGAGGAGATCTACTTCGAGGCATGGAAGATGGGCATCAAGGCCCTCGCCATCTACCGCGACAACTGCAAGGTCGGCCAGCCCCTCTCCGCGAAGACCAAGGAGAAGGAGAAGACCGAGGAGAAGGCGGTCGAGCCGGCCAAGGTCGAGAAGGTCGTCGAGTACCGCCCGGTCCGCAAGCGCCTCCCGAAGGGACGTCCCGGCATCACCACGTCCTTCACCGTCGGCGGCGCCGAGGGCTACATGACCGCCAACTCCTACCCGGACGACGGTCTCGGCGAGGTCTTCCTGAAGATGTCCAAGCAGGGCTCGACCCTCGCGGGCATGATGGACGCCTTCTCCATCGCGGTCTCCGTCGGCCTCCAGTACGGCGTTCCGCTGGAGACCTACGTCTCGAAGTTCACCAACATGCGCTTCGAGCCGGCCGGCATGACCGACGACCCGGACGTGCGGATGGCGCAGTCGATCGTCGATTACATCTTCCGCCGCCTGGCGCTGGACTTCCTGCCCTTCGAGACCCGCTCCGCGCTCGGCATCCACTCCGCCGAGGAGCGCCAGCGCCACCTGGAGACCGGCTCCTACGAGCCGCTGGACGACGAGGACGTCGACGTCGAGGGCCTTGCCCAGTCGGCGCCGCGCGCCCAGGAGCTCAAGGCCGTCGCCACGCCCAAGGCCGAGACCGAGGCGGCCAAGCCCGCCCCGAAGCAGGCCCACACCAGCGCCGAGCTGGTGGAGATGCAGCTGGGCATCCAGGCCGACGCCCCGCTGTGCTTCTCCTGCGGCACTAAGATGCAGCGCGCCGGCTCCTGCTACATCTGCGAGGGCTGCGGCTCGACCAGCGGCTGCAGCTGAGACGGGACGGGATCGCGTCGGACACGGCGTCCGACGTAGTCCGCACACCTAGCTGACCAGCAGCTCACGAAGGGGACCGGCTCCGAGCCGGTCCCCTTCGTCGTGCCGCTGCCCGCCGCCGGGTCGAGGGCTTGCGGTCACCTCCCGCGTGGGATGCTCCGACCCATGATCAAGAGAATCGAGTCCACCGTCCGCCGATGAGCGAGACGCCCGGGACCCCACGGCCCGGCTCACCGACAACGCTGTTCGACCACGCGCTCCGGCTGCACCGGCTCACCCCGGACAAGCCCCTTCCGCGCAACGGGGAACCGTATCCCGACGACGACTCGCACCGTCGCCGTCGGCGACGCCCGAAGCCGCCCGAGGACCGGCACTCGGCCGGCAAGGACGTGGCGCTCCTCCTGGACGCGCATTTCGCGCGGCCCTCCGCCCTCCCCGGTGAACTGGCCGACGCCTTTCACGACGTCCGCATCCCCCTTCACCCCGACGAGCACATCGCCGCCGCGGCTCGGCGGGCGGACGGAGAACGCGTTCGCCGGACGGGTCGCTGGCTCGTCCGGCACGGGACCGATCGATGCTCGGTCACGGTGGGGGTCGCCCTGCTCGCTGTCGTGGGAACGCCCGACGACATCCCGTTGCTTCAGACGATCGGACTGCTCTCGCACCGCTTCGGACCCTTGGTGGCGCACACTCTCCAGAGGCAGCCCGCAGGAGCCGAGGCCCTGCTGTGGCTCGCCGAGCGCGTCACCGGCTGGGGACGCGTCTACGTCGTGGAAACCCTCTGCCGACTGGACGACCCGCCGATCCGGCCATGGCTGCTGCGCCGAGCCTGTGACGGCGACCTCCTCAACGGCTACTTCGCCGGCACGGTCGCCACGGTCGCCGAACTCCATGAGGCGCTCGCAGACCTCGGCACGGACAGCGAGATGGTCGACCACGTCGGTCGGCTCCTGCACCTGATGAGCGACTGCGACGGTATGGGGCTCACCCTCGCTCGCTACCCCCATGCGCCGGCGGTCCTGGAAGCTCACGCCCGCCATACCGGCGCGCTCCCCCCGACAATCGGGCGGTACTTCACGAACGCACTGCTCGCCGAACACCTGACCGCACGGCCACCCGAGGCCGCCGGGTGCACGGCGGAGCAGCAGCAGGCGCTCCGGGCGACGTACCTCTCGGTGCTCGACCGGGAGGAGTGGACCCGGACGGCACGTGCCGGTCTGGCCGCCGAGGACGACCGCATGCGGTGGCTCGCGGACCACCGGGCGCCGCAGCTGCGCCTGCGTGCGTTCCCCGACCGACGGCCGGACTGAGAGGGGCGCCGGCTTGCGGGACGGCCACGCGCGTGTGTGTGCCTCTCGTGGGTCAACGCGCGCGTGGGCGCGTTCGCCGTAGTCTCCGCGCATGCCTTCCTCACTGCGGTACGACGGTGACATCCGCGCGCTCACCGGCGCACCCCGCGCCGCCGCTCTTTTGACGCTCGTCGAGGACCTGCGGGCGCAGGACCCCCGGATCCGCGACGACGGCGCCTATGCGGCCGCCGCGCGCTGGATACCCGTACTCACGGACGACGAGCGGGGGGAGCTCGGGGAGCGGGTGACTGGGCACTTCGGCCATCCTGAAGTGCAGGCGCGTTCCTTCGCGCCGCTGGTGCTGGCGCGGATCGCCGAGACCGGCGGCTGGCGGGAGGAGTGGTGGCGTCCCTTCGCGGACTGGTACCCGGCCGAGCGGGACCTGCGCGGCCATGACGCCGAGCTGGGCTGGCTGCACGCGGCCGCGCACGGCGCCGACCTGCTGGCGGCGCTGGCCCGGCAGCCGGGGCAGGATCCCGCGCGGCTCGCCGACCTCGCGGTCGCGCGGTTGCTGGCACCCACGGAGCACGTCTTCGACGCCCAGGAGGACGACCGGCTGGCCTATGCCCTGGCGCAGGTCCTGAGCCACCCCGGCCTCGACGCGGAGACGTCCACCGCATGGCTCGGCCCGGTGGAACGGGCCTTCCGGACCGGCGCGCCGGGGCCGGTGCCGGCCTGGGCCTCCAACACCATGCGCACCCTGCGGATGCTGTACCTCCTCGCCGACCGCGGCGTGCGGACCCGTCACACCGACGAGCCACCGCGCACGCTCACCCACCGGGAGGCCGTCCTGGAGGGCCTTGCGGGGACCCTCGCCGTCGTGGCGCCGTACGCGGGATGAGGATCAGGGGCGGCCGGCCGCCCCCATGGTCCGCTCGAAGGTCGCCGGGTCGTCCTCGAAGCCGCGCACGCCGGGCTGGAAGTCCCAGTTGCCGGCCTCGTCGCGGACGAACTCCGCGACCGTCGCGGCGGTCGACTGCGCGACGGCGGCGAAGTCGTCCTGGGCGAGGTCCGTGTACCCCTCCCGGATCCGCAGGCCCGGATTGGCGACGCTCACGAACGTCCGCCGCGCCGGGCGCTGCTGGACGACGACACCGACCACCACGCGCGCGTAGCGGGCGTCCAGCCGGTCCAGCTCCAGGATCATGACCTCGTCCCAGCCGAAGCCCTTGCCGTCCTTGCTGTCCCGGTTGAGGTGGATGGTGCCGTCGGGGGAGCGGCTGTCGAAGTGCACGACGTAGGCGGGTTCGCCGTAGGGCGCGTCGCGCAGATAGGTCGCGGCCACGAGGTCCAGGTCCGTGGGCGGCTGCCCCGCCGGGCTCGGATCCCACTTCAGGGCCACCTCGACCTTGTGGATGCCCTTGATGAGGTCGTTCACCAGACTCCCCTTCCCCCTGCGTCCGTGGGCCAACTGTCATGCGTCTGAGGCCGGTTGCCATCCTGCCACGCGCGCGCGTGCCGATGCCGGGCGCCCGTCTGTCCGACGGCCGTCCCCGCCACGCTCCGTGGCCTTACCATGGCGCGGTGCTGGTCAAGTGGATTCGCTGCACCGTGGTGGACCGCCGCGGTTTCGAGCGGGGGCAGCGGAAATGGGCGGGGCTGCCCGGGGAGCCGGGTTTTCGCGGACAGGGCGGCGGCTGGAGCCGGATACGGCCGTCGGTCGCCCATGTCTTCGCGTTCTGGGAGAGCCGGGCCTTCTACGACTCCTTCATGGCGCGCTCGCACGACCGGCTGGCGGCGGCCCAGGTCGGCACCTTCAAGGACGCCCAGGTCAGGCTGTTCGAATACCGTTTCGATGTGAAGACCGGCTTCGAGCCGCGCTTCGCCGACGCGGACCTCATCAGGGTCGCCCTGTGCCGGGTCCACGAGAACCGGGTCGACAACTTCACCCTGATGCAGGAGAAGGTCTGGAACCCGGCCATGGCCGGCTCGCCCGGCATGATCCGCGGCCTGTTCGCCGAGGCGCCGGGGAACGAGTTCATGGTCCTGTCGATGTGGCGGTCCGCCGCCGAGCACGGCAAGTACCGCACCGAGCGGGTGGAGCGACTCGCCCTGCGTGCCCAGACCGAGGCCGACATAGCGGCCCTCACCGGCGACATCGTGGAGCTGGAGCCCACCTGGACGGTGTGATGCGCCCCCATGGGACACGTGCGCACGGTGGGTCCACTGATGTGCGCATCGTGTGAGCTACGCCGTATGGAGCCCGTACGGGTGCTCGGTTTCGGCCCGCTCGCTCTAGGGTTTCGGCATGGCACGACCACGGCGCATCGTCCTTGTCCGGCACGGCGAGTCGACCGGCAATGTCGACGACTCCGTGTACGAGCGAGAACCCGACCACGCGCTCGCGCTGACCGAGCGAGGCTGGCAGCAGGCCGAGGAGACCGGCAAGGACCTGCGGGAACTGTTCGGCCGCGAGCGGGTCAGCGTCTATGTCTCGCCCTACCGGCGGACGCACGAGACCCTGCGCGCCTTCCATCTGGACCCCGAGCTCATACGCGTCCGTGAGGAACCCCGGCTGCGCGAGCAGGACTGGGGAAACTGGCAGGACCGTGACGACGTACGGCTGCAGAAGGCATACCGGGACGCGTACGGTCACTTCTTCTACCGCTTCGCGCAGGGGGAGAGCGGAGCCGATGTCTACGACCGTGTCGGTGGCTTCCTGGAGAGCCTGTACCGCAGCTTCGAGGCGCCCGACCATCCGCCGAACGTGCTCATCGTGACCCACGGCCTGGCCATGCGGCTGTTCTGCATGCGCTGGTTCCACTGGACGGTCGCGGAATTCGAGTCGCTGTCCAATCCTGGGAACGGAGAGATGCGGATGCTCGTTCTCGGGGACAACGGCAAGTACACGCTGGACCGGCCATTCGAACGCTGGCGAGATCCGGAGTCGTACGGTGATCACTGGATAGAGTGGCAGGGCGATGACCGCTGATTCCTCTTCCTACGGGCCCCTTGAGCGCGCCCTGGCGAGCCTGCGCGGACTGGCGGTGGGAGACGCGCTGGGCTCACAGTTCTTCGTGCCGGTGAACTACCCGCTGCTCAAGCGGCGCGAGCTGCCGGCCGGACCGTGGCAGTGGACGGACGACACGGAGATGGCCTGCTCCGTGGTCGCCGTACTGGCCACCCACCACCGCATCGACCAGGACGCCCTGGCCCTGTCCTTCGCCGAGCATCACGACTTCGACCGGGGCTACGGGCCCGCCGTCAACCGGCTGCTGCGGCTGATCCGTGAGGGTGGCGACTGGCGCGAGCTGTCCGCCGCGCTCTTCAAGGGACAGGGGTCCTGGGGCAACGGCGCCGCGATGCGTGTCGCGCCTCTGGGCGCCTGGTACGCGGACGACCCCGAGCAGGCCACCCACCAGGCGGAGATCTCCGCCTACCCCACGCACCAGCACCGCGAGGCCGTCGTCGGCGCCATGGCGGTGGCCGCGGCCGCCGCGTTCGCCGCCGCGCCCAGCGGGCCGCCCAGCCCCGAGTCCCTTCTCGACGACGTCATCGCGCTCGTGCCGAAGAGCGCGGTCGGGGCCGGACTGCGCCGGGCCCGGGACATGCTCGACTACGGTGACGCCGCCACCGTCGCGGCCGTACTGGGCTGCGGGCGCCGCACCTCGGCCCATGACACCGTGCCGTTCGCGCTCTGGTCGGCCGCGCGCCGCCTCGGTGACTACGAGGAGGCGTTCTGGACGACGGCCCAGGTCGGCGGTGACGTGGACACCACCTGCGCGATCGTCGGCGGCGTGCTCGGCGCGGGGAAGGCGGGGGCTCCGCCCTCGGCATGGGTGGAGCGCACGGAGGCGTTGCCGGAGTGGGTCGCGGGCGCTCGGTAGGGGGCGTGGTTCCAGGACCGTGGCCGGGGCCGTGGCCGGGCCCGGCTCGGAGCTAGCCTCTGAGCTCGCCCCTGGGGCTGCACGATCAGCGCGGGCCGCGCCCGCCCGGATCGCGCCCGGCGTCCCTCCTCGCAGCGCTCAGGGCCCTCACGGGCCCTACGGGCGGAGCTCCCGGAGCCCTCCCGGCGAAGCTCACCGGAGTGCTCCCGGCCCGTAGCTCACCGGATGCACGGCGTCGCCCGCCCGCACCGTTCGTGCCGGGCGGGCGACGCCGTGCGGGGTCCGGGCCGGCAGCCAGGGACGTACCCCCGTGACGCCCGTGGGCGGGCTGCCCGGCCCGGACCGGTCTGCTTCCCGTCAACCGACCATCGGTCCGGGCTTGCCGGCGAGAGCATCCAGGTCGCTCTTGTCGAACCGGATCACGAACATGGCGGTGACCAGGGCGAGTGCGGCCATGGCGGCAGCCGGGATGAAGGCGCTGGAGATGCCGTGGGCGAGCACCTCGTGCCCCCAGGGCGCCGGCAGCTGGTGGGTCTGCGCGAACTCCGCCTTCTGCTGCGGTGTGCCGTTGGCCATGAAGTCCCGCATCTGGTCCTTCGCCTCGTCCGTGCTGGCCGAGCTGAACACGGTGGTGAGGATGGACAGGCCGAGCGAACCGCCCACCTGCTGCATGGCGTTGAGCAGACCGGACGCGGCGCCCGCCTCGTGCTGGGCGACCCCGGAGACCGAGGCCGCGGTCACCGAGACGAACATGAGGCCCATACCGAAGCCGAAGACCAGCATCGGACCGAGCACCCCGCCGACGTACGTGCTGTCCGGCTCGATGAAGATCTGCCAGATCAGGCCGAACACCACCAGCGCCGAGCCGATGACCATGAACGGCTTGGGGCCCACTTTGGGCAGCCCCTGCTGGGAGACCCCCGCTCCCACCGCGATGGCGACACTGATCGGCAGGAAGGCGAGGCCGGCCTCGATCGGGCTGTAGTCCAGCACGTTCTGCACGAACAGCACGATGTAGAAGAACATGCCGAACATCGCCGCGGCCACGCCCAGCATGATCACGTACGTGCCGGAGCGGTTGCGGTTGCTGAACATCTTCAGCGGGGTGATGGGCTCCTTGGCCTTGGTCTCGACGACGACGAAGGCCAGCAGCAGCACCAGGGCCGCGCCGAAGGAGGCCAGGGCCAGTCCGTCCCCCCAGCCGTCCTCAGCCGCGCGGATGAAGCCGTAGACGAGGGAGGCCATACCGAGGGTCGAGGTCAGCGCGCCCGCGATGTCGAAGCGGCCCGGGTGCCGCTCGGACTCGGCGATGTACAGCGGTGTCAGGACCGCGATCAGCACACCGATCGGCACGTTGACGAAGAGAACCCATCGCCAGTCGAGCCATTCGGTGAGCATGCCGCCGGCGAGCAGTCCGACGGCGCCGCCGCCCGCGGAGACCGCGGCGAAGACTCCGAAGGCCCGGTTGCGTTCCGGACCCTCGGGGAAGGTGGTGGTGATCAGTGCCAGTGCCGTGGGCGAGGCGATCGCACCACCCACACCCTGAAGGGCTCGTGCCGCCAGCAACTGCCAGGGCTCCTGGGCGAGTCCGCCCAGCAGCGAGGCGAAGGTGAACAGCAGGATGCCCGCCAGGAACACCCGGCGGCGGCCGAGGATGTCACCGGCGCGCGCGCCGAGCAGCAGCAGTCCGCCGAAGGTGAGCGTGTAGGAGCTGATCACCCAGGTGAGGTCGGTCGTGCTGAATTCGAGCGCATCTTGAATGTGCGGGAGTGCGATGTTCACAATCGTCGCATCGAGGACCACCATGAGCTGGCAGGCCGCGATGACGGTGAGTGCGATGCCGGGATGACCCTCCCGGCGTGGCGCACCTGGTTTCTGGTTCTTAGTCAACTGAGAGGTTGTCACTATGGGTCCCCCACAAGTGCGTTAGTGAACGATGACGTTCACTGTCACGACAACGGTAGTGAGCGCCTGCTAGTGAACGCAAGCGTTCACTGGGTCGCCTCGATGTGCTGTCTCCCCGGTCGCCCTCGGGTGGCGCCTCCCCGTTGCCACGGGCTCCCTCCCCGCAGCCCGCCCCCTCTTCCGTTCCCCTGGAGAAGACTCGATGGTTACCTCGCGCTGGACGGCCGCCCCCGCTCGGTCGGCCTCCCTCCGTCGGCGCGGCGAGGTGCTCGAACGCGCGATCCTCGAAGCCGCCCTGGATCAACTCAGCACCGTCGGCTGGAACGGCCTCACGATGGAGGGCGTCGCCGCAGGCGCCCAGACCGGCAAGGCCGCCGTGTACCGGCGCTGGCCCTCCAAGGAGGACCTGGTCGCCGACGCGCTCCAGGCGAGCCTGCCCCGGATGGAGAGCGTGCCCGACCGCGGGAGCGTGCGTGAGGACCTGCTGGACCTGTGCCGGCAGTCGCGCGACGCGATGTTCTCGCGCCCCGGCAACGCCCTGCGAGCAGTCATTCACGAGTGCGACCCCCAGCAGGTCGAGCGCTTCCACGGCCTGATCATCGGGGCGGTGGTGGAGCCGATGACCAGGGCCGTCCGCGAGATCGTCACCAGGGGGATAGAGCGGGGTGAGGTGCGGGCCGACGCCGCGAACGGCTACGTCTACGACGCCATTCCAGCGATGATGATGTACCGGACCAAGATGTGCACGAGCGAATGGAACGACCGGGATCTTGAGGAGCTCATCGACCACCTGATGCTGCCGCTGCTGCGTCCCGACGCCGGCTGACGACCGCTCCCGCTCCGCTCGGTGCCCCTGGCGGAAACCGGGGTGTCATGGAGGGTTCCGGGCGTCGTAGGCTAAGGGCGTCATGGCGTACGAACCACCTACTCACACCGTCGAGCGCTCCCTTCGAGCCACGACCGGAGCGAAGGTCATCGCCGGTGTCGACGAGGTGGGGCGCGGAGCCTGGGCCGGCCCCGTCACCGTCTGCGCGGCGATCACCGGTCTTCGCAGGCCCCCCGAGGGCCTCACCGACTCCAAACTGCTCTCCGTCAAGCGGCGGACCGAGCTCGCCGAGGAACTCCAGAAGTGGGTGACGTCCTACGCCCTGGGGCACGCCTCTCCCGAGGAGATCGACAGCCTGGGGATGACCGCCGCCCTGCGGACCGCCGCGGTGCGCGCGCTGAACGCCCTGCCGGTGGTCCCCGACGCGGTCATCCTCGACGGCAAGCACGACTATCTCGGCGCCCCGTGGAGAGTCCGCACGGTGATCAAGGGCGACCGCTCCTGTGTGGCCGTCGCCGCCGCTTCGGTGATCGCCAAGGTCCAGCGCGACAAAATGATGGCCGAACTGGGTATCGACCATGCACACTTCGGTTTTGCGGACAACGCCGGGTATCCGTCCCCGGTGCACAAGGCCGCATTGCAGGAATGGGGACCCACCCCCCATCACCGGCTGTCATGGGCGTATCTTGATGCGCTGCCCCAGTGGCGGCACCTCAAGAAGGCCCGCAGCTGGGCGGACGGAAGCGTTCCGGAAATCGAGGGTCAGCTCGGCTTCGATTTCTGACGGTTCTGCTCGCATGCACGTGCCACCCGCCGACGCGAGCCGCACCAACGTTTGATAAACATCAGCTCATGCCTCTCATCCCCGAGGAGCCTCAGATTCACGAGAGTGCCCAGGGTCCCCGCGCCACTCCGGCCAGCGGCCGCACCGCGCCGACCCCCCGCCCCGTACCCGGCCCCCGCCCCGTGGCGCCGCCGCGCCCCGGCCGCCCCGGGCCGCTCAGGCCCACGCCGCCGGCTCAGCGCACCCAGCGCGACGCGGCCGTGGCCAAGCCCGGACCGTCGGGCCCCGCAGCCTCCGGCAAGGCCCCGGCCACGCCGCAGATCCAGCTGATCCCGGCCTCCGCCGAAGGCGCGCTCGACGCCGCCGAGGAAGCCGTGGACCTGCTGCTGGACTCGGGCCGTGCCCCCGGTGACGTGCTGGTGATCACCACCGGCGAGCAGCACCCCTGGGCAGCGCACGAGCTGTCCTTCGGGGAGACCTCCTACTGGGCTCAGCACGACGCGGGTGACGACGTCTTCTACGCCGACGCCGCTGTCGCCGGCCGTGCCGCGTCCCGGCCGGTCGTCGTGGTCGCGATCAACGGCGGCACCGACGCCGTGGCCGCCCAGGCGCTGCCTCTGGCCCTCAACCGGGCCGGTGGCCTGCTGATCGTCTGTGGCGACCCGCAGCAGATCAACGCGGTTCTGGGCGCGGGCGTCTGAGCCTGGCCCGAGAGGTCCGGGGGGACGAGGTGCGGCCATGACGCCGCCGCCTCGGCGGTCACCGCCAGGGGGGCCGATACGCGGATGACCGGAGGCGCGCTCACGCGTGCCTCCGTTCTGTTGCGGGGCCACTACGCGGCCGACGCGCGGCCGGGCGCGGCCCTTACCGGGCCGAGCTGATCGACGTACCGTGTGCGGGCGCCCGGCGCGGATCGACGTACCTGCGCGGCAGCCACGTACCGGCGCGGATCGACGTACCGGCGCGACAGCCACGTACCGGCGCTGATCGACGTGCAGCCGCGACAGCACCGTACCGGCGCGGATCGACGTGTCGTTGCTGCATCCCCGTACAACCGCCGATCGGGGACCCCAGCACCGCAAGTCCCCGTAGCTCACCGAAGCGGCTCCCGGCCGCTGCGGCTCTCCCTCCTCGCCCTGCCCCTCAGCGCGCCGCCACATGGCGCAGGCTGCCGGATGCCGCACCGCCCGTGCGCGGCAGCGGTGGAGGCGGCGGGGGCACCTCCAGGGCGCCGATCGGCTCCGGTGCCGACTCCGCGTGGGGACGGCGGCCGCCACGGCCCTCGCCGAGCACCTGCCAGCCGTCGCGGGTCAGGGTGATGTACGCCCCGCAGCGCAGCCCGTGCAGCGTGCAGGCGTCGCGCAGACCCCACATCCAGGCGCCGTCCTCCTCGGTCCAGCGGGCGTCGCCCTCCCTGCAGTAGAGCAGGACGGCGGTGCGCACGGGCGTGCGGCGGCGCAGGTCGTGCGGGATGACCCGGCGCAGCTGGGCGAGCAGCGCGTTGCGGAACATCCAGCCGTCGGCCGGAGCCGACCGCCGGATGAACGAGGCGCTGGCCCGCAGCCGTTCGTCGGGATCGAGGACGGCCACGATCGCGGTCGCGGGCTCGGGACGGTGCCGGGCGTGCAGGCCGCTGACGACCTCCCGGGGATTGCGCAGCAGGGGGATCCCGGCGGCGGCCCACTCCGCGGGTTCGAGCACGCGAGTGGCGGAAGCGGTGGACAGGTCGGCGGACGTCGACGTCGATGCCGTGGGAGACGGAGCGAATCCGAAGGTCACGATCCTCCCTTCGGCTACGCGCCCACACTGCGGGCGGGGTCGGATTCGGGGGAGCGCGCACCGCAGCGAAGCCCTTCCGGATCACGGCCGAACCGTGCGGGGAGCGGACCTCAATTCTTCCTGCCGAACTTGGATGCGGCAACGAGCAATTGGGGCCACCGCCCTTTATCTGGCGATCCGTGTCTTATATCTCTACCCCGTGGGTCTCCCGGTGATGCCGGGATGACTGTGGCACGCCCGGCGCCTTCTGCGAAGGGCCGGCGCAAACCGCGGACGGACGACGGAAATCCGACCGCGCACAGGGCGCGCGCTCCGGTGAGAATCAAGTCCGCCGAAGGCGCCCCTCCAGTGGCTGCCTCACGGCGCCGTCAACGTCACGCTGAGTGAGTTGGCCGTCGGTGCTCGCCATCGGGTTGCATGGAGGCATGGACAACCGCGAGCTCCGAGCCGAAGCCGACGCCATCCTCGCCGAGCTCGTCGGCGCGCCGGAGGGCACCGCGCGGTTGCGCGAGGACCAGTGGCAGGCCGTGTCCGCCCTGGTGGAGGAGCGCAGGCGAGCCCTGGTGGTACAGCGCACCGGCTGGGGCAAGTCGGCGGTGTACTTCGTCGCCACCGCACTGCTGCGCCGACGCGGCTCCGGCCCCACCGTGATCGTTTCGCCCCTCCTGGCACTCATGCGCAACCAGGTGGAGGCGGCCGAGCGCGCCGGCATCCGGGCACGCACCATCAACTCGGCCAACCCCGAGGAGTGGGACACGATCTACGCCGAGGTCGAGCACGGCGAGACCGACGTCCTCCTCGTCAGCCCGGAACGCCTCAACTCGGTGGACTTCCGGGACCAGGTGCTGCCCAAACTCGCCGCCACGACCGGCCTGCTGGTCGTCGACGAGGCCCACTGCATCTCCGACTGGGGCCACGACTTCCGCCCCGACTACCGCCGGCTGCGCGCCATGCTCGCCGACCTGGCGCCCGGAGTGCCGGTCCTGGCCACCACGGCCACCGCCAACGCGCGCGTGACCGCCGATGTCGCCGAACAGCTGGGCACCGGCGCCGCCGAGGCCCTGGTGCTGCGCGGTTCGCTGGACCGGGAGAGCCTGCGGCTCGGTGTGGTCCGGCTGCCCGACGCCGCCCACCGGCTGGCCTGGCTCGCCGAACACCTGGACGAGCTGCCCGGCTCCGGGATCATCTACGCCCTGACCGTCGCCGCGGCCGAGGAGGCGACGGCCTTCCTGCGGCAGCGCGGCTTCCAGGTGGCCTCCTACACCGGTCGCACGGAGAACGCCGACCGGCTCCAGGCCGAGTCCGACCTCCAGCAGAACCGGGTCAAGGCCCTGGTGGCGACCTCCGCGCTCGGCATGGGCTTCGACAAGCCCGACCTCGGCTTCGTCGTCCACCTCGGCTCGCCGTCGTCCCCCATCGCCTACTACCAGCAGGTGGGCCGTGCCGGACGCGGGGTGGAACACGCCGACGTGCTCATGCTGCCCGGCAAGGAGGACGAGGCGATCTGGCGCTACTTCGCCGATACGGCCTTCCCGCCCGAGGCGCAGGTACGGCAGACCCTCGCGGCCCTCGCCGACGCCGGACGCCCGCTGTCCGTTCCCGCCCTGGAGGCGGCGGTGGACCTCCGCCGCACACGCCTGGAGACGATGCTCAAGGTCCTCGACGTGGACGGCGCGGTCAAGCGGGTCAAGGGCGGCTGGGAGAGCACCGGGCAGCCCTGGACGTACGACGCGCAGCGCTACGCCTGGGTGGCACGCCAGCGGGCGGCCGAACAGCAGGCCATGCGCGAGTACATCGACACCTCCCAGTGCCGCATGGAGTTCCTGCGGCGGCAGCTCGACGACGAGGGCGCGGCCCCGTGCGGCCGCTGCGACAACTGCGCCGGAGCCTGGATCGACACCTCGGTCTCCACCGAGGCACTGACGGGGGCCGCCAAGGAGCTCGACCGCCCCGGTGTGGAGATCGAGCCGCGCCGGATGTGGCCCACCGGGATGCCCGCCCTCGGCGTCGACCTCAAAGGCCGTATCCCCGCGGGCGAGCAGTGCTCCACCGGGCGCGCCCTGGGACGGCTGTCCGACATCGGCTGGGGCAACCGGCTGCGCCCGCTGCTGGCCGAGAACGCCCCCGACGGTCCCGTCCCGGACGACGTCCTACGCGCCGCGGTGGCCGTCCTCGCCGACTGGGCCCGCTCCCCGGGCGGCTGGGCGCCCGACGTCCCGGACGCCTCCGCGCGACCGGTGGGAGTCGTCGCCGTACCGTCCCTGACGCGCCCGCGGTTGGTCGGCTCCCTCGCCCGGGGAATCGCCGACGTCGGCCGCCTGCCGTACCTGGGCGAACTGGCGTACACCGGATCGAGCGGCGCGCACACGGCACGCCGCAGCAACTCCGCGCAACGCCTCAAGGCGCTCTCCGGAGCCCTTGCCGTCCCGGAGGACCTGGCGGCTGCCTTGGCGCACAATCCGGGACCGGTTCTGCTGATCGACGACTACACGGACTCCGGCTGGACCCTGGCCGTCGCCGCCCGGCTGCTGCGGAGGGCTGGGGCGGGGCGGGTCCTTCCGCTGGTGCTGGCGGCCGCGGGGTGAGGTGATCGGTCGGGGGCGGCTTCGTGGCTGAGGGGGCACCGGGGCCGGAGGGGCACCGAGGCCGGAGGGGGAGGCCAGAGGGGGCACAGGGGCCGGAGCCGGAGGGGGCACCGGGCGCCCGCCGCGGGCGCTGGGGGATGTCTCGTGCGGGTGCTGGTGGGTGTCTCGTGACGTGTCCCTGATCTGAGTTATCCACAGGGTCGAGCGGAGAGTTGGGATCCGCGAGATCGTCTGCGCATGACGAATCACGGCGAAACGACTGGTTCCTTCGGAAACGACGACATCACCGGGCGGGTCGGACACACCCGGCCCGACGCTCCGGCAGGGGGCACGGGCGGGAGCACCCCGCCCGCGGACCGCGCCCAGCCCGTCACGACCGCGGACCCAGGCTCCCACCAGATCACCCTGCGCGGCCCTGCCGAACTGGCCGACGCCCTTCCCTATCTCCTCGGCTACCGGCCCGAGGACAGCATCGTGATGGCCGCCCTGCACGACCGGGACGGGCGCGGCAGGTTCGGCGGCCGGGCCCGGCTCGGCATCCCGTCGAGCGAGGAGGACTGGCCCTCGGCGGCGAGGCAACTGGCGCACGGCCTCATCAAGGGCAGCGAGCGGCGCGGCGCCAAGCCCGAGCAGATCGTCGTCTACGTCTGCCAGGAGCCCCGCGCGGGCGAGACGGGCCGTCAGGTCATGGACCGACTGCGTCCGCTGGCCCGACACCTGCGCGTCGAGTCCGGCCTGCTGGACGTGCCGGTGATCGAGGCGCTGTGCATCTCCGGTGGCCGCTTCTGGTCGTACTGCTGCGACCAGGAGTCCTGCTGCCCGCCCGAGGGCCGGCCCATGGGGCTGCCCGGCACCTCGGTGCTGGCGGCCGCCGCGACCTACGCCGGCCTCCAGGTGCGCGGCACCCTGCGGGACCTCCACGCCAGGTTGCAGCCCTGGGAGACCGCGGCCGCGCTCCAGCAGGAGGTCGCCCTGGACACCGCGGGCATGGCCCTGGTCCCGAGGATCCTCGACACGGCGAGCCGCGCGACCGTGGCCGAGGAGACGCTGGACCTGGCCCGCCGGGTCATGCGCCGCCTCAAGGAGGCACCGCCGGTCTCCGGCACGCTCACCGCGGACCTGCGCGACGACGAACTGATCACCCATGACGAGGCCGCCACGTTGATCCTCGGCCTCCAGGACCGCCTCACCCGCGACCGCGCCGCCGAGTGGATGGAGGGCGACGAGGCCGCGCCCGCCCTCCGGCTCTGGCGAGCCCTTGCCAGGCGCTGCGTCGGCCCCTACGGCGAACACGCCGCGGCCCCTCTGGCCCTCGCCGGCTGGGTCGCCTGGTCGACCGGCGACGAACTGGAGGCCCGCGAAGCCCTCGCCATGGCCCTTGGTGCCGACCCCGGCTACCTCTTCGCCCGCCTCCTGCACCAGGCATGCAACGAGGGCCTCGACCCGGAGTCGCTCCGCCGCTGCCTCCGAGCGGAACGGGCGGATCGCGAGGGCTCGGATCGGGATCAGGCAGCCGCGGGTCGGGGGCAGGAAGCGTCGGGGCGCGGTGCTCAGGACTGCGGAACTGAGGAGGGCACGGCTGCGAAGAGTGGAGCAGAGAAGGGCGGGGCCGAGAAGGGCGGGGCCGAGAAGGGCGGAGCTTCTCCGGAAGGCGGGACTGAGGGGGATACGGCTCGGGATCGCGCCGAGGCGGATGCTGATGCCGACTCCGGTGCCGACTCCGGTGCCGGTGTCGGTGCCGGTGTCGGTGTCGGTGTGGGTGCCGACTCCAAGGTCTCGCCCGGTCGGGCGCCGGCGGCCCGCACAGCGCGCGGCACCCGAGTGTCCCGTCCGCGCGCAGCAGGGACGCGGGCTACTGGGACGAGGGCAACCGGGAAGCGAGGCGCGGCGCCAGGAACCGTACGAACCGACGGTGCCCGGCCTCGCCGCACCCCGGCCAAGGAGGCCGTGCGACGGCGGGGGACCTGTTCCTCCGCGCCGCCCCAGCCGGCGAACGACCCCGCGCAGGACGACTCGTGAGCCGGCACCGACGACAGGCCGACGGCCGGTACCGGGCCTTGGCCCGGTGGGTCAGGAGGGCCGTCGGCGGCGCCCGTTCCCGACTGTGCCGCCATTCGGCTACGGCACCCCGCGCGAGGCGTGACCAGAGGAAGCCCGCCGCCGTTCACCTGAGTGGCGGAACGCGGTGCCGATCAGGCCGTACCGCCGCCCCACCCGTTTCCTTCCGGAACCAGCCCCCGCCACCGGACCCGCCCGAGGCGAACCCCGCGCAGAGAAGCCGCCGCATGCATCAGCCGCCCCCGCCCTCCGCCGACGACGCCCGCTACACCACCCGTGGTCCCGCCCCAGCGGGAAGCCCCGTCCCACGACCGGCGGACCGCGCGGGCCGCTACACCCCGGCTGAGGAGACCGACGACCCTCGCATGCCCGCAGGTCGGGATGTGCCCTATGGCAGGGCGGCCGGGCGTGACGAGCCCTATGCCAGGACGGCCGGCACGCCTAACGGCAAGGCAACGGGTTGGGACGCACCCGACGGCAAGGCGCCCGGCTGGGATGCGCCCTACGCCAGGCTGCCCAGCCGCGACGCGCCCAGCCGAAACGCGCCCCACGGCAAGGCGCCCAGCCGAAACGCGCCCCACGACAAGGCACCCGGCCGGGACAAGCCCCGCACCCCCCTGCGGACATCACCCCCCTCCACCCCGCCCCCCGGCACCCTCCCCCCACCCCGCGTCCCGGCCGAACTGCCCCCCGCACACCGCGTGATGATGTGTGTCGCCCTGCCCGGCCTCACCGTCTCCACCGACCAGGGGCAGCTGACCGGCCAAGGGCTGGAAGGCGTCTACCACGCGGGCCGGCGCCTGCTGTCCCGCTGCCAGATCCGGGTGGCCGGACGCGAACCCCTGTCCGTCCAGGCCCGTATGACCGCGGCCGACAGCGTCCGCTTCGTGGGAACGCTCCGCACATCGCCGCACGCCGGCCCCGACCCGGACCTGGTGATCGAGCGGGTCCGTCACGCCGACGGCAGAGAGCGCATCACGGTGCACAGCGCGGCCCCCCGCCCCCTGAGGCTGCCGCTCGAAGTGGCACTCGGCACCGATCTCGCCGCCCTGGGCGCGATCGTCGCCGGTGGCGCCGGACCCGAACTCCCCGCCAGCGTCCACGCCTCGGGGCTGCGCTGGACCGGCCCCGGCGGCGGCTCGGCGATCACCGCGGACCCGCCACCCGCCGACGCCCTGGCCTCCGCCGGACTGCTGCGCTGGGAGCTGGCGATCCCTCCGGGCGGCAGCAGCGCCGTGGAACTACGGGTCCGTGCGGAAGCCGCCGGTGCCACCCGACCGGTGGGGCGTACGGCGACCAGCCCCCTCGCCGCCGCCCAGGCGACCGGCGACGACCCGCGGATCACGACGCTGCTGCGCACCAGCGTCGAGGACCTCCAGGCCCTTCTGCTCAGAGACCCCGTCCACCCCTCCGACACCTACGCGGCGGCCGGCGCTCCCTGGCGCTGCGGCCTCGCCCCGGCCGAGGCGCTGGCCGCCGCCCGCATGGCGCTGCCGCTCGGCACCCGGCTGGCCGCGGGCACCCTACGCAGCCTCGCTCGCACCCAGCTCGCCGGTTTCGGCCCCCAGTCGGGCATGATTCCGGGGCCGCGACGGGACGCGGGCGCGCACCTGCCCCCGAGCTGCACGGGCACCGAGGCGACACTGCTGTTCCCCACGCTGCTGGCCGAGGCCCGCCGATGGGGCCTGCCCGAACAGGAGACGGAGGAACTGCTGCCCGCGGCCGAACGCTGTCTGAGCTGGCTGCGCGGAACCGTCGGCGACGGCGTCTACCTGCCCGACCCGCAGCCCGGCGGTCCCGTGCGCTGCGAGACCCAGGCCCACGCCCACCGGGCCGCGCTCCTGGGCGCCGACCTCCTCGACGCCTGCGGCAGACCGGGCGGTGACGGGCTGAGGGAGTGGGCCCACAGGTTGCGCACGGCGTTCCGGGAGGAGTTCTGGCTGGAGGACCGGGGCGGAGGCCGCCCCGCGGCGGCCCGTGCCCCCGACGGACGCCTGATTCCCCACCTGGGCAGCTCCGCCGCCCACCTCCTGGACACCGGTCTCCTCGGCTCCGGCCGGCTCGCCGACGGACTGCTCGGCAAGGTGCAGACCGAGCAGCTGGCCCGGCTGCTGGGCGGTCCCGCCTGGGACGCGGGCTGGGGTCTGCGCACGCTCGGCGCGAAAGAGCCCGGCTACAACCCTTTCGGCCACCGCACCGGAGCCGTGCGCGTCCACGAGACGGCGGTGGCGGTCGCCGGCCTCGCCGCCGCGGGCTACGAGAAGGAAGCCGCCGCGCTGCTGCGGGGTCTGCTGGCCGCGGCCGAGGCGTTCGACCACCGACTGCCGGAGATGTACGCGGGGGAGCAGCGCACGGGCACGGGCGCTCCGCTTCCCCACCCGGCCGCCTGCCGCCCCGCCGCCACGGCCGCGGCCTCCGGTGTCCTGCTGCTGACCGCCCTCGCGGGCATCCGCCCCGACGCCCCCGCCCGCACGGTCACCCTGCGCCCCCTGCGCGGCGCCCCCCTCGGCGAGATCGGCCTCACCGGACTGAGGATCGCGGGCGCCCCCTTCTCCGTACGAGTGAGCAGACTCGGCCTCGCGATGGTCGAGGAGGCGGCCGACGGACTGCAACTGGGAGGGTGACGCGCGCAGGACGACCGGCTGCGTGACGCTTCTACGACAGCCGGGGCATGCCCACCCCACCACGCTGACCGGCCGTGTGACCTGGAACGACGGGTCTCCGGCACGGCCTGGCAGGCCGCGTCACCACAGGCCGCCACCCACCACCACCCGACCGTGACCCGCAGGCCCGCACGGAGACGATCAGTCGGCGACGAGGCCGAGGAAGGGAGTGTTTATCGTCAGGAAGACGACTATGATCGCGGCATGCCCTACGACCCGTCAGCCTTTCCGCCCTTCGCCGTGACCGTGGACCTGGTCGTGCTGACCGTGCGCCGCCATGCCCTGTGCGCGTTGGCGGTGCGCAGGGGAGAGCCGCCGTTCCAGGGACGGTGGGCACTGCCCGGCGGTTTCGTGCGGGCCGACGAGGATCTGGCGCAGGCCGCGGCACGGGAGCTGGTGGAGGAGACCGGCCTGCACGCCCACGACCCGTCCGAACCGGTCCAGGACAACGGCGCCCACCTGGAACAGCTCGCGACGTACGGCGACCCCAAGCGTGACCCCCGGATGCGTGTGGTGAGCGTCGCGCACCTCGCTCTCGCCCCCGACCTGCCCGCGCCGCGCGCCGGAGGCGACGCCAGCAACGCCCGCTGGGCCCCGGTCGAGGAACTGCTGGAGCAGGGCGGCTACGGCCGCGACGGCGAACCCGTGGCGCCGCTCGCCTTCGACCACGCGCAGATCCTGGCCGACGGAGTCGAGCGGGCCCGCTCCAAGATCGAGTACTCGTCGCTGGCGACGGCGTTCTGCCCGCCGGAGTTCACCGTCGGCGAGCTGCGCCGGGTCTACGAGGCGGTGTGGGGCGTGGCCCTCGATCCGCGCAACTTCCACCGCAAGGTGACGGGTACGCCGGGGTTCCTGGTGCCCACGGGTGGTACCACCACGCGCCAGGGCGGCCGCCCCGCCCAGCTCTTCCGGGCCGGAGGCGCCACACTGCTCAACCCGCCGATGCTGCGTCCCGAGGTGTGAGCCGACACCGGCCGACCTGAGGGGCGAGGGGCGCAGGAGGGCGACCACGTCGTCGCACCCCCACCAGCAGACCGCCCGATGCCCGAAAAACCGGACATAGCACGCTATCTTGCTGCGGGTGATCCAGGCCTTCGGACTGACCAGCAACTCCCGCAAGGACCTTCCGCCCGCCGTCGACGACGTCACGTTCGAAGCGCGCGCGGGCCGTCTCACCGCGCTGCTCGGGGCGCCGGGTTCGGGCAGGACGACCGCCCTCAGACTCATGCTTGAGCTCCAACAGGGCCGCGGCATCACCTACTTCAGAGGCAGACCCCTGCACCGCATCGCCCACCCCTCGCGCGAGGTCGGGGTGCTGCTGGGCGATGTGCCCGGCCACCCGGCCCGCACCGTGCGGGGGCACCTGCGCATGCTCTGCGCCGCGGCGGGCGTACCCGTGCGACGGGCCGACGAAGTGCTCGAAGTGGTGGGCCTCGTCAGCCTGCGCGACGAACGCCTCGGCACCCTCTCGCGCGCCATGGACCGCCGCCTCGGCCTCGGCTGCGCCCTGCTGTCCGACCCGCACACCCTGGTCCTGGACGAGCCGACCGACGGACTCTCCGCGCGCGAAAGCCGTTGGCTCTACGGAGTGCTGCGCGCCCACGCGGCCCAGGGCGGCACCGTCCTCCTCACCGTCACCGACCCCAAGGAGGCCGCCCGCACCGCCGACCGGATCGTCACGCTCGAGCAGGGCAGGGTCGTCGCCGACCAGGACGCCCAGGACTTCGCCCGGACCCGCCTGCGCCCCCGCGTCGCCGTCCGCACCCCGCACGCCGCCCGTCTCGCGGCCCTGCTCACCAAGGAGGCCCGCACCACGCGGCGCTCCGTCGAGGTCGTACGAGAAGGCGGCAACCGCCTCTTCGTGTACGGCAGCACCTGCGCCGACGTAGGCGAAACCGCCTTCCGGCACGGCATCCTCGTCCACCAACTCGCCGACGAGATCGGCGACATGGGGGCCCTCGCGGCCAGGGGCACCGAAGAGGCCGAGCCGACCGCGCTGGATCCCGCCCGTGCCACATCCGGCCCGGAGCGCATCACCCTCAGTGCCCAGCGCACCGCCACCGAAGCCGCCCCGGCAAGCCTCTCCGCCGCCGAGGCCCGACACCCGCAAGCGGAATCTCCGGACGGCAAGGGCGTCCAGCCGGAAGCCGCCCCCAGGAACGAGGAGGCCACCCAGGCAACATCAGCCACAGAGGCATCAGCTGACTCCCAAGCCACCCCATCCACCCCAGCCTCCGACACCGCGTCAACCGCCGAGTCAACCGCCTCGTCTCCCCCCGCCCCCCACCCCCTCCCCACCCTCCCCTCCCTCCCACCCCCCATCTCCGTCCGCTCCGCCCCCAGCCCCCTCCGCCCCCTGCGCTACGAACTGCGCAGGGCGACCGGCATCGGCACGGGATTCCTCACCGGCGCCGCCGTCCTGGTCGTCTCCGCGCTGACCGCCGTGATCGCGGCGCGGGTCGGGCACACACCGCAGGCGCGGCTGCTCGCCGCGTGGCCCCAGGAACTGCCGCTTCCGCCGGCGGCGCTCGGGGCGGGGCTGCTGGGGGCGCTGGCGTTCGGGGACGAGTTCCGCCACCCCGCGTTGGCGGCGGATCGCGGGACGGTGCCGCGGCGGCTCGGGCTGTTGGCCGCCAAGCTCCTCGTCTCCGCGGGGACCGCCCTGGTCCTGGCCGTGCTGACCGTGGGCTGCGATGCCGAGGTGCTCTATCTCGTATACGGACGGGAGCTCGCGAAGGTTCCCGCGGACTGGCTTTCGCTCTGTGTGAGTTGGGTGGGTCTGGTGGTCGGGTGTGCGTGGGCCGGTGTGCTGGCGGCCGGGATCTTCCGGTCGACGACGGCGGGGCTGGCGGCCGTCGTCGCGGTGCCCGTCGTGGTCGTACCGCTCGTACACAAGGTCCTGGAGGGACCGTCCGTGCGAACCGCCGCGGGGTTTCCGATGCGGCTGCGGGAGCTGCTGCTGTCGCAGTGGCCCTTCGGTGGAGAGCGCTATCTCGCCGGGCTGGCGCGGGTGATCGGTCAACCTGTGGGTGGTGCGCTGACGTTGTCGCTCACCGCGTTGTTCTGCGCGTATCTGCTCACGGCGGTGCGCAGCAGGGTGCGATGACGGGGTTCGGGGCGGTTCCGGACACAGGCTGCGCACAACTCCCCGCAGAACGCCCATTTCTTTCCGATAAGGCGTCAATTGCGACGCCGTGAGCGATCACCCTTTCGTGTGCTTTTCACCAAAGCCCTCAAGGGAGTTGAGGACAGCGCCGACAAAGGATCCGTGAGTACCCTTGCGCACACCATGATGACCCCCGCCCGCACCGCCGACGCCGGCCTCGCCGGTCCGGGCGAACTCGACCGCTACCCCTACGCGGAGGCTCCCGTCGCCGACCGTGTCGGGCCCCCCGCCTGGGAGGGCGCGGACCCCGAGCTGGGCCGCGTGGGCCGGCGCGCCGCGGGCAGCCGCGGACGCGGACTGCACGGCCAACTCGTCCAGCAGCTGGGTCAGATGATCGTCTCGGGCGACCTGGGCGCCGACCGCCCGCTGGTGCCCGAGGAGATCGGCCAGCGTTTCGAGGTGTCCCGCACCGTCGTCCGCGAGTCGCTGCGCGTCCTGGAGGCCAAGGGCCTGGTCAGCGCCCGCCCGAACGTGGGCACGCGCGTGCGTCCCGTCAGTGACTGGAACCTCCTCGATCCGGACATCATCGAATGGCGCGCCTTCGGGCCGCAGCGCGACGACCAGCGCCGCGAGCTCAGCGAGCTGCGCTGGACGATCGAGCCGCTGGCCGCGCGCCTGGCGGCCGGGCACGGCCGGGAGGAGGTCCAGCAGCGGCTGGCCGACATGGTCGAGATCATGGGGCACGCCATGGCGCAGGGCGACGCGCTGACCTTCTCGCGCGCCGACGCCGAGTTCCACTCGCTGCTGATCCAGGTCGCCGGCAACCGCATGCTGGAGCACCTCTCGGGGATCGTCTCGGCGGCCCTCCAGGTCTCCGGCGGTCCGGTCACGGGCTGTGACCGGCCGAACGAGGCATCGCTCGCGCACCACGGCCGGATCGTCGACGCCCTCGGCGCTGGCGACGGCGCCGCGGCCGAGGCGGCCATGCGGCAGCTGCTCACGGTCCATCCAGAGGTGGAGCGCGTCGTGCCCGCCCCGCGCGAGCACTGACCGCGCGCCACGGGCGGTCCCGGCCGGGGATGCCTCCCCCCTCCTGGGGCGTCGCCGGACGGCGGACCGCTCCCCGTCGGACCCCGCAGGACCCCCCGGTTCCTGCGGGGTCCGACGGCGCGAAGGCACGGGCCGCTGCCCGACTCGGTCCGGATCGCGCACGACACTGGCCTTGTTTGCCCACACCTGACCGCTTTTGAGTGCTTACGGGGTGTGACTCGGGCCACGCGGATTGGGCGTAACGCTCGGGGAAGCTGCGCGATGACCTAAGAGGTGACAGCCGCGGAGGGAATACGGACGCCATGAAAGGCGCTGTGCATCTTCCCGGCCCCCGCCCGCGCCGTCGGCCCATCCCCAAGCCGGCGGTCGGCTCCTGTCCGCCGTGGACGGGGCCGGAAGCCGTTTTCCAACGTTCCGAGAGGTTGTTCGTGTCGGCCAGCACATCCCGTACGCTCCCGCCGGAGATCGCCGAGTCCGTCTCTGTCATGGCGCTCATTGAGCGGGGAAAGGCTGAGGGGCAGATCGCCGGCGATGACGTGCGTCGGGCCTTCGAAGCTGACCAGATTCCGGCCACTCAGTGGAAGAACGTACTGCGCAGCCTCAACCAGATCCTCGAGGAAGAGGGTGTGACGCTGATGGTCAGTGCCGCAGAGCCCAAGCGCACCCGAAAGAGCGTCGCAGCGAAGAGTCCGGCCAAGCGCACCGCCACCAAGACGGTCGCGGCGAAGACGGTGACCACGAGGAAGGCCACCGCCACCACGGCCGCTGCCCCGGCTGCGCCTGCCGCGGACCCCGCCGTCGACCCCGCCGAGGAAGCCGCGCCCGCCAAGAAGGCAGCGGCGAAGAAGACCACCGCCAAGAAGGCGGCCGCCAAGAAGACCACCGCCAAGAAGACCGCGGCGAAGAAGACCACGGCCAAGAAGGACGACCCCGAGCTCATCGAGGAAGAGGTCCTGGAGGACGCCAAGGTCGGCGACGAGCCGGAGGGCACCGAGAGCGCCGGCTTCGTCCTCTCCGACGAGGACGAGGACGACGCGCCCGCGCAGCAGGTCGCCGCCGCCGGTGCCACCGCCGACCCGGTCAAGGACTACCTCAAGCAGATCGGCAAGGTCCCCCTGCTCAACGCCGAGCAGGAGGTCGAGCTCGCCAAGCGCATCGAGGCGGGCCTCTTCGCCGAGGACAAGCTGTCCAACGCCGACAAGCTGGCCCCCAAGCTCAAGCGCGAGCTGGAGATCATCGCCGAGGACGGCCGCCGCGCCAAGAACCACCTGCTGGAGGCCAACCTCCGCCTCGTGGTCTCCCTCGCCAAGCGCTACACCGGCCGCGGCATGCTCTTCCTGGACCTCATCCAGGAGGGCAACCTCGGTCTGATCCGCGCGGTCGAGAAGTTCGACTACACCAAGGGCTACAAGTTCTCCACGTACGCCACCTGGTGGATCCGTCAGGCGATCACCCGCGCCATGGCCGACCAGGCCCGCACCATCCGTATCCCGGTGCACATGGTCGAGGTCATCAACAAGCTCGCGCGCGTGCAGCGCCAGATGCTCCAGGACCTGGGCCGCGAGCCCACCCCGGAGGAGCTGGCCAAGGAGCTCGACATGACCCCGGAGAAGGTCATCGAGGTCCAGAAGTACGGCCGCGAGCCCATCTCGCTGCACACCCCGCTCGGCGAGGACGGCGACAGCGAGTTCGGTGACCTCATCGAGGACTCCGAGGCCGTCGTCCCGGCCGACGCGGTCAGCTTCACGCTCCTCCAGGAGCAGCTGCACTCCGTCCTCGACACCCTGTCCGAGCGCGAGGCGGGCGTCGTCTCCATGCGCTTCGGTCTCACCGACGGTCAGCCGAAGACCCTCGACGAGATCGGCAAGGTCTACGGCGTCACGCGTGAGCGCATCCGCCAGATCGAGTCCAAGACCATGTCGAAGCTGCGCCACCCGTCCCGTTCGCAGGTGCTGCGCGACTACCTCGACTAGGTCGCGGTCGTACGACGGTCAGGGCCCGGTTCCCGAGAGGGAGCCGGGCCCTTTGCTGTGGCGCGGGTGCGGCGCGCGTGACCCTGGAACACTCTGAGTGTCCGATGAAACACCTTGAGTGAGGAGCATGTATGCGTCGCCCCTTTGTCCGAGCCCTGGCCCGGCCGCTGGTCCTGGCGGCCGCGGTGACCGCCATACCGCTGATGTCCGCCGCCCCCACGGCCGCCCGTGGTGTGGTGGTGGGCGGATACCCCGTCGACATCTCCCAGGGTCCCTGGACGGTCGCGCTGTCCAGCCGTGACCGGTTCGGCGGTACGCGCGCGGGACAGTTCTGCGGCGGTGTGGCGGTCGGGCGGACCACCGTCCTGACCGCGGCCCACTGCCTGAGCCAGCAGGTCCTCGGGGGGCCACCGGAGCGCGTGCGCGATCTCAAGGTGATCACGGGGCGCACCGATCTCAGAACGCGGGACGGGCAGGAGATCGCGGTGCGGGAGGTCTGGGTGAACCCGGGCTACGACAGCGGCAGCAACGCCGGGGACTTCGCCGTGCTCAGACTCGCCGACTCGGTAGCGCAGGACGCGGTGGCCCCCATGGCGGGCGCGGGCGATCCCGCCTACACGCCGGGCACGGCCGCGAAGGTCTTCGGGTGGGGTGATGTCACGGGATCCGGCGACTACGCGTACAGCCTGCGCGCCGCCGATGTGCAGGTGCTGGCGGACCGGATGTGCAGCGAGGCGTATCCGGGCAGCGTGGAGGGCGCCTACCAGGCCGACAGCATGGTGTGCGCCGGTGAACCGGAGGGCGGGCCGGACGCCTGTCAGGGGGACAGCGGGGGACCGCTGGTCGCCCAGGGGCGCCTGATCGGGCTGGTGTCCTGGGGGAGCGGGTGCGGCCGGGCCGGCAGCCCTGGCGTCTACACGCGCGTGTCCGAGGTCGTCCGGACGCTGGGATGGGGTGACGAGGGGGCCGCGGGCACCGCTGGAGGCGCCTGAGGGGGCCTGGCCGCGTCACTGCGGCCCGCGCGGCAGGAGCGGCGGGTCACGCGGCTCACGAGCACGGGCGGCGGCCCCTGAGGACCAGGGGCCGCCGCCCGTCCACCGGTCTGGCCGGTGCTGGCTCGTCGTGGCCGCGAAAGGTCAGCGCTCTTCTTCGGAGGCGGTGTTGGGAACGGCCGTCAGCCGCTCCGTCTCGTCCTGTATCTCAGCGGCGATCTTCTTGAGTTCCGGCTCGAACTTGCGACCGTGGTGGGCGCAGAAGAGCAGTTCTCCGCCGCTCAGCAGGACGACGCGCAGGTATGCCTGGGCGCCGCAGCGGTCGCAGCGATCAGCGGCCGTCAGCGGGCTCGCGGGGGTCAGAACAGTAGTCACGTCGCCTCTTCTCTAGCTCGACGAGCTGTCGTACCAGGGTCAACATCCAACCAGCCCGGATTCGTTCCCGCTCGGGGCTTTCTCTGGAAAAAATCTTTCCGAGTGGTTGTCTGCTGCCGGTTGGCGGCGAATGTGCCGTAGTGCGTGTCTCTGTGTCGTACGGGTTCGCGCTGTCAGTCGTGGTCTGGTCGTGGTGTCCGGTCCTCCGGCTGGCTTGCCGGTTGTTCATGAGGACGTGCCCGGAGCCTAAATGGTTCATGCGCCGAAGGGAACGTGATATGTACTTCACCCCATCGAGGGATCGAACACCTATACGAGCCTGGACTAGTCTGTGTCCCGTGTGAGGGTGGCGTTACAACGGCTCTACCAGGGCTCGGTACCCTCTGTGCGGCAACCGAAGCCCCGCCCTTACCCAGAAGGGCACCACCTGAAATTCAGCGAGGAGCGAACCGCGTGACCGCCGAGACGTCCGTGCCGTCCACAGCGCTGCTGGCAGGAGCAGACCGGGACGGTTCCAACTACACCGCGCGGCACCTGCTCGTCCTCGAGGGCCTCGAGGCCGTACGCAAGCGCCCGGGCATGTACATCGGATCCACCGACAGCCGCGGTCTGATGCACTGCCTGTGGGAGATCATCGACAACTCCGTGGACGAGGCCCTCGGGGGCTACTGCGACCACATCGAGGTGATCCTCCACGACGACGCCTCGGTGGAGGTGCGTGACAACGGCCGGGGCATCCCGGTCGACGTCGAGCCCAAGACCGGCCTGTCCGGCGTCGAGGTTGTCATGACCAAGCTCCACGCGGGCGGCAAGTTCGGCGGCGGCTCCTACGCCGCCTCCGGCGGTCTGCACGGCGTCGGCGCCTCTGTGGTCAACGCCCTGTCCGCGCGCCTCGACGTCGAGGTCGACCGCGGCGGCCACACCCACGCCATCAGCTTCCGGCGCGGTGTGCCGGGCGTCTTCGCGGCGATCGGCCCGGACGCGAAGTTCGAGGCCAAGGGCGGACTGCGCAAGACCAAGAAGCTGCCCAAGACCCGTACCGGCACGCGCGTGCGCTACTGGGCCGACCGCCAGATCTTCCTCAAGGACGCCAAGCTCAACCTGGAGACCCTCCACCAGCGCGCCCGGCAGACCGCGTTCCTGGTGCCCGGCCTGACCATCGTCGTCCGCGACGAGTACGGCCTGGGCGAGGGCGGCAGCAAGGGCGAGGAGTCCTTCCGCTACGACGGCGGCATCAGCGAGTTCTGCGAGTACCTGGCCGCCGACAAGGGCATCTGCGACATCCTCCGCTTCACCGGCCAGGGCACCTTCAAGGAGACCGTCCCCGTCCTCGACGAGCACGGCCAGATGACGCCCACCGAGGTCACCCGCGAGCTCGGTGTCGACGTCGCCCTGCGCTGGGGGACCGGCTACGAGACGACCGTCAGGTCGTTCGTCAACATCATCGCCACTCCCAAGGGCGGCACCCATGTCGCCGGTTTCGAGCAGGCGATCACCAAGACGGTGAACGAGGTGCTGCGGGCCAAGAAGCTGCTGCGCGTCGCCGAGGACGACGTCGTCAAGGACGACGCCCTGGAGGGCCTGACCGCGGTCGTCACCGTCCGGCTCGCCGAGCCGCAGTTCGAGGGGCAGACCAAGGAGGTGCTCGGCACCTCGGCGGCCCGCCGCATCGTGAACAACGTGGTCTCCAAGGAGCTCAAGGCGTTCCTGACCGCCACCAAGCGGGACGCGGCCCAGCAGTCCCGGGTGGTCCTGGAGAAGGTCGTCGCCGCGGCCCGTACCCGTATCGCCGCACGTCAGCACAAGGACGCCCAGCGCCGTAAGACGGCCCTGGAGTCCTCGTCGCTGCCCGCGAAGCTGGCCGACTGCCGCAGCGACGACGTCGACCGCAGCGAGCTGTTCATCGTCGAGGGCGACTCCGCGCTGGGCACCGCCAAGCTCGCCCGGAACTCCGAGTTCCAGGCGCTGCTGCCGATCCGCGGCAAGATCCTCAACGTCCAGAAGTCGTCCGTCACCGACATGCTGAAGAACGCCGAGTGCGGCGCGATCATCCAGGTCATAGGAGCCGGCTCGGGCCGGACCTTCGACATCGACGCGGCCCGCTACGGCAAGATCATCATGATGACCGACGCCGATGTGGACGGCTCCCACATCCGCTGTCTGCTGCTGACGCTCTTCCAGCGCTACATGCGGCCCATGGTCGAGGCCGGCCGGGTCTTCGCCGCCGTGCCGCCGCTGCACCGGATCGAGCTCGTCCAGCCCAAGAAGGGCCAGGACAAGTACGTCTACACGTACTCGGACCGCGAGCTGCGCGACACCCTCATGGAGTTCCAGAGCAAGGGCATCCGCTACAAGGACTCCATCCAGCGCTACAAGGGTCTGGGCGAGATGGACGCCGACCAGCTGGCCGAGACCACCATGGACCCGCGCCACCGCACCCTGCGCCGGATCAACCTGTCCGACCTGGAGGCCGCCGAACAGGTCTTCGACCTGCTCATGGGCAACGACGTGGCGCCGCGCAAGGAGTTCATCTCCAGCTCGGCCGCGACGCTCGACCGCTCCCGTATCGACGCCTGACCGTCCCGCTCCCGCGCGGGGGACACGTCACCTGAAGGGGTGAACAGCCCGAGGAAGAAGAGCCGGGGATCTTCCCGTTCTGTCCATCCTTGGGCATGCACTCAACCAACGGCCGTCCCCGCGCGGGCGGGGACGGTCCCCGCAGAACGGCGGACCGTCACGAGGTCCGGGAACGGCCGCCCGCCGACGCCTCCGGGCCGGTGGGCTACGACGACCCCTGGTACGACGCGCTCGCCGCGGACTGGGGCGAGTCGGACGAGGCCGTGGGCGCCGTGCCCCACGCGCGCGTGGGAGACCGCGACGGGGCCCTCGCGGCGGCCGACGCGTACCTCGTGGTCCAGCGCAGCGCCGCCTTCCAGGAGGTGCGCAGCCGCTACCGCGGCTTCGTCGTCCCGGCTGTCATCGGCTTCCTCGTCTGGTACCTGGGCTACCTCGTGGCGGCCACGACCGCGCCCGGACTGATGGCCCGGCCGGTCGTCGGCGCGGTGAACGTGGCGATGCTCGCCGGGCTCGCGCAGTTCCTCACCACCTTCGCCCTCACCTGGGCCTACGCCCGCCACGCCCGGCTGCGCCGGGACCGTGCGGCACTCGAACTGCGCTGGGACACCCAGGAACTGACCCGCGGCGCCCGAGGCGGTGGCCTGTGACGGACGATCATCAGACCCTGGCACTGGTGCTGTTCAGCGCGTTCGTCGCCGTCACCCTCGGGATCACCACCTGGGTGAGCCGCGACCGGCACGGCTCCGCCGAGGAGTTCTACGTCGGCGGACGGCTCTTCTCGCCCATGGAGAATGGTTTTGCCATCGCCGGCGACTACATGTCGGCGGCCTCCTTCCTCGGCATCTCCGGACTGATCGCCCTGTACGGCTACGACGGACTGCTGTACTCGGTGGGCTTCCTGGTCGCCTGGCTCCTGGTCCTGCTGCTGGTCGCCGAACTGGTACGCAACTGCGGGCGCTTCACCCTCGCCGACGTGGTCGCCGCGCGCATGCGCGAGCGGCCGGTGCGGATCGCGGCGGGAACTTCCTCGGTCGTCGTGTCCGTTCTCTATCTGGTGGCGCAGATGGTGGGGGCGGGCAGCCTGGTCGCGCTGCTGCTGGGCGGTACGAGCGAGGCGGCGCAGGCATGGACGGTCGTCGGGGTCGGCGCGCTCATGGTGATCTATGTGTCGTGGGGAGGGATGCGGGCCACCACCTGGATCCAGATCGTCAAGGCGGTCCTGCTCATGGGCGGGGCGGTCGCCCTGACCGTGCTCGTCCTCGTGCGGTTCCACGGGGACTTCGACCACCTGCTGCGCAGCGCGGCCGAGCGCAGCGGGCACGGCGAGAAGTTCCTGGCACCCGGACTCAAGTACGGCGGGGACTGGACCGCGCGGTTCGACTTCATCAGCCTCGGCCTGGCCCTCGTGCTGGGCACGGCCGGGCTGCCGCACATCCTGTCGCGGTTCTACACCGTGCCCACCGCGCGGGCCGCCCGGCGGTCGGTGGTCTGGGCGATCGGGCTCATCGGCGGCTTCTACCTGATGACCATCGTGCTCGGCTTCGGCGCGGCCGCGATCGTCGGACCGGACGCCGTACGCGGCTCCAACGCGGCCGGCAACACCGCCGTACCGCTGCTCGCGCTCGATCTGGGCGGCGGTGCGGACTCCACGGGCGGAACGGTTCTCTTCGCGATCGTCGCCGCCGTCGCCTTCGCCACCATCCTCGCGGTCGTCGCCGGGATCACCCTCGCCTCGTCGGCGTCCGTGGCCCACGACCTCTATGCCTCCCTGCGGCGCCGGCACGCCGAGCCGCGCAGCGAGGTCGCGGTGGCCCGGATCGCCGCGGTGGGCGTCGGCGTGGTCGCGATCGCGCTGGGCCTGCTGGCCAGGGATCTGAACGTGGCGTTCCTCGTCGGCCTCGCCTTCGCCGTCGCCGCGTCCGCGAACCTGCCGGTGCTGCTCTACTCGCTGTTCTGGCGCGGCTTCACCACACGCGGTGCCGTCTGGTCGGTGTACGGCGGGCTGATCCCGGCCCTGCTGCTGGTGCTGCTGTCGCCCGTGGTGTCCGGCAGCCCCGGCGCGCTGTTCCCCGGCGTCGACTTCCAGGTCTTCCCGCTGGAGAACCCGGGTCTTGTGTCCATCCCGCTGGGCTTCCTCGCCGGCTGGGTCGGCACGGTCACCTCCGCGGAGGAGGCGGACGAGGCCAAGCACGCGGAGACCGAGGTGCGCTCGCTCACCGGGGCGGGGGCCGCGTAGCCGCCGTACCGGCGCGGGTCAGGACCGGGTCGCCCAGACGTACCGGTGCTCGGGGCGGCCCGCGTCGCCGTACTTCAGGGTCAGCGTGGCGCGGCCCGTGCGCTCCAGGAGCTTCAGATAGCGCTGGGCGGTCTGCCGGCTCACTCCCGTGCGCTCGGCGATCTCCTGGGCCGACAGCGGGCCGTCGGCGTGCATCAGCGCCTGACGCACCAGCTCGGCGGTGGTGGGGGAGTGGCCCTTGGGCAGATCGGGCTCCGTCGGCGCGGACAGCGCGCCGAAGATCCGGTCGACCTCGGCCTGCTCGGCCTCACCGCCGCCGTCCAGAGTGCGGCGCAGCTGGGCGTACGCCTCCAGCTTGCTGCGCAACCCCTGGAACGCGAACGGCTTGACCAGGTACTGCAACGCCCCCTGCCGCATGGCCTCCTGGACCGTGGAGACGTCCCGTGCCGCGGTCACCATGATCACGTCCGTGCGGTGCCCGCGCCGGCGCATCTCCCGGACGACCTCCAGGCCCGTCTCGTCCGGCAGATAGTGGTCCATGAGGACCAGGTCGAGGCGGGGCAGCTCCTCCAGCCGGCGCAGTGCCTCGGCCGCGCTGTGCGCCTCGCCCGCGACATGGAACCCCGGCACCTTCTCGACGTACGCGGCGTTCACGCGCGCCACCCTGGTGTCGTCGTCCACGACCAGGACCTCGATCATCGGGACTCCTCCTCGGCACCCGCCCGCTCGACGGACGGCACGGACACGGCGGCCTCCAGGTCCGGCTCGGCCAGCGCCTCGGGCAGCACGACGGTGAACTCCGCGCCCCCGCCGGGCGCCTCGCCCACGGTCGCGCTGCCGCCCTGGCGCTCGGCGAGCCTGCGCACCAGGGACAGCCCGAGGCCGCGCTCCCGGTGCGCCGGGCGCTCCTTGGTGGACCAGCCCTCCGTGAAGATCAGTTCCCGCCGCTCCGGCGGGACACCGGGACCTGTGTCGCGTACCTGGAGCACGACCGCGCGTCCCTCCGTGTGCAGTTCGACCTCCACGCGCGCGTGCGGGGTGCCCGCGGCGGCGTCCAGGGCGTTGTCCACCAGGTTGCCGACGACGGTGACCAGCCCACGGGGGTCCACCAGCCGGTCCGGGAGCCGGGTGCGGTCCGACACCCACAGGGCCACCCCGCGCTCGGCCGCGACGGTGGCCTTGCCGACCAGGACCGCGGCCAGCAGCGGATCGTGGATCCGCTCGGTGACCTGCTCGGCCGTGGCCCGGTGGTCGCCGACGACCTCGCCGACGAACTCCACGGCGTCGTCGTACATCTCCAGCTCCAGCAGACCCAGCAGGGTGTGCATACGGTTGGCGTGCTCGTGGTCCTGGGCGCGCAGGGCGTCGATCAGGCCACGCGTCGAGTCCAGCTCCCGGCCGAGCTGCTCCAGCTCGGTGCGGTCGCGCAGGGTGGCCACGGCGCCGCCGTCGTCGGTCGGCATGCGGTTGGCGACCAGCACGCGCGGACCGCTGACCGTCAGCAGATCGGTGCCGGTGACCCGGCCCGCCAGCACGTCGGCCGTACGTCCCGCCCCGAGCGCCTCGTCCGGGGAGCGGCCCACGGACTCCTCCCCGATGCCCAGCAGACGCTGCGCCTCGTCGTTCAGCAGCCGGATACGGCCGGCGCGGTCCAGGGCGACGACCCCTTCCCGGATGCCGTGCAGCATCGCCTCGCGCTCCGCGAGCAGCCCGGAGATGTCGGAGAAGGCCAGGTCCCGCGTCTGCCGCTGCACCCGGCGGGAGATGAGCCACGCGGCCAGGGCGCCGACGGCCAGAGCGCCGCCCGCGTAGGCGAACAGCCCCGGAATCGCGTGGATCAGCCGCGCCCGGACACTGTCGTACGCGATCCCGACCGAGACCGCCCCCACGATCTCGCCCTCGCTGTCGCGCAACGGCACCTTGCCGCGCGCGGAGCGGCCCAGGGTGCCCTCGTCGATCTCCATGACCTCATGGCCGGACAGGGCCTGACTGGGGTCGGTCGAGACCCGGCGGCCGACCTCCGAGGGCTCGGTGTGCGACCAGCGCACGCCGCGGCGGTCCATCACGACGATGTACTCGGCCCCCGTCGCCTCCCGGATCCGCTCGGCCTCGCGCTGCACGGGACCGTCGGCCGTCGGGGGCGTGCTCGCGACCTCCTCGGCGAGCTGCGGCTGCGCGGCCGTCGTCTGCGCGATGGCCAGGGCGCGGCGCATCGCCTGGTCGTCCAGCTGGTCGCTGAGCGGCGCGAGGAACAGGCCGGTGGCGAGCACCGCGACTCCCGCGGCGATCGCCACCTGCATGAGCAGCACCTGCGAGAACACCCGGCGCGGCAGGCCGAGCCGCAGGCGGCGTGCGGGGGGAGTGGAGCTCATACCCATGACGGTACGTGGACGGGGCCGGGCTGCCGCAATGGTGTGCGGTTGATCTCTTGATCAAGGCCGGTGTGTTGATCAATGTGTGGGTGCGGTGGTGCGGTGGTGCGGTGGTGCGGTGGTGCGGTGGTGCGGTGGTGCGGTGGTGCGGTGGTGCGGTCGTGCCGTGGCGCCCCAAGGCGGGCCGACGCCGGGCGGCGGCTCGCGGGCCTCAGCTCGCCAGTGCGGCCGTCGCCAGTTCGCGTACGGAGACCACGTCCATCCGCGCGGGCGCTCCGAGGATCGACGTCCCGCAGCTCTCCGGGCGGGGCGGAAGGGACGCGCCCTGGGCGACGGTCACCCGCCAGTGCCGTCCGTCGACGTGCCCGACGGTGATCTCCCAGCGCGGGGCCGCGCCGTCCGTCCGTACGACGGTCAGTGCCTCGGCCGCGTACTCGCCCACCGCCTCGCGCACGGCCAGCTCGGCGGCCTGTCCGGGGCGCTCCCAGGCGGAAGCCCCGCGGCAGCCGTCCACGACGATCCGGCCCTCGCGGACGCCGTGCAGGACCTCCCTGACGGTGTGGGCCTCGGCGCGGCCGTAGGCGTATCCGTACGGCAGGACCAGCACCGTGGGCGAGAAGCGGTGACCACCCAGATGGGTGACCTCCCAGACGCCGCCGACCCCGGAGGCGGTGAGCTCGGCCGCGAGCGGGCGGCCCAGCAGGGCGCAGCAGCGGTCGCGCTTGCCGTTGGTGCACACCAGGGCCAGGGGGCCGTCGGTGTGGGGCCGGCCGCTCAGGACCGCGTCGAAGGAGCTGTGGTCGCCCCGGCCGAGGGCGGCGAAGTCGAGGTCGAGCAGTTGGCGCGGGTCGTCGGTCGTGGCCTCGCGCAGCCACACCCTGCCGGGCACGGTGTGGGACACGTACACCCGGCGCCTGGCGGGGGTGTGGCCGTCGGCGTGGCGCCCGGAGCGGCGGATCAGGGCGATCCGCACGCCGGTGCCCTTCGCGGCGGCCTCAAGGGCACGCCCCAGGGCGGGGTCGAGATGGCTGGAGGTGAGCGCTCGGGCACCCCAGGGGCCGGGCTGTTCGAGCAACAGCCAGGTCTTGGCCGGGGCCGCGGTCCCGGAAACGGGCTCGTCGAAGTCCCGCGAGACGGTCGCACACGTACTCACAGAGGTGAGCCTAACCTGACTTGGCTCACTGTGACCTCCCGTCGCGGTCCGTGTCCCGATCGTGGCTCACGCAATGTCCTGATGCCAGTGGGACTGGTGGGGTTCGTCCTCCGCCTCTCCGGGAGGTCTGATCGACGGGGCCGCGCCCCGGCGACCAGCCCCCGCGGAGGGTTTCTCGTCCTCCGGGCTCCGCGCCCGCCCGTTGCCCCGTCCGCCTACTCCGGGAGCGGCTGCGGCGGCCTCGGGCCCGTGTAGAGCCCGCTCGGGCGCATCCGCAGCGGGCGCTCGCCGTACTCCTCCATCGCGTGGGCGATCCAGCCCGCGGTACGGGCCACCGCGAAGATCGTCTCGCCGGCGGTGGCGAGCATCCCGGAGGACACCGTGAGCACGGCGAGGGCGAGGTCCACGTTGGCGTGCAGCGGGGTGTGCCGGGCGGCGGTGGCCACGACGTCCCGGGCGGCGGCGAGCGCGGGTTCGGCGCCGGGGACGTCGGCGAGCAGGGCGAAGAGGGCGCTCGCGCGCGGGTCCTCGCCGGAGTAGAGCCGGTGGCCGAGGCCGGGCACCCGGCGCCCCGCGCGCAGTTCGTCGGCGACCACGGGGGCCGCGTCGCCCTGGTCGAGCACCTCCAGCAGCATGCGGTGGGCCAGCCCGCTGGCCGCGCCGTGCAACGGGCCCTCGATCACGCCGAGGCCCGCCGAGACCGCCGCGTAGGCGTGCGCGCGGGCCGAGGCGGCGACGCGGACCGCGAGCGTGGAGGCGGCCAGGTCGTGGTCGGCCAGCAGGCCGAGTGCGGTGTCCAGGACGCGCAGTGACGCCTCGTCGGGACGCCTGCCCGACAGCCGGGTCCACAGCCGCCGCGCCAACGGGCCGTCGTCGTGGCGGGCGCCCGTCACCGCGGGCAGGGCGGCGACGAGGGTCGGGATGAGGGTGCGCGCGGTGCCGAGCACGGCGTCCTCGGACAGGTCGAACCGCAGCGGGTCGGCGGTGGCCGCGGCGATCGCGGCGACCCGCAACCGATCGGCGGGCCCGGCGTGTTCGGGCAGCGCGTCGACCGCGCGGCGGGCCACGGACACCGAGGCCGCGGGGGCGGCGAAGGCGGTCCCCGGGCGCATCCGCCCGGTCCACAGCCACTCGGCGATCTCCTCGTAGGAGTGCCGCGCGGCCAGCTCGGTCGCGTCCACGCCCCGGAAGTAGTACCGGTCCTCCTCGATCAGCGTGATGCGCGTACGCACCGACAGCTCGCCCCCGGCCGGCGTACTCGCCGCGCTGTCCCGCCTGTTGCGCCGCGCGAGCGCCTGGACCTCCTCGGCGGCGAAGGTGCTGCCCCGGCCGCCCGGCGCGCGCCTGCTGCTGAGCTGTCCGCGGCTGACGTACGCGTACACGGTCTCGGGCTTCACGCCGAGCACCTCGGCGGCCTCCTTGGTGCTCAGCCGTCGCTCCGAGGGGCCGGCACCGGCTTGCTGATCGCGCATGGGGGTCACCGTATCCGCATCGCTGACAGGTTGATGATGCATTGATCGAATCAATATTGACAGGCAATGAGTCAACCATGGACAGTCGAATCAAGTCCAGGGAGGAAAACATGTCCGTCAACCGGTCCGCAGCACCCCTTGTCGACGTACCGCGAGGACTCTCCGGCGTCGTCGTCACCGAGACCCAGATCGGCGACGTACGGGGACGCGAGGGCTTCTACCACTACCGCCAGTACTCGGCCGTCGAACTCGCGCGGACCCGCGGCTTCGAGGACGTCTGGTATCTCCTGGTCCACGGTGAGCTCCCCGACGCCGAGCAGAGCGCCGCGTTCGCCGCCCGGACGGCCGCGCTGCGGCGTCTGCCGGATCAGGTGGCCGCCGCGCTGCCCGCCGTCGCCGCGGTCGGCGGACGCTCCGGACCGCTCGCCGGCCTGCGCACCGCGCTCTCGCTGCTGGGCGCCGCCCACGGCTTCCGTCCGGTGTACGACATCGACACCGCGCAGCGCCGCGAGGACGCCGTGACGGCGGCCGCCGCCGTCCCGACCCTGCTGACCGCACTGCACCGGCTGGGCGAGGGACTTGAGCCGGTCCCGCCGCGGGAGGACCTGTCCCACGCCGCCAACTACCTGTACATGTTGACGGGTGAGGAGCCGGACGCCCAGCGGACCAGGGCGATCGAGCAATACTTGATCTCAACTATTGATCACGGATTCAATGCATCAACCTTCACCGGACGTGTGATCGCGTCCACGGGAGCGGACGTCGCGGCCTGCCTCGTCGGGGCCGTCGGCGCCCTGTCCGGGCCGCTGCACGGCGGTGCTCCCAGCCGGGCGCTCGACACCCTGGACGCCATCGGCACCCCGGACCGCATCGACGGCTGGGTGCGTGAGCGTGTCCTCGCCGGCGACCGCATCATGGGCTTCGGGCACGCCGTCTACCGCACCGAGGACCCTCGCTCGCGGATGCTCCGCGAGATCGCGCAGGGCTTCGGGGGCGCGCGGGTGGACTTCGCCGTCCAGGTCGAGCGGGGCGTGGAGGCGGTGCTCGCCGAGCTGAAGCCCGGCCGGGAACTGCACACCAACGTCGAGTTCTACGCGGGCCTGGTCATGGAGCTGTGCGGTCTGCCGCGCGAGATGTTCACGCCGACCTTCGCCGCGGCGCGGGTGGTGGGCTGGAGCGCCAATATCGTGGAGCAGGCGGAGGACCCGAAGATCATCCGGCCGGTGGCGCGGTACGTGGGCCCGGTGCCGCCCGTCGCGGTGCCACCGGTGGCCGCCTGAGGCGTGCGTCCCCCGGAGGGACCGGTGGCGGGAACGCCGAACGGGCCGGGCCCGGCGCCGCGCGGGGGCGGTGCCGGGCCCGGAGGCCGGGAAGGCCGACCGCGCGTCCGCGAACCCTGTCCGGGCGTCGGGGCCGCCTGATCGGCTGCCGGGGGCGACCACGTCCCTCACGCGTCGGGAATGTCGGCCTTCGCGCGGACCAGGGTCTCCCTGCTGATGACCACGATGCGCTCGTAGTCGGCACGGGACGCGTCCGAGGGCAGCTCCGGGTCCAGCGAGTCCGTGGCGTCCGTGCCGATCACGGCGAAGTTGCCGTCGGACAACTCGAAGATGTCGGGGCAGTTGGCTCCGCTCACGCTGCCTCTGGCACGCGGGGATGCTCCGATCCGACGAATGATCTGACTCACTGTTGTTCCTCTGGTCTCGCGTCCGAAGAGCTTGCACAGGGCCGGCCGTGGAGCGAGGACGGCCCTGTGGGGCGCGGGACTCCATGCGGTGGTGCAAGCGGCATTACTGGGGGTCGCTTGATGCGTTCGGCACGAGTCAACCCCTGCGGCGACAAGACAACCGAGTGATTGATCCGTTCGTTATGCCCCGCGCGGGTGTGTTTTCCGGCGGGCAGCCCGGTTCACGCGTCCGGCGGTTCCCCCACCACCCACCACTCCTCCGTGTCGGCCTCCTCCAGCTGGGCGAGGAGGTCGTCCACCAGGCGCCCCAGCTCCGCCTCGTCCGAGTCGTCGGCGATGGTGGCCCGCTGGTGCCGGGTGGCGTACCAGTACTCGCGGACGACGGGGTTCTGCAGGATGCCGCGGACGTACCCGTGGAACTCCTCCCGTGTGATGTTGCCGATGCGGAGGTAGAACAGAGCGTTGGTGTAGAGGGCGTTGGCGAAGAGGTACTGGCGGCGCTGCTTCGGGGAGACCGGGGGCTCGTACAGGTCCAGCACCTCGGCCAGTTCCGGGTCGTCGATCGCCTTGCTCAGCAGTTCCCAGTGCAGGCGCTGCTGTTGGGCGAGGTCGGCGTGGTGCCGGGCGCGGGCGGACTGGTCCAGCTGGTCAAGACGTACCGCCAGAGCGTCCAGATGATCCAGTCGTGCCGTCAACGCCTCCAGACGGTCCAGACGTGCCGTCAGTGTGTCCAGCCGCTCGCCGCGCTTCACCAGCGCGGCCAGCGTGTGACGGTGGACGGCCAGTGTGACGAGCGCGCCCGTCATCAGGCCGAGACCGGCGGCGACCACGCTCCCCGGTCCGCGTGTCCCAAAACTCCGTGTGGCCATGTCAACCCCCGAATCGTGCGGCCGTCCGCCGGTCGTCGGGTGCGGGTCGACTGGGAGGAACCGGCGAGCGATGGGCGGCGCCAGAGAGGATCCTGCGGGTCGTACGGGGGCACGCACGGCCTTCGGCCCGTCCGGGTCCGTTCCCCGTCGTCCGGGCGGTACGGCCCCAGGCGTCCGGCGTACGGCCCCAGGCGTTCGGCGGTGCGGCCTCAGGCGTTCGGCGGTGCTGCCCCAGTCGTTCGGGGCGCGGCCCCGGCCCGTAGGGGCACGTGACCGTTCGTCCGGCCCGGCGGACGTGGCGCGTCCGTCGAGCCGGCCGGATGCGCAGGACATCCCTGGCCGTCTCCCAGGGTGCCGAGCGGCTCTGATCGGCAGGGAGGCGGAGAGGAGGCGCACGGAGGGAAGCGAGGGTCGCACGATCGTCCCTCGCACGCCCCGGCGCCTTGACCAACGTCTGCCCCGCAAATGCTGCTAACAATCGTTCACTTCGCCGCGTTTCCTTCGGCTCGTATCCTGGGTCGGCATTCAATTCTCGAGGGCGTGCACGGTCGCGATCCGGTGCGCGCGTGGGCGTGAGAGAGGTCGCACAGTGGGTTCCGGTCCGCGGCAGATCCCCGTCGTCGTACTCGCCGGATTCCTGGGGTCCGGCAAGACCACGCTGCTCAACCATCTGCTGCACCACAGCGGGGGCAGCCGGATCGGCGCGATCGTCAACGACTTCGGCGCCATCGAGATCGACGCCATGGCCGTCGCGGGCGCCCTGGGCGACTCCACCGTCTCCCTGGGCAACGGCTGCCTGTGCTGCGCGGTGGACGCGAGCGAACTCGACGTCTACCTGGAGCGGCTCGCCGCCCCGGCGGCCGGTGTCGACGTCATCGTGATCGAGGCCAGCGGGCTCGCCGAGCCGCAGGAACTGGTGCGGATGGTGCTGGCCAGCGAACTGCCGGAGATCGTGTACGGCGGCCTGGTCGAGGTCGTCGACGCCGCCGAGTTCGACGACACGCGCGCGCGGCACCCCGAGATCGACCGGCATCTCGCGCTCGCCGACGTCGTCGTGGTCAACAAGACCGACCGGGCCGGCGACGCGGAGCGCGTCCTCGGTCTCGTGCGCTCCCTCACCGACCGCGCGGCCGTCGTGCCCGCCTCCTACGGCCGTCTCGACCCGGAGTTCCTCTTCGACTGCCGGCCCAGCGAGGAGCGCATCGGACAGCTCTCCTTCGACGACCTCCACGAGCACCGCGGGGACGCCGGCCACGACGGCCATCTCCACGCCGCCTACGACACCGTGTCCTTCACGTCCGAGACGCCGATGGACCCGCGACGCCTGATGGCGTTCCTCGACAGCAGGCCCGAGGGGCTGTACCGGATCAAGGGGTACGTCGACTTCGGGCCGTACGACACCCGCAACCGCTACGGCGTGCATGCCGTCGGCCGGTTCCTGCGCTTCCAGCCGGAGCCGTGGCCGACCGCCGGGCCGCGGCTCACCCAGCTCGTCCTCATCGGCGCCGGGATCGACGCCCAGGCGCTCGGCAAGGAACTCCAGGCGTGCGTGAGCGAGGCCCCACACGCCGACGAACACGGCATGTGGGGCGTCCTGCGCTACGTACGCGATCCGGGAGACCAGGAGCCCGCCGCGCCCGATGAGGTCGATGAGGTCGACGACGAGCCCGCCCTGTGACCGGGGCCCCGGCGGAGAACCCACCCTCCGACCGGCGCCCAGCCAGGACCCGCCGCCTGCGCGAGCCCCAGCCGCAGGGCCCGCCCTCTGAACGGGCCCCAGCCGAAGGACTCGCCCCCTACACCGGCCCCGCCACCGCCGCCACCGGCTTCGCCAGGGACACGCCCGAGCCGTCACGGCGCGGATCGATCTCCGGCAGTTCGGCCGGCATGCCGTTCTTCTGCGCCGCCCGCGCGGGGGCCGCGCCCGCCCAGGCCAGGGACAGGCAGTCCTCGCCCTTGAGGAACCGCTGGCAGCGCACACCGCCGGTGGCCCGGCCCTTGCGCGGGTACTGGTCGAACGGCGTCACCTTGGCCGTCGTCTGCACGGAGTCGTCGAGCGTGCCGCGCGAGCCCGCGACCGTGAACACCACCGCGTCCGCCGCCGGGTCCACCGCAGTGAACGAGATGACCTTCGCGCCCTCGGCGAGCTTGATGCCCGCCATACCGCCCGCCGGACGGCCCTGCGGACGCACCTGGGATGCCTGGTAGCGCAGCAGCTGGGCGTCGTCGGTGATGAAGACCAGGTCCTCCTCGCCGGTGCGCAGCTCGACCGCGCCGACGATCCGGTCGCCCTCCTTGAGGGTGATGACCTCCAGCTCGTCCTTGTTCGACGGGTAGTCCGGGACCACGCGCTTGACCACACCCTGCTCGGTGCCGAGCGCCAGACCGGGCGAGGACTCGTCGAGCGTGGTCAGACAGACCACCGTCTCGTCGTCCTCCAGGGACACGAACTCCGCGAGCGGCGCGCCCCCCGACAGGTTCGGCGCGGCCGCGGTGTCCGGCAGCTGGGGCAGGTCGACCACGTTCAGCCGCAGCAGCCGGCCGCCCGAGGTGACCACACCGACCTCGCCGCGCGCGGTGGCCGGCACCGCCGAGACGATCACGTCGTGCTTGGTGCGCCGGCCGTCGGCGTCCTCCGCGAACGGCTCCGCGTTCGCCGTACGGGCCAGCAGACCCGTCGAGGACAGCAGCACCCGGCACGGGTCGTCGGCGACCTGGAGCGGCACGGTCGCGGCGGTGGAGCCGGCCGACTCCAGCAGGACCGTGCGCCGGTCGGTGCCGAACTTCTTGGCGACCGCGGCCAGTTCCGCCGAGACCAGCTTGCGCAGCTCCGCGTCCGACTCCAGGATCCGGGTCAGCTCCTCGATCTCCGCGTTGAGCCGGTCCTTCTCCGCCTCCAGCTCGATGCGGTCGTACTTGGTGAGTCGGCGCAGCGGCGTGTCGAGGATGTACTGGGTCTGGATCTCGCTCAGCGAGAAGCGCTCCATCAGGCGCTGCTTGGCCTCGGCGGAGTTCTCGCTGGAGCGGATCAGGCGGATCACCTCGTCGATGTCCACCAGGGCCGTCAGCAGGCCCTCGACCAGGTGCAGCCGGTCGCGGCGCTTGCCGCGGCGGAACTCGCTGCGGCGGCGCACGACCTCGAAGCGGTGGTCGAGGTAGACCTCCAGGAGCTCCTTCAGGCCCAGCGTGAGGGGCTGGCCGTCGACCAGTGCCACGTTGTTGATGCCGAAGGACTCCTCCATCGGCGTCAGCTTGTACAGCTGCTCCAGGATCGCCTCCGGCACGAAGCCGTTCTTGATCTCGATGACCAGGCGCAGACCGTGCTCGCGGTCGGTGAGGTCCTTGACGTCGGCGATGCCCTGGAGCTTCTTGGAGCCCACCAGGTCCTTGATCTTGGCGATCACCTTCTCCGGGCCGACCGTGAAGGGCAGCTCGGTGACGACCAGGCCCTTGCGGCGGGCGGTGACGGTCTCCACCGAGACCGTCGCGCGCATCTTGAAGGTGCCGCGGCCGGTCTCGTAGGCGTCGCGGATGCCCGACAGGCCGACGATCCGGCCGCCGGTGGGCAGGTCCGGGCCGGGCACATGGCGCATCAGGGCGTCGAGATCGGCGTTCGGGTGCTTGATCAGGTGGCGGGCGGCCGCGATGACCTCGCGCAGGTTGTGCGGCGGCATGTTGGTGGCCATGCCGACCGCGATGCCCGAGGAGCCGTTGACCAGGAGGTTCGGGAAGGCGGCCGGCAGAGCGACCGGCTCCTGCTCCTGGCCGTCGTAGTTGGGCGCGAAGTCGACCGTGTCCTCGTCGATCGACTCGGTCATCAGGCCCGACGCCTCGGCCATCCGGCACTCGGTGTACCGCATGGCGGCCGGCGGGTCGTCGTTGCCCAGGGAGCCGAAGTTGCCGTGGCCGTCGACCAGCGGGACCCGCATCGAGAACGGCTGGGCCATGCGCACCAGCGCGTCGTAGATCGACGCGTCGCCGTGCGGGTGCAACTTACCCATGACCTCGCCCACGACGCGGGCGCACTTCACATAGCCGCGCTCGGGGCGCAGCCCCATCTCGTTCATCTGGTAGACGATGCGGCGGTGCACCGGCTTGAGACCGTCGCGGGCGTCCGGCAGGGCTCGGGAGTAGATGACCGAGTACGCGTACTCGAGGAAGGAGCCCTGCATCTCGTCGACGACGTCGATGTCGAGGATGCGCTCCTCGAACGAGTCGTCGGGCGGCGGGGTCTTGGTGCTGCGGCGGGCCATCGCTGCCTGGCTCCTTTTGCTCTGGTCGTTCGCCTACGGGACGCGTCCCTTCGGCTTGCTCCGGCGGAAAGCGTGAACGAATTCTGACGCGGACCATTGTGGACCTAGGCACTGACAACGACGGACCGGGTCCCGCGTCGCCAGTGGCGGCGTGTGCCCGCAGGCTACGGGATCTCGCTCTGGGCGTACGTCGCACGGGAACTCCACCGGCGGTCCGCGCGCTTGCATACAGTGGCAGGAACGGCAGGAGAACAGCGGTTTTCACGCACCGCATCCGCGATCGAAGGGACGTACATGCCCATGGGTCACACGGCCACAGACCAGGCAGGCTCCGGCGGCCTGACAGCGACCGAGCACCGCCTGGCCAACGGCCTGCGCGTGGTGCTCTCCGAGGACCACCTGACCCCGGTCGCGGCGGTGTGCCTCTGGTACGACGTCGGCTCACGCCACGAGGTCAAGGGGCGTACCGGTCTGGCTCACCTCTTCGAGCACCTGATGTTCCAGGGCTCCGCCCAGGTCAAGGGCAACGGCCACTTCGAGCTGGTGCAGGGCGCGGGCGGCTCGCTCAACGGCACCACCAGCTTCGAGCGCACCAACTACTTCGAGACCATGCCCGCGCACCAGCTGGAGCTCGCCCTCTGGCTGGAGGCCGACCGCATGGGCTCGCTGCTGGCCGCCCTGGACGACGAGTCCATGGAGAACCAGCGCGACGTCGTCAAGAACGAACGCCGCCAGCGCTACGACAACGTGCCCTACGGCACCGCGTTCGAGAAGCTGACCGCCCTGGCCTACCCCGAGGGCCACCCCTACCACCACACGCCGATCGGTTCGATGGCCGACCTGGACGCGGCGACGCTGGAGGACGCGCGCGCGTTCTTCCGCACCTACTACGCGCCCAACAACGCGGTGCTGTCCGTCGTCGGCGACATCGACCCCGAGCAGACGCTCGCCTGGATCGAGAAGTACTTCGGCTCCATCCCGGCGCACGACGGCAAGCCCGCCCCGCGCGACGGCACGCTGCCCGACATCATCGGCGAGCAGCTGCGCGAGGTCGTGCGCGAGGAGGTCCCCGCGCGGGCGCTGATGGCCGCCTACCGGCTGCCGCACGACGGCACGCGCGCGTGCGACGCCGCCGACCTGGCGCTGACCGTCCTCGGCGGCGGCGAGTCCTCCCGTCTGTACAACCGGCTGGTGCGCCGCGACCGCACGGCCGTCGCGGCCGGCTTCGGCCTGCTGCGGCTTGCGGGCGCGCCCTCGCTGGGCTGGCTGGACGTCAAGACCTCCGGCGACGTCGAGGTCCCGGTCATCGAGGCCGCCATCGACGAGGAGCTCGCCCGGTTCGCCGAGGAGGGCCCCACCGCCGAGGAGATGGAGCGCGCCCAGGCCCAGCTGGAGCGCGAGTGGCTGGACCGGCTCGGCACGGTCGCCGGACGCGCCGACGAACTGTGCCGCTACGCCGTGCTGTTCGGCGACCCGCAGCTCGCCCTGACGGCCGTACAGCGCGTCCTGGAGGTGACCGCCGAGGAGGTCCGCGAGGTCGCCAAGGCGCGCCTGCGGCCCGACAACCGCGCGGTGCTCGTCTACGAGCCGCTGTCCCCCGAGTCCGCGGAGCACACCGAGGACGAGGACTTCCCCGAGGACCCGGAGGCCGAAGCGACGGTGGAGGCCGGCGACATGAACAACGAGGAGACGGACCGGTGACCGAGCTCGCCACGATGGACTTCCACCCCCAGCCCCAGCCGGGCGACGCCAAGCCGTGGGCCTTCCCGGCGCCCACGCGCGGGACGCTCGACAACGGTCTGACGGTCCTGCGCTGCCACCGCCCCGGCCAGCAGGTCGTCGCCGTCGAGGTGCTCCTCGACGCGCCCCTGGACGCCGAACCGGCCGCCCAGGAGGGCGTGGCCACGATCATGGCCCGGGCCTTCTCCGAGGGCACCGACAAGCACTCCGCCGAGGAGTTCGCCGCCGAGCTGGAGCGCTGCGGCGCCACCCTCGACTCGCACGCCGATCACCCCGGCGTCCGGCTCAGCCTGGAGGTCCCCGCCTCCCGCCTGGCCAAGGCCCTCGACCTGCTCGCCGACGCCCTGCGGGCCCCCGCCTTCGCCGACGGCGAGGTCGAGCGGCTGGTGCGCAACCGCCTCGACGAGATCCCGCACGAGCTGGCCAACCCCGCCCGGCGTGCCGCCAAGGAGCTCTCCAAGGAGCTGTTCCCGAGCACCTCGCGCATGTCCCGCCCCCGCCAGGGCACCGAGGAGACGGTCGCCGCGATCGACTCCGCCGCCGTCCGCGCCTTCTACGAGCGGCATGTCCGCCCCGCCACCGCCACCGCCGTGGTCGTGGGCGACCTGACCGGCATCGACCTGGACGCCCTCCTCGGCGAGACCCTGGGCGCCTGGACCGGCTCCAAGGCCGCGCCCCGCCCGGTGCCCGCGGTGACCGCCGACGACACCGGCCGCGTCGTCATCGTGGACCGTCCCGGCGCGGTCCAGACCCAGCTGCTCATCGGCCGGGTCGGCCCCGACCGCCACGACCGCGTCTGGCCCGCCCAGGTGCTCGGCACGTACTGCCTCGGCGGCACCCTCACCTCCCGCCTGGACCGCGTCCTGCGCGAGGAGAAGGGGTACACCTACGGCGTGCGGGCGTTCGGCCAGGTGCTGCGCTCCGCGCCCGACGGCAGCGGTGTGTCGATGCTCGCCATCAGCGGCTCGGTCGACACCCCCAACACCGGTCCCGCGCTGCAGGATCTGTGGACGGTGCTGCGCACCCTGGCCGCGCAGGGCCTGACCGACGCCGAGCGGGACGTGGCCGTGCAGAACCTGGTCGGGGTGGCGCCGCTGAAGTACGAGACGGCCGCCGCCGTCGCGAGCACGCTGGCGGACCAGGTCGAGCAGCATCTGCCCGACGACTTCCAGGCGACGCTGTATCAGCAGCTCGCCGCCACCGGCACGGTGGAGGCCACGGCGGCCGTCGTGAGCGCCTTCCCGGTGGACCGGCTGGTGACGATCCTCGTCGGTGACGCGGCCGCCATCAAGGAGCCCGTCGCGGCCCTCGGCATCGGTGAAGTCACCGTCGTGACGGCCGAGTAGCGACGGAACCGCGCACCACGCGCGCGTGAAGCCCTGGTGACCGAAGGGTCACCAGGGCTCACCTTTGTCCGGATTGACGCTGATTGCGGGGGAGGTTGCCTGTCTGCCCTGTGGCATGCGCTACAAAAACCCTGATCCATTAGAGGATCGAAAGATGATCCCCTTAGTGTCGTCCGGGCTGTCCGTCAGGCAGTGCGCCGCACCCGCGGCACCGGACAGCCATCGCCGAGTCCCCGTACGGCGCGAGCCAGGGGAGCCGGGGACCCACCACGTCCCTTGGGGTGAATCGGACGCCCGCGCGTGAGCGAGGGGGCCCGTAGGAGACCTTCCTGCTCCGAACCCGTCAGCTAACCCGGTAGGCGAGAGGGAAGGAAAGGACCAGCCACTTCATGGCGTTCACGCGCGCCACCGGGAAGCATCGTCGTCCCAGCAGGATGCAGCGCACCACCGCCCGCGCGGCGGGTGTCGCGGCGCTCACCACCACCGGCGTCATCGGCACCCTGGCCGGACCGGCCCTCGCCGCCGAGGCCGAGGCCGAGCAGACCGGCCTGCTGCCGGTCCTCTCCATCGGCGACTCGGTCGCCGAGCAGATCGACGCCCAGGCCGCCGCACAGCGGCAGGCCGCCGAGGAGGCCCTTGCCGAGCAGCGGGCCGAGGCGGCCGCCAAGAAGGCCGCCGAGGAGCGTGCGGAGGCCGCCCGCCAGGCCGAGGAGCGCGCCGCGCGCGAGGCCGAGCGCAAGCGCCTGAACACCTTCGTGTCGCCGATCGCCGGCTCCTACGTCTCCACCGGCTACCGCGCCGGCGGCAACATCTGGTCCTCCGGCAGCCACACCGGCGTCGACTTCCACGCCTCCAGCGGCACGGTCGTCCAGTCCGTCGGCCTCGGCACGGTCGTCGAGGCCGGCTGGGGCGGCGCCTACGGCAACCAGGTCGTCATCCGGATGCACGACGGCACGTACACCCAGTACGGGCACCTCTCCTCCATCGCCGTCTCGGTGGGCCAGACGGTCGAGCCGGGCCAGCAGATCGGCCTGTCCGGCGCCACCGGCAACGTCACCGGCCCGCATCTGCACTTCGAGGCCCGCATGTCCCAGGAGTACGGCTCGGACATCGACCCGGTCGCCTACCTCCGCTCGCACGGCGTGAACATCTGACCGACGGCGCGTCGCCGACCGAAGCGCGTCGAAGAAGCCCCGGCCCCCGCGGCCGGGGCTTTCTTTGTCCAAAAAATATCCTCGGATTCCGGCCCGCCGTCGGAAATTCAGCCTCGCTGCAATAGAGTCGCTGAACACACGTCAATCGTCGACGTTTCACGGGGATTAAAGCGGAGGTCGGTCATGCGTGTTCCGGCGCACTCGGTATGCACGGCGATCCGGGACGACATCGTCGCGGGTGTCCACGAGCGCGGCAGCCGGCTCACCGAGGAACTGCTCGCACGCCGGTACGGCGTCTCGCGCGTCCCCGTCCGCGAGGCGCTGCGCACCCTGGAGGCGGAGGGCTTCGTGGTGACGCGGCGGCACGCGGGCGCGTGCGTGGCCGAACCCAGCGAGCAGGAGGCGGCGGACCTGCTGGAGATGCGCATGCTGCTGGAACCGCTCGGCGCCTCGCGGGCCGCCCAGCGGCGCACCGAGGCCCATCTGAAGGTGCTGCGCGGCCTGGTGCGGCTGGGGCAGGAGCGGGCCCGCCGGGGTGGCAGCGAGGATCTGCGCTCCCTGGGCGGCTGGTTCCACGAGACGCTCGCCCAGGCTTCCGGCAGCCCCGCCCTGGTGTCGGTGCTCACCCAGCTCCGCCACAAGATCGCCTGGATGTACACGGTGGAGGCGCCCGTCGGCCCCGTCGAGTCCTGGGCCGAGCACGGCGCCATCGTGGACGCGGTGGCGCGCGGCGACAGCGAACGCGCGCGGGCGGTCACCGCGCTGCACACCGAGCGGGCGATCGCCGCGCACCGGCTGCGCTTTTCCGGCGGCGGGGAGCGTGTGAGGACTTCGCAACATGTCGTAAACATGTCGAGCGCGCGGCATTAACACAGGCGCCGTATACAAAGAGGAGTGAATTTCCGGGGGTTTATTCATGCTGCCCGGAAGGGGAAATCGACCTGCTGTCGGGGCAGGGAATTCGCCTGCTGCCGGGACGGGAATCAAGGCTGCCCGTGCCGGAAAACGCGAAGGGCCCGCCCGGTGATGCGGGCGAGCCCCTGCCGGCTACGGCGAGCGCCGTGACCGTCCATTGCCTCAGACGGTCTCGGGCAGCTCCTCCAGGCCCTCGGCGACCAGCTTGGCCAGACGGTCGAGGGCGGCGTCCGCGCCCTCGGCGTCGGAGGCGAGGACGATCTCCTCGCCGCCCTGGGCGCCCAGGCCCAGAACGGCCAGCATGGAGGCCGCGTTGACGGGCTTGCCGTCGGCCTTGGCGATCGTCACCGGGACGCCTGCGGCCGTGGCGGCTCGGACGAAGATGGAAGCGGGGCGGGCGTGGAGGCCCTCGGCCCAGCCGACGTTGACGCGGCGCTCAGCCATGTGTTGCTGCCCTTCACTTGCTCAGGGTTGTCTAGACCAGTGTTCCACACGTGCAGCGTCTCCGGAACGGGCCTCATGACCCGTCCGGGGTGGCAGAAGGACCGCGGCCTCGGTCCGACCCCACGTCCTCACAGACTGCCCCGCGCCGTTGTCGTACGCGAGCCGTACTCTGGGCCCCATGCAGAGCGCGACGGACCGGCAGGAGTACCCCGCCCACTGGGAAGCCGACGTGGTGCTGCGCGACGGCGGCACCGCGCGCATCCGCCCCATCACCGTCGATGACGCCGAGCGCCTGGTCAGCTTCTACGAGCAGGTCTCGGACGAGTCGAAGTACTACCGCTTCTTCGCGCCCTACCCGCGTCTGTCCGCCAAGGACGTCCACCGCTTCACGCACCACGACTTTGTGGACAGGGTGGGACTCGCGGCCACGATCGGCGGCGAGTTCATCGCCACCGTACGCTACGACCGCATCGGCACCAATGGTCTGCCCGCGTCCGCGCCCGCCGACGAGGCCGAGGTGGCCTTCCTGGTCCAGGACGCCCACCAGGGCCGCGGCGTCGCCTCCGCCCTCCTGGAGCACATCGCGGCCGTCGCCCGCGAGCGCGGCATCCGCCGCTTCGCCGCCGAAGTGCTGCCCGCCAACACCAAGATGATCAAGGTGTTCACCGACGCCGGGTACACCCAGAAACGCAGCTTCGAGGACGGCGTCGTGCGCCTGGAGTTCGACCTGGAGCCCACCGACCGCTCCGTGGCCGTGCAGCACGCGCGCGAGCAGCGCGCCGAGGCGCGGTCCGTACGGCGGCTGCTCGCGCCCGGCTCCGTCGCCGTCGTCGGCACCGGCCGCACCCCCGGCGGGGTGGGCCGCAGCATCCTCGGCAACATCCGGGAGGCGGGCTTCACGGGCGACCTCTACGCCGTCAACCGGGCCTTCCCCGAGGAGCTGAAGGAGCTCGACGGCGTCCCGGCCCACCGCTCCGTGCGCGACATCCCCGGCCCCGTCGACCTCGCGGTCGTCGCCGTGCCCGCCGAGCACGTGCCCGAGGTCGTCACCGAGTGCGGGGAGCACGGTGTGCAGGGGCTCGTCGTGATCTCCGCCGGATACGCCGAGAGCGGGCCGCAGGGGCGCGAGCGCCAGCGCGAACTCGTCCGGCACGCGCGCGCGTACGGCATGCGGATCATCGGGCCCAACGCCTTCGGGATCATCAACACCTCGCCCGAGGTCAGCCTCAACGCCTCCCTCGCCCCCGAGCTGCCCCGCCCCGGCCGCATCGGACTGTTCGCCCAGTCCGGAGCCATCGGCGTGGCGCTGCTGTCCCGGCTGCACCGGCGCGGGGGAGGGGTCACCGGCGTCACCGGCGTGTCCACCTTCGTCTCCTCCGGCAACCGCGCGGACGTCTCCGGCAACGACGTCGTGCAGTACTGGTACGACGACCCGGACACCGACGTCGCCCTGATGTACCTGGAGTCCATCGGGAACCCCCGCAAGTTCACCCGCCTCGCCCGGCGTACCGCGGCGGCCAAGCCGCTGGTCGTCGTGCAGGGCGCGCGGCACGGCGGCGCCGCGCCCCAGGGGCATGCCGTACGCGCCACGCGGCTGCCGCACGCCACGGTGTCCGCGCTGCTGCGGCAGGCCGGTGTGATCCGGGTCGACACGATCACCGAGCTGGTGGACGCGGGCCTGCTGCTCGCCCGCCAGCCGCTGCCGGGCGGGCCACGGGTGGCGATCCTCGGCAACTCCGAGTCGCTGGGGCTCCTGACCTACGACGCGTGCCTCTCCGAGGGGCTGCAGCCGCTCGCGCCGGTGGATCTGACGACCGCGGCGACGGCGGAGGACTTCCGCCGGGCGCTGTCGGGCGCGCTGGCCGACGACCTGTGCGACTCCGTCGTGGTCACGGCGATTCCGGCGATCGGGGAGGGCACCCCGGACGACGCGGAGCTGGCGGAGGCCCTGCGGTCGGCCGTGGAGGAGGTGCCCGGAAAGCCGGTACTGGTCGTGCACGTGGAGCTCGGCGGACTCGCGGCGGCGCTGTCCGCCGCGGCGAGCACCGCGCCGGTGGGTTCCCGGACGTCCGGCACGGGCGGGGGAGGCGACCTGTTCCTTCCCCGCTCCGCGGGGGGACCCCCGACGGAACGACCGTCCACCGCGGGGACCGCGGAGGGCGGCGACCGGCCCGCCGCGGACGCTGCCGACGCCCACACCCCGGTCGAACCCGCGGACGCGGGCCGCCCGGCCGCGCCGCCCGCGGACGGCCGGCAGCCCATCGCGCCGCCCGCGGACGGCCGGCAGCCCGAAGCTCCGCCCGCGGACGGCCGGCAGCCCGAAGCCCCGCCCGCGGACGGCGCGCAGCCCGTCACCGTGCCCGCCGACGGCCGCCGGACCGCCACGGCACACAGCGGGGCCGCGGAGGCCCCGACCCCTGCCGAGAACAGCGCACCCGCGGCCACGTCCGTCCCCGCCGCCACCCCCCGCCTCATCCCCGCCTACCCCGCCGCCGAGCGGGCCGTGCGGGCGCTTGCCGAGGCCGTGAAGTACGCCCAGTGGCGCCGGGAGTCGGTCAACCCCGGCAAGGTGCCCGAGTACGACGACATCGACGAGCGGGGCGCCGCCGAGCTGATCGACGGGCTGCTCACGCGCGGGCAGGGGCTCACCCTCGGCGCGGAGGAGACCTGCGAGCTGCTCGGCCGCTACGGCGTCCGCGTCATGCGCGCCCTGCCCGCGCCCACCCCGCAGGCCGCCGTGGAGGCCGCGCGGGTGCTCGGCTACCCCGTCGCCCTCAAGGCCACTGCCCCGCATCTGCGGCACCGGGCCGACCTCGGCGGAGTCCGCCTGGACCTCGCGGACGAGGAGCAACTGCGGCGGGCGTACACGGAGCTGACCGGGCTGTTCGGGACGCCGGAGGAGCTGCGGCCGGTCGTGCAGCGCATGGCCCCCCGCGGGGTCGACACCGTCGTACGGGCCGTGATCGACCCGGCCGCGGGCGCCGTCCTGTCGTTCGGGCTGGCCGGGGCCGCGTCCCAGCTGCTCGGCGACACCGCGCACCGGCTGATCCCGGTCACCGACCGGGACGCCACCTCGCTGATCAGGTCGATCAGGACGTCGCCGCTGCTGTTCGGCTGGCGCGGCTCGACACCGGTCGACACCCCCGCCCTGGAGGAACTGCTGCTGCGGGTGTCCCGGCTGGTCGACGACCACCCCGAGGTCGTCGCCGTCACCCTTGAGCCGGTGGTCGTGGCCCCGCAGGGCCTCAGCGTCCTCGGCGCCTCGGTCCGGCTGGCCCCGCCCCCGGCCCGCGACGACCTCGGTCCGCGCACCCTTCCCGCGTACTGAATCCCGTACCCGAGGCGTACGGACGACCGCGTGAGCGGTCCCTCGCAGTCAGTGCGCCACCGTAGGATGGACGGCATGGCCAAGACCAGTACGACGACCCAGGGGCTGCGTGCGGCGATCGAGCGCAGCGGCTACTACCCGGCCCTCGTGGCCGAGGCGGTGGAGGCCGCCGTGGGCGGCGAGCCCATCAAGTCGTACCTGGTCCACCAGGAGACCACCTTCGACCAGAACGAGGTCCGCCGCCATGTCACGGTGCTGGTCCTCACCGGCAACCGTTTCATCGTCAGCCACACCGACGAGCAGGCCGCCGACAGCACCTCCCCGACGCCGTACGCGACCACCTCGACGGAGTCGGTGAAGCTCGACCGGATCTCCTCGGTGGTGGTGAGCCGGGTGGTGTCCAACCCGGAGCAGTACACGCCGGGCACTCTGCCGCGCGAGGTGGTGCTGACCATCGGCTGGGGCGCCGTCTCCCGGATCGACCTGGAGCCCGCCGCCTGCGGTGACCCGAACTGCGACGCCGACCACGGCTACACCGGCAGCTCCACGGCCGACGACCTCAGCCTGCGCGTCAGCGAGGCCGGGGACGGCCCCGAGACGGTCCGCCAGGCGCTGGTGTTCGCCCAGGCGATCTCCGAGGCCACCGCGGACACCGCCCGCTGATGGCCCACCCGTCGCCCGCCCCCGCCCCCGACGGAGGGCGCTCCGCGCCCGCACCCGCCGGTTCCGCCCACTGGGACCACCCGGAACCCCTCCCCCTCGACTCCGCACCCGTACCCCAGTACGGCAGCGGCTCCCTCGCCGACCTGCTGCCCACCCTCGCCGCGGGCATGGGCGTCCCCGGCACCACGGCGGCCATCCCGGAGCTGGCCCCCGCCGACCGGGCCTGCGTCTTCCTGATCGACGGCCTCGGCTGGGAGCAGCTGCGCGCCCACCCGGACGAGGCGCCCTTCATGACCTCGCTCCTGGCGACCTCGCGCGGCGGCACCGGCCGCCCGCTGACGGCCGGCTACCCGGCCACCACCGCGACCTCCCTCGCCTCCGTCGGCACCGGCCTCCCGCCGGGCGCCCACGGCCTGCCCGGCTACACCGTGCGCAACCCGGCGACCGGCGAGCTGATGAACCAGCTGCGCTGGCAGCCCCACAGCGACCCGCGCGCGTGGCAGCCGTACCCCACCGTCTTCCAGCTCGCCCACGACGCCGGGGTGCACGCCGCGCAGGTGTCGTCCCCGGCCTTCCAGAACACCCCGCTCACCAAGGTCGCCCTCAGCGGCGGCACCTTCCACGGGCGGCTCACCGGCGAGGAGCGGGTGGACTTCGCCGCGCAGCAGCTCGCCGCGGCCGACCGCGCCCTGGTCTACACGTACTACGCCGAACTCGACGGCGCCGGGCACCGCTACGGCGTCGCCTCCGACACCTGGCGCGGCCAGCTGATGTACGTCGACCGGCTCGTCCAGCGCCTCGCGGAGCAGCTGCCGCCGCGCACCGCGCTGTATGTCACCGCCGACCACGGCATGGTCGACATCCCCTTCGACGAGCAGCACCGCATCGACTTCGACGAGGACTGGGAGCTCCAGGCCGGCGTCACCCTGCTGGGCGGCGAGGGCCGCGCCCGGCACGTCTACGCGCTGCCCGGCGCCGAGAACGACGTTCTGATCTGCTGGCGCGAGGTGCTGGGCGAGCAGTTCTGGGTGGCCTCGCGCGACGAGGCGATCGCGGCGGGCTGGTTCGGGCCGCACATCGACGAGCGGGTCTACGCCCGGATCGGCGACGTGGTCGCGGCCGCCCGCGACGACGTCCTGATCATCGCCTCCGAGCGGGAGCCCAAGGAGTCGGCGATGGTCGGCAACCACGGCTCGATGACCCCGGCCGAGCAGCTTGTCCCGCTGCTCGAAGTACGCTCCTGACGCCCACCCCTCCTCCTGACCTTCCTCACCGAAAGGTGCTCGACCCGCCATGCCCGAGCTGGTGTTCTTCTCCGGAACGATGGACTGCGGGAAGTCGACGCTGGCTCTGCAGATCGAGCACAACCGCTCGGCCCGCGGACTCCAGGGCATGATCTTCACCCGTGACGACCGCGCGGGCGAGGGCAAACTCTCCTCGCGCCTCGGCCTCGTCACGGACGCCGTGGAGGTCGCCGACGGCATGGACCTGTACGCCTACCTCGTCGACCACCTCTCCCACGGCCGGCGCGCGGACTACGTCATCGCCGACGAGGCGCAGTTCCTGGCGGAGGAGCAGATCGACCAGCTCGCGCGCGTGGTCGACGACCTCGGCATGGACGTCTACGCCTTCGGCATCACCACCGACTTCCGCTCCAAGCTCTTCCCCGGCTCCAAGCGCCTCGTCGAACTCGCCGACCGCGTCGAGGTCCTCCAGGTCGAGGCCCTGTGCTGGTGCGGCGCCCGCGCCACCCACAACGCCCGTACCGTCGGCGGCCGGATGGTCGTCGAGGGCGCCCAGGTCGTCGTCGGCGACGTCACCCACTCCGCCGACGAGATCGGCTACGAGGTGCTGTGCCGACGCCACCATCGGCGCCGGATGACGGCCGCGTCGGCGCGGGCGGCGGCGTTGTCGCCGGATGTGCTGCCGGTGCCTCCGGCGTAGGACGCGGTCAGGACGTGGCGGGCTTCTTCTCGGGGACCTTCCATTCGCCTACGTCCTTGGCGAAACCGCTGTTCATGGCGAACTCCACGGCGACGATCCGGGAGCCGTCCGGCACCTCGAAGGTGAGGTAGCCGAGCGCCTTGCCGCCGGGCCGGACGGTGAGGCCGGTCGGCAGCTCCACGCCCGCCGTGGCGGGGACGTGGGACGCCTTGAAACGCTGGTCGTCCTGGTCGACGACCGAGGCACCGTTCTGCGGCGAGTCGCTGTACGTCTCGGATCCCGTGTTCTCCAGCCGGAACTGCACGGCCACCAGACGCTCGTCCGGATCGGGGGCCAGGAAGTCGTCCTCGGCGCGGGTCGGATCGACGATCTTCGTCACCGTCACGTCGAGTTCCTCGCCCCCCTGAAGCCCCTTGAGGCTCAATGTGTCCCCCACCTCCCCCTCGGCCCCCGGGGCCAGAGCCAGGGCGGGAACCGCCAGCAGACAGATCACCAGGGGTGCGGCACGGCGACGCATCGCTCCTCCTCATCCGCATCGGAGGGCTGATGACACCATCCTCCGCCCCCGCCGTGCCGTCGGCGAGCCGGCCGTCAGTGGGGATTCTGGATCAGGGCGAACCGGGCGCCCTCCGGATCCGTGACCGTGGCCACGCGGCCGTGGGGAGAGTCGTGCGGGGGAGCGAGGACATGGCCGCCGAGGTCGGCGACGCGGGCGACGGCGGCGTCGGTGTCGGCGACCTCGAAGTAGGTCAGCCAGTGCGGCCCGCGGTCCCGCGGCAGTGTGTTGCCGACGCCCTGGACGGCGGCGACGGGGCGGCTGTCGAGGAGGAGGGTGACGGTGTCCGGGTCGGTGGAGTCCACCGGTTCGCGCCGCTCGAAGCCGAAGACCGTCTCGTAGAACTTGACGACGGTCGCGGACTCGAAGGTCAGCAGCTCGTTCCAGGCGGGCGTGCCCGGCACGCCGGTGATCGCGGTGCCGAGGTGTGCGGCCGCCTGCCAGACGCCGAACACCGCGCCGCAGGGATCGGAGCCGATGGCGAGCCGGCCGGCCTCGGCCGCGTCCAGCGGGCCCACGCCGATCGTGCCGCCGCACAGCCGGACCGTCTCGGCGGTGACGTCCACGTCGTCCGAGGCGAAGTAGGGCGTCCAGGCGATCGGCAGATGGCGGTCCGGTGGGAGCTGTCCGATGCCGGCCACCTCCCGGCCGTCGAGCACGGCCCGCACATAGGGCCCGAGCTGCTGCGGTCCCGGCCTGAACTCCCAGCCGAACAGCTCCCCGTAGAACTCCTGCGTCGAGGTCAGCCCGTGCACCATCAGGCTCACCCAGCAGGGCGTGCCGGGCGCGTACCGGGCGGGTGCTGTGCTGTTCGGGTCGGCCGAATCCCGTGCCTCGGTCATCGTCACTCTCTCCTCGGCCCCTTCGCGGTGGCCGTGTCGCCTCGCTGCGGATTCCCGTGCCGATGCTCGCACCACCGTCGTGCGGCGCGCTGCGGGCGCGCCGCCGAGCTGCGGCCGGTGAGCCGCCTCACGCCGGAGATCATGTCCGGTGTGCGGTTTCTCCACCGTTTCCGCGCCTTTGCCGACGGGTGTCGATCGGCTGTACAACCTGTGCCCGATCACGTACGTCCGGTGACCGTACCTGTCCGGCCGAGCAGAGTAGCCGGACCTGAGCGCCGCGGCCACCCCGTGCGCAAGGATGGTGGCCATGAACGCCATCATCTCCGCAACCGAACTCGCCGGTGAACTGGCGGGCGAGAACCCGCCGGTCCTGCTGGACGTCCGCTGGCAGCTCAGCCTCGCCAAGGCCGCCGGTGAGCCCGCCTTCGACGGCCGTGCCGCCTACGGGTCCGGGCACATTCCCGGTGCCGTATTCGTCGATCTGGACCGGGAGTTGGCCTCCGAGCCGGGCAAGAACGGACGGCATCCGCTGCCGGACGTGGAGGAGTTCGGGGCGGCGATGCGACGGGCGGGTGTGTCGTCCGCGCGCCCGGTGGTCGTGTACGACGGCGGACAGGGGTGGGCGGCCGCGCGGGCCTGGTGGCTGCTGCGGTGGACGGGTCACCCGTACGTGCGGGTCCTCGACGGCGGGTTGCCGGCCTGGGAGGGGCCGCTGACCACCGACGTACCGACGCCCGCCGAGGGGGACTTCGAGCCGGCGCCGGGGGCGGTGGGGCTGCTCGACGCCGACGCGGCCGCGGCACTGGCCCGCTCCGGTGTGCTGTTCGACGCGCGCGCGGGGGAGCGCTACCGCGGTGAGGTGGAGCCCATCGATCCCGTCGGCGGTCACATCCCCGGCGCAGTGTCCGCGCCGACCGGCGACAACGTGGGCCCGGACGGCCGCTTCCTGCCCCCGCGGGACCTGCGCCGGCGCTTCGAGTCGCTGGGCGCCGCGCCCGGCACCGACGTCGGTGTCTACTGCGGCTCCGGCGTCTCCGGCGCCCATGAGGTGCTGGCCCTGGCCGTGGCGGGCATCCCCGCGGCGCTCTACGTCGGTTCCTGGTCCGAGTGGTCTGCCGACCCGTCCCGTCCGGTCGCGGTGGGGCCGGACCCGCAGTGACCTGAGCGGGGCGACGGCGAGCGGCCCGCGTCGGTGAACACGCGGGCCCTGTCGCTCGTACGAGTGACTACTCCTGCTTCTTGCGGCGCGTACCGAAGACGATCTCGTCCCAGCTGGGGACCGCCGCGCGGCGGCCGGGGCGGACTCCGTCGGCCTCGGCCTGGCGGTCGGTGGCGCCGACGAGGCGGTCGCGGTGGCTGCCGACGGAGCGCGGCATGAGGACGTCCGCGTAGGCGGAACCGGCCGAGGCCGCGGGGGCCGGCGGTTCCTCCGCCGCGGGCTCGTCGGAGGGCTCCTCCGTGGGCTCGGCGGGGCGCTCCGGGACGACGAGGTCGCCGCGGAAGCTCGGTACGGCCTCCAACAGGCTGGTCAGCGAGTCCCGTTCGCTCGGGGTCTCCTCGTCCGGCTCCGGCGCGGGCAGGCTGGGCCGCTCGCGGTCGGCGGTGCGGTCCAGCGGGCGGTCGCGCGGCAGCCGGGCGATGCGCGGCACGAACGGGAAGCTGGGCTCCGGCGCACCGAGGTCCTCGGACTCGCCGATCAGCGAGCGCGCCTCGGAGTCGACGGCCTGCACGAGCCGCCGCGGCGGGTCGTAGGTCCAGCTCGCCGAGTGGGGCTCACCGGCGACGCGGTAGACCAGCAGCACTTCCCAGGTGCCGTCGTCGCGGCGCCAGGAGTCCCATTGGACGGTGTCCTTCTCGGCGCCGCGCAGCAGCAGCCGCTCCTGCACGGCCTCGCCGAGCAGCGGGCCGGAGTTCTCGCCGGGGCGGCGGACGGGTGTCTTGCGGGCGCGCTCGGCCATGAAGGCGCGCTCGGCCAGCACGGGCCCCTCGAAACGCCGTACGCGGTCGACGGGGATACCGGCCATCTGGGCGACCTCTTCCGCGGTCGCGCCCGCGCGTATCCGCGCCTGGATGTCACGGGGGCGGAGATGGCTCTCCACCTCGATCTCGATCTGGCCGAGGCGGGGACGGTCGCCGCGCACGGCGGCGCGGAGCCGTTCGTCGATCGGAAGCGTGTACTCCGTGCTGTCCGCAGCCTTCAGCACCAGCCGTGTGCCGTCATTGGAGACGGCCACGACACGCAGTTCGGGCATGGGGACCTCCCGGGTGGTGCCTGCCGACGTCACGTGCGTCGCTGCTTCCGCTAGTCGAGTGTGGCCTGCCCGGGTGCAGCCTGCCACAACCTTGCCGAGTTGCCCGGCGTGTCGGGCACGGGCCCTGGACCGCCGTTATGGCACGGTTACCTATTCGCAACGCTAAGTGACCAACTCCGTCACCCTGTGCAACAAGCCCCCTCCCGGCGGTCCTTGAGGATCCGGACACCCTGGAGGGACGCCGGACCCAGGGCTCGCAACAGTACTCCATTCGGGCCATGTGCGTGGATGGACCACGCCGCTCAACTTCCCCCGGAGCGCGGGAGTCGGGCGCCTTGGGGGGATTTCTCGATCTTGAGCGTGGCGTACTTCACGTAATCGCCAGAAACGGAACTAACCGTTTCGTCCGTACGTCCCCCTCTCGTGCAGTCCGTCGATCAAGTACGGGAAAGGCAGGCAGGATCCCGGAATGCGTGAAAGGCCCGATACCAAGCGGATCGACCTGAGCGTGCCCCAGGTGGCGGGCAGTGCGCTGGCCGCGGTGCTGGCCGCCAAACTCGCCTCCTCCTTCGGGGTGTACGGCACCATCCTGGGCGCCGGGGTCGTCAGTGTCGTGGCCACCTGCGGCGGCAGTGTCCTCCAGCACTTCTTCAAGCGCACGGGGGAGCAGATCCGTGGCACCACCGCGGGCGCGCGCCCGTCCGAGCCCCAAACGCCGCGAGAGCCGGGCGAGTTCGGCCCGCCCACCGTGCACCGCGCGCGGGCGCGCTCGTGGCGGCGACCGGTGATCGCCGCGGCCCTGGTCTTCGGCGTCACCATGGCCGGGATCACGGCGTACGAGCTGGCGTCCGGCAGCAGCTTCAGCGGTGACTCCCGTACGACCGTGGGGGACGCCCTCACCGGGCACGGGAAGCGTCCCGCCGACTCCCCGCGGACCGGGGCCACTTCGGACGGTCCTGACGCCCAGGACGCCCCGACCGCTCCCGACGCCCCGACCGCTCCCGACGCCCAGGACGCTCCCGACGCCCAGGAGACGGACGGCTCCGGCGAGCAGCCCGCCCCCTCCGCCTCGGGCACGCAGGACAGCGCCGCCACGCCGGGCGAGGAGCCCGGCGGCTCCGAGGAGCCGACGCCCGCGGCGAGTTCCGGCCCGAGCGCCGGTCCCGGTGAGGAGTCCGGCGCGCCCGACGCGTCGGCTACGGCCCCAGGACCCGGCGCAAGTAGTCGTTCTGGAACAGCCGCTGGGGATCCAGCCGGTCCCGAAGCGCCGTGAACTCCCCGAAACGCGGGTAGACCCCGGCGAAGTACTCGGCGTCCCGCGTGTGCACCTTGCCCCAGTGCGGGCGCCCCTCGTGGGCGGTGAAGATGCGCTCGGCGGCGGTGAAGTACGCCTGGTAGGGCGTGCCGCGGAACATGTGCACGGCGATGTAGGCGCTGTCCCGGCCCGAGGCGGTGGACAGCGCGATGTCGTCGGCCGGGGCCGTGCGCACCTCCACGGGGAAGCTGACGCGCAGCCGGGAGCGGTCCACCAGGGCCTTCAGCTCCCGCAGCGTCTCCACCAGGGCCTCGCGCGGAACGGCGTACTCCATCTCCACGAACCGCACCCGGCGCGGGGATGTGAAGACCTTGTAGGGGATGTCCGTGTAGGTGCGCGCGGACAGCGCGGTGCTGGAGATCCGGGCGATCGCCGGGACCGTGCCGGGCGCCGCGCGGCCGACCCACTGGGCCGCCTGGAAGACGCCGTTGGACAGGAACTCGTCCTCGAACCAGCCCGCGAGCCGTCCGACCGGCCGCGCGGGGCCGGCGCTGCGGTTGTTGCGCTTGGTGTTGGTGTTGCCGGTGTGCGGGAACCAGTAGAACTCGAAGTGCTCGTTCTCCGCCCACAGTTCGTCGAACTCGGCGAGGACCCGCTGCAGCGGCATCGGCTCCTCGCGCGCGGTGAGCAGGAAGACCGGCTCCACCGCGAAGGTGATCGCGGTGACGATGCCGAGGGCGCCCAGGCCGATCCGGGCGGCCGCGAAGACCTCGGGGTTCTCCTTCTCGGAGCAGGTGAGCACCGAGCCGTCGGCGAGGACCAGTTCGAGTCCCTTGATCTGGGCGGCGATGGACGCCGACTCCCGGCCCGTACCGTGGGTGCCGGTGCTGGTGGCGCCGGAGACCGTCTGCTCCATGATGTCGCCCATGTTGGTGAGCGACAGGCCCTCGCGCGCGAGAGCCAGGTTGAGCCTCTTGAGCGGGGTGCCCGCCTCGACCGTGACGGTCATGTTGTCCCGGTCGATGGTGCGTATACCGGTCAACAGTTGAGGACGTATCAATACTCCGTCGGTCGCCGCTATGGACGTGAAGGAGTGCCCCGAGCCCACGGGCTTGACCCTGAGGCCGTCCTCGGCGGCCGCGCGCACCACCGCGGCCAGCTCCTCCACGGAGGCAGGCGTGGCCTCCCGCGCGGGGCGCGCGCTCACATTGCCGCCCCAGTTACGCCACGTGCCGCTCTTCCCGTTCGCTGTGCTGCTCAACGGTGCCTCCCCGACCCGGAGCCGGCCTGCCGAGCCGGCGGTAGCCAAGGAAACCCACCGCGACCGCGACGGCACCGGCGACCGCCGGAACCCCGTACCCGGCACGCGCGCCCGAGGCGTCGATCACCCAGCCGGCGGCCGAGGAGCCGAGGGCCACCCCCACCGCGAGCCCGGTGCTCACCCAGGTCATGCCCTCGGTCAGCTGCGCGCGTGGTACGTGCTGCTCGATGAGGGACATGGTGGTGATCATCGTGGGAGCGATGGCCAGACCCGCAACGAACAGCGCCACGGCCAGAAACGGCAAGTTTCCGACCAGTAGGAGGGGGATCATACTCACGGCCATCGCACAGACACCCAGCAGCCAACGGCGTTCCGGCGCCCCCTTGAAGCGCAGCAGTCCGAACACGGCGCCGGCGGTACAGGAACCCGCCGCGTACAGCGCGAGCACCAGGCTGGCGGCGCCCTTGTGGCCGCGCTCGTCGGCGAAGGCCACGGTGACCACGTCCACCGCGCCGAAGATCGTGCCGGTCGCCGCGAACGTGCCCACCAGCACCTGGAGGCCGGGGGAGCGCAGGGCCGTGCCGCCGCCGTGCTGCTCACGCGGGTGCGGGGCCGGCTCGGTGGCGCGCTGCGCGGTCAGCCAGAAGACGCCCACCGCCAGGAAGCACGCGGCGAGCAGCGGACCGGCCTCCGGGAACCAGGCGGTCGACAGACCGATGGAGAAGATCGGCCCGAAGATGAAGCAGATCTCGTCCACCACGGACTCGAAGGAATACGCGGTGTGCAGCTGGTCGGTGCCCCGGTACAACGCCGCCCAGCGGGCCCGGATCATCGCCCCGACGCTCGGCACGCATCCGATGCCCGCGCAGGCCGCGAACAGCACCCAGTCCGGCCACCCGTAGTGCGCCGCCACCAGCAGCACGGCGGCCGCGGTCAGCGACAGCAGGGTCACCGGCCGCAGCACCCGGCGCTGCCCGTACTGGTCGACCAGCCGCGAGACCTGCGGTCCCGCCAGCGCAGCGGCCAGCGCGATGGTCGCCGACAGGGCTCCGGCCAGGCCGTATCGCCCGGTGAGCTGCGAGACCATCGTGACCACGCCGATGCCCATCATCGACAGCGGCATGCGGCCGAGGAACCCCGCGGCGGAGAAGCCCTTGGTGCCGGGTGCGGCGAACAGGGCGCGGTAGGGGCTGGGCACAGGGGCACTCCGGGGGTCCGGTAAGGCGTGAAGATGGTGTGTACAGCTTACGAGTTAGGCAACCCTAACGCACCCGCCCGGCCCCTGTTCGACGGATCGGACAACTTGGCGGCCGGTGGCCGTTTCCCGGCTGTCAGTGGCGGGTGGCAGGATCGGTGCCATGCCAGACGCGCTCGATGCCAGCCCCTACGACGCCCTGCTCCTGCTCTCCTTCGGCGGCCCCGAGGGCCCCGACGACGTGGTCCCGTTCCTGGAGAACGTGACGCGCGGGCGGGGCATCCCCACCGAACGCCTCAAGGAAGTCGGGCAGCACTACTTCCTGTTCGGCGGGGTCAGCCCCATCAACGACCAGAACCGGGCCCTGCTGGACGCCCTGCGCAAGGACTTCGCGGAGCACGGCCTCGAACTGCCCGTCTACTGGGGCAACCGCAACTGGGCGCCGTACCTCACCGACACCCTGCGCGAGATGGTCGCCGACGGCCGCCGCCGCATCCTCGTCCTGGCCACCAGCGCGTACGCCTCGTACTCCGGCTGCCGCCAGTACCGCGAGAACCTCGCCGACGCGCTGGCCGCCCTGGAGGCGGAGGGCCTGGAGCTGCCGAGGATCGACAAGCTGCGGCACTACTTCAACCACCCCGGCTTCGTCGAGCCGATGATCGAAGGCGTCCTGGCCTCCCTCGCCGACCTCCCCGAGGACGTCCGCGACGGCGCGCACATCGCCTTCACCACCCACTCCATCCCGAACTCCGCGGCGGACACCTCCGGCCCCGTCGAGGACCACGGCGACGGCGGCGCGTACGTCGCCCAGCACCTGGACGTGGCCCGCCTCGTCGCCGACGCCGTCCGCGAGCGCACCGGCGTCGACCACCCCTGGCAGCTCGTCTACCAGTCCCGCTCCGGCGCCCCGCACATTCCCTGGCTGGAGCCCGACATCTGCGACCACCTGGAGGAGCGGCACGCCGCCGGGGTGCCGGCCGTCGTGATGGCCCCCATCGGCTTCGTCTCCGACCACATGGAGGTCCTCTACGACCTCGACACCGAGGCCACCGCCAAGGCCGCGGAACTGGACCTGCCGGTGCGCCGCTCGGCCACCGTCGGCGCCGACCCGCGCTTCGCCGCGGCGGTCCGCGAGCTGATCCTGGAGCGCGCGGCGGTCGAGCGCGGCCAGGACGTCACCCCGTGCGCCCTGGGCGCGCTGGGCCCGAGCCACCACCTCTGCCCCGTCGGCTGCTGCCCGGCCCGCGCCCCCCGCCCGGCCGCCGCGGGCGCCGACAGCCCCTACGCCTGAGGACCGACGTGACCGACGCCCCGCGCCCCGACGCCCGCCCCGGCGGCCCCGACATCGACCCGCTGCACTCCGAACTGCTCCGCCTCGCCCAGGAGGCCGCCCACCGTGCCGGCGCCCTCCTGCGCGACGGCCGCCCCGCCGACCTCGGCGTGGCCGCCACCAAGTCCAGCCCCATCGACGTCGTCACCGAGATGGACATCGCGGCCGAGAAGCTGATCACCGGCTTCCTCTCCGACCACCGCCCCGAGGACGGCTTCCTCGGCGAGGAGGGCGCCTCCAGCGAGGGCAGCTCGGGCGTGCGCTGGGTGATCGACCCGCTCGACGGCACGGTGAACTACCTCTACGGCCTGCCCACCTGGGCCGTCTCCATCGCCGCCGAACAGGGCGGCGAGACCGTCGTCGGGGTCGTCGCGATCCCGATGCGCGGTGAGACCCACAGCGCGGTCCGCGGCCACGGCGCGTGGGCCACCGGTCCGTGGGAGGGCGAGCGGCCCCTCACCTGCCGTCCGGCCCCGCCGCTGGACCAGGCCCTGGTCTCCACCGGCTTCAACTACGTGGCCGAGGTCCGCGCCCACCAGGCCGAGGTGGCCCACCGGCTGATCCCCCTCGTCCGCGACATCCGCCGCGGCGGCTCGGCCGCGGTCGACCTGTGCGACGTGGCCTGCGGCCGGCTGGACGGCTACTACGAGCGGGGCCTCAACGCCTGGGACTACGCCGCCGGTGACCTCATCGCCCGGGAAGCGGGTGCTCTGACCGGTGGACGGCCCGGAGAGCGCCCCGGACGCGGTCTGACGGTCGCCGCCACACCGGGCGTCTTCGAGCCCCTCCAGCGCCTTCTGGAGGACTTCGGCGCCTGGCACGACTGACGCGGCTCGGCGGCCCGGACGCCCGCGGGGCACCGAGGCCGCCAGACCCGTCGTACGCGGCGACCACCGGCAAGGCCGAGTCCCCCGGCAGGCAGGCTCCGGCAGGGAGGGACCCTGGCGGGATCGGCAGGCAGGACTCGGGCAAGGACGGACCCTCGGAGGACCGGCAGCCAGGACTCAGGCGGGGGACGGACCCTGGCGATACAGGCAGGCAGGCCCCCGGCAGGGACGGGCCCTGGGAGACCGGCAGCCAGGACTCAGGCGGGGACGGGCCCAGGTGAGACCGGCAGGCAGACCCGGCGGCAGCGGCGGGCCCCGGCGAGACCGGCAATCAGGCCCGCCGGGACGGAGCCCCGCGAGGTCGGCAAGTAGGCCCCCGGCCAGGGCGGCAGGCAGACCCCCCGCGAGCTCGGCAGGCAGGCCCCGGCAAGGACGGAGCCCCGCGAGGCCGGCAAGCAAGCCCCCCCCCCGCGAGGTCGGCAGGCAGGTTCCCCGCGAGGCCGGCAATCAGCCCCCCCCGCAAGGCCGGCAAGCAGGCCCCCGGCAAGGACGGACCCGGCAAGAAAAGACCCCCGGCGCTGGATTCGCCGGGGGCTTCGTACCGCTGCGAGCTCGTCAGACGCCGTACGCGCCGACCTCCACACCGTGCTCGGCGGCGAGGCGGCGCAGGTCGTCGAGCTCCCCCTGCTCCACCTCGACGAGGAAGTCGTCGCCCTCGTCCCGCGCCCGCGACAGGTCGGACTCGGTCGCCTTTATGCGCTGCAGAAGTCCTGCGGTGAATGCGTCCATGCTGCGCCCCCTCGTCCTGGGTCGTGGGTCTGCTTGGCACGGGGTGTGCCGTTGGGAAGGGGCGATCACGGCTCCCATGGATGCCCGGCGTCCCGTGCCGGGCGGCTACGGTGCCGGACACCCACGCCCACTCTGCGGCAAGCGGATCGGCGTACCGCTGGTGCTGCGGTACATGCAGAGCGTGATCGCGGGTGTAAACCGTCCTCCCCGCGCTCCCTTCCGCGGAAACCTCAACCGCCCGAGAAAATCTGGCATTCCCGCCCCGGCCGACCCCCGTCCCCATGCCGGTCACCCGCCGCTCACCCGGACACCTCCGTCCCTGCCGGCACCCCCTCGTCCCGGCCCTCACCTCGCCTTACCGCCGACTTACGGCCGAAAAGTGCAGGATGGACGTCAACACACCCACGAACCCCCTGCCCGCGCGCGCTCCGCCACGCCGGGTGGACACAGGAAGGACAGCGACGTGCGCGTACTCGTCGTCGAGGACGAGCAACTGCTCGCCGATGCGGTGGCCACCGGACTGCGCCGGGAGGCCATGGCCGTCGACGTCGTGTACGACGGTGCGGCCGCCCTGGAGCGCATCGGCGTCAACGACTACGACGTGGTCGTCCTGGACCGCGACCTGCCCCTGGTGCACGGCGACGACGTCTGCCGGAAGATCGTCGAGCTGGGCATGCCCACCCGCGTGCTGATGCTGACCGCCTCCGGTGACGTCAGCGACCGCGTCGAGGGCCTCGAGATCGGCGCCGACGACTACCTGCCCAAGCCCTTCGCCTTCAGCGAGCTGATCGCCCGCGTCCGGGCCCTGGGCCGGCGCACCAGCGTGCCGCTGCCGCCCGTCCTGGAGCGGGCCGGCATCAAGCTCGACCCCAACCGCCGCGAGGTCTTCCGCGACGGCAAGGAGGTGCAGCTGGCGCCGAAGGAGTTCGCCGTGCTGGAGGTGCTGATGCGCTCCGAGGGCGCGGTCGTCTCCGCCGAGCAGCTGCTGGAGAAGGCCTGGGACGAGAACACCGACCCGTTCACCAACGTCGTCCGGGTCACCGTCATGACCCTGCGCCGCAAGCTGGGCGAACCGCCGGTCATCGTCACCGTCCCCGGCTCCGGCTACCGGATCTGATCCCCGGTGGCCGCGACCCCGGCGCCGCCCCAGGCGCCCCCGAAACCCACTTGGGACCCCCGACGGCCGGAACCGCCGTTCCCCTGGCTGCGCCCCACCATCCGCATACGGCTCACGCTGCTGTACGGCGGCATGTTCCTGATCGCGGGCATCCTGCTGCTGTCGATCATCTACCTGCTCGCCGCGCAGGCGCTGAACTCCGGCAACGAACCCCTGTTCAAGATCGTCGGCGGCCGGTCGATCGAGGTCACCAGCGACAGCTGCCCGGCCATCGCCACGGACAACCTCCCGCTGAACGCCTTCAACGAGGCGATCAGCGAGTGCATCGACCACCAGCGCCGCGTCGCCCTGGACAACCTCCTCAGCCGCTCCCTGCTGGCCCTGCTCGGCCTCGCCGTGATCGCCTTCGCGTTCGGCTACGCGATGGCCGGCCGCGTCCTGTCCCCGCTGGGCCGGATCACCCGTACCGCCCGTGCGGTGGCCGGATCCGATCTGTCCCGGCGGATCGAGCTGGACGGCCCGGACGACGAGCTGAAGGAGCTGGCGGACACCTTCGACGACATGCTGGAGCGCCTCCAGCGCGCGTTCACCGCCCAGCAGCGCTTCGTCGGCAACGCCTCGCACGAGCTGCGCACCCCGCTGGCGATCAACCGCACGCTGCTGGAGGTGCATCTGTCGGACCCGAACGCCCCGGTGGAGCTCCAGCAGCTGGGCAAGACGCTGCTGGCCACCAACGAGCGCAGCGAGCAGCTGGTGGAGGGTCTGCTGCTGCTCGCCCGCAGCGACAACCAGATCGTGGAGCGGGGCCCGGTCGACCTGGCCGAGGTCGCCTCGCAGGCCGTCGACCAGGTGCACGCCGAGGCGGAGGCCAAGGGCGTGGAGATCCGCGGCAAGCGGGAGCCCGCGGTCGTGCAGGGCAACGGCGTGCTGCTGGAGCGGATCGCCCTGAACCTGGTCCAGAACGCGGTCCGGTACAACATCCCCGAGGGCGGCTGGGTCGAGGTGACCACCGAGACGCAGCACGGTCAGGCGCTGCTGGTGGTGTCCAACACCGGGCCGGTCGTCCCGGCGTACGAGATCGACAACCTCTTCGAGCCGTTCCGGAGGCTGCGCACCGAGCGCACCGGCAGCGACAAGGGGGTGGGGCTCGGGCTGTCCATCGCGCGGTCCGTGGCGCGGGCGCACGGCGGCCACATCATGGCTCAGCCGCGGGAAGGCGGTGGCCTCACGATGCGGGTCACTCTGCCCGTCTGAGATCATGACGCGGTCGACACGCGATACACACGGCGTTGTTCGCTTTGCGCGGAATTTTTCGGCGGCCGAGTGGGCTAACGACTGTGTGATCGATCACAAAGGCGAATTTCCAGCCATCTACTCTCCGTGATCATGCAGGCTGTCGGAAAGTCGGGAAAATCCGTGTTTTCCGGGGTCTTGATCACGGGAAGTACACGGGGAGGCGCCTTTGAAGTGCAGTGATAGGGCCGTGTACGGTCCCGATCGCCACCTAAACCGATCACTCGTGAGGAGTCCGGTTGGGTGTCGATTGAGTAACAGACCTTGATGTGAGGCAAAATCTCCGCCTCAGGTCGGGCACAAGTCCGGCCTCTCACGCGTTACGTGCGCTGGAGACACCGCAGACACCCGGAGGGGGAGAGCGACATGGCAACCGATTACGACACCCCACGCAAGACCGACGACGACGTCGACTCGGACAGCCTTGAAGAGCTGAAGGCGCGGCGGAACGACAAGTCCGCGTCGTCCGTGGACGTCGATGAGTTCGAGGCCGCCGAGGGCCTGGAACTGCCCGGAGCGGACCTCTCCAATGAGGAGCTGGCCGTCCGGGTGCTGCCCAAGCAGCAGGACGAGTTCACCTGTATGAGCTGCTTCCTGGTGCACCACCGCAGCCAGCTGGCCCGCGAGAAGAACGGCCAGCCGATCTGCCGCGACTGCGACTGAGGACGGGTCGGCCGTGACTGGCTCGACCCCACCTCGGAAGCGCCGCTTCTCCTTCGGGAAGGCGGACCAAGGGCCGTCCGACGGCCCGTACGGCGCGCGTGACGACGAGCGGGGCTCATCCATGGCGGGACCGGTTCCGGCGGAACCGCATCCCACGGCTGCTCCGGAACCGACCCCCAGGGGAACGGTTCTTCCGGGGCAGGCACTCCCTGGATCGGCCTCGCTCGAACCGGCCGGCGAGCACACCGGGCTGCCGGCCTCCGGCCTTCCGGCACCCGCGGAGAGTCCCGCACCCGTCGCCCGCCGACGGGGCGCGGTCATGCGCGAGCGGGCCAGGGAACTGGCCAGGGAAGGGGCCCGCAAGGGCGGTGACCGGGCCAGGGCGGGCCTGGCGTACATCGCCGACCGGATCATCGACAGCGCGCCCAGGATCCCCGTACGCGACCTCGCCACCCTGCGCCGGCAGTTCCCGGGGCTCGGCCCCGAGCAGCTCGCCGACAAGCTGGTGACGGGCGCGGCGAACGCGTCCGCGACGGTCGGCGCGGGCGTCGGCGCGGCGGCCATGCTGCCGGTGCCGCCCGCGATGCCGGCCGAGCTGGCCGCGGAGGTCACCGGCGTGGCGGCGATCGAGCTCAAGCTGATCGCCGAGCTCCACGAGGTGTACGGCGTACGGCCGCCCGGCACCCTCATGGAGCGCAGCACCGCCTACCTGCGCTCGTGGTCGGGCGAACGCGGCATCGACGTGATGAAGCCGATGTCGGTCAACGCCGCCCTCGGCGGCCAGATGAAGCGCGAGCTGCGTCAGCAGATCATGAAGCGCATGGTGCGCAACATGCCCAACCTGATGCCGTTCATGGTCGGCGCCGCCGTCGGAGCGGTCATGAACCGCCGCGACACCAAGAAGGTCGCCGCCCGCATCCGCGCGGACCTGCGCAAGATCCAGGTGCCCTGGGACGCCCTCCCCGAACTGCCGCCGCTGGAGCAGCCCGAGAAGCCGATCGAGATCGGGGACGTCTCCGGCGAGCCCGGCGACCGCAGACGGCCGGGCGGCCACTGACGGGCCGCCCCGTCGCCCGGCGCTAGGCGGCGCGGGCCGTGCGGATCGCCTCCGCCAGCCGCTCCGGGTCCCGCGAGGACAGATACAGATACGGCGTCGGGTCGGCCGGGTCGGTGACCTCGACCTTCAGGGCCCGGGGGATGTAGGCGCGCAGCAGCAGGAACGCGCGGGTGTCGGCCTTGTAGGTGCGCCAGGCGCGGGCCTCCTCGGGATCGAGGACCTCCGCCTCGCCGAGCGCCGTGACCGGGATCTTCGCGTCGCCCGCGATCAGCGAGCCGTTCACCACGCGGATGCGCACCGAGCCGTAGGAGCTGGCCACGACCGCCGCCGCGGCGGTGCCGCCGGCCAGGCCGCCCAGCATCGGCAGCGTGCCGAAGGGCAGCAGGATCAGACCCAGCGAGACACCGACCAGAAAGCTGACCAGCCACCACGAGCGGGGCACGGTGAGGCGTTCTTCGTACGGGGTGGTGGAGAGCTGCATGGAGCCAAGCTTGGCACGGTCTCCCGATACGGCCCGGCCAGGGGGTGCCGGTACGGCCCGGCCCGGACGGGGCGGGGCGGCCCCGGCCAGCGGGCGCCGCGGCCGGGTTCGGACGGCGGTACGGCCCTGGCCAGGGAGTGGCGGCGGGTAGCGCCGTCGAGCACGGCGAGGGGGGAGCCGGGCGGGCGGGTAAGGTCTGCGCCTGTGAGTGGTACTTCCGCAAGCCTTCAGCCGCCCGCCGACGCGGCGAAACCGGTACGGCATCCCGATGCCCCCGCGCCCGGGGAACTGCTCGGCGCCCACTACGGCCAGTGCTTCGGCTGCGGCGGCGAGCAGCCGCACGGTCTGCACCTGGCCGCGCGGGCCGGTGAGGGCGTCAGCATCACGGCCGAGTTCACCGTGCAGCCCGCCCACCAGAGCGCTCCGGGACTCGCGCACGGCGGCGTCCTGGCGACGGCCCTGGACGAGACGCTGGGCTCGCTGAACTGGCTGCTGCGCACGATCGCGGTGACCGGACGCCTGGAGACGGACTTCCGGCTCCCGGTGCCCGTGGGCACCACGCTGTATCTGGAGGCCGAGGTCACCGCCGTCGCCGGCCGGAAGATCTACTCCACCGCCACCGGGCGGATCGGCGGCCCCGAGGGGCCCGTCGCGGTACGCGCCGACGCCCTCTTCGTCGAGGTGAAGGTCGACCACTTCATCGACAACGGCCGCCCGGAGGAGATCCGGGCCGCGATGAGCGACCCGGACCAGATCCGCCGGGCCCGCGCCTTCGAGGTGAACCCGTGAGCCGTGACGCCCTGCCGGTGCTGATCCGGCGCGTCGACCCCGACGTACCGCTTCCGGCGTACGAGCACCCCGGTGACGCGGGGGCCGATCTGCGGACCACCCGGGCGTGCGAACTGGGGCCGGGGGAGCGGGCGGTGCTGCCCACCGGGGTGTCCATCGCGCTGCCGGAGGGGTACGCGGCCTTCGTGCACCCGCGCTCCGGGCTCGCCGCCCGGTGCGGTGTCGCCCTCGTGAATGCCCCGGGGACGGTTGATGCCGGGTACCGTGGGGAGATCAAGGTGATCGTGGTGAATCTCGACCCGCGCGAGTCCGTGCGGTTCGAGCGCTTCGACCGGATTGCCCAACTGGTCGTCCAGCAGGTCGAGAAGGTCCGCTTCCAGGAGGTGGCGGAGCTTCCCGGCTCGGCGCGGGCCGAGGGGGGCTTCGGGTCCACCGGCGGCCATGCCGCCGTGGGCGGTGCAAGCGGCGAAACCGGGGGAACCGGCAAGAGCGGTCAGGCCGCCGAGGGCGGCACGACGGGTGGGAATCGATACGCTTCGGTCGTATCCGACCGGGAAGGACAGTGACGTGTTCGGACGTCGCAAGAAGAGGGATGCCGCCGAGGGCGCGGCCGGCGAGGCCGAGCAGGTCGTCGACAGCGTCGACAGTGAGGCGTACGGCGAGGCCGGTGACGCCGGTCGCGAGCGCGTGCGACTTGAGCCCGAGCCCCGTCCCGACGGGCCGTGGGACAGCAGCGAGGTCCGCGATCCCGGTGAGGGCCGGGTGGACCTGGGCGGGCTCTTCGTACCGGGCGTCGACGGCATGGAGCTGCGGGTCGAGGTCGCGGGCGACGCGATCGTCGCGGCCACCGTCGTGCTGCGCGACAGCGCCATCCAGCTGCAGGCATTCGCCGCGCCCAAGCGCGAGGGCATCTGGGCCGAGGTCCGCGAGGAGATCGGCGCCGGGATCACCCAGCAGGGCGGCATCATCGACGAGGTCGAGGGCCCCCTGGGCTGGGAGCTGCGCGCCCAGGTGCCGGTGCAGCTGCCCGACGGCACGGGCGGCTTCCAGGTCGTGCGGTTCGTCGGTGTGGACGGGCCCCGCTGGTTCCTGCGCGGTGTGATCTCCGGTCAGGGCGCGGTGCAGCCGCAGGCCGCCGGGCTCCTGGAGCAGATCTTCCGCGACACGGTCGTGGTCCGCGGCGACGGCCCGATGGCGCCCCGCGACCCGATCGTCCTGAAGCTGCCGAACGACGCGCAGATGGTGCCGGAAGGCGTCCAGCAGGAGGAGGCCGGTTCGCGGTTCTCCGGCGGCATGGGCCAGCTGCAGCGCGGACCGGAGATCACCGAGGTCCGCTGACAGCCCGGGCAGGACAAGGGCCGTACCCCGTGAGGGTGCGGCCCTTTCTCGTGCGCCCACGCTTGACGCCCTCTCGTGCGTGTCCCCGTGCGCCCACCCTTGACGTGCGATTGGTCTGGACCTACGTTCTCCGGCACCCGCATTCAAAAGGGTGCCCTGCGTTCACGTATGAGAACGGAGCTGTCGTGCGACGAACCCCCCTCCTCGCGGCCGTCACCGCCCTCCTGCTCGGCGGCCTCCTCGCCCAGCCGGCCGCCGAGGCCGCCCCCACCACCTTCACCCACCCCGGTGTCACCGTCTCCCGGAGCCAGCTCGACTTCGCCCGCACCCAGGTCCTCGCCGGCGCCCAGCCCTGGAAGGGCGCCTTCGACCAGATGATGGCGAGCCGGTACGCCGACCAGAACCGCGTGCCCAGGCCGCGCGCGATCGTGGAGTGCGGCTCCTACTCCAACCCCAACAACGGCTGCACCGACGAGCGCGAGGACGCCATGGCCGCGTACACCAACGCCCTCGCCTGGTACATCACCCGCGACAGCCGCTACGCCCAGAAGGCGATCCAGCTGATGGACGCCTGGTCCGCCGTCATCCAGGACCACACCAACAGCAACGCGCCCCTGCAGACCGGCTGGGCGGGCTCGTCGTGGCCCAGGGCCGCCGAGATCATCAAGCACACCTACCCCGGCGGCTGGCCCAACGCCGGCCGCTTCGCGACCATGCTGCGCGACGTCTACCTCCCGGAGATCATCAACGGCTCGAACTCCAACGGGAACTGGGAGCTGTCGATGATGGAGGCCGCCATCGGCATCTCCGTCCACCTGGAGGACAAGGCGTCCTACGACAAGGCGATGGCGAAGTTCCGCACCCGCACCGCCGCCTATGTCTACCTCGCCTCCGACGGCGAACTGCCGAAGACCGTCCCCAGCCAGAACCTCGACACCCGCGACAAGATCGTCCGCTACTGGCAGGGCCAGTCCACCTTCGTCACCGGCCTCACCCAGGAGACCTGCCGCGACTTCACCCACACCGGATACGGCATCTCCGCCCTCTCCCACGTCGCGGAGACCAGCCGCATCCAGGGCCAGGACCTGTACGGCACCGACGTCGGCGAGCGGCTGCGGCACGCGCTCGGCTTCCACGCGAAGTACGAACTCGGCGCCACCGTCCCCGGCTGGCTGTGCGGCGGATCGGTCAGGCGCGGCCTCGGACCGGTCACCGAGGTCGGCTACAACGCCCTGCACCACCGCCTCGGCCACCCCATGACCAACACCGAGGCCCTGACCCGGCAGCAGCGCCCCGCCGGCAGCAACAACCTCTTCGTCGCCTGGGAGACCCTCACCCACGGCGACAACCCGAACTGACCGGCGACGACCCCGGCCGAACCGTTGATCGACCGGGCGCCGCCCGCGATACTGGCGCCCGGCCCACGGGGGAGGCACAGCATGAGCCAGGTGGTCACCGAGACCATGGTGCGCGTGGAGGACGTCCACAAGACGTACGGATCCGGCGCCGCCGCCGTCCACGCCCTGCGCGGCGTCTCCCTGACCCTGCGCCCGGGCGAGCTGGTCGCCCTCAAGGGCCGCTCCGGGTCCGGCAAGACCACGCTGCTGAACATCGTCGGCGGACTCGACGCGCCCGACCGGGGCAGCATCGTCGTCGACGGGCGTGAGCTGTCCGGGCTCGGCGAGCAGGGGCTGCTGGAACTGCGCCGGGACCGTATCGGATTCGTCTTCCAGTCCTTCGGGCTGATCCCGATCCTCACCGCCGCCGAGAACGTCGGCGTACCGCTCCGGCTGCGCCGCGCCGAGGTGCGCGAGCGCGAGGAACGCGTGGAGCTGCTGCTCGCCCTGGTCGGCCTCGCCGACCACGCCGCCCAGCGGCCCGGCGAGCTCTCCGGCGGCCAGCAGCAGCGGGTGGCCATCGCCCGCGCCCTCGCCAACAGCCCCGCCCTGCTGATCGCCGACGAGCCGACCGCCCAGCTGGACGCCGAGACCGGGCACGCCGTGATGGAGCTGCTGCGAGCCGTCGTCCGCAGCGAGCGCGTCACCGCCCTCGTCGCCACCCACGACAGCACGCTGCTCGACCTGGCCGACCGGGTCCTGGAGCTGCGCGACGGCCAGATCAGCGAGAGCTGAGACCGGAGAGGCGCCACCATGACCAGGGTGCTCATGATCGACGACGAGCCGCGGATCGTGCGCGGCCTCGTGGTGCATCTCGACGCCCGCGGATACGAGGTCGACCTGGCCCACGACGCGGCCGAGGGCCTGCGCCTGGCCGCCGAGCGCCGGCCCGACGTCGTCGTCCTCGACCTCGACATGTCCGGCACCGACCGCGGGCGGATGCTGCGCGCGCTGCGCGAACGGGCCGGCGGGGCGCAGATCCTCGGGGTGTCCGCGCGGCGCGGCCACGAGGACAAGACCGAGGCCCTGGCCGCCGGCGCGGACGACTACGTCACCAAGCCGTTCGGGCCGGACGCGCTGCTCGCGCGGCTGCGCGCCGCCGTCCGCCGCGCCGAGCCCGGTGAGACGGGCGGGGTGCTCGTGGAGACGCCCGCCTTCACGCTCGACCTGGGCACGCGCAGGGCGGTCCGCGAGGGCCGGGAGATACGGCTCACCCCCACCGAGTGGCGGCTGGTGGAGGTGCTGGTCCGCAACACCGGCCGACTGGTCGGCCAGAAGGAGCTGCTGCAGGAGGTGTGGGGCCCGTCCTACGGCACGGAGACCAACTACCTGCGCGTCTACCTGGCCCAGCTGCGCCGGAAGCTGGAGGCGGACCCGTCCCGTCCGCGGCACTTCCGCACCGAGCCCGGCGCGGGATACCGGTTCGAGAAGTGAGCGATCTCCCAGCGCGAGCCGGGGGGTTCTGAGGTGTCGGTGGCCCCCGGTACCCTTCAGACATGAGTGCTGTTCCTCGACCCGACAAGCCGGTGGGCCGGTTCCGGCGCATGCTCGACCGGCTCTCCTCGTCGCAGGAGGACCTGGAGTCCGAGGAGCTGCGAGAGGACGCCGAGACCACCGGCTGCACCCGCATCTGCGACTGTCACGACCGCGAGGTCGTCACCGTTACTGGTACCTTGCGCACGGTCACCCTGCGTCCGCGCGCGGGCGTGCCCGCCCTGGAGGCCGAGCTGTTCGACGGCTCCGCCGCCCTGGACGTGGTGTGGCTGGGCCGGCGCTCCATCGTCGGGATAGAACCGGGACGCAGAATGATCGCGTCCGGCCGGATCTCGATGAGCCGGGGCCGCCGGGTGCTGTTCAACCCGAAGTACGAACTGAGACCCCTCGGACGGGAGTAGCCGGTGACGTCGCTCGACAAGCCGACCCAGGACGCCCAGCAGGATGACCGGGATTCGAGGGCGGTGACGGAGGCCGCGCTCTTCGAGGCATTCGGCGGCGTGCGCGGCATGGTCGAGACGGTGGTCCCGGGCCTGCTCTTCGTCACGATCTACACGATCAACAAGGACCTGCACCTGTCCGCGATCGCCGCGCTCGCGGTGTCGCTGCTGCTCGTCGTCGTCCGCCTGGCGATGCGGGACACCGTCAAGCACGCCTTCAGCGGCGTCTTCGGCGTCGCCTTCGGTGTCGTCTTCGCGATGATGACCGGCAACGCCAAGGACTTCTACCTGCCCGGCATGCTCTACACCCTGGGCCTGGCGCTGGCGTACATCATCACCACCCTGTGCGGGGTGCCGCTGCTCGGTCTGATCCTCGGCCCGGTCTTCAAGGAGAACCTCTCCTGGCGCACCCGCAACCCCGGCCGCAAGAGGGCCTACGCCAAGGCCAGCTACGCCTGGGGCCTGATCCTGCTGGCCAAGTGCGCGATCCTCTTCCCGCTGTACTGGTGGGCCGACACCACCCAGCTCGGCTGGGTCCTGGTCGCCCTGAAGATCCCGCCCTTCCTGCTCGCCGTCTGGCTGACCTGGATCTTCCTGGCGAAGGCACCGGCGCCGATCGACGTGTTCGCGGAGATGGAGGCCGCCGAGCAGGCGGAGAAGGCCGAGGAGGAGCGCAGGGCCGCGGCCCGGTCCGCCGAGTAGCCGTCCCACGCCGACGCCGCTCGACGGCTGCCTCTACGACGAGAAGGGCGCCCCTGGTCGCAGGGGCGCCCTTCTCGTCGTATCCCCGAGGGGTCAGTCGCCTGCGGTGTCGTCGCGCCGCACCGACAGCAGATCCTCCAGCTGCTCCTCGCGGGCCTGCGCGGCCACGAACAGCAGCTCGTCGCCGGCCTCCAGGGAGTCGTCCTTGGACGGGGTCAGCACACGGGTGCCGCGGATGATGGTGACCAGCGAGGTGTCCTGCGGCCACTCCACGTCGCCGACCTGGGTGCCCGCCAGCGCCGACTCCTCGGGCAGGGTCAGCTCGACCAGGTTGGCGTCGCCGTGGCTGAAGCGCAGCAGCCGGACCAGGTCGCCGACGCTCACCGCCTCCTCCACCAGGGCCGACATCAGACGCGGGGTGGAGACGGCGACGTCCACGCCCCAGGACTCGTTGAACAGCCACTCGTTCTTGGGGTTGTTCACCCGGGCGACGACGCGCGGCACGCCGTACTCCGTCTTCGCGAGCAGCGAGACGACCAGGTTGACCTTGTCGTCGCCGGTCGCGGCGATCACGACGTTGCAGCGCTGGAGCGCGGCCTCGTCCAGGGAGGTGATCTCGCAGGCGTCGGCCAGCAGCCACTCGGCCTGCGGGACGCGCTCGACCGAGATGGCGGTGGGCGCCTTGTCGATCAGCAGCACCTCGTGGCCGTTCTCCAGCAGCTCACCGGCGATGGACCGGCCGACCGCGCCGGCCCCGGCAATGGCGACCCTCATCAGTGACCGCCCTCCTTCGGGCCCTCGGCGAACGCCGCCTCGACCTTCTCGACCTCGTCGCTGCGCATCATCACGTGCACGAGGTCGCCCTCCTGCAGCACGGTCTGCGAGGTGGGCAGCATCGCCTCGCCGAGACGGGTCAGGAACGCCACACGGACGCCCGTCTCCTCCTGGAGCTTGCTGATCTTGTGGCCGACCCAGGCGGACGACGCGTGCACCTCGGCGAGCTGGACGCCGCCGGTGGCGTCCCGCCACAGCGCCTCCGAGCCGGAGGGCAGCAGCCGGCGCAGCATCTGGTCCGCGGTCCAGCGGACGGTGGCTACGGTCGGGATGCCCAGGCGCTGGTAGACCTCGGCGCGGCGGGGGTCGTAGATCCGGGCCGCGACGTTCTCGATGCCGAACATCTCGCGGGCCACCCGGGCGGCGATGATGTTGGAGTTGTCGCCGCTGGAGACCGCGGCGAAGGCCCCGGCCTCCTCGATGCCGGCCTCGCGCAGGGTGTCCTGGTCGAAGCCGACGCCGGTGACCCGGCGGCCACCGAAGGAGGAGCCGAGGCGACGGAAGGCGGTGGGGTCCTGGTCGATCACCGCGACCGTGTGCCCCTGTTCCTCCAGGGTCTGGGCGAGTGCGGAACCCACTCTGCCGCAGCCCATGATGACGATGTGCACGACCGTCCTTCCGGTGTCACGAGTTGTTGACTTTGAGCTGAATCAAGGTCCTTGACCTGAACAGGGTCTCAGACCGCCGACCAAGCTACACATGCACGGTCGGGGGACGGCACCCCCGTGCGCCCCCTGGACGTTCTCGTGCACCGACTGCCCCGCTCAGCGGCGGCTGATGCTGCGGACGCTCGCGAAAGTGAGGACGGCGAGGGCGACGAGGGCGGCGGTGGCGCCGATCAGCTCTGCGGCGGTGGCCATGGGCACTCCGGGTGACGAGCAGGGGCGGGCGGTCATCAGGGCGGGTCGGTCGTCAGGGTGGGTCAGCCTTCACGGCGGCCAGCCATCAGGGCGGGTCGGCCATCACGGCGGGGCAGCCATCAAGGCGGGTTAGTCATATAGACACGGCAGCGTCCCCGGAGGTTGACGCCCGGCCCGGACCAGGGCCGATTTCACCCGTGAGGCAGACCGCGGTGGGCCGGTGGGCGCGCTGCTGTTCGAGGCCTTACGATGCTCTGTTGTGTCCAAACTGACCGACGTGCCCAAACGGATTCTGATCGGGCGCGCACTGCGCAGCGACCGGCTCGGCGAAACGCTCCTGCCGAAGCGCATCGCGCTCCCCGTCTTCGCCTCCGACCCGCTGTCCTCCGTGGCGTACGCCCCCGGGGAGGTGCTGCTGGTCCTGTCCATCGCGGGTGTGTCGGCCTACCACTTCAGCCCGTGGATCGCCGCCGCGGTCGTCGTGCTGATGTTCACCGTGGTCGCCTCCTACCGGCAGAACGTGCACGCCTACCCCAGCGGCGGCGGCGACTACGAGGTGGCGAACACCAACCTGGGCCCCAAGGCCGGGCTCACCGTCGCCAGCGCCCTGCTGGTCGACTATGTGCTCACCGTCGCCGTCTCCATCTCCTCCGGCATCGAGAACCTCGGCTCCGCGGTCCCGTTCGTCGTCGAGCACAAGGTGTTCTGCGCGATCGCCGTGATCGTGCTGCTGACCCTGATGAACCTGCGCGGCGTGAAGGAGTCCGGCTCGCTCTTCGCGATCCCGACGTATGTGTTCGTCGCGGGCGTCTTCATCATGATCGCCTGGGGTGCCTTCCGCGGCCTGGTCCTGGACGACACCCTGCGGGCGCCCACCGCCGGCTACGAGATCAAGCCCGAGCACGAGGGCCTGGCCGGTTTCGCGCTCGTCTTCCTGCTGCTGCGCGCCTTCTCCTCCGGCTGTGCCGCGCTCACCGGCGTGGAGGCCATCTCCAACGGCGTCCCCGCCTTCCGCAAGCCCAAGTCCAGGAACGCGGCCACCACACTGGCGCTGATGGGCCTGCTGGCCGTCACCATGTTCTGCGGCATCATCGGCCTGGCCATGGTGTCCAAGGTGCGCATGGCCGAGAACCCCGGCCACGACCTGCTGGACAACGGTGTCCCGGTGGGCGCCGACTACGTCCAGCACCCGGTGATCTCCCAGGTCGCCGAGGCCGTCTTCGGCAGCGGCAGCCTCCCGTTCATCGTGCTGGCCGCGGCCACCGCGCTGGTGCTGTTCCTCGCCGCGAACACCGCGTACAACGGCTTCCCGGTCCTCGGCTCGATCCTCGCCCAGGACCGCTATCTGCCGCGCCAGCTGCACACCCGCGGCGACCGCCTCGCCTTCTCCAACGGCATCGTGCTGCTGGCCGGCGCGGCCATGCTGCTGGTGTGGATCTACGGCGCCGACTCCACCCGGCTGATCCAGCTCTACATCGTCGGCGTCTTCGTCTCCTTCACGCTCAGCCAGACCGGCATGGTCCGCCACTGGAACCGCCATCTGGCCACCGAGCGGGATCCCGGCAAGCGCCGCCACATGATCCGCTCCCGCGCGATCAACGCCTTCGGCGCCTTCTTCACCGCCATGGTGCTGATGGTCGTCCTGGTCACCAAGTTCACCCACGGCGCCTGGGTCGCGCTGCTCGGCATGGTGATCTTCTACGTCACGATGAGCGCGATCCGCCGCCACTACGACCATGTCTCGCGCGAGCTCGCCGCCCCCGAGGGCCCCAGCGACGACAGCGTGCGCCCCTCGCGGGTCCACTCCGTCGTCCTGGTCTCCAAGATCCACCGCCCCGCCCTGCGCGCCCTCGCCTACGCCAAGCTGATGCGCTCCGACACCCTTGAGGCGCTCACCGTCAACGTGGACCCGAACGAGACCAGGGCACTGCGCGAGGAGTGGGAGCGGCGCGGGATCGACGTACCGCTGAAGGTCCTCGACTCGCCCTACCGCGAGATCACCCGACCGGTCATCGAGTACGTCAAGAACCTGCGCCGTGAGTCGCCGCGCGACGCCGTGTCGGTGATCATTCCCGAGTACGTCGTCGGCCACTGGTACGAGCACCTGCTGCACAACCAGAGCGCGCTGCGGCTCAAGGGCCGCCTCCTGTTCACGCCGGGCATCATGGTCACCTCCGTGCCCTACCAGCTCCAGTCCTCCGAGGCCGCCAAGCGGCGCGCCCGCAAGCGGCAGGAGTGGAACGCGCCGGGTTCCGTGCGACGGGGACCGGCGCAGGAGCGGCCGAAGGAGCCGAGCGGCAGGGACTGAGGGGTGCCGGGGACGACGTAGACTGGTGGGCTGTTGTCCCGCGAAGGCGGACGTGCCCCGGCCACCGCACCTTCCCGTTGACGCTCTCACCGCTGTACGTTCCCGATCTGGAGTCACCCGCCATGCAGGCAGAACCGAAGAAGTCGCTGGTGGGCGAGGTGTACGAGGTCGAGGTCGGGCCCGTCGCGCACGGCGGGCACTGCATCGCCCGTACGTCCGAGGGACAGGTGCTCTTCGTCCGGCACACGCTGCCCGGTGAGCGGGTCGTCGCCCGGGTCACCGAGGGCGAGGAGGGCGACCGCTTCCTGCGCGCGGACGCCGTCGAGGTGCTGGAGGCGTCCAAGGACCGGGTCGAGGCCCCCTGCCCCTACGCCGGCCCCGGCCGCTGCGGCGGCTGCGACTGGCAGCACGCCAAGCCGGGTGCGCAGCGGCGCCTCAAGGGCGAGGTCATCGCCGAGCAGCTGAAGCGGCTCGCGGGTCTCACCCCGGAGGAGGCCGGCTGGGACGGCACGGTGATGCCGGCCGAGGGTGACAAGCTGCCCGCAGGTCAGGTGCCGCAGTGGCGTACGCGCGTGCAGTACGCGGTGGACGCCGACGGCCACGCCGGCCTGCGCCGCCACCGCTCCCACGAGGTCGAGCGCATCGAGCACTGCATGATCGCCGCGGAGGGCGTCAGCGAGCTCGGCGTCGAGCGGCGCGACTGGTCCGGCATGGAGTCGGTGGAGGCGATCGCGGCGACGGGCAGCCAGGACCGCCAGGTGATCCTCACCCCGCGACCGGGCGCCCGCCTCCCCCTGGTCGAACTGGACAAGCCGGTGTCGGTGATGCGGGTGGACGAGAAGTCCGGCGGCGTCCACCGCGTCCACGGCCGCCCCTTCGTCCGCGAACGTGCGGACGGCCGCACCCACCGGGTCGGCAGCGGCGGCTTCTGGCAGGTCCACCCGAAGGCGGCGGACACGCTGGTGACGGCGGTCATGCAGGGCCTGCTGCCGCGCAAGGGCGACATGTGCCTCGACCTGTACTGCGGCGTCGGCCTCTTCGCGGGCGCGCTCGCCGACCGCATCGGCGAGAAGGGCGCGGTGCTCGGCATCGAGTCCGGCAAGCGCGCGGTGGAGGACGCCCGCCACAACCTGGCCGACTTCCCGCGGGTCCGCGTGGAGCAGGGCAAGGTCGAAGCCGTCCTTCCCCGGACCGGCATCACCGACGTCGACCTCATCGTCCTCGACCCGCCCCGCGCCGGCGCCGGCCGCAAGACCGTCGCCCACCTCGCCGCCCTCGGCGCCCGCCGCATCGCGTACGTCGCCTGCGATCCCGCTGCGCTGGCTCGCGACATCGCGTATTTCCGGGAGGGCGGGTATCGGGTGCGGATGCTGCGGGCGTTCGATCTGTTTCCGATGACGCATCATGTGGAGTGCGTGGCGATTCTGGAGCCGGCCGCGAAGGGGCTTTGACCTGCCGTTTCCCAGGGTTTCTCAAGTGTGGCCGGAAGTGCTCGACCTGTTTCGCTGACCGCCGCTGCCGCCGCCCTGGGCGTGTCCCAACCCGCGGTCAGCGGTCGGCTGGCGCGTCCGGAGGGCCAGTTGGACGCCGTGCTCTTCGAACGTTCCCGGCGAAGAGCCGCACCGACGCCGCGTGCACACGAGCCGGCCCGGCGCATCGCCTCCCCTCTGGACCAGTTGCGGGGCGCCCTGGCTCAGGACGCCGACCGCCAGGCCCGTCAGGGCACGGCAGCGGAGCTGACCGCTTCGCGGCTGGTCCCTGCTCTGGCACCCCGAGTTCGGTCGGCGGCCGCCCAATCCGGTGTCGATGATCGTGCCCGACCTGCGGGCCGTGCTGGTTGCCGTCGTCGCCGGCGCCGGGATCTCCGTCCTGCCTCGCTATCTGGCGGACCCCGCTCTGGCGGCCGGCTCGCTGGAGGCGTTGCACCGTACGCAGGTCCAACCGCTCAATGCCCTCCATTTCGTCACCCCTTCGGGGCCGGCCCCGGCGTCCGTGGCGCTGGTGCAGCGTCAGCTGCATCAGCAGTCCGAGGTCTGGGGGCCCCTGTGAGAGGCCGGTTCGAGAAGGGCTGAGCGTACGCCGGCTGTTTGGACCGGTTGTCCGAGGGCGGTGGGACCAGCGAAGAGGTGGGGCGGCTCAGCCCCGCGGCTGCCGTGGTCGTCGCATGCGGCCTGCGGCCCTGGGTGGTCGCCGTGGTCGTCCCCTCACTGTGTGAGGTGCCGCAGTTCGTTCTCGTACAGCTCGTCGGGGTCGAATCCCATGCCGTTGAAGTGGCCCGCGAGTTCCAGGGAGAGGATGCCGTGCAGGCGGGTCCAGAAGTGCAGGGCGAGGCGTAGCGCCGTTGGGGAGGCGGGGTGGTCGCCGGCCCACTGGCGGTGTTCGGCGAGGTGGGATTCGAGCGAAGTGTCCTGCACCGCGGCCGGGGCAGGGGCTGGGGCGGCTGGGGCGGCGTCCAGGAGGGCGTCCATGATCTCCGAGGCGATCATGGTGATGTCGTCGGGGGCGTGGTAGCCGGGGACGGGTGTGCCGTAGATGAGGAAGTAGCGCTGGGGGTCGTCCAGTGCCCATGCGCGCAGCGCGTGCCCGAGCCCGGCGAGATCGGCACCCGATGCGGCGGCGGTGCGCAGGGTGTCGGCGAGACTGCGGTAGGCGTCCCGGATCAGCTCGGTGATCAACTCGTCCCGGCTGGCGAAGTACCGGTAGAGCGCGGGGCCGCTCATCCCCATCTGTTTGGCGATGGCGTTCAGGGAGAGCCCGGGTGCCCCGGCGGCGGCGATCTGCTCCCAGGCGCGCTGCTTGATCTCGGCGCGCAGTTGGGCGCGGTAGCGCTCGCGCGGTGTCTCTTTTCCTGCGATGGCCATGGGCTCATCCCTTCCCTGTCATGTCCGCCGGTTTCCCGGAGCCGGCGGAGCGGCTGGTCAACCGCCTGAGTTAGACCCTATTACGAACGTACTTGACTGTCACTCGGCGGTGAAGTTATAACTTCTAACGAACGCGTCAGCCGTTAACGATGCTGGTGCCTGTCGAGGGAGGAACACCATGAACGCCGCAGCGATGGTCGAGGTCGTGCTGCCGGGCAAGGTCGAGCCGGAGGGGCTTCAGGTGCGGCAGGGTGCTGTCCCGAGCGCCGGGGCGGGCCAGGTCGTGGTTCGCATGGAAGCCACCGGTGTCTCCTTCGCGGAGCAGCAGATGCGCCGGGGCCGTTACTACGACCAGCCGCCCTTCCCGTTCGTCCCCGGATACGACCTGGTCGGCACCGTGGCGGCGACCGGTGAGGGTGTCGACGCGGGGCTGGTCGGGACGCGGGTGGCCGCGCTGCTGAAGGTCGGCGGCTGGGCCAGTCACGTCGTCGTCGACGCCGCGGACCTGGTGCCGGTCCCGGACGGGGTCGGCGCGGCGCAGGCGGAGACGGTGGTGATCAACGGCATCACGGCCTGGCAGATGCTGCACCGCAAGGCCCGTGTCCGCGCCGGGCAGACCGTCCTGGTGCACGGGGCCAACGGGGGAGTGGGGTCGGTCCTGGTCCAGCTCGCCCAGGTCGCGGGCGCCCAGGTGATCGGCACCGCCTCCGCGCGCCACCACGCCGTGCTGAAGGAACAGGGCGTGACCCCGATCGACTACCGCACGGAGAACATCCCGGCCCGTGTCCGTGAACTCGCCCCGCGGGGGGTGGACGCCGTCTTCGACCACGTCGGCGGCCGCGGCATCGTCGACTCCTGGCGCCTGCTCGCCCCCGGCGGCACGCTCGTCTCCTACGGCAGCGCCTCCACCCGCGACGACGAGGGCTCCAAGCAGTGGCCCGTCCTCAAGCTCCTCGGCCGGGTGTGGCTGTGGAACGCGCTGCCCAACGGCCGCCGCGCGTATTTCTTCAACGTCTGGGCCGGCCGAGCCCTGAACCGCGGCCGTTTCCAGGCCAGGCTGCGCGCCGACCTCACCGAGGTCTTCGAAGCCCTGCGCCGCGGTGAGATCACCGCCCACATCGCCGCCGAACTGCCCCTGGCCCAGGCCGCCGAGGCGATGCGGCTGGCCGAGTCCGGCACCGTCGCCGGAAAGGTCGTCCTGCACGCCTGACCCCTCATGCGGAAAACCGCATCCACGCATGGTCGACGCTCGCAGCGTTCGCGCACCTGCCGTTCTCTCCCCGCATTTCCTCCGCGCCGCGCCACGGCGCCGACAGCCTCAGGAGCATCCCGCCATGCCCAGATCCAGCCTGCGCACCCATGTCCGGCGTACTCTGACCGCCGCTCTCGTCGCCACGGCCACCCTCGCCACCCCGGCAGTCGCCACCCCCGCACAACCCCAGACCGCCGCCCCCACGAGCCGGATCAGCTGGAGCGCCTGCTCCGACACGGAATTCCAGGGCATGCAGTGCGGCACCCTCCGGGTCCCGGTCGACTACGCCCACCCCGGCGCCGGCAGCCTCAGCCTCGCCCTGGTCCGCCGTCCCGCCGACGACCAGCCCCATCGCCAGGGCACCCTCCTGCTCAACGACGGAGCCGGTGGATCGTCGATCGAGCAGCTTCGCCTGGCGATGCGCATCGGCTTCCCCTCGTTCGCGGGCGCCATGAGCCGCAACTTCGACCTGGTCGCCGTCGACCCGCGCGGCGTGGGCCACAGCACGCCGATCCGCTGTACGACACCCCTCAAGCCGGCCGGAGTCACCCACTTCCCGCGTGACCGGCAGCAGTTCGACGCGCTCGTCGCCCACAACCGCGCCTTCGCCGAGGACTGCCTGCGTGAGAACGGCCCCCTGGTCGCCCACGCCGACCTGACCAGCACCGCACGGGACTTCGAAGCCGTACGCACCGGCCTCGGCGAGAAGCAGCTGAACTGGTACGGCATCCACTACAGCACCCTGCTCGGGCGCACCTACGCCGACCTGTACCCCGGTCGCCTGCGCACCATGGTCCTGGACACGGCGCTGGACGACACCACCACACCCACCGAGCGGATCCGCCGCGAAGCAGCCACGGCCGAAGAAGCGTTCAACCGCTTCTCCGCCTGGTGCGCCGCGACAGCGGACTGTGCCCTGCACGGCAAGGATGCCGCGGCCGAGTACGACGCCCTCGTCGCCCGCGCCGACCGCACACCGATCCCCACCGCCGACGGCCGGGCCCTGACCGGGGAGGACATCCGCACCGCCACCCAGGACCATCTGACCCTCTCCGGCGTCACCTGGCCGGCCCTCGCCCAAGCCGTCGTCAAGGCCAAGGCCGGCGACGCGAGCGACTTCACGTACGAACCCGACGACACCCTCGACCCCGTCCAGGTGCAGGTCCCCGCCTGCCTGGACAGCTCCCGTCCGGCGACGACGTTCGACCAGCTCACCCGCCTGCGCAAGGACCTGGCGCGGATCTCCCCGCACCTCGGCGGCGCCGTGCGCTCCTGGACCGCCCTCACCGGCTGCCTCGGCTGGCCCGTCCCCGCCCGCCCCATCGCGGCCGGTACCCCCGTCCACGGCGCGCCCCCCGCCCTGATCGTGCAGTCAACCCACCAGGCGCTCGCCCCGCACAGCGCGGGCTTCGCCATGGCGGCACAACTGCCCGGCAGCGTCGTCCTCAGCCGCGAAGGCGACGACTACAGCATGTTCCTGCTCTCCCAGTGCGTGCGCGACGCCACCAACCGCTACCTGACCACCCGCGACCTGCCCGCACCCGGCACCACCTGCACCGACTGACACCACAGCCGGCCACCACCGCGACAACGGCCGCAGCGTCCACCTCGTCCGCCGCCCCGGCCGCTCACCCGGTCACCTCACCGGGCCACCAGGCGCCCGCCAAGAACCCCAAGACGATGCTCGACGCCTGGCTGCGCCTCTGGAACGGCGACTGCACCCAGGCACCCGGCATCATCTCCCCGGACTTCACCGTCCACGCAGCCCTCCTCGACGGAGGCGACGGCAGCATCCGCGGCGCCGACGGCCTCGTGGCCTGGATCGCCCCGACCCACGCAGCCTTCCCCGACCCGCACTTCTCCCTCCAGACCGACCCCCTGATCGCCGGACACGGCGCCTCCGTGCGCTGGAGGGCCACCGGCACCTACGCCGGCGGCTTCCTGGGCGCCAAAGCCCAGCCCGGCGGCGCGGTGTCCTCGGCGACCGGGCCCGAGAGGTCGCTCGGCGTGGGTACGGGGCGCTGTGAGCTAGGCGGCATGAGTCCAATATGGCGGCCGGAGGAGTGGCGCGGGGCGTCATCAGCGAGCCCGTGACTGGCGGCAGAGAGGGTGGGCCTGCTGTGGAGCTGCTCGTAGCAGCTCAGTGCCTGAGTAGGGGAAGGGCGATCGGCCGCGACGCTCGTTTGACGCTCTGGGCGTCCGCCCGCCTCGCGATGAGCCGAGAAGACAGCTGTGACCTGGTGTTTTCCCTGACTCGCTCAGGCCGACATCTTTCCTATGACGCACCATGTGGAGTGCGTGGCGATTCTGGAGCCGGCCGCGAAGGGCTCCTGACCTGCCTATCGCATGCCCTCGGCGCACGCGGCGACTGCTTTCTGCAAGCCGGCGAAATCGGTCTTCAGCGGGTTGAGGCGCTCCAGACTGGACAGTCGGATGGACTTCTGGTTCGGGCAGTGTTCGTCCAGGACCGGTGTGGGCAGGACGTAGAAGGTCCACTGGTCAAGGTCCAGGGGATCGAGGGTCTGCTTGTCCTGATGGTGCAGCAGGCAGAAGACGTACACGTCCGAGCGGCGTCGCACTTCGGCCGAGGTGGTGCCGGTGTGGGTGTCCCAGCCGGAGGTCGGGGCGATGTGGAACGAGACCTTCGATAGTTGGGGCTGTGTCCAGGACTGCAGGTAGGCCGTCGATTTCACCTCGACGCGCCACTTCTCGGGCGTGCGGATGTCGACGGTGTCCCATTCGGTGCGGGTGCCGGCTGCCGCGTCCAGTGCCGTGGCCACGAGATACTCGGCCAGGACGCCCCGCATGGTGTTGTTGGCCAGGTCGGAGCATGCCCAGCTCCAGAAGTCGCCGAGTCTGCCGACCGTTTCGCCGTTGGCTCGTATCGGCTCACTGCCGCTGCGGCGGGTGATGACCAGCGGACCCAGGTCGCCACTCATGTTCCTCCAGACAACGAGGTGGGGCGAGGCTGATTCTGACAGCAGGCGGTGACACTGGTGTTGGGTTTCGGCCCTTGTATGCGGTGCTGCGGTTGCGGGGGGTGAGGAAGGTGGTCAGGGTGGTGTCGGCGGTCTTGGTCGGGTCGGTGTCGGCCGTGAGGGAGTCGTGGAGGAAGGCGACGGTGACGTCGGTGATGCCGCAGAACTCGGAGATGCCGGTGGCGAGGGCGTGTCGGAGGGTTCTGTCCCAGCCGAGTGCGGTGAAGTCGGGGGCCGAGCAGCTGCTCACCGCCGGGCCGGAGCATGCGGGTGGCGGCCAGGCGGGGAGTGCTGCGGCCGTAGGCGAAGCCGTAGTTCCAGATTCGGTCGATCCAGCCCTTGAGGATCGCGGGGGGGGGGCCGAACCACCGGAGGGGGAAGACGACGATGACGTCGGCGGCGTCGATGCGCCGCATGTGGGCGCGTACTTCGGCGGAGTAGACCTTGCCGCGGTCCTGCCGGTCGGGTTCGTCCCGGTGCGCGGCCTGGTGGGCGACCTGGGTCGTGCGGGAGTCGGTGCGGGGGTGGGCGACGACGAGCAGGCGTGGGGGCGGGCCGTGGCGGCCGGTGTGTTCGAGGGGTTCGGGGTCGGCACCGTGCTCACCCGGCCAGTCGGACGAGCATCTTGCCGGTGTTGGCGCCGCGCATCATGCCGAGGAACGCCTCGGGGGCGCGCTCGATGCCGTCGACCACCGTCTCCTCGGTGCGCAGTGTGCCGTCGGCCAGCCAGGGTGCCGCCTTCGCGATCCACTCCGGGAACAGGTCGAGCCAGTTGCTGACGAGCATCCCGCGCAATGTCACTTCCTTTGCGGCGGCCTCGAAGAGGTTGTCCGGGCCGGGCGCGGGCGTCTCGGCGTTGTAGCCGCTGATCGCGCCGACCATGGCGATCCGGCCGCCCGCGCGCATCGCGCCGATCGCGGCCCGCAGATGGTCGCCGCCGACGCTGTCCAGATAGACGTCGACGCCCTCGGGGGCGGCCTCGGCCAGCTGCTCCTCCAACCGGCCCGCGCGGTAGTCCAGGGCCGCGTCGTAGCCGAAGTCGGCGACCAGGCGCTTCGTCTTGGCCGGCCCGCCCGCCGAACCGATCACCCTCACCGCGCCGAGCCTACGCGCCAGTTGACCGGCGACGCTGCCGACCGCCCCGCCCGCGGCGGACACGAAGACCGTGTCCCCCTCACGCACCGGCGCGGTCCGGGTGAGCGCCACATAGGCGGTCAGGCCCGTGGTGCCGAGCGCGCCCAGGTACGCCTGGGCCGGGATCCGCCCGGCGTCGACCACGGTGGCGGCCGCGGCGTCGAGCACCGCGTACTCGCGCCAGCCCAGGAAGTGGGAGACCGTCGCTCCCACCGGCACCTCCGCCGAGCGCGAGGCGACCACCTCGCCCACCGCACTGCCCTCCATCGCCTCGCCGAGGCGGAACGGCGGGATGTAGGAGGGCACGTCGTTCATCCGGCCGCGCATGTACGGGTCCACGGACATCCAGGTGTTGCGCACCACGACCTGGCCCTCGGCGGGCTCGGGGACCGGGGCGCTGGCCAGCTCGAAGTGCTCGGGGCCGGGCTCGCCCACGGGGCGTGCGGCGAGGCGGATCTCGCGGGAGACGAGGGTCGTCGTCATGGTGTCCTCCTTCTCGGAAGCGGCGGGTTGCCGCCGTCTCGACGGAGACGACCCTGCCGGGCCACGCGCACGGGACGCCTACGGTCCGCGCACGGTCACGCACGCCCACATGCGCCTGCGGTCATGCGCGCCCACGTATGCCTACGGTCATGCGCGCGTACGGTCATGCGCGCCCACGTACGCGTACGGTCACCCGCGCTTACGGTCATGCCCACGTACCGTCATGCCCACGTACCGTCACGCCCGCCGCACGGCCTCGTCCAGCGGCCCCGTCCGCCACACCCTCATGCCCGACCCCGACCCCGACCCCGACCCCGCCCCCAGCCGCACACCCCCACCCCTCCTCGCCCTCCGCCCCCTCCCCGCACGGCAGTTACCGTGACGGCATGCTGTTCGACGTACTCGGCCCCCTGCGGATCCGCACCGACGGCGGCGCCCCCGTCGTCGTACGCGAGGCGAAGGTGCGGGCTCTGCTGGCCGACCTGCTGGCCCACCCTGGGCGACCGGTGCCGGTCGACCGGTTGGTCGACGACCTGTGGGAGGAGAATCCGCCCGGCAACCGGGTCAACACGCTGCAGACCAAGGTGTCCCAGCTGCGCCGGGCGCTGGACGGGGCGGAGGCCGGGGCGCGGGGCCTGGTGGCGCTGACGCCGGCCGGGTATGTCCTGCGGGTGGGCGAGGAGGCCGTCGACGCGGGCCGTTTCGCCGTGCTCACCGATCGCGCCCGGCGGTCGGCGCGGCCGCGTGAGCGGGCGGATGTTCTCCAGGAGGCGCTGGGCCTGTGGCGGGGGCCCGCCTTCGCGGAGTTCCGGGACGCGGCGTTCACCCGGACCACCGTGGCGCGGCTGGACGAGCAGTATCTGACCGCCGTGGAGGAGCTGGCCGAGGCCCGGCTGGAACTCGGTGAGCACGGCCGACTCGCCGACGAGCTCGGTGAGACGGTGCACGCGCATCCGCTGCGGGAACGGTTGCGGGCCGCGTATCTGCTCGCCCTCTACCGCGCGGGCCGCCAGACCGAGGCGCTGGCCACGTACGCCGAGCTGAAGGAGCGGCTGGCCGAGGACCTGGGTCTGGACCCCGGCCCCGAACTGGCCGCACTGCACGCGGCGGTGCTGCGGCAGGACCCGGCCCTCGACGCGCCCGCCGAGGCCGCCCCGCGCCGGCTGCCCGCGAGCGGCCGGCTGCCCGCGAGCGGCCGTCTGCCCGCCCCGCTCACGGAGCTGATCGGCCGCGAGGACGATGTCGCCCGCGTCGGCGACCTGCTGCGAGCCGGCCGGCTGGTCACCCTCGTCGGACCGGGCGGCGTCGGCAAGACCCGGATCGCGCTGGAGGCGGCGGCCCGCGCCGCCGACGCCCACCCGGACGGGATACGGCTCGTCGAACTCGCCCCGGTCAAGGGCGATCTGGGACCGGCCGTGGCCGCCGCGCTGGACATCCGGGAGGACGCCGCCACAGCGGTCGACGCGGTCGACGACCCTCTCGCACAGGCGCTGGCGGGCCGCTCCCTGCTGCTCGTCCTGGACAACTGCGAGCATGTGATCGACGAAGCGGGCCGGCTGGCCGCCCGTCTGCTCGGGCAGGCACCGGGGCTGCGGGTGCTGGCCACGAGCCAGGAACCGCTCGCCGTCGACGGCGAGTCGCTGCACCTCGTGGCCCCGCTGGCCGACGACGACGCCATCGCGCTGTTCGCCGCCCGCGCCCGGGCCGCCGCCCCCGGTTTCGCCCTGGGTCCGGCCAACGCCGACGCGGTGGCACAGATCTGCGCCCGGCTCGACGGCATCCCGCTGGCCCTGGAACTCGCCGCCGCCCGTGTCCGCGCGCTCGGCGTCCACGGCCTCGCCGCCCGCATCGACGACCGGTTCCGGGTCCTCGCCGCCGGCCGCCGGGACGCCCCCGCCCGCCAGCGCACCCTGCGCGCCGTCATCGACTGGAGCTGGGACCTGCTCACCGGCGACGAGCGGACCCTGCTGCGCCGGCTGGCCGTCTTCGCCGGAGGCTGCACGAGCGAGGCCGCCGAAGCCGTCTGCGCCGCACCGGACCTGCCGGCCGAAGCCGTCCTCGACACGCTCGCCCGGCTCGTGGACCGTTCCCTCGTCACCGTCGCCGTCACCGACGACGCGGCGTCCGGCCCCCGCTACGGCCTGCTGGAGTCCATCGCCGCCTACGGCCTGGAACGGCTCGGCGAGGCCGGCGAGACGGACGCCGTACGGCTGCGCCACGCGCGGTACTTCGCGGCGCTGGCCGAGCGCACCGAGCCGCACCTGTACGGGCCGCAGCAGTGCGACCGGCTCGCGCTGCTCGACCGGGAGCGCGCCGATCTGAGCGCCGCGCTGGCCTCCGCCGTCGCGGCCGACGCCGTGGACCTGGCGCTACAGCTGGTCAATCCGCTCTCCTGGTACTGGTTCCTGCGCGGACGCCATGCCGAGGCGCACCGCTCCCTGACCGCCGCGCTGTCCCTGTCCGGCCCCGACACCGAGGAGCGGGCCGCCGCCGGGACGCGTCAGGCGGCGTTCGCCCTGCTCACCGGCCGACCGGTCGCCGACGCGCCGGTCCGCGCCGCGCCCCGGTCGGACATACGGGCCCGGTGGCTGCTGGAGCTCGTCCGGTGCGGTTTCGACGCCGCTCCCGGCGGCGACCGTGCCGCCGCGGCCGCCGCCCTGCTCGCCGAGTCCGCCGAACGGGAGGACCGGTGGGGTGTCGCCGCGGCCCACGCCGTCCTCGCCACCCAGGCCCTCTACCGTGGCGACCTGGCGGCGCAGCGGCGGCACGCCACGCTGAGCGCCGACCTCTTCGATCGGCTCGACGACGCGTGGGGCCGCCTCCAGTCCACCGAGCACCTGGGCATGCTCGCCGAGATCGCCGGCGACTACGAGCGGGCCATGCGGCTGCACCAGGAAGGCATCCGCCTGGCCGAGCGGCTGCGGCTGTGGACCGAGCTGTCCTTCCGGCTGTCCCGAGCCGGCCGGATCGCCCTGCTCACCGGCGACCTCGCCACCGCGGCCGACCTCACCTCGCGCGCCCGCACCCTCGCCGCCGAGCAGTCGCACCGCCCCGCCGAGCAGTTCGCCGACACCGGGCTCGCGCTCGTCGCCCGCAGACGGGGTGACCTGGACACCGCGGAGGAACTGCTGCGGCCCTGGCTCGACTGGAACCGCGACCGCGGCGTGGACGCGGGCGCCGCCCTCGTCCTCGCCCAGCTGGGCTTCGCCGCCGAGCAGCGCGGCCTCGCCGACCGGGCGCTCGCGCTCCACCTGGACGGACTCCGCCTGGCCGAACGCACCGGCGATCCGCGCGCCGTCGCGCTGGCCCTCGAAGGACTCGCCGGCGCCCGCGCGATCGGCGGCGCCCCCGAGCACGCCGCCGAACTCCTCGGCACCGCCGCCGCTCTGCGCGACTGCGCCGGCTCGCCGCTGCCCGCCGCGGAACGCTTCGACACCGACCGCGCCACCGCTCACGCCGGCGCGGCCCTCGGCACGCACGCGTTCGCCGCGGCCCTCGACCGCGGGCGGCTGCTGACCCCCCGCGACCACCGGGAGCGCCTGGCCTGACGGGGTGTCAGCCCGCGTGGGCGGCCATCCACCGCTCGACCTCGTCCGCCGAGCGGGGCAGGGCGGCGGAGAGGTTCTCGTGCCCGGACTCGGTGACGAGCAGGTCGTCCTCGATGCGCACGCCGATGCCGCGCCAGTCCGCGGGGACCGTCAGGTCGTCGGGCTGGAAGTACAGGCCAGGCTCCACCGTGAGGACCATGCCGGGCTCCAGGAGGCCGTCGACGTACTCCTCGTTGCGGGCGTGGGCGCAGTCGTGGACGTCGAGGCCGAGCATGTGACCGGTGCCGGCCATGGTGAAGCGGCGCTGGAGGCCGAGCTCGTAGGCGCGGTCGACGGGGCCCTCGATGAAGCCCCAGCCGACCAGGCGGGCGGCCAGGGAGCGCTGGGCCGCCTCGTGGAAGTCGCGGTAGCGGGCGCCCGGCTTCACCGCGGCCATGCCGGCCTCCTGGGCCTCGTACACCGCGTCGTAGATCTCGCGCTGTACGGGGGTGAAGGTGCCGCTGATCGGGAGCGTGCGGGTGACGTCCGCGGTGTAGAGGGTGTGGGTCTCGACGCCGGCGTCCAGGAGCAGCAGCTCGCCCGGGCGCACGGGGCCGTCGTTGGCGGTCCAGTGCATGATCGTGGCGTGCTCGCCGGCGGCGCAGATGGTGCCGTAGCCGACGGAGTTGCCCTCCAGGCGGGCCCGGCGGAAGAAGGTGCCCTCGATCCAGCGTTCGGAGGAGGCGACGGCGCGCGAGAGTTCGCCGACGGCGTCGGTGAAGCCGCGGACGGTGGAGTCCACCGCCTTGCGCATCTCGCCGATCTCCCAGGCGTCCTTGACCAGGCGGAGCTCGCTCAGTGCCTCTTCGAGCTCGTCGTCGCGGGACTCGTCGGTGGTGACCGCGGCTTGCAGGGCCTGGTCCACGCCGCGCACGATCCGGGTGGGCACGGCGGAGGCGGCCGCCAGGTCGGCGGCGATCGTCCGGACGTCCCGGCACGGCAGCCCGAGGACGCGCTCGGACTCGGCGAGGGAGCGGCGGCGGCCCATCCACAGCTCGGCGGTGTAGCCGAGCCAGAACTCGTCGGTGTCGCGGCTGTCGCGGGGGAGCTGGTAGCAGTAGGCGTCGTGGCCGCCGTCCGCGCGGGGTTCGAGGACGAGGGCGCCGTCGCGGGCCTGGTCGCCGGTCATGTGGACGTAGCCGGAGTAGGGGCGGAAGGGGTAGGTGTCGTCGTTCGAGCGGACCTTGAGGTTGCCCGAGGGGATCACCAGGCGCTCGCCGGGGAAGCGGGCGGAGAGCGCGGCGCGGCGGCGGGCCGCGTACGGGGCCTGCTCGTCGGGGGTCAGGTCGTGCCGTTCGGTGTCGGCCCAGCCCGTGCGCATCAGGGCGGACAGTTCCTTCGAGATCCCTGCGTACAGACCGTTCTTCCGGCGCTTGGCCACGGTGTTCCCTCTCGTCCGGGGTGGTGGGCTGGAGGGACCGTAGCCCGCCGCGCGGGCGGGTGGTGCCATGGAGTGCCAGTGGCACGGATCGGCCATCCGGGGTCGGGGTGCCGTCGATAATGCGTCGTATGACTCACGCGAAACTCCGGCAGGCGCTGCGTCTGCTGGGCCTCGGCGAGGCCGCGGCCCGTGTCTATGTGGCGCTGCTGGAGGTGGCCCCCGCGCCGCTGGTCGCGGTCGGGGAGGCGGCCGGGCTGGGCGCGGGCGAGCTCGCCGTGGCGTACGAGGAGCTTGTGGACGCCGGGCTGGCCAGCGCCGCCGACGAGGCCGGGGACGTGGTGGCGCCGGTGCCGCCGGCCGCGGGCCTGGAGATCCTCGCCCGGCACCGGGCGGCCGAGGTGGAGGAGTCGCGGATCGCCGTCGGGGGAGCGTTCGAGTCGTTCCGGCGGCACCGGCTGGCCGCGTACAACGACGATCTCGTGGAGGTCGTCACCGGGGAGGCCATCGGCCCGCGGATGCGGCACGCCTGGGCGAGCGCCCGGGAGCAGATCCGCCAGTTCGAGTCGCCGCCGTACGTGCCGCTGGCCGGGGTGCGGGAGGACGCGCTGGCGACGCTCGCGCGCGGGGTCACCCAGCGGGTGGTGTACTCGCGGGCCTCGCTGGAGCACCCGGGGCATCTGAAGGAGGTGATCGAGCCCTGCGTCGAGGCCGGGGAGCAGGCCAGGGTGCTGCCGTCGGTGCCGGTCAAGCTGCTGATCATCGACGAGGCGTACGCGCTCGTCTCGCTGTCCATCAAGGAGGCGGACGTGGTCAACAGCATGCTGGTGGTGCAGCCGTGCGGGCTGCTGTCGGCGCTGGTCGCCCTGTTCGAGCGGTGCTGGCACGACGCCCTGCCCTTCCACGGCGGCACCGCCCGACCCGGCGGACCCGAACCGTCCGACCGCCGGCTGCTGTCGCTGCTGGCCGGCGGTGCGAGCGACGAGGTGATCGCCCGCGAGCTGGGCGTCAGCCGGCGCACCCTGTTCCGCCGCCTGCAGATCCTCATGGCCCGGCTCGGCGCCGCCAACCGCTTCCAGCTGGCCCTGCAGGCGCAGCGGGCCGGGTGGCTGTGAGCCTTGAGGGGTGGACAGGGCCGGCGGCACCGCCGTACTCTCCGACGCACCTACTCAAATAATTGACTAGAGGTGGTCGCGTGCACGCCTTCCGCAGGGCCGTCGAGAACGAGGACTTCGCCGCCGTCGAGGCGCTGCTCGCCGAGGACGTGGTCTTCACCAGCCCGGTCGCGTTCAAGCCGTACCGGGGCAGGGCGATCACCGCGGCGATCGTGCGCGGGGTGGGCCGGGTCTTCGAGGACTTCCGCTACGTACGCGAGATCGCGAACCCCGACGGCCGGGACCACGCCCTCGTCTTCACCGCGACCGTCGACGGCAGGCAGATCCAGGGCTGCGACTTCCTCCACTTCGACGAGGAGGGGAAGATCGACGACTTCATGGTGATGGTGCGCCCGCTGTCCGCCGCGCAGGCGCTCGCGGCGGCCATGGGCGCCCAGTTCGACCGGATCGCGGAGGAGGCGGCGGCCGGTCGGTGACGGGCTGAACGGCCGGCCGGTGACACAACTGAACGGCCGACCGGTGACGCGGTGAACGGCCAGCCGGTGACGCGGTGACACGGTGAACGGCCGACCGGTGACGCGGTGACACGGTGAACGGCCGGCCGGTGACACGGTGAACGGCCGACCAGTGACGCGATGAACGGCGGCCGGGCCCCCTGGGCAGCCGCTCAGTGCCCCGCCGAGCCGCCCGTCACCGGATCCGGGTCCGCGGCGCCGTCCAGCGCGTCCAGGATGCGCTCGGCGGCCAGGGTCGGGGTCAACTCCCCGTCCCTGACCCGCTGTTCCAGCGCGGGCGCCACCGCCCGCACCGCCGGGTCGGCGTGCAGGCGGTTGAGCAGTTCGTCGCGGACCATGCTCCACGTCCAGTCGACCTGCTGGTCACGGCGCTTGGCGGCGAGCCGCCCGGTCGAGTCCAGCAGGGTGCGGTGCTGCTCCAGGCGCTCCCAGACGGTGTCCAGACCCGCCGACTCCCGGGCGCTGCAACTGAGCACCGGCGGCGTCCAGAAGGCGTCCTTGCCGTGCATCAGCCGCAGCGCGCCCGCCAGTTCGCGCGCGGCCGCGCGGGCGTCGCGCTCGTGCGGCCCGTCCGCCTTGTTGACGGCGATCACGTCGGCCAGCTCCAGCACGCCCTTCTTGATGCCCTGCAACTGGTCGCCGGTGCGGGCCAGGGTGAGCAGCAGGAAGGAGTCGACCATGTCGGCGACGGCCGTCTCGGACTGGCCGACGCCGACCGTCTCCACCAGGATCACGTCGTAGCCGGCCGCCTCCATCACCACCATCGACTCACGGGTGGCCTTGGCGACCCCGCCCAGCGTGCCCGCCGAGGGGGAGGGGCGTACGAAGGCCGCCGGGTCGACGGCCAGGCGCTCCATACGGGTCTTGTCGCCCAGGATCGACCCGCCGGTACGGGTGGAGGACGGGTCGACGGCCAGCACCGCCACCCGGTGCCCCAGCCCGGTCAGCATCGTGCCGAACGCGTCGATGAACGTCGACTTGCCGACTCCCGGCACCCCGCTGACCCCGATCCGCCGCGCCCGGCCGCTGTGCGGCAGCAGCTCGGTCAGCATCCGCTGCGCCAGCGCCCGGTGCTGGGGGCGGGTGGACTCGACGAGAGTGACGGCGCGCGCGACGACCGCCCGCTTCCCGTCGAGCACGCCCTTCACATACGCGTCGACATCGATCACAGGTCGTGCCCGAGGTCGTCCGACAGCCGCTTCACCAGGTCGTGGGCCGCGTCCGGGATCACCGTCCCGGGCGGGAAGACGGCCGCCGCTCCGATCTCCAGCAGCGTCGGCACGTCCTGCGGCGGGATCACCCCGCCCACCACGATCATGATGTCCTCGCGCCCCTCCTCGGCCAGCTGCTCCTTCAGCGCCGGTACGAGGGTGAGGTGACCGGCCGCCAGCGACGAGACGCCGACGATGTGCACGTCCGCCTCCACGGCCTGACGGGCCACCTCGGCCGGGGTCTGGAACAGCGGGCCGACGTCGACGTCGAAGCCCAGGTCGGCGAAGGCGGTGGCGATCACCTTCTGGCCGCGGTCGTGGCCGTCCTGGCCCATCTTGGCGACCAGGATGCGCGGCCGGCGCCCCTCGGCCTCGGCGAAGGCGTCGACCAGCGCACGGGTGCGGTCCACGGACGGCGACTCCCCTGCTTCGTTGCGGTACACGCCCGAGATCGTACGGATCTGGCTCGCGTGCCGTCCGTACACCTTCTCCAGGGCGTCCGAGATCTCCCCGACGGTCGCCTTGGCGCGGGCCGCGTGCACCGCCAGCTCCAGCAGGTTGCCCTCGCCCGCGGCCGCCCGCGTCAGCGCGTCCAGCGCGTCCTGGCAGGCCCGCTCGTCGCGCTCCGCCCGCAGCCGCCGCAGCTTCTCGATCTGCTGCGCCCGCACGGAGGAGTTGTCGACCTTCAGGACCTCGATCTGCTCGTCGGAGTCCACCCGGTACTTGTTGACGCCGATCACCGGCTGGCGGCCGGAGTCGATCCGGGCCTGCGTACGGGCCGCGGCCTCCTCGATGCGCAGCTTCGGGATGCCGGCGTCGATGGCCCTGGCCATGCCGCCCGCCGCCTCGACCTCCTGGATGTGCTGCCAGGCCCGGCGCGCCAGGTCGTACGTCAGCTTCTCCACGTAGGCGCTGCCGCCCCACGGGTCGATCACCCGTGTGGTGCCCGACTCCTGCTGGATGAGCAGCTGGGTGTTGCGGGCGATCCGCGCGGAGAAGTCCGTCGGCAGGGCCAGCGCCTCGTCCAGGGCGTTGGTGTGCAGCGACTGGGTGTGGCCCTGGGTCGCCGCCATCGCCTCCACACAGGTGCGGGTGACGTTGTTGAACACGTCCTGCGCGGTCAGCGACCAGCCCGAGGTCTGCGAATGGGTGCGCAGCGACAGCGACTTGGTGTTCTTCGGGTCGAACTGCTTGACCAGCTTCGCCCACAGCAGGCGGGCCGCCCGCAGCTTGGCGATCTCCATGAAGAAGTTCATGCCGATCGCCCAGAAGAACGACAGCCGCGGCGCGAACGCGTCCACGTCCAGGCCCGCTTCACGGCCCGCCCGGATGTACTCCACGCCGTCCGCGAGCGTGTACGCCAGCTCCAGGTCGGCCGTCGCGCCCGCCTCCTGGATGTGGTAGCCGGAGATGGAGATGGAGTTGTAGCGGGGCATCCGCTGCGAGGTGAAGGCGAAGATGTCGGAGATGATCCGCATCGACGGCTTCGGCGGATAGATGTAGGTGTTGCGGACCATGAACTCCTTGAGGATGTCGTTCTGGATGGTCCCGGCCAGCTTCTCGGGCGGCACGCCCTGTTCCTCGGCGGCGACGATGTACAGCGCCAGCACCGGCAGCACGGCGCCGTTCATCGTCATCGACACCGTCATCCTGTCCAACGGGATGCCGTCGAAGAGCTGACGCATGTCGTAGATGGAGTCGATGGCCACGCCCGCCATGCCGACGTCACCGGTCACCCGCGGGTGGTCGCTGTCGTAACCGCGGTGCGTGGGCAGGTCGAAGGCGACCGACAGGCCCTTCTGGCCGGCGGCGAGGTTGCGCCGGTAGAAGGCGTTGGACTCCTCGGCGGTGGAGAAGCCCGCGTACTGGCGGATCGTCCAGGGCTGGTTGACGTACATCGTCGGGTAGGGCCCGCGCAGATACGGGGCGATGCCCGGGTAGGTGCCCAGGAAGTCCAGGCCCTCCAGGTCCTCCCCGGTGTACAGCGGCTTGACCGGGATGCCCTCCGGGGTCTCCCACAGCAGGTCGTCCCCGCCGGCCGCCTTCTTCACCGCCGTACGCCACTCGTCGGCGCTGCCGTGCGCGGCGGGCGTGCCCAGCTCGATCCGGGAGAAGTCGGGGATGCTCATCGGGACACTCCCATGCGGTCGAGGGTGGCGGACAGGACGGCGACCGCGTCACAGCCCGCGAAGACGTAGGAGTCGACGCCCGCGTACGGGCCGGGACGGCCCGCCAGGAACACGTGCGAGGCGCCCGCCGACCGCAGTTCGGCCGCGACGGCCTCCGCCTGCTCCTCGTACAGCGTGTCGCTGGAGCACAGGCACACCTCGGTGGCCCCGCTGTCCTCGAACGCGCCCTCGGTGACGGGCTCGATGCCGCCCGCCTGGAAGAGGTTGGCGGCGAAGGTGAGCCGGGCCGTGTGCGCGGCGGCCGGGCCGAGCGCGGCCAGGTAGATCCGCGGCCGGGCGCCGGTCGCGGCCAGATGCGCGTCGGAGCGGGCGCGCAGCTCCTCGTACGCCTCGTCGCGGCGCACGCGCGGCAGGCCGCCGGTGCGCGCCTCGGGCACCGGCTGCCGCTGCACGGGCTTCTCCGCCAGGTGCGGGAACTCGCTGACGCCGGTGACGGGTTCGCGCCGCTTGGCGAGCTTGCTGCTGCGGGCCGCCCAGGTGTTGGCGAGGTCCTGCGCGAGGCGGCCCGAGCGCAGGGCGGCCGCCTGTCCGCCGATCCGCTCGATCCACTGGAAGAACTCCCAGCCCGCGCGGGCGAGTTCGTCGGTGAGCCGCTCCACGTACCAGGAGCCGCCCGCCGGGTCGATGACCCGCGCCAGATGCGACTCCTCGATGAGGATCGTGGAGGTGTTGCGGGCGATCCGGCGGGCGAACGCGTCCGGCAGGCCCAGCGCGTGGTCGAACGGCAGCACGGTGACCGCGTCGGCGCCGCCCGCGCCCGCGGCCAGCGTGGCGATGGTCGCGCGCAGCATGTTCACCCACGGGTCGCGGCGCGTCATCATCACCGGCGAGGTCACCACGTGCTGGAGCTGCGCTCCCGCCGCCGGAGCCCCGCACGCCTCGGCGACGCGCGCCCACAGCCTGCGGGCGGCCCGCAGCTTGGCGATCGTCAGGAACTGGTCGGCGGTCGCCGCGTACCGGAACTCCAGCTGCGCGCAGCCCTGTTCGACACTCAGCCCGGCCTCGGTCAGCCGACGCAGATACGCCACACCGGTGGCCAGGGAGCAGCCCAGCTCCTGGGCGGCCGAGCCGCCGGCCTCGTGATAGGGCAGCGCGTCCACGGTCAGGGCGCGCAAGCGCGGGTACCGCTCGGCGCACAGCCGGGCGAGCGCGGCCACCGGGGCGGTGTCGTACGGCTGTCCGGTGCGGGCCTCGTGGCCCAGCGGGTCGGCGCCCAGGTTGCCGCGCACGGCGTCGTCGGCGACGCCCCGCTCCGCGTACACCCGCAGCAGCTCCCGTGCGGCCGGCTCGGTCTCGTCACCGGCGTCCAGGACGACCGGCGCCAGGTCGAGGTAGACGCCCTGAAGGGCCGCGCCGAGCGACGGCACCGGGATGCCGCCCTCGCCGGCGACCAGCCACAGGGAGGTGACGCCGTTCTCCAGGTCGGTGAGGACCGCGTCGCCGTCGGCCGTCGTGTGCCGCTGGCGCACGTCCCAGCCGCCCACGGTGTTGCCCTCGGCCCGGCCGCCGCGCACAAAGGGCGCGAACCCCGGGAGACCCGGCTCGGGCGCGGCATCGCGCGCGGTGTACAGAGGGCGGGTGCGCAGCCCGTCCTCCAGCGCGGTGGACAGGGCTTCCTCGGCGGCCTCGTCCTCGACGTCCTTGCCCGACTTGCGCAGGACACCCGCCACGAGGCGCTGCCACTGCTCGTGGGTCACGTCAGGGAACTCGGCGGCCAGCTCAAGCCCGTCGTCAGGCAGGACCGTCATGCTCGGATGCTAGGCCAGAGCCGCGCGGGAGCAGCAGAGGGTGCGGCTGTGACCTTGCCCTCGCCGAAGCTGTGACCCCGCTCTCGCCGCCGGTCAGACCGGACAGCCGGAGTCGGCGATCACATAGTGGCCCGGCGCGGACTGCCGGAGCGTATGCGTGACGGACGTGTTCCAGAGTCCCATGGCCTGCCCCGAACCGCGGGCGTAGGTCTGCCCGCCGCTGTGGTAGGCGCGTCCGGCGACCGTGTGGCCGTAGTTGCTCGCCGTGTGGCAGGTGGGCGTGAAGCCGGTGGTGGTCGCGGTCACCGCCGAGGAGACCGCACCCGCCGCACCGGCCGCGTCCACGGCCGCCACGGTGTAGCGGTACGCCGTGCCGGTCGCCAGGCCCGTGTCGGTGTACGAGGCCGACGTCGTGCCGCCGGCCTTCGTACCGTCGCGGCGGACCTCGTAGGCGACCGCGCCGGGCACCGGGTCCCAGCGCAGGGCGACCGTGGTGTCGGTGGTGCCGGTGACCGTCAGCCCCGTGGGTGCGGGCAGGGTACCGGTGTCCTGGCCACCGATGCCCCAGAAGCGGACGCTGTGGTGGGCGGAGCAGAGGGCGGCCAGGTAGTAGGTGCCGGTGCTGCCGCACCGGTCCGGGCCGTCGCCCGGGTCCACGGCGAGGCCGTGGCCCATGCCGGAGACGGAGTACACCTCGACCGCGGGCCGTCCGGAGGCGTCGTCGTAGACGCTGCGGGTGGTGGTGCCCCCGAGGGTCTCGGTGCGGGAGGGCGTCTGGCCGATGCCCCACACATCGGTCCACTGGTCGCGCAGTTCGGCCGCGTTGGCGGGCCGGACCGTGGTGTCGGCGGTGCCCTGCCAGATCGCGACGCGGGGCCAGGCGGCGGTGCCCGCGGGGGCGGCGGAGCGCACCAGGTCGCCCCACTGGTCCGGGGTCCGGTCCGGTGGGCTGTACATGCAGGTGTGGGCGGCCGGGAGGCTGGTCGCGCAGTGCGCGGGCAGTCCGGAGTGGACGGCGCCGCCCGCGAAGACGTCGGGGTAGGCGGCGAGCAGGTTCGCGGTCATGGCGCCGCCGGCGGACAGGCCGGTGACGTAGATCCGGCGGGCGTCGCTGCCGTACCGCGCGACGGCCGCGTCGACCATCTGCCGGACGGACAGCGCCTCGCCGCGGCCGCGGGTGCTGTCGCCCGGCTCGTACCAGGTGAAGCAGGAGTTGGGGTTGTTGGCGCCGCTCGTCTGCGGATACACCACGGCGAAGCCGTGGCGGTCGGCGAGCTCCGGCCAGCCGGAGTGGGCGTGGTAGTCGCTCGCGCTCTGGGTGCAGCCGTGCAGGGCGACCACCAGCGGGGCGCCGGGCGGGAGGGTGCCGGGCGCGTAGGTGTACATGGCCAGGTTGCCGGGGTTGGTGCCGAAGCCGGTGACCTGGGTGAGGCCGGCGGCAGAGGTCTGCGGGGCGGTGGTGCGGGTGGGGGTGGGGGTTGTTGCGGTGGTGGTGCCGGTGGGGGTGGGGGCTGCTGTGGTGGGGGTGAGGGCTGTTGCTGTGGGGGTGAGGGCCGCCGCTGCGGTGGTGGTGACGCTGGTCAGGGCGAGGGCCGCCGCCGTGGCGGTGATCCAGCGGTGGGCCCGGGCGAAGCGGTGCCGAGCGCGAAGGCGCGGGTGCGAGCGTGCCATGGGGCTGCCTTTCGAGGGGGGGGCGACTCGTCGTCCACCGACGCCGGGCCGGGCCGCCCGCGCATCGGTGTGGCGGCATCATCGGGCGGTTGGCGCCCGCGTCGTCATAGGTGCGGCAACCAGACCGGGCGGCGGTCCTGTGGTGGCCCGACCCATACAAAGGGGCCGAGGGGCGCCATAGCCTCCCGCGCATCGGTGCACACGATCCCGGAGGCACACAGATGCGCCCCAGCCCGACTCGCTTCCCCCGCGCGGTCCTCGCCCACGCCCTCGCCCTCGCCGCCCTCACCCTCACCGTCACCCCCGCCACGGCCGCACCCGCGGCCCCCGCCGACCGCTGCACCCAGGTGCGCGTACCCGGCGCCGAACACCAACAGACCTCCTGCCTGGCCGAGTTGACCACGGCGGGCACGGTCGCCTCCGGGCACACCGACCCGGCCGACTGGGCCGGTCTGACCCCCCAGGACCTGCCCGTGCCCACGGGCGTCCCCGGTGTCCAGATCGACGGCTACTTCCCCGACACCTCCACCACCAACACCAACCACGGCTGGCGGCACGACGCCCAGTTCGTCATCCGCCTGCCCGACCGGTGGAACGGCTCCCTGGTGGTCGCGGGCACCCCCGGCAACCGCGAGCAGTACGCGAACGACCGGGCCGTCGCCGACTGGGTGCTCTCCCGCGGCTACGCCTACGCCGCCACCGACAAGGGCAACACCGGTCTCGCCTTCCACCGGGACGGCACCGCACCCGGCGACGCCATCGCCGAGTGGCACGACCGGCTCACCCAGCTCACCCGCGCCGCCCGCGCCACGGTCGCCCGGCACTACCACCGCGCCCCGGCCCGCACCCTGGTGACCGGCATCTCGAACGGCGGCTACCTGGTGCGCTGGCAGCTGGAGAACCACCCCGAGCTCTACGACGGCGGCGTCGACTGGGAAGGCACCCTGTGGCGGGCCGACGGCCCCACCCTGCTGGACTTCCTCCCGCAGGCCCTGCGCCACCACCCGGTGCACGCGGCCGGCGGCGAGGGCGCCGGGCGGGCCCGCGAGGCGCTGCACGCCGCCGGGTTCCCGGCCGGGTCGGAGTTCCTGTGGCCGTACCACTACCAGGTCTACTGGGACCTCACCCAGCGCCTCTACCGCGAGGAGCTGGACCCCGGCTACGACGGGCCGACCGAGGCGGGCACCCCGTTCTGCGCGACCGGGACCCCCGGCTGCGACACCGACTACGACTACGCGACCCGCCCCGAGGAGGTCCGGCGGGCCGTGCAGAGGATCGCGCTGACCGGGCGCATCGGCAAACCGCTGATCACCCTGCACGGCACCCTGGACGTGCTGCTGCCCATCGGCCGGGACTCCGACGTCTACGCCCGTATGGTCCGCGAGGCCGGCCGCGGCGCCCTGCACCGCTACTACCGCATCGAGGGCGGCACCCACACCGACGCCCTGGCCGACGCCTTCCCGGACCGGCTGCGCCCGCTCACCCCCTGCCACCGCACGGCGTTCACGGCGCTGGAGGCATGGCTCGGGGCCGGCCGGCGCCCGCCCGCCTCCCACACCGTCGCCCGGCCCACCGGGACGGACCCCGCCACGCTCCGGGACACCTGCCCGCTCGGCGACCGATCCGGGTGAACCGCGCCACGGGGGGCAGGAGCATGCCGTCGGGCGCCAAGCCGTCGCGGACCGTGTCGCTGTTGGGCCGAACGGGTGACTTGGCGTAAGAATTGGCTGGTGCAGGCGATGAGTGCGAGTCAGATCGGGGGGAGCCGGTGAACAGCCACGACGTCACCGATGAACAGTGGGAAGGGCTCGCCCAGGTCGTGCCGCTCCGCGGGCGTGACGCCTGGCCGTCGTCCGTGGGCCATCGGGCGCTGCCCGAGGCGGAGACCGAGACGCGGCGCCGGTTCGTGGTCCTGCGGGTCAATGTCTTCGCCGACGCCCGCGAGGTCGCCGAGACCCTGATGGCGGGCATCCCGGTCCTGCTCGACCTGACCGGCGCGGAGGGCGAGGTCGCCAAGCGCGTCCTCGACTTCAGCACCGGCGTCGTCTTCGGCCTCTCCAGCGGTATGCACCGCGTCGACCGCAATGTCTTCCTGCTCACGCCCCCGGGCACGGAGGTCCAGGGCCTGATGGCGAGCGCGGGCGTTCCGGGCGTCTGAGGCGGGGCCGTCGGCGCCGGGTGCCGCGGGGTCGCCCGTTCGTAGGAAAGGTGTCCGGAGGGAACGGTTCGCCCGAGGACCGGAGTCCTACGGTCCGCCTATGGCCGTACCACCCGGGTCCTCCGCCCCGACGTCCCGCAGGGCACGTCCCGAATCCGTCCCGCCCCCGCGCGAGCCGCACGGCGAGCCGGAGCGGGCCCCTGTGCCCTCTCCCGGCTTCGTCCCGTTTCCCGCGTCCGCCCCGCACCCCGGCTCCGCCCCGCCGTCCGCCGGTCCGGACCGGCCGACCGGTGCCGGGCGGCCCCGGATCACCGAGCTGAGGCTGTCCGCGTTCGCCCGGCACCGGTCCGTCGCACTGCCGCTCGCCCCGGTCACGCTGCTGGCGGGGCCCAGCGGCAGCGGGAAGACCACCGCGCTGCGCGCGTACGAGGCGCTGGTGCGGCTCGGCGGCGGGGCGGGGCTGTACGAGGTGTTCCCGGAGCCGGAGGCGTACGTGCCCGAGGGTGCCCGGCCCGACGCCCAGCGGCGCCGCGGCTTCCGGATCGGGTGCACCGCCGACGGCCCCCGCGGTCCCGTGCGCCTCGACGTCGCCGTACAGGCCGAACCGGAGCTGCGCATCGTGGGCGAGCGGCTCACCGCCGACGGGGTGGTGCTGCTGGAGACCGCCCTGCGCGACCCGGCCCGGCCCGTGGTGGACGCCGCCTGGCACACCGCGGGCAGCGCGCCCGTCACCCGCGCCCCGCTGCCCGACGACCGGCTCGGCACCGCCCTGCTGCCGTTGCGCGTGGCCGGCAAGACCGACGGGCAGCGGCAGGTGCTGGCCGCCGCCGAACAGATGGTCGTCGCCCTGCGTTCGGTCTTCGCCTGCGATCCCGAGCCCGGCCGGATGCGCGAGCCCGTGCCCACCGGTTCCGGCCGGCTGCTCCCCGGCTGCGACAACCTCGCCGATGTGCTGTGGCGCACCCGCGCCGAATGCGGCCGACGGCACGCCCGGTTCGTCGCGGCGGTGCGCGCCGCCGGCACCGGACCGGTCCTGGACGTCGTCGCCCGGCCCGACGGCCGCGGCGGTGTGCGGGGGCTGATCGACCGGGGCGGCGGGCTGCGCACGGAGTTCGGCCGGCTCGGTGACGGCGAGCTGCGCCACCTCGCTCTCGCCCTGGTGCTGCTCACCGGGCCCGGTGTGCTGGACATCGACGTGCCCGGCGAGGTGCCCTCCGCGATGCGGGCGCTCACCGTGCTCGCCGACGGCCTCGACCGGTCGCTCGATCCCCGGCAGCGCCGCGAACTGATCCGGCTGGCCGCAGACATGGCCGACCACGGGCACATCCGCTGCGTCGGCACGGTGAGCGACGCGTCGTGGGCGGCGGGGACGCCCGGAGTCACCGTGGTACACCTGGACGGATGACAGAAGATCCGCGGCCGCTGGACGTGGCCGGACTCCAGCGCAGGCTCGCCGCGTTCGCGGCCGCCCGCGACTGGCAGCCGTACCACACCCCCAAGAACCTCGCCTCCGCGCTCAGCGTCGAGGCGTCCGAACTGGTGGAGATCTTCCAGTGGTTGACGCCGGAGGAGTCGGCGCGGGTGATGGACGACCCCGACACCGCGCACCGCGTCACCGACGAGGTGGCGGACGTGCTGGCGTATCTCCTGCAGCTGTGCGAGGTGCTCGGCATCGACGCGCTGGCGGCCCTGGACGCGAAGATCGACCGCAACGAGCGCCGTTTCCCGGCCCCTTGAGCCGTCACGGGGCCGTCGCGAGCCTCACCGCGGGGTGCTCCGGGCAGCTGAAGCCGGGAGTCCGTTATTACTCTCCGCAGTCGAAATCGGGCCCGAATCCGAATTGTTGTCCACAGATTTCCGTCTTCCTCTAGCTTTTCGTCGCAGAGAGCTTCACTCTGGGTAGTGGACAAGGGAGTTCGGGAGACGGGGGCAGCGCATGGACGCGGTGCGGCTCATCCTGACGAGCAGGCGAGCCCTGGCGGGCAGCGGCGAGGTGCCGCAGATCATGGCGGAGGTATGGCAGGCGCAGTCGCTCGCGCAGGCCATCGGCAGCAGACTCGCGGTCTTCGGCCCGCCCCAGCTGCGCGGCGAGGCCCTGGGTCTCACCGAGCTGGCCGGCCGCGGCTGCGGTGTCCTCGACGAGCCCGACCTCGGCCCCGGCGAGCTGCGCGCCGCCCAGCTCACCGAACTGGGCGACGCCCGCCAGGCCCTCCTCGGCCTCGGCGGCCTCCTCGGCGAGGTCGGCATCGCCCTCGTCGGCGTCGCCAGCGCCGCCGACGACGAAGGCACCTACTGGCAGTGCATGGAGGCCATCGACGCGGCCGACGAGTCGAGGGACAGGGTCCTGGAGATGCTCAGACGCCTGGCCGACGGAGAAGGGGCGCTGGCCGCAGCGCTCGAAGGAGCGTGAGGGCACCCCCAGGGGCTCAATCCACCGACGCCGGACCCTCCTCGGACGAGCCCCGCCCCAAGACCCCCGAACCCTGAAGATCCGCATCCAGCGCGGAAAGGTCCGCGTTCAACGCCGCCATCAGCTCCTCCATCTGCTGGAGCAACCCCTTGGGCGCGGTTTCCTCGGACATGGACGACCCTCCTAGACCAGGCGCGGACGCCGGACGCACGCGCTCCGCCCGAGCCAACGATCATCACCGGTGCCGGTCACGGTGCAGGATGGACGTATGGATCTCCGCATCTTCACCGAACCGCAGCAAGGCGCCACCTACGACACCCTCCTCACCGTGGCCAAGGCCACGGAAGACCTCGGCTTCGACGCCTTCTTCCGCTCCGACCACTATCTGAAGATGGGCTCCGTCGACGGCCTCCCCGGCCCCACCGACGCCTGGATCACCCTCGCCGGTCTGGCCCGCGAGACCCGGCGGATCCGCCTGGGCACCCTGATGACCGCCGCCACCTTCCGGCTCCCCGGCGTCCTCGCCATCCAGGTCGCCCAGGTCGACCAGATGTCCGGCGGCCGCGTGGAACTCGGCCTCGGTGCGGGCTGGTTCGAGCAGGAGCACACGGCCTACGGCATCCCCTTCCCGAAGGAGAAGTTCGGCCGTCTGGAGGAGCAGCTGGAGATCGTCACCGGGCTGTGGGCCACCGAGCCCGGCAAGACGTACGACTTCCGCGGCACCCACTACGAACTCACCGACTCGCCCGCCCTGCCCAAGCCCGCCCAGCAGAAGATCCCGGTCCTCATCGGCGGCCACGGGGCCACCCGCACTCCGCGTCTGGCCGCCCGATACGCGGACGAGTTCAACATGCCGTTCTCCTCGGTCGAGGACACCGCACGCCAGTTCGGCCGGGTCCGCGCCGCCGCCGAGGCCGCCGGGCGCGCGGCCGACGACCTCGTCTACTCCAACGCCCTCGTCGTCTGCGTCGGCAGGGACGACCAGGAGGTCGCACGCCGCGCCGCCGCCATCGGCCGCGAGGTCGAGGAGCTGAAGACCAACGGACTGGCCGGCTCCCCGGCGGAGGTCGTCGACAAGATCGGCCGGTACGCCGAGATCGGCACCAGCCGCATCTACCTCCAGGTGCTCGACCTGCACGACCTGGACCACCTGGAGCTCATCTCCGCGCAGGTCCAGTCCCAGCTGGGCTGACGCACCGCCTCACACGATGTGCCGGCCGCCGTCCACCGTGAGGACGTCGCCGGTCGTGTACGCCGCCCGGGTCAGGTGGACGACGGCCTCGGCCACGTCCTCGGGGGTGCCGACCCGGCGCAGCGGCGTGTGCTCGCTCACCCAGTCGCGCGAGCTCTCCCAGACGGCGTCGGCCTCGTCGTACCAGGGAGTGTCGATCAGGCCCGGAGCGACGGCGTTCACCCGGATCTCCGGGCCGAGCTGGGCGGCCAGCAGCCGGGTCATGTGGTTGAGCGCGGCCTTGCTCACCGCGTAGGGCACGGAGCTGCCGAGGGCGCGGGTGGCGGAGACGGACGAGATGTTGACCACCGAGGCCGACCCGGCCGCGCGCAGATGCGGGACCGCGGCGACGGTGGTCTGCCAGGCGCCGATGACATTGACGTCGAAGATCTCCCGCCACACCGCGGCGCTCGCGGCCTCCAGGTCGCTCATCGGGATGAAGCGGGTGACGCCCGCGTTGTTCACGAGGATGTCGAGGCGGCCGCAGGCGTCGACGGCCGCCTGGACGATCCGGCGGGCGTCACCGGGATCGGCCACGTCACCCCGTACATAGACGGCGTCCGGCAGCTGAGCCGCCAGCCGGCGGCCCGCCTCCTCGCTGCGGGCGGAGTTGACCACCACCCGCGCGCCCTCCGCGGCCAGCCGCCGCGCGACCGCGGCGCCGATCCCGGACGACGAACCGGTGATCAGTGCGACACGTCCCTTGCTCATCCCATCCCCTGTCCGGCCGGCCTATGGAGAGGGGACCATACTTTATCGAGTAGCGGAATGTGTATTCCGCAATGCGGAATCAAGGTCCGAAAAATCGAACGCGCTGGTCATACGCCGTGTGGGAAAGTGAGGCATGTTCCTGACGATCACGACCACCGGCACGACCGAACGCCCCGCCACCGACCTCGGCTTCCTGCTGCACAAGCATCCGGACAAGGCGCAGGCGTTCTCCACCTCCTACGGCACGGCCCACGTCCTCTACCCCGAGGCGGAGCCTCAGCGCTGCACGGCGGCGCTGCTGCTGGAGGTCGACGCGGTGGCACTGGTCCGCAGGGGCAAGGGCCGCGGCGGCGCACCGGACGCCGCGCTCGCGCAGTACGTCAACGACCGCCCCTACGCGGCCTCCTCGCTGCTCGCGGTCGCGCTGAGCGCCGTCTTCTCCAGCGCCCTGCGGGGCGTCTGCAAGGCCCGCCCCGACCTGCCGGAGCAGCCGCGCCCGCTGCGGATCGAGGTGCCCGCGCTGCCCGCCCGGGGCGGCCCCGACCTCGTACGCCGGCTCTTCGAACCGCTCGGCTGGGCGGTGACCGCCGAACCCGTGCCGCTGGACAGCGAGTTCCCGGAGTGGGGCGACTCGCGGTACGTGCGTCTCGTGCTGGAGGCGGACACGCTCACCGTCGCCGAGGCCCTGCGCCACCTCTACGTCCTGCTGCCGGTCCTGGACGACGCCAAGCACTACTGGGTCGCCCCGGACGAGGTGGACAAGCTGCTGCGCGTCGGCGAGGGCTGGCTGCCCGGGCACCCCGAGCAGAAGCTGATCACCAGCCGCTACCTCTCCCGCCGCTGGTCGCTGACCCGGCAGGCGCTGGAGCGGCTGGAACTGGTCCGGCTGGCCGAGGCCGACGACAGCGAGGTCGAGGAGCTCGACAACGCGGTCGAGGCCGAGACGGAGACCGAGGAGAAGCCGACCCCGCTGGCCGTGCAGCGGCGGGACGCGATCCTCGCCGCGCTCCGCGAGTCCGGCGCCGCGCGAGTGCTCGACCTCGGGTGCGGGCAGGGCCAGTTGGTCCAGGCGCTGCACAAGGACGTGCGCTTCACCGAGATCGTCGGCGTGGACGTGTCCCTGCGCGCGCTGGCCATCGCCGCCCGCCGGCTGAAGCTGGACCGCATGGGGGAGCGGCAGGCATCGCGCGTACGGCTCGTCCAGGGCTCGCTCGCCTACACCGACAAGCGGCTGGCGGGCTACGACGCCGCCGTGCTCAGCGAGGTCGTCGAACACCTCGACCTGCCGCGGCTGCCCGCCCTGGAGTACGCGGTGTTCGGCGCCGCCCGCCCCCGGACGGTGCTCGTGACCACCCCGAACGTGGAGTACAACGTCCGCTGGGAGTCCCTCCCGGCCGGACACGTCCGGCACAGCGACCACCGCTTCGAGTGGACCCGCGCGGAGTTCCGCGCCTGGGCCGGCGAGGTCGCCGAACGGCACGGCTACAGCGTGGAGTTCAGACCCGTGGGACCCGACGACCCCGAGGTGGGCCCGCCCACCCAGATGGCCGTCTTCGTACGCGCCGACAAGGAGGAGAAGGCCGCATGACCGAGACCACCGGCACCCCGGCACTGGGGCGCACCCTGCCCGTCACCGACCTCTCCCTCGTGGTCCTCGTCGGTGCCACCGGCTCGGGCAAGTCCACCTTCGCCCGCCGCCACTTCAAGCCCACCGAGGTCATCTCCTCGGACTTCTGCCGCGGCCTGGTCAGCGACGACGAGAACGACCAGAGCGCCACCAAGGACGCCTTCGACGTCCTGCACTACATCGCGGGCAAGCGGCTCGCCGCCGGCCGCCGTACGGTGATCGACGCCACCAGCGTCCAGTCGGACGCCCGCAAGCAGCTGATCGCCCTGGCCCGGCAGCACGACGTGCTGCCCATCGCGATCGTGCTCGACATACCCGAGGAGGTGTGCGCCGAGCGCAACGCCGCCCGCACCGACCGGGCCGACCTGCCCCGCCGGGTCATCCAGCGGCACATACGCGAGCTCCGCCGCTCGCTCCGGCACCTGGAGCGCGAGGGCTTCCGCAAGGTGCACGTGCTGCGGGGCGTGCAGGAGGTCGACAACGCCACCGTCGTCACCGAGAAGCGCTTCAACGACCTGACCCACCTCACCGGACCCTTCGACATCATCGGCGACATCCACGGCTGCTCGTCCGAACTGGAGTCCCTGCTCGGCAAGCTGGGCTACGTCGACGGCGTGCACCCCGAGGGCCGGACCGCCGTCTTCGTCGGCGACCTCGTCGACCGCGGCCCCGACAGCCCCGGCGTGCTGCGCCGCGTGATGGCGATGGTGAAGTCGGGCAACGCGCTGTGCGTGCCGGGCAACCACGAGAACAAGTACGGCCGCTTCCTCAAGGGCCGCAACGTCCAGCACACGCACGGGCTCGCCGAGACCATCGAGCAGATGGAGGGCGAGAGCGAGGAGTTCAAGGCCGAGGTACGGGAGTTCATCGACGGACTGGTCAGCCACTACGTCCTCGACGGCGGACGCCTGGTCGTCTGCCACGCCGGTCTGCCGGAGAAGTACCACGGCCGCACCTCCGGCCGGGTGCGCTCGCACGCCCTGTACGGCGAGACCACCGGCGAGACCGACGAGTTCGGGCTGCCGGTGCGCTACCCCTGGGCCGAGGACTACCGGGGCCGCGCGGCCGTGGTCTACGGCCACACCCCGGTCCCGGAGGCCACCTGGCTCAACAACACCATCTGCCTGGACACCGGCGCCGTCTTCGGCGGCAAGCTCACCGCGCTGCGCTGGCCGGAGCGGGAACTGGTCGACGTACCGGCCGAGAAGGTCTGGTACGAGCCGGCGAAGCCGCTGCGCTCCGAGGCGCCCGGCGGGCACGACGGGCGGCCGCTGGACCTGGCGGACGTGCACGGCCGGCGGGTCGTGGAGACCCGGCACCACGGGCGGATCGCCGTCCGCGAGGAGAACGCGGCCGCGGCCCTGGAGGTCATGAGCCGGTTCGCGGTCGACCCGCGGCTGCTGCCGTACCTGCCGCCGACGATGGCGCCCACGGCGACCTCGACGGTGGACGGCTACCTGGAGCACCCGGCGGAGGCATTCGCCCAGTACGCCGGGGACGGCGTCGAGCGGGTCGTGTGCGAGGAGAAGCACATGGGCTCGCGCGCGGTCGCGCTGGTGTGCCGGGACGCGCAGGCCGCGCGCAAGCGGTTCGGCGTCGACGGGCCGACCGGGTCCCTCTACACCCGCACCGGACGGCCGTTCCTGGACGACGAGACGGTGACCGAGGAGATCCTCGACCGGGTGCGCACGGCGATCACCGGGGCCGGTCTGTGGGACGAACTCGACACGGACTGGCTGCTGCTGGACGCCGAGCTGATGCCCTGGTCGCTGAAGGCGTCGTCGCTGCTGCGCTCGCAGTACGCGGCCGTCGGCGCCGCCTCCGGGGCCTCCTTCCCCGGTGCGCTCGCCGCGCTGGAGGGCGCCGCCGCGCGGGGCGTCGACGTGACCGGCCTGCTGGACCGGCAGCGGCAGCGCGCCTCGGACGCGGCCGCGTTCACGGCGGCGTACCGGCGCTACTGCTGGAGCACCGACGGCCTGGACGGCGTCCGCCTGGCACCGTTCCAGATCCTGGCCGCCCAGGGCCGCAGCCTGGCCGCACTGCCGCACGACGAGCAGCTCGCCCTGCTGGACCGGCTGGTGGAGCACGACGCCACCGGCCTGCTCCAGACCACCCGGCGCCTCTATGTCGACACCGGGGACCCGGAGTCGGTGCGGGCGGGCGTCGACTGGTGGCTGGAGATGACCGGGCGCGGCGGCGAGGGCATGGTCGTCAAGCCGGTCGGCGCCCTCGTCCGCGACGGCAAGGGGCGGCTGGTGCAGCCCGGCATCAAGTGCCGGGGCCGCGAGTACCTGCGGATCATCTACGGTCCGGAGTACACGCGCCCCGACAACCTCGCCCGGCTGCGGCAGCGGTTCCTGAACCACAAGCGTTCCCTGGCGGTCCGCGAGTACGCGCTCGGGCTGGAGGCCCTGGACCGGCTGGCCGAGGGCGAGCCGCTGTGGCGGGTGCACGAGGCCGTGTTCGGCGTGCTGGCCCTGGAGTCGGAGCCGGTCGACCCCCGGCTGTGAGCCGGCGGACCCGTCAATTCCGGCCAGGTTCGTCCCCCGCGGGGCGAACCTGGCCGACAGGGCCATGACGTTCCCGTTCGTCCCTGGTTAACCGCTGGTTGCCGTGCTAACTTCGCTGGTCGGTCAGGCAGGCGTACCGACTCAGGGGGAAAGTCGGTGGAGACAGGTGCGGTGTTAGGCGAGCCCGAGGGCGGCATCGGGCAGAGCAGGGGCCTTGAGCTGCTGTTACAGCTGACCGACGCACTGTCCCTGCTGGGCTGCATGGAAGACGCCCCCGGCCGGGCGCAGTTCGCCGCGATGCTCGCGGACCAGTTGCAGCGGCCGGTCGACCTGCGCGGCGTCAGACTCCGCGAGGACGTGGCGGCCCTGGTGCGCGCCGCGCTGAACGTGGCGGGCGGCGAGCGCGTACTGGTCGGCGTGGTCCGCGTCCTCGAAGGCAGCGCCGCCGGTGACGAACTCGACCGTCTGCTCGAACCGTCGGTGGTTCCCGAGGCCGCCTCCGGCATCCCGCTGGGCCCGCTGTCCCCGGGCGAGGAGGCCGACGCCCGCGCCCTCCTCGCCGGAGGGGAACTGCCCGCCGCCCGGCTGCGGGACGACCTCGTCGAGGAGCTCAACGGCCTCGACCTGCCCGCCGGACTCTCCCCCGAACAGCTCTTCGCGCACGTCCTCGAATGGAACACCCAGCCCGACGGCCTGCCGCCCGCCGTCCTCCTCCTCGACCGCGCCGCCCGCCTCGCCGCCACCCGCACCCACCGTGCCGCACTCACCGACTGGGTCGACGACTGGGCGCAGCGCTCCGGCCTCACCCGCGAACTCAAGGAACGCCGCAGCGCGGCCGTCGAACCGGCGTCCGACCCCGACATCCCCCGCTGTCTGATCGTCGCCGTGGAACCCGCCCGCGACGGCACCGGCGAGGTCGTCGTACGCCCCTGGCTGAACACCACGCACGGCCACTGGGACCCCCTGCCGGGCGACCCGGTCACCACCACCCTGGACGGCCTCGGCCCGGCCGTCGAGAGCGCCCTGCGCCAGGGCGCCCGGCTGTGGTCGGTGCCGCGCGAGCCGGATCCGGGAGGCCGCCTGCAGCCCCCGCCGTACATCGAGTTCGTCCTTCCGTACGACCTCCTCAACCACGACGTGGCGGGGCTGACGTACCAGATCGGCGACGGCCGTCCGCTGCCGCTCGGACTGAAGTACGGGGTGCATCTGCGCAGCCTGGAACGCATGCGCACGGACGACGCCGTGGTACAGGAGCAATGGCGGGAGCGCTGGCTCGCGCTGCGGCGGCACGGGGTCACCGTGCACGGCTGGAGCGAGGGGGACGGCTGCAACCTCGACGCGTGGCAGGCCGCGCTCGCCGGGGAGAGAAGGAGTACGGCCGTGGTGCTCGACGCGCCGGACGACGTACCGGCGCTGGAGGCGCTCAAGGCCGCCATCGCGGAAGGGATAGGGCTTGCGATCTGGGACCGCAGGGGAGTGTTCGACGACGAACGCCGGGAGGTGGTGACCGCCGTGTTCGCGTCCGTGCAGACACCGGCCCAGATCCCGCTGGCCATCCACCGGCTGCGGCAGAACGCCGTGCTCCACGCCAAAGGTCCGGGGCGCTTCCTCGGCCGGCACATCGGTTTCCTCTGGGACGACCCCAACCGCGTCGTCGACCTTCACACCCTCGACCCGGATCTCGCAGGCCAGGAGGCATCGGCATGAGTGCTCAGGAGCAGACGGCCACCGACGGATGGCGGGTCTTCCACGCCACCGGCCGGGCACCGGACGCCCCGCCACCGCTGCCGGAGGCCCCGCCCTGGCGCCGGTTCAGCGGCGGCCCGGCCCAGCCCGCCCCGCCGGACGACCCCGCGGCCGCGCTGCGCCGCCTGGGCCCCGGCGACATCGCCCCGCAGCTCGGCGCCGACGACATCGACACCGTCAACGCCGCCCTGCTGCTGCGCCGGCCCCTGCTGATCACCGGCGCGCCGGGCGTCGGCAAGTCCACGCTCGCCTATGTCATCGCCCGGGAACTGGGCCTCGGGCGGGTCCTGGAGTGGAACATCGTCAGCAGGACCTCGCTGCGGGACGGCCTGTACGTCCATGACGCCATGGGCCGCGCCCAGGCCATCGCCGCCTGGCAGGCCGGCCTGCGCAACGGGGCGGTCACGGACCCCGATCCGGAGGGAGCCGAGGCGGACGTCAACCCGACGTCCTCCTTGAGTGAGCGTCAACTTCCGCCGGTTCTCGGGGACTTCATCACTCTGGGACCCCTCGGAACCGCTCTGCTGCCCTACGATCGTCCGCGGGTGCTCCTCGTCGACGAACTCGACAAGAGCGACATCGACCTGCCGAACGATCTGCTGCACGTCCTGGAGAACGGAAGTTATGAGATCCCGGAACTGGTGCGGGACGCCGCCGACGCCGCGCGCGTGCACACCAGTGACCCCGGCGGCCGTGCGGAGCTGCGCAACGGACGGGTCGAGTGCCGGGAGTTCCCGGTCGTGGTGATCACCAGCAACGGGGAGCGGGAATTTCCCGCGGCCTTCCGCCGGCGCTGTCTGCCGCTGGAGATGCGCACCCCCGGCAGGGAGCAGCTTCTGGCCATGGTCGAAGGGCACCTCGGCGTCCTGCCGCGGGGCGCCGAGAACCTGGTCGACCTGTTCGTCCAGCGGGTCCAGGCCGGCGGCACCCACTCCCTGGACCAGTTGCTCAACGCCGTCCAGTTGACCACCGCGGGTGGTTTCCAGGGTGACGGCGACGGACGTAAACTGGTGGAAATGCTCCTCCGCGACCTCGCGAAGGGCCGCTGAATGACTCCCAGGGAGCACGCATCCGGGCTCGGCGACAGGGACCCCGTTCCGGGGCCGTCGCCCGCTTCGGCGATCCCGGATGCCGGTGGGCACGCGCGTGAGCACGGAGCGACGCTGCCCGGCGCCCTGGAGCACCACCCCCACCCGGCCGACGCCGAGGAGGGGTTCGCCCCGCACTGGCAGGAGCTCGCCGACGCCGTCTGGCTCGCCGCCCACTGGGACCGCCACGGCGGCCCGGCCACCGCCCGGCCGGCACCGGACACCGGCGGCCCCCGCACCGCCCGGCCGAACGACCGTCAGGATCCGCCCGCCGAGCGCCCCGAGCCCGCCGCCGCGCCCGACCCGTCCGCCGACACCGGCAGCCGGCCCACGCCGCTCCCGCCGCCCGTGCCCCCCGGCCCGGCCGAGCCCGCCGACCCGGCCGCGCCCGCCGGCCGTCCCGTGCCCGCGGGCCGCCTCGCCCGCCCCGGCGAACGTTCCGTCCCCGCCCGGCTGTTACCCGACCCCGAGGGCCCCTTCGACGTACGCGTCGGACAGCCGCTGCTGCCCGCCGAGGAGCGCCCGGGACCCGGACCCGGCCGCGCCACCGCGCTGCTCGCCCGCGCCCTGCACCAGCTGGCCCGGCGCATCCCCTCACGGGACACCCTGGAGCTGGACGAGGAGGCCACCGCCGAGCAGGGCGTGGTGGACGGCATGTGGATGCCGTTCCTGCGTCCGGCCCGCACCTCGGCCTTCGACCTCGTCCTGCTCGCCGACGCGGCCCCCACCATGCGGATCTGGGAGGAGACCGTCGCCCGGCTCGCCGAGGCCGCCGAGCACAGCGGTGCCTTCCGGTCGGTGCGCACGGTCCAGGTGCAGGTGCCGCGCACCGGCACCGCCACCCTGCGCTGGCCCACCGGACGCACCGCCGGCGACCCCGGCGAACTGCTCGACGGACGCGGCGGCCGGGTCTTCCTCGTCGTCACCGACGGGCTCGCCCACGGCTGGGCCGCCGCCGCGGCCGACGACCTGCTCGGTCGGCTCGCCCACGCAGGCCCCACCGCGCTCGTCCATCTGCTGCCGCCGCACCTGCGCCACCGCTCGTCGCTCTACCCCTACCCGGCGGTCCTGGAGGCCGGCGGCTTCGGCGCCCCCAACCACAGCCTCGGCCACTGGGCGCCGCCCGGCGGCCCCGACCCGCTGCGGCCGCTGCCCGAGGCCGGCGACGGCTCCCCGCCCGTGCCCGTGCTGTCCCTCAAGGCGGGCTCCCTCGCCGCCTGGGCCGACCTGGTCACCGGCGAACGCGGAGTGCGCCGCGCACTGCCCGTCGTGCTGGCCGGCACCCTCACCAAGGGCGCCCCGGCGCCCGGACTGCGCGCCCCGCGCTTCGCCCGCGCCGCCCCCGCCGCCGTCCGCCGCTTCTTCACCCTCGCCACCCCGGCGGCCCGCCGCCTGGCCACCCAACTGGCCGCGGTGCCCTTCGAGTTCGACCTCGTCGAGCAGCTGCGGCGGCGCACCATGCCGGAGACCGGCCCCGGCCATGTCGCCGAGATCCTGATGGGCGGGCTGATCGACTGGAACAGCGGCGGCGAGGGCCGGCCGGAGTTCGCCGACGGGGTCCGCGAGGCGCTGCTCGCCACCACCACCCGCAGCCAACTCGCCCGCACCGTCGCCCTGGTGGGCGAGCTGCCCGCCGCGGGGGAGCGGGGCGTGCGGCTGCGGGCCGCGCTGCGCGACCCGGTCGGCACCACCCTGCCCGACCCCGCCGAGCGCGGCTGGGTGCGCAGCGAGCTGGCCGTGATGCGGGCCCTGTCCGGACCGTACTCCGAACGAGCCAAACGCCTCGAACCGAACCTCTCCCCCCGCACCGCGGGTGCGGCCGAGCGGGTGAACCACGCGGGCGACGAGGGATCTTCCGGCGACGCAGAAGGCAGTGTTCCAGCGTCGAGCGTCCCCGACGAGCCTGGAGTACCCGTGCCTCTGCTGACCGATGCCAACCGACCCGAAGCCCCGGAGGCTGAGCAGCTCATGACGAGCACCACGACCACCGCATCGCCGGCCCTACTGGTGAACGTGCCCCTGCGGAACACCTCGTTCGTCGGCCGCCAGGCGCTGCTGAGGGCCGTGGAGGAGCAGCTGGCCGCCCAGGACACCACGGCCGTGCTGCCGAACGCGCTGCACGGGCTCGGCGGTGTGGGCAAGTCCCAGCTGGCACTGGAGTACGTCTACACCCACCAGCACGACTACAAGGTCATCTGCTGGATCCCGGCCGAGCGCGAGACCCTGATCCTGGCCGCCCTCGCCACCCTGGCCGGACAGCTCGGCGTCGCCCCGACCGGCCAGGACAGCGCGGGCGCCCCCGCCGCCAACACCGCCGTGCCCGCCGTCCTGGAGGCGCTGCGCACCGGAGTCCCGTACGACAACTGGCTGCTGGTCTTCGACAACGCCGAGGACATCGAGGCGGTACGGCAGTTCTTCCCGACCAACGGGCCCGGCAAGGTCATCGTCACCTCCCGCAACCGCGCCTGGGAGAGGGTGGCCACCTCGCTGCCGGTCAACGTCTTCGAGCGCGAGGAGTCCATCGAACTGCTCCAGAAGCGCTCGCCCGACCTGAGCACGGAGGATGCCGGCCGGCTCGCCGAGGCCCTGGGCGACCTGCCGCTGGCCGTCGAGCAGGCCGGCGCCTGGCGGGCCGTCACCGGGATGCAGGTCGACGAGTACCTGGACCTGCTCGCCCAGCGCAGTCCCGAGATCCTCGAACTCGACCCGTCGCCCGACTACCCGGTCTCCGTCGCCGCCGCCTGGGACATCTCCCTCGGCCGGATCCTGGAGAACAATCCGGGCGCCCGGCAACTGCTCGACATCTGCGCCAGCATGGCCCCCGAGCCCATCCCGCGGTCCGTGCTGCGCGGCAGCCGCGGGGTGAACATCACGCCCGAGGTGGACCCGCTGCTGCGCGAGTCGATCAAGCTCAACCGTGCCGTCCGTGACCTCAACCAGTTCTCGCTGGTCAAGGTGGACCCCCGGTCCGACACCCTCCAGATGCACCGCCTGCTGCAGACCGTGCTCCTGGCCAAGCTCGGCCCGGAGGAGCGGGAGCGGATGCGGGACGCCGCCCACCAGCTGCTGTCGGCCGCCAAGCCGGGCGCTCCGGGCTCCTCCCTGGAGTGGCGCGCCTACCAGGCGCTGCTGCCCCACGTCCTCACCTCGCAGGCGGCGACCAGCACCGACACCTATGTGCGCGACATGGTGTTCGACACGGTGTGGTTCCTGTACTACTGGGGCGACCACGAGGGCGCCGCGCGCCTGGCCCGGCAGGCGTGGAACGCCTGGATCGCCTCCTCCGGCGAGGAGAACATCCACGTCATCCGGATGGCGCAGTGCCTGGCGTTCCTGCTGCGCCAGATCGGCCAGGTCCCCGAGTCCATCCCGCTCACCGAGAAGGCGCTGGAGATCTCCCGCCGGATCGAGGTCGAGCCGGAGGAGATGATCGACGCCCTGTGCGAGATGGCCGACGCGTACGGCTACCAGGGCCGGGTCTACGAGGCCCGGGACCTGACCCAGGAGGCCAGAGACCTGGCGCGGTCCCTGTTCGGCCCGGACGACCCCATCACCCTGCGCGCCACCCACGCCTACGGCCGTGACCTGCGGCTGTGCGGGCAGTTCCGGGAGGCGCTGCCGCTGGACCAGGAGAACGCGCGCCAGCGTGACCTGCTGTTCGGCCCGGCCAGCTTCTTCACCCTGAACACCCTCAACGCCCTGTCCATCGACATGCGGGAGTCCGGCGACTACCCCGGCGCCCGCGACTTCCAGGAGGACGCCTACCGCCGGGCGCGCAGCACCCTGGGCGAGGAACACCCGCTGACCCTGCGCATCGCCCGCAACCTCGCGGTGTGCCGGCGGCGCGACGGGGCGCTGGCCGAGGCGGCCAAGCTCACCGAGGAGACGCTGCGGAAGTTCATCAACCGCTACGGGCCCGACCACTTCGACTCGCTGGCGACGGCGACCAACCTGTCCGTCGACCACCGGCTGGCCGGCGACCACGAGGCATCCCGTGAGCTGGCCGAGGTGACCGTGCGGCGCTTCGAGCAGCGTCTCGGCGAGAACCACGTCTACACCCTGCTGACCAAGGCGAACCTGGCCGCCACCATGCGGGCCCTCAGCGCTCTGGACAGCGCGCAGGAACTGGAGGACGACGCGGCGCGGCGGCTCGCCGACTCGGTGGGGGAGCGGCACGTGACCGCGCTCACCGTGGCCATCGGGCAGGCCAACACGGCGTACGCGCGACTGGACTTCGACCGGGCGCGCGAGATCGACGAGGCCAATGTGCCGCTGCTCGCCGAGGTCGCCGGACCGAAGCATCCGCTGACCCTCGCCTGCACCGCCAACCTCGCGCTCGACCTGCGAGGTCTGGGCCGGGGGGCCGAGGCGGACGAGCTCCAGCGCACGGCGGTGGAGGGCTTCACCGCCGTGGTGCGCGCCGACCACCCCTGGCTGCTGGCGGCCCGCCAACGGCGGCGCATCGAGTGCGACATGGCCCCGATGCCCCTGTAACGAACCAGCACCAGGGCGGGCCCCCACGGCACCCGCCCCGGCCACCACGCCCCCACGGCCCGCCCTGGGCCGACCCCCAGTGCAGGGGCCTTGCCCGGCAGCGGCCCCTGTTCCAGGGGCCGTCCCGGCCGGGTCCCTGCTCCACGCCCGTCATGGGCGGGCCGGCAGGCAGTTCATGGGTCTCGCCTGCGGGCAGCCCCGGCATCCCACGGCTCGTCCCGGCGGGGTCCGCAGTGCGGGGGTCTTGTCTGGGAGCGGTCCGTGTTCCGGGGCCGTCCCGGCAGGGTCCGTGCTCCACGCCGTCATGGGCGGGTCGGCAGTTCATGGGTTTCGCCTGCGGGCAGCCCCGGCATCGCACGGCCCGTCCCGGCGGGGTCCGCAGTGCGGGGGTCTGCCTGGGAGCGGACCGTGTTCCGGGGCCGTCCCGGCCGGGTCCCTGCTCCACGCCCGTCATGGGCGGGCCGGCAGGCAGTTCATGGGTCTCGCCTGCGGGCAGCCCCGGCATCCCACGGCCCGTTCCGGCGGGGTCCGCAGTACGGGGGTCTTGTCCGGGAGCGGGCTCGTGTTCCGCGGCCCGTCCCGGCCTCGCCACGCACCCACGGCCCGTCCTGGGCAGGCCCGCACCCCGTGGGCCATGCCCGCGGCCGGGCCCCTACCCCACGACCCCTCCCAGGTCGGGCCCCTCGCGAGCTGCCGGTCCCCAGTGCCCGGCCCCTCGCGAGCTGTCGGCCCCCACTGGACGTTCCCGGCCGGGCCCCGCTCCGCCGCTCGTCCCCGGTGGAGCCGGCCGGCGTCAGCCCACGTCGGCCGCGGGAGTCGCCGGGGCGCCGTCCTGGTCGGTGTGGGGTGGGCGGGGGCGGTCGGGGGGTGGGGGGAGGGCGTTGTCCGGGTGGCCGGTCAGGCGGTGGACGAGGAGGAGCAGCGGCTGGGTGAGGAGTGTGGTGGCCAGCGCCATGAACACCAGGACGGTGTAGAGCGGTCTGCTCAGCAGGCCGGCCTGGTAGCCCGCGTTCAGGGCGATCAGCTCGGTGAGCCCGCGGGTGCTCATCAGGATGCCGATGGTCCACGCGTCGCGGTGGCCCAGCCCGCTCAGCCGGGCCGCCGCCGTACCGCTGCCGATCTTCGTCGTGACCGCCAGCACCGTCACCACCGCCAGCACGGCCCAGCCGGCGCCGTCCAGGCTGCCCAGGGCGACGGCCTTGCCGGAGACGACGAAGAAGAACGGCACCAGCAGATGGCTGACGGTGTGCAGCGCGCGCAGCAGGTCGGGATCGAGCGTGCCGTCCTCCTCGCGCGGGGTCACCACCCCCGCGAGCAGCGCCCCGAAGATCACATGCAGCCCGAGGGCGTGGGTCACGACGGCCGAGCCGACGGCGAAGCTGGTCAGCAGCGCCAGCCGCAGTGAGGGCTCCATACGGGTGCGCCACAGCAGCCGCCGCAGCACGGGCCGGGCCCCGAGCAGCATCAGGGTGATGAAACCCGCGCTCAGCAGCGCCCGCCACCACCAGTTCAGCTCCTGCTCGCCGTTGTCGCTGCCCAGCAGCGCCCCGGCCAGCACGGTCCACCCCAGCACATCGAGCAGCCCGGCCGCGGAGACGGCCACCACCCCGGAGACCGTGCGGGACATGTCGTTCTCCCGCACTATGGCCGTCAGCACCGGCACCGCGGTGATCGACAGGGCGACCCCGGCGAACACCACCTGCGCGACGCTCAGCTCCGGCATGCCCAGGCCCCGCAGCTGATCCTGGAACAGCAGCGCACAGCCGCTGCCCACGGCCATCGGCACCACGAACGAGGCCGCCGCCACGGCCACCGCCGAGCGCGCCCGGTCGCCCAGGACCTTCAGATCCAGCTCGTAGCCCACGGCGAACAGGAACACGACGAGCGCCAGCTGCGCGAACCCGGTCAGCGCCGTGTCGATCTCGGTGGGGAACAGGACGTCGTGCCCGCCCGGCCACACACTGCCCAGCAGCGACGGCCCGAGGGCGATGCCCGCGGTCAACTGGCCCACGATGTACGGCTGCTTCAGCCGCTGCGCCGCCCAGCCCGCCGCATGCGCGATCACCAGGATCAGGGCTGTGGCCAGCAGGATGTGCATGACCGTCTCATCAGGGCTCACGACGACTCCCTGTTCTTCCCGGTACGGAGGCCGGCCCTCCGGCCCGTGACAGGTCTCGCAAGTTTGCTCGATCCCAACTTGCTTATGATACTGGTAAGTTGACTTTGCGACGGCAGTCGTACAGGAGGCTTCACAGGGGTCACGGGGGGCACATGACGACGGTCGTCTTCCTTCATGGCACAGGTGTTCGCGAACCCGGCTGCTCCGCGCTGGCCGGGCGTGTCGCGGCGGGACTGACCGCGCTGCGCGGGGGACTTCGCATCGTGCCCTACTCCTGGGGAGACACGCACGGCGCCACGCTCGCCGCCGGCGGCGGCAGCCTGCCCCCGCTCGCGGGCACCGCCCGTGGCCTCGCCGAGACCCCGCCCGCACCGGAGACCGGCGACGACACGACGTCGGCCTGGGCCGCACTCTACGCCGACCCGTACGCCGAACTCGCCCTCGCCGCCGCCGCGGGCGAGCCCCAGGGGGAGCGCCCACCCGGCTACGCGCCCCCCGAACAGCCCCTCCAGGCACGCCTGGCCGCCCTCGCCGCCGAGGGCGACGCGCCCGCCGCCGACCTGGGCCCCGGACTGGCCCGTGCCGCGACCGAGCTGGCCGCCCATCCGCTGCTCGCCCCCGCCGCGCAGGCGCTGGATCCGGCCGAACTCGCGGCCCTCGCCGCCCGCAGCCTGGCCGCCCGCGTCATCGCCGGCGCCCTCGACGCGGACACCCCTCTCGCCCCGGTCGGCGACACCCGTGACGCGGTGGTCGACCGGCTCGCCGAGACACTGGGAGCACCGCCCCGGGGTACGGAACGCGGCATGCGCTCCCTGCTGCTGCGGTTCGCCGGGTCGGCCGCCTCCCGTGCCGTCGTACGCCGCCGGCGCGCCCTCACCGAGGCCGCGCACCCCGCCGCCGGGGACATCCTGCGCTACCTCACCCGCGGCGCCGCCCTCCGGGACGATCTGCGCGCCCTCCTCGCCGGGCTGGAGCCGCCCGTCGCGCTCATCGGGCACAGCCTGGGCGGCATCATCGCCCTGGACACCCTGATCTCCGCCCCGCTGCCCCAGGTCCGGCTGCTGGTGACGGCCGGCTCCCAGGGGCCGTTCCTGTACGAGTCGGGCTCCCTGCCCACCCTGGAGCACCCCGCCCCGCTGCCGCCCCACGTCCCCGACTGGCTGAATCTGTACGACCCGCGCGATCTGCTCGGCTACGTCGGCGCGGGCCTGTTCCCCGGACGCGTGACGGATGTCGCGGTCGACAGCCGCCAGCCGTTCCCGGCCGCGCACAGCGCCTACTGGACCAACCCGGCCGTGTACCGGCACATCGTGGACCGCCTGCCGTGACCGCCCAGGCCCCTTCGCGGCGACCCGTCGCACCGCAGCGCGTCCACGCCCTGATCGTCGGCGTCGAGTCCTACGACGCCGGCCCCGCCTGGGACCTGCCCGGCCCCGCCCGGGACGCCGTGCGCCTGTACCGGCTGCTGCGTGCCACGGGCGTACCCGAGGACCAACTCCGGCTGCACCTCGCCCCGTTGCCGCCGTACGTCCCGGAAGTGCCCTACGCCCCCGCCGACCACGCCACGCTGCGCCGCGCGCTGGTCCGCGAACTGCCGTCGGCGCAGGGCGACATCCTGTGGGTGTGGTGGGGCGGGCACGGCGTCCTCGACCGCTTCGGGCACCTCAGGCTGTTCTGCGCCGACGCGACCACCGCCGACAAGCTCGGCATCGACCTGGACTCCGCGCTCGACCGGTACGCCGGGGACGCGGTGCCCGGCTTCGCCGAGCAGCTGTGGGTCGTGGACGCCTGCGAGACCTTCGAGGAGGCTCTGGGCTTCGCCGAGCAGCTGCCGCCCGACGCGCTGCCCGTGGGCCGGCGCAATCTCGCCCACCGGCAGACGGTCCTGCGCGCGGCCGGCCGGGGCCGGGCCGCCGCCAACGACCCCGCGCGCGCCACCGGGCTCTTCTCGGACGTCGTCCTCGGCCTGCTCGCCGACCGGGCCGCCGCACTGCCCGCCCCGCCCGATCCGGAGGAGCTGTTTCCCGCCGTCCGGGCACGCATCGGGGCCCTCAGGGACGCGGGCCGTACTCTGCAGTATCCCGAGATCCGCCTGCTGAGCCCCGAGCGCAGTGAGACGCTGCCCGCCCCGGCACCGCGCCCGGCGCCCCGTCCGCTCGCGCCCCTGCAACGGGCGGTCGACGCGCTGATGGCCTATCCGCTGATGGCCGACCCCGCCGAACGACAGGCGGTGATCAGCGCGTTGAACCCGCGGGACACCGGGACGCTCGCCCGTCACACCAAGGCCCGCACGGACGCCACCAATCTGCTCACGCACCTCGGCAGGCGCCGCCCGCAGGCGCTGTGGGAGCTGTACGACGCCGTGGTGTCCGTCGACGACGACCCCGCGCGCAGGGACGAACTGGAGGCGGCGCTGCGGCAGTTCGAGGACATCTCGGAGTGCCCGCGTGATCGGGGATGATCGGGTGGCGTGATCGTACGGTTTTCGACCCGCGCCGGAATGGCCATGATGGAGAGGGACACGGGGAACCACGTGCCACCGTTTCGTGAAGGGGGGAGCACCTTGGACCAGCCGCCCGCTCGGCTGCACGCCGAAGCCGCCGTCCGTGAGCCGGCCGTGGCTGTCGGGACCGACTACTGGGAGGCGGATCTGGCCGATCTCACCGGGCTGCCCCTGGCCGCGGTGGACGAGCTCGCACCGCTGCGCCCGACGGCCCGTCTGCTGACCGAGGTCCTGCGCGCCCGCAGCAGCATGCGGGCCGGGAACGAGGGGGGTGGGGGCGGCGCGCGGGCCGAATAGCCGATCCGTCCGCACGGCAGCGCCCGCACGAGGTCTCCGCCCGCCCTGTGGGGGCCGCGTACGCCCTGTCCGTACGACCGGAGGTCCCCGTCCATGACGCGTGAGCCGCGCACCGCTCCCTTCCGCATGCCCGAACGCCTCTTCGCGGAGCTGGCCGAGGGCGGCGGCTCGGCGGAGGCCCTCGCCTTCCTGGAACGGGCCGAGCGGGCGCGCCGCCTGCTGCTCCTGCGCACGCTGCTGGACCGGCTCGACGGGCTGGCCACCCCGCTGACCCCGCCCGCCGACGCCTGGCGGGTCGTCAAGGACGCCGCGCGCCCGGCGCCCGGCCCGGTGGACCGGCTGCTGCTCGCCCCGGCGACCGGCGGCTGGCTCGCCCATCTGCTGCGCCGGGTGCACGGCACCGCCTCGGGACCGCCGCTGTGGGTGGAGGCGGGTCATCTGTGCGCCCTGGCGGTGACGGCGTCCCTGCACGCGGGCACCGAGGCGGAGCTGTGTGTCCCGCTCCTCGACGGCGCGCTCGCCCTGCCCGGCCTCGGGCAGGCCCGGCTCCCGCACGCGGCACCGGGCCGCACGGTCGGCGTGGCCACCACCCGCCGGGGTGTGCTGACCCTCACCGGTCCGGGGCGGCACGCCGGGACGGTGTCCCTGACCTGCCGCCCGGCCACGGCCCCGCTGCGCAGCCGCAGAACGGCCCCCGTCACGGTGCCCGGCCCCAACGGGCCGGCGGGCGCGGACCCGCACACCTGGTGTCCGCTGCGCACCCTCACCCACATCGGCGAGGGCGGGGTCACCGCCATCCCCCTCGACGACCTCGACCCGTATCGCGACCTCGACGACCCCGTCCCGCCCGCCCGGCTCGACCCGGACGAGGCGCAGGAGTGGCAGCGCCTGTTCGACGAGGCGGTCGGCATCCTCGCCGCTCCCGGCGGCGCCGGACCGGGCCGGGTGGACCCCGCGGCGATACGGGCGGTCGTGCCGTTCGGCCGTACCGGCGTCCTGCCGCCCGCGCCGCCCGCCGTCCCGCTGTCCGGTTCCAGCGGCGACTCCTACGGTGCGATGGTGATCGCCCGCCCGGGATCGGCGCTCGCCCTCGCCGAGACGCTCGTGCACGAGTTCCAGCACAGCAAGCTCGCCGCGCTGCTGCACCTGTTCCCGCTGCTCGACGACGACCGCGAGGAGCGCTACTACGCCCCCTGGCGCGCCGACCCCCGCCATCTGACCGGACTGCTGCACGGCGCCTACGCGTTCACCGGTGTCGCGGGTTTCTGGCGGGACCGGCTGGCCGCCGGGGGGCACGGCGAGGAGGCCGGGTACCACTTCGCGCTGCGGCGCCTGCAGAGCCGCCTCGTGGTGCGCTCCCTGCTGACCAGCGGCCGGCTGACCGCGCAGGGCCGGGCCCTGGTCGCGGGGCTCGCCCGCACCCTGGACGGCTGGCTGCGCGAACCGGTCCCCGGCGCCGCCCTGGCCCGCGCCCGCACGGCGGCCCTGCTGCACCGCACGGAGTGGCGGCTGCGCAACGTGGCCCCCGACTCCCCACGGGACGCGCCGCGGTTCCGCCCCGACCGGACCCTGTGGCCCGACCCGCGCACCCAGGCCCTCGCCGTCCCGCCCGCCGTCCCGCGCACGGCCGACGAGCACCTCGCCGCCGGCGACCCGGCCGCCGCGCTCGCCCGCTACGCCGAGGCGCTGGCCGACGACCCGGCCGACCCGCACACCCTGGCCGGCTGGATCGTCGCCCGCGCGGCCCTGGCACCGGGCCCGGCGGCCCGCCGTATGCTGGCCCGCCCGGAACGGGTGCCTCACCCCACCAGCCGCAGCCGCTGCGCGCACACCCCCACCGCCACCGACTGACCCCACGTCAGCTCCAGCGCGTCGGACTCCATCCCGTCCCCGAACGCGACCAGCCGCTCGCACTCGACGGTGATCCGCAGCCGCCGCCCGCCGGACAGCTCCCCCGCCACCAGCGAGGTCCCCGTGGCGGGCGAGGGCCACGCCTCCCGCACGAACCACAGCAGCCGCTCCTCCACGGGCGCGGGCAGCGGCAGCCGGTCGGCCCGCTCCTGCCACACCGACCGGATCCACCCGCTCGCCCCGGTCCCGGTCCCCACCAGCACCCCGGACGATGCCTGGGCCTCGACGGCACCCCCGTCGCCGTCCAGGCCCAGGCGGTAGCGGGCGGTCTGGTGACCGGCGGCCCCCAGGTAGATCTCGTTCAGGGCGACCAGGCGCTGGGTGTCGTCGGCGACGGCCTCGACCATGGTGAGCTCGTCGGCCGACGTGGCGGTGAGGAGAGCGGCGGTGTCCTCGGGGCGGTGGCGGACCAGGACGCCCGGGTTGCGGCCGGGGTCGGTGTCGATGCCGATCACCGGCTGCCCGGCCAGGTACTTGGCGGTGTTCGCCACCAGGCCGTCCTGGCCGACGACGACCACCACGTCCTCCGGCGCGAACAGGAAGCGGTCCAGATCGGCGCGCTCCACCCGCGCCTGACGCCAGGTCAGCGGAACGGCGGCGGTCACCCGGGCGAGGGCCCGGCGGGTACGCCGGTGCCGCTCGGCGACCTCCTCGATGTCCCGGCCGCGGGAGGCGAGGAAGAAGGCGGCCTGGCCGTGGGTGCCGTGCCGGGCCACCAACTCCTCGTACTCCGTGGTGCGGTGGACCAGCACGGCCCGTGGTGCGAGGCTCACGGGCGCTCCTGGACGCCCAGCCTGGCGAGCAGCCCGGTGAGCACGTCGGGGGAGACGGTCACGCTGTCGATGCGCGGCAGGTTCTCGGCGAGCCGGGTGCCGGTGAGGGCGTGCAGGGTGGCCACGTCCACCTCGGCGTGCACCCGCAGCCAGGCGGCCTGCGCCTGTGCACGGGCCTCACCGACCTCGCGGGCGCCCTCGGCCTCGGCCCGGGCGAGCCGCACCGAACGGATCGCCTCCGCCTCCGCGAGCTTCGTGGACCGCGCGGCCTCGGCCTCCGCGAGCCGGAGCGACCGTGCCGCCTCGGCCTCCGCCAGCTTCGTCGAGCGCGCGGCCTCCGCGTCCGCCAGTTTCAGCGAGCGCGCCGCCTCCGCCTCCGCCAGCGTGACCGTGCGCTCCGCCTCCGCGCGGGCCCGTACCGCGTCCGCGGCCGCGCTCTCCTCGGCCTCGCGGCGGGCGTTGGTGCCGCGCTGTTCGACCAACTGCTCCTCGCGCCGGGCGAGTTCGATCTGGCTGGCCAGTTCGTTCTCGGCGATGGCGCGCTCGCGTTCGACGGCCACGGCCCGGCGTTCGTAGGTGGCGCGGTCGGCCTCCTGCTGGATCTGCTCGCGGGCCGGGGTGCGCAGGGCGCGCTCGACCTCCGGTTCGGGGCGCAGGGCCATCACACGGACGGCGACGACCTCGATGCCGGTGGCCGGCAGCCGGGGCTCGGCGGCGAGGCCGGCCGCGACCCGTTCGCGCACCGCCGTCACCCCGTCGACGAGGGCCGCCGACAGCGGCGTACGGGCCAGGACGTCCAGCGCGTGCTGCTGGGCGGTCTCCGTCAGCAGCGTCCCGAGCTGCTCCAGGGGCGTGCCCCGCCAGGCGCCGGTGTCCGGGTCGACGGAGAAGTCCAGGCGGGCGGCGGCCAAGGCCGGGTCGGCGATCCGGAAGGTGACGGTGGCCTGCACGGACACGTCCTGGAAGTCGGAGGTGCGGGCGTGGAAGGTCATCGCCAGCTCGCGGTCGTCGACCGGGATCTCGGACAGGGCGGCGGTCAGCGGCCGGAACCAGAAGCTGAGGCCGGGACCGTCGTGCACCAGCCGGCCCGAGCGGTGGTGGCGGATGTGCGCGGTGGGCGTGCCCCGCAGATGGCGCATGCCGAAGCGCCGGGTGATGTCGGCCATGAGAGCCCCCTTTTCGTCGTATCGACGATAAAGGGGGATGCCGGTTGTCGTCAAGGCGACGAAAACAAGGAGGTGCGGAAACGGGCGAGAAGGGGGTGAAGCCGGTCGCCGATGGTCAGGATGGAGGCATGGGATTCCATGTCGACTCCGAGGCCGGGCGGCTGCGCCGCGTCATCCTTCACCGGCCGGATCTGGAGCTCAAAAGGCTCACCCCCAGCAACAAGGACGCCCTGCTCTTCGACGACGTGCTCTGGGTGCGCCGGGCGCGCGCCGAGCACGACGGGTTCGCCGATGTGCTGCGCGACCGCGGCGTGGCCGTGCACCTGTTCGGTGACCTGCTCGCCGAGGCCCTGGAGATCCCTCAGGCCCGCGCGCTCGTCCTGGACCGCGTCTTCCACGAGAAGGAGTACGGACCGCTCGCCACCGACCACCTACGGGCCGCCTTCGACGCGCTGCCCGTCCGGGAGCTCGCCGACGCGCTCGTCGGCGGCATGACCAAGCGGGAGTTCCTGGAGGGCCACGCCGAGCCGACCTCCGTGCGCTTCCATGTCATGGATCTCGACGACTTCCTGCTGCGTCCGCTGCCCAACCACCTCTTCACCCGCGACACCTCCGCCTGGATCTACGACGGCGTCTCCATCAACGCGATGCGCTGGCCGGCCCGGCAGCGCGAGACCGTGCACTTCGAGGCGATCTACCGCCACCACCCGCTCTTCCGCGACGAGCCCTTCCACCTCTGGTCGGAGGGCCAGGCCGACTACCCCTCCACCATCGAGGGCGGCGACGTGCTGGTCATCGGCAACGGCGCCGTCCTCATCGGCATGAGCGAGCGCACCACCCCGCAGGCCGTCGAGATGCTCGCGCACAAGCTGTTCGCCGCCGGCTCGGCGCAGACGATCGTGGCCCTCGACATGCCCAAGAGGCGCGCGCTGATGCATCTGGATACCGTGATGACCATGGTCGACGGCGATGTCTTCACCCAGTACGCCGGCCTCGGCATGCTCCGCTCCTACACCATCGAACCGGGCGCCGCCGACAAGGAGCTCAAGGTCACCGACCATCCGCCGGAGCACATGCACCGCGCGATCGCCGCCGCCCTCGGCCTCAGCGAGATCCGCGTCCTGACCGCGACCCAGGACGTGCACGCCGCCGAGCGCGAGCAGTGGGACGACGGCTGCAACGTGCTCGCCGTCGAACCCGGTGTGGTCGTCGCCTACGAGCGGAACTCCACCACCAACACCCATCTGCGCAAGCAGGGGATCGAGGTCATCGAGATCCCGGGCAGCGAACTGGGCCGGGGCCGCGGCGGGCCGCGCTGTATGAGCTGTCCCGTGGAGCGAGACGCCGTATAGCTCGTCGCATGGCTCGCCGTATAGAAATTCTGGACATCGTATAGACTTCCACTGTCCTACGACGTCCCGTCCTGTCTCGTATCCCTGGAGCGCCCCTCATGGCGACTGTCCCGACCGCCCTCGCCGGCCGCCACTTCCTCAAGGAGCTCGACTTCACCGCGGAGGAGTTCCGCGGCCTGGTCGAGCTGGCCGCGGAGCTGAAGGCCGCCAAGCGGGCCGGGACCGAGCGGCGGCGGCTGACCGGCAGGAACATCGCGCTGATCTTCGAGAAGACCTCGACGCGCACCCGCTGCGCGTTCGAGGTCGCCGCCGCCGACCAGGGCGCCTGCACCACCTATCTCGACCCGTCCGGCTCCCAGATCGGGCACAAGGAGTCGGTGAAGGACACCGCGCGCGTGCTCGGGCGGATGTTCGACGCCATCGAGTACCGCGGCGACAGCCAGGCGAAGGTCGAGGAGCTGGCCGCCTTCGCCGGGGTCCCCGTCTACAACGGCCTCACCGACGACTGGCACCCCACCCAGATGCTCGCCGACGTGCTCACCATGACCGAGCACCGCGCCGGGCCCCTGGAGGAGATCGCCTTCGCCTACCTCGGCGACGCCCGCTTCAACATGGGCAACTCCTACCTGGTCACCGGCGCCCTGCTCGGCATGGACGTACGGATCGTCGCGCCGAAGGCGTACTGGCCCGCCCAGGAGATCGTCGACCGGGCCCGGGAGCTGGCCGCCGTCAGCGGGGCCCGCGTCACCCTCACCGAGGAGGTCGCCGAGGGCGTCGCGGGCGCCGACTTCGTCGCCACCGACGTCTGGGTGTCCATGGGCGAGCCCAAGGAGGTCTGGAAGGAGCGCATCGCCGCCCTGTCCCCGTACGCGGTGACGATGGACGTGCTGCGCGCCACCGGCAACCCGGACGTGAAGTTCCTGCACTGCCTGCCGGCCTTCCACGACCTGGGCACCAAGGTCGGCCGGGAGATCCACGAGGCGTACGGCCTGGACTCGCTTGAGGTCACCGACGAGGTCTTCGAGTCCGCCCACTCCGTCGTCTTCGACGAGGCCGAGAACCGCCTGCACACCATCAAAGCCGTCCTGGTGGCCACGCTGGCCTGACCCGAGCCCGGCAGCCCCTGGGGACCCCGCTCGAACAGCCCTCAGGGACCCGGTCCGAACGACCCTTAGGGACCCGGCCTGATCAGGGCTTATGCTGTCCGGCGACCCGGAGCCACCCCTTCCGTGGTCGTCGCGCGCCCCCACCCGGGCGCACCCCGTCCCCAGAAACGAGCACCACCCGCAATGCCCCGCATCAAGTCCCCCGCCCTCCTGGTGGCCGAATCCGGCGCCGACCGCGAGGGTCACGGCCTTCGTCGCACGATGGGCCTGTTCCAGCTGATCTGCTTCGGCGTCGGCGCGATCGTCGGCACCGGTATCTTCGTCGGCCTGTCCGACTCGGTCGCCCAGGCCGGTCCCGCGGTCGTCGTCTCCTTCGTCCTCGCCGCGATCACCTGCGTGTTCACCGCGTTCGCGTTCGCCGAGCTGGCCGGTGCCATCCCGGTCTCCGGATCCTCGTACTCCTTCGCCTACGCCAGCCTCGGGGAGTCCACCGCCTTCCTCGTCGGCTGGTGTCTGCTGCTGGAGTACGGCGTCTCCATCTCGGCCGTCGCGGTCGGCTGGAGCCAGTACGTCAACGAGCTCCTCGACAGCGTCCTCGGCGTGCAGCTGCCCGCCGCGCTGTCCGCCGGACCCGGTGAGGGCGGCGTGGCCAACGTCCCCGCCGTGATCGTCATCGCGATGGCCGCCGTCCTGCTGGTGCGCGGCGTGCGCGAGAGCGCGCGGGCCACGGCCGCCATGGCCGTCCTGAAGATCGCCATCCTGCTCGCCTTCTGCGCGATCGGCTACAGCGCGTTCAAGGACGGCAACCTCAGCCCCTTCACGCCGGCCGGCCTCGGCGGCATCGGCGCGGGCACCACGGCCGCGTTCTTCTCCTACATCGGCTTCGACGCGATCACCACCACCGGCGAGGAGGCCAAGAACCCGCGCCGGGACGTGCCCGTCGCGATCCTGGTCTGCATGGGTGTCGTCACCCTGCTCTACTGCGCCGTCGCGCTCGCCGCGATCGGTGCCGTCGGCGCCGACGAGGTCGGCGGCCGCCCCGCGGCCCTGTCCTACGTGGTCAACGAGGTCACCGGCGCCACGATCGGCGGCGGCATCGTCGCCTTCGGCGCGGTCGTCGCCATCGCCTCGGTGGTGCTCGCCGTGATGTACGGCCAGACCCGCATCCTGCTGTCCATGTCCCGCGACGGCCTGATCCCGGCCGTCTTCGAGAAGGTCTCGCCGCGCACCGCCACACCGGTGGCCGGCACCCTGATCGTCGCGGCGGTCTTCGCGCTCCCGGCGGCCTTCGCCTCGCTGGACGCGGTGATGAACCTGTGCACCATCGGCACGCTCGCCATCATGGCCGCCGTCAACATCGCGGTGATCGTCCTGCGCCGCCGCGAGCCGGAGCTGCCGCGCACCTTCCGGGTGCCGTTCTCCCCGGTCTTCCCGCTGCTCGGCGTCGGCTTCTGCCTGTACCTGATGTACGAGACCGGCTGGCGGACCTGGGTCCAGTTCGCCGTGTTCCTCGCCGTGGGCCTCGCGATCTATCTGGCCTACGGCCGCCGCAACTCGCGGCTGACGGCGACGCCGGTCACTCCGCCGGACGAGGCCGCCGCTGAGCCGGTACCACAGGCAGTCTGAACCACACCGCCTTGCCGGACTCGGTGGGGCGGTGCCCGCAGGACGAGCTGAGGGCGCGGATCAGCAGCAGCCCGCGCCCGCCCTCCTGCCACGGGTCGGGCACGCTGTCCGCGGCGTGGGCGAGATCGCCGGGCGGCGCCGGGTCGGGGTCGTGCACCTCGACCTGGCAGCCGGTCGGCAGCAGCCGCACGACCAGCTCTATCGGGTCGGGTCCGGCGGTGTGCTCCACGGCGTTCGCGACCAGCTCCGCGGTCAGCAGCTCCGCGGTGTCGCGGTCCGCGCCGTGCTCCGCCTCGGTCAGCGCGTTGCGCACCAGGGCGCGCGCGACGGGCACGGCCGCGGTGGAGTGCGGCAGCGCGATACGCCAGGAGGCGGCGGAGGCGGGGAGTTCGTGCAAGGCGAGTCCGTTCATGGCGCAGGTCGTCCCGAGGACGTCATCAGGCTGTCCTGCTTTCAACCGTAGGAATGGTACGGCGCCCCCGGCGGAGTCGCACGACGGGCGCCGCACGGGGCGCCCTCGCCCCGCTACGAGGCGCATACCCACCCCGAGGACGGCATTCGCACGGGTGCTCCCCTCGTTACGCCGCCGTCGAGGACCCATGGCGCGCCGGTGACGGATGTGACAGCTGCGGCTCACTCGACCCCGTTCCGTATGTCGCGCTCTCGTGACGACGGTCACGAAGCAGTGATAACTTCATGGGGTAGAGCTCAGTGAGGCAGTGCCCGCCCGAGGAGGCCGCACGTCATGAGTCCCTTCACCGGCTCCGCCGACCGCACCGCCGACTGGCGCCATCTGCGCCTCGACATCACCGACGGGGTCGCCACCGTCACTCTCGCCCGCCCCGCCAAGCTCAACGCGCTCACCTTCGGCGCCTACGCCGACCTGCGCGACCTGCTCGCCGAGCTGTCCCGCGAGCGGGCGGTACGGGCGCTGGTGCTGGCCGGCGAGGGGCGCGGCTTCTGCTCGGGCGGCGACGTCGACGAGATCATCGGCGCCACCCTGTCGATGGACACCGCCCAGCTCCTCGACTTCAACCGCATGACGGGCCAGGTGGTCCGGGCGATCCGGGAGACCCCGTTCCCCGTGATCGCCGCCGTCCACGGCGTCGCCGCGGGAGCGGGAGCGGTCCTGGCCCTCGCCGCGGACTTCCGGGTCGCCGACCCCACGGCCCGCTTCGCCTTCCTCTTCACCCGCGTCGGCCTCTCCGGCGGCGACATGGGCGCGGCCTACCTGCTGCCGAGGGTCGTCGGACTCGGCCACGCCACCCGCCTGCTGATGCTGGGCGAGCCGGTACGCGCCCTGGAGGCCGAGCGCATCGGCCTCATCAGCGAACTCACCGAGGAGGGCCAGGTTGACGACCGCGCCCAGGCCCTCGCCCGCCGCCTCGCCGAGGGCCCGGCGTTGGCGTACGCCCAGACGAAGGCCCTCCTGACGGCCGAGCTGGACATGCCCCTGGCGGCGGCCGTGGAGATGGACGCCTCGACACAGGCCCTGCTGATGACCGGCGAGGACTACAAGGAGTTCCACGAGGCGTTCACGCACAAGCGCGCTCCGAAGTGGAAGGGGCGGTGAGGATGCCCACCTCAGGGGCGCGGGGAACTGCGCGACCAGCCACGACGAACCCGCAGTCGCCGACGGCGAGGAACCACCCCCGGCGCATCGCGATCATCGGCGGCGGCCCCGGCGGCCTCTACGCGGCCGCGTTGCTCAAACGCCGGGACCCCACCCGGGACGTGACCCTCTGGGAACGCAACGCCCCCGACGACACCTTCGGCTTCGGGGTCGTCCTCTCCGACGAAACCCTCGGCGGCATCGAACACGCGGACCCGGAGGTCTACGCGGCCCTCCAGCACCACTTCACCCGCTGGGACGACATCGACATCGTCCACCGAGGCACCCGCCACACCTCCGGAGGACACGGCTTCGCCGCCCTGGGCCGAAAACGCCTCCTCCAGATCCTCCACGCCCGCTGCCAAGAGCTCGGCGTCACCCTCAACTTCCGCACCGAGGCCCCGCCCGGCCTGAAGGACGCGTACGACCTCGTCATCGCCGCCGACGGGGTCCACAGCACCACCCGCGCGACCCACGCCGAGATCTTCCGCCCCAGGGTCGACACCCACCGCTGCCGCTACATCTGGCTGGCCGCCGAGTTCCCCTTCGAGGCGTTCCGCTTCGAGATCGCCGAGACCGAGCACGGCGTGATGCAACTGCACGGCTACCCCTACGCCGACGACGCCTCGACCGTGATCGTCGAGATGCGCGAAGAGGTCTGGCGGGCCGCCGGGTTCGACGAGATGGACACCGCCGACTCCATCGACCGCTGCGCCAAGATCTTCTCGGAAGCGCTCCGCGGCCGGCCCCTGCACTCCAACAACTCCACCTGGACGACCTTCCGGACGGTCGTCAACGAGCACTGGTCCCACGAGAACCTCGTCCTCCTCGGCGACGCCGCCCACACCGCCCACTTCTCCATCGGCTCCGGCACCAAGCTCGCCGTCGAGGACGCCCTCGCCCTGGTCGCCTGTCTGGAGGAACAGCCGGACACCGCGAGCGCCCTCGCGGCGTACGAGGAGGAGCGCCGGCCCGTCGTGGCCTCCACCCAGCGCGCCGCCCGCGCCAGCCTGGAGTGGTTCGAGAACCTCGCCCTCCATCTCGACCAGCCGCCCCGCCAGTTCGCGTTCAACCTGCTCACCCGCAGCCGGCGCGTCACCCACGACAATCTGCGGCTGCGCGACGCGCACTTCACCGAGGCCGTGGAGCGGGAGTTCGGCTGCCCGCCCGGCACGCCCCCGATGTTCACCCCGTTCCGGCTGCGCGGACTGACCCTGCGCAACCGGGTCGTGGTCTCACCGATGGACATGTACTCCGCCAAGGACGGCGTCCCCGGCGACTTCCACCTGGTGCACCTCGGCGCGCGGGCGCTCGGCGGGGCCGGGCTGGTGATGACCGAGATGGTGTGCGTCAGCGAGGAGGGCCGGATCACGCCGGGCTGCGCGGGCCTGTACACCGGCCGGCAGGGCGAGGCGTGGCGGCGGATCACCGACTTCGTGCACGCGCAGTCGCCGGGCACCGCGATCGGCGTCCAGCTCGGCCACTCCGGCCGCAAGGGCTCGACCCGGCTGATGTGGGAGGGCATGGACGAGCCGCTGCCGGACGGCAACTGGCCGCTGGTGGCCGCCTCGCCACTGCCGTACAAGCCGGGCAGCCAGACCCCGCGCCAGCTGTCCCGCGCCCAACTCACGGACATCCGCGAGCAGTTCACAGCGGCCGCCGGGCGGGCCGCCCGCGCCGGGTTCGACCTGCTGGAACTGCACTGTGCGCACGGCTATCTGCTCTCCGGCTTCCTGTCCCCGCTGACCAACCGGCGCACCGACGCCTACGGCGGCTCGCCGGAGCGCCGGCTGCGTTTCCCGCTGGAGGTGTTCGACGCCGTCCGCGCGGTGTGGCCCGAGGAGCGGCCGATGACCGTGCGGATCTCGGCCACCGACTGGGCCGAGGGCGGCAACACCGCCGAGGACGCGGTGGCGATCGCGCGGGCCTTCGCCGCGCACGGCGCCGACGCGATCGACGTCTCGACCGGGCAGGTGGTCGCCGACGAGCGGCCGGAGTTCGGGCGGTCGTACCAGACGCCGTTCGCCGACCGGGTCCGCCACGAGGTGGGCGTCCCGGTGATCGCGGTCGGCGCGATCTCCTCCTGGGACGACGTCAACTCCCTGATCCTGGCGGGCCGCACCGACCTGTGCGCGCTCGCCCGCCCGCACCTGTACGACCCGCACTGGACGCTGCACGCGGCCGCCGAGCAGGGCTACGAGGGGCCGGGCGCCGTCTGGCCCGCCCCGTACCGCGCGGGCAGCCGCCGCCCCCACACCGGCCGCACGGACGCCCCGAAGCCGCGTCTCAGTCTCTGACGCCGGCGAACTCGGCGCCCGCGTCCCGCAACCGCTCGTGCAGCCCGCGGAACACGGCCGCCGAGCGGGCGCCCGGCCAGTCGCCGGGCAGCAGGTGCGCGGGCAGTCCGGGGTCGGTGTAGGGCAGATGGCGCCAGGAGTCCAGCGCGAGGAGGTAGTCGCGGTACGCCTCCTCGGGCGGGGTGTCCGCGCGCTCCTCCCAGGCGCGCAGCACACGCGCGTGGCGGTCGAGGAACGCCTCGTGCTCCTTGGCGATCGCCGCCAGGTCCCACCAGCGGGCCACGGACTCGCCGGTCGGCGCGAAGCCCAGGTGCTCGCCGCGGAAGAAGTCGACGTACGGGTCCAGACGCAGCCGCTCCAGGGTGTGCCGGGTCTCCTCGTACAGCCGGGCCGGGGCGATCCACACGCCGGGCGCGGCCGTGCCGAAGCCGAGCCCGGCCAGGCGGGAGCGCAGCACGTGCCGCTTCTGCCGCTCCGACTCCGGTACGGAGAACACGGCCAGCACCCAGCCCTCGTCGCCGGGCGGGTCGGTGGCGTACACCCGGCGGTCGCCGTCCTGAAGCAACTGGCGGGCGTCCGGGGAGAGTTCGTAGCCGGCCGCGCCCTCGGCGGTGCGGGCCGGGACGAGCAGGCCGCGGCGTTTGAGCCGGGACACCGACGAGCGCACCGAGGGCGCGTCCACGCCCACCGCGGCGAGCAGCCGGATCAGCTCGGCGACGGGCACGGGGCCGGGGAAGTGACGGCCGTACGCACCGTAGAGCGTGACGATCAAAGACCGTGGAGCATGCTGGTCGGACACGTTGATCATCTTAGGTCGTCGGCATCACTGCTGGTCACCCTCGGTGCGCAGACGGAAGCGCTGGAGCTTGCCGGTGGCGGTGCGCGGCAGCGCGTCCAGGAACACGATCTCGCGCGGACACTTGTACGGCGCCAGCTCCCGCTTGACGAAGGCGCGCAGGGCGTCCGGGTCCCGCGGGGCGCCTTCGCGCAGCACGGCGAAGGCCACGACGACCTGGCCGCGGTCCTCGTCCGGCCGGCCCACCACCGCCGCCTCGACGACGTCCGGGTGGCGCAGCAGCGCCTCCTCGACCTCGGGGCCCGCGATGTTGTACCCGGCCGAGATGATCATGTCGTCGGCGCGGGCCACATACCGGAAGTAGCCGTCGGGTTCGCGGACGTAGGTGTCGCCGGTGATGTTCCAGCCGCCCCGGACGTAGACGCTCTGGCGGGGGTCGGCGAGATAGCGGCAGCCGACCGGGCCGCGCACCGCGAGCAGTCCGGGCTCGCCGTCGGGCACCGGGTCGCCGTTCTCGTCCTGTACCCGCGCCTGCCAGCCGGGCACCGGGACGCCGGTGCGGCCGGGACGGGCGGCGTCGTCGGCGGCGGAGATGAAGATGTGCAGCAGCTCGGTGGCGCCGATGCCGTTGATGATCCTGAGGCCGGTGCGCTCGTGCCAGGCGTGCCAGGTGGCCTCGGGCAGGTTCTCGCCGGCCGAGACGCAGCGGCGCAGGGAGCCGAGGTCGTGGCCGTCCGCCTCGGCGAGCATGGCCCGGTAGGCGGTGGGGGCGGTGAACAGCACCGAGACGCGGTGCTCGGCGATCGCGGGCAGCAGCTGGCGGGGCCCGGACTGCTCCAGCAGCAGGGCCGAGGCGCCCGCGCGCAGCGGGAAGACGACGAGTCCGCCGAGCCCGAAGGTGAAGCCGAGCGGGGGACTGCCCGCGAACACGTCGTCCTGGTGCGGCTTCACCACATGCCGGGAGAAGGTGTCCGCCGTCGCCAGCACATCGCGGTGGAAGTGCATACACCCTTTGGGGCGCCCCGTGGTGCCCGAGGTGAACGCGATCAGCGCCACGTCGTCGGCCGCGGTGTCCACGGCCCGGTACGGGGTGTCCGGCGCCGGGCGGCGCAGCAGGTCGTCGGGGCCGTCACCGCCGTACGTGGTGATGCGCAGGCCGGGCACCTCGGCCTTGGCGAGGTCGTCCACCGCCCGTATGTCGCACAGGGCGTGCTGCACACGGGCCATCTCGCCGATCGTGCGCAGCTCGTGCGGCCGCTGCTGGGCCAGCACGGTGACCGCGACCGCGCCCGCCTTGAGCACCGCCAGCCAGCAGGCCGCCAGCCACGGGGTGGTGGGGCCGCGCAGCAGCACCCGGTTGCCGGGCACCACGCCCAGCTCGCCGGTGAGGACGTGCGCGATCCGGTCGACGCGGGCGCGCAGTTCGCCGTACGTCCAGGTCTCTTGCGGGGTGTGGAACACCGGGCGGCCGTCGGGCGGGCCGTGCAGCAGTTCGGCGGCGCAGTTCAGCCGTTCGGGGTAGTCCAGGTCCGGCAGGTCGAAGTGCAGCTCGGGCCACTGTTCGCGCGGCGGGAGATGGTCGCGCGCGAAGGTGTCGCGGTGGGCCGACTCGTTCATGGCGGTTCGCCCCCTAGGTGTGGGTGGCTCGCGCACGGCTCGGGTGGGCAGCGCCTTTGGAGCGTATCGCCTTGGTGACGGCAGTCAAGGGAGCGCGATATGGTCGAGGGGAGCCTGGAAGAGGGGACCGGCGATGACGGCATTCTCGCTCGAACCGGCACAAACCGCCTGGTGTGCGGAGCTGCGCACCCTGGCGGCCGACCACCTGCGCCCGCTCGCCGAGAAGGGCGAGGAGGGGCACGTCAACCGCGCCCTCGTCGCCGAGCTGGGACGACTCGGGCTCCTGGAGCGCCTGTTCACCTCCGGCGCCCTCGACCTCTGCCTGATGCGCGAGTCCCTGGCCTACGCCTGTACGGAGGCGGAGACCGCGCTCGCGCTCCAGGGCCTCGGCGCCCACCCGGTGCACGCCCACGGCACCCCGGCCCAGCGCGCACGCTGGCTGCCACGGGTCGCCGACGGCTCGGCCGTGGCCGCCTTCGCGCTCACCGAACCCGGCGCGGGCTCGGACGCCGCCGCGCTGTCCCTGGCCGCCGAACCCGACGGCCCCGGCCACTGGCGGCTCACCGGCGACAAGTGCTGGATCTCCAACGCCCCCGAGGCCGACTTCTACACCGTCTTCGCCCGTACGGCCCCAGGACCGCACGGCGTCACCGCGTTCCTGGTCCCCGCCGACCGCCCCGGCCTCACCGGCACACCGCTGGACATGCTCTCCCCGCACCCCATCGGCGCCCTCGCCTTCGACGCCGTACCGGTCGGCGCCGGCGACGTCCTCGGCGAGGAGGGCCACGGACTGCGCGTCGCCCTCGGCACCCTCACCCTCTTCCGGCCCAGCGTCGGCGCCTTCGCCGTCGGCATGGCCCAGGCCGCCCTCGACGCCAGCCTCGCCCACACCGCCGAACGGCAGGCGTTCGGCGGCCCGTTGAGCGACCTCCAGGCCGTCTCCCACCGGATCGCCGAGATGGCCCTGCGCACCGAGGCCGCCCGTCTGATGGTCTACGCGGCCGCCTCGGCGTACGACCGCGGCGACCCCGACGTCCCGCGCCGCGCGGCGATGGCCAAGCTGCTCGCCACCGAGACCGCGCAGTACGTCGTCGACGCCGCCGTCCAACTGCACGGGGCGCGTGCGCTGCGCCGCGGGCACCTGCTGGAGCACCTGTACCGGGAGGTGCGGGCGCCGCGCATCTACGAGGGGGCGAGCGAGGTGCAGCGGGGGATCATCGCCAAGGAGACGTACCGGGGAGCGAGGGGGCCGGTCGGATGAGCCTGGAGCGTGTCAATCCGGCCGAGCTGTCGCCGCCCACCGGCTTCTCGCACGCCGTCGTCGCCGCCGGGTCCCGCGTGGTGTTCCTCGCCGGGCAGACGGCGCTCGACGCCGACGGCAAGGTGACCGGGCAGACACTGGTCGAGCAGTTCGAGGCGGCACTGGGCAATCTGCTCGCCGCCCTCGCCGCGTGCGGCGGCACCCCGGCCGACCTGGCCCGGGTCACCGTGTACGCCACGGACGTCGCCGAGTACCGGGAGAACGCCGCCGAACTCGGCCGCGTATGGCGGCGGCTGGCCGGGCGGGAGTACCCGGCGATGGCCGTCGTCCAGGTCGTACGGCTGTGGGACGAGGCGGCGCGGGTGGAGCTGGACGGCTTCGCGGTGCTGCCGTAGGGGTGCACAGCCCCAGGTCAACACGCCGACAGGAGTGACGGTCACCGTCCCCGGCCCGGCCGCCCGGTACCTGTGGAAACCCCCCACATCAGGAGGTTTCCCATGAAATACCGCTCCCTCCTCGGCGCCGCGGCCGCGGCCGCGCTGCTGCTCGCCACGCCCGCCGGGGCCGCGGCGGCCGACCCCTCCGAGTCGGTCACCGTCGACGCGGTCGGCACGATCGCCGCCGACGGCACGGTCACCCTGTCCGGCACCTACCGCTGCCACGGCAACAGGGGCCCGGTGTACGTCAGTTCCTCCCTCGGCCAGAGCCGGCCGAACGTGCGGTACGGCATCGGCGGCACGAGCGCCGTCTGCGACGGGGCCGAGCACCGCTGGACGAACACCGGCAAGCCGATGCCCGGCGAGGTGAAGCCGGGCGCCGCCCGGGTCGAGGCCACCGTGATGGAACTCGACCCCTCGGCCGGCCTGCCGCTGCCCCGCTTCCACGCGCTGCAGCAGCAGGAGATCACTCTCGTCCAGGGCTGACCCGCCGCCCGGCGGCCGTCGCTCAGGCGGCCGCCGGCGCCCCGGCGGCGGGCAGCCGCTCCAGCCCGCGTGCGAACCGCCGCAGCAGCAGCACCGCCGTGGTCGCCAGGCCCGTCAGCAGCCCCAGCCACACCCCGAGGGTGTCCAGGCCCGCGGCGAAGCCCAGCAGCGCAGCCGCCGGCAGGCCGACGAGCCAGTAGCCGACCAGGGTCACCCGGAAGCCGCCCTTGGTGTCGTCGAGTCCGCGCAGCAGCCCGACCCCGATGTTCTGCGTGCAGTCGAAGAACTGCATCACCGCGGCCACCAGCAGCAGTTGGACCGCGATGTCGGTCGCCTTGGCGTCCCCGGTGTCGAAGAACGGGGCCAGCACCAGCTTCGGCACCACCGCGTAGACCAGCGCGACCACCGCCATCACCGCCGCGGCGCAGGCCAGCGCCGTCTGCTGCAGGCGCCGCGCGGCGGCCGTGTTGCCGAGCGCCAGCTCCCGGCTGACGCCCAGGGAGGCGGCGTGGGAGAGGCCGACGGCGATCTGGAAGACGATGTAGACCAGCTGGTTGACGGCCGTGTGCGCGGCGAGCGCCGCCGTGCCGAAGCTGCCCACCAGCAGCGCGACGACCGAGAAGAACCCGGCCTCCGAGCCGTAGGTCGCGGCGATCGGCGTGCCCAGGGACGTCAGCCGGCGCAGCGTGGCCGGGCGGGTCTTCCACACGCTCAGCGACAGCAGCGGCGCGAGCCGCTCGTCGCGCCGGGCGGAGGCGTACAGCGCCAGGAACGACAGGGCGTACACCGACGACGTGGCGATCCCGATGCCCGGCAGGCCCAGTTCCGGGAAGAACCAGGTGCCGTGGATGAACACCCAGTTCAGGCCCGCGTTGACGGCGATCGAGGCGAGGGTGATGCGCAGCAGCGCCTGCGGGCGGCGCATACCGACGGTGAACTGCCGGATGGCCTGGAACCACAGACAGGGCAGCAGCCCCGGCGCCATCGCGTACAGCACGGGCTTCGCCGCGTCGACGACGTCCGGGTCCTGTCCGAGCCAGACCACGGCGTGCCCGATGAGCACCATCAGCACCGCGCCCGCCGCCCCGGCCAGGGTGGCCAGCAGCAGGCTCGCGCGCACCAGGTCGCGCAGCTCCGCCACGGCCTCCTCGGAGCCGTCCTTCTCCCGCCGCGCGTCGGCGGCGGCGACCTGGTTGCCGACGGCGGTCACCAGGCCGACGCCCATGGTGCGCAGCTGATTGAAGATCACCATCGCCAGACCGCCCGCCGCGAGGGCCTCGGTGCCGATGAGGCCCATCATGACGGTGTCGGTGGTGGTGAGCGCGACCTGGGCGAGCTGGGTCAGGGCCAGCGGCACGGCGAGCGTGGCCAGGGCGCGGCTGTCGGTGAGCAGACGGGAAAGAGCGGGCGGCATCAGTTCATTTCCTGCGAGTCGTCCTCCGGGCTGCGGCGGATCCTGTCCGGTGTGTCCCACCCCGGGCGGTGCTTGGCGAGCAGCGCGTCGACCTCGCGCTCCACATCGGCGTCGATGAGGTCGCGCGCGGCCATCCACTCGTCGTCGAACACCGTGTCCAGGTACTTCTCCCCGCCGTCGTTGACCAGCGCGACCATAGTCGTTCCGGGTCGCAGGGACGACAGCCGGGTGAGCGCCTCGTACACCACCCCGCCCGCGGAGCCGCCGATCAGCAGCCCGGTGCGGCGGGCCACCACCCGGGCGGTGGCGAACGCCTCGACGTCGCCGACCTTCACGCCCTCGTCCAGCAGGTCGTAGTCCACCATCGTGCCGATGATGGCGCCCTCGGGGGTGCCGGTGCCGGACTGGTAGTAGTCGTGCGCCGGCGGCCCGAAGGCGATGGATCCCTTCGGCTCCACGCCGACGATCCGTACGTCCGGCACGGTCCGGCGCAGCGGGGCCCCGGTGCCGAACAGCCCGCCGCCGGTGCCGACCGCGCCGATCAGGATGTCGATACGGCCGTCCAGGGCCGCGTACAGCTCGGCGGCCACCGGGTGGTAACCGACGCCGTTGGCCGGGTTGTTGTGCTGCTCGGTGAAGTAGGCGCCGGGTGTCTCGGCGGCCAGCTTCTCGGCGAACTCCTCGCGGGCCGCGGTGTTCAGCTCCTCGTCCCCGTCGTCGGCGACGTAGATCAGCTCGGCGCCCAGCGCCTTCATCGCGCGCAGCTTGTCGGCGGCCGCGTGATGGTCGACGACGGCGGTGAAGGTGTAGCCGCGCTCGGCCGCGACGACCGCCAGCCCGAGCCCGGTGTTGCCGGAGGTGGACTCCACGATCCGGCCGCCCGGCTTCAGCAGACCGCGCTCCTCGGCGTCGATCACCATCTGCCGGGCCATCCGTATCTTCGCGGTGCCGGTCGGGTTGAACTGCTCCAGCTTCAGCAGCAGACGGACGTCGTCCTGGGTGCGGCACAGCTCGAACAGCGGTGTCGCGCCGATCAGTTCGGAGACCTGGCGCACGACGGGCGGGCGGTGCAGGGGATGGTTCATGTGCGTTGTCTCCCTACGGATGACGGTCGAGACGCCAGCGGGGCCGGGCCGGGCCGGGACCGGACTCGATCACGACCTTGGGCGGCAGCGGCAGTTCATGGAACGGGGACTCGTTGGAGTCCATCTGGTATCCGGCGGTGTTGAGATAGACCAGCAGGTCACCGACGTCCGGCCGGTGCGGGAACGGCACCGTGCGCCAGGTGAGCATGTCGGACTCCAGACAGGTCGCCGCGCCCACGCAGGCCGCGTACGTCCGCACCTCGCGCGGCCCGGCCGGCACCAGCACCGGGTCCGGCAGGAACTCGCTGTCGAACCACTGCTCCGACAGGCTGAGGCTGCTCCCGTCGACGGTCAGGATCCCGTGCCCGTCCCGCTCCTTGACGCCCTGCACCCGGAACACGGTGACCCCGGCCTGGTCCAGCAGCGCCCTGCCGGGTTCGACGAGCAGGCCCACCCCGGCGTCCCTCAGCAGCGCGGCCAGGGGCGAGCTCTCGCCCGCGGGCACGGTCGCGAGGATCGCGCGCAGGGCGTCGGCCCCGGCGACGGGGGAGTGGTAGGGGTAGAAGCCCCCGCCGAAGGTCTTCTGGGCGTGGAAGTGCTCGGGCCGCCGCTCCTGCCGGAACCGTGCCCAGTCCTCCCCGGAGACGTAGTCGACGGCGAACCCGCCGCCGATGCTGATCCGGTCGGCCCGCAGGCCCAGGTCGCGCGCCTCACGGCACAGGCGCACCAGCTCGCCGGCCAGATCGGCGCGGGCGGTGACCTCGTAGCCGGAGAGGTGGAAGCTGAAGCCCTCCATGTCGAGCGGCCCGGCGGCACAGCGCCGCAGTGCCACGGCCAGCTCGTCCGTGTCCAGCCCGAACCGGCTGTGCGGCTGGCCCGGCGGCAGCCGGCGCAGCAGCACCCTGGCCGTGCGCCCGAGTTCGGCGGCCGTCCCCGCGACGCGGTCCAGTTCGTCGAGGGCGTCCACCGCCACCAGGGCGTCCTGGAGCAGGGCGACCCGCAGCAGGGCGTCCGCCTTGGCGGGACCCGTCACCACGACGTCGTGGCCGCGCACCCCCGCCGCCAGCGCCTCCCGGAGCTCCCCGTGGCTCGCCACGTCCACCCCGAGCCCCAGCACGGCGGCCCGCTCGGCGAACACCGCGGCCTTGTTGGCCTTCTTGGCGAAGTACACCTTCCCCGTGACCCCGGCCTCTTCCAGGGCCGCGGCGAAGGCCGCCGCGTTGGCGTCGAACCGTGAGGGGAACAGGGCGTGATACGGCCCGCCCAGCCCATGGCTCAGCTCGGCCGCGAGCGCCGCCGCGTCGAGGAACTCCCGTGTCTCCTCGGCGACATGCGACGGCAGCGACGGCGGAGCCGCGATCGTCGTCGTCACCGCCACAGCGGCACCACCGTACCCAGCCCCTGGGCGATCGCCAGCTCGGCGAAGCGGTGCCCGAGCGCGATGTCGGTGACGACGAGACCGCTGTTGTACGCGAAGATCCGCTGCCCGGCGTCGGTGCGCCCGGCCGCCCGTCCCGCCAGCACCTCGGGGAACTCCGCGTCCACCTCGCGCAGTTCGCCGGAGGCATCGGCCATGTCGGTCCCGGTCACCCGCATCTGGGCGGCACTGGTGGCGATGACCCGGTCCGCCCGGTGCAGCGTGGAGGGCGCGATGCCGTAGCCGACCAGCACGGACAGCGCGGCCGGCTTCAGCCACTCAGCGTCCACGGAGGCGGGCGTGTTGGGCCCGGCGGTGGCCAGCACGATGTCCGCGGCCTCGGCGGCGGCCCGCAGATCGGTCACCACCTCCAGCTCGCGGTCCGGGAAGTGCTCGGCCAACCGCTCCCGCACGGCCCGGATGCCGTCGGGGTGGGTGCCGAACAGCATCAGGCGCTCCAGCTGCGGCATCGTGGTCAGCAGGAACGGCAGGGCCAGCCGCCCCTGTGTGCCCGTGCCGATCACCAGCGCGCTGCGGCTGCCCGGTGCGGCCAGTTCACGGGCGAGCAGCGCGGAGACGGCCGGGGTGCGCAGGGCGCCGATGCGGCCGCAGTCCATCATGGCGACCGGCAGCCCGGTGGCGTCGTCGTAGATGGTCAGCGTCGTGTAGTAGTGCTGCTTGTCGCGCTCCTCGTGCAGGCCGTACTTGTACGACGTCTTGATCGCGACGACGCCGCGCTCCCCGTCCCGGCCGAGCATCGCGTAGGCGACCGAGTGGCCGTCCTGCGGTTTGACGGTGAGCTTGCGCGGGTTGTCGGAGCGGCCGTCGGCGAGGGTGCCGTACGCCTGCTCGACGGTGGCGACGACATCGGCGAGGGAGATGTCGATGCCGGCGACGTCGCTGGTGCTCAGGACGCGCAGGGTGGTGTCCGAAGCGTGGATGTCGGTCATGCGTAGGCCTCCAGAACCTTCTGCCCGTAGCCGTGTTCGAAACGTTCCGCCTCGGGGCGGGTCCTACGCCCCGGCACCCGCACAGAGGAACGTTTCAGCCAGCGGTCCGTGCCGTCGTAGCGGGCCTGGAACGGGACCCGTCCGTGGACCACGAGGTCGTTGTCGACGACCAGCACCTCGCCGGGGGTGAGGCTGACCGCCACGGAGACGCGTTCCAGCTCCTCCTCCAGGCGGCGGTAGGCGGCACGGTGGTCCTCGGGCGCCTGCTCCAGCGGGGTGTAGGCGGGATCGAAGCGCAGGGTAGGGCCCTCCTCGGACTCGAACACCGTGGGCACGGCCGGCGCCTCGCCCTGGTAGGACTGCGCCTCGGCGTAGGCGTCGTCGGGGAGGATCGGCAGCACCGGACGGCCGAGCAGGTCGCGGTCGGCGTCGGAGAGTTCGATCCGGCGGACGCTGGCCGCCGTGGTGGCCACCGCGTCGTGGTTGCGCATGCAGGACAGCAGCAGCAGATGGGCGCGCTGCGGGTGGAAGGCGTCCTCGGTGTGCGGGCTGAGCAGCACACTGCTGCTCGCGCCGGTCTGTTCCTGCTCATGTCCGGGCGAGGGCACGATGTTGTGCACGAAACGCCCCTCCTGCTGGCCGGCCCAGGCGATCGGCTCGCCCATCGCGGCCGAGAGCAGCAGCAGGACCACGTCGTGCAGGGCACCCGCGTCACCGACGCGGGACCAGTGGGCGGGGGTCGGGCCGACGGCTTCGTCGTCGACCTCCGTACCGCGCAGGACGTAGAGGCCCTCGGGCGTGTCGACGGGGCGGCAGGCGTGGCGGACCTCGTCGCTCAACGCGGCCACCCGGTCGGGCAGTTGGCTGAGGATCCACGGGTCGGTGGCCGATCCGCCGGTCTGGCTGAGCAGCTCCCGGGCCACCGCGGTCAGCTCGGCGGCGGCGTGGGGGGAGAGCGTGCGTACGGGTATGGCTCCCGTCGGCATGGGTCTGTTCCGTCCGTTCCAGTGCGGGGTGGATGCGGGCGTGTCGGGGCGCACGGGGGCGCCTGAGTACGGGTCATGCGCGGGCACAGAGAAGCGACTTCGGGGCGATCGCGGTCCGTGACCGCCCCGTAGCTGTTCAGAAACATAGCCACCCCGTAGGGTGCAGGCAAGGCTTACCTAACCTTGTCGAAGATCACAGTCGGTGCGGTCTTGTGTCCGAGCCGTGAGACAGGGTAGGCAAACCTCAGTAAGTCTCCCGCGCAGCGAAAACGAGGACCACCGTGGACCTGACGAGACGTCAACTGCTGTGGGCCACCGGTGCCCTGAGCGCCGCCGGCCTGATCACCGCCTGTGGAGGCGGCAGCGACGACAAACCCGCCGGGTCCGGCGCGGGCAAGCCCCGCAGCGGCGGCACCCTGCGCGTCGGCGCCCTCGGCCGCGCCGGCGCCATCACCCGCGACCCGCACGGCACCCAGGCCAACGAGAGCGACTACCTCATCCTCAGCCTGGTCTACGACACCCTCACCGTCCCCGGCGTCAAGCCCAACACCGCCCCCCGCCTCGCCGCGAGCTGGCAGCCCTCCGCCGACCTGAAGACCTGGCGGTTCACCCTCGCCAAGGGCGCCACCTTCCACGACGGCAAGCCCGTCACCGCTGAGGACGTCGTCTTCTCGCTGCGCCGCCTGCGCGCCACCCCCTCCGGCGCCTCCCGCCTGCCCGGCATCCAGGAGAAGAACATCACCGCCGACGGCGACACCATCGTCCTCGTCTCCGACTACCCCAACGCCGAACTGCCCCAGCTCACCCGCCTCACCACCTTCGTCGTCCCCAAGGGCACCACCGACAAGGGCATAGCCGAGGCGCCCGGCACCGGCCCCTTCAAGCTGGAGTGGTTCCGCGGCGGCAACGCCCGCCTGGTGCGCAACGACACGTGGTACGGCGGTGACGTCCTCCTCGACGCCATCGAGGTGAAGATCTTCGAGAGCCCGCAGGCCATGGCGAACGCCCTGCTGTCCGGGCAGATCGACCTCGCCTCCAACGTCGGCGCCGTCGCCGCCCGGACCGCCGAGGGCCGGGGGGACATCCAGACGATCCGCCGCCCCAACGACATGGCGATGCCCCTCGTCATGCGCACCGCCGACGGCCCCTTCGCCGACCCCAGGGTCCGCGAGGCCCTGCGCCTGGCCGTCGACCGCGACGCCATGGTCAAGCAGGTCCTCTCCGGCTACGGCACGGTCGCCAACGACATCCTCGGCACCGGCGACCCCGCCTACGCCAAGGACATCCCGCAGCGCACCCGCGACCTCGCCAAGGCCAAGCAGCTGCTGAAGGAGGCGAAGTTCGACACCTCCAAGACCTACGAACTGCTCACCACCGAGGACATCTCCGGCCTCGCCGAATCCGCCACCCTCTTCGCCTCCCAGGTCCGCGAGGCCGGGGTGAAGATCAAGGTCGTCAAGCAGGAGTCCGCCGTCTTCTGGGAGAAGACCTGGCTCAAGGGCGACCTGTACACCACCTACTGGGGCACCAACGACTCGGTCGTCTTCTTCGCCAGCAAGGTCCTGCTCTCCGACAGCGGCCAGAACGAGTCCGGCTTCAAGGACAAGGCGTTCGACACCGCCTACGAGAAGGCCATGGGCACGGCGGACGCCGCCGAACGCGCCGCGCTGCTCAAGGAGCTCCAGCAGATCCAGTACGAGCGCTCCGGCTATCTGCTGTGGGGCATGGCCGACGGCATCGACCTGGCCGGACCCAAGGTGCACGGGCTGCCCACGCTGCCCGGCTACGGACGCGTCCAGCTTGAGCGGGCATGGCTGGCCCGTTGACCGCGGACACCGCCGCGCCGTCCGGGAAGACCCGGCCGGCGCGGCCCGTCGTGCTGTCCGTGCTCACCCGCACCGGGCTGGTCCTGCTCAAACGCGCCGCCCTGCTGGCGCTGCTGCTCGCCCTGGTCTTCGGCACCGTCGAACTGCTGCCCGGCGACGCGGCGAACGCCACCTCCGAGCGCGGCGAGAGCGCCGCCGACATCCAGCAGCGCCGCGAACTGCTCGGCCTGGACCGCCCCGTCCTGGAACGCTTCTGGGACTGGATGTCCGGCCTGCCCACCGGCGACCTCGGCACCTCCGCCCGCGGCGAACCCGTCAGCGACCTGCTCTCCACCGCCTTCCCCAACACCCTGCTGCTCGGCGGCATCGCGCTGCTGCTGACCGCGGTCCTCTCCCTCGCGCTCGGCTGCTGGGCCGCCCTGCGCCCCGGCGGACGTGCCGACCGGGCCGTCTCCGGTACGGCGACCGCCGTACTGGCGCTGCCCGAGTTCGTCGTGGCCGTCGCCCTCGTCCTGGCCTTCAGCCTGTGGACGGGCTGGCTGCCCGCCGTCACCCTCACCGACGCCGACGGCGACCCCGACTCCTGGACCATGCTCGTCCTGCCCGCGCTCGCCCTGACGATCCCGCAGACCGGCTGGAACACCCGGATCGTGCGCGCCGCCCTCGCCGACGAGGCGCGCGCCCCGCACGTGGAGACCGCCGTCCTCGACGGCCTGCCCCCGCACCGGGTCCTCACCCACCATGTGCTGCCCGGCGCCCTGCCCACCATCGCGGCCGGCCTCGCCACCTCCACCGGCATGCTCCTCGGCGGCGCGGTCGTGGTGGAGACCATCTTCAACTACCCCGGCATCGGCTCCGTCCTGGCCTCCGCCGTCACCGACCGCGACAGCCCCGTCATCGCCGGGGTCACCGCGCTCGCCGGCGCGGTCATCACCGCCGTCCTGCTGCTGGCCGACCTGATCCGCGACACGATGGCGGGAGTACGACGATGACGACGGCCGCGGCCAAGCCCGCGCAGCCCGCGAAGCGGGCCCGGCGCGCCAAGGGAACCGTCTGGCGGGTGCTGCCCGCCCTGCTGCTGACCGCCCTCGCCCTGGCCGGCCCCTGGCTCGCCCCGCACGCCATCGACACACCGGTGACCGCCCCCTACGCCGAGCCCGGCGCGGACGCCGTCCTCGGCGGCGACCAGCTGGGCCGGGACGTGCTCAGCAGGCTCCTGGCCGGCGGCCGCGACCTGGTCCTGTCCTCCCTCCTGGTCGCCGTCCTGGTCACCGCGACCGCCGCCGTCCTCGGCGCGATCGGCGCGGTACGCCCCCTGGTCGGACGGGTCGTCGAGCGGATCGCGGACGTGCTGATGCTGCTGCCCGCCGTCCTCGGCATCCTCCTCGTCACCCTCTCCTGGCCGGACGGCGGCCGCCTCGCCGTCATCGCCGCCGCCGTCGCCCTCGGCGTGCCCTACGCCGTCCGGCTCACCGCCGGCGCCGCCGCGCCGCTCGCCGCCACCGGCTATGTGGAGGCGGCCCAGGCCGGCGGCGAACGGCTGTGGTACCTCGTCGTACGCGAGATCCTGCCCAATCTGCGCGCCACGCTGCTGGCCCTGTTCGGGCTGCGCTTCGTCGCCGCCGTGTACCTCGTCGCCACCGCCGGGTTCCTCCAGGTCGGCCCCCAACCGCCCGCCGCCGACTGGGCGCTGATGATCCGCGAGAACTCCCCCGGCATCCTGCTCAACCCCTGGGCCGTGGTCGCCCCCAGCGCCGCCATCGGCCTGCTCGCCCTGAGCGTCAACCTCGCGGCGGCCGCGCTCGCCCCCCAGACCGGCCGGAAGGCGGTGCCCGTCCTGTGAGCCACGATCCCCGCTACCGGTCGGAGAACCCGGCACACCCCGAACACGCCGACGAACCCGCCGCCCCGGCGCCCCCCGCCCCCGACGACACCCCCTCCGTCCGGGTCACCGGCCTCACCGTCACCGCCCCCGACGGCCGCCTGCTGATCGAGGACGCCGGCCTCACCCTCCGCCCCGGCCGCGTCACCGCCCTCACGGGCCCCTCCGGCTCGGGCAAGACGACCCTGCTGCGCGCCGTGACCGGCCTGCTGCCCCCCGGCACCACCCGCACCGCGGGCACGGTCGAGGTGTTCGGCGCCGATGTACTCGCCCTGCCCGAACGGGAGTTGCGCACCCTGCGGGCCGAGCGACTCGCCTACGTCGGCCAGGACCCCGGCTCCGGCCTCAACCCCCGGATGCGGGTCCGCACCCTCGTCCGTGAACTGGCCGCCGACCGGACGCGGGACACCGTCGCCGCCCTTCTGCGCGAAGTCCGCCTCCCCGACGACAGCGGCCGCCTCGCCGCCCGCCGCCCCGCCGCCCTCAGCGGCGGCCAGCAGCGCCGGGTCGCCCTCGCCCGCGCCCTCGCCCGCCGCCCCGACATCCTCCTCCTCGACGAGCCGACGGCCGGCCTCCACCCCGAACTCCGCGAGGAGATCGGTGATCTGCTGCGCCACCTCGCCCGCGAGCACCGCCTCGCCGTCGCCCTCTCCTGCCACGACCCGGAGCTCGTGGAACGCATCGCCGACGACGTGGTGCCCCTGGACGGCCACCTCCCGCGCCCCCGCCGCGAGCCCGCGGCCGCCGGACCGCGCGGGCGAACGGACACCCCGCCCCCCGTCCCGCCCGGGCCCGCCGGAGCGACAGCCCCGCGGCCCGGCACGGACACCCCGCCCCTGCTCGACGTCCGCGGCCTGTGCGTGTCCTTCGACCGTCGCACCCTCGCCCTGGACGGCATCGACCTCACGGTCGCCCCCGGTGCGGCCACCGGCATCGTCGGGGCCTCGGGCTCGGGGAAGACCACGCTGGTGCGGGCCGTCGTCGGGCTGCAGAAGACCACGGGCGGCACGATCAGCCTCGACGGCCGCGCCCTGTCGGGAGGGCTGCGCGGCCGGGGCCGGGAGCAGCGCCGCAGGGTCCAGCTCGTCACCCAGAACCCGCTCGGCGCCCTCAACCCCAGCCGCACGGTCGGCTCGGCCGTCGGCCGCCCGCTGCGGCTGCACCGCCGCTGCGCCCCCGCCGAGATCCCGGCGCGCGTCGCCGACCTCCTGGAACAGGTCGGCCTGCCCCCCGCCTTCGCCGACCGCTACCCGCACGAACTCTCCGGCGGTCAGCGGCAGCGCATCGCCATCGCCCGCGCTCTGGCGGCCGACCCGGACGTGCTGATCTGCGACGAGGTCACCTCCGCGCTGGACGCCGCCACCGCCGAGGCGATCATGGACCTGCTGGCCGGGCTGCGGGAACGCCGGGGCACGGCGCTCGTCCTGATCAGCCACGACCTGCCGCTGATCGCCGACCGCACCGAGACGGTCACCGTCCTGCACGAGGGCCGGGTACGCGCCTGCGGGCCCACCTCGGAGGTGCTCGGGGGGCACACCGCGAGCCGGCTGCCGGGCGGGAACAAGGTGACGAGGTAGCCGCCGGGGGCGCGCCACGGCGGGGGACCGTACGAACCGGTACGGGCCCCGCACCGCCGACCGTTCCGGGAGAAGGGCCGACCTCGCGCACCCGTCGGCCGTCACCCGCCCCGCGGCCGACCGGTACCGTCCGGAGCATGCTGGATCACCCCGTGCGCCCCGGCCCCCGCCTCGCCCCCCGCTCCGGCCTCCGCTCCGGCCACGCCTCGGCTCCCGCGCATCACGGAGAGCTGCTCCAGGGCGTCTTCACCCACCAGGGCCGGCTCGTGCGGGGCCTGGTCACGCTGCCCTGCCCCCTGCACAGCACCCGTGCGGCCTTCGTCCCGTCCGCCGACACCCCGGCCCTGACCGTCTCGCCCGTCTGGAAGACCAAGGCGGCACGCGCCGCCCGGCTCGCGGTGGAGGCATGTACCCGGCCCGGTGAGGCGCCCGTCGGCGGCCGTCTGACGCTGACCGGTGACGTGCCGCTGCGCCGCGGCTTCGGCTCCTCCACCAGCGATGTGCTGGCCGCGGTGGGGGCGGTGCAGGACGCCCTGTCGGTGCGCCTGCCGCCGCAGGCGGTCGCGAGGATCGCGGTGCGTGCGGAGACCGCCTCCGACTCGCTGATGTTCCGGGACAGTTCGGTGCTCTTCGCGCAGCGCGAGGGCGAAGTCGTCGAGGACTTCGGCCACCCGCTGCCGGCGCTGCGGGTCCTCGGCTTCGGCTCCCGTCCCGAGCACGCCGGCCGGGGCGTGGACACGCTGGCCCTGCCGCCCGCGCGCTACGACAGCGCCGAGACCGGCGCCTTCGCCGAACTGCGGGCGCTGCTGCGGGAGGCCGTGCAGACCAAGGACGTCGCCCTGATCGGCGCGGTCGCCTCGGCCAGCACCGACATCAACCAGCGCCATCTGCCCATCGCCCGCCTGGACGCCCTGCACGCCATCGCCCGCGAGACGGGCGCCCTGGGCCTCCAGACGGCCCACACCGGGGACATCGCCGGTCTCCTCTACGACCGGGACACCCCCGACGCCCCGGCCCGCACCGCCCACGCCGCCCGTCTGCTCCGCACCATCGGCATCCACGAGCAGTGGCTCTTCACCACCGACGACCACCCGGCATGACGAACCTCCGCCCCGCCCCTTCACGGGCAGAGCGGAGGTCGTCGGGACCGGTGAGGTCCTGAGTGCGGGCCAATTCCCCCTGACCCACTGTGCGAGGGGAGGGGAGGCGGACTCCTAGGACGTCTTCTTCAGGGTGACCTTGCCGGCCTTCTTGGTGAGCAGGGCGCCGCCCGCGCTCATGGAAATGAGCAGGTTGTAGCGTCCGGCGGGGAGGTCCGACACATCGATGCCGTCGGCCTCGGTGGTGAAGTAACCGGCGTCGTAGGTGCCGAAATCGCCCTGCGGCACGAGAGGCCGCACCCGCGTGGCGTTCTTCTTCGCCGACAGCAGGTAGGAGTACGTCGTCGACTTCCCCTGGAGGACGAGGTAGTAGGCGGCGTGCATCTCCCCCTCGGCGTTGCGGCCCGGCAGGAAGAAGACGCCTTCCGTGTGGATCCTGCGGTCCTGGTGCTCGGCCTTCACCAGGGAGAAGACCGCGCCCGCCGAGTCGACTCCGACGATGTCCCTCTTGAGGACCTTCAGGCCGGCCCCGCCGCCGCGGAAGACGACCTCCGAGTCACCGAAGGGCAGGCGCCGGTCGATCACCTTCTGCGAGGTCAGCCGGGTCCTGCGGGATATTCCCTCGGCCTCGCTGGACACACAGACGGACACGTCGAAGGTGCCGCGGGGCAGGGAGGTGAAGTCGAGGCCGTCCTCCGTGGCGAATTCACCGTCGGCGTATTCGCAGAAGTACTCCTCGAAATACTCCCGGTAGAGCTTCTTGCCCGGCCGCGAGTCCAGCGGGTAGACCCAGGTCTGTCCCTTCTCCTGAAGGACGAGCTGCTTGGTCTCCGTCGTCGGCCCCTGCGCAGACACACCCGGCAGGAAGGCGTGGCCCTTCAGATGCAGTTTTCCGTCGAGGCGCACCGCGCCGGTGAGGGTGGCCACGACCGTGTCGCGCCGGCGCAGTTCGGCGAGGAACGCGGACGCCTTCTCCGGGTCCTGCGCACCGGCGCCGATCGTGACCTCCCCGATGCGGGGGGTGAAACCCTCCGACAGGGCGTGGACGATGCTCCAGACCGACGGCAGCGCCTGCCGCGTCACCTGGTAGTGCTCCTGGACGGTGGGCGAGTCCAGGAACAGGAAGTTGAAGTTCTCGTACGCCCGCAGCGCCGGCAGGTAGTGCTTCACTTCCTGCTCGTACTGGTAGTCGTTGGGGGACGAGATGAGGTAGATGTTCCGCTTGAAGTCCACCTCCTTGTCGAGGAGGTCCTTCATCACGGAGTCCATGATGGCGACGTTCTCGTCCGACTGCCCTTCACCGAGGACGGCGTCGCCGAGCTGGCCGTGGCCCTTCGAGTAACTCCCCAGGAAGTACTGCGGTGTCGACGACACAATGTTCTTGTAGTCGTACTTCAGGCCGTAATAGAGCGCGGCCGCGCCGCCCTTGGAGGTGCCCAGGAGGGTCACTTCGTCCTTGGTCAGGCCCAGGCGCCGCATATGGTCCTCGATGAGTTCCTGGATCGAGTCCGAGACACTGAAGTCCATATTGCGGGCCACATAGTAGGAGGCCCCGTCGTCGAAGTGGTCCCGAATACGCAGGACATTGCAGAGAACGCCGTCGAGTGCGGCGCCGAACCCGTACCGGCTGTCGACCGAGGAGAACACCACGAGCAGGTGCCGGTGGTCACCGTGGGCCGGGCGGAACTGGAACTGGACGGGCCACTTTCCATATACCTCCACATGCTCCTTGGCGACGCGGGACCTTTCCTTCGCGTAGTTAGGAGACAGGGGAGGAAGCGGATTATTCATGAGGACATGAAGACTCTCTGCGCGGCTGCTCGGGCGGTGGGGGGTCGGCACAGTATACGGAGCAGCCGTCCGATAGCCATACAGAAGTACGACCTGAACACCTCGGTGTGAGTTGAGTCGGTGTGCGCTCTTCAGTGGATCTTCAGTATTTCTGCCGATCAGAGACGGAGATGTGGCCGAGTGCGCGTCTGAGGCACGGCGTTTCCGGCGATTCCGGCGATGTGGGGGATTCGCCGCCGCCTGCCGGTATCTGCGGATTTCTGCCACCGCGAGCCGAGGTCCGGCCGGCTCCCCTCCTGACCCGTGCGGCCGCGGCCAGGAGGGGAGTATCAGCGTTTTTCCGAAAACGCTCAGATGTCCCGGAAGATCTCGATCTGGGCGCCGATCGAGTTCAGCCGCTCCGCGAGATCCTCGTAACCGCGGTTGATGACGTACACGTTGCGCAGCACGGACGTGCCCTCGGCGGCCATCATGGCCAGGAGGACGACGACGGCGGGGCGCAGGGCGGGCGGGCACATCATCTCGGCGGCGCGCCAGCGGGTGGGGCCCTCGACCAGGACGCGGTGGGGGTCCAGGAGCTGCAGGCGGCCGCCGAGGCGGTTGAGGTCCGTGAGGTAGATCGCGCGGTTGTCGTAGACCCAGTCGTGGATCAGCGTCTTGCCGGACGCGACGGCCGCGATGGCCGCGAAGAACGGCACGTTGTCGATGTTGAGGCCGGGGAACGGCATCGGGTGGATCTTGTCGATCGGCGCCTCCAGCTTGGAGGGGCGGACCGTCAGGTCCACCAGGCGCGTACGGCCGTTGTCCGCGAAGTACTCGGGCGTGCGGTCGTGGTCGAGACCCATCTCCTCCAGGACCGCCAGCTCGATCTCCAGGAACTCGATGGGCACCCGGCGCACCGTCAGCTCCGACTCGGTGACCACCGCGGCGGCCAGCAGGCTCATCGCCTCGACCGGGTCCTCGGAGGGGGAGTAGTCGACGTCGACGTCGATGTCCGGCACACCGTGCACGGTGAGCGTGGTGGTGCCGATGCCCTCGACCTTGACGCCGAGCGCCTCCAGGAAGAAGCACAGGTCCTGGACCATGTAGTTGGAGGAGGCGTTGCGGATGACGGTGACGCCGTCGTGGCGGGCGGCGGCCAGCAGCGCGTTCTCGGTCACCGTGTCGCCGCGCTCGGTCAGCACGATCGGGCGGTCGGGGCGGACCCCGCGGTCCACCACCGCGTGGTACTGGCCCTCCGTCGCCGCGATGTCCAGGCCGAACCGGCGCAGCGCGATCATGTGCGGCTCGATGGTGCGGGTGCCGAGGTCGCAGCCGCCGGCGTAGGGCAGCTTGAAGCGGTCCATGCGGTGCAGCAGCGGGCCGAGGAACATGATGATCGAGCGGGTGCGGACGGCCGCCTCCGCGTCGATGGCGTCCATGTCGAGGCCGGCCGGCGGCACGATCTCCAGGTCGACGCCGTCGTTGATCCAACGGGTGCGCACGCCGATGGAGTTCAGCACCTCCAGCAGCCGGTAGACCTCCTCGATGCGCGCGACCCTGCGCAGCACCGTGCGGCCCTTGTTGAGCAGCGAGGCGCACAGCAGCGCCACGCACGCGTTCTTGCTGGTCTTGACGTCGATGGCACCGGACAGCCGACGGCCGCCGACCACCCGCAGATGCATCGGACCCGCGTAACCCAGCGAGACGATCTCGCTGTCGAGGGCTTCACCGATACGAGCGATCATCTCAAGGCTGATGTTCTGGTTGCCGCGCTCGATGCGGTTGACGGCGCTCTGGCTGGTTCCGAGCGCCTCGGCGAGCTGCGTCTGCGTCCAGCCCCGGTGTTGCCGGGCGTCGCGGATGAGCCTGCCGATGCGTACGAGGTAGTCGTCTGCCATGAGATTGAGGTTATCTCAGATATGAGATGACGCTCGCCGGAGGGTCCGTTCGGGTGACGCCCCGTCAACGCCGCCTGGGGTTACGCGTACGACGCCACCCGAAAGGTCCGGGCAAATCCATCGATGTCGTACGACGTCCGGAGCTGCTGTAGGTGTGACGCGGGCCATGTCCACCGCCCGTCGTCAGCGACCAGGAACGCCGGTTGATGTTCAGTCGCACGCCCGGCAGGATGCGGAAACTCTTGCGGAACGTGAGCGGCATCGGTCCTCCCTTTCGTCCGTTTCCCGGTCAAGTACCCCGTTCGTGCCGCCCAAGCCCTCGGCCTTGACGCCGACGGCGCGGTCGTGGAGGAGCCGGCGCGCGTGCGCGAGGCGGTGACGCGGCTCACGGGCGCGACGGCCCGGACCGTCCGCGCCGGGGCGTCCGGGTGGCGTGCTGCATTCGGCCGAAGGGGGTCGTGCGGCGGTTCAGCGGGGTCAGGGCATGACCAGGCCGCCCCCATGTACTAGAGTTATCTCGACATCGAGATATCTGCCGAGGCGTACCGCGGCCGTCATGTGAGTAAGGCTTACCTAACTTAGCCATACCTTAGCGGATCGGCCCAGCCGACGTGGCGGCAGGATGCGGTGGTACGCGCACATCAATGAAGGAGACTGTCGTGTCGGCGAACAGCTTCGACGCCCGCAGCACGCTGCAGGTGGGCGACGAGTCGTACGAGATCTTCCGGCTGGACAAGGTCGAGGGCTCCGCGCGCCTTCCCTACAGCCTGAAGGTGCTGCTGGAGAACCTCCTCCGCACCGAGGACGGCGCGAACATCACCGCCGACCACATCCGCGCCCTCGGCAACTGGGACTCCCAGGCCCAGCCGTCGCAGGAGATCCAGTTCACGCCGGCCCGCGTGATCATGCAGGACTTCACCGGCGTGCCCTGTGTCGTGGACCTCGCCACCATGCGTGAGGCCGTGAAGGAGCTGGGCGGCGACCCGGCGAAGGTCAACCCGCTCTCCCCGGCCGAGCTGGTCATCGACCACTCCGTCATCGCCGACAAGTTCGGCACCCACGACGCCTTCGCGCAGAACGTCGAGCTGGAGTACGGCCGCAACCGCGAGCGCTACCAGTTCCTGCGCTGGGGCCAGACCGCCTTCGACGACTTCAAGGTCGTCCCGCCGGGCACCGGCATCGTCCACCAGGTGAACATCGAGCACCTGGCCCGCACGGTCATGGTCCGAGGCGGCCAGGCGTACCCCGACACCCTCGTCGGCACCGACTCGCACACCACCATGGTCAACGGCCTCGGTGTGCTCGGCTGGGGCGTCGGCGGCATCGAGGCCGAGGCCGCGATGCTCGGCCAGCCGGTCTCCATGCTGATCCCGCGCGTCGTCGGCTTCAAGCTGACCGGCGAGCTGCCCACCGGCACCACCGCCACCGACCTGGTGCTCACGATCACCGAGATGCTGCGCAAGCACGGCGTGGTCGGCAAGTTCGTCGAGTTCTACGGCGAGGGTGTGGCGGCGACCAGCCTCGCCAACCGCGCCACCATCGGCAACATGTCGCCGGAGTTCGGCTCCACCGCCGCGATCTTCCCGATCGACGACGAGACCATCAAGTACCTCAAGCTGACCGGCCGCTCCGAGCAGCAGCTCGCGCTCGTCGAGGCGTACGCCAAGGAGCAGGGCCTCTGGCTGGACCCGAAGGCCGAGCCGGACTTCTCCGAGAAGCTGGAGCTCGACCTGTCGACGGTCGTGCCCTCCATCGCCGGCCCGAAGCGCCCGCAGGACCGTATCGTCCTCGCCAACGCCGCCGAGCAGTTCAAGCTCGACGTCCGCAACTACGTCGACGTCGTGGACGAGGCGGGCCAGGAGTCCTTCCCGGCCTCCGACGCCCCGGCCGTCGCCCCGAACGGCGCCCCGTCCAACCCGGTCACCGTGACCGCCCCCGACGGCTCGACGTACGAGATCGACCACGGTGCCGTCACGGTCGCCGCGATCACCTCCTGCACCAACACCTCCAACCCGTACGTCATGGTCGCCGCCGCGCTGGTCGCGAAGAAGGCCGTGGAGAAGGGCCTGACCCGCAAGCCGTGGGTCAAGACCACCCTCGCCCCGGGTTCCAAGGTCGTCACCGACTACTTCGACAAGGCGGGCCTGACCCCGTACCTGGACAAGGTCGGCTTCAACCTCGTCGGCTACGGCTGCACCACCTGCATCGGCAACTCCGGCCCGCTGCCGGAGGAGGTCTCCAAGGCCGTCAACGACCACGACCTCGCGGTCACCTCGGTCCTCTCCGGCAACCGCAACTTCGAGGGCCGGATCAACCCCGACGTCAAGATGAACTACCTGGCCTCCCCGCCGCTGGTCGTCGCCTACGCCATCGCGGGCTCCATGAAGGTGGACATCACCAAGGACGCCCTGGGCACCGACCAGGACGGCAACCCGGTCTACCTCAAGGACATCTGGCCCTCCGAGGCCGAGGTCAACGACGTCGTGGCGAACGCCATCGGCGAGGACATGTTCTCCAAGTCCTACTCCGACGTCTTCGCGGGCGACGCCCAGTGGCAGGCGCTGCCGATCCCGACCGGCAACACCTTCGAGTGGGACCCGCAGTCCACCTACGTCCGCAAGCCCCCGTACTTCGAGGGCATGACCATGGACCCGGAGCCGGTCTCGGACATCTCCGGCGCCCGTGTCCTGGCCAAGCTGGGCGACTCGGTCACCACCGACCACATCTCCCCGGCCGGTGCCATCAAGGCCGACACCCCGGCCGGCAAGTACCTCACGGAGCACGGCGTCGAGCGCCGCGACTTCAACAGCTACGGCTCCCGCCGCGGCAACCACGAGGTCATGATCCGCGGTACGTTCGCCAACATCCGCCTGCGCAACCAGATCGCGCCGGGCACCGAGGGCGGCTACACGCGTGACTTCACGCAGGAGGGCGGCCCGGTCGCCTTCATCTACGACGCCTCGCGCAACTACATCGAGCAGGGCATCCCGCTGGTCGTCCTGGCCGGCAAGGAGTACGGCTCCGGCTCGTCCCGCGACTGGGCGGCCAAGGGCACCGCGCTGCTCGGCGTCAAGGCCGTCATCGCCGAGTCCTACGAGCGCATCCACCGCTCGAACCTCATCGGCATGGGCGTCCTGCCGCTCCAGTTCCCCGAGGGCGCCTCGGCCCAGTCCCTCGGCCTGACCGGCGAGGAGACCTTCTCCATCACGGGCGTCGAGGAGCTGAACTCCGGCACCACCCCGCGCACGGTGAAGGTCACCACCGACACCGGCGTCGAGTTCGACGCGGTCGTCCGCATCGACACCCCCGGCGAGGCGGACTACTACCGCAACGGCGGCATCATGCAGTACGTGCTGCGCAGCCTGATCCGCAAGTAGGCGCAGGCGCACGGCACCGCGAGGGCCGCATCCCCGTCCAGGGGGTGCGGCCCTCGGCCGTACCGGCCCGCGCCCCGCCCGGCCTGTGCGCAGGCACGAGCCCGGCCCTTCCCGAGGCACCCCGCCTCTGTCATGATCCGCGCATGTCCCACCCCGCACCCCCGGTCTACGAGGCCCGCTTCGGCTTCGACCGCCGCACTTGCACCGTGCTGCTCGTCTGCGCCGCGTTCTGCGCCGGCGCGCTGCTCCCCGGCATGCCGACCGCCGCGCGGATCGCCGTCCTGGCGCTGTTCGGAGGCGGCGGCCTGGTCCTGGCCGTGGGCCCGCTCACCCGCAAGGCCGCCCTGCGCGTCGACGAGACCGGCGTCCTGCTCGGCGGGTCCCCGCTGCGCTACCGGGCCACCACCGCGCACGTCCCGTGGGGGCACATCGAGGCCGTGGCGCTGTGGAGCCAGCAGTTGCCGGCCGGCGAGATGCCGTACATCGGCCTGGTACGCCACGAGGGCGCACCCCCGCTGCCCGGCCCGCGGGGGCGGATGGCGCAGGCGATCGGCGACGCCCTCACGCCCGTACCGTTCGAGGTCCTGATGGCCTCCCGCGCGGTCAACGGCTGGCGTCTGGACACCGCGCGGCTCACCGCCGCCGTCACCCACTTCGCCCCGCAGGTACGGATCGTGGGCACCCACTGACCCCTGGGGCACCCCCGGCTCCTCGTTCCCCGAAGGCGGCCGTCCGGGCAGCGGTCCCTCCTCCGGGCGGACCCGGTGACCCGAGCCATGGTCACCGGGCCCGCGAGCCGGACGGGCCGGGGGAGGGGCGCCCGTCCGGATGGTGCGATGGCTTGTGCCGACACCGTGCGCGTGCGACAACGTTGTCGAATGGTCTGGACAAGACTCTACCGCCTCAACGGACAGCCACGTCAACCCAGTTGGCCCATCGCCCTCCGCATCCGTTGATCCGTCCAGGTGGCCGACCCGCGCGCCCCGCCGCGGCACGCGGTCTTCCGTGGTAGCGGTGGTGCACGCTACTGTCCGTGCGGCTTGTGCGACCCGTGGCGCGCGACCCGTCCGAAGGAGGAGGGGCCGCGTCATGCGTTTCCGTCCCGTGTCCCTGCTGCTGGCCGCCGTGCTCGCGGCCACCGGCACCCCGCCCGCGCTCGCGGCGTCCGCCGGGGCGCCCGACCTCGTCAAGGATCCGACGGCGTACGTCGATCCGCTGATCGGCACCCGGAACGGCGGCAATGTCTTCCCCGGTGCCGTCACCCCGTTCGGCATGTTCTCCTTCAGCCCCGAGAACACCCGAGGCGACGCCACCCGCACCCCCGCGCCCGGCGGCTACCACTACGACGCCCCCCGCGTCCGGGGCTTCAGCCTCACCCATATGTCCGGCACCGGCTGCGCCGGGGGCAGCGGGGACATCCCCTTCTTCCCGCACGCCGGACAGGTGACGTCCTCCCCGGCGAGCGACACCAAGGACGCCGTCTACGCGGCCGGGTTCCGCCACGCCGACGAGACCGCCGAACCCGGGCGCTACACGGTGGGCCTCGACTCCGGCGTCACCGCCGATCTCACCGCCACCGCACGCACCGGCTCGGCCCGCTTCGCCTACCCCGCCGGCAAGCCCGCCTCGCTGCTGATCCGTACCGCCAACTCCCAGGTGGGCTCGGTCGATTCGGAGGTCAGCATCGACCCGGCGACCCGGACCGTCTCCGGCTCGGTGACCTCCGGCAACTTCTGCGGCTATCTCGACCCCGAGGGCCGACGGGCCTACTACACCCTGTACTTCACCGCCCGCTTCGACCGCCCCTTCGCCGCGCACGGCACCTGGCGGGACGACCGGCTCGACCCCGGCTCCCGGCACACCTCCGGCGGTACCGGCGGCTTCGCGCACGGCGGGCGGCCCGTCGCCGGAAAGGGCGCCGGCGGCTATGTCGAGTTCGCGCCCGGCACCGGCCCGGTGAACGTCAAGGTCGGCATCTCCTACGTCAGCCGGGAGGGCGCCGAGGCCAACCTCGCGGCCGAGAACCCGCCCGGCCGCTCCTTCGACGACGTCCGCGCGGCAGCCCGCCGTGCCTGGCGCGACCGCCTCGACGCGATCCGGGTCGGCGGCGGCACCGAGGCCGAGCGCACCACCTTCTACACCGCGCTCTACCACTCCCTGCTGCACCCCAACGTGATCAGCGACGCCGACCGCCGCTACCGGGGCGCCGACGGCGAGGTGCACCGGGTGGAGCCGGGCCGGCGTGCCCAGTACGGCACCTTCTCCGGCTGGGACGTCTACCGCGACCAGGTCCAGCTGGTGACGCTGCTGGAACCGCGCACCGGCTCCGACATCGCCCAGTCGCTGTACGTGCTGGCCCGGCAGAACGGCGGCGTCTGGGACCGCTGGCTGCACGGCGCGAGCGGCACCCACGTCATGAACGGCGACCCGTCCCCGATCGCGCTGGCCGGCATCCATGCCTTCGGCGGCACCCGCTTCGACCTGCGCGGCGCCCTCGCCTCACTCGTGCGCGCGGCGACCGTCCCCACGGCCCGGGACCTGTCCCCGGCGGGCAAGCCGGTGATGTCCGTCGGACAGCGGCCCTCCCTGGACACGTACCTGGATCACCACTACATGCCGTCCGTCTCCCATGCCTGGGGCGGCGCCGCCGAGACCCTGGAGATGTCCGGCGCCGACTTCGCGCTCGCCGAACTGGCCCGTGCGGCGGGGGAGAAGGACACCGCCGCCGCGTTCGCCCGGCGCGCCCAGTGGTGGCAGAACAACTTCAACATCGCCGCCACCCCGGACGCCGGGTACATCGCCAACCGCAAGGCCGACGGCAGCTGGGTCACCGGCTTCACCCCGGCCACCGGCAACGGCTTCGTGGAGGGCACGGCCGCCCAGTACACCTGGATGGTCCCGCACAACCCTGCGGGCCTGTTCGCCGCGATGGGCGGGCCGGAGAGGGCCGTCGAGCGCCTGGACGCCTTCTTCCACGACGCCGACGGCGACTGGGCGTTCACCGCGGCGGGCGGCGAGAAGGCCGAGCTGGACAACGAGCCGTCGATCAACGTCCCCTACCTCTACGCCTACGCGGGCGCGCCGTACAAGACGCAGGCGACCGTACGGGCGGCGATGCGCGCCCTGTGGTCGACGGCCCCCGGCGGCATCCCGGGCAACGACGACCTGGGCGCGATGTCGTCCTGGTACGTCTTCTCCGCGCTCGGCATGTATCCGCAGGTGCCCTCCCGCGCCGAACTCGTCCTCGCCTCCCCGCTGTTCGAGCGCATCGAGATCGACCGCCCGTACGGCAACGACCTCTCGATCCGCGCGCGGGGCGCCGCCGCCGACGCGCCGTACATCCGCTCCCTGAGGGTCGACGGCCGTCCCCATGACCGCGCCTGGCTCCCGGCGTCCCTCGTCCGCGACGGCGGCCGGCTCGACTACGTCCTCTCCGCCACCCCCGACCCCGGCTGGGGCACGGCCGAGGCGCCGCCGTCCTTCCGGGAGGGCGAGCGGCCGTACCAGATCGGCGTCGGCCCCACGACCGCGACCCTCGCGCCGGGCGAGAGCACCGGCGTGGACGTCCGCGCCCTGTCCCTGCGCGGCGGCAGCGGCCCCGAGGTCCGCTTCCGGGTCGACACCCCCGCCGGCATCACGGCGGCCCCCGCCGAGGGCACGGTCACGGGCGGCACCCGGCGGATCACCCTGACCGCCGCCGACGGGCTCGCCCAGGGCTTCTACGCGGTCCGGGTCACCGTGACCTCGGACGACACCTCGTACGCACAGCCGGTGGCCCTGACCGTGGCCGCGCCCGGCACGCTCCTCGCCGCCTACGACAACACCGGTGTCTCCGACGACGGCGGGGACCACGCCGAGGCCGACTACGACGGCGGCGGCTGGAGCTACTCCCGGCAGGCCCTCGGGGCGGCGGGGCTGACCCCGGGCGGCCGGGGGACGGTCGGCGGGCTCGCCTTCACCTGGCCCGCCTCCCCGAGCGGCCGCCCCGACAACGCCACCGGCGCCGGGCAGACCGTGCGACTCGCCGAGCCCGCCACCCGGTTGGCGTTCGTCGGCAGCGCGGTCAACGGCAACCGGCGCGCCGAGGCCACCGTCACCTACACCGACGGCAGCACCGGCACCACCGAACTCGCCTTCAGCGACTGGACGCTGGGCGGGGGCGGCGGCAGCGTGCAGTACGGCAACGAGGTCGTCGCGCGGACGCCGTACCGCAATGTCGCGGGCGCCGGCCGCGATCCGGTGGCGACGTACGTCTTCGCCACCAGGCCGTTCACGGCGCCGGAGGGGAAGCGGATCGCGGCCGTGACGCTGCCGCGGGACGGCGATCTGCACGTGTTCACGCTCGCCGTCGGCTGAGTCCGGGCCGGGCGGCGTGACCGTCACACCCCCTGGTCCAGCAGCGCGTCCTCCTCCACGCAGCCCGGCACCGGCACGGGGCTGCCGGCGCAGTTGGCCGGCTCGTTGTCCTCCACGTGGCTGGAGACCAGGGCGACGACGCCGGTGTTGTAGATGCCGCCCGGTGCCGTGGTGGCCTCGTTGCCGGTCACGCCGCTCTCCCTGAGCGTCGCGGTCGCCGGGGCGGGCAGCAGCGGCGCCACGTTCGCGATGCCCGCCCCCTGGCCGTCCGGGCCGATCGCCTCGTTGTCCTCGACGAAGCCGTGGTCCAGGGTGAGCCGCGCGGCGTTGCGGATGCCGCCGCCGAGGCCGCCGGTGCCGGTGGTGCCGGCGGTGTTGTCCTCGACGCTGCTGTACTCGAGCGTGGCCGTGACGCCGGCGCCGGCGCGGACGTCGATGCCGCCGCCGTTGGCCCCCGCCCGGTTGTCCTCGACGGTGGTCAGGCCGAGCAGCGACAGGGTGCCCTTGCTGCGGATGCCGCCGCCGTCGCCCGTGGCCGTGTTCCCGGTCACCTCGGTGAGGGAGTCGAGGACCGCGGTGCCCCCGGCGTCGGCGTCGGTCCGGCCGCGCATGTTCAGCCCGCCGCCGTGCTGCGCGGAGTTGCCGGACAGCTCGGTGGCGCTCAGCACGACCGTGCCCCCGTCGTTCTCGATGCCCCCGCCGGTCTGCGGCGCGCTGTTGCCCTCGACACCCCCCTCGGTGACCGCGAGCCGACCACCGTCGTGGACCCAGATCCCGCCGCCCACGTCCGGCGCCCGTCCCCCGCGTACGGTCACCGAGGTCAGGGCGAGGTTCCCCCGTTCGCCCGCCACCTCGAAGAGGCGGAAGTCGGGTGCGGTGGCCGCCCGTTGGACGACACTGCCGATGCCGGTGACGGTGATCGGCCGGGTGACGACCGGCAGTCCGGTGCCGCCGCCGGCGGGCGTGGTGATCGTGTACGTGCAGCCCGGGGCGAGGAGCACCGTGCCGCCCACCTCGCTCTGGCCGGCCTTCGCGATGGCGTCCTTGAGGTTCTGTTCCCGCTGCGCGTCACACGGAACGAAGGTCTGCGCGTGCGCGGAGGTGGACGGTACGGCGAGGGCGCCCGCGGTCAGGGCGGCGCCGAGGAGGACACGGACTCGGTGCATGGGTGCCTGCTTTCACATGAGGTGATCGTGGGTCCGCCCCTGCTGCGTACCGTAGGGAGGCCGTGCGCCCGGCACACCCCCACCAGGGCATTCGGGCTAAACGACGGCCACGGCGTCACCCCCGCGGGCCAGTCCCGCGCGTCGCGGTCCCGCGGCCCGGCCGGACCGCGGCCTCAGTGGATCCGGCGCCCCCGCGCGTCCGGCACCCCCGACTTGCGGAAGAAGTAGCTGTTCACCTGGTCCCGCCACTCCCGCGCCGACCGCACCTGCTCCTCCAGCCGCTGCGCCACCCGCGCGTACCGCGCCGGATCGACCAGACCGGCGAGCCCCGCCCACACCCGGCGGGCCTCCACCACCTCCTCGACGCCCTCGAAGTGGGTGTCGTAGATGTGCTGGATCACGGTCTTCCCGCTGTGCAGCACATGCCCGTAGGGCACATGGTGGAAGAACAGCAGCAGCTCGTCCGGGCAGGTCTCCGGCGACTCGTACACCTCGGCCCACGGCTTGCCGTACTGCCCCGCGTACCCGGTGCCGGTGGCCCGGCTGCGGTCCACGCCCACACCGTCGCGGTCGGCGAAGTGGTACGTCCCCCACGGGCTGTACTCGTACCCGTCCACGCTCGGCCCGTAGTGGTGCCCCGGCTGCACCATGAAGCCCACGCCCAGCGGAGCCGTGTACTTCTCGTACGTCCGCCAGGAGCCGTCGAGCACCGCGCGCAGCCCGTCGGCCAGCCGCGCCGGGGCGTGCGGGAAGGTCAGCCGGATCCACTCGTCGAGCAGCGCCCGCGGATCGGCGTCCGGCCGCCAGGCCAGCCGCCCGAAGGTGTAGAGGTTGGCCTGCGCCAGCGGATGCCCCGTCCAGAACGGATCGTCCCCGGCGTTGGACACCGCGACCAGCCCGCCGCGCGCCAGCTCCCCGACGGGCACGCCCGCCTTCGCCGGGAACCGCAGCACCTCGCTCCACATCGGACCCAGCCAGCACACATGCCGCTGCTGCCCGGTGTACTCCTGCGTGGCCTGCACCTCCACCGCCAGCCGCGTGGCCGGCATCGCCCCGATCAGCGGCGACACGGGCTCGCGCACCTGGAAGTCCATCGGCCCGTGCTTCACCTGGAGCACCGCGTTGTCCGCGAACCGCCCGTCCAGCGGCACGAAATGGTCGTACGCGGCCCGCGCCCGGTCGGTCGAGCGGTCCCGCCAGTCCTGGCGGTGGTCGTAGACGAACGCCCGCCAGTGGACCGTACCGCCGAACGGGGCCAGTGCCCCGGCCAGCATGTTCGCGCCGTCCGCGTGGGTGCGGCCGTAGGCGAACGGGCCCGGCTGCCCCTCCGAGTCGGCCTTCACCACGTACCCGCCGAAGTCGGGTATCGCGGCGTACACCTCGGCGGTCGTCCGGGCCCACCACTGCCGCACTCCGGCGTCCAGCGGATCGGCCGTGTCCAGGCCGCCGAGCACCAGCGGCGCCGCGAACGTCACCGACAGATGGGTCCGGATGGCGTAGGCCCTGAACACGGCGGCCAGCTCGGCCACGTCACCGATGCGGTCGGTCAGCAGACGTGCCTCGGCCGCGTGCACATTGACGTTGTTCACGGCGACGGCGTTGACCCCGCAGGCGGCGAGCAGCCGGGCGTAGGCCCGCACCCGACCGAGGTCGCGGCGGGCCCGGCCGTCCGCCCAGAACAGCGACCCGCCCGCGTACCCGCGCTCCACCTGCCCCATCACCGGGTGCACGGCCACGTTGTCCCAGTGGTCCAGCATGCGCAGGGCGAGCGCCGGGCTGTGCACCTCGCGCGGCAGCGCCCCGCGGAAGGCGTCCTCGCCGAGCCGTACGACGTGGAAGAGGCCGTACAGCAGCCCGGACGGCCCGCTCGCGGTGACGGTCGTCCGGCCGCCGGCGCGCTCGCGGACGAACGCCTCGGACGGGCCGGTGCCGGTCGCCTCCAGCACCAGGTCGTACGGGCCGGGGGCCGCGTCGCGCTCGACGCGGCCCCCGAACCGGGCGCAGGCGGCGGCCACTTCGCCGTGCACGGTGTCCACCAGGGGGCCCGCGCCGCGGATCAGCGTCCGCCGGGTGCCGATCGGCCGGAACACCTCGTCCGGCAGCCAGGCCGGATCGACACCCTGCATCGGACCTCCACCGGGCCTGCTCAGGCGAGCAGTTCGACCTCCGAGAGCACCGCCTGCCCCGTCAGCACCAGGCGGTACCTGTCGTACCTACCCGGCTCGGCCACGGAGAACGCCCTGAGCTGCCGGTCCCAGCGGAAGGTCTCACCGGAGCGCTCGTCCAGCGTCTTCCACGTGGTGCCGTCGTCCGAGCCCTGGAGCGTCCAGCCGGCCGGCGCCCTGCTGCGGTCGGCGGGTGAGGTGAGCGTGTACTGCACGGCCCTCGCGGGCCCCGGCACCGGCAGGTCGACCGTGGTGACGGCGGCCTCCGTCGCCGAGGTGTCGTCGAAGAGCGCCCCCGGCCCCCGCACGACGTCCGCCCGAGGCGTCGGCACCGCGTCGCCGTGGGTGAGGGAGGTCGGCGCGGCGAAGCGTCCCGTGCCCCACGACGACGGCCGGGGACCCATCTCGAACTCCAGCTCGCCGCCCCGCGCGATCAGCGCGTGGGGGAGTGCGGTGGACCTCCACTTCACGCCGTTGAACCGCACGTCCTGCACATACACATTGCGGGCGCTGTTCCGCTTCGCCTTGACGACCAGGTCCCGCCCGTTCTCCAGGTGCACGGTCGCCTTGGTGAACAGCGGGGAGCCGATGGCGTACTCGCCGCTGCCCATCACCAGCGGATAGAAGCCGAGCGCGGAGAACAGGAACCAGGCCGACTGCTCGCCGTTGTCCTCGTCGCCGTGGTAGCCCTGGCCGATCTCGCTGCCGACGTACAGCCGGGACAGCACCTCGCGGACCTTCTCCTGCGCCTTCCAGGGCTGACCGGCCGCGTCGTACATGTAGATCGCGTGATGGGCGACCTGGTTGGAGTGCCCGTACATGCCCATCCGCACGTCCCGCGCCTCCGTCATCTCGTGGATGACACCGCCGTAGGAGCCGACGAACTCCGGCGAGGCGGTCTCGGGCGTCGCGAAGTACGCGTCGAGCTTGTCCGCCAGCCCCTCGCGCCCGCCGTAGAGGTTGGCCAGGCCCCGGCTGTCCTGCGGCGCGGTGAAGGCGTAGCCCCAGCCGTTGGTCTCGGTGTAGTCGTGGCCCCACACCCGCGGGTCGTACTTCTCCGACGGCACGCGCCAGTTGCCCTTGGTGTCCCGGCCCTGGAAGAAACCGGCCTTGGTGTCGAAGAGGTTGACGTAGTCGCGGGCCCGGTCGAGGAAGTACGCCGACTCCTCCCGGTAGCGCTTCTCGCCGGTCTGCCGGTACAGCACCTGGCCCATCCGTGCGATCCCGTAGTCGTTGAGGAAGCCCTCCAGCGCCCAGGACAGACCCTCGTGGGTGGCGGTGCTGGTGTAGCCGAGGAAGGGCGAGGTGGCCATGCCCTTGCGGCCGACACCGGAGGACGGGGGCACCACGGTGGCGTTCTTCACCGCCGCGTCGTACGCCGCCCGCGCGTCGAAGTCGACCCCCTTGACGTAGGCGTCGGCGAACGCCACGTCCGAGGAGGTGCCGGTCATCAGGTCGGCGTAGCCGGGGGAGGACCAGCGCGAGGTCCAGCCGCCGTCCTTGTACTGCTGCACGAACCCGTCGACCATCTCGCCCGCCTGCTTCGGCGACAGCAGGGAGTAGGCGGGCCAGGTGGTCCGGTACGTGTCCCAGAAGCCGTTGTTGACGTACACCTTGCCCTCGACGATCTTCGCGCCGGTGTGCGTCGGGGTGTCCGGTCCCGGCATCGGGGAGAACGGCGAGGCGTACTTGTAGGTCGAACCGACCTTCTCGAAGCCCGAGTTCGGGTACAAGTACAGCCGGTAGAGGCTGGAGTACAGGGTGGTCAGCTGGTCCGGCGTGGCGCCCTCGACCTCCACCTTGCCCAGAAGGCGGTCCCACTGCCGCTGGGCGCGGGAGCGGACCTCGTCGAAGGCGGTGCCGTCCGGGATCTCCTGGCGGAGGTTGTCCTTGGCCTGGTCGATGCCGATCAGCGAGGTGGCGATCCGCAGGGTGACGGTCCGGTCGGCCCCGGCGTCGAAGCGCAGGTAGCCCTTGACGCCGCTCGACGAGCCCTCCTTCACCGGCCGGTCGAACTCGCCGTACACGAACAGCCGGGTCGCGCCCGTGGACAGGCCGGACTTCACGTCGGAGTAGCCGGTGAAGGTGCCGCTCGCCGCGTCCAGGGTCAGACCGGCCTGGTCGGTGACGTTGTCGAACAGCACGCTCGCGTCGTCGCCGGGGTAGGTGAAGCGCAGCATCGCCGCGTGGTCGGTCGGCGTCATCTCGGCCTTGAGGCCGTTCTCGAACCGCACTGCGTAGTGGTGCGGCCGCGCGGTCTCGTTCTCGTGCCGGAACGCCAGTTCGCGCGCCTCACGGCCCAGCTCCGGAGTGCCGGCGGCCGCCGAGGGCATCACCTGGAAGGTCTGCCGGTCGCCCATCCAGGGGCTCGGCTCATGGCTGGCGCTGAACGCCTGGATCCTCGGCAGGTTGTCCGCGTTGTTGGCGCGCGCGTAGTCGTAGAGCCAGCTCAGCGAGCCCGCGTTGGTGACCGGCGTCCAGAAGTTGAAGCCATGGGGCACGGCCGTCGCGGGGAAGGTGTTGCCGCGGGAGAAGCCGCCGCTGGAGTGGGTGCCGCGGGTGGTGACGGCGTAGTCCGACAGATGGGCCTTCGGGCGCTCCGGGGCCACCCGCGCGAGGCGCACGTCGTCGATCCAGCCGCGGAACTTCGCCGGACCGCGGGGGGAGTCGTAGGCGAGGAGGATCCGGTCGACGGTCCTGCCCGCGGCGACCGAGCCGATCCGGGAGACGACGTTGTTCCACTGGTTGACGTAGAGGATCTTCGCCGCGCCCTGTCCGCGCGGGCTGAGCGCGAACCCGTGCTGGTCGGTCGCCCCCAGATCGCTCAAGTAGGTGCCGTCGGTGAAGGCGAGGTCCACGGAGACATGGGTGGCGTCGTAGTCGAGGTCGCCGTCCGCCATCGACGGGAAGATCCGGTACGACAGCTGGGTGTCGCGGCCGACGGCCACGTCCACGTCGAAGACCTTGTTGTACGAGTAGGCCCGCCCGTCCGCGGTGTGCCGGCCCGCGTAGCGCAGGGCCCGCTTGCCGGTGAAGCCCATGCCCGCCTTGGCGGTCGGCGAGCCGATCGGGCCCCGGTCGACCAGGCTCAGCATGTCCTGGGGGACCGGGCCGTCGCCGCCGCCGACGGAGAACTGGACGTCCGCGAGCTGGGTGATGGTGAGGGCGCCGTTGTTACGGGTGACCTCCAGCCGGAAATAGCGGTATTCAGCCGGTTCGGCGAGATCGTAGGTCTTCGTCTGGAAACGCTCGGCGAAGGATTCACCGGTGCGAGTGTCGAGGGTCTTCCAGTCCGTCCCGTCGGCGGAGCCTTTCAGCGTCCAGTCGCGGGGGTCCCGCTCGGCGTGGTCATTGGCGGATGTGAGGGCGTATGTCACGAGCTTCACCGGTTTGTCGAGCTCGAATTCGGCCCATCCGGTGGGCTGGAACACCAGCCATTTGGTGCTGGGTTCGCCGTCGACGAGGTTCTCCTTCACCTCACCGGCTCCGGCGTTCTCGCCGCTGGCCCGGACATCGGTGACACGGTCGGTCACATTGCCCGGAATGCCGCTGCTGTAGCCGCCGTCGACGCCGGAGGCACGCCTGGTGCCGTCGGGTGCGGTGTCGACGGTGTTCAGCCAGTCCGGTGCCGGCTCGCCCGCCTCGAAGGAGGAGGCGAACTCCCCGGCGGCGGCCTCCGCGTTCCGGGGCAGGGCCACCGCAGCCCCCTGCGAGCCCACCGTCAAGGCGAAGACGGCGGCCAGCGCGGCCGCCGGACCCCATCTGTGCCGAACTCTGTGCACAAGCCCTCCCTGCACCTCGGACAACGTTGTCAGCTTGAGTGCGCAGGGTCCAGTAGGGGCTCAAGTGCGGAGCCGTGTCAAGGGTGTTGGCTGTGGCGTCCGGGCGTATTGCCGGGGATTTTTCCGGCAAGGATCCCACGGTCGGCGGATATTTCCGCGAGGTCTCAACTCGGAAAAGACCGATGGCCAACCTTGCATTCGATCTTGCTCCGTCGGCCGGAAGTGGACTATACCTGTCGGCGATCCCGGACCTTTCCCTGAGCTCCGAACAGAACGGGAGTCCGATCAGCTCGCGGCGAGCGTGCGTGCCAGGCGTCGCGAGCCGGGGGCCCGTTCTGTTCGCAGCTCGAGTCCCGGAACGCTTCGTTGCACGACCCAGCTTGACCTACCCGCGGTGCCGGCGAAGGATCCGGTTCACCGCCTGAGTCCTGGAGAAGGCGAGGACTTGAGCATGGGATCCACTTCCGCCGAGAACGAATACGGTTCCTCGGGTGTCGGCCGCCGCGACCTGATGAAGCGGTCCGCCGCGCTCGGCCTGGTCGCCGTGCCGTCGATGGGCTTCCTGTCCGCGTGCGCGAGCGGCGGCGGGGGCGACGACTCGGGTGAGGACACCCAGGGCAAGACGTCCAAGGACAACCCGTTCGGCGTCAAGAAGGGCAGCAAACTCGACGTCGTCATCTTCAAGGGCGGCTACGGCGACGAGTACGCCAAGGCATGGGAGGCGAACTTCCAGCAGAAGTGGGGCGTCACCTCCACCCACACCGGCACCCAGGAGATCACCGGCAAGCTCCAGCCGCGCTTCAACGGCGGAAACCCGCCGGACATCGTCGACAACTCCGGCGCCCAGAAGATCAAGATCGACGTCCTCTACAAGAACGGCCAGCTCCTCGACCTCGCCGAGGTCCTCGACGCGCCGAGCGTGGACGACCCGTCGAAGAAGGTGCGCGACACCGTCATCCCCGGCACGCTCGACCCGGGCCTGCAGGAGGGCAAGGTCGTCGCCCTGAACTACATCTACACGGTGTGGGGCCTGTGGTACTCCGGCAAGCTCTTCGAGGAGAAGGGCTGGCAGGCGCCGAAGACCTGGGACGACTTCCTCGCCATCTGCAAGGACGCCAAGGCGCAGGGCATCGGCGGCCTCGCCCACCAGGGCAAGTACCCGTACTACATCAACGTCGCCATCATGGACCTGATCGCCAAGAAGGGCGGTCTGGACGCCATGAAGGCGATCGACAACCTCGACCCCAAGGCGTTCGTCGGCTCCGACGCGGCGCTGGCGGCGGTCGAGGCGGTCTACGACGTGGTCGAGAAGGGCTATCTGATGCCCGGCACCAACGGTCTGACCCACACCGAGTCGCAGACCCGCTGGAACCAGTACAAGGCCGCGTTCATCACCTGCGGCTCCTGGCTGGAGAACGAGCAGATCAAGCAGACGCCGGCCGACTTCGACATGAAGTTCCTGCCGATGCCGCCGCTCGAGGGCAGCGAGATGCCGTTCGAGGCGATCCGCGCCGGTTCCGGTGAGCCGTTCATCATCCCGGCCAAGGCCAAGAACCTGCCCGCGGCCAAGGAGTTCATGCGGATGATGCTGTCCAAGGAATGGTCGACGATCTTCGCCAAGGAGGCGAACTCGCTGACCATCCTGAAGGACGGCGTGGACCCGAGCGTGCAGCTGCGGCCGGGCACGCAGTCGACGGTCGAGGCGTCCAAGGCGGCCGGCGACAACACCTTCCGTTTTCTGTACACCGAGTGGTACAGCGAGATGGACACGGCGATCCAGAACGCGTCCAACGAGCTCATGGCGAAGCGGATCCAGCCGAAGGAATGGCTGAAGCGGGCGCAAGCGGCTGTGGACAAGGCCGCGAAGGACCCCGCGTCCAAGAACAACCGTCGGGAGTAGTTTCCGGGTTTCGCCGTGCGGGTGCGGTGGACTGCGGGGTGCCGGCCGTTCATGGCCGCTCGCGCAGTTCCCCGCGCCCCTTGGGGACGACAGGGGCAGGGACGTTCAATGTACAAAGGGCAGTACCGGTTCGTCGCGGGGTTTCTCTTTGCCCCGGTCGCGCTCTATCTCGTCTTTGTGATCTGGCCTTACATCCAGACGATCGGCTATTCGCTGACCGACTGGAAGGGGCAGTCGCAGACGTTCAAGTTCGTCGGTCTGGACAACTACAAGGAGTTGTTCCAGGACGACATCTTCATGGGGGCCATCTGGCACAACATCCTGTTCCTGGTGTTCATCCCGGTGATCACCATTCTGCTCGCGCTGTTCTTCGCGTTCATGCTGAACGCGGGCGGCCGCAGCCGGGCCGGCGGGGTGTCGGGGGTCGCCGGGTCGAAGTTCTACAAGGTCGTCTACTTCTTCCCGCAGGTGCTGTCGATGGCGATTCTCGCGGTGCTGTTCGGCGCCGTGTACCGCAGTGACAGCGGCGGCATGCTGAACGGCCTGCTGATGAAACTGGGCCTGGTGGACGAGGCCAGCCCGGTGGAATGGCTCAATGAGCCGAACATGGTGCTGTGGATGCTGATCCTGGTCGTGGTCTGGCACGGGGTCGGCTTCTATCTGGTGCTGTTCTCCGCGGCCATGCAGTCCATTCCGCGGGACATCTACGAGGCCGCGCTCATCGACGGCGCGGGCCGCGCCCAGTCGTTCTTCCGCATCACCCTGCCGCTGCTGTGGGACTCGGTGCAGACCGCGTGGGTCTACCTCGGTATCGCGGCGATGGACATGTTCATCCTGGTGTCCACCATGACCGCCGGTGAGTTCGGCGGCGGCCCCGACCACCACAGCGAGGTCATGGCGACCGTGATGATGCGCAACTTCCTCATCTACGGCAAGAGCGGCTACGCCTGCGCCATGGGCGTGATCATGCTGCTGCTCACCCTGATCCTGTCCGTGGTCATGCTGCGCGCCACCCGCCGCGAGCGCATCGAGTTCTGAGCGGGAGAGAGACGACCGACATGAGCGCACCCATCGAGGACACCCCCGTGAAGGAGGCCGTGCCCGTGCAGCGGCCCGTCGGCAAGGTGCCCGTACGCCCCGGCGACACCCGCAGCGAGGGCGTCGTCCTGAACGTCTTCTCGCACGGCTTCCTCGCCGTCTGGGCCCTGCTGATCGTGCTGCCGCTGCTGTGGCTGGTGCTCAGCTCCTTCAAGACCGACGCCCAGATCGGCGGGTCGGCCTTCGGCTGGCCGCAGAACTGGTCCCTGGACGTGTTCTCCCGCGCCTGGGACAAAGGCATCGGCGACTACTTCCTCAACACCGTCATCGTGCTGGCCTTCTCGGTCCCGCTGACGATGCTGTTCGGCTCCATGGCGGCGTACGTGCTGGCCCGCTACCCCTTCTGGGGGAACCGGTTCCTGTACTACTTCTTCGTCGCCGGCGCGATGTTCCCGGTGTTCCTCGCCCTGGTCCCGCTGTTCTTCATGGTCAAGCGGCTGGACATGCTGAACACCTACCAGGGCCTGATCCTGGTGTACGTCGCCTACTCGATGCCGTTCACGGTGTTCTTCATGCACGCCTTCTTCCGGACCCTGCCGACGGCGGTGTTCGAGGCGGCGATCCTGGACGGGGCCTCGCACTCCAGGACCTTCTTCCAGGTGATGCTGCCGATGGCCAAGCCGGGCCTGATCAGCGTGGGCATCTTCAACACGCTGGGGCAGTGGAACCAGTTCATCCTGCCGACGGTCCTGATGCAGCCGCAGAGCGGCGACGATCCGGAACGCTATGTGCTGACCCAGGGCCTGATCCAGCTCCAGCAGCAGCAGGGCTACGCCACCGACCTGCCCGTGCTCTTCGCGGGCGTCAGCATCGCCATGGTCCCCATGCTGGTCGTGTACCTGTCGTTCCAGCGCCAGGTGCAGGCCGGACTGACCTCCGCGACCTTGAAGTGATCCGCCGCCCGATCGTGAAGTGACCCAGCGCGCTCACCCGTACGCACGCCGTTCCCGCCCCTGGGAGCGGCGTGCGTCGTTGTGTCCCTGGTCGCGGAAAGTGTTCAACCTCTTGACGAGAGTCACCCCGAACGGCTCAGCTTAGAGTTCACTAGTTGGACATGAACGGGGCCTCACTGAAGCGGCCCCGCGCGCAGGAGGTCGTCGTGGAGACTCCGGGGTCGCAGTCGTCGCTGCACCGAGCCAACCTGGAGCGCGTGGTCCGCGCCGTACGGCTGGCCGGTTCCCTCACGCAGGCGGAGATCGCGAGGACGACGGGCCTGTCGGCGGCGACGGTCTCCAACATCGTGCGCGAGCTCAAGGACGGCGGAACCGTCGAGGTCACGCCCACCTCGGCGGGCGGCCGACGGGCTCGCAGCGTCTCCCTGAGCGGGGACGCCGGCATCGTCATAGGCGTCGATTTCGGCCACACCCACCTCAGGGTGGCCCTCGGCAACCTCGCCCACCAGGTGCTGGCCGAGGAGTCCGAGCCGCTGGACGTGGACGCCTCCGCCGCACAGGGCTTCGACCGGGCGGAAGAGCTGGTCAGCCGTCTGATCGCGGTCACCGGCGTGGACCGCTCCAAGATCGCCGGTGTGGGTCTGGGCGTGCCCGGCCCGATCGACGTGGAGTCCGGCCAGCTGGGCTCGACCGCCATCCTGCCGGGCTGGGGCGGCACCCGTCCGGCCGAAGAGCTGCGCGGCCGTCTGGGCGTCCCCGTGCACGTGGACAACGACGCCAACCTGGGCGCCCTCGGAGAGCTCGTCTGGGGCGCCGGGAAGGGCGTGCGCGACCTGGCGTACATCAAGGTCTCCAGCGGTGTCGGCGCCGGTCTGGTCATCGACGGGAAGATCTACCGCGGCCCCGGTGGCACTGCGGGAGAAATCGGTCATATTACTCTTGATGAATCCGGCCCGGTCTGCCGCTGCGGAAACCGCGGCTGCCTGGAGACCTTCGCGGCGGCGCGCTATGTGCTGCCGCTCCTCCAGCCCAGCCACGGCACCGACCTGACCATGGAGGGTGTCGTGCGGCTGGCCAGGGACGGTGACCCGGGCTGCCGTCGGGTGATCGCCGACGTCGGCCGACACGTCGGCAGTGGAGTCGCCAATCTCTGCAACTTGCTGAACCCGAGCCGGGTCGTCCTCGGCGGTGATCTCGCCGAGGCCGGAGAGCTCGTCCTCGGGCCGATCAGGGAGTCCGTCGGCCGCTACGCCATTCCCAGCGCGGCGCGCCAACTCTCCGTTCTCCCGGGGGCACTTGGGGGCCGTGCGGAGGTGCTCGGAGCGCTCGCCCTCGCCCTCAGCGAGATGGGCGATTCGACGCTTTTGGACGGCACGCTGCATCGCGCCGCGCCTGCCTTCACTTAGAGAACGGATGGCACCGTTGCCATCTCGTTAAGGATTTACTTCTTGACGTCGCACGTGTGGCCGAGTTGACTTCCAGCCACCTCGGCCGCAACGACGCGGCCTCGTCAGGGAGGTTTTAGAAGTGAACACGCGTATGCGTCGTGCCGCCGTGGCCCTCGCCGCCAGTGCGATGGCCGTCTCTCTCGCCGCCTGTGGCAGCGCTGAGGAAGCCGACGGCGGCAGCGACAACACCAAGACCGCCGCCAAGGGCGACGACATCAAGGTCGGTCTCCTGCTCCCGGAGAACCAGACCGCGCGCTACGAGAAGTTCGACCGGCCGCTGATCGAGAAGAAGATCAAGGAGCTGACGAACGGCAAGGCGACGATCGACTACAACAACGCCAAGCAGGACGCCAACCTGCAGGCGCAGCAGGTCGACACCATGATCACCAACAAGGTGGACGTCCTGATCCTGGACGCCGTCGACGCCAAGGCCATCAAGAACTCCGTGCAGAAGGCCGTCGACGCCGGCATCAAGGTCGTCGCCTACGACCGCCTCGCCGAGGGCCCGATCAGCGCCTACACGTCGTTCGACAACGTCCAGGTCGGCAAGACCCAGGGCGAGGCCCTGCTCCAGGCGCTGGGCGACAAGGCCAAGAGCGGCCAGATCGTCATGATGAACGGCTCCATCACCGACCCGAACGCCGCCCAGTTCAAGCAGGGCGCGCACTCCGTCCTCGACGGCAAGGTGAAGATCGGCAAGGAGTACGACACCAAGGAGTGGAAGCCGGAGAACGCCAACTCCAACATGGAGGCGGCCATCTCCGCGCTCGGCAAGAACAAGATCGTCGGCGTCTACTCCGCCAACGACGGCATGGCGGGCGGCATCATCACCGCCCTGAAGGCCGCCGGCATCGGCAACATCCCGGTCACCGGCCAGGACGCCGAACTCGCCGCCGTGCAGCGCATCGTCGCCGGCGAGCAGTTCATGAGCGTCTACAAGCCGTACGCCCCCGAGGCCGAGGCCGCCGCCCAGATGGCCGTCGCGCTGGCCAAGGGCGAGGACCTGGGCGCCATCGCCAAGGACAAGGTCTCCAGCGGCAGCGCCAAGGACATCCCGTCCGTCCTGGTCGACGTCACCTCGCTGACCAAGGACAACATCAACGACACCGTCATCAAGGACGGCGTCTACACCGCCGCCGAGATCTGCACCGGCAAGTACAAGGCCGCCTGCGACAAGCTCGGCATCAAGTAGCCGACGCGCGGTCTTCCAGGCTCCTCCGGCGCCCCGCGCCTACACAGCCCCGCAAGCTCGTGCGGGGCGCCGGACGGAACACACCCCCCTTTCTCTGCACAACCTTCCGCCGGGTCAGGCGGCGAAGGAGATGGTTCACGTGTCCGCTACGCCCGTGCTGGCGTTGCGCGGGGTCTCCAAGCGGTTCGGTGCCGTCCAGGCGCTCACCGACGTAGAGCTTGAGGTCCACGCCGGTGAGGTCGTCGCCCTGGTGGGCGACAACGGCGCCGGAAAGTCCACGCTGGTCAAGACGATCGCCGGCGTGCACCCCATCGATGAGGGCGTCATCGAATGGGAAGGCAAGTCCGTCACGATCAACAAGCCGCACGACGCCCAGGCCCTGGGCATCGCGACCGTCTACCAGGACCTCGCGCTGTGCGACAACATCGACGTCGTCGGCAACCTCTTCCTCGGCCGTGAGCTGAAGAAGCGCGGAGTCCTGGACGAGGTCGAGATGGAGCGCCGCTCCCTCGAACTGCTGAAGACGCTGTCCATCCGTATCCCCAGCGTGCGCATCCCGATCGCCTCGCTCTCCGGCGGTCAGCGCCAGACGGTGGCCATCGCCCGCTCCATGCTCGGCGAGCCCAAGCTGGTCATCCTGGACGAGCCCACCGCCGCACTCGGCGTGGAGCAGACCGCCCAGGTCCTCGACCTGGTCGAACGGCTGCGCGAGCGCGGCCATGCGGTCATCCTCATCAGCCACAACATGGCCGACGTCAAGGCCGTCGCCGACAAGGTGGCGGTGCTGCGCCTCGGCCGCAACAACGGTGTCTTCGAGGTCAAGACGACCTCGCAGGAGGAGATCATCTCCGCCATCACCGGCGCCACCGACAACGCCGTGACCCGCCGTGCGGCGCGCACGACCGGGGAGGTTTCCAAGTGAGCATCGACAAGACCTCCACCGCAAAAACGTCTCCGCAGGACACCGTGGAGAACCCCGAGGCCGCGTCCGCCGCGGTCACCGCGGTCGACCCGCGCCTGCTGGTGCAGGAGCAGGGCCTGGCCGGCTACATCGGCGAGTTCAAGCGCAAGCTGAAGGCCGGTGAGCTCGGCTCCCTGCCGGTCATCCTCGGCCTGGTCGTCATCTGCATCGTCTTCCAGAGCCTGAACTCGGCGTTCCTCTCCGCCGAGAACATCAACAACATCACCATCACGATGGTCGGCACCGGCATGATCTCGGTCGGCATCGTGTTCGTGCTGCTGCTCGGCGAGATCGACCTGTCCGTCGGCTCGGTCAGCGGCGCCTCCAGCGCCATCGCGGCCGTCCTCGCGGTCAACCAGGGCTGGCCCGAGTGGGCCGCGGTGCTCTTCGCGGTCGCCGCGGGCGCCGCCATCGGCGCGCTGCACGGCTTCTTCTTCGCCGTCCTCGGCGCCCCGGCGTTCGCCGTCACCCTGGCGGGTCTGCTCTTCTGGCTCGGCTTCATGCTCCAGACGCTGGGCGAGAACGGCACGATCAACCTCGACAGCGACGGTCTGATCGGTCAGCTCACCACGTACTACTTCTCCGACGTCGCCGCCGCGTACGGCCTGGCGGCCGTGGTGACCGGCGTGTTCTTCCTCACCTCCTTCCTCGGCAACCGCCGGCGCGAGGCGGCGGGGATCCCGTCCCGGCCGCTGAGCGACACGCTGCTGCGCACGGGCCTGCTGGCCGTGGTCTCCTTCGCGGCGGCGGCCATGTACAACCAGTACAAGGGCCTGCCGCTGGCCACCGTGATCTTCCTGGTGTTCCTGGTGGCGACGGACTTCGTGCTGCGGCGCACCTCGTACGGCCGCAAGGTCTTCGCCCTGGGCGGCAGCGTCGAGGCATCGCGGCGCGCGGGCATCAACGTCACCGCCGTCCGGATCTCGGTGTTCGCGATCTCCGGTGGCTTCGCGGCGATCGGCGGTCTGTTCCTGGCCTCGAAGATCGCCTCGGCCAACCAGAGCGCCGGTACCGGTGACCTGCTGATGAACGCCATCGCGGCGGCCGTCATCGGTGGTACGTCGCTCTTCGGCGGCCGCGGCCGCACCTGGAACGCGCTGCTCGGTGTGCTGGTCATCGTGTCGATCCAGTACGGCCTCCAGCTGGAGTCCATCGCCGAACCGGTGAAGTACATGATCACCGCGGGTGTGCTGCTCACCACGGTCGTCATCGACTCCATCACCCGCAAGACCCAGAAGACCGCCGGCCGGGCATAACGCCTGACGCCACAGGGGCGCGGGTGGACTGACGACTGCCGCTACGAGTGCGGCGGGTCGCGCAGTTCCCCGCGCCCCTTTGCGGCGTTGTCGCCGCGGAACATTAGACTCGACGAACCCGGCAACAGCTCGAGAGCTCTACTGCAAGGAGGCACGGGTGCCGCTGCTGACCCGCATCAGGGGACCGCGCGATCTGGACCGGCTCAGCCTGGAGCAGCTGGACGAGCTGGCGGAGGAGATCCGGACCTTCCTCGTCCAGGAGGTCTCCAAGACCGGTGGGCACCTCGGCCCCAACCTCGGTGTGGTGGAGCTGACCATCGCGCTCCACCGCGTCTTCGAGTCGCCGAAGGACAAGGTGCTCTGGGACACCGGCCACCAGTCCTATGTGCACAAGCTGCTCACCGGGCGCCAGGACTTCTCCCGGCTGAAGATGAAGGGCGGCCTGTCCGGCTACCCCTCGCAGGCCGAGTCCGAGCACGACGTCATCGAGAACAGCCACGCCTCCACCGTGCTGGGCTGGGCCGACGGCATCGCCAAGGCCAACCAGCTACTCAAGCGCGACAGCCATGTCGTCGCCGTGATCGGCGACGGGGCGCTGACCGGCGGGATGGCCTGGGAGGCGCTGAACAACATCGCCGACGCCAAGGACCGCCCCCTCGTCATCGTCGTCAACGACAACGAGCGCTCCTACTCCCCGACCATCGGCGGCCTCGCCAACCACCTGGCGACCCTGCGCACCACCGACGGCTACGAGCGCTTCCTGGCCCGCACCAAGGAGGTCCTGGAGCGCACCCCGGTCGTCGGCAAGCCGCTCTACGGCACCCTGCACGGCGCCAAGAAGGGCCTGAAGGACTTCATCGCCCCGCAGGGCCTCTTCGAGGACCTGGGCCTGAAGTACGTCGGCCCGATCGACGGCCACGACATCGAGGCCCTGGAGTCCGCGCTGGCCCGCGCCAAGCGCTTCGGCGGCCCGGTCATCGTGCACTGCCTCACCGAGAAGGGCCGCGGCTACCAGCCCGCCCTCCAGGACGAGGCCGACCGCTTCCACGCCGTCGGCAAGATCCACCCCGACACCGGCCTGCCCATCGCCACCTCCGGCGCCGACTGGACCTCCGTCTTCGGCGAGGAGATGGTCAAGCTGGGCGAGGAGCGCGAGGACATCGTCGCCATCACGGCCGCCATGCTCCACCCGGTCGGCCTCGACAAGTTCGCCAAGCGCTTCCCCGAGCGGGTCTACGACGTCGGCATCGCCGAGCAGCACGGCGCCGTCTCCGCGGCCGGCCTCGCCCACGCGGGCGTGCACCCCGTCTTCGCCGTGTACGCCACCTTCCTCAACCGCGCCTTCGACCAGGTCCTCATGGACGTCGCCCTGCACAAGTGCGGGGTGACCTTCGTCCTGGACCGGGCCGGCATCACCGGCACCGACGGCGCCTCCCACAACGGCATGTGGGACATGTCGATCCTCCAGGTCGTCCCCGGCCTCAGACTCGCCGCCCCGCGCGACGCCGACCAGGTGCGCGCCCAGCTCCGCGAGGCCGTCGAGGTCAAGGACGCGCCGACCGTGGTGCGCTTCTCCAAGGGCGCCGTCGGCCCCGCCGTACCGGCCGTCGGCAAGGTCGGCGGCATGGACGTGCTGCGCGAGCCGGGCACCGGCACGCCCGACGTGCTGCTGGTGTCCGTCGGCGCGCTGGCCCCGATGTGCCTGGAGATCGCGGACCTCCTCGACAAGCAGGGCATCTCCACCACCGTCGTCGACCCCCGCTGGGTCAAGCCCGTCGACGAGGCCATGGCCCCGCTCGCCGAGCGGCACCGCGTGGTCGTCACCGTCGAGGACAACTCCCGCGTCGGCGGCGTCGGCTCCGCGATCGCCCAGGCCCTGCGCGACGCGGGCGTGGACGTGCCGCTGCGCGACTTCGGCATCCCGCCGCGCTTCCTCGACCACGCCTCCCGCGCCGAGGTCATGGCCGAGATCGGCCTGACCGCGCCCGACATCGCCCGCCAGGTCACCGGCCTGGTCTCCACGATCGACGGCCGGTTCGACCGGGAGAGCGCGGACGAGGCCGAGCCCGCCCGCGACTGACGGGACGAACACGCCCGAACGGGCCGGTTTCACCACTGCGAGAGTGGAGAAACCGGCCCATTCGCGTGAAACCGCTCGTGCCGGGGCATACGTGGGACACCCCCTCTCGATCATGTCGGGGACGACAAGTGGGAGGTAAGCCCGTGAGCAGTTCCCTCTTCCGGACGAAGAAGGTCGAGCAGTCCATCCTCGACACCGAGGAACCCGAGCACGCGCTCAAGAAATCGCTGTCCGCCCTGGACCTGACCGTCTTCGGCGTCGGTGTGATCATCGGCACCGGCATCTTCGTCCTCACCGGCACGGTGGCCAAGAACAACGCCGGCCCCGCGGTGGCCCTGGCGTTCGTGGCGGCCGGCGTCGCCTGCGCGCTGGCCGCGCTCTGCTACGCCGAGTTCGCCTCCACGGTCCCGGTCGCCGGGTCCGCGTACACGTTCAGTTACGCCTCCATCGGTGAACTGCCCGCCTGGATCATCGGCTGGGACCTGGTCCTGGAGTTCGCGCTCGGTACGGCGGTGGTGGCCGTCGGCTGGTCCGGCTACATCCAGTCGCTCATGGACAACGCCGGCTGGACCATGCCCGACGCGCTGGGCAGCAGAGAGGGCGCCGACGCGTTCGGCTTCGACATCCTCGCCGCCGCGCTGGTCCTCGTCCTCACCTTCATCCTCGTCCTCGGCATGAAGCTGTCCGCGCGCATCACCTCGCTCGTCGTCGCCATCAAGGTGACGGTCGTGCTGACGGTGATCGTCGCCGGTGCCTTCTTCATCAAGGGCGACAACTACGACCCGTTCATCCCGAAGGCGCAGGAGGTCCCGGCCGGTGACAGTCTCCAGTCACCGCTCATCCAGCTGATGTTCGGCTGGGCGCCCTCCAACTTCGGTGTGATGGGCATCTTCACCGCCGCCTCCGTCGTCTTCTTCGCCTTCATCGGCTTCGACGTCGTCGCCACGGCCGCCGAGGAGACCCGCAACCCGCAGCGCGACATGCCCCGCGGCATCCTGGGCTCCCTGTTCATCTGCACCGCGCTCTACGTCGCCGTGTCCATCGTGGTCACCGGCATGCAGCACTACAGCGAGCTGTCCGTGGACGCCCCGCTCGCCGACGCCTTCAAGGAGACCGGCCACCCCTGGTTCGCCGGCTTCATCAGCTTCGGCGCGGCGGTGGGCCTGACGACGGTCTGCATGATCCTGCTGCTGGGCCAGACCCGCGTCTTCTTCGCGATGAGCCGCGACGGACTGCTGCCCCGCTTCTTCTCCCGCGTCCACCCGCGCTTCAAGACCCCGCACCGCCCGACCATCCTGCTCGGCGTGGTCATCGCGATCCTCGCGGGCTTCACCCCGCTCACGGAACTCGCCGCCCTGGTGAACATCGGCACCCTGTTCGCCTTCGTGGTGGTCGCGATCGGCGTCCTGGTCCTGCGCCGCACCCGCCCCGACCTGCACCGCTCCTTCCGCACCCCCTGGGTGCCGCTCGTCCCGATCCTCTCGGTCTGCGCCTCCCTCTGGCTGATGCTCAACCTCCCCGCCGAGACCTGGATCCGCTTCGGCATCTGGATGGCCGCCGGCTTCGTCGTCTACTTCCTCTACGGCCGCGGCCACAGCCGCCTGGGCAAGGAGCAGGAGACGACGGTGGGAGACGTCCTCAAGCCGCAGCGGGGCGAGGAGGAATAGCCGGGGTCCGTCTCTCGGAGGGCGCGGGGACGAACAGACGGTCCTGCCGGGGAACTGCGCGACCGGCCACGACGGACCGCAGAACGCCGCACGACCGCACCCGACACGGCGACCGGCGCTCAGTCCCCGCCCCCACGCACCGTCCGCGGCCCCGCGACCTCCGCCCCCAACTCCGCAACCCGCCGCCGCAGTTCGCGGTCAGCCGTGACCACCAGACACGACCGCCCCGCGGCACCGGCGACGAGCTCCACCATCCGGTCGTCCCCGCTCCCGTCGGCGGACTCCACCCGCACCCCCGGCACCGACGCCACCCCCCGTGCCGCCCCCTCCACCACCAGCACGATCTCCACGGGCCCCGCCCGTCCCGGCACCCCCTGCGCGGCCAGCCGGTCCCGCAACCGCTCCGCCGCCCCCCGCCGGTCCCGCCACCACCCGTCCGGCACCGACCCGACGACATTCGCGGCATCGACGATCACCAGCAACGCCTCACTCATGCCCTCAGCGTCCCACGCCCCCGGACGAGGCGACCCCCGCCCCCACGGCTAGAGTGGCCCCGTGTCGATGGTCCGTACAGTGAACGGCAGCTGGTTCGTACGAGGCCGGGACGGCCGGCTCAGTGTCTACCTGCCTACCGACGACGCGGTCCTGTGCCGCGCCGAACGCGTCCCCGGCGGCCCCTGGGAGGACGCCCCGCGCAGGGCAGGGGGCGACCAGCGGCTGCACGGCGGCTTCGCCGTGGGGCAGGGACCCGACGGCTACGCCCACCTGGTCGCCTGGCGGCCCACCCGAACGGGTGAATTCGAGCTGGTCCACTCCACACACTTCCGGCCACTGCTCGCCCCGCTCGACTGGACCCCGTTCGGCCACCCCAACAAGCAGGGCGAGTGCACCGGCGACCCCGTCGTGGCCGTCGACGTCGAGGGCCGGGCCCACCTCTTCGTCCGCAACCGCGGCAAGGGCGTGTCGATGCGCAACCAGAAGGAGCGCGGCGGCCTGAACTCCTGGCACGACCTGCGCGGCTGGGGCGTGCACGACCTGCTCGCCGTGACGGGCGCGTCGGGCCGCATCGAGGTGTACGCGAGCAACCCCAACCGCATCCTGCGCTGGTTCCAGCAGAAGCCGGGCCTGCGCCCGGTGGCCGCCGATCCGCTGCTCGTCACCATCGAGCCGGGCACGCTGGCCGCGCTGCCGACCTCCAAGGAGCACACCACGCTCTTCTACGCCGACCCCGAGGGCATGCTGTACGCCTGGCGGCCGGGCGGCGATCCCAAGCCCCTGCTCGCGGCGGCCGGCCCCGGCCCGGTGGCCGTGCTGCGCTGCGACATAGACGGCCACGACTGCACCGTCCTCGCCCAGCGCTCCGCCTCCGGCCGCGTCGCGTTCGCCGCGTACCCCACCGAGGAGGAGTCGGCCGGTCTGTGGTGGACGGAGTCCGGCCCCCAACTGCCCTTGGGCACCCGTGTGGGCCTCGCCCAGGACGCCGACGGGCGGGTCGTCGCGGCCTCCCTCACCCCGGACGGCACCCTGCGCCTGGCGCGGCGCAAGGAGGAGCCGGGGCTGGCGCTGGAGGCATGGCGCGAGGTGTGACCGTACGTCACCCACGCACCCGGACGAGCGTGACCGTACGCACCCGCGCGCCCGAGCACGCTCCTCACCCCTGAGGACACGGAGAAGGGCCCCCGCGTCGAGCGGAGGCCCTTCTCCCGTGCGCTGTGCGGCGGTTACGCCGGGACGCTCGCCACGCCCTGCGGCAGGAACCGCTTGCCGTTCACCCGCTCGGAGACGCCCTCACGGTCCAGGTACGGCGTGATGCCGCCCAGGTGGAAGGGCCAGCCGGCGCCGGTGATCAGGCACAGGTCGATGTCCTGGGCCTCGGCGACGACGCCCTCCTCGAGCATGAGCCCGATCTCCTGCGCCACCGCGTCGAGGACACGGGCCCGGACCTGCTCCTCGGTCAGGACGACATCGCCCTGCTTCAGCAGCGCCGCGACCTCCGGGTCCAGCTCCGGCTTGCCGCTGTCGTAGACGTAGAAGCCGCGCTTGCCGGCCTCGACGACCGCCTTGAGGTTGGGGGAGACCTTGAAGCGGTCCGGGAAGGCCCGGTTCAGGGTCTCGGAGACGTGCAGACCGATCGCGGGGCCGACCAGCTCCAGCAGGACCAGCGGCGACATCGGCAGTCCGAGCGGCTCGACGGCCTTCTCGGCGACGGCGACCGGGGTGCCCTCGTCGATGACGTTCTGGATCTCGCCCATGAAGCGGGTCAGGATGCGGTTCACGACGAACGCCGGGGCGTCCTTCGTCAGCACCGCGGTCTTCTTCAGCTTCTTGGCGACGGCGAAGGCCGTGGCCAGCGAGGCGTCGTCGGTCCTCTCGCCGCGGACGATCTCCAGGAGCGGCAGGATCGCGACCGGGTTGAAGAAGTGGAAGCCCACGACCCGCTCGGGGTGCTGGAGCTTGGACGCCATCTCCGACACCGACAGCGAGGAGGTGTTGGTGGCGAGGATCGCGTGCGCCGGGGCGACCGCCTCGACCTCCGCGAACACCTTCTGCTTGACGCCCATCTCCTCGAACACGGCCTCGATGATGAAGTCCGCGTCCGCGAAGCCCTCGGCCTTGTCCAGGACACCGGTGACCAGCGCCTTGAGGCGGTTGGCCTTGTCCTGGTTGATCCGGCCCTTGCCGAGCAGCTTGTCGATCTCGGCGTGGACGTAGGCAACACCCTTGTCGACGCGCTCCTGGTCGATGTCGGTCAGCACGACCGGCACCTCCAGGCGGCGCAGGAACAGCAGGGCCAGCTGGGAGGCCATCAGACCGGCGCCGACGACACCGACCTTGGTGACCGGGCGGGCCAGGTTCTTGTCCGGGGCACCGGCGGGGCGCTTGCCGCGCTTCTGCACCAGGTTGAACGCGTAGATGCCCGCGCGCAGCTCGCCGCCCATGATCAGGTCCGCGAGGGCCTGGTCCTCGGCGTCGAAGCCCTTCTGCAGGTCGCCGTCCTTGGCGGCCTCGATGATGTCGAGGGCGCGGTAGGCGGCCGGGGCGGCGCCGTGCACCTTGGAGTCGGCGACGAAGCGGCCCTTGGCGACGGCCTGGTCCCATGCCTCGCCGCGGTCGATCGCCGGGCGCTCGACGACGATCTCGCCCTTGAGGACGGAGGCCGTCCAGATCAGCGACTGCTCCAGGAAGTCCGCGCCCTCGAAGATCGCGTCGGCGATCCCGAGCTCGTAGACCTGCTTGCCCTTGAGCTGCTTGTTCTGGTTGAGGCTGTTCTCGATGATCACCGAGACGGCCTTCTCGGCGCCGATCAGGTTCGGCAGGATCGTGCAGCCGCCCCAGCCCGGGACCAGTCCGAGGAAGACCTCGGGCAGCGAGAACGCGGGCAGTGCCGCGGACACCGTGCGGTAGGTGCAGTGCAGGCCGACCTCGACACCGCCGCCCATGGCCGCGCCGTTGTAGTACGCGAAGGTCGGGACCGCGAGGCCGGAGAGCCGCTTGAAGACGTCGTGGCCGCCCTTGCCGATGGCGAGCGCGTCCTTGTGCTCCTTCAGCAGCTCGACGCCCTTGAGGTCGGCGCCGACGGCGAAGATGAACGGCTTGCCGGTGATGCCGACGCCGACGATCGCGCCCTCGGCCGCCTCCTTCTCGACCTGGTCGACGGCGGTGTTGAGGTTCGCCAGCGACTGGGGGCCGAAGGTGGTCGGCTTGGTGTGGTCGAAGCCGTTGTCCAGCGTGATGAGCGCGAAGCGCCCGGCGCCGAACGGCAGGTCGAAGTGGCGGACGTGCGCCTGCGTGACGACCTCGTCCGGGAAGAGCTCGGCCGCGCCCTTCAGGAGCTCAGCGGTGGTGCTCACTTGTTGCCTCCGTCGAAGTGCGGGTTCTCCCAGATGACCGTCGCGCCCATGCCGAAGCCGACGCACATGGTGGTCAGGCCGTAGCGGACGTGCGGCTGCTCCTCGAACTGGCGGGCCAGCTGCGTCATCAGCCGGACGCCGGAGGAGGCCAGCGGGTGGCCGAAGGCGATGGCGCCGCCGTACTGGTTGACGCGCGCGTCGTCGTCGGCGATGCCGTAGTGCTCCAGGAAGGCCAGGACCTGGACGGCGAAGGCCTCGTTGATCTCGAAGAGACCGATGTCGGAGATGTCCAGGCCCGCCTTGGCGAGCGCCTTCTCCGTCGCCGGGATGGGGCCGTAGCCCATGACCTCCGGCTCCACGCCCGCGAAGGCGTAGGAGACCAGGCGCATCTTCACCGGGAGGTCGTGCTCGCGGGCGAAGTCCTCGGAGGCGATGATCGAGGCGGTGGCGCCGTCGTTCAGACCGGCCGCGTTACCGGCGGTGACCCGGCCGTGGACACGGAACGGCGTCTTCAGCCCGGCCAGGCTCTCCAGGGTGGTGCCCGGACGCATCGGCTCGTCGGCGGTGACCAGGCCCCAGCCGGTCTCGCCGCCCTCGGGGTTGGTGCGGCGCACCGAGATCGGCACCAGGTCCTGCTGGATCTTGCCGTTGGCGTACGCCTTGGCGGCCTTCTCCTGCGAGCGCACGGCGTACTCGTCGGCGCGGAGCTTGGTGATGGTCGGGTAGCGGTCGTGCAGGTTCTCCGCGGTCATGCCCATGAACAGGGCGGACTCGTCGACCAGCTTCTCGCTCACGAACCGCGGGTTCGGGTCCACGCCCTCGCCCATCGGGTGGCGGCCCATGTGCTCGACGCCACCGGCGATGACGGCGTCGTAGGCACCGAAGGCGATGGAACCGGCGACCGAGGTCACGGCGGTCAGCGCACCGGCGCACATACGGTCGATCGAGTAGCCCGGCACGGACTGCGGCAGGCCGGCGAGGATGCCCGCCGTGCGGCCCAGCGTCAGACCCTGGTCACCGATCTGCGTGGTCGCGGCGATGGCGACCTCGTCGATCTTCTTCGGGTCCAGACCGGGGTTGCGGCGCAGCAGCTCCCGGATCGCCTTCACGACCAGGTCGTCGGCGCGGGTCTCGTGGTAGATGCCCTTGGGGCCCGCCTTGCCGAACGGGGTGCGGACGCCGTCGACGAAAACGACGTCCCTGACGGTACGAGGCACGATGGCTCTCCTCCAGGGTGCGGGATGGCACTGCTGCGACACGCTGCACTGAGCGCGCGCTCAGAACCCATGCTACTTACGAGTAACGTAGCTGCACAGTCCCCACGGCCCAAGCGGCGAAGGTCACACGGAAACCGGGGCTCGGGGGAGGCTGCCAAGGGCCGCGGGACACGGCGGGGCAACCACCCGGCGACCCGCAGTCACCGGACGGCCTCACCCCGGCGGCGGAGCCGTGGACCCCCGAGGCACCAGCACCGGGGTGGCCACGGGATGCGACCCCACCCCCTCCCCGCCGATCACCCCGAACAAGGTCCGAGCCACCTCCGCCCCGAACGCGTGCACGTCATGGCTCATCGCGGACAGCGTCGGCCGGGTCAGCCGGCACAACTGCGAGTCGTCCCACGCCAGCAGGGAGACATCCCCAGGTACGGACAGCCCCATCTCCGCGGCCACGGACAGCCCCGCCACCGCCATGATGTCGTTGTCGTACAGGATCGCCGTCGGCCGCTCACCCGCCGACGCCGTCAGCAGCGACCGAGTGGCCCGCGCCCCTTCCTCCCCCGAGTAGTCCGTGGTCGCCTGCCACGCCGCCGCCAGGGCCAGCGCACGCGCCGCCTCGTCGAAGGCCGCCGCCCGGATCGCCGTGTGCCCGAGCGCCGCCGCGCCCCCCACCCGGGCGATCCGCCGGTGCCCCAGGGCGGCCAGATACCGCACCGCCTCCCCGACGGCGCCGGCGTCGTCGGTCCACACGGACGTCAGCCCCCCGGTGAGCGAGGGGTGCCCGACGGCCACCGCCGGCATCCCGAGCCGTTCGGCCGCCGCCACCCGCGGATCGCCGGGCCGGAAGTCGACGAGGATCGCCCCGCCGATCTGCCGCCCCCGCCACCAGGTCTCCTGGACGGCGACCTCCTCCTCCACGCTCCGCACCAACCGCAGCAGCAGCGCCGAGGAGTGCTCGGTCAGCACGCTCTCCACCCCGGAGACGAACTCCATGTAGAACGGCTCAAGGCCCAGCAGCCGCGCCGGCCGGCAGATCGCCAGCCCCACCACGTCCACCCGCGACCCGGCCAGCGTCCGCGCGGTGAGATGGGGCGCCCAGCCCAGCTCGCGGGCGGCCCGGAAGATCCGGTCGCGGGTCGCCTCCGACAGCCCCGGCTTGCCGTTGAACGCCAGCGACACCGCTCCCTTGGACACCCCGGCCCGCGCGGCGACGTCCTTGATGGTGACGCGCGAGTCCGTCATCGACCGGGCCCCAGGCAGTACAGGGCCGACCGGGCGGCATCCGCGTCGGGAGCCTCCCAGCCGCTGACACCGATCGTCACCGCTTCCCCGGGCAGGAGGGTCACCAGCCCCCGATCGGCCCGCGCCCCCGGGTCCAGCCGATCGGCCTGCAGCAGCAGATCCCGTACGAGACTCCGGGCCGTCACCGTCACCGAGCCCGGCGCCACCGCCACGTCGAAGTCCGGGTGGGGGTAGGCGACTTCGCGGTCCGGCACGGGAAAGTGCAGCGCCCGCAGCCCGTCGGCGTCCGCGACCAGGAACTCCTGCGCGCCCACCGGCTCCAGCCCCCGAGGCACACCGACGAGGGCCACCGCCCGCCCGGCCGCCGCGAACCCCACCGGCGTCTCGCCGAGCACCGCGCCGTCCACGGACATCCGCCGCAGCCGCACCTCACCCGCCCACTCCCCGGCGGCCTGATTGACCACCGCCACAGTCAACGCCCCGTCCCGCACCTGCAAGGACAGCAGCCGGTCGGCGTACAGCCGCCGCAGCTCGTGGTACAGCGGCTTGAACCGCCCGTCCCCGTCGATCGCCGACCAGGACGTCACCGGCCAGCAGTCGTTGAGCTGCCACACCACCGTGCCCGCGCACACCGGCCAGTGCGCACGCCAGTGCTCGATCCCCGCCGCGATCGCGCGCGCCTGGTTGACCTGGGTGAGGTAGTGCCAGCGGTCGAAGTCCCCTTCGGGGAAGGCGAAATGCCGCTCCAGCCCCCGGCGCAGTTTGCCGTTGCCGTCGTCCGCCTTCTGGTGGTGCAGCATGCCGGGGGAGTCCGCGGCGAGCTCCTCGCCCGGCAGCGCGCGCCGCAGCGTGGCGTACGCGGGCGGCGCCTGCCAGCCGAACTCGGCCACGAAACGCGGGACGTCCGCGCGGTAGTCCGCGTAGTCCGCCCGGTTCCACACCTCCCACGAGTGATGCGTGCCGTGTGCCGGATCGTTCGGGTGATGCCGCCAGGACCCGGACCAGGGACTGCCCGCCGTGTAGGGCCGCGTCGGATCCGACTCGGCCACCACCCGCGGCAGTACGCCCAGGTAGTACCCCTCGCCCCAGGAGTCCCCGGCGAGCCGCCGCTCCCAGTCCCAGTCCCGGAACCCCCACAGGTTCTCGTTGTTGCCGTTCCACAGCACCAGCGAGGGATGCGGCATCAGGCGTACGACGTTCTCCCGCGCCTCGGCCTCCACCTCCCCGCGCAGCGGCTGCTCCTCGGGGTAGGCGGCGCAGGCGAAGGGGAAGTCCTGCCAGACCAACAGGCCCAGTTCGTCGCAGGCGTCGTAGAAGTCCTCGCTCTCGTAGATCCCGCCGCCCCACACCCGCACCAGGTCCACCCCGGCCGCGGCCGCCTGTGCCAGCCGCTCCCGGTAGCGCTCGCGCGTCACCCGTGACACGAACACGTCGTCCGGGATCCAGTTGACGCCGCGCGCGAACAGCCGTTCGCCGTTGACGACCAGGGTGAAGCCGGTGCCGTGGGCGTCGGGCGAGGTGTCCAGCTCGACCGTGCGGAACCCGATCCGGCGCCGCCAGCGGTCCAGGGGTGCCTCGTGCAGGAGCGTCAGCTCCAGGTCGTACAGCTCCTGTCCGCCGTAGCCCCGAGGCCACCACAGCCGCGGCTCGGGCACCTCGAGGCGTACGGTGCCGTGGGTGCCGTGCACCTCGGCGCGGGCCGTCCGGCCGTCCAGGCGGGCCTGAAGGGTGAGCGGGGCCTCGACGCGGGTGCGCTCGACCTCGACGTGCACCTCGACCACGCCGCGGCCCTGTTCGACGGTCACCAGCGGGCGCACCCGGGCGATCCGCGCGGTCGACCAGCGCTCCAGGCGCACCGGCCGCCAGATCCCGGCCGTCACCAGCGTCGGCCCCCAGTCCCAGCCGAAGGAGCAGGCCATCTTGCGGACGTACTGATAGGGCTCGGCGTAGGCGGCCGGCCGCTCGCCCAGCGTGCCGCGCACGGCCTCGGCCTCGGCGTAGGCGGAGGCGAACCGCACCGCGAGCCGCCCGCTCAGCCCCGTCACGTCGAAGCGGTACGAGCGGTGCATGTTCCGCGTCCGGCCCAGCGGCCGGCCGTCCAGCAGGATCTCGGCGACGGTGTCCAGCCCGTCGAAGACGAGGTCGGTCTGCTCGTGCCCGGACTCCCCGCCCACCAGCTCCCGTTCGTAGGTCCACTCCCGCCGCCCCACCCAGGCGACCTCCTTCTCGGCCAGCCCGAGGAACGGGTCCGGGATCAGCCCCGCCGCCAGCAGATCCGTGTGCACCGACCCCGGCACGGCGGCCGGCAGCGCCCGCCCCTCGTGCCGCAGGATCCAGCCGTCCCCGAGCGGTATGGCCTCCAGCATGGGCGGACTCCTTAACCGGTCTACTGGGCAAGAACCAAGGATTCTGGCGTCGTTGGCGCGATAGCGACTTTACCGGTTGAGAAAGCGCTGTCAGAGTTCCGAACCAGCCAACCCGCACGTGCCAGGCCCGGGGAACGTCCCACGAACGGAGCTGATGCACATGAACCGCCGTACCGTCCTCGCCCTCGCCACGGGCGCCGCCCTGCTGCTCTCCGCGTGCACCGGCACCGGAGGCTCGGCCAAGGGCGCCGACGCCGACGCGCCCACCGATCCGGCCGAGGTGAGCGGAACCATCAAGGTCCTCACCGTGCGCACCGACCTGGTGCAGGACGGCACGATGGACCGCTACGCCGCCGAGTTCCGCACGGTCTATCCGAAGGTGAAGGTCGAGTTCGAAGGGCTCACCAACTACGAGTCCGAGGTCAAGATCCGGATGAACACGGAGAACTACGGCGACGTCCTGCTGATCCCCGCGGTCATCGAGAAGGACGACTACCCGAAGTTCTTCGCCTCGCTGGGCACGGTCGAGGAGCGCGCGAAGAAGTACCGCTTCACCGACTTCACCGCCGTCGACGGCAAGGTCTACGGCCAGAGTCCGGTCGGCGTCACGCCGGGCTTCGTCTACAACAAGCGGGTCTGGCGCGAGGCCGGCGTCACCGAATGGCCCACCACCCCGGCCGAGTTCCTCACCGCCCTGAAGGCGATCAAGACGCGGACCGACGCCGTGCCCTACTACACCAACTTCGCCGCGGGCTGGACCCTGACCTCCTGGACGTACGTCAACGGCTCGGTCCGCTGCGACCCCGAGGCCACCACCAGGCTCGCCCAGGGCGACCCCTGGGCCGAGGGCGCCGATCTGCGCGTCGGTGACACCCTGCTGCACGACATCGTGCGGCAGGGCCTGGCCGAGAAGGACCCGACCACCACCAACTGGGAGCAGTCCAAGCCCCGTACGGCCAAGGGCGAGATCGCCACCCAGTGGCTCGGCAGCTGGGCGATCGTGCAGTTCCGGGACGCCGCGAGGAAGGCCGGGGCGAACCCCGACGACATCGGCTTCATGCCCTTCCCCGCGCAGACGGACGGAACGTTCTGCGCGGTCGTCGCCCCCGACTACCACCAGGCCGTCAACGTCCACTCCGAGCACAAGGAGGCCGCCCGCGCCTGGATCGACTGGTTCACCGACAAGTCCGGCTACGACAAGGACAATCTGGCGATCTCCCCGCTGAAGGACGCCCCGCTGCCCGAGGTGCTGAAGCCCTACGAGGACGCGCAGGTGAAGTTCATCGAGGTGAACGACGCCCGGGGCGCCGAGGTCAAACGGATCGACAACGAGTCGGAGACCGGCATCTACGCCCCCGAGTACCGCCAGAAGCTGGTGGACATCGCCCGAGGCGCCACCAAGGGCAGCCTGGAGGACTTCTTCGCCGGCCTCAGCAGGCGCTGGACCGAGGCACAGCGCTGATGGCCGCTCTCGCGCGCAGGGCGACCCCCTGGCTGTTCCTGATCGCCCCGCTCACCCTCCTGATCGTCTTCACCTACGCGCCGATCGTCAACATGATCGCCTACAGCTTCACCGACTGGGACGGTGTGAGCCCCGAACTGCACTACACGGGCGCGGAGAACTACGTCGAGATCTTCACCCGCGAGGATCTGTTCCGGGTGTTCTTCGTCAGCGGCTACTACCTCGGGGCCTCGGCGGTGCAGATCGCGCTGGCCCTCTACTTCGCGACCGTGCTGAGCTTCGACGTCCGCTTCCGGAACTTCTTCAAGGGCGTGCTCTTCTTCCCGTACCTGATCAACGGGGTCGCGATCGGCTTCGTCTTCCTCTACTTCTTCCAGGACGGCGGCACCCTGGACTCGGTGCTGAGCCTGCTCGGCGTGCACACCGACCACGCCTGGCTGGGCACCTCGGCCTCCGCGAACACCTCTCTGGCCGGCGTCTCCGTGTGGCGCTACACGGGGCTGAACTTCGTGCTGTTCCTGGGCGCGATCCAGTCGATCCCCGGGGAGCTCTACGAGGCGGCCGAACTGGACGGCGCGAACCGCTGGCACCAGTTCCGGTACATCATCGCGCCCGGCATCAAGCCGGTGCTGAGCCTGACGGTGATCCTGTCCGTCTCCGGCTCGCTGTCGGTCTTCGAGATCCCGTACATCATGACCGGCGGGGCGACCGGCACCGAGACCTTCGTCATCCAGACCGTGAACCTGGCCTTCCGCTTCAACAAGACGGGGCTCGCCTCGGCCGCGGCGATCGTGCTGCTGCTGATCATCCTGCTGGTCACCTGGGTCCAGCGGCGCCTCGTCCCGGACGACAAGGTGGACCTCGTATGACACGCCGTGTGCTCGCCCGCACCTTCGTCCGGCTGTCGCTGATCGCGGCGACGGTGGTGGTCCTGCTCCCGCTGCTCGTCGTCCTGCTGACCTCGCTCAAGACCGAAGAGGAGATGGCGGACGGCGGCGGGGCCCTGTCCCTGCCCGGCAACCCGTTCAACTTCGACAACTACGTGACCGCGTTCCAGGACGGCCACATGCTCGGGGCGTTCGCCAACACCGCCCTGATCCTGGCGTTGGCCGTCGGCGGCACGGTGCTGATCGGGTCCATGACGGCGTACGCGATCGACCGCTTCCGCTTCCGGTTCAGAAAGGGCGTGCTCGCCCTCTTCCTCGTCGCCGCCCTGGTCCCCGGCGTCACCACCCAGGTGGCGACCTTCCAGATCGTCGACAGCCTCGGCATGTTCGACACCCTGTGGGCGCCGGTCGTGCTCTACATGGGCACGGACATCGTCTCGATCTACATCTTCCTGCAGTTCATCCGGTCCATCCCCGTCTCCCTGGACGAGGCGGCCCGCCTGGAGGGCGCCGACGCCTTCACCATCTACCGCAGGATCATCTTCCCGCTGCTCAAGCCCGCCACGGCGACGGTGGTGATCGTGAAGGGGATCACCGTCTACAACGACTTCTACATCCCCTTCCTCTACATGCCCTCCGAGGACCTGGGCGTCATCTCCACGTCGCTGTTCCGCTTCCGGGGCCCCTACTCGGCCCACTGGGAGACGATCTCGGCGGGAGCGATCCTGGTGATCCTCCCGACCTTGATCGTCTTCCTGTGCCTGCAGCGGTTCATCTACAACGGCTTCACCAAGGGTGCGACCAGATGAGCGCCCCCGAAGGGCGCGGGGCCGTGGCCGCGATCAGGCGGACAGGGCCCCCACCAGCACCGGCGTCACCTGCTCGATCTGCCAGGGCCGGGCCCCGAGAGCGGCCAGCGCCCGGGAGACGGACTCGGTGTCGACCACCTGCGGCGGCTCCCAGCAGATCCTGCGCACCGTGTCCGGCGTGATCAGGTTCTCCTGAGGCATGTTCAGCCGCTCGGCCAGCGCCGTCACGGCCGCCCGCGCCGCGGACAGCCGGGCCGCGGCGTCGGGATCCTTGTCGGCCCACGCCCGCGGCGGCGGCGGTCCCGCGACCGGCTGGCCCGGCTGCGGCAGCTGCGACTCCGAGAGCGCCTTCGCCCGGTCGACGGCCGCCTGCCAGGTCTCCAGCTGACGCCGCCCCATGCGCTGCCCGAACCCGTTCAGCGCGGCGAGGGCGTGCACATGGGCCGGCACCGCCAGCGCGGCCTCCACGATGGCCGCGTCGGACAGCACCTTGCCGGGCGAGACGTCCCGGCGCTGGGCGATGCGGTCGCGGGTCTGCCACAGCTCGCGGACCACGGCCAGCTGCCGGCGCCGCCGCACCTTGTGCATCCCGGAGGTCCGCCGCCAGGGGTCCTTGCGGGGCTCGGGCGGCGGGGCCGAGGCGATCGCGTCGAACTCCTGGCGGGCCCACTCCAGCTTCCCCTGCCGGTCCAGCTCCTTCTCCAGCGCGTCGCGCAGATCGACCAGCAGCTCGACGTCCAGCGCCGCGTAGCGCAGCCAGGGCTCGGGCAGCGGGCGGGTGGACCAGTCGACGGCGGAGTGGCCCTTCTCCAGGACGAAACCGAGGACGGACTCGACCATCGCGCCGAGGCCGACCCGCGGGAACCCGGCGAGACGCCCGGCCAGCTCGGTGTCGAACAGCGTCTCGGGCACCATCCCTATCTCGCGCAGACAGGGCAGGTCCTGGGTGGCGGCGTGCAGCACCCACTCGACGCCGGACAGCGCCTCGCCGAGCCCCGACAGATCGGGGCAGGCCACGGGGTCGATCAGCGCGGTCCCGGCGCCCTGGCGGCGCAGCTGGACGAGGTAGGCGCGCTGTCCGTAGCGGTAGCCGGAGGCGCGCTCGGCGTCGACGGCGACGGGGCCGGAGCCGGCGGCGAACGCGGCGATCACCTCGGCGAGCGACGCCTCGTCCGCGATCACGGGCGGTATGCCCTCGCGGGGTTCGAGCAGGGGGGTCGGCGCCCCTTCAGCAGAAGATCCGTCGTCGTCCGGAGGGGCGCCCCCGGTGGTTCGCAGTGGTGTGTCTGCTGCGGTCTCTTGGGCGTCGGTCACCTGTCAAGGGTATCCATGTGCGGACAGAGCCCGCCGACGGAACGTTCCGTCGACGGGCACCCTGGGGTCGTAAACCAGTCACCTCGGTGAAACATCCGGTTCACGGGGGTTCGGTGCGGTTCATGACGGGGCGGACGCGGATGCTTGGGGAATCAGCGGCCGGTCCCGGTCAGGTCCGTCCCTGTCGGCTCAGTGGATGATCCCGGTCCGCAGGGCCACCGCCACCATGCCGGCGCGGTCGCCCGTGCCGAGCTTGCGGGCGATGCGGGCGAGGTGGCTCTTGACGGTGAGGGCGGACAGGCCCATGGAGACGCCGATCGCCTTGTTCGACTGGCCCTCCGCGACCAGCCGCAGCACCTCGACCTCGCGGCCGGAGAGCTCGCGGTAGCCGCCGGGGTGGCTCGGGGCGCCCGGCGGGCGGCGGTGCAGCCGGGCGGCGGCCGCGCCGATGGGGGCGGCGCCGGGCCGGGTGGGGAGGCCCACGTTGGTGCGGGTGCCGGTGACGACGTAGCCCTTGACGCCGCCTGCGAGGGCGTTGCGCACGGCGCCGATGTCGTCGGCCGCGGACAGGGCGAGGCCGTTGGGCCAGCCCGCGGCACGGGTCTCGGACAGCAGGGTCAGGCCGGAGCCGTCGGGGAGGTGGACGTCGGCGACGCAGATGTCGCGGGGGTTGCCGATGCGGGGACGGGCCTCGGCGATGGACGATGCCTCGATGACGTCCCGCACCCCGAGCGCCCACAGATGGCGGGTGACGGTGGAGCGGACGCGCGGATCGGCGACGACGACCATGGCGGTGGGCTTGTTGGGGCGGTAGGCGACCAGGCTTGCGGGCTGCTCGAGAAGAACGGACACCAGGCCTCCTGGGGAGCGGGACGGCTTTGAAGGTCACAGTCGTCTTCGGCAGCAAACCCGGCGCCCTTTAGAGAATGATCACGATCTAGTGAGTAACAATTAGTGCAATTCGGACAGGCGATCGATCGTTCGGTGACCAAATCGGTTCGTTCGATTGACTGCTCCTGACTGAAAGTGGCCGTATCGACAAAACGACGGCCGTGGAGCAGTCATCGAGAACCCTCCGGGAGACCCCCTCAGCGGGACTGCGGGCCGCGCCGCTGCGGCAGCGTCACCACCGACGCGTCGCCCGGACCCGCCGGCGGAAGGCCCGCGACCTGGGCGAGCAGATCGCACCAGGACGCCAGGTGCGCCCCCGTGTCCGGCACGCCGCCCAGCCCCTCCCGAGGGGTCCAGGACGCCCGGATCTCGATCTGCGAGGCCGCCGGGCGCGCCGACAGCCCCCCGAAGTGATGGGAGCTCGCCCGCGTCACGGTGCCGCTCGGCTCGCCGTACGTCAGCCCGCGCGCCTGCAGCGCGCCCGTCAGCCAGGTCCAGCACACGTCCGGCAGCAGCGGATCGGCCGCCATCTCCGGCTCCAGCTCCGCGCGCACCAGCGTCACCAGCCGGAACGTCCCGCGCCAGGCGTCGTGCCCGGCCGGGTCGTGCAGCAGCACCAGCCGGCCGTCGGCCAGCTCCTGCTCGCCGTCCACGACCGTGGCCTCCAGCGCGTGGGCGTACGGGGCCAGCCGCTTGGGGGCGGGGGTGGGGTCCACCTCGATCTGCGGGCGCAGCCGGGCCGCGCGCAGGGCGTCGACGGCGGCCCTGAACGCCGTCGGCACCGCTGTCGCCGTATGCCGTTCCGCCTCGTTGGAGTTCTTTGCCTCGTCCATTCCGCCAGCGCCGTCCGACAGTCGTCCCTGAGCCGCAGCCATGCGGGGAAGGGTAAGGGGAACACAGGCCGCGCGCAGGGCAAGACACCCGCTGGGGCGCGGGCATGTCCGCCGCGGCGTCGTGCGAGACTTTCCGACGTGAGTGCCAACGGAAGCCCTGCGGGCCAGCAGCCGACAGCCACCTACGACTCCGCCTTCCTCAAGGCGTGCAGGCGCGAGCCCGTGCCGCACACGCCCGTGTGGTTCATGCGGCAGGCCGGCCGCTCGCTGCCGGAGTACCGCAAGGTCCGCGAGGGCATCCCGATGCTCGAGTCCTGCATGCGCCCGGAGCTGGTCACCGAGATCACCCTGCAGCCGGTGCGCCGGCACGGCGTGGACGCGGCGATCTTCTTCAGCGACATCGTCGTCCCGCTCAAGGCCATCGGCATCGACCTCGACATCAAGCCCGGCGTCGGCCCGGTCGTCGAGCGCCCGATCCGCACCCGAGCCGACCTCGACCAGCTGCGCGACCTGACCCCCGAGGACGTCCCCTACGTCACCGAGGCCATCGGGCTGCTCACCCGTGAGCTGGGCTCCACCCCGCTGATCGGCTTCGCGGGCGCCCCGTTCACCCTCGCGAGCTACCTCGTCGAGGGCGGTCCGTCACGGACGTACGAGAACGCCAAGGCGATGATGTACGGCGAGCCCGAGCTGTGGGCCGACCTGCTGGACCGCCTCGGGGAGATCACCTCCGCCTTCCTGAAGGTGCAGATCGAGGCGGGCGCGAGCGCGATCCAGCTGTTCGACTCCTGGGCCGGCGCCCTCGCCCCCGCCGACTACCGCCGCTCGGTCCTGCCCGCCTCCGCGAAGGTCTTCCGGGCGGTGGAGTCCTACGGCGTCCCGCGCATCCACTTCGGCGTCGGCACCGGTGAGCTGCTCGGTCTGATGGGCGAGGCCGGCGCGGACGTCGTCGGCGTCGACTGGCGCGTGCCGCTCGACGAGGCCGCCCGCCGCGTCGGCCCCGGCAAGGCGCTCCAGGGCAACCTCGACCCGACGGTCCTGTTCGCCACGCCCGAGGCGGTCGAGACCAAGACCCGGGAGGTCCTGGACGCGGCCGCGAGCCTGGAGGGCCACGTCTTCAACCTCGGTCACGGCGTGATGCCGTCCACCGACCCCGACGCGCTGACCCGTCTCGTGGACTACGTCCACACACGGACCGCCCGCTAGCGGCCGCTCACCACGTGTGCCGGGGGCGTGCCCGCCTGCCGAACAGCAGGCCCCCCGGCTCCGGTGGCGGTGGGGTCCCCGGCCGCAGCGGCCAGGCCAGCAGCATGCCGGCCACGAACCCCACGATGTGCGCCGCGTACGCCACCGTGCCCGCGTCGGAGACGCCCTGGCCCGACGAGTACACGGCCTGGAGCGCGAACCAGAAGCCCAGCACGAGCCAGGCCGGCAGGCGCAGCGGCAGGAAGATCAGGAACGGGACCAGCACCCACACCCTGGCCCGCGGATAGAGCACCAGGTAGGCGCCCAGCACCCCGGCGATCGCGCCGGACGCGCCGATCAGCGGTTCGCCCGAGTCCTCGTTGAGCAGCGCGAAGCCGTAGGTCGCCGCGTAGCCGCAGACGCCGTAGAACAGGGCGAAGCGCAGGTGGCCCATGCGGTCCTCGATGTTGTTGCCGAAGATCAGCAGGAACAGCATGTTGCCCAGCAGATGCAGCCAGCCGCCGTGCAGGAACATCGCCGTCAGCACGCTCAGCTCCGGCGACTTGTCGTAGTCGGGCGGCGCGACCAGGCAGCCCGCTCCCTGCGGGCCCAGGCCCACGTCGCCGGTGGGCACCAGCCGGGGCATCCGGTGGTGGATCAGCTCCTGCGGCACGGCCGCGTACTGGTCCAGGAACGCCTGCATGGGGCAGAGCTGGGCGAGGCCGCTTCCGCTCCAGGGCATGAACAGGAACACGACGACGTTCACGGCGATCAGGCCGTACGTCACCCATGGGGTGCGGCGCGCCGGGTTCACGTCATGGACGGGGATGACCACGTGTGTCTACTGCCCCGGATCCGTGCGGCGAACCGGTGAACGCGGCCGGTCGGCGGAGCGTATGACTCGGCATGGCGATGAACGAGCGAGTCAGTCCAGTGATGCACGCCCTGCCCGACGGTGAGGCGGAGATCGCTCTCGTGGTGCGGCTGCCCTGGGAGGACGTGGCACGGCTGGGCCAGGAGGCCGGGCGGCTGGCCACGCAGATGCAGCGGCCGGTGACGCTCGACGAGGCGGTCAGCCACCGGCTGCGCTCCCGCCCGGCGGTGGCGGCGCACGCGCGGCCCGCGGACCAGCAGGGGGGCGCCGCGGTGTCCGCACTGCCGCGGCTGAACGGGTCGGCCTAGCGAGACACCCCTGAGCCCCCGCGATATCGGGTGATCCGGACGGCAGGGCCTGGGGACGCCGACCCGGAGGGGTTGAGTACCCGTACTCATGTGCGGCGGCGATCTTGGGCGGAGGCTGTGCACATGCCACGCATCACTGCCCTGACGGGTACCTTCGCCCTCGCGCTCGCCGCCGTGTCGCTCACCGCCTGCGGCACCCAGAAGACCGCCGACGCCGACTCGGCCGGCCGAGCCGCCGACGCCGTCGGCGCCCGGCACACCGAGGCCCCGGACGTCTCCGCCGAACAGGCCGCCTTCCGCGCGATGCTGGACGAGGTCGCGCGGTCCTGCCCGCCGGCCGGCACCCCGGCCTCCCCGCCGCCGGTGCCGTCGCCCGTCGGCGATCCGGCGATCGAGGCGGACGTGGAGCCCGTCGCCCCCACGTCGGGCCCGGAGGTGGAGCTGGACACACGCGACTGGTGCGCCAAGGCCCTCCACGAGGAGCGCATCGCCCGGGCGCTGTGGGATCTGGCCGCCCCGACGCCGGCCGAGGTCAGGACGATCCTGAACGGGCTCGGCTACACCGACGAACGCATCCACGGCCTCGAGGGCGCGCCCCCGCGCTTCCTCATCGACCTGCGCGACCGGGGCAGCCGGCTCTGCCTGGACGGCACGGCGGCCGGCGAGCAGACCGTCGTCGAGGGATGCGTGGCCCCCGAGACCGGCCCCGTGGCCGTGCCGTCCCCCTAGCTCGGCCGGACCCTGGCTCGGCCGGGACCCTGGCTCGGCCGGACCTCAGCTCTCCCGGACCTTGGCCGCCGCCTTCCTCGCCGCCACCAGCACCGGGTCCCACACCGGGCTGAACGGCGGGGCGTAGCCCAGGTCCAGAGCGGTCATCTGATCCACCGTCATGCCCGCGGTCAGGGCGACGGCCGCGATGTCGACGCGCTTGCCCGCGCCCTCGCGGCCGACGATCTGGACACCCAGGAGACGGCCGGTGCGGCGCTCGGCGAGCATCTTCACCGTCATCGGGGAGGCACCGGGGTAGTAGCCGGCCCGGCTGGTGGACTCGATGGTGACCGTCTCGTACTGGAGCCCCGCCCGGCGTGCGTCCTTCTCGCGCAGGCCGGTGCGGGCGATCTCCAGGTCGCACACCTTGCTGACGGCGGTGCCGACGACTCCGGGGAACGTGGCGTAGCCGCCGCCCACGTTGGTGCCGATCACCTGGCCGTGCTTGTTGGCGTGGGTGCCGAGGGCGACATGGCGTTCGCGGCCGGCGACCAGGTCCAGGACCTCCACGCAGTCGCCGCCCGCCCAGATGTTCTCGTACCCGCGCACCCGCATCGCCAGGTCCGTCAGCAGACCCCCGTGCTCACCGAGCGGCAGCCCCGCCGCGCGCGCCAGGGACGTCTCCGGGCGCACGCCGATACCGAGCACCACCACGTCGGCCGGGTACTCGGCGTCCGCGGTGGCCACCGCCCGCACCCGGCCGTCCGGCCCGGTCAGCACCGCGGTCACCTCGGCGTCGTCGACCATGGTGATGCCCATGCCCACCATCGCCTTGTGCACCAGGCGGCCCATGTCCGGGTCGAGCGTGGACATCGGCTCGCTGCCCCGGTTGACGACCGTCACCTCGTAGCCGCGGTTGATCAGCGCCTCGGCCATCTCCACGCCGATGTACCCGGCGCCGACGACCACCGCGCGCCGCCCGCGGGTGCGCTCCAGGGTGTCCAGCAGCGCCTGCCCGTCGTCCAGCGTCTGCACGCCGTGCACGCCGGGCGCGTCGACGCCGGGCATCTCGGGGCGGACCGGGCGGGCACCGGTGGCGATCACCAGGAAGTCGTACGACGTCCAGGACGCGGCGCCGGAATCCACGTCACGCGCGCGTACCCGCTGCCCCGCCACGTCGATCTCGGTGACCTCGGTGCGCATCCTGAGGTCGATCCCGCGCGCGCGGTGCTCCTCGGGGGAACGGGCGATCAGCTCGTCCCGGTCGGTCACGTCCCCGCCCACCCAGTACGGGATCCCGCACGCCGAGTAGGAGGAGAAGTGACCGCGCTCGAACGCCACGATCTCCAGTTCGCCGGGGCTCTTCAGCCGCCGTGCCTGCGAGGCCGCCGACATGCCCGCCGCGTCGCCGCCGATCACGACGAGCCGCTTCTTCCCGTTCCCCGTGCCACCGTTCATGGTCATGCGAACACGCTACGGGGACAGGGCATTTCAGTCCTGCTCCGCCTCCTCCTGCCGACCGGGCGCGCGGGCCGCCGGCAGCGGGCCGAGCGTGGTCGTGGCGGGGGCGTGCCCGGAGCCGCCCGCGGACCGGCGGGGCAGCCGGGGCCGCACGACCCGCAGCCACAGCAGCACCAGCAGGCCCAGGGCCGCGGCGAACGGCAGCACCGCGCCCAGCACCAGCGCGATCCAGCGCAGTGTCGTCAGGAAGGCGTCCCAGCCGCCCGACAGGGCGTCGGCGAAGCCGGGGTCGTCGTCCTCGGCGGCCCGCTCGCTGGGCGTCCCGGTCAGCGACAGCGTGATCGTCGCCAGGCTCGTACGGTCCTTCAGGGACGCCTGCCGGGCCAGCAGCGCCTCCAGGTCGGCCTGGCGGGTGCTCAGCTCGCCCTCCAGCTGCACCACGTCGCTGAGTCTGGTCGCCTCGTCCATCAGCGCACGGATCCGGGCCACGCTGGCGCGCTGCGTCCTGATGCGGCTCTCGACGTCGACGACCTGCTCGGTGACGTCCTCCGCCTGCGCAGAGCGCTCCAGCAGCGTGCCCGCGCCCTCCAGGTCCTTCAGCACCTCCTCGTAGGCGTCGGACGGCACGCGCAGCACCACGCGCGTGTGCTCGCGGCCCTCGGCGTCGCGGGAGGTGGTCTCCCGGCCGACGTAGCCGCCCGCCGCGCCGGCGGCCGCGCGGGCCTCGTCCAGGGCCTTGGGCACGTCCCTCACCCGCACGGTCAGTGAGGCGGTGCGGATGATGTGCGGGGCGGCCGCCACGGCGCCCGGCTCGCGGCCGGCGGAGTCGCGGGCGCCCGCCCCGGAGGCCCCGGCCTCCTGCGCGGATTTGTTGCCCGCCCCGCTGTCCCCGCCGCTGTCCGCGGCGCCGCCGCTGCACCCGGTCAGCACCACGGCCGCGGTGAGCAGGAGCCCCGCGAGGGACTGCGTGGAGCGGACGGTTCTCGAACGTGTGTGCATGGACATACCCCCGGTGTCACGGCTGACCCTCTTCGGCTGCTCCTTGGACGCCGCGGCCCCGGCCGGACGTTCGGCGGTCCCGGTCCCGATGCGGTCACGGTCGGGACTCGACCGGGCCACGAGGCCCCGGGCCGAGTGTCGGTGGCGGATGAGAAGGTGGGGGTCATGAGCGCACGTGGCATCCACAGCAGGCAGGTCGTCGTCATCGGCGGCGGCATCGCGGGGCTCGCGGCCGCCCACCGGCTGCTGGAGCGCGGCGCTGCCGTGACCGTGCTGGAGGCGTCCGGCCGCGTCGGCGGCAAGCTGCTGCCCGGCGAGATCGCGGGCGCCCGCGTCGACCTGGGCGCCGAGTCGCTGCTGGCCCGCCGCCCCGAGGCCGTCGCCCTCGCCCGCGAGGTCGGCCTCGCCGACAGCCTCCAGCCGCCCGCCACCGCCACCGCCTCGATCTGGACCCGAGGCGCCCTGCGCCCCATGCCCAAGGGCCACGTCATGGGCGTCCCCGGCACCGCCGCCGCCCTCGCCGGCGTCCTGTCCGAGGAGGGCCTGAAGCGCATCGAGGCCGACGCCCACCTGCCCCGCACCGAGACCGGGGACGACGTGGCGGTGGGCGAGTTCGTCGCCGCCCGCCTCGGCCGGGAGGTCGTCGACCGGCTCGTCGAACCCCTGCTCGGCGGGGTCTACGCGGGCGACGCCTACCGCCTCTCGATGCGCTCGGCGGTCCCCCAGCTGTTCCAGGCCGCCCAGCGGCACACCTCCCTCACCGAGGCCGTGCGCGACCTCCAGGCAAAGGCGGCGGCCGCCCGGCAGACCGGGCCCGTCTTCATGGGCGTCGCCGGAGGCGTGGGCCGCCTCGCCCTCGCCGTCGCCGACTCGGTGCGCGCGCGGGGCGGCGAGATCCGCACCGGCACGCCCGTCACCGAGCTGCGCCGCGAGCCGGCCGGCTGGCGCGTGGTCACCGCCGACCGCGTCCTCACCGCCGACGCGGTCGTCGTCGCCGTCCCCGCGCCCGCCGCCGCGACCCTGGTGCGCCCCGAGGCCCCGGCGGCCGCGGCCGAGCTGGCCGCCGTCGAGTACGCCTCCATGGCCCTGGTCACCCTCGCCTACCGCCGCGCCGACGTCCGCCTCCCCGAAGGCAGCGGCTTCCTGGTCCCGCCGGTCGACGGCCGCACCATCAAGGCGTCCACGTTCGCCTCCCAGAAGTGGGGCTGGATCGCCGACGAGAACCCGGACGTGGTCGTGCTGCGCACCTCCGTCGGCCGCCACGGCGAGACGGAGATCCTCGACCGCCCCGACCCCGACCTCGTCGAGATCTCCCGGCACGACCTGCGCGAGGCGACCGGCCTGGACGCCCGCCCCCTCGACACCCGCGTCACCCGCTGGACCGACGGCCTGCCCCAGTACCCCGTCGGCCACCACGCGCGCGTGGCCCGTGTCCGCGCCCACATCGGCAAGCTCCCCGGGCTCGCCCTGTGCGGCGCGGTCTACGACGGCGTCGGCATCCCCGCCTGCATCGCGAGCGCCCACGCGGCCGTGGACCAGCTGGACGGCGACCTCACCGCTGTGCAGGAGCTCACCGCTGCCCCGGTGCAGAGTCTGCACGGAGGAGCAGGAGAATAGGGACCATGAGTGACGACGCCCCCACCAACAGCCCCGACCGGATCCCGAACAAGGGCAAGCTGGCCAAGGACCTCAACGAGGTCATCCGCTACACCCTGTGGTCCGTCTTCAAGCTGAAGGACGTGCTGCCCGAGGACCGCGCGGGCTACGCCGAAGAGGTCCAGGACCTGTTCGACCAGCTCGCCGCCAAGGACGTGACGATCCGCGGCACCTACGACGTCTCCGGCCTGCGCGCCGACGCCGACCTCATGATCTGGTGGCACGCCGAGACCGCCGACCAGCTCCAGGAGGCGTACAACCTCTTCCGCCGCACCAAGCTGGGCCGTGCCCTGACGCCGGTCTGGTCCAACATGGCGCTGCACCGCCCCGCCGAGTTCAACCGCTCGCACATCCCGGCGTTCCTCGCCGACGAGACGCCGCGCAACTATGTCAGCGTCTACCCCTTCGTGCGCTCCTACGACTGGTACCTCCTGCCCGAGGAGGACCGCCGCCGCATGCTCGCCGACCACGGCAAGATGGCCCGCGGCTACCCCGACGTCCGCGCCAACACCGTCGCCTCCTTCTCCCTCGGCGACTACGAGTGGCTGCTGGCCTTCGAGGCCGACGAGCTCTACCGCATCGTCGACCTCATGCGCCACCTGCGCGCCTCCGAGGCCCGCATGCACGTCCGCGAAGAGGTCCCGTTCTTCACGGGCCGCCGCAAGTCGGTCAGCGAGCTGGTCGCGGGTCTGGCGTAACGCTCACTCCTTGACGCCGGGGATCTCCGCGCCCCGTCAGGGGCGCGGGGCCCTGTCAATATGCGGCTCCGCCGCGTGGGCGCGAACAACCACGGACAACCCGCACCCGGCACCCGGCCTCAAGAGGCAGGACGAGGCTCCGCACGCCCCGCACAAGCCGCCCGCCTCGAAGGCAACCGCCCTTCCAACAGGTACGCCTCGAAGTGCCCGTTGACACACCGGTTCGGCCCCCCGGCCACCCCATGCGACCCGGCGTCCCGCTCCGTCACCAGCACGGACCCCGAAAGCCGCCGCCGCAACTCCAGCGCCCCGTCATAGGGCGCCGCCGCATCCCGCTCCGCAGCGAGGATCAGAACAGGCGGCAACTCACCCGGCCCCACCCGCACATCGAGCGGCTGCTGACGCGGCGCACGCCAATACGCACACGGCAGATTCGTCCACACGTTGTCCCACGTCTCGAACGGCGCCACCCGAGCCAGCCGGGTGTTGTCCCGGTCCCACACCTCCCACTCCGTCGGCCAGGGCGCGTCATTGCACTCGACGGCCGTGTACACCGCCCCCGCGTTCTCCGCCTCCGCCGCCGCCTCCCGCACCGGCGCGGCCACGTCGATCAGCAGCTGCGGGTCTCCCTTCAGGTACTCCGACAGCGCCCGCGCCCGCAGCGGCCAGTAGTCGTCGTAGTACCCGGCCTGCAGAAACGCCCCGTGCAGCTGGGCCGGCCCCACCTTCCCGCCCGCCGGTTCCGCCGCCAGCCGGGCCCGCGCCTTCTCGTAGCTGCGCCGCACCTTCTCCGCCGTGTCGCCGAGCCCGTACACCTTGTGGTGCTCGGCGATCCACTCCCGGAAGTCGGCCCAGCGGTCCTCGAACGCGGCGGACTGGGCGAGGTTGTTGCGGTACCAGATGCGCTCCGGGTCCGGGTTCACCGGCGAGTCGAACACCATGCGCCGCACATGGGAGGGGAACAGCGTGGCGTACAGCGCCCCGAAGTACGCGCCGTAGGAGGCCCCCATGAACGTCAGCCGGCTCTCCCCGAGCGCGGCGCGCAGCACGTCGAGGTCGCGGGCGTTGTTCAGGGAGTGGTAGTGGCGCAGGGCGCCGCCCGCCCGCTCGGCACAGCCGCGCGCGTACGCCTTGGCCTGCGCGATGCGCTCCTTCTTGTACGACGCGGAGGGGTGCGTCGGCGCGGGGGAGGGGCCCTTGAAGTACCGCTTGGGGTCCTGGCAGGACAGCGGCGCCGAGCGGCCGACGCCGCGCGGGGCGTAGCCGACCAGGTCGTAGGCGGCGCCGATGCGCTTCCACTCCGGGAGCAGGCCGATCAGCGGGAAGTAGAAGCCGGAGGCGCCGGGGCCGCCCGGATTGAAGACGAGGGCGCCCTGGCGGGGGACCTTGCGCTTGCTGTTGTGCGGGTCGCGATGCGTGGCCCGGACGCGGGAGACGCTGAGCTCGATCTGCCGGCCGTCGGGGCGGGCGTAGTCGAGCGGGACGGTGACGGTGCCGCACTCCAGGGTGCCGGGCGCCTCCTGGTCCTTGGCGCAGCGGCCGAAGTCGATGCCGGTGGCGCGGGCGCGGGCGGCGGCCACCGCGACGCCGTGCCGGGCGGCGACCGCCTCCGGCAGCGCGCCGGTCGAGCCACCGGCCGGGGCCGCGGCGAGGGTGGTCAGCAGCAGCGCTGCGGCCGACGCTCCGGCGGCCGTGTGTCGGGCGGCGGCTCTCATGGCGGATCCCTTCGGTGCACGGGCGCGACAGAAGGGATGTTTCGGTCGGCGGTGGGCGAAGGCAAGCACCGTCCGTCCGGTGTCGGCCGCAATGCTCCTTGTGCGCCCCCTGGCCGGCCGGTCCGTCAGCTGTCGCGGCCACGCTGCGGGGGCTGCTCCCGCGTCTGCTCCCGGTGATGTTCCCGGTGGGAGAAGGCCGCCCGCAGGTCCGGGTCGCCGACGGCCCCTATGCCGCGCAGCGCGACGGCGGTGAGGAACGCGCGGTCGTCGCCGGTACCGGTGTGCGGGGCGAGCGTGCCCAGCAGCCGGGCGCCGGCGGGGGAGGCCCAGCGGGAGACGGGGCGCACCTCGAAGCGGGCGATGGCCAGACAGCTGAGGGAGAGGACGAGCGGGAGCGCGAACCACATGGCCATCAGCCGGCGCGGGGTCCCGGCCGGGACGGGCAGCAGCAGCGCGACCGTGCCGAGCGCGGTCACGGCGACGGCGGCGGCCCGCACCTGCCGGGCCGCCGAGGCCACGCACGACCGGTCGTCCCCGGGCGCCGCGAGGCCCGCGCCGACCAGTCGCTCGGCCAGCTCGCGCACGGCGTCGGCGGCGGCCGCGGCGCTGCGCACCGGGGCGATGCGGGACTGGCCGCCGGGGCCGATCGCGGCGATCACCGAGCGCTCCATCTCGTCGCGGCCGCGCGGGTCCACGACGGTGGCCCAGCCGGTGCGGGCGAGCAGCAGCCTGCGCCGGCGGGCCATCGACACCAGCGTCAGATCGGCGACCCGGCGGGGGCCGCCGGACAGGAACGCCGCCTCGTAGAGGGTGAGCGTGCGGTCCGCGTCCGTGTCGGCCGTGGCCGCGTCCAGTTCCGCGGCGCGTACGGCGGCCAGGCACAGCCGGACGCAGGCCGCGCCGGCGACGGCCCAGGCCAGCAGCAGGAGGGGCACCCAGAACATGCCGCGTTTCTATGTCAACGGCCGCGCAAACGCTACGTCTTGTTCAGTATCCGGACGTGCGGTGGCGGACAGATGACGGCCGGCTGCCCGGTCCACTACGGCTCCGCGCCGGCCGGCGTCACCGGCACGGCGGGCGCGGGGTCCGCCGTCGGGCCGGGCGGGGCGGGGGAGGGGGTGATCGGCGGGGTGGTGCCGGCCGCCATGTCGCGGGCCAGCTGGTCGAAGTCGACGTAGCCGGTGGCCTCCAGGACCTTGATGTGGTCGAGGACGGTCGCGTTGGCGTCGTCGGCCAGCTGGCGCACCAGGGAGTTGCGGGTGCTCGCGCGGACCTGGGCGACCAGGCCGAAGACCTTGCCGTGCGCCAGCCGCAGGATGTTGGCGAACTGCCGGTCGTAGGTGGTGCCCTGGGCCGCGTCGAGGGTGTCGAGCCATGCCCGCTGCTGCTCGTTGGGCTCGTTCGGCAGCTCCAGGCCGAGCCGGGAGGCCACGTCGCGCACCCGGTCGTCCAGGAAGACATGCCCGTCGACCAGGTGCTGTCCCGCGGTGCGTACGGCCCGGGTGGTGCCCTTCTCCTGTGCCTGCTGCCCGGCCGGCAGCTCCCACAGGCCCGCGAGTCTGACCTTGGTGATGAACTCCCGGTCCAGGGCGGACAGCGGGCCGAACCTCGTCGACACGGACTGGGCCTCCAGCAGCGCCGGGCCGGTGCCCGAGCGGTCCGCGTAGGACCAGATCGGGAAGATCATGGCCAGCAGGGTCGCCGTCAGGCCCGTGACGATCAGTCCCGTGCCGCTGAACACGCCTCGGCCGGTGACGGGGGGTCGCGGTCGCATGGTGCCTCCTGTTGCGGCACCGCACGCCAGTGCGCTTCGGGTGCGGGCTTGGCATATTACTGCGGCCGCCACGCCAACTTCCCTGCGGGGGCGAAAGGTTCCACGTGCCCCGTGCCCTGGGCCCCGTGCCGCCCCGTGCCCGCGCCCGTCCGGCGTCAGCGGCGCAGCAGTACCTTGCGCGTGGCCCTGGCCAGCCGGGCGCGGGGGCGCGGCGCCGGGCCCGAGCGCTCCAGCCACCACGCGCGCAACTCCCGCCGGGCACGGGCGTTCGCCGGCTGCTCTCGGCGCAGCAGGTCCTCGGCGAAGGCCAGCGCGTCATGCCGGTAGCCGCCGGTCATGGGCTGCCGCTGGGCGTAGGCCAGGAAGGCGCGCCGGTAGGCGTCCCCCAGGATCACCGGCAGTTCCGGCGCCACCTTCGCCACGACGTCCGCCCGCTTCCCGGCCAGCGCCCGCGCCTGCACCCGCAACCGCGCCCGGTCGAACCCCTCCGGCACGGGTGTTCCGGCCACCAGCGCCGACAGCAACGCGGCCTGCGCGAGCCCCACCCGCTGCCGCGCGGCGTCCGCCGGTCGTGCACCGGCTCCGGCCCGCGCCCCGTCCGTCCCGACGGGCCCCGCCTCCGGCCCGCGCCCGGCGTCCAGCCGTACGCCGTCCCCCTGCGGGTGCCCCGTCCCCCGCCCGCGCCCGGCGCCGAGCCGCCCCCCGTCCCCCTCGGCCCGTGCCCGTGCCGCGGACCCCGATGCCACGGCCGCGCGTATCTCCGTGAGCTCCCGCCGCAGTTCGGCCGGCTCCGGGAAGTTCTCGTCCCTCTCCAGCAGGACCCCCGGAGGGGCGACGCGGGAGGCGAGGTCGGTGAGGATGTCGAGGACGGGGCGGGGCACCGGGTGGGCGTGGCTGTCGTGCCAGACGCCGTCGCGGGCGAAGCCGCCGGCGACATGGACGTAGGCGATGGCCTCCAAGGGGAGTTCGGCGAGCGCCTTGGCCGGGTCCTCGCCGCGGTTGACGTGGTTGGTGTGCAGGTTGGCGACGTCGATGAGGAGCCGGACGCCGGTGCGGTCCACCAGGTCGTAGAGGAACTGGCCCTCGGTCATCTCCTCGCCCGGCCAGGAGATCAGCGCGGCGATGTTCTCGACGGCCAGCGGCACCGGCAGCGCGTCCTGCGCGATCCGGACGTTCTCGCACAGCACGTCCAGCGCGTCCCGCGTACGCGGCACCGGCAGCAGATGACCGGCCTCCAGCCGCGGGGACGCGGTCAGCGGGCCACCCGCGCGTACGAACGCGATGTGCTCGGTGACCAGGGGCGCCCCCAGCGCCTCCGCCCGCTCGGCGAGCGCCGTCAGCCGCCCCTCGTCCGGCCGGTCCGCGCCGCCGAGGCCGAGGGCCACGCCGTGCGGGACGACGGTCACCCCGCGCCGGCGCAGCCGCAGCAGCGACTCGGGGAGATGCCCCGGGCACACGTTCTCGGCGACGACCTCGACCCAGTCGATGCCCGGCATGTCCTCCACGGCGTCCGCGATCTCCGGCCGCCAGCCGATCCCCGTCCCCAGCAGTGCCATCGTGTCCGTCCCCCTAGCGATCGGTGCTGGCGGGGGTATGGCCCCGTGGCCGCGGCCCCAACCCCGCCACGGCCACCTTCAGAGCAACATTTGAGCTTCGCCTACTGCAGGACGCCCTCCGAGTCCACGGGGTCCGGCCGGTCCGTGTTGACCGTGCCGGGTGCGCCCGGCGAGGGGCGGGAGGTGGTGCGGATGTCGCCGCTCGGCCCGGCGCCGGGCGCCGAGGGCACCGGCTGGCCCGGCACCGGCGGCGGCGGGCCGGTCGGGCTGGCGGTGGAGCCGTTCGCGGCCTCGTTGGCGATCGCGTCGAAGTCGACCTTGCCGGTCTTCTCCAGCACGGTGATGTGGTCGAGCACGGTCTGGTTCGCGTCGGAGGCGAGCTGCCGCACCAGTGTGTTGCGGGTGCTGTTGCGCACCGCGCCGATCGCCGGGAAGATCTTGCCGTGCGCGGAGCGCAGCAGGTTGGCGAACTTGTACTCGTACTCCTCGCCCGTCGCCGCCGTCAGCTCCTGCAGCCAGCCCTGCTGCTGCTCGTTCGGCTGGTTCGGCAGCGCGACGCCGAGCTGGGCCGCGACGATCCGCACGCGTCTGTCCAGATCGGTGTGGCCGACGATCAGATGGTCCGCCGCCTCCTTGATCGCCTCGCTCGGCGCCCGTTCCATCGCCTGCTGGCCGGCCGGCAGCTCCCACAGCCCGGCCAGCCGCACCCGCACGATCAGATCGCGGTCGGCGGCGGTCAGCGGTCCCCAGCGGGTGCTGACCGTCCCTGCCTCCATGTTCGCCTGACCGGTGCCCGACCGGTCCGCGTAGGACCACACGGGGAAAGCGAGCGCGCCGACGGTGGCGACGAGGGCCGCGATGATGAAGGCCGTACCGTTGATACGCCGCAAAGGAAGCCTCCCGGAAAAGCCGACTGGACGCTGGCGGGTGACGCACCACCAGCGCCCAGGGATACGGACGGCGTCCCCGGGATGTTCAGCGGGACGGGATCCCGGTCGGCAAGGGCGGAACCGGACGCCTCCGGCGTCTCAGCCGGTCAGTGCCGGATGTTCCGCCACCACCGTGCAACTGCCCGGCGCGATCTCCGTGAAGCCCGCGTCGCGGACCACCGGCAGGCCACCGGCGGTCAGTTCACGCCACCGGGCGGGGGCGGCCGTGCGCACGGCGAGCGGGTAGCCGGCGTCCCGCCAGGCCGCGCGCTCCTCGTCCGACAGCTGCCACCAGGCGAGTTGGGCTCCGTGCCCGGCCTGGGCCATCGCCTTGCCCGCCGACATCTCGACCTCGGGGCTCATCCACAGCACCGGCACGCCCGGGTCCGCGGGCGCCGGGGTCTGCGGGTCGTCGAGGTCGGTGCCGGAGACCTGGAGCCGGGCGAGGTCCTTGGGCCAGCCGTCCAGCGGGACCGGCGGAAAGACCCGCACCTCGGCCGCCTTGCCGGTGACGGTGATCCCGTCCAGCGCCTGCGCGCGCCGCCACTCGGCGCCCCGCGCCCGCCGTACGACCTTCCGGATCCGGGCGTCCTGCCAGTCCCGCATCGCCCGCGCCCACGCGCCCTCGCCGAGGGACCGGGGGTCGCCGAGGATCGTCAGCACGGCGCGTGCCGCGGTCTCCAGGGCGTCGGTGCGGGCCGGAGGCGCGGCCCGCTCGATACGGACGACCAGCGGCAGCACGAACTGCGGCGCCTGGTCACGGACAGGGGCCTCGGACCGGAAGGGGCTGTCACTCACAACCGCGAGGCTACTGGACCCCTCCGAGGAAACGGCGGGTCGGGTGATCAACCGATCTCCTGCCGCCACCGTCTACAGGGGCGATGACCCTCACCCACACCGTTCTGCGCCTGGACCGCGTCGGCCGCCGCTACGGCCTGCGCGGCCCCTGGGTGCTGCGCGCGGTCGACCTCGACCTGCGGCCCGGCACCCTCACCCGCGTCGAAGGACGCAACGGCACCGGCAAGTCCACCCTGCTGCGCGTCCTCGCCCGGATCGACGCCCCCACCGAGGGCCGCCTGACCGGCCGCCCCCGCACCGCCTATGTGCCCGAACGCTTCCCGCCCGCCCTGCCGTTCACCGCGCACGGCTATCTCACCCACCTCGGCACCGTCCACGGCCTGCCCCGCCCCCGCGCCGAGCGTGCGGCGGGCGAGTGGCTGGAGCGGTTCGGCGCCGCCGGGTACGCCGGGACGCCCCTGGCCCGGCTGTCCAAGGGCGGCAGCCAGAAGGTCGCCGTCGCCCAGGCGCTGCTCGCCGAGCCGGAGCTGCTGGTGCTGGACGAGGCGTGGACCGGGCTGGACGTGGACGCCCGCGCCGAGCTGGACCGGGCCGTCGCCGAGCGGACGGCTGCCGGGGGCGCGGTCGTGTTCGTCGACCACGACCCCGCCCGGCTGGCGGGGCTGCCCGACGCCGAGTACCAGGTGCGCGACGGCGGTCTGCACCCTCGTACGAAGACCACGGCCGTACCCGACGGGCCGCGGGTCGTCGTCGAGGTGCGGGGCGCGCCCCTGCCCCCGGACGTGCTCGCGCTCACGGCGACGGCCACCGGGTCCGCGCCCGGCGTCCACCGCCTCACCGTCGCCGCCGCCCGCAGCGACGTGCTGCTGCGCACCCTGCTCACGGCCCGCCCGCCCTGGCATGTGATCGGCGTGCGCCCGGCCACCGACCACGACGCCCCTGAGCCCCCGGAGCCCCCGGAGAAGCCGGAGCACCTGGAGAACCCCCGATGACCGCCCTGCTCCGCTACCAGACCGCTCTCCTGCTCCGCTCCCAGCGCTGGCTGCCGCCGTTCCTGCTGTACGCCGTCTTCCTGGCCGTCGGCGTGCGGGGCGGGGAGCCGGTGCTGGACTCGCTCGGCTACACGGCGGCGGCGCTGCTGCCGGTCGCCGCCTGGCTGGTGCGGATCTGTGTCACCGGCGAGCCCCCGGCGGCCCGCGCCTGTGTGGCCGCGGCGGCCGGACCGGTACGGGCGCACCTGGCGGCCCTGCTGGTGGCGCTGGGCGCGGCGGCGCTGCTCGGCGCGGCGGCGGCCCTCGTGGTGACGCTGATCAGCGATCCGGTGGGCGCCGACCACCAGACGCGGGTGGCACGGCCCGCGGCCGGTCTGTCGGGCCTGCTGGCGGCTCAGACGTGCGCGCTGCTCGGCACCGCGGTCGGCGCGCTCACCGCGTGGCCGGTGCTGCGCTCCACCGGCCGTGCGGTGCCGGCCCTGCTGCTGGCCGCGCTGTCGGCCCTGGTGGCCGGCGGCTCCCCGGCGAACGCGGCGGTCAGCGGCCTGGTCACCGGCTCGCGTTCGGGCACGGTGACCCAGCCGGTGCTGCCGCTGCTCGCTGCCGCGCTGCTCACCGCGGCCGCGGCGGCGGGGGCCTGCGCGCTCACCGCCCGCAGATCCCCCTGAGCAGGCCGGGCCAGGTGCCGGCGCGCCCGCCGGTCACCCCGAGCAGGCGGTGCGCTGCGCCTCCTGCCACTCGCACACCGGGCAGAGCGTGATCCCCTTGTACGCCTCCGGGTACTCCGTCGGCTCCCGGCACAGCACGCACTCGGCGTACGGCGGCCCGTCCGCCTTCGGAGGCCGTGCCGAGTCGATCAGGCAGTAGTCGTCCTCGCTCATACCGTCCAGCGTAGGCCGGTCACCGCCGCCCGGCGGAGGCTCCGATCAGCTCGGAGACCTTCACGAAGCGGTAGCCCTGCCGCCGCAGCTCGGGGACGATCGTCCGGACCGCCCGTTCGGTCGCCGGGGCCGCGCTGCGGGTGCAGTGCAGCACGACGACCGACCCCGGCCGCACGCCGTCCAGCACCTGCCGGGCCACCGCCTCGGCGTCCGTGGCGAACGCGTCGCCGCCGACCACGTCCCACTGCACGGCGGTCACCCCGGTCGGGGTCAGGGCGCGCAGCGCGCGGCGGTCGTGGCAGCCGCCGGGGAAGCGGAAGTAGGGCTTCGCGTCCGGCACGCCCGCCGCGCGGAACGCGGCGTACGCCCGCTCGACGTCCGCCCGCATCCGGTCGGCGGGCAGGGTGGGCAGCCCGTAGCAGTCACCGGTGAAGGCGTAGTGGCTGTAGGAGTGGTTCGCGACCTCGAAGAGCGGGTCGTGGCCGATGGCGCGGGCCTGGTCCGGGTACTGCTCGGCCCACCGGCCCGTCATGAACACGGTCGCCGGCACCTTCAGGGTGCGCAGCGCGGCGATCAGCGAGGGGTTGTCGAAGCGCTCGCCCGCCGCGGCCCGGGCGCCCTGGCCGGCCGTCATGTCGGCGTCGAAGGTGAGGGCGACGGTCTTGTCGGGGGTGCGGGGGCCGTGGTGGAAGACGGGGGTCAGGCCCTCGGGTCCCGGCGCCAGGGTGGGCGGCCGGGACACGGTGGGGGACGCGGACGTGGCGCGGGCAGGACCCAGGGAGCTGGTCGTCGTCACGGGGGCGGCGCACCCGGCGAGGGCGGCGCCGAGCGCACAGACGGCGGCGGATCGTCGTACGGAAAGGATCACCGTACGAACGTAGGAGGGCCCGGCCGGTGAACCCGGCAGCCCTCGCCGTCCGTGCGCCCGTGCCGGGCGGGGAGTCACCCGCCCGGTCCCGCCGGGCCGGTCAGCGGCGCCAGGGGCCGGTCACGGCGAAGGTGGTGCCCGGGTTGTAGCAGTTGAGGTACATCGTCTCGCCGTCCGGCGAGAAGGTGACGCCGGCGAACTCGCCGTACTCCGGCGCGTCGGGGCTGCCGATGTTCTGGCGGTTGCGGGCCATGGCGTAGACCTCGCCGCGCCGGGTGACGCCGTAGACGTGCTGGGCGCCGTCGCCGTCCTCGCACACCATCAGACCGCCGCTGGGGGCGAGGCAGATGTTGTCGGGGGACTCGCCGGGCAGCCGCACATCCGTGTCGGGGCCGAAGACGATCACCAGTGTCAGGGAGCGCAGCAGGGGGTCGTAGCGCCAGACCTGTCCGTAGTGGTCGGCCCCCGAGCCGTCCGCGCTGCGCGCGAAGGACGACACGAAGTACACCGAGCGCCCGCCCCAGTAGCAGCCCTCCAGCTTCTGCGCGTGGGTGATGCCCAGCGGGCCGAAGTCCTGCAGCCGGATCGGCGTCTGCCTGGCCAGCGGGTCGGGTACGTCCACCCAGTGCACGCCGTCGAAGGTGGCGCCCGCCTCCTGGATCACCGACAGGTCGGGCACGTCGGGCACCCGCATCGCCTGGAGCCGGCCGCCGGCGCGCAGCGAGCCGGGGCCGCCGAGCGGCTTCTCGGGCAGGAAGCGGTAGAAGAGGCCGAACGGCTTCTGGAAGGCGTCCTCGGTCTCGTAGACGATCCCGCGGCGCGGGTCGATCGCGATGGCCTCGTGGGCGAAGCGGCCCATGGCGGTCAGCGGGACCGCGCCGCTGCGGTACGGGTCGGCCCCGTCCACCTCGAAGATGAAGCCGTGGTCCTTGGTGTACCCGACGGTGCCGGCCTTGTCCTCGGTCTCCTCGCAGGTCAGCCAGGTGTTCCAAGGGGTCGGGCCGCCCGCGCAGTTGACGGCCGTCCCGGCGATGGCGACCCGTTCGGACAGCACCCGCCCGCCGGCGTCCAGGGTCAGGGCCGTGCAGCCGCCCTTGGCGGCCGGGTCGTAGGTCAGCCCCCGGACCGTGGGGACGCCGATGCGGCCGGTGACGCGGTTCTCGTGGTTGCGCACGAGATGGACGCGGCCGTTTCTGCCGGGCAGCGCGGCCATGCCGTCGTGGTTGGACGGCACCCGGCCCTCGCCGGAGCGCAGCTGGGCGCCCTCGCGGGAGAGGACCCGATAGCGGAAACCTTTTGGCAGGTCGAGCAGGCCCTTGCGGTCGGGCACCAGGGGGCCGTAGCCGTGCCGGCCCATGGCGGCGGCCGAGCCGGCGAACAGTTCGGAGAGGGCTCCGGTGAAGGCGATGCCGGCTCCCACGGCACCGGTGCGCGCGATCGCTTGACGACGGGTCAGAGACATGGTCCAGCCTTCCTGTTGGCGGACAGGACTGACCAGCCGTGTCTATCATCGTCCGGGCCGTACGGGAACTACGCGCGTTGCAGGTGTCACCGGTCCGGCGGCTGCTGGCCCCGTTCCAGGAACCTCAGCAGCTCCACCGGGATCGGCAGGACGAGCGTGGAGTTCTTCTCCGCCGCCACCGCCATCACCGTCTGCAGCAGCCTCAGCTGGAGGGCGGAGGGCGCGTCGGCCATCTGGTGCGCGGCCTCGGCGAGCTTCTTGGACGCCTGGAGTTCGGCGTCGGCGTTGATCAGACGCGCGCGGCGCTCGCGGTCGGCCTCGGCCTGGCGGGCCATCGAGCGCTTCATGGTGTCCGGCAGCGACACGTCCTTGATCTCGACACGGTCGATCTGCACGCCCCAGCCGACGGCCGGGCTGTCGATCATCAGTTCCAGGCCCTCGTTGAGCTTCTCCCGGTTGGACAGCAGATCGTCCAGATCGCTCTTGCCGATGATGGACCTCAGCGAGGTCTGGGCCATCTGCGACACCGCGAACCGGTAGTCCTCGACGTTGACGACGGCCGCCGCCGGGTCCACGACCTTGAAGTACACGACCGCGTCCACCCGCACGGTGACGTTGTCCCGCGTGATGCCCTCCTGGGCGGGCACCGGCATCGTCACGATCTGCAGATTGACCTTCCGGATCCGGTCCACGCCGGGCACGATCAGCGTCAGTCCGGGGGTGCGTGGCTCGCCGCGCAGCCGGCCGAGCCGGAACACCACCCCGCGCTCGTACTGCTTGACCACCCGCGCCGCCGCCGCGACATAGGCCAGAGCGGCGGCCCCGGTCGCCGCGATCGCCGTCAGCAGCTCCTCGACCATGACGACCTCCTCGCCCGGAAGGCCCTGCTTTCCCGCTCCTGTCACGATATGCCCGGTGCCCGGTCCGGGGCCATGAGCGGCCGCGGACCGGGCACCGGGCGGAGAAGGTCAGGGCGCGGTGGCCCGTACGGGCTCGGCCGCCCCGGTGGACGACGCGGTGGCCACGGTCATCCGCACCGGCTCGGTGCCGGCCGCGCTGTGCCGCTCGGCCCAGTTCTCCAGCGCCGTACGGCAGGCGTGGTCCAGGTGGTGCAGGCCGGACAGATCGAGCTCCACCGGCCGGTCCTGGGGCAGCGCCTCCAGACTGTCGAGGATCTTCGGCAGCCTGAGGAAGGTCGCGTTGCCCGACAGGTACGCCTGGACGGGACCGGCGCCCTTGTCGACGACCTCCAGCTTGACGTGCGATGCCTCCCAGGCGGTCTTGACGACCGACAGGCCGAGACCGATCAGGACGCCCTCGAACATGTTCACGGCGACGATCGACACCGCGGTCACGACGAGGATCAGCGCCTCGCCCCTGTGCCCCCGCCACAGCGCGGCGACCTGGCGGAACGGGATCAGCTTCCAGCCCGCGTGGATGAGGATGCCGGCCAGCGCGGGTATCGGTATCAGCGCCAGGGCGGAGGGCAGCGCGGCGGCGAAGAGCAGCAGCCACACGCCGTGCAGCACCCGCGACGCCTTGGTCCGCGCCCCCGCGTTGACGTTGGCGGAACTGCGCACGATCACCGCGGTCATCGGCAGCGCGCCGAGCAGACCGCACACCGTGTTGCCGGTGCCCTGGGCGATCATCTCCTTGTCGTACTGGGTGCGCGGACCGTCGTGCAGCCGGTCCACCGCCGCCGCGCTGAACAGGCTCTCCGCCGAGGCGATCAGCGCGAACGCGACGATCGTGCCCCAGATGGCCGGGTCGGCCAGCTCCCCGAAGGCGTCGGAGCCGGGCGGCTGGACGACGCCGAGCAGGCCCTCCACCTCGACCGTGGCGACCGGCAGGTCGAAGGAGAGCGAGGCGACCGTCGCCAGGACCACCGCCGCGAGGGCGCCGGGCACGGACCGCACCGCCTTCGGCAGCCTCGTCCACAGCAGGATGACGGCGATGGTGCCCGCGCCGATCGCGAGCGAGGCGAGGGCATCGGAGCTGCGGAACGCGTCGGCGAACGCCTCGGGCAAGCCGACGATCTTGTCGATACCGGTCTCCGGCGCCTTCAGGCCCGCCGCCGCGTAGACCTGCCCGGCGATGATCACCAGGCCGATGCCGCAGAGCATGCCCTCGACGACGGAGACGGATATCGCCCGGAACCAGCGGCCGATCCCGGAGAAGCCCATGGCGAGCTGGAGCAGGCCGGCGATCAGCACGATCACCCCGAGTGTGCCCACCCCGAACTCGCTGACGGCCTCGAAGACGATCACGGTCAGACCGGCGGCCGGGCCGGAGACCTGGAGGCTGCTGCCGGGCATCATGCCGGTGACGAGGCCGCCCACGATGCCGGTGACGAGGCCGACTTCGGCCGGGACGCCGGAGGCGACCGCCACACCGACGCACAGCGGCACGGCGACCAGGAAGACGACGATGGAGGCCAGGAAGTCCTGCTTGAGATAAGGGTATTTGGGCATGGGGCGCCTCACAGGGCCTCGAAGGCGTCGGTGTCCGCGCGGTGTTCGCGCACCGAGCCGGTGTGCACCTCGTAGTACCAGCCGTGCAGGCGCAGTCTGTCCTCGGCCAACGCCCGTTCCACGCACGGGTAGGAGCGCAGGCGCAGCAGCTGGGCGAGGACGTGGTGCTGCACCGCGTCGGCGACGGCGGGATCCTCGTGGTCGGCGGCGGAGGGCTTGTCCGCGGCGTGCACCAGCCAGTCGCGTACGGCGGGCACCGCGTCGAGGTCGTCGCCGCGCACCAGCGCGCCGACGGCGCCGCAGTGGGAGTGGCCGCAGACGACGACGTCCTGGACGCCGAGCACATCGACGGCGTACTCGATGGTGGCCGCCTCCGCGGTGGGGCGGGCGGGGTCGTGGGGCGGAACGATGTTGCCCGCGGTGCGCAGCTCGAACAGCTCGCCCGGGCGGGCTCCGGTGATCAGGGCCGGTACGACACGGGAGTCGGAGCAGGTGATGAACAGGACGGTGGGGGATTGACCCTCGGCGAGTCTGGCGAACTCCTCAGGGCGCTGTCCGAAGCTACGGGCGTTGTCGATGAGGGGCTGCATGGGTTGGCCTCCTGGTGGCACGGCACGCAGGCATGCCGTGTCCCAATGGTTGGTCAACAGATGGTCAAGAAACACGTTAACCCTGCAAAGTCGCTTGCAGGGTTAACGTCGGGTTTCCGACCGGAAAGGGACCCAGGAGTGCCGGTCGATGGCTTGATCCAGCCCTTGAGCAGGCAGATTATCGGATGTTAGAAACCGCGTACCGGACGCGGGTTCGCACAACGAGCGTCGTCAGTTCTCCACGAGCCGCTTGGCGTCGCGGGCCAGCGCGGTCAGCCGGGAGATCGCCCGGAAGTACTTCTTGCGGTAGCCGCCGTTCAGCATCTCCTCGCTGAACAGACGGTCGAAGGGCAGCCCGGAGGCCAGCACCGGGATCTCGCGGTCGTAGAGCCGGTCGGCCAGCACCACCAGGCGCAGTGCCGTCGACTGGTCCGGCACGGACGTCACACCGGTCAGGCAGACCGCCTTCAGCCCGTCGGTCAGCGCGCCGTAGCGGCTGGGGTGGACGCGGGCCAGGTGCTCCAGCAGATGCGGGAAGTCGTCGAGCGAGGCGCCCGGCGTGGCGTAGGCCGCCTTGGTCACCTGCTGGTCGGAGTACGGCGCCGGGGCCTCGGGCAGGCCGCGGTGGCGGTAGTCCTCGCCGTCGATGCGCAGGGTGCGGAAGTGGGCCGACAGCCCCTGGATCTCGCGCAGGAAGTCGGCCGCCGCGAACCGGCCCTCGCCGAGCTTGCCCGGCAGGGTGTTGGAGGTGGCGGCGAGCGCGACGCCCGCGTCGACCAGCTTGCCGAGCAGGGTGGAGACCAGGACGGTGTCGCCCGGGTCGTCCAGCTCGAACTCGTCGATGCACAGCAGCCGGTGCCCGGAGAGCGTCGTGACGGTCTGCTGGAAGCCGAGGGCGCCGACCAGGTTGGTCAGCTCCACGAAGGTGCCGAACGCCTTCAGGGCGGGCTCCGCCGGGGTGGCGTGCCACAGGGAGGCCAGCAGGTGGGTCTTGCCGACGCCGTAGCCGCCGTCCAGGTAGACGCCGCGCGGGCCGGCCGGGGTCCTGGGGGCCTTGGCACGGCCGAACCCGAAGAAGCCGCGCCTGCCGGCGCCGGTGGCGTGCGCGCCGCCCAGTCCGGCGGCGAAGCCCTCCAGGACGGAGACCGCCTCGCTCTGGCTGGGCTGGTTCGGGTCCGGGATGTACGTGCTGAAGCGCACCGAGTCGAACCGCGGCGGCGGCACCATCTCGGCGACCAGCCGGTCCGCGGGGACGTGCGGCTCGCGGGAGCACAGGGACAGTGGGGCCGCGCCGGTTATCGGGTCGAGCCCGGAGGCGGAGGGGGAGGACGACACGGTTCCCCAGCTTAAGCCGCGTGGAACACTGCGGAACATGCGACGCCTGTTCCCTGTGACCGATGAAACAGCAGCCCCGGCCCCCGAGCCCCGGCCCGGAGCCGACCGCGAGTGGAGTCTCGCCGAGCTCGCCGACGCCTACGCCTACCCCCCGACCGGCCCCGAGGGGCCGCAGGTGTGGCTGCGGGCGAACATGGTGTCGACGCTCGACGGCGCCGCCCAGCACGAGGGCCGCTCGCAGCCCATCTCCCACGCCGCCGACATGCGGATCTTCGGCACCTTGCGGGCGCTCGCCGATGTGATCCTCGTCGGTGCTGAAACGGTACGCCAGGAGGGTTACCGCCCGGCCCGCGCGCGCGAGGACTTCGCCGCGCGGCGCGAGGCGGCCGGTCAGGGGCCCGCGCCCGCGATCGCCGTGGTCTCGGCGAGCCTGGACCTGGACTTCTCCCTGCCGCTGTTCACCTCCCCGCTCGTCCCCACCCTCGTCCTGACCGGCGCCGCCGCCGCGCCCGAGAAGGTGGCGGCCGCCGAGAAGGCCGGCGCGCGCGTGGTGATCGCCGGTGACGGCATGGGCGTGGACCCCGCCCGGGCCGTACGGGCGCTCGCCGACCTCGGACACACCCGGATCCTCACCGAGGGCGGGCCGCGGCTGCTGGGCCAGCTGGTGGCCGCCGGGGTGCTGGACGAGCTGTGTCTGACCGTCTCCCCGATGCTCACCGCGGGCGACGCGCAGCGCATCGCGGGCGGTCCCTCCGTCACCGTTCCGCGCCGCTTCGAACTCGTGTCCCTGCTGGAAGAGGCCGGGTTCCTGTTCGGTCGCTACCGTCGGTCGTGAAATCGGCGGAATCTACCGTTCCGTTTAGCTTCCGGTGGGCACACTTAGACCGGCAGTACCCGTGCGATCACGGGGCAGGATGGTTTCCGCAGGGCCTGGAACGGCCCACGCAGGACGGAGGGCCCACGGGTCCTCGTACAAGAAGGGGCGCTGGTGTTCACAAGCGTTTTGATGATCGAGAAGGCCCTGACGTCCGCCGACGTGGAGTTCGTCACGACCTTGCACGGGGACGAGCAGGTCTCCTTCCACGTACTCCTCCAGCCGCGCGGTGAGCAGGCCGACCGGCTGCTGCGTGCCATCGACGACATCGCGCTGGGGGAGCTGGACGAGGCGGTGCGGGAGGGTTCCACGCCGGAGGGGGACGTGGCGATGAGCGTCGGTGAGAAGGCGCTGGAGGTGTCCCTGGCGGCGTTGCGCGCCGCGGGGTCCGAGGCGGAGGGGCGGCTGGTGGACGACCATCCGCTGGAGGCGCTCAAGGGGCTGGTCGCGGAGGTGGGGGCGGACGAGGTCATCGTGCTGACCGACCCCCACTATGTGGAGGAGTTCTTCCACCGGGACTGGGCCTCCCGCGCCCGGCACAAGGTGGGGGTGCCGGTGCTGAAGCTGTTCTCGCACAGCAAGGCGTAGGGGGGCGGGGGGCGGTGCGTTGCCGGCTGCCGGTGCGGTGTGGCTGGTCGCGCGGTTCCCCGCGCCCCTTACGGCGGCGCGGTCGCCCTAGGCAATAGGGTGGGGTCGCCTCATTTTCGTACGCACCGCATCTTTGGAGATCACGTATGGCTCCCGGCCTCCCTACCGCCATGGACCGACCGCACTTCATCGGCATCGGTGGGGCCGGGATGTCCGGGATCGCGAAGATCCTGGCCCAGCGGGGGGCGCGGGTCGCGGGCAGTGACGCCAAGGAGTCCGCCACCGCCGAGGCGCTGCGGGCCCTCGGCGTGACCGTGCACATCGGGCACGCGGCCGGGCACCTGGCGGACGACGCCAGCTGTGTCGTGGTGTCCTCGGCGATCCGGGCGGACAACCCGGAGCTGGCCCGGGCGGCGGAGCTGGGGATTCCGGTGGTGCACCGGTCCGACGCGCTGGCGGCGCTGATGGAGGGCCTGCGGCCGATCGCCGTCGCGGGCACCCACGGCAAGACGACCACCACCTCGATGCTGGCGGTGTCGCTGAGCGAGCTGGGCCGCGAGCCGTCGTACGCCATCGGCGGCGACCTGGACGCGCCCGGCTCCAACGCGCTGCACGGCGCGGGCGAGATCTTCGTCGCCGAGGCGGACGAGAGCGACCGCAGCTTCCACAAGTACGCGCCCGAGGTCGCGATCGTCCTCAACGTCGAGCTCGACCACCACGCGAACTACGCGTCCATGGACGAGATCTACGAGTCCTTCCAGACCTTCACCGGTCGGATCGTGCCCGGCGGCACCCTGGTGATCTCCGCCGACCACGAGGGCGCGCGCGAGCTGACCCGGCGGGTCGCCGGCACCGTGCGGACGGTGACCTACGGCGAGGCCGCGGACGCCGACGTGCGGGTGCTGTCGGTCGTAGCGCAGGGGCTGAAGAGCGAGGTCACCGTCCTGCTGGACGGCGAGGAGCTGACCTTCACGGTGTCGGTGCCCGGCCGGCACTACGCGCACAACGCGGTCGCCGCCCTCGCGGCGGGCGTGGCCCTCGGGATCCCGGCCGCCGAGCTGGCGCCCGCGCTGGCCGCCTACACCGGGGTCAAGCGGCGCCTGCAGCTCAAGGGCGAGGCGGCCGGCGTCCAGGTGATCGACTCCTACGCCCACCACCCGACCGAGATGACCGCAGATCTGGAGGCCATGCGCTCGGCGGCCGGCGAGGCGCGCATCCTGGTCGTCTTCCAGCCCCATCTGTTCTCCCGCACCCAGGAGCTGGGCAAGGAGATGGGCCAGGCCCTGGCCCTCGCCGACGCCTCCGTCGTCCTCGACATCTACCCGGCCCGCGAGGATCCGATCCCCGGCGTCACCAGCGAGCTGATCATCGAGGCCGCGCGGGCGGCCGGCGCGGACGTCACCGCCGTGCACGACAAGGCCGAGGTGCCGGAGGTCGTGGCGGGAATGGCGAAGCCGGGTGATCTCGTTCTCACCATGGGCGCGGGCGACGTCACGGACCTCGGCCCGCGCATCCTGGACCGTCTGTCGCAGTGATCTCGGGGATCCGGGTGATCCCCGAGAGGGAATGAGGGCTCATGTCGTACGACGTCGAGAAGCCGGACGAGCAGTGGCGCGCGGAGCTGACCCCGGCCGAGTACGCCGTCCTGCGGCAGGCCGCCACCGAGCCCGCGTTCACCGGTGAGTACACCGACACCAAGACCGAGGGCGTCTACTCCTGCCGCGCCTGCGGCGCCGAGCTGTTCACCTCGGACACGAAGTTCGACTCGCACTGCGGCTGGCCGAGCTTCTACGACCCGCGTTCCACGGACGCGGTCGAGCTCGTCGAGGACCGCTCGCACGGGATGGTCCGCACGGAGGTGCGCTGCGCCCGCTGCGGGTCGCATCTCGGGCACGTGTTCGAAGGGGAGGGGTACCCCACTCCGACGGACCAGCGGTACTGCATCAACTCGATCTCGCTCCGCCTGCGGCCGAACGAGGGCTGAGGTCCGGCCGACGGCCGGGGGCCGGGGGCCGGTGCGGCCGAGGCCGAGGGCTGTGGTCCGGCGGCGGCCGGGTGAGGGCTGTGGTCCGTCGGCGGCCGGGCGGGGCGAGGCCCGACGGGCGGGACGGGCGGTACGGGCGGGGGCGGCTCCTGCGGGGCGCCCCCGTCGGCGAGGGTGCTCCGGAGCCGGATCCGCAGTGGGAAGGGTCGGCCCGGACGCGCGTGATGTCGCCGTGGTCCCGCGGACCGGGCCGTCTAGACTCACCCGGCAACGGCCCGCAGCCCAACCCCCTGGAGGGTGTCGCGTCTTGATACGGATGGACTCAGTCACCAAGCGATACCCGGACGGCACGGTCGCGGTCGACCGCCTCACCCTGGAGATACCCGACCGCTCGATCACGGTCCTGGTCGGCCCCTCCGGCTGCGGCAAGACGACCACCCTGCGCATGATCAACCGGATGATCGAGCCGACCGAGGGAACCATCGAGCTCGACGGGGTGGACATCCGGCAGCAGCAGGTCAACTCCCTTCGCCGGTCCATGGGTTACGTCATCCAGAACGCCGGCCTCTTCCAGCACCGCACCATCCTCGACAACATCGCCACCGTCCCCCGACTCCTCGGCTGGGGCAGGGCCAGATCCCGCGACCGCGCCCGCGAACTGATGGAGCGCGTCGGCCTGGACGCCTCCCTCGCCCGCCGCTACCCCTACCAGCTCTCCGGCGGACAGCAGCAACGCGTCGGTGTGGCACGGGCGTTGGCCGCCGACCCGCCCGTGCTGCTGATGGACGAGCCCTTCTCCGCGGTCGACCCCGTCGTCCGCAAGCAGCTCCAGGACGAACTCCTGCGGCTCCAGGACGAGCTGGGCAAGACCATCGTCTTCGTCACCCACGACATCGACGAGGCCGTCAAGCTCGGCACCATGGTCGCCGTCCTGCGCACCGGCGGACGGCTCGCCCAGTTCGCGCCGCCCGCCGAACTGCTCTCCCACCCCGCCGACGCCTTCGTGGAGGACTTCCTCGGCGCCGACCGCGGCATCCGCCGCCTGTCCTTCTTCGGCTCCGCGGGACTCGACCTGCTCACCACGCCGATCGTGGCCGTCGACGCCACCGCCGAGCAGCTCGCCGCCCGCGCCGACGCCCCCTACCTCCTCGTCACCGACCTCGACGGCCGCCCGCTCGGCTGGAGCGCACCGGGCGACCTGACCGCCGGCGCCGTCGACACCGCTCGACTGCTGCCGCAGGGGCGGCCGTTCGTCCGCGGCAAGGACTCCCTGCGCGCCGCCCTCGACTGCGCCGTGCTGTCGCCGACCGGCTGGGCCGTCGCCGTGGACGACGAGGGACGGGCCGTCGGCGTGGTCTCCCAGACGGCCATCGGCGAGGCCATCCGCGGCGCCCACGCGGCCGGCGCACCGGACCGGGCCCGCGCGGACGCCCGCAGCGACGCCGACGCCAAGGCCGCCCGATGAACCGCTTCTTCGACATCCCCAGCGACCTCCAGCACAGCTGGTTCGGCCTGATCGGCCTGCATCTGCGCGAGGCCCTGCTGCCGGTCCTCGCCGGGCTGCTGCTCGCGCTGCCGCTGGCCCAGCTGTGCGTGCGACTGCGCTGGCTCTACCCGCCGGTGCTGGCCGCGACCACCGTCCTGTACGCCATCCCCTCGCTGGCCTTCTTCGTCGTGCTCATCGACTACACCGGCCAGACCGAGCTGACGGTGATGATCCCGCTCACCGTCTACACCCTCGTCGTCCTCGTCCCGGCGATCGTCGACGGCGTCCGCTCGGTGCCGCCGGAGACGCTGGCCGCGGCCGAGGCGATGGGCTTCGGGCCGCTGCGCCGCTACGCGCAGGTGCAGCTGCCGATCGCGGTGCCCGCGATCATCGCCGGGCTGCGGGTGGCGACCGTCTCCAGCATCTCCCTGGTCAGCGTCGGCACCCTGATCGGCAACCAGGGCGCCCTCGGCAACCTGCTGCACGACGCGAACATCTACAACCGGCCCGAGCTCGCCTGGAACGCCGTCCTCACCATGGCCACGCTCGCCGTCCTCGCCGACGCCGCGCTGGTCGGCGTACGCGCCCTGCTGACCCCGTGGATGCCCCGAGGTGCCCGCGGGCCCGTCGTGAAGGACAACGCCCGGTGAACGTACTCGACTTCGCCCGCGCCTTCTTCGCGGACGGCGCCCACTGGCAGGGCTACGACGGCATCCCCACGCGCCTGGCCGAGCACACCCGGTACACGCTCCAGGCGCTCGGCATCGCCACCCTGATCGGCCTGCCGGTCGGCCTGGTCACCGGCCACTACCGGCGCGGCGGCACCACGCTCGCGCTGATCGCCACCGCCGGGCGGGCCCTGCCCACCTTCGGCCTGCTGGTGCTGCTGACCATGATGCTCGGCTTCGGCATGCTGCCGGTGATGATCCCGCTGGTCGTCCTCGCCGTCCCGCCGATCCTGGTCACCACCTACGAGGCCGTGCGCTCGGTCGACCCCTCCCCGGTCGACGCCGCCCGCGGCATGGGCATGCGCGAGCGCGACATCATGCTGCGCGTCGAACTGCCCGAGGCGCTCCCGCTGATCCTCGGCGGCCTGCGCACGGCCGCCGTCCAGATCGTCTCCACCGCGACCATCGCCGCGTACGTCAGCTTCGGCGGCCTCGGCCGCTACATCATCGACGGCCTCTACCAGCGCGACTACGAGAAGGTCGTCGGCGGCGCCACCCTGGTGGCGGGCCTGGCCCTGGTCACCCTCGGCGTGTTCTGGGCGGTGGGCCGGTTCGTCGTCTCACCCGGAGTGCGCCGCAGCGCCTGAGGGGAGCCCGGCCCGATCGGCTGGGCGCCCCCTAGCGGGCCTCCTGCCGGGCGAGGGCCACTTCCAGTACCGCCAGCAGGGCGTCGCGCACCGAGCCGCGGTCGCGGGCGTCGAAGACGAGGACCGGGACGCCGTCGGAGACGTCGAGGGCCCAGCGGACCTCGTCCAGGCCGTGCTCGACGCGGCCGTGGAAGGCGTTGACCGCGACGGCGAAGGGGATGCCGCGGTGCTCGAAGTAGTCGACGGCGGCGTAGCAGTCGTCCAGGCGGCGGGTGTCGACGACGACCAGCGCGCCGACCGCGCCCGCCACGATGTCGTCCCACATGAAGCCGAACCGCTCCTGACCGGGGGTGCCGAACAGATACAGCTTCAGGGTGGGGTCGATGGTGATGCAGCCGAAGTCCATCGCCACCGTGGTGGTGGTCTTGGCCGGGGTGTGGGTGAGGTCGTCCACGCCCGCCGCGACCTCGGTGATCGGCGCCTCGGTGGTCAGCGGCTCGATCTCGGAGACCGCGCCGACCGCGGTGGTCTTGCCCACGCCGAAGCCGCCCGCGACGACCAGCTTCACCGGCAGCGGCGGCGTGGCGGTCCGGCCCGCCGTGGGCCCGGCGACCTGTTCAGTCGGAGTCACGCAGTGCCCCTCGGGAGTCGGGGATGGCGCGCAGGCCCTCGATGACCCTGCGCAGGACGGACGCGTCGTGGGTGGCGGCCAGGTCGGGGACGTGCACCGTCAACTGCCCGGCCGCACGCAGGTCTTCCGCCAGCACCCGGACGACGTTCAGATGCAGCCGCAGCCGGGCCGCGATCTCCGCGATCGACTGCGGCCGCCGGCAGGCGGCGACGATGTCGTGCCGCTCGAAGGCGAGCCGGTCGAGTGCGGCGAGGCCCTCGACGGTGGCGACGAGCTGGGTCTCGACGGGGACCGGCCGTCCGGTCGCGGTCGGCGCCACGCGGCCCGCGGTGAGCAGGAACGGGCGGACGGCCGGGGCGGCGGACACGGGCGCGCCGTCCGCCTCCGCCGGGGGCTGCCGCCCGGCGACGCCGGGTTCCGTCCGGGGCTGACCCGGGGAGACCTCGTGGCCGGTGCCGCCGTTCGCGGCCATGGGCGGGTACGTCCTCTTCCCGTCCGTCAGCCCGACTGCGCGACGCCGACGCTGTTCTTCAGCTCCAGCACCAGCTCGGGGCTGAGCGCGGCGCCCGCGCGGTTGGCGAACAGGGTCATCTCGTAGGCGATGTTCCCCAGTTTGGCCTCCTTGTCGGCGACCACGCCGAGCACCGCGCCCGAGCCGATCGCGGAGACCAGCACATGGCCGCCCTCCAGATCGATGATGACCTTGTTCAGGGCGCCGAGTCCGTAGTTCCCCGACGCCCCCGCCGCGAGGCTGGTCAGGCCGGACACGATCGCCGCGAGCCGCTCGGAGTGGGCGCGCTCGCGGAGCTGGGCCACCGCGATCAGCAGCCCGTCGGAGGACACGGCGATCGCGTCCACCACACCGGCGGTCTCCGTCGCGAAACGGTTGAGCAGCCAGGTGAAGTCCGCCGCGGCCGCCCGCAGATCCTCCGACGCGGCACCTCCCGTCGGGGTGCCCTGTGTCGACGTGCTCACTGCCGCTCTCCTTCCGGTTCCGGGGAGTTGTCGTCTCGCTGCGCGCCACGTCGGCGCGGGGTGCTGGGGGGTACGGCGTCATCGGGGTGCGGGGCGCCGGGCCGGCCGGCGTCGCCGCGGGGGTCGGCGCTGTCGCGGTGGGCGCGTTCCACCGCCGCCTCGAACTCCTCCAGTGCGTCGCGTACGGCGTCCGCGTCCCGTGCGGGGGTGGCCTCGCGACCGTTTGGGCGGTCGGCGTCCGGCGCGGTCGCCCGCAGGGTCGCTCCCCGGACGCGGCGGCGCAGGGGGCGGGCGGGCGCGGGGTCCGGTTCGGGGCGCGCCCTCGGGATGCGGACCGCCTCGGCCGCGATACGGGGCTCACGGCCGGGGACGCGGCGGGGGAGCGGGGCGTTGCGTGCGCCCGCGCCGGTCGTGGCGGGCGCCGTGCCGTCGAGGGCGGCCCGCTCCTCGGGGGCGTCGGTGGCCTCGCCGGTGCGCTCGGCCGGGGCCCGTTCCGGCGCCGTGCGCGCCTGGTCCGGCTCCTGTCGAGCGGGGGCGGGCCCCGGCGCCGTCGTCTCGGCCGCGCCCTGCCCACCGTGCCCGCGCTGTCCCGGCGGCATGTCCCGGACAGCGCCCGGCACCTCCGCAGCCGACGCCCCGCGGGCCTCCGCAGCCGACGCCCCGCGAGCCTCCCCGGCCACGGCCCTGGTCCCGGCCCCGGCCCTGGTTCCGGCCCCGCCCTCAGCCCGAGCCGCGACGGCACCCCCGGACCCCGCACCCGCCGCCCCCGCACGCCCCACCCCCGGCAGCAGAGCCGCCGGGACGCGGACCGTGGCCGTGACGCCGCCGCCCCGCGTGCGGGAGAGCCGTACGTCGATGCCCCAGCGGCGGGCCAGCGTGCCCACCACGAACAGGCCGAGCACCTTCGTGGGCACGAGGTCCAGCCGCTCACGCCGTACGAGACGGGCGTTCTCCTCGGCCAGCCGCTCGGCGCCCAGCCCCAACCCGTGATCGGCGACGGTGATCACCGCCCCGTCCTCGCCGGCCGCGACCGTGACCTCGACCGGCGTGCCCACGGGCGAGAACCGCACCGCGTTGTCGAGGAGTTCGGCCAGCATGAGGGTCAGGTCGCCCGCCGCGTCCGGCGCGACCGGCGCCCGGGTGCCGGCGTGCAGCTCGACGCGCTGAAAGCCCTCGATCTGGCCGAGCGCGGCCCGTACGACGTCGGTGAGGGCGGTCGGACCGGCGTCCAGGACCGTCTCGCGGAGCCCGGCCAGCAGCATCAGGCTGTCGGCGTTGCGGCGCAGCCGGACCGCGATGTGGTCGATGCGGTAGAGGTGCTCCAGCAGCGCCGGGTCGGTCTCGCCGCGCTCGACGGCGTCGATGAGGGCGAGCTGCCGGGTGGTGAGGTTGCTGACCCGGCGGCCGACGTTGCCGAACATCTCGGCGACGTTGCGGCGGCTGAGCACCTGGCGTTCCAGGAGCGCGGCCGCGGTGGTCTGGACGTGGTCGAAGGCGTCGGCGAGCTCGCCGATCTCGTCGCGCGCGGTGACCGGCAGCGCGCGCAGCTTCGGCGGCCCCTCGTCCTCGGCGTCGTCGTCCGCCACCCGCGCCAGCTCCCGCCCGGCGACCTCGGCGACCTCGCGCGCGGCCCCGGTGAGCGCCCGCAGCGGCCGTACGACCGAGCGGCGCACCACGACGGACAGGGCGAGCCACCCGAGGCAGCCGAGCACCGCCAGACTCAGCAGCAGAGCCGCGTGCCCCTGGGCGTCGTCGGCCGCGGAGTCGGCCCGGTCGGCGAGGTCGTCGAGCAGCGCGGTGGTGACCCCGAGCCGGATGCCGGCCTGGTCGCGGTAGTCGGGGTAGGAGGCCAGCGCCCGCCGGAAGGCGTCGCGCACCTCGGCCAGGGAGCCGGCCTGCAGTCCGCTCGGGTCGATGCGCAGCTCGGCGTAGGTGAGGGCGATCGCGGCCTGGGCGGGGTTGTGCTCGATGCCCCGCAGCCGCTCGGCCTGCTCCTCCGTGGCGAGCCGGGTGAAGCGGCCGGCCTGGTCGGTGTAGAGCTCGTAGGAGCCGACCGCGCCGAGGAGCTGGGTCAGCGCGTTGGAGTCGCGGGTGGCCGCGGCGAAGACGCCGGTCTCGAAGGAGGCGTGGGCGGCGCCGGCGCGCAGCAGTGCGTCGAGCAGGGCGCCGGTGCGGGTGGCGGCGAGCACGGAGTCGTCGCTGAGGCCGAGTCCGTCGATGAGTCCGCGGGCGGCACCGGCGTAGGCCGGGTCGATGTTGTCGGCGGGCAGATGGCCCCGCTCGACGGTGTCGCGCAGCCCCGCCAGGCCCTCGGCCTCGCGCAGCGCCCGCGCCGTGCCGGCCGGCAGACGGTCGCCGAACGCCCGGCGCACCGCGCCGATCTGCCGGTCCACGACCTCCTGGGCGGCGCGGTAGGCCCCGGCGGAGGGGCGGGCGACGCCCTCGGCGGCCTCATGGCGTACCGACAGCAGGATCGCCTGCTGGTGTTCGGCCTCCAGCCGGTCGACCAGCCGCGCCACCTGGGCGCTGTCCCGCACCAGCCCGGCCGCCGACCGGGCCCGCTGCGACTCCTGGAGCAGGTCGGTGACGAGGTACGTCAGCAGCAGCGCGATCACCCCGAGGGGGACGCCGAGCAGGACGTCGAGCTTGCGCCGCAGCGGCCACCGGTCGGCGAAGCGCAGGCCGCTCCGCACGTTCGGGGGCACGGCGACTCCTTGGGATACGGGTCTCAACTGCCGGGAGACTACCGCCTCTTGGGCGGCTGAACGGCCCAACTCAAGCACAAGTTGTCACTGCGCGATGCCAATTGGTGACCAGGCTGCTCTTGACTGATCGAGAACCGGCTGGATTGGATCGACGGGTGTGTGTGGCCCGCACCCGCACACGCGCAGCGAACGCCCGGCCCCGCCCACCGACTTCCGAACCCGGAACGGACATCGTGACTTCTACCGAGAAGAGCAGCTGGTCCCGCACGAGGCGCCCCGGCGTCGCCGCCGTCGCGCTCGTCGCCCTGGCGGCACTCGTCGCGGGCTGCGGCACGGACGACGGCACCTCCGACAACCCGCTCGTGGAGGGCGAGGCGGCCGGCGACTCCGTCGTCGTCGGCTCGAACAACTTCGCCGAGAGCATCCTGCTCGCCGACATCTACGGCGAGGCCCTGAAAGCCAGGGGCATCGAGGTCACCTACAAGCCGAACATCGGCAGCCGGGAGACCACGTACGGCCTGCTGAAGAACGGCACGATCACCGTGCTGCCCGAGTACAACGGCTCCCTGCTGGCCTACCTCGACCCCAAGGCCGAGCAGAAGTCCGCCGAGGCGGTGAACGCGGCGGTCAAGGCCGCGCTGGACCCGAAGCTGACGATCCTGAAGTCCTCCCCGGCGGAGGACAAGGACTCGGTGTCCGTCAACGCCGAGACGGCGAAGAAGTACGGCCTGACCGAGAACTCGACGCTCGCCGACCTCAAGGGCATCGCGCCCGACCTGGTCATCGGCGGCTCGCCGGAGTTCCAGACCCGGCACCAGGGGCTGGTCGGACTGGAGTCCGAGTACGGCCTGAAGTTCAAGTCCTTCAAGGCGCTGGACGCGGGCGGCCCGCTCACCCAGGCCGCGCTGAAGAAGAACACCGTGCAGGCCGCCGACATCTTCACCACCGACCCGACGATCAAGAAGGAGAAGTTCGTCGTCCTCAAGGACCCGAAGAACCTCTTCGGGTTCGCCAACGTCACCCCGCTGGTGTACAAGAGCGGGCTGTCGCAGGAGGGCGTCGCCGCGCTCGACGCGGTCTCCGCCAAGCTCGACACCGAGACGCTGCTCGAACTGGACGCCCAGGTGCAGCTGGAGAACAAGGACCCGATGGACGTGGCGAGGGCCTGGCTGAAGTCGGCCGGTCTGGACTGAGCGGGACGGGCACGGAAGGGGCCGCGGGGCGGTTCGTACGGCCGCAGGGCCCGCGGCGCCCGCCCACGGCCGTAAGCCCGGGCGGTCCGACCTTCGGCCCTACCCGCTCCGGTGGTCCGACCTGCGGCCTTACCCGCTCCGGCGGTCCGCCCTTCGGCCCTACTCGCCCCGGCAGCCCCGCCTCAGTGCGCCCCGGCCGCCCGTGCCTCGCGTCGGCGGCGTCTGCGGCTGCGCCGCGGCTCCTGGTCGGGCAGCCAGCCGAAGGCCAGGCAGCTGCCCAGGCAGCCGAGGAACAGGCCCAGCAGGAAGCCGCCGAGGTTCGACGTGGCCCAGGTGCCCAGCGAGAGCAGCAGTCCGGTGATGGAGTAGAACAGCCGCTGCCCCGGACTGAACAGGAGCAGCAGCCCGCACAGCACCATCAGCGTCGGCAGCAGATAGCCGGCGAGCCCCTGCATGCCGATGTGCAGGACGACTTTCAGCGACGCCTTCATGGTGAGCAGGATCTCCGCCCCGGCGAGGACGAGCAGCAGCCCGCCCCAGAAGGGACGGGTGCCGCGCCAGCGGCGGAAGGCGGCACGGGGCGCCGGGCGCACGCGCTCCCCGGCCATCAGCAACCCGAGTCGCTGAAGCGGAGCTTGAGGCCGGGCAGCCGGAACACCGCCGCCGTGGTGGCGTAGTTGGTCTGCCGCAGATCCTTGATGTGCACGGTGTCGGACTGCTGGCTGAACACGCCGATGGGCCCGCGGCCCTTGGGTCCGGCCTTGTTGAGCGTGCTGGCGTCGTTGCCGATCTCGATGTTGCGGAAGCCCGCGTCGCCCGACAGCTGGGTGGAGTCGGTGGTCAGATCGGTCGCGGTGACCCGTTCGCCGCCGTTGCCCGCGGTGATGAGCAGATTGGTGCCGCCGAGGTCGACACTCTGGCAGAGGTCGGTCAGCTTGGCGTTCTTGATCACGGAGGTGACGACCAGCACCTGGCCGCCGGTGTCGCCCTCGTTGGGGCTGCCCTCCGCCATGTGGTCCAGGCCGCCGAACTGCGCGAAGCCGGTGCCGTCGAGCTCGCTGGCGGTGACGGTGAAGGGCATGCCGGAGATGGCGAACTGCACGCCCAGCGCGCCCTGGGCGGTGAGGACCGCCAGCCCGGCGAAGGCCGCGACGGCCGGCACGGCGAGCACCGCGGCCCGCCGCAGCCGTACCCGGCCATGTCTCACGGGGGCCTGGGCGGGCGTTTCGGTGGAATCGCTTTCCGGTGGTTCGGGGGTGGTGCCGGGGTGCGGGGTGTGGTCCGAGGACGAGGCCATGGCTGCTCCCGGTTGCAGGGTGAGTGCTAGGGGGCACCCGCTCCGGCGAGGGACTGTGCGGAGACCCCCTAGGGGTTGGTGCGGCGCGGTGTCCTGGCGCGGACGGCGGCCACGGCGGTACGCCCACTCGCGACTCCCGGTGGTCGCAAGGGCTTTCAAGCGTGCCGCAGTGGCCGTATGCGGGAAGTTACCCGCGGTTACAGGGCGGGTCAAGGGAGCATCCACAGTTTTGTTGACGAGCAGTCAATTTCCGTTCGAGCCATTGACGGTGACGGACAGTCAGCTCTACAACTCCCTTGCTTCTCCCGGATCCGTGGCGCCGGATCCGGCCCCTTCCCGCGGCACGGCCGCGTACCCGGACCGGCACGGCCGCCACCCTCGACTCGGAAGCAGAGGCACCCTCATGCGTACTCGCACCCTGCTCACGCTGGCGGCCGCGGTCGCCGCGCTCACCCTCCCGACGGCGGCCCCCGCGGGCGCGGCCGCCACCCCCGTCCTCACGACCGGAGGGGTCGGCGGCACGCCCGTGGCCGCCGGTTCCGGTGTGACGGCCTCTCTGGCCGCCGGCACCGCCGCCACCTTCTACTCCAGCACCACCGGCACCAGCGGCGTGCGCTGCACCACCTCGCAGTTCTCGGCGACCGTCACCGACAACCCCGCCGCACCGGGCACGGCCACCGAGTCCCTCAGCGCACACAGCTTCGCGAACTGCACCAGCAACGTCAGCGGAGTCACCGGCGTCAACTCCATCACCGTCCAGAACCTGCCGTACACCACGACCGTGACCTCCGCCGGAGTCGTCACGGTCAGCCCGCCGAGCGGCTCCACCATCCGCACCACGGTCTCGCTGCGCACCCTGCTGGGCAACGTCACCTGCGTCTACCAGGGCTCCGGCCTGACCGGCACCGCCAGCAACGCGAACAACGGCATCGCCTTCTCCAACCAGCCCTTCAGCAAGGTCTCCGGCTCGTCCCTGTGCTTCGCCAACGCCTACTTCAGCGCCACGTACGCGCCGGTGACCAGCGGGGGTGCGGCGGTCTTCGTGAACTGACCCGGCACACGCCCTGAGCGGTCCCAGGGCCGGACGGCGCCGCCGCACGGCGGAGAGGCGGCGCCATCCGGCCCCCTCGGCGTGTTCTCGCGCCTGGATGATCCGGAGGAAAGGGGGCATCCCCGGTCGAGGGGTCGACGGCAAGGGTGGGTTTCCGGCCCGATCGAGGGTTTCCCCTGTACCCCTACGCGCGTCCCGTTCCCTATCGTTCCTGCACAGCCGACCCACAGGTAACCCCCACGTCGGGTCGGCGTAACGCGCCTGGCCGGCCATACGCGAACGCTTTTCGAACAGCCCCCCTCCGCTTCGACGACGAAGCGCTCGAACCGCCGCTCCGCGCTGCCTGGAGCCGGCTACGAAAGGCAAGCCCTTGCGTACCTCTCTCCCCACCCGGCGAAGACTGATATCCGCCGCCGCCGTCACCGCGGCCCTGTTCACCGCCGCCACCGCGACGGTCGCCGTCGCCCAGGACACCTCCTCCCCGGCCCCCTCCGCCGACCTCGCCGCCGCCACCGAGTCCGCCCCCGGCACCGTCGCCGAGCGCCTGATCGTCGGCTACAAGTCCGGTGCCGCCGAGGCCACCTCCAACAAGGCCGCCGAGGCCGACGCCGCCGCCAAGGGCAAGGAGGCGAACGAGGACCTCGACTTCCAGCGCCGCCTCGGCACCGGCGCCGCCCTCGTCGACCTCGGCGAGGACCTCACCCAGGCCGACGTCGCCGACGTGATGGCCGAGTACCAGGCCGACCCGCAGGTCGCCTACGTCGTGCCGGACCGCCTGAACAAGCCGCAGGCCACCCCCAACGACACCGAGTACACCAAGCAGTGGGACCTCTTCGAGACCACCGCCGGCATGCGCGTCCCCGGCGCCTGGGACCTCGCCACCGGCACCGGTGTCACCGTCGCCGTCATCGACACCGGTTACGTCGCCCACAGCGACCTGGCCGCGAACATGGTCGCCGGCTACGACTTCATCTCCGACGCCACCGTCGGCAACGACGGCAACGGCCGCGACAGCGACCCGTCCGACCCCGGTGACTGGACGGCCGCGAACGAGTGCCAGCAGGGCGACCCGGCCTACGACTCCTCGTGGCACGGCACCCACGTCGCGGGCACCATCGCCGCCGCCACCAACAACGGCAAGGGCGTCGCCGGTATCGCCTACGGCGCGAAGATCTCCCCGCTGCGCGTGCTCGGCAAGTGCGGCGGCTACGACTCCGACATCATCGACGCCATCACCTGGGCGTCCGGCGGCACCGTCTCCGGCGTGCCCGCCAACACCAATGTCGCCAAGGTCATCAACATGAGCCTCGGCGGGGGCGGCTCCTGCACGACCGCCACGCAGAACGCCATCAACGCCGCCGTGAACCGCGGCACCACGGTGGTCGTCGCGGCCGGCAACAGCAACGCCAACGCGGCCAACTACTCGCCGGCCAGCTGCAACAACGTCATCAGCGTCGCCTCCACCGACCGCGCCGGCAACCGCGCCTACTACTCCAACTACGGCACGGTCGTCGACATCGCGGCCCCCGGCGGCGAGACCAACTCGGTGACCAGCGACGGCATCCTGTCCACGCTGAACTCCGGCGCCAAGGCCCCGTCCACCGAGTCCTACGAGTACTACCAGGGCACCAGCATGGCCGCCCCGCACATCGCGGGCCTGGCCGCGCTGATGAAGTCGGCGAACTCCTCGCTGACCCCGGCGCAGATCGAGTCGGCGATCAAGAGCAACGCCCGCCCGCTGCCCGGCACCTGCTCCGGCGGCTGCGGCGCCGGCCTCGCGGACGCCACCAAGACCGTGACGGCGGTCAAGGGCGGCACCACCACGCCCGGCACCACCTTCTCCAGCACCTCCGCGGTGGCCATCCCGGACGGCGGCGCGGCGATCGAGTCCCCGATCACCGTCTCCGGCATCTCCGGCAACGCGCCCTCCACCCTCAAGGTCGGGGTGAACATCACCCACACCTACCGCGGTGACCTGGTCATCGACCTGATCGCCCCGGACGGGTCGGCGTACCGCCTGAAGTCCGCCAGCTCCTCGGACTCCGCGGACAACGTGAACACCACCTACACGGTGAACGCCTCCACCGAGGTCGCGAGCGGCACCTGGAAGCTGCGCGTCCAGGACGTCTACTCGGCGGACAGCGGCACGCTCAACAGCTGGAACCTCACCTTCTGAGGTCCCCCGGAGCGGACGGGCCGGCCGGTGCGGATGGGCGCCGGCCGGCCCGTCACCGATCTCCCGCCTTCCCCGCCCGGGCCCGGGGCGAGGAAGGCGGGCGACGGCGTCAAGTCACACGCAGGGGGAGTGACTTGACGCCGTTGATGAAGTTGGAGACCAGCCGCCTGGGCTCCCCGGCCGCCCAGGTGCCGGGCAGCGCCCGCAGCGCCTCCCGGTACAGCACCCGCAACTGAAGGCGTGCGAAGTGCGCCCCCAGGCAGACGTGCGGGCCGTCCCCGAAGGACACCTGCGGATTCGGCGACCGCGACAGATCCAGCCGGTCCGGGTCGGTGAACACCCGCTCGTCCCGGTTGGCGGAGGCGTGGCAGACCACCACCTTCTCGCCGGCCCGGATCGTGCGCCCGGCCAGTTCCGTGTCCCGTACGGCGGTACGCCGGAAGGTGAGCACGGGTGGATGCCAGCGCAGCAACTCCTCGACGGCCGCGGAGAGTTCGTGCCTGCCCTCGCGCAGCTCCCGCAGCGCGTCCGGATGTCCGGCCAGCGCCAGCAGTCCGCCCGGTGCGGCACTGCGCACGGTGTCGTTCCCGGCGACCGTCAGCAGGAAGAAGAACATCTCCAGCTCGGCGTCGGCGAGTTCGGTGTCGTGGGCGAGCACGGTCAGCACGTCGTCACCCGGATGCCGCCGTTTGTGGGCGGCCAGCTGATGGGCGTAGGCGAACATGTCCCGCAGCATCGCCGGTGACCGCGGATTCACCGGCCGCCCCGCGCCGTCCAGCACCGGCGGGCCCGCCTCGTCCGGGTCCTGGTAGCCGATCACCCGCTGCGTCCAGTGCAGCAGCAGCCCCCGATCGCTGTCCGGCACCCCCAGCAGATCGGCGAGGTTGAGCAGGGCGTAGTCGTCGGTGACGGCGGCGACCACATCGACGGTGCCGCCGTTCTCCTCCGCCAGCCGCCCCGCCCGCGCCCACAGCGTCCGGGCCCGCTCCGCCACGACCGCCGTGAACCGCTCGATCCGCCCCGGCGTGAAGGCCCGGCTCACCAGCCGCCGCAACCGGCCGTGGTTCGGCGGATCCTGATTGAGCATCATGCGCCGGATGAACGGCAGATCCGCCGGATCGGGGTCGCGGATCTGGGTCGCACCGGCGTACGACGAGAAGGACGCCGCGTCCTTCAGCACGCGCACCACGTCCGCGTGCCGGGTCACCGCCCAGAAGCCCGGCCCGGCCGGCCAGCCCAGCACCTCCGGCTCCTCCTGCCAGGCCACCGGGTGATGGTCGCGCAGGACGCGGTAGTCGTCGTAGGGCACCCCGGCGGCGTACCGGCGCGGATCGAAGACGTCGGGGACCGGGGGCGCGCCCTCCTGGACGCTCACGCCTCGCCGTCCGCGCGCAGGAAGTCCTCCACCACCCGGATCAGTTCCAGCGGAGTCTCGTCCATGGCGTAGTGCCCGGCGGCCGGCAGCTCGTGCAGCTCCGCGCGCGGGTACCAGGTCATCCACGTCTGCCGCATCACCTCCGCCGACAGAGCGGGGTCCAGGCCCCCGGCCACCGCGAGCGCCGGCACCTGCGCACCCTCCACCTGGGCGTGGAAGTCGTCCAGCGCCCAGGAGTCCAGCCACGCCCGGAACGCCTTGGCGTCGCTGACCTCCAGGGAACGGGCGACCATCCGCTCCAGCCAGGCGGCCGGGCGGCGGCCACCGGTCGTGATGTCGATGATCGCGCGCCGGTTCTCCGCCCGGTGCGCCGCGTCCGCGAACAGCTCCCACTGCTCCGGCGGCAGCGCGAGCCCCGACGCCGGGACGGGGGAGACGCCGACGATCCGGCGCAGCCGGTGCGGCGCCACCGTGAGCAGCCGCTGGGCGATCGCCCCGCCCATCGAGTGCCCGACCACCGAGAAGCGGTCCCAGCCCAGCCGGTCGGCGAGCTCCACCAGGTCCAGCGCGGCCTCGCCGGTGGTGTACGGGCCGGCGGCGTCGGCGGCCCGCCCGTAGCCGCGCAGATCGACCAGCGCGTAGGTGAAGGCCGTACGGTCCAGGTCCGGGACCACGGCCGCGTAGGCCGACCGGTCGGCGAACCAGCCGTGCACCGCGAACACCCGGTGGGCGCCGTCGCCGTGCAGCTCGTGCGGGAGCGTGAAGGGTCTCATGCGACCAAGGTGACCGGCCCGCCCCCGCTCGGCAAGGGTGCGGGACGGGGTGGTGCGCGGACCGGAAGTGCCGTGACCTTCCTGGTTTCGCGCATGATTCACGCGATGGAGTGATCATGCGGGGCCGGACGGATGCTTCGCGGGCGCGCGGGTAGGGCCCCGGCCATGACGCAGCCGTTCGTACTCCCGCACTTCTACATGCCGCATCCCGCGCGCCTGAACCCCCATCTCGACGAGGCCCGTGCCCACTCGACCGAGTGGGCCAGGGAGATGGGCATGCTGGAAGGGTCCGGGATCTGGGAGCAGGCCGACCTCGAAGCGCACGACTACGGCCTGCTGTGCGCCTACACCCACCCCGACTGCGACGGCCCGGCCCTGTCCCTGATCACGGACTGGTATGTGTGGGTGTTCTTCTTCGACGACCACTTCCTGGAGACCTTCAAGCGGTCCCAGGACCGCGCCGGCGGCAAGGCGTACCTGGACCGGCTGCCGCTGTTCATGCCGCTGGACCCCGCGACGCCCATGCCGGAACCGACCAACCCGGTGGAGGCGGGCCTCGCCGATCTGTGGACCCGTACCGTCCCGGCGATGTCCGAGGGCTGGCGCCGGCGCTTCGCCGTGGCGACGGAGCACCTGCTGAACGAGTCCCTGTGGGAGCTGTCCAACATCAACGAGGGCCGGATCGCCAACCCCGTCGAGTACATCGAGATGCGCCGCAAGGTCGGCGGCGCCCCCTGGTCCGCGGGGCTCGTGGAGTACGCGACCGCCGAGGTGCCCGCCGCCGTCGCCGGTTCCCGTCCGCTGCGGGTGCTCATGGAGACGTTCTCCGACGCCGTGCACCTGCGCAACGACCTGTTCTCCTACCAGCGCGAGGTCGAGGAGGAGGGCGAGAACAGCAACGGCGTGCTCGTCCTGGAGACCTTCTTCGGCTGCACCACCCAGGAGGCCGCCGACACCGTCAACGACGTCCTCACCTCCCGGCTCCACCAGTTCGAGCACACCGCGTTCACCGAGGTGCCCGCGCTGGCCCTGGACAAGGGGCTGACCCCCGTCGAGGTCGCGGCGATCGCCGCGTACACCAAGGGGCTGCAGGACTGGCAGTCCGGCGGCCACGAGTGGCACATGCGCTCCAGCCGGTACATGAACAAGGACGCCACCTCGGACTCCCCCTGGAACCGCTCCTTCGGGGGCGGCGCCGGCATCCGCGCGCTGCTCGCCGCGGCCGGCGCCGAACGGCTGCGCTCCCACACCCATGTGCCCTTCCAGAAGGTCGGCCCGTCCGTCATCCCCGATCTGCGCATGCCGTTCGAACTGCGCCTCAACCCCGGCCTCGACGCGGCCCGCGGCAGCCTGACCGACTGGGCGCACCGCATGGGCATCCTCTCCGAGGGCGTCTGGGACGAGGACAAGCTCGCCTCCTGCGACCTGGCGCTGTGCTCGGCCGGCCTCGACCCGGACGGCACCCAGGAGGCCCTGAACCTCAGCGCCCACTGGCTCGCCTTCGGCACCTACGGCGACGACTACTACCCCCTCGTCTTCGGCCACCGCCGGGACCTGGCCGCCGCCCGGCTCACGACGCAGCGCCTGTCCGCGTGCATGCCGCTGGACGGCGAGACGCCGATCGTGCCGGTGAACGGCATGGAGCGCATGCTGACCGACCTGTGGGCGCGGACCACCGCGGGCATGGACCTGGAGGCCAGGCGCACCCTCAGGGCCGCGATCGACGTGATGACCCACGCCTGGGAGTGGGAGCTGGTCAACCAGATCCAGCACCGCATCCCCGACCCCGTCGACTACCTGGAGATGCGCCGCGCCACCTTCGGCTCCGACCTCACGCTCAGCCTCTGCCGGATGGGCCACGCCCCCGACGTCCCCGCCGAGGTCTACCGCAGCGGCCCCGTGCGCTCCCTGGAGAACGCCGCCATCGACTACGCCTGTCTGCTCAACGACGTCTTCTCCTACCAGAAGGAGATCGAGTACGAGGGCGAGATCCACAACGCGATCCTGGTCGTGCAGAACTTCTTCGGCTGCGACTACCCGACCGGGCTGCGGATCGTCGCCGACCTGCTCAACCAGCGCATGGAGCAGTTCGAGCACGTGACCGCGGTCGAACTCCCCGTCGTCTACGACGACTTCGCCCTGTCGGCGGAGGACCGCAAGGCGATGGAGGGCTATGTGACGGCCCTGCGGAACTGGATGGCCGGCATCCTCAACTGGCATCGCTCGGTGGACCGTTACAAGGAGAGCTACCTCTCCCGCCGCACCCACACCTTCCTCCCGGACCACCCCCCGGCGGCCGCCCTGGCACTGCTCGACTGACACGCTCCGGCCGCCTCTCGGCGACGGACCGGCCGGCGGCCTCCCGCCGGCCGGGGGTCACACCGGCTGGGCCGCCCCGCGCCGCGCGTGCTGCGTCGCCGCCCTGGCCAGGGCGCGGACGACGGCGTGGGGGCGGGTGGCCTCGCCGGACAGTTCCGGCTGGAAGAGGGTGGCCAGGAAGAAGGGGTGGCCGGGGAGTTCGGCGACGCGGACGTTGCCGTCCTCGTCGTGGCCGGACAGCCGCAGGCCGTGCGCGCGCAGGGTGTCGAGGTGCCGGGAGGGGCCGTAGGCGCAGTGGTAGCGCTCCACGGTCCGCTCGGCGCCGATCACCCTGTGCGCGAGCGAGCCCGGCTCGATCCCGACCGTGGCCTGGTGGCCCACGAGCGAGCAGGCCAGCGGCTCGATGAGCAGGTCCTCGGCGTCGGGGTCGGTCTCGGCGTGGGCCACCCGAAGCCCGCACACGTTCCGGGCGAACTCCAGCAGGGCGTGCTGGAAACCGCCGCACGTGCCGAGGAAGGGGATGCCCGCCTCGCGCGCGACCCGGATCGCGGTGAGGACCCCGGCCTCGCTGCGGTAGGGGCTGCCCGGCAGCACCCACACCGCGTCGAAGCCGCGTACCGCGTCCTCGTCCGCCGCGTCCTCGGACGCGATCCAGTAGGGGTCGAGGACCAGCCGGTCCCGCTCCGCCAGGGCTCGCAGCAGACCGGGCACGCGGGTGTGCGAGACGACGTTGGCGGAGCGGTCGCCGACCAGGGCGATCCGGGCGACGGGCGGGCGGGGCGCGGAATGTCCGGTGGAAGTCATGGCAGCCATGGTCGGCGCACGGGCTCGTTCACGTCCAACGATGATCCATGGATCCTCGATAAGGAACGCTGATGGGGCCTGCTGATACTGGTCGCCATGGACCCGCATCTCCTGCGCACCTACGTCACCGTGGCCCGGCTCGCCTCCTTCTCCGAGGCCGCCCGCGAGCTGGGCTACACCCAGTCCGCCGTCTCCCAGCACATCGCGGCTCTCGAACAGGATCTGGGCGCCCCGCTGCTGACCCGCCGCCCGGTCGCGCCCACCCCCGCGGGGGAGCGGCTGCTGGAGCACGCGGGCCCGCTGCTGCTGCGCCTGGACGCGGCACGCGCGGACGTCACCCGCATGGCGACCGCGCCCGAGCACGGGCTGAGCCTCGCCGTCACCCCGACGGCCTTCGGACCGCACGTCCTCGCCGCGCTGCCCCCGGCCGGGGTGACGCTCAGCGTCCTGCCCCGCGACGCCGTCCCCGCCGCCGTCGCCACCGGCACCGCCGACCTCGGCCTCGTCGACGGCCTCGCCGCCCCCAGCGACCCCCTGCCGCTGCCCGACGTGGCCCCGCTGACGGCCCGCGGCGTCACCGAGGAACCGGTCCGCGTCCTGCTGCCGGCCGCGCATCCCCTGGCCCACCGGCCCGGCCTGCGCCTCGGCGACCTGGCCGACGCCCGCTGGCTGGACGCCCCGGACGCCGGCCTGCCCCTCGTCCAGCTGCGCGCGGCATGCGGCGGCCACGGCTTCGTTCCGTCCCTGCGCTACGACGGCACCGACCTGCGCGTCCTGACCGCCCTGGCCGCCGCGGGCCACGGCCTCACCCTGCTCCCGCAGACCCTGGCGGCCGGCGTGCCGGGCACGGCCGCGGTCCCGCTGGTCGAGCCCCGTGTGGTGCACCGCACCGACCTGGTCCTCGCGGGCACTCCGCGCGGCGCGGCGGCGAGGGCGGCGGAGGCGCTGGTGGGTCGGGCGGAGGGGGCGGAGCGGTCGGAGCGGCCCGACCGGTCTTGAACGGCGTACGGCGGGCATGCGGTCGGGGTGCGTGCGGGGGCGGCGGGCATGCGGCCGGCGGGCGTGCGTACGGCGGGCGTGCGGCCGGTGTGCGGCGGCCCTACGACGGGCGTACGGCCCGTAAGGCTTCCCGCCCCTGACCCTGCGTCAGTCTCACTCGTTCGTGGCTCGTCGCGCCCCCGTGCGCCGGGTAGTCACCAGCCGGAGGCGAACCATGGAACAGACTGCGCTGCGTCCCAAACCGATGCCAGGCCGGGAGCCGGGCGGGGGCACGGCCCCGGTGCCGGCCCGGCGCCCGCATGCCGCGCGGCGCCGCGGCCGACGGCTCAGGGCCCTGCTGTTCGGCCTGTTCGCCGCCACCGTGCTGGTGCTGTCCGGCGTGGGCCTCGGCACGGTCGGTGCCACGGTGATCGGCATGAGCAAGCTCGCCGAACTCCAGCGGCAGGCCGCCGCGCGGCCGCAGGAGCACGCGCGATCGCCGCAGCAGTCGCGTCCCGAGGCCCCGGCCGCCCGGCCGTCGGCGTCCCACGCCGCCCCGGCCGCACCGCCGCAGGCCCCGGCGCCGGTGCACGCGACCCTGGCGGTGGAGGCGGTCGACGCGGAGAAGGCGGGCGCGCTGGTCGTCGGCGTGCATGTGCCCGGCCCCGGCTACTCGGCGGGCCTGGTCCGCGGCGACGTGCTGCTCACCTTCGGCGAGGCCCGTGTCGACACCGCGGCGGACCTCGCCCGCGCGGTCGGCGAGGCCCGTCCGGGTCAGGCGGTCACCGTGACGGTCCGTCACGAGAACGGCGCCTACCAGCAGCTGACGGTGATCCCCGGCGTCGTCACCTGACCACCCGGAAGTGGCTGGTGAGCCGCCCGGTGTCGTCCAGGACGTGGAAGGCGAGCCCCACCGGGGCGTCCCGGTCGGCGATCTGCTCGGCCTCCCAGGGCAGGTTCAGCGTCCAGGTCACCCCCGGCCCGACCAGCACGGGCCGGCCGGCGAAGGCGGTGGCCGCGGGGGTGTGCGCGTGCCCCGTGATCAGCCCGGCGATCCGGGGCCTGCGCGCCAGCAGCGCGGCCAGCCTGCCGGGATCGGCCAACGGGTAGGAGTCCGGGAGCGGGTGGTGCAGCGCGACCGGCGGATGGTGGAAGGCGAGCAGCGCCGGCAGGCCGGCGTCGAGGGAGTCGAGGGTCGTCTCGATCCAGTCGTACGTCTCCTCGTCCAGGGCCCCTTCGTCACGGCCCGGAATGCTGGAGTCGCACATCAGCACGGCGGCGCCGTCGAAGACGCGCACGCTGTTGACCGGCCCCTCGGCGGCCGGCTCGCCCAGCAGGGCCGTGCGGTACGGCGCCCGGCTGTCGTGGTTGCCCGGGCAGGTCAGCACCGGGAACGGGGCGTCACCGCCGCGCAGTCCGAGGATGCGGGCCGCCTCCTCGTACTCCGACTCCTCGCCGTGGTCCGCGATGTCCCCGGTGACCAGCAGAGCGTCCACATGACCCGGCAGCAGCCCCCACAACCGGTCGCGCACCCGCTCGGCGCGCTCCGTGGCGCGCGGGCTGCCGTCCAGATGCAGATCGCTGATGTGTGCGAGTACCAGCACGGCGTCGTGTCCCCCCGTCATGAGGCTAATGGAATGGGCTGATCAAAACATTAGGTCTAATGCCTGTGCAACCGTTGTCCATTAGTGGTCCGCGGTGGGGGAGGAGAACCGGCGGGCGCCGGCCCCTGCGGCGGCGACAACCGGCTCGCGTCGCCCCTCCCGGCCGGGCAGGATGCTGCCCGTAGCCCCTCACCCGCTCACGGAGGCCCGGATGACCGGCAGTACGCCCGCGCCCTTCACCGCAGACGACTACCGGGCGCGGATGCGACGTGCCGCGCTGGCGGCGGCCGACGCGGGACTGGCCGGGCTGCTCGTCGCGCCGGGACCGGACCTCGTATGGCTCAGCGGCTACGCCCCGACCGCGGTCACCGAACGGCTCACCGTCCTGGTCCTCGCCCCGGACCGCGACCCCGTCCTCGTCGTGCCCACCCTGGAGGCCCCCGACGCCGCCGAGGCGCCCGGCGCGCCCGCGCTGACCCTGCGCGACTGGACCGACGGCAAGGACCCCTACGCCCTCACCGCCGAACTGCTTCCCGCGCACGGCCGGCTCGGCGTCAGCGACAACGCCTGGGCCATGCACCTGCTCGGCCTGCAGAAGGCGCTGCCCGGCACCTCCTACGCCTCCCTCACCGACGCCCTGCCGATGCTGCGGGCCGTCAAGGACGCCGCCGAACTGGAGCTGCTGGCCGCGGCGGGAGCGGCCGCCGACGCGGCCTTCGACGACATCCGGCAGCTGCCCTTCACCGGCCGCCGGGAGTCCGACGTGGCCGCCGACCTGGCCCGGCTGCTGCGCGAACACGGCCATGAACAGGTCGACTTCACCATCGTCGGCTCCGGACCCAACGGCGCCCACCCGCACCACGAGGTGAGTGACCGGGTCATCGGGCGCGGCGACATGGTCGTCCTCGACTTCGGCGGACTGAAGAACGGATACGGCTCCGACACCACCCGGACCGTGCACGTCGGCGAACCCACCGAGGAGGAGCGCCGCGTCCACGACGTCGTACGCGCCGCCCAGCAGGCCGGGTTCGCCGCCGTACGGCCGGGCGCGGCCTGCCAGGACGTCGACCGGGCCGCCCGCGCGGTCATCGAGGAGGCGGAATACGGGCCGTACTTCATCCACCGCACCGGCCACGGCATCGGCGTCACCACGCACGAACCGCCGTACATGATCGAGGGCGAGGAGCGCGAACTGGTCCCCGGCATGTGCTTCTCCGTCGAGCCCGGCGTCTATCTGCCCGGCCGCTTCGGCGTCCGGATCGAGGACATCGTCACCGTCACCGAGGACGGCGGCCGCCGGCTGAACGACACCACGCGCGAGATGGTCATAGTGGACTGACCGGGCACCCGCCGGGAGCCCGCCCCCTCGGCCCACCACACCTTCGAGCGACTACGGCGCGACCATGACCCAGGCATCGACCCCCACCGCGGACACCGTCCGCGAACTGGTCCGTACCCTCACCAAGGACGGCACCAAGGACGCCGATGTGCGTCCCGTCCCCGAGAGCACCCGGCAGACGACCTGGTGGGTGGGCACCCGCCAGGTCCTGCGCCTCGCCCCCGACCCGGAGGCCACCGCCCGGCTGCGCCGCGAGCTGCGGCTGCGCGAGGTGGTCCGGCCGCACATCCCGGTCGCCGTGCCGACGAGCGTGGCCCACGGCGAGTGGGCGCCCGGCCTCGCCTGCACCCTCGACACCAAGGTGCCCGGCGGATCGGGGGACCGCCAGGACGTCTCCGCCCTCGGCGAGGCCGACCTCGCCGGGGTGCTGACCGGCCTGCGCGAGGTGCCGGTACGGCAGGCCGAGGCGCTCGGGGTGCCGCGTACCGCCCCGCGCTCCCTGGAGAACCTGCGCCGGGCCGCCGGACAGGCCGCGCAGCGGCTCGCGTCGGCCGACGAGTTCGACCCCGCGCGGCTGCACCAGCTCACGCCGCCCGCCGCCGTCCAGCTCGCCGCGCAGCCCGGCGCCGCGGTCCTCGTCCACCACGGCCTCACCGGGGACCACCTCGTCGTCAGCGCCGACGGCCGGGTGCGCGGGGTGCTCGGCTGGGGCGACGCCGTCCTGGGCGACCCCGCGGAGGACATCGCCGGCCTCGCCCTCGCCGTCGGCTCCCCGGCCGCCGTCCGCGCCGCGACCCTCGCCGGCTACGGCGCCCGCCCCTGCCTGCGCGGCCTGTGGCTGGCCCGCTGCGACGCGGTGATCCACCTCGCCGCGGGCCTGGACGGCCGCGACCCCACCCCCCTGCTCCTGCTGCGCACCCACCTGCGCCACGCCTGGGAGGCGATCCTGCTGGAACGCGTCACGGACCTGCGGGCGGAGGACGCGTACTAGAGGGGCGACACGCGGCTGAGCGGGGACGGTCCGGGCGGTGACGCGCTCACAGGCGAGGGGAACCGCGCGAGCCACCACGAAGCACCCGCAACGGCCGACGAACCTCGCGACCGCACCGGCCGCGTGCCCCCCGGCCACCGCCCGGACCGCGTGTCCTCGGCCGCCCCGCTCGGACCGCGTGCTCCCAGCCGCCCTGCCCGGACCGCGTGCCCCCGGCCGCCCTGTCCGGACCGGTGCCCCTGGCCACCCCCGGACCCCGTGCCCCCAGCTGCCCTGCCGGGACCGCGTGCCCCCAGCTGCCCTGCCCGGACCCGTGCCCTCGGCCACCCCGCCCGGACCCCGTGCTCCGAGCCACCCCGCCCGGACCGCGTGCCCGGTGGCGCCGCCCCTGCCCGGACCTCGGCCCGGCGGCGCCGCGCCGTTCAGTCCTGGGCCAGCACCACGCACGACTCCCCGGGCAGCCGCAGCACCCCGTCCTCGCCGGGCGCCTCGACCGGCTCCCAGGCGGCGACGACGCGCACCGGGCGGCGGCCCAGGGGGATCGGGGCGGGATCCTTGCCGTGGTTGACGGCGACGCAGACGTCGCCGCGCCGGAAGGCGAGCCAGCGGGCGTCCTCGTCGTAGGCGACCTTGGTGTCGGCGAGGTCGGGGTCGGTCAGGTCGGGCAGCTCCCGGCGCAGGGCGATCAGGCGGCGGTACCAGGCCAGCACGCGCGCGTGGGGTTCGCGCTCGGGCTCGGACCAGTCGAGGCAGGAGCGCTCGCGGGTCGCCGGGTCCTGCGGGTCGGGCACCTCCTCCTCGGACCAGCCGTGCGCGGCGAACTCCCGCCGCCTGCCCCGCCGTACCGCCTCCGCGAGCTCCGGATTCGTGTGGTCGGTGAAGAACTGCCACGGTGTGCCCGCGGCCCACTCCTCGCCCATGAACAGCATCGGCGTGAACGGCGCCGTCAGCGTGAGGGTGGCCGCGCACGCCAGCAGCCCCGGGGAGGCCAGCGCGGCGAGACGGTCGCCCTGGGCGCGGTTGCCGACCTGGTCGTGGGTCTGGCTGTAGCCCAGCAGCCGGTGCCCGGCCACCCGCGTGCGGTCCAGCGGACGGCCGTGCCGGCGGCCCCGGTAGCTGGAGTACGTGCCGTCGTGGAAGAAGCCGCCGGTGAGGGTCTTGGCCAGCGCGGCGAACGGGGCGCGCGCGAAGTCCGCGTAGTAGCCCTGGGACTCACCCGTCACCGCGGTGTGCAGCGCGTGGTGGAAGTCGTCGCTCCACTGCGCGTGCATCCCCAGCCCGTGCTCCGCGCGCGGAGTGATCATCCGCGGGTCGTTCAGGTCCGACTCGGCGATCAGGAACAGCGGCCGGCCCAGCTCCGCCCCGAGGCCGTCGACGTGCGCCGACAGCTCCTCAAGGAAGTGGTACGCGCGCGTGTCCACCAGCGCGTGCACCGCGTCCAGCCGCAGCCCGTCCAGCCGGTAGTCCCGCAGCCAGGCCAGCGCGCTGTCCACCAGGAACGCCCGCACCTCGTCCGAGCCGGGCGCGTCCAGATTGACGGCCACGCCCCACGGCGTGTGATGCGTGTCCGTGAAGTACGGCCCGAACACGGGCAGGTAGTTGCCGTCCGGGCCCAGATGGTTGTGCACGACGTCCAGGACCACCCCGAGCCCCAGCTCGTGCGCCCGGTCCACGAACCGTTTCAGCGCCTCCGGGCCCCCGTACGGCTCGTGCACCGCCCACAGCGACACCCCCTCATATCCCCAGCCGTGCCGGCCGGGGAACGGGCAGACCGGCATCAACTCCACGTGCGTGACGCCCAGTTCCGCCAGGTGCTCCAGCCGCCCCGCGGCCGCGTCCAGGGTGCCCTCGGGGGTGTAGGTGCCCACATGCAGCTCGTACAGGACCGCCCCTTGCAGCGGCCGGCCCTCCCAGGGCGTCCGCCAGCTGTAGCGCCCGTGGTCGACGACCGCGCTCAGCCCGTGCGGCCCGTCCGGCTGCCGCCGGGAGCGCGGGTCCGGCCGTACCGGGCCGTCGTCCACGGCGAAGCCGTACCGCGAGCCGTCGCCCGCCTCCGCCTCCGCCGTCCACCACCCCTCGCGCTGCGGATCGCGCTCCATCGCGTGCGTGACGCCGTCGCACTGGAGCGTCACTCGGCCGGCCTGCGGTGCCCACACCTCGAACTGCACGGACGGTTCCCCTTCGTCTGCTCACCGGGATGCAGCCCCACCATGGTGCTTCAACGGAGATCAATTCGGCTGCGCATCCGACCCTTTCCCGCAGGTGTCCCGGCGTACGCGTGCGCGGCGGGCGTCTCCCCCTCTCCTGGACACTCCGGGGTGCGCTGACCGACAATCACGTGCGTGACGTCGTCCTTCGAGTTTCCCGTCCGCCCCGCGCGGCTGTCCGACGCGGAGCGCGACAAGGCGCTGCAGGTGCTGCGTGACGGCGTCGCCATGGGCCGGCTGTCGCACGACACCTTCGTCCGGCGCATGGAGCTGGCGCTGGCCGCCCGCAGGTCCGAGGAGCTCGCCGCGCTCACCGCCGATCTGCCGCAGGAGGGCAAGGTCTCCCGTGTGGTGTTCGGCACCGTCGAGGCGGTGTCCGGGTTCACCGAGCGGCTGCGGCGCGCCTGGCGGGCCGAACGCCTGCCCAAGCTGCTGCTGCCGCACCCGGCCGCCGGACACGCCCTGCGCATCGGCCGTGACCCCCGCTGCGGGCTGCGGCTCAACCACGAGACGGTGTCGCGGGTGCACGCCGAGCTGACCCGGCAGGGCGGCATGTGGGTGCTGCGCGACCTCGGCTCCACCAACGGCACGACCGTCAACGGCCGCAGGGTGATCGGCGCCGCCGTCGTCCGCGAGGGCGACCAGGTCGGCTTCGGACGCATGGCGTTCCGGCTCGCGGTGAACTGACCGCCGCGGACCGGTCATTGACCGCCGGAGCGGGACGTACACCGTCGGCCTCGCCGTACGGCGTCGGCGGCCGGGCGCGCCGGCTCCCGGCCGGCGTGCGGACCGGGCTCGGGACGTATGCCGTCCTCGACGCGTTCGAACCCGCCTCCGTACACGGCACGCGCGCGTGCTCCCGTTCGGGTGAGGAGGGCTGGGGTCCGCGGCCCGTCGTGCCGATGCCTCGGGCATGACGTACACCACTCCTGCGAAAGCGGTCCGCGGCGGTCTGCTGGCGGCCGCCCTGCTCGTCGCCGGTGCCGCCCCGGCCCAGGCGACGCATCAGGACGCCTTCCCCGGCGACTGGCTCTACCTCACCGTCACCCACGGCGACGCGCAGTCCAGCGACACCCGCGGCACCCTGCTGCTGTGCGACCCGCCGCAAGGGCACGCGCACGCCGCCGAGGCATGCGACCAGCTGGAGGCCGTGGGCGGCCGGATCGACCGGATGCGGCCCAAGGGCGGTGTCTGCCCGTTGATCTACGCGCCGGTGACCGCCCACGCGCGCGGGGTGTGGCACGGTATGCCCGTCACCTACTCCCGGAGCTTCGGCAACGCCTGCGAGATGGCCGACCGGACCGGGTCGGTGTTCGCGCTGGGCGGCTGAGGCGACCCGTCTCTCTCCTCGACAGGCGCGGCACGCGCGTGCGCCGGCGCAGGGCCGCCCGCGGCCACCCGCGCGCGTGCCGCGCGACCTCGCGGGCCCGCCCCGCTCACGCCGCCCGCTCCCGTGCGTGCAGGGCCGCCGCGACCACCGTGCGGGACTGGTGCTCCACCTGGTGCTCCAGGGGCACCCAGCGGGCGTGGAAGCGCTCGGCGAAGGTCTCGCTCCAGTCGACCACCAGCCGCTCCAGGACCGGCGCCGCACGGTCGTCGGTCTCCCGCAGCACCCGCAGCAGCATCGCCGCCGCCCGCAGCGGCAGCCGCCGGGCGAAGGCGTCCACGCTGCCGACGTAGGCCATCGAACCGTCCGCGGGCGGGGTGTGGATCCAGTCGGCGGCCAGCCCCGGCACCAGCTCCAGCGCCCACCGCGCGGCCCGCAGCAGCGGACCGTCCGCGCCCTCGAGGCGCGGCAGCGCGTCGGCCAGCACCCGCTCCACCGCGCGCGCGTCCCGCAGCAGCCGCTCGGCCAGCCGCCGCAGCGCCGCGGCCGGGTCGGGATGCGGCGCCACGTCGTCCACCAGGTCGCTCGCCCACATCGGCACCTCCACGACCGCGGTGAGGCCGCCGTAGCGATGGGCGTGGAACCAGGTGCTGTGACGCGCGTCGTCCGGCATGCTCGGGTAGGCGATCCCCGACTCGGGCGCGGGCATCACATGCACCCCCGGCCCCGACGCCGGCCAGCCCGCCGCGTCCGAGGCACCGGCCTCCACCGGGATGTGCAGCTCCGCCGCCGACTTCGCGAACGGCTCGGCGAGGCCCGGTATGTCCTCGGTCAGCTGCACCCAGCTGCCGCCGAGATCGGTGCCGTGCAAGCTCACCTGGAGGTAGGGGCGCAGCTCGTCGATCACACCGGTCAGGGCGCGGGTCTCGGGCGGCAGCCGGTCCGGCGGCAGCACCGACGGCGACCACTCCGGCTGCTCGGGACCGGCCGGGCGGAAGAAGCCGCGGTGGTAGTCGAGCAGACTGCGCGGCGCGGGCGTGACGTGCAGACTCGCCCCGTCCGGGTCCGCGCACAGCAGGAAGTGCCAGGACGTCCCGTCCCGCAGCGCCCGCTCCTCCAGCACGCGTTCCGCGAGCGCCAGCAGCGTACGGCCGCCCGTCGGCTCGTTGGCGTGCGCCCCGGCGACGACCAGCACGGCGCGCGCGGCGCGTCCCACCGACAGCAGATACAGCGGGCGGCCCTCCCGTGAGGCGCCCACCTGGCGCAGCGCGCACAGGCCGGGACGGCCTGCGGCCAGAGCCCGGGCGGACGAGACCAGTTCGGGCACCGTGGGGTAGCGCAACTCAGGCAGGAGACTCACCCCCGACGTGTCCGGCCTGCCTTCGGACCCGCAGTACCCCACGGAGTTGAGCCTCTGTCAAGAACGTGCGCGGGAGCCCGGCGGGGGCGCCCGGAGGCACCGCCCGCTCCTACTCCTCCCCGACGCGCTCCAGCAGCGCCACCGGCAGCGGCCCGAACAGCTCCGCCACGCGCGCGTGCCCGCGGAACTCCCGCCCCGGCGTGAGCACATCGCCCCAGCGGCCCGGCGGCAGCGGCAGCACGGTGTCGCGCCAGCCGCCCGCCTCCGCCAGCCGCAGCGACAGCCGGGTCACCGCGGTGACGACCTGCCCGGACCGCGCGAAGGCGGCACAGTGCGCGGCCCCCGGACCCTCGGCGGCCAGCGGGGCGTACGCCGCCGCGAGCCCGAACGCCTCCGGCCGCCGCGCCCGCAGCCGCAGCGCGGCCGCCGTCACCGCCGCCTTCTCGCCGGGCTCCTCGGGCGGCAGCGTCACCGGCCGCCGGTTGTCGGGATCCACCAGCGCCCGGTACTCCGCCTCCGTGCCCTGGTACACATCCGGCACGCCCGGCATCGTCAGCTGCACCAGCGCCGTGCCCAGCACGTTCGCCCGGATGTGCGGGGCGAGCAGGGCCCGCAGGGCCGCCACCCGCTCGCCCGGCACGCCGCACGGCCCCGCCGTCACGAACGCCGCCACCGCCTCCTCGTACGGCGGCTCCTGCTCCGTCCAGCTGGTGTACAGCCCCGCCTCGCGCACATGCTTCAGCAGCGCCGCCCGCACCCGCTCCGGGTCCGCCGGACCGAGCCCGAACACCGTCTGCCAGGCCGCCCACGCCAGCTGCGCGTCCGGCACCGGCTCCTGCGCGCGCGAGACGTCCGCCAGCACGTCCGCCCAGCGCCCCGGGCACTCGGTGAGCACCGCGAGCGCGGCCCGTACATCGGCGCTGCGCTTGGTGTCGTGCGTGGACACCACCGTGCCGGTGGCCGGCCAGTCGCGCTGCACGCGCGCGCAGTACGCGTGGAAGTCCTCCGGCGACACACCGGGCGCCCCCGGATCGCCGCCCACCTCCGTCGCCGACAGCAGCGGCACGTACCGGTAGAACGCCGTGTCCTCCACGGACTTGGCCCGCAGCGCCGAGGACAGCTGCGCGAACCGGGTGCGGAACTCCACCTGCTCCGGGCCGTCCCCGTGCCGCCCCAGCACCAGATCCCGTACGACGTCCACCGCGCCCGCCTCCTCGGGCACCACGAAGGCGAGCCGGGCCTCGGCGGCGGCCTGCTCGGTGACGACGCCGGCCGCGTCCTGGGAGGCGTACGGCCGGTACACCTCCATCCGGACCAGCAGCTCGCGCAGCGCCGTGGCCAGCGCCCAGGGCGCCCGGTCGCGCAGCGCCGCGTCCGGGGAGGTGGCGCACACCCGTACGGCCACCCGCGTCAGCCGGTCCAGCTCGGCCGCCAGCTCGTGCTCGAGCACCCCGTACGCCGCCCGCCGTACCGTCGCGTCCCAGGCGCCGCCCCGGTCCGTCTGCGGCGCGGCGAACCGCCGGTAGTGGCGGACGAGCTCCGCGGCGCCCTCCGGGTCGGTGAACAGCCCATCGATCCGGCGCAGCGCGTCGTAGCCGGTGGTGCCCGCCACCGGCCAGGAGGACGGCAGCCGCTCGTGGTCGGCGAGGATCTTCTCCACGACCGTCCAGCGACCGCCGGTGGCCTCGTGCAGCCGCGCCAGATACGTGTCGGGGTCGGCGAGCCCGTCGGGGTGGTCCACCCGCAGCCCGTCGATCACGCCCTCGTGCAGCAGGGCGAGGATCTTGCCGTGGGTGGACTCGAACACCTCCGGGTCCTCCACCCGCACCCCGATCAGCTCCGAGATGCTGAAGAACCGCCGGTAGTTGAGCTCGGTCCGGGCCAGCCGCCACCACACCGGCCGATACCACTGGGCGTCGAGCAGCTGGGGCAGCGGCAGGTCCTCGGTGCCCTCGCGCAGCGGGAAGGCGTGGTCGTGGTAGCGCAGCACATCGCCGTCGACCCGCAGCGCGCCGAGCTCCTCGCCCACCGGACCGCCGAGCACGGGCAGCAGCACCTGTCCGTTCTGCGCCTCCCAGTCGATGTCGAACCACCGCGCGTACGGTGACTTCGGCCCCTCGCGCAGCACCTCCCACAGGGCGCGGTTGTGGGCCGGGGCCATGGCCATGTGGTTGGGCACGATGTCCACCACCAGGCCGAGGCCGTGCTCGCGCGCGGTGCCGGCGAGGGCGCGCAGGCCCTCCTCGCCGCCGAGTTCCTCGCGCACGCGCGCGTGGTCGACGACGTCGTAGCCGTGCGTGGAGCCGGGCACGGCCTCCAGCACGGGCGACAGATGCAGATGCGAGACGCCGAGGGAGGCCAGATAGGGCACGGTCGCCGCGGCGGCCGCGAACGGGAACGAGGGCTGGAGCTGCAGCCGGTAGGTGGACGTGGGCACCGGCGGGACGGGGCGCTCAGGTGTCATGCAGAGCTACGTACCCGTCCCGCCGCCCTTCGTCTCACCCCCACCCGAACGGACCTCAGGCGGGCCGCTGCAGCACCGTCAGACTGCGGTCCACCAGCCGCAGCCGCTCACCGGCCGCCACCTTGGCCCCGGTACCCGGTGGGATCCCCTCCTCGCTCGCGGTGTCGACGACGACCTGCCACTGCCGTCCGTGGTCGACGGGCACGACGAAGTCCAGCGCCTTGGGCGAGGCGTTGAACATCAGCAGGAAGGAGTCGTCGGTGATGCGCTCCCCGCGCGGACCCGGCTCGGAGATGGCGTTGCCGTTGAGGAACACGGTCAGCGCGGAGGCCGGAGCGGAGTTCCAGTCCCGCTGGGTCATCTCCCGGCCCTCCGGGGTGAACCAGGCGATGTCCGACAGATCGTCGTGGGTGCCCTCCACCGGCCGCCCGTGGAAGAAGCGGCGGCGCCGGAAGACCGGGTGGTCCTTGCGCAGCCACACCATCGCGCGCGTGAACGCGAACAGCTCCCGGTCGCTCCCCTCCTCGCCGGGCTCCGGCCAGCGCACCCAGGCCAGCTCGCTGTCCTGGCAGTAGGCGTTGTTGTTGCCGCGCTGGGTGCGGGCGAACTCGTCGCCGTGGCTGATCATCGGCACGCCCTGGGACAGCATCAGGGTGGCGATGAAGTTGCGCATCTGGCGGGCGCGCAGCCGCAGCACGTCCTCGTCGTCCGTGTCGCCCTCCGCGCCGCAGTTCCAGGACCGGTTGTGGCTCTCGCCGTCCCGGTTGCCCTCGCCGTTGGCGTCGTTGTGCTTGTGGTTGTACGACACCAGGTCGTGCAGGGTGAAGCCGTCGTGGCAGGTGACGAAGTTGATGGAGGCCAGCGGCCGGCGCCCGTCGTCCTGGTACAGGTCGGAGGAGCCGGTGAGCCGGGAGGCGAACTCCGCCAGCGTCCGCGGCTCGCCCCGCCACAGATCGCGCACGGTGTCGCGGTACTTGCCGTTCCACTCCGTCCACAGCGGCGGGAAGTTCCCCACCTGGTAGCCGCCCTCGCCGACGTCCCAGGGCTCGGCGATCAGCTTCACCTGGGAGACCACCGGGTCCTGCTGCACCAGGTCGAAGAACGACGACAGCCGGTCCACCTCGTGGAACTGCCGGGCCAGGGTGGCCGCCAGATCGAAGCGGAAGCCGTCGACGTGCATCTCGGTCACCCAGTAGCGCAGCGAGTCCATGATCAGCTGGAGCACGTGCGGGGACCGCATGAGCAGCGAGTTCCCGGTGCCGGTGGTGTCCATGTAGTAGCGCTTGTCCGGGGTCAGCCGGTAGTACGACGGGTTGTCCAGACCCCGGAAGGACAGCGTCGGGCCGAGATGGTTGCCCTCGGCGGTGTGGTTGTAGACCACGTCGAGGATGACCTCGATCCCGGCCTCGTGCAGCGCGCGGACCGCCGACTTGAACTCCAGCACCTGCTGTCCGCGGTCGCCCCAGGACGCGTAGGCGTTGTGCGGGGCGAAGAAGCCGATCGTGTTGTAGCCCCAGTAGTTGTTCAGGCCCATGTCGACCAGCCGGTGGTCGTTGACGAACTGGTGTACGGGCATCAGCTCCAGGGCGGTCACCCCGAGCTCGGTGAGGTGTTCGAGGACCGCCGGGTGTGCGAGCGCCGCGTAGGTGCCGCGCAGCTCCTCCGGCAGCCCCGGATGGCGCATGGTCAGGCCCTTCACATGGGCCTCGTAGATCACCGTGTGGTGGTACTCGGTGCGCGGTCGCCGGTCGTCGCCCCAGTCGAAGTAGGGGTTGACGACGACGGACGACATGGTGTGCGGGGCCGAGTCCAGGTCGTTGCGCCGATCGGGTGCGTCGAAGTGATAGCCGTACACCTCCTCGCCCCACTGGATCGACCCGCTGATCGCCTTCGCGTACGGGTCGAGCAGCAGTTTCGCCGAATTGCAGCGCAGCCCGCGCTCCGGGGCGTACGGGCCGTGCACTCTGAACCCGTACCGCTGTCCCGGCATCACGCCCGGCACATACGCGTGCCGGACGAACGCGTCGGACTCGCGCAGCTCCACCGCCGTCTCCGAGCCGTCGTCGTGCAGCAGACACAGCTCCACTCGGTCCGCGGCCTCCGTGAACACCGCGAAATTCGTACCGGCGCCGTCGTACGTGGCGCCGAGGGGATACGCCTCTCCAGGCCAGACCTGCATGTGTACGACTCTTCCAGGTGTGCCGCCCCGCTGGGGGCCCCTTGGCGACGAGTCTCCCCGAAAGTGATGGAACCGGTTGGGCCCCAGGCCCCTCTTACCCCTCGACCAGTGCATACGACGTATGCCGAAAGAGTGGGGCAACACGTACTCCCGGGGACCAGACGGGGAGTAGGGGGATGATGTGCGCACGATAGTGCACCGCCATCTGGGCAAGGTGGTGGCCGGCGCCGCCATAGCCGTGGCCGGGACCGCCGCGATGGTCGCGGTGACCCTGCCGGGCACGGCCGGCGCCGGCGAGAACGGGGGCGCCGCGGGCACCGGGAGCGGCACCGCCGCGGCCGGACAGGCGGCGCCGGGGCAGGAGAACGGCCAGGAGGCCGGACAGGGCGCGGGACAGGCGCCGGCCGTCGCGCCCGGCGTCGTCGAGGAGGCGCCCGAGCAGGGCGAGAAGGGCACGGGCCGCGACCCGCTGACCGACGACGAGATCGAGCGCGTCGCCAAGCTCGCGGTGAACCGGCAACTGCTCGACGCGAGCGAGGACGTGGAGGGCGACCGCGGACCGCAGCGCCTCGCCGTCGACCTCGCCGAGACGGAGTCCGACACGCCGGGCGCGCCGCGCCGCGCCGAGGTGTCGTTCTACGACTACCGCGACGACACCCTGGTGACCAAGACCGTCAACCTCGACACGGGGAAGGTCGAGAAGACGGTCAGCCAGCGCGGTGTCCAGCCGCCGCTGAGCCGCGACGAGTACGCGCAGGCGGCCCGGCTGCTGATGGCCGATCCGCTCGGCGCCGACCTCAAGGCCGACTACAAGGACGCCACCGGCAAGGAGCTCACCTCACCGGAGCAGCTCCAGCTCAACGGGGCGGTGTACCGGGCGGCCCCCGGCGCGCAGCCCGCGCTGCTCGACAAGTGCGGCGAGCACCGGTGCGTGCGGCTGTTCCCGAAGGTCGTCAACGGCCCGTGGATCGACGCCCGGGCGTTCGTGATCGACCTCAGCGCCCGCAAGGTCGGCAAGCTCGACCTCGGCTGACCGGCCGTCAGTTCACTTTTCCGACTCACTGGACCTTCCGGTAGAGGGAGCCATCCTTTTCATGCGTGCCAACCGAATACGCCCTGCCCGCACGCGGGTCGCCGTCGGCCTGACCGTGGCCGCGCTGGCCGCCGGTGCGACCACCGCCGCCGGCCCCGCCTCGGCCCAGCCCGCCGCCCGGCCCCAGGCCGCCCCGGCCCCGGCCGCCGACTGCAGCGCCGCCTACCGCATCCAGCACAAGCTCCCCGGCGGCACCACCTGGGGCATGTGCTGGCGCTACGACTCCAAGGCCGGCCTCGTCCTGGAGAAGATCTCCTACCAGCCCAAGGGCGAGACCAAGCCGATCCGCGTCCTCAACAGCGCCCGCGTCGGCCAGATCCACGTCCCCTACGACGACGGCAGCGTCGAGTACGACGACCTCACCGGCTTCGGCTTCGCCCAGGGCCTGGTGAACCTCAAGCCGGCCGAGTGCCCCGGCGGCACCATCAAGACCGTCAAGGTCCCCGACGCCTGGGGAGACCCCAACGTCAAGGGCCTGTGCACCACGACCCGCGCGCGTGGCCACGCCTACCGCATGCAGGGCGACACCGCGAACAAGGTCTACCAGGCCCAGGGCCGCGACCTGCTCGTCTACACCGTCAACCAGGTCGGCTGGTACGAGTACATGACGGAGTGGCGCTTCCAGGACGACGGCACCGTAACCATGAACGTCGGCGCCACCGGCAGCCTGTCCTACGAGGACTACGACGCCGGCGACGGCCGCGGCTGGCCCATCGGCAAGGGCGACCGCGCCAAGGCCACCAGCCACAGCCACAACGTCTTCTGGCGGCTGGACTTCGCCCTCGACGGCTCCACGAAGAACACCGTCGAGCAGTACGACTCCAAGGTCTCCGCACCCGTCGCCGGCAACCGCGCCCCGACCACCAGGACCACCCGCGTGAAGGTCGCCAAGGAACTCGCGGCCGACGCCAAGAACTACCGCTGGTGGCGGGTCGTCAGCGCGCGCGGCAAGAACAAGGACCTGCACCCGCGCAGTTACGAGATCGTCCCCGGCACCAGCACCAAGTACCCGGGCCGCAGCTACACCCGGCACGACATGTACGTCACCCAGTACAACGCGTGCGAGAAGTTCGCCAGCCACAACCCCGGCTGCCCCACCGGCCAGGGCAACTCCGTCGACAAGTGGGTGAACGGCCAGGCCCTCACCCACCCCATCGTGTGGATGAACGTCGGCTTCCACCACATCGCGCGCGACGAGGACCAGCAGCCCATGCCGGTCCACTGGCAGGGCTTCTCCATCGTCCCGCGTGACGTCACCGCTATGAATCCGCTCACTCCGGGTGAGCTCGCGTGGCAGAACGGCCACTGGCGGCCGCGGAGTTGAGAAACGACCCTGTCCATCCGGCTGCACCGCCGACCGCTCCCGGAGTACCCTTCCTTGATCGTTGGCACGGGGAGAGCTCGGGGGAGCGGAAGGCGGTGCGCGGGTGGGCTCGGGAGGGCTGGAGCTGCCCCCTGGTGACGAGGGTCGCGAGGGGGACTCCGCGGACGTCCCGCCCGGCACGGTGTCCTTGGCCCGTCCCATGGAGACGGGTTCCATCGGGCCGGAGCTGGAGTGGGACGCCGGGGCCTGGCGCGAGGTGCGCACCCGCGCCCAGCGGGCCGGCCGCGCCTACATCTGGCTGAACCTGGTCGAGCAGCGGCTGCGCGCGGTGGTCGCCGCCGTCCTGCGGCCCATCTACGAACCGGTCCACGGCGACGACTGGGTGGTCGCCGCCGCCGGACCGGCCGGCCAGGAATGGGTGCAGCGCGCCGTCGCCGTACGCGAAGTCAGCCGCCGCAAGGGCTACTTGCTCGACCCGGCCGACGACAACGTGCTCAGCTTCCTCACCCTGCCCCAGCTGCGCGAGCTGATGGTGCAGCACTGGCCGTGCTTCGAGCCCTACGTCGACGACCGCCGCGACGTCGAACTCGCCCTGGACGAGCTGGAGGTGACCCGCAACGTCGTCTCCCGCAACCGCGCCCTGTCCGAGGCCGTGCTCAACCAGGCCGAGCGGGCCTCGGCGCGGCTCCTGGACGCCCTCGGCGCGGGCGGCGACGTGCCCTCCGCGCGCCGGCTGCCGGTCGACGCCGTGGAGGACCTGGTCGGCGACCGGTACGCGGACGTCGTCGCCGTGCACTCCGACCGGGTGCGGCTGCTGCGCCAGTTCCCGGCCGAGGACATCTTCGGCGGCGCCCGCCGCCTGGACGCCTTCGGCATCGGCCTCAACCTGCTCGTGCAGAACTTCTCCGGCCGCCGGCTCGTCCGCCTGGCCGAGGCCGGCTGCCGGGTGCGGCTGCTGTTCCTCAACCCCGCCTCCAGCGCGGTCAAGCGGCGCGAGCGCGAGCTCGGCATCAAACGGGGCGAGCTGTCCCGGGCCGTCGAGATGAACATCCTGCACATGCGCCGGGTGCGGGCCCGGCTGCGCGACCCCGGCGCCTTCCAGATCCAGGTGTACGACGAGACGCCCCGCTTCACCGCGTACCTGGTGGACGGCGACGGCTCCGACGGCATCGCGGTCGTGCAGTCCTATCTGCGGCGCGCCCGGGGGATGGAGTCGCCGGTGCTGGTGCTGCGCAGCGGCGACCGGGTCGTGAAGTCGGACGAGGTCGACGAGGGCGGGCTGTTCGCCACGTACCGCGAGGAGTTCGAGACGGCTTGGGCGGATTCGCGGCCTGTGTCGTGAAGTGTCCGGGGCTTCCGGGGGCGGGGGTGCCGGGGGCGGGGGCTGCCGGGCGGGGGCAGGCGGAACGCGGTCCTCGGATTGTCAGTGGCTCGTGCGAAGGTGGAGGCCACTGGGGGAAGCACCACCAAGAAGGGGGGCCGCCATGGCCTGGCACCGGGAGCTGCTGATCGGCTTCGACCTCGAGACGACGGGCACCGACCCGCGCGAGGCGCGCATCGTCACCGGCGCGGTGATAGAGGTCCGGGCCGGAGAGGTCCTGGGGCGCAGGGAGTGGCTGGCCGATCCCGGTGTGGAGATCCCCGCCGACGCGGTCGCCGTGCACGGCATCAGCAACGAGCGCGCGGCGGCGCAGGGGCGGCCCGCCGACGAGGTGGCGGACGCGATCGCCGATGTACTGGTGACGTACTGGAGGACGGGGGTTCCGGTCGTCGCCTACAACGCCGCGTTCGACCTGACCCTGCTCTCCGCGGAACTGCACCGGCACGGGCTGCCGTCCCTGCGGGAGCGGCTGGGGGGACAGGAGCCGGCCCCCGTCATCGACCCGTACACCATCGACCGCTGGGCCGACCGCTACCGGCGGGGCAAGCGGAACCTGGAGGCCGTCTGCGCGGAGTACGGGGTCCCGCTCGACTCCGCGCACGACGCCTGCGCCGACGCGCTGGCCGCGGCGGGGCTCGCCCGTGCGATAGCCGAGCGGCACGCGAAGGTCGCCTCGCTGGGGGCGGCGGAGCTGCATCGGCGGCAGATCGAGTGGTACGCGGCCTGGGCGGCGGACTTCCAGAGCTTTCTGCGCCGCAAGGGGGACGCGGAGGCCGTGGTGGACGGGGCATGGCCGCTGCGGGAGCTGGGGGTCGAGGGGGTTCGGGCCAAGTAGGGCCCGGCGTCCGTCCGCGGGGCCCCGCCGCCGGCGCGGGCGGGCGACACCCACCTCAGAAGGCGGGCGACACGCACCTGGAGAAGGCGGGCGACACCCACCTCAGAACGGGTACCACCGCACCTTGTCGTCCCCGTCCCGCAGGGACGCCACCCTGCGCTCGAACTCCGCCAACGCCTTGGGGTCGGCCGGGGCGTGCTGGGCCACCCACGCGCAGCTCGCCGTCTCGCGGGCACCGCGCAGGACGCCGCAGCCCTCCCATGCGCGCACGTCCCAGCCGTACGCCTCGGTGAACGACGCGTACGCCTCGGCCGGCAGGCCGTAGCGGTCGTGGGAGAGGGCCATGACGACCAGGTCGTGCTCGCGCAGGTCGGCGGAGAAGGTCTCCAGGTCGACGAGGACGGGGCCGTCGGGGCCGACATGGACGTTGCGGGGGAGGGCGTCGCCGTGGATGGGGCCCGGCGGGAGGTGAGGGACGAGCGCGGCCGCGGCCGAGGCGAAGCCGTCCCGGCGCTCGCGCAGATACGCCGCGTCGGCGGGGTCGATCGCGTCCCCGGCCAGCCGCAGCCAGCGCTCCACGCCGCCCAGCAGATCGCGTGGCGGCAGGGCGAAGGGAGGGGAGGGGAGTGCGTGGACGACCCGTAGCAGTTCGGCCAGATCGCGGGGCTCGGCGGGGCGCACCGGATCCGGCATCCGGTGCCACACCGTCACCGGGTGCCCCTCGACGAGCAGCGCCTCCTGGGAGGCCGCCCGTACCGCCGGCACATCCGCGTCGGCGAGCCAGGCGGCGACGGCCAGCTCGCGGCGCGCCCGTTCCAGGAGTTCGGCGTCGCGGCCCACCTTGACCACCAGGTCACCGGCGGCGAACACGGCGTTCTCGCCGAGCGCGAGCAACCGCGCCTCGGCTGCCCGGCCGGGCAGTACGTCCGCCGCGGCCAGTACGTCCCGTGCCCGTGCCTCGTCCATCCCGTCCGCCTCCGTGTCGTCCTGTCGCCGTGTCGCCGTGCCGTTGTGCCGTTGTGCCGTTGTGCCGTTGTGCCGTTGTGTCACTGCGCCGTCGTGTCACCGACGGAGCCGTGTCACCCGTGCCGTGCGGGGGTGCGGTCCGGGGTGTCCGGATCTCGCCCCCCGCCGGTCAGTCTCGCATTCGCCGAGGCCGGACCCGTGTGCGCGGTGCCTTGACGGCGTAGACCTCCTTCACGACCATGACCGAGCCCTGTGCGGGCGCGAACCGTCACGAGCCGTGCGAAGGAGCCGATTACGTGACATGGGGGACCGAGGCGAGCCGCCCGGCGACGAGACGGCCGCGGACCGAGGGGCGCAGGCGGCCGCGGACCGAGGGGCGCGGGCGGCGGGTCGTCGACCACGGCGCCTGGTTCCTGGTGCTGCCCGCGCTGCTGCCGATCCTGATCCTGAGCGTCGGACCGCTGCTGTACGGGATCCTGCTGGCCTTCACCGACGCGCAGTCGGGGCGGACGGAGCCGACCGAGTGGATCGGGACGCTGAACTTCCGGGATCTGCTGCACGACACGCTGTTCTGGGAGTCGTTCCGGATCGGCCTGGTGTGGGCGGTCGGGGTGACCGTGCCGCAGTTCCTGCTGGCGCTGGGCCTGGCGCTGCTGCTGAACCAGGATCTGCGGCTGCGCTGGCTGGCGCGGGCCCTGGCGATCGTGCCGTGGGCGATGCCCGAGGTCGTGGTCGGCGTCATGTGGCGGCTGGTCTACAACCCGGACGCGGGTGTCCTCAACGACACGCTGCGGGACCTGGGGCTGGGCGAGGGCCGGGACTGGCTGAGCGGGCTGGCCACCGCGCTGCCGGCGGTGATCGTCGTCGGGGTGTGGGCGGGGATGCCGCAGACGACGGTCGCCCTGCTCGCCGGGTTGCAGAACACCCCGCGCGAGCTGCACGAGGCGGCAGCCCTGGACGGGGCCGGCGCCTGGCGGCGCTTTCGGACGGTCACCTGGCCGGCCCTGCGGCCGGTGGCGCTCGCCATCACCGCGCTCAATCTGATCTGGAACTTCAACTCCTTCGCCCTGGTCTACGTCCTGACCAGCGGGGGACCGGGCGGCCGCACCCGGCTGCCGATGCTGTTCGCGTACGAAGAGGCGTTCCGCTACGGCCAGTTCGGCTACGCGGCGGCGATGGGCTGTGTGATGGTCGCGGTGATCTCGGTGCTGCTCGCCCTGTTCCTCGTGGGGCGGCTCAGAGGAGGTGACGAGGCATGAGGACCACAAGGGCCGCCCGCGCCGGGCAGTACGTCGCGCTGCTCGCCTATCTGGCCTTCCTCGCCCTGCCGTTCCTCTGGCTGGTCTCCACGGCGTTCAAACCGGCCCGGGAGCTGGCCAAGCTGGATCCCACGTGGGTCCCGAACGACCCGACGCTCGCCAACTTCCGGCAGGCGTTCGACGAACAGCCGCTGCTGCGGGCCGCGTCCAACTCGCTGATCGCGGCCGGGTCGGCCGCGGTGATCGCCGTCCTGGTGGCCACGCCGATGGCGTATGTGCTGGCCCGGCACCGCACCCGGCTGGCGCGGGCGGCGAGCGGGTGGGTGGTGGTCAGCCAGGCGTTCCCGTTCGTGCTGGTGATCATCCCGCTGTTCCTGGTGCTGAAGAACCTGCGGCTGATCGACTCGATGGCGGGGCTGGTCGCGGTGTACGTGGTGTGGGCGCTGCCGTTCGCGCTGTGGATGCTCGTCGGCTACGTCCGGGCGGTGCCGACGGAGCTGGAGGAGGCGGCGGCCGTGGACGGGGCCGGGCGGCTGCGGACGCTGGTGTCGGTGACCGGTCCGCTGCTGGCGCCGGGGATCGCGGCGACCGCGCTGTTCGCGTTCGTCACCGCGTGGAACGAGTTCTTCTTCGCGCTGGTGCTGCTGAAGACCCCGGAGCAGCAGACGCTGCCGGTGATCCTCACCCACTTCATCGGCGCGGAGGGCGTCGCGGATCTGGGCCCGCTGGCCGCCGCCGCCTTCCTGGCCACGCTGCCCTCGCTGGTCGTCTTCGCGATCGTCCAGCGCCGGATCACGGGCGGTCTGATCGCCGGGGCGGTGAAGAGCTGATGCGTACGAGAGTCATCCTGAGCGCGGTCCTGGCCCTGCTGCTGACCGCCGCGTGCACCGGCTCCGGCGACGGTGGCCCGGACGACGGCCGCATCACCCTGCGCTTCCAGTCGCTGGCCTGGCAGGAGGAGTCCGTCGAGGCCAACAAGGAGCTGGTGGCGGAGTGGAACGCGGCCCATCCCCACGTCCGCCTCGAGTACGTCCAGGGCAGCTGGGACAGCGTGCACGACCAGCTGCTCACCTCCTTCGAGGGCGGTGAGGCGCCCGACGTCATCCATGACGCCTCCGACGACCTGGCCGACTTCGCCTACGGCGGCTACCTCGCCGATCTGACGGACCTGCTGCCCGAGCGGCTGAAGTCGGACATCCCGGCCCGTAGTTGGCAGACCACCACCTTCGGCGACGGGATCTACGGCGTCCCCTTCCTCCAGGAGCCGCGGGTGCTGATCGCCAACGCGCGGTGGCTGAAGGAGTCCGGGGTGCGTATCCCGACGCCGGAACACCCCTGGAGCTGGGCGGAGTTCCGTACCGTCACCCGGCGCTTGAGCGGGGACGGCAAGTACGGGGTGGCCTGGCCGCTGAAGGAGCCGGTCTCCGCGACGCTCAACCTGTCCCTGTCGGCGGGCGGCAAGCTCTTCCACCGGGGTGCCGACGGCAAGGTCACGATCCGCTTCCAGGCGGGGGACGAGGTCGTGCCGAGCACCATCCACCACCAGGTCGGCACCGACCGCAGCGCCTCCGGCACCACGCTCGGCAGCGGCGGCTCGGACACGCTGCCGGGGTTCTTCGGCGGGCGGTACGCGATGGTGCCGCTGGGCTTCTCCTACCGTCAGCAGATCGTGCAGCAGGCCCCGAAGGGCTTCGAGTGGCAGGTGCTGCCCGCGCCGGCGGGCGCCGCCGGACTCGCCCAGGGCGTCAGCCCGCAGACGCTGTCCGTCGCCGAGGACAGCCCGCACAAGAAGGAGGCGGCCGCGTTCATCGACTTCCTGCTGCGGCCGCAGAACATGGTGCGCCTCGCCCTCGGCGACTGGATGCTGCCCACCGGCGAACAGGCCCTCGCCGACCCCGCCCTGCGCACCCCGAGGTACGGCTGGGCGACCGGCACCGCGCTCGCCGCGCATCTGCGCCCGGCGCCCGCGCAGTCCGTACGGGGTTATCCGGAGTGGAAGGACAAGGTGGCGACCCCGGCGTTCCAGGAGTACTACAGCGGCGCGATCGGCCTGGACGAACTGCGTGAGCGGCTGGAGGAGGACGGGAATCTGGTGCTGGCCCGCTATCAGCGCTGAGAGGGACCCGTCCGGAAATACGTTGGACGAGACGTCTCGTCTCGTTTAAGCTCGTCCGCATGACGACGAAGCCCGCACACATCGCCATGTTCTCCATCGCCGCCCACGGCCATGTGAACCCCAGCCTTGAGGTGATCCGCGAGCTCGTCGCCCGCGGTCACCGGGTCACGTACGCGATCCCGCCGATCTTCGCCGAGAAGGTCGCGCAGACCGGTGCCGAGGTCAAGCCGTGGCACTCCGTCCTGCCCACCCCCGACGACGACCCGGAGGCATGGGGCAGCACGCTCCTGGACAACGTCGAGCCGTTCCTGGACGACGCCGTCCAGGCGCTGCCCCAGCTGATCGAGGCGTACGAGGGCGACGAACCCGACCTCGTGATCCACGACATCACCTCCTACCCGGCCCGTGTCCTCGGCCACCGCTGGGGCGTGCCGGTGATCTCCCTGTCCCCGAACCTCGTCGCCTGGGAGGGCTACGAGCAGGAGGTCGCCGAGCCGATGTGGGAGGAGCCGAAGAAGACCGAGCGCGGACGGGCGTACTACGCCAGGTTCGAGGCGTGGCTGAAGGAGAACGGCATCGATCTGCACCCCGACCCGTTCGTCGGGCGCCCCGACCGCTCCCTCGTGCTGATCCCCAAGGCCCTCCAGCCGCACGCGGACCGGGTCGACGAGAAGGTGTACACGTTCGTCGGCGCCTGCCAGGGCGACCGTTCCCACGAGGGCGAGTGGCAGCGGCCCGAGGGCGCCGAGAAGGTGGTTCTGGTGTCGCTGGGCTCGTCCTTCACCAAGCAGCCCGCCTTCTACCGGGAGTGTGTCAAGGCGTTCTCCGGGATGCCCGGCTGGCATCTGGTGCTCCAGATCGGCCGGAGCGTCGACCCGTCCGAGCTGGGGGAGATCCCCGACGGCGTCGAAGTGCACTCCTGGGTCCCGCAGTTGGCGATCCTGAAGCAGGCCGACCTCTTCGTCACCCACGCCGGGGCGGGCGGCAGCCAGGAGGGCCTTGCGACCGCCACGCCGATGATCGCCGTGCCGCAGGCCGTCGACCAGTTCGGCAACGCCGACATGCTCCAGGGCCTCGGCGTCGCCCGCCATGTGCCGGCGGAGGAGGCCACCGCCGACACCCTGCGCACCGCCGCGCTCGCCCTGCTCGACGACCCGGAGGTGGCCCGCCGCCTGAAGGAGATCCAGACGGACATGGCCGGTGAGGGCGGCACCCGGCGCGCGGTCGACCTCATCGAGGCCGAACTGCCCGCCTAGAACCCGCCTTTGGGATCAGGGCGGCTGAAAGGACGCTGACTTTCAGCCGACCCGAGCGGGCGCCGCGGCGCCGACCCGATCCGGCGATCCCGTTCCGCGGCAGCCTGTCCGCCCGCGCCGCCGCGGTGGGCCGAACGACAGGGCGGATGCCCGCCGTTCGGCTCGCCCCGGCGCCGCGCCGGGCCCTGCCCCACGCCGTGTGGTGTAGAGTCCGACCGATTTCCCGCAGGAGCCGGCCATCCGCCCACCAGGGCCCGGCGCCCCGCTGTCGCGGGCGGCCGCATGGCTTGCCGCGGATCGAAAGCACTCGCCGCCCGCTCGGGACCTCCCGGCCCGCGAGCCCTACCGGCCGGCCCGCTCAAGCCTCCCTCGAAGTCCGCTCGAACTCCCCCCGGCGCCGGGGGCAAATCCCGCCCCCGGCGCGGCTCCTCCCTGCATGATGCAATCACAACACAGGGGGAGGGCAGGCGAGTTGAGTCTGGACGGACGGATATCCGGCCCCGGCGGCGGCCATGGCCACGCCGTGGTCATCGGGGGCAGCTTCGCCGGGCTCACCGCGGCGCGGGCCCTGGCCAACTTCATGGACCGGGTCACCGTGATCGAGCGCGACTGGGTGCCGAGCGGACCCGGCCGGCGCCGGGGCGTGCCCCAGGCCCGGCACACCCACACCCTCACCACAGCCGCCCAGCACGGCCTGGAGCAACTGTTCCCGGGCATCACCGAGAACCTCACCGACGCCGGGGCGGAACGGATCCGGATGCCCCTGGACATGCTGCTGCTCGGCCCCGCCGGCTGGCTGTCCCGCTTCGACTCGGGCCTGTCGGTGCTCAGCGCCGGCCGCGACCTGATCGACGCGGTCCTGCGCGACCGGCTGCGCACCGACCCCAAGGTGGCCTTCTTATCCCAGCACGAGGCCGTCGCCCTGGAGCCCGGCCCCCAGGACACCGTCACCGGCGTCTGGGTGCGCGAACGGGACCGCAAGGCACCCGACGGCCTCGGTGCCCGGCGGCTGGTTCCGGCCGACTTCGTGGTGGACGCGAGCGGACAGGGCTCCCGCGCCCCCGAGTGGCTGGCCCAACTGGGCTACCGGCCTCCGCGGGAGACCGTGGTCGCCTCCCCGACCACCTGCGCCACGGCCCTGCTCGCCCCGCCCGTCGGCCACTTCTCCGACTGGAAGAGCCTGCTGCTCATGGCCTCCCCGGACAATCCGGGCCAGGGCATGCTCCACCCCGTGGAGCGCGGCCACTGGTCGGTCACCGTCTGCGCCGGCGACGGCAGCCGGCCGCCCACCGACCGCGAGGGCCTGCTGCGCGCCGCCGGGGCGTTGCGCCACCCGCTGCTGAGCGAGGTCGTCGAGGCCGCCACCCTGCTCGGCCCCGTCTACGGCTGGGGCCGCACCGAGCACCGCTGGCGGCACTACGAGGAACTGCGCCGCTGGCCCGACCAGTTCCTCGTGGTCGGCGACGCGCTCGCCACCTTCGACCCGGTCCATGGCCAGGGCATGACGAGCGCGGTCGAATGCGCCCTCGTCCTGGACCAGTTGCTGATCAGCCACGGCACCGCCGTCGGGCTCGGCCACCGGCTGCGCCAGGCGGTCGCCCACCGCCTGTCCCCGCTCTGGCGGCTGAGCACACACCGCCTGGTCACCGCGGGCGGCGGGACCGGCCGGCCGCCCGGACTGCGCGCCCGGATCGGCAGCCGGTACACGGCCCGGATCGCGGCCGCCGCCACCACCGATCCGTACGCGGCGACCCTGCTGCTCAGACAGCTCCAGACCGCCGCGCCGCCCGCCGGGCCGCTGCGTCCGGCCGTGCTCCTGGCCGCCCTGCGCGGCCCCCGCGGCGAGGTGAGCCTGCCCAGCTCCACGCACGGCGCCGCGGCCCTCGGCCGCCGCTCCGGCACCCCGGTGCCACCGGTCTACGGGCCGCCCCCCGGCCGGCGGCCCCGGCCGCGGGCCGGGCGCGACGCGGCCGTGCCGTTCACCTCCGGCACCGGTTCCGCGCCGGAACTGTAGACGCGGCAGGGCCCGTCGGCTCTCCCGGAGACCGACGGGCCCTGCCGCGCAGCGGGTCGTCAGACCCGTACCGGCTCCCCCTCGCGGGCGTCCGGCGCGGTGACCGCCTCCGGTGCCTCGTCGTGGGTGAGGTCGGGCAGGCGGTGCAGCCACTTGGGCAGGTACCAGTTGCGCTCACCTAGCAGGGCCATGACCGCCGGGAGCAGCACACCGCGGATGATCGTGGCGTCGATGAGGACGGCGGCCGCAAGGCCCACACCCATCTGCTTCATCGACTGCATCGACAGCGTGCCGAAGATCGCGAACACCGCGACCATGATGACGGCGGCGCTGGTGACGACGCCCGCGGTGGTGACCACACCGTGCGTGATCGCGTCCTTGGTCGTCAGCCCGCGCAGCTTGGCCTCGCGGATCCGGGACACCACGAACACGTGGTAGTCCATGGACAGGCCGAACAGGATCACGAACAGGAACAGCGGCAGCCAGGTCACGATCGCGCCGACGCCCTCCGCGCCCACCAGCGAGGCGCCCCAGCCGTGCTGGAAGACGGCGACGAGGATGCCGTAGGCCGCGCCCACCGACAGCAGGTTGAGCACGATCGAGGTGATCGCGATCGTCAGCGAGCGGAAGGACAGCAGCATCAGCAGGAAGGCGAAGACCACCACGAAGACGAAGACCGGGGCGACCGAGCCGGCCAACTGGTCGTTGAAGTCGGCGGATCCGGCGACCTGTCCGGTGACCGGCGCCTGCACGCCCTCGACCTTGCCGAGCGTCGCGGGCCGCACCTCGTCGCGCAGCTTGTCCAGGCTCTCGGTCGCCTTGTCCATGTCGGAGCCGCCGACCAGCGGGACGTAGACGAAGGCGAGGTTCTGCTCGTCGTGCAGCTCGATCTCGACCGGGCCCCGCGAGGCGCCCGAACTGATCGCCTGCTCACGGAAGGCGGCGAGCGCGGACTTCACCTCGGGGGCGTCGATGTCGTCGGCCTTGACCACGACCTCGGCCGGGTCGCTGCCGCCGGGGAAGGCGTCGTTGAGCCGGTTGTACGTCTGGACGATGGGCAGCGAGTCGCCGAACTCCTGGTCCAGGGTGAGCTGCTGGGTCTTCATGCCGACCGCGGGCGCGGCGACGGCGAGCAGCGCGCCGGTGGCCACCACCACGGAGACGACCGGCTTGGCCAGCACGCCCTTCAGCACGGCGGTCCAGAAGCGGCTCTCGCTGCTCGCACCCTTGTTGCGGCGGCGTACGAACGGGATGCGGCCCTTCTCCACGCGCTCGCCCAGCAGCGACAGCAGGGCCGGCAGCACGGTGACCGAGCCGACCATGGCGACCGCGACGACCATCAGCGAGGCCAGGCCCATCGCCTCGAACTCGGCGAGACCGGTGAACAGCATGCCCGCCATCGCCACGCACACGGTGACACCGGAGACCACGATGGCCCGGCCGCTGGTGGCGGCGGCGATCCGCAGCGCGGTCTGCGCGTCCTTGCCCGCGGCCCGCTCCTCACGCTCGCGGCGCAGGTAGAACAGGCAGTAGTCGACGCCGACGGCCATGCCGACCAGCAGCATCACGGAGCTGGCGGTCTCGCTCATCGGCTGGAGGTGGCTGACGACGCCCATCAGGCCCATCGTCGCCATGATCGCGGTGATCGCCAGGGCCACCGGCAGCAGCGCGGCCACCAGGGCGCCGAAGGCGATCAGCAGGATGCCGAGGGCCACCGGCACCGCGGAGTACTCGGCCTTCTTGAAGTCGTCGCCGAAGGCGTCGTCGAACGTCTTCATCATGCTGGCGCCGCCGATCTCCTCGATCCGCAGCGACTCGTGGTCCTTCTGGACCTCCTCGACGGCGTTCAGCACCGGCTCCACGCGCTCACCGGCGGTGTCCGACTCGCCGCGCATGTCGAACTGCACCAGCGCGCTGCGGCCGTCCTCGGAGATCGTGTCCGTGTCGTACGGCGACTTCACGTCCGTGACCTCGCCGGTGCCCTCGACGGCCTTGACGACCGCGGCGACAGCGGCACGGAACTCGGGGTCGGTGGCCTTGACGGACCCGTCCTTCGACTGGACCAGGACGGTCTCACTGGCCGGCTCCTCGATGCCGGCGTCCTCGATGATCTTGGCGGCGGTGTGGGTCTCGCCCTTCAGCTGGTCGCTGTCCTTGACCTCGACCTGGCCGGCTGCCGAGCCGAGCCCCATCGCCAGTACGACGAACAGTACCCAAATCCCCACGGCCGCCCATCGATGGCGGGCGCTCCAGCCGCCGGCCCGCGCGGCCAGACCACGCACCCTCGTCTCTCCGTTCCCCATGACGGGCTTGCCCCCTTGTGAGCGGTGGCAGCCCCCTGCCGCCACCTTTCGATTCGAAGGTATGGGGCGGATAAAGGCATCTCGTCGTGCTGGCCGGTGACCTGTGGCCGGATCGGATCATCCGCACGGACCCCCGTCGTCTCCCCTTCGGGGAGGAGAGTGCCCCCTACATCTGTTCGATGTCCTCGGGGGAGCCGATCAGGGTGCAGACACCCGGTTTGTACTTACGAAACCTTGTTGAACAAGTCACAGACGCGTGTAGGTGTTGATCCCCGCACCCCGATCGGACAGAGTTTCGCGAGGCCGCCGCGCCCGCCCCCACGGGGCGCGGCGGCCCCAGAGGGTGTCTCGCCGATCATGCCGGGCTCCCGGCGCCTAGGGTGTGTCCATGACGACGTATGCGGCTCTGCTGCGCGGGATCAACGTGGGCGGCAGCAGAAAAGTCCCCATGGCCGAACTGCGCACCCTCATGGAGGGGCTCGGGTACGGCGGGGTGCGGACGTATCTCCAGAGCGGACAGGCCGTGTTCGGCAGCGGACACGGGGACGAGGACAGCCTCGCCGGCGAGCTGGCCGCCGCGATCGAGAAGCACTTCGGGTTCGCCGTCGACGTGATCGTGCGGGACCACGCCTATCTGAGGGCGATCGCCGAGAACTGCCCCTTCCCGGCCGCGGAGTTGGAGCCCAAGCAGCTCCACGTCACCTACTTCTCCGCCCCCGTCACCGAGGACCGCTTCGCGGAACTCGACCGCGCCGCCTACCTCCCGGAGGAGTTCCGTCTCGGCGACCGCGCCCTGTACCTGTACGCACCGGACGGCCTCGGCCGCTCCAAGCTGGCCGGCGACCTGGCCCGGCCCCGGCTGAACAAGGGGCTGATCGCCACCAGCCGCAACTGGAACACCGTACTGAAGCTGGTGGAGCTCACCCGGGAAGAGTGACCCTTCTCGTGCGCCTCGGTCAGTGGCGCGTCCCGGCGCTCGCGCAGGCACCGCTCGTCGATCGCGCACGCGACGGCCCCGCCCTGATGGACGATCAGATTCCTGACGGGCTCGGCGCGTTCGCCCGGTCGACGTACAGCGTGTGCTTCGGACGGCCGTCCGTGCCGGGGCCCCACGGCTGCGGCCCCGGGGCGAGGTCAACCCGCGCGACAGCGACCGCCGGCCTGTGACAGGCTCGGCCGTATGCGCTACATCATCATCGGAGCGGGAGCCGTCGGCGGCACCGTCGGCGGCCGGCTGGCCCAGGCCGGGCACGAGGTCGTCCTCGTCGCCCGCGGCGCCCATCTTCAGGCCCTGCGCGAGCACGGGCTCCGGCTGGTGACGCCGGACGGCACCCGCACCCACCGGCTCCCGGCCGTCGACGGGCCCGGCACACTCGGCGAACTGCGCCCCGACGACGTCCTCGTGCTCGCCGTGAAGACGCAGGACAGCGCCGCCGCGCTCGCCGCCTGGGCCCCGCGGCCGGTCGCGGGCGGCGGCACCGCGGCCGAACGGCTGCCGCTGCTGTGCGCGCAGAACGGGGTGGAGAGCCAGCGCCTCGCCCTGCGCCTGTTCCGGCGCGTGTACGGGGTCTGCGTCTGGCTGCCGTGCACCTACGTCGAACCGGGCGTCGTCTCCGCCGCCGGCACCCCCCTCACCGGCGTCCTCCACCTGGGCCGCTACCCGCACGGCACCGACGACACCGCCCGCGCGATCGCCGCCGACCTGGAGCGCTCGCACTTCGAGGCACCCGTCGTCCCCGACGTGACCCGCTGGCAGTACGCCAAACTGCTCGGCAACCTCGGCAACGCGCTGGAGGCCGTCACCGGGACCGTCGCCGGCGACGAGGCCGCTGCCCTGTACGCGAGGGTGCGCGCCGAGGCCGTGGCCGTCCTGGACGCCGCCGGGATCGGCTGGGCGAGCGCCGAGGAGCAGCAGGCCGCACGCGGCGACAAGGTCACCCTGGTCCCGCTGGAGGGCGCCCCGCGCGGCGGCGGCTCCTCCTGGCAGTCCCTCGCCCGCGGCACCGGCACCATCGAGGCCGACTACCTCAACGGCGAGATCGCCCTCCTGGGCCGTCTGCACGGCGTACCCACCCCGCTGAACGACCTGCTCCAGCGACTGGCCGGCACCTTCGCCCGCGAACGCCGGGAACCGGGGTCCCTGCCGGTCGCGGAGCTGGTACGGCTCGCCGAGAAGACGGCCGGCGAAGGGGAAGTGGCCCACTGACACGGGGCGGGATCGGCCCAAGACCCCGAGCCGTCCGGGCCCCTAGGGTCGAGACCATGACCAACGGAACACCCACCCGCGTCGACTTCTGGTTCGACCCCGCCTGCCCGTTCGCCTGGATCACCTCCCGCTGGCTCCTGGAGGTCGAGCGCGAGCGCCCGCTCGATCTGCGGTTCCACGCGATGAGCCTGTACCTGCACAACATCGGCAACGAACTGCCCGACTGGTACCGGGAGTTGGTCGACAAGTCGATCGGCCCGGTACGGGTCGCCGTGGCGGCGGCCGAGCGGCACGGGGAGAAGGTGCTGCGGGACCTGTACACGGCGTACGGCACCCGCATCCACGAGCGGAAGGCGGAGGACTTCGACGCCGTCGTCGCCGAGGCGCTCGCCGAACTCGGTCTCGACGCCGACCTCGCGGCCGCCGCGCACGACACGTCGTACGACGACGCGGTGCGCCTGAGCCACGAGGCGGGCGTGGAGCCGGAGACCGGCGGCTATGTCGGCACACCCACCCTGCATGTCGACGGCACGGTGTGGTTCGGGCCGGTGCTGCGGGCGATCCCGCGCGGGGAGCGGGCGGCCCGGCTGTTCGACAGCTTCCGCGTGCTGGCGAACGACCCCGACGTCTTCGAACTCAAGCGCACCCGCACGGGCGGCCTGTCCTTCGACTGAGCCCCGGCCGCCGGGCGAGCCCCGCACCGGCTCGCCCCGCCGGGCCACCGTCGGCCAGGCACGTCTCAGACCGGCTCACCCCGCCAGGCGTCCTTCGACGCCCAGCGCACCGCCGGGGCCACCGCCAGTCCGGCGACGGCGAACAGCACGCCCAGCACCGCCCAGCCCACCGTGCCGTGCTGGATCGCCGTCACCGTGACCAGCGCCGGGCCCGCCATCATCCCGGCGGACATGCCCGCACCGAACACACCCTGATAGACGCCGTGGGCGCGCGAGTCGGCCAGCTCGTAGCCCAGGGTCCAGCCGCCCGCCGCCATCAGCACCTCGGAGAACACCTGCACCACCGCGCCGACCGTCAGCGCCAGCACCGCCCACACCGGCGACAGCCCGGCCGACAGCGCGTACACCGCGCAGGCGACGGCCAGCAGCAGCCCCGCCCACCTCATCGCCCGCACGGCGGTGGGCACATGGGAGGCCGAGCGGGCCACCCGCACCTGGAGCAGCGCCACCAGCACACAGTTGACGATCATCAGCAGGGCCGCCGTCCAGCGGGGCGCGTCCGTGCGCTCCACGATCCACAGCGGCAGGCCCACCTCCGACAGGGTGTACTGCATGACCAGCACCGCGTTGAGCACGGTCACCGAGAGGAACGGCAGGTCCCGCACCGCCCGCCAGTGGTCCTCGGCGGGCGCCTCGTCCTTCAGCCTGTGCCGCTCCAGCGCGTGCGGGGCCAGCGGCAGTCCGCGCAGCAGCAGGGCGGGGGCCGCGAAGGAGAGGCAGTTGAGCAGAATGACCGTCACATAGGCGGCTCTGGTGTCGATCTGGAGCGCGACCGCGCCCAGCGCGCCGCCCACCCCCATGCCCACATTGGTGATCATCCGCAGATAGGCGCGCGCCTCCACCCGCGTCGCCGCCGGCAGCACGTCCGCGTACACGGCGCCCAGCACCGAACGGCTCGCCATCTGCAACGCCGTCGCGACGATCACGGCCGCCAGGAACGCGGCGTAGGAGTGCACCAGTGTGTACGTGGCCGTGGCCACCCCGGTACCGCCCCACAGCAGCGAGCCGACCTGCCGCGCGCCCCACCGGTCGGCGGCCCGTCCGGCGGGGATCCCCGCCACCACGCCGAACAGACCCGCGATCGTCAGACCGACACCGACGGCGGTGGCGTCCAGGCCGACGATGCGCGTGAAGTACAGCACGCCCAGCGGGAAGTACAGGCCGTTCCCGAGGGAGTTGAAGGCCGTCAGCACGGTCGCGCGGCGCAGGGCGGGATCGTCGGGGAGCAGCCCGCCCGCGCGGGTGACCTGCTCCTTCGGCGGTGTGGTGGTGGATGTCGAGGTCATGCCCCCAGCCAACCCGGCGGCGCCGGTGCACCGGCATTGATTTAGCGTGGCACTCAATGATCGAGTTCCGCTTCGCCGTCGGCGACCTCGCCACGACCTCCTTCGCGTACTCCCCGCTCCAGGAGGCGGTGTTCTCGCTGCGCAGTCTGCACGACCCGGCGCGCTATCCGCACCACCGTCCGTGGCTGCGCCGCATCCGGCCGCGCCTCGGGGGTCTCGACCAGGAACTGCTCACCGCGCTGGTCGCGCCCTGGCTGTGGGTGCCGGACTTCCTCACCCCGCGCCCCGAGCGGGCCCGGCCGTCCTTCGCCGAGCAGTTGGACGTGGTGCGGGGCACGCCCGCCGAGGTCGTCGTCGCCGACTTCCGGGCGACCTACCGCACGCCGGAGGCGATGCCGGCGGTCGTCGCGCGCGGGCTCGCCGATCCCCGCGCGTTCCTCGGCCGGCTCACGGACGCGCTCGAGGCGTACTGGCACGTCTGCCTCGCCGCCGACTGGTGGCCCCGCGTGCAGAGCATCCTGGAGGCCGATCTCGCCTACCGGGGGCGGGTGCTGGCCGAGCGGGGCGCGGGGGCGCTGCTGCCGGGGCTCGACGGCCGGCTCAGCTGGACCGGAAGTCATCTGCGGCTGAACACACGGGACTTCAACGTGCCGGCGCCCTGGACCGACGTGGCCATCGACGGGCGGGGAATGGTGCTGCTGCCGACGATGTTCGCGCGGGGCGCGCAGCCGCTCATCGACCCCTCGAGGCCGCCGTTGCTGATGTATCCGGCGCGGGGCCGGGGCACGCTGTCGGAGGAGCCGCCGCCGGTCACGGGAGACGCGCTCGTACGCCTTCTCGGGCGCCCCCGGGCCCGGCTGCTTCTGCTGCTCGCCGAACCGGCGTCCACGACGGAGCTGGCGCATCGGCTGGGGGTCACGCCGTCGGCCGTGAGTCAGCACCTGACGGTGCTCTACGACGCCGGGCTGCTGCACCGCACCCGCAGCGGGCGGATCGTACGGTACGCGCGTACGCCACTGGGGGACGACCTGTGCCGTTAGGCACCCACGGCGGACAGCGCGGGAAGGCGCGCCTCGTCGTACCTGTCGAGCACCAGGTGCGCCACCTCCGGCGCCGCCCCCAGCACCTGCGCCAGCACATCCGCCTGCGCCGCGCCCCGCGCGATGCGGTCCGGCAGGAAGCCCGGCGCCAGGACGTAGGGGGCGACGGCCACCTTCTCGCAGCCCAGCTCCCGCAGTTCCCGCACCGCGTCCTCGGTGCGGGGAAGGGATGCGGAGGCGAACGCGGGTCGCACGGCGCACCAACCGGTGTGCCGCCACTCCCGCGCGATTGCTGCGATCACCGCGATCGCCTCCGGGTCGGTGGAGCCCGCCGAGGCCAGGACGACCCCGGTGCGGGACGTGTCGGCGGGGGACAGGCCCGCCTCGTACAGCCGGCGCTCCAGCGCGGACAGCAGCAGCGGCGACGGGCCGAGCACGTCGGCCTGGCGGACGCGCAGGCCGCGCGGGGCGTCCCGCAGGACCGCCGGGATGTCCGCCTTCGCGTGGAAGGCGCGGGTCAGCAGCAGCGGGAGGGCGACCACGTCACGGACGCCCTCCGCCGCCAGGGACTCCAGCACCCCCTGCACCGAGGGGATGTTGAAGTCCAGGAAGCCGGTCTCCACGCGCAGGTCCGGCCGCAGCGAGCGCACCCGCTCGACGAGGGCGTGCACGGTCGCGGCGTGCCGCGGGTCGCGGCTGCCGTGGGCGATGACCAGGAGGACCGGCTTCATGGCGGCTCAGCCCTTCACCATCAGGCCGCGGCTGCGCAGCACCGCCCGCTCCAGCGGGCTGAAGATGAGCAGATCGATGGCGATGCCGACGATCAGGATCAGGATGATCGCCAGGAACACCATCGGCATGGAGCTGGCGTTGCGGCCGTTCTCCAGCAACTGACCGAGACCCACGCCCAGTTCGGGGGAGGAGGCGATGATCTCCGCGGCCATCAGCGAGCGCCAGGAGAACGCCCAGCCCTGCTTCAGACCGGCCAGGTAGCCCGGCAGCGCGGCCGGCATCACCACGTACCGGGCACCCTTGAGGCCGGTCGCGCCCATCGTGCGGCCCGCACGCAGGAACAGCGGCGGCACCTGGTCGATGCCGGACACCAGGCCGTTGGCGATGGAGGGGACGGCACCGAGCAGGATCACCGCGTACATCATCGAGTTGTTCAGGCCCAGCCAGAGCACCGCCGGCGGCACCCAGGCCACGGACGGCAGGGACTGCAGCCCGGACAGGATCGGGCCGATCGCCGCGCGGACGAACTTCACCCGGGCCACCAGCAGGCCCAGCGGGGTGCCGATGGCGAGGGCCAGCAGGAAGCCGAGCAGACCGCGCGAGACGGACGTCCAGATGTAGTCGAGCAGGGTGCCCTGGAGCCAGGCGGTCTCGACCTCCGCCCACACCTCGCCGGGCGTGGGCAGCTTGGTCGGGTCGTCGACGATGTCCAGCGACACCAGCCCCTGCCAGACCAGCAGCACCAGCGCGACCGCGACGATCGGCGGCAGGATCTTGTCGACGAACGTGCGGCGGAACGGCGTCCGGGCCGCGGCCGGGCTCTCCAGGGCGTCCAGGCCCGCCTCCAGACCGCCGCCGTCCTTGACGGAGGTGTCCGTCGTCTCAGTGCTTGCCATGACGGCGGATCTCCCCACGCAGTACTTCGGTGATCTCCAAGGACAGTTCGGCGACCGGCGCGTCCTCGATGCGCCGCGGCTGCGGGATGTCCACCCGCCACTCGCGGGCGATCCGGCCCGGCCGGGAGGACAGCAGGACGACGCGCTGCGCCAGCCGTACCGCCTCGCGCACGTTGTGCGTCACGAACAGCACCGACAGGCCCGTCTCGGACCAGATGCGGGTCAGTTCGTCGTGCAGCACATCGCGGGTGATGGCGTCGAGCGCGGCGAACGGCTCGTCCATCAGCAGCAGCCGGCTGTCCTGGGCCAGCGCCCGGGCGAGCGCCACGCGCTGGCGCATGCCGCCGGACAGTTCGTGCACCCGCTTGCCGTACGCCCCGGTCAGGCGCACGAGTTCGAGCAGCTCCTCGGCGCGGCCGCGCCGGTCCGCCTTGGGCACCCCCCTGAGCTTCAGGGCGAGTTCGATGTTCTTGCCCGCGGTCAGCCACGGGAACAGGGCGTGCTCCTGGAACATCAGGGCCGGACGCCCGTCGGTGCTGATCTGGCCGGCCGAGGGCCGGTCAAGGCCCGCCACCAGGTTCAGCAGCGTCGACTTGCCGCAGCCCGAGGCACCCAGCAGGGTGACGAACTCGCCCGGCGCGACATCGAGGCTGATGTCGTCGAGGACGAGCTGCTGTCCGGCGGGTCCGGCGAAGGACTTCGAGACGTGCTCGATGCGTGCGGCGTGCTCGACCGACTCCTCGGCCGCGGCCTTGACGATCGCTGTTGCCATGGTCGTCACCTCCTGGGAACTCTTCGGTCTACGGGTTACTTCGCGCCGAGTCCGGCGTCGTCGACGGCGCTCTCGCCCGCGGCCGCGAGCACCTTGTTCAGGAGCGTCAGGTCATAGATGCCGTCCAGCTCCGGGTCGTCCAGGAGGCCGGCCTTCACCGCGTGCCGCGCCTGCGCGTCGAGGGTGGCGGCCAGCGGGTCGTCGGTGAACCGGATGGACTTCCACGCCGGGTCCAGGACCTCGGCGGGCAGCTCCTTGCCGGAGTCGATGCCGAGCTGGGTGTTGGCCGCGGCTTTCGCCTCGGCCGGGTGGGCGTTGATCCAGCGGTTGGTCTCGACGGACGCCTTCAGCACGGCCTCGACGGCCTTCGGGTGCTCCTTGAGGAACTTCTGCGACACGATCACGTTCGTGATCACGAACTGCTTGTCCGGCCACAGGTCCGCCTCGTCCAGCAGCACCTTCGCGCCCTCGGCGACCAGCTTGGAGGCGGTCGGCTCCGGCACCCAGGCACCGTCGACGGACCCCGACCGGTAGGCGTCCGGGGTGATCTTGTTGTCCGTGCGGACCACGGACACATCACCCTTGCCGCTCTCCGGGTCGACCTTCCAGCCCTGCTCCGCGATCCAGTTCAGCAGCGCCACGTCCTGCGTGTTGCCCAGCTGCGGGGTCGCGATCCGCTTGCCCTTGACGTCCTCGACCGACTTGATCCTGTCCGGGTTCACCACGAGCCGCACTCCGCCGGACGCCGAACCGCCGATGATCCGCAGGTTGGTGCCCTTGGACTTGATGTAGCCGTTGATCGCCGGGGACGGGCCGATCCAGCCGATGTCGACGGAGCCGGAGTTCAGCGCCTCGATCTCGGAGGGCCCGGCGTTGAACACCTGGTACTTGGCCTCCGTGGCTCCGAGCGCCTTCTGGAAGAAGCCCTTCTGCGCGCCGACCAGCGCGGTGGCGTGGGTCAGGTTGCCGAAGTAGCCGATCCTCACGGAGTCCAGTCCGTCGATCTTCTCGGCGCCGGGGGCGATCCTGTGCTGCGCACCGGTCTCCTTGGCCTGCGAGCCGTAGCCGCAGGCGGCCAGGGCGAGCAGGGGCAGGGCGGCGATCACCGCGAAGGTGCGGCGGAGGGCGGATGAGGCAGGCACGGGAGGGGGTCCTCTCGTCGGCCCGGCGGTCACGTGTGCTTCAGGTCGTGGCCGGGAGGTCGGCAGGTCGTCGTCTGGCGTGGGGCACGTACGTCAGCGCCCACATCGCGCGACCCCGCCCGTCCCGCTGCCGACGGCGCCGCTGCCCACGCGGCCGCCCTCCTTCGCGAACCCCGAGTAGTAGTCGGTGGAGTTCATGCTCAGAAGTCCCACCCGTCGTCCTCGGTCTGGTCCTTGACCGGCTCCGGGGAGGCGAAGGACTCGCCGACCATGCCCGCGGTGAGCGTGGTGCCGTCGGCCGGGTCGATCAGGATGAACGAACCGGTGCGGCGCGAGTCGGCGTAGGAGTCGACGGGCAGCGGCTCCGCGGTGCGGATCTTCACCCGGCCGATGTCGTTGGCGACGAGCTGTCCCGGATGCGGGTGCAGGGAGAGGTCGTCGAGCGTGAGCCGGGACGGGATGTCCTTGACGATCGCCTTGACCGTGCGGGTGCCGTGCTTGATCAGCACCCGGTGACCCACCGTCAGCGGCTGGTCGGCGACATGGCAGACCGTGGCCTCGATGTCCTGGGTGGTCGGCGGCGCGTCCTTGCTGGGCACGATCAGGTCGCCGCGCGAGATGTCGATGTCGTCCTCCAGCAGGACGGTCACCGACTGCGTGGTCCAGGCGACGTCGACCGGCTTGCCCAGCAGGTCGATGCCGGAGATCTTCGTGGCCCGGCCGGACGGCAGCACGGTCACGCTCTCGCCGACGCGGAAGGAACCCGCGGCGATCTGACCGGCGTAGCCCCGGTAGTCGGGGTGCTCGGCGGTCTGCGGACGGATCACGTACTGCACGGGCAGCCGCGCGTGGCAGTGCGCCAGGTCGTGGCTGACCGGGACGGTCTCCAGGTGCTCCAGCACCGTCGGGCCGCCGTACCAGTCCATGTGGGCGGAGGGCTCCACCACGTTGTCGCCCTCCAGCGCCGAGATCGGGATCGCGGTGACCTCGGGGACGCCGAGTTCGGTCGCGTACGCCGTGAACTCCTCGGCGATCGCCGCGAACACGTCCTCCTGGTAGCCCACCAGGTCCATCTTGTTCACGGCGAGCACGACGTGCGGCACCCGCAGCAGCGCCGCGATCGCCGCGTGCCGGCGGGTCTGCTCGACCACGCCGTTGCGCGCGTCGACGAGGATCACCGTCAGCTCGGCCGTGGAGGCGCCGGTGACCATGTTCCGGGTGTACTGCACATGCCCCGGAGTGTCGGCCAGGATGAACCGGCGCCGGGGCGTGGCGAAGTAGCGGTAGGCCACGTCGATGGTGATGCCCTGCTCCCGCTCGGCGCGCAGGCCGTCGGTGAGCAGCGCGAGGTCGGGGGCCTCCTGGCCGCGGCTCGCGGAGACCCGCTCCACGGCCTCCAGCTGGTCGGCGAGGACCGACTTGGAGTCGTGCAACAGCCGGCCCACCAGGGTGGACTTGCCGTCGTCGACGGAGCCGGCCGTCGCGAAGCGCAGAAGGGTGGTCTCGGAGAGTTCCGTGAGTTCCGTGGTCGTGCTCATGGCTAGAAGTACCCCTCGCGCTTGCGGTCTTCCATCGCCGCCTCGGACAGCTTGTCGTCGGCGCGGGTGGCGCCGCGCTCGGTGAGCCGGGAGGCGGCGATCTCGGCGATCACCTTCTCGATCGTGTCGGCGTCGGAGTCGACGGCGCCCGTGCAGGACATGTCACCGACGGTCCGGTAACGGATCAGCCGCGTCTCGACGGTCTCGCCGTCCTTCGGGCCGCCCCACTCGCCGGCCGTCAGCCACATGCCGCCCCGCAGGAACACGTCCCGGTGGTGGGCGTAGTAGATCTCCGGCAGCTCGATGCCCTCGCGGGCGATGTACTGCCAGACGTCCAGCTCGGTCCAGTTGGACAGCGGGAACACGCGCACATGCTCACCGGGGGCGTGCCGGCCGTTGTACAGGTTCCACAGCTCGGGCCGCTGGCGGCGCGGGTCCCACTGCGAGAACTCGTCGCGCAGCGAGAACACCCGCTCCTTGGCCCGCGCCTTCTCCTCGTCGCGGCGGCCACCGCCGAAGACCGCGTCGAACTTCTCCGACTGGATCTTCTCGGTCAGCGGCAGCGTCTGCAGCGGGTTGCGGGTGCCGTCCGGGCGCTCCTTGAGCACCCCGCGGTCGATGTAGTCCTGCACCGAGGCCACGTGCAGGCGCAGATTGTGCTGGGCCACCGTGCGGTCGCGGTACTCGATGACCTCGGGGAAGTTGTGCCCGGTGTCCACGTGCAGCAGCGCGAACGGCACCGGCGCCGGCGCGAACGCCTTCAGCGCCAGGTGCAGCATGACGATCGAGTCCTTGCCGCCGGAGAACAGGATCACCGGCTTCTCGAACTCGCCCGCCACCTCGCGGAAGATGTGCACCGCCTCGGACTCGAGCGCGTCCAGGTGGGAGAGGGCGTACGGGGTGCCGGTGCCCTCGTCGATCGTGGCGACGGTCGTCATGCCAGTCCCCTTTCGGTGAGCAGCGCGTGAACGGCCGCGGCGGACTCCTGCACGGTCTGGTTCTGGGACTCGATCCGCAGATCGGGCGCCTCGGGCTCCTCGTACGGGTCGTCGACCCCGGTGAGCCCCTTCAGCTCGCCCGCGGCCTGCTTGGCGTACAGCCCCTTCACATCGCGGACGCTGCACACCTCGACCGGCGTGGCCACATGCACCTCGACGTACGCCGTCCCGTTCGCCTCGTGCCGCTTGCGCACGGCGTCCCGGCTGTCGGCGTACGGCGCGATGACCGGGACCAGCGCCAGCACGCCGTTGCGGGCGAGCAGTTCGGCGACGAAGCCGATGCGCTGCACATTGGTGTGCCGGTCCTCGCGGCTGAAGCCGAGGCCCGCGGAGATGAACTCGCGGATCTCGTCGCCGTCGAGCACCTCGACGCGGTGGCCCTCCTCGCGCAGCCGGCCGGCCAGCTCGTACGCGATGGTGGTCTTGCCGGCGCTCGGCAGACCCGTGAGCCAGACGGTGGCTCCGGTCGTCACGTGGTTCTCCTGAGTCTGATGGTCGGTCATGCGTGCAGCCCGCACTCGGTCTTGGCGCGTCCGGCCCAGCGCCCGGCGCGCGCATCCTCGCCCTCCAGCACCCGCCGGGTGCAGGGAGCGCAGCCGACGGAGGCGTAGCCGTCCATCAGCAGCGGGTTGGTCAGAACGCCGTGCTCGGTGACGTAGGCGTCCACGTCGTCCTGGGTCCAGCGGGCGATCGGCGAGATCTTGACCTTCTGCCGCTTCTCGTCCCAGCCGACGACCGGGGTGTTCGCCCGGGTCGGGGACTCGTCGCGGCGCAGGCCCGTCGCCCACGCCTGGTAGTCCTTCAGCCCCTGCTCCAGCGGCTGCACCTTGCGGAGCTTGCAGCACAGGTCGGGGTCGCGGTCGTGCAGCCTGGGCCCGTACTCGGCGTCCTGCTCGGCGACCGTCTGGCGCGGGGTGAGGGTGATGACGTTGACGTCCATCACCGCCTCCACCGCGTCGCGGGTGCCGATGGTCTCCTCGAAGTGGTAGCCGGTGTCGAGGAACACGACGTCCACGCCGGGCATCGCCCGCGAGGCGAGGTGGGCGACCACGGCGTCCTCCATGGAGGACGTCACGCAGAACCGCTTGCCGAAGGTGTCCGCCGCCCACTGGAGGATCTCCAGCGCGGAGGCGTCCTCCAGGTCGCGGCCCGCCTGCTCGGCGAGGGCCTTCAACTCCTCGGCCGAGCGCTCCTGCTGAGCCGTCGTCATATCGGTTCCCCTCCCGTGGTGTCCTGCCGAACCCCTCGGGCCAGCAGCCCGAGGAACTTCAGCTGGAATGCGCGATTGCAGGCCGCGCATTCCCACGCGCCGTGGCCTTCCTCGCTGGGACGCAGGTCTTCGTCGCCGCAGTACGGGCAGTAGAAGGGCGCCGCGCGCTCGCTCACGACAGCGCCTCCTCGGAGGCGCGGGCCGCCCAGGTGGCGAACCGCTCGCCCTCTTCGCGCTCCGCCTGGAAGCGCTTCAGGACCCGCTCGACGTAGTCGGGCAGCTCCTCCGAGGTCACCTTCAGACCGCGCACCTTGCGGCCGAACCCGGCCTCCAGGCCGAGCGCGCCGCCGAGGTGCACCTGGTAGCCCTCGACCTGCTCGCCCCGGTCGTTGAGGACCAGCTGCCCCTTGAGACCGATGTCCGCCACCTGGATACGGGCGCAGGCGTTCGGGCAGCCGTTGAGGTTGATGGTGATCGGCTCGTCGAAGTCCGGGATCCGGCGCTCCAGCTCGTCGATGAGGGAGGCGCCGCGCGCCTTGGTCTCGACGATGGCGAGCTTGCAGTACTCGATGCCGGTGCAGGCCATGGTGCCGCGCCGGAACGGGGAGGGCTTGGCGGTCAGGTCCAGCGCCTCCAGGGACTCGACGAGCGAGTCGACCTGGCCCTCCTCGACATCGAGGATGATCATCTTCTGCTCGACGGTGGTGCGGACCCGGCCCGAGCCGTGCGCCTCGGCCAGGTCGGCGATCTTCGTCAGCGTGGTGCCGTCGACGCGGCCGACGCGCGGGGCGAACCCGACGTAGAAACGGCCGTCCTTCTGCCGGTGCACACCGACGTGGTCGCGCCAGCGCTCCACGGGCTGCGCGGGGGCGGGGCCGTCGACCAGCTTCCGCTTGAGGTACTCGTCCTCCAGCACCTGGCGGAACTTCTCCGCGCCCCAGTCGGCGACCAGGAACTTCAGGCGGGCGCGGGTGCGCAGGCGCCGGTAGCCGTAGTCACGGAAGATCGAGATGACGCCCTCGTAGACGTCCGGCACCTCGTCCAGCGGCACCCAGGCGCCGAGCCGGACGCCGATCTTGGGGTTGGTGGACAGGCCGCCGCCGACCCACAGGTCGAAGCCGGGGCCGTGCTCGGGGTGGTGCACGCCGACGAACGCCACGTCGTTGATCTCGTGCGCCACGTCCAGCAGCGGCGAGCCGGAGATCGCGGACTTGAACTTGCGGGGCAGGTTGGAGAAGTCCTTGTTGCCGATGATCCGGCGGTGGATCTCCTCGATGGCCGGGGAGCCGTCGATGATCTCGTCCTCGGCGATGCCCGCGACCGGGGAGCCGATGATCACGCGGGGCGTGTCGCCGCATGCCTCGGTGGTGGACAGGCCGACCGCCTCCAGGCGGTTCCAGATCTCGGGCACGTCCTCGATCCGGATCCAGTGGTACTGGACGTTCTGCCGGTCGGTGATGTCCGCGGTGCCGCGCGCGAACTCCTGCGAGATCTCACCGATCACCCGCAGCTGCTGCGTGGTCAGCCGGCCGCCGTCGATCCGGACGCGCAGCATGAAGTACTCGTCGTCCAGCTCCTCCGGCTCCAGGATCGCGGTCTTGCCGCCGTCGATTCCCGGCTTGCGCTGGGTGTACAGGCCCCACCAGCGCATCCGGCCGCGCAGGTCGTTGGGGTCGATCGAGTCGAAGCCGCGCTGGGAGTAGATCGTCTCAATGCGTGTCCGCACATTGAGACCGTCGTCGTCCTTCTTGAACTGCTCGTTGCCGTTGAGCGGGGTGAAGTGCCCCGCGGCCCACTGACCCTCACCGCGGTGACGGCTCACCTTGCGGCGGGGAGTCGCGGCGGCAGGGTTCTGCGGGGTGGCGGCCATGGTTGTTACGTCCTTCGGGACCGGGGAAAGCGGCTCTGACCTGCGCGTTCGGGCGCGCGTAGGTATGCCTGCGCGTCATCGCGCAAGGGAGACTGGGGGGAACGGAATGCGGCGGTGCTGTGCTTGTCAGCTCGCCGGACAGATGGCGCTGGACATGCGGCCGAGGTCGACGTGCCGCCGACTCACCAAGGCAATTCCAGTTCCAGACATGACGGAAGCGTGTCATGGCGATCTGGACAGAGTCCAGCTTCGTCCGACATGTGGACACCCTTGTCCCGAAGGGTGGGACAAGGGTGTCGTCGGTCACACCGTCCGCGCGGGGACTTGTCGGCGCAGGTCAGGCAGGGTATGCGCCGGGCCAGGGGCCGGGCGTGGGCCGTACGGCCTCCTCCTCGACCTTGGTGTCGAACAGCTTGAAGCCGCGGCGCAGGTAGTTGTCCATCGCGAACTCGCCGTCCTTGCTGCATGTGTGCAGCCACACCCGCTTGGTCGGTGCCCGCCCCGGCCAGCGGTCGGCGAGGTCCCAGGCGCGGGCGGTGCCGTACGACAGCAGATGGCCGCCGATGCGCCGGCCGCGGAAGGCGGGGATCAGGCCGAAGTACTCGATCTCCACGACCCCGTCGTCCTGCGGGCTCAGCTCCACGTACCCGGCGGGCGTGCCCCGGTCGTAGGCCACCCAGGTCTCCGCACCGGGACGCTCCAGGTGCTCCTGCCACTGCGCGTACGTCCAGCCGAGCCGGTCCGTCCACCGGATGTCCCCGCCGACGGAGGCGTACAGGAAGCGGCTGAACTCGGGCGAGGGCACCTCGGCGCGCACGATCCGCACGTCGCCCTCGGGCGCGGCGGCCGGGAGGAGGTCCGTGGGAGCGGTCTGCTCCAGGGACCAGGTGGTCACGGCGATGTTGGTCATGGCCGCCAGGGAATCATCTCGTCCGGATGTCTGTCGATCGCGTTCCACGGTTCGGCGGCGGGGCTGCCGCTCGCGTTCCACGGTACGGCGGCCGGGCTGCCGATCCCGTACCACGCCACGGCGGCCGGGGTGCCGCCCCGCGCGGCCGTCAGTCCAGGGCCTCGTCGATCTCCGCCAGCTCCACGGCGAACAGGGTCCGTCCGGACTGGGCCCAGACCTCGCCCGTCCCGGCCGCGTAGGAGAGGGAGGCGGTCGTGCCGCTCCAGCAGCGCGAGGACAGATCGGTGCCGCAGCGGGCGACCTGCGCGCCCTCCGTGTCCTGGCGCCACAGCGTGCCGGGGCCGTCGCGGTCGGCGCGGGTGACGTACCAGTGGGAGCGGTGGGAGAGGACGCCGCGCACGTCGGACACCTTCGTGCGGTACATCGCGTCGGGGGTCACCCGCCCGACGGTGTCCGTGGCGAGGAGTCCGGGGCGGGCCGGGTCCGTGTCGAAGGAGTAGCGCCACAGCCGGGTGCCCGTCCCGCCGTCCTCTTCCGTCCGCTCGGTGGCGACCAGGCTGTCGGGGGCGGTGCTGCGGTCCAGGGACAGTGCGCCGAGGCGGGTGCCGTCGGCGTCGAGCCGGTAGGAGCCGACGGCGGGCAGGACGTAGCGCAGGCCGTGCGCCGACCAGCCGCCGGGGACGCGGCCGACGGCGGGGGCGGTGACGTTCGCCCGCTGGATGCGGTTCACGTCGTACACGTACAGGGCGTCCTCGGCGGTGACCAGCAGCTTGTCCTGGTACCAGACCAGGCCGGACAGGTCGGAGACGAGCGGTGCGTAGTTGCGGCCGCCGTCGACCGGGACGGTGAGCAGGGCGGAGGTGTAGGGGAGGTGGCCGGAGGCGTGGGCGGCGGTGTCACCGGCGTCCACGAAGGAGACGCGGGCGAGGCGGGGCCCGTCCTGCGGCCGGCCGTCCGAGGCGTCGGGGCCGGCGTCCGTGTGGTCCGCGGTGTCCGCGGCGGCGCTCCCGGACCGCGTCCGGCCGTCGAAGGTGCGGCCCGCCGTTGCCTGCGGGCGGCCCGCCCCGGCCGGGCCGGCGGTGCCGGACCAGCCCGACACGACCACCCGGTGTCCGCCCCAGCGCCCGTCGTCGTCCGCGTCCCCCGACGTGCTGACCGCGGCCGCGCGGAGGCCGCCGGTGTCGGCGGCGTCCCAGCAGTGGACGCGGGTCGGAGCGGGGCCGACCGGCAGGGCGGCCCGGTCGGCGGAGGAGCACTCGGCGGCCGGGCGCAGGGTGCGGTCGGCGTCGGCGAGGAGGGCGGCGACGCCGACGGGGCGGCCCATCGCGGAGGCGAGCCGGTCCAGGGTGCGGGCGGGGACGAGTTCCTCGGTCAGCCGGGCGTCGGCTGCGGTCAGCGGCTCCAGCGGGCCGGGGTCCTCGTCGACCGATGCCTGGGAGACGCTGATCATGGTGGCGGCGGCGGTCAGCGCGAGCGCGGTTCCGGACAGGAACGCGCGCAACGCCCTGCCCCGTCGGCGCCGGCGGTGTCTGCCGCGATGCTTCATGAGCTCCCTCTCCAGGCTCGCCCGGCCGGGTCAACTGCGCCTGCTGATCCGTACGTTGGTCGAGGAACGGCTGAGACGGCCCGGAGCGATGCTACGGCAGGGGAGGCCGCCCGCGGGCCCGGACCCCGCAAATTCACGGACGAAGCCCCCCAAGGCGGAACCGCTGGGCCGCCGCCCGGAGCGGGCACCGCGCCCGGGCGTGCAGGGGCGTGCGCGGCCGTCAGGGCACCGCTCCCCGGCGTGCCGCGCGGACCGCCGGTGCGGTGGAGTGGGGGAGCAGGTCGCGGGGGTCGTCGGGGAGGAGGACCTCGACCTGCGCGGCATCGCAGAAACGATACGGCCGGTGTTCCAGGAAACCCTCCAGATACCGCCGTACCCGCGACATCTCGGCCCGCACGGTGACCGTGCGTCCCGCGTCCCCGAACAGGTCCTCGGCCAGCCCCGCCGCGCTGCGCCCGCCCGGCTGCCGGGCCAGCACATAGAGCAACTCGGCGTGCCGGGGGCTCAGTTCGCGGCACCACTCGCCCGCTCCGCCGGACACCGTCACCGTCCAGCGGCGCGGCTGCGTCAGGTCGAGCACGATGCGCGTCGCCCCCTGCGCCTGCGGCCGGTCCGCGGCGACCCGCACCAACCAGCCCCCGCCCAGCGGCTCCACCGTGCACAGCCCGAGCCCGGGCAGCCACCGGTGCCCCGCCGACAGCGACTTGGGCAGCGCCGTCCGGCCGGTGTACGGCATGCCCGTCACCGCGGCCGTCCAGCCGTCCCGGTCCACCACCAGCGCCCGCCCGCCGATCCGGGCCAGCACCGGCGCCGCCACCGCCCGCAACCGCTCCAGCGAGGTCAGATGCAGCTCGCGCAGCCGCGCCTCGGCGAGCTTGGCGACCGAGTCGACCCAGGCGAGCGTGGCCGGATGCATCGTCTCCAGCGGCCCGCTGACATCCACCACGCCGATCAGCCGGCCGTCCCGCGGATCCGTGATCGGGGCGCCCGCGCACGTCCAGGTGGCGTGCGACCGTACGAAGTGCTCGGAGGCGAACACCTGCACGGGCCGGCGGACCACCGCGGGTGTCCCCACCCCGTTGGTGCCCACCACGTCCTCCCGCCAGTCCGCGCCGATCTCGAAGCCCAGCCCGTCCGCCTTGCGCAGCACCGGCACACTGCCCTCCCGCCACAGCACCCGGCCGTCCGCGTCGGCGACGACCATGATGTGCCGGGCGGTGTCCGCGACCGACAGCAGGCCCTCCCGCAGCACCGGCAGCACATGGCGCAGCGGTGACTCCTCGCGCCGCCGGCGCACCTCCTCCGGCGAGAGCAGTCCCGACCGGAAGTCGTGGTCGGGGTCGACCCCGCTGCGCAGCATCCGCCCCCACGAGTCCTCGATCACCGGCCGGGGTGCGAGCGGACCCTGCCGTCCGGAGAGCGCCGCCTCGCGCACCTGCCTCAGCATCCGTGCCGCGCGCGCCGTGTCCACGGCGGCCAGCTGCGTCACGTTCATCGGCGGGTTCGCCACGGGATCCTCCCGGGATGAGCTGGTGCGGTGACCGGATGTCAAGCCCTGCGGCCGTCGGATTCCGGTCGTGTGCTGACTGGTTCGTCCATACTGCCGCCCGTTCGCGACGGAGGGGCGCAGTCCGGTCACCGTCCAACAGAAAGTTGCAACCCTCTGCAACCCTGGTGAACAGCAGTACGGTGGTTGAAACTTGAGCTACGCCGCCCGTGCGGCGCAGCCGGCCTCTTCTCGGGCCTGTTGGGGCAGGGGTGGTGCCGTGTCGGCGCAGCACCACCCCCGCCGTCAGGAAACCGCAGCTCACACCGGAGGCCGGGCCCGTTCCACCAGGGCCGCCAGATCCAGCGTGTGCGGCAGGGTGCCGAAGGCCGCGCCCCCGTCACCGCCCAGCCGCGACGCACAGAACGCGTCGGCCACCGCGGGGGGCGCGTACCGCACCAGAAGCGCCCCCTGGAGCACCGACGCGAGGCGCTCGGTCAGCCTGCGCGCCCTCGCCTCGATGCCCTCCAGATCCGCCAGCTCGGTCAGCAGCCCCTTGATCGCGGCGTCCAGCCGGTGGTCCTCCCCACGCGCCTTCCCGACCTCCTGGAGATAGGCGTTCAGCGCCTGCGGCTCCCGCTGGAGCGCCCGCAGCACATCCAGCGCCTGCACATTGCCCGAGCCCTCCCAGATCGAGTTCAGCGGGGACTCGCGCACCAGCCGGGGCAGCCCCGACTCCTCCACATAGCCGTTGCCGCCCAGGCACTCCGCGGCCTCCACCACCAGCGGCGCACACCGCTTGGTCACCCAGTACTTGGCGGCCGGCACCGCGATCCGCAGCAACGCCCGCTCCTGCTCGCTGCCGTCGTCGTACGCCGCCGCCAGCCGCAGCGCCAGGGTCGTCGCCGCCTCCGACTCCAGCGCCAGATCGGCCAGAACGTTGCGCATCAGCGGCTTGTCGACGAGCTTGCCGCCGAACGCCTCGCGGTAGGAGCAGTGGTGCACGGCCTGCGCCACCGCCTGCCGCATCAGCCCCGCCGAACCCAGCGCGCAGTCCAGCCGGGTCGCCGCCACCATGTCGATGACGGTGCGCACCCCGCGCCCCTCCTCGCCGACCCGGCGCGCCCAGGTGCCGTCGAACTCGACCTCGGCGGAGGCGTTGGACCGGTTGCCCAGCTTGTCCTTCAGCCGCTGGATCAGGAACGTGTTGCGCGTGCCGTCCTCCAGCACCCGCGGGACGAGGAAGCACGTGAGCCCGTCCGGAGCCTGCGCCAGGACCAGGAAGCCGTCCGACATCGGCGCCGAGCAGAACCACTTGTGCCCGGTCAGCTCGTACGTCCCGTCCTCCGCCAGCGGCCGCGCGGCCGTCGTGTTGGCGCGGACGTCACTGCCGCCCTGCTTCTCCGTCATGCCCATCCCGAACAGGGCACCCGCCTTCAGCCGGGCCGGCCGCAGATCACGGTCGTAGATCGCCGACGCCAGCCGCGGCTCCCACTCGGCGGCGAGCGCCGGGTCGGCGCGCAGGGCGGGCACGGCCGCGTTCGTCATCGACAGCGGACAGCCGTTGCCCGCCTCCACCTGCGTCCACACCAGGAACGCCGCCGCCCGCCGCACATGCCCGCCCGGCCGCGTCCAGGCCGACGTCAGCCCCGCCGACACGCCCTTGCCGAGCAGCCGGTGCCACGCCGGATGGAACTCGACCTCGTCGATCCGGTTGCCGTACCGGTCGTGGGTGCGCAGCCGCGGCGGATGCTCGTTCGCCAGCACGCCCCACTCCTGCACCTGCGGGGAGCCCGCGGTGCGCCCGAGCCCCGACAGCTCGCTCAGCCCGTCGTCGAGCACGGCGGGGTCCAGATGCCGCTCGACGGCCTCCACGAGCGCCCGGTCGGCGCCGAAGACGTCGTATCCGGTGAGCGGCGGAGGCTGATTGGTCACGGTGTGGGTGCTGCCTGCCATGTCCGGAACCTACCCCGTGGACGGCGTCGGTCACGGCCGCGGGCGGTCCGCTGTTCCCACCAGGGTGAGTGCAGTCCTGTCCTGCGGATACCTTTGGGTCGTGCAGCCAGCAAGTGAACCGACCCCCGCGACGCAGCCCTCCGGGCGTCTCCACCGCGCGCGTGCCCTCTACCGGAACGTCTCCAAGCGCAGAACCGCCTGGCTGCTGCTGAAGGACACCGTCAATTCCTGCATCGAGTACCGCATCCTCGGGCTCGCCGCCGAGGCCGCGTTCTTCACCCTGCTGTCGGTGCCGCCGCTGCTGCTCAGCATGATCGGACTGCTCGGCTACGTCGACGGCTGGACCGGCACGGACACCATCACCAGCCTGGAGACCAACCTCCTGGAGGCATCCCGCACGGTCCTGTCCGACAAGGGCGTGGAGCAGATCGCGCGGCCGATCCTGGACGACGTGATGAAGGGCGGCCGCCCCGACATCATCTCCATCGGCTTCCTGTTCTCCCTGTGGTCCGGCTCGCGCGCGGTGAACGTCTTCATCGACACCATCACCGTCATGTACGGCCTCGACGGCGTCCGCGGCATCGTCAAGACCCGGCTGCTGGCGTTCCTGCTGTTCCTCGTGGCCCTGCTGATCGGCTCGGTCGCGCTGCCGCTGATGGTGGCCGGGCCGGACGCGGTGCTGCGGGTCCTGCCCTGGTCGACGACGCTCGTACAGGTCCTGTACTGGCCCGTGGTCATCGTGCTGTCGATCGCCTTCCTGACGACCCTGTACCACGTCTCCGTGCCCGTGCGCTCCCCGTGGATCGAGGACGTGCCCGGCGCCCTGGTCGCCCTCGGCATGTGGGTGCTCGGCAGCTTCCTGCTGCGCATCTACCTCACCAACACCGTCGAGGGCGCCACCATCTACGGCTCGCTCGCCGCCGCCGTCGCCGTGCTGCTGTGGATCGGCGTGTCCGCCTTCGCCGTCCTGGTCGGCGCCGCCGTCAACGCCGCCATCGACCGGGTCTGGCCCGCCGCCGCCACCGCGGCCGCCCGCGAGGCCAACGAGCGCATGCGGCAGGCCCAGGTCGCCGAGTACGTCGCCCGCGCCGCCGCCTTCCGCGGCGAGTACGACCCCGACGACCCCGACATGCCCTCGGAGTTCCCCGAACGCTGGTCCCGCTTCCTGCCCCCCGAGGACGTCACCTCCCGGCTGCGCGCCCACGCCAGGAGCACGGGGAAGCCGGGGGGCGAGAACCCGCCCGCGGAGAAGTGACGGCGAGGAACCGGCCGCGGCCCGGCTCCTGTGCCGGGCCGCTCGCTCCCCCGGGCGCGCGTCTACGCTGGCCCCCATGGACGCTCTCGCCGGCCTGCTGGACGGCCCCCGCGCCCGCGGCGCCTTTCTGATCCGGGCCTGTTTCGACCCGCCGTGGAGCGTGCGCGTCCAGGACCGGGCGCCGCTCACGGTGATGCTGGCGGTGCGCGGCGACACCTGGATCGTGCCGGACGCCGGGGACCCGGTACGGCTGTGCGCCGGGGACCTCGCCGTCGCCCGCGGCCCGGACGCGTACACCTGCGCCGACGACCCCGGCACCGCCCCGCAGGCGGTGATCCTGCCCGGCGGCGCGTGCAGCTACCCCGACGGGCGGCCCCTCAACGGCTCCATGGACCTCGGCGTCCGCACCTGGGGCTCCGCCCGCGACGGCGAGACCCTGCTGCTGATCGGCACCTACCTGTGGCCCGGCGAGGTGAGCGGACGGCTCCTGAACGCGCTGCCGCCGCTGCTCACCCTCGCCTCCGACACCTGGACCTGCCCGCTCACCCCGCTCCTCATGGAGGAGATCGTCCGCGACGAGCCCGGGCAGGAGGTCGTCCTCGACCGGCTCCTCGACCTGCTGGTGATCGCGGCCCTGCGGGCGTGGTTCGCCCGGCCGGGCGGGGAGACGCCCGCCTGGTACCGCGCGATGGGCGACCCCGTCGTCGGGCGCGTGCTGCGGCTGCTCCACGACCACCCCGCGCACCCCTGGACCGTCGCGGGGCTCGCGGAGAAGGCGGGCGTGTCCCGCGCGGCCCTCGCCCGCCGCTTCGCCGAACTGGTGGGGGAGCCGCCGATGACGTACCTCACGGGCTGGCGGCTGGCGCTGGCGGCGGACGCGCTGCGGGACACCGAGGACACGCTGGAGGCGATCGCGCGCAGGGTGGGGTACGGGAGCGCGTTCGCCCTGTCCACCGCCTTCAAGAGGGTGTACGGGGTGAGTCCGCAGGAGTACCGGCTGGGGTTCGCTGTCTAGCCTGGTCCCCATGTACGCCGAACGCCGCTCCCGGGTGCCCGGAGCCGTCCTGTGGGTGCACACGCCGACGGCCGGCGGTGGGCGGGTGCTGCCCGACGGGTGCATGGATCTGCTGTGGCACGACGGGCGGCTGCTGGTCGCCGGGCCCGACACCCGCGCTCACCTCACACAAGGCCCCCAGGGGACATGGGCAGGCATCCGTTTCCGGCCCGGTGACGGGCCCGCCTTCCTGGGGGTGCCCGCGCACGAGCTGCGGGACCGCCGCGTCGAGCTGGCGGAGCTGTGGTCCGCCGCGCGGGTGAGACGGCTCGCCGCGCGGGTGAACGCCGCCGCCGATCCGGGGAGCGGCCTTGAGGAGGTGGCCCTGGAGCGGGCCGCCGAGACCGAGGCGCCCGATCCGCTGCTGCGCCGGCTGGTCGCGGAGCTGGACGCCGGCCGGCCCGTCGCGGCCACCGCCGACCGACTGGGCATCGGCGCCCGGCAGGTGCACCGCCGCTCCCTGGCCGCCTTCGGGTACGGGCCCAAGACGCTCGCCCGGATCCTGCGGCTGCAGCGCGCCCTCGGCCTGGCCCGCGCCGGAGTCGCGCTCGCCGAGACCGCCGTCCGGGCTGGCTACGCCGACCAGGCCCATCTCACCCGTGAGGTCAAGGAGCTGACCGGGACCACGCCCGGGCTGCTACTGGCCTGACGGGGCGAAGAGGTCGACCGCGTTGCCGTCCGGGTCGTGCACGACGGCGTAGCGCTGGCCCCAGGGGGCGTCCCACGGCTTGAGCTCGCCGTGGTGGCCGGCGGCGACCAGGTCCTCGTAGACGGCGTCCACCTCCTCGGGGCCGTCGCAGAGCAGGGCGAGGGAGGTGCGGCCGCTGCCCGAGGGGGCGCGCCAGTGCGGGTGGAAGGAGCGGACCGTGTCCTCCGTGTCGAGGAGCAGCCGGATGCCGCCGGTCAGCTCCGCCTCCACGTGGGGCTGCTGTTCCGCGCCCTCGGGGAAGGCGAGGCCGAGGCGGCGGTAGAAGGCGAGGGAGGCGGCCATGTCGGTGACGACGAGGCCGATGGCATCGAGACGTGGACTCATGGGGCCACCGTAGGAGCGGGTCGGCAAGAGCGTCTTGAAGGAATCGGACACGTCGAAGGAACCGGGCACGCGCGCCGCGGCCGGCCGAGAGCGACCGGCCGCGCGGGAATCGCGTTCACCGGGGCACGAGGCCACACACCCCCGCCCACCCGTGGGAACACCTGTGCGGGAGGATGGGGGGATGAGACGTGACGCGCGCGTGGCCCTGGCCCTTGTCCTTCTCCCCGCACTGCTCACCGCCTGCGGCAGTGAGAAGAAGGGCGCCGCCGACCCGGCCGAACTCGGCTCCCGCGCCGGGGCCCTGGGCATCGCGCCGCAGCACGTCTACGCCCTCACGCCCCCCTCCGGCTTCGTCCTCGCCCAGCAGTCCGTCGGGGTGCACGGCGACGACGGCTTCTCCGCCGTCTACTTCGCCCGTGAGTCCGCCGACCGGCAGATCCGGCTCACCGTCGAGCGCGGCACGATGACGGACCGTACCTGCCCCACCGCACTGCCCTCGGCCTCGGGCGAGCGGGCGGTGTGCGAGCGCGACGGCGACGCCTGGTACCGCGTCACGGATCAGCGCCGCGAGTACGCGCTGGCGAAGGACGGCCATGTGCTGCGGGTCTCCACCGAGGGCGACGTCCCCCGCGCCGTCCTGCGCGAGGCCGCCCTCGGCGCCCACCGTCCCGGCGCCGGGGAACTGGAGGCCCTGCTGCCCGACGCCCCCGCCGGCGCCGTACCGACGGAACGCGGCGACCTGCCGCCGAACGGGGACGGGGCGCCCGTCGACCCCGAGGGCGCGAGCGGCTGAGCCCAACGGGCCGACCAGGGCTGCATTCTCATGGCGCGTCAGTCCGTCCGGCCCCCCCCGGTGCCGCTCCGTACACTGACCGGCATGGCATGCCGCATCAGTGAGCTGGTCCTCGACTGCGCCGACCCCGAACGGCTCGCCGCGTTCTGGAGCGAGGTCCTCGGATACGCCGAACTCGAGCGTGACGAGGACGGAAGCATCGCGATCGGGCCGCCCGACGCCGGCTACGGCGGACCGCAGCCCCTTCTCATCCTCAGCCCCAGCAGCAGCCCCCGTGCCGGGAAGCTGCCCCTGCACATCGACGTCAACCCCACCGACCGCGACCAGGACGCCGAACTGGAGCGGCTGCTCGCCCTCGGCGCCCGGCCTGCCGACGTCGGCCAGACCGGCACCGAGAGCTGGCACGTCCTGGCCGACCCGGAGGGCAACGAGTTCTGCCTCCTGCGCACCCGGCTGGATCCCGTCTGAGCAGGAGCCGAGGGCCGGTCCCGCGACGCCGACGCGGTCCGCGGGACGGCCCTAGCCGGTGGCCGGGGGCAGGATCAGCAGGGCGTCGCCGTCGGGGCGTTCGCCCGTGCGGTCGCTGGGGATGCCCTGGAGCTCGTCCTGGACGACCATCGTCGTGGAGCCGCCGCCGTCGAGGTTGAGGGCGTTCACCGCGCCGAGACTGCGCATGACCGCGGCGGTCTCGGCGATGGTGAGACCGGCGCTGTAGCCGGGGCGCCGGCCGTCGACGGTGAGCAGGACGATCCGCCCCTGGGCGGTGATCCCGGCCGCGGTGCGCGGGGCCCGCTGGAGGTACCAGCTGTTGTGGAAGACGGCGCGATCGGATCCGCCGATGTCCTGCGCGCCGAAGCCGTCCCGCAGCGGGTCCAGGGCGACCCGGCCGTCGCGCAGCAGCAGCGGGCCCCCGTTGATCAGCGAGGTCTGCGCCGACAGCCCCACCTGCCTGCCGTTCTCCTTGTCGAGCACCATGCGGCGCAAGGTCAGCTGGGCGCCGACACGGGCGTGGGCGCGCAGCCACTCGGCCTCGGTGCCGGTGCCCTGGAGCACGGTGCCGCCCGCGGGCACGGCACCGCCGCGGCCGGCGCGCACCGCGGTCACCCGGCCGCCGGCGTCGAGGGTGGCCTGGTAGCCGGGGCCCTCGGGGGCGGTGCCGCCGAACCTGGGGGTGACGGCGACGAGTTCGTCGGGGTTGCCGCACGTGTAGTCGTGCGCGGGGTGGGAGACGGGCGTGAGGTTGCCGACGCCGCCGCAGTTCACGACCAGCCCCGCCTGCCGGTTGAGACCGGTCACCGTACGGGTGGCGCCGCTCGCCGTGCGGACCGTCACGACCGTGTGGATCCGGCGCACCGCCGCCCGCCGACCGGACTCGCTCGGCAGGACCAGCGCGGGCCGGTCGTTCACGGCCTCCGACACCAGGTCGCCGCCGACCACCGAGACGCCCGAGGGGTCGCCCTCCGTACCGGCCACCCAGTTGCCCGGTGTCGTCCTGGTGCCGCCGGTGACGAAGAACCCGCCGTTCACCGCGGCGAGGGCCCCCGCGCGGCGGGCGATCGAGCTGACGGTCTCGCGGCCCGGCACGATCCCGTCGGCCAGCTCGGACCGCAGCCGCCCGGTGAACCGACCCGGCTCGATCACCAGGACGTCCAGCGACCAGGGGCCCGTCGTGGGGTGACCGTCCTCGACGGTGTGCTCGACGGTGCCGGACACCCCCTGTGCCGCGAGCTCGGCACGGACGGCGTCGGCCTCGGCCCGGTCGGCGTACCGGCCCACCCGCACCAGCCAGCCCAGCGGCCGGTCGGCCGGTCCCGCGGGGTCCGGTCCGGCGGTGGCGTCGCGCCGGGGTTCGTGACCGGCGGCGCGCACCCGGCGTTCCAGCTCGGCGACCTCCGCCTCGGTGGTGCCGAGCCCGGCCGTGACGGTCCAGACGTCGTCCGGCGACGCCTCGCCGCGCTCGATGGCCACATGGGTCACGCCCGGGGCGAGCTGCCGTGTGGTGCGGGTCTCCGCCAGCGTGCCGGGGCCGAGCGGCAGTGCCGGGACGTCGGTGGCCGCCTCGCTCTGCCGCGGCTCGGGCTGAAGGACGGTCACACCGGTGGCGATGGCGGCGGTCGCCACGGCGGTGGCGACGGCCCGGCCGAGGCTGCGGCCCCGCGCCGAACGGGATCTCATGGGGGGTGGTGCCTTTCGCTACGTCGCCGACTGCGATCGAGCACAATACGCAACCCGGCGGGCCCACTTCGCATTCGGCGCCGCGGGCGTGGCTCGTGTCACCCCGCGCATATGGTTTTGTGACGATTTGTCGCTGAAGCGTCGAACTGTCGAGCTGCTGATCCCCGGGGATGTCGAACTGCCGAACTGCCGAACTGGGGCGCTGTCCGGGGCGGGGGTGGGGCGGGCGCGGCCCGCCCCTCAGGCGCGCGGCGGTGCCGTGCTCGCGCGCTCCACCAGCGTCGTGGAGAGCTCGGTGCGGGTGCTCTCCGGGCGGTCGCCGTCCATCATGCGGACCAGCAGGCGCAGGGCCGTCGCGGCCATCTCGGCCACCGGCTGGCGGACCGTGGTGAGCGGTGGGGCGGTCCAGCGGGACTCGGGCAGATCGTCGAAGCCGACGACGCTGACGTCGTCGGGGATCCGCAGCCCGCGCTCGGCCAGCGCCTCGTACGCGCCCAGCGCCATCCGGTCCGAGCAGACGAACAGGGCCGTGGGCGGCTCGGCCAGGTCGAGCAGCTCGGACGTGCGGCGCCGGGCGAGCGCGGTGTCGAAGGCCGCGTGACGGACGTACTCCGGGCGCAGCGCGAGGTTCGCCGAGGCCAGTGCGGAGCGGTAGCCTGCCACCCGGGCGGCGCTGCACGACGCGCTGTGGTGTCCGGCGACCACGGCGATGCGCTCATGCCCGAGGGCGAGCAGATGCTCGGTCGCGCTGACCCCGCCGTGCCAGTTCGCCGCGCCCACCGACACGGTGCCGGGCGGCGGTTCGAGGACGGGGTCGATCATCACGTACGGGATGCGGTGCTGCTCCAGCCAGGCGTACTGCGGATCGGTGAGCTCGGCGAGGTTGAACAGCACCCCGGCGGAACCGCGGACGGTGAGCTTGTCCAGCCAGCCGCGTTCCGGGCGGCCGCCGTGGCCCCGTGGAGCCGAGGCCGAGACCACCAGGTCCAGGCCCGCGTCCCTCGCCGCCCGCTCCGCGCCCCGCAGCACCGCTCCCGACCAGGACGTGTCCAGGGCGTGCACCACGAGGTCGACCAGGGCGGGGGCGCGGGAGGGGTCGAAACGGGGCCGGCGGACGTAGCCGAGCCGGTCCAGTGCCTCGGTGACCCGGCGGCGGGTCTCGGGGGCGACGTCCTCGCGGCCGTTGACCACCTTGGACGCGGTCGGCACCGACACGCCGGCCTCGCGGGCCACGACCGCCAGCGTCGGCCCGGTCGTCGTGCCCGCGCCTGACGTACGGACCATCGAAGAACCACCCCTCCGGCCCGCCCGAGGGCCATCGACAGCCGCGAGCGTGGTGCGGCAGCGTGCGGAAACTGCGTGCAGAAAGCGCTTCCTACCCTAGGTGGGAGGGGAGAAGACGTGAAGAGGACGGATCACCGGGGTCGGTCACCGAGGGAATGCAGCGGAATACGACCGGGCGATGTGATGCTCTGCAGTGACGGTGCGGGAGCGCGTGGAAGGCTGGTGGGCGTATGTCGGCAGGCCGGTCGGATCCAGTGGTCGCGACGCCCCATGGGGCCGTGCGCGGGCGGTACGAGGCGGGCGTGGCCGTGTTCCGGGGCATCCCCTACGCGGCGCCGCCGTTCGGGGCGCGGAGGTTCCGGCCCCCGGAGCCGCCCGAGGCGTGGGACGGGGTGCGGGACGCGGGGGCGTTCGGGCCGACGGCCCCGAAGCCGCCGTACTCCGACGCGTTCGCGCAGTATCTCTCCGATCCGGTGATCCCCGGCGACGACTGCCTGAACCTGAACGTGTGGACCCCGGAGCCGGGGCGCGGGGCCCGGCTGCCGGTGCTGGTGTGGTTCCACGGGGGTGCGCTGACCAGGGGGTCGTCGGCGGTTCCGGTGTACGACGGGGCGGCGTTCGCGCGCGACGGGGTCGTGGTGGTGTCCGTCAACTACCGGCTGGGGGTGGAGGGGTACGGGCTGTTCCCCGACGTGCCCGCCAACGCCGGGCTGCGGGATCAGCTGGCCGCGCTGCGGTGGGTGCATGACGCGGTCGCGGAGTTCGGCGGGGATCCCGGGCGGGTGACGCTGGCCGGGCAGTCCGCCGGGGCGATCAGTGTCGGGGCGCTGATCGCGGCTCCGCAGGCGCAGGGGTTGTTCCGGCGGGCGGTGCTGCAGAGCGGGCCGCCGGAGGCCGTGGAGCGGGACAAGGTGCGGCGCATGGTGCGGCGGATGGCGGCGCGGTTGAAGGTGCCGGCCACGGCGGAGGCGTTCGCCTCGGTCGACCGGGAGGTGCTGCTGCGGACGCAGGGGGAGGTGGGGAGGCTCAGCAGCCCTGTGCTGGGTGGGCCGGCGTTCGGGATCGTCGTGGACGGGGATGTGGTGCCGCGGGATCCGTTGGAGGCGTTGGTGGAGGGGGGTGCGGTTGCTGGGGGTGCGGTTGCCGGTAGTGCGGTTGCCGGTAGTGCGGTTGCCGGGGGTGCCGAGCTGTTGGTGGGGTGGACTCGGGACGAGTACCGGTTGTGGCTGGTGCCGGGTGGGTTGCTGGAGCGGGTCGATCGGCTCGGTGCGGTGGCGTTGGCGGGGGCGCGGGCGCGGTGCCGGTGTGGGCCGGAGGTGACGCGGGGGTATCGCTCGCTGCTGCCGGCGGCGGGGACGGCGGAGATCGTGGGGCAGATGGTGACGGATCATCTGCTGCGGGTGCCGTTGTGCCGGCTGGCGGAGGCGAGGAGGGGGGCGACGTATGTGTACGAGTTCGCCTGGCCGTCGCGGTTGCCGGGGCTCGGGGCGTGTCATGCGCTGGAGCTGGGGTTCGTCTTCGACACCGGGGAGACGGAGGAGTCGGCGAAGCTGGCGGGGGAGGGGGCGCCGGGGGAGTTGGCGGAGGCGATGCATGGGGCGTGGGTGCGGTTCGTGGCGGAGGGGGATCCGGGGTGGGAGGCGTGGGGGGCGGGGCATGCGGTGCGGGTCTTCGGTGAGGTCGGTGAGGTCGGTGAGGGGGGCGAGGGTGGCGAGGAGGGGCGGTCCGGGTTGGTTCCGCCGTACACGGCGTTCGGTCATCGGGATCGGGAGCTTGCTCTGTGGAGCGGTGCGGTGGAGGTGAGCGGGCCGTCTCCGTCCGACGATGCGCTCCTCCGGGGTGGGGAGCTCCGCTCGGTGATCAGCCGATTGCGGCGATCGGCGGCTGTTCGCCGGCAGTGACGGTGCGGGCCGGTGGGTGGATGCCTGCGGCGGCCTGCTGGTGTCCGGTGGGGGCGGGCGTAGCGCATGCCGGTGGGTTGTGGGTCGGGGCCGCGCCGGGGGGTGTCCGTCCTCGGTCCGGCGGTGCTCTTGGGACTTAGGGTGGCTGCCCGACGGACGCCGGCCGCTGCGGGCGGACACCCCCCGGCACGTCCCCTTCTCGCCGTCGGCGGCTGACCGACGCACGCGGTGCGTGGTGCCTCATCGCCGTCGGCGGCTGACCGACGCACGCCGTGCGTGGGGGCGTGGTGGCTTCTTGCCGTCGGTGGGGGTGGGGAGTGTTTCCTGGGCGTGGGGGACTGTGCGTGGTCAGGGGCGCGGGGAACTGCGCGATCAGCCACGTGCTGCCCGCAGTCGCCTACGGCGAGACCGGCCCCGTTGGGGTGGCGCGGGTCAAGGCCCTCGAGATCGCGGCGATGCCCGGAGGGCCCACGCGGCAGCAGCCGCCGATGAGGTGGGCGCCGTGGGTGTGCCAGGTGGTGACCTGGGCGGGGGTGAAGGTGGGGCGGCCGGACCAGGTGTGGGACGTGGGGTTCCAGGATTCGCCGCTGTTGGGGTAGACGACGACGGGCTTGCCGGTGATGCGGGAGGCGAGGGTGATGGCGGTGGGGACGTCGTCGGGGGCGCAGCAGTTGACGCCGACGGCGATGATGTCGTCCGCGTCGGCGGCGAGGGCGAAGGCGTCTTCCAGGGGCTGGCCGGCGCGGGTGCGGGTGCCGGAGATGGTGTAGGAGAGCCAGGCGGGGACGCCGAGGCCGCGGACGGCGCGGAGCAGGGCGCGGGCCTCGTCGGTGTCGGGGACCGTCTCGAGGGCGAGGACGTCGGGGGAGGCGGCGGCGAGGACCTCGGCGCGGGGGCGGTGGAAGCGTTCGAGTGCGGCGAGGGTGAGGCCGTAGCGGCCGCGGTACTCGGAGCCGTCGGCGAGCATCGCGCCGTAGGGGCCGATGGAGGCGGCGACCCAGAGGGGGCGGGTGATGCCCTCGGCGTGGGCGCGGCGGGCGGCCTCGCGGGCGGCGTCGACGCTCAGGGTGAGGAGTTCGGCCGCCCGGCGGTGGGGGATGCCGCGCCGGGCGAAGCCCTCGAACGTGGCCTGGTAGCTCGCGGTGATCGCCACGCTCGCCCCCGCTCGGAAGTAGGCGAGGTGCGCCTCGGTGATCGCCTCGGGCTGTTCGGCGAGGAGCCGGGCGGACCAGAGGTCGTCGTCGAGGTCGTGGCCGGCGGACTCCAGCTGGTTGGACATGCCGCCGTCCAGGACGACCGGCCCCGAGGCCAGGGCTTGGGCGAGGGTGGGTGCGGTGTCGCTGGTCATGAGGTCGACGCTAGCCGTTGACCTCTCCGGGGGACGCGTCTACGTTGACGGCTGTTCGGCATGGCAGATGATGTCCGTAATCTCGAACGAGAGGCAGTCTGCATGAACCGCCAACGGTCCTGGCCTCGGTGTTCCCGCCACGGTGAGGGGGCGGTGCGATGAGGCGGGTGTGGGGGGTCGTCCTCGCGCTGTGTGTCGCTCTGGGCGGCGTCGTGGGTCTTTCCGGTCCGGCTCACGCCGCTCCGCAGGCCGTTCTCAACGGGACGCAGTTCACCGACACCTCCGGTGGCCCCGTGCACGCTCATGGGGGCGGGATGCTCAAGGTGGGGTCCTTCTACTACTGGTTCGGTGAGCATCGCAACGCCGACAACACCTTCCGCTACGTGGACGCCTACCGGTCCACGGATCTGAAGAACTGGGAGTTCCGCAACCATGTGCTGACGCAGGCGACCGACCCCGAGCTCGCTCTCGCCAACATCGAGCGTCCCAAGGTCATGTACAACGCGGCCACCGGGAAGTTCGTGATGTGGATGCACAAGGAGAACGGCACCGACTACGGCGAGGCCCGGGCCGCTGTCGCCGTGTCCGACACCGTCGACGGCGACTACCGCTGGCTGGGGAGCTTCCGGCCGCTGGGGCAGCACATGTCGCGGGACATCACGGTGTTCGTGGACGGCGACGGTGCGGGGTACATGGTCTCCGCGGCCCGCGAGAACTACGACCTCCACATCTACCGGCTGACCGCCGACTACACCGGGATCGACAGGCTGGTCGCCAACCCGTGGCCGGGCGGGCACCGGGAGGCGCCCGCGCTGTTCCAGCGCAACGGTGTGTACTTCATGCTGACCTCCGGGGCGACGGGGTGGAGGCCCAACCAGCAGCAGTACGCGACGGCCCGGAGCCTGGCCGGGCCCTGGTCGGCGATGACCGACGTGGGGGACTCCACGGCGTTCGGCTCGCAGACGGCGTACGTCCTGCCGGTGCAGGGGACGTCGGGCACGTCGTATCTGTATCTCGGGGACCGCTGGGGCAACGCGTTCGGCGGGACCGTCAACGACTCGCGGTACGTGTGGCTGCCGTTGAGCTTCCCGACCGCCACGTCACTGGCGATGTCCTGGTATCCGGAGGTCACCGTGGACACCGCCGCCGGGACGGTCGTGGGGACGCCCGCCGCGTACGAGACGCTGGTGGCGCGGCACTCCGGCAAGTGTGCCGATGTGCCGGACCAGTCGCTGTGGGAGGGGGTCGCGCTGACGCAGTACACCTGCAACGGGGGAGGCAATCAGAAGTTCTGGTTCCGGCCCGTCGGGGGTGGTCATCAGCAGCTCGTCGTGCGCCACAGCAGTCTGTGTCTGGCCGACTCCGTCGGCGGGGTCACTCAGGAGGACTGCTCCTCGGCCGCCTCCCAGCAGTGGAGCGTGTCCGTCTCCGGGGGGTACACGCGGATCGTGGCGCGGGCCACCGGCGAGTGCCTGGACGTGAGCGGCGCGTCCACCGCCGACTCCGCCGCGCTCATCACGTACACCTGCAACGGTGGGCGCAACCAGCAGTGGACGCGCGGCAGTTGATCAGACGAGGAGATCGATCGCGTCGATGGACGTGCCCGCGCTGAGGTAGGACGTCGTCCCCGAACCGCTCACCACGTGGATCTTCAGCGTGTTGTACGCGTCCGGGTCCGTCAGCCAGGCGGACGCCGGGATGCTGTAGGTGAAGGTGTGGTTGTTGCCGCGGTAGGAGCCGTTGGTCAGCGACCGGGTGCTGGGCTGGACGGGCGGTGCGGGGACGGCCGAGGTCCAGGTGTCGTTGACGGTGATCTGCGGGCGGCCGTTGGCGTAGGCCGTCGTCACGCCGATGCGCAGGGTGTGCGCGGCGGCGGCCTGGGCTGCGGTGAGGCGGAAGTGGACCGTGATGCCGCTGTTGACGTCCTTCCAGAGGTAGCAGGGGAAGGCGGAGGTCTCGGTGCCGCTGCCGATGACCACGTTGCCGGTCCAGGGCGCGGCGCGGACGTCGGAGGGGTGGGCGTAGGTCATCAGGTCGGCGTTCTTGAAACCGGCCGGGGTGCCGGTCCAGTTGTTGATGCGCCAGATCGCGGGCGCGTTGGAGGGGTCGTTGGAGGTGGGGACGGTGATCGTGTTGAGGGTGGTGGTCGTGCCCGCGGTGACCGTCACGGAGGTGGTGTACACGGCCAGTTCGTCCTTGTAGACGGTCAGGGTGTACGTGCCGGGAAGGACCCCGGCGATCGAGTAGTAGCCGTCCGAGGCGCGGGCCGAACCCCAGTACTGGGCCGAGGAGTTGGCCAGAGCCACCGTGTACGGGTACCTGGTGTCACGGCCGTTGATGCCGACGCCGGCCACCCGGCCGCGCCCGCCGGCTCCGACATGACCGGCGATGCCGAGGGAGTCCGCCCACGGGGTGGTGAGCGTGCCCGGGAAGAGGGCGGGGGAGGGGGTGCCGCCGTCGGTGAGGGCGATGACGTACGGGCCGTGGAGGCCGAAGCGCTGGGGCTCGGTCTGGTTCTGGCCGTAGTGGAGGATCTCGTAGAGGCCGCCGCCGTCCGCGCTCTGGTGGCGCAGCAGCGAGCGGTAGAAGGGGCCGCCGGAGGCCCTCTCGTGGTTGCTGCGCACGATCCACAGGCCGACGCCGCCGGTCGTCCAGCCGATGTGGTCGTAGTCCGTCACGCGCAGGCGCGAGTAGTGCTTGGAGCGGGTCTGGCCGTCCGGTTTGGCGAAGACGTCGGATGCCTCGACGGCGGTGGGGGCGTAGGTGTAGGAGTCGGGCTCGTCGTTGGGGAACAGGCCCTTGCGCACGCGCAGGATGAAGCGGGTGGCCGTGACCGAGGTGTCGGCCTTGTTCGTCCACAGGTAGATGTTGTTCTCGCCGCTGCGGGCCGCGTAGTAGTGCCGCAGGGTGCCGTAGGCGACCGAGATCAGGATCGTCGCGCCGGACCGGGTGAGGGTGACGGCGGAGGCGCCGAGGCCCGATTCGATGTGGGAGTTCTTGCCGTCGTAGCCCTGGTACTCGACGCCGCGGTAGACCAGCGAGGTCAGGTCGCCGTTGGTCTTGCTGACCTTGAAGACGAGGTTCGCGCCGGTGTCGACGACGTAGTTCGAGCCGTCGTCGCTCCAGCCGAAGGCCGCGGCGCGCGCGGAGCCGGCCAGCGGCCCGGCGAGGGCGGCGGTGGCGGCGGCCGCGGTGCCGACGACGAAGGTGCGGCGCCCGACCGGGTGGTTCGCGGTGGCGGACATGGGGTGCCTCCTTCGGGAGGTGTGGGGTGTGCGGGTGCTTGGCAGGGTGACAGTTGAAACGTTTTTCCGTAAGGGCTTTCACGCGGTGAACGTTGAGTGATTAATCAGAGCTGGCAAGGGGGTAGAAAGCGCTTGATGGCGGCGGTACGGTCCAGCGCCAGGGCATGCCGTATCGATCGAGGAGCCGTGATGAGACGTTTCACCACCGCCGCGCTGGTGGCCGCGACGCTGGGAGCCGGCACGCTGACCGCCGTACCCGCCAAGGCCCAGGGGGAGACGCCGCACGGCCCGGCCCTGGGGCTCGCCCACTGCACCGCCACCGCCTGCCACTTCGACGTCCCGCCCGGCCTGTACGACGTGCAGGTCCTCCTCGGCGGCGACGGCGCCGCCTCCAGCACCGCCGTCTTCGGCGAGACCCGGCGGGCCCTGCTCCCCGAGACCGCCGTCCCGGCCGGTGAACGCGTCGCCCGGCACTTCACCGTCGACGTCCGCACCCCCGAGGGCGAGCCCACCGGCCCCGCCGGCCTCGGGGGCCTGGACCTGATGCTCGGCGGCTCGGCACCCGCCCTCGCCGGCATCCGCGTCACGCCCGCCCGGCACGCCCGGCAGATCCTCCTGATCGGCGACTCCACCGTCTGCGACCAGCCCGGCGACCCCTACAGCGGCTGGGGCCAGCAGCTGCCGCGGTACCTGCGCAAGGGGCTCGCCGTCGCCAACCACGCCGACAGCGGCGAGAGCACGGTCAGCTTCCTGCAGAACCCGCTGCTGTGGCCCGCCGTCGAGGCCCGCATCCACCGCGGCGACCTGGTCCTCATCCAGCTCGCCCACAACGACAAGACCACCGACGCGGCCACCTACCGCGCCAACCTCGAAGCCCTCGTCGCGGGCGTACGCGCCAAGGGCGGCGAGCCGGTCCTCGTCACCCCGATCGTGCGCCGCTGGTTCAACGCCGACGGCACCCTGAACAACAACACCGCCCTCCTCGTCAACGGCCTCGGCGTCGACCACCCCGCCGTCGTCCGCTCCGTCGCCGCCGAGCACGACGTGCCGCTCATCGACCTCACCGCCAGGACCAAGGCGCTCGTCGAACAGCTCGGCACCGAGGGCTCCAAGGCGCTCTACCTCACCAGCGAGAAGCGCGACAACACCCATACGTCGGTGCGCGGCGCCACCGCCTACGCCGAGCTGGTCCGCGACGAACTCCTCGCCCAGGGGCTGGTGCCCGAGGGGCTGGTGCGGGTGGGATGAACTCCTGGGGCACCCCGACCGGAACCGGGGTGCCCCAGGGCCCGGCCGATGCGCCGGGACGGCCCGAGCGCCGACGTGCCGGAAGGGAGAGCACCGCCCATGCACCTGCCCGAGCCCGACCACGCCCTCAGCCCCCGCACGGGGTGGACGCGCGCGCACTGGGAGGCGGCCGCCGACGCGCTGCTGGCCGCCGTGGAGCCGTACGCCACCGAGGACTTCGCCCTCTATCACCTGCCCGGCGACCGGGTGAGCGCCTCCGGGCGGCTCTCCGACGGACTGGAGGGATACGCCCGTACGCTGCTGCTGGCAGCGTTCCGCCGGGACGAGACCGTGCTGGCGCGGTACGCCGACGGGCTCGCGGCCGGCGTGTCCGGTGCCTGGCCGCGGGTGCTGGACCGCAGCCAGCCCCTGGTCGAGGCCGCCTCGGTGGCGCTCGCCCTGCGGCTGACCCGCCCCCTGCTGTGGGACCGCCTCTCCGACGAGGTGCGCGAGCGCGCGGCCGACTGGCTCGGGGACGCGCTCACCGCCGAACCCTGGCCCTGCAACTGGGTGTTGTTCCCCGTCACCGTCGGCGGCTTCCTCGCCGAGGCCGGACACCGGACCGAGGCCGCCCGCACGGCGATCGACCGGGGCCTGGAACGCATCGAGGACTGGTACGCCGGCGACGGCTGGTACACCGACGGCGACGGCCGCAAGTACGACTACTACAACGGCTGGGCCATGCACCTGTACCCGGTGCTGCACGCCTGGCTCGCCGGCGACACCCGGCTGCTCGACCTCTACGGCGGCCGGCTGCGCGCCCATCTCGCCGACTACGCCCGCCTGTTCGGTGGCGACGGCGCCCCCCTGCACCAGGGCCGGTCCCTGACGTACCGCTTCGCCACCGCCGCCCCGCTGTGGCTGGGCGCGCTGACCGGACACACCCCGCTGCCGCCCGGGCAGACCCGGCGTCTGGCCTCCGGCGCGCTCTCCTACTTCCTGCGCCGCGGTGCCGTCGACCACCGTGGCCTGCTCACCCTCGGCTGGCACGGGCCCGACGTCTCCGTCGCCCAGGCGTACTCCGGCCCCGCCTCCCCCTACTGGGCGAGCAAGGGCTTCCTCGGCCTGCTGCTGCCCGCCGACCACGAGGTGTGGACGGCCACCGAGGAGCCCGGCCCCGCCGAGCGCGAGGACGCGGTGACGCCGGTCGCCGCCCCCAACTGGCTGCTGCAGTCCACCCGTTGCGACGGCGTGGTCCGGCTCCACAACCACGGCAGCGAGGACGCCCGCTACGACCCGTACTACACGCGGCTCGCCTACTCGACGGTGACGCGGCCCTCACCGTCGTACGACAACAGCCTGTTCGTCGGCGACGACCCGAGCCGCACCGGGATCGAGCCGCTGGGCACCGGCGAGGGCTGGGCGGCCTCCCGGCACACGGTGGCCTCCTGCGGTGCGCGCGTGACGAGCGTCGTGCTGGCGCGCGGGGCGGTGGAGGTGCGCGCACACCTGGTGACCGGGGCGGGGGCGGGAACCTCCGTGCGGGCCACCGGATGGGCCGCGGCCGACGGCCTGCGGACCGAGATATTGCCCGCCCTCGGCTGGGACGGGCACCCGGCGGGGGTCACCGGCCGAGGGGACGGCCTGTTCGTGGCCCTGGTGCGGCTGACCGCCGAGACCGATCCGGTCCCCCTGCGGGACGCCGTCGCCGTGCGCGCCGCCGGGCCGCACTCCTTCGCCGTCCGCTGGCCGGGGAGCGGGGAGATCACGGTCCGGGTGGAGGACGGGCACGTCGAGGTCAAACCCCGGTCGTAGAAGGGTGGTTGAGCGCTTCCGCGTGATCCGGGTACGCAGCGCGACCTCGCCGCTACAGTCTTGGGGAGGGCCGGCGGGATGGGGTGGGGCTGCAGGTGGGTCGGAGATTCTTCGTGGCGCTGGGCGTCGGCCGCTACTGCCACCTCCCGGCGGACGAACAGCTCCGGATGGTGCCGTCCGACGTGCGGGCGATGCGGGAACTCCTGGAGGGTTTCGGATACCAGGCGGTCCTGCCCGGCCTCGGCGAGTACGACGGCGCGGAGCAGATCCGGCAGAAGCTGCGCCACTGGTCGGCGGACGCCCGGCTGACGCGCGACGACGTGGTGGTCGTGTACTTCGCGGGGCACGGCCTGGTGGAGGAACGCGACCGGCACTACCTGCTGTGCTGGGACTCCCACGACGAGGACGCGGCGGCCACGGCCCTGGCGACCGAGGACCTGGTACGCATCCTGTGCCGGGGCGAGCTGCGCCATCTGCTGCTCGTCCTGGACACCTGCTCCGCGGGCGCGGGCAGCGCCGAGGCCGCCGGACTGGCCCTGCAGTCGATCGTCCACCGGCACGACGGCACCGGAGGGTCGGCGGGGCTGTGGTTCCTGGCCTCCGCCCGGCGCAAGGACGTGGCCGAGGACGGACGGTTCGTCGGCGCGCTGCGCACCGCGGTGCAGGTCACCACGGGACGGACCGGCCAGCGCCAGCAGTACCTCGACCTCACCGAGGTCGTGAAGGCCGTCAACGAGAACTTCGAGGCGCAAGGGTGCGGTCAGCGCGCCGAGCTGGCCAGCGGGCTGGTCACCGGCCTGGCCCCGTTCTTCCCCAACTCCGGTTTCCGCGAGAGCCTTCCGCCGCTCGGCACGGACCTGGAGATCCAGCGCCGGGTCGCCGCCCAGGACCTCGTCGACCACTTCGGGCCGCGCTCGCGCGGGGTGGAGTTCGAGTCCGAGCACGGGCTGTACTTCAGCGGGCGCACCCGCGTCCTGGCCGAGCTCACCGCGTGGCTCACCGCGGAGGAGGGCGACGGCATGGGGCGGGTCGTCACCGGCAGGCCCGGCTGCGGCAAGTCGGCGGTCCTGGGCCGGGTGGTGGCGCTGTCCGACCCGGTGTACCGCGCCAAGTTCGACCTCGGCGGCCTCGATCCGGCGACCGTCGTCCCGGAGGGCTGCGTCACCGCGGCCGTGCACGCCCGGCACAAGCGGCTCGACGAGATCGTGGAACGCATCGCCGACTGCCTCGGCGTGCGGGTCGACGGCTCGGCGGCGCTGCTCCAGGAACTCACCCGCCGGGGCCGCAAGGGACCGCCGGTGGTCATCGTCGTCGACGCCGTGGACGAGGCGGGGTCCGACACGGCCGCCGACGCCGGCGGACACGGGGAGCCGCGGCGGATCACCCGCGAGCTGCTGCGGCCGATGTCCGAGATCCAGGGCGTACGGCTGCTGGTGGGCACCCGCCACGAACTCGTCACCCCGCTCGGTCCCACCTTCCTCTGCGTGGACCTGGACCGCCCCGGCTACCGGGCCGAGGAAGGCGACGTCGCCGGATACGTCACCAAGATGCTGCTCGCCACCGAGGAGCCCGAGGTGCACAGCCCCTACCGGGACCGGCCCGAGCTGGCCGCGGCGGTCGCACGGGGAGTCGCCTCCAAGGCCGCCGGGGTGTATCTGTACGCCCGGACCACGGCCCGCACCCTGCGCTCGGACCGGACCGCGGTCGACATCCGCCGCCCCGGCTGGGCGGACGACCTGCCCAGCGAGATCGGCGAGGCGTTCGACGACTACCTGGCCCGCTTCGGCCCCGACGAACCCCGGGTGCGGCGGATGCTGCTCGCCCTCGCCTTCTCCGAGGGCACCGGTCTGCCGCGGGGCCGGATCTGGACCACCCTGAGCACCGTCCTCTCGGGCATCGAGTGCACGGAGGCCGACGTCTCCTGGGCGCTGGACGTCGCCGAGGCGTACGTGGCGGAGGTCGTCGACGACGACCGGCGCTCGGTGTACCGGCTGTACCACAAGGCGCTGGCCGAACATCTGCGGCGGACGGCCGGCCGGGCCACCTCCGACATCCAGGGCGCCGTGGTCGACGCCCTCGTGTGCGTCGTCCCGGCCCTCGCCGACGGACGGCGGGACTGGTTCACCGCTCCGCCGTACGTACGCCAGCATCTGGCGACGCACGCCGCGGCCGCCGGCCGGCTGCACGAGCTGATCCAGGACCCGGGGTTCCTGCTGGCCGGTGAACCACTCGGCCTGTTACGGGCCCTGGCCTCCGTCGAGGGCGACGGCCCCCGCCATGTCCGCACCGCCTACGAGCAGGTGGCCCACCGGATGACCGCCGACCGGCCGCTCGGCGCCCGCGCGGCGGACCTCCAGCTGTCCGCGCGGCGCTGCGACGCCGACGAACTCGCCGACCGCATCCAGGACCTGGGCGTCACCCTGCCCTGGACGGCGCGCTGGGCATGGTGGTCGGCCGGCGGCGCACACCGCCTGCTCAGCGGCCACGAACGACGCGTCGACTGTGTCGCCGTCGGCGACCTGGACGAGCGGCCCATCGCCGTGACCGGCGGCGTGGACGCCACGGTGAGGGTGTGGGACCTCACCACCCAGCGGCAGATCGGCGAACCCCTGGCGATGGACGTCGCGGTGAGCGCGGTCGCCATCGGCGAACTCGGCGACTACACCGTGGCACTGGCCGGCGCGGTCGACGGAACCGTCCGGGTGTGGGACCTGTCGGCGGGCCAGGAGTACGGCCCTGCGCTGACCGGGCACACCAACCAGGTGCGCGCCATCAGAACGGGCACCCTCGCCGGCCGCCCGGTGGTGCTGACGGCGAGCGACGACGGCACGGCCCGCCTGTGGGACCTGCTCGACCGCAGACAACTCGGCGCCCCGCTGTCCGGACACCGCCGCTCGGTGCAGGACGCGGCCCTGTGCGCCATCGACGGCCGCACGGTCGCCGTCACCGGCGGCTACGACAAGGCCGTACGCGTCTGGGACCTCACCGACGTGCCGGCCGGCGGCGACGCCCGCCCGGACGGCGCGCCGCTGATCGGACCGGCCGAGGCGGTGACGGCGCTGTGCGCGGGCGAGGTCGACGGACGGGCCGTGCTGGTCGTCGGGGACAAGTCCGGGATGCTCAGCCTGTGGGACCTGGCCGGGCGGCGGCAGATCGGGGAACCGGCGATCGCCCACCGCTACCTCACGGGCAGCGGCGTGGAATCGGCGGTGATCGGCCGGTTCCGGGACCGCACCGTGGCCCTGACGACCGGCCGCCACGAGGCCCGGCTGTGGGATCTGGCGACCCTGCGGCAACTGCGCGCGCCCCTGCGCGGACACGCCGACGACATCCGCGCGGCCGCCCTGACCAGCCGCGGGGACGCGTCGCTCGCGGTGACCGTCAGCCGCGACCGCACGGCCCGCATCTGGGACCTGTCCGCCGACCAGCCGGCCGAGGCGCACAGCGGCCAAGTGACCTGCCTCGCCGTCCACGAGGAGCGGTGCCGTCCCCTGGCGGTCACGGGCGGCGCCGACGGCACCGCACGGCTGTGGGACCTGCGCACCCGTCGCCAGCTGGGGCCGGCCATGGAGGGACACCTCGGCCGGGTGACAGCCGTGGCCCTGGGACGGGCCAAGGGACGGACGGTCGCCGCGACGGGCGGCGACGACACCGACGTCCGGTGCTGGGACCCGTACACCGGACAGGCCGAGGGGCCGCCGCTCACCGGGCACACCAATGTCGTGCGGTGCGTCGCCTTCGGCGTGCTGGACTCCGCGGTGGTCGTCGTCAGCGGCAGCGAGGACGGCACCGTGCGCCTGTGGGACCACGCCACACGGCAGCCGCTGGGCCCGCCGCTCGCGGGACACATCGGCGGTGTCCGCTACGTCGCCGTGCGCGCCGTCGGGCGTGAGCTGGAGATCGCCGTGGCGACCGTCCTGGACCACGCCTACCTCTGGCGGGTCGGCCCCGACGGGACCCGCGCCCGCCCGGCCCACTTCGACCTGACGAGGGACCTCTCGCTGAACACGGAAGCGCTGGGCGTGGCCTTCCTGGGCGAGCGCCCCGTGGTGCTGTCCACGCGGGAGGGCAACGAGGTCCAGGTGCACGACATCGTGACGCGGGCGCCGGTCGGCAGCCCGCTGGTCGGCCACACCAACGGCGTCGTGGCCGGCACCCTCGCCCGGCTGGGCGGGGCCGTCCTCGTGGCCTCGGTCTCCTACGACGACACCGTGCGGGTGTGGGACCTGGAGACCGGCGCCTCACGGGGGCAGCCGCTGGAAGGACTGGTGAACCACTCGGCGGAGGGCACCGTGCCGTGTCCGGCACCCGGCCTGGTCACCGTGGAGGGCACCCCCGTGGCGGTGACCGCCTTCACCCGCGAGGTCCGTGTCTGGGACCTCACCACCATGACCCCCATGGGCGAACCTCTGTGCGGTGCGGACCGCGAACTGGTCTCCGCCGACATCGTCCCCGCCGCCGACGGCCGGGCCACGGTCGTCACCGGCAGCTCGTACAACGGTGTCCGTGTGCACGCCCTGGAGGACGGACGGCAGGTGGCCCCGCCCATCGCCTCACCCCACTTCGTGCTCTACGGCGCGGTGAGCGCACGCCTGGGCGGCCGGACCGTGGTGGTGACCAGCAGCTGGACGGAGGCGGACGTCTGGAGCGTCGAGCCCCGCCGGCGTCTCGGCCGCCGGTACGGCACCTGCTGGCGAGCCTCCCTGCACAGCGTCGGCGGCCGGGAGTTCGCCGTGTCGGTGGCGGGCGACTTCGCCCTGCACGCCTGGGACCTGGTGACACAGGCCCCGGTCTGTCCGCCGATGACCGGCCACACGGCGCGGGTGACCGCCCTGCGGTCCGGCCCGCCCGGCGCCGAGCACCTGCTGGCCAGCGCCGCGCTGGACGGGACCGTACGGCTGTGGGACCTGCGCACCGGCTCGCCTGTCGGGGAGCCGTTCACCGGCCACGAGATGGGGGCGTTCACCGTGGACTTCCTGCGCCTGGACCGGGACGTCGTCGTCTCGGGCACCGGTGACGGCCGGCTCCGTTTCCGGGACGTGGCCACCGGGGAGGCCACGGGACCCGATCTGGAACCGTTCTCCTCCCCCGTCCGTGCCCTCGCAGCGGCCGGCATCCGCGGTGTCCCCACCCTCATCGCGGGCGACGACTTCGGCGTCCTGCGGGTGTGGGACACACGGTTCGACGCCTGGACCGCCGAACTCGACGTCGGCAGCGGCATCAACGCCGTGGCCGCGGATCCGTCCGGCTATGTGTGCCTGGCCGCCGACATGGGTCTGGTGGTCCTCACCGTCGCGGACCCGTCGGAGCACGCGGGAGGCCGCCCATGACCCGTGTCGTCCTCGTGCACGGCATAGCCCAGCAGTACAAAGGCGCGCAGACCCTGCTCGCCGACTGGTGTCCGGCGCTGGCCGACGGCCTGTCACCGGCCGGTGTGACGCTGGGCCCGCGGGACGTCGCCATGGCGTTCTACGGCGACCTGTTCCGGCCCGCCGGCCACCGCGGGCCGGGCGAGCCCGAACTCGGCGCCGCCGACGTCGAGGAGGGCCTGGAGCGGGAGCTGCTGCTGGCCTGGTGGAGGGCGGCGGCCGAGACGGAGAGCCAGGTCGCCGGACCGGGCACGGCGGCCCGCGTGCGCACACCCCACCTCGTGCAGCGGGCCCTCGACGCCCTCAGCCACTCCTCGTTCTTCGCCGGGGCCGGGGAACGGCTGCTGATCCGCGACGCCCGCCAGGTCAGCCGCTACTTCACCGACCCCGCGATCCGGGCCGCCGTCCGGGAACGCGTCCTGCGGGCGCTGACCGACCGCACCGAGGTGGTCGTCGCCCACTCGCTCGGTTCCGTCGTCGCCTACGAGGCGCTCTGCGCGCACCCGGAACTGCCCGACCTCACCCTGGTCACGCTGGGCTCACCGCTCGCGGTCCGCGGGCTGGTGCTGGACCGCCTGGAGCCGGCACCCGTGGCCGGGTACGGGCGCTGGCCGGCCCCCGTCGCACGCTGGACCAACATCGCCGACCGCGGTGACGTGGTGGCGCTCGGCAAGCGGCTGGCACCGGTGTTCGGCGACCGCGTCGTCGACGTCCTTGTGCACAACGGCGCCAAGGCGCACGACGTCCGGCCGTATCTCACGGCGCAGGAGACCGGTCGGGCGATCGCCGCGGGCCTGGCCGCACGTCCGTGAGCGGTTCGCCGCGCGGGGGCCGCCGGGAAATGCTGTTGAGGCGGTGCGGGCGGTGGGCGCACAGTTACGGCCGTGACCACTTCGCGCACCGCACCGACCGTACGTCTCACCGCTCTCGTCGATCCCGCGCCCGGCGGCGGCCGCCGGCTCGTGTGGCTGGCCTCCGGAGCGGACGGCCACCCGCTCGGCAGCGCCTCCCTGCGGCTCTTCGACAAGGACGGGCAGCGGCATCTCGCCGAGGCCGACGTCCGGGTCCATCCGGCCGAGCGGCGGGCGGGGGTGGGCTCGCGGCTGCTCGGGGCCGCGCTGGAGGCCGCCCGCGAGGACGGGCGGCGCAGCGTCGTCGCGCAGGCCGGCAGCGACGGCCCCGGCACCGCCTTCCTCACCGCGCACGGTTTCGACGTGGCCCTCACCCTGATCCACGCCCGGCTGCCGCTGGCGGACGCGGACGTGCCGGCGCTGACCGCACGGGTGGCCGCGGCGCCCGCCGGATACCGGCTCACGGCGTGGCAGGGCACGGTCCCCGACGAACTCGCCGAGAGCTACGCGGCCTCGCGCCGCGCGATGGACGACATGCCGATGGGCGCCGTCGACTACGGCAGGGTCGTCTGGGACGTGGACCGGCTGCGGTCGGCGGCCGCCGCCGTCGCCGCGCGCGGGGAGGTCCTGCACACCGTCGCCGCCGTCGACGACTGCGACGGCTCCCTGGTCGGGTTCACCGAACTCGTCGTCCCCGGCGACGGCGAGGGCGACGCCCTCCACTACGGCACGGCCGTTGTGCCGGAACACCGCGGGCACGGACTCGGCACCTGGATGAAGGCCGCGTCGATCCTCCGCGCCCGGGAACGCCACCCCGCCCTCGCCGGTCTGCTCACCGACACCGCGGACGACAACCCGCACATGCGCGCCGTCAACGACCGGCTCGGCTACCGCCCCACCCACACGTCCTACGAGTTCCAGCTCGCCCTCTGACCGGTCAGCGGGCGGCACCGGCCGGCGAGGCGTCCGTCAGCGGGTCCGGGCGGGGTGGAGGTCGGTCCTCACTTCGGCGTCCCCTCTCGGGGCCAGTTCGCCAGGGCCACGTGCAGGGCGTCCAGCGCCCGCTGCCAGGACCGCTCCACGTCACGGGGGGCGCCGAAGCCGCCGGCGGCCTCCAGGGCGCAGTAGCCGTGGAAGGTGCTGCGCAGCAGGCGGACGGCGTCGGTGAGGTCGGGTTCGGCGAGGCCGTAGCCGCGCAGCATCCCGTAGGTGATGTCGGCGGTGCGGCGCAGGGCGGGGGAGTCGGCGACGAGGGCCTGGTCGAGGCGGATCTGCGTCGCCGCGTACCGGCCGGGGTGGGTCAGCGCGTACTCCCGGTAGGCGCCCGCGAACGCCACCAGCGCGTCCTTGCCGGCCCGTCCCGCCACCGCGTCGGCGATACGGTCGATCAACTCGCCGCCCGCGTACAGGGCGAGCCGCCCCCGCAGGTCCTGGAGGCTGCGGACGTGCGAGTACAGGCTGGCGTCCTTCACCCCGAACCGGCGGGCCAGCGCGGACAGGCTGACGCCCTCGAACCCGGCCTCGTCGGCCAGCTCGGCGGCCGCCGCGACGATGCGGTCGACGGTGAGACCTGCGCGGGGCATGGGCGGCGACCTCCGAGAACCTGTGGATGGCAGGCCCCAGCCTAGAGCAGCTAGGAATCCCCCGGTCTGACCAGCCCCGTCTCGTACGCCAGCACCACCGCCTGGGCCCGGTCCCGCAGGGAGAGCTTGGCGAAGATGCGCGCCACATGGGACTTGACCGTGGCCTCGCTGAGGGTGAGACGGGCGGCCAGTTCCGTGTTGGACAGCCCGCGGCCGAGGAGGCCGAGGACCTCCAGTTCGCGAGGAGTGAGGGACGTGAGGTCCGCGGGGACGGCGGGCGCGGACCTCGCGAAGCGCTCCACCAGCCGCCGGGTGATGGAGGGCGCCAGCAGGGCGTCCCCCGTGCCCACCAGCCGTACCGCGGCCGCCAGATGATCCGGTGTGACGTCCTTCAGCAGGAAGCCGCTCGCCCCCACCGCCAGGGCCGTGTACACGTAGTGGTCGAGGTCGAAGGTGGTCAGCATCAGCACCCGGCACTCCGGCAGCTGCCGCAGGATGCGGCGAGTGGCGTCCAGGCCGTCCATGTTCGGCATCCGGATGTCCATCAGGACCACCTCGGGGCGCAGTTCGGCGGCCAGCGCCACCGCCTCCACGCCGTCGGCGGCCTCGCCCACCACCTCGATGCCGCGTGCGGTCAGGATCAGCCGGAAGCCGGTGCGGATGAGCGTCTGGTCGTCGGCCACCAGCACCCTCGGCGCCGTCACGGCCGGTCCAGGGGGATGCGCGCGCGGACCCGGTAGCCACCGCCGAGCCGGCGCCGGGCGTCCAGGTCGCCGCCGTACACCGCGACCCGCTCCCGCAGGCCCAGCAGCCCGCGGCCGGTGCCCTCGTGGGACGGCCGCGCAGGCCGCGGCGGGGCGTTGCCGGTCAGCACGCTCGGGCCGGTGTTGAGCACCTCCACGCGCAGCGCGTGCTCCGTGTACCGCACCGTGACCTCCGCCTTCCCGCCGTCACCGTGCCGCAGCGCGTTGGTCAGCGCCTCCTGCACGATGCGGTACGCCGTCACCGAGACACCCCCGGGCAGCGGGCGCGGCTCACCGGAGACCCGCACCTCCACGGGCAGCCCCGCGAACGAGATCCGGTCGACGAGCGCGCCCAGCCGGTCCATGCCGGGCTGCGGAGCGAGGTCCGCGGCGGCCTCCACCGGACCGGGGTCGGTGTCCGCGCCGTCCTGCGAAGGCGCCAGCACGCCCAGCAGATGCCGCAGTTCCGTCATCGTGCCGCGCCCCGCCTCCTCCACGGCCCGCAGCGCCGCCGTCGCCTCCTCGGGCATCGTGCCCAGCACCTCCCGGGCGGCCCCGGCCTGCACCACCATCAGGCTCACGTTGTGGCTCACGATGTCGTGCAACTCCCGTGCGATACGGTCCCGTTCGGCCGCGATCGCCGCGCGGGCCGCGCTCTCCCGCTCCCGCTCGAGCAGCCAGCCCCGCTCCCCGACGGCCGCCCGCCAGCGCCGCCGGGTCCGCACCAGCGCCACCGTCAGGCACACCACGGCCACACAGGCCGCTCCCAGCGCCCCCACCAGCACGTCCGCCTCCCCCTTCCGCACGGCGTCCACCCTCTCAGACGATCACCGCACGGCGCATCGGCCCCGCGATGCAGAGCTCTGCATCCCCAGGATGAGGCGCCGGGCGAGGTGCCATCCGGGGAGGGATGCCCCGGCCCGGCGACTGCGCCTAGCGTCCGGGGCATGGTCAACGAAGTCAGCAGGGAACGGGTCGTCGTACATCTCGACGGCGTACGCAAGGAGTACGGCGAGACGACGGCACTGGACGGGGTGTCGCTGGAGATCCGGGCGGGGGAGGCCGTCGCGGTGATGGGGCCGTCGGGGTGCGGGAAGTCCACCCTGCTCAACATGATCGCCGGTCTGGACCGGCCGACCGGCGGCACGGTGCTGGTGCACGGGGAGAACGTGGGGGAGCTGAGCGAGAAGGGCCTCGCCCTGTACCGGCGGCGCCGGATCGGGATGATCTTCCAGTTCTTCAATCTCATCGACGACCTCTCGGCCCTCGACAACGTCGCCCTGGCCGCCCAGCTGACCGGCACCCCGGCCCGCCAGGCCCGCCGCCGTGCCCTGGAGCTCTTCGACGAACTCGGCATCGCCGACCGCCGCAACGCCTACCCGGCGGTCCTCAGCGGCGGGGAGCGCCAACGCGTCGCCGTCGCAAGGGCGTTGATGAACCGCCCCGCGCTGCTGCTGGCCGACGAGCCGACCGGCGCGCTCGACAGCCGGGCCGGTGAGCAGGTCATGGACCTGCTGATCGACCTCAACCAGATCGGCCAGACGCTGATCCTGGTCACCCACGACGAGCACCTCGCCCGGCGCTGCGCCGGCCGGCTCGTGGACCTCGCCGACGGCCGGGTGACCGGCGAGCACACCCTGGAGGTGTCCGCATGAGGGCGGTGTGGACCGCCGCGCGCGCGGCGGTACGGCGGCGCAGGCTCCAGACCCTGGTCATCGCCCTGGTGACGCTGACGTCCTCGGCTGCGCTGGTGGTGGCCCTCGGCCTGCTCGACGCGGCCTCCGCGCCCTTCGACAGGGCCTTCGCCAGGGAGCGCGGCCCGCATGTCGTGGCCGCGTTCGATCCCGCCAAGGTCTCCGACGACCGGCTGAAGCGGGCGGCCGGGCAGCCCGGTGTCGAGGCCGTTGCCGGCCCCTTCCCGCAGGCGGGCGTCGAACTGCCCTCCCGCGCCATGGAGTTCGGGCTCGGCGGCGAGATCACGGTCATCGGCCGCGCCGGTCCGGGCGGGCCGGTCGACCGGCTCGACGTCTGGGCGGGCCGCTGGGCCACCCGGCCCGGCGAGATCGTGATCCACCGGCAGGCCGACTGGTTCCCGGACGACCTGGGCAAGAAGATCCGCATCCCCTCCGGCCCGACGCTCACCGTCGTCGGCTTCGCCTCCGGACTCAGCCGCACCGCGGACGCCTGGGTCGCGCCCGAACAGATCGGCGCCCTGCGGCCGACGACGACACAGATGCTCTTCCGCTTCGACGACGCGTCCTCCGAGACCCGGCTGCGCGACCGGCTGGCCACGGTGACCGACGCTCTCCCGGCGGACGCCCTCACCGCCTCCCGGTCCTACCTCACGCTCAAGGACCAGGTCAGCAGCTCGGCCCGCGCCTACACCCCGTACCTGATGGCCTTCGGTGTCCTCGGCGTCGCGGTGGCCGTGCTCATCATCGCCAACGTCGTCAGCGGCGCCGTCATCTCCGGCTTCCGGCACATCGGCGTGCTCAAGGCGCTGGGCTTCACGCCCGGACAGGTCGTCGCCGTCTACCTCGCGATGATCTCCCTCCCGGCGATCACCGGCTGCCTCCTCGGCACGACACTCGGGAACCTGCTGTCCCGCCCGTTCTTCGAGTTCGTGTTCAGCGGCCCCGACGCGGGGGTCTTCCACGGCGCCGTCTCCGTGCCGGTCTGGGTGAACGCCGTGACCCTGCTCGGCATGCCCGCCGTCTGTCTCCTCGCCGCGCTCGCCCCCGCCGTCCGCGCCCACCGGATGCCGGCGGCCCGGGCGATCAGCGCGGGCAGCGCACCGCGCGCCGGGCGCGCCCTGGGCATCCAGCGGCGGCTGGCCGGCAGCCGTCTGCCCCGCTCGCTGAGCCTGGGCGCGGGCCTGCCGTTCGCCCGACCTGGACGCAGCGCGCTCACCCTCGCCGCCGTCGTCCTCGGCGTGACCACCGTGACCTTCGCGACCGGCCTCGCGACCACGGTGGACCGGTTCGGCACCGCGGGGCGCGACGCGTACCAGGTCACGGTGTACATGGGGAACTTCAAGGGAGGCAAGGAGATCGAGGGTCCCGCTCTCGACGACCCCGAACTCCGGGCGATGCTCGCCGCGCTGCCCGGCGCGAGCGAGGTCACCGCCCGCGCCGGCATCGAGGCCCGTATGACCGGCTCCGCGAACCGGGTGATGCTGGAGGCCCGCCGCGGCGACCGGCTCCGGCTGGACAGCGTCCTCAGCTCCGGACGCTGGACGCGCGGCGCCGGTGAGATGGTCGCCGGGTCCGCCTTCCTGCGGCACAACGGCGTCGAAGTCGGCGACACGGTCCGCCTGGAGAAGGGCGACCGCGCCGAGAAGGTCCGCATCGTCGGGGAGTACATGGCGAGCGACGCCCGCATGGTCGTCGTCCACTGGTCCACGTTCACCAGGCTGGCCCCGCGCGAGAAGCCCATCGCGTACCACGTCAAGCTCAGGGACGGCGCGGACCCCGCCGCCTACGTCCGCGCGGCCGCGGCCGCCGATCCCGGCCTCAATCCGGTCGCCCAGGGCCCCAATTCCGTCACCCGGACCATCATCGGCTCGGCGACGGCGCTCACCCTGATGCTCGCTCTGGTCTCGGGACTGGGTGTCTTCAACACGGTCGTCCTCAACACCCGTGACCGACGGCGGGATCTGGGCACGCTCAAGTCCCTCGGGATGACACCCCGCCAGGTCACGGCGATGACGGTGACCTCGATGGCGGTCCTGGGCGCCCTCGGCTCCGTGCTCGGCGTCCCGCTGGGCATCCTGGGCTACGAGCTCGTCGTCCCGCGGATGGCCGAGGCCGTGGACATCACCCTGCCCGCGTACATGACGGACGTCTGGCAGGCCACGGCCCTGACCGGCCTCGCCTGCACGGGCCTCGCGATCGCCGTCCTGGGCGCGCTCGTCCCGGCGAGGCGGGCGGCTCGGCTTACGATCGCGGAGGTGCTGCGCAGCGAGTGAACGCCACGAAGTCCTTCCAGGCGGTGGGGGCGAGGGCCAGCTGGGGGCCGGGGGTGTTCTTGGAGTCGCGGACGTGGATGGTGGTGGGGCAGGTGGCGACTTCGACGCACTGGCCGGAGTCGTCGCCGCTGTAGGTGGACTTGCGCCAGTCCAGGGCCACTTCGAGGCATTGTCCGGAGCTGTCGCCGCTGTAACTGCTCTTGAACCAAGTCAGTTCGGTGGTGCTCATAACGCTCCTCGCATCTGCTTCAACAGGCTCCGCGAGTCCTCCTGGGACAGAGCCTGTGAGCGCAGTGTTGCATAGCGCATGTGAAGCATGCTGATCGTTTGCGGCTTGACGACGAACTGGCTGTTCTCCTGCCCCTCGCAGTAGGCGTACATCTCGTTCTCCGGCGTCTCCAACAGCCGGATGGGGCCGTCCATGCTCGCGTGGGCGCCGCGCGCCAACGGCAGCACTTGAAAAACCACGTTGCGTGGCGCGGTGGCTTCCAGCAGGTGCTCGATCTGCTCCCGCATGCCGCTCGGTCCGCCGGTCGGCCGCCGGAGCACGTGCTCTTCGACGATGAAGCTGAACGACGTGTTGGGCCGCTCGCTGAGCAGGGACTGGCGTTGCAGACGGGCCGTGACCATCGCCTCGATCTCCGAGTCCGTGAGCACCGGCACACGCTCGCTGAAGATGGCACGTGCGTACCTCTCGGTCTGCAACAACCCTGGGACCAGCCGGTTCTCGAACGTGTACAGACTGATCGACTGCCCCTCCAGCTCCGCCCACTGACGGAACCACGAAGCCAACCCCTTCTCCCGACTGGCGTGCGTGTACGCCGCCGTCAGCGCCCCGAACGCGTCCAGAACCTCCTCCGCCCGCTCGACGAACGCACGCGGCGGGAAACGCCGACCTTGCTCGATCCCCGCGATGGTGGCCGGCTGATAGCCGACCATCGGCGCGTACTCCTCCTGCGTGAGGCCCTTCCTCTTGCGGAAAGCCTTGTGGACGGCCCCGAAGGCCCTCAACGTGGGTGACGGCTCGGGCTCTTTGGTCACACTGACGCTGTCGCTCATGGCGGCCAGGGTCACGCAAAGTCACCGTCACTGTCCAGAGAGTGAACTCTTACAACCGCGAGCGTAGGGGTTCCGTCGCTGTAAAACTCCCGTGCCTCCCGCGACCGTTGGGGCATGCGAGCCACCGTCAGCACGTTCACCCAGCTCTTCAGCGCGACCCCGCACGGCGCGCGCCGGGCCCGGCGACTGGTCGCCGCCCGCATGGACCTGTGGGGTCACCCGCGCGGCGAGGCGGTGAACGACGCCGTGACGCTGGTCGTCGCCGAGCTCGCCGCGAACGCCGTACGGCACGGACGTGTTCGCGGCCGTGGTTTCCGGGTGCGGCTCGTACTGGACGGCGGTGATGTGCTGCGCGTCGAGGTGAGCGACGCTCGGGTGGACCGGCTGCCCGCCCTCCGCCCGGCGCAGGACGGTGAGAGCGGGCGCGGGTTGCTGCTGGTGGCCGGGGTGGCCAGGGCGTGGGGCGTGGACCGTCGCGGGCCCGGAGCGACGTACAAGACCGTCTGGGCGGACGTGCCCCTGGACGTCAGCCGATCGGCGCGTACAGCACCCCCAGCTTGTCGACCTCGGAGCCCGATCGCCCGGTGAAGCCGACGATCTGCCAGCCCGGCGGCGCCGTGAAGGTGGCGGCGTCCGCGGTGGGCGTACCGGCGGACACGGCGCGGCCGCGATCCGTGCCGAAGGACGCCGAGAAGAGCCGGGTGCGGCCGTCCTTCTGGCCCCGTGTCAGCCTGACCGAGGTCAGGTGTTCGCCGGCGGCCAGGGTGAGGGACGTCGCCGTGCCGCCCGTACCCCCGTGGCTCAGGACCGTGCCGTCGGCGTGTGTGAGCGACACCGCGTCGAGGCGGGCGGCGCCGCGCAGGGTGAGGGTGCGGGGGGACGGGGCGGCCGGGAGGTCGTCGGCGTCGTTGAAGGCGGTGCCGTGGGGGCCGCCGAAGAAGTCGCTCGCCCGCAGGGAGGGGGCGAGGGTGTAGGAGAAGCCGACGGTGTGGGGGAAGTGGTCGGAGAGGTGCGTGCCGTCGGAGCGCAGGAAGGACGCCCAGTCGTTGTGGTACCGCGTGGCGTCCAGCCGCACCAGTTCGCTGCCCCGGTAGAGCACCTTGTCCACGACCTCGCAGTCGTCCGTCGGCGCCGCCGCGTCGCACAGCAGCGGGTCGGCTCCCTGGGTCGGAGGTGTACCGCCCCTGACCAGGTCGACCCATGGATCCCTGAGGCCGTTCTCGGAGATCAGCGTGCGGATGTTGTCGCCCGCGCGCGTGTACCGCGTGTTCGTGTCGCCCATGACGATCACCGCGTTGCCCGCGGAGTTCGCCCGGATGAAGTCCGAGAGCTGCTCGATGTTGGCGCGGCGGGCGGCGAGGGCCGCCTCGTCGGAGTCGGCGTTGGTGTGGACGTTGTAGACGTCGACGTGGACGCCTTCGGCGAGCCGCACGCGGGCCAGGGAGAAGCCCTTCGGCGTCAGGCAGTTGGTGCCGGTGCAGGCGTTCCAGCGGACCCGCTGGAAGTCCTCGTAGGCGAAGGAGGACAGGGTGTTGAGGCCGTCGCCGAAGGCCGCGCCGCCGCTGGTCGGGGTGCGGTGGGGGTGGGTGTCGTGGGCGTACAGCGAGGCGTGGTAGTTGAAGTCCTCCTGGACGTTGACGATGTCGTACGGCCCGAGGCGCTGTCCGATGAGCGGGGTGTTCGTCTCGGGGTCGCTGTCGCCGAGGCCGAGCGGCAGGCCCGCGATGTTGTAGGTGAGCACGTCGAACGAGCCGTCCGCCGCCGCGGCGGGCGGCGAGGCGGCGGCGAGGCCGGTGAGGGCGAGCGCGGCGGCCACGAGGGCGCCGAGGAGTCTTCTCATGGTGGGGGCTTCTTCCGGGCGGGGGAGAGGACATGAGCGGTGCTCAGGTTCGCCAGTAACACGCCATCCCCGCAAGGGAGATGAGGAAATCGCGAGCGCCGCTCCCATCCGTCGCGCGCACGGCACCGGCCCCTCACGCCCAGGTCGTTCAACGTTCATCTTCTGCCGGGATTCTCCCCACGCACCGCGCACCAGGGCAGCGGCATCCAGAAGGCAGGCATCCATGGGTCACGGACACCACCACGGACACGGACACCACCACGGACACCCGCACGACCACGACCACGGGGCGCCCACCGGCCTCCCCGCCGCCTTCGACACCTCCGTGCCCGACGAGGCGCTCACCCCCGAACAGCACTCCCGCCGCACCCTGCTGCGCCGCGCCGGACTCCTCGGCGCGGGCCTGGCCGCCACCAGCGTCCTCACCCCGCAGGCGGCGCCGGCGTACGCCGCCCCCGGCGCCCGCAGGCGGGACGGGTTCCTCTGGCTGGCCGGCGACCACCACATCCACACCCAGTACAGCAGCGACGGCAAGTACCGCGTCGTCGACCAGGTCCGCCAGGGCGCCCGGCACGGCATGGACTGGCTGGTCATCACCGACCACGGCAGCGCCACCCACGCGAAGATCGGCGTCGAGAAGGTCAACCCCGACATCCGCGAGGCCCGCGCGGCCCACGCCGACACCCTGGTCTTCCAGGGCCTGGAGTGGAACATCCCGGCCGCCGAGCACGGCACGGTCTTCGTGCACCCCGGCAGCCGCGAGGTCGAGGTCCTCAAGCAGTTCGAGACCGACTACGACGGCAGCGTCCGGGGCGCCGGCGCCTCCACGCCCGCCAACGAGGCCCTGGCCGTCGCGGGCCTGACCTTCCTCGCCGAACAGGTGCGCCGCCGCAAGGTCAAGGACGCCCTGATGCTCGCCAACCACCCCGCGCGGCGCGGCGTCGACTCCCCGCACGAGATCCGCGCCTGGCGCGACGCCACCGGCACCGGCCGCCGGATCGCCGTCGGCTTCGAGGGCGCCCCCGGCCACCAGGCCGCCGGGCTCCCCGCCCCGCTCGGCATGGGGCGCGCCCGCGGCATCTACGACAACAACCCCGGCGCCCACTCCTTCCCCGGCTACCCGCTGGAGAGCTACCGCACCTGGGGCGGCTTCGACTGGATGACCGCCACCGTCGGCGGCCTGTGGGACAGCCTCCTCGCCGAGGGCAAGCCCTGGTGGATCACCGCCAACTCCGACTCCCACCAGGTCTACGCCGACACCGCGGTACGCGGCCCCGGCGGCGACTTCAACGCCAACGGCCGCCACGAAGACCCGGTCTACGGCGGGCAGATCGACGTCACCCAGGGCGACTACTGGCCCGGCCAGTACAGCCGCACCCACGTCGGCGCCGACGGCTTCTCCTACGCCGCCGTCATGGACGGCATCCGCGCCGGCCGCATCTGGGTCGACCACGGGCAGCTCATCGACGCGCTCGACGCCCGCCTCGTCGGCGGCGGCCGCTGGGCCACCCTGGGCGGCGCCCTGCACGTGAAGAAGGGCACCAACGTCACCCTCACCGTGGACATCGCCCTGGCCGGCGGCCCCAACTGGGCCGGCTTCGTGCCGAAGCTGGCCCGCGTCGACGTCATCCAGGGCGACGTGACCGGCGAGGTCCAGGACAAGGACACCTTCACCGCCCCGACGGCCAGGGTCGTCACGTCGTACGAGGTGGACAAGGCGACCGGCACCGTCCGCCTCGCCTACGACCTCGGCCGCGTCGAGCGCCCCTGCTACGTCCGGCTGCGCGGCACCGACGGCAACCGCAGCGCCGTCGGCGCCCTGGGTGCCGCCGTCGACCCGGCGGGCCCCGCCCTCGACGTCGTCGGCGACGCCGACCCGTGGACCGACCTGTGGTTCTACTCCAACCCCGTCTGGGTGCTGCCCGCATGACCGGCCTCGCCCTCACCGTCGACCCGGGCCTGCCCGATCTGCGCGCGGCCGACCGGCTGCTGCACACGCTGGCCGCCGAACTCGCCCTCCCCGAGGGCACGTTCGGCTGCACGCACCTGCTGCGCGAGGGCCGGCCGCGGGTGGCGGTCTCCCTCACGCTCCCCGCCGAGGGCGCGCTGCGCGACCAGCTCGCCACCAGGGGTTACGACGTGACGGACGGCCTCCCCGACACCGTCGGCCGCGCGGTCCTCTACCCCGGCGTCGAGGCGCTCACCGGCACCCTGACGGTCGCGGAGCTGCTGGCCCGCAGCGCGATCGACCGGGTCGCCGTCCTGGGCGCCCCGGACGGACCGGACCCGGACACCCGCCTGGTGACACGGGACCACGTCCGCCCCCAGTGGCGGCACGGCGAGCTCGTCCTGAGCGCCATGCCCGCCACCGGCGGCACCCTCGTCCCCTTCGAGGTCCCCGATCCGACACCCTGCTGCGCGGACCACTGACGGTCAGCCGGCCGCCGTGAAGACGAAGGAGAACTCCGCGGGCCCGGCGTCCAGGCGGTACCGGGGCAGCGGCCCCGGACCGCAGGACTGCGAGCCGATGCCGTGCTGACCGTGGTCCAGGTTCACCCACACCGTGCCGCCCGGCACCAGGTCGGTACGGTGTCCGGCCGCGTCCAGCTGCTCGCTGGTCCAGCGCCGGGCGGTGAACCAGAACTCCGGATCACCCTCGACGCGCAGCCCGCCCACCTCGGCCCACCGCACGTCCGCCCGTGCCCCGTTCTCCTGCGGGCGGACGTACGGCGTCTGGAGGCCGTCGACCGTCGACTCCCAGCGCCCCAGCATCGAGGCCGCCCTGCTGTCCGGATACGCCTCACCGGGACCGCCGCCGAACCAGCGCACCCGTGACGCCTCCCGCAGGCCGAACCGGACGCCGAGCCGGGGCAGCGGCACGCTCCAGTCGCCCTCGGGCGTCACGGACACGGTCAGCTTCAGCCGGATGCCGTCGGACGTCCAGCGGTACACCGTGGCGAGCCCCAGCTCGCGGGCGGCCGGCGCCACCCGCGTGCGCACGGTCAGCGCGTCCCCGCCCGGCTCCACCCCGTCCAGCCGGTGCCGCATCCGGTGCAGACCGAGCGACCGCCACAGCACCCCGTAGCGCAGGTCGGGCTGCCAGGGCGCGCCGTCGTCGTTGTCGGTGGGGGCCCGCCACACGTCCAGCCGCAGATCGTGGACGTCGACCGGGCCGATCGTGCGCAGGGCGCCGGTGCGCGCGTCGAAGGACGCGGGGCCGAGGGTGATCAGCCGGCCGCCGCGCGCCGGCCGGGCGGTAGGCGCGACGACGGGCCGCGGCCGCGTGGCCACCGTGCCCTGCCCCCATGCCACCTGATGGCCGCCGGGCGCCCACGCCGTGTCCCCGGCCAGCAGCGCCCGCACGGTCCACTGCGCCTCGCCGTCCCGCCCGTCGCCGGGCGCCGGCGGCAGCGCGACCTCGGCCGACGCGCCGGGCGCCAGCGCGGGCACCTCCAGCGGGCCCGAGGCCACCGTCTCGCCGTCCACCTGGTACGCCCACGTGAAGGCGAACGCCGACAGATCCGCGAAGTCCTGGACGTTGGTGACCCGTACGGCCCTGCCGTCGACCTCGATACGGACGGGCTCGATCACCTTCTTGTACTCCACCAGCCCCGGCGACGGCGTCCGGTCCGGGAACAGCAGCCCGTCGCACACGAAGTTGCCGTCGTGCAGCTCCTCGCCGAAGTCACCGCCGTAGGCGAAGCCCAGCTCGGGGTGCTCGAGGCCGTGGTCGATCCACTCCCAGACGAAGGCCCCCTGGAGGCGGTCGTACCTCTCGAACAGCCGCTGGTAGTCGGCGAGCCCGCCGGGGCCGTTGCCCATGGCGTGCGCGTACTCGCAGAGGATGAAGGGCAGTCGGCGCCGCTTGAGGGTGCCGCCGTCCAGTCGGCGGCCGATGCGCTCGACCTCGGCGTGCTCGGCGTACATCCGGGAGTAGACGTCGGTGTCCCGGCAGTCCGGGTCGCCCTCGTAGTGCAGCAGCCGTGAGGAGTCCCGGCCGCGGATCCACTCGGCCATCGCGGTGAGCCCGCGTCCGGTGCCCGCCTCGTTGCCGAGGGACCAGAGGACCACCGACGGATGGTTCTTGTCCCGCTCGACCATCCGCGCGGCCCGGTCCAGCAGCGCCGGGGTCCAGCGGTCGTCGTCGACGGGGTTGTCCCGCCAGGACTGCTCGACGAAGCCATGCGTCTCCAGGTCGCACTCGTCGATCACCCACAGTCCGTACTCGTCGCACAGGTCGAGGAAGGCGGGGTGCGGGGGGTAGTGCGAGGTGCGCACGGCGTTGATGTTGTGCCGCTTCATCAGCAGCACGTCCTCGCGCAGGGTCGCCGGGTCCAGCGCGCGGCCGGTGCGCGGATGCCACTCGTGCCGGTTGACGCCCTTGAACAGCACCGCCCTGCCGTTGACCTTGATCAGGCCGTCCTCCAGGGCGACGGTACGGAACCCGATCCGCAGCGGCACCCGCTCGCCCTCGGTGGCCAGCACCCCCTCGTACAGCCGGGGAGTCTCCGCCGTCCACGGCTCGACCGGGACCGTCACCGCCTCACCGGTCGCCGCGTCGACGCCCAGCTCGGGCACGGTCACCCGCCCGGCCACGTCCGCGTCGACCCGCAGGGTGCCCTCGCCGGTGACATGGTCGTAGGAGGCGTGCACGAAGAAGTCGCCCGCCGCGCCCGCCGGGCGGTGCAGCAGCGTCACATCGCGGAAGATGCCCGGCAGCCACCACTGGTCCTGGTCCTCCAGGTACGAGCCCGCCGACCACTGGTGGACCCGCACGGCGAGCACATTGCCCACCGGCCTCAGCAGCCGTCCGACCGCGAACTCGTGCGGCAGCCGGGACCCCTTGAACTCCCCGAGCTCCGTGCCGTTCAGCCACACCCGCGCGCACGACTCCACGCCGTCGAAGCGCAGCACCGCCTCACCGCCGGCCGGCCAGTCCGGCGGCAGGTCGAAGCGGCGCAGATGGTCGCCGGTGGGGTTCTCGGTCGGGACGCGCGGCGGGTCGACCGGGAAGGGGTAGAGGTGGTTGGTGTAGATCGGGGAGCCGTGGCCCTGGAGCACCCAGTGGCCGGGCACGGTCACCTCGGCCCAGCCGCCGGCGTCGTACCCGTCGGCGGCGAAGGCGTCGTCCTCGGCGTCGGCGGTCGGCGACAGCCGGAAGCGCCAACGGCCGTTCAGAGACAGGGACATGGCGTCGGAGGACGCGTACCAGGCACGCGGCGGCAGGGTGCCGCGGCCCGGGGAGACGTCCTCGACGTGATCGGTGGTGAAGCTCATCGCACTCCAGCTCGTGAGAGGAAGGTGTCAGCCCTTGATGCCGGTCTGCGCCACGCCCTGCACCAGCCAGCGCTGGAGGAACAGGAAGACGAACACCAGGGGCAGGATCGAGACGGCGGTGGCCATGAAGATCAGATGGAAGTTGACGGTCTGGTTCGTCATGTACGAGGAGAGCGCGACCTGGACCGTCCACGCCTGCTCGTCCTGGCCGATGACCAGCGGCCACAGGAAGGCGTTCCAGCCGCTGATGAAGGTGATGGTCGCGATGGCGGCGAAGAAGTTCAGCGAGTTGGGCACCACGATCCGCCAGTACGCGCCCCAGTACCCGAGTCCGTCCACCCGCGCCGCCTCCTCCAGCTCCCGTGGGAAGCCGAGGAAGTACTGCCGGAACAGGAAGCAGGTGAACCCGCTGAACAGCCCCGGTATCACCAGCCCGCGCAGGGACGAGACCCAGCCCAGGGACGACACCAGCACGAAGCTGGGTACGAAGGTGACGGCCGTCGGCACCATCAGGGTGACCAGCACGGCGTGGAAGACCTTGTTCGCGTGCCGGTAGGGGATGCGGGCGAGACCGTAGCCGGCGAGCGAGCACACCAGCAGGGTGCCGACGGTGTGCAGCACGCCGACGACCGCCGAGTTCCACAGCGAGCGCGCGAAGGGCACGGTCGGGTCGTCGAACAGCTCGGTGACATTGCCCCATTGGATGTCCGTAGGGAAGAACTTCCAGTTCTCGCCGGTGATCTCGGCGTCCGTGGACAGGGCGTTGCGGACGATCAGATAGAAGGGGACGAGGAAGAGCAGCGCGGCGACGCCGGTGGCGATGCACAGGCCGGTGGAGCCGACGACGCTGCCGCGTCTGACCTTGGTCGCTGGGACCTTCACCTGGACTCCTCCCCCTTCCCGAAGCCCATGAGCCTGCCCTGGAGCAGGGTGACGACACAGATCAGCAGGGTGAGGATCATGGCGCCCGCGCTGCCGGCGCCGTAGTCCTGGTTCTCGCCGAGCGCCGTGTAGTACAGCTCGACCAGCGGCGGGCGGCCCCAGGTCGTCTTGGCGAGCAGATTGAAGAACTCGTCGAACGCCTGGTACGCGGCGACGAGGAGCAGCAGCACCACGGCCGTGGAGGTGGCCCGCAGCTGCGGCAGGGTGACGTGCCGGAACGTCTGCCAGCCGGGCTTCGCCCCGTCGATCGCGGCGGCCTCGTACAGCTCCGGCGGGATGTTCTGCAGCGCCGCCAGGAACAGGATCATGTAGAAGCCGGACTGGAGCCACAGCCGTACGGTGACGATGACCAGCCAGTACCAGGGCGGGCTCGGGTCGGCCAGCCAGGCGATGTTCTCGACGCCGAACCAGCCCAGCACGGTGTTGGCCAGACCGAAGCGCACCCCGCTGAACACGGACATCTTCCAGATCAGCGAGGCCGCCACGAAGCTCACCGCCGTCGGCAGGAAGAACACCGACCGGAAGAACGCCCGCAGGAACCGCAGCCGGTTCACCATCAGCGCCAGGCCCAGGGAGAGCGCCCAGGTGAGGGGGACGACGATGGCGGCGAAGACGGTGAAGGTGACCAGGGACTCGACGAACCTGTCGTTCGTCAGCATGTAGGTGTAGTTGTCGAAGCCGATGAACTTACTCGGTGTCACCGTGTAGCGCGCCTCGAAGAACGAGAGGTACGCGCTCCATCCGATCGGGATGTAGACGAAGACCGCGAGCCCGAGCAGGAACGGGCCGGTGAAGAGCCAGAAGCTGAGGGTGCGGCCGCGGACGCCGCGCTGTCGCGGGGGAGCGGCGGTCATCCGAACAGCTTCTTCAGCTCGCGGCCGACGATCTTGTCGGCCTTGTCCAGGGCGGCCTCCGGGTCACCGCCCTTGCGCACCGAGTCGGCGACGACACCCTCCAGGGCGACGATCATCGCCTGCGTCCAGGCCGGGTTGTCGAAGTGGCCGAACTCGTTGAACAGCTTCACGCCCTCCGCGGCGAGCCCCGACTTCAGCTTCTCGGCGGACGCGGCGATCGAGGTGCGCGGCGGGATGTGGAAGCCGTAGGACAGCGCCCAGTCCTCCTGGTGCTCCTTCTGGTCGATCCACAGCCACTTGACGTACTCCTTGGCCTCGTCCACGTGCGGGGACTTGGCGTTGACGAACATCGACCAGCCGCCGTTGATCACCGCGGGCTTTCCGGCGGGCGCCGAGGACGGGAAGGGGATGATGCCGACGTCGTCGCCGAGCGCCTTCTCGATCGCCGGCATCGCCCACATCCCGCACCACTGGATCGCCACCAGGCCCTGGGTGAAGGCGGAGGGGTCCCACCAGTCGGCGGGGGCGTCCAGCAGCAGATGCCCGTCGGCGAACATGGACCGCAGCTTCTTCAGCCCGGCCGCGACCTCGTCGGTGTGGTACGCGATCCGGTTCTTCCCGTCGAGGGTGTCGGCCCCCGCCGACCAGATCAGCGGGTTCATCACCGGGGTGATGTTGTTGCCGAGGAAGACGCCCCTGACCTTGTCGGTGGTGAGTCTGGCCGCCGCCTCGACCAGCTCGTCCAGTGTGCGGGGCGGCTGCACGCCCGCCTTCTCCAGCATCGACCTGCGGTAGTAGAAGAACTGCGGGTCGTCGATCATCCGGACGCCCCATATCCTGCCGTCGATCGTGTGCGAGGCGATGTCGGCCGGGTTGAAGTCGTCCTTGACCGGGGTCACGAGGTCGGTCAGATCGGCCACCTGCCCGCTGCGCACCAGCTGGATCTGCGGGTGGAACTCGAAGACGTCGGGGGCGCTGTCCGTCAGCAGCGCGGAGAACAGCTTGCTCTCGAAGTTGGTGCCGGTGATCCACTGCGTGGTGACGTTCGCCTTGTCGTAGTCCTTCGCGTACCGCTTGATGGCCTGCTCGGTGCCCGCCTCGCCGTACGCGTGGAAGTACTGCACCAGGTTGGTTCCCGAACCGCCCGCGCTCCCGCGGCCGTTGTTGCCGCCGCACGCGGCCAGCCCGCCGGCGGCGGCGAGGCCCAGCGCGGCCCGCAGTACGGAGCGGCGGTCGAAGCTGCTGTTGCTGAATGCCGACATGCTGATGTCCTTGTCTCCGGCTCGGAAAGGGGTTGCGGTGCCGGGACGTTAGCCTTCGGCCAATCCTTCGGCAAGGGGTTGGACGAAGTACGTCCGAAGCGTTGCCGGCCGTTCGGGATCACGGACACGGCGAAGGGCGGGCCGCCGCGACGACGGCCCGCCGCACCCGGTCGTCAGCGCCTGGACCAGGTCTGGTTGGCCCCGCCCGTACAGCTGTGGAGAATCACCCGGCTACCGTCGGCGGTCGCCTGACCGCTGACGTCCAGGCACCTGCCGGACGCCTCGTTCACGATCTGCCCGTTGCCGTTCAGCAGCCACCGCTGCCGGGCGTCACCGGTGAAGGAGGCGCGGGCGACCGGGCCGTCGTCCCCGGCCGTGAGATACCCGTGAGCGCCCTTGAGGGCACCCCGCCCGTCGTACGACCACTCCTGGCCGGCGTCACCCGTGCAGGAGCGGATCGCCGCCCCGGAGGCGTCCGCCGTCAGGCACTTGCCGGACTGGCGGCCCTGCCAGGCGCCCGTCAGCGCGGTCGTCCCCTCGCCCTTGGCGTCGAGGACGTACGTCGTGACGGAGCGTGGCGCCAGCGTCGCCGTCATCGTGCCGCCGCTGACCGACGGCTCGGCCGCCCTGGCCCAGTTCTCCGTCGCCGAGGTGCGCACCGCCTTCAGGGCGCGGCTCGGAGCGGCGTGGTGGAAGCGCAGGTCCAGGGCGGTGCCGGTGGTGTTGTGGTTGTTGGCGACCACGATCCACCGGCCCTTGTGCAGATAGGCGCCGACCTCCACGCCCGCGGGTGCCCCGGTCACGTTGTGCAGCACCGAGCCCGGCCGGACGAACTTGCTGTACTGGCCGAGCGCGTAGTACCGCTTGGTGAAGTACAGCGTCTGGTTGCCGTTCGTCGCGTAGTGCGGGTCGTAGTAGATCAGCCCGTCGTTCCAGCCGTCGTCGTTCCTCGCGTACGGGTCGGAGCCGATCATCTCCGACAGCGCCACCCACCACTGGAACGCCGAGTCGTGCGCCGTGGCGAAGTCCTTGTGGACGATCCGGGCCAGGTTCAGCCCGCCGTCGATGGTCGGGTCGTACTCCTTCGCCCAGCCCGTGCCGCCCTTGCCGAAGCAGCAGATCTCCGTCGACCAGGACGGTGTCCCGACCGACTTCGCCGTCTCGTGGATCCTCGCCCGCTGGTCGTCACCGGGGTCGTTGTAGGTGTGGTGGGCCAGCCTGGAGACGTACCGGGCGGTGCCCGGCTGGGCGATCCACTCCGGCAGCTCGGTGTTGAACTGCACGGTGCTGCTGGACTCGTCGGCGATGATGCCGGTCGCCTGCCCACGGGCGCGCTGCTCGGCGCCCAGGGCCCGCACGATGTCGTCGCGTTGGGCGACGGGCACCAGCATGCCCTCCTGGCCGCAGGAGTCGAAGCTGTTGGTGGGTTCGTTGAAGGGGCTGATGTAGTCGAACCTGGCGCCCTGCGCGGCGAAGTGGTCGGTGACGTCGGCGAGGTAGTCCGCGAAGTCCTGTGTGTTCGCCTCCTTCAGGTAGCCGCCGCAGCTGCGGCCGTTGGTCTTCCACTCGGCCGGCGCGCTGTTGACGAAGGCGATCAGGTCCTCGACGCCGTACTCGGCGGCGTACGCCAGGAAGGTGCGGCCGCCCCGGTCCCTGCTCCAGTCGTACGTCCCCTCGGCCGTGCGGAAGTCCTCCGGCGCGCGGGACGGGGTGGTGACCGCCGTGCCGCCCCCGCCGATGTTGTAGCGGTAACTGCTCAGATCCAGGCCGCTCCTGGAGAACAGCAGCCTCGCCACCCGGGCCTGGACGGCCGGGTCGAAGTTCTTCAGGTCGTTGACCCACCAGGCGCCGGACGCGCCGATGTTGTCGATGGTCTGCGCGGCGTGGGGGGAGACCTCCGCCGCCGCTGGCTCGGCGGCACTCGCGGGCGGGGAGGCGAGCAGCGCCCCCGTCAGCGCGGCTGCGGCGGTCACGAGGACCAGTCTGTCGGTGCGCGTCACGTGCATCCCTTCCGTCGTCATGAAGGTGGTGCGGTACGGCTCCTTGCCGGGGTGGTGCGCTTGGTGCCGCTCCTCTGCCCGACCGACTGCAGGGCGCCCTCGAGCGCGAACGTGGCCGCGCCCAGGCACACCGGGTCGGTGGGGATGGGGGAGAGGACGATCTCGGTGGCGGCCATCGGCCGCTTCAGCGCGTGCCGGGCGACGGCCTCGCGCACCTCGTCGAGCAGGGGTTCCCCGAGGCGGGCCGCGACCCAGCTGGAGAGCACGACCACCTCGGGGTTGAGGACGTTGACCAGATCGGCGACGGCGGCGCCGAGGTAGCGGGCGGTGTCGCGGACCACCTTGACCGCCACCGGGTCGCCGGACGCGACCCCGCGCGCGAGCGCGTCGATCGTGGCGGTCTGGTCCTCGGGGTGGAGCAGGGCGGACTCGGGGCTCAGCTCCCGCAGGTTGAGCATGATGCCGGGCGCGCCGACATACGTCTCCACACAGCCGTGGTTGCCGCAGTGGCACAGCCGCCCGTCCAGGACGAGCGTGGTGTGGCCCCACTCGCCGGCGCTGTTGCTCACGCCCCGGTGCAGCCCGCCGCCGAGGACCAGTCCGGCGCCGACGCCGGTGCCGAGGTTGACCACCACGGCGTCCGCGTGGCCGCGCGCCGCCCCGAACCACAGCTCGGCCACCGCGCAGGCGCGCAGCGGATTGTCCAGGTACAGCGGGTAGGCGATGTGCTGGCGGAGCAGATCGAGCAGCGGTACGTCGTGCCAGTCCCAGTTGGGCGCGTACGCCGACACGCCCGTGTCCCGGTCCACCTGGCCCGGCACGCTCACCCCGACGCCCAGCACCCGGGTGCCGTCGAGCCCGGCCTGGGCGACCGCCGAGCCGACGGCGGCGGCGACATGGCCGACCACCTGCTGCGGGCGGCTCTCGCCGGGCCGCAGATCCTCCTCGGCGCGGGCCAGCACGTTCAGCGCGAGGTCGAACAGCTCGACACGGACGTAGGTCTCCGCGATGTCGACGCCGATCAGCGCGCCGCCGGTGGCGTCCACCGCGAGCAGGCCGCGGGGCCGGCCGCCCGCCGAGTCCTCGAAGCCGACCTCGGTGATCATGCCGAGCTCGGTCAGCTCGCCGACCAGGGTGGCGACCGTGGCCAGGCTCAGCCCCGTCGCGGCCGCCAGCTCCTGCCGGGACGTGGGGGACTCGGCGATGATCTGGCGCAGCACCTCGTAGCGGTTCGCGGTGCGGATGTCACGTGAGGTGCGCTTCACCGGCCTGCCCCATCCCTTCCCTCGGCCGCCGGAACCACGGCGCTCCGGCGCCGCGCCAGGCTATGGGTGCGGCGGGCTTTCTACAAGGGGTTAGGAAAGGGGCTTTACGAAGGGGGGTCAGCCTTCGAGGACCTCCCGCACGAACGCGTTGGTGAACTTCCCCGCCGGATCCAGCTCCCGCACCAGCCCCGCGAAGTCGCCCAGCCGCGGATACAGACCGCGCAGCCGCGGCGCCGGCACCTCGAACACCTTCCCCCAGTGCGGCCGCGCCCCGAACGGCTCCAGCGCCCCCTCCACCGCCCGCACCACCGGCAGCACGGCCGCGGTGTCCGCGACCCAGGTGAAGTGCACCGCGACCGAGTCCCGCCCGTACGCCGGGCTCAGCCACTGCTCGTCGGCGGCGACCGTGCGCACCTCGCAGATCTGCAGCACGGGCGCGACGGCCGCCCGGATCCGGTCGAGCGCGGCCAGCGCCCGAAGGGCACAGGACCGGTCCATCAGGTACTCGCTCTGCAGCTCCTGCCCGCTGCTCGGCGTGAACTCGGGCCGGAAGTGCGGCAGCCGCTCGTGCCAGGGGCCGGGCACCCCGAGCTGCTCGGTGCAGTTCACCGCGGGCATCCCCGGCACGGGGTGCAGCCTCTCGCGGGCGGGCGCGGCCCAGGGGAAGGCGGCGAGCGGCTGGTCGGTGCGCCGCTTGAGCCACACCTGTCGGAAGCCCGGCTCACGCCAGTCGGTGAACAGGCTCACGCTGTACGCGGCCCCGGCCACGGTCGCGAAGTCCAGCCCGTCCTCGGGCAGTTCGGTGAACACATGCTGCTCGACCTCGAAGGCCGGCTCCAGGTCCAGGGTGAGCGCGGTGACCACGCCGAGCGCGCCCAGCGCGGTGACGGCACCGCCGAACCGCTCCTCGCCGCGCCGCACGACGACCGTCGACCCGTCGCCGGTGACCAGCTCCACCTCCCGCACGGCCGCCGCGAGCGACCCGTTGCCCACGCCCGACCCATGGGTGCCGGTCGCCACCGACCCGGCCACCGAGATGTGCGGGAGCGAGGCCATGTTCGGCAGCGCCAGTCCCCGCGCGTGCACCGCCCGCGCCAGCTCCGCGTACCGCACCCCGCCGCCGACCCGCACGGTACGGGCCGCGCCGTCGACGTCGATGCCACCCGGCAGCGCCTCCAGCGAGAGCAGCACACCCTCCGCCCCCGGCTCGGCGATCCGGTTGAAGGAGTGCCCGCTGCCCAGCACCCGCACCGCCCGGCTGCCCGCGACCAGCGCCCGGAGCGCGTCCAGCGAGTGCGGGCGATGCAGCTCCTTGGCGGCGTAGACGACGTTCCCCGCCCAGTTGGTCACCGTTTCGGTCACCGACGATCCCCTCCACTGATGTCATCGAGCACGGCGGCCCCCGGCGGGCGACCGCTGAGCACGGCGTCCCACGGCCTGCAACCGCTTTCTGAGGGATCTTGCCCCATCCCGGACGCCCGCGGCACCCCCCTCCCGCCACCCCGTCGCGCGCCGGGAGGGGGACCCGGCAGGGCCGGCGATCAGGCGGGGGCATACCGTGAGGAGTCGTACGCCTGAGCCGGGAGGAGAGACGGATGGGCAGCCGTACCGCGCTGGTCGAGGATCTGATGGAGCGCTTCCCGCATGTGCCGCGGGAGGCGGTCTTCAAGGAGGACCTGCTCCGCGGAGGTGTGGCCTTCGACGCGTCCGCCCTCAGCGACAACGAGGGCGGCGAGGTGAAACCGAAGTCCTACTTCATCTTCTCCTTCGACCACGGCACCCTCCCGGAGCTCGGCGAGGCCGCCCTGCGCCGCCCGCCCGAGGAGATCATCCTCACCGGCGGCCCCTACGACCTGCGCCGCACGGTCGTCTCCGTGCGCGTGAACCCCGCCTCGCCCTACCGCGTCGCCGCCGACGAGGAGGGCCTGCTCGGCCTCTACCTCGACGGCAGGCGGATCGCCGACGTGGGCGTGCCCCCGATGCCGGAGTACTACCGGCACAAGCTGTCCAACGGGAAGTCGGTCATGGAGGTCGCCCCCACCATCCAGTGGGGCTACCTGATCTACCTCACCGTCTTCCGCGTCTGCCAGTACTTCGGCGCCAAGGAGGAGTGCCAGTACTGCGACATCAACCACAACTGGCGCCAGCACAAGGCGGCCGGCCGCCCCTACACGGGCGTGAAGGACGTCGAGGAGGTGCTGGAGGCCCTGGAGATCATCGACCGCTACGACACCCAGAAGTCCTCCACCGCCTACACCCTGACCGGCGGCGCCATCACCAAGACCGTCGCGGGCCGCGACGAGGCCGACTTCTACGGCCACTACGCCAAGGCCATCGAGGACCGCTTCCCCGGCCGCTGGATCGGCAAGGTCGTCGCCCAGGCGCTGCCCCGCGACGACGTGCAGCGCTTCAAGGACTACGGCATCCAGATCTACCACCCCAACTACGAGGTGTGGGACGAGTACCTGTTCAAGATGTACTGCCCCGGCAAGGAGCGCTACGTCGGCCGCGACGAGTGGCACAGGCGCATCCTGGACTCGGCGGAGATCTTCGGCGCCCGCAACGTGATCCCCAACTTCGTGGCGGGCGTGGAGATGGCCGAGCCCTTCGGCTTCACCACCGTCGACGAGGCGATCGCGTCGACGACCGAGGGCCTGCGCTTCTTCATGTCCCACGGCATCACCCCCCGCTTCACCACCTGGTGCCCCGAGCCGACCACGCCGCTCGGCAAGGCCAACCCGCAGGGCGCGCCGCTGGAGTACCACATCCGTCTGCTGGAGGCGTACCGCGCCACCATGGACGACTTCGGCCTCAGCTCCCCGCCCGGCTACGGCCCGCCCGGACCCGGCAACGCGGTGTTCTCCGTCAGCTCCTTCATGGACAGCCTTCCGGCGCAGGAGGAGACGGCGGCCGCGGGCCGGTGAAGAAAACCCGTTGACGGGCCCGTGGGGGGCCCGGATACGGTGTGAGCGTTGTTGTTCAGGCGAGTTGTGAGTTCTCGGAGGAGGTGTCGACCGATGGCTGTCACTGCGATGGGCGCTGCCCGCACTCAGATCATCACGTCCACCTCCACGGCCACCGGCTGACTCTCGAACCTCCTGCGCCGGGGCCGGACCTTGTGAAGGGTTCCCCCTTGAACTCCAGCATCTCCGCTGACGTTTTCTCCGCTCTCGCTCCCTACGGCTGGGACGAGGCATGGGCGGACGCGTTCGCCCGCCATGACGCCGAAGGACTGCTGCCCGGTCGCGTGATCCGCGTCGACCGGGGGCAGTGCGACGTCGTCACCGCCGACGGGGTCGTCCGGGCCGACACCGCGTTCGTCACCCCCCACGACCCGCTGCGGGTCGTGTGCACCGGCGACTGGGTCGCCCTCGAACCCGACGGCAACCCCCGCTACGTCCGCGCGTATCTGCCGCGCCGCACCGCCTTCGTGCGGTCCACCTCCTCCAAGCGGTCCGAGGGGCAGATCCTCGCGGCCAACGTCGACCACGCCATCGTCGCCGTGTCCCTCGCCGTCGAGCTCGACCTCGGGCGCGTCGAACGGTTCCTCGCGCTGGCCTGGGAGTCCGGCGCCCAGCCGCTGGTCGTCCTCACCAAGGCCGACCTCGTGCCCGACCCGGTCACGCTCTCCCACCTCGTCCAGGACGTCGAGACCAGCGCGCCGGGCGTGACCGTGCTGACGGTCAGCTCCCTGCACGGGGAAGGGCTCGACGTCCTCTCCGCGATCGTCGGCGGCGGCACGTCCGTGCTGCTCGGGCAGTCCGGCGCGGGGAAGTCCACGCTCGCCAACGCGCTGCTGGGCGAGGACGTCATGGACGTCCGGGCCACGCGGGACGTGGACGGCAAGGGACGGCACACGACGACCACGCGCAATCTGCTGCTGCTCCCGGCCGGCGGCGCGCTGATCGACACGCCCGGACTGCGGGGCGTGGGCCTGTGGGACGCCGAGACCGGGGTCGGGCAGACGTTCTCCGAGATCGAGGAGTTCGCCGCGGAATGCCGGTTCCACGACTGCTCCCACGAGGCCGAGCCGGGGTGCGCGGTGCTGGAGGCCGTCGAGAGCGGGGAGCTGCCGCAGCGGCGGCTGGACAGCTATCGCAAGCTGCTGCGGGAGAACCAGCGGATCGTGGCCAAGACGGACGCGCGGCTCCGGGCCGAGATCCGCAAGGAGTGGAAGCGGAGGGGGGCCGAGGGACGGGCGGCGATGGAGTTCAAGCGGGGGCGCCGATAGGGCCGTGCCCTCTCCATGTCCGATTTCCGCTAGCAGCCGCCCGCGGTCCCGCCGACACTTGACCCTGTGAGGGACGACGACAGCAGGTACGAAGCCGTGCGCAGCCGGGACGCCCGGTTCGACGGGGAGTTCTTCTTCGCCGTCGAGACGACCGGGATCTACTGCCGGCCCAGCTGCCCCGCCGTCACGCCGAAGAGGCGCAACGTGCGGTTCTTCGCCACCGCCGCCGCCGCGCAGGGCTCCGGGTTCCGGGCCTGCCGGCGGTGCCGGCCGGACGCCGTGCCGGGGTCGGCCGACTGGAACGTGCGGGCGGACGTCGTCGGACGGGCCATGCGGCTGATCGGGGACGGGGTCGTGGACCGCGAGGGAGTCGCCGGGCTGGCCGCGCGGCTGGGCTACAGCGCGCGGCAGGTGCAGCGGCAGCTCACCGCCGAGCTGGGGGCCGGGCCGGTCGCGCTGGCCCGGGCCCAGCGGGCGCACACCGCGCGGGTGCTGCTGCAGACCACCGGGCTGCCGGTCACCGAGATCGCCTTCGCGTCCGGCTTCGCCAGCGTGCGGCAGTTCAACGACACGATCAAGGAGGTGTACGCGCTCACCCCGAGCGCGCTGCGGGCCGCCGCGCCCCGCGGCGGGCACCGGCCCCGGCGCGGCGGCACCCCGACCGCGGGGATCCCGCTGCGGCTGGCCCATCGCGGCCCCTATCACGCCGCCGCCGTCTTCGACCTGCTGGCCCGCGAGGCCGTGCCCGGCGTGGAGGAGGTGAGCGGCCCGGCCGGCGGCCGCACCTACCGCCGTACGCTGCGGCTGCCCTATGGCACCGGCATCGTCGCCGTCGAGGAGCGGGCCACCGCCCCCGCCGCCCCGTCGGCCGCGCACCCCGGCGGCTGGCTGGACGCCCGGCTGCATCTGACCGACCCGCGCGATCTGACCACCGCCGTGCAGCGGCTGCGGCGGCTGTTCGACCTGGACGCCGATCCCTACGCCGTCGACGAGCGGCTCGGCGCCGATCCCCGGCTGGCGCCGCTGGTCGCCGCCCGGCCGGGACTGCGCTCGCCGGGGTGCGCCGATCCGGAGGAGTTCGCGGTACGGGCGCTGGTCGGACGGGCCGAGGCCACACGGCTCGTGCGGGCCTGCGGCAAGGCCCTCGACGCGCCCTGCGGCACCCTCACCCACCTCTTCCCCGAACCGGCCGCCCTCGCCGAGGCCGAGCCGCACGGCACCGCCGGCGCGCTCGCCGCCGCCCTCGCCGACGGCGCCGTACGCCTGGACGCGGGCGCCGACCGGGACGACGCCGAGGCCGCGCTGCTGGCGCTGCCCGGCATGGACCCGGCCACCGTCGCCGCGATCCGCACGCGCGCCCTCGGCGACCCCGACGTCGCGCCGCCCGGCCCGCACGTCCCCGACGCCTGGCGCCCCTGGCGCTCGTACGCCGTACGCCATCTGCGCGCGGCCGAAGACCTGGAGACCGCATGACCACCCCTGTCCACTGGACCCGCCTCGACAGCCCGGTCGGCCCGATCCTGCTGACGGCCGACCCGGACTCCACGCTGACCTCCCTGTCCCTGCCCGGACAGAAGGGCGGCCGGACCGTCCAGGACGGCTGGCGGCACGACCCGGCCCTGTTCCGGGAGGCCGAGCGGCAGCTCGCCGCGTACTTCGCCGGCGACCTCAAGGAGTTCCGCCTGCCGCTGCGCGCCGACGGCACGGAATTCCGGCGGCGCGTGTGGTCGGCCCTGGACTCCGTCCCCTACGGCGCGACCGTCACGTACGGCGAGATCGCGGCCCGCATCGGCGCCTCCCGGATGGCCGTACGCGCCGTCGGCACCGCGATCGGCGCCAACCCGCTGCTCGTGCTGCGGCCCTGCCACCGGGTGATCGGCGCGGACGGCACCCTGACCGGCTACGCGGCCGGGCTGGAGCGCAAGGCGCAGCTGCTGACCCTGGAGGGCGTGCTCCGGCGGTCCGGGCCGGCGCCCGCGGCCGCGCCCTAGCGCCCGGTCAGGACCCGGCGGCGCCGGCATGATCCGGCCGACGGGCCCCGAGGCCCGTCAGCCCCAGAGCACCGCCCCCAGCCACGCGCCCGCGATCAGCTGGCAGGTGAACAGCTCCGCCAGGACGCTGGAGCCGCCCGAGCGCATCGCCCTGCGCAGGGCGGCCCTGGCCTCGCCGTGCCGGCCGAGGCGCAGCCGCTCGCCGAGGTAGATGCCGGCCATGAAGCCGGGGATCGCGCCCACGACGGGGATCAGGAAGAACCCGAGGAACGCCCCGCAGCCCGCGTACACCGCCATCCGAGGGGTCGCGCCGCTCGCGCGCAGCCGCCGCGGGGGCAGGGCCCAGCGCACCACCTGGGACAGGAACAGCGCGACCGTGGCCCCGACCAGCACCCACCACGCCACGGGCTGCGGATCCTTCAGCGCCCACCACATCACCGCGGCCCACACCAGCCAGGACCCCGGAACGCCCGGCACCAGCACCCCGCCGAGTCCGGCGAGGATCACCGCGCCGACCAGCAGGAGCTCCCACACGCCCATCTGCCCAGCGTGCAGGAGGAGCCGGGAAGCCGCAGGTCGGGCGGCTCGGCGGCCGCTGCCCTCTCGCTCAGCTCTCGCTCAGCTGTCGCGGGCCACCCAGCCGCGCTCGTAGGCGTGCCAGCCCAGCTGCAGCCGGGTGGTGACACCGGCGAGCTCCATCAGCCGCTTCACCCGGCGCTGTACGGTCCGCAGGCCCAGGTCGAGCTGTTTGGCGACGCTCGCGTCGGTGAGGCCCGCCAGCAGCAGGGAGAGGATCTCCAGGTCGGCGGCGTCGGGGCCGTCGGGGTGCTGCTCGGTGACACCGGCGGCGCCGATCCGCAGCGGCAGGGCGTCCCGCCACACCGACTCGAACAGGCCCGAGAGGAGTTCCAGGAGGCCGCTGGCGTGCACCACCAGCGCGGCCGGTTCGGCGGTGTGCGAGGTCAGCGGCACCAGGGCGATCGAGCGGTCGGCGACCACCAGCTTGGTGGGCACCTTGTCCACCATCCGCACCTGCTCGTCCCGGCCCAGCGCGGCGGTCAGCTCCGTCATGCCCTCCGGCCGGTCCAGCACCGCCCGCTCCAGGACGACCCGGTAGCGCACCCCGCGTTCGGTGGCCCGCACCTCGGCCTCGTTCTCCCCGCCGGTGACCGCCACCGGGGTGCCGGTGACCAGCGCGCAGACCTCCTCGGCCGCGCCGAGCTGGAGCTGGAGGAACCGCTGGGTGACGGCGGCCGCGCCGATCACCACCTCGACCAGGTCGTGCACGGCGGGTTCGGCCGCGGCCGCCCGGTACTCCTCGGCGAGCAGCGCCGCCGCGAGCTCCGCCCGCTCCAGCTCGTGCCGCCGCTGGGTGAGCAGCGCGCCCAGCGCGACGCCGGGCGGGGCGGCGACCCAGCGGCCCGGACGGGCCGGGGACTGGGCGGCCAGCCCGTGCCGCTCCAGCGCGCGCAGCACGCGCTCGGTGTCCGTCTCGCCGAGGACCAGCCGCCGGGCCAGGTCCGGCACGTCGGCGGCGCCCACCGCCACCAGCGCCCGGTACGCCGACTCGTGCGTCTCGTCCAGCCCTATCGCCGCCAGCATCAGGCGCCGTCCCTCCCGCGATCGCCGATCTCACACCTGCCGTCCGTGGCGGGAACCGGCCACGGCGCAAACCCGCCGCGCCCATCATCCCCGCAGGGCCGATCACTCTGCCAAGGTGGGGCCACGGCAGCAGCGGCCGGTGTCCTCGACGCCCGGCCCGCGCGGGGACGCGCCCTGCCGTTCCCAGGCGGTGGCCCGGGTCCGAGACGCGTTCTGCGCAGGGGATCCGGATCCGGGCCACTACCCATGTCGCCGGGCGGTTCTCCCGTGGGGGGTGGAATCGCCCGGCGGCCGCTGTCGCACATCGGTTCGCCTGATCCCTGACACGGCGTCAGCCGTGCGCACAGGTACGGGATTTTCCTGATGCCCCGTTTTCAACCGGCCCGTGCGGTGGACAATGAGGGTCATGAGCCAGCAGGGGGGTAGGCCCACCGGTCCCGTTCCCGAGGACGACTGGTGGGGGCAGCTGTACGACGACTCCACGCCGGACACCGGGCCCACGGCCACGGCGGATTCCCTGGACGACCGCTTCGCCTCCGCGTCCGGCCTGGCCGGCCCGGACCCTTCGGCCACCCCGCCGCCGACGGCTCCCGGAGACCGTACGGGAGCGGCGCGGGGGCAGACCGGTCCGGTGGTGCGTGCGCGTGCCCCCTGGGAGCCCCCGCCCGTCGTACCGACCGGGCCCACGACCTTCCCGCCGCCCGATCCCGGCCCGCCGCCCCCGCACGGCACCACCACGTCGACGACCGGCGTGGCCGCGCCCACCGAAGGCTCGGCGGACGGCCCGCCCACCGGCGCCGCCGAGGACACCCGGCCCCCGCAGGACGCTCGGCTCCCGGCGCCCTCGCACCCGCCCGCCGGTGCCCCGCAGGACACCCGGCCCCCCGTCGACGCCCCCGCCGACACGCCCCTGCTCGTCGCCCCGCCCACCCCGCGGGTCGCCCACGTCGGGTCCGGGCCGCCCACCTACGATCCCGAGCCCACCGCGCTGCCCCAGGCCGACCCGGACGGCCTCGGGGAGCTCGTCGCGGACACCGTGCTGGAGGGGGCGCGGTGCGGGAGCGGGACGCTGCGGGCGGCGTCGGTGCGCGGGGACTCCGCGCGGTACCGGGGTGAGCCGCGGCGCGACTCGCTGCTCGTCGCCCGGTTCGGGACCGGCGAGCAGGCGCTGGTGCTCGTCGCGATGGCGACCGGCGCGCGGGCGACGGCCGGCGCGCACCGGGCCGCGGCGGAGGTGTGCCAGTGGATCGCACGGGCCGTCGGCCGCAGCCACGCCCGGCTGGCCGAGGACATCCGCTCGGCCCGGCGCGGCGATCTGAAGTCCGGCCTGCACCGCCTGACCGACCGCAGCCTCGGCAAGCTGCGCGCCGGCGCCGTCGAGCAGGGCGTCGCGCCCGAGGAGTACACGGCGACCCTGCGCTGTCTGCTGCTGCCGGCCGACCCCGCATGCCGCACCCGCGTCTTCTTCGGCGTCGGCGCGGGCGGACTCTTCCGGCTGCGGGACGGCGTGTGGCAGGACATCGAGCCCCGCGTCGGCGAGGTGACCGGCGAGCCGGTCGTCGGCTTCGGCTCACCGCCCGCCGAGACCTCCGGCGCGACGCCGGCCGCGTCCCGCGGCGAAGCCCCTGCCGCAAGCCCCGCCGGGGCGCCCGCCGAGACGCCCGAGGGCGACCGGCTCACCATGGACCTCGGCATCCCGCGGCCCCCGAGCCCGTACGAACCCGCCCCCGGCCCGCCCCGCGAACCCTTCCGCTTCCGCGCCTCGGTAGCCCGGCCGGGTGACACGCTCCTGCTGTGCACCGGCGGCCTCGCCGAACCCCTGCGCGGCGAGCCGGAGCTGGCCGCGCACCTCGGCGAGCGCTGGTCCGGCCCGCAGGCGCCCGGTCTCGCCGCGTTCCTCGCCGACGCCCAGGTCCGGGTCAAGGGGTACGCCGACGACCGTACGGCGGCCGCCGTGTGGGAGGCGTAGCGGCGCGGGCTGTGGATTGATGGAAGTCGCAGGCATCCTTCCGCGCACCGAAGGGGCACCCGACCGCCATGGCCAAGCAGAACGTCGCCGAACAGTTCGTGGACATCCTCGCCCGCGCCGGGGTCAGACGCCTCTACGGCGTCGTCGGCGACAGCCTGAACCCCGTCGTGGACGCGGTCCGCCGCAACTCCGCCATCGACTGGGTGCACGTCCGGCACGAGGAGACCGCGGCCTTCGCGGCCGGCGCGGAGGCGCAGCTCACCGGACAGCTCACGGCCTGCGCGGGCTCCTGCGGTCCGGGCAACCTGCACCTGATCAACGGTCTGTACGACGCCCACCGCTCCATGGCCCCGGTCCTCGCCCTCGCCTCCCACATCCCCTCCGCCGAGATCGGCCTCGGCTACTTCCAGGAGACCCACCCGGACCAGCTGTTCCGCGAGTGCAGCCACTACTGCGAGCTGATCTCGAACCCCCGCCAGATGCCGCGCCTGCTGCAGACCGCCATCCAGCACGCGATCGGCCGGGGCGGCGTCAGCGTCGTCGCCCTGCCCGGCGACATCGCCGACCAGCCCGCCCCCGACAAGGCCGTCGAGACCGCCCTCGTCACCACCCGCCCCACCGTGCGCCCCGGCGACGCCGAGCTCGACCAGCTGGTGGAGCTCATCGACCGCGCCGACAAGGTCACCCTGTTCTGCGGCAGCGGCACCGCGGGCGCGCACGCCGAGGTGATGGCCTTCGCGGAGAAGATCAAGTCACCGGTCGGACACGCGCTGCGGGGAAAGGAATTCATCCAGTACGACAATCCCTTCGACGTTGGCATGAGCGGCCTGCTCGGCTACGGCGCCGCCTACGAGGCCACCCACGAGTGCGATCTGCTGATCCTGCTCGGCACCGACTTCCCGTACAACGCCTTCCTGCCGGACGACGTGAAGATCGCGCAGATCGACGTACGGCCCGAACGCCTCGGCCGCCGTTCCAAGCTGGACCTCGCGGTGTGGGGCGATGTGCGCGAGACGCTGCGCTGTCTGATCCCTCGGGTGAAGGCCAAGAAGAACCGGCGCTTCCTGGACAAGATGCTGAAGAAGCACGCGGACGCGCTGGAGGGGGTCGTCAAGGCGTACACCCGCAAGGTGGACAAGCATGTGCCGATCCACCCGGAGTACGTGGCGTCCGTACTCGACGAGATCGCCGATCCCTCGGCGGTGTTCACGGTCGACACCGGGATGTGCAATGTGTGGGCCGCCCGGTACATCTCGCCCAACGGGCGGCGCCGGATCATCGGTTCCTTCTCCCACGGCTCGATGGCCAACGCGCTGCCGATGGCGATCGGCGCCCAGTTCACCGACCGCCGGCGGCAGGTGGTGGCGATGTCCGGGGACGGCGGGTTCTCCATGCTGATGGGCGACTTCCTGACCCTCGTCCAGCACGACCTGCCGGTGAAGGTGGTGCTCTTCAACAACTCCTCGCTCGGGATGGTGGAGCTGGAGATGCTGGTGGCCGGACTTCCCTCCTACGGCACGGCCAACGCCAACCCCGACTTCGCGGCCGTCGCGCGGGCGTGCGGCGCGTACGGGGTGCGGGTGGAGAAGCCCAAGCAGCTCGCGGGGGCGCTCAAGGACGCCTTCAGCCACAGGGGACCCGCGCTCGTGGACGTGGTGACCGATCCCAACGCGCTGTCCATCCCGCCGAAGATCAAAGCGGAGATGGTGACCGGATTCGCACTGTCCGCTTCCAAGATTGTGCTGGACGGAGGCGTGGGACGGATGCTCCAGATGGCCCGCTCCAACCTGCGCAACGTGCCCCGCCCCTGAGACGGCCGCCCGTCCGACGCGGCCGGAATCCGGCTGCGGCGCACGCGGCATGACTGTCCGTCGGCCCACGGGGCAAGCATTCCCGTGAACCAGTCGAAGCAGAAGGAGACCGGCGACGGCGCGCAAGCGGGGGGTCATGAAGAGGCACGGACGAGGGGGCGGTCCCACGACCGCGGGAGCGCCCTCCGCACAGCTCAGCCGCAGACTCGGACGCGCGGACCTGCGGGCGGTGCCCGAGACGCGCAAGGAACTGCGGGAACTGTTACGGCACTGGGGGAGGCCGGGACGATCGGACATCGCCGAACTGCTGACCAGCGAGCTCGTCACCAACGCACTCGTGCACACCGACCGCGACGCGGTCCTGACCGCCACCGTCTCACCGCACGGACTGCGCGTGGAGGTGCGGGACTTCGTGGGCCGACGGCCCCGGCTGCGGGTACCGTCCGCCGACGACGGTACGCACGGCCGCGGCCTCGTCCTGGTCCAGGCCCTCGCCGACGCCTGGGGCGTGCGGGCGCACGGCGTGGGCAAGGCGGTCTGGTTCGAACTGACCGAGGAGACCGCCGCCTGATCCGCCGGACTCCGGCCGCCCGGAGGAACGTTCGCGCGACACATGTGCCGAACGCGGCAGGGGCACGGCCCGTCGGGTGACGAGCCGTGCCCCTGACCGGTGGATGCCCGGGATCAGCCGTACTGCTGCTCCAGGTCCTTCAGCTTGCGCTCCAGGTCGTCCAGACGAGGCAGGGCCATGGTGTCGTCCTCGGCGGTGAGATCGACGGTCACCGGGTCAGTCGCCCGGCGGACGGGCTGCAGGGAGGGCCGCGAGCGTACCGGCAGTTGCTCCGGCGCCGATATGGCAGGCTCCGCGGAGACCCGCTCGGCGCCCTGCTCCACGGCCGGCAGCTCCGCCTGCCGGCCGCCGCCGCGGCCGACGAAACCGCGGTGGCCGCGGCTGATGGCCTTCAGCTGCGCCCGCTCCAGCCGCTCCGCCTCCCGGCGGCGCAGCCGCTCCTGCTCCTTCTGCCGGGCGTCCTCGCGCACCTCCTCGACGGCCTCGTCGAGGCTGCGCACATTCTCCAGGAGCATCAGGGACCACGCCTTGTACGTCTCGCGCGGCGCCCGCAGCCAGCGCACGATACGGATCTGCGGCAGCGGCCTGGGCACCAGACCCTGCTCGCGCAGGGCGGCGCGGCGGGTCTGCTTCAGCGCGCGGTCGAAGAGGACGGCCGCCGACAGGGACATGCCCGCGAAGAAGTGCGGGGCGCCCGCGTGGCCCGCGCCGCGCGGGGCGTGCACCCAGTTGAACCAGGCCGCGGCGAACGCGAAGGTCCACACGAGTATCCGCGAACCGAGGGCGGCGTCGCCGTGGCTGGCCTCACGCACGGCCAGCACGGAGCAGAACATGGCCGCGCCGTCCAGGCCGAACGGGACCAGGTACTGCCAGCCGCCCGAGAGGCCGAGGTTCTGTTCGCCGAAGCCGACCAGGCCGTGGAAGGACAGCGCGGCGGCCACCGCGGCACAGCAGAAGAGCAGCACATAGGAGACCGTGCCGTATATGGCCTCCTTGCGCCTGCGGCGCTCCTCGCTGCGCTCCCACGAGTCCTCCGCACCAGAGTCCTTCCCCGAGGAGCGCTTTCCGCGCGCGAGCACCGCCACCGCCGCCAGCATGCCCAGGAGCAGTACGGCGCCCGGAAGCAGCCAGTTCAGCGATATGTCGGTCAGTCTCATCTGGGGTCCCTTGCATTGGGATAGGGCGTAACGCCCGCCATAGTGGCCCAAACCCGCCGGTCCTCAGGGGGTTTCGGGGCAAGAGGCCGCCAAATGAAGGTCAAGGGGATGCCCAGGGCGGCGTTCTGCTCGAACTGCCGCTTGAGGTGCGGGAGTTGAGTTCGAATAAGACTACCCGTACGGGTGGTTCCGCGGAAAGTTCCCGCGGTGGGTGAGGAAGATGTGAAACAGCCGTGACCTTACGCCGGGTCACCCGCGCGGATGATCTTAGCGGGCGGCACGGAGTGCGCTCGTCCGCCTGAGCGGCCGTCAGGCGGCGGCGGAGGTGGTGAGCTTGGCGATCCGGTCGGCGTCGCAGGTGCGCGGGCAGGTGGCGCAGGTGTCGTCGGGGCGCAGGGTGTAGAAGAGGCAGCAGCTGACCCGGTCCCGGGTGCGCAGGGTCCCGCCGTCGGGGGCGGTCAGCTCGCGGAACACGGCCGGGCCGACGTACGGCTTGCCGGTCCCCGGCAGCAGCAGCTCCAGCTCGCGCCGGGCCCGCCGCTCCTCGTCCGCGCCGAGCAGTCCGCCGACGTACCAGAGCCCCTCGACGACCTCGTCGGTCGCCATGCCCCACAGGGCCCGCCCGCGCCGCCGCATCCGCGGTCCAAAGGCCGCCAGCACCGGCTCCAGGTGCTCGGCGACGGCCGCGCGCAGCTCGGCGCGCAGCGCCTCCTCGTCGGGGACCACCCGCGCGCCGGGGAGTCCGGCGGCCGGGTCGCCGGGCAGACAGGCGAAGGACGCGGTGCGCACGGCCATCCGGCCCGTCGTGCGGTCGTACGAGACGTCGGTCACGCGGTGGCGGGGGACCCGGCGGTCCAGGAACCACGGGACGGTGAAGAGCAGACAGGCCGGCCAGGCGTAGCGGTGCAGGCCGAAGCTGGCGACGACGTCCGGGCGGCCGCGCTGTCCGTAGTCCCGCAGGATCTGCTCGTCGTCCCAGGCCAGGAAGGCGTCCAGACCGGTGCCGCCCGCCGCCAGGGCGGCGGCGGTGACCCAGTCGCCGCCCTCGGGGAGCGGGTCCTGCGGCGCGTGCTCGGTGATCGTCAGGTACGGGTACGCCTCGGTGAGGCGGGCGTGGGCGGCCGCGAGGGGGGAGGCGGGGACGGGCATACCGGGACCACCGATCCACAGCGAGGGCGAGCGAGGAGAAGGCAAGGCTTACCTTACTGGGTGCGTCCGGAATTTGAACTGCCCGGCTCTGCGCCTAAGGTGCTTGACGGACGAGTAACAACCCGCCGTAATGACCGCAAGTGCCGACAAGCCCGGAGGAGGACCCGTGAAGCAGGGCGCGCAGGGCTCCGCCGCCGGAACGGACATTCCGCAACAGGGGGCGTGTGCGGCGCGGGTGCCGCAGCAGCAGCGCGGGGCGACCGGACACGCGGCCGGGGGTGCCGGGGGCGCTGTCGGGGCCTACGAGGCCGGTGGCGCCGGTGCCGTGGACGTCGCCGTACGGGGCGAGCACCCGGTCGCGGAGTCGCCGCTGCCGCAGCCCTGGCCGCCCGCGCAGACGTCGCCCGCGCCGTCCCGGCCCGCCGTGCAGCGGTCCTCCGTGCGGGGGCAGATCCTCGACGCGCTGCGCACCGCGCTGGTCACCGGGGAGCTGACGCCGGGCACCGTGTACTCGGCGCCGGCGCTCGGCGAGCGGTTCGGGGTGTCGGCCACGCCCGTGCGGGAGGCCATGCAGCAGCTGGCCCAGGAGGGCGCCGTCGAGGTCGTGCCCAACCGGGGGTTCCGGGTCGTCCAGCGGGACGCGCGGGAGCTGGCGGAGCTGGCCGAGGTGCGCGCGCTGCTGGAGGTGCCGGTGCTGCTGCGGCTCGCCGAGACGGTTCCCGCGGAGCGGTGGGCCGAGCTGCGGCCGCTCGCGGAGGCGACGGTCCGCGCGGCGTCGGCGGGCTGCCGGGCCGCGTACGCGGAGGCGGACCGGGCGTTTCACCGGGCGGTGCTGTCCCTCGCGGGCAACGAGCAGCTGGTGCGTATCGCCGACGACCTTCATCGGCGTGCGCAGTGGCCTCGCGGTACCGGTCGTCATGTCCGGGCGGATCTGATGGCGGATGCCGCGCAGCACGCGGCGCTGCTGGAGGCGTTGGCCCATCGGGACGGCGAACGGGTGCGGGTGCTGGTGCGCGAGCACTTCGGCGGGTAGCGGGGCGCCGTCCCGACGGGGGTGCCTTCGCCGTGGGCGGCTGTGGGTTGTCGGTGGGCTGGTCGCGCAGTTCCCCGCGCCCCTGGGGGTGTGCGGCGCCGTCGGCCGGGTGCGTCCGTGCCGTAGCGGCACGCGATCACCTGGCCGTATGTCCCGGCAGACCACGACCGTCCCCGCCTGCTCGCATCCGCCTCCAGTCCGCCCCGCCGTTCCGGCTGTCTCCGGCCCTCTCTGCCCGGCCCGTGGCCAGATCTCCTCGCTTTGATGCCCTGCCCGCCCCGCTGCTGCGGGAGTCGGCGCCAGACCTCCCGCCGCAGGCGCTTACGCGGTCGCTGCCGGTGGTGCTGTCAGTTGGCGGGCCAGCCAGGTCGGTACGCCGCCGAGGAGGCGGAAGAGGCGGCGGGCCTCGTCGCGGAGGCGGGTGGCCTCCGGTTCGGTCTCGGCGTCGGCGAGGGAGACCAGGGCGGGGGCCGTGCCGACGAGGTAGCCCAACTCCTCGCGCAGCCGCAGGGATTCGGCGAAGCCGTGCCTCGCCTCGGCCAACTCGCCCTCGCGCAGGGCGAGTCCGGCGAGGTGGCGCCAGGTGAAGGACAGCAGCAGGGTGTCGGAGTGGGCCGTCGCCCCCGCGTGGGCGCGGCGGAACGCGGCTCGCGCGGCCTGCGGCGAGCCGCTGAGGTTCTGCGCGACCAGGCCGCGCCGGAAGTCCAGCAGCGCCCGGTCCGCGGTGTCCGGCGGGATCAGCGCGGCCGCCCGGCCGAGCGCGGCGCGCGCCTCGTCCGCCCGGTCGCGCACCCCGAGCAGCGTGGCCGCGTAGGCCAAGTACCCGCGTTCACAAGCGGCCGCGCCCCGCTCCTCGTCCCCGCTGGCAAGGGCCTCGGCGACCCGCAGGGCCTCCTCGGCGTCCTCCCAGCCCTGCTCGGTGTACAGACATCGCTCCACCAGCAGCGCGGCACGCTGCAGGGCGGTCGCCGCCCCGGCCGGCCTCAGCAGGGCGGCCGCGTCGGCCCAGCAGGCCCGTGAGCGCAGCCGCCATACCGCGGTCTGGAGTGGATCGTCACCGGCGTTCGTTCCGTTACCAGACATGGCGGTATACGCCACCTCGCCCTCCCCGAGCACGCCATCGAGCTGTTGAGTGGTGGCCGCATCTCAGCACGGATCACACGGCCCGGCCAAGAGGGTGGGTGAAGGATTTCACAAAGTCGTGGGACACCGCGCCCACTTCAGGTTTCAGCTCATCCGCAGCGCCAGGAAGAAGTCCAGCTTGTCCTCCAGCCGGGACAGGTCCCGACTCGTCAACTGCTCGATACGGCCCACCCGGTAACGCAGCGTGTTGACGTGCAGGTGCAGCCGGGAGGCACAGCGGGTCCAGGAGCCGTCGCACTCCAGGAACGCCTCCAGCGTCGGAATCAGCTCCGCGCGGTGCCGGCGGTCGTAGTCGCGCAGCGGGTCCAGCAGCCGGGCGGTGAAGGCGCGCCGCACGTCGTCCGGGACGAAGGGCAGCAGCAGGACGTGCGAGGCCAGTTCCTGATGGCCGGCCGCGCACACCCGTCCGGGCCGCGCCGCCGCCACCCGCCGGGCGTGCCGCGCCTCCTCCAGCGCGCCGCGCAGCCCCTCCGCGGAGTGCACGGCCGCGCTGACGCCCACCGTCACCCGCCCGTCGCCGTCGAGCCCCGCGGACAGGGGCTCCCCGACAGCCTTGAGCAGGGTGTCGGCGAGGATCCCGGCCTCGTCGCCGTCGTGCTCGCCGGTGACCGCGGGCAGCGGCACCAGCGCGATCGCCTCGTCGCCGGTGTGGGCCACCGCGATCCGGTCGGAGGGCTCGGGGCCGGTGCTGTGCGGGTCGACGAGGATCTCCTCCAGCAGCGACTGCGCCACCGACCCGCCGTCCAGGTCCCCGCCGCTCCACTCGACGCGGGCCACGACGACCTGCCAGTGCGGCGCGGCCCCGAGGCCGGGCAGCAGCACCGGCGCGGCCACCCGCAGACGGGCCGCGATCTCGGCGGGCGCCGCGCCGGTCTGCACCAGCTCCAGCACCTCCTGGGCGAGCCGGCGGCGGACCGTGCGGGCGGCGTCCCGGCGGTCCCGCTCGACCGCGATCAGCTGGGTGACGCCGTGCACCAGGTCCAGGCGCTCCTCGGGCCAGTCGCCCGCGTCCGCCTCCACCGCCAGCAGCCAGTCCGACAGCACGCTCGCCCGCACGTCCCCGGCCGCCTGCGGGGCCCGTCCTTCCCCAGCCGCGGCCGGGCGGTGCCCCGAGCTGCGGATGGGGAAGAGCGAGTACGTCGTCGAACCGATCAGCACCCGGTGCGGACCGCGCCGCCCGGTGCGTACGGCCGCCAGATGCTCGCCCGCGAGCTTCGCGCACACCTCGGCGGGCAGCGCCGGGCCCGCGACCTTCGGACCGGCGATCAGCCGCCCCGCCGGGGACAGCACCCAGGCCCGCAGGTCCAGGTCGGAGCCCAGCAGGTCCAGGACCACGTCCGGGCCGCCGCCCGCCGGACCGGAGGTCATCATCCGCCGGTGCCGGTCCACGACCGCCGCCAGGTCCCCGGCGCGCTCGCCGCTGACCTGCCGCACGACATGCTCGGTGATCGTCGCGAAGGCCACCGACTCGTGCACCGCGAACAGCGGCAGCCGGTGCCGGGCGCACGCCTGGACCAGGTCCTCCGGCACGTCCCCGAGCTCGGCCTCACCGGCCGCGAGGGCGGCCACACCGGCCTGCGCCAGGATCCGTACGAACGGCTCGGAGTCGCCGGCGTCCCGGCGCCACGCCAGGCCCGTCAGCACCAGCTCGCCACCGGACAGGTAGCGGCTCGGGTCCCTGAGGTCGGTCGTCATGACCCCGCGCACGGTGCGGTCCAGCTCGTCCTCGCCGCCGAGCAGCCTGAGGCCCAGCGCGTCCGTGTCCAGCAGTGCGCGCAGCCGCATTCTCGTCGCCGCCGTTCTTTGTCTCGAAAACTACGATGGATCTTGGAGGGTGAGGCCGGGTGAGGGCCGCCCGCAGGCGCGGCCGGTCCGTCCGAGCCGTCGTCGGACCGCGGTTCGGGCCGTGCCCCAGGTCACCTGGGCTGTGTCTCACGTTTCCACAGGAAAACCGGGAGGTTACTGATGACCTCTGTTCATACGAATCTACAAGATGACCTCCGAGGCCAGCCAACTCCTTCATGGTTTCGGTGACTGACCCCACTGGAGCAGCGCGCTGTGTACTGACCCCACTCCGCGTTAACAGAACATGAACGAGCCGCACCCGACGCAGCCGGATTGGCTCGATCTGCTCGATCTGCACGACCCCGACACCACGAAGAGAGCCGGCCATGGACTTCATTCGCCCCGCCAGCTGGGAGGAGGCGCTCGCCGCTAAGGCCGAGCACCCCACCGCTGTCGCGATCGCGGGTGGGACCGATGTGATGGTCGAGATCAACTTCGATCACCGCCGCCCCGAGTACCTGCTCGACCTCAACCGGATCGGCGATCTCTACGAGTGGGAGGTCGGCGAGGACAGCGTACGACTGGGCGCCTCCGTCCCGTACACGCGGATCATGGAGAACCTGCGCTCCGAGCTGCCGGGACTGGCCCTGGCGTCCCACACGGTCGCCTCCCCGCAGATCCGCAACCGCGGCGGCGTCGGCGGCAACCTCGGCACCGCCTCCCCGGCCGGTGACGCCCACCCGGCGCTGCTGGCGGCCGGCGCCGAGGTCGAGGCGGAGTCCGCCGCCCGCGGCACCCGCCTGATCCCGATCGACGCGTTCTACACCGGCGTCAAGCGCAACGCGCTCCAGCCGGACGAGCTGATCCGCGCGGTCCGCATCAGGAAGGCGGACGGCCCCCAGCAGTTCTCCAAGGTCGGCACCCGCAACGCCATGGTCATCGCCGTGTGCGCCTTCGGTCTCGCCCTGCACCCGCGGACCCGCACCGTGCGCACCGGCATCGGCTCGGCCGCCCCGACCCCGGTCCGGGCCGAGGCCGCCGAGGAGTTCCTGAACGCGGCCCTCGACGAGGGCGGCTTCTGGGACAACGGCAAGATCATCACCCCGTCGGTCGCCCAGCAGTTCGCCCGGCTCTGCTCCGCCGCCTGCAACCCGATCGACGACGTCCGGGGCACCGCGAGCTACCGCCGGCACGCGGTCGGCGTGATGGCCCGCCGCACCCTGACCTGGACCTGGGAGTCGTACCGCGGCGCCCGCCGCGTCTCGGAGGGAGCCGCGTGATGCGCGTCAACTTCACCGTCAACGGACGCCCGCAGCAGGCCGACGACGTCTGGGAGGGCGAGTCCCTGCTGTACGTGCTGCGCGAACGGCTCGGCCTGCCGGGCTCGAAGAACGCCTGTGAGCAGGGCGAGTGCGGCTCCTGCACGGTCAGACTCGACGGTGTGCCGGTCTGCGCCTGTCTGGTCGCGGCCGGCCAGGCCGAGGGCCGCGAGGTCGTCACCGTCGAGGGGCTGGCGGACTACGCCAGGCAGCGGTGCGGTACGTCCCTCCAGGACGGGGGCACCGACTCGCAGACCGGCGAGGGCACCGAGCTCTCCCCGATCCAGCAGGCGTTCATCGACGCCGGCGCCGTCCAGTGCGGCTTCTGCACTCCCGGCCTGCTCGTCGCCGCCGACGAGATGCTGGAACGCAACCCCGACCCGACCGACGCGGACATCCGCGAGGCCCTGTCCGGCAACCTGTGCCGCTGCACGGGCTACGAGAAGATCATGGACGCGGTCCGGCTCGCGGCCGCCCGGCAGGGAGAGGCGGTCTGACCATGGCTTCCCCCAGCGGTACCCCCACGAAGCTCACCCAGGGCGCGACGGCCGAGGGCGGCATCGGCGCGTCCACGCTCCGCCCCGACGGCACCCTCAAGGTCACCGGCGAGTTCGCGTACTCGTCCGACATGTGGCACGAGGACATGCTCTGGGGCCAGATCCTGCGCTCCACCGTCGCGCACGCCGAGATCGTCTCCATCGACACCTCCCAGGCGCTCGCCACGCCGGGCGTGTACGCCGTCATGACGTACGACGACCTGCCCACCGACGTCAGGCACTACGGCCTGGAGATCCGGGACACCCCCGTCCTCGCCCACGGCAAGGTCCGCCACCACGGCGAGCCCGTCGCGATCGTCGCCGCCGACCACCCGGAGACGGCCCGCCGCGCCGCCGCGAAGATCCACGTCGAGTACCGCGAGCTGCCCGTCGTCACCGACGAGGCCGCCGCGCTCGCACCGGACGCGATCCTGATCCACGAGAACCGCGACGACCACCACGCCGCCCACGTCCCGCACCCCAACATCGTGCACCGCCAGCCGATCGTCCGCGGCGACGTGGCCAAGGCCCGCGAGCGGGCGGACGTGATCGTCGAGGGCGAGTACACCTTCGGCATGCAGGACCAGGCATTCCTCGGCCCCGAGTCCGGCCTCGCGGTCCCGGAGGAGGACGGCGGCGTCCACCTCTACATCGCCACCCAGTGGCTCCACTCCGACCTGCGCCAGATCGCGCCGGTCCTCGGCCTGCCCGAGGACAAGGTGCGGATGACGCTGTCCGGCGTCGGCGGCGCGTTCGGCGGCCGCGAGGACCTGTCGATGCAGATCCACGCCTGCCTGCTGGCACTGCGCACCGGCAAACCCGTCAAGATCGTCTACAACCGGTTCGAGTCCTTCTTCGGACACGTCCACCGCCACCCGGCCACGCTCCACTACGAGCACGGCGCCACCAAGGACGGCAAGCTCACGCACATGAGGTGCCGGATCGTCCTGGACGGCGGCGCCTACGCCTCCGCCTCCCCGGCGGTCGTGGGCAACGCCTCGTCCCTGTCGGTCGGCCCGTACGTCGTCGACGACGTCGACATCGAGGCCCTCGCCCTCTACACCAACAACCCGCCCTGCGGCGCGATGCGCGGCTTCGGCGCGGTGCAGGCGTGCTTCGCCTACGAGGCGCAGATGGACAAGCTGGCGGCGCGGCTCGGCCTGGACCCGGTGGAGTTCCGGCAGCTCAACGCCATGGAGCAGGGCAGCCTGATGCCGACGGGCCAGAGCGTCGACTCGCCCGCCCCGGTCGCCGAACTGCTGCGCCGGGTCAAGGCGATGCCGATGCCGCCGGAGCGCCAGTGGGAGTCCAGCGAGGGCGCGGACGTACGGCAGCTGCCGGGCGGTCTGTCCAACACCACCCACGGCGAAGGCGTCGTGCGGGGCGTCGGCTACGCGGTCGGCATCAAGAACGTCGGTTTCTCCGAGGGCTTCGACGACTACTCCACGGCCAGGGTGCGCATGGAGGTCCTGGGCGGCGAGCCGGTCGCCACGGTCCACACCGCGATGGCGGAGGTCGGCCAGGGCGGTGTCACCGTCCAGGCCCAGATCGCCCGCACGGAACTGGGCGTCACCCAGGTGACCATCCACCCGGCCGACACCCGCGTCGGCTCCGCGGGTTCCACCTCGGCCTCCCGGCAGACGTACGTCACCGGCGGCGCCGTGAAGCACTGCTGCGAGCTGGTCCGGGAGAAGGTCCTGGAGCTCGGGCGCCGCAGGTTCGGCCCCCACCACCCCGCCTGGGCCACCGCCGGACTCGTCCTGGAGGGCGGCAAGGTCGCCACCGAAGGCGGCGAGATCCTCGCCGACCTGGTGGACGTCCTCGACGGCGAGTCCGTCGAGGTGGAGGCCGAGTGGCGGCACCGCCCGACCGAACCCTTCGACCTGCGCACCGGCCAGGGCAACGGCCACGTCCAGTACTCCTTCGCCGCGCACCGCGCGGTCGTCGAGGTGGACACCGAGCTCGGCCTGGTCAAGGTCGTCGAGCTGGCCTGCGCCCAGGACGTCGGCAAGGCCCTCAACCCGCTGTCCGTCGTGGGCCAGATCCAGGGCGGCACCGTCCAGGGTCTCGGTGTCGCGGTGATGGAAGAGATCATCGTCGACCCGCGGACGGCCAAGGTCAGGAACCCCTCGTTCACGGACTACCTGATCCCCACGATCCTCGACACGCCGACCATCCCTGTCGACGTGCTCGAACTCGCCGACGACCACGCCCCGTACGGGCTGCGCGGCGCCGGCGAGGCCCCCACCCTGTCGTCCACCCCGGCCGTCCTCGCGGCGATCCGGGACGCGACCGGACGGGAGCTGAACAGGACACCGGTACGACCGGAACACCTGACCGGCACCTCATGAAGACCCTCCGGGCGGCGCACGGAACGTCACAGCCTCCCCGCGCCGCCCGGAGTACTCCGGAGCCGCACCGCTCGCGGCACCCGGAAAAAAGACTGGAATCGTTCGTCTCGGGCCGTCCCCCGGGTCGTGCGGCCGAAGCACCATCCCAAATCCCGCAGCCGCCACGGCGGTTGACCGGGTGCCCCTATGAACCTTGGGAGTAGGCCCACATGACCCAGCAGTCACTGGAGCCGAAGGCCGTCGCGGAGGACGCGGGTGCAGGTACCCGCGTTCCCGCCGGACGGGCTTGGCTCGACCGTTACTTCCACATATCCCAGCGGGGATCGACCATCGCGCGTGAGGTGCGCGGCGGCATCACCACCTTCATGGCGATGGCGTACATCCTGCTGCTCAACCCCCTGATCCTGTCCGGCGAGGACGCGGCCGGGGACATCCTCAGCCAGAAGGCCCTGATCACCGCGACCGCCTTCGCGGCGGCGCTCACCACGCTGCTCATGGGCTTCGTCGGCAAGGTGCCCCTCGCGCTCGCCGCCGGCCTCTCCGTCTCCGGCGTCCTCGCCTCGCAGGTCGCCCCGGAGATGACCTGGCCGCAGGCCATGGGCATGTGTGTGATGTACGGCGTGGTCATCATGCTGCTGGTCGTCACCGGCCTGCGTGAAATGATCATGAATGCCATCCCGCTCGCCCTGAAGCACGCCATCACCATGGGCATCGGTCTGTTCGTCGCGCTGATCGGTCTGGTGAAGGCCGGCTTCGTGCACGAGAACGCCGCTCCCGGCGGTGGCCCGGTCATCCTCGGGCCGGCCGGTGAACTGGCGGGCTGGCCGGTGCTGCTGTTCGCCGTCACCCTGCTCGGCATCTTCATGCTCCAGGCGCGCAACGTCCCCGGCGCCATCCTCATCGGCATCGTCGGCGGCACCCTGATCGCCGTGATCCTCAACGCGGCCGGTGCCATCGACCCCAAGCAGTGGGCGTCCGGCGCCCCCGAGCTGCACGGCAGCGCGGTGTCGATGCCCGACTTCTCGATCTTCGGTGACGTCGAGTTCGGCGGCTGGGGCGAGGTCGGCGCGATGACCGTCGGCATGATCGTCTTCACCCTGGTGCTGGCCGGCTTCTTCGACGCCATGGCGACCATCATCGGCGTCGGCACCGAGGCCAAGCTCGCCGACGAGCAGGGCCGGATGCCGGGCCTGTCCAAGGCGCTGTTCATCGACGGCGCGGGCGGCGCGATCGGCGGTGTGTCCGGCGCGTCCGGGCAGACCGTGTTCGTCGAGTCGGCCACCGGTGTCGGGGAGGGCGCCCGTACGGGTCTCGCCTCGGTGGTGACCGGCCTGTTCTTCGCGGCGTGTCTGTTCTTCACCCCGCTCACCGCGATCGTGCCCGGCGAGGTGGCCGCCGCCGCCCTGGTCGTCATCGGCGCGATGATGATGATGAACGCCCGGCACGTGGACTGGTCCGACAGAGCCACCGCGATCCCGGTCTTCCTCACCGTGGTGATCATGCCGTTCACCTACTCCATCACCGCGGGTGTGGCGGCCGGTGTCATCGCCTACGTCGCCATCAAGATCGCCCAGGGCAAGGCCCGGGAGATCGGCGCGTTCATGTGGGGCCTGACCGCGATCTTCGTGGTCTTCTTCGCCCTGAGCCCCATCGAGGGCTGGCTGGGCGTCCACTAGCGGGAGGAGCGGCCCGGGCGCCCCACTCGCCCCGGCCGCTCGCCATCGACCTCCTGGTCACCCCGGTCCGGACGAGGGACGCCGTCCGGCCGGTGGTCGCGTCCGCGCTCACCGCCGCCGCCCGACGGGAGGCGGCGGCGGTGGCGCGGACGGTGTCCGGTCCCGCGGCCCTCGTGGGCCGGCCCCCGCCGGCCCGTCCCCACGGCTCCCAGACACGGTGGCTTCGGACGGCTGTCCGCAGTGGGATCAGGACCGAGGCTCCGCGAGCCGTCCGCGGCGAATCAGGACGGTGGCTTCGGGCGGCCGACCGCAGTGGGATCAGGGCGGAGGCTTCGGTGGCCGTCCGCAGTGGGATCAGGACGCAGGCTCCGCCGGCCGTCCGCAGTGGGATCAGGGCGGAGGCTTCGGTGGCCGTCCGCGGTGGGATCAGGCTGTCCCGAGCAGCCGGTCGACCGCCCGTCCGAAGACCGCGCGGGCCGCGGCGCCGAGGAGCGGGTCGGCGGCCCGCGGCAGGAACCGCACCCCCAGCTCCTCCCGCCACAGCACCCGCGCCCGCCCGCCGGGCTCCGGCCGCACCTCGATCTCGGCCCAGCCCAGCACCACCCGGCCGCGCTTCTCCAGCCGGCACAGCCCCGGCTCCCCGTCCGCCGGAGGCCGCCACACGGTGATCTCCATCCGGTCGTCGAAGGCCAGCGGCCCGGCACCGGAGCGGGCCACGACGACCGTGCCCGCACCGGTCGGCGGGGGAGTGGCCACGGTGACGCGGGTCAGCGGCACCACGTCCCCGTGCCGGGGCCACTGCGTGAGCCGGTGCCACACCTCGTCGAGGGGCAGCGGGACCGTGCGCTGAAGGAGGAAGAGGACCACGCGACGATCCTAAGGACACCCCCCAGGGGTGTCTCGCTGACCCGGCCTGACCGACGAGACACCCCTAGCGGTAGACCTTGCCCGGCTCCGCCTTTCCGGGTGCCAGGAGCTGAGGGACGGTCACGAAGACGTAGCCGCGCTCCTTGAGGGCCTTGATGATGCCGGGAACGGCCGGGACGGTGCCGTCGTAGAGGTCGTGGAGCAGGATGATGCCGTCGCGGGAGGACTGGTCGAGGACGCGCTGGGTGATGAGGGCGGAGTCGTTGGTCTTGTAGTCCTTGGCGGTCACGCTCCACAGCACCTCCGCCAGGCCCAGCTCGCGGCAGATCTTGTGCACGGTGTCGTCGGTGCGGCCCTGCGGCGGGCGCATCAGGGTCGGGGTGCGCCCGGTGAGCCGCCGTATCTCCTCGTTCGGGCGCCGCAGCTCCTCGCGTATCTCCTCGGGGCTGAGGTCGGTGAGGTTGCGGTGGGTCCAGGTGTGGCTGGCCAGCTCATGGCCCTCGTCGGCCATCCGCCTCACCAGCTCCGGGTACTTCTCGATGTGCCGCTTGCCCAGCAGGAAGAAGGTCGCCGGGACCTGCTCCCGCTTCAGGATGTCCAGCAGCCGCGCGGAGTGCTCGCTGGGGCCGGCGTCGAAGGTCAGCGCGATGCACTTGGCCTTGCGGCAGTCGACGGTCCCGAACGGCGCCGGGGCCCCGGCGGCCTGGGCGCGCACCGCGCTGGGCGCGGTCGTCTCCAGCTGGGTGCAGCCCGTGAGCGCCAGCGTCAGGGCGGTGGCGGCGGCGCCGAGTGCGGCGGCGCGGAACCCGGCCCCCGAGTTCTTCGTCTTCCGGGTCGGAAACTTCTTGGTCAGAGAAGGCATGCGGGGACTATACACAGCGTCTATATACGTGGTTCATAGTGGGCCTGTCTGCGCTTTCTCCGCTCTTCCTCACCCCTTGCGGCCCGCCATCGCCACCGCGTTCGCCGCCACCACGGCCCCGATGCCCGCCCACTCGGCCACCCCCGGCCGCTGCCCGAGGACGACGAGACCCACCAGCGCGGCGAGCACCGGATTGACGCTCATGAACAGCCCGAAGACCTGGGCCGGCACCCGGCGCAGCGTGAAGAGGTCGGCGAGATAGGGCACCGCCGACGACAGCACCCCCGCCGCCACGGCGTACCCCAGCGCCCCGGCCGTCGGCGGACGCACGGCGGCGACGACCACGCCCACCGGCAGGAACAGCCCCGCCGACACCACGGCCGCGGCCGCCGCGCCCCGCGCCCCCGGTATGCGCTCGCCGATCGTCCGGTTGAGCAGGATGTACGCCGCCCAGCACCCGGCCGCCAGCAGCCCGAGGCCCATGCCGAGGTAGTCGGCCGACGGACGCGGCCGCATCAGCGTGACCACACCTGCCGCGGCGACGAGCGCACAGCACGCGTCCAGACGGCGGCGCGCACCGGCCAGCGCGAGGGCGAGCGGACCGACGAACTCCAGGGTGACCGCGAGCCCCAGGCCCACCCGGTCCACCGCGCTGTACAGCGACAGGTTCATCGTCCCGAACACCAGGGCCAGCAGCAGTACCGGCCGCCACTGCCGCGCGGTCAGCGACCGCAGCCGCGGCCGGGCCACCGCCGACAGCACCGCCGCGGCCACGTACTGGCGCACGGCCACCACGCCCACGGGCCCGATGACCGGGAACGCGAACGCGCCGAGCGCGGCACCGCACTGATTGGACAGCCCGCTGCCGAGCATGGTGGCGACCCCCGCGAGCCGCCTCCGGGACGCAGGCGCGGCGGGGGCGGGGACGGCGGCGGGGCGGGCGGGGAGGGTCGACATGGTCCGAGCGTGCGATCACCACCGGCTTGCGCAAAATGCAACGGCCGGCCGATCCATACGCTGGACGCATGGATGTGGAACTGCGTCATCTGCGCTGTCTGGTCGCGATCGCCGACGAGGGCACCTTCACCGACGCCGCCCTCGCCCTCGGCGTCTCGCAGGCGGCCGTCTCCCGCACCCTCGCCGCGCTGGAGGAGACCCTCGGCGCGCGGCTGCTGCGGCGCACCTCCCGCTCGGTGACCCCGACCGGCACCGGGCTGCGCGTCCTCGCCCACGCCCGACGGGTGCTCGCCGAGGTGGAGGACCTGGTACGGGAGGCGGCGCACGGGGCCGAGCGGCTGCGGATCGGCTACGCCTGGGCCGCGCTCGGCCGGCACACCCTCGCCTTCCAGCGCCGCTGGGCCGCCGCCCACCCGGCGACCGAACTGCACCTCGTGCGCGTCAACTCCGCGACCGCCGGGCTCGCCGAGGGCAGCAGCGATCTGGCGGTGGTGCGCCGGCCCCTGGACGACCGCCGCTTCGACAGCACGATCGTCGGCCTGGAGCGCCGGCTGTGCGCCCTCGCCGCCGACGACCCCCTCGCCCGCCGCCGGTCCGTGCGGCTCGCCGACCTCAGCGGCCGCACGCTCCTCGTCGACCGCCGCACCGGCACCACCACCCCCGACCTGTGGCCGCCGGAGATCCGTCCCGCCACCGAGGAGACCCATGACGTCGACGACTGGCTCACCGCCATCGCCGGGGGCCGCCGCGTCGGCATGACCGCCGAGTCCACCGCCCACCAGTACCGCCGCCCCGGCGTCGTCTACCGCCCCGTCCGCGACGCCGACCCGGTCGCCGTCCGCCTCGCCTGGTGGCGCGACGACCCCCACCCCGCGACCCGGGCCGCCGTGGAACTGATCACCGACCTCTACCGCACCCGGACCACGTGAGCACGGGCGCACAGCGCGGCGGCGAACCCCGTCCTCACAGCCAGCCCCGCCGCTTGAAGACGACGTACAGGCTGGTGCAGACCACCCCCATGAGGGCGATCGCGAAGGGGTAGCCGAACGTCCAGTGCAGCTCCGGCATGTGCGCGAAGTTCATGCCGTAGATGGTGCCGACCAATGTGGGCGCGAACAGGATGGCCGCCCAGCTGGAGATCTTCTTGATCTCCTCGTTCTGCTCGAAGCCCGCCTCCGCCAGCGCCCGCATCTCCGCGTTCTGCTGCTGGGTGACCAGGGTGGCGTTGACGGTGAGGATCTCGGTGAGCGCCTGGCGGAAGCCGTCGACGCGCTCGCTGGTGTGGGTGACGTGGTCGGCGACGTCCCGCAGATAGCGCTGGAGTTCGTCGTCGGTGCCGTACTTGGAGAAGCCGGCCATCAGGCCGTGCAGCATGCCGACGAGGGGACGGGTGGCGCGCTGGAACTCGACCATCTCGCGGGAGAGTTCGTAGATGCGGCGGCTGACTTCCGGGTCGCCGCGGAACACCTCCGTCTCGATCTCGTCGATGTCGTTCTGGACGCCCGCCACGACCGGCGCGTAGCCGTCCACGACCGCGTCGAGGATGGCGTACAGGACCGCCTCGGGGCCCAGCCTCAGCAGGTCCGGCGACGCCTCCATACGGCGGCGGACCGCCGACAGGTCGGGCGCCGCGCCGTGCCGGACCGTGATGACGAAGTCCGGGCCCACGAACACATGCAGCTCGGCGAAGTCGATCTCCTCGGGGGCGTCGAGGTAGCGGGTGGCGCGCAGCACGACGAAGAGTGTGTCGCCGTAGCGCTCCAGCTTGGGCCGCTGATGGGCCTCCAGGGCGTCCTCCACCGCCAGCGGGTGCAGATCGAACTCGGCGGCGATGGAGAGCAGTTCGGCCTCCGTCGGCCGGGCCAGGCCGATCCACGCCATGCCCTCGGGCTGCCGGCGCAGCTCGCGGAAGGTCTCGGCGAGCGTGCCGGGGGAGGCGACCCGGACACCGTCGCGGTACAGCGCCGACTCGACCACGCTGCCGATCCCCACGGTCTCCGGGGCGGCCGGCGCGGCGGGCGCCGGTTCGTCAGCCGCCGCCGGAGGCGCGCTCGGCGTGCGGCGCCAGACGTACCTTCCCCGGCCCCTGGCGGCGGGACGGGAGCGTCGCTCGGCCATCGCGGGTGCCTCTCGGTCGTGCACGGGCGGCTTGATCAGGGGGAAGGGTATCGGGGGCGCACCGCACCCCACCGGGCGGCGGATCGAGGACAGTAATCGTCCGCAAGCCCCGCTAGCGTGCCCGTATGACGAAGACGACGTCCGCCGCCGCCCCCGTGCTCGGCACCCGCGCCCTCAACCGCGCGACCCTGGAGAGGCAGTCGCTGCTGCGCCGTACGCCGCTGTCCGCGAAGGCGGCGGTGGAGCATCTCGTCGGCCTCCAGGCCCAGGAGGTCAAGCCGCCCTACTACGCGCTCGCGGCCCGGCTGGAGGGCTTCGGGCCCGAGGAGCTGTCGGGGCTGCTGGAGCGCCGTGAGCTGGTGCGCATCGTCACCATGCGGTCCACCATCCATCTGCACACCGCCGACGACGCCCTGACGCTGCGTCCGCTGGTGCAGCCCGCCCGCGACCGGGAGATCGGCTACTTCCGCAAGGGCCTCGTCGGCGTCGACCTCGACCGGCTCGCCGTGCTCGCCCGGGACCTCGTCGAGGAGGAGCCGCGCACGATGAAGGAGCTGCGGGAGGCCCTGAGCGCCCGGTGGCCGGACGCCGACCCGCAGGCCCTGGCCGTCGCCGCCCGCTGCAAGCTGCCCCTCGTCCAGATCACCCCGCGCGGGATGTGGGGCCGCAGCGCCCAGGTCCGCCTCACCACCGCCGAGCGCTGGCTGGACCGCCCCGCCGAGCCCGCCGCGTCCCCCGACACCACCGTCCTGCGCTACCTCGCCGCCTTCGGCCCCGCCTCCGTCAAGGACTTCCAGACCTGGTCGGGACTGACCCGGACCCGCCCCGCCTTCGAACGGCTCCGCCCCCGGCTGCTCACCTTCCGCGACGAGAACGGCGTCGAACTCTTCGACCTGCCCGACGCCCCCCGCCCCGACCCGGACACCCCGGCCCCGCCGCGCTTCCTGCCCGAGTTCGACAATCTGCTGCTCTCCCACGCCGACCGCACCCGCGTCATCCCGCCCGCCGACCGGGGCCGCACCTGGCAGGCCAACACCTTCTACTGCCCCCTCCTCGTCGACGGCTTCCTGGCCGGCGTCTGGCGGATCGTCGACGGCGCCCTCGTCGTCGAGCCCTTCCGCGAGCTCACCGGGCGGCAGCGCGCCCAGGTGGCCGAGGAGGGGGCCCGGATGCTCGGCACGCTGCACGGGGAGGCGGCCCTCGAGGTGAGGTTCGGGACGGTCATCGGCTGAGCCCGGACATGGAGAGGGGGCGTTGCGGGCCGCTCGTGGAGGCCCGCAACGCCCCCTGGTCATTCACCTGAGGGGTACTCAGGAGTCTTCTGGGGTCAGGAGTTGACCTGCTGGGTGACGAGGTCGGAGAACGTCGTCAGGCGGGTGTAGACACCCGGGTACCCGGCCCGCGCGCACCCCTCGCCCCAGGAAGTGATCCCTGCCAGGACGCCCCCGATGAGCAGGGGACCGCCGCTGTCGCCCTGGCAGGTGTCCACGCCGCCGGAGGTGTATCCGGCGCAGACCATCTCGCTCGCGACGAAGTCGGAGCCGTAGGAGCTCGCGCAGCTGCTGTCGGACACGGTCGGCACGGTGGCCGTCCGCAGCTGGTTGGAGGAGCTGCCGTTCTCGCGGGTGGTGCCCCAGCCGAGCACCCGGGCGGTGGTGCCGGCCGCGTACACGCCCGTCTGGGAGGAGGTGACGTACTTGGCGGTGGTGTACGGCATCGACGTCGACAGCGTCAGGACGGCCACGTCCTCGCCGTTGGTGGCGTCGCTGTAGTTCGGGTGGATCCAGATCCTGCTGACCCGGGCGACCGTGCCGTTGGTGCCGTTGAGGTAGGTGCGGCCGCCGACCACGCGGACGGAGCTGGTGGTCTCGCCGACCATGCAGTGCGCGGCGGTGACGACCTTGGTCGGGGAGACCAGCGTGCCGCCGCAGAACTGGTTCTGGGAGGCGTCGGTGATCTGCATCATGAACGGGTACGCGGAGGTCGTGGTCGTGGTGCCGCCCACGATCGGGTTGGGGGCGGCGACGGCGGAGGGAGCGCCGGCCAGGGCGGTGGCGGCAGCGGCGGCGCCGACCGCGAGGGCCACGGCGGACTTCTTCGGGAGGGCGGACGGGGCGGCGGCGGACCTTCTTGCACGGGTGAACCCGAACATGAGTCTCCTCAAGGGTGGCCGGTGGGGGGTCGCACGGGGTGGGGGGTGGTGCACGGGGGTCTCGGGACCGACCCCCGTGTGCCCGGCGAGCGGCACGACCCCTACGCTAGGACCGGGCCCGCACGTCCCCAATGAGGGAACCCCCTAACGGAGTTGGGGCAGGGAAAACCCTCGGTCGCGCCGCACCGCCGGCCCGCGGCCGACCCGCTTGCGGCCTACTTCGCGTGCCGCCCCGCGGCCAGGCGGACGATGTCCACGCGGGAGCGGATGCCGAGCTTGCGGTAGACCCGGGTCAGCGTGGCCTCGACCGTCTTGACGCTGATGAACAGCCGCCCGGCTATCTCGCGGTTGGTCGCGCCCTCCATCACCAGCGCCGCGACCTGGCGTTCCATCGAGGCGAGCCCTTCGAGCGCGTCGGCCTCGGCGGGCGCGGCCGGCTGCCCGGCCGCCCGTGCCGGTCCGGCCGCCGCGGCCGCCTCGACCTGCTTCAGCCAGGGCAGCGCCCGGCACCGCCGGAACAGCCGCTCCGCCTCGTCGTACGACGTCGGACCGGGCCGCCCGGTCCGCAGCCGGGCCAGCGCGAAGGCCGCCCGTGCCTCCTCCAGGCCGTAGCCCAGCTTGGCGAGCCGGTCCTGCACGGACGTCAACTGGGCGACGGCCGCCTCGTGTTCGCCGCGCGCGGCACGCACCAGCGCCTCGGCCCGGTCCAGGACGGCCAGCACGCTCTCCCGGCCGAGCCGCAGCGCGTGCTCGCGGGTGACGTCGATCAGCTCCTGCGCCTCGGCGGTCTCGCCGACCAGCACCAGGGCCTCGGCGAGATTGCCGTGCCAGCGGCCGCGGGCCGGGTCGGTCACGCCCAGGCTCTCCTCCAACTGCCGTACGCGGCGCAGCGACTGGACCGCGCCCGCGGCGTCCTGGCTCACCAGCTGGGCGTGTCCGAGGGCCCCGTGGGCCAGCGACAGATACATCGGGTCGCCGTCCTCCTCGGCGTGCGCCACCGCCTCGCGGGCCAGCTCCAGGGCCCGCTCGGTGTCCCCGCCCGATGCCTCCGCGAGGGAGGTGAGCATGGCGGAGGCACCCTCGCCGATACCGCAGTCGCGCGCCAGCCGCAGCCCCTCGCGGGCGAGGTCGAGCGCGCGGCCGCACTGCCCGGCGCGCAGTTCCGTCTCCGCGAGCGAGCGCATGAAGTGCACCTCGCTCTCGACGTTGCCGCGCCGCCGTGCCTCGCGCAGCAGGGCGGTGACGGTGGCGCGGGCCTCGGCCAGCTGGTCGCTCATGATCAGCCAGCGGAAGCGGGCCGCGCCGGCGCCGTTGTGATGGCAGGCGACCTGCGGGTCCTGCGGCTCGCGCAGGGCGCGCTTGATGGTCTGGGGCGCGTTCGGGTGGCCCATCAGGGTCTCGGTCTGCGCCTGGAAGGACAGCGCGAGCAGCTCGGTGCGCCGGTCGCCGGCCCGCGCGGCCAGTTCGGCGGCGTGCTCGGCCTCCTGCCGGGCCTCGGCGAAGTCGCCGACGACGACCAGTCCGCGCCAGGCCAGCTGGTAGTGGACCTGGGCGAGGAGGCGCGGGTCGTCCCCGGCGTCGGCGAGGGCCTGTGGGAAGCAGGCGTCGACCTCGCCGAGCGCCTGCCCGGCGGACTCGATGACCACCATCCAGGCCCGCACCCGGTCCCCGGAGGCGGTGGCCCGCGTGAGCACATCGCGGGCGATGTCCCGCGCCAGGTCCACCTCGCCCGCGGTCAGCGCGTCCTCGGCGGCCTGGAGCCGGCGGGTGTCGGGGGCGGGCACCATGCCGGCCGGGGTGTGCCGGGCGGCGAGCAGCCCGAGGGAGGCCGCGACCGACGGCGCTCCCCGGTCGCGGGCGAGCGCTGCGGCCTCCCCGAGGCGTGCGGCGACCTCGGGGTCGGTGCCGGTGGTGGCCAGCGCCAGGTGCCGGGCGCGTTCGATCGGGTCGGAGGCGGCGGTGGACAGCGCGGCGTGCGCGGCGCGCCGGGACTGCGCGGGCGCCTCCGCGTACAGCGCGGCCGAGATCAGCGGGTGCGCGAACCGCAGCGCGGGCGCCTCCGGCTCGGTCACCACCAGGCCGAGCGCGGCCGCCTGCGCGGTCTCCGCCTCGGCGTTCTCCCGGCCGGCCGCGTGCAGCAGGGCCAGCGTGGGGCGGGCGCCGGCGCTGGCGACGAGGAGGGTGTGGCGGGCCTCGTCCGACAGCATCTCCAGGCGGCTGAGCACCAGGGCGCGCAGCGAGGTCGGCACCGGCAGCGGCTCGCCCGGCCGCAGCGCGGTGGTGCTCTCGGCGAGCGCGCGGCCCAGCTCCAGGGCGAACAGCGGGTTGCCGCCGCTGGTGCGGTGGATGTCCCGGACCGTGGAGCGCGGCAGCCGGTCGTAGCCGCCCTGGTCCAGCAGCTGGGAGACCTGGGCGCGGGTCAGCGGGCCGAGCCGCAGCGGGAGGGTGTCCGGCGAGGTGGCCTGCGCGTAGCGGTCGTACTCCTGGCCCTCGGTGCGCACCGCGCACAGCAGCTGCACCGGGAAGTCGCCGAGGCGGCGGGCGGCGAAGCCGAGCAGTTCGGCGCTGGCGGAGTCCAGCCACTGGAGGTCGTCGGCGACGACCAGCACCGGTCCCTGGGCGGCGAGCGCCCGCAGCACCGACAGCACCGCCAGACGCAGGGCGAGCCCGTCGCGCTGGAGGGTGGACTCGCCGCGGCCGGTCAGCGCGGACTCCAGCGCGGTGCGCTGGGCGGCGGGCAGCTGGTCGGACACCTCGTGCAGCACCAGGCCCAGCAGATCGGCCAGGGCCAGGAACGGCAGATGGGATTCGGACTCGGTGGCCGAACAGCGCAGCACGGTTCGTGCCGTATTGCCGTACTCTGCGGCCAATGCCCGAAGAACGGTGGATTTACCGATTCCGGCGGGTCCGTGGAGCAGCACGCTGCCGCCCCGGCCGAGCTGTTCACGCGCGGCGCCGAACAGGTCCTCCCGGCCGATGACCAGCTCGGAGCGGCATCGGGCAGGCTCCTGGAAGTCCCGTCGCACGGTCACCGCTCCCTCCGCGTGTCGTGGGCGTGCCAAATTCTAGGCAACGTCTCATTGAAATCCGGAGTGACGAGGTGGTGAGGGAAATAACAACCTGGGAGCATACGGAAATTCTGGGCGCCGGTATATGAAGAGACGGTGGTCATGACGGCCCGGCCGCCGGTTAGGGCAGCGCCCCCGCCCGGCGCGCCGCCGCGACGGCCTCGCCGCGCGTGCGGGCCCCCAGCTTGCGCATCGCCGAGCGCAGATAGCTCTTGACCGTCTCGGGGCGCAGCCCCAGCCGGGCGGCCGCCGTGGCGTTGGTGGCGCCGGCCGCCACCCAGGCCAGTACGTCGACCTCCCGCGGGGCGAGGTCCACGGCGACCGGCGCGTGCCCAGCGTCCGGTCCGTCCGGTACGAGCAGCCCGCACGCCCGCAGCAGCTCCTCCCGCAGCGCCGGGTCCGTGATGCGCGGGGCCAGCGCCCGCAGCGCCGCGTGCGCCTCCCGCATCCGCTCACGGGCCGCCGCGCCGGTGTCGGCGGACACGGGGGAGGCCGCGGCCGGGGCAGCCGCCGCGAGCAGTCCACGCGCCTCCTCGGCCACCAGCAGCGCCTGCTCCACGTCCCGAGCCACCTCCACGGCCGCCCGCAGCGTGCGGTCGCCCAGCGGCTGAGCCGTGCGCAGCGCGCCGTAGAGCACACCGCGCACCCGGCGCCGTACCACCACGGGCACCGCCAGCACCGAGCGCAGGCCCTCGGCGGCGACCGGCACGTCGTACTCGTGGCTGATCTGCCGCGAGGCCGAGTAGTCCGCCACCGCGCACGGACGCGACAGCGCCACCGCCTTGCCGCCCAGGCCGCTGCCCGAGGTCACCGCCAGCGAGCGCAGCGCGGGGGTCGCCGTGCCGCTGAGCTCACTGATCCGCAGGCGTGGCCGTCCGGCCTCCACCAGCCCGCCGAAGGCCACCGGCAGGCCCGTCGCCCGGCGCAGCCGCAGCAACGCCGTGCGCAGATCCGCGCCCGGCGCCCCGGCCGTCATCGTCTCCGCCGCCACCCGCTCGCCCTTTCCACCCAGCCCACCCAGCCCACCCAGCTCACCCGGCCCTGCCGAGCCCTGCCTGCCCGCGCCGGCGTTCCGCCACCGGCCTTCCCGGTACCGCCACCGGCCGCCCGGCCTCCCGTCGCCGACCGTCAGGCGTCCGCGCCCAGCCGCCCGGCGTCCCGTCGCCGGCCGTCCCGGATCCATCCTCCCGGCGACCCGACCCGCCGCACAGCCCCCGGCCGCAACCTCGGGCCGTCCACCCCCGTTCGGGGGTAGTGAGACCTGCATCACGGATTACACGATGACGGGGAGCCGCCCGGCAATGGTCCGGAACCAAGGAGGACAGATGACGACGGCCACGGAGGACTTCCTGCGGGCACGGGATTTCCTGCTGGAGCACCGCGAGGACTACGCCACCGCCTACGAAGGCTTCGCGTGGCCGCGCCCCGAGCACTTCAACTGGGCGCTCGACTGGTTCGACCGGATCGCGGACGGCAACGACCGCACCGCCCTGCACATCGTCGAGGAGGACGGCACCGAGACACTGCTCTCCTTCGCCGAACTCTCCGACCGCTCCGACCGCGTCGCGAACTGGCTGCGCGGCCTCGGGGTCACCGCCGGCGACCGCGTCCTCGTCATGCTCGGCAACCAGGCCGAACTGTGGGAGACCGCCCTCGCCGCGATGAAGCTGCGCGCCGTCGTCATCCCCGCCACCCCGCTGCTCGGCCCCGCCGACCTGCGCGACCGCGTCGAGCGCGGCCGGGTCCGGCATGTGCTCGTGCGCGCCGAGGACACCGCCAAGTTCACCGAGGTCCCCGGCGACTACACCCGGATCGCGGTCGGCGGCACCGGCGGGGAGTGGCACGCCTACGAGGAGGCGTACGCGGCACCGCCCGGTTTCACCCCCGACGGCCCGACCCGCGCCGACGACACCCTGATGCTCTACTTCACCTCCGGCACCACCGCCCGCCCCAAGCTGGTCGAGCACACCCACACCTCCTACCCGGTCGGCCACCTCGCCACGATGTACTGGATCGGCCTGAAGCCCGGAGATGTGCACCTGAACATCTCCTCGCCCGGCTGGGCCAAGCACGCCTGGTCCAACCTCTTCGCCCCCTGGAACGCCGAGGCGACCGTCTTCGTCTTCAACTACACCCGCTTCGACGCCGCCCGGCTGATGGCCGAGATGGACCGCGCGGGCGTCACCACCTTCTGCGCGCCGCCGACCGTGTGGCGCATGCTCATCCAGGCCGATCTCTCCCAGCTCGCCACTCCGCCCCGCGAGGCCGTCGCCGCGGGCGAGCCGCTGAATCCGGAGGTCATCGAACAGGTGCGGCGGGCCTGGGGGGTGACCATCCGGGACGGCTTCGGCCAGACCGAGACCGCCGTCCAGGTCTCCAACAGCCCCGGCCAGACGCTGAAGACCGGCTCCATGGGCCGCCCCAGCCCCGGCTTCCGCGTCGAGCTCCTCGACCCCGTCACCGGCGCGCCCGGCGCGAGCGAGGGGGAGATCGCGCTCGATCTGTCCGCCCGCCCGGTCGGCCTGATGACCGGCTACCACGGCGACCCGGAGCGCACGGCCGAGGCGATGGCGGACGGCTACTACCGGACAGGGGACGTCGCATCGAGGGACGAAGAGGGATATCTGACGTATATCGGACGCAGTGACGATGTCTTCAAGGCGTCCGACTACAAGATCTCCCCCTTCGAGCTGGAGAGCGCCCTGCTGGAGCACGAGGCCGTCGCCGAGGCCGCCGTCGTGCCCGCGCCGGACGAGCTGCGGCTCGCGGTGCCCAAGGCGTACGTCGTCCTGGCGGACGGCTGGGAGCCCGGCCCGGACACCGCCAAGGTGCTCTTCGAGCACTCACGGGACACCCTCGCCCCCTACAAGCGCATCCGCCGCCTGGAGTTCGGCGAGCTGCCCAAGACCGTCTCCGGCAAGATCCGCCGCATCGAGCTGCGCGAGGCCACGGCGGCCGGCTCGGACGCGGAGTACCGCGAGGAGGACTTCCGGTGACCGCTGAACTGTCGTACACACACGGGACGAGCGAGACGGTCCTGCTGGGCGACACGATCGGGGCCAACCTCGACCGGACCGTCGCCCGCTGGCCCGACCGGGAGGCCCTCGTCGACGTCCCCTCCGGACGGCGCTGGACCTACGCCCAATTCGCCGCCGACGTCGACGAGCTGGCGTACGCGCTGCTCGCGAGCGGGATCACCAAGGGCGACCGGGTGGGGATCTGGGCGGTCAACTGCCCCGAGTGGGTGCTCGTCCAGTACGCCACCGCCCGCATCGGCGCGATCATGGTGAACATCAATCCGGCCTACCGCACCCATGAGGTCGAGTACGTCCTGAAACAGGCCGGCGTCTCCCTGCTCTTCGCGTCCCTCAGCCACAGGACGAGCGACTACCGGGCGATGGTCGAGCAGGTGCGCGGCGCGTGCCCGCAGTTGCGGGAGGCGGTCTTCATCGGCGACCCGAGCTGGGATGCGCTGCTCGCGCGCGCCACCGCGGTGCCGTTCCCGGACCTGTCCTGCGACGACCCGATCAACATCCAGTACACCTCGGGCACGACAGGCTTCCCCAAGGGGGCCACCCTCTCCCACCACAACATCCTCAACAACGGCTATTTCGTGGGGGAGTTGATCGCCTACAGCGAGCAGGACCGGGTGTGCGTCCCCGTGCCCTTCTACCACTGCTTCGGCATGGTGATGGGAAACCTGGCGGCCACCTCCCACGGTGCCTGCGTGGTGATCCCGGCCCCGTCCTTCGACCCGGCGGCCACCCTGCGCGCGGTCGAGCGGGAGCGGTGCACATCGCTGTACGGCGTACCGACCATGTTCATCGCGGAGTTGAACCTCCCCGACTTCGCCTCGTACGACCTGTCCTCCCTGCGCACCGGCATCATGGCGGGCTCGCCCTGCCCGGTGGAGGTGATGAAACGGGTGGTCGCCGAGATGAACATGGCCGAGGTGTCCATCTGCTACGGCATGACGGAGACCTCGCCCGTCTCCACGCAGACCCGGCGCGACGACGACCTGGAGCACCGCACCGGCACGGTCGGCCGGGTGCTCCCGCACATCGAGGTCAAGGTCGTCGACCCGGCGACCGGAGTGACCCTTCCCCGCGGCACGGCAGGGGAGTTGTGCACGCGCGGCTACAGCGTGATGCTCGGCTACTGGGACCAGCCCGACAAGACCGCCGAGGCCGTCGACGCCGGACGCTGGATGCACACCGGCGACCTCGCGGTGATGCGCGAGGACGGCTACGTCGAGATCGTCGGCCGCATCAAGGACATGATCATCCGGGGCGGGGAGAACATCTACCCGCGCGAGATCGAGGAGTTCCTCTACGCCCACCCGAAGATCGCCGACGTCCAGGTGGTCGGCGTGCCCCACGAGCGCTACGGCGAGGAGGTGCTGGCCTGCGTGATCCCGAGGGAGGCGGCGGACCCGCCGACGCTGGAGGAGCTGAGGGCGTTCTGCGACGGCAGGCTGGCGCACTACAAGATCCCCAGCCGACTCCAGGTCCTCGACACCTTCCCGATGACCGTGTCCGGAAAGGTGCGCAAGGTGGAGCTGCGGGAGCGGTTCGGCGGCTGAGAACCTTCGGGGCGTTCGATCGGGGCAGGACACGGCCCGTAAGATCGGACGCCCTTGGGGGGTGAAGATGGTCAGACGGCAGCCTGGTACGACACCCACGCTGGAGCAGGTGGCCGCCCACGCCGGTGTCGGGCGGGGCACGGTCTCCCGTGTGATCAACAACGAGGCGGGCGTCAAGGACTCGACGCGCCGCGCCGTGCAGCGGGCCATCGCCGAACTCGGCTATGTGCCCAATCTGGCGGCGCGTTCGCTGGCCGGCCGGCGGGCCGACGCCGTCGCGCTCGTGATGACCGAGCGGGACTGGCGGCTGTTCGGCGAGCCGTTCTTCTCCGAGACCGTCCGCTCCGTCGGCGACGCGCTCACCGACACCTCCGTCCAGCTGCTGCTCACCCTGGTCCGCACGGACGCCGAACGGCAGCGGTTCCTGGAGTACGCGCGCGGCGGCCGGGTGGACGGCGTCCTGCTGATGTCCGTACGCGCCGAGGACCGCCTCCCCGACCTGCTCGCCGACGCCGGCATGCCGACCGTGCTGCTGGGCCGCCGCTCCGGCGACGAACAGGTCACCTACGTCGACGCCGACAACGTGGGCGGCGCCCGGGAGGCGGTCGGCCGCCTGCTGCGCGGCGGCCGGCGCAAGATCGCGGCCATCGCCGGGCCGCTGGACATGTACGTCGCCCAGTGCAGGCTGCGCGGCTACCGGCAGGCCCTCGCGGACGCCGGAACCCCCGTGGCCGGGGACGCCGGAGCCGCCGACGCCGTGGCCGGGGACGCCGTGCTCGGGGACTCTCTTCTCTGCGCCGACTCCCTGGTCGTCGAGGGCGACTTCACCGAGGCCAGCGGCCGCCGCGCGATGACCCAGCTCCTCGACCGCCACCCCGACCTGGACGCCGTCTTCGCCGCCTCCGACACCATGGCCGCCGGCGCGCTCGCCGTCCTGCGCGCGACCGGCCGCCGCGTCCCCGACGACGTGGCGGTCATCGGCTTCGACGACTTCGACCTCGCCGAGCACACCGACCCGCCCCTCACCACGGTCCGCCAGCCCCTGGACGAGATCGGCCGCACCATGGTCCGGCTCCTCCTGGAGGAGATGGAGCAGCCGGAGGTGGCGTGGCGCCATGTCATCCTCCGGACCCAGCTGGTGGTGCGCGGCTCGGCCTGACGGAGCATCAGTTCGGCGGAGTGGGCGGGACCTCGGCCCCTGCGGCCGGTCGGTGCGGTCCCTGACGGGCGAACTCCGCGCGGGGTGAGGTCACCGCGTCCTCTCCCTTGACACCGGAGGTCGCTGCTGGCTTCATGGCCAGCACGTGGGAGCGCTCCCAAGGGGCTCCCGGCGCCCGGCTCCCGAACGCCTCCCCGCGTCGGGAGCCGGCGCCGGGATGCGTCGCGCGCCGGGGACCAGCCTCGGGCGACCGCACGTGGGGCAACGGCCCCTCGGGCGACCGCACCTGGGGCAACGGCCCCTCGGGCGACAGCACCTCGGCCGGCGGCCCCTCGGGTGGCAGCCCCCACACGCACGGCACGACCCCGATCCACCTCCCCGCACACCCCGTACGGAAGGGACGATCCGTTGCGCCCGCACACCCCCGAAGCGATCCCCGGACCCTCCTCCCCACCCACCCCTGCGACGCAACCCCCACCCCCCGCCCCCCGCAGACGCTTCGCCCCCCTCGCGCTCGCCGCGACCCTCACCGCCGGTCTGCTCCTGCCGCTCACCGCGGCCGGCCCGTCCGCCGCCGCGCCCGCGTTCGACTACGGCGAGGCCCTGCAGAAGTCCCTCTTCTTCTACGAGGCCCAGCAGTCCGGCGAACTGCCCGACTGGAACCGTGTCGGCTGGCGCGGGGACTCCGCGCTGGACGACGGCAAGGACGTCGGGCTCGATCTGACCGGCGGCTGGTACGACGCCGGTGACCACGTCAAGTTCGGGCTGCCGATGGCCTATTCGGCGACCGTACTGGCCTGGGGCGGTATCGAGGAGCGTGCCGCGTACACCGACGCCGGACAGTGGACGCACCTCAAGAACAATCTCCGGTTCGTCAACGACTACTTCGTCAAGGCGCACCCCGCGCCGAACGTCCTGTACGGCCAGGTCGGCCACGGCGGCCGGGACCACGCCTGGTGGGGGCCGGCCGAGGTGATGCCGATGCAGCGGCCCGCCTACAAGATCGACGCCTCCTGCCCCGGCTCCGACCTCGCCGGACAGACCGCCGCCGCGATGGCCGCCTCCTCGATGGTGTTCGCCGACAGTGACCCCGCCTACGCCGGCAAACTGCTCACCCACGCCAAGCAGCTCTACTCCTTCGCCGACACCTACCGCGGCGAGTACAGCGACTGCATCACCGACGCGCAGAGCTACTACAACTCCTGGAGCGGCTACCGGGACGAGCTGGTGTGGGGCGCCGTCTGGCTGTACAAGGCCACCGGCGATCCCGCCTACCTCGGCAAGGCCGAGAGCTACTACGACAACCTCTCCACCGAACCCCAGTCCACCACCCGCTCCTACCGCTGGACCCTCTCCTGGGACGACAGCTCCTACGGCGCCTATGTCCTGCTCGCCCAGCTCACCGGCAAGCAGAAGTACATCGACGACGCCAACCGGTGGCTGGACTGGTGGACCGTCGGCGTGAACGGCAGCCGCGTGCGCTACTCGCCCGGCGGCCAGGCCGTCCTCGACAGCTGGGGCTCCCTGCGCTACGCCGCCAACACCGCGTTCGCCGCGCTGGTCTACTCCGACTGGCTCACCGGCGACCCCACCCGCAAGGCCCGCTACCACGACTTCGCCGTCCGGCAGATCAACTACGCCCTCGGCGGCAATCCACGCAGCTCCAGCTATGTCGTCGGGTTCGGCGCCAACCCGCCGACCAAGCCCCACCACCGCACCGCCCACGGCTCCTGGACCGACCAGATCACCAGCCCCGCCGACAGCCGGCACATCCTGTACGGCGCTCTCGTCGGCGGACCGAGCGCGGCCGACGACGCCTACACCGACGACCGCCAGAACTACGTCAACAACGAGGTCGCCACCGACTACAACGCCGCCTTCACCGGCGCCCTGGCCAGGCTGTACGCGGAGTACGGCGGCAGCCCCGACAGCGGCTTCCCCGCACCCGAGACCCCCGACGGCCCGGAGATGTCCGTGCAGGCATCGGTGAACGCCTCCGGCACCGGCTTCACCGAGATCAAGGCATATCTGATCAACAAGTCCGCCTGGCCCGCCCGTGCGCTCGACGACAGCTCGCTGCGCTACTACTTCACCCTCGAACCCGGCGTGCAGCCCGGCCAGATCAGCGTCAGCAGCAACTACAACCAGTGCGGCCCGGTCTCCGGACCCACCCGCCACGCCGGAGACGTCTACTACGTCACCGTGGACTGCTCCGACGCGGTGATCGCGCCCGCCGGCCAGTCCGCGTACCGCAAGGAGGTGCAGTTCCGGATCAGTTCGTCCGGCGCCTGGAACCCCGGCAACGACTGGTCCTACCAGCGGATCGCCACCACGCCGGGCAGCACCCCGGTGGACGCCCCGAACATCGTCCTGCTGGAGGGCGCGCAGCGGCAGTGGGGCGCCCTCCCGGACGGCGGCACCCCGACCCCGGATCCGACACCCACTCCCACTCCCACGCCCACCCCTACACCCACTCCCACCCCCGCCGAGGGATGCGCGGTCACCTACGCCCTCGGCTCCTCCTGGAACGGCGGATTCACCGCCGAGGTGAGGGTGCGCAACACCGGGACGACGGCCGTCGACGGATGGCGGCTCGGCTTCTCCTTCCGGGGCGGCGAGAAGGTCACCAACGCCTGGAACGCCAGGGTCACCCAGTCCGGCGCCGACGTCACCGCGACCGACGCGGGCCACAACGCGGCGCTCCCGGCGGGCGCCACGGCGAGCTTCGGCTTCCAGGCGAGCGGCACACCGGCGGGCGCGCCCACGGTGTTCACCCTCAACGGGCGCACCTGCACCAGCTGACACACCGGTTTCGCAACTTTCGGGAGCGCTCCCAACTCCCTTGATCGGCCCGGCTGTTGGGCAGTCGGGCCGATCCGCCGCCGCTGACCTGCGTCTTCGAAATCCATTCGACTGATTCCTGTTCGCAGGGTTGTCAGGGACACGGGCGGGCTCCTACAGTCGCGTCCGAAACCGGTGGGGTGGGAGCGCTCCCATCAGTGGGGAGACGGGAGCGCTCCCAATTTCCCGCAGCAGCACCCCTGTCGATTCCGGTTCCCTCGGAGAGAGGCCCCGCATGCGACCGTCACCGCACCGCCTCCGCACCGTCCGCGCCCTGTTGGGCGCGCTGCTCACCGCACTGGCCACCCTGGCCGGGCTCGTCGCCGTCGGCACACCCGCCCAGGCCGACACCACGATCTGCGAACAGTACGGCTCGACCGTGATCCAGGGACGCTACGTCGTCCAGAACAACCGCTGGGGCACCAGCGCCACCCAGTGCGTCACCGCCACCGACACCGGCTTCCGGCTCACCCAGGCCGACGGCTCCGTCCCCACCAACGGCGCCCCGAAGTCGTACCCCTCGGTCTTCAACGGCTGCCACTACACCAACTGTTCGCCCGGCACCGCGCTCCCCGCGCAGGTCAGCACCATCTCCAGCGCACCCAGCAGCATCTCCTACGGCTATGTCGCCGACGCCGTCTACAACGCGTCCTACGACATCTGGCTGGACCCGACGCCCCGCACCGACGGTGTCAACCGGACCGAGATCATGATCTGGTTCAACCGGGTGGGACCGATCCAGCCCATCGGGTCGCAGGTCGGCACCGCCACCGTCGGCGGGCGCACCTGGGCGGTGTGGACCGGCAGCAACGGATCCAATGACGTGATCTCCTTCGTCGCCCCGTCGGCGATCAGCAGCTGGAGCTTCGACGTCATGGACTTCGTCGACGAGACCGTGGCCCGCGGAATGGCCCAGAACAACTGGTATCTGACGAGCGTCCAGGCCGGGTTCGAGCCGTGGCAGAACGGCGCCGGGCTCGCGGTGAACTCCTTCTCCTCCACGGTGAACACCGGCGGTGGCGGCCCGGGCGAGCCGACGGGCGGCTGCCAGGTGGCGTACGACACCACCGTCTGGCAGGGCGGCTTCACCGCCAACGTGACCGTCAAGAACACCGGTTCCACCGCCGTGGACGGCTGGCGCCTCGGCTTCACCCTGCCGTCCGGGCAGCGGATCACCAACGCCTGGAACGCGACCCTGTCCGGCTCCTCGGGGGCCGTCACCGCGAGCCCCGTCGCGCACAACGCCCGGATCCCGGCCGGCGGCACCCAGTCCTTCGGCTTCCAGGGCACCTACAGCGGCGGCTTCGCCGAACCCTCCGCCTTCACCCTGAACGGCACCGCCTGCTCCGTCGCCTGATCGCGACCCACCGACCCGCTCCGGGCTCCGCCCTGCGCCGACAGGGCGGACCCCGGAGCGTTCCAAGGCCACCACCGACCGGCCCGCCGCCGACGCCCCTCCGGCCCGCACCCGGAAAGGCCCGCCATGAGCCCGCGCCCCGCACCCCCCGCCCCTTCCACCCGCCGCCCCACCCTCCTCGCCGCCCTGTGCGCCGCCGCCCTCGCCGTCACCGCGCTCACCGCGGCCGCCCCGCCCGACGAGCGCCCCGCCGCCGCGGTGGCCGCCCTGCCGTACCAGGACCCCGCGCTGCCGGTCCCGCAGCGCGTCGAGGACCTGCTGGCCCGGATGACGCTGGACGACAAGCTCGGCCAGATGACCCAGATCGAGAAGGACGCGCTCGTCCCGCAGTCCGACCTCGCCACCTACCGCATCGGCTCGGTGCTCTCCGGCGGAGACTCCACCGTCAGCCCCAACAACGCCCAGACCTGGGCCGACACCTACGACTCCCTCCAGCGCACCGCGCTGGCCACACCGCTCGGCATCCCGATGATCTACGGCATCGACGCGGTGCACGGCCACAACGCGGTGCGCGGCGCCACGCTCTTCCCGCACAACATCGGCCTCGGCGCCACCCGTGACCCCGCGCTGGTCCAGCGCGTCGGACGCGCGGTCGCCGAGGAGGTGGCGGGCACCGGCATCGACTGGTCGTTCGCGCCGTGCCTGTGCGTGGCCCGCAACGACCGGTGGGGACGCACCTACGAGTCGTTCGGCGAGAAGCCCGAACTGCCCACCGCCATGACCTCGTTCATCACCGGCATGCAGGGACCCACCCTGGGCGCCGACCCGGCCTCCGTGCTCACCACCGCCAAGCACTACCTCGGCGACGGCGGCACCACCGGCGGGGTCGACCAGGGCAACACCCAGCTCACCGAGGCCGAGCTGCGCGCGATCCATCTGCCGCCCTTCCAGGAGGCGGTCCGGCGCGGAGCCGGCTCGGTGATGCTGTCGTACAGCAGCTGGAACGGGGTCCGCTCGCACGCCCACAAGTACCTGGTCACCGACGTCCTCAAGGGCGAGCTGGGCTTCACCGGCTTCGTCGTGTCCGACTGGGCCGCCGTCGACCAGCTCGACGGGCAGAGCGGGTTCACCGGCGCCGAGATCGCCACCGCCGTCAACGCGGGCGTCGACATGGTGATGGTCCCGCACGACTACAAGAAGTTCCTGACCCTCCTGCGGGGAGAGGTCTCGGCGGGCCGTGTCCCGCTGGCGCGGATCGACGACGCCAACCGGCGCATCCTCACCAAGAAGTTCCAACTCGGCCTGTTCGAGCGCCCGTTGACCGACCGCTCGTACACCTCGACGGTCGGCTCGGCCGCCCACCGCGCCCTCGCCCGCGAGGCGGTGCGCGCCTCACAGGTGCTGCTGAAGAACGAGGGCGGCATCCTGCCGCTGCCGAAGACGGGCAGGCTGTTCGTCGCCGGGAAGTCCGCCGACGACATCGGCAACCAGAGCGGCGGCTGGACGGTCGGCTGGCAGGGCCGCAGCGGCCCCGTCACCGACGGCACGACCGTCCTCCAGGGCATCAGGGCCGCCGTCGCCGACCCCGCGCGGGTCACCTACGACCGCTACGGCAACGGCATCGACGGCAGCTACACGGCCGCCGTCGCGGTGATCGGCGAGACCCCGTACGCCGAGATGCGCGGCGACCGGCCCGACGGCATGGGACTGGACCAGGAGGACCTGCAGACACTGGCCCGGCTGAAGGCGAGCGGCGTGCCCGTCGTGGTCGTGCTGGTGTCCGGGCGCCCGCTGGACATCGCCGCCCAGCTGCCCGACTGGCGCGCCCTGCTGGCGGCCTGGCTGCCCGGCACCGAGGGCGCCGGCGTCGCGGACGTGCTGTTCGGCGACCACGCCCCGACCGGGAAGCTGCCCATGACCTGGATGCGCAGCGCCTCCCAGCAGCCGATCAACGACGGCGACGGCAAGACACCGCTCTTCCCGTACGGCCACGGACTGACCTACGGCACGAACCCCGACCCGGATCCCGACCCGGACCCGACCCCGGCGAAGGCGTGCACCGCCACCCACAAGCTGGTCAACTCCTGGCCAGGCGGCCACCAGGCCGAGGTCACCGTCAAGAACACCGGCACCGGCCCGATCACCGGCTGGACCGTGGACTGGGACCTGGGCGGCGCGACGGTCACCAGCCTGTGGAACGGCACCCACACCGTCGTGAACGGCCGGATCACCGTCCGCAACACCGGCTCCAACGGCAGCCTCGCCGCCGGCGCCTCCACCTCGTTCGGCTACACGGCGAACGGCGGCGCGGGCACCCCTGCCCCGCGCTGCACCCCCGCCTGACCCGGACCCCCCTTCTCCCCACCGGTTGACCCCGCGAGTGTCCCCACACCCGTCACCCGCACCCCCGCACCGAGGAGAGCACATGACAGACCGGACCAGACGCGCGGACGCCCGCCCGCGCAGGCCGCACCGCAGGCGGACCGCGGCCCTGGCCACCGCGTTGAGCACCCTGCTGCTGGGCGCGGCCGCCCAGCTGTCCGCACCCCCGGCGGCCGCCGCCGAGGCGCACGTGGACAACCCGTTCGCCGGCGCCTCCTTCTACCTCAACCCGGACTACGCCCGGCTGGTCGACGGGTCCATCGCCCGGACCACCGACGCGACGCTCAAGGCCAGGATGGAGAAGGTCAAGAGCTATCCGACGGCCGTCTGGCTGGACCGGATCGCCGCCATCCACGGCGGCGAGGTCAACGCCGGCCGCAAGAGCCTCGCCGACCACCTCGACCTGGCGCTCGCGCAGAAGAAGCCCGGCCAGCCGCTGGTCGCCACCTTCGTCGTGTACGACCTGCCGGGCCGCGACTGCGCCGCGCTCGCCTCCAACGGCGAACTCCCGCTCACCGCGGAGGGCCTGGCGCGGTACAAGAGGGAGTACATCGACGAGATCGCCAAGGTCTTCGCCGACCCCAAGTACCAGGACATCCGCATCACCACGGTCATCGAGCCGGACGGTCTGCCGAACCTGGTCACCAACCTCTCCGACCCGGAGTGCGCCCAGGCCAAGAGCAGCGGCATCCAGGTCGAGGCGATCCGGTACGCGCTGAACAAGCTGCACGCCATCCCGAACGTGTACACCTACATGGACTTCGCCCACTCGGGCTGGCTCGGCTGGGACAACAACCTCTCCCAGACCACCCAGCTCTACACGGACGTCGTCAAGGGCACCACGGACGGCCTGCGCAGCGTGGACGGTCTGATCACCAACGTATCCAACTACACACCGCTCGCCGAGCCGTTCCTGCCCGACCCGAACAAGACGGTCGGCGGCAACCAGATCCGGTCCGGCAAGTACTACGAGTGGAACCCGAACTTCGACGAGTCGGACTTCACCAAGGCCGTGCACGCCGCGCTGGTGGCCCAGGGCTGGCCCGCCTCCACCGGCATGGTCGTCGACACCTCCCGCAACGGCTGGGGCGGCGCGGGGCGGCCGACCGCCGAGTCCACCAGCACGGTCCTCGACACCTACGTCAGCCAGTCCAAGGTGGACCGCCGGGCCCACCGCGGCCTGTGGTGCAACGTGAACGGCGCGGGACTCGGGCAGCCCCCGCAGGCATCGCCCTCCGGCTACCCGGACTCGCACCTCGACGCCTTCCTGTGGATCAAGCCGCCGGGGGAGTCGGACGGCGCGAGCAAGGACATCCCGAACGAGGAGGGCAAGCGTCCGGACCCGATGTGCAACCCGGACTACACGGCGCCCAACGCGGGCGGCAACCCGACCGGCGCGATGCCGGACGCGCCGCTCGCCGGGCACTGGTTCCACGAGCAGTTCTCCATGCTCGTACGCAACGCCCACCCGGCCGTGCCCACCGACGGCGGCGGCCCCGGCGATCCGGTGGACACCACCGCCCCGACCGCGCCGACCGGCCTGAGGGCCACCGCGAAGACCGCCTCCAGCGTCTCGCTGGCCTGGACCGCGGCCACCGACGAGGTCGGCGTGACCGGCTACGACGTCTACCGCGACGGCACCAGGGTGGGCTCGTCCACCGGGACCACGTACACCGACACCGGGCTGAGCGCCGCCACGGCGTACAGCTACACCGTCCGGGCCCGTGACGCCGCCGGGAACGTCTCCGCGGCCTCGGCCGCGCTGAGCGTGACCACCGAGGCGGGCGGCGGCGGACCCGACCCGGTCGGCGGTGTGAAGGTCAGCTACAAGAACAACGACGGCTCGGCCACCGACAACGCCATCCGGCCGGGGCTGCGGATCGCCAACACCGGCAGCGCCGCGCTGGACCTGACCAAGGTCACCGCCCGCTACTACTTCACCCGCGACGGCGGCTCGCCGACCGTGAACGCCTTCTGCGACTACGCGGCCGTCGGCTGCTCCAACCTCACGCTCCGGGTGGTGCCGCTGAGCACGCCGGTCGCGGGCGCGGACGCCTATCTGGAGGTCGGCTTCCGCAGCGGCACGCTGGCCGCGGGCAGGGACACCGGCGACATCCAGCTGCGGATGAGCAAGTCCGACTGGTCCGCGTTCGACGAGAGCGGCGACTACAGCCGTACCACCGCGACTTCCTACACCGACGCCCCGCGGATCACCGCCTACCTGAGCGGCGGTCTGGCCTGGGGCACCCCGCCGGCCTGACCGGCCCGAGACCCCTGAGGAGACCCACACAACCCCACCACCATCACAGGAGACACGATGGCTAGAAGCAAGCGACGACCACTGTCCTTACTGGCGGTGCTGGCCACCCTGCTCAGCGGGCTCGGTCTGGCCCTGATCGGCCAGAACAGCGCGCAGGCGCACGGCGTGACCATGATGCCCGGATCGCGGACCTACCTCTGCTATCTGGACGCCAAGACCAGCAACGGCGCGCTCGACCCGACGAACCCCGCGTGCAGGGCCGCGCTCGCCGAGAGCGGGGCGACCTCGCTGTACAACTGGTTCGCCGTGCTCGACTCCAACGCGGGCGGCCGCGGTCCGGGCTATGTCCCGGACGGCAAGCTGTGCAGCGCCGGCGACCGCTCGCCGTACAACTTCACCGGCTACAACGCGGCCCGCGCGGACTGGCCGCGCACGCACCTGACCTCCGGGGCGACGATCCGGATCAAGCACAGCAACTGGGCCCATCACCCGGGTGACTTCCGGGTGTACCTCTCCAAGCCCGGCTACTCGCCCACCTCGCCGCTGGGCTGGGGCGATCTGGAGCTGATCCAGACCGTGACCAACCCGCCGCAGTCGGGGTCGGTGGGGTCCGAGACCGGCCACTACTACTGGGACCTGAAGCTGCCCTCGGGCCGCTCGGGCAACGCCATGATGTTCATCCAGTGGGTGCGCTCGGACAGCCAGGAGAACTTCTTCTCCTGCTCGGACATCGTCTTCGACGGCGGCAACGGCGAGGTGACGGGCATCCGCGGCTCGAACGGCACCCCGACGCCCACGCCCACGCCGACCCCCACGCCGACCCCCACCCCGACGCCGACTCCGACGCCCACCGACCCGCACACCGGGTGCATGGCCGTCTACTCGGTGACGAACTCATGGAACGGCGGCTTCCAGGGTTCGGTCCAGGTGATGAACCACAACACCACGGCGCGTGACGGCTGGGCCGTGCGCTGGCAGCCCGGCTCCGGCACCAGGATCAACCAGGTCTGGAACGGCACGCTCAGCACCGGCTCCGACGGCACGGTGACGGTCAGGAACGTCGACTACAACCGGACCATCGCGCCGGACGGCAGTGTCACCTTCGGGTTCACCGCCACCTCGACCGGCAACGACTTCCCGGTCGGCAGCATCACCTGCGTCAACCCGTAACACCTCGTCCGCCGGCGCCGGCTCCCGCGATGTCGGGGGCCGGCGCCCTCATGTGCGCGGGCTGTCCGCGAGCGCGTCGGCGTGCTCGTTGACCGGCTGCGGGGTGCCCGTCAGATCGAGCACGAACAGCGCCACGCCGAGGGTGCCGGCGCGGGTGCGGGCGTCCTCGGCGTACCCGGCGAGGGAGAAGTAGACACAGCGCGCGGACTCCGTCATCGCGGTGAGCCACAGGCACTCGACGTCCCGCAGGGTGGCCGGGCGCAGGGCCGGGTCGACCTGGGCGAGGATGCCGCGGGCGGCCAGGGCGATGCCGGACGGCGGGCGCTGGTCGGCGCGGCGGACGTCCCGGTGGCCGAGCCAGCGCAGATACAGCGCGGCCGCGGTCACCGCGTCGCGCGCGGTGCGGATGGCGACCGGCCGGAACGCGGGGCGGCGCCGGGCCGGGGGAGGGGCGGTGCCGGGACGGGACACGGGGGCGGCGGGGGACGCGAGGGCGGCGGGGGACGCGGAGTCCGCAGGGGGCGCGGGGGCGGGCCGGGGCGCCAGCGGGATCATCAGCGTGGTCCCGCACGGGCAGCCCAGCTCCGGCCGAGGCCACGGGGAGCGGCGCCCGCAGGCCGTGCAGCGCAGGGTGACCCACTCCTCGTCCCACGCGCGGCGGGTGACGGGCACGGCGTGCCCGCCGGGGTCGAGCGGCGGGGCGACCGGGGCTCCGCACGCGCAGGGATGGACCGGCGCCGCGTACAGATGCTCACGGCGGCAGACGGGGCAGCGCACCTGGACCCTGTGGGGCATGGGCCCATCGTGCTCCTGCCGACCCCCTTCTGTCCTCGACTTGGCGGCTCTTGACGGGCTTGACCCCTCCGCCTACATTGCTTCCAGATAGTAGAAAAAGGTTTCCACTATACGGAAGTGCTGACCGTAGGGCGCGACGGGAGAGCTCATCCGACAGCCGAAGCAGGAGTAATCCATGGCTCGAATGACCGCTGCCCGCGCGGCAGTTGAGATCCTCAAGCGCGAGGGCGTCACCGCTGCGTTCGGTGTGCCGGGCGCGGCGATCAACCCGTTCTACGCGGCCCTCAAAGCGGCCGGCGGCGTCAACCACACCCTCGCCCGGCATGTCGAGGGTGCCTCCCACATGGCGGAGGGCTACACGCGTACGCACCCCGGCAACATCGGTGTCTGCATCGGCACGTCCGGCCCCGCCGGCACCGACATGATCACCGGGCTGTACTCGGCGATCGGTGACTCGATCCCGATCCTGTGCATCACCGGCCAGGCACCGACCGCCGTGATCCACAAGGAGGACTTCCAGGCCGTCGACATCGCCTCGATCGCCAAGCCGGTGACCAAGATGGCCGTCACCGTCCTGGAGGCCGCCCAGGTCCCGGGCGTCTTCCAGCAGGCGTTCCACCTGATGCGCTCCGGCCGCCCCGGCCCGGTCCTCATCGACCTGCCGATCGACGTCCAGCTCACCGAGATCGAGTTCGACATCGACACCTACGAGCCGCTGCCGGTCTACAAGCCGGCCGCGACCCGTGCCCAGATCGAGAAGGCGATCGGCATGCTCAACGCCGCCGAGCGCCCCCTGATCGTCGCGGGCGGCGGTGTCATCAGCGCCGACGCCTGCGAACTCCTCGTGGAGTTCGCCGAGCTGACGGGCACCCCGGTCGTCCCGACCCTGATGGGCTGGGGCACCATCCCCGACGACCACGAGCTCAACGCCGGCATGGTCGGCCTGCAGACCTCGCACCGCTACGGCAACGCGACCTTCCTGGAGTCCGACTTCGTCCTCGGCATCGGCAACCGCTGGGCCAACCGCCACACCGGCAAGCTCGACGTCTACACCGCGGGCCGCACGTTCGTCCACGTCGACATCGAGCCCACCCAGATCGGCAAGATCTTCGCCCCGGACTACGGCATCGCCTCCGACGCCAAGGCCGCGCTCGAGCTGTTCGTCGAGGTGGCCCGCGAGCTGAAGGCGGAGGGCAGGCTGCCCGACCGCAGCGCGTGGGCGGCGTCGGCCCAGGAGAAGAAGGCGACCCTCCTGCGCCGTACGCACTTCGACAACATCCCGATCAAGCCGCAGCGGGTCTACGAGGAGATGAACAGGGCCTTCGGCCCGGAGACGCGCTACGTCACCACCATCGGCCTCTCCCAGATCGCCGGCGCGCAGATGCTGCACGTCTACCGCCCGCGCCACTGGATCAACTGCGGCCAGGCCGGCCCCCTCGGCTGGACCATCCCGGCCGCCCTCGGCGTCGCCAAGGCCGACCCGGAGGCCCAGGTCGTGGCCCTCTCCGGCGACTACGACTTCCAGTTCATGATCGAGGAGCTGGCGGTCGGCGCGCAGCACAAGATCCCTTACGTCCATGTCCTGGTGAACAACTCCTACCTGGGCCTGATCCGTCAGGCGCAGCGGGCCTTCGACATCGACTTCCAGGTCAAGCTGGAGTTCGAGAACATCAACTCCCCCGAGCTGGGCGTCTACGGCGTCGACCACGTCAAGGTCGCCGAGGGCCTGGGCTGCAAGGCCATCCGTGTCACCGACCCGAGCGAGCTGGGCGCCGCGTTCGAGCAGGCCAAGAAGCTCGCCGCCGAGTTCCAGGTGCCGGTCGTCGTCGAGGCCATCCTGGAGCGCGTCACCAACATCTCGATGTCGGGCACCAACGACATCAGCAACGTCATCGAGTTCGAGGACCTGGCCACGGAGCCGGAGCACGCGCCGACGGCCGTGAAGACGCTCAAGGTCTGAGCACAGCGCAGACAGCCACACAGAGGGGCCCGCGCCGGGGGGGCGCGGGCCCCTTCGTCATGCCCAGTCCTCGGCGCCCCCGCCCAGCCACTCGACGAGGTCGCTCTCCTCGACCTCCACCCGGTCCAGATCGACCTGCCGGAGCAGCCGTACGACGTCGTCCAGGTGGGTGGCGAGGCCGAGCAGCCGGTCGTCGACGGTGACGCGACGGGACCCGTCCAGGGCCGGCGGATGAACGACCACATGGGGATGCCGTACGAATCGAGCCATAGCCCAAGGGTGCGCTCGAAGCAGGCGGGGCGCATGCCGACGCCAAGGGGCACGGGGAACTGCGCGACCAGCCACGAACGACCCGCACCCGGCGGACGACACCACCCGGCGCCCCCCTCCACCGCACGAACCGAAGAGCGCCGGATACGGGACCGTCCGTATCCGGCGCTCTTCAGCCCGGTGAGGTATTCGATTGGTGACCGCCCGACGGCACGAGGCTGGGCGCGTCAGAACATTCGCGCCGCCGGACGGAGTCCAAGGGCAGGGACCGCGACGGCTGCGACGGAACCGGCACCCTCCCCTCAGGTCGAAGGAGGAAAGCCGGACCTTCACCACCGCACTGGCTCACAGGCCGCCGCGGTCCTCGGCCTGCCCGCGCGCCGCCGGCCGGCCACCCCTCATCCGGGCCGGTCGGCGGCCGCGGGCCGCCTGTGAGGTCAGTCCTCGCGCAGGGCGCGGACCGCCTCCTCCACGCGCTTGCCGTACTCCGGGTCGGCGGCGTGGAAGTGGGCGAGGTTCTTCTCGATCACGTCGTCGCGGGAGACCTGCGAGAGGCCGCCGGCGATGTTCGCGACCAGACGGGACTTCTCCTCGGCGGACATCAGCCGGTACAGCTCACCGGCCTGGAAGAAGTCGTCGTCCTTGGTGTGCTGCGGCGCCTCGTGCGTGCCGGTGTGGCCGCTGACCGCCAGCGGGGCGGACAGCGGGCGGCCGGTCTCGACGGGGCCGTCGTAGGAGTTCGGCTCGTAGTTCTTGGCGCCGCGGCCCTGCGGGTTGAGGGCCATGAAGCCGTCCCGGCCGTAGTTGTTCGCCTCGGTCGCCTTCGGGGCGTTCACCGGGAGCAGGGTGTGGTTGACGCCCAGGCGGTAGCGCTGCGCGTCGGCGTAGGCGAACAGGCGGCCCTGGAGCATCTTGTCCGGGGACGGGCCGATGCCGGGCACGAAGTTGTTCGGGGAGAACGCGGCCTGCTCGACCTCGGCGAACACGTTGTCCGGGTTGCGGTCGAGGACCAGGCGGCCCACGCGCTGCAGCGGGTAGTCCTTGTGCGGCCACACCTTGGTGAGGTCGAAGGGGTTGAAGCGGTAGTCGGCCGCTTCCTCCGCCGGCATGATCTGCACGTACAGCGTCCAGGACGGGTTGACCCCGCGCTCGATGGCCTGGAGCAGGTCCGTCTGGTGGGAGTTGGGGTCCTTGCCCGCGAGCTCCGCGGCCTGCTCGCTGCTCAGGCAGCGGATGCCCTGGTTGGTCTTGAAGTGGTACTTGACGAAGAAGGCGTCGCCCTGGGCGTTCGTCCACTGGTAGGTGTGCGAGCCGTAGCCGTTCATGTGGCGGTACGAGGCGGGGATGCCGCGGTCGCCCATCAGCCAGGTCACCTGGTGCGTGGCCTCGGGGGCGTGCGCCCAGAAGTCCCAGACGTTGTCCGGCTCCTGCTTGCCCGTGAACGGGTCGCGCTTCTGCGAGTGGATGAAGTCGGGGAACTTGATCGGGTCCTTGATGAAGAACACCGGGGTGTTGTTGCCGACGAGGTCGTAGTTGCCCTCGCGGGTGTAGAACTTCACGGCGAAGCCACGCGGGTCGCGCACCGCGTCCGCGCCGCCGAGCGAGTCGGCGACGGTGGAGAAGCGCAGGAAGACCTCGGTGCGGCGGCCGATCTCGCCGAGGAAGTCGGCGTGGGTGAAGCCGGTGACGTCGTCGGTCACCTCGAAGTAGCCGTACGCGCCGGAGCCTCGGGCGTGCACCACGCGCTCCGGGATGCGCTCACGGTTGAACCGGGCGAGCTTCTCCAGGAGCTGCTGGTCCTGGATCAGGAGCGGGCCGCCGACGCCGGCGGAGGCGGAATTCTGGTTGTCGGCGACCGGGGCGCCGGACTCGGTCGTGAGCACGCGCTTCGACATCGTGGACCTTCCGTGCGGGAGTCAGCGGAAACCTGTTTCCGCTTTGTGGAGCCTAGAAGTGGGGGATCTGAGCGTCAACAGTTTGTTGAAACAGATTCCGTGCCGCGGCGCCGCCTGGGCGCGACAGGACAGGTGTCGGCGGCGCCGCGGCACGGAAGTCTCAGGGGTGTCAGACCTGGGCGCCGGAGAGGCGCTCCACGGCCCGCAGCAGGGCCGAGTGGTCCAGGCCGCCGTCGCCCTGGGCGCGCAGCGACGCGACCAGCTGGGCCACCACGGCGCCGACCGGCAGGGCCGCGCCGACGTTGCGGGCGGCGTCGGTGACGATGCCCATGTCCTTGTGGTGCAGGTCGATGCGGAAGCCGGGCTTGAAGTCGCGGCCCAGGAAGTTGTCCTTCTTCCGCGTCAGCACGGTCGAGCCCGCCAGGCCGCCGTTGAGGACGTCCAGGGCGGCCGCGAGGTCCACGCCGGACTTCTCCAGGAAGACCACGGCCTCGGCGCACGCCTGGATGTTCACGGCGACGATCAGCTGGTTGGCGGCCTTCACCGTCTGACCCGAGCCGTGCGGACCGCACAGCACGATGGTCTTGCCCAGCGCCTCGAAGATCGGCTTGGCCTCGTCGAAGTCGGCCTGGGAGCCGCCGACCATGATGGACAGCACGGCCTCGATGGCGCCGGCCTCACCGCCGGACACGGGGGCGTCCAGCACGCGGATGCCCTTGTCGCGGGCGGCCGCGGCCAGGTCGATCGAGGTCTGCGGGGTGATCGAGGACATGTCGATCAGCAGGGCGCCGGACCTCGCGTTCTCCAGGATGCCCTCGGGGCCGTAGGAGATCGCCTCGACCTGCGGGGAGGCCGGGACCATCGTGATGATCACGTCGGCGTCCTTGACCGCGTCGGCGATCGAGGCGGCGGCGGTGCCGCCCGCGGCGGAGAGCCGGTCCAGCTTGTCCTGCTCCAGGGTGAAGCCGGTGACCTGGTAGCCCGCCTTGATCAGGTTCTCCGACATCGGCGAACCCATGATGCCGAGGCCGATCCAGGCGATCTTGGGGAGGTTGCTCATGATGGGGCCTTTCTGAGAAGCGAGGGTGGTCAGCGGGCCGCTCGGGCCTCGGTCGGCAGCCAGTCGAATGCCTCGGCGCTCGGACGGTCGCCCGGCTTGTACTCAAGGCCGACCCAGCCGTCGTAACCGGCCTTCTTCAGCTGGTCGAGCAGGTCCGCCAGCGGGAGGGAGCCGGTGCCCGGGGCGCCGCGGCCGGGGTTGTCGGCGATCTGCACATGGCCGGTCTTCGCGGCATACCGCTCGATCACCGACGGCAGGTCCTCGCCGTTCATGGACAGGTGGTACAGGTCCATGAGGAACGTGGCGTTGCCGAGCCCGGTGGCCTCGTTGACCTTGTCCACGACCTCGATCGCGGCCGGGGCGCTGACCAGCGGGTACAGCGGCGACTCGGGCTTGTTCAGCGCCTCGATCAGCAGGATCGCGCCGATCCGGTCGGCCGCGCGGGCCGCGAGGACCAGGTTCTCCAGGGCGAGCGCGTCCTGCTCGGCCGCCTCCACGCCCTCGACGCGGTTGCCGTACAGGGCGTTGAGCGCCTTGCAGCCGAGCGAGGCGGCGAAGCCGGCGGCCACGTCGATGTTGGCGCGGAACCGCTCCGACTCCTCGCCGGGCACCGACAGGGCGCCGCGGTCGGGGCCGGGCAGCTGACCGGCGTAGAAGTTCAGGCCCGTGAGCTGGACGCCCGCGTCCTCGATCGCCTTCTTCAGGGCGTCGAGCTCGGACTGCTCCGGGGTCGGGGTCTCGATCCAGGGCCACCACAGCTCCACCGCGGTGAAGCCGGCCGCGGCAGCCGCCGCCGGGCGCTCCAGGAGCGGGAGTTCCGTGAAGAGGATCGACAGGTTGACGTTGAAGCGCTGGTCTGCGAATCCCATCAGGGCCGCGCTCCCTTCCGTGCTAGAGAGTTTTCGTATTGCGGAAGTACGTTTCTGCGTAACGGAAGATTGCCTGTGGTCGGTGAGGGCTGTCAAGAGGCGAAAACGCAAAGAGCCCCCGCGCGAGGGTGCGCGGGGGCTCAGGGGCGTGCAGGTCAGAGGGCGTCCACGGCGCTCACCTTCCAACCGTCGGGGGTGCGGTCCACGGTCATGCGGACCCGGTTCAGGTCCACGCGGGAACCGGTGACCTGCGTGCTCTCGGTGACCTGGTTGACGAACAGCAGCACCACGGCCCGGTCGGGCGAGGCCGACACCACCGAGGCGGCCGGGGCACCGCCGTCGGCCGGCCGCACGACCGTCGCCCGCACCACACCCTCGTACTTCCGGGCCGTCGGCCCGACGACCTGCTTCGTCGTACGGGCGTACTCCTCGCGGAACTTCCCCGTCAGCAGCGCGCGGGCGCGCGCGAAGTCACGGTCCAGACGGCGGTGGTCGTAGGAAAGTACGACAGGGGCGGCCGCGCGGGCCGCCGCGAGCGCCTGGACACGCGCCTGCTCGGTCGCCCGCGCCTCCCGGTACTGCCAGCCGAGGACGCCCACCGCGGTCAGCCCGGCCACCAGGACCACCCCGAGCAGCGCCAGCCGCAGCCGGCCCGGCAGCGGGCGCGGCAGCTCCGGCTCCTCGTCCCGCGGACGCGGCTCCGGGGGGTCGTCCCAGCCGTCCGGGGCCTCGACGACGACCGTACGGCCGGACGGCGCCGGAGCCCTCGGCGGCCGCGGTACGTCCGCCGGTTGCGGTGACTGCCGTGTCTGCGCGCGGTCGGCCCGCTTGGCCGCCGCTCGGGCCGCCGCCGTGAGGGTGCGCCGGGTCGCTTGTGCCACGGTCTTCTCCTTAACGATCGTGCTTCAGCCGACGAACTCCACGGCGGAGGTCAGCCAGCGGCCGTCCACCCGCACCAGGTCGAGTTGCAGGCGGTAGGTACGGGACTCGCCCTTGGGCGCGGCCACATTGGTGACCTTGCTGTCGGCGACCACCAGGACGCGGGCGGAGTCCTCGTCGGATCGGACGAGACCCGCCTCCAGGACCTGGCCCTCGGACACCGACTTGTTCTGGGCGACCAGCTTCGTCAGCTGCTCGGTCTGCCCGGCGAACTGCTCCCGGAACTCGCCGGTCGCCCCTTTGAGCACGTTCGCGCTGTCCCGGTCGTAGTGCCGGTAGTCGAGCGAGGTGAAGTTGAGCGCCGACTGCCGGGCGGCCGCCAGGATGTCCTGCCGGCGCTGCTCGGTCTCCCGGTGCTCGTACACCTGGAGGGCGAGCCAGACCGCCGAGACGGTCGTCAGCACGGTCGCGACGACCAGCGCCGCCGGGCGCCGCACCAGCGCCGCGGGATACCGCAGCAGCCTCCTCGAACGGTCGGTCACGCCATCGGTCCGACGAGCAGCCATTGCCAGGACTCCTTTCCGAACACGGCCTGCTGGCCGCCCGCCGAGCCGATCTCGACGGGCCTGGCGGCGCCGGGCGCGTTCTGCGCGCCCCGCACCGAACTCGCGCTGCCCCGCGGCAGCGTGCAGCGCGCCCCGGTGTTCGCCGGGCGGGCGCCGGTGTCGGCGGGGTCGCGCCGACGGGTGTCGTAGCCCTGGGTGCAGGGCGCGGGATCGTCGTTGCCCAGCACCAGTCCGAAGTGGGTGGTGCCGTCACCGGGGATGACCGTGTAACTGCCCGAGACCACCACCGGGAAGGTCACCAGGGCCTGCTCCACCCCCGGCAGCCGGGCGAGCGTCACCTGCCCGCCGCTGATCAGGTTCGCCAGCAGCACCGACAGCTCCGGGTCCAGGGACTTCAGCAACGAGTTCACCTGGTACGCCGCCGGCTCGGCGTTCCCGATCAGCCGGCGCAGATCCCCGTCGCTGTCCTTCACCTGCTCGGTCAGCAACGCCAGATCGCGGGCGAACGACGTGATCGCCGAACCCTGCTCGGACTGCGTCCGCAGCACCGTGCGCGAGTCCTCGATCAGGTCGATCGTCTCCGGCAGCGCCTCGGACGCCGCCTCCACCAGCTCGTTCCCGGAGTCCACCAGCCGGCTCAGATGCGGGCCGGTCCCCTGGAACGCCTTGCCCAGCTCCGCGACCGTGACCCGCAGATCGTCCTTGCCGACCGAGTTCACCAGCCGGTCCAGACTCACCACCAGGTCGGTCGTCGGCAGCGGCACCCGCGTGCGGGCCCGCGGAACGGTGCTGCCGTCCAGCAGATACGGCCCCGACGTGCGGCGCGGCTGGAGGTCGACGTACTGCTCGCCCACCGCCGACCGGTTCGCCACCACCGCCAGCGAGTCCGCCGGGATGCGCGGCGCCCCGTCCTCGATCTCCAGGGCCACCGACACCCCGTCGTCCCCGCTCAGCCGCAGCTCACCGACCCGGCCCACCGGCACCCCGCGATAGGTGACCTCGGCACCGGTGAAGATGCCGCCGGAGTCGGCGAACTCGGCGTGCACGGTGTAGCCGCGGCCCAGCAGCCCGTCCACCAGGCCGGTGTACTCAGCGCCGACATAGGACACCCCGACCGCGGTGACCGTGGCGAAGGCCAGCAGCTGCGCCTTGACCGTACGAGTGATCACGGCAGGATTCCCTTCAGGAGCAGCTCGGCGAGGTCGTGGTCGATGCCGTCCCCGGAGGTGCCGGACCGGTGACCGCCGGTGCGGTGCGCGATCCCGGTGCCGGTGCACACCGGCGGGCACAACGGGTCCTCGTCGGTGGGCACTTCGGGGGTGCTCGGCCCCGGTACCGGCACCTCGGGCGCCTCGGGCAGGTCCGGGACGCCGGGCACCTCGGGCAGCTCGGGCGCCTCCGGCAGACCCGGCAGGTCCGGCACCTCCGGGATCCCGGGCAGCTCGGGTCCCTGCCGCGGCGGCGGCTCCTCGTCGAGGTTGCCGTAGATGTTCGTCAGATCCAGGTCGGCGGTGATCTCCAGGTTGACGTAGTCACCCTTGATGGCGTCCACGACGTTGCGCGGGAACGGGTAGGTCGTCAGCAGCTCAAGGGAGTTCGGCAGGTTCGCGCCCGCCCGGTTGAGCTGGGTCAGGATCGGCCGCAGTGCCTTGAGGTTGGCGACGGTGTCCTCGTGCGAGGCGTCGACGACCTCGGTGCCCTTCTCGCTCAGCCGCGACAGCGCGGTGAGCATCGAGGTGAGGTTCTTGCGCTGGTCGGCGAGGATCTTCAGGGCCGGCGGCAGGGAGTCCACCGCGCGGGCGATGGTCTTCTTCTCCCGGCCCAGCCGCCTGGCCAGCCGGTCGATGCCCTTGAGCGCCCGGACGATCTCCGCGCGCTGGTCGTCCAGTCCGCCGAGGAAGGTGTCCAGCTCCCTCAGCAGCGACTTCACCCGGTTCTCGCGGCCCTGGAGCGCCTTGTTCAGCTCCACCGTGATCGTCTTGAGCTGGGCCACCCCGCCGCCGTTGAGCAGCGCGGACAGCGCGGACAGCACCTCCTCGATCTCCGGGTTGCGGCCGCTGCGGGCGAGCGGGATGCGGTCGCCGTCACCGAGGCGGCCGGCGGGCGGGACGTCCGCGGGGGCGGACAGCGCCACATACTTCTCGCCGAGCATGCTGGTCTGGCGCAGCTCGGCGACCGCGTTGCCGGGCAGCTTCACCGAGTCGGCGATCCGCAGCCGCACCCGGGCCCGCCAGCCGTCCAGCTCCACCTTCTCCACCGCGCCCACGGTGACGTCGTCGACCTTCACCGCGGACTGCGGCACCAGGTCCAGGACGTCACGGAACTCCACGGTGACCCGGTAGGCGTCCCCGCCCGCCGCCGCTCCGCCCGGGAGCGGGATGTCGTACCAGCCGTTGAACTCGCAGCCGGTCAGCAGCAGCGAGCCGACCACCGCCCACACGGCGCCCTGTCGCGTCCTCCTCATGCGCGGGCCTCCAGGATTCCGCCGAGGGTGCGGTCGACCGTGCCGGTGCCCGGTGCGGGCCCCGCGGCCGGCACCTCCGGCAGCGAGTCGAACAGCTCCTCAAGCTCCGCGCAGTCGGCGGTCTTCCCCTCGGTCGTGCGCAGGATCGAGCACAGCAGCGCGGCCGGGTCCTGCGGATGGTCGGGGTTGTTGCGGGTGTCGAGGGTGCCGGAGGACGGGTTGTAGGCGTTCTGCAGGTTCGACAGGCCCGTCGGGGCGACCTCCAGCAGCTCCTCCAGCGCCTTGCGCTGGGTGACCAGCACCCTGGTCACCTTGCTCAGGCCCTGGACGTTCTTCGTCAGCGACTTCTTGTTCTGCTTCACGAACCGCGTCACGTCGCCGAGCGCGGTCCCGAGGTGTTTCAGCGCCTCCGCCAGGTCCTCGCGCTCCCCGGCGAGCTGCCCGGCGACCTTCGCGAGCGTCGTGTTGAACGACCGCACGCTCTTGTCGTCGGCGGCCAGCGCCGCCGTGAACACCTGGAGGTTGCGCACCGTGCCGAACAGATCGCCGCGGCCGTCGGACAGCGTGGTCACCGCCAGCGACAGATCCTCGACCGTCCGGTGGATGTTCCCGCCCTGCCCGTCGAGGGTCTGCGCGCTCACCCCGAGCAGCCGCGCCAGCGAGCCGTCCTGGTTCGCGCCCCTCGGTCCGAGCGCCTCGGACGTGGTGTGCAGACTGTCGAAGACCCGGTCCAGCTCCACCGGCACCGCCGTGCGCGACTGCGGGATCACATCGCCGTCCCGCAGCACCGGGCCCTTGCGGTACACCGGCAGCAGCTGCACATAACGGTCGCTGACCACCGAGGAGTTGATGATCGCCGCCTGCGCGTCGGCCGGCACCTTGCGGCCGGCGTCGTACTCCATGACCACCCGTACGCGGGTGCCCTCCGGACGGATCTCGGTGACCTCCCCGATCCGCACCCCGAGGACCCGGACGTCGGAGCCGGGGTAGATGCCGACCGTGCGCGGGAAGTACGCGGTGACCCGCGTCGGCTCCGAGCGCGGCCACAGCACGACCGCGAGCACCGCCAGGGCCGCGAGCGGCACGATCCACCGCGCGTGTTTCCGCAGCCGTCTCATCGCCCGCCTCCCGTCCTCGGCACCACCGGGGCGGCCACCATGTTCTGGATGTAGCTGTCGAACCAGCGGCCGTTGCCGAGGGTGTTGGTGAAGACCCGGACGTAGGGCGCGAGCAGCTTCACGCTGCGGTCCAGGCTCGACTGGTTGCGCTCGAGCATGTCCACCACCTGGTTCAGGCCCTTGAGCGCGGGCCCGAGTTCCTTCTCGTTGTCCTCGACGAGTCCCGACAGCTGCACGCCGAGCGCGGCGGAGGTGACCAGCAGCCGGTGAATGGCCTTGCGCCGCTTGCCGATCTCCGTGAACAGCTTGTCGCCGTCCTCGACCAGAGCGCTGAAGTCCTCGGACCGCCGGGCCAGTACACCGGTGACCCCGTTCGCGTGGTCCAGGAGCTCACGCAGCTCCTCGTCCCGCCGTGCGACCGTCCGGGAGATCCTCGACAGGCCCTTGATGGAGGCCCGCACCTCCGCCGGGGAGTCCTCGAAGGTCGCCGAGATCGTGTCCAGGGCCTCGGCCAGACGTGCGGTGTCGACCTCCTCCGTGGTGGTCGTCAGATCGCTGAACGCCTGGACGACGTCGTACGCCGGGACGGTCCGCCGCAGCGGGATCTCGCTGCCCGGCGGGAGCTGACCCGGCCCCTTGGGGTGCAGGGCCAGGTACTTGGAGCCGAGGATCGTCTGCACCCGGATCGAGGCGCCCGTCGCGGTGCCGAAGTCCGGGTCGCCTTTGACCTTGAAGGTGACCTTGACGTGGTCGCCGTCCAGCTCGACCTCCTCGACCTTGCCGACCTTCACCCCGGCGATCCGCACCTCGTCGCCCGGCTTCAGGCCGCCGGCCTCCGCGAAGGCCGCGCTGTAGGTGTCACCGCCGCCGATCACCGGCAGGCTGTCGGCGTTGAACGCGGCGGCGGTGAGCAGGGCGAGGGCGGTGAGCCCGGCGGCACCGATGACGACGGGGTTGCGCTCGCGGAAGGGCTTGAGCCGGGGGCGCCTGAGCCGGGGCCGACCGAGCCGGGGCAGCTTGAGCCGGGGCCCACCGAGCCGGGGCAGTCTGAGGAGACGCTTCACTCCGCACACCTCGCCCGCGCCACATGCAGCTCCGGACGGATCACCCGCTCGCTCCTCGGCAGCACGATCCGGCCGTCGAAGTCGCACAGGTAGAAGTTGAACCACGAGCCGTAGGACGCCGTCCCGGTCAGCTCGTTCAGCTTGTTCGGCAGCCGCTTCAGCACGCCCTCCACGGTCTCCTCGTTGTCGTTGAGCGTCCCCGTCAGCTCGGTGAGCTCCGCGATGTCGGCCTTCAGCGGCGGCCGGGCGTCCGCGAGCAGCCCCGAGGTCGCGTCGGTCAGATCCCCGATGCTCACCAGCGAGTCGCCGATCGGCTTGCGGTCGGCGGACAGCCCGGAGATCAGCCGGCGCAGCTCCTTGAGCAGGCTGGAGAACCGCCCGCCGCGCTGGTCGAGCGTCTCCAGCACCGTGTTGAGGTTGTCGATCACCGAGCCGATCAGCTTGTCCCGCCCGGCGAGGGTGGTGGTGAGGGACGCGGTGTGCGCGAGCAGGCTGCGCACGGTGCCGCCCTCGCCCTGGAACGTCTTCACGATCTCGGTGGCGAGCTGGTTGACGTCCTTCGGGCTCAGCGCGGCGAACAGCGGCTTGAAGCCGTTCAGCAGGGCGTTCAGGTCCAGCGCCGGCTGCGTCCGGGACAGCGGGATGGTCGCGCCGGGCGGCAGCGGGGTGCCGTCGCCGGTGCCCTCGGTCAGCGCGATGTACCGCTGCCCGACCAGGTTGCGGTACCGGATCACCGCCCGGGTGCTGGTGAACAGCGGGCGCCGCTCGGCCACCGTGAACGTCACCTCGGCCAGCGTCCGGTCCTTGATCCGGACGTCCTCGACCTCCCCGACCCGCACCCCGGCGACCCGTACGTCGTCGCCCTCCTCCACACCGGTCACATCGCTGAACACGGCACGGTAGGTGTGCTCCGGGGTGAACCCGAACCCGCCGATCGTGGCGGCGAGGAGCGCGGTGGCCACCACGGTCACCAGCGTGAACAGGCCGAACTTCACCAGCGGCGCGGCCGTCGCCTGTGACGACTTCATACGACGCTCACCGCCGTCCCGCGGGCCATGGGCCCGAACAGCAGGGTCGCCACGGCCGGTACCTCGTCCGCCGGCACACCGAGGACCGGTGCCACGAGCGAGGAGACCGTCCGCTGCTCGGACCGGGTGGCCGACACGCCTGGGGGGAGCACACTGCTCGAGATCCCTGCCTTCGTACCGTCGTCGAGATGGTGATGGGGTGCGGGCACCGGCGGATGCGGCAGACCCCGGCAGTCGGGCCCGGACCGCTCGCCGTAGACCGGCTCCTCGCCCGGGACATAGCCGGGCCGCTGCCGTACGACTTCGAGGGTGATCCGCATCCGCCCGCCCCGGAACGTCTCCTCGGACGCCGCGTTCTGCCGCACCAGGCCCTCCAGCAGGCACGGGTACTCGGGGGAGTAGCGGGCGAACAGGTCCAGCGTCGGCCGCGAGACCCGGCCCAGGGTGATCAGCCGGTCCCCGTGCGCGTCGACGAAGTCCTCGCCGGTGCGGGCGACGCCCGCGGTGGAGGTCAGCGCGGCCGCCAGCTGGTCCCGCTTCTCCACGATCGTCTCGCTGGTCGTCACCGTGTTGCGCAGGATCGCCAGCAGATCGGGCGCCGCGTCCCCGTACAGCTCCGCCACGTCCGCGAACCGGGTGATGTCCTCCTGCAGCGAGGGAAGATGCGGGTTGAGGCGGTGCAGATACCCCTCCACGCGGGTGAGGTTGTCGCCGATCCGGTCGCCGCGCCCCTCCAGGGCCGTGGCGAACGCCGAGAGCGTGGCGTTGAGTTCGCCCGGCTTCACCGTCCGCAGCAGCGGCAGCAGGTCGTTCATCAGCCGCTGCAGCTCCATGCCGACCCGGGTGCGGTCCTGGGTGATCACATCGCCCTCGCGGATCGGCCGCGCCGACGAGCCCTTCGGCACCACCAGGTCGACGTACTTCTCGCCGAACAGCGTCTTGGGCAGCAGCCGCGCGTGGACGTCCGCCGGGATGCGCTCCACGTGCTCCGGCTTCAGCGCCAGGTCGAGCGTGGCCTTGCGGCCGTCCGCCCGCACCTCGCGCACCTCGCCGACCAGCAGTCCGCGCAGCTTGACGTCGGCCCGCCGGTCGAGCTGGTTGCCCAGGGAGTCGGCCTCCAGCGTGATCCGTACGACGGGCGTGAACACCTGCTGGTAGACGGCCACCGCCAGCGACAGCAGCAGTGCCAGCACGGCCAGGAACGCCACGCCGTAGATCCGCAGTCTCATCGCCCTCACCCCGCGATCCGTACGGTCGTGCTGGCGCCCCAGATGGCCAGCGACAGGAAGAAGTCCACGACGTTGATGGCCACGATCGAGGTCCGCACCGCCCGGCCCACCGCGACCCCGACGCCCGCCGGGCCGCCGCTCGCGTAGTAGCCGTGGTAGCAGTGCACCAGGATGATCACGACGGCGAAGACGATCACCTTGCCGAACGACCAGAGCACGTCGACCGGCGGCAGATACTGCTGGAAGTAGTGGTCGTAGGTGCCGGCCGACTGCCCGTAGTAGCCGGTCGTGATCGTCCGGGCGGCGAAGTACGAGGACAGCAGCCCGACGACGTACAGCGGGATCACCGCGAGGAACCCGGCGATCATCCGGGTGGTCACCAGGAACGGCAGCGAGGGCACGCCCATGACCTCCAGGGCGTCCGTCTCCTCGCTGATCCGCATCGCGCCGAGCTGCGCGGTGAACCCCGCGCCGACCGTCGCCGACAGCGCGAGCCCGGCCACCAGCGGGGCGATCTCGCGGGTGTTGAAGTACGCCGACAGGAACGCCACGAAGTTGGACGTGCCGAGCTGGTTGAGGGCCGCGTAGCCCTGGAGCCCGACCTCGGTGCCGGTGAAGAAGGACAGGAAGGCGATCACCCCGACCGTGCCGCCCACCACCGCGAGCGCGCCCCGGCCGAAGCTCACCTCGGCGAGCAGCCGCAGCACCTCCTTCTTGTAGCGGCGCAGGGTGCGGCCGGTCCACGCCAAGGAGCGCCCGTAGAAGACCAGTTGGGAGCCCAGCTCCTCCAGTCGCTTCAGCATCTGCTCACCCCCTCTGCGGAACGACCTGGAAGTACACGGCCGTCAGCACGAAGTTCGTCACGAACAGCAACATGAACGTGATCACCACGGACTGGTTGACGGCGTCGCCCACGCCCTTGGGCCCGCCCTTCGCGGTGAGCCCCTTGTAGGAGGCGACGATCGCCGCGATCGCCCCGAACACCAGGGCCTTCACCTCGGCGGCCCACAGGTCGGACAGCTGGGCCAGCGTGGTGAAGGAGGCCAGATAGGCGCCCGGAGTGCCGTCCTGGAGGACGACGTTGAAGAAGTAGCCGCCGGCCACGCCGACGACCGACACCAGGCCGTTGAGCAGCACCGCGACCAGCATCGACGCCAGCACGCGGGGCACCACCAGCCGGTGGATCGGGTCGATGCCGAGCACCTGCATCGCATCGATCTCCTCGCGGATCTTCCGCGCCCCGAGGTCCGCGCAGATCGCCGTGCCGCCCGCGCCCGCGATCAGCAGCGCGGTGACGATCGGCGACGCCTCGCGCAGCACCGCCAGCACGGAGGCGGCGCCCGCGAAGGACTGCGCGCCGAGCTGCCGGGTGAGGCTGCCGATCTGGAGGGCGATCACCGCGCCGAACGGGATCGAGACCAGGGCGGTCGGCAGGATGGTCACGGACGCGATGAACCACGCCTGCTGGATGAACTCCCTTACCTGGAACGGCCGTCGAGGCAGGGTGCGCAGGATGTCCAGGGCCATCGCGAAGAGGTCGCCGCAGTGCCGCAGCCCGGCGGTGGGGGAGAGGCTCACGCGTCCTCCTTGGCGGGCGTTTCGGCCTTTTCGGCGTGCGTTTCGGCCGGGGTCTCGGTCTCTTCGGCGTGCGCCTCGACCGGCGCCTCGGCTTCTTCGGCGTGCGCGTCGGCGGGCGTCCCGGCTGCTTCGGTGCGGACCTCGGTCCGCGTCCCGGTTTCTTCGGCGGCGCGCTCCCCGGCGGGCGTCCCGGCTTCTTCGGTGCGCGTCTCCGCCTCTTCGGAACGTGCCTCGGCGGGCGGTGCGGCCGCCGTGCCGGAGGTGTCGCCGCCGTCGCCGCCGTGCAGCTCCGCCTCCCGTCTCGCGATCGCCTCCCAGCGAGGCGGGCGGGTGATGCCGGGGCCGGGCAGGAGGCGTGGGGTCATCGGCGGCGGCGCGGCCGTGTCGTCGATCTGCGCCAGCTCCTGCTCGACCTGCGCGGCGTCCTTCTCCTCCGCCATCCCGATGGGGCCCTGCATCCGGCCGTTGAGGAACTGCCGCACGACCGGCTCGTCGCTCTTCAGCAGCTTCTCGCGCGGCCCGAACATCACCAGCTCGCGGCGGAACAGCAGCCCGATGTTGTCCGGCACCTGACGGGCGGAGGCGATGTCGTGGGTGACGATCAGGAAGGTCGCGTCGATCTGTGCGTTGAGGTCGACGATGAGCTGGTTGAGATAGGCGACGCGCACCGGGTCCAGGCCCGAGTCCGGCTCGTCGAAGAGGATGATCTCCGGGTCCAGGACCAGCGCGCGGGCGAGTCCCGCCCGTTTGCGCATGCCACCGGAGATCTCGCCGGGCAGCTTGCGCTCGGCGCCGATCAGGCCGACCATGTCCATCTTTTCGAGCACGATCCGGCGGATCTCGGCCTCGGACTTGCGGGTGTGCTCGCGCAACGGGAAGGCGATGTTGTCGTAGAGGGTCATCGACCCGAACAGCGCGCCGTCCTGGAACAGCACCCCGAAGAGCTTCCGCACCTCGTACAGGTCGTGCTCGCGCAGCCGGGTGATGTCCTTGCCGGCGACCTTGATCGACCCCCGGTCCGGCTTCAGCAGCCCGACGAGCGTCTTGAGGAACACCGACTTGCCCGTGCCGGACGGCCCGAGCAGCACGGAGACCTCACCGGCGGGCAGCGTCAGCGAGACGTCCTGCCAGATGACCTGGTGTCCGAAGGACTTGGTCAGCCCTTCCACACAGATCTCGACACCCATCCGGTCCACCCTTCAGCAGAGGCCCTTTCGTCTGCTCTACGGGGAGGGGCGGACCGTCCGTCGCTACGGAAGCGGAATTTTTTCGGAAGGGTTCACGGGGGCTGCCGGCGCCGCGATCTCCGGGGTCGCGAGGGGTGCTTCGGGCAGAGCGGAGGCGCCGGGAAGCTCCGGGGTGTCCGGGAGCACGGGTGCGGTCAGGTCCGGCACGGGCGGGACGGGCGGCACGGGCGGCACGGGCGGCACCTCAGGCACCTCGGGCACCTCCGGCACGGCACTGGTGACCTCGTGCGCGGGCAGCGTCGGCAGCGTGGGCAGCGGGGAGACGGACAGCGGAAGCAGGCCCCGCTGCTCCGCGGACGGCGCGGGGCGCGGGGCGGCGGCCTCGGCCGGCCGGCGAGGCGCCCTCGGCTCGGCCGGGGACGTCCCCGCACCCTCGCCGTACGGCCGCTCGCGGGCCGGCTCCGGGGAGGGGGTGAACGACGCGGGAGGTGGCGCCGCGTCCTGCGGGTCCCACGCGTCGGTGTGCGGGAGCAGCGCGAACCCGGCCACCACCAGCGTCGCCGCCGCCGTGGAGGCGGTGACCGCGCCCGCCCGCGGCCTGCCGCGCCCGCACAGGAACAGCAGGACGCCGAGCGTGGCGGCGAGCAGTCCGCGCAGCTGGCGGCGGGCGCGGGCGAGCAGCGACTCGACCGTGCGGTAGCTCAGGCCCATCCGCACGGCCACCTGGCCCACGTCCAGGTCCTGCGACTTCAGCCGCAGCGCCTCCGCCTGCCGGGCGGGCAGCTCCCCGCTGCGCACGGCCAGCCAGCGGGCCTCGGCCCGGTCGCACACGGCCTCCTCCACCGGCACCGGTCCGGGGGCGACCAGCGTGGGGCTGCGGTGGACCTCGGCCTCCCGGCTGACCTGGCGGTGGCGGTCGACGCACAGCCGCATGGTGACCGTGGTCAGCCAGGCGGCCAGCCGCTCGTCGTCCAGGTCGGGGCGTTCGGCGGCGCGCAGCATGGCCTCGTGCACGGCGTCCTCGGCGTCCTCCAGGCTCATCGAGCGGCGGCGGGCCACTTTCAGCAGATGCTCGCGATGGCTCCACATGCGCTGCCAGCGGTCGTGCGCCGTCTGTGTCCCGGCCTCGGCCTGTATGTCCGTCGTCGCCATGAGGGCCCCTTCGCGCTCACCCGCCGGTCGCGTGCGGTGCCGACCGGCGGGTGGCGACATTACCGCCGGGTAGGCGGGTTGTGGAGGGGGCGGCGGCTATCGAGTCGGCAACGGAACCGTCTCCTCTTCGAGCAGGTCAGGAGGGCTCGGCAGGAGGTCGCCGGGCTCGGCGGGGGCGAGCGGGCGACTGGGGGCGGGCAGCGGGACGGAGGGGCGCTCCTGGGGCTGGGGTGGTGCGGGCTTGCGGGTCGGGGGAGCGGGGGTCGGCTCCGGTTCGGGGGCGGGGCGGGGTTCGGCCCGGTCGGAGGGGCGGGGCGCGGGGGCGGGGCTCGGCGCGGGGGAGGCTCCGGCCCTGGGCGCCGTACGGCTCCCGGCGGCGTCCGGCACCACCCGGTGGCCGCCCAGGAAGTAGGCGTACCAGGCCAGTACCGTGCGCAGATAGGCGCGGGAGTGGTTGTAGCCGAGGATCGCCCGCTCCAGGTCGGCCGGATCGGACAGGTTCCGGCCGCCCGCGCAGAGATAGCGGCCGGCGGCGAGCGCGGCGTCGTACACGTTGTGCGGGTCGGCCCGCCCGTCGCCGTTGCCGTCGGCGCCCCAGGACGCCCAGGTCGACGGGATGAACTGCATCGGCCCGACGGCACGGTCGTACGCCGTGTCCCCGTCGTGGGCACCGCCGTCGGTGTCCCGGATCAGCGCGAAGCCCCGTCCGTCCAGGCGCGGTCCCCGGATGGGGGTCAGGGTCGTGCCGTCCGGTCGCACCCGGCCTCCGCCCGCCTGACCGGACTCCACCTGGCCGATCGCGGCGAGCAGCTGCCAGCGCAGCCGGCAGCCGGGGTCGGTGCGGGCCAGGCGGGCCTCGGCCCGGCGGTACGCGGCGAACACGCTCGCCGGCAGTGTGGCGGGCGGCGCGGCCTTCGCCCGGCCCTCGGCGCCGGCCAGCGGCGGGAGCTGGGTGCGGTACGGTGCGTCGCCGGACACGCTGGGTCCCTCGGGCGCGACGGGGCCCTGGCGGACCGGCGCGGACGCCCGGGCCGGGGCCGTGCCCGGTGGCTGCGACGCGGTGAGCGCGGCCATCGCGGCCACCGCCGCGGCCGTGCCTCTGGCCCTTCTGACGACGCTGTTCCTCACGGTGTGTCCCCTCCCTGTGGGTTGCTCCTCGACTGCTCTACGGCGTGGAGGGCGGCGTCCGTCGCGGCCGGCCGGGCGTTCTTCTCGGGTGAGCGCCGTGGGGGCTGTGCCGGTGTGCCGGGTGCGGGTCCGTCCGTGGCTGGTCGCGCAGTTCCCCGCGCGCCTGCCTGTGGGGGGCGAGCCGCCCACACCCCCCGAACAGGGCTGCCGGAAGGCCCCTGCGGCGCGTTAGGTTGGGCGCGTGCGATTGAGAGTGGAGTTCACGACCGAGCCGTTCGACCTCGACGAGGCGCCCGCGCACGCGCTGGCCGCCCGTGAGGTGATCGAGGCGGCGGAGCTGGACGCGGTGGACGTCGGCCCGTTCGGCAACACGGCGGAGGGCGGCGCCGACACGGTGCTGACCGCCGTGGACGCGTTGTTGCGCAAGGCCCTGGACGCGGGTGCCACCCGGGTCTCGCTCCAGGTCAACGTGATCGCGGAGGGCGCCGAGTGAGCACGGACGAGCCCTTCATCACGGCCGTGAAGCCGCTGGTCGACGCCATGGGCGGGGAGATGATCCCGCCGGACGAGGCCGGGGTCGACGACGTGGTGCTGTCCTGGGAGGGTGCGGACGTGGTCGCCGTCCGCCTGCCCCAGCTCGCCGACTCCCTGGACCACATCCTGGCCGCCATGGAGCGCCGCAAGGGCATGCCCCTGGCCGACCTGGACCGCAAGGCCAAGCAGGAGGTCGTCCGCATCCTGGAGGCGCGCGGCGCCTTCGCCGTACGGCACGGCGTGGAGACCGTGGCGAGCGCGCTGGGCGTCAGCCGCTTCACGGTTTACAACTACCTGAACCGCGAAAAGGAGGCGTAGGGGGAGGTCCGGAGGGGGCCACCGGGTTTCGTCGCCCGGAATTTTCAACAAAGTGTTGACGTGGCGTTTCGGAGGGCGTTAGCTATCCGCAGCCCGTTCAGCACGAAGGCCGTTTCCGGCCACGGAGGCTCCCGTGACTTCGACTTCCACGCCACCGGGCCTGGCCCGGTTCAACGCACTCGAGGAGCGCGCGGCCTCCGCCGCGCTCCACGAGGCGTGCGCGTCCACGGCCTGGGTCCGGCGGCTGCTCGCCGCCCGCCCCTACGCCGGCGTCGAGGACCTCTACGCCGCCAGCGACGCCGCCATGGCCGAACTGACCGCGGAGGACCTCGGGGAGGCCATGGCCGGCCACCCGCCGATCGGCCGCCCCAAGCCGGGCGACCCCACCTCCGCGCGCGAGCAGCGCGGCATGGCCGGCGCCTCCGAGGACCTCAAGGCGGAGATGCTCGAACTGAACCTGGCCTACCAGGAGAAGTTCGGCCATGTCTTCCTCATCTGCGCCACCGGCCGGACCGGCGAGCAGATGCGGGACGCGGTCAAGGAGCGGATCGGCAACTCGCCGGAGCAGGAGCGCGAGATCGTGCGCACCGAGCTGAGCAAGATCAACCGCATCCGACTGGCCCGACTCGTCGAAGAGGACGCCTGAGAATGAGCACCAGCACCACCGCCTCCGTGTCCACGCACATCCTGGACACATCCGTCGGCCGCCCCGCCGAGGGCGTCGCCGTCCAGCTCGCAGCCCGCGCGGGGCGTGATGCGGACTGGCAGGCGCTCGGCGGCTCCGCGACCGACGCGGACGGCCGGTGCAAGGACCTTCCGGACCTGCCGGAGGGGACGACCCATGTGCGGCTCGACTTCGCGGTCGAGCAGTACTTCGAGAAGAAGCAAGCCGATGCGCAGCAGGACGCCCCCGCGAATCGGGACAGCGGACCTGGCGTGTTCTTCCCCGAGGTGGCGATCACCTTCGCCGTGAACCCCGGGGAGCACTACCACGTACCGCTGCTGCTCAACCCGTTCGGCTACTCCGTTTACCGAGGGAGCTAGCTACATGCCCACGATCCTGGGACAGAACCAGTACGGCAAGGCCGAGAACCGAGTCGTCAAGATCACGCGGGACGGCGCCACCCATCACATCAAGGACCTCAACGTATCCGTGGCGCTGAGCGGCGACATGGACGACGTCCACTACTCCGGCTCGAACGCCAACTGCCTGCCGACCGACACCACCAAGAACACGGTGTACGCGTTCGCCAAGGAGTACGGCATCGAGTCCGCCGAGCAGTTCGGCATCCACCTCGCCCGGCACTTCGTCACCAGCCAGGAGCCGATCCACCGGGCGCGGATCCGGATCGAGGAGTACGCCTGGGACCGGATCGAGACCTCCGACGCCAACAGCAAGTTCATCGGCGCCGACGAGGTCAAGCACTCCTTCGTGCGCAAGGGCCAGGAGACCCGCCTCACCCAGATCACCTTCGACGGTGAGAACTGGGAGGTCATCTCCGGCCTGAAGGACCTGGTCGTGATGAACTCCACGAACTCCGAGTTCTGGGGCTACGTCAAGGACAAGTACACCACCCTGCAGGAGGCGTACGACCGCATCCTGGCCACCCAGGTCTCCGGCCGCTGGCGGTTCAACTGGACCGACGACGAGCAGCGGATGCCCAACTGGGAGAAGTCCTACGAGCAGGTCAAGAAGCACATGCTCCAGGCATTCGCCGAGACCTACTCCCTGTCGCTGCAGCAGACGCTGTACCAGATGGGCGCGCGCATCATCAACAACCGCAGCGAGATCGACGAGGTCCGCTTCTCCCTCCCGAACAAGCACCACTTCCTCGTGGACCTGGAGCCGTTCGGGCTGAAGAACGACAACGAGGTCTACTTCGCCGCCGACCGCCCCTACGGCCTGATCGAGGCCACCATCCTGCGGGACGGCTGCGAGCCGAAGATCCCGGTGGACCTCACCAACCTGTAGGTCACGCCGGGCAGGTGAACCACAGCTGAATCTCGGCACCCGCGGCCGGCGGGCGCTCGCAACTCCCCCGGCCGCGGTACTCAATTCCCCGGGTCCTGCCGTGCCCCTCCACCTGAAGCGCAAAGGACGAACCATGGCAGCAGCCCAGCGCATCGTCATCGAGAACTGTGCCATCGCGACGGTGGACGCGAACGACACCGAGTACGCCTCGGGCCATGTCGTCATCGCGGACGACCGCATCGAAGCGCTCGGCGCCGGCACGGCCCCCGAGGGCCTGGAGAACGTCGTCCGCCGTATCGACGCCACCGGCCACCTGGTCACCCCCGGCCTCGTCAACACCCACCACCACTTCTACCAGTGGATCACCCGGGGCCTGGCCACCGACCACAACCTCTTCGACTGGCTCGTCGCGCTCTACCCCACCTGGGCGCGCATCGACGAGCAGATGGTCCACGCGGCCGCACAGGGCTCGCTGGCAATGATGGCCCGCGGCGGGGTCACCACCGCCATGGACCACCACTACGTCTTTCCGCAGGGCTCCGGCGACCTGTCCGGCGCGATCATCCGCGCCGCCCGCGAGACGGGCGTCCGCTTCACCCTCGCCCGCGGCTCCATGGACCGCAGCGAGAAGGACGGCGGCCTGCCCCCGGACTTCGCCGTGGAGACCCTGGACGGCGCCCTCGCCGCCACCGAGGACACCGTCCGGCAGCACCACGACGCCTCCTTCGACGCCATGACCCAGGTGGCCGTCGCCCCCTGCTCCCCGTTCTCCGTCTCCACCGAACTCCTGCGTGAGGGCGCCGAACTGGCCCGTCGCCTGGGCGTGCGGCTGCACACCCACGGCTCGGAGACCGTGGAGGAGGAGAAGTTCTGCCACGAGCTGTTCGGCATGGGCCCGACCGACTACTTCGAGTCCACCGGCTGGCTGGGCGAGGACGTGTGGATGGCGCACTGCGTCCACATGAACGACTCCGACATCGCCGCCTTCGCCCGCACGAGGACCGGCGTCGCCCACTGCCCCTCGTCCAACGCGCGGCTGGCCGCGGGCATCGCCCGGGTCCCGGACATGCTGAAGGCCGGCATCCCCGTGGGCCTCGGCGTCGACGGCACCGCCTCCAACGAGTCCGGCGAACTGCACACCGAACTGCGCAACGCCCTGCTCATCAACCGCCTCGGCGCCCACCGCGAGGCCGCCCTGAACGCCCGCCAGGCCCTGCGCCTGGGCACCTACGGCGGCGCCCAGGTGCTCGGCCGCGCCGCCGAGACGGGCTCCCTGGAGGCCGGCAAGCTCGCCGACCTGGTGCTGTGGAAGCTGGACACCCTCGCCCACGCCTCCATCGCCGACCCGGTCACCGCGCTGGTCCTCGGCGCGGCCGCCCCGGTCACCGCCTCCTTCGTGGGCGGGCGGCAGATCGTCGAGGACGGCCGGCTGCTCACCGTCGACGAGGACGCCGTCGCCCGCTCCACACGGGCCGAGGCACAGCGGCTGGCGAGGATCGCCGAGCGGTAGGCCCGCACCCAGGTGCGGCAGTTGAACTCCGGCCGGGAGGGACGGCTCCCGGCCGGCAGCCGTGGACCCGAGCGGGGTCCATGGCGGCCGTCTCCGGGGCGCGCGTCCACGCGCGCGCCCCGGAACGGTCCCCGTCCCCCTCTTTAACGGTCCCGCACGACCGCGCATCACCTCCTTGAAACCCACGTCGAACCCGACGTGCTGTTAACCGACCGGAGGAGCCGCCCGTGTCCGCCCACCCCGTCGACGAGAAACTCCCCGCCCTCAAAATGGCGACCACCGGCCTGCAGCATGTGGCCGCCATGTACGCGGGCGTCGTCGCCCCGCCCCTGATCGTCGGCGCGGCCATCGGCCTGACCGCCAGCGAGCTGACCTTCCTCACCGGCGCCTGTCTGTTCACCGCCGGCCTCGCCACCTTCCTGCAGACCCTCGGCATCTGGAAGATCGGCGCCCGGCTGCCGTTCGTCAACGGCGTCACCTTCGCCGGTGTCGCCCCCATGACGGCGATCGTCGCCTCCACCGACGACAAGTCCGACGCGCTGCCGATCATCTTCGGCGCGGTCATCGTCGCCGGTGTCCTGGGCTTCTTCGCGTCGCCCTTCTTCAGCAAGATGGTCCGCTTCTTCCCGCCGGTCGTCACCGGCACGGTGATCACGCTGATCGGCATCTCCCTGCTGCCGGTCGCCTTCGGCTGGGCCCAGGGCCCCAACCCGGCGGCGGACGACTTCGGTTCGACCACCAACCTGGGCCTCGCGGCCATCACCCTGCTGATCGTCCTGCTGCTGCGCCGCTTCACCCGCGGCTTCGTCAAGCAGATCGCCGTGCTGCTGGGCCTGGTCGCCGGCACCCTCATCGCCATCCCCTTCGGAGTGACGGACTTCGGCCCGGTGGCGGACGCGGACATCGTCGGCTTCCCCACGCCCTTCCACTTCGGAGCGCCCCAGTTCCAGCTCGCCGCGATCCTCTCGCTGTGCGTGGTGATGGTGGTGTCGATGACCGAGTCCACCGCCGACATGCTCGCCCTCGGCGAGATCGTCGACCGCCCGGCCGACGAGAAGACCATCGCGGCGGGCCTGCGCGCCGACACCCTCGGCTCGGCGATCAGCCCCCTGTTCAACGGCTTCATGTGCAGCGCCTTCGCGCAGAACATCGGCCTGGTCGCGATGACGAAGATCCGCAGCCGCTACGTCGTGGCGACGGGCGGCGGCTTCCTGGTCCTGATGGGCCTGTGCCCGATGGCCGCCTCGCTGATCGCCGTGGTCCCCCGCCCCGTCCTCGGCGGCGCCGGAGTGGTCCTGTTCGGCTCGGTCGCCGCCAGCGGCATCCAGACCCTGGTCCGGGCCGGACTCGACAAGGACAACAACGTCCTCATCGTCGCCGTCTCCCTGGCCGTGGGCATCATCCCGATCACCGCGCCGGAGTTCTACCACTCCTTCCCCGAGACCGCGAAGATCGTCCTCGACTCGGGCATCTCCACCGGCTGTGTGGCCGCGGTGCTGCTGAACTTCGTCTTCAACCACCTCGGTCAGGGCAGCGACGCCCACGACGTGACCCACCCGATGGAGGCGGGCGAGGAGCTCACGCCCGCGGCCCCGTCGGCGGCGAAGCAGGCCCCCGCCACGTCATAAGGTTCGCGAACAGCTCCGCCTGCTCCACGGCGTCGTCCAGCGCATGATGCGTGTGGCGGCGCCGTGACAGCAGTTCCCGGGGCATGGTGCCCTTGGCGACCGCCCGCAGCGGCAGCCCCGCCTTCGTGGCGTACAGCGTCTTCATGTCCAGACAGCCCGAGTGCCCGAACGGGCTGCCGCCGGTGAAGCGCATCAGGTACCAGTACAGAAACGTCCAGTCGTACGACGCCGGATAGCCGCACATCACCGGCTGGGCCCCGGCGCTCACCTCCCGCACCCAGTCGGCGAACTCGGCGAGGGCCACGGCCGGTTCGGCGCCCTCGGCCCTCAGCCGCTCCCGGTCGAGGCCGCTGACGGCCAGCGCCTCCGGCACGAAGTCCTCGCTGATCGGCCGCAGTTCCCGGTAGAAGGTGTCCCGTTCCGGGTCGGCCGGGGTGAACCCCTCGGCGTCCTGCACGCCGGCCACGGCGGCGCCGAGGCTGAGCATCGAGTACGGGCCGGGAATGGGGCCGTCGGCCTCGATGTCGACGGAGATATAGCGGCTGGGCTTGATGCGTCGGGCGGCCATGGAGAGGGAGCATCCCAGGTCAGCGGGCCGGTCGCACCTCCTTTAGGCTTCTGGCGGCGATGAGGGGATCAAGGAGCGGGGGGCGAGCGGGCCGATGAGCAGCGCCACCGAGGCGGCGTTCCCGCCCCTTCAGGCGGACGACCCCGCCGTCGTGGCCGGGTACCGGCTCACCGCCCGGCTCGGCGCGGGCGGCATGGGCCGGGTCTATCTGGCCCACACCCAGGGCGGCCGCCCGGTGGCGGTCAAGGTGGTGCGGCCCGAGCTCGCCGACGACCCGGCCTTCCGGCGGCGGTTCCGCCGGGAGGTGGCGGCCGCCCGGCGGGTCAGGGGCGCCTACACCGCCGAGGTGGTCGACGCCGACACCGACGGGGAACCGCCCTGGCTCGCCACGCTGTACGTGCCCGGCCCCTCCCTCACCGAGGCGGTCGCCCGGCGCGGCCCGCTCCCCGTCCCCGCCGTGCTCTGGCTGATGGCCGGCGTGGCCGAGGCGCTCCAGGCGATCCACGCGGCGGGCCTCGTGCACCGGGACCTCAAGCCGTCCAACGTGCTGCTGGCCGCCGACGGCCCGCGGGTCATCGACTTCGGCATCTCCCTGGGCGCCGGCCTCTCCTCGTACACCGCCACCGGCTCCGCCGTCGGCACCCCCCACTTCATGGCCCCCGAGCAGGCCACCGCCGGTCAGATCACCCCGGCGACCGATGTCTTCGCCCTCGGCCAGACGGCCGCCTTCGCCGCCCTCGGCGAACCGCTCTACGGGGACGGCCCGGCGCCCGTCCTGCTGTACCGGATCGTCCACGAGGACCCCGACCTGGCCCGGCTGCCCGAGCCGCTGCGCCCGCTGATCGCCCGGTGCCTGGCTCCCGATCCGGAGCAGCGGGCCACCCCGGCGGAGGTCGTCGAGTGGTGCCGGCAGCGGCTGGACACGGACGCCGGCGCGGGCCCGCCCGTCTGGCGCGAGGTCATGGGGCCCGAACCGGCGGTCCCGGCCCCCGCGGCACCGCCGACCTCGGCCGCCACGCTGCCCCTGAGCCGCCCCCCGCGCCGGACGCGGCACAGACCACGTACCGCCCTGATCGCGGCCGCGGCGGCCGGGACGCTGGTGGTGGCGGGCCTGACCTGGATCGCCACCGGGGACCGGTTCGCCGGGCGGGCCACGGGCAGCGCACCCTCGGCCTCCGCCTCGCGGGAGTCCGTACCGTCCCCGGCGTCGCCGTCCGGCGAGGGGACCCTACGGGCGTCCCAGCCCCCCGCGATCGTCCCCGGTTCACCGCGCCCCCTCCTGCTGGCCCCCGTCCTGCTCGACACGGAGAACTCCCTGAGCCTGCGGGAGCCGATGCTGCGCACCGACCGCAAGGGGGACATCCGCCTCGACTGCGAGGACGACCCCGACTGCGCGCTCGAGAGCGACACCAGCGTGTTCGTGCAGCTGTTCAACGGCAAGGCGGCCTCCCTCGACGTGTGCCGCACCCTGCTCAGCGGGGCCACCGGCCCGGAGTACCGCACCTGGTCCCTGGTGGCGGCGGCGGACGGCAGCCAGTTCTGCGTCCAGAACTCCCACGGCGACATCGGTGTGCTGGTGCTCCGGATCAAGCAGACCACGCTGTCGGAGATCGCCTTCCTGCAGGTCGACCTGAACGTCTGGAGGGAGGCGGCCCGCGGCGCGGCGCACGACTTGTGACGGGGGCGTGCAGGGGAGGATCATGAACCCGCCATAAGGAGGCACTGCCATGTCCCGAGGGAACACGGGGATCACCCCGGAGGTCGTGAACGCGCACGCCTGCCCCGTGCGCGAGGTCCTTGACCGGGTCGCCGGCAAGTGGAGCGTGCAGATCCTGGTCGCGGCGGCCCACGGGCCCATCCGCTTCACGGAGTTGGAGCGCGGCATCGAGGGCATCAGCCGCCGGATGCTGACCCTGACCCTGCGGAACCTGGAGCGCGACGGGCTCGTGAAGCGCACGGCGCATCCGACCGTGCCACCGCGCGTGGAGTACGAACTGACGCCGGTCGCGCGGGAGTTGCACGAGACCCTGCAACGCCTGACCGACTGGGCCGAGCGCAACAGGGTCTACATCGCCGAGTCCCGCGCCGCCTACGACGAGGAGGACCGGCCGGCCGCGTAGGGCCTAGGTCGTGTCCGCAAAGTCCCGTCGTCCGCCCGGAGGGCGGGCCCCGCGGCGTCTGGTGCGTGCTCTCGGCGTGCCGGGTGGAAGCCCTCGTACTGGACGTACTTGGGCTTTCTCCCGGTGCGGCGAGAGCGCGTGCCAGGCGTCGCGGGGCAGACTGGACTTTGCGGACACGGCCTAGAGCCCGAACAGGGCCGGGTCCGCGGCGAGCTCCTTGAAGCGCTCGCGCGGGTCGGGTACCAGCCGCCGTGCCGTGAGGTCCATCAGACCGCCGACGGCCTCGATCTCGGCGGCGACGGTGCCGTCCGCTGTGCGGATGGTCTGCTCGATACGGAACGTCTTGCCCTCGCCCCACACGAAACCGCAGGTCACCTCCACCTCGTCACCGGCGAGCAGTTCGCGCCGGTAGCGGATGGTGGTCTCCAGGGCCACCGGGCCGACCCCTCTGGCCACCAGGTCGGCCTGGCGGATGCCAGCGGCCTGGAGCAGCGACCAGCGGGCGTGCTCGGCGTAGTTGAGGTACACGGCCTGGTTGAGGTGGCCCTGGGTGTCGGTCTCGTAGCCACGGACGGTCACCGGTACGGAGAACGGCTCGCTCACTGCTTCCCCTCGTGGTCGCGAACTGTGTGCTGAATGCAGCGATCCTGTCATGCGGCTCACGCCCGCCGCGGCGAGGCGAGCAGATACCGCACCCGGGTACGGGGCTCGGTGTGCTCCCCGGTCTGCCAGCCCGCCCGCTCCAGCGTGGCCGCGCAGCCCGGCAGCGCGGCCGGGTCCGCGTCGTACACGGCGACGGCGTCCGGCTGCGGGGTCGCCCGCACCCGGTACCCCGGACCGCCCTGCGGACCGGCCGGCGGATGCCCCGCGGCCTCCAGGGCGAGCGCGGCCGCCCGGACCAGATGCGTCCGCTCCCAGCCGCAGGGCCGGTCCAGCGCCCCGTCCGGGTTCGTCATCCGCCGCAGCTCCAGCAGCCCCTGCCAGGCGCTGTGCACCTCGCGGGTCCGGGCAGGCCCGGCCTCGGGCGGCGCCTCCTCGCCGCCGACCCATGCGACGAAGACGCCCCCGTCGGACGGGCGAGCCGCCTCCTGCGGTGCCGCCGTCCGCGCCTCGCGCACCCGATGCCCCGCCGGCGTCAGGAAGTGATCGTGCGGCGGCCGCGGATGCCGGAAGGCCAGCCCCCGCTTCACCAGCGCCGCGAGCTGCGCCTGTGTCCCCTTCAGCCTCCCGGTGACGGGATCGGCGGCGTCGATCACCCGCCGCTGCGCGGCGGTCGGCGGACGGGTCATGCCTGCTCCTCCTCCCTGCGCGGGCCACTGCTGCGCAGGCTACGCCGGGGGTCTGACAACCGGGCCCGCGCGGGCCCGCCCGTCGGCGGGGTGCCGCAGGTCGCCCGGACCGGCCGCTAGCACAGCCACCGTCCGCGCACAAGAAACGAACAGCCGGGTCTGGGGCGGGACCCCGGCCGGCGGCGACCGTGGAGGTCCACCGCACCGTGCGACCGCCCGGAGCGGACGACCGCTCCGCAAGGAGGCCGCATGTACCGCTGGCTCGGCGCCGTCGCGATCCGTCGCCCCCGGCCGGTGCTGCTCGCCGCCCTGGCCTTCCTGGTGCTGGCGGTGCTGTGCGGCGGGGGAGCGACGGAGCGGCTCAAGACCCAGGGCTACGACGACCCCCGCTCCGACTCCGCCTTCTCAGCGCGGGTGACCCCCGCCCACCGCGGTGCGGCGGCCAACCTGGTCGTGGTCGCCGAGGCCCCGCACGGCGTCGACGACCCGGCCGCGGCCCGCGCCGGCGCGGACCTGACCCGGCGCCTCGCCGCCCAGCCGCACGTCGGCGCCGTCGACTCGTACTGGCCCGACGGTACGAGCGCCCTGCGCGGCCGGGACGGCCGTACCGCCCTGCTGCTCGCCCGCCTCGACGGGGACGCGGACCACCTCGGGCCCCGCGCCGAGCGGGTCCGCGCGGCGCTGACGCGGGGCGCGGAGCCGGCTCTGCGGGTGCATGTGGGCGGCACCGCGCTCGCCGACGCCGAGACGCAGGAGATCACCGCCGCCGACCTGCGCCGCGCCGAGGCCGTCGTCCTGCCCGGCACGCTCCTGCTGCTGGTCGTGGTGTTCGGCAGCCTGGTGGCGGCGGCCCTGCCCCTGCTGATCGGGGTCGTGGCGATCGGCGGCAGCCTGCTGGCGCTCCATCTGCTCGGCGGCCTCACCGATGTGTCGGTGTTCGCCCTGAACCTCACCACCGCGCTCGGCCTCGGCCTCGGCATCGACTACGGGCTGCTCGTCGTCTCCCGCTTCCGCGAGGAGCTCGGCGCGGGGCACGAGCCGCGCGAGGCCGCCCGGCGGACCGTGCTCACCGCGGGGCACACCATCTTCTTCAGCGCCGCCACGGTCTGCGCGGCACTGGCGCCCCTGCTCGTCTTCCCGCCGTACTTCCTGCGCTCCTTCGCCTACGCGGGCATCCCCGTGGTGGCCCTGGCCGCGGTGGCCGCCGTGACGGTGCTGCCCGCGCTGCTGGTCCTGCTCGGCCGGCGGGTGAACGCCGGGGCGGTGCCGTGGCGCCGCAGGGCCCGCGCCGGGGCCTCGTCGCGGTTCTGGGAGGGGCTGGCCCGCCGGGTCGTACGCCGTCCGCTGCTGTGGGCCCTGCCGGTACTGGGCCTGCTCGTCCTGCTCGCCGCGCCCGTCACGCACGCCGGGTTCGCCACCCCCGACGACCGGACCCTGCCGCCGACCGCCTCCAGCCGGCAGGCAGGCGACCTGATCCGCGACACGTTCGACGTGAAGAGCGCGGGCGCCCTCACCGTCTTCACCACCAGCCGCACCCCCCAGACCGCCCTCGACTACGCGCCCCAGCTGTCCGCGCTGCCGGGCGTGGCCGAGGTGACGGGCCCGTCCGGCGTCTGGCGGGACGGCGAGCGGGCCGCCCCGGCCCCGCCGGACGCCGCCCCTCCCGGCTCCGCGGCGACCGGGGCCGCGACGACCGGTTCCGCCCCGTCCGGGCCCCTCCCGTCCGGCCCCGGCGACCCGGCGATCCTCACGGTCGTGCCGTCGGTCGATCCGCAGTCCGACGCCGCCCAGCGCCTGGTCCGCGCCATCCGCCGGGTGCCCACCCCGGAGGGCACCGACATCCACGTCGGAGGTCCGAGCGCGGCGCTGGTGGACGCGAAGGACACCATCGCCCGGCGGCTGCCGCTCGCGGCCGGGCTGATCGCCGGCAGCACGTTCGTCCTGCTGTTCCTGTTCTCCGGCAGCCTGGTCCTGCCGCTGAAGGCGATCGCGCTGAACGTCCTCGGCCTGGCCGCCGTCTTCGGACCCATGGTGTGGATCTTCCAGGACGGACATCTGCACACCCTGCTCGGCTTCACACCCGGACCGCTCAGCACCACCATGCCGGTGCTGCTGTTCTGCATCGTCTTCGGGCTCTCCGTCGACTACGAGGTCTTCGTGCTGGCCCGCATCAAGGAGGCGCACGACGCCGGGCACGGCACCGCCGAGGCGATCGTGACCGGCATCGCCCGCACCGGCGGCATCGTCACGACCGCCGGCGCGCTGCTCGCCTTCACCCTGCTGAGCTTCGGCACCTCGAAGGTGTCCCTGCTGCAGTTCTTCGGGATCGGCGCGGGCCTCGGCGTCCTGCTCGACGCGACCCTCGTGCGCGGTGTCCTCGTCCCCGCACTGATGCGGCTCGCCGGCGGTCTCAACTGGTGGCCGCGGCGTCCCCGCACGCCGACCGTGCCCCCACCCCGCCCGCCGCCCGTCCCGCCGCCCCCGCGGCACCGCCCCCCGTCCACCTCACCGGCACAGAACAGGACCTCCCCATGACCGCCACCGAGCGCCCCGGCACCGCCCGCGACATCGCCATCGTCGGACTCGGCTGCCGCTTCCCCGGCGCACCCGACCACCACGCGTACTGGAAGCTCCTCCTCGGCGCACAACGGCAGTTCGCGCCCGTCCCGAAGGACCGCTGGAACCACGACACCTTCCACGCGCCCGGCGACCGGCGCGCCACCGACACCGCGTACACCGACCAGGTCGCCTTCCTGGACGGCGTCGACCGCTTCGCCGCCCTGCACTACGGACTGCCGCCCCGCCGCGTCGAGGCGACGGACCCGCAGCACCGGCTGATGCTCGACGTCACCCGTGAGGCACTGGACGACGCGGGACTGGGCCGGGGCGGCTTCGACCGGGAGAGCACCGGGGTGTTCTTCGGCCTCTCCGTGTCCGACTACAAGGAGCTGATGACGGCCCGGCTGCGGGCCACCGGCCTTGCCGACGGCTCCCTCGGCGGCGCCGCCGACGCGGCGCTCGCACGGCAGCTCAGGGCCCGTGCCGCCGAACAGCTCGGCCCCATCGACGCGTTCACCCTGCCGGGCAGCCTGCTCAACATGGCGCCCGCCGCCGTGAGCCGGCACTTCGACCTCGGCGGCCCCAGCTTCGCCGTCGACGCCGCCTGCTCCAGCTCCCTGATCGCCCTCGACCAGGCGGTGCTCCACCTGCGCGCCGGCACCTGCCGGACGGCCGTCGTCGGCGGCGTCTACCTCAGCCTCACGCCCGACAGCCTGGTGGGCTTCTCCCGCGTCGGCGCCCTGTCGGCCCGCGGGGTGTGCCGCCCGTTCGACGAGCGGGCCGACGGCTTCGTGCTCGGGGAGGGCGCCGGAGCGGTCGTCCTGCGGCCGCTCGCGGACGCAATGGCCGCCGGGGACCGGATCTACGCCGTCGTCAAGGGCACCGGCACGGCCAACGACGGCGCCGCCCCCGGACCGCTGAGCCCCGTCGCCGAGGGCCAGTTGAGGGCGATGCGCCGTGCCTGGGCCGACGCCGGCCTGCCGCCCTCCGCCGCGGGCTTCATCGAGGCCCACGGCACCGCCACGGCCGTGGGCGACCGCGTCGAGGTGGAGGCGCTGCGGCGGCTGCGGGAGGCGGACCCGAGCCCCTGCTACCTGTCCTCCGCCAAGGCCCTGATCGGGCACTCGCTGTCCGCGGCGGGCATCGCGGGCCTGATCAAGACGGCCCTGGTCGTGCACCACCGTACGGTCGTGCCGCAGCCCGACGTCGTCCCGCACCCGGACCTCGGGCTGGACGCCGCCGGACTGCGCCTCGCCGACACCGCCCGCCCGTGGCCGGACGGCGACGCCCCGCGCTGCGCCGCCGTCAGCTCCTTCGGCTTCGGCGGCACCAACGCCCATGTGGTGCTCCAGGAGGCGCCCGCGCCCGTACGCCGCCCGGCCCGGGCGAGGCCCACGGCCGCCGAGCCCCAGCTCGCCCTGGTCTCGGCGGGCAGCCCCCAGCTGCTGCGGCGGCACCTCGACGACCTGCTCGACACGCTGGAGCACACGCCCACCCCCTCGATGGCGGCCCTGGCCCACACCCTCGGCGGGCGCGAACCACTGCCCAGCAGACTGGCCGTCGTGGCCGCCGACGCCGCCGAGTTCACCGAGCGGCTGCGCCGGGCCCGCCGCCAACTGGCCGACGGCGTCCGCGACGACCTCGGCGACGACGCCTTCGCCGCCGACGCGCCCCTGCGGCCCCACGAACGCCGCCTCGCCTTCCTCTTCCCCGGCCAGGGCAGCCAGCGGCCCGGCATGCTGCGGGACCTGCACCGGCGCTTCCCCGGCTTCCGCCGGACGGTCGGCACCCTCGGCGCCGTGGCCGGTCTGGACGTGGCGGACCTGCTCCACGGCGCTGCCGATCCGCGGCGGCTCGCCGCCACGGAGGTCTGCCAGCCCGTGCTCGGCACCGTGCAGATCGCGGCGACCCGGCTGCTCGCCGACTGCGGTGCCGTTCCCGATCTCGTCCTCGGGCACAGCGTCGGGGAGTTCGCCGCGGCCGCCGCGGCCGGTGTCCTCGACGCCGACGAGACCCTGCGGCTGCTCGCCCACCGGGGCGCGGTGCTGCGGGAGGCCGAGGCCGAGCCGCGCGGCGGCATGCTCGCCGTACAGGCGGACGTGGAGACCTGCCGGCGGCTGCTGCGGGGCATCGACGACGTGTGGCTCGCCTGCTTCAACCAGCCGCGGCAGATCGTGGTGAGCGGAAGCCTCGAAGGGCTCGCCACCCTGGGCCGGGTCTGCGCGGAGGCGGGCGTCGCGACCGTGGCGCTCGACGTGTCGAACGCCTTCCACTCGCCGCGGCTGGCGGGAGCGGACGCCGCCATGCGCACCGACCTCGGCCGGCGGGCCCTTACCGCGCCCCGGCTGCCGTTCGTGTCGGCGGTGAGCGGCGCGGTGTGCGGCGACCCGGAGGAACTGCGCGAGCTGTGGGCCCGTCACGCCTCCGCGCCGGTCCGCTTCGGCGACGCCGTGCGCGCCGCCCACGACGCCGGGGCCCGGGTGTTCCTCCAGGTGACGGGAGGCGGTTCGCTCCTCACCTCGGTACGCCGCAACCTCACCGGCCACGACGGCGTCCGGGTCCTCGCCCTGGACGCGCCGGACGACGCGCGCGGCTTCCTGCGCTGCCTGGCCCGGCTGGCGGTCCTCGGCGTACCGGTCGATCCGCGGGCCGCGGTGGCGGGGGACGGCCGGCGCGTGCTGGACCTGCCGGTGGCGCGGCTGGACACGCGGCCGTACTGGCTGCGCCGCCCGAGCGCCGCCACGCGCACGAACCCGGCGGCGGCCGAACGGCCGCCCACCGCACCGACGCGGCCACCGGTCGCCGCCACGACCACCGACACCACCCAGGAGATCCCCATGCGTGAACTGCTCGACCTCATCCAGCAGCAGACGACGGTCCTCACCCGCCTCGGCGAGGCCCTGCCCGCCCTGTCCCCGGCACCCACCGACACACCCTCCCCGGCACCCACCGACGCCCCTTCCCCGGCACCCACCGACACCCCCTCCCCACCGAGCGGCGCCCCCACCGCCACCGGAGCCGAGGCCGCCGTACTGGAGCAGATAGCCCGCGTCAGCGCCTTCCCGTCGGACCATCTGCGCGGCGACCAGCGCCTGGTCGACGACCTCGGCTTCGACTCCCTGATGCTGACCGACCTGTTCACCGCCCTCAGGAGCCGCTGGCCGTCGCTGACCATCGACGAACGGTGCGCCCGGCCGACCGTCGCGGACGTCACCGAACTGGTCGCGGGTGCCACGAGGGACGGGACGGCCGACGCCCTCCCCGGCGAGGAGCACCGGCGCATCGAGTGCTTCCCCGAGGTCACCGCGCACCGCGAGCGGATGGCCCTGCTCGGCGAACTACGGGTGCCGAACCCCTACTTCCTGGTCCACGAGGGCGGCATGACGGACCGTACGGTCGTCGAGGGCCGGGAACTGATCTCCTTCTCCGGCTACAACTACCTGGGCCTGGCCACGCACCCCCAGGTGATCGACACGGTCCGGGACGCCGTCGAGCGGTACGGGGCGTCCGTGTCGGCCAGCCGGTTGCTGTCCGGCAGCAGGCCGCTCCATGTGGAGCTGGAGAGGGAACTCGCCCGCACCCTCGGCACCGAGGACGCGATCACCATGACCAGCGGGCACGCCACGAACGTCACCGTGATCGGGCACCTCGTCGGGCCGGGCGACCTGATCGTGCACGACGCGCTCGCCCACGACAGCATCCTCCAGGGCTGCCGGCTCTCCGGCGCCACCAGGCGGCCCTTCCCGCACAACGACGCGGCCGCCCTGGACGCCCTGCTCAGCCGGGTCCGCCACCAGTACCGCCGGGTGCTGGTCGTGGTCGAGGGCGTGTACAGCATGGACGGCGACATCGCCGACCTGCCCGCGCTGGTCGAGGTCAAGCGGCGGCACGGCGCGCTGCTGATGGTCGACGAGGCGCACAGCATCGGGGTGATCGGGGAGACCGGGCGCGGGGTCGGCGAGCACTTCGGCGTCGACCGCGCGGACGTCGACCTGTGGGCGGGCACCCTGTCCAAGGCGCTGGCCGGGTGCGGCGGTTACGTCGGCGCGCACCGAGCCGTCGTCGACTACCTCCGCTACACCGCTCCGGGCTTCGTCTACAGCGCCGGCATGACCCCCGCCGCCGCGGCGGCCTCGCTGGCCGCGCTGCGCACCCTGCGGGCCGAGCCGCACCGGCCGGCCCGGCTCAGGAAGAACGCCGCGCTGTTCCTGCGCCTCGCCCGCGAGGCGGGCATCGACACCGGGGACAGCCGGGGCACCCCGATCGTGCCGTGCATCGTCGGGGACTCGGCGGGGACGCTGCGGCTGGCGCAGGCGCTCTTCCAGCGGGGCGTCAGCGTCAACCCGATCCTGCATCCCGCGGTCCCGGAGGAGCTGGCCCGGCTGCGGTTCTTCGTCACCTCCGAGCACACGCCCGAGCAGATCCGGTACACGGTGGCGACGCTGGAGCGGGAGCTGCGGGACGCCGCCGGACCCCGCGCCGCCGCGGTCGCGTGAACGGAGCGGTGCCATGCACGCGTTCCCGCCGATCGTGCCGGGCCGGATCCACCGGTGGGGCCCCGCCGCCCTCGTCGTGGCCCGGCGCGACGCTCTCGACCGGTCGCCGTCCTGGTCACCGCTGCCGCTGCTCACCCCCGCCGAACGGCAGGTCCACCGCGGTCTGACGCCCTGGCGGCAGGCGGAGTGGGCGGCGGGCCGGATCCTGGCCAAGCGGCTGGTGGCCGAGGTGACCGGGACACCCGTCCCGCACGTGGAGATCCTGCCCCGCCACGACGGCAGCCCCATGCTGTCCCTCCCCGCCCTCCGGATCTCCCTCAGCCATACGGCCCACCACGTCGCGGCGGCCGTCTCGCCCACGGCCGTCGGGGTGGACGTGTGCGAGATGTCCTCGGCCCCCTCGGTGCGCCGGGCCGCGGACCACGTCCTGGTCCCCGAGGAGCGCGCCCTGGTCACGCAGCGGCCCGAACACCTCGTGGCGGCATGGGCGTTGAAGGAAGCCGCGGTGAAGGCCGTCCGGGGGACCCTGTTCGGCGAGGCCCCGCGCCGTGTCCGGATCCGCGGCCTCACCCCGCCCGCCCTCGACGGCGGCCGCCGCGCCCTGGTCGGCCGCGCGGGCACGGCGATCGTCGCCCTGGTCCTGCCGCCCGCCGCCGGCTGACTACTGCCGGTATCCGCTGAGGAAGCGCCCGATCCGCCCGATCGCCGCCTCCAGGTCCTGCGCGTGCGGCAGCGTCAGGATGCGGAAGTGGTCGGGCGCCGGCCAGTTGAAGCCCGTGCCCTGCACCACCTGGATCTTCTCCCGCAGCAGCAGATCCAGCACGAACCTCTCGTCGTCGTGGATCGGATGCACCTTGGGGTCGATGCGCGGGAACGCGTACAGCGCGCCCTTGGGCTTCACACAGCTCACGCCCGGGATCTCGTTGAGCTTCTCCCAGGCCACGTCCCGCTGCTCGCGCAGCCGTCCGCCGGGTGCGGTGAGCTCGCGGATGGACTGGCGGCCGCCGAGCGCGGCCTGGATGGCGTACTGGGCGGGCGCGTTGGCGCACAGCCGCATGGAGGCCAGCATGGTCAGGCCCTCCAGGTAGTCCTTCGCGTGCTGCTTGGGACCGGTCACCACCAGCCAGCCCGAGCGGAAGCCCGCCACGCGGTACGTCTTCGACAGACCGCAGAAGGTGAGCACGACCAGGTCGGGGGCGAGCGCGGCGGCCGAGTGGTGCACGGCGTCGTCGTACAGGATCTGGTCGTAGATCTCGTCGGCGAAGACCATCAGGCCGTGCCGGCGGGCGAGGTCGAGGATGCCCTCGACGATCTCCTTCGGATAGACCGAACCGGTGGGGTTGTTCGGGTTGATGATCACCACCGCCTTGGTGCGGTCGGTGATCTTCGACTCCATGTCGGCGAGGTCCGGGTACCACTCGGCCTGCTCGTCGCACAGATAGTGCACCGCCCTGCCGCCCGCGAGGGTCGTCACGGCCGTCCACAACGGGAAGTCGGGCGCGGGGATCAGGATCTCGTCGCCGTCCTCGACCAGCGCCTGTACGGCCATCGAGACCAGCTCGGAGACGCCGTTGCCGAGGAACACGTCGTCGACGTCCACCTCCAGGCCCAGCGTCTGGTAGCGCTGGGCGACGGCCCGGCGGGCGGAGAGGATGCCGCGCGAGTCGGTGTAGCCGTGCGCCCTCGGCAGCATCCGGATCATGTCCTGGAGGATCTCCTCGGGCGCCTCGAAGCCGAACAGCGCCGGGTTGCCGGTGTTCAGCCGCAGCACGCTGTGCCCCGCCTCCTCCAGCGCGTCGGCGTGCTCGATCACCGGGCCGCGGATCTCGTAGCAGACCTCGCTGAGCTTGTTCGACTGCCGGAACTCCATGCGCCCCTCCGGTGACTGGGTGATGCTTGGTTTTACCAAGTGGCCGCTTGGAAAGTCCAACGACATGTCTAGACTGCGTCGCATGTCGCCTCGCCGAAGCTACGACCAGTACTGCTCCGCCGCCCGCGCGCTCGACGCCGTCGGCGACCGCTGGACCCTGCTGATCGTCCGTGAACTCCTCGCCGGGCCCCGCCGCTACACGGACCTGCACGCGGACCTGCCGGGTGTCAGCACGGACGTACTGGCCTCCCGGCTGAAGGACATGGAACGCGAGGGCCTGGCGACCCGGCGCCGGCTGCCGCCGCCCGGCGCGGCCTACGTCTACGAACTCACCGGGCGGGGCCGCGCGTTGCTGCCCGTGCTGCTGGCGCTGGGGGAGTGGGGGCGCGGCGAGCTGGGCGGGCGCAGGCCCACCGACGCGGTCCGGGCGCACTGGTTCGCGCTGCCGCTGCTGGGCCTGCTGGAGCGGGCCCTTCAGGACGCGGGTCTGGTCGAAGTGCGCTTGGAGGAAGGGGACTTCCACCTCTTCCTCGGCGCCGAGGAGGGGCCGGTCTACGGTGACGGACCGGCGCTGCGGGAGCCGGACGCGCGGCTGGTCATGGACGCCGGGACGTGCTCGGCGGTCGTGCGCGGTGAGGTGGGGCTGGCCGAGGCGGTGCGCGCCGGGCGGGTGGAGGTGACCGGGGACGGAGCGATCGCCACGTCCCTGACCGCCAGGTCCCCTGCCGTCACGTCCCTGCCCGCCAAGGCGCTGACCACCGAGTCCCTGACCGTCGATGCGCCGAGGCAGACGTCCCTGAGCGAGGCGTAGGACAGCGCGGGGCCCGCCGCGCAGGGCAGCGCGCGGCGGGCCCGCGGATGTGTCAGACCCCCGGCGGAACGTGCGGAGGCCGTCCCGCCCCCCGCGTCAGCCGGTAGCCGCCGATCCCCGCGAGGGCGGCCAGCACGCCGCCCGCGGCGGTCCAGATCCAGCGGTCGGACCACCAGCCGGAGGACCAGCCGTCGTCGGGATCGACGGCGGACAGGACCGCCTCGGCGTCGTCCACGCCCTCCGCGTCGGACGTCATCGCGACACCCGGCACCAGCGGCTCGCCGAGCGAGCCGTCCACCGCGGCCGCGCCGCCCATGTCCTTGGACTCCACCCGCACCTCGGCGTCCACCGGGAGGCCCCGGTCGGCCGTGGTCAGGCCGACGGCCGTGACGCGGAGGTAGTACGTGCCCGGCAGCGGGTCGTTCGCCCACGGTTCGGACCAGGCGCGCACGGTGCGCAGGACGCAGGCCAGCTCCACGGAGGAGGTGCCGGGCGCGGCCGTGCGGGTCTGCATGCCGTACTGGCAGGGCTGGCGGCGGCGCAGGCCGTCGTAGACGTCGACCTGCCAGGTCTGGGCGGCGTGCGCGTCGGGCAGCTTGACGGTGGCCCGTACGGTGGGCCGCTGACCGGAGTCGGCGGGGAAGGACCAGTACAGGTAGTCGCCGGTGGAGCCGCTCGCGGTGGCGGTCTGGGCCTGCTCGATCTCCGTCGCCGTGCGGAAGGAGGTGCCCGCCTGGGTGGGCGCCCCGCCGTCCTCGGACGGGCTCGCGGACGGGGTCGGGTCCGCGGCGGCGGGCGCGGCGGCCAGCAGCGGCAGCAGCACGGCCGCGCCCAGCATCCTTGCGATACGCATCAGTTGGTCCTCCAGACCGCGATCCGCCAGCGCGACAGCCAGCCCCACAGCAGACCGGCCACGAACCCGGTCAGGATCAGCGCGCCCAGCAGCCACCAGCCGCGCCCGAGACCGAAGGAGGCCACGTCGTCGGAGTCACCGGGGCCGTCGACGACGTCCACGGTCAGCTCCAGCGGGAGGCCGGGCGTGGTCTCGACGCCGGAGGCGGCGGAGAAGGAGTGGGTCACCTGGAGGCAGACGCCCTCGGTCGGCGCCTCGTCGTCGTCCGCCTTCGGATACCGCAGACCCGTGGAGATCACGTCGGTACGGCCGTCGCCCGCCGCCTCACCGCGCACGATCTCACGGCCGGGCACGGTCACCGCCCGCAGCAGCACACCGTAGGAGGGCGCGACGGCCCGGTCGGCGGCCACGCTCACCGAGGCGCGCAGCTCCTGGCCCGGCTCCAGGTCCACCCGGTACCAGCGCTGCTGCCCGAACTCCGCGCGGTCGCTGTACAGACCGGACGTCAGCGTCGGTGCCCCGGCGCAGGCACCGGCACCCTCGGTGGCCACCGGCGTCACCACCGGGTCGGCCGCGCGGTCCACCAGGTCGCTGACCTTGTCGGACAGTTCCTCGGTGTGCTCCACCGAGGTGTACGTGCCGCCGGTGGCCTCGGCGATGCAGCTGAGCTGCCGGCGCATCTTCGCGTTGGGCACCAGGCCCAGCGTGTCGATGGTCAGGCCGATGCCCTTGGCCGCGATCTCGCGCGCCACCTCGCACGGGTCGAGCGGGGCGCAGGTGTCCTCACCGTCGCTGATCAGCACGATCCGCTTGGAGCCGGTGCCGCCCTCCAGGTCGTCGGCCGCCTTCAGCAGCGCCGGGCCGATCGGGGTCCAGCCGGTCGGGTTCAGCGTGGCGACCGCGGTCTTGGCCTCGGTCCGGTCCAGCGGGCCCACCGGGTAGAGCTGGGCGGTGTCCTTGCACCCCGTCTTCCGGTCGTCACCGGGGTAGTTGGCGCCGAGCGTGCGGATGCCGAGCAGCACCTCGTCGGGGGTGGCGTCGAGCACCTCGTTGAACGCCTGCTTCGCCGCCGCCATCCGGGACTGGCCGTCGATGTCCCGGGCCCGCATCGAGCCGCTGACGTCGAGGACCAGGTTCACCTTCGGCGCGGTGGCCGTGGTCTCGTCGGCCACGGCCCCGGTCGGGACGGCGATCCCCGCGGCCAGGGCGGCGAACAGGACGCACACTCCTGCCGCCGACCGTTTTCTTGTGATCATCGGCGGATCTTATTGACCCGAGGTGCCGGTCATCAAAACGGGGTGTCCGCCAGCGGGTTCGGCAGGGCCGTCCACCGGTCGCCGGGCGCCCCCGGCGACAGGCGCATCAGGGTCAGCGCCTTCGTCGGCACCGGTTCCGCGGTGAGCGCGGCGAGATCGGAGGTGCGCGGCAGATCCCGTACGACCGCCGCCAGCGCCGTGCCCAGCGCCCGCCCCGAACCCGCCGTGGCCGCCAGCGCCCCCGCCACCAGCGAGCCGAACAGCTTGCGGCGCAGGGCCGTCACATCGTCCGTGAGGATCCGCTGCGGCATGCCCTCGGGCAGCGGCAGCCCGCCGCGTGCCGCACGGGCCGGGCTCACCCGGATGTCGGCCAGATCGCGGTAGACCAGCCGCAGCGGCGCGCCCGTCGGCGACAGCACCACCAGCAGGTTCTGCCCGTGCGCCTCCAGAGCCACGCCCCGCTCCAGCAGCCGCAGCCCCACCGTCAGCGCCAGCCGCGCCAGTTCGGCCAGCCAGGCCGGGTCCCGCGGCAGCCCGGTCAGCCCCAGCGCGGCGACCGGCACCACCCGCTCGCCCGGCCCCGCGTACACCGCCGGCGACTCGCGCAGCATCGCCGCCAGGTCGGGGGAGTCGGCGGTGACCGCGCCCAGCGTGCGGGTGACGTGCAGCAGCCCCTCCGAGCGCGCCGCGAGGCCCTCGCCGAACGCCGACAGCGCCGCCGAGGCGGTGATCGAACCCACCGAGATGTCCCGCACCGACGAGGTCAGCCGGGCGCTCAACGCCGTCTTGACATGCGGACCGTCGGGCAGCGCCAGGGTGCGCAGCGACATCAGCGGCCGGGCGGCGGGCCCCGGACCGCCCTGCTGCTTCAGGACGTGCGCCGCCTGCCAGGGGTGCACCGGGATCAGCGTCCGCCCGCCGTCGCGCAGCGGAGCCGGCCAGTGGCCGGACACCAGGCACTGCTCCGCCGGTACCGGAACCAGCCTCAGCTCCACCACCGGGCCGTGCTCCGGCGCGTAGGCGAGCTGGTCGGCCACCGTGAAGCCGGGCCGGGAGCGGCAGTTGGGGTGGTACGGATGCCCGTCCACGACCCGGCGCTCCCACTCCCAGTCGCTCACCGGCACATCCCCGTCGCAGACCAGGCGGTTGGCCCGCGACAGCGCCAACGACGCCGCGCTGTGGTCGACCTCGGCGGCCAGCGCCGCGGCGTGCGGCACCGCCAGCGCCCGCGCCAGCAGCGCCGGATCGTCGTAGGCCACCCCGTCCAGCAGGACGCCGGTGACATACGCGTCGGTGGCGTACGGGTCCGAGGCCGGCCCGTGCAGCGCCCGGCCGTCGGCCAGCCGCAGGGTCAGCCCCTCCCGGCCCGGCTCCCGGCGCTCCACCCACGGCATCGGGTCGTGGACCAGACCGCGCCACAACCGGGTGAGCACCGCGGCGCGCGCGCCCGGCAGTTCGGCCGTGAACCGGGGCAGCAGATCGGGGCGCACGGCGGCCAGCTCGGCGGCCATGGAGGCCGCGGCGGCCTCGGCGTCGGGGGGTCGGTGCACGGTCGGGGCTCCTCGGGTACCTGGGATGGTGAGCGTACGACGGTCACAGCGGGCCGTGACGGCAGCGATACTGATCGTCTCCGAACGACCGTAGGGAACGAGTGGATCGCGTGGACCTCCTGCCCCCGCACACCGGCGACGACGCCGCACAGCGCGACGCCGTCTCCGCGCGCGCCGACGCCTGCGCGGCCGCACCGCTGCTGAACTGCCTGCTGCGGGAGGTCGCCCACCCCCTGGGGAACGGTGTGCACCGGCTGTCCGGCACGGACCGGCTGCTGCGGGTGCGCGGCACACGCAGGCCCGCCGACCCCGAGCTGTTCGCCGACGGCGCCTGGCACCGGCTGGACCACGCCGGGCTGGTGAAACTCGTCGCCGAGGAACTGACCCGGCACACCGGCCGCCCCAACCACGACCTGCCCGCCGAGATGACCGACAGCCGGGACACGGTCGCCGCCCTGCTCGCCGCCCGCGCGCGGGCCACCCCGCCCGACGACCTCTATCTGCTCTCGGAGCAGTCCCTGGTCACCGGGCACCCGCACCACCCCGCCCCCAAGGCCCGCGGCGGCGGCCCCACGGCGACCTGGCTGCCGTACGCGCCGGAGGCACACGCCCGCTTCCCGGTGACCCTGCTGGGGGTGCGCGCGGACGAGGTGGCGGAGGAGGGCGACACCACCGCCCTCGACACCCTCGGCGCGGCCCCGCCCGGCTACCGGCTGCTGCCCGCCCACCCCTGGCAGCTGGACCTGGCCGCACACCGGCTGGCCCCCGCCTTCGCCGACGGCCGGCTGATCCGGCTCGGCACGACCGATCACCCGCTGTGGCCGACGGCGGCCGTCCGCACCCTGTACACGCCCGAGCGCGATCTGTTCCTGAAGTTCAGCCTGGACGTCCGCATCACCAACGACATCCGCCGCCTCTGGCGCCACGACCTGCTGAAGCTGCGCCGCACGGACGCGGCCGCCGCCGACGCCTTCGCGCAGTCGCGCACCGGGGCCGGCTGGCTCAGCGACCGCGGCTACCGCACCGCCCGCTTCGCCTTCGAGGAACTGGCCGTCCTGGTCCGCGACGGCTTCACCGGCCGTCTGCGCCCCGGCACCACCCCGCTGCTCGCCGCCGCGCTGGTGGAGGGCTTCCCCGGCAGTCCGCTGGACCGCCTCACCGACCCGGCGCCCTGGTGGGAGGCGTATCTGCGCGCGGTCGTGCCCCCGGCGCTCGCGGCCTTCGCGGACCACGGCGTCGTCCTGGAGGCGCATCTGCAGAACACCCTGGTCGCGGTGGATGCCGACGGCACCCCCGTCCAGGCGCTGTACCGGGACGCCGAGGGCGTGAAGCTGCTCGCGGACGTCGAGCGGGCGGCCGGCTGGGAGCGGCTGGTGTACTGCCTGGTCGTCAACCACCTCGCCGAGCTGGCCGATGCCCTCGCCGAGCGGCACCCGGACTTCGAGCCCTGGACCGCCGTACGCCATGAGCTCGCCCGCCACGACCTGCCGGAGGCCGCCGCCCTGCTCACCGCGCCCACCCTGCCCGGCAAGACCAACCTGCTGCTGCGCTGGACCGGCGCGGACGGCGCCGACGCCCGCTACCGGCCGGTGCCCAACCCGCTGGCCGCCCGCTGACACGGGCAGGCCCCCCGGGACGGCGTCCCGGGGGGCCTGGCGGGGCGGGGTCAGCCCGTGAGCGGGCGGTCCGGATGCACCACGGCGTCGGCGTGCGCCGAGCCGTCGGCGACGCTGATCACCCGGTACCGGCCCCCGTGGAAGACCCAGTACCAGTTCTGGGCGCTGCCCGGCTGCCGGCCCGGGACGGGCTGGACGGCGTCGACGTGCTCCACCCCGTTCAGGGAGGTCCACAGGGCGATGGCGCTGTCCTCGCTCTCGCGGCGGTCCCGGTAGCCCCCGGCCTGGAGGGAGATGATCCGGTACCGCTGACCGGCGGGCGTGGTGTGGAACACCCAGTAGTAGTACCGGCCGTCACCGCCGGGCTGCTTGTCGGGGATCGGCAGCACCGCGTCGACGTGGGTGACGGGGTCGGGCGCGGCGGCGAAGGAGCTCCACTGGCTCAGCGGCCTCGCCCGGTTGCCCTCCGACCTGATCCGGGGCGGCTCCTGACGGTCCACCAGGACATGACGGTAGTACTGCCTGCCGTCCTCACCGGTGAAGAACAGCCAGTGGCTGGACTCACCGTTGACCTCCTGCCGGTCGGGGACGGGCCAGGAGGCGTCGACGCGCTTGATGTCGGTGAAGTTGTCCCAGAACGACAGCGGCTGCGCTGCCGCACCGTCCGCGGCGAGGGAGGCGTCCCCGCCGCGCACGGTGGAGGTGAGCGGGACCACCTTGCCGCCCCGGAAGGCGAGGTGGCGGTCCGGGTGCTCCGGGTGCGGGACCACCGCGTCGACCGGCCGCGCCTCGGGGTCCGGGCCGGGGCCCGGGACCTCGCTGCCGCCCTCCAGCCGTCCCTGGCTGAGTCCGCGCAAGGTGCTCAGGGAGGGGCTGAACGCGTACACCGCGCCCTCGGTGCGTACGAACGGACGGAAGCCGAGCGTGGTGGTCTGCCGTTCGCCCGCCGCGTTGCGGCTCTCGAAGCTGACCTTGCCGTCGTTCACATCGGTCAGCTGCCCGCTGACCATGGGGTCGGGACCGGGCCGGTCGGGGCGGTCGTGCGGGAAGTCGGGGTCGTTGACCCAGTCGGCCTGGACGAACTCGAACTGCCGCACCAGGTCGGCCTGGTAGCAGATGAAGACGAGCCCACGGGGGTCGTCGGCGCCGCCCCCCTCGCCCTGGGTGGGGTTGAAGGGCCGGCCGTAGGGGATGCCGCGGCGGATCATGCGCCGCTCGTCCATGAACTTCTCGTCGACGAGCTCTCCCCCGTCGACCAGACCGTCGCGCGGGTTGGTCTTGCGCAGGTGGGAGAAGAGCGGGGTGACCAGACCGTCGGGGTCGTCCTTGAAGCTGATGTCGTTGTCGGGCGCCGGCTCCGGCTTCCCGGTCGGCTTCATGGGGCAGTTGGCGATCGAGGCGCCGGACGGCCAGCGGCCCACCAGACGGGCGGCGAGCCATTCCTGGGTGGTCTTCTCGTCCACCGCCTTGGCCGCCTTGAGCCGCTTGAGCTCGGTGGTGACCTGCGCCCACCAGCCGGGCACGTCCTGGTGGAGGCGGCGGAAGACCTGGAAGGAGCCGTTGCGCATCCAGGGCGGGACGCCGGAGGGCCGTACACCGTCGCCGTGGGCGTCGACGACGAACTTGTCGGCGGAGATCAGCCGGGTGCCGGGGTGGCCCAGCACATAGCCGGGGCGCTGCGGGTCCTCCTCCTCGAAGCCGCGCACGCCCGGCTCACTGACGCCGTCCTTGAAGCCGAAGTGCTCCTTGCCGGCGGCGTCGCCGGGCAGGGTGGCCCCGTCCTGCTGGAAGACCACGACCGCCCCGGCGCGGGAGGCGGCCTCACGCTGCCGGGACAGCTCGTTCCTGAGGTCCTCCTCGGTGTCGGAGGCGATCGTCAGGACGGCGTGGACGGTGCGCGCGTGGTCGTAGCCGAACAGCCAGTTCTTCGGGTCGCTGTCGTCGGTGTCGCCGAGGGCCAGCGCCCGGTCGGCCGCGCCCTGGACGAACGCCTCGACGGTGCTGCCGCCGGGCACGGAGTCGAAGACCTTCTCCTTGCCCGTGAAGAACTGGAATCCGGGGTGGGTGAGCGCGAGACCCAGCCAGGTGGCCTTCAGGTGCTGGGGGTCGTCGCCCATCGAGTTGCGCCGGGCCTCGCTGAACCGGCGGTTGAAGTCGGCGACCTGCCGGGTGGTGGCGATCTGCGGGACCAGGTCCTCCAGCCAGGAGCGGGCGGCGGTGACGTCGCCGAACTGCAGGAGGAGCAAGGACACGTTGTCCTTCTTGAAACCGGCCAGGATGTCGCCCTGGATCTCGGTGCTGTCGCGCAGCGGGAGCTGAGCGGGCATGAGTCTCCCTGAGGGTGTCGGGACGGACGGGGGACAGGGCGCGGTCAGGCGCCCGGGCGCAGCTGCACCCACTGGGCGGTGCTGGGCACGCCCGTGTCGTCGAGCAGGAAGAGCAGGTAGTAGCCGGGAGGCGCGTCCTCGGCCGAGGCGGGGGTGCGCAGCACGAGCTTGTTGCCGGCGCGGCTGACGATGGGCAGTTCGAGCCGCCGCTGGCTGGTGTCCACCGAGTGGGTGGAGGTGATGGGCGCCATCAGGACGGCCCGGTCGACCCGCTCCGGGGTGCTGGTGCTGACCCGCAGGTTGGCCGCGTAGCCCTGCGGGCCCGTCGGGACGCCGGACAGCGCCGGGCGGCTTCCCTGGTGCAGATAGGCCGGCTCGTAGATCTCGATCGTGCCGTTCATGTCCGACGTGACGTCGGGGTCGTTGGCGATCTGCTGGAGTTCGTCTCCGGTGACCATGATGCGGCCGTCGGGCAGCAGCACCGCGTTGGAGTGGTAGGCGCGCGGCAGCCGCTGGACCGGGCCGAGGCGCCACCGGCCGCTTTCGTCGCGCAGTTCGATCTGCCGGTACTTCTCGTCGGCGTTGGGGTTGTACGGCCCGTTGCCGTAGTCGCGGATGTCGTAGCCGCCGTTGACGGTGAACAGCGTGCCGTCGGGCAGGATCAGCGTGTCGTCCTGGGTGCGGCCGAAGGCGCGCGGGGTGTCCTTGGTCCAGCGGCCGCCGGAGAACTTGTAGGTGTTGGGGTCGTTGCGGTTGCCGCCGAGGATCAGCACCGAGTCGGGGCCGTCGGTGCCGTTGGGCAGGGCGACGGCGGAGCCGTAGTTGCGCGAGCCGCCGTCGGGGCGGTTGGGCAGCTTGCGGCTGGTCTCCGCCTGCGGGTCGAAGACGTACTGCTCGTCGTAGTTGCGTCCGAAGCCGTAGATCAGGCCGTCGCGCAGCGAGAACAGATGCGGGTAGTCGACCGAGAACTCGGCCTTGACGGGCCACTTGTCGAGCGACTGGCCGCGGGGCTTGGTCCCCGGGTCGTAGGCGACGGGCGTGCCCTTGGCCGGGAAGCGTTCGATCGACTTGGACAGCACGCCCCAGCCGATGTCGCCGTGGCCGGAGGTGATGAACTGCCGGCCGTCGGCGCCGGTCACGACGGTCGGGTACCAGCGGCCCTCCGCCATGTCCTTCTGCTGGAGCCACTCCTCCTTCCACGGGTCGAAGATCAGGGCGAGGCGGGCGCCGGAGCCGTGGTTGCCGCCGAGGTTGCCGCCGAAGACGCCCACCATGCCGTTGGGCAGGTAGGAGTGGCCCGCGCAGAAGATCGGCGCGGGGCGCGGCTCGTCCTTGCCGTCGTCCATGGTGAGGACGGGTGGCGGCACGGCCTTGAAGGCGGACGCCCTGGTGCCCTCCCTCGGGTCCCAGACATAGGCGCGTCCGGCGTTGTCCCGGCCGATGACCTCGGTCGGCGCGGTCTCCTTGTTCGGGCTGTCCTCGACGGGCTCGAAGGAGAACAGCAGGACCTTGCCCGTGGGCAGCAGCGCCACGTGGTCGCCGAAGTCGGGGCTGGGGAAGTACTCGGTGAACTTGCCCCAGGTCCTGGCGTCGAACGCCTCGTTGATCTCCTTCTGGGTCGCGGTGTGCCGCTTGAGGCTGCGGATCCGCATCGGCTGCGGATAGCCGTGGTCCATGGCCCGCATGCCGATGCGGTCGCGGGCCAGCTGCTCGGCGGCGTGCCGGCCGAGGGCCTCGACCTCGGCGGGGCGGACCTCACGGCGGATCTGCTCGTCGGTGATACGGATGCCGCCCGGCCGGGCGGGGGACACGCGGGCCGGGGCGGACTCGGTGCGGTCGGACGGGACGGAGGCGCCGGCGGGCGCGGTGGCGGACAGTGCGATCGCGGCACAGCCGACCGCGAGTGCCCATCTCCCTCTGCGGGACATCAGGCTCCTTAAAGAGCGCAGGGCGGCCACCCGGACAGGGCCGGGTGATCACGCTGGGTGACTGAACGGGGCGAGTAGATCACACAACGTAGCGATTTGTGGGCTGGTGTCCGACCGGAACGATTCGGCATGGACCGTTGGGGTGTCACTGTGCGTGTCCGGCGGGAGCCCGATCGGCGCGCTGCTAGCAATGGCCCCACTGCGCATCCCCCGCTCCAAGGAGGACCCCTGCCATGCCAACGACTCGGGCCGCACTCGCGGCCGTCGCGGGTGCCGTGACCCTGCTCGGCCCCTGCGTCACCCCGGCCACCGCCCTGGCCGCCGACCCGCCCCAGCCGCCGCGCCACATCACCGGCAAGGTGATCCGAGGCGGCGCCGACGGCCGCCCCCACCAGCTGTTCTGCCCCGCGCCCTTCCACGCCTACAGCGGTGGCTTCACCGTCAAGGCCCGCAAGGGCGCCCGCCTCATCGAGGAACCCGCCGACCTCCTGCAGAGCCGCCCCAACGACAACGCCACCGGCTGGATCGTCGCCGTACGCAAGGGGCAGTACGTCGAGCCGCAGCACCCCCATCCCCATCCCCACCCGCACCCCCACCACCAGCAGCGGCGCACGCCCGCTCCCCGGATCGAGACTGCCGATCTCGTGATCCACGTCGTGTGCACCCAGGACATGCCGATGCACGGCATGTGACCGGGCGCCCGGACCGCCGGCGCCTCGTCCCGTGCCGGCGGTCCCGCGGCGCTGAACTACCCTGGCCGGTGTGCTGCGCGACGTGACTGCTGTTCGATACGTGACCCCGCTGCGCTCCGGCGGCTCGGTGCCCGCAGTGGTGGAGGCCGACGACCTCGGCACGTACGTCGTGAAGTTCACCGGCTCCGCGCAGGGCCGCAAGGCGCTGGTCGCCGAGGTGATCGTGGGCGAGCTGGCCCGCGCGCTCGGACTGCGCTTCCCCGAGCTGGTCCTGGTCCACTTCGACCCGGCCGTCGCGGCGCACGAGCCGCACCAGGAGGTGCGCGAGCTGCACGGGGCGAGCGCCGGCGTCAACCTCGGCATGGACCATCTGCCGGGCGCCCGCGATTTCACGCCCGAGCTCGCCAAGGTCTTCCCGGTCGATCCGCTGGAGGCGGGCCGGATCGTCTGGCTGGACGCGCTGACCGTCAATGTCGACCGTACGGTGCACAGCTCCAACCTGATGGTGTGGCCGACGCTCGGCACGGTCCCGCCGCGCCTGTGGCTCATCGACCACGGGGCCGCCCTGGTCTTCCACCACCGCTGGGACGGCGCCGACCCCGCCAAGGTCTACGACTTCCGCCACCACGCCCTCGGCCACTACGGCCCCGACGTACGCGCCGCCGACGCCGAACTCGCGCCCAAGGTCACCGAGGAACTGCTGCGCGGGATCGTCGCCGAGGTCCCGGACGCCTGGCTCACCGGGGGCGATTTCGCCACCCCCGACCAGGCGCGAGAGGCGTATGTGAGCCACCTCCACGCGCGTGTGCGCGCCTCGGAGCGGTGGCTGCCCACCGACTTCCCCAGCCGGGAGGAGCTCGCCGCCGAGGAGGCGCTGCGGACGGCGCGCAACCAGCAGGAACGCCCCGCGTGGCTCAAGCAGGTCCCCGATCTGCACGGCAGGCCCGCGGCCGAACAGGATTGGTCGGTGCACCTCGGATGAGCGCTCGGGTCCAGATCGAGTACTGCACCCAGTGCCGCTGGCTGCCGCGCGCGGCCTGGCTGGCGCAGGAGCTGCTGACCACCTTCGAGGCAGAGCTCGACGAGCTGGCGCTCAAGCCCGGCACCGGCGGGGTGTTCGTCGTGCGGGTGGGCGACGAGGTGGTCTGGGACCGCCGCGAGCACGGCTTCCCGGAGCCCACGGCGGTCAAGAGGGCCGTACGCGACCGAGTGGCCCCGGGAAAGACCCTGGGCCACTCGGAGAGGCTGGGGAAGGGGGACGTCAGCCGGTGAGCCGCTCGTACGCGGGCAGCGTCAGGAAGTCCGCGTAGTCGTCGTCGAGGGAGACCTCCAGGAGCAGGTCGTGCGCCTGCTGCCAGTGGCCGGCCGCGAAGGCGTCCTCGCCGATCTCGGCGCGGATGCGCGCGAGCTCCTCGGCGGCGACCTTGCGGGCGAGCTCGGCGGTGGCCTTCTCGCCGTTCTCGAACTCGACGCCCGCGTTGATCCACTGCCAGATCTGCGAGCGGGAGATCTCGGCGGTGGCCGCGTCCTCCATCAGGTTGAAGATGGCGACCGCGCCGAGCCCGCGCAGCCATGCCTCGATGTAACGGATGCCGACCTGGACGGCGTTGACCAGTCCGTCGTACGTCGGCCTGGCGTCCAGCGAGTCGATGGCGATCAGGTCGGCCGCCTCGACATGGACGTCCTCGCGCAGCCGGTCCTTCTGGTTCGGCTTGTCGCCGAGCACCTTGTCGAAGGACTCCATGGCGATCGGGACCAGGTCGGGGTGGGCGACCCAGGAGCCGTCGAAACCGTCGGCGGCCTCACGGTCCTTGTCGGCGCGGACCTTCTCGAAGGCGACCTTGTTGACCTCGGGGTCCTTGCGCGAGGGGATGAACGCCGCCATGCCGCCGATCGCGTGCGCACCGCGCTTGTGGCAGGTGCGCACGAGCAGTTCGGTGTACGCGCGCATGAACGGGGCCGTCATCGTGACCGCGTTGCGGTCCGGCAGGACGAACTTGGCGCCGCCGTCACGGAAGTTCTTGACGATGGAGAACAGGTAGTCCCAGCGGCCCGCGTTCAGCCCCGAGGCGTGGTCGCGCAGTTCGTAGAGGATCTCCTCCATCTCGTAGGCCGCCGTGATCGTCTCGATCAGCACGGTGGCGCGGATGGTGCCCTGCGGGATGCCGACGTAGTCCTGGGCGAAGACGAACACGTCGTTCCACAGGCGGGCCTCGAGGTACGACTCGGTCTTCGGCAGGTAGAAGTACGGGCCCTTGCCGAGGTCCAGCAGACGCCGGGCGTTGTGGAAGAAGTACAGGCCGAAGTCGACGAAGGCGCCGGGCACGGGCCGTCCGTCGACCTGGAGGTGACGCTCGTTCAGATGCCAGCCGCGGGGCCGCATGACGACGGTGGCGAGCTGGTCCTGGGGCTTGAGGGCGTACGACTTGCCGGATCCGGGGTCGGTGAAGTCGATGGTGCGCGTGTAGGCGTCGATGAGGTTGATCTGCCCGGTGACGACGTTCTCCCAGGTGGGGGCGGAGGCGTCCTCGAAGTCCGCGAGCCAGACCTTGGCGCCGGAGTTCAGGGCGTTGATGGTCATCTTGCGGTCGGTGGGGCCGGTGATCTCGACGCGGCGGTCGTTCAGGGCGGCGGGGGCGGGGGCCACCTTCCAGGAGTCGTCCGCGCGGATCGCGGCGGTCTCCGGGAGGAAGTCGAGCGTGGAGGTGCGGGCGATCTCGGCGCGGCGCTCCGCCCGGCGGGCGAGGAGCTCGTCACGCCGGGGCGTGAACCGCCGGTGCAGCTCGGCCACGAAGGCGAGCGCCGCATCGGTGAGGACCTCCTCCTGCCGGGGCAGGGGCTCGGCATCGACGATGGCCAGCGGAGACGGCGCTGGTGCGGACATGAGCGGTCACTTCCTTCAGCGGTGGCACCGGGTGCCTGGAGGTACGAATAGGGAGGATTCACACCCGCTGTGCGGTCGAGTGCTTCTGAGCAGTGGATAGTAGTTTCCTCATTGTGGAACTTCAATGGTTTGTTGATATCGAGATTCTCTGGGTCGAGGGAAGGTGGCGCTCGGTGCCACCTCGTTCACTCAAGGTGTCCCAGATCGTCCTCGGTGTCGATGTCCCGGGCGGCGGCGATGTCACCGCACTCCACCAGCGTGACCTCCTGCGCGTGCTCCCGCAGATAGGCGCGGGCGCCCTGATCGCCCGTGGCGGCGGCCGCGACGCCCGCCCAGTGCGCGGCCCCGAACAGCACCGGATGGCCCCGTGCGCCGTCGTAGGCGGCCGCGACGAGGGAGTCCTCACCCGCGTAGGCGGCCCGCACCCGCGCCGTCGCGGCGGCCCCCACGCCCGGCTGGTCGACCAGCGACACCAGCGCGGCCCGCGCCCCCGATCCGTGCAGCGAGGCGAGCCCCGCCCGCAGCGAGGACCCCATGCCGTGCTCCCACCGCGGGTTGTCCACCAGCACGCACCCGCTCAGCTCCGCGCGCTCGCGTACGGCGTCCGCGGCCGCCCCCAGCACGACATGCACCCGCGTGCAGCCGGCCGCCCGCAGCGCCGCCACGGCGTGCTCCACCAGGGGCCGTCCGCGATGCATCAGCAGGGCCTTGGGCCGGCCGCCGAGCCGGCGCCCGCCGCCGGCGGCGAGCACGAGACCGGCGACGGGGTCCTCGATCGGTTCGCTCATATGTCCTGCATACCTGACGCCACGTCAATCCGAGGGCGCCCGGCAGGGCGGAATTTCGCGCCCATCGCTGGCGGACCGCGCACCCGGTGGCGTTTACTGACCGGCGAACCGCGGGGGTCGGGGCGGGCGAGGGGGAGGACTGTGTTGCGGAGCTTAGGGCAGAGGCCAGTGACCGGCAGCGACGAGGACCCCAGAGTGGCGGGACTGCGCACAGCGGTCTCCCGGCTGCGCCGCGAACTGGCCGCCCACCCGGCCGACTTCCCCGACCGCGCCATCGCCGAGGACGAACTCGCCGCCCTGGCCGCGATGGCCGCCGGGGGCACCCCGGAGATCCCCCGCCTGCGCAGCTCCCTGCTGCTGATCGCGGGCGCGATCGGCTCGGTCAGCGCACTGCGGCGGGGCCTGACGGACGTACGGGACGCGGTGGAACTGTTCGGGGAGGCGAGGGGATCTTGAAGGCGCCGGTGAGGTGATGTGGTCAGGGGCGCGGGGAACTGCGCGAACGACCCCCACGCACCCGCACCCGCGAACGCACGGCAGCGCCCTGTTCTTCAGGCGCCCCCGACTCCCTCACGCCCCGGAACTGGCCAGCGCCTGGGACAACTCGGCGGCCACCTGCTGCAGCACCGGCACGATCCGCTCCTGTGCCTCCTCCGTCACCCGCCCCGCGGGCCCGGAGATGGAGATCGCCGCCGCGGTGGGGGAGTCCGGCACGGACACCGCGAGGCACCGCACCCCTATCTCCTGCTCGTTGTCGTCGACGGCGTACCCGATCCGCCGCACATCCTCCAGCGCGGCCAGGAAGCCGTCCGGCGTGGTGATCGTCTTCTCCGTCGCGGCCGGCATCCCGGTCCGGGCGAGCAGCGCGCGCACCTCGTCGTCCGGCGTGTTCGCGAGCAGCGCCTTGCCCACACCCGTGGAGTGCGGCAGCACCCGCCGCCCCACCTCGGTGAACATCCGCATGGAGTGCTTGGACGGCACCTGGGCGACATAGACGATCTCGTCGCCGTCCAGCAGCGCCATGTTCGCCGTCTCCCCGGTCTCCTCGACGAGCCGCGCGAGATACGGCCGGGCCCATGTGCCCAGCAGCCGCGACGCCGACTCCCCGAGGCGGATCAGCCGGGGCCCGAGGGCGTACCGGCGATTGGGCTGCTGACGGACGTACCCGCAGGCGACGAGCGTCCGCATGAGCCGGTGGATCGTCGGCAGCGGCAGCCCACTGCTGGCCGAGAGCTCGCTGAGCCCGACCTCGCCCCCGGCGTCCGCCATCCGCTCCAGCAGATCGAAGGCGCGCTCGAGTGACTGGACCCCGCCGGTGGCGGACTTCGCGGAGTCGGTGGTGCTGGCGCTGGACGTCGGCACGGCGCGTTCCTTTCGGGACTGGCAAGAGGGCAGAAGACTACCCGGCAGTCGGTTGACTGCCCGCTTGTGCGTAGCTACGTTCTGCTTGACGGAATTGTATTTCCGCTTTGTGGAAACGTCCAGGAGAGGCCACCTCGGGTGCACTGTGGACAGTGTGCCCTTGACGGCGCCCCGGCGGACGTGAAGACTCCGTCACCAGTAGCTTCAACAGAACGTTGAATTCCGTCACGCGGAAGCACGCGTCCGCGGAAGTGCAACGCGGCAGAGAGGGGTCCCGGGTGTCCGACGCTGAACTGGTCCTGCGCTCGACGCGCGTCATCACGCCCGAGGGGACGCGCGCGGCCTCGGTCGCGGTCGCCGACGGCAGGATCACCGCCGTACTGCCCCACGACGCGCCCGTACCGGACGGCGCCCGTCTGGAGGACCTCGGCGACGACGTCCTGCTGCCCGGCCTGGTCGACACCCATGTCCATGTGAACGACCCCGGCCGCACCGAGTGGGAGGGCTTCTGGACCGCCACGCGCGCGGCGGCGGCCGGCGGCATCACCACCCTGATCGACATGCCGCTCAACTCCCTGCCCCCCACCACGACCGTGGAGCACCTGCGGGTGAAGCAGGACGTGGCCCGCGACAAGGCGCACATCGACGTCGGCTTCTGGGGCGGCGCCCTGCCCGACAACGTCAAGGACCTGCGCCCGCTGCACGAGGCCGGTGTCTTCGGCTTCAAGTGCTTCCTGTCGCCGTCCGGCGTGGAGGAGTTCCCGCACCTGGACCAGGACCAGCTCGCCCAGTCGATGGCCGAGATCGCCTCCTTCGACGGCCTGCTGATCGTGCACGCCGAGGACCCGCACCACCTGGCCGCCGCCCCGCAGCACGGCGGCCCCAAGTACGCCGACTTCCTCGCCAGCCGCCCCCGCGACGCCGAGGACACCGCCATCGCCCAGCTGATCGCCCAGGCGAAGCGGCTGAACGCGCGCGTGCACGTCCTGCACCTGTCCTCCTCCGACGCGCTGCCGCTGATCCGCGAGGCCAGGGCCGAGGGCGTGCGCATCACCGTCGAGACGTGCCCGCACTACCTCACCCTGACCGCCGAGGAGGTCCCGGACGGCGCCAGCGAGTTCAAGTGCTGCCCGCCCATCCGTGAGGCCGCCAACCAGGACCTGCTCTGGGAAGCCCTCGCCGACGGCACCATCGACTGCGTGGTCACCGACCACTCCCCGTCCACCGCCGACCTGAAGACGGACGACTTCGCCACCGCCTGGGGCGGCATCTCCGGCCTCCAGCTCAGCCTGGCCGCCGTCTGGACCGAGGCGCGCGAGCGCGGCCACAGCCTGGAGGACGTCGTCCGCTGGATGTCCGCCCGCACCTCCGAGCTGGCGGGACTCACCCACAAGGGCGCCATCGAGGCGGGCCGCGACGCCGACTTCGCCGTCCTCGCCCCCGACGACACCTTCACCGTCGACCCCGCCGCCCTCCAGCACCGCAACCGCGTCACCGCGTACGCCGGCAAGACCCTCCACGGCGTCGTGAAGTCGACCTGGCTGCGCGGCGAACGCATCGTCGCCGACGGCGAGTTCACCGAGCCGAAGGGACGCCTCCTCACCCGGACCGCCTGAATCCCACCCACGAGCCACGAAAGGAAGAACTGATCACTGTGACGGCGATACCCAGCTTCACCGGCGACGCGAACCCCTACGGAGGCGGCGACCCGTACGCGGACTACCGCACCGCCGACTTCCCCTTCACCCAGTACGCCAACCTCGCCGACCGCCAGCTCGGAGCCGGGGTCATCGCCGCCAACGACGAGTTCTTCGCCCAGCGCGAGAACCTGCTCGTACCCGAGCGCGCCGAGTTCGACCCCGAGCACTTCGGCCACAAGGGCAAGGTCATGGACGGCTGGGAGACCCGGCGCCGCCGCGGTGTCTCCGCCGAGCACCCGTGGCCGACCGCCGAGGACCACGACTGGGCGCTGGTCCGGCTCGGCGCGCCCGGCGTGATCCGCGGCATCGTCGTCGACACCGCCCACTTCCGCGGCAACTACCCGCAGGCGGTGTCGATCGAGGGCACGTCGGTACCGGGCTCCCCGTCCCCCGAGGAACTGCTCGGCGACGACGTGAAGTGGACGACCCTCGTCCCGCGCACCGCGGTCGGCGGCCACGCGGCCAACGGCTTCGCCGTCTCCGTGGAGCAGCGCTTCACCCACCTGCGCGTCAACCAGCACCCCGACGGCGGCATCGCCCGCCTGCGCGTGTACGGCGAGGTCGTGCCCGACCCCGAGTGGCTGTCGGTGCTGGGCACCTTCGACGTGGTCGCGCTGGAGAACGGCGGCCAGGTCGAGGACGCCTCCAACCTCTTCTACTCGCCCGCCACCAACACCATCCAGCCGGGCCGCTCCCGCAAGATGGACGACGGCTGGGAGACCCGCCGCCGCCGCGACCAGGGCAACGACTGGATCCGCTACCGCCTGGCGGCCCAGTCCCAGATCCGCGCCGTCGAGATCGACACGGCGTACCTGAAGGGCAACAGCGCGGGCTGGGCCTCGGTCTCGGTCAAGGACGGCGAGTCCGGAGAGTGGACGGAGATCCTTCCGCGCACCCGCCTCCAGCCCGACACCAACCACCGCTTCGTCCTGCCCACCCCGGCCGTCGGCACCCACGCCCGCGTGGACATCTTCCCCGACGGCGGCATCTCCCGCCTCCGTCTCTTCGGCTCCCTGACGGAGTCCGGCGCGGCCGGCCTGGCGGCCCGCCACCAGGAGCTGGGCGGCTGACGCGGGGAGACTCCGGGACCGACGCGGGGGCCTGAGCCGCCGACGCCGGGACCTGAGCCGCCGGCAGCGAAGGCTCCGGCGGCCGGCGTCGACGCTCCGGCGCCCGGCGCCGGAACCGGGCGTCCGGCGCCGGACCGGGCGTCAGGCGCCCGGACCACGACTGCGGGGCGCACCGGCCTGGACAGCACTGGTGCGCCCCGCCTCGTCGGTCACGCCGGCCGGCCGCAGCTCCCGCGCCCGCTCCGCTCGGCCTTCGGAGGTCTACGCCGCGTGGCCGCCGTCCACCGCGAACTCCGCGCCCGTGACGTACGCCGCGTCCGGACCGGCGAGGTAGGCGACCATGGCGGCCACCTCGTCCGCGGTGCCGAAGCGGCCCAGTGCCGTCATGGCGGCCTGGCCCGCCGCGTACGGGCCGTCGGCCGGGTTCATGTCGGTGTCGGTGGGGCCGGGGTGCACCACGTTCGCGGTGATCCCGCGCGGGCCGAGCTCGCGTGCGAGGGCCTTGGTGAGCCCGGTGAGGGCGGCCTTGGCGGTCGTGTAGAGCGTGCCGCCGGGACCGGGAACCCGCTGGGTCATGCAGGTGCCGATGGTGATGATCCGGCCGTTGCCGTCGGTCATGCGCCCGGCAGCCGCCTGGGAGGCGAGGAAGACGCCGCGCACGTTCACGCCGAGCACGCGGTCGATGTCGGCGAGCGTCAGGTCGGCCAGCGGGGCGAGCACGCCGACGCCCGCGTTGTTCACCAGGACGTCCAGCCCGCCCAGCGCGTCGGCCGCGCCGTGCACCGCTCCGGCCGCCTCCGCGGCGTCCCCGGCGTCCGCCCGCAGGGCCACCGCCCGGCGCCCCAGCGCCTCGACGGCCCGTACGACGTCGTCGGCCGCCTCCTTGCCGTTCACATAGGTCAGGGCCACATCGGCCCCGGCCCGCGCCAGCCGCAGCACGGTCGCCGCGCCGATGCCCCGGCTGCCACCGGTGACCAGGGCCTTGCCGCCGTTCAGAAATGCTGAGTTCGTCGTTGTCATGCGTCCATCCCAGCGGCCGGCGCGCCGGAAGGCTGGCGGCGATCGGACATCGACCACGTCGGCCCGCCACCGGATCTGAAGCGACGGTTCTTCCTGGCGCACCCGCCGACGGGAGGGCTCTGGTCGACGCACGCCGGCTGAACCGATGAGTTGCGGGGCCCGACGGGGTCTGACCTGATGACAGCAGACCCCATCCCCGGAAGAAGGCACCCGACATGGGCAGGATCGTCTCGCAGATCTTCGTCACCCTCGACGGCGTCTACCAGGCGCCCGGCGGCCCCCAGGAGGACACCCGCCACGGCTTCGAGCACGGCGGCTGGGTCGCCCCCTACATCGACGGCGACTTCGGCGCCTTCGTCGACCAGGTCTTCGCCCGCCCCGCCGCCTTCCTCCTGGGCCGCCACACCTACGAGATCTTCGCCTCCTACTGGCCGAAGGTCACCGACCCCGCCGACCCGGTCGCGGGCAAGCTCAACGCGCTTCCCAAGTACGTCGTCTCCTCGACGCTGGGCGACCCGGCCTGGGCCGGCACCACCGTGCTCCGCGGCGACCTCGCCAAGGAGATCGGCTCCCTGAAGGAGCGCACCGACGGCGAGATCCAGATCCACGGCAGCGGCGCCCTCGTCGCCTCGCTGCTGGACCTGGGCCTCCTCGACACCGTCCACCTGCTGACCTTCCCGGTCGTGCTCGGCGCCGGCCTGCGTCTGTTCCGCGAGGGCAGCCTGCCGACCGCGTTCCGGCCGACCGGCGGCACGGTGACCTCCGCGGGCGTGACCATCCAGACGTACGACGTGGCGGGGCGCCCCCGGTACGGCACCGTGGGCGAGTGACCGCCCCCCTCGCGGGCACGTCGGACGACCGGTCCTTCCGTCATCCCGGCGGCCGGTCGTCCGCCCCCTGGAAAGCCCTGGCCGAAAGATCGTCCACGCCGGTACGGTGACCCTCCCCGTGCGAGCCGCCGCCGTCTCCACACCTGTTCGTCCCTGGAGACCGGGAGCCGCAGCCGCATGTCGACGACGATCGCCGTACCCCGCCCCGTGGCGCCCCGCGCCTGGCTGACCGACCTGCCGCTGCTCCTGGTGGCGGCGGTGTGGGGCGCGAGCTATCTGGCCGCCAAGGACATCACCACCGCCCGGACCGTCCTCGCGGTCCTGGTGCTGCGCTTCGCCGTGGTCCTGCCGGTGCTGGTGCTCGCCTCCTGGCGGGCCCTGCGGGCGCTGAGCGCCGCCCAGTGGCGCGGCGCCGGTCTCCTCGGTCTGATCCTCAGCGGCATCTTCCTGCTGGAGACGTACGGCGTGGTCCACACGTCGGCGACCAACGCGGGCCTGATCATCAGCCTGACGATGATCTTCACGCCGCTCGCCGAGGCCGCCGTCACCCGCACCCGCCCCTCTCGGGCCTTCCTCGGCGCGGCCGCCCTGTCGGTGCTCGGCGTCGTGCTGCTCACCCAGGGCGGCGGCTTCACCCGTCCGGCCGCCGGCGATCTGCTGATGCTGCTGGCCGCCCTGGCCCGGACCGTACACGTCCTGGTCATGGCCCGGCTGACGTCGGTGCGGGACGCGGGCGCGCTGCCGCTGACCACGGTCCAACTGGGCACCGCGGCCGTGGCGTTCGCGCTGCTGTCGACCGGCGCCGAGGCGACCGCGTGGGCCACCGCGGCGGGCTTCGGGGCGAGGGAGTGGGCGGGGCTGCTGTTCCTGTCGGCGTTCTGCACCCTGTTCGCGTTCTTCGTGCAGATGTGGGCCGTACGCCGCAGCTCCCCGTCACGGGTCAGCCTGCTGCTCGGCACCGAGCCGCTGTGGGCCGCCGCGACCGGCATCGCCCTCGGCGGGGAACGACTCGGCGCCCTCGGCCTGCTCGGTGGGGCGCTGGTGCTCGTGGGGACCGGGTGGGGACGGCGGGCGGCAGGTTAACTTCCTGAAAACTCATCGGACGTGCCGGGAAATTCGGTGTACATGTCATTGACGTGGTGCGCTCTACGCGCGTCAAATGGGGCCATGCGATTCCCCCCACGGATCACACGCGCCGGTGCTGCCGCCGCGCTTCTGTCCGCCGACCTCCTCGGCGGCACCGTCACCACCGGCCACTGCGTGTCGTCCGGCCCCATCGACCACGACTGCTGACCGGCGCCCACCGGGCCGCTACGACCGCTCGGACCGGGTCTCCGCGAAGGCGAACAGCGCGATCGCCAGCACCACCAGAGCGACGCTCGCGTAGATCTCGTAGCCGTCGAGGAACGCGGCCCGCCGCACGAACCCCACGTCCCAGTGGACCCATTCGTGCAGCAGACCGAGGACGCCCTGCACCAGGGCGATGAATCCGAGCAGCTCCAGCACCTGTTTCATGGTCACGACCCTCGCCCCGCGGACCCCCCACGCACATCGGCCGCGGGGCGAGACCCTTTCGACGGAAGTCGCCGGTCACGGCCCTGCGGTGCGCCGAAAGTCGGCGACGGTGCGACATGAGGAGGCGATGGCGCGACGTAAGGAGACGGCCGCCCGCGTGGAGAGGTGACGGGGCGTGCGCCTGCGTAGATTTGTCGACCGTGAGGAGTGACGGCACGCAGATGACGGGGCCGGCGTTCGAGGGACGCCGGTGGCTGTTCCCGTCCGCCGTGATCCACGAGCTCGACCCGGACGCCGTACGGCCCGGCCGGCGGCCCCGGCGCACCGCACGGGACTGGCTGGTCGACTTCAGCTGCTTCCTGCTGGCCGTCGGCGTCGGCCTGCTCGCCGCGGACGCCCTGCCCGCGGAGGACCTGCCCGCGCCCGTCGCCGCCCTCGACCAGTGGCTGGGTGCCCTGTCCTGCGCCGCGGTGTGGCTGCGCCGGCGCTGGCCGGTGGGGCTGGCGGTCGCCATGGTCCCCGTGGGCTTCCTGTCCGTCACCGCGGGCGGCGCCGTCCTGATCTCCGTGTTCACCCTCGCCGTGCACCGGCCCTTCCGGTACGTGGCCTGGGTCGGCGGCGTCTCCATGGCGCTGCAGCCGCTCTACTACTGGCTCCGGCCCGAGCCCACCCTGCCGTATCCGGTGGCCGTGGCCTTCGCCGTGCTGCTCACCGTCGTCGTCGGCAGCTGCGGTCTGCTCGTCCGCTCCAAGCGCCAGCTGATGCTGAGCCTGCGGGACCGCGCCCGCCGGGCCGAGACCGAGGCGCAGCTGCGGGCCGAGCGGGCGCAGCGGCTCGCGCGGGAGGCGATCGCGCGGGAGATGCACGACGTCCTCGCGCACCGGCTGACGCTGCTCAGCGTGCACGCCGGGGCGCTGGAGTTCCGCCCGGACGCGCCCCGCGACGAGATCGCGCGGGCGGCCGGAGTGATCCGGGAGAGCGCGCACGACGCCCTCCAGGACCTGCGGGAGATCATCGGCGTCCTGCGCGCGGGCGAGCCCGACGACGCGGGCCGCCCCCAGCCGACGCTCGCCGCCCTGGACACCCTCGTCGCCGAGTCCCGTGAGGCCGGCATGAAGGTCACGCTCGCCCAGCAGGTGACGGACCCCGCCGAGGTGCCGGCGTCCCTCGGCCGCACCGCGTACCGCATCGCCCAGGAGTGCCTGACCAACGCCCGCAAGCACGCCCCCGGCGCCGAGGTCACCGTCACCGTCACCGGCGCCCCCGGCGACGGCCTCACGGTCACCGTCCGCAACCCCGCCCCCGACGGGGACGTCCCGCCCGTCCCCGGCTCCGGCCAGGGCCTGATCGGCCTCACCGAACGCGCCACCCTGGCGGGCGGCCACCTGCACCACGGGCCCACCGCGGAGGGCGGCTTCGAGGTACGGGCGTGGCTGCCATGGGGATGACGGTACGGGCGTGGCTGCCCATGGGGATGACGGTACGGGCGTGGTTGCCCATGGGGATGACGGTACGGGCGTGGTTGCCCATGGGGACGACGGTACGGGCCTGGTTGCCCACGGGGACGACGGTACGGGCGTGGCTGCCCACGGGGACGACGGTACGGGCGTGGCTGCCCACGGGGACGACCTGGCCGCCATGGGGGCGACGGGGGTGCGCACCCCTGCGTCACCGCCCCCGCGGCACCACCCTGCGCCCCGCCTCGCCGTACACCCAGGGGGCCGTCTGCTCGATGAACTCGGTGGGGAAGCCCGGCCGGAAGCCGGTCGTCTCCTCCAGGGCGGCGCGCACCTCGGCGGGCAGGGTCAGCCCGGCCGCACCGAGGTTGTCCCGCAGCTGCTCGGCCCGGCTGGCGCCGACGACCGGGTGAACGGCGGGGGAGCGGGACATGGTCCAGGCGAGGGCCACCTGCGCGGCGGACACACCGAGTTCGTCCGCCGCCGCCCGGACCGCACCGGCCACGGCATGGTCCCGCTCGCTGAGCGCGTCGGCCGACAGCCGCGTCGTCTCGCCGGCGCGGACACCGCCGGGCCGGGTGTACTTGCCGGACAGGACCCCGCTCGCCAGCGCCCCCCACGCCGCCACCGACAGCCCCGACTCCTCGGCCATCGGCAGCAGTTCCCGCTCGGCATCCCGGTTCAGCAGGCTGTACGGCACCTGGATGCCCGCGAACTCGGTCCACCCCCGCAGCTCCGCCAGCGTGTTGGCGCGCGCCACCACCCACGCGGGCGCGTCCGAGACGCCGACGTACAGCACCTTCCCGGAGCGGACCGCGTCGTCCAGGGCCCGCATGGTCTCCTCAAGGGGCGTGTTGCGATCCCAGATGTGCACCCAGTACAGGTCGATGTAGTCGGTGCCGAGCCGGCGCAGGCTCGTCTCCAGCGAACGGGTCAGGTTCTTGCGGTGGTTGCCCGAGGCGTTGGGGTCCGAGCCGTCCCGCGACAGCGTGTACTTCGTGGACAGGACGAACCGGTCCCGCCGCCCCCGCAGCAGCTCGCCCACGATCCGTTCGCTCTGCCCGCCGCCGTAGTTGACCGCGGTGTCGACGACGTTGCCGCCGGCCTCCGCGTAGACGTCGAGAATGCGCGCGCACTCCTCCTTCGCCACCCCCTTGCCGTCCTCCTCACCGAAGGTCATGGCGCCGAGGAACAGTTCGGAGACCCGCAGCCCGGTGCGGCCCAGCAGTCGGTAGCGCAAGGAAGCCCCCTCCGAGATCACTCCGCCGAGCACTGTAACCGAGGCGTCGCCCACCGGGCGGTGCCGTTTACGCACCCCGCCCCGACCGTGATTACGTGACCTCCATGACCGCTATCAAGGTGCTCCTCGTCGACGACGACCCCCTGGTGCGCGCCGGGCTGTCCTTCATGCTGGGCGGCTCGCCGGACATCGCGATCGTGGGCGAGGCCGCCGACGGCGCCGAGGTGGAGGCGCTCGTGGCCCGCACCCGCCCGGACGTCGTCCTGATGGACATCCGGATGCCCGCCGTGGACGGCCTGACCGCCACCGAACGGCTGCGGCGCCGCGAGGACGCCCCGCAGGTGGTGGTGCTGACCACGTTCCACGCCGACGAGCAGGTGCTGCGCGCCCTGCGCGCGGGCGCCGCCGGATTCGTGCTCAAGGACACCCCGCCCGCCGAGATCGTCGACGCGGTCCGCAAGGTCGCGGCCGGCGACCCCGTCCTGTCACCCGCCGTCACCCGGCAGTTGATGGCCCACGCGGCCGGCACCGCCGCCGGCACCCGCCGCACGCGCGCGCGTGAACGCGTCGCCCTCCTCAACGACCGGGAACGCGAGGTCGCCGTCGCGGTCGGCCGGGGCCTGGCCAACGCCGAGATCGCCGCGAGCCTGTTCATGAGCGTCCCCACCGTCAAGACGCACGTCTCCCGCATCCTGGCCAAGCTCGGCCTCAACAACCGCGTCCAGATCGCCCTCCTCGCCCACGACGCCGGACTGCTCGAAGAAGATCCGCGGGACGGGCACTAGCGCGCGGCGCCGCGCGTTGTGCGCAGTGAGGACAGGACCGTGAGGGGGGAGCCATGGCCGAGGTGACCGACCTGGGACAGTACCGCGACGGGTCCCGCCCGGAGGTGATCGACCTCGGGCGGTACGGCGACGCGTTCCGCACCGACCCGCACCCGGTGTACGCCGCACTGCGCGCCCGCGGTCCGGTGCACCGGGTCCGCCCGCCGGGCACGGGTCCGGAGCACGAGACCTGGCTGGTCGTGGGCCACGAGGAGGCGCGCGCCGCGCTCGCCGACCCGCGCCTGGCCAAGGACCCCGCGAAGCTCGGCATGACGTTCCTGGACGAGGAGCTGATCGGCAAGTATCTGCTGAGCGTCGACCCGCCCGACCACACCCGGCTGCGTTCCCTGGTCTCCCGCGCCTTCACCATGCGGCGCGTGGAGCAACTGCGCCCGCGTGTCCAGCAGATCACCGACGAACTGCTCGACGCGATGCTGCCGCACGGCCGCGCCGACCTCGTCGAGTCCTTGGCCTTCCCGCTGCCCATCACCGTCATCTGCGAGCTGCTCGGCATCCCCGAGATGGACCGCTCCGCCTTCCGCAAGATCTCCACCGAGGTCGTCGCGCCCAGCACGTCGGGCACCGAGCAGCACGCCGTGGAGCGCCTCGCCGAGTACCTCACCGAGCTGATCGAGGACAAGCGCCGGGGCGGCCCGAGCGACGATCTGCTCAGCGACCTGATCCGCACCACCGCCGAGGACGGCGACCGCCTCTCCGTCGGCGAACTGCGCGGCATGGCCTACCTGCTGCTCATCGCCGGTCACGAGACCACGGTCGGTCTCATCGGCAACGGCGTGTACGCGCTGCTCACCCACCCCGACCAACTGGCCGCCCTGCGCGCCGACATGAGCCTGCTCGACGGCGCCGTGGAGGAGATGCTGCGCTGGGAGGGCCCGGTCGAGAACGCCACGTTCCGCTTCGCCGCCGAGCCCCTGGAGATCGCCGGAGTGCCGATCGCCCGGGGCGAGACGGTGCTGGTCGGCCTCACCGCCGCCGACCGCGACCCCACGCGCTATCCGGACCCCGACCGCTTCGACATCCGCCGCGACCCGCGCGGCCATGTCGCCTTCGGCCACGGCATCCACTTCTGCCTGGGCGCCCCGCTGGCCCGCCTGGAGGCCCGCACGGCCATACGGTCCCTGCTGGAGCGCGCCCCCGGCCTCGCCCTGGACGGCCCCTGCGGCGAGTGGCTGCCGGGCATGCTGGTGCGCGGCATGCGCAGTCTGCCGGTGCGCTGGTGAGCGCCCGAGAACCGTCCGTACGAGTCCCTGGAGTCCGACAGCGATGACCGCACCCTCCGTCCCGTCCCCCCAGCTCGATCTGACGGCAGCTCAGCAGGCCCTGGCCGCCCAGCCGTTCAGCAGACTCCTCGGCACCCGCATCAGCGCCTTCGGCGGCGGCGAGGCGGTCCTGGAGCTGGACATCCGCCCGGAGCTCCATCAGCAGAACGGCTTTGTGCACGGCGGTGTCCTGTCCTACGCGGCCGACAACGCCATCACCTTCGCCGCCGGCACCGCCCTCGGCGCGGCCGTGCTGACCTCGGGCTTCTCCATCCAGTACGTCCGCCCCGCGGTCGGACGCACCCTCAGGGCGAGCGCGCAGGTGGTGCACTCCGGGCGCCGTCAGGCCGTGGTCCGCTGCGACCTGCTGACCACGGCGGAGGACGGTACCGAGACGCTGTGCGCGGTGGCGCAGGGCACGGTGCTGTCGACCGCGACGCCCTGACGGCCGTTGAGGCGCGCGGGGGGGAAAGGGTCGCGCAGAGGAGGTCGGAAAGGTCCGGCAGAGGAGGCGTGAAAGGTCGCGCGGAGGCGACGTGCTCAGGCCCCCACGTCCCGCCCGCCCGGGATCTCCAGCAGCCGGACCGGTCTGCGCTCGCGCCGCGACAGATCGCATGCCTCGGCGATCCGCAGGGCCTGCAACGCCTCACGGCCGTCGCACGGATTGGCCCGCTCACCGCGCACTACCTCGATGAACGCGGCGAGTTCGGCCTCGTAGGCCGGCCCGAAGCGCTCCAGGAAGCCCGTCCACGGCTTGGAGGCGGCCGGCGGCCCGGTCGGCTCGGTGGAGGCGATGGGCGTACGGTCGTCGAGGCCGACGGTGATCTGGTCGAGCTCACCGGCGAGCTCCATGCGCACGTCGTACCCGGCGCCGTTCAGCCGGGTCGCGGTCGCGGTGGCGAGGGTGCCGTCGTCGAGGGTCAGCACCACCGCGCCCGTGTCGATGTCCCCGGCCTCCCGGAACATGCCGGGCCCGGCGTCGGAGCCGGCCGCGTACACGTCGACCACCTCGCGGCCGGTCACCCAGCGCAGCGCGTCGAAGTCGTGGATCAGGGTGTCCCGGTACAGGCCGCCCGACAGCGGCAGATAGCCGGCCGGCGGCGGCGCCGGGTCGGAGGTGATGGCCCGCACGGTGTGCAGCCGCCCGAGACGCCCCGAGCGGACGGCCTCCCGCGCGCCGGTGTAGCCGGTGTCGAAGCGGCGCTGGAACCCCATCTGCAGCACCGTCCCCGCCGTCTCCACCTCCGTGATCGCGAGCAGCGTGCCCGGCAGGTCGAGCGCGATGGGCTTCTCGCAGAACACCGGGAGCCCCGAGCGCGCGGCCCGGCCGATCAGTTCGGCGTGCGCCGAGGTCGCCGCCGTGATCACCACGGCGTCCACGCCCCACTTGAAGATCTCGTCCACGCCCGGCGCCGCCGTCTCGCCCAGCCGGAGCGCCAGCTCCTGCGCCCGCGCGGGGTCCACGTCCGTCAGGATCAGGGAGCCGACGTCACGGTGCCGGCTCAGCGTGTTGGCATGGAAGGTGCCGATGCGGCCCGTACCGATGACCCCGATGCGCATGGAATCAAGGTGAGGGCGGACCGCCCATCTGTCAATCCGTATGTCCGGACAATCGGACTACACAACTTCCCGTCAACCATTCACAGGGCTACGCTCGGGCCGTGCCGAAACCAGATGTTGACCCGACCGTGCGACTCGACCTCAGTGTGGACCGCAGCTCGCCCGTTCCGCTGTACTTCCAGCTCTCCCAGCAGCTGGAGGCCGCGATCGAGCGAGGGGCGCTCACGCCGGGCAGCCTCCTGGGCAACGAGATCGACCTCGCGGCCCGGCTCGGGCTGTCCCGCCCCACGGTCCGCCAGGCCATCCAGTCCCTGGTCGACAAGGGATTGCTGGTGCGCCGCCGCGGGGTCGGCACCCAGGTCGTGCACAGCCAGGTCAAGCGCCCGCTGGAGCTCAGCAGCCTCTACGACGACCTGGAGGCGGCCGGACAGCGCCCCGCCACCAAGGTCCTGGTCAACACGGTCGTCCCCGCCTCCGCCGAGGTCGCGGCCGCCCTCGGGGTCGCCGAAGGCAGCGACGTCCACCAGGTCGAGCGGCTGCGGCTGGCGCACGGCGAGCCGATGGCGTACCTGACCAACCATCTGCCGACCGGACTGCTCGACCTGGACACGGACCAGCTGGAGGCGACCGGTCTGTACCGGCTGATGCGCGCCGCCGGCATCACCCTGCACAGCGCCCGCCAGTCCATCGGCGCCCGCGCCGCCACCGCCCCCGAGGCCGACCGGCTCGCCGAGGACGAGGGCGCCCCGCTGCTCACCATGCAGCGCACCACCTTCGACGACACCGGCCGCGCGGTCGAGCACGGCAGCCACATGTATCGCGCGAGCCGCTACTCCTTCGAGTTCCAGCTCCTGGTACGGCCGTGAGGTCTGCGTCCGCAGGGCGGTGAGGTGCGCCGCCGGGCGGCCGGGCGTGCGCCGCCGGGTGGCGCGGCGACCCCGTTCCGTCCGTCCGCGTTCGTCGCAATGTCCGGACAATGCGACCGACTCGCGGTCCCCGGTCACGAGGGGCACGATCCCTGTGTTCGATACTGGGGCGTTTGGGGCCGGTGAGACGACCGGCCCCGCGCACGACAGAACACGGCAAGAAGGGCACGGCCTCGTGGCACGGTTTCGGACCTGGGCAGGGATCGCGTTGGCAGGGGCGCTCAGTGTGTCCCTCGCGGCGTGCAGCAGCACCGGCGGCAAGCGCGCCGAGGACGCCCGCAAGGCCGCGGCCGAACGGGGCAGGGCAGCGGTGAGCACCCCGCGCTGGACCTTCGCGATGATCACCCACTCGGGCGATGGCGACACGTTCTGGGACATCGTCCAGAGCGGCGCCAAGGAGGCAGCCGCCAAGGACAACATCAACTTCCTCTACTCGCACGACGACGAGGCCCAGCAGCAGGCCCAGCTGGTCGACGCGGCCGTCGACAAGAAGGTCGACGGCATCATCGTCACCCTCGCCAAGCCCGACGCGATGAAGGCCGCCGTCGCCCGCGCCGTGAAGGCCGGGATCCCGGTGATCACGGTCAACTCGGGCTCCGCCGAGTCCAAGGCGTTCGGCGCCCTCACCCACATCGGCCAGGACGAGACGATCGCCGGCCAGGCCGTCGGCGAGGAGCTGAACGCGCGGGGACGGAAGAAGGCGCTCTGCATCCTGCACGAGCAGGGCAACGTCGGCCATGAGCAGCGCTGCGCCGGGGTGAAGGAGACCTTCGACGGCGAGGTGCAGAACCTCTACGTCACCGGCACCAACATGCCCGACGTGCAGTCCGCGATCGAGGCCAAGCTCCAGGCCGACACCTCCGTCGACGCCGTCGTCACCCTCGGCGCCCCCTTCGCCGACACCGCCGTGAAGGCCAAGCAGAGCGCCGGCAGCGACGCCGAGATCGACACCTTCGACCTCAACGCCAAGGTCGCGGCCGGCCTCAAGGACGGCACCCTCGGCTTCGCCGTCGACCAGCAGCCCTACCTCCAGGGCTACCAGGCCGTCGACCTGCTGTGGCTCTACCGCTACAACGCCGACGTCCTCGGCGGCGGCAAGCCGGTGCTGACCGGCCCGCAGATCATCACCAAGGAGCAGGCCGCCGAGCTGGAGGAGTACACGAAGCGGGGCACCCGATGAGCACGACCGCCGACGGCAGGGCCGATGAGCGGCTTGTGCGCACCTCGCCGCTGCGGAAGCTGCTGAGCCGCCCCGAGCTGGGCTCGGTGGTCGGCGCGATCGCCGTCTTCGTCTTCTTCGCGATCGTCGCCGACAGCTTCCTGCGGGCCTCCAGCCTCAGCACCGTCCTCTACGCGTCCTCGACGATCGGGATCATGGCGGTGCCGGTGGCGCTGCTGATGATCGGCGGCGAGTTCGACCTGTCCGCGGGCGTCCTCGTCACGTCGTCGGCGCTGATCTCGTCGATGTTCAGCTACCAGATGACCGCGAACGTCTGGGTCGGCGTCGGCGTCTCGCTCCTGGCGACGCTCGCCATCGGCGCGTTCAACGGGTGGATGCTCACCAGGACCAAGTTGCCCAGCTTCATCATCACGCTCGGCACCTTCCTGATGTTGACCGGGTTGAATCTCGGGTTCACCAAGTTGATCGACGGCACAGTCTCGACGAAGACGATCGCCGACATGGAGGGATTCCCGACGGCTCAAGACGTCTTCGCGTCAACGTTGACGATCGGGGACGTCGACTTCAAGATCACCATCCTGTGGTGGTTCGCCCTGGTCGCGCTCGCCTCCTGGATCCTGCTGCGCACCCGCGCGGGCAACTGGATCTTCGCGGTCGGCGGCAACCAGGACGCGGCCCGCGCGGTCGGCGTCCCGGTGGCCAGGACCAAGATCGGCCTCTACATGGGCGTGGCCTTCGGCGCCTGGATCGCCGGCCAGCACCTGCTCTTCTCCTACGACGTCGTCCAGTCCGGCGAGGGCGTCGGCAACGAGCTGATCTACATCATCGCCGCCGTCATCGGCGGCTGCCTGATCACCGGCGGCTACGGCAGCGCCGTCGGCTCGGCGGTCGGCGCGTTCATCTTCGGCATGACCAGCAAGGGCATCGTCTTCGCCGAGTGGAACCCCGACTGGTTCAAGTTCTTCCTCGGAGCGATGCTGCTCCTCGCGACCCTGCTCAACGCCTGGGTCCGCAAGCGCGCGGAGGCCACCAAGTGACGCTCGTCGAGCTGACCGACGTCAGCAAGCACTACGGCAACATCCGCGCCCTGGAGGGCGTCTCCCTGGAGGTGAACGCGGGGGAGATCACCTGCGTCCTGGGCGACAACGGCGCGGGCAAATCAACCTTGATCAAGATCATTGCGGGTCTGCACCGGCATCACGGCGGAGTCCTGCGCATCGAGGGTGAGGAGACCACCCTCTCCTCGCCCCGCGACGCCCTGGACCGCGGCATCGCCACGGTCTACCAGGACCTGGCCGTCGTCCCCCTGATGCCGGTCTGGCGCAACTTCTTCCTCGGCTCGGAGCCGCGCAAGGGCGTCGGCCCCTTCAAGCGCATGGACGTCGAGTACATGCGCCGCACCACCCATGCCGAGCTCCTTCGCATGGGCATCGACCTCCGCGACGTCGACCAGCCCATCGGCACCCTCTCCGGCGGCGAACGCCAGTGCGTCGCCATCGCCCGAGCCGTCCACTTCGGAGCGAAGGTCCTGATCCTGGACGAGCCCACGGCGGCCCTCGGCGTGAAGCAGTCCGGAGTGGTCCTGAAGTATGTGGCCGCAGCACGCGACGAGGGCCTGGGTGTTGTCTTGATCACCCATAACCCCCACCACGCTTACCTGGTGGGCGACCGCTTCGTCCTCCTGAAGCGAGGCGCCATGGTCGGCAACCACACCCGCGACCGGATCACCCTGGACGAGCTGACGCAGCAGATGGCAGGCGGCTCCGACCTGGACGCTCTGCGCCACGAACTCCAGCGTGGATAGGGGCGTGGGGAACTGCATGATCCACCACAGACCGCCCGCAGCCGCCGTATGAGACGAGCCACCCCGTTGCTGTTGCGTACGCCGGGCAGTGGGCCCGTACGGCAGAATCGGCTCTGATGAGCACCTACCGCGACCTCACCGCCCCCATCGGCTCCCGCCGCGCGCCCGTCCTGCGCACGGTCGGCACCAGGGAACGCCGCTCACACCTGACGGCCCCCCGTGTGCCGACGGTCGGCATCGACATCGGCGGCACCAAGGTGATGGCGGGCGTGGTCGACGCCGACGGCAACATCCTGGAGAAGGTCCGCACCGAGACCCCGGACAAGTCCAAGAGCCCCAAGGTCGTCGAGGACACCATCGTCGAACTGGTCCTGGACCTGTCCGACCGGCACGACGTGCACGCCGTCGGCATCGGCGCCGCGGGCTGGGTCGACGCCGACCGCAACCGCGTCCTGTTCGCCCCCCACCTGTCCTGGCGCAACGAACCGCTGCGCGATCGCATCGCCGGGCGCCTCGCGGTCCCCGTTCTGGTCGACAACGACGCCAACACCGCCGCCTGGGCCGAGTGGCGCTTCGGCGCCGGCCGCGGCGAGGACCACCTCGTCATGATCACCCTCGGCACCGGCATCGGCGGCGCGATCCTGGAGGACGGCCAGGTCAAGCGCGGCAAGTACGGCGTCGCCGGAGAGTTCGGCCATATGCAGGTCGTGCCCGGCGGACACCGCTGCCCCTGCGGCAACCGCGGCTGCTGGGAGCAGTACAGCTCCGGCAACGCGCTCGTGCGCGAGGCCAGGGAGCTGGCCGCCGCCGATTCCCCGGTGGCGTACGGGATCATCGAGCACGTCAAGGGGCAGGTCGGCGACATCACCGGCCCGATGATCACCGAGCTGGCCCGCGAGGGCGACGCCATGTGCATCGAGCTGCTCCAGGACATCGGCCAGTGGCTCGGCGTCGGCATCGCCAACCTCGCCGCCGCCCTCGACCCCTCCTGCTTCGTCATCGGCGGCGGCGTCTCGGCCGCCGACGACCTGCTGATCGGCCCCGCGCGGGACGCGTTCAAGCGGCACCTGACCGGCCGCGGCTACCGCCCCGAGGCCCGGATCGTCCGCGCCCAGCTCGGCCCGGAGGCCGGCATGGTCGGCGCCGCCGACCTCGCCCGCCTGGTCGCCCGCCGCTTCCGGCGCGCCAAGCGCCGCCGGGTGGAGCGCTACGAGCGCTACGAGCGGTTCGCGGCCACCCGTCGCACGGAGGACTCGCTGTGACAGGAGCCCTGCCGCACCAGCCCGGCCCGACCGACGATCTCTCCCCCCACACCGAGGACCGCCGCCACATGCGCCGTCGCCGCGCACTCACCCTGCTCATCATCGTGCTGCTCATCGGCATCCCGGCCGGCTACCTGGTGATCTCCGCCGCCCAGAGCCGAGCCAGCGGCAAGGACAAGGAGGAGCGCTACTCGGCGCGCGGCCTCACCGAGGAGTGGCCGTCGAAGGTCCAGCTCCGCCTCTACCAGGTGCCCATCCCGCACCCGTCCGGCAAGGTCGCCTACTACGAGACGAACAACTGGAAGACCAGCCGTCTCTACGTCCAGTTCCAGGCCCCCAACGCCAACCTGGACGAGTTCCTGCGCGACATGGGCACCAGCACGGCCGCGCTCAAGCGCGACCACATCACCATCAGCGCCCGCGACCGGAAGATCACCGGCTGGGACTTCAACGGCCCCGGCCCCTGGTACGGCCTCGTCCACGAGCAGAAGAAGCCCGCACCCACCCAGGACGTGGTGGTGAACATGTCGGAGCCGAACAACCCGTTCGTGTACGTCGTCTCGCGCACCACGCCCTGACCGAGCGGCCCCGGCGGTCTCCGGGGCCGATTGTCAGACCCCGCCCGTAGAGTCGGAGACAGGTGATCCGGCAGGACGGGCGGGAGGTGACAGGACGTATGAGCGACACGGTGACGCAGACGGCGGCGGGCACCGCCGCGGGCGCCCGGCCGTCCGTCCCCGCACGCCTCGCCGCGGTCTTCCTGCCCGCGCCGCTGCCGCGCGAGGGCCGCGTCGCCTTCTGGGACCCGGAGGAGCGCTCCCCGTCCGGTGGTGACGGCGGTGCGGCGACCGAGGTCGCCGGCGACCTCACCGAACTGACGGTGGTCCGGCCGCACGGCAAGGGCGTCCGCCGCGGACGGACCCCGGCGCTCACCCTGCCGCTGGACCGGGCCCTCCCCCTGCTGGTGCGAGCCCGCCGCGACCCCGCCGCCCACCCCGCCACCGCCTGCTGGGGCGCCGCCGCCCTGCACGCGCTGCGGCTCGCCGCCCGCGGCCGCCTGCTGCCCGGCCTCACCCCTTCCGGACACGACGCCTGGCGGGCCGGCCCCCTCGAACCCGACGACATCGCCCACCTGCGCGCGGTCGCCGCCGCCCTGCCCTACGAGGGCCACGCCGTCCCGCTGCCCGGACCAGGACCCGTCCGGCTGCCCGAGCCGGAAGCGCTGATGCGATCCTTCCTCGACGCGGTCGCGGACACCCTGCCCCGCACCCCGGCCGCCCCGCACGCCGTCGGCCGGCCCTTCGCCGACCACCGCCCGCAGCACCTGCCCGACGCCCACGAGTGGGCCGCCGAGGTCGCCGCCGGCATGGACGCGGGCGTACGAATCTCGCTGCGCCTGGACCTGTCGGCGTACGACGTCTTCGACGCGGAAGGCGACGGGGAGGGCGAGCGCAGCCGGCGCGCGGGAGCCGCGATCGTCCAGGTGCACAGCCTCGCCGACCCCACCCTCGTCACCGACGCGGCCGCCCTGTGGGCGGGGGAGGCCGACGAGGCGTTCGGGCCCCGCGCGCGCGTGGACGCCGCCCTCGCCGTCCGCCGCGCGGCCCGCGTCTGGCCGCCGCTGGACCGGCTCGCCGAGCAGGACGTACCGGACGTCCTCGCCCTGTCCGAGGAGGAGGTGGCCGATCTGCTCGGGGTGGCCGCCGCCCGGCTCGCGGCGGCCGGCGTCGCCGTCCACTGGCCCCGGGACCTGGCCCGCGACCTCACCGCGGCCGCCGTGGTGCGCCCCGCGCCCGGCTCGGCGACCGACGGCACCGGCTTCTTCGAGAGCGAGGAACTCCTCCAGTTCCGCTGGCAGCTCGCCCTCGGCGGCGACCCCCTCAGCGAGGCCGAGATGGACGCGCTCGCCGAGGCCCACCGCCCGGTCGTGCGGCTGCGCGACCAGTGGGTGCTCGTCGACCCCGCGCTCGTCCGCAAGGCCCGCAAGCGGGAACTGGGCCTGCTCGACCCGGTGGACGCGCTGTCCGTCGCGCTCACCGGCAGCGCCGAGGTCGACGGCGAGACGGTCGAGGCGGTGCCGACCGGGGCGCTCGCCACGCTGCGCGACCGCCTGACGGCCGGCGTACGCCCCGCACAACCGCCCGCCGGCCTGCACGCCACCCTGCGCGACTACCAACTCCGCGGCCTTGCCTGGCTGGACCTCATGACCTCCCTCGGACTCGGCGGCTGCCTCGCCGACGACATGGGCCTCGGCAAGACCGTCACCGTCATCGCCCTGCACCTCAAGCGCGCCCGCACCGAACCGACCCTGGTGGTCTGCCCGGCCTCGCTGCTCGGCAACTGGCAGCGGGAGATCACCCGCTTCGCCCCCGGCGTCCCGGTCCGCCGCTTCCACGGCACCGAGCGCAGCCTCCAGGGCCTCGACGGCGGCTTCGTCCTCACCACCTACGGCACCATGCGCTCGGCCGCGCCCTCCCTGGCCGAACAGCGCTGGGGCATGGTCGTCGCCGACGAGGCCCAGCACGTGAAGAACCCCTTCTCGGCCACCGCCAAGGCACTGCGCACGATCCCGACGCCCGCGCGCGTGGCCCTCACGGGCACTCCGGTGGAGAACAACCTCTCCGAACTGTGGGCCCTGCTCGACTGGACCACCCCCGGACTGCTGGGCCCCCTGAAGTCCTTCCGCGCCCGGCACGCGCGCGCGGTGGAGACGGGCGAGGACGAGGAGGCCGTGGAGCGACTGGCCCGCCTGGTACGGCCCTTCCTGCTGCGCCGCAAGAAGTCCGACCCCGGTATCGTCCCCGAACTGCCCCCCAAGACGGAGACGGATCACCCGGTCCCGCTCACCCGCGAACAGGCCGCGCTGTACGAGGCCGTGGTCCGCGAGTCCATGCTGGCCATCGAGACCGCGCAGGGCATCGCGCGGCGCGGGCTGGTCCTCAAGCTCCTCGGCGCGCTGAAGCAGATCTGCGACCACCCCGCGCTCTACCTCAAGGAGGAGCCGGGCCACGCCGGCACGGACCGCCTGGCCGCCCGCTCCGGCAAACTCGCCCTGCTGGACGAGCTGTTGGACACGCTGCTGTCCGAGGACGGCTCGGCGCTGGTCTTCACCCAGTACGTCGGCATGGCCCGTCTGATCACCTCGCACCTCCAGGGCCGCGCGATCCCCGTCGACCTGCTGCACGGCGGCACACCGGTCCCGGAGCGGGAGCGGATGGTGGACCGCTTCCAGAGCGGCGCGACCCCCGTCCTCGTCCTCTCCCTGAAGGCCGCCGGCACCGGCCTCAACCTCACCCGCGCGGGGCACGTCGTCCACTTCGACCGCTGGTGGAACCCGGCCGTCGAGGAACAGGCCACCGACCGCGCGTACCGCATCGGCCAGACCCAGCCCGTCCAGGTCCACCGCCTCATCACCGAGGGCACCGTCGAGGACCGCATCGCCGAGATGCTCGCCGCGAAGCGGGCCCTCGCCGACGCCATCCTCGGCTCCGGCGAATCCGCCCTCACCGAACTCTCCGACCGCGAGCTGTCCGACCTCGTCCGCCTGCGGAGGACGTCATGACGGGGGAGAAGGAAACGGCGGAGGGCCGTCTGGAGGGCCGTTCGGAGGAGGGCGGCGCAGTGGAGGAGCGTGATCCGGCGGTGCAGCGTGAGCCGGCGGAGCAGCCGGCGGACCGGGGAGACGACCTGGCCGCGAGCGCGGAGCAGGGCGAGGGCCGGGCGACCGACCCGGTCGCCTCGCGGCCCCGCCCCGCCGACGAGGCCCGCCGTGCGCTGCGGGCCGCGCTGGAGCGAGGGGAGGCCCAACCGGAGGCCGGCCGGCGGGCACGACGGGGCTCGACGAGCCGACCGCGCCCCAAGGACAGCGGCCCGCGCCCCGGCGACGCCGCCCGCGCTGCGCTCAGGCGCGGGGCACTCTCCGTAGCGCAGGCGGAGCCGGTACCGGAGGCCGAGCCCGTAGCGCAGACCGAGCCCGTACCGACGACCGAGGCCGTACCGACGACCGAGGCCGTACCGACGACCGAGGCCGTACCGGCGACCGAGTCCGTACCAGCAACCGAGGCCGTACCGGCGACCGAGGCCGCCGACACTCCCGCCCCCACCCAGGCGCTCGGCCCGGACCGGCAGAACCGCCCCGAGGAGCACCCCGCGCGTCCCGGCGCACGCCCCGGCGACGCCGCCCGCGCGGCACTGCGCGCGGCCCGAGCCGCACGTGACGAGGCGCGGTCCGCCGAGGAGCGGCTCACGGACGGCCCGGCGGCCCCGCGACGGGACCGGCGCGAGACCACCCGGCCCGAGCGGACCCGTCGCCCCACCGCACCGGAAGCCGAGCCCGGCCGAGGCCCGTCGCCGGTCGGCCGCCTGCTCTCCGCCGGAGCCTTCGCCGCACCCACCTCGAAGAACCCCGTGACGGCGACGCGCCCGGCCAAGCCCCGGAACCCCACCACCGGGACCGGCACCCAGCCCTCTCCCCCCACACCCCGGACCACCGCGGCCGGCACCCCCACCACCCCCACGTCCATGGCCGCCCCCCACCGCGACACCGACCTGCGCCGCACCTTCCCCGCGTTCGCCCCCCTCCGCCCCCGAACCACCACCACAGAACCCCCCGCCTCCACCACCGAGCCCTCCACCTCCACCACCGAACCCCCCACCTTCGCCGAGACCTGGTGGGGCAACGCCTGGGTCTCCGCCCTGGAAGAAGGCGCCCTGGACGTGAAGCGGCTGGCGCGCGGGCGCGGATACGCCGAACAGGGCCACGTGGACGCCATCACCGTCACCCCCGGCCTGGTGCTGGCCTACGTACAGGGCAGCCGTTTGCGCCCGTACCGCGTGCAGGTGCGGCTGCGGACACTGGACGACGCCGACTGGGAGCGGTTCCTGGACGCCGCGGCGGAGCGCCCCGCGCACATCGCCGCGCTGCTCGACAAGGAACTGCCCCCGTCCCTGGCCGAGGGCGACGTACCGCTGCTGCCCGGTCCGGGGGACCTGGAGCCGCACTGCACCTGCCCGGACCGCGGTCACCCCTGCAAGCACGCCGCGGCCCTCTGCTACCAGACCGCACGCCTGCTGGACGCCGACCCGTTCGTGCTGCTCCTGCTGCGCGGCAGGGGCGAACGCGCGTTGCTGGACGCCCTGTCCCGCCGTAACGCCGCGCGGGCGGCCCGTGCCGCACAGGAGCGGCACCCCGCACCGCTGCCCGGCGTCCGCGCGAGCGAGGCGCTGGCCCGGCGTGAACGCCCGCCGCTGCCCGCGCCGCCGCCCGCCCCCGCCCATCCCGAGCAGCCGCCCGCCTACCCGGCCGCACCGGGCGGCCCCGACCCGCTCGCCCTGGACCAGTTGGCCACCGACGCCGCCGCGCGCGCCCACGCCCTGCTCACCACCGGGCACGACCCGATCGCCGAGTTGACGCTGTGGCAGGACGCGGTACGGATCGCCGCCGCCCGGCCCGGCTCGGGACTGACCGCCGGCAGCCGCGCGCTGTACGCCTCGCTCGCCGCCGTGGCCGGCCGCACCCCGGCGGACCTCGCGCGCGCGGTCGCCGCGTGGCGGCAGGGCGGCCTCGACGGGCTCGCCGCCCTGGAGGAGCCCTGGGACCCGCCGGCCGGCCGCTTCGACCGCGCGCGCCCGCTGCTGCTCGCCGCCGACCTGCCCGCCTTCCGCCCCTCCCGCAACCGCCTCACCCACCCCCGCGGCCACCTCCAGCTCCGCCTGGGCCGCGACGGCCTCTGGTACGCCTACGAGTCGGAGCCCGGCGCCGACGACTGGTGGCCGCGCGGCACCCCCGACCCCGACCCGGTCGGCGCCCTCACCGGCCTCGGCACCCAGGCCGACCTCTGACCGGCCTGACCACCGCGGGACCCAGGGAACGCCCGTGAACCGGACCCGCCCGCCTGCCCCCGCAGCCGCCCCGCCGCGCGACGGCACGCCTCCTGTGCGAAATACTCTCCCGATGAGTTCACGCACTTCTCCGACGAGCCGGCCGATCACGATACGGAGGGCCGTCGCGCGGGATGCCAAGCGGCTCACGCGGCTCGTGCGTGGTTCAGGCGCCTACGCCGGCAAGTACGCGGCCGCAGTCGCGGGCTACCGGGTCGGACCCGATTACATCGAGGCCCACCGTGCCTTTGTGGCCGTCGGCGCCGATGACCCCGAGGGCCGGGTCCTCGGCTTCTACTCGCTCGTCCTCGCGCCACCGGAGCTCGACCTGCTGTTCGTCGCCGACGAAGCGCAAGGGCGGGGGATCGGACGTCAGCTCGTCGCACACATGCAGTCCGAGGCCCGTGCCGCCGGGCTCGACCGCGTCAGGGTCGTGTCGCATCTCCCCGCCGCGGACTTCTACCACCGCGCAGGTGCGGTGCGGACCGGGACCGCCCTCGCGAACCCGCCCGCCGTGCCCTGGGACCGTCCCGAATTCGAGTTCCGCGTCTCCGGCGCCTCGGACGACACGGGGCCCGCGCGGCCTTCGACCCGGTAGGTCCGGCCTCCCTCACCCCCGCGTGAGAGCGGCGTCCGTGAGACGTAACGGCCGTCCATGAGTGTCCACGTCAGTCCAGGGTCGGGGCGTAAGAGCAGGTCAGGGCATCGCGGTCCGGGGAGTCGGCGTAGTTGGTGACAGACGTGTGACACCGCCTGTGGCAGGCCGGTGATAGGGCGAGGCCGCGCCGGAGCACGCTGGCGGGGGCCTCTGCCCGGAGCCACGAGACGAAGCCCTACCGGAGTGTTCCGGTGGGGTCTTCGACCCCGAGGCCAACCGGCGCGTCCTGGTCTTCGACCTCGCACTCCAGCGGCCCCACCGCAGCCGGACGGTGACCAGGACGCGGCAGGTGTTGCGGGCGTGCAGAACGGCATTGCTGACCACTTCGCTCAGCAGCAGGACCGCCGACTCCGCGCTGTCCTCTGACACGGCCCACCCCGCCATGACCGTACGCAGCCAGCAGCGGGTGTAACGGACGTTCTCCGGGTGGCTGGCCAGCAGCATGCGCGCCTGCTCGGTGCTCCAGGGGCAGGGGCCGTCGGCAACCTTCTGCGGAGCCGCAGTCGTGGAGGGCAGCGAGGTCGCCTGCCCGCCGCTGCGGTGGGTGGTCCGCTGGGGCGGGCAGGCAGTGCGAGGCCGGGCCGACTGTGCCTGCCGCAGTCCCGGCCGTCGTGTTCTTACAGCGCTATCCACTCGCTGGAGGTGGTGACCTCCTCCAGTACGTCCGGCAGTGGCTCGGTGCCGAGGCCGGGGCCCGTGGGGACGTCGAGGTGGCCGTCGGTGAGGACGAATGGCTCGGTGATGTCGGTGGCGAAGTAGCGGTGGGAGCCGGAGGTGTCGCCGGGGAGGGTGAAGCCGGGCAGCGCGGCGAGGGCGACGTTGGCGGCGCGGCCGATGCCGGTCTCCAGCATGCCACCGCACCAGACGGGGATGCCGTGGGCGCGGGCGAGGTCGTGGATGCGGCGGGCTTCGAGGTAGCCGCCGACGCGGGCCGGCTTGATGTTGATGACGGAGCAGGCGCCGAGGGAGATGGCGGCCGCGGCGTCGGCGGCGGACTCGATGGACTCGTCCAGGCAGAGGGGAGTGCGGAGCAGCTTGGCCAACTGGGCGTGCTGCACCATGTCGTCGTTGGCCAGGGGCTGTTCGATCAGCAGGAGGCCGAAGTCGTCCAGCTTGGCGAGCTGTTGGGCGTCCACCAGGGTGTAGGCGGCGTTGGCGTCGACCTGGAGGAGCAGGTCGTCCCCGAAGCGTTCGCGTACGGCGCGTACCGGCTCGACGTCCCAGCCGGGCTCGATCTTCAGCTTGATCCGGACGTAGCCCTCGGCGATGTAGCCCTCCACGGCGTCGAGGAGTTCGGGGATCGAGTCCATGATGCCGACGGACACGCCGCAGGGGACCCGATCGCGGGCGGCACCGAGGTACGAGCCGAAGGACTCGCCGACGCTGCGGAGTTGGGCGTCGAGCACTGCCGTCTCCAGCGCGGACTTCGCCATGTGGTGGCCGGTGAAGGGTTCCAGGAGCCGTCCCACCGTGTTCGCGTCCACGCCGTCCTTGGGCAGGGCGGGGATGAGGAACTTGCGCAGCACGTCCTGGGCGCCGTCGACGTACTCGGAGCAGTAGCGTGGCTCGGACATGGCCGCACACTCGGCCCAGCCCTCCCCGTCGGCGGTGACGACGCGAACCAGCAGGACGTCGCGGCTGGTCTCCACGCCGAAGGAGGTACGGAACGGGGCGACGAGCGGCATCGCGATGCGGCGCAGCTCGACGCCGGAGATCTTTGTCTTCATGAGGGGGCTCCTTCGCAGTGTGTCAGGAAAGGGATGTGGCGCGCTGGACGACGTAGCGGCGGCGATCGTGGAGGCCGATGACGCGGGCGCCTTCGGCGAGCAGGCCGCCCAGGGTCTGTCGTAGGGCCAGCCGCCAGGCCCGTGCGGCGCCGGGGTCGGTACGGCGCAGGGCCTCGATGTCGTCGGGGAGGTCGATGAGCACGGTCTCGGCGTCGGTCGTCCCCATCACCGGGCGGCCTTCGTGGTCGCGCAGGCCATCGGCGGCGTCGGCCGGCAGCTCCTTCAGCTCGGGCGGCGCAGGCGCGGTGAGGTCCCAGGCGGTCAGGACGCGGTCGGAGTCGTCGCCGCCGTTGATGGCGTCGTCCATCGCGCCGTAGAAGGAGACCAGGTACTCCTCGGGCCGGGCGCCGAGTTTCACCAGATTGAAGTACGCGTTGCGGCGGATGAGAGGGTCGTAGGTCCAGGTGATGCGCTTCAGCCCGCGGGCGAGCGCCCATTGCCGCTGGTGCAGCTTGAGGGCGAGGCCCACGCCGCGCCCCATGACCGCGCCCGTGATGTGGGAGTGAAGGCTGGTGCCTATGGGCTCGCCGAAGAAGGCGACGGACGCCCCCACCAGCCGGCCGTCCTCGTATGCTCCGGCGACGTAGTTGCCGGCGTGGGCGAGCGCCCGCATGATCTCGGCGGAGATGGGCCCGTTGCCGGGTTCGGTACCCCAGATGTCGGCGAAGAGGAGGCTGACGGTGTCGAATTCCTCCATGGTGTGCAGTTCGCGGATTACGGGTGCGTTCATCGCAGTGCTCCGACGAGGTGGGCCAGGAGCTGGGCGCGGGCCGGCATTTCGGCGGTGATGACGTGTTCGTGGTCGGCGTGCGCGCCGTCGCCGACCGCACCCAGGCCGTCGAGCGTGGGGCAGCCGACCCCGGCGGTGTAGTTGCCGTCGGAGGCACCGCCGACGGCCGCCTGCCGCTGCGGGCCGAGGCCGAGCCGTTCGGCCTGTTCGACGGCCAGGGCGAACAGCTTCCGGGAGGAGGAGGCGTCCAGGGGCGGACGGTTGGGGCCGCCGTCGATCTGCAGGCGGGCGCCGGGCACTCGCGGCCGCAGGGCCCTGATGAGCTGGTCGACCGCTTCCTGCGCCGCGGCATTGGGCACGCGGACGTCCACGCTCAACTCGGCGCGTGCGGGGACGGTGTTGCTCGCAGTGCCGGCCGACATCAGAGTGGGCGTGATGGTCGTCCCGGGGCCTGCGGACGCGGTGACGGTGTCGGCGATGGCCTGCAGAGCCAGAAGTTGGTGGGCCAGTTCGGTGGCCGCATTGACGCCCTTCTCCGGTTCCAGCCCCGAGTGGGCGGCGCGGCCGTGGACGGTGATGTCGTACAGGGACACGCCCTTGCGGCTGGTCTTCAGCGCGCCGCCGGGAGCCGACGGCTCCAGGACGAAGGTGGCCGAGCACGTGCGGGCGATGTCCTCGATGAGCGTGCGGGACGTGGCCGATCCGGTCTCCTCGTCCCCGGTGACGAGGACGCACAGGCCGTCCAGGGAGGGCAGCGAGGCGAGGGCGTGGAACATCTGGACCAGTCCGGCCTTCATGTCGAAGACGCCTGGGCCTCGGGCGACGCCGTCCGCCACCGACCAGGGGTGGGTGGTGAGGGAGCCGATCGGCCAGACGGTGTCGTGATGGCCCAGCAGCAGAACGCGCGGGGTGCCGAAGGTCCATTGGATGTGGGTGACGCCCTCGATGTCCAGGATGCGGGGCGAGGTACCGAGCAGGCGGCTGCCCTGCGCGGCGACCACGTGGGCGCTGCGGGCGACGGCCGCGTAGTCGGCGGAGAAGGACTCGCAGGTCACGAGTTCTTCGAGGTCTGCGAGCATGGCGTCGAGGGTCGCCTGGTCCGCCGGTGCGGAGAGGGGTTCGTGGTCGTGCGGCACGAGTGTGTCCTCCAGGGTGGGATGACGGCCACGCTAGGCACGCGGGCCGGGGGCGAGTTGGTACCCCGGTGACAAGATCAGCGGCCGATTCGTACGGGGAACCGAACGACGGAGTACGACGGTGCCCGGCGCGTCGTACGAACCACCGGGCACCGTCTCGCCCGGTGGGCCGTCAGCCCATGTGCTTGCTCATGAGGCGCCGCGTGTTCCCGCCGAGGACCTTCAGGATGTCCTCCTCCGGTAGGCCCCGGCGGACCAGTGCGTCGGTGACCAGTGGCATGCCGGACGGGCCCTCCAGGCCGGGGAAGTCGAACAGGGGGTCCTCGTCGTCGAGGTTCTCGCAGCAGGGCGGGGTGACGTCGTGCATGACCTCGCGCACGAAGTCCGACCCGAGGCCGACATGGTCGATCCCGGCCACGGAGACGATGTGCTCGATGTGGTCGACGACCCGGTCGACGCTCACTTTCGCCTGGTCGTCGGTGAGGAAGTCCGGCACGAAGTTCACGCAGACCACGCCGCCGGTGTCGGCCACCCCTCGGATCTGGTCGTCGGTGAGGTTGCGGTGGTGGTCGCGCAGGGCGCGGGCGCAGGAGTGGGTGGCGATCAGCGGACGGGTGGCGAGCTCCAGGACGTGGGCGACACCGCTCGCTCCCAGATGGGAGATGTCGAAGAGGATGCCCAGGCGTTCCATCTCCCGCAGCGCCTCGACACCGGGCGCGGTCAGCCGGCTGCCGGTGGCGTCCTCCCGGCTGCCGTCGGCGAGCGGGGTGCGGCCCCAGTGGGCGATGGACGCGATCCGCACGCCGAGCCGGAACAGGGTGGAGAACAGTTCCACGGAGGCGTCGATGCCGGGCGCGCTCTCCAGCGCGAGCACGAGGGCGAGCTTGCCCTCGGCGAGTGCGGCGTCGATGTCGCCACCGCCCAGGCACAGGGCGACCTGGTCGGCGTTGGCCTCGGCGAGCACATGCGCGCATTCGATCATGCGGAGGGTCTGCCGTAGCGCCCCTTCGGGCCGGTACTGGTCGTCGATGAAGACCGGCAGCACCTGGATGTCGATGCCGCCCTCGCGCAGTTGGGGCAGCCAGCGTTCCCGGAAGAATCCGCCCCAGCGCTGCGGTGGGCGCGCGGCGACGGCCATCAGGAGGTCGTTGTGGGCGTCGGCGACGACGGCACGGCGATGCAGGTCCAAGGACACGGCAGGGGCCTTTCGCATGGAGAGGGGGCAGGTGTGGCCCGGCGGCCGTCCGCGTGACGGGCCGCCGGGCCGGGCGGGCAGGCGATCAGGCGTGGGCCAGACGCGGAACCGCGTCCAGCAGTGCGCGGGTGTACTCGTGGCGGGGCGTGGCGATCACGTACTCGACGGGGCCGAACTCCACCATCCGTCCGTGGCGCATGACGGCGACGGTGTCGCAGACGTAGCGCACGACGGCGAGGTTGTGGGAGATGAACAGCATCGTCAGGCCGAGCTCGGTGCGCAGGTCGCGGATGAGGTTGAGCACGGCGCCCTGCACGGAGACGTCTAGTGCGGAGGTGATCTCGTCGGCGATGAGCACTTCCGGGCGGGCGGCCAATGCGCGGGCGATGGCGACGCGTTGCCGCTGGCCGCCGGAGAGTTCGCGGGGGTACTTGGACGCGTACGCGGCCGGCAGCGAGACCATGTCCAGGAGCCGCTCGACCTCGGCCGCTCGCTGAGCGCGCGGTACGCGGGCGCCCTCGGCGACGGCGTCGCCGATGCTCATGCGCGGGTTGAGCGAGGAGTACGGGTCCTGGAACACCATCTGGACGCGGCCGCGTTCGACGCCGGAGACCGTGCCCTGGTAGGGCGTCAGGCCGGCCACGGCCCGGGCGAGGGTGGACTTGCCCGAGCCGGATTCTCCGACGAGGCCGCAGACCGACCCTTGGGGCACCTGGAGGCTGACGCCGTGCACGGCAGTGAAGGAGCCGAAGCGGACGGTGAGGTCGTCGATGTTCATCATGCCTCCCAGCACGCCACCGCGTGCCCGTTGACGGTGGTGGCGAGTTCGGGGCGGTTCGTCCGGCAGCGGGCGGTGGCCAGCGGGCAGCGGTCGGCGAACGCGCAGCCGGGGCCGACGTCCGCCGGTGAGGGCTGGCGGCCGGGGATGGTGGTCAGCGGTTTGGAGCGGTCGGTGTCCATGTCCGGCAGCGAGCCGATCAGGGCACGGGTGTAGGGGTGGCGGGCGGTGTGCAGGGTGTCGGCATCGAGTTCCTCGACGATGCGTCCGGCGTACATCACGGCGATCCGGTCGCACAGTTCGCTGACGACGGCGATGTCGTGGGAGATGAACAGGGCACCGGCCCGTGTGTCGTCGACGACCTCGCGCAGCACCTTGATCACTTCGCGCTGGACGGTGACGTCCAGGGCGGTGGTCGGCTCATCGGCGATGATCAGACGGGGTGTGCCCATGAGTCCCATGGCGATGACGGCACGCTGGCGCATGCCGCCGGACAGCTCGTGCGGATACTGGCGGACGACCTGAGCGGGCTCCTTGATCCGGACCCGCCCCAGCCGCTCCACCGCGCGGGCCCGTGCCTCGGTGCGGGTGGCGCCGTCGTGCAGGACGGCCACCTCGGCGAGCTGGCCGCCCACCCGGAGGGCGGGGTTGAGGGAGGAGGTGGGGTCCTGGAAAACCATAGCCAGCGACGAGCCGAGCAGCTTGCGGCGCTCGGTGTCGCTCAAGCCGTCCAGGTCCACCCCGCACAGTCGGGTCCGTGCGCTGCCGGCCAGGCCCGGGTAGGGCACTGTCTGACCGATGGCGGCGGCCGTCATGCTCTTGCCGCTGCCCGACTCGCCGACCAGGCCGACGATCTCGCCCGGGTGCACGGTCAGCGAGACCTGGCGTACGGGCGTGACGCCGCCGGGGAAGGAGACGGTCAGGTCGCGGACCTCGAGGACCGCGTCCCGCACGGGGACGCCCTGGGCCGTGAGCACCGCGGGGTCGACGGGTTCCCCGACCGGGTCGCCGGTGGTCGCGGCGGCCTTGGCGAAGGTGTCGCCCAGCAGCATGAACCCGAGCCCGGCGAGGGCGACCGCGGTGGCGGGCGCGACGACGACGGACGGGGTGACGTAGACGTGCCCGAAGGCTTCGTTGAGCAGTCGTCCCCAGTCGTAGGACGGCGCCTGGACGCCCATCCCGAGGAAGGACATCGCCGACAGGCCGAGCAGGGCCGCGCCCATGGACTGCGCGGTGTTGAGGATGAGCGGTTCGGCGACGTTGGGCAGCAGGTGCCGGGTGAGGATGCGGTGACGCGGGACCTGCAGCATGCGGGCGGCCGCGATGTAGTCGGAGCCCGCGATGGACGCGGTCAGGGTGTGGGTGAGGCGGGCGAAGGTCGGTGCGAGCGCCACTCCGATGCCCAGGACGGCACCTTGCGCGCCGAGTCCCGCGACGACGGCGGTGAACATCGCCAGCAGCAGGGCGGGGAAGGCGACGAGGATGTCGACGGCGGCGACGACCAGCTGTCCGGCTCTGCGCGGCAGCAGGGAGGGCAGGGTGCCGAGCAGGACTCCGCACACGGTGCCGATCAGCGTCGCGAGGAATGCCAGGCCCAGGGTGAGCCGGGTGGCGACCAGGGTGCGGGCGAGCAGGTCGCGGCCGAGGGCGTCCGTGCCGAGCAGGTGTGCGCCGGATGCCCCCTGGTTGATCTGCCGCGGGTCGATGCGGGCGGCGGCGTCGCCCCAGATCGGCGGGGCGATCAGCGCGAGCAGGATCATCACGGCGACCAGGACGGCGCCGAGCAGGCCGGCGGGGTTTCTCAGCAGGCGGCGCATCAGCCCTCCTGGCGGGTCGGGGCGGACAGGGAGGACTTGGGGTCGAGGAGTCCGAGGAGGACGTCGACGAGGAAGGTGACCAGGAGGACGAGCGCGCCGTAGACGAGGATCATGGCCTGGGCGACGGGATAGTCCTTCTGCGTGATGGCCTCGACCGTCCGCTGTCCCAGTCCGGGCCAGGCGAAGACGTTCTCCACCAGCACGCTGCCGGTGATCAGTCCGCCGAGCAGCAGCCCGCCCATGGTCAGGGTCGCGGTGAGGGTGTTGGGCAGCAGATGCACCGCGTACAGCCGCCGGGCGGGCAGTCGCTTGGCGTGGGCCAGGCGCATGTAGTCGGTGTCGAGTTCGCGCAGGGTCTCCACCCGTGCCAGCCGGGCGATCATCGCGGCGGGGGCGATCGAGAGGGCGGTGACGGGCAGGACGTAGGAGGCCGGGCCGGTCAGACCGGCCGGCGGGAACACGCCCAGGCCCAGCGCGAACACGAGGAGCAGCGCGAGACCGTAGAGGTACTCGGGGATGGCGATGGCCGCCCCGGTGAGCAGGGTGAACGTGGTCTCGGTCCTGCGGCGGCGCCCCTGGTGGGTGCGGACCGCCGACCACATGCCCAGCGGGATCGCGATGGCCAGCGCGACGAGTGTGGCGAGCACCGCGAGCGCCAGGGTGTTCGGCAGGCCCTGGGCGATGATGTCGCTCACTGGCTGGGAGGAGAAGAACGACGTCCCCAGATCGCCGCTGAACATGTCCTGGACGTAGTGCCAGAACTGGGTCGGGAGCGAGTCGTCCAGACCGAGCTCCGCTCGGCGGGCGTCGACCAGCTCCTTCGGAGCGGTCGGGCCGAGCATCTGCCGCAGCGGGTCGCCGGGAATGAGGTGGATCATCGCGAACGACGCCACGACGAGGACGGCGAGGGAGACGACCAGCCGCAGCAGATGCCGGGCGAAGAAGCGAGGGGTCAGCCGCCGGGTGTGCCGTGGCCGGGAGGAAGCCTGCGTGGCGGGTTCGTTCAGGGTGGTGGTCATGACTCGGCTCCCGTCATCCGGATCGACGTCGGGTCGAACAGCCCCGCCGTGATGCGAAAGGTGGCGTTGTACGAGGCGGTGGTGAGGGTCTTGTCGACGACGGGGACGAGATCGCCGCTGCCGAACAGGGCGCTCTCCGACCGTGCCCACTTGGCGCAGCCCTCGGCACCCGGGAGCTTGCTCGCCGCGGCGGTGAGCTCCTCGTACCGCTTGTTGGTGAGGTGGGCGAAGTTGCCGCCGTCCGGGGTGAAGGGACCCGACAGCGCACCGAGCAGCTGGGTGGGCAGAGTGACGCCGAGCGGCGCCCAGTTCACGTCCCAGTCCTGGGTGACCGCCTCGACCTCGCCGTAGGCGGCGTCCGACAGGGCGCGCAACCGCACGTCCACGCCGACCTTCTTCCAGGCGTCGGCCAGGTATTCGGCCGCCGCGGCCATGGTCTCCCCGGCGGAAGTGCCGTAGATCATCCGGATGGTGAGCTTGCGGCCGTCCTTGCGGCGGACGCCGTTGCCGGAGCGGTGCCATCCGGCCGCTTCCAGTGCCGACTCGGCCGCGCGCGGGTCGAAGGCGGGCAGGTGACCAGCGACGGTGTCACCGGGGCAGGGGCGTGGCTGCATGACCAGCCCAGTGGGCCGCTGTCCGGTTCCGGCGGTGGCGATCTGCCCGAGGTCGCGCAGGTCGACCGCCTGGAGCAGGGCCTTGCGTACGGCCGGGTCGTGACCGGGGTGCCCCTGGCCCTGGTGGAAGAAGAACTCCTGCGTGCCGTTGGGCTGGACCGTGGTGGTGATACCGGGGACGTTGGTCACCCGGGCGCGGTCGGGGCCGGCGAACTGTGCGGCGTTCAGCTGATGGGAGAGCAGCAGGTTGGCCGCGGTCGCTTCGCTGCCGACGACCTTCAGGACGACCGAACCGGGCATGGCCTGGTCGGATGCGGTGGCCCCGCCGGGGCCCCAGGCGTAGTCCTTGCGTCGGGTGAACGTGTAGCTCTGGTTCGGCTCGGCCGAAGTCAGTTGGAAGGGGCCCGATCCGGACGTGCCGTCCTCCAGCAGGGAGCGGTCCTTCAGCCCGGCGCCGCAGACCATGAACAGGTAGCGGGTGCTCTCCAGGATGAACGCGAACGGCTCGGGCGTCGACAGGGTCACGGTGCCCGCGGCGTCGTCGGCTTTCGCGGTCAGGCCCTCGGGGACCACGACGCCGTACGCCGGTGACTTCGTCGCCGGATCGGTGATGTGGGCGACGTTGGCGGCGATGGTGCTCGCGGTGACCGGGCTGCCGTCCGCGCAGGTGACGCCCCGGCGCAGGGTGAAGGTGACCGAGGAGGGCTTGACCACCCACTTGTCGGCCAGGCCCGAGACGATACGGCCGTCGGGGTCGACGTTCACCAGGGTGTCGTAGGCCAGCGACAGCGCGGTGTAGGTGGTGGTGTTCTGCACCAGAGCCGGATCGAGCAGTCCGGGGTCGCTCTTGATCGCGAAGCTGAAGGCGTCACCACCGGCCGACCCGGCCTGGCCGCTGCCGCATCCGGCGGCCAGCAGCGACGCCGCGAGACAGGCGGCAACCGCTCGGGCTTTCTTCATAGGGGGCTCCTTGGGGCGGAAAGGTTGCCCCACATTCGCGAGTGCCGGCCAAAAATGATTCAGACGGGACGACAAAGTCCAGGGTGTGGTTTCGGAGTGCTGCCCCAAGTGGCTTCCGGCCCGTGCGGCCGGCACGGCCTCCGTGAACGCGTCCGCCCCGGACCGCGCTCGAGGTCCGGGGCAGGCAGGGGTGGGGCTCATGACGTGCTCGACGGTCAGGATCGCAGGTGGTCGATGACGGCGCGGGCGGCTTGGCCGATGGCGCGGTCGGCGCGTGGCTGCCGGTTGGCGGGGGAGGAGGTCCGCAGGAACACGCCCACCGCGTACCGCTTGCCGTCGGGGTACTCGATGACGCCCGCCTCGTTGCGGACGGTGAAGTCCGTTCCTGTCTTGCCCGCGAGCCGCACGCCGCTCTCGGGGAAACCGGAGACGAGCCGGTGCTGCCACACCTGCCGGCTCATGATGTCCCTCACCTCGGCACATGCCTGCGCCGGGCCCGCCTCGTCCCGCCAGACGGCGGCCAGCAGCGCGGTCACCTCACGCGGGGTACTGGACGGAGTGCGCTGCGGGTCACCGGCGCTCAGGGTCATCAGGCGCTCCGCCGGGACGCTGCAGAGTTGGTCGTCGATCGAGCGGTTCGGGTCGAGCCCGAGCTCACGGCGGATGTCGTCGTCCAGCGCATGGCAGGAGGACACACCGAACCCTTCGAACCCCAGCTCGACCAGGGTCTTGCGCACCCGGTCGAGGCCGACTACGTCCAGCAGCAGGTCGGTCGCGGCGTTGTCGCTGATCGTCATCATCATGAACGCCAGGTCCCGGGCGCTCATCTCGACGTCGTAGGCGCATCCGTCGGTGCCGCTGCCGCCCGCCCGGTAGGCGGCCGTCACCGTGTGCCGTGCGGCCGGGTCCAGTTGTCCGTCGGCCACCTGGCGGGCGTACTCCAGACAGATGGGGATCTTGAACACCGAGGCGAGGACGACCCGGGAGTCGGCGCCGTGACCGAACTCGTCGCCGGTGTCGATGTCGCGGGCGTGGACGAAGCCTTCGACCCCGGCTTGCCCGAAGAGGGACGAGAGCAGGGTGCGGACCTGCGGCTCGGCGGCTGTGGACATGTCGTCTCCTCAGAAGGTGGTGTCGGGCCTGGTGCGGCGCAGGTGGTCGACCGCGGTCCGGGCCGCGCGTCCGATCGCGGCGTCGGCGGCGGGGTTGCGGCCATTCAGCGCGGGGAGGCGCAGGAAGACCGCCACGGCGTAGCGGCCCCCGTCGGGGTACTGGGCCACTCCGGCTTCGTTGAGTACGCCCCACAGGGCGCCGTTCTTCGCCGCGACCTTGACGTCGGCGTCGAAACCGGCGATGAGGCGGTGCGTGGACAACTGACGGCTCATCAACTCCCGAACCTCGGCACACGCCTCTGCCGGACCGGCGCGGTCGCGCCAGATCGCGGTGAGCAGGGCGGTGATCTCGCGGGGGGTGCTGGAGGCGGAGCGCGTGGGGTCGAGCATGGCCAGGCCGCGGATCCGCTCCTCGCTGACCTGGTCCAGTTGGGCGTCGATGTCGCCGTCCGGGTCGATGCCGAGTTCCGCCCAGACCGGGTCCCACAGGTCGCGGTACCGACCCACCGGCAGGTGCGGGCAGCCGAGTTCGGCGGTGAGAGCGCGGACGTGATCGACCCCGAGGATTTCCATCAGTTTGTCGGTGGCCGCGTTGTCGCTCATGGAGAGCATGAAGAACGCGAGGTCACGCGTGCTCATCGTGACGTCGTGCAGACAACTGTCGGTCCCTGTGCCACCCCCCTCACGGTTGGCCGAGGTGATCGTGTGCCGTGCAGCTCGGTCCAGCTGCCCAGTGGCCGCCTGGCGGGCGTAGGCCAGCGCGACCGGGACCTTGCGGATCGACGCGACGATGACCGGGGCGTCGGCCCGGAAGGCCACTTCGCGGTCGGTGTCGATGTCACGGGCGTGGAGGAAGCCCTCCACGCCCGCCTCGGTGAAGATCGACCGGAGGGTGGCTGCCGGATCGTCGTCGGCGGAGAGTGGTTCCATGGGACTCCGATCGTGGTCGGTTCAGCGGACCTTGGGGGTGGCACGGCCGCTGTAGTGCAGGTAGGAACGGCCGTCGGGACGGTTCTCGAACACCACCGCGTCCCACATCGCGTCGCTGGCGGAACGGCCGACGAAAGTGGTGGCCTCGACAGCGGTGAGCTCCAGGATTCGTGGCTGGGCCAGTCCGGCGAGGATGCCGGTCGGTTCCGTACGCAGCCGCAGGCGGCCCTCGTCAGAGGTCACGTGGATGCGGCTGCCTGCGCGCTCGTAGACACCGGTGAAGGCTTCGATGTCGGCCGCCACGGGCTCGACGGGCGGCGCGAGGGGCTCCGGCACTTTCACGCCGTGCAACTCGTGCAGGAGCTCGCTGACGAGGTGGTGCTGGAACTCGACGCTGTGGCCGCCGTTGACCAGCACGGCGATGACGGTCCCCAGGCCCGGCAGTACCCACAGCGCCGCGTGCTGGCCGATGGTGTCCCCGGTGTGGGAGACGACCTGGTGCCCGTCCCACTCGTCAAGGCTCCAGCCGATGCCCCACTGCTGTCCGCCCGCATACGGGTTGGGCAGGTCGACCTGGGCATGCCGCATCACCGCCGGGTCGGCGAGGAGGACACCGGGTGTGAGGTGGGCGCGGCCGAAGGCGACCACGTCCGCGGCACGGGCGCAGATGAGCCCTGCGGGGCCGACGGAGCGGGGCAGTCCCCAGGTCGGCACCACGGCACCGTGCTCGTCGTGGCCGACGGCGGCACCGAAGCGCAGTACGTCCTCCGGCAGCGTCCAGGTGTGGGCCAGCCCAAGGCGCTCGCAGATCTGCTCGCGCACTGCCTGGTCCCACGTCCCGCCGGTGAGCTTCTCGATCACCCGGCCCGCGATGACGAAGCCGGAGTTGCAGTACGAGTGCGAGTCCCCGACCGGGAAGGTCTGTTCCAGGTCGGCGCATGCTTCGACGTACCGCTGAAGACAGTCGTCACCACGGCCGGTGTCCAGGAACAGGTCGCCGTCGATACCCGACGTGTGCGTGAGCAGATGGCGCAGCGTGATGGCAGCAGTCGCCTCGGCGTCTCCCACCCGGAACTCCGGCAGGACCTCGGCGACGGGTGTGTCGAGAGTGACGCGTCCCTGTTCGGCCAGGAGCATGACCTGGGTAGCTGTCCAGACCTTGGTGATCGAGCCGATCTGGAACAGCGAGTCGGTGAGCACGGGGGCACCCGTCGTGGTGTTCAGGACACCGGTGGCGCAGGCGTGCGTCTCACCGCCGAACCAGAACGCCAGGCTCGCGCCCGGTACCGCCGACTCGGCGGCCAGCGCCTCCAGGCGGTTCGCCCAGTGCTCCATGTCGGCCTTCACGCACGCCTCCGGGGTGCTCGATTGACGTGGCCGCAGCCTAGGCACGGCCGCCCCCGGATTCTTGGTCCCTGGATACGAATGAGCAGCTCACAGCTTGGACGCGCGGACGACTCCAACGGGCGGCGTGATTCCTAGGGTGGCGTGACCCCGCAGCCAAGAGGAGACCGAGATGCCGCTGATCGACCGTGACGACTCCGCGCTGGTGATCATCGATGTGCAGAGCAACTTCTACCCGCCGCATCGACTCGACGTGGACCGGCAGCGGTTCGACGACATGGTGCGGCGCATCGTCTGGATCACGTCGGTGGGCGACCGTCTGGGCATTCCGGTTGTGGTGACCGAGGAGGCCCCCGAAGACAGCGGACACACCGTGCCGCAGATCCGCGAGGCGCTGCCGGCCCACGCGGTCACCCTGCCCAAGAACGCCTTCTCCGTGTGGGACAACCCCGACATCGCCGCCGCCGTCGAGGCCACCGGACGCACCACCATGGTCCTGGTCGGCATCGAGACCGACATCTGCGTCGCCCACTCGGCGATCCAGCTGCACCACGCCGGCAAGCGGGTGGTGGTCGTGGACGACGCCGCCTACTCGCCGGGCCAGGCCCACGAGCGGGGTCTGCGGCGCCTGGCCGACCGGGGCATCGAGACGCTGTCCACCAAGGAGCTGTTCTACGACTGGGTCCGCACCATCGAGGCCGCGGACGCCTTCCACGACACGCACCGCGACCTGCCGGTTCCGCCGGGCGTGCGGCTGTGAACCTTTCAGCGGGTTGAACCGGCGGGGTCCGCGGGGTCCGTTCCTTGAGGGCGGACCCCACCGCTGTCGGAGATGCCCATCAGGCGCAACTGCACCATCGCGGCGAACCTGGCGGATGGGTCCTGAAGGTCGATCCGGCCCACCTCGGCGACCCGGCGGATCCGATAGCGGAAGGTGTTGGGGTGGACGAACACGCTCGCCGAGGCGGCGATCACGTCACCGAAGGCGTCCAGCCAGGCCCGGAGCGTCTCCACGAGGTGGGCGTTGTGCTTGGCGTCGTAGGCCGCCAGCCGGGCGAGCGGGCCGGAGAGCTCGTCACGGTTGGCTATCGCCAGGTCCCGCATCTCCAGCAGGAGGGCGTCGATGTACACGTCGGAGATCGAGGCGACACGCTGAGAGGTCTGGCCGCTGAACAGCACCCGCAGCGCGCGATCGGCGTTGGTGCGAGAGCGCGGCAGCGCAGCCGGTTCCTGGGCCACCGATCCGATCCCGATGACGGCGCTCGCCCGTTCACCGGTGCGCTGGAGGAAGTTCGACGCCACCTGGGCAGCGCGTTCCCGGGCGTGGGCCGTGTCGTCGGCCACGGGGAACAGCGCGTAGGCCACGTCACCCAGCAGGGCCACGGCGGAACGCGGCTGCACAGCGGTGAGATGCACGGCCAGGGCGCCGGCCAGGCGCTGCCGCTCGGCGGTGATGTGGGCGTGGTCCTCGTCGTGGTCCGGTGCCAGCCCCATGGCCATGACCAGCGTGGGTTCATCGACCAGGCCGAGGCGGCCGAGCGCCTCGACGGCCCCCGCGCCGCCTTCCAGCACGGTTGTGACGAGCTCGGCACGCAGCCGGTTCTCCGCATCGGTACCCGCCCGGAAGCGCAGCATGTGGAGGGCGACGAGCTTGGCCGCCTCCAGGAACGCCTGCTCCCGCTCGGGGGTGAGCGGCCGGCGCAGCGCCGCCCACACCGAACCGAGGAACTCGTCCCCGGCACGCACGGCGACCGCGACCCTCGGCAGCGCCACCGCGTCACCGACCGTCGGCGCGGGGACGTGCACCAGACCGTCACTGCGGTACAGCTCCCGGAAAACGCCGTCCTCCTCATGAATACGCAGATAACGCTCCGGCACCTGCCGGGCCAGGATGCTTTCCACGCGGGCAGCATCCGCCTCGTCCTGTCGGCCCGAGAAGGCGAGAACCCGGGAACGCCGGTCCTCGATGGTGACGGGGGCGTCCAGCAGCGTGGCGATCGCGTTCGCCAGAGCGAACAGATCACCGGAGGGAACCCCGCCGAGCGTGTGTGCCTCGGCCTCGCCCACGTCCCCCTCGGAGAGCAGGGTGCGCAGCATCGCCGCCAGCTGTGCCCAGGACGCACCGCGGGTCAGGGCCAGCAGCGCTACGCCGGTCTCGGCCACTACCGGCCCGAGCTCGTCCGCGTCCGCGACAGGCCCTCGCACCACCAGGGCCGTGGCCTGATGACCCTGGAGACTGCGCAACAGCGCGGCGATGTCCTTGCCGCCCTGGACGCCCACGCCGAGCACGATCGCGTGCGCCGGGTAGTGCTGCTCGTCGTACGGGTCGTGGATGCCGACGCCGCCGATCTCCCCCGCCGTCCGCGCATCACCGTGGAGCAGGTCAAGAAGGGTGGAACCAAGATCCTCCAGCACCCGGCTGAGGCTCCTGGCGGGGTGCGTCGACATGTGCCTGATCATCTCCGCAGGTTAGGACCGACGAGGCCCCTGCGGCTTCGTGCCCCAGTACGAGGATATGCCGACGGCTCCGTCGCTCAGAACGAACCTCGCTCGGCAGGTTTCCAGAGCCGGTCGAGAGCGGTGTCCACCAGGGCGTCGGTCGAATCCACCAGCGGCAACACCTGGCCGGCCGCCCTGCTGATCAGCGGGATCTCCGTACACGCGGCAATCGCCACCTGCGCGCCCTTCTCCTTCAGGGTCTCGGTGGCCGCGGCGATCCAGTGCTCGGCATCGCTCAGGTCGCCACCCGCTTTCACCGCGCGGATGGCGCTGTCGACGTATGCATGCTGAACGCGGGACGGGACCTGGATCACCTCGACCCCAAGGACGGCCCCGGCACGCTCGTAGAGTTCCGCCAGACGTGTGCCTCGCGTCGCAAGGACGCCCACCCTCGCCACACCGGGCGCCTGGCCCGCCGCGGCCTGTAGCGCCGCTCTGATCATGTCCAGCACTTCGATACCTGTGGCCTTCGAGATTTGCTCGATGTAGGCATGTGCGGTGTTGCAGGGCACAGCGACGCAGCTGACCCCGGCCCGCCGCAGCCAGCGGGCGCCCTCCACCAACGCCGGCACCGGCGAGGGCCCTTCCCCCAGCAGTGCCGCGGTCCGGTCAGGAACGGCCGGGTCGGCCCACATGAGGACGGGCACATGCTCCTGGTCGGATCCGGCCGGGGTGCGCGCGACGAGTCGGCGGTAGAAGTCAGCGGTGGCCAGCGGCCCCATGCCGCCGAGGATCCCAAGGGCGGGGCGCACTCGGCTCATCGCCCCACCGCCCCGTGCCGGAGGGGATGCCGCATCGCGTGGGTGACCAGCCGGGGCCTGGAGGGGAAGGACAGGTGAGTCAAGGACGGCCTCTCAGAAAACCGGGACGATCGTTTGATCCTGGTTCTCAGCCGCGCACGGCAGGTCGTCGTCCGGCCCGAATTCCTCGGCCGGGATTGGTGCGTGTGTCCAGTCGGCTCCTGGTCCATGGCACCGGCACGGAACAGGCCGATGCATCCGGACAGGGGCTTGGTCCAGGCGACGAAGTCGACGGCTCAAAGCTGTGCGGCCCACCGAACGGGACGGCTGTCGGGCCGGATCGACTGCACGTGACACCGGAGTCCGGCACCGCTCCAGATCCGGTTGCCTGTCTTTGCACTTCCGGCGGCAGCAGCCGAACCCTCGATGCGAAGTCCCCCATGCACACGCACGACTCCGCCCTGACCGACCCGGTCCTCACGCACGTGCGTGAGCGTCTGACGACCGAGCGCCCTCCCCTTAATCACCCTGGCCGGCACGACAAGATCGACCAGACGTTTGTCGGGGCTCATCAGCGACGGCGGAAACGACCCGGAGGACGTGCTGCGCCTGTACGCCGAGCACCTCGCGCCGACGGCCGTCGCCTGCGACAGCCCGCGGTTTCAGCCCGGTCGAGCGTTCCTCGGGCAGCCGGCAATACCGTCGCCTCGACCGCGGCGGCGACCGGCAACCGAACGCGGCCCTGCACCGGATCGTGCAGACCCGCCTGCGCGTCGACCCGCGCACCCAGGACCACTACGAACGCCGCAGCAAGGAGAGCAAGACCGGACGCGAGATGGTCCGAAGCCTCAAGCGCTACGCCGCCCGGGAGGTCTTCCACCTGGTCAGACCTGTGCAGCCGTAACCCCTGTTATAGGGGCAGTCGTGAGACGTGAGAGGGTCTGACGCGTGAGTGAGACACCGTCGAACACCCTGCAATACCGCTTTGACGGGCCGGAAGAGGCCCCCGTACTGATCCTCGGTCCCTCACTGGGTACCACATGGCACAGGTTGTAACGGCCGTCTGTGGGCGTCCAGCCAGTCCGTGACGGGCGCGTAATGCCAGGTCATGGCCCCTGATCCGGGGGAGTCGACGCAGTCGGTGATAGGCGTGTGTGAGCGGCGTTCGACGAAAAGCCCCGCCGGCGCGGCCCGGCGGGGCTGCCGAATCAGTGGGTTGCAGGGTCCGGCGTGGGCACGTTGCACTCGGTTGTCCTCTCTCGAAGCACGCTAAGCAAGGACGCGGAGACGACAAGCGTCTTACGGTCGATGCGCAGCACGCGACCCCCGGAACGCTCCGCGACGAACCAAGTCGTGTCATTTACTTCTGCACAGTTCGACGCCTCCGGGGTGTCTGTGGCGCCTCCTGTCTCCTCAAGGCTGCATGGATCGCCGAACGCTTGGACGCGACGGTCTCGGCGCCTTGGATCCGGCGAGGATGTGGCCGCCTGTGTTCCCCGGCACAGCCTGGCGCGGGGCCGGTGCGGTGGGCTCGGTGGGGAGGGGCGCACGAGGATCCCGTGCGCGGCCTGTTCATGGCCGGGCGAGCCTGCCAACCTCTCTGCATCAGAGTGGAGTTGGGGGTCGCGCGTGGTGGCGGTACAGAGCAATGATCAGCGGCTGCTGGAGCGCATCTTGGAGGACCAGCATCGCAAACTGGCGCCGGACAAGAACCGAGATGACTTCTTCACGTTCTTCGCCGCGGACAAGGCTCTGCAGATGCCCGGCTGGTCGGCGGAGTGGAGGTATGGGCATGGTGAGCCCTGCGGGTCAGCCGCATCTGCTGCCCTGGGCCGGGCCGGAGGCCGGTGAACTCATAGGGGGTGAACTGCACTTGGTGACGGTCCAGTTGAACGACGTGTTGACCAGCGTGCACTGGACCGCGGTCAGCCGGGACGAGCACCTGCTTGCGCCAGCATACGAGGATCTCCACGCCATCGACGACGAGGACGCCAGTTGGACGCCGGCAACCCCGCAGCCTGTCTGACCTGCACACCGCCATACGCGTCTCTCGGCTGACGCTTCAGGGAGCGCAACACGTCAACCGTTGTTCTGCGCACCAGAGCTGCCGATCTTCCCTTCCACTCTTTCGCCGACGGCCTCGAGCGCGAGCGGGCCGCCGTCGACGCCGCCCTCGCCCTGCCCTGGCACAACGGCCGGACCGTAGGCGTCAACAACAAGATCAAGCTCCTCAACCAGCAGACCTATGCCGCGCGGGATGCGATCCTTTCCGCCAACTCATCCTGCTCAACTGACCATTAGCCGAGCTGATCAACGGCTACGAGAACCTTGGAAGACCCGCCTTGAGGACGCTCCGGCTGGATCGGCCGGCTTCACCTTGAACGCTAGCGCCAAACTTGGTTGGATTAGTAAGATACGAAGATGACTCAACGGTTTGCCGATATCTTGCAGGGCCTCATGGACAACCGTGGACTGTCCCCCCGGGCTGTTAGCCGCGCATCGGCGCGGGCTGAAGCGACCATTCTTCAATTGCTCCATGGGAGCGTTCCACCATCACCGGAAATAGTGAAGGACATCGCGCCAGTATTGCAGATCCCCGAAGCCGATTTGCTCGTGATCGCCGACCTCGCAACCAGGCAAACCTCAAGCCGCCCCAGCGCCTACCGTAATTCAACAGAGATCGGCGAGCTAGTTTCGATCGCGAGCTCGCTAGCGGATGGACAATTTCGGCGATTGATTGACGTTGCCCGTAGCCTAAAGGCGGAAGATCTCAACTGCTGATGTTGAAAGCGTGATGTCGCCGGGGGGGCGGTTGGTGATCCCTGCGGTGCCGTGTGCATGACGCATGCGCAGGGTGGGGCTTACGGCCGGGCTTTTCGTGAGCTGTTTTGAGGACGGAGACAGCCGAGCGTTTCGCGTGTGGCGCAAAGGCTGGTCGGAGGAAGGCATCAAGGCGTTGGCCTCGAATGGGCCGGCCTCGCTGCCGCTGCTCATGGATGGCCGGACCAGACCTGGACCCTGTCGCAGGTCAAGACCGTGATCGGCCGCCGGCTCAAACGACACGGCTGGTCCTGCCAGGTCCCGCCCGCGTCGGGCGATGGAACGCGGCGGGACGGCGGTGGCCGGGTGGTGAAGGAGAGCTGGCCGAGCGTGGAAGGACAGCGGCGGCGCTCGGCGCCTGGCTCGTCTTCGAGGACGAGGCCGACCTCTGGATTACGCTGCCCACCCATCTCACCCGGGGTCCGCCACGGCCACACCCTGGCCGTGCCCGTGCGGGACCGTTCCCGCCGCCGCTTATCGGTCGCGGCCCTGGCGGCCACAAGCCCGGCGAGCCCTCCAGGCCGAGCTCCGACACCCGGCTGGACGACAGCAAGAGCCGCCTGGACCGACTACCGCGACCTCATCCAGTCCGCACACCAGCAGCTCGGCGGCCGATCGTGCTGGTATCTGTTCGGTACTGCGGCGCACCAGCCTGGCCAACACGCATTCGCCGACCCACAGGCCCTGACCACCGCCGTCCGGCGAGGCTTATGCCAGCCCCATTACCGGCCTCGTCCCCGTCCAGTCATGACGACATCACGCATTCAAGGTCAGTAAGTCACACCTCCGTCCCCACTCGTCCGCTTGGACGAGTGGGGACGGACGAGCGGGAACTCACTCAAATCTGAAGGGGTCCCACCTTGCTCCACCCGCGTTAAAGCCATTTCTGTTCAGCGCGTCTCGCGCCACCGATTCCATCCCAGATCCATCCGGCCTGTAGTGGCCAGAGAAGTTGTCGAATCTGGTAATGGATCCGTTCGATACGTCAAACGTACCGGCCATGATCACAGGCCTACCTCTAGAGAGGCTCGTATGCCCCGCCCACACGCCGCCATCGAAGACGCTCTCATGAAACGCTCTCACTGAACCACCCGGCATCACTACGTAATGGTAATTGCCGTCCTGGAGATTTCCTCCCCTATTCACCACTGCGCTCGCGGGGAGGCGGTCCTGGGGGGTGGTGTCCGTGCCAGGACGCCCCGCAAGGTACATCCTGGTATGACCAGTGCTTGGACCGCAGGTATTGTGCACAAGCACCGGAGTTTTACCTGCCAGCACATAATACGTGTGCAGATCATCGACCGTGAAGTTGTAAGTGACGGCCCGACGCGTGAAGGGCCGGTTCCCCGTGACGATCACCGTCTCGGCATCGTCCGTCAGAAGCGTCATGCCGGCCTCGAGACGCCTGGCCTCAACCCACCGCCTCTCCGAGGGCGACCAGAAGGGGTGCTCGTACGTTGCCGTGAGCCTCTCTATCCCCGCTTCAGTGGCGATGGACAGATCGTTGAACTTCTTGTCTTCTTTGGTGCGAATGAGACGGGTGACCTCGCGTGGGCCTACTTCTCCTGTTTCCGGATCCGCAGCCAGTACCTGATCGCTCACGCGGATGTCTTCGATGTTCTTCGTGGCGCCATCGGCCATGAGAACGTCGGTTCCGGCCAGGAAGCACTGTCCGCAATTCGGCTTCTTGGACCTGGAAGGCGGTAGCTTTCCTAGCCCTGCGCGGCCGCCGACGCCACCTTCCGTCACCCCCGCGGCTACATTCAGGGCGAAATAGTTGAAGAAGAACTCCTTCTTCGATGGGCACCCCGTTGCATGGCATGCATCCAAGAGGGCTTTTTGTACGCCGAGCCGCATAACCGGCTCTTCGGGGTGGTCAAGGTATATCTGAAGACCGTAGTACCCCTCATTCAGCCTTCCGTAGAAGAGCTCCGCGAATTTTCCTAGGCCCGACCACTCAGCGGGAATGTGAACACCGGGAAGGAGTGTGACGTAGCCGTCCCCGTTCGCATCCTTCCCCCAACGGCCCTCGTCCTCCCAGGAGGTAGAGGCGCTGCTGCTGTGGCCACTGTTGTTTCCGGGGTTGACCACGCCGTCGCCATTGGGGTCGTCCTTGGGACAGGGCACGTCAAATCCCTGACCGCAGGCAATCTTCTTGCCGGTGGGATCCGAATGTGTGGCCGGATTCTGCATGCCATAGCTGTAGCCGTTGAGTGTCTGGTGCAGCTCGTGCTGCAACACCGGGTCGACACTGATGAATTGCCCGATGGTCGGATCGTATTCGCGGGCTCCGATATGGGTCAGGCCCGTATCGGCGTCAGCCGGCATGCCCAGGAAACCCTTGTCGTCCGGCCACACACCGGTCGTCGGGCCGCGGTGGGCGCCGAAGGGGGTGCTGTAACGCTTGGTGAGGCCCTGTGTGGCGTCACCTGTGATCGCGACAGTGCTGGTTCCGTGGCGGTCTGCGGCGAGGAAGCTGAGCTTCTCCGTACCGGTTTCGTTGGTGCGCAGGGCGATCGTGGCGCCCGCCGCGCTGTAGTACCGGTTGGCCCACGTCTGTCCGGTCTTCTGGTGTACCTCGGTGGCGCCCAGGTAGAGGACGGTCTCTCCGTCAGGGGCATTGTCACGACGGATGAGGAGTTCGCCGTCAGCGCCGTAGATGTAGTTGGTCGAGGTCGCTGACGCATCGTCGGTGAGGCGTTGCAGGCTGCCCTCGGCGTTCCAGGTGAGGGTCTGCCTGGCTGTGGAGCCGACCTTTGCCACACGTTTCTCGGTGTTGCCCGTGTCGTCGTAGCCGTACTGAGGAGTGACGCCGGTGCAGGTACCCGTGGTCGTGGTGGCCGTCAAAGCGTGCGGCCTGGTCACGTCGTAGCAGTAGGTGGTGGTTACCGGAGTACCGGTGTTCCGCTTCTCGGTCTGCCTCTGTCCCGAAGCGGTGTAGGTGTAGCTGGTCCAGTACGGGGCAGGCCCACCGATGTTCGCTGCCGTGCGGCCCGCGGCCGAGCAGTCCGGGGTCTTCGGCGTCCAGGATTCACGGAGCCGGTTGTACGCGTCATACGTGAAGCACTGATTGTCGGTGCCCGTGCCTATGTTGGCAGCGTCGGTGATCGCGGTGACGTTGCCTGCCGGGTCGTACGAATAGGTGAGATCCTGGAGAGGGCCGCGAGTCTGGTCGTCGACAGCCGCACCAAGCAGGCGCCCTGTCCCGCTCTCATAGGTGTTGGTCAGGAAGACGCGCTTGGTTCCCTCCGCTCTGGAAGGACCCAATTGCAGCTGACCGACCTGGCCGAGCCCGGTGTAGCTCGTGGCCAGGAGATAGTCCGAGGTGCCGGACAGCTCACTCGGCAGCCCCGCGCTGTTGTAACGGTAGGTCAGGAGCTCCGAGGACAGACCAGCCGCTGCGGGCTCCCTCGTGGTGGCGACAGAGCCGTCAAGTCGGTAGCTGGTGTCAAAGGTGATTGTGGCGTCAGCTACAGCCTTGGAAACCACCAGCGGATCGTCGGCTGGCAGCGTCAGGCTGGTGGACGTTGCCTGATACAAGGCGTCATAGGCCGTGATCTCCTTGGTGTAGGCCTTGCCCGCCTTGCCGTTCTCGTAACGGGTAGCTGCGGCAGGCTGCCCCTTGGCGAGGGTGTCGAACGTCCAAGCGGCGAGCTGGTTGGCATCACTGCGGGCGGTGTGCCACAGGCCGGTCTTCCGTCCGAGTTCGTCGTAGGAATAGAGGAGGGTGCGCTCCTCGTCGTCCGTCGTGGTGTCGACCTGGTCGAGCACGGTGTACGAGGTGCCCGTCGTGCCCTTGTCGGGGTCCACCGTCTTAACCGGCCGGCCGAACAGGTCGTAGTCGTAGGACCATCGTGTGTTGTCCGGTCCCGTTATGGTTTCCGGCTTGCCGTCGCGCGTGTACGTGTATCGGACGCGGCTGTACGTCGTACCCGTCGTGGCCCCGTAGGCAGCGTCATTGGGCTGGGTACCGCCATAAGTTCGAGTCTCGGTGGTGCGGCCGAGGTGGTCCACGATGGTGCGGGTGGCGTTGCCCCCCGGAGGTGCACTGGTTGCCGTCGAGTCGCCGGTGTAGGTGGTGGCGGTCTCCCATTTCTTCACGCCGCCGACGAGGAACGTCGACTTGACGGCTCGGCCTGCGCCGTCGTACTGAGTGTGGGTTTGTGCGCCGCTGCCGTAGGGGACCTGGGCATATACGCCGCTGGGTGCGTTCAGGTCGTCGTAGACCTCGGCATGCGTCTCGTCGGCGAGGCCACGACTGTCGTAACGGGTGTCGGTGAGTATCCGTCCGCCGAGTGGGGACGGCGCCTGGACCTGGAGTGGCCGCAGTTGGGAATCGTAGATGGAGTACGTGGTCGTGTAGCTGATGCCGTCGGCCTTGAGCGTGGCTACCGACGTCCAGGGCGCCTTGTCGCGTGCCAGACCATAGGCGAACTTGGCGTTCGGGCTGTCCCCACCGGACTTCGAGCGGTTTGGCAGCCAGGTGGCGGTGATGCGGCCCAGTGCGTCGTACGTGTGCTCGGTTCGTTTGAGGTTGGCGTCGAGGACATAACTGACGGACTGACGGCCCGGGTTGTAGCCGCTCGTCGTCTGATGGATCTGCCCGTTGGACGCGAGCTGCGGTGCCCTTTCGATCTTCGTCGCCAAAGGCCCCGCACCGGCCGGGTAATACGTGGTTGTGGAAGTGCGCCCCTTGGCATCAGTCACCGTAAGTGGACGGCCCAACTTGTCGTAAGTGGTGGCTGTGATGCGCTGCCAGCCCGTGCTGGGCAGTGGGTGACGGTCGGCGGCGGTTCCCGAGGCTGCGGGATAGGACTTTGCCCGGCCGGTCCAGGTAGGAAGTCCCAGCTCAGGAACTTGGTCAGGCTCCCAGCCCGTGGCTGCGGGGTTGTCGTAGACGGTGGCGATGTCGGACAGAACGTCCCCGCGGGTATTGGAGGTCGCAGGAAGCGCGAGTGATTCGTCGGTCGTGGCACAGGCCTTGGCGACGGTTCGAGTACGCGAAACGAGGTTCGTCAGGCCCTCGGCCGCGTTGCGCGCGTACCAGGTGCGGGTGCAGGTCTCATCACCTGTGACCGCGGTGTTGCCATGGTCCTGGATCCTGGTCGTGGCGCCGTATGTCGTGTCGTAGGTGTAGGAGGTCTCCGTCGAGCGCCAGTCCCTACCGATGGTTAGGTAGGTATGACCGACCGTGCGGGCCGGTTTGACGAAGTGGGCCTTGATGTTGGCGTACGACTTCTGCTGGCTGGCTGTCTCGTGCGCCCAATACGTGTTGACGGTGGTGGATATCGCCTTGGCGCCGTCGTAGGTGATCTCTTGGCGGAGCTGCCCGGCGTAGTAGTCGTGGTCGTAGACATCGGCCACGTCCAGGTCGTCCTGGTTCGTGTCGGCATCGTTGCTCAGGTCGACGCCTGAGACAACAGCGATCCGCGTAGCGCCGTCGACCTTGAGTCTGTCGCCATGCATGCCTCGCATGAACACCTTCACCGTCTTCGACCGGACGGGGCCGACGTCTCCGGTGTAGGTGATGACCTTCTGATAGCCGCGCCAGACCGACCACGTGCGCTGGCTCGCCTTGGTGAACGGGTTGTCGTCGTAGTGCCAGCCGGGGTTGGCGTATTCATAGGTCAGCTGAGTGCCAGGATTGCCCGCGGCGGGATCATTGGTGGTGACTGCGGTGACGCGATATTTGTGGAACCAGTCCAGTTTGTCGTCGCCGCCGTTGACAGGCCAGTACACGGGATAGCAAGGCAGGTCGTTGTGGTCCTCAGCCTGCGGCATGTTGCTACCGCGTACGCACTCTGGTTCGCTGAAGGTCACGGAGGTGATGGCACCAGTCTCCGTGGTGATGGTGTGCATCCGAGGTCGGGTCAGAGCCAGGATGTCGTCGTTCGTCGAGTCGACGCGGTTGGGCCTCTGTTGGTAGAGGAACTCGATCGGCGGCATGGACAGGTCGGTGCCGTCCTTGCCGGTCCGGGTCAACGAGGTGAGGATGAGTACCTGGTCAGAACTGTTGCCGATGTCCTGCCCGTTGTAGAACTTCTGGCCGAGTGTGTAGGTGTCGACTGCCTGGAAGGCGTCTGGCTCCGCCGCCCGGGACCAGAACGCGGTTTCGATGGCAGCCAGGCGCTTGCGTGTGAAGAACGTCGGGCCAGAGGGCTGGCAGTCGGTCTCGCCTTCCGAGCAGATCGTGTCGTAGGGGACATCGGGCCAGTCCTTGGCGGTGTCTGCTGTCAGCGACGAACAGTCAGTCGCCGTGCAGCGCTCCTTGTATGTGAAGGAGACCTTGCCCGAGGCCGGAGCAGTGAACAGCGTGTCTCCGCGCTGGCCGTAACGGATCTCCTTCAAGTACCCACCTCGGGTGTACGGAGCCAGCGCCGACTTGTCGCCGTTCTTGGCGTAGTGATTCCCCTCTGCGGCGTACCAGTAGGTGGAGGCGTTGTTGTGCACGTCCTGCACCAGGTCGAGGTTCCAGCGCCAAGCCTGAACCTCGAAGCGGTCCTTGAACTGCGTCCCTTTGTCGTATCCGGGCTCGTCGGTGTCGTTGCCGAACACCGGCACGGTCCACGTCGAATTCGTCCTCTCGGAGCCGGCTCCTGGAAGTTGGTTCAATCCGAACGTGTAAGTGGTTCCGTCACCGGTGATGAGCTTCCAGTATTCGCCGTCTTCGTCGTTGTTCTCCGCTCCGGTGAGCCGGACCACCTTGGAAGCGTCATCGTCCTTGAGGCGCCACTCGTCCTTGTCGTCGTCCTTGACGAGTTCTGTGGCCTTGCCGTTGAGGACGAGAGAGGCGTTGTCGTACTTCCAGCACAGATCCAGCTTGTCCGGCTGGTCCTCGTCTTCACAGGCTGTGTATCGCCGCTCGATGTACGACGACGTGAGCTCGAAGCCTTCTCCCACCAGGGATCCCTGGTTGTTCGTATTAGCGGTACGACCGTCGATGGCCCCAGAGTCGTAGGACAGGGCCAGTGAGGGCTCGGGACCGGCTGCCGCCGGAGGCGTTTGGATCGGGTACGACCAGCTGAACGCTCCGGATGAACTGCCGGCCTGCCAGGCAGCGGACGCCGACAGTGCTGTCGCCGCAAAGTCTCCGGCGCCGGCGGGAGACGCCGTAGCGGTGGTCGCCATCACGGCCATCACGGTGGGCGAGTCGTCCGATGACGCGGCGATACTGGCGCGCGTGGTGATGGTCTCGCCGAGTACGTCGTGGTCGGCGGCTGTATCGACCGCCGGGATACGGCACTGTTTCCTGTGGGGGGTCGTCAGCACACAGGCGGGCAGGGTGACCAGGCCAAGCCGTGCAGACCAGTTCCCTCCCACAACGGAGGCGAAGGAGCTGTAGTCGACCGTGACCTGGGCAGTGCCAGGCTGTTCGGCCTCAACTGTAAACAGAACACCGGTCACGCCGGCTCGGCGGGCTGCCTGCTGACCCAGGACGTCGATCTTCACATCGCCTGCGGCCCGTGCTCGTGACTGGCCCGAGGAAAGACTCTGCGCGACTGGTCTCACACGGACGACAGCGTCGTCCTTCGAGATGCTTGCCAGATCCCCCTTCCTGACGGAAGGCCGGGGCCAGGCAGCACGCCGCTCCCCCTCGGCCGAGGCGAACGAACGCTGGTTGACCACCCTCTGTCGGGCGGCCTTCGCCCGGGCCGCTTTTGCCCTCGGCGTCGTCACATTCACCACTCGAGTCGGCTTGACACCGGGGACTTCTGGCCTCCCCGGCAGCTCAGCCGCGGCTGCAAGCGGCGTTAGCGACGCCGGTACTGACATGACGACGGCAAGAAGTACCGTCAGCGCCGGGCGCCGGCCACGAAGGCGCGAGTGTATCAGGCGAGGGAACACAGGGAGGCTCTCCAGACAAGAAGGGGCAGCCAGCGTGCGCCGGGGCCGTATCGGGGTTATGTGCGGGGCTGGGAACTCTGGCTGTTCCTCGCCGCAACCCTGCGGCAAGGAGCAGCCGGTGCGCTCAGTGGCCGACGACGGACTCCACTTGGGCAGCGTCGGTCATCGCGCCCGCCCACAGGCGGATATCCGTGATGCGACCGGGCAGATAATGGGACCAGGCACTGTTCGTCCACCCCATCCCCACAGCGAACTCTCCGATGCCGGCGGACGCCGTGTAAGCGAGAGGGTCACCTTGCGGATCAGCGCCCACATAGAGCGTGATCTGTCGTGTACGTGCGTCGTAGGCACCGACCAGGTTCACCTCTGTGTCCAGCGCGGCCTCTTCTTCGCTCGTCACTGATGTGGTGGTGCCGTCCGCAGTGAGGCGACCGAAGTGCCACCTACCGACGGTGACGTCACGCATGACGACCTGCCCGTTGTCGTCAAGCACCGGGGATCCGTCCTCGTTGGTCTGGACTTCCTGCTTTGTGCCCTTCTCGAGCCACACGCCCCACGACGAGCCGGTCGCCGTTCGCTGACCAAGCACCTGGACCCGACGCCCGTCCGGCATCTCAGTGAGGGATTTGGTGTCGACTTCGACCGTGGTCGCCACAGTGAAGGATCCCGAGTCGTCCACCAATGGTTGCGCAGTTGCCGCCGCCCCCGATGTGCCGTTGAGCACGAGTGCCTCACCGTCGAGGGACGCACCCGAGGACAGACCGAGCTTGCTTCCGTACCCCGCCTCGTCCTGCAACGAGGTACCTGACGCTCCGTTGGGTGAGAACTGGGCCACGAGCTCGGTGTACGCCTTGCCGCCGACGTCCTCTGGGCTCGCGTCCTTCGCGATGGCCAGAGAGCCCTGTGCTTGCTGCCACACAGCCACCTCGTCGATGTCGCCGGGGAAGTAGTCGACGTAGGAACCCTTGTACTTCACCCTTCCGATCTGAAGCGGTCCGCCCGCTGACCAGGCGCCGGTGGTGAGGTCGTCCCTGCCTTGCTCGACACCATTGACGTACAGGATGAGTTCGCTGCGGCCCGTATCGATCACTGCGGCCAGATGGGTCCACACGTTGGTCTGCGGCGCTCCCAGGGAGTCGACCCGTTGGTTGTTCAGTGAGGTCGTGGCGGCGTCGGCGTCCGCGAGGCGCAGACACCATCGGTCGACGGAGGCGCAGTAGCCCAGAAAGAAGGGGCTGTAGTAGGTGCCGTCCTGTCCGAGAGCGGTCACGGTGATGTCCGTCTGCTTGAGCCGGACCCATGCCGCCACTGTGTACGAAGCCTGTGTCTCGAGGACCTTTCCACTCGTGGCGGCATACCTCTGTCCGCCCAGTTCCAGGGCTTTGTCCTCGCCTGTGATCCCATTCTCGAGGATCTGGCCACGACGACCCCTGTCCACTCGTACGCCGCCGTGGATCGTCGCGTCGTCCCTCTGAGCGGCATCCGCTGCCGACACGTCGACCGCGGCGCCAGATGCTTCGTTGAACGTCCAGCGGCCGACCGGGCCGTCGCCTTCCTTGACGAGGAACCGGACCCGGTTGTCTCCATACCGCCCGTAGGCGTCCTTGGCCCGGACATCGAGCGTGACCGTACCGGAGTCGACGGGAGTAAGGGTGACCTTGACCGTCGAGCCCTCCTTCCACGGCCGCCAGGTGCTGTCCGTCGACAGCTTGTAGGTGTAACCGATGTTCACGTCCCGGCTGCCGGCTGCCGGTCCGAATGTGACCTGGCCTGAGACATTGGGACCACCGGCGGCGACGCACGCACTTGGCAAGCAGGCGCTGTAGGTGCTGTTGAACGTGATGGAAGGAGGCTGTGGCCTGCTTCCGTCCACGGTGAAGTAGCAGAAGGAAGTTCCTCCGCTCACCAGACTGTTGGCGCCACCGTTGTAATACGAGCGGGTGAAGGCGCGATAGCGGTGCAACCTGTTTTCCACCAGGGCCGCGTCCCACACCTTGTTCTGGTCGACCCCGTCTCGCACATAGCCACTCGTCGGGCTATAGGACCCGGTGCTCGGTTCCTTGGCATCCGACCAGCTGCCGTCGGTGTTTCTCACGTCGACATCGAAGAAGACTCTCAGTGCACTGGATTCCTCGCCTCCAGCCATGGTCTGTGGCGTTGCCGCGAGGTTCGGTGTGGGGTCCGACCACATGGTCGGCTCCGAGGCGTCCTTGGAGCACAGTTGGCTCGTTCCGGTCTCCAGTCCGTACTCCGTAGGAACCGTGGGCTTGCCAACATAAGTGACGTCGATAACGGCGTCGTCGTCGAACCGCTTCCACGCGATCGGGTCCGACTCGTCGTGGGCCTTGAGCATGAGTGTGAGCGAAGCGAACTTTCCGTCGGCGAACGCCCTCACGGTGGGGGTCAAGTTCTCGTCCGGCTCCGACGGGTTGTCATTGAACTCGATTGGTGCCCGTGGCTGCGACGGATCGCACAGTCCTCCGCGCCCCGCTGAGACGGACCGGTCACCCATCTGGTCCCAGGAGTTGTCGGCATTCGGGCCGCCCGGCCCCGGCCACCGCGACGAGGAAGAGATCCCGTCGGTCCGCTTGAGGTCAACGGTGCGCGCGTCGCAGGAGAACGACCAGGTTTCCGTGACCGCAAACGTCGCGTCCAGGATGTGCTTTCCCTTGAGCTTTCCTGGAGTGAACTCGAAGTACATGCGGTTGGTGTAGGGGCTACCGGAGGTGCAGTAGTACATGTAGCCACCGATCACCGCAGAGGAACACCGGCCCACACTCATGCCGTTGTCTCCGCCGGAGAAGTTATAGAAGGCGTCACCATCAGACGACAGCACTGTGCGCTCGGACTCGTTGAGTTCGACGGAGGGATCTATGTACAGGGGCAGCTCAGCGCTCGTAGTCCCCGCAAGGAGATCCGCATCCGGAGTCACGGTGAGCGAATCAGTCGTCACGTCGGTGTCCATCACTGCAGCCTCGTCGCCCGGACCGGGTCCGGCGAGGGGATCACCCTCCTCCACCGGCCCTGCTGGACGTGGCTCGAGTTCCGTCGGCGCGTTCCGGGGTCCGGCGATGGGCATTGCCGCCGCTGCCTGGGCGTGCAAGCCCGTGCTGCCCGAGTCAGAAGTCTCCTGACCCGCAGAGTTCCACATTCGCGCCGACGGCGAACGAAAAACGACCTTCCCATTACTGTCGATCGCCTCGACGCTGCCGACCGCGCCCTCCCGGGTCCGGAGGCCATTGGCGTCCAGGGAGTACTCGAGTGACGCCAACGCGGGATCCTGGGCGGCTTGGAGGGTTTCGATCTCAAGTACCTGCCTGAAACCTTCTACGGTCGCCGTCAGGATCAGGTTCACATCTGGGCGTACGTTCTCGTAGATGGCCCGCTGCCCGTCCAGCCGCGGCTCGGGAAGTGTTCCTGGCCACCCCATGGTGACGGACTGTCCCTCCTCGCCAATGGTGACCAAATCCTTGCCGTCGCCCCCCGCCGAGAACGACAAATCCACCGCCGCAGCCTTGGGCCCGATCGATCCGTCTGGCCGCTTCACCAACGTGGCATCCGGCTCCGTCCAGCCTCCCCCAGGCATCTTCACCCGCACCGGGACGATCGACTTCCTCAACAGGAAGGTTTCTCCATCTGGTTTGGCGAACACTGTCTCCCGCTCAGTGCGCTCCGCCACTATCTCCACCGGCTCACCCGAGGCCTCAGCCTGCTGCTGGGCCGCCTCGGCTGCGGTCAGAGGAACTTCTCCTGCAGCCACCGAGGGTGACGGCAACGCCATTGGGGCCACAGCCGCGGCCGCAAGCACAGCAAGTGCCTGCAGCCACGCAAGACGGCGGCCCGTACCCACCATCACCACGCATCCACCCCTCGTCCACAAGTTCCCCGCAAGTTGACAAATGACATAGGCGAACGCGACCGCATGTCAAGGAAATGGGCAACTTCTACAGCCATCGAAGAGGCGTAAAAGAAGAGGCGTTCGGCCGAAATGCCACCCTGCTGTCCGCTTTTTGTGTGGATTTATCCAGAGCGTGCAGCCCCTGCAATGGCGAAATTCCGCTTCCCCCGAAAGTGCGACTCGGCCGCGGGCGCGAACGACCTGAATCGGATTCCCATATTCCGGTTGCGTACCGGGATCCGCCCGACACCCCCCGTTCATCCACCCCACCCTGGAACGTGGAGTTCCGGGAGCAGTCTCCACAGCGTGAGACGAATCATTGGGATCGTCCTCGCGGTTCTGCTGGCCGGCGGTGTGGTGGTGGCCGTTGTGGTCGGGCAGGACGGTGGGGGCAAGGGGTGGCGTGAATCGGAAACCCACTGTCCGAAATATCCCCCTGCTGGCGATCGAATGTCGGCGTCCTGTATAAAGCGCCCCGTCATTGCACGGAAAACCGGTCCGGCGTCCTAATTCGAGGGGGACTTTCATGAGCCACGCAACGGGGAACGGGCGAATTCCCAGCAGGAATACAAGCAGCTCAGATCGCCGGTCCGGGGCCGCCGGGTCCTGACCGCAACGGCGGTCTTAGGTGCGCTGGCACTGATCTCCGCATGCGGGGGGCAGGATGGGGAGCAGCAGGTGGTGCGGAGGCGACGGAGGCGTCCCGGCCGGCACACACGCCGTCGAAGGAGGCGTCGGGCAGCGCGTCGCCCTCGAGCTCCACGTCCGCTTCCCCGTCTGCCAGCCCATCAGGCTCGGCTTCGACCTCGACGTCCCCCTCCGCCTCCGCGCATGCCGCCACCGGAGCCGGCCCCACCGCATCGGCGGCCGACGGCCCGACCGAGGAGTCCGGCGGCGGGGCCGCTGCCGCCCCCGCCCCGGCCCCGGCCCCCGCCACCGCACCCGACTTCCCGGTACCCGTCGAGGTGGGCGACGCGACCCAGGTCATCACCGTCAAGGCGAGCGGCTCCTACGCCACCGTCACCGCCTGGGCGAAGGAATCCTCCGGCTGGAAGGCGAAGTTCAGCACCGACGCCGGACGGGTCGGCTCCAGCGGCGTGACCGACGGGGCCACGCGCCGGCAGAGCACGTACACCACGCCCAGCGGCACCTACACCATCACCGAGGGCTTCGGCCACGTACCCGGCGGGACCTCGATGCCGTACCACGTCGTCACCGCCGACGACTGGTGGGTGCAGGACCCCGAGTCCAAGTTCTACAACCACATGCACGGTGAGGCGGGCGCGGACCTCCCCCTCACCGAGTCCGGCGAGCGCGGCAGCGAGCACCTGATCAACTACCCCACCCAGTACGCCAAGGCCCTCGTCATCAACTTCAACCGCTGGCCCGCCACCCCCGGCCGCGGCGCCGGCATCTTCCTCCACGTCAACGGCAACGGAGCCACCGCCGGCTGCGTCTCCGTCCCCCGCGCCACCATGGACCAGATCATGTCCTGGATCACCCCGGCCGCCCGTCCCCGCATCGCCATCGGCTGACAGGTTGCCTCCCGCGAACTCGGGCAGCGGGTCGACGGCGCCTGCTGCGCCCACCGTTGCCATGGCCGGGAGTTGCGCCGGCCGCCGTGGAACGGTACGGCCCTTCTCCAGGCCGGGTACTCAAGGCACCGGTCACCTTGGGCCGTCAGGCGTCAGTCGACAGTCGGGGCGGGCATCCGTACGAGGGGCGATTGGGCGGCCGTCAGCTTGGTGCCGTCCGTGGCGACCGCGATGAGCACGAAGTCCTCGGCCTCGTAGAGCGAACCTGGCCATCGGAGGCTCGTGGTGTCTGCCGGGAGATCGATGCGCTCGTAGGTGTAGAACCATCCCTCCTCCTCCGGCGAGTTGGCGGGGTGCCAGACGCCGCGGTGCAGTTCGTAGTGGTCGACATCGGCGGACGGACTCGCCGTCCAGGTGAAGTCCACCCGCCGTCCGTCGGCGACGCCGGTGAAGTCCGTGGCCGGCGCCGGGGCGGCCGGTACGGCGACGCCGACCGGTGTGCTGGGCAGTGCCCGGTGGGTGTCGCTGTGATACGGCTCCACGGCGAAGTAGTTGGTCTTCCCGGACGTCACCGTGGCGGTGCAGCTGAAACGGAGGCTCCCGCCTTCTTCGGCGTACGAGAGGTTGGAGCAGTACTCAGGCGACGTCGTGTGCTCGATCGTCGGTGCGAGTGTGCTGCGCAGCAGGCGGTAGTTGGACCAGCTGATGGCGAAGGTGTCCGTGGGCTGAGTCCACTGCAGCAGGGCCTTGTTGTTGCCGATGTATGAGGCTGTGACGCTAGTGGCCCGGGGCTCCCAGTAGGCGTTGGAGGAGCCTTCGTCGCCGGCCTGGGCAGGGGCGACGTTGCCTGCGGCGTCGTAGACGGCGACGCGGTAGAAGACGGCTGCGCCCACGGCGGGCACGTAGTCGGTGAGTGAGGTCCCGGTGGTGGAGGCGGCCGAGGCCCAGGGATCGCTGCCGATCCGGCGCCAGAGGCGGTAGCGGGCGGCGTCGGCGACCGGGTTCCAGCTGACGACGTAGCTTTCGCGCGTCCGGTCGCCTCCCATCACCACGTGAGGTACCACGCGTGCGGGCGGGGTCTTGTCGAGGGTGGTGACGGCTCTGTCGGCGCTGCCGGTGGAGGTGTTGCTGGCCTTGTCGACGGCTCGTACCTCGTACACGAACGTCTGGCCGGTGGCGGGCGGGGAGTCGGTGTGGCTGGTGGCGTTGGTGGTCGCGATGTGCGTCCAGGCGCTGCTGCCCGCCGGGCGCCGGTATACCCGGTAGCCGGCAAGGTCCATCTCCTTGTTCCTGGCCCACTTCAGGGTCGCCTTCAGCGTGCTGCTGCTGTACGAGGCGGTCGCACCTGTGGGAACGAGCGGCTTGACGGTGTCGACGGTCGCGGATGTCCTCGGCACGTAAGCGAACTTCACGTTCGCGGAGCCGGTGAAGTTGACGTAGTCGACGCGCAGGGTGTGCCGGCCCGGGGGAATGGTGATGTTGACGGACTTGTTCTGCGTCGTGGAGACGTTCCTCCACAGGTCGATCCTGCGGGTGCCGTCGACGTAGACGCGTATGCCGTCCTGCGTCTGCGCGGCAAGGGTGAACGGCCCGCCCGACCCGAAGTCACGGGTCACACTCCAGCGGACAGAGAAGTTGTCCGACGGCAGCCCAGAGGCAGGGGCCCCGGTACCCCAGGACTCGCTGATCGCCGAGTCACAGTCCGTCTTCTTCGGCGTCCCTGAGAACGTCGTGTTCGCAAAGAAGTCAATGCCGGTCACGAGTGGGCGGGGAGTCATCGCGGGGTCAGCTTGATCCGGCCAGGTTGGGCGCCGGTTCGGACGGAACCATCCGGCTGTGGTCGGGTCATGCCGTTGCGCTGTGATCGATGGGACGGTTGTGCAGTGCCGCCCCGGACGGGGGTCTGACTCTTGAGATCTTTGACCGAAGTGTCCAGTCACTGACTTGTCGACTGTCGTTGCGGGATGGTCTCTGCTGTCACCGAGCCACGGGGCGTGTCCTTATAGGGGCCTTGCCGAGTTTCAGGCGCCATCACGGTTCAGACCGCCCGAGCGGGCCGGTGCCATCCACCCAGCACCACGCGGGAGGCGAACCACCATGACGACCAGACAGCGCAGCACCTCCTCCAGTACGAATCCGCCCGTGCGGAGAGAGGTCGTGCTGGGCGTGGACACGCACGGTGAGGTTGCACGTCGCCGCCGTGGTGTCCCCGCTGGGGAAGACCCTGGGAACGGAGTCCTTTCCGGCGACGGTGGCCGGCTACCGACAGTTGCTCGTGTGGGCCCGCAAGCGGGGGACGGTGCGCCGGGCCGGTGTGGAGGGCACCGGCACCTTCGGCGCGGGCCTGTCCCGCTACCTGCTGGCGCAGCAGGTCGAGGTGTACGAGGTGAACCGGCCCGACCGCTCGGCCCGCCGGCTGCTGGGGAAATCGGACCCGCTCGACGCGCAGGCCGCCGCGCGGGCCGTGCTCAGCGGCCGCGCCCGGGCCCGGGCCAAGTCCGGCGACGGCCCGGTCCACAGCGCCCGCATGTTCAAGCTCGCCAAGGACTCCGCGGTCAAGGCCCGTACTCAGGCGATCAACCAGCTCAAGGCCGTCCTGGTCATCGCCGATCCCGTTCTGCGGGAACGACTGTCCCGCCTGGGCAACCGCGAGCTGTTCCGCACCTGCGCACGCCTCGGCCCAGGCGACGGCGAGGACGGCGAGAATGCGGTGGCCCAGGCCACCCACCTGACCCTGAGAATGCTCGCCGAGCGCATCGAACAGCTCACCGGGCAGATCAATGAGCTGAACCAACGCCTGACCCAGCTCGTCGAACACCACGCCCCACAGCTGCTCACGCCAGTGGGCATCGGCCCGGACAGCGCCGTCACCCTGCTGATCACCATGGGGGACAACCCCGAGCGGTTGAATACCGAGGCGTCCTTTGCTGCCCTTTGCGGAGTCAGTCCGATCGAGTACTCCTCTGGCCGTCGGAGCACGCACCGGCTCAACTACGGGGGCGACCGTCAGGCGAACGCGGCCCTGCACCGCATCGTGTTCACCCGCCTGCGCCACGACCCGCGCACCCAGGCGTAGTACGAACGCCGCACCCAGGAGGGCAAGACCCGACGTGAGATCATCCGATGCCTCAAGCGATACGCAGCCCGCGAAGTCTTCAACCTGGTCAGACCGGTTTCCCGGACCCCCGCGTTATAGGGGCGTCCGTGGGACGTGAGAAGGTCTGACGCGTGAGTGAGACACCGTCGAACACCCTGCAATACCGCTTTGACGGGCCGGAAGAGGCCCCCGTACTGATCCTCGGTCCCTCACTGGGTACCACATGGCACATGTGGGACCGGCAGGTTCCGGAGCTGGCGCAGCAGTGGCGTGTGTTCCGGTTCGATCTGCCCGGGCACGGGGGCGCCCCCGCATACCCGGCGGGCTCGGTCGCCGATCTCACGGCGCGGCTGCTCGCCACGCTGGACGGGCTCGGTGTGCAGCGGTTCGGCTACGCGGGATGCGCGCTCGGCGGGGCCGTGGGTATCGAGCTGGCGCTGCGGCACCCGGAGCGGCTGGCCTCGCTGGCGCTGATCGCGGCCTCGCCGCGGTTCGGCACGGCGGACGAGTTCCGCCAGCGCGGGGTGATCGTGCGTACCAACGGGCTGGACCCGATCGCCCGGACGGCGCCCGACCGCTGGTTCACCTCCGGCTTCGCCGCCGCGCAGCCCGCGATCACCGACTGGGCCGTGCAGATGGTGCGCACCACCGACCCCGGCTGCTACATCGCCGCCTGCGAGGCGCTCGCCGCGTTCGACGTGCGTCCGGAGCTGACCCGGGTCGGCGTGCCGACGCTGGTGCTGGTCGGCTCGGAGGACCAGGTCACCGGCCCGGCCGAGGCGCGCACGCTGGTCGCGGGCATCCCGGACGCCCGCCTGGCCGTCGTACCGGGCGCCTCGCACCTGGTGCCCGTGGAGCAGCCCGCGGCCGTCACCGACCTGCTGGTGCACCACTTCTCCACCGCCTGGCAGCAGCTCCCGGAGACCGGCACCGGCCCGATCCCGGTCCAGGCGGCCCCCGCCCAGCCCGTCGCCCTGGTGCCCCCGCAGGCCGCGCCCATCGCCGAGATCGCCCCGGCCGCGGCGCAGCCCGAGGCGGAGGTCCGGGCGGACGCCTACGAGGTGGGCATCAAGGTGCGCCGCGAGGTGCTCGGCGACGCGCACGTGGACGGCGTGCTGGGACGCACGGACGACTTCTCCGCCGATTTCCAGGACTTCCTCACCCGCTGCACCTGGGGCGAGATCTGGGACCGGCCGGGTCTGGACCGCCGTACCCGCAGCTGCGTCGCCCTCACCGCGCTGGTCGCCGGCGGCCATCTGGAGGAGCTCGCCGTGCACACCCGTGCCGCGCTGCGCAACGGCCTGACGCCCGCGGAGATCGGTGAGGTCCTGATGCAGGCGGCCGTGTACTGCGGGATGCCCGCGGCGAGCAGCGCCTTCCGGGTGGCCCAGCAGGTCATCCAGGAGGAGACCACCCTCCAGGACTGACCGGCCCCGCCGGTCAACGCGCCCGCCCCTCCGCCTGGTTCGGCGCACCCGGCGGGCGCGGCAGGATGGGGGCATGAAGCTCACCAAGAAGTCGCACGCCTGTGTCCGGCTGGAGAAGGACGGCCGGGCGCTCGTCCTGGACCCGGGCGGATTCACCGAGGAGGACGCCGCGCTCGGCGCGGACGCGATCCTCGTCACGCACGAGCACCCCGACCACTTCGACGAGGGCCGGCTGCGGGCCGCGCTGGAGGCGAACCCGGCCGCCGAGATCTGGACGCTGAAGTCGGTCGCCGACCAGATCTCCGCGGCGTTCCCGGGCCGGGTGCACACCGTCGGCCACGGCGACACCTTCACCGCGGCCGGGTTCGACGTGCAGGTGCACGGCGAGCTGCACGCGGTGATCCACCCGGACATCCCGCGCATCACCAACGTCGGCTATCTCATCGACGGCGGCCGCGTCTTCCACCCCGGCGACGCCCTCACCGTGCCCGACCGGCCCGTGGAGACGCTGATGCTGCCGGTGATGGCCCCCTGGAGCAAGATCTCCGAGGTCATCGACTATGTGCGCGAGGTCGGGCCGCAGCGGGCCTACGACATCCACGACGCGCTGCTGACCGACCTGGCCCGCCCGATCTACGACCGCCAGATCGGCGCGCTCGGCGGCACCGACCACCAGCGGCTGTCCCCGGGGGCCTCCGCGCAGGTGTGAGGAGCGTTGTCAGACCCTCCGGGTAGGTTGTGAGGCATGCGCATCGCGACCTGGAACGTGAACTCGATCACCGCCCGCCTGCCGAGGCTCCTGGCCTGGCTGGAGAGCAGCGGCACCGACGTGCTGTGCCTGCAGGAGGCCAAGGTCTCCGAGGAGGCGTTCCCGTCCGACCAGCTGCGCGAGCTGGGCTACGAGTCGGCGGTCCACGCCACCGGCAGGTGGAACGGCGTGGCGGTGCTCTCCCGCGTCGGCCTCGAGGACGTCGTCAAGGGCCTGCCCGGCGACCCCGGCTACGACGGCGTGGTGGAGCCGCGGGCCGTCTCGGCGACCTGCGGCCCGGTCCGCGTCTGGTCGGTGTACGTGCCGAACGGACGTGAGGTGGACCACCCGCACTTCGCGTACAAGATCCAGTGGTTCGAGGCCCTCAGGGCCGCCGTCGCCGGGGACGCGGCCGGCGACCGCCCCTTCGCCGTCCTCGGCGACTACAACGTCGCGCCGACCGACGACGACGTCTTCGACCCGGCCGCCTTCGAGGGCTCGACCCATGTCACCCCGGCCGAGCGCGCCGCCCTGGCCTCCCTGCGCGAGGCGGGTCTGAACGACATCGTGCCGCGGCCCCTGAAGTACGAGCAGCCCTTCACGTACTGGGACTACCGCCAGCTGTGCTTCCCCAAGAACCGCGGCATGCGCATCGACCTGGTCTACGGCAACCAGCCGTTCGCCAAGGCCGTCACCGACGCCTATGTGGACCGCGAGGAGCGCAAGGGCAAGGGCGCCTCGGACCACGCCCCGGTGGTCGTGGACCTGGACGTGTAGGACGGTCTCACAGGGCCTCCAGGTCCACCGTCTGCGCCATGGCGGCCATGCCCGCGTCGTTGGGGTGCAGACCGTCGCCGCCGTCGTAGGCGGGCAGCATCCGGGTGGGGTCGGCGGGATCGCGCAGGGCGGCGTCGAAGTCGAACAGCCCGTCGAACCCACCGCCTCCCTTGCGCAGCCAGGCGTTCAGCTCGGCCCGCTCGGCCTCCATGGCCGGTGTGCACAGGACGTTGCCGCCGCAGGGCAGGATCGTGGCCGCGAAGACCTTCAGCCCGCGGGCGCGGGCGCGCTGGGCGATCTCGCGCAGCCCGGCGGCGACCTGCTCGGCGTCGGCACCGAACCTCAGGTCGTTGACGCCCTCGAAGACGACGACCGAGCGCGCCGAGGTCTGCGCGAACACGTCCCGGTCGAGGCGGTTGAGGGCGCTGACACCGGTCTGGACCGATGACGTCCCGTCGCCGGGATAGCCGTCGGTGACGACCCGGTTGGCCGAGATCCCCTGGTTGACCATCCCGTAGTGGGGCACCTCGCTCTGCGCCTGGAGCCGGTCGAAGAGCAGGTCGGGCCAGCGCCGGTTGGCGTCCACCGTGGAGCGGCTGCCGTCGGTGATCGAGTCGCCGAGCAGCACCACGGAGCCCGGCCCGCCGCCCACGTCCACGCCGGCCAGCAGCGGCCAGTAGCTGATCCCTCCGGTGAACGCCGTCGCGGACGGGTCGGTCGTGTGGTCACCGGGCCGGCTCACATACGACCGCTGGTTGGCGAACCGGTGCACGGGCAGCGCGCTGACGGTGCCGGTCAGCCGGAAGCTGACGAGCAGGTTGGTGTCCGCGGGCACCGGGAAGTCGAGGGGGTCGCTGTACGCCTGGGCGCCGGCGGGGATCGACACGCCCGCCGCGGCCCGGAAGGTGACCGGCACCGGCGTGTCCACGGCCGCGGCGCCCCGCGCCTGCACGGCCACCGTCGCGGACTCGATGCCGACCGGCACCGACGCGAAGGTGTTGTCGAACCGCAGCCGCAGCCGGGGGCCGCCCGCCGAGGTGTGCACCACCAGCCGCAGCGTGCGGTCGGCCCAGGGCCCGACGGCCGGGTGCCCGGAGGTCGCCGCCGCCCAGGTGCCGGTCCAGCCCCGTGTCGCGGGGCGCACGGTCAGGGCGAAGACATGCAGGTCGGCGGCGTGCGGCAGCTGCACCGAGAGGACCGCGCGGCTCGGGGCGAGGGGCACCGTCACGACGTACAGCCGGGCCTTCTCGGCGAGCCGGCCGCCGGGGGTGTTCAGGTACGGCAGGGCGACGGCCTTGGTGGCGAGGGGGCCGGTGCGCCAGTCGGGGGCGGTCAGGCGGTAGGCGGAGACCGTGCCGTCCGCGTAGGTGATCGTGCCGCGTCCGCCGGCCGCGGGGCCGGTGCCCGCGACCAGGAAGGCCAGTGCGTTCCCGCGCCCGGTGACCCGCACCGACTGGCCGGCGGCCACCACGTTGTCGGGTTCGCCCGGCGCGCGGTGCGGCCAGGTGAGGCGGGCGCCCTGGATGGTCAGGGCCCGGCCCGGGGTCCAGCCGGCGGTGGCGAGGGCCTGGGCCGACAGCGAGGCGCCCGAGCCGTCGAAGTCGGCCTCGGCGGGCCGCGCGTCGTCGCTGACGGCCGTGTTGTCGAACAGGTGGTCCAGCGGCCGGGCGACGGCCCTGCCGGCGGAGCCCTGCCCGGCGACGGCCTGCGATGCCGTCGAGGTCTGCGCGGAAACGTTCCTGGGCGCCGCCTTCGCGGAAATGCTCCTGGAGACGTCCGGGGGCGCCGTCGAGGCGTCCCACGGAGGGCTCGGCGCCACCAGGGTGGCGATCAGGACGAAGACGGCGGCAACGACGATCCGGTGTCCCCTGCGGTCCAACCGATCCTCCCGGGTCAACTCGTGAGACGAACCGGCCGCTGCGCTGGGAAGCGGCGCACTACGACGGACGTTAGCGGCGCAAAATGAAGCTAAGAAGACGGTAAGTGGCCGTCAAATCGACGGCGGCGCGGCCGCGGAACATCACCCGGAAGAGGTGCCCCGCGCGCCTGTGGTGCCGGGGCGGGTGCGAGTGCCAGTCTGGACGTATGAACATCCCGTTCCTCGGTCACCGGCACCACAAGCGCGACGCCTTCGACCCCGCGGGGATGGCCGCACTGCTGTCCGAGTGCGAGCTGCTGCGCTCCCAGGCGGCCGAGGCGGGCGTGCGACTCGACGACACGGTGGCCTCGCTGGAGGCGCTGGACCAACTGCTGCCGCGCTGGCGCGACGACGAGGAGACCCTGGCCCGGCTCGGCAACGACGCGGGTCTGTACCTGGGCACGGTGATCGTACGGACCGTGCCGGGCGCGGCCTGGGAGCTGTCGCCGGACGGGCAGCCGGTGGTGCGGCTGGCCTCGGGCCGGGAGGTGGACGTCGTGGCGGCGGGGCGCGCCTGGGCGGCCGGCGGGGTGCCCGAGCTGTCGCAGCTGTACGGGGAGGTCGCGGAGACCTGAGCCGGTTATACGGCTAATGCCGGAAAAGTGCGTGTCGTACGTCAACCCCCTTCCCCGGTGGATAGTTTGCGGCGGCAACCACGACACAGCTGAGAGTGAGTGGGGCTGGGAATGGCTGTCGATCCACTGATCGAGCTGCGGCAAGTGAACAAGTACTTCGGGGATCTGCATGTCCTTCAGGACATCGACCTCACGGTCGGCAAGGGGGAGGTGGTCGTGGTCATCGGCCCGTCGGGATCGGGCAAGTCGACCCTGTGCAGAGCGATCAACCGCCTGGAGCCCGTCCACTCCGGCACCATCCTGCTCGACGGGCGCCCGCTGCCCGACGAGGGCAAGGCGCTGGCGGCCCTGCGCGCCGACGTGGGCATGGTCTTCCAGTCCTTCAACCTCTTCGCCCACAAGACCGTCCTGCAGAACGTGTCACTGGGTCAGATCAAGGTCAGGAAGCGCAGGAAGGAGGACGCCGACAAGCGCTCGCGCGAACTGCTCGACCGCGTGGGCGTCGCCAACCAGGCGGACAAGTACCCCGCCCAGCTCTCCGGCGGCCAGCAGCAGCGCGTGGCCATCGCACGCGCCCTCGCCATGGACCCCAAGGCCCTGCTGTTCGACGAGCCCACCTCCGCGCTGGACCCCGAGATGATCAACGAGGTGCTCGAGGTCATGCAGCAACTGGCCCGCGAGGGCATGACGATGGTCGTCGTCACCCACGAGATGGGCTTCGCCCGCTCCGCCGCCAATCGCGTGGTGTTCATGGCCGACGGCCGGATCGTGGAGGACCGCAGCCCGGACGAGTTCTTCACCGACCCGCACAGCGACCGCGCCAAGGACTTCCTCTCGAAGATCCTCAAGCACTGAGCCGCCATGCCCTCTACCACATCAGCGGGGACCGCCGCGGCCGGGATGCACCCCTCCGGGCGATACCTCCCTCAGGCCCTCGACTACGATTTGACCTTCGGCCCTTCGGAGAAGGTGGTGGCCGCCGCCGGACCAGGGACGCTGCTGCGGGGCGGGGAACCCCCGACGGCCCCTCGACCGTAGGGGGCAGCAGTCACGAGCCAGACCCGGCCGGCGGCAGCCGGAGATCACTGCTCGCGCAGCGGGACCGTCAGATACGACGGGTCGTTCGCCGGCGAGGAGAAGGTCAGCTGCGCGCCGGACGGGTTGTGCTCGATGTAGAGCGGGTCGACCGTGTCGACGACCAGGGCGAGGCGATGCCCTGCCGGGACGTCGTAGGCCGTGGAGAACACCTCCAGGTCGAGACCGAACGGCTTTCCGGGGGTGCGCCCGTGGAAGGTGTACGGCGCGTGACCGACCAGCTTGCCGAGGCCGAGCGGGCCCACGTCGTACAGGTACGCGACGAGGGTTCCGCTCTCCTTGGTCGGCGTCAGCGTCGTGTGCAGCCGTGCGGTGCCCCGGATGTGCTGGACCGTCGGATACCTCTCCGACTGCCATACGGCGGCCCAGCGGCGCGGCAGCAGCGGCATCGACACGACGGGCGGGAGCTGGGCGAGCTGGTCGAGGACGCTGGACAGGAAGACGACCCCGCCGTTCGCGCCCGAGTCGACATTGGTGTGGAGGGTCCGCGTCCCCGCCAGGGCGATCTTGCGGTCGGTCGCCGCCACCGACTTCCAGTCCGGGTAGCCCTCGTAGCCGCCGCCCGTACGGGACTTCAGCAGGACCGGCTGCTCGCGGTCCACGCCGTTGTCGGCACCCTTGAGATGGTGGTCGAACCAGCGTCCGGTGTCCGTCCACACGTCGTTGGGCAGCCCGAACAGTCCGGTCATCTCGGCGGTGGCGTGGTCGCCGGGCCGCAGCTGGAGTCGCTTGGGGACCGTCAGCTTCTCGTAGAAGTCGGCGTACTGGCCGGGCGGGAAGATGGAGTCGCCCCAGGCGTTGGCGAGCATCACGGCGGTGCCGTGGGCGTTGATGCGGTCGGCGTAGGTCTCGGGGGAGCGCTTCTTCCCCCAGGCGATCATGTCCGGCTCCCGCTCCAGGTTCGAGGCGTAGAAGTCCCGGAGGATCTGCCGGAGTTCCGCGCTCGGGCGGCCGGTGAGCGTGCCCGCGCCGTCGAGCAGGGCCGCGGCCTGGAGGTGCTGGGTGCGGCCGCCGTAGAGGGAGTCGATGAGGTCGGCCCAGCCGCTGAGCGCGGCGACCGCCTTGACACGCGGGTCGTGCGCGGCGGCGAGCAGGCTGATGCCGGCGCCGTAGGAGACGCCGCCCATGCCGATGCGGGCGGGGTCGGCGGGGGTGTGGGCCAGCGCCCAGTCGATGACCCGTGAGGCGTCGGCCACGTCGGGTGGTCCGGCGACCTCTATCTCTCCGCCGGACTGCCAGAAGCCGCGCACGTTGTAGGTGACGACCACATAGCCGGAGTCGGCGAGCCTCTGCGCCGGGACCAGGTACTCGATCTGGGGCAGGCCCCAGCTGGTGGGCAGCACGACGAGCGGGTAGCGGCGGCTGCCGTCGGCGCCCGTGGGCGTGACGACGTTGGCCTTGAGCACGGTTCCGCCGTCGCCGGCGATGTCCACGAACCGGATCGGGTTCGGGGCGGCCTGGGCGGGGACGGGGGAGAGGCCGAGGGGGCCGGCCGCGATCAGGGCCGCGCAGACGGCGCCGACGGCGGACGTACGCAGTGCGGTGCGGTGGGGTCGCACGGGTCACTCCTCACTCGTGTCAGTGCAAAGTGACCCGACGGTAACCAGGGTTCGTTACCGTAGGTAACCCGTCGGTAAGTTACGTACTAGTAACAATCAGGAGGCGCGGTGCGAGGTGCGCGGCCCCTGCGCCGGCAGCGGGGCCTGCGCCGCCCGCGTCACGTCCGCCACCAGCTCGACCACGTCCGGACCGTACGCCTGCGAGTTGACCACCTTCAGCAGCAGGACGAAGGAGCCCGTGCCGTACTTGCGGGACAGCCGCTCGTGATGGCGGGCGAGATAGCGGGTGGCGGCCTGGTTGGTGATGGCGCGCTGGCCGCAGAAGAGGAACACCGGCCGTGCCTTCGGGTTCTGCTCGTCCGTCAGCCGGGCCAGCAGCACGTACTCGACGCGGCCCGGCTCCATCCGGTACCGCTCGGCACCGATCTGGAACGCGCCCCGGTCGGGCCCCGGTTCCGGATCCACGTTGACCCGCACGCCCGGCAGCAGGGCGGACATATGGGCCGTCATACGGCGGTTGGAGGCCGGCCCGCCCACACAGAACTCCGTCCGCTCGCCGAAACCGGGCGGCGCCATGTCCTGGGTGACCAACTGGATGTGCGCCCCGCAGTCCTTGATCAGCGCGGACAGCTCCAGCAGCGCGAACACGTCGAAGCGGTGGACCGCCGGTTCGGACGCCGCCGGGTCGCGGTTGACGACGAGCAGAGACTCCGCGTTCTCCGGCAGCCCGAGGAACCGCTGCTTGCGGCGCAGCTTGCGGCGCCACAGAGTGGTGCGGGCCAGCCAGCCCAGCGCCGCGCTGATGCCGGCGGCCACCACGCCCAGAAGGATGTTGCGCACGTCGTCATTCATGGGCGCGCATGCTACGTGACTGACATGGCCATGGTGTTGGCATAGGCTCGCCGGACGGTCTCTCCGACTGGAGGTGCGGATGCGTCGCCCTGTCACACGGAAACTGACGGTTCTCGCGGTCTCGGCCGCCGTCGTGTCGGTGGGGGCGGCCGCGCCGCCGACCCCGCAGGGCACGGGCGCCGGGAAGGTCCCCGTCGCCGTCGGATACGGCGGTGCCGTCGCCAGCGTGGACCCGGACGCCTCCGCCGCCGGCATCGAGGTGCTGCGCAAGGGCGGCAACGCCGTGGACGCGGCCGTCGCCACCGCCGCCGCCCTCGGCGTGACCGAGCCGTACTCCGCCGGCATCGGAGGCGGCGGCTACTTCGTCTACTACGACGCCAAGTCCCGTACGGTGCACACCGTCGACGGCCGCGAGACCGCGCCGCTGAGCGCCGGAGCGGACCTCTTCCTGGAGGACGGCAAGCCGATCCCGTTCGCGGAGGCCGTCAGCAGCGGCCTGTCCGTCGGCGTCCCCGGTACGCCCGCCACCTGGCAGAAGGCGCTGGAGAAGTGGGGCAGCAGGCCGCTCGCCCCGCTGCTGGAGCCCGCCGAGCGTCTCGCCCGCGACGGCTTCACGGTCGACGCCACCTTCCGCGCGCAGACCGCCGCCAACGAGACCCGCTTCCGCCACTTCCCGGACACGGCCGAGCTGTTCCTGCCCGGCGGGCAACTCCCCGTCGTCGGCTCCGTGTTCAAGAACCCGGACCTGGCCCGCACCTACGCCGAACTCGGCCGCAAGGGCGTCGGCGCCCTCTATCGCGGCCGTCTCGGCCGGGACATCCTGAACACGGTCAACCACCCGCCTGTGGACCCGGCTTCCGGCTGGAACGCCCGCCCCGGTGACCTGACCGCCAAGGACCTGCGGGCCTACCGCGCCAAGTACCAGGAGCCGAGCCGGACCTCGTACCGCGGACTGGGCGTCTACTCCATGGCGCCCTCCTCCTCCGGCGGCACCACGGTCGGCGAGGCCCTGAACATCCTGGAGGGCACCGACCTGTCCAGGGCGAGCCAGGCCGCGTACCTGCACCGCTTCATCGAGGCGAGCCGGATCGCCTTCGCGGACCGCGGGCGCTGGGTCGGCGACCCCGCCTTCGAGGACGTACCGGCGAAGGAGCTGCTGTCGCAGCGGTACGCCGACTCACGGGCCTGCCTGATCAAGGACGACGCCGTGCTGACCAGTCCGGTCGCGCCGGGCGACCCGCGCGACCCGGCACCCTGCGACGCCCGCGGCACGGCGGCCCCGACCACCTACGAGGGCGACAGCACGACCCACCTCACGGTGGCCGACCGGTGGGGCAACGTCGTCGCCTACACCCTCACCATCGAGCAGACCGGCGGCAGCGGGATCACCGTGCCGGGCCGCGGCTTCCTCCTCAACAACGAGCTCACGGACTTCTCCTTCGCGCCCGCCGACCCGGCCGTGCACGACCCCAACCTGCCGGGGCCGGGCAAGCGCCCGCGGTCCTCCATGTCCCCGACGATCGTGCTCGACCGGCACGACCGGCCCGTCGTGGCGGTCGGTTCACCCGGCGGCGCCACCATCATCACCACCGTGCTGCAGACGCTGACCGGCTTCCTGGACCGCGGCCTGCCGCTCGTCGACGCGATCGCCGCGCCCCGCGCCAGCCAGCGCAACCAGACCACCACCGAGCTCGAACCCGGCCTCCAGGGCAGCGAGGTCCAGCAGGAACTGGAGGCCATCGGCCACCGCTTCCGGCCCAACCCGGAGATCGGCGCGGCGACCGGCGTACAGCGGCTGCCGGACGGCAGGTGGCTGGCCGCGGCGGAGACGACGCGCCGCGGCGGAGGCTCGGCGATGGTGGTCCGGCCGGCACCCTAGGGGCTTCGGCGACGGTGGTCCGGCCGGCACCCTAGGGGCTTCGGCGACGGTGGTCCGGCCGGCACCCTGGGGCCTCGCCCGGTCGGGCGGGGCCGGGTTCAGGCCAGACCCGCCGTCTCCTGACGTCCGTCGTCCGTACGGAAGTCCAGGCGCCCGTCCGTCACGTCCACCGTCACCCGGTCGCCCTCGGCGACCTTGCCGTCGAGGAGCAGCCGGGACAGCCGGTTGTCGACCTCGCGCTGGATGGTGCGGCGCAGCGGGCGAGCGCCGTACTCGGGCTGGAAGCCCTGCCGGGACAGCCAGTCGACGGCCGCATCGGTGAAGTCGACGGCGATGCCCTGCGCGTGCACCAGACGCCTGGTCTGCTCAAGGAGCAGGTTGGTGATCTGGTGCAGCTGATCGGACGTCAGCTGGCGGAAGACGACGATCTCGTCGATGCGGTTGAGGAACTCCGGCCGGAAATGATCGCGCAGCGGGCGCAGGATCCGCTCCCGGCGCGCCTCCTCGTCGGCCTCGCCGTCCCCCGCGCCGAAACCGATCCCGCCGCCACCGCGGGTGATGGCCTCGGAGCCCAGGTTGCTGGTCATCACGATGACGGTGTTGGTGAAGTCGACCGTGCGGCCCTGCGAGTCGGTGAGCCGGCCGTCGTCGAGCACCTGGAGCAGGATGTTGAAGACGTCCGGGTGCGCCTTCTCCACCTCGTCCAGGAGCAGCAGCGAGTACGGGTGACGGCGGACGACCTCGGTGAGCTGGCCGGCCTCCTCGTGGCCGACATAGCCGGGCGGGGCACCCACCAGCCGGGAGACGGTGTGCCGTTCCTGGTACTCGCTCATGTCCAGCCGCACCATCCGGTCCTCGCTGCCGAACAGCGCCTCCGCGAGCGCCCGCGCCAGCTCCGTCTTGCCGACGCCGGTCGGGCCGAGGAAGAGAAAGCTGCCGATGGGCCGGTCGGGGCTCGCCAGGCCCGCGCGCGAGCGCAGCACCGCGTCGGAGACGACCCGCACGGCCTCGTCCTGCCCGACGACCCGCTGGTGCAGATGCTGCTCCAGACCCAGCAGGCGGTCCTTCTCCTCCTCGGTGAGCCTGCTGACCGGGATGCCGGTCTGCCGGGACACCACCTCGGCGATGGCCTCCGCGGTGACCTCCAGGTGCTGGCCCTCCACGACCTGGCCGTCACCGCCGGCCTCGGCGATCCGCCGTTTCAGCTCGCCGATGCGGTCGCGCAGCCGCATGGCCTCCTCGTACTGCTCGTCGGCGACGGCCTGGTCCTTGTCGCGGGTCAGCTGTTCGGCCTCGCGCTCCATGGCCCGTACGTCCGTGCCCTTGGTCCGGGCGCGCAGCCGGACGCGGGCGCCCGCCTGGTCGATCAGGTCGATCGCCTTGTCGGGCAGGCGGCGGTCGGTGAGATAGCGGTCGGACAGCTCCACGGCCGCGTCGAGGGCCTCGTCGGTGTAGCGGACCTGGTGGTGGGCCTCGTACCGGTCGCGCAGTCCGCGCAGGATCTCCAGCGCGTCCTCGGGGGTCGGCTCGGGCACCAGGATCGGCTGGAAGCGGCGGGCCAGTGCCGCGTCCTTCTCGATCCGCCGGAACTCCTCCAGCGTCGTCGCCCCCACCACATGCAGCTCGCCGCGGGCCAGGGCGGGCTTGAGGATGTTGCCCGCGTCCATGGAGCCGCCCTCGCCGCCCCCGCCCGCGCCGACGACGGTGTGCAGCTCGTCGATGAACACGATCAGCTGGTCGGAGTGGGCGCGGATCTCCTCCACGATGGAGTTCAGCCGCTCCTCGAAGTCGCCGCGGTAGCGGGTGCCGGCCACCACCCCGGTCAGGTCCAGCGCCACCACCCGCCGGCCGACCAGGATGTCCGGCACGTCGCCGTCCGCGATCCGCTGGGCCAGTCCCTCCACGATCGCGGTCTTGCCGACGCCCGCGTCACCGATCAGCACGGGGTTGTTCTTGCCGCGCCGGGACAGCACCTCGACGGTCTGCTCGATCTCCGTGTCGCGGCCGATCACCGGGTCGATACGGCCCTGCCGGGCCTGGTCGGTCAGATCGCGGCCGTACTTGTCGAGGGTGGGCGTGGCGCTGCCGCGCTGCCGCTCGGAGCGTGGCGGGGCCGAGTCCGGGACCTCCAGGGGCGGCTGGGCGCCGGGGGAGAACTGCGCCTGGTTGAGGATGTGCCCGGCCGCCGAGTCCGGGTTCGCCGCGAGGGCGCTGAGCACATGCTCGGGGCCGATGTAACCCGCCCCGCGCGAACGGGCCAGCTCATGGGCGTCCAGCAGCGCGCGCTTGGCGGCCGGGGTGAGGGACAGGGAGGTGGGGGGCGGGGCCTCGGAGGGCTGGTGCACGACCGGGCCCGAGCGTTCGTCGATCTCGGTCGCCAGTGTGTCGGGGTCGGTGCCGGAGCGGCTGATCAGCGTCCTGGTCGGCTCGTTGGCCAGCGCGGACCGCAGCAGATGCTGGGTGTCCAGGTCGCGGCTGCCGTGCTCGGCGGCGTACTGGGCGGCGCCGCGCACCAGCTCCCTGGCCGGCTGGCTGAGCAGCTGGCCGATGTTGATCTGCCGGGGACCGGGGCGGGGTCCGCCGAAGAACCGGGCGAGGAACTCTCCGAAGGCGTCGTAGCCTTCCGGGCCGCTGAAACCGCTGGTCATGGCGTTCCCATCCGGCGTCCCTGCGCGGGCAGGGTCGCCCTCGCTGATCGACGTGCCGGAGTCGGGTAACCCGGCCGGAAGCCGGTTACACCTGGCCGCGTTCGTAGAACACCTTCGCACGAACGCGGGCCGGGGGCACCTTCAGGAACGGGCGCGGGTGCCTTCGGAGAGCGGGCGCGGGTGCCTTCGCGGAACGCGGAGGCCGGGCGGTCTCAGCGGGCCGTGAGGATGCGGGGGCCGTCGTCCGTGACGGCCACCGTGTGCTCCGTATGGGCGGCACGCGAGCCGTCGTCGGTCCTCAGGGTCCAGCCGTCGCCGGCCTCGTGGTAGCCGTCGCGGCCGCTCGCGATGAGCATCGGCTCGATGGCGAGGGCCATGCCGTGGCGCAGGCGGGGGCCGCGGCCGGGGCGGCCCTCGTTGGGGACCGAGGGTTCCTCGTGCATCCGGCGGCCGATGCCGTGGCCCCCGAAGCCCTGGGGGACGCCGTAGCCGGCCGCGCGGCAGACCGCGCCGATGGCGTGCGCGATGTCGCCGACGCGGTTGCCGACGACCGCGGCCTCGATGCCGGCCGCGAGCGCGCGCTCGGCGGTCTCGATGAGGCGGAGGTCGGCGGGGCGGGGGCTGCCCACGACGAAGCTGACGGCCGAGTCGCCGGCCCAGCCGTCCAGCAGGGCCCCGCAGTCGACGGAGAGGAGGTCGCCGTCGCGCAGCCGGTAGCGCGTGGGGATGCCGTGCACGATCGCGTCGTTGACGGAGGCGCAGATCACCGCGGGGAACGGGGTCGGCGCGAAGGAGGGGCGATAGCCGAGGAAGGGTGAGGTGGCGCCGGCCTCCTTCAGCACACCGCGCGCGACCTCGTCCAGCTCCAGCAGCGACACCCCCACGTCGGCGGCCTCGCGCACGGCGGTGAGGGCGCGGGCCACGACCTGGCCGGCGGCGTGCATCGCGTCGATCGACGCGTCCGTCTTCAGTTCCATCATTCCAATTACTATACCGGTATTTGAATGGGGTTCCGATGGGGGGACCGGTATTAGAATCGCGGCATGGTGCGCACCCCCCTGACCCCCGAAGAGCGTGAACGCGGCGAGCGCCTCGGGCTGCTGCTGCGCGAGGCCCGAGGCGGCCGCAGCATGGCGGACGTCGCCGCGGAGGCCGGCGTCTCCGCCGAGACGCTCCGCAAGATCGAGACCGGACGGGCCCCGACGCCGGCCTTCTTCACCGTGGCCGCGCTCGCCCGGGTGCTGGGCCTGTCGATGGACGACCTCGTCACACGCTGCGACCTGGTCCTGGCCTGACGTCACCGCCGCCGCCCACGCGGCCGGAGGCCGCTGCGCCCCCGTGGAAAACTCCCTGTAGCCGGGACGTAACACGACTGGTGTTCGCTAGCGCACCGGAGTGCTCCGGTCTAGCGGGGGTCGTACGATGTCAGTGGATCAACTCCCTGCCCAGGTGCGGGAGTTCGCGAACTACCTGGACGGCCTGCTGGCCCGCCTCGACGAGGGCGGCGGCTGGTGCGGGGTGTTCTGGCAGCGCGACCCCGACGGCATGCGGGCTTGCCTCGACGGACATGAGGTGCCGCCCTGGGACGTCGTGGAGGCGCTGCTCCAGGACCTCGCCGCGGAGTACGGTCCCGGCCTCGCGACCGAGGAGGAGGAGCGGGCCCGCGCGCTGCACACGGCCGCGCTCACCGCCCACGACCGCCGTCCCGGCGGCCGCGACGCCCTCGGCGACCGGCTCGACGTCATGCTGCGCGAACAGCGCTACGCCGCGGAGAGGCTGGCCGCCCTGGAGCACGCCCTCGCCTCCGCCCCCTCCGACGCCGAATCCCTCCGCACCGACCTCGCCTGGGCCCACGACGACCACACCCGAGCCACCGCCCGCTGCGCGGAACTGCGCCGCCGGATGGCAGCCCTGGACGCCACGGCCCGGCTTCGGCGAGGGGCGGCGGGGGAGGGACGGGCGCCGGGGGCCGGGGGGCCGGGTGCCGGTTCGGTGTCGGGGGTTGGGGGGTCGGTGTCGGGGGTCGGGGGGTCGGGTGCCGGTTCGGTGTCGGGGGTCGGGGGGCCAGGTGCCGGGCCGGTCACGGGCGCGCGGGGGTTGGGTGACGGGTCCGAGTCGGGCGTCTGGGGGTCGGGTGCCGGGGCGGTGTCGGGGGGTCGGGGGTCGGGTGACGGCCCGGTGTCGGGCTCCCGTGGGGCGGGTGACGGGTCCGAGTCGGGCGTCTGGGGGCCGGGGGTGCGGGCCGGAGCGTCGGGTGGGGGACCGGGGGTGTCGGCCGGGGTTCCGGGTGGCGGGTCGGGGGTGCGAGTCGGGGCCTCGGGTGGGGGACCGGGGGAGTGGTCCGGGGTGTCGGGGCACCGGTCGGTGGAGCAGGCGGGCGGCCGGAGTCCGGGAGGCGGGGCGGGCCCCGCTGCTCCCGCCGCCCCGTACGACTGGCCGCAGCCGCAGCCGCAGCCGCAGCCGCAGCCGCAGCCGCAGCCGCAGCCGCAGCCGCGCGCCGAGGCCGGTCCCGGCTCGGGGCCCGCCGCTGCGGCGGCCCCCGCCCCTCCCCCCGTGGACACCGCCGTCGCGCCCGCGCCCGGCGACACCGACCCCGCCCCCAAGCCCCGTAAGCGCCGCCGCGGTGGTGCCCGGTACGCGGGGTTCGCCGAGGAGGAGGTGCCCGCGCCGGAGGTCGTGATGCCGCGGCCGGACCAAGGGGCCGGGCGGAAGGGGCGGACCCCGCGCGGGGCGCGGTTCGCGTGGGCCGGGGAGGAGTCCGCGTCCGTGCCGGCGGAGCCTGTCGACGCCGGGGCGCGGGCCGAAGTCGGCGCGGTCGTCGAGGCGTTGACGCGGCTGCGCGGCGAGGGCCGCAGCGGAGAGGCCCACGTCCTGCTCGCCGAGGCGGCGTACTGGCCCGCCCCCCGCTTCCCCCTCCTCGGGGCGGAGCTGGAGCGGGCGGGGCTCGGCGCCGACTGGGCGACCCTGCTGTGGGAGGCCGCCTCGCTGCCGCCGGACCGCCTGGTCGCCGCCGCCGACGCGCTGACCGCGGCCGGCCGGGACGCCGACGCCCGGCAGATCCTGCGGCAGGGCGTGGTGCGCCCCGCGGACGAGATCGGCCGGGCCGTCCTGGCCCTGGAGGCCGACGGCCGCCGTACCGCCGTGCGCGCGCTGCTCGACGCCTACCTCCGCGTCCGCACCCCGGAGGAGGCCGCCCGCAGCGCCCACGCCGGCCCCCAGACCCTCGTACCCCTGCTGCTCAGCGCCGCCCGGGAGGTGTCCGACCGGCACTACCGGGATCTCCTGCACGCCCTGCGGGTGGCGGGACTCACGGCCTGACGGAAGACCCGGCGGTCACCGCCCACCCACCGCACGTCACCCACGGGAGTGGCAATCGACGCGGACTGCGCGGGTTGACGACGATGGTCTTGGCAAGGTCCGCCGGTAGGCATACGTTCATCCCTCTACGCCCTGTTCTACGTGCGTAGAGGCGCTGACGTCCCGTCGAAGGAGCAGCTCATGGCGAACGTCGTCCGTGCCGCTCTGGTCCAGGCCGCCTGGACCGGCGACACCGAGTCCATGGTGGCCAAACACGAGGAGCACGCCCGCGAGGCGGCCCGGCAGGGAGCCGAGGTCATCGGCTTCCAGGAGGTCTTCAACAGCCCGTACTTCTGCCAGGTCCAGGAGCCCGAGCACTACCGCTGGGCCGAGCCGGTCCCCGACGGGCCCACCGTGCGCCGGATGCAGGACCTCGCCCGCGAGACCGGGATGGTCGTCGTCGTGCCGGTGTTCGAGATCGAGCAGTCCGGCTTCTACTACAACACCGCGGCCGTCATCGACGCCGACGGCACCTACCTCGGCAAGTACCGCAAGCACCACATCCCGCAGGTGAAGGGCTTCTGGGAGAAGTACTACTTCAAACCCGGAAACCTCGGCTGGCCCGTCTTCGACACCGCCGTCGGCAAGGTCGGCGTCTACATCTGCTACGACCGCCACTTCCCGGAGGGCTGGCGTCAACTGGGCCTCAACGGCGCCCAGTTGGTCTACAACCCCTCTGCCACCCACCGCGGCCTGTCCTCCCACCTCTGGCGCCTGGAACAGCCCGCGGCCGCCGTCGCCAACGAGTACTTCGTCGCCGCGATCAACCGCGTCGGCGTGGAGGAGTACGGCGACAACGACTTCTACGGGACGAGCTACTTCGTCGACCCGCGCGGACAGCTCGTCGGCGACCCCGCCAGCGACACCAAGGAGGAACTCGTCGTCCGCGACCTCGACTTCGACCTGATCGAAGAGGTGCGGCGGACGTGGGCCTTCTACCGCGACCGCCGCCCCGACGCCTACGAAGGGCTGGTACAGCCGTGACCAACGACCTGCTGGGCCGCCACCGCGCCGTCCTGCCCGACTGGCTCGCCCTCTACTACGACGACCCGATCGAGATCACCCACGGCGAGGGCCGGCACGTCTGGGACGCCCGGGGCAATCGCTACCTGGACTTCTTCGGCGGCATCCTCACCACCATGACCGCGCACGCGCTGCCGGAGGTCACCAAGGCGGTCGCCGAGCAGGCCGGTCGGATCGTCCACTCCTCCACGCTCTACCTGAACCGGCCGATGATCGAACTCGCCGAGCGCATCGCCCAGGTGAGCGGCATCCCGGACGCCCGCGTCTTCTTCACCACCTCCGGCACCGAGGCCAACGACACCGCCCTGCTGCTCGCCACCACCTACCGGCGCAGCAACACGATCCTGGCGATGCGCAACAGCTACCACGGCCGCTCCTTCAGCACCGTCGGCATCACCGGCAACCGCGGCTGGTCCCCGACCTCGCTGTCCCCGCTCCAGACGCTGTACGTGCACGGCGCGGTGCGCGGCCGGGGCCCCTACGCGGCCCTCTCCGACGGCGACTTCATCGCCGCCTGTCTGGAGGACCTCAAGGACCTGCTCGGCCACACCCGCGCCCCCGCCGCCCTGATCGCCGAGCCCATCCAGGGCGTCGGCGGCTTCACCTCCCCGCCCGACGGCCTGTACGCCGCCTTCCGCGAGGTGCTCGCCGAGCACGGCGCGCTGTGGATCGCCGACGAGGTGCAGACCGGCTGGGGCCGCACCGGCGAGCACTTCTGGGGCTGGCAGGCCCACGGCCACTCCGGCCCGCCGGACATCGTCACCTTCGCCAAGGGCATCGGCAACGGCATGTCCATCGGCGGCGTCATCGCCCGCTCCGAGATCATGAACTGCCTGGACGCCAACAGCATCTCCACCTTCGGCGGCACCCAGATCACCATGGCCGCGGGCCTCGCCAACCTCACCTACCTGCTGGAGCACGACCTCCAGGGCAACGCCCGCCGGGTCGGCGGCCTGCTCATCGAACGGCTGCGGGCCGTCGCCGCGCAGATCCCGGCGGTACGGGAGGTGCGCGGGCGGGGGCTGATGATCGGGATCGAGCTGACCAGGCCCGGCACCGACGAGGCCGACCCCAAGGCCGCCGCCGCCGTGCTGGAGGCGGCCCGCGAGGGCGGACTGCTCATCGGCAAGGGCGGCGGCCACAACACCAGCGCCCTCAGGATCGCCCCGCCGCTCTCGCTGACCGTCGCCGAGGCCGAGGAGGGCGCCGCGATCCTCGAACGGGCCCTGAGAAGCATCCAGTAGCACCGGCCGGGTGCGTCCCGTAGCCCCGGGCCATGTGAGTGGAGGGAGCGCCGCCATGAGCACCGCCCTGGAAACCCTGGAACCCGCGCTGTCGGTGCGCCAGGTGCTCGGCCTGGAGCGCGTGCTGGCCGGAGAGCCCGAGGTGGTGGCCGGCGCCCGCCACCTCGACCGGCCGGTGCGCTGGGTGCACGTCGCCGAGGCCGCCGACGTCGGCGTGATGCTCAGCGGCGGCGAGATGGTCCTCACCACCGGCGTGCTGCTCGCCGGGGACGCGCACAAGCAGGCCGAGTACATCCGCTCCCTGCACCGCGCCGAAGCCGCGGCCGTGGTCCTCGGACTGGGCCGCGCCTTCCCGTCCCCGCCGGACGTGATGCGGCGCGCCGCCGAACGCTGCGGCCTCCCGCTGGTGGTCCTGCACCGCCCCTTCCCCTTCGCCGAACTCACCGAGGAGGTCCAGTCGCGCCTCGTCCGGCGGAAGTTCGCCGCCGTCAGCCTCTCCGAGGCCGTACGCACCGCGCTCACCGCCCTGATCACCGCGGGCGCCCCCCTCCAGCACCTCCTCGACGAGGTCGCCCAGCACAGCGGCTGCCCCGTCGTCGTCACCAACCTCGCCCACCGGGTGCTGGCCACCGCGGGGGAGCGGCCGGCCGTCGACGACGTGCTGCGCGACTGGGAGCGCATCGCGCGGCAGGCATGGGGGTACCGCCCGGGCCACGCAGGCACCGGGGGAGGCGGCGAGGGCGACGGCTGGATCCGCGCCGAACTGGGCGGGCGCGGCGAGCGCTGGGGCCGGATCGTGCTGTGCGGGTTCCGCGGCGACACCGCCGTCGGACGGCTGCTCGCCGACCGGGCCGCCGAGGCCCTCGTCCTGCACCGCATGCTCGGCGGCACCCGCGCGGCCTCCTGGGAGGAGCAGTCCGCGCAGAGCCTGCTCACCGACCTGCTCTCGGGCGTCGTACCGGCCCGGCAGCTGCTGCCGCGGGCGCGGGCCGCCGGACTGCCGGTCAACCGGCGCACCTTCGTGCCCCTCGTGGTGCGCGGGGCACGTCCGGACCGCCTCGACCGCGTGCTGCGGCTGATCGGCCTGCCGGGCCTGGTCGCCGAAGTCGCCGACGGCGCCACGGCCGTCCTGCTCAGCCTGGCCCGCGACCAGGACGCCGACGCCCTCGCCGGGCACTTCGCCGCCCGTCTGCGCCAGGAGGGCCCGGCGCCCGTGGTGGCCGCCGCGGGGGCCCGCCCCGACTGGGAGGACGTACCCTCGGGGCTGCGCGAGGCCCAGCACGTGGCCGACGCCGTCGCCGATTCCTCGGCCGTCCTCCGACTTCCGCCGGTCGTCCGCCTGAAGGACGTCCATCTGCGCGGCCTGGTCCGCCTGCTGCGCGACGACCCGCATGTGCAGTCCTTCGCCGAGCGGGAGCTGGCCGGACTGCTGCGCGCGGCGGACGACGACCTGCTCGCCGTACTGCGCACCTATCTCGCCACCGGGCGCAACAAGTCCCGTACCGCACAGCTCCACCATGTCTCCCGGCCCGCGCTCTACCGCCGCCTGGAGGCGATACAGACCCGCCTCGGCGTCGACCTGGACGACTTCGAGCAGGCGGCCTCGGTGCACATCGCGCTCCTCGCGCATGACGCGCAACAGGGGTGAAACATGCGACGACCTGGGAGAACAGTGAGGAAACATGGGGTCGGACCAGGGTGACACGGTGCCACGCCGCACCCCCGCAGACGTGACACGGTGCAACTCAAAGCGGACCCGCGGGCTTCCTAGGCTCACCGCACACCGAGCTACCGGAGGTCCCGATGAGCCGAGTGATCCGTGCCGCCGTCTTCCAGACCGCCTGGACCGGCGACAAGGAGTCGATGATCCGGGCGCACGAGCAGGCGGCCCGCGACGCGGCGGCGCAGGGCGCCCAAGTCCTCTGCTTCCAGGAGCTGTTCTACGGACCGTACTTCTGCCAGGTCCAGGACCCCGCCTTCTACGCGTACGCCGAGCGGATCCCCGAGGGCCCGATCGTGCGCCGCTTCCAGGCGCTGGCGAAGGAGCTGGGCATCGTCCTGGTCCTGCCGATGTACGAGGAGGAGCAGCCCGGCGTCCTCTACAACACCGCCGCCGTGATCGACGCGGACGGCTCCTACCTCGGCAAGTACCGCAAGACCCACATCCCGCAGGTGCGCGGCTTCTGGGAGAAGTTCTACTTCCGCCCCGGCAACAGCGGCTGGCCCGTCTTCGACACGGCCGTCGGGAGGATCGGCGTCTACATCTGCTACGACCGCCACTTCCCCGAGGGCTGGCGGGCGTTGGGGCTCGCCGGCGCCGAGATCGTCTTCAACCCCTCGGCCACCTCCCGCGGCCTGTCCGGCTACCTCTGGCAGCTGGAGCAGCCGGCGGCGGCCGTGGCCAACGAGTACTTCGTGGGCGCGATCAACCGGGTCGGGGTGGAGGAGTACGGCGACAACGACTTCTACGGCACGAGCTACTTCGTCGACCCGGAGGCCCAGTTCGTGGGGGAGGTGGCGAGCGACAAGGAGCCCGAACTGGTCGTCCGGGACCTGGACATGGCCAAGCTCAGGGAGGTCAGGGACCGCTGGCAGTTCTACCGGGACCGCGCTCCGGGGGCGTACGCGCCGCTGACCGCGCCCTGATCACGTACGTACGCCCGGAAGGAGAGGGAGCATGAGCAGCCGTACCGTCATCCGTGGCGGCCTCGTCGTCACCGCCGCCGACGAGATGCACGCCGACGTCCTGATCGAGGACGGCCGCATCGCCGCCCTCGCAGCCACCGGCACCCCCGCCGCGGCGACCTTCACGGCGGACCGCACGCTCGACGCCACCGGAAAGTACGTGATCCCCGGCGGCGTCGACGTCCACACCCACATGGAGCTGCCCTTCGGCGGCACCTTCGCCTCCGACACCTTCGAGACCGGCACCCGCGCGGCGGCCTGGGGCGGCACGACGACGATCGTCGACTTCGCCGTGCAGAGCGTCGGCCACACCCTCCGCGAGGGCCTGGACGCCTGGCACGCCAAGGCGGAGGGCAACTGCGCGATCGACTACGGCTTCCACATGATCGTCTCCGATGTGAACGACGAGACGCTCAAGGAGATGAACCTCCTGGTGGAGGAGGGCGTGACGTCCTTCAAGCAGTTCATGGCCTATCCGGGCGTCTTCTACAGCGACGACGGCCAGATCCTGCGCGCCATGCAGCGCTCCGCCGAGAACGGCGGCCTGATCATGATGCACGCCGAGAACGGCATCGCGATCGATGTGCTCGTCGAACAGGCCCTGGCCCGCGGCGAGACCGACCCCCGCTACCACGGCGAGGTCCGCAAGGCGCTTCTGGAGGCCGAGGCCACGCACCGGGCCATCAGGCTCGCCCAGGTGGCCGGCGCCCCCCTGTACGTCGTGCACGTCTCGGCGATGGAGGCGGTCGCCGAGCTGGCCAAGGCCCGCGACGAGGGGCTGAACGTCTTCGGCGAGACGTGCCCGCAGTATCTGTTCCTGTCCACCGACAACCTCGCCGAGCCCGACTTCGAGGGCGCCAAGTACGTGTGCTCGACACCCCTGCGCCCCAAGGAGCACCAGGCCAAGCTCTGGCAGGGCCTGCGCACCAACGACCTCCAGGTCGTCTCCACCGACCACTGCCCCTTCTGCTTCACCGGCCAGAAGGAGCTGGGCCGCGGCGACTTCTCCAAGATCCCCAACGGTCTGCCGGGCGTGGAGAACCGGATGGACCTGCTGCACCAGGCCGTCGTCGACGGGCACATCTCCCGCCGCCGCTGGATCGAGATCGCCTGCGCCACCCCGGCCCGGATGTTCGGCATGTACCCGAAGAAGGGCACCATCGCGCCCGGCGCCGACGCCGATGTCGTCCTCTACGACCCGCACGCCGAGCAGGTCGTGTCCGCCGAGACGCACCACATGAACGTCGACTACTCGGCGTACGAGGGCAGGCGGCTCACCGGCCGCGTCGAGACCGTCCTCTCGAGGGGCGTCCCGGTGATCACCGAGCGGGAGTACACGGGCCGTGCCGGGCACGGCGTCTACACCCCCCGCTCCACCTGTCAGTACCTGAACTAGGAGGGGTGCCCATGGACTTCGGACTCGTCCTGCAGACCGACCCGCCCGCCTCGCGGGTCGTCAGCCTGATGAAGCGCGCCGAGCGCAACGGCTTCCGGTACGGCTGGACCTTCGACTCCGCCGTCCTCTGGCAGGAGCCGTTCGTGATCTACAGCCAGATCCTCGCCAACACCACGAAGCTGAAGGTGGGCCCGATGGTGACCAACCCGGGCACCCGCACCTGGGAGGTCACCGCCTCCACCTTCGCCACCCTCAACGACATGTTCGGCAACCGCACGGTCTGTGGCATCGGCCGCGGCGACTCCGCGATGCGCGTGGCCGGACGCAAGCCCAACACCCTCGCCCGGATCAGCGAGGCCATGAAGGTCATCCGGGCGCTGGGCCGCGGCGAGCAGGCCGACCTCGGCGGCGGCACCGTCGTCCGCTTCCCGTGGATCAAGCCGGGCGCCGAACTCCCCGTGTGGATGGCCGCCTACGGTCCGAAGGCGCTGAAGATGACCGGCGAGGAGGCCGACGGGTTCATCCTCCAGCTCGCCGACCTCTACCTCACCGAGTACATGGTCAAGGCCGTGAAGACCGCCGCGGCGGACGCCGGGCGCGACCCCGCCGAGGTGACGGTCTGTGTCGCCGCCCCCGCCTATGTCACCGCCGACGACTCGCCCGAGGCGCTGGCCCACGCCCGCGACCAGTGCCGGTGGTTCGGCGGCATGGTCGGCAACCATGTCGCCGACCTGGTCGCCAAGTACGGCGAGCACTCGGCCGCCGTCCCCGACGAACTCACCGAGTACATCAAGGCCCGTGAGGGATACGACTACTCCCACCACGGGCGCGCCGGGAACCCCGACACCCGGTTCGTGCCCGACGAGATCGTCGACCGGTTCTGTCTGATCGGCCCCGTCGAGCGGCACATCGAGAAGCTGAAGGCGCTGCGCGAGCTGGGCGTCGACCAGTTCGCGGTCTACGACATGCACGACGCGCAGGAGGCCGTGATCGACGCGTACGGCGCGAAGGTGATCCCGGCCGTCGGCTGAGCCGCCGAACTCCCCTGTTCCCTCACGGATCCCCCTTGGTCGCCCCTCCCCGCCGTCCCTGGGGAGGGGCCGGTGCCCGCACGGCCACTCCCGTCCCCTCTCGTCCGATTGGCCTGCCCATGACCGACACCGCCCCGGCGGACATACCGCCGACCACCCAAGTCACCCTCCCCGACGGCCGCGTGGAGATCGCCCCGGACTCCCCGCAGCCCGGCGGCCCCTACGCCAACGAGGACCTGCTGCCGGTCCCCGTCGCCGGCCGCACCTGGACCACGTACAACTTCTCGGCCCTCTGGGTCGGCATGGCCCACAACACCGCCTCCTGGACGCTCGCCTCCGGTCTGATCGCCGTCGGCATGGACTGGAAGCAGGCGGTGCTCACCATCGCCCTCGCCAATGTGATCGTCCTCGTCCCGATGCTGCTGACCGGCCACGCGGGACCCAAGTACGGCATCCCCTTCCCGGTGTTCGCGCGCGCCTCCTTCGGCATCCGCGGGGCCAACCTGCCCGCTGTCGTCCGGGCGTTGGTGGCCTGCGGCTGGTTCGGGATCCAGACCTGGATCGGCGGCGAGGCGATCTACTTCCTGGCCGGGAAGCTGATCGGGCAGGGCTGGACGGACGCCGCCAAGGTCGGCGGGTACGCCTGGACGATGTGGCTGTCCTTCGCGGTCTTCTGGGCGATCCAGGTCGCGATCATCTACCGGGGCATGGAGACCATCCGCCGCTTCGAGAACTGGGCGGCGCCCTTCGTGCTGGTCGGCGCGTTCGTGATGCTGTGGTGGATGAGCAGCAAGGCGGGCGGTGTCGGCCCGCTGTTCGACCAGCCGTCCGAGCTGGGCTGGGGCGGGGACTTCTGGAAGCTGTTCTGGCCCGCCCTGATGGGCATGATCGGCTTCTGGTCCACGCTGTCGCTGAACATCCCCGACTTCACCCGCTACGGCAGGAGCCAGAAGGCGCAGACATGGGGCCAGGCCCTGGGCCTGCCCACCACCATGACCCTGTTCGCGTTCCTGTCGGTGCTCGTCACCTCCGGCTCGCAGGCCGTCTACGGCGAAGCCATCTGGGACCCGGTGAAGCTGGCGGCGAAGACCGACAACGAGGTCGGCCTGCTCTTCGCCCTCGTCACCGTGCTGGTCGCGACGCTGTCCGTCAATGTGGCCGCCAACCTGGTCTCCCCGGCCTTCGACTTCTCCAACATCGCGCCCAGGAGGATCAGTTTCCGCGCCGGAGCGCTCGCCACCTGTGTCCTCGGCGTGCTGATCTTCCCGTGGGAGCTGTACTCCGACCCGCAGGGCTACATCTTCACCTGGCTCGGCCTGGTCGGCGGACTGCTCGGCACGGTCGCCGGCATCCTCATCGCCGACTACTGGATCCTGCGCCGCACCCACCTCGACCTCGTCGACCTGTACCGCGAGGGCGGCCGCTACTGGTACGACGGCGGCTGGAACTGGCGGGCCGTGGCGGCCTTCGTCGTCGGCGGTGTCCTCGCGATCGGCGGCGCCGACTTCGACCCGCTGATCGACGGCCGGCCCGTCCCCGCGCTGGAACCCCTCGCGGACTACGGCTGGGCCGTGGGCCTCGGCACGTCGATGCTGCTCTATCTGCTGCTGACGGTGACGACCGGCCGGGACCGGACGGCCCGCTGACCGCAACGTGTCGGGGGACGGTCAGGCGGCGCCGTCCTCCAGCGCGGCCATCGCCTCCTTGGCCGCCTTGATCGCACCCTCGTTGATCTCGTCCGTGCTGGGCGCTTCCTTCGTCTCGAAGTCGCTGCCGTTGTACGTGACGACGACCAGCGCGTTGTCCGCGCGGGCCAGCACCACGCCCTCGCGGGTGTCCTGCCCGTCCTCGGTGGTGAGGTCGACGACGGAGTAGGCCGCGTCCCCCAGGCCCGGCACCTCTCCGCCGCCCTTCTTGTCCTCCACCCGCCCCTGGTACGACTTCTCCGCCTCCTCGTCCGAGTCCATGATCTCGAAGGACACGTCGAGCCAGCGGTAGTCGTAGCCGTCCAGCGCGTTCCAGGAGCAGGTGCGCCGCGCGTCGGAGTCCGACGACGGGATCTCCTTGCCCGCCGTCTTCGCGCCCGGCACCAGCGAGGTGATGGTCTTCTTCGCCAGGCTGGTGCAGGGCGCGGGCGCGGCCGCGTACGTCTTCGGCACGGCCGTGGTCGACGGCCCCGACGCCGACTGCGTGACCGGCTCACGGCCGGTGGCTCTCTGCTCGCCCGACGCGGGGGTCTCGGGGCCGGACGTGAGCACCCAGCCGGCGCACGCCAGGACGGCGACGGGGGTCAGTCGGGCGGTGAGGGCGAGCGGCAGAGGAAGAGAACGCACGGGCGCACTTTTCGTGGGGGACGGTGCGGAGGGAGTCCGCACTGCGGACAGGGGGACGCCAGTGTCACACGACTTCCTGTGCTGCGGAAGTACGAACTCGCTGCGTGCAGGGGCCGTCACGTCGAGGGCGCGAATCCGTGACGTGGTGGGTGATATGTGCGTGAAGTCCCTTTCTTCGTAGGGTCCTCGGGCAGGCCCGGCACCGGCCCGAGGGAGGTCCGGCACCTGCCCGGCTCCTGCCCGGCACCTGCCCGTGCGGAGCCCCGGCGACCCTCCGGCTACCTCTTCACACGGCTGCGCAGGGCGAGCGCGGCGAGGCCCAGCAGGGCCGGTTCGACCACCCGCGAGGCCATCTCGACGTAGGTGCCGGCGGTGGTCAGCTCCTGCCCGGACGAGCGGAAGACGACGGAGTTGATCACCACCCGCAGCCCCTTCTCGAACCGCTCGGTCGACAGACGGGCCGAGTAGGGCCCCTGGGGATTCACCGGATCCGGGGTGTCCGTGATCAGGGTGATGCTGCCGCCGGTCACGGTCCCGGTGCTCCGCGGCCTGGGGTCGTCCTGCGGCAGGCCCCACAGCATCATCGCCAGCACGGTCACGGTCACCGACAGGAGCAGCCAGCCGAGGGCGCGGGCCGCGCGCAGGCCGTACCCGCAGGCCGCCCAGTACAGATGGAGCAGCGCCCGCTCGCTGCGGGGCAGTTCGGCGTCATGGCGGCGCATCTCCATCTCGCCGTAGTAGAAGTCGGCCGCTCCCGGCTCGTTCCTGCCGTCCTCAAGGGCCTTGCGCAGCTGCCGGTACACCGGCGCCAGCACCGCGGGTTCGCGTGCCGCCATGCCTTCGGGCGCGCCGGTCCATCCGGCACAGCGGTGCCGGGCGGCCCGCCAGTGGTGCTCCTCGGCGAGCGTGCGGCGGCGCGTCCAGCGCAGCCCCGGCGGAGGGCCGGCCAGCGGGCACCGCCCTTCGAGCCTCAGCTGGTCGAGGTGGACGGCCCCCACGAACAGACAGCGGGTCAGATCGGCGTCGTGCAGGACCAGATGGGCCGCGTCCACCCCGCTCACGGACGTCACCTGGATCAGCGGGCGTCGGGTGAGGCCCTGCTCGTCGATCTCCTCGCCGTCCTCCGCGACGAACGGGTGCGGCCGCCCGGCGACGCTCACCGGGAACTCCAGAACGGCGTCACCGAGGTCGACCGTGGCATGGCGCAGACGCAGCGCCGCACTCGACGCCCACCGCGTCCGCCGGCAGCGCACGGAATCCGCCGCGGCCTCGATCGTCACCGCGGACTGGAAGACCGCCCCGGACAGATCGAGCCGCCCCGGCAGCACCAGCGGTCCCAGCTTGGCCGTGTTGGCAAAGTTCGCCCTGCGGAACGTGATGTCCCGGCCGATCCGCGCCCGGCTGAAGTCGGCATCGCCGCCGATCGTCGCCCCGGTGAACCGGGCACCGTGGTCGAACCGCGCGCCCGGGAACGAGACGTCCCCGATCAAGGTCGCCGACGCGAAGCACGCCTCCCGGCCGAATCCGGCGCCGTCGAACCAGGCCGTGCGCCGGATCGTCGCACGGTCGAAACGGGCGTCCCCCTCGAACCGCGCTCCGTCGAACCAGGCCGCTCCGCCGATGTCCGCCCCCTCGAACCGCGCCGTCCCGCGGAACTCGGCCCCGCTGAACGTGGCGTCGCCGCCGACGGCCAGTTCGTCGAAGACCGCGTCGCCGTCGATCCGGCCGGCCGCGAACCGGAGGGCGCCGCCGATCCTCGCGCCGTAGAACCAGGCCGCGGCACCCATCTCCGTGTCCTCGAACCAGGCGTCGCCGGTGACCGCCGCTTCGCCGAACCTGACGTCTCCCTCGAATCGGCACCGGACGAAGAGGACACCGGAGTCGAACGCCGCTCCGCCGAAGGAGCTGACGCCGGTGAAGTCCACGCGGTGGAATCGCGTGTCACCGCCGAACCGCGCCTCGTCCAGGTCGACGTTCCCGACGCGGTGCCTGCCCGTCGCCGGATCCCTGAGCCTGGTCAGCAGGTCGTCCAGCAGGTCCTGGGTGAACGGGGTGCCCCGGTGGTCGAGATCGGCGCCGGGCGCCAGGCTCGCCAGGTACGCGGCACGCCGGGCGGTATCGAGGTGCGCCAGGCAGGCCCCGTACGGTTCGACCCTGCGGCCGCGGCAGCCGCCGGCCTCGCAGGGCGGCCAGTCGAGGGCCTCGCGCGTGGATTCACCCGGCATACAGCGTGACGACCTTTCGATCCACGTCGTCCGGGTCCTCGGCCACCGCCTCCAGCAGCCATCTGCCGGGGCCCGCCTCCAGATGGGCGCGGAGCCGCCCGGAAGCATCGGGGTCGAAGAGCACCGGCTGCTCGGTTCGGGAGGCGAGGTGGCGCATGACCGCCCGTACGTTGCGCTCCCGCAGGCCGACTCCCAGGACGGCCACCTCGAACGGCAGGCCGGCGACGGCCTCCGCGGGGGCGTGCAGGATGATCTTCTCGTCGCCGGCCAGCATGCCGGTCACCGGCAGGCCCTTGCGGAGGGCGGCGAGTTTCCCGCCGAGGGCGGCGGCGCCGGCCAGGTCGGCGTGCCGGCCGTCGGTCCACAGCATCTCCGCCTCGTCCTGCACGGCCCAGTCCGCGACGGCGGAGTCCCGCGGAACCGTCCCGTCGCCCGCCCCGAGGTGACCGGCCGCGTCCGCCGTCTCGTGGCGCAGCCCGTCGGCCGAGAGCCCGACGGTGAGCACCGTCTCGTACGCCGTGCTCCCCACGCAGTACACCTGGTACGGCAGCCGGCCGCCCGCGTCGGTGCGCCGGTGCGCCTCGCGCGCCTCCAGGAACCGGCGGTGGAACGAGAAGGCGTCCTCGACGAGGGCGGTGGGCAGGTCGGGAACGGGGTACCGGCGGTCGGCGAGGGTCCGCCGACGGCTCTTGCCCGCGACCCGGACCGCGTCGTACACCGGCAGCATCTGCGCCACGGAGGGCAGGGCGAGGGCGAAGTCGCGCAGCACCTCGTTCAGCCTGCGCGTGGCCGCGCTCGACGCGGTGCCGTGGTCCCCCGTTCCGCCGTTCCCGGCCCGCTGGTCCCCGATCCCGTGGCCGGTCAGGAGGCGGACGGCCTGGGCCGCGCCCTGGTGGGGCGTGCCCAGTGTGACGAGGGCCCTCGCCGTCTCGCGGCCGCCCAGGCACTCCAGGTAGTAGCGGCCGACGAGACCACCCGTCGAGTGACAGACCAGAACGACCTTGGGGTCGTCCGGACGGTCCGGGTAGTGCCGCGCGACCTGTTCGGTCCACCGGGTGAGTTCGCGCTCGACCCGGACCGCGAGCTCCTCGGCGACGAGCCGGTGCGACAGCCGCCAGTCGTAGGGGAACGGCACGTACTGGTCCTCGACCGGATCACCGAGCACCGCGCGGAGGTCCGGGTAGCCCGCGCACGAGAGCAGTCCGGGCAGCGAGTCGGGTGCCGTGAGCAGCCCGTCCGCCACCAGCCGGAAGCGGTCCTCGGGCGGCTCGTCGCCGAGTCCCGAGGGCAGGGCCACGGCCTCCAGCGCCCGGGCCGAGGGCCCGGATCGCAGCAGGGCGTCGCCGCACTCGCTCCAGACGTCCCTGCCGTCTCTGGTCAGCCGGCTGCCGAGGAATCCCGGCACGAAGACCACCAGGTCGTGCTCCACGCGGTCACCTTTCTCCGTCGCATGGGTCGTACGGTCGTATCCCCTTCGCGGGGGGCGGCGTCGGTGTCCTGTCCGTCACCGGGGTCGTATCGCCGTCGTGGGGGCCGTCGGGTCGTAGCGCCGTCGCACGGGCGCACCGCGCGAACCCGTCGTACCGGGCGGGCCGGGGGTCATGCGAAGAACGCGTGCGGCAGCCGGACGAGGTCGCACCGCTCGTTTCCCTGGAGCGCGACCAGCAGGCCCTCCGGGTCCGGGGCGGCGTCCATGGCGTGCACGGCGTATCCCCGCCAAGGAACGCCCTCCCCGTGCAGCCAAGTGCCGGCCCGCAGGTCGCGGACGCGCGGTGCCGTCCGTTCGCCGGCGACCAGCAGCAGGGGCCGCTCCGCAGGGCCGGCGAACACCAGCGACCTCGCCTCCGGGAAGTCGCCGGGAAGCCGCTGCGGCGGCTTGCCGTCCCCGGCCGAGCAGTCCTGCACATGGATGCCGCCGTCCACCCAGGCCAGCAGGGGGAACGACTCCTCGTCGTCGGGGTCGTACAGCTCTCCCAGCGCGAGCTGGGCGGGCCGTACCCGCTCGATGCGCAGGGGCTGGTCCGGGCGCTCCCCGTGGTGCCGCCACAGCCGTATCTCGTCACCGAGGTCGGCGGCCAGCCAGCATGTGCCGTCCCGCATGACCCTGGCCTCCAGGCCGCAGCAGCGCAGCCCCGCGGGCAGGGGTTCTCCCGTACGCCAGCCGCTCGAGGCGTCCGCGGGCATCTCCGCCCAGACGATGCGCATCTTGTCCGGTACGTAGATCCGCAGCCGTCCCGAGGAGCGGTCGACGGCGAGACCGAGCGACGTGATCGGTTCCCCGGCGTACCCGCCGAGCGCGAGGTCGTGCCGGGCCTCCACCGAGAGGTCGTCGGACAGGCGCCACATCCGCACGGTGCGTCCCGCGGCGGCGACCACGATCCAGGCGTCCGCCGCGTACACGGCGTCCACGCAGGTCACCGGCCCCAGGTGGGTGAGCACCGGGGCGGGGACGGCCGCCGGATCGCCCTGGCCCGGCCGGGACACCCGGACCTCGTCCGCCCAGGTGCGGCACAGCAGCGGCGGCCCGTCCGGCCCCTCGGCCAGGGCCACCGCCGGTCTCTGATTGCTGGGGCGGCGCCGCCTGCCGTGCCGGGCCGCCAGCGCGGGAGCCACATCGAGCATGCGGATGTCCGGGCCGTCCGCCACGGCGAGCAGGCCCTGTCCACCGGGATCGAAGGCCATGGCCTTGTTCCGTGGCGCGGCGATCTGGAACGCGGCCTCGCGCTGCGGTTCCTCGACGGCCCAGACGCGGACCGTGACCTCCTCGTAGGCGGCGAGGAGCAGGGTGTCGCCATGGCGTCCGAAGGCCAGTCCGCGCGCCGCGGAACGGAACCGGCCGACGGGGCGCACGACGGGCGGGGCGTTGCGGTCCGCCTCGTCCGTCTCGCAGTACCAGATATGCACATGGGAGCTGTCGGCGACGGCGATCCAGCCCTGGTGTCCGTCGGCGCCCGACGGGCCCGCGGGCACCGGCCGGGAGGTGGCCGCGGCAGCCGCGGCGGGGTCGCCGAGCCTGCCCAGATCCACCGCCGACGCGAGCGGGCCGCCGGAGGATTCCGTGCGCCGGGTGATCTCGACCAGTTCGGCGCGGGCACCGGCGACCAGGGCGAACAGCCGCGACCCGAGGGGCACAGCGGCGATCTGCCGGACGTCGGCCATGCGGATGTCCGTCAGATGCGTGCCGTCGCCCCTCATGCCGCCGCTCTTCCACGACCACGTCCACATGCGCTGCCCGTCGGCCGCCAGGACGTAGGTCTCCGTCATCCGCTGGGCCGCGTCGAGGGCCTTCACCGCACCGCCCCAGCTGTAGACGTGGTCCGGCAGGCGGGAGCTGGAACGCCAGAAGTAGATGGCCTGGTCGTCGCGGGCGATGGTGGTCCAGTGGGGTCCGGCGCCCACCTCCCGCACCTCGGTGAGGGCGTTCCCGCGCCGGCCGTCGGCGTCGCGGGTCCGCCGGGTCAGCAGCCGGGTGCCCGAGTCCGGGTGCAGGACCAGGACCTCGCCGCGTCCGCCGGCCGTCAGGGTGTCCCCGAGCATGAGCTCCGCCGCTCCCGTACCGGCGCGCCAGCTCAGCGTCCTGGCACCGCCCAGCGGAGCGGCGCGACGCCACTCCAGGGGGTCCGGCGGCATGTCGGTCCAGTACTCCTGCCAGGGCAGGAACCCGTCGATCTCCGCCAGTGTCCGATACGTCCCCTCGCGGTGACTGACGAAGGCGGTGGCCCTCAGCAGGGCCTTGCGGGACAGCAGTTCGCCGGGGGACGACGCGGAGGACGCCCGCCGCCGGAAGGTGTCCGCGACGCGCCCGTAGAGTGCCGCCCCGTCGCAGGTCCGGGCGAGGGTGGCGGCCAGCGGCAGCATCACATCGGGGTTGGCGCGCAGCAGGAACGCCATGTCCTGGAACAGCTCCCGCAGTTCCGTCGTGCCGACCTGGGCGGCATGGGCCCCGAGGTAGTCGAAGGTGTAGTCGTCCGCCCCGGTCCAGTCGGCTCCGGCCTGGCCGCGCAGTGCCGTCACGACACTGCGGTGGGCCTCCTGCGCCGTGAGGCCGGCGTGGGTGAGGAAGAACTCGCCGTAGCTGGGGTGCGCGAGGTGGTGGGTCGTCCGGTCGCGCTGCGGGGAGGGCTGAGAGGCGAGGATGCCGCCGTCGGCGGTCCGGCACACGTGCTGCAGGTCGCCGAGGGTGAGTTCGTCAGCGCCGGGGTCGCGCAGGGCGTTGGCGAGCAGGAGCCAGGTCCTGCCCGGCGGCAGCCCGGCCCCCTGGACGACGGCCAGCGGGCGCAGGACCTCGTGCGCGCGCTCGGCTCCCGGCTGGGAGGTCAGGTGGAGCATCTCCTCGGCGAGGCGTTCGTGCAGGTCGATGCCGCCATGGGTCATCCACGACGACAGCTCCGCCTCCGTGACGACATGGGAGCGGCGGCTGAGCTCCGTCGCGGTGAGACGGGCCACCAGGAACGAGCCGCGGCTGCCGGACGCGACGAGCCGGGCCGTCCAGTCGCGGTCGTCGTCCTTCTCGGCCCCCTGATAGGGGGAGCCCGCCCGGTCGAGCACGGACCGCGCCATGTCCGCGATGCTCCCGCGCGCCTCCTCGTCGTCGCCCAGCACCACCGGGTCGACGCTCTGGTCCAGCGTGTCGAGCAGCGACTCCTCCTCGACGGCCGCGGTCGCGCGTCTGCGCGGCTGCGCCCGGGTGCCGACGACCACGCGGACGCCCCACACGCCGGACAGGGGGTTCAGCAGGTGGCGCGCGATGTCGTGCGCCTGTTCCGGGAGGGCTTCGTCGAGCGCGTCGAAGAGCAGGTTGAGGGAGAACTTGCCCCTCAGGACGAGGTCGTTGACGGCCGTGCAGAACTGTTCCGGCGTGGCCGGTCGCCCGGGCAGGGGGCCTGTTCCCTCCAGATGGGCCAGGGCGTCCCACAGGGCCGCCATCAGCGAGTGCACCGACTGCCCACGGCAGCTCAGGGCCGCGTGCACCGTTCCCGCGCGGGGCAGTGTCGAGGGGTCGAGGTCCGGCCCGAAGGCTTCCCGCCAGCCCGGCAGCGAGGTCAGGGCCAGGCGCCCGATCAGGGCCGTCTTCCCGGTCCCGGCGAGCCCCGTCACCGCCAGCAGCCCTTTCGGGTGGGTGTCCATCCAGCGGACCACCCTCGCCAGGGCACCGTTCCTCCCGGCGAAATGGCGGTGGAGATGGCTGCCCGTCTCCAGGCCGAACTGCTCGGCCTCGGCCCAGGGTGTGCGCCGCTTCAGCTCCGCGGGCGTGTACACCCGTCGCCCGCCGTCCTGGAAGTGGGGGTTGTCCAGGAAGTTGTTGGGCAGGGAGCGGACCTCCGTGTAGCCGGGCCGCTGCGAGGGCTCGTCGAGGCCCGACGACGCGGCCTGCGCGTCGACGGCGTCCAGCAGATAGGGCAGGGGCAGGTAGAGGGCCGACGGGTCGAAGGGCCGGGCGTGGTCGGGCGCCACGAACCCCGGCTTGACCAGCGCCTCCTCCAGCCACTTCACCCAGCGCCCCTCGGGCACCTTCGCGTCGATCCCCGAGGTCCCGATGACCGCGAAACCCGCCCGTCGGCTGCGCCTGGCCCGCGACACGCTGGCCCGGTCGATGTCCAGGGCATGGCCCAGGGCCGCGGAGAGGTGGCTGTGCGAGAAGCAGGCGTCGACGATCAGCAGCGTGTCGGTCTCGCAGTCGGGGCGCAGGAGACGGTCCACGAGGTCCGTGAGCGCGAGCGCGCGGTGCGGGGCGAACCGGCCGTCCTCCCAGGAGTCGGCGCAGGCGAGGAAGTACCCCTGGCCCGGCAGGTGTTCACCGTGCCCCGTCCAGTAGAGGATCTTCCGCTCGGCGTCGTGGGCCAGGAAGTCCTCAAGCCCTTCCCACAGTTGCCTTCGGGTGGCTCCGGCGGCGTCGATACGGACGGGACTGCCGAAGCCCAGCGAGTCGCGCGCGATGTCGGTGAACCGCCCGCGCACATCCTCGACGTGGTGGAGTCTCAGCCGCTGACGCCGGTCCCTGTCGGGGTGCGTGTAGTCGGACACCGCCACGGTGCCCACCACGGACGACGCCCGCCGCTCGGACTTGATCAGAGTCAGGTGCTCGCCCACATCGCTCCATATCATGTCCCCGTCTGAGGCCCGAGCTCCACCAGACCCCCTGAACGCCCATTCAACCCTGCCGCAAAGGACGTTGACGATGGCTCGTGACAGATTCACCGTGGTCGGCCGGAGGACGGGCTGTCATCTCTACGAGGGTGACGGGACCCGTGCCATCCGCGAGGGGGACGTACGCGTCAAGCACCGCGCGGAACGCGTGCAGTTCCCCGAGGAGATCGGCGACTGGCGGCGCGCCATCGAGGAGGAGGAACAGCGCAAGGAGGCCCTCGGCCTTCCGCACCGCTGGAACAACGCGCGCTTCGCCGTCGAGCGGATCGTGGTGACCCGCACCCACCTCGCCGAGGACCCGGTGGTCACCCTCACCCTCCAGGACGCCGACTACTACGACTTCCTCACCACGTCGCTCAACCTGGAGCGCACCCAGCACAACGGCCTGACCCTGCGCGAGCAGTACCTGGAGGGCGAGGACCCGGCCGACGCCCCGGCGTGGATGAACTGCAGCTTCGGCGTCAACGTGGCGCTGGAGACCGGCAGGGACGGCCGGATGCTGTTCTCGCGGCGCAGCGCCCATGTGGCCGGGCCGAACAGCTCCCGGTGGAACTCCTCGGCCAACGAGGGCCTCGCCCGTGAGCACGACCTGCCCAAGGACGGCAGCCCGATCAGCCTGCACGCGGTCGCTCGCCGGGCCCTGTACGAGGAGCTGGCCGTCCATCCGACGGACGAACTCGACCTGGAGTTCCTGGGATTCGGCCTCGACCTGATCAACCACCAGTGGGCGGGCTTCTTCCGCGCGGTGCTGCCGGAGCTGGACGAGGAGACGCTGCGGCTGCGCTGGACCCGCGGGATCACCGACAAGTGGGAGCACGACCGCTTCGCGTTCGTCCCCGCCGACCCCGAGTCCGTCCTCGGGTTCATCGCCGACCAGCCGGCGGAGCGGTGGACCCCGTGCGCCCCGGCCCTCTTCTACCTCGCTCTGGTCCGCGGTGCCGTACGGCGTGCCGGAGGCGATCCCGCCGCCCGCGTCCGGGTCGAGAAGGCGGAACAGGACGTCATGACGGCCAGAGGGCTGTGACCGGCCCCCCGCCACGGGGGAGAAGGACGGGGCAGCCACCCCCGCTACGACCCGTCGGCCCCGGCCGACCCACGCACACCGACACACCGAGGCGGACATGCAGTTCACGACGCGCCCCACGCTGAGCGGCACCTTCGGCATGGTGTCCGCCACCCACTGGCTGGCCTCGCAGTCGGCGATGGCGGTGCTGGAGGACGGCGGCAACGCCTTCGACGCGGCCGTGGCGGGGGCGTTCGTGCTGCATGTCGTCGAGCCGCACCTGAACGGGCCCGCCGGCGAGGTGCCGATCCTGCTCGCCCCGGCGGGCGGCGAGGTACGGGTGCTGTGCGGGCAGGGGGTGGCCCCGGCCGGGGCGAGCGTCGGCCACTACCGGGGGCTCGGCCTGGACCTGGTCCCCGGCACCGGCCCGCTCGCCGCCGCCGTCCCCGGCGCCTTCGACGCCTGGATGCTGCTGCTGCGCGACCACGGCACCAAGGGCCTGGACGACGTCCTGAAGTACGCCGTCGGATACGCCGAGCACGGCCACCCGCCCGTGGAGAACCTGGGCGCGACCGTGGAGACCGTGCGCGAGCTGTTCGAGACCGAGTGGACCTCCTCCGCCGCGGTCTATCTGCCCGACGGGCGGGCACCCCGCCCCGGCCGGCTGCTGCGCAATCCCGCCCTCGCGGCCACCTGGAAGCGCCTGCTCGCCGAGACCGCCCACGCCGGGGACCGGGAGGCGCGGATCGAGGCCGCACGCGAGGTGTGGCGCACCGGCTTCATCGCCGACGCGCTCGTACGGCAGTCCGGGCGCCCCACCCTCGACACCAGCGGCGAGCGCCACACGGGCACACTCACCGCCGCCGACCTCGCCGGCTGGTCCGCCACCTACGAGACGCCGGTGACGTACGACTGGAACGGCTGGACCCTGTGCAAGGCAGGCCCCTGGAGCCAGGGCCCCGTCCTGCTCCAGCAGCTCGCCCTGCTCCCGCCCGAGCTGCCGCCGTACGGCACCGCCGAGTATGTGCATCTGCTGGTCGAGGGCTGCAAGCTCGCCATGGCCGACCGCGAGGCATGGTACGGCGACGCCGCCGAGGTACCGGTCGCGGAGCTGCTCTCGGACGCGTACAACGACGGGCGGCGGGGTCTGATCGGCGAGGGGGCCTCGTACGCGCTGCGGCCCGGCCGTCCGGGCGGGCGCACCCCGCGGCTGCCCGCGCACGCGCGCATGGCCGCCGCCGTCGCGGCGGATCCGCCGGCCGCCCCGGGGGTGGGCGAGCCCACCGTCGCGAAGCCCTCGACCTCGCCGGTACCGGGCGAGCCGGCCGCGCCCGGTGAGTCCGCGGTGCCCGCCGGGCCGGGGGAGCGCACCCTGCCGGGGGAGCCGGGGGTCGCGGCGGACGGGGGCACGCGGGGCGACACCTGCCATCTGGACGTCGTCGACCGGTGGGGGAACATGGTCTCGGCCACGCCCAGCGGCGGCTGGCTCCAGTCCAACCCCGTCGTCCCCGAACTCGGCTTCCCGCTCGGCACCCGGCTGCAGATGACCTGGCTGGAGGAGGGCCTGCCGAACTCGCTCACCCCCGGCCGCCGCCCCCGCACCACCCTCACCCCGTCCCTCGCGCTGCGCGACGGCGTGCCCGTGATGGCCTTCGGCACCCCCGGCGGTGACCAGCAGGACCAGTGGCAGCTGCACTTCTTCCTGGCCGTCGCCCTACGCCCGTCGGTGCGCGGCGGCCTCGACCTCCAGGGCGCCGTGGACGCCCCGAACTGGCACAACGACTCCTTCCCCGGCTCCTTCTATCCGCGCGGCATGCGGCCGGGCAGCGTGACCGTGGAGTCGCGGATGCCCGAGGAGGTGGTGGCCGGGCTGCGGCGGCGCGGCCATGACGTCACCGTCGGTGACGCCTGGTCCGAGGGGCGGCTGTGCGCGGTCGCCCGCGACCCCTCGACGGGTGTGCTGTCGGCGGCCGCCAATCCGCGCGGGATGCAGGGGTACGCCGTCGGGCGCTGAGCCGGACCGACCGGGGTCCGTCCCGCCTCCGCCCGGTGCCCCTCCCGCCTCCGCTCGGGGTCCGTCCCGGTTCCGCCCGGTGTGGGCGGCCCGGGTGAGGATTGTCGGTGGCGCGTGATCTCATGGAGGCATGATCGAAGACACGGAAACCATCGACGAGTTTCTCGCCCGCCACTCGGCCGACGTGGAGGAGGCGGTCCGCAAGGCCGCCGAGGCCGAGATCATGCCGCGCTTCCGCCGCCTCGCCGCCCACGAGGTCGACCTCAAGAGCGGCCCGCACGACCTGGTGACGGACGCCGACCGGCTCGCCGAGCGCTATCTCACCGAACAGCTCGGCGCCCTGCTGCCCGGCTCCCTCGTCGTCGGCGAGGAGGCGGTGCACGCCAACCCGGCGACGTACGAGGCGCTGCGGGGCGACGCCCCGGTCTGGATCGTCGACCCGGTCGACGGGACACGGCAGTTCGTGCACGGCGAGACCGGATTCTGCACCCTGGTCGCCCTCGCCCGGCGCGGCGTCCTGCTCGCCTCGTGGACGTACGCGCCCGCCCGCGGCCAACTGGCCACCGCGGTACGGGGCCGGGGCGCGTTCCTCGACGGGGAGCGGCTCTACGCCGGACCGGCCGCACCGGGCCGCGACCTCCAGGTCGCCACCTCCCACCCGGACTACACCACCGACGAGCAGAAGCGCGCGCTGCTCGGCCTGTGGACCGACGGTGTGGCACCGCGCGCGTGCGGCTCGGCCGGCCTGGAGTACCTGGCCATAGCCCGCGGCGAGTTGGACGCGGTCGCCTTCTCCTGGGAGGCGGCCTGGGACCACGCGGCGGGCCTGCTGCTGGTCGAGGAGGCGGGCGGCGCCCACCTCACGCTGACCGGCGAACCGTTCCGCGTCACGGGCGGCAACTCCCTGCCGTTCACCGCGGCCAGGGACACCGCGACCGCCCGGCGGGTGCTGGGGCTGCTGTCGGGCACGGCCTGACCAGCGGGAGAGGAGGCCGCTTCCCGGATGGGGCACGGGTGTTGCTGTCCGGGGCACGAGCCGGTGCCGTGCGGGGCAGGAGCCGGTGTCACGCGGGCACGGGCGGGGCACGAGCCCGTATCGGTCGGGGCACGAGGCATTGCCTGGCGGGGCACGAGGCGTTGTCAGTCGCCCGGCATATCCTGACCCTCAGAGGCCATCGGCTGACGAAGGAGTCCGAAGGTGCCGACCATGTTCGATGCGGTCGTGGTGGGAGCGGGGCCGAACGGCCTCACGGCCGCCGTCGAGCTGGCCCGCCGCGGCTTCTCCGTGGCCCTGTTCGAGGCGCGCGACACCGTCGGGGGCGGCGCCCGCACCGAGGAGCTGACCCTCCCCGGCTTCCGTCACGACCCCTGCTCGGCCGCCCACCCGCTCGGCATCAACTCACCCGCCTTCCGCGCCCTGCCGCTCCAGGAGCACGGGCTGCGCTGGCTGCACGCCGACCTGCCCATGGCCCACCCCTTCCCGGACGGCACCGCCGCCGTGCTGTCCCGGTCCGTCGCCGAGACCGCCGCCTCCTTCGGACCGCGCGACGCGGGCGCCTACCGCCGGCTGGTCGAGCCGTTCCTGCCGCACTGGGACACCCTGGTCCGCGACTTCATGTCCCTGCCGCTGACCGCCCTCCCGCGCGACCCGGTCACCCTCGCCCGCTTCGGACTGCTGGGCCTGCCGCCCTCCACCTGGCTGACCCGCCGCTTCCACGACGAGCGCGCCAAGGCCCTCTTCGCCGGTCTCGTCGCCCATGTCATCGCCCCGCTGAACGGCCTCGCCACCAGCGCCGTCGGCCTGGTCTTCGCGCTCGCCGCGCACGCCCGCGGCTGGCCCGTCGCCGAGGGCGGCAGCCAGGCCCTCTCCGACGCGCTCGCCTCCCTGCTGCGCGCCCACGGCGGCATCGTCCACACCGACTACGAGGTCAAACGCCTCGACGACCTGCCGCCCGCCCGCGCCTACGTCTTCGACACCTCCCCCACCGCCCTCGCGCGCATCGCCGGGCTCGGCGACCGCCACGACGGCTACCGCTACGGCGCCTCCGTCTTCAAGATCGACTACGCCCTCGACGGCCCCGTGCCCTGGACCGCGAAGGAGGCCCGCGCCGCGGGCACCGTCCAGATCGGCCCGAGCAGCGCCGAGATCGACACCGCCCTGCGTGCCGCCTCCCGCGCGGGCCGCGCCCCCGAGGTGCCGTTCCTCATCACCGTGCAGCCCAGCGTCGTCGACCCCACGCGCGCGCCGGCCGGCAAGCACGTCTTCTGGGCGTACGGACATGTGCCCCACGGGTGGGACGGCGACCTCACCGACGCCGTCGAGCGCCAACTGGAGCGCTTCGCGCCGGGGTTCCGCGACCGCGTCCTCGCCCGCGCCACCGCCGGGCCACCCGAACTCGCCGCGCGCAACGCCAACTACGTCGGCGGCGACATCGCCTGCGGCGCGTTCACCGGCCTGCAGACGCTGCTGCGCCCGCGGCTGTCCCTGCGGCCCTACCGCACCCCGCACCCGGCCGTCTTCCTCTGCTCCTCGGCCACCCCGCCGGGCCCCGGAGTGCACGGCATGTCCGGCCACAACGCGGCGAAGGCGGTCTGGCGACGACTGAGACAACTGAGACAGGGCTGAGCGCGAGCCGTCTGGAATGCTGCGGCACCATGACCACCATCACGCTCGTCCAGGGTGACATCACCCGGCAGACCGCCGACGCCATCGTCAACGCCGCGAACTCCTCGCTGCTGGGCGGTGGGGGAGTGGACGGCGCCATCCACCGCCGCGGCGGCCCCGCCGTCCTCGACGACTGCCGCCGCCTGCGCGCCTCCCACTACGGCAAGGGCCTGCCCACCGGGCAGGCCGTCGCCACCACCGCCGGCGATCTGGACGCCCGCTGGATCATCCACACCGTCGGCCCCCGCTACAGCCCCGAGGAGGACCGCTCCGAGCTGCTCGCCTCCTGCTACCGCGAGTCGCTGCGCGTCGCCGACGAGCTCGGCGCCCGCACCGTCGCCTTCCCCGCCGTGTCCGCGGGCATCTACGGCTGGCCGATGGACGACGCCGCACGCATCGCCGTACAGACCGTCCGCGCCACCGACACCGCCGTCGAAGAGGTGCGCTTCGTGCTCTTCGACGAGCAGGCGTACCGGGCGTTCCGGGCCCAGGTCGGCTGACGGCGGCCCCGCCCGGTGCCGGACGCCGCGCAGAGCCGTTGGTGTGACCGCCGCCGAGCGGGGAAACCCGGCCCGCGTAGGAGGGAGGCGGATCCGCGGACGCGATCCGCCCCGGACACGCGCCGCCTCGCCGCCACCGCCCCGGACCGGACACCGCAGACCCGAGACACCGCAGACCCCAGACACCACCACCCCCGGACACCCGGACCCCCCCGCCCCCATAACCCTCCGCCCCGCCGTCCCCACAACCCGCCCCACCCCCGCCGTCCCCCAGACCCCACCGCAGGCCCGCCACCCCCGGAGGCCCTCATGACCCGGCAGATACGAGACGTGATGTCACCCGGCGCCGCCGCCGTCGAACCGATGACCACGGTGGCACGGGCGGCGCAGGTGATGCGTGAGCGGGACATCGGCGATGTCCTGGTGGCGTACGACTGCGACCTGTTCGGCGTGCTGACCGACCGCGACATCGCGGTCCGGGTCGTCGCGGAGGGCCGCGACCCCGCGGCCACCACCGTCGGTACGGTCTGCACCCGCCCGCCGGTCGTCACGCTGGGCCCGGACGACACGACCGACCGCGCGGCCGAGCTGATGCGCCGCCACTCGGTGCGCAGGCTGCCCGTCGTGGAGCACGGCGGCTGCCCCGTCGGCGTGGTCAGCCTCGGTGACCTCGACGACCCGCGCTCCGCGCTCGCGGACATCAGCCGCGCCGTCCCGAACCGGTGAGGAGCCCGCCATGTCCAGCCACCGCCCCGAGCCCCACGCCCGCGCGGGCGCCCACCAGGAACCCCCGGTGCCCCGCTCCCGCTCCGGCGTGATCGGCCGCCGCCACCCGCGGACCGGAACCGAGCCCGTCGCCGCCCAGAGCCCGCTGCGGCTGAGGCTTCTGCTGTCCGGCGTCTTCCTGCCGGTGTTCGCCGCCGCCACCGTGCTCTTCGCGCTGTGGGCCGCCCGGTCCGGCTCCGACGACTCGCCGGGGACCGGGCCGCTGACCGCGATGGCCGTGCTGTGCGGCGCGCTCGCCCTGTTCGCGGCCGTCGACCTGATCGTCGTACGCCGCAGGCTGCGGCGGGAGAGGGGTGCCGGGTACCGGTGAGAGGGTGATCACCTTTGGGGGAGCTGTGTGGCGGCGAGCAGGGCCGGGCGAAACAATCTGTTGCGCACGCACCGTTCCACCGTTCCACCGCTCCTACGTCACCGAAGAGGACCACCCATGGACGAGCAGGACGAGCACTTCGACGTCGTCGTACTCGGAGCGGGCCCCGGCGGCTATGTCGCCGCCGTGCGCGCCGCCCAGCTCGGCGCGAGAGTCGCCGTCGTGGAGGAGAAGTACTGGGGCGGCGTCTGTCTGAACGTCGGCTGTATCCCCACCAAGGCCCTGCTGCGCAACGCCGAGCTGGCGCACATCGTCACCCGCGAGGCGAAGACGTTCGGCATCAAGGTGGACGGCACGGTCTCCTTCGACTACGGCGAGGCGTTCCGGCGCAGCCGCAAGGTCGCCGACGGCCGGGTCAAGGGCGTCCACTACCTGATGAAGAAGAACAAGATCACCGAGTTCGACGGCCGCGGCACCTTCCTCGACGCCCACACCCTCCAGGTGACCGGCTACGAGGGCGACACCCGCACCATCGGCTTCGACCACTGCATCATCGCCACCGGCGCCACGCCGAAGCTGCTGCCCGGCACCAAGCGCAGCGCGCGGGTGGTGACGTACGAGGAGCAGATCCTGGCCGAGGACCTGCCGGAGTCGATCGTGATCGCGGGCGCCGGCGCGATCGGCATCGAGTTCGCCTACGTCCTGCACAACTACGGCGTGAAGGTCACGATCGTCGAGTTCCTGGACCGGATGGCCCCGCTGGAGGACGCCGAGGTCTCCGCCGAGCTGGCCAAGCAGTACCGCAAGCTGGGCATCGACGTGCTCACCTCGACCCGCGTCGACGCGATCGACGAGTCCGGCCCCAAGGTGCGCGTCACGGTCACCGGCAAGGACGGCTCCCAGCAGGTGCTGGAGGCCGACAAGGTGCTCCAGGCGATCGGCTTCGCGCCGAACGTCGAGGGCTACGGCCTGGACAAGACCGGTGTCCGCCTCACCGAGCGCGGCGCGATCGACGTCGACGGCCGCTGCCGCACGTCCGTCCCGCACATCTTCGCCATCGGTGACGTCACCGCGAAGCTGATGCTCGCGCACACCGCCGAGGCGATGGGCGTGATCGCCGCCGAGACCATCGCGGACGCGGAGACGATGGAGCTCGACTACGCGATGATCCCGCGCGCCACCTACTGCCAGCCGCAGATCGCCAGCTTCGGCTACACCGAGGCCCAGGCCCGCGAGCTCGGCTACGACGTGAAGGTGGCGAAGTTCCCGTTCACCGCCAACGGCAAGTCGCACGGCCTCGGCGACACGGTCGGCTTCGTCAAGCTGATCAGCGACGCCAGGTACGGCGAGCTGATCGGCGGCCATCTCATCGGCCCCGACGTCACCGAGCTGCTGCCGGAGCTGACCCTGGCCCAGCAGTGGGACCTCACCGTGCACGAGGTCGCCCGCAACGTCCACGCCCACCCGACCCTGGGCGAGGCCGTCAAGGAGGCCGTGCACGGCCTCGCCGGTCACATGATCAACATGTGACCCGCGCGCGGGGCCGTTCACCCGGACGGCCCCGCCCTGGTCGCTGCCGCCACGACGGCGGGTTGTCCTTGCTTGCGTCGGGTCTCCCCGGCGCGAGGAGGGAGCGGCCATGGCGGACAGCGCGGCCGCGCCGGGCCCGGACGAGCTGCAACGGCTGCGGGCCCGCGTCGCGGCGCTGGAGGCCGAGCGCGCCGCGTGGGAGAGCAGGCGTGCCGCGTGGGAGACCGAACGCGCCGCGCTGGAGGCCGCCGCCCGTCCGCCCCGGCACCGGCTGCGCTCCCTCGCCGCCGCCCTGCTGATCGTCCTCGGCTGTGTGCTGGCCCCGCTGGGCCTGGTGGCCGCCTGGAGCTCCGACCTGGTCGGTGACACCGACCGCTACGTCGACACAGTGGCGCCGCTGGCGTCGGACCGCGCTGTGCAGAACGCCGCGGCCGACCTGGTCACCCACGCCGTGATGGGCCATCTCGACCTGCCCGCGCTGCTCCAGGGCGTCCCGCCCGAGCAGCGCCCGCTGGTGGACAAGGCCCTCGGCGGGCTCGGCGACTCCCTGGAGAGCGCGGTCGCCGGCTTCGTGCACGACAAGGCGCGGGCGGTGGTCGCCTCCGGTGTCTTCGACCGGATCTGGACCGAGGCCAACCGCCGTGTCCACGGCGCCGTCGACGAGGCGCTGACCGGCGGCGGCGACGGCACGGTGACGCTCGACGACGAGACGGTGACCGTGGACCTCGGGCCGGTCGTGGAGCTGGTCAAGCAGCGGCTGGTGGACTCCGGCATGGCGGTGGCCGGGAGCATTCCGCGGCTGCACATCCGCTTCACGGTCGTCGAGTCCGAGGACATCGGCAAGGCCAGGACGTACTTCCGGCTGCTGCGGCTGGCCGGCTTCTGGCTGCCCGTCCTCGCGGTGCTGCTGGTCGCGGCGGGCGTGCTGCTCGCCGCCCACCGCCGCCGGACGCTGATCACCGCCGCCCTGTGCTTCGCCCTCGCCGCGCTGGCCCTCGGCATCGCGCTGACCGTCTTCCGGGGCGTCTACCTGGACTCCCTGCCCTCCGGGGTGTCCCGGCCCGCCGCCGGATCGGTGTACGACACCCTGACCCGCTATCTGCGGGCCGCCGTACGGACGGTGGTGGCGCTGGGTGTGGTCGTCGCGACCGCCGCCTGGCTCGCCGGACCCGGCCGCCGGGCGCGCGGGGCCCGCCAGATCTGGCACGCCGGGATCGGCGCGGCCCGCGGCACGGCCGACCGTCTCGGGATGCGCACGGGAGCTGTGGGCCCCTTCGCCCACCGCTTCCGTCCATGGATCACCTGGCTCCTCGTGGCGGGCGCCGTGCTCGCCTACGCCCTGTGGCCCCACCCGACGGGCTGGGTGGTCGTCGGACTGGCGCTCGCGCTGCTCCTCGCGCTGAGCGTCCTGGACTTCCTCGCCGAGGAAGCACCGAACGAGGGGGAGAGAGAAGGGACAGCACCATGAGCCAGCAGACACCGCAGCCCGGCGGCCGGCCCGACACCGAGATCGGCACCGCCTGGAGCGCCGAGAACCGCGGCCGGCGGGCCGCGGGGCCCGGACAGCCCGACCCCTGGGTCAGCGGCGGCGTCCTCTTCGCCGCGGTCCTCATGCTCTGCAACGGCGTCCTCGCCGTCCTCCAGGGCATCGCGGCGGTCGCCGAGGACGATGTGTACGCCCGCGTCGGCTCCTACGTCTACGAGATGGACCTCACCGGCTGGGGCTGGGTCCACATCATCCTGGGCGCCCTCGTCGCGGTCGTTGGAGCGGGCCTGCTCAAGGCCGCCCCCTGGGCGCGCTTCGCGGGCATCTTCCTCGCCTCGCTCGGCCTGATCGCCCAGTTCCTCTTCCTGCCCTACGCCCCCGTCTGGTCCGTGATCATGATGGCGATCGACGTGTTCATCATCTGGGCGCTGGCCGGCCACCAGCAACGGGCGGTCTGAGCCGGCGTCAGTCCTGCGCGTCGCTGATGCCCAGGCGCAGATGCTCCACGTGGTAGACGGCCTGGTCGAGGAGTTCGGCCACATGGTGGTCGTGCAGGGCGTAGACGACCGAGCGGCCCCGGCGCTCGCCGACCACCAGGCCGAGGTTGCGCAGCAGGCGCAGCTGGTGGGAGCAGGCGGACTGCTCCATGCCGACCTCGGCGGCCAACTCGGTGGCGGGCAGCGGGCCTTCGCGCAGCCGGGCCAGGATCAGCAGCCGGGAGGGCGTGGAGAGGGCCTGGAGGGTGGTGGCCACCTTGGCGACGTTGTCCGCGTCCAGGCGTACCCGATCCGAGGCGGTGGTGGTGACGGCTCCATGACCCATGGCCGTATCCTACCCCTCTCACATGAACAGATGAATGAGTCTTCATGTGTTCCTGTATGGTGTCCGTCGTGTCAGCGACCCTCACCACCCGACCGGCCCCCGTCCGCCCCGCCGCGGCCCCCCGCCGCCGCACCCGCGTCCTCGCCCTGCCCGAGGCCCGCTGGGCGCTCGCCTCCCTCCTCGCGTTCCTCGGGGCCCTCGCCCTGGACCTGGGCGGCGCCCCCGCCTGGGCGCACGTCCCGCTGTACGCCGTCGCCTACGCCACCGGCGGCTGGGAGCCCGCCCTGGAGGGCCTGCGGGCCCTGCGCGAGAAGACCCTCGACGTCGACCTGCTGATGATCGTCGCGGCACTCGGCGCGGCCTCCATCGGACAGGTCCTCGACGGCGCCCTGCTGATCGTCATCTTCGCCACCTCCGGCGCCCTGGAGGCCCTGGCCACCGCCCGCACCGCCGACTCCGTGCGCGGCCTGCTCGACCTCGCCCCCACCACCGCCACCCGGCTCACCGACACCGGCGAGGAGACCGTCGCCACCGCCGAACTCGCCGTCGGCGACGTGCTGCTGGTGCGCCCCGGCGAGCGCATCGGCGCCGACGGCACCGTCCTGGACGGCACCAGCGAGGCCGACCAGGCGACCATCACCGGCGAACCGCTCCCGGTCGTCAAGGGCCCCGGCGACGAGGTCTTCGCCGGCACCCTCAACGGCACCGGCGCGCTGCGGGTCCGCGTCGACCGCGATCCCGCCGACTCGGTCATCGCCCGGATCGTCACCCTCGTCGAGGAGGCGTCCCGCACCAAGGCGCCGACCCAGCTGTTCATCGAGAAGATCGAGCAGCGCTACGCCGTCGGCATCGTCGTCGCCACCCTCGCCGTCTTCGGGATCCCGCTCGCCTTCGGCGCGGACGTCACCGACGCGCTGCTGCGCGCCATGACCTTCATGATCGTCGCCTCGCCGTGCGCGGTCGTCCTCGCCACCATGCCGCCGCTGCTGTCGGCCATCGCCAACGCCGGCCGGCACGGCGTCCTGGTCAAGTCCGCCGTCGCCATGGAACGCCTCGGCGAGATCGACACCGCCGCCCTCGACAAGACCGGCACCCTCACCGAGGGCGTCCCCGAGGTGACGGACGTACGCCCGCTGCCGGACTCCGGCCTCGACGCCGACGCCCTCCTCGCCCTCGCCGCGGCCGCCGAGCACCCCAGCGAGCACCCGCTGGCCCGCGCGATCGTCGCCGCCGCCCGCGCCCGGAACCTGCCCCTCGCCGCCGCGGAGGACTTCACCGCGACGCCGGGGGTGGGCGTCACCGCCACGGTCGAGGGGCGGAAGGTGAGCGTGGGCCGGGCCAAGGACAGCCAGGAAGCCGCCACCGTCGTCCTCGTCACCCGCGACGGCACCCCCCTCGGCACCCTCGCCCTCACCGACCGCCTGCGCCCCGACGCCGCCGCCACCACCGCCGAGCTCACCACCCTCACCGGCACCGCCCCCGTCCTGCTCACCGGCGACAACGAGGCCACCGCCGCCCGCGTCGCCGAGGCCACCGGGCTGACCGACGTCCGCGCGGGGCTGCTCCCCGAGGACAAGGTGAACGCCGTACGCGACCTGGAACGCTCGGGCCGCAAGGTGCTGTTCGTCGGCGACGGCGTCAACGACGCGCCCGCCCTCGCCGCCGCCCACTCCGGCCTCGCCATGGGCCGCGCCGGCTCCGACCTGGCACTGGAGACCGCGGACGCGGTGATCGTCCGCGACGAGCTGACCGCCGTACCCGCCGTCGTCCGCCTCTCCCGCGCCGCCCGCCGGCTCGTGGTCCAGAACCTGGTGATCGCGGGCACCTTCATCACCGTCCTGGTGATCTGGGACCTCGCCGGACACCTGCCGCTGCCGCTCGGCGTGGCCGGACACGAGGGATCGACGGTCCTCGTCGGCCTGAACGGGCTGCGGCTGCTGCGCGAGTCCGCGTGGCGATCCGGGGCGGTGCAGGACAAGCGAGGTTGATGTCGGATTCTCGCCAGCCCCTTCCGCGTGCGTACCGGATGCTGGACCCATGCAGAAGGGGATGCACACCGACCGGGACCACTGTGTCCGTGCCGTCCGGTCCAAGGACGCGCGGTTCGACGGCTGGTTCTACACCGCGGTCCTGACCACCGGGATCTACTGCCGGCCGAGCTGCCCGGTGGTGCCGCCCAAGCCGGAGAACATGACGTTCTACCCGAGCGCGGCCGCCTGCCAGCAGGCCGGCTTCCGGGCCTGCAAGCGCTGCCGCCCGGACACCAGCCCCGGCTCACCGGAGTGGAACCAGCGGGCCGACCTGGTCGCCCGCGCCATGCGGCTGATCGCCGACGGCACCGTGGACCGCGAGGGCGTGCCCGGCCTCGCCGCCCGGCTCGGCTACAGCACCCGGCAGATCGAGCGCCAGCTGCTCGCCGAGCTGGGCGCGGGCCCGCTCGCCCTGGCCCGCGCCCAGCGCGCGCAGACCGCCCGGCTGCTCGTCGAGACCACCGAACTGCCCATGGCGGACATCGCGTTCGCCGCCGGCTTCGCCTCCATCCGCACCTTCAACGACACCGTCCGCGAGGTCTACGCCCTCACCCCCAGCGAGCTGCGCGCCCGCGGCCCCCGCAAGACCCCGCACAACGGCACGCTCGCCCTGCGCCTGCCGTTCCGCGCCCCCCTCAACCCCGACAACCTCTTCGGCCACCTCGCCGCCACCGCCGTACCCGGAGTGGAGGAGTGGCGCGACGGCTCCTACCGCCGCACCCTGCGCCTGCCCTACGGCCACGGCATCGTGGCCCTCAGCCCCCAGCCCGACCACATCGCCTGCCGCCTCACCCTGACCGACCTGCGCGACCTCACCGTCGCCATCAGCCGCTGCCGCCGCCTGCTCGACCTGGACGCCGACCCGGCCGCCGTCGACGAACAGCTGCGCACCGACCCGCTGCTCGCGCCCCTGGTCGACAAGGCGCCCGGCCGCCGCGTCCCGCGCACCGTGGACGAGGCCGAGTTCGCCGTACGGGCCGTGCTCGGCCAGCAGGTGTCCACGGCCGCCGCCCGCACCCACGCCGCCCGCCTGGTCGCGGCGTACGGCGACCGGATCGACGACCCCGAGGGCGGCCTCACCCACCTCTTCCCCACGCCCGAGGCGCTGGCGGCCGTCGACCCCGAGTCGCTGGCCATGCCCCGCACCCGCCGCACGACGTTCACCACCCTGGTGGACCGGCTCGCCGACGGCACACTGCACCTGGGCCCGGACAGCGACTGGGCGCAGACCCGTGCGCGGCTGCTGGAGCTGCCCGGCTTCGGCCCCTGGACCGTCGACGTCATCGCCCTGCGCGCCCTCGGCGACCCCGACGCCTTCCTCCCCACCGACCTCGGCATCCGCCGCGCCGCCCGGGAACTGGGCCTGCCCTCCACCCCGGCCGCCCTCACCGCCCGCGCGGCCGCCTGGCGCCCCTGGCGGGCCTACGCGGTCCAGTACCTGTGGGCGACCGACAGCCACCCGATCAACTTCCTCCCCGTGTAAGGACGTTCGAGGACCACGCCATGAAGCAGCACACCGTCATCGACAGCCCCTACGGCCCGCTCACCCTCGTCGCCGACGACGGTGTCCTGTGCGGCCTCTACATGACCGACCAGCGCCACCGCCCCGCCGAGGAGACGTTCGGCCCGCGCGACGACACGCCGTTCGGTGAGGCGCAGGAACAGCTGGAGGCGTACTTCAGGGGCGAGTTGAAGGAGTTCACCGTGCGACTGCGGCTCCACGGAACCGAGTTCCAGCGCCGGGTCTGGCAGCAGCTCGCCCGCATCCCCTACGGCGAGACCCGCACCTACGGCCAGCTCGCCGACGCCCTCGGCAATCCGGCCGCCTCCCGTGCCGTCGGACTCGCCAACGGCAAGAACCCCGTCGGCATCATCGTCCCCTGCCATCGCGTGGTCGGCGCCGACGGCGGCCTCACCGGCTACGGCGGCGGCCTGGAGCGCAAGCAGCGCCTGCTCGACCTCGAGCGGGGCACCGCGCTGTTCTAGGCGGCCAGCGTCCGCAGCAGCCGGGGCAGCGCCGTCCCGATGGGCTCGCGCACGACCTCGTCGGCGAGCTCGTCGTACGGCGTCGGCTCGGCGTTGACGATGATCAGCCGTGCCCCGTGATCGGCGGCCACCCCGGCGAGGCCGGCGGCGGGCTGGACCTGGAGGCTGGTGCCGACGGCGAGGAACACCTGGCACGCCTTGGTGACGGCCAGGGCCTCACCGAGCACCACGGGGTCGAGGCGCTCGCCGAACATCACCGTCGCGGACTTCAGGATCCCCCCGCACGCCCGGCACGCCGGATCGTCCTCCCCGGCCTCGACACGGGCCAGGGCGTCCTCCATCGGCCCGCGCGCATGACACCGGGTGCACACCACACTGCGGGCGCTGCCGTGCAGTTCGAGCACCTTGCGCGCGGGCATCCCGGCCAGCTGGTGCAACCCGTCCACGTTCTGCGTGATCACCCGCACCGGCACCCCGGACCGCTCCAGCTCCGCCACCGCGCGGTGCGCGGCGTTCGGCTCCGCCTGGAGCGTGCGGTTCTTGCGCCGCATCTGCCACGAGCGCCGCCGGATCTCCGGATCGCCCATGTAGTACTCGTACGTCACCAGCTTCTCGGCCTCGGGATCCTTCCGCCACAGCCCGTTGGGCCCGCGGTAGTCGGGGATCCCGGAGTCCGTGCTGATACCGGCGCCACTGAGGATCGCGACGAGGGGCTTGGTCATGGTGCCGAGGGTAGGCCGGGGCGCCCCCGGGCGGCGAGCGGATAACCCTGCGGCGCCGGGGCGGCGGGTGCTAGCGTCCGGGCATGGCCAAGGTCACCGTCTCGCTGGACGCCGAACTCGTCGTCGAAGTCATGGTGCTGTCCGGGGTGGGCACCCCGCAGGACGCCGTCGAGCTCGTCGTGCGGGACTACATCCAGCGCGGGCACCGCACCGAGGCCCGGGTCGTCGAGCGCGACGAGGTGCTGCACGACCGGGACGCCCGGCCCCGCGAGGAGGGCTGACGCCCGGCGGATCCAGGTCCGCCGGACCCCGGTTCAGCCCACCGGATGCCCGTTCTCCAGCTCCACCGTGCCCGCCCCGTCCCCGAGGACGTCCAGCGCGGCCAGCACCCGGTGACCCAGGGCACCCGGCAGATGCGCGAGCACCTCCTCACGCCCCACCAGCTTCCAGGACAGCAGCTCCTCCTCCTGGAGACGGATCGCCTTCAGATCCTCCTCGTCGAGGACACCGCCGTCGTAGAGATACGCCACCAGCGGCGGCCGGCCCGGTCCCTGCGACCAGTCCACGGCGAGCAGCCGACCGATCTCACGGTCCAGGCCGATCTCCTCGGCCGTCTCACGGCGCGCACCCTCGCGTGGCGTCTCCCCGGCATCCGACTCGACCGTGCCGCCCGGCAGCGCCCAGCCCTCCCGGTAGTTGGGCTCCACGAGCAGGACACGTCCGCCGGCGTCCCGGCACAGGACGGCCGCGCCGGCGAGGACACGGGGCAGGGACGAGATGTACGCCGCGTAGTCGTCAGTGCTCATCCCTGAAGGGTAGACGGCCGGTTCCCGGGCCCTCAGTCCGCCGGGAACGACTCGTCGAGCAGGCGCCGCGTGGCGAGGGTGTCCTCGTGCTCGGCACCGAGCATGCGCACACGCTGGTGGTACAGGGTCCGCGCCAGGCTCCTGCCCAGCCTCTCCTGACCCGAACCGCACAGCGCGATGACCAGCTCGTGGGCGCTCGCCATCGTGCTGGGATGCCCGTCGCCCAGCACCTTGACCCGGCCCTCGTGGGCGGTACGCGCCTGCGGAACCGCCTCCTCGTACCGGTCCAGGGCGATCAGGGTGACGGCCAGGTTGTGACGGGCGAGCAGGGTGGAGGGGTGCTGATCGCCCACGGTGGCCCGCCACCCGGCGAGCACCTCGCTGTAGACCGCGTGCGCCTCCTCGTGGTGGCCGAGCCTGTTCAGCGTGTAGGCCCGCTGCTGGTGGGTGACCAGGGTGTCCGGGTGCCCCGGCCCGAGCCTCGCCGTGCGCCGGGCCGCCGTGTCCTCGAAGATGCCGAGCGCCTCCGCGTACTGCTGCTGCTCCAGGGCCAGCGCTCCCATCTCGTAGTGGCTGGTGAGGGTGTCCGGGTGGTCGTGGCCCAGCAGGTCGCCCTGCTCGGCGGCGATGGCCCGCAGCGCGGTCAGCGCCTCCCGCGGGAAACCGGAGCGCCCGATGTGGACGGCGTGACGCTGCTCGTCCGTGAGCTTCGCCGCCGGATCCAGCCGCGGCAGCGCCAGCAGCCGGCGCAGCGGCGTGCGGTCCGGGGAGCCGTCGCCATGGGTGAGGAAGCCCGCCCCGTGCTGGTCGAGGACGATCCGGAAGCCGAGGCCGGCCACGGGGTCGGCCGCGCCCTCCAGCACCAGGAGGTGGATGCCCAGCTCCGGCCGCAGGGCCCGCTGCCAGGCGAGGACGGTCTCGGGGGCCAGCGCCTCGGTGACCACGACGACCGGACCGAGCGAGGGCCGGTCGACACCCGCCGCGCGCGCCTCCTCCAGGAGGATCGCCCGCCTGCGCAGTTCACCGCCCAGGGCCTCCTCGACATCGGCGGTGTCCGACTGGAGCACGACCTGCCGCAGGTCTCTGGCGGCCGCGGGCTGGAGATACAGACGGGCGTCGCCGACGAGGACGAACCGCACCTCGCCCGGCGCGTAGACCCGGCGGGCCATGCCGTTGACGACGGTGTACAGCAGCGCCGCGCGGGCGGCGAACGGCCCCTGCACACTGCCGTGCGGCCCCATCCGCTCGAGGTCCAGGACCACCTTCCGGCCGTTGTCGTCGACGCCGACCGGGACGGCGGCGCGCATGGCCGGGCTGCCCCGCCGCGCCAGCTCCCCGAGGAACAGGGCGAGATGGGCCGCCGTCGGCCGGTCCGCGAGAACCGGTCCCCGACAGCGCTCCAGCACCCTGCGCAGCGCCGGGCCCGGCCCCCGCGGGGCCGCCCGCAGCAGCAGCGAGGCCAGATCGCCGACGTCGTCGTGGCTGTCCGCGGCATCCCGGTCGACGCACCACCCGGTGAGGCAGACCTCCTCGCGCAGCGGCAGGATCCGCTGCGCGGTGAGGCTGCCGTGGACGATGCCGCGGGCGTGCGCGTGCGCGAGGACACCCGCGGTGTGCCGGGCGATGTGCACCAACTCCTCGTCGCCCACGGTCCCCAGCCGCTGGACCCGCTGCGCGAGACTGGGCACGGGATACGGCGGGTCGGCGTCCACCAGCAGCAGTTCCGTCGCCGTCCAGGAGTCCCCGCTGTCCAGCAGCGCGGGGGCGCCCTTCGCCTTCAGGCCGTGCAGGGCATCGGCCTCCCGCACGACGGACGCCAGCCGCTCGGGAGCGGTCAGCCGCACCACCGCCGTCCGCCCCTTGTCGTCCCGCCCGAGGTACAGGGCCTCGACGGCGGTGGCCGGTTCATGGCGGGCGAACAGCCGCCAGCGGCCCACCTGGCGAGGATCCGCCGCCCCGAGGGACAGCCAGGACGAGCCCGGCGCGTCGACGTATGCGGGCATCGGCTCCTCGGACGCCGGGCCCCCGGCGGGCGGGGCCGAGTCCGCGCCCTGCGGCGCGGCCGCGTTCCGGCCGCCCGGCCCCCCGGCCTCCTGCGCGGGCTCCTGGGCGGCCGGGCGGGAGCGCGGGCGTGCCCGGTCCGGGGCGGGCGCGGCCAGGTCCTCCTCCCGCACCCCCAGCCGCCGCAGCAGCCGCCGGTCGGCCCAGCCGAACGGCTCCGCCTCGGGTACGGCCCGGTCGGCGCCGTCGGGATGGGCCAGCCAGGCCGGGAAGTCGGGGGAGCGGCCGGCCAGCCGGGCCAGCCGGTCCGTCACCGCCCGGCCGGATCTGAGGAGTTCGGGGGCCGGGACGGTGCCGAGCAGGATGTCGCGGGCCTCGTCGCAGAAGTCGTAGCGGCGGTGCCGCGGAACCAGCGGGGACCGCTGCTCGCGCGCCGGGCGCATCAGCCCGCCCAGGAACACCTCCGCCAGATGGCCCGTGTCGAAGCCGGGCCCGAGCACCTGCTGCACCAGCCGCATCACCGGAACGGAGACGGGGGCGACGGCCGCCAGGTGCGCGGCCAGCCGGTATGCCTCGGGCGACGCCGTCTCCCGGAAACGCAGGACGGCCTGCGCCGGCCCGGCCGGCACATCGGCCCGGCGGACCGCGGGCGGGTCGGCCAGCAGCGGCAGGACCGCACTCGTCCCCGGCGACGCCACCACCGAGGTCCAGGTGCCCAGCGCCTCCGGATCGGGCGCGAGGACGGGCACCGGGACGCCGTCGAACGCCGCGAGTTCGGGGGGCAGTACGGGGTCCGCCACCTCCCACTCCAGGTTCGGCGCGCCGCGCCGCCGCGTGGTGACCCGCCAGCGCGCGGCCCGCAGCCCCGAACCGTCCCACAGCGGCCGGGGCAGGGCGTGCAGCACCGCCGTCGGCCCGTGCCGCCCCCACTGCCTCAGCTGCTCCCGCATCCGGCCGTCGCGCCAGGCGGCGCCCACGCCGTCGCTGACGACCAGGACCAGGGTCCGGCCGGTGGTGTCCGTCACGGTCGACGGGGGCAGGTCCGCGGTGCCGACCAGGAACGGCCGCCGCGCCAGCCTCGGGGCGTGCGCGCCCCGCGTGTCCAGACCCAGCACCCGTACCGTCCGGAAGGCGCCGCTGCGCTCCAGCAGACTCTTGACCTCGGCCGCCAGGTGCTGCCACAGCAGCATCGAGGTGCCGTCGTCGACCAGGAGGGTGACGTCCAGCCAGCGTGCCTGCGACGGCCGCAGCACGGCGTCCGGCAGCCCGGACTCCGCGGTGGCCTCGGCGGTGGCCGTCTCGTCCAGCTCCGCCTCCCGCGGGTCGTGGACGCGCAGCTTCAACGGGCGCAAGGAGCGGCCCAGTTGCAGCTGGCCGAAGCGGGACGCACGAGGCGTGGGGGCCCGTACCGGGCGTACCGGCGCGGCGGGTCCGGCGGGTGACCGGCCCGCGGCCGCGTGCAGGGCGGCGGGCTGCGGAGCCTGCGGCTGCGGCACCTCCTGGCCGGGCCCCTGCGGCGGCGCGGGCGGCGGGCCGGGCGGGGCGACCCGGTCGGCGACCGCGGGCGGTGCCTCGGGCGGGGCGGCGGCCTCCCGCGCATCCGGCGGGGGGTCACCCTCGGCGCGGGCCGGGCCGTGCACCCCGCCGAGGGCGCGCACCAGCGGCGCCGACGCGTCCACGGGCAGCCGCCGCGCCAGCCACAGGGCGTCCAGCAGCTCCTCCTCGGACAGCGGCACCCCGCCCTCGGCGAGGGCGGCCGTCACCAGCCGCAGGGCGCCCGCACGCGACACCCCCCGTCCGTCCCCGGAGCGCACCCCGGCTACACCGTTCCGCCGAGCCGGTGCAGCACGGCCTCCAGCAGCCCTCCGGCATGCAGCTCGACGCCCCCCTTGCGCAGGAACACCGCGTTGAGCAGCTGGTCCGTGGCCAGCTCGCCCGATGCGCGGCGGTCGAGGAACGCGGCCAGCAGATCGTCCATGTCGTCGAGCTCCGCGTCCGCCAGATGCGCCCGTACGATGTCCAGCAGCCGGCCCTCGTCCGGCTCCCCGAGGTCCAGGCGCACACAACGCCGCAGGAACGCGGGCGGGAACTCCCGCTCGCCGTTGCTGGTGATGACGACCACCGGGAATTCCACGCAGCGCACCCGGCCCCGCACGACCGGCACCCGCACCCCCGGATCCGCGGTCATCACCTCGATACGGTCCTGCTCCTCCGGCAGCCGGGCCAGCTCGGGAATCTCGAACTCGCCCTCCTCGAAGACGGCCAGCAGGTCGTTGGGCAGGTCCACGTCCCCCTTGTCCAGCTCGTCGACGAGCAGCACCCGCGGCTGCCCCGAGGGCAGCAGCGCGGTGCCCAGCGGGCCGAGACGGACGTAGGTGCCGATGTCGGGGCCGCCCTGCCGCCGCCCCGTCCGCCCCCGCGGTTCCGGCGCTGCTCCCGGCCCGTGCGGCGGTTCCCCGGCGGCCTGCTCCCGGCGCAGGTTCGTCTCCCGCAGCCGCCCGATCGCGTCGTAGCGGTAGAGCGCGTCCTGGAGCGTCGAGCGGCTGTTGACCGGCCAGCTCAGCACCCGGCCGAGCGACAGCTCATGGGCGACGGCGTGCGCGAGCGAGGACTTGCCCGTGCCCGGATGGCCGGTGACGAGCAGCGGGCGGCGTAACAGCAGCGCCGCGTTGACCACGTCGGCCTCGGCCGGGCCGATCAGATAGGGCAGCGGCTTCGGCGCGCCGGGCCCGTCCTGCGCGGCGCCGAACCGCCGCCAGGGAGGAGCCTGCGGGAAGGTGACCTGCCGGGCCCGGCCGTCCCCGCGGAACAGCCGCCAGTCGTCGCCCGAGCCGTCCGGCCGGTCCCCGGCGGCCTGTGGTTCCGTCATCGGCTGAGTGCTCCTTCGTCGGGGTCGGTCAGCGGCAGGTCGGCGTCGTCACGGGCCAGACCGTCCCAGGTGTGGTCCTCCCACACCAGACAGGGGCGTGCCGGATGGGCCGCGGGGGAGGTCAGCGTCCGCACCCGGTAACGGTGGACCCGGTCCGGCAGTTCGTGCAGCGGCCCGGTCGGCGCGACCGGGGCGAGCCGTGCGGCATGGTCGTGGCCCTGCGCCTCGCGGTCCCACAGCACCACTGGTACGCCCAGCGCGAGACACAGGTCGAGGAGTTGGTTGCGCAGTTCGGGCGGGCCGTGCAGGACCACGTGGTTGGCGTCGAGGTGGGTGGAGCGCAGCAGGCCGGCCACCTCCCGGCTGTCGGCGTGGTCCCGTCCGACGACCAGGGTGCGGCCCCGCCCGTCGCCCCACCGGCGCTGCCGCTCGGCGTCCCGCTTGGGCACCTGCCGGCTCATCTCCGGGCAGCGCAGCGTCAGCCGGAAGGCGACACCGAGCGGCAGGCTCGGCTCGAACGCGTTGGGCCGGCCGGTCTCCCACTCGTCGACCGGCAGATGCAGCCCGGCGCGGTCCACCTCTATCTCCACCGTGGGCGGTTCCGAGCTGGTGTCGTGCTGAAGCCGCTCGGCGCCGTCGCGGATCACGGTGGCGACCTCCTCGGGCGTCAGCGGGGCGTCGCCCGCGACCGTGTCCATACGATGCCGGGATCCGTCCCGCCGCTGCTGCCAGAGCCGGCACCGGAACCGTCCCGGCGCGGCGGGACCGTACACCGCGAGCCGCGCCAGCAGCCTGGTCCGGGGAGCGGCCGGCAGACCCGCCCACTGCCGGGCGTCGGCCCGCCGCTGGTCCCGGGCCGCCGGATGCACCCCCAGCCGGCCGCAGACCCGGTCGCTCCAGTCCTGGAGCGCCTGCCGCCGCGGCTCGGGCAGCGCGGCGGCGACGAACTCCACGACATGCACCAGGGACGGCACCTGGGGGCTGTCCCGCGGCACGGGCTCACCCTCCAGACAGGACTCCAGTTCGCCGATCACCTCGCCCACCCGGTCGGGCCGCAGCACCCGCTCGCGCAGCGCCTCCGGCGGCTGGGTGAACCGCAGGGCCTCCTGCGCGGCCCGTGCGGGCAGGGTGTCGTCCCAGGCCGTGACATCGCGCAGCTGCTCCTCAAGGAACGCGTACTCACCGTGCGAGAGCAGTCCGGCGGCGTCCATGAGCCGGCCGTAGGCCAGCAGCGCGTTCAGCCGCTCCGGACGGGTCCCGTCGGGGCCGGTGACCAGGCATTCGGTCAGGGTCGGCAGCGCGCGGGGCGTGCTCAGCAACTCGTCGGCCAGCTCCTCGATCGTCGGCGCGCTGCCGTCCTGCGGCGCGTCGAGCTTCAGCTCCCGCGCCAGATGGCGGGCGGGCTCCACCCGCGCGGCCGGTACGGGCAGCAGCTCCCGCAGCGTGGTCACGAGCCCGGCGCCGACCGGGTCCTGCGGGGAGACCGCGCGGACCGTGCGGCAGGCGGTGACCAGGGCACGCGCACCGACCCGCTCCAGCTCGGCGCGCACCGTCTGCCAGGGCAGCGCCCACGCCCGCCGTACCGTGTCCCCGGCCCTCGGCGCACGGTCGGCGGTGGCCAGCCGGCCGACGACCAGGCCCACCGCCGTGCGTCCCGACGGCGTCCACAGCGGACCGCCGCTGAAGCCCGGACCGATCGCGGCACCCGAGAGCTCGCCGTCCAGATAGCCGACCTCCTGGTCGAGGAGTTTCATCTCCACGTCCGCGAAGGTGACCGGGTCGCCGCAGCCGTGCCAGGCCCGCAGCGTCTGGCGCGGGGCCATGTCCGTCCATGTCACGGGCGCCACCTGCTGCGGGGCCGGTTCGGCGAGCCGCAGGACGCACAGGTCCCCGTGCCAGACCGCGGTGCCGCTGCGGGGCGGCACCCACACCTCGATCCGTGCCCGTGACCGCGCCGCCCCGCGGGCGAAGGCGACCTCCAGGTCCGCGCCCGAAGGCCGTCCGGTGCTCAGCTGGGGCAGCCCCAGGGCCTCGTTGACCACGTGCGCGCACGTCAGCACCTGGTCCGGGGTCAGCAGTGCGGCGGCTCCGGCCGCGGCGGGCGCGCCGGACGCGTGGACGGACGTGACGGACACAGGCCCCGCGGAGCGCTGGAACCAGCTCACCTACGCTCCGTGCGGTTCTTGCCGCCAGGTCGCCGACACCTTCATGGTGGCCCTGCCCCCGGCACTGACGATGCCGAGCTTGAGATCCTTGCCCAGTTCGACCCCGAACTCGACCGTGAAGGACTCGGGCGGCTGCTCCGCCGCCGACACCGCCGCGTGGACCTCGTCCAGGAGCGGACCCAGCGGGCGCAGCGCTCCCCGCAGCCCGTCGGCGGCCAGCGTGGCGAGCCCGCCCCCGCCCGCGGCGACCGGGCTGGGCACGCCGAACTCCTCCGGCAGCCCCGAGGGCGCGGATGCTTCACCGACGGCGGCCACCTCGATACGGACGGCCGTGCCGGCCAGATCGAGTTCCAAGTACTCGGGCATGACGTCATTGTGCCGATCAGGGGCGGTGTCCGAGGGCCGTTTGCGACGGATCGTGCCGACGCCCTGCCTCCGCCCCTCCGACGCCCTGCCTCCGCCCCTCCGACGCCCCGCCTCCGTCCTTCCGACGCCCCGCCTCCGCCCCTCCGGCGCCCGGCGCGATCGGCGAGACACCCCTCAGACACCCCTCAGGCGTCCGCCCGCGCCAGGCGCAGGGTGCGTTCCGCCAGCTCGCTGATGCGCACGCCGTCGAAGCCGAAGACCGCGCTGCGCACGGTGTCCTCCAGCGGGTCCGTCCAGTGGGCGGGGATCGCCCGTGCGCCGGTCAGCACGCCCGCGACCGAGCCGGCCGTGGCGCCGTTGGAGTCGGTGTCCAGGCCGCCGCGGACCGTCAGGGCGATCGTCCGCGTGAAGTCGCCCTCGCCGTAGAGCAGACCGGCGGTGATCACCGCCGCGTTCGGGACGGTGTGGATCCAGTTCATGCCCGCGGTCTCCTCGGCGAGCGTGCCCAGCGTCTCCTCCCAGGACAGCCCGCTCTCGTGCAGCGACATCACCCGGCGGACCGTCCTGGCCAGCCGGCTGCCCCCGGGGATCACGGCGAGGGCCTCCTCCAGCGCGTCGCGCACGGCCGGCGCGGTGAACGCCGCGGAGATCAGCGCCGCCGCCCACATCGCCCCGTACACCCCGTTCCCGGTGTGCGACAGCACCGCGTCCCGGCGGGCCAGCGAGGCGGCCCGGCGCGGCGCGCCGGGGCTGGTCCAGCCGTAGACGTCGGCGCGGATCAGGGCGCCGATCCACTCCTGGTAGGGGTTGTCGTAGGTCGCGGTCAGGGGCGGCTTGAGCCCGTTGGCGAGATTGCGGTACGCCGCCCGCTCGGCCGTGAACGTCTGGAGGTACGGCAGCGACAGCAGCCACAGATCGCCGACCTGCTCGGTGCTGAAGCCGAAGCCGTACCGCTCCAGCAGATGCAGGCCGAGGATCGCGTAGTCGACGTCGTCGTCGCGGCAACTGCCGTGGATCCGGCCGCGTACGCACAGGCGCCACTCCGGGCGCAGGGCCAGGGTGTCGGTCTCGGAGACGGGCTCGGGGAGGTAGTCGGTCAGGGGGAGGGCGTCCGCCTCGCGCAGATAGCGGTCGATGCGGTCGCGGGTCCACACCTCGCCCTGCTCGACGGGCTTGCCGAGCATGTTTCCCACGATCCGGCCCAGCCAGCCGCCGAGGATGCGGTCGGCGAGCGTCGCGGCGGTGCGCACGGGGGTCATAGCTGAAGGTCTACCCCGTTCCACGGGCGGCCGCGCGGGTTCCACGCTGTGGAAGGGGGCATGACTCGGGCGCCGCCTTGAGGTTAAGGTCGCAGCGGCGCGACTGCCTTGACGTGCGCAAGGCTCGGAGAGCAAGGGGATTGCAAGGTGGCTGACGCTGCACAGGGGAGCACCCGCAGGGTGCTCGTGGCCGCGGACAAGTTCAAGGGGTCGCTGACGGCCGTGCAGGTCGCCGAGCGGGTGACCGCCGGGTTGCGCCGGGTCGTGCCGGACCTGGAGGTCGAGGCGCTTCCGGTGGCCGACGGCGGCGACGGGACGGTGGCCGCGGCGGTCGCGGCCGGGTTCGAGCGGCGAGAGGTACGGGTCGCGGGGCCCCTCGGGGACGAGGTGACCGCCGCCTACGCGCTGCGCGAGGGCACGGCCGTGGTGGAGATGGCCGAGGCGAGCGGGTTGCAGCGGCTGCCGGAGGGTGTCTTCGCGCCGCTGACCGCGTCCACGTACGGCTCCGGAGAGCTGCTGAAGGCGGCGCTGGACGCCGGGGCCCGCACGATCGTGTTCGGCGTCGGGGGCAGTGCGACCACCGACGGCGGGGCCGGGATGCTGGCCGCGCTCGGGGCGCGGTTCCTGGACGCGGACGGGGAGCCGGTGCCGCCGGGGGGTGGCGGGCTCGCCGCGCTGGCCTCCGCCGATCTGTCCGGGCTGGACCCCCGGCTGGCCGAGGTGGAGCTGGTGCTCGCCAGCGACGTCGACAATCCGCTGACCGGCCCGAAGGGCGCGCCCGCCGTGTACGGGCCGCAGAAGGGGGCCTCGCCGGAGGACGTGCGGACGCTGGACGCCGCGCTGGCGCACTTCGCCGAGGTGCTGGAGGCGGCCGTCGGGGGGAAGGCCGCCGAGTACGCGGCGTCGCCCGGTGCGGGGGCCGCGGGAGGCATCGGCTACGGGGCGATGCTCGTCGGGGCACGGTTCCGGCCCGGGATCGAGGTCATGCTGGATGTGCTGGGGTTCGCGCCGGCGCTTGAGCGGGCGTCGCTGGTGATCACCGGGGAGGGGTCGCTGGACGAGCAGACCCTGCACGGGAAGGCCCCGGCCGGGGTCGCGGCGGCTGCGCGGGCGGCCGGCAAGGAGGTCGTCGCGGTGTGCGGGCGGCTGGCGCTGGCGCCGGAGGTGCTGGGGCGGGCCGGGATCCGGCGGGCCTACCCGCTGACCGACGTGGAGCCGGACGTGGCCAAGTGCATCGCGGATGCGGGGCCGATCCTGGAGCGGGTGGCCGAGTCGATCGCGCGGGATTTCCTCAGCTGAGTTCTTCTCGCCCCCGTCGGCGCTGAACGAGCCTCGTCCTCACCCGCCGGACGGGCAGGAAAAGGGCCCCGAGCTCGAAAGCTCGGGGCCCTTCTCTTCGTACCGTCGTCCGCTACGGCAGCTGTGCCGCCCTCGCCTCGCGCCGGTTGTCCCGGAAGTTGTTCACCCGGCGAGCCGTGGCGAACAGGGGGATGACCGCGCCCATGACGAGCTGCAGGGCGCAGCCGGTCTGGAGCAGGAGCTGGCCGCTGGGGGCGTCGAAGGCCCAGGCGGCGAGGAGGCCCATGCTGAGGACGATCCAGGACAGCATGGCCACGGCGAGGCGGCCCCGGGGCTTGGGGTACTCGACGCGGCTCACCATCAGCCAGGCGGTGCCCAGGATCGCCAGGAGCGTCGCCACGAAGGGCAGCTCAAGCAGGACGATCGAGACCACCGTCAGCGCGCCGAACGGCGACGGCATGCCCTGGAACGTGCCGTCCTTCACCGTGACGCACGAGAACCGGGCGAGTCTCAGCACCACCGCGAGCAGGACCACGATCGCGCCGACCGCGGCCACCCGCTGGTGGGCGTCGTCGGCGACCATGCCGTAGACCAGGACGAAGTACGCCGGAGCCAGACCGAAGCTGATCAGGTCCGACAGGTTGTCCAGCTCGGCGCCCATGGGGGAGGAGCGGAGCTTCCTGGCCACCAGGCCGTCGAACAGGTCGAAGACCGCCGCGCAGAGCATCAGGATGACCGCCGTGGCCGCGCTGTGGCGGGCCATGCCGGTCTCCTGGCTGCCGGTGAGGTGCGGGATCAGGATGCCGGTGGTGGTGAAGTACACCGCCATGAAGCCGCACGTGGCGTTGCCCAGGGTGAGGGTGTCCGCTATCGAGAGGCGGAGCGAGAGAGGCATCTCCTCCTCGTCCGCCTCCTCGGCCTCGGGCACCCACCCGGTCTGGGTCTCCGGGTCAATCACGGTCAATGCGAGTCACCCCAGCCACGGTCTTCTGACCGACCTCGACCGCCACCTCCACGCCCTCCGGGAGGTAGAGGTCGACACGCGAGCCGAAGCGGATCAGACCGATGCGCTCGCCCTGCTCGACCTTCGTGCCCTCCGGCAGGTAGGGGACGATACGGCGGGCCACCGCGCCGGCGATCTGGATCATCTCGATGTCGCCGAGCTCGGTGTCGAAGTGCCAGACGACCCGCTCGTTGTTCTCGCTCTCCTTGTTGAAAGCGGGAACGAAGCCGCCCGGGATGTGCTCGACCGACGTCACCGTGCCCGCGAGGGGCGCGCGGTTGACGTGGACGTTGAGCGGGCTCATGAAGATCGCGACGCGGGTCCGCCCGTCCTTCCACGGCATGATGCTCTGCACCACACCGTCGGCGGGGGAGATGACCCTGCCCGTGGCGATCTCGCGCTCGGGGTCGCGGAAGAACCACAGCATGCCCGCCGCGAGAGCGGTGGCGGGCACGGCGACGGCCTTCGCGACGCCGGAGCGGCGCGAGCGGGCCAGGCTGAGTGCTGCGGTGGCGACGGTCGGGAGAAGCCACGGCGATGCTCCGCGCGCGAGGCGTACGCCGACTCGGCTGTCGCGTGGTGCAGAGGTTTGGCTGTGGGGCATGGATGACCTTCGTAGCGGATGATGCCGCGCATGAGGGGGGACGGCGGCTTTCCGGCGATCGTAGCGGTTAAGGGCCGCAACTGGGTAAGCCAGGAAGCCGAGTCGGCAGCCGAGGAGTGCCTACGGGGTGTGATCTTCTTCTCGAAGAAAACACCCCGTTTCCGGACAATCAGCCCTGGAATCGATACTCTTCGAGCAGCCTGCGCCCGATGATCATTTTCTGGATCTCGGCGGTACCTTCACCGATGAGCAGCATCGGGGCCTCACGGTAGAGGCGCTCGATCTCGTACTCCTTGGAGAAGCCGTAGCCGCCGTGGATCCGGAAGGCGTCCTCGACGACCTCCTTGCAGTACTCGGAGGCGAGGTACTTCGCCATCCCTGCTTCGAGGTCGTTTCGCTCCCCGGAGTCCTTTTTGCGCGCCGCGTTCACCATCATCGCATGCGCGGCCTCGACCTTGGTAGCCATCTCGGCCAGCTTGAACTGGATCGCCTGGTGCTGGGCGATCGGCTTGCCGAAAGTGTGACGCTGCTGGGCGTACTGGACACCCAGTTCGAAGGCACGCTGAGCGACGCCGCAGCCACGCGCCGCGACATTCACGCGGCCGACCTCGACCCCGTCCATCATTTGGTAAAAACCTCGTCCGGTGACCCCGCCGAGCACCCGATCGGCCGGAATCCGCAGGTTGTCCATGATGAGCTCGGTCGTGTCGACGCCCTTGTAGCCCATCTTGTCGATCTTGCCGGGGATGGTGAGGCCCGGACGGACCTCGCCGAAGCCCGGCTCCTTCTCCACGAGGAAGGTCGTCATCGACTTGTGGGGCGCGGTGCCCTCGGGGTGTCCTTCGTCACTTCGGACGAGGACGGCCACGAGCGAGGACGTACCGCCGTTGGTGAGCCACATCTTCTGGCCGTTCAGGACGTACTCGTCGCCGTCCTTCACCGCCTTCGACGTGATCGCCGACACATCGGAGCCCAGGCCCGGCTCCGACATCGAGAAGGCGCCGCGGATGTCGCCGGCCGCCATCCGGGGCAGGAAGTGGTCCTTCTGCTCCTGCGTGCCGTGCTGCTTGAGCATGTACGCCACGATGAAGTGCGTGTTGATGATGCCGGACACCGACATCCAGCCGCGGGCGATCTCCTCGACGCAGAGGGCGTACGTCAGGAGGGACTCGCCCAGACCGCCGTACTCCTCGGGGATCATCAGGCCGAAGAGGCCCAGTTCCTTCAGGCCGTCGACGATCGCCTGCGGGTACTCGTCGCGGTGCTCCAGCTCGGTGGCGACCGGGATGATCTCCTTGTCCACGAAGTCGCGGACGGTGGCGAGGATCTCCTGCTGGACGTCGGTCAGACCGGCGGTCTGGGCGAGACGGGCCATCGCTTACTTCCCCTGTTCCTTCAGCTCGGGGCGGCCCGGCTGCTCGCCGCCGCGCTCCTTGATGTACGTCTCGGTCGGCACCATCACCTTGCGGCGGAACACGCACACCAGCGTGCCGTCCTGCTTGTAGCCCTTGGTCTCGACGTAGACGATCCCGCGGTCGTTCTTCGACTTCGACGGCCACTTGTCCAGCACGGTCGTCTCGCCGTAGATGGTGTCGCCGTGGAAGGTCGGCGCCACGTGCTTCAGCGACTCGATCTCCAGGTTGGCGATCGCCTTGCCGGAGATGTCCGGGACGGACATGCCGAGCAGCAGGGAGTAGATGTAGTTCCCGACGACGACGTTCTTGCCGAAGTCCGTCGTCTTCTCCGCATAGTTCACGTCCATGTGGAGCGGGTGGTGGTTCATGGTGAGGAGACAGAACAGGTGGTCGTCGTACTCGGTGACCGTCTTGCCCGGCCAGTGCTTGTACGTCGCCCCGACCTCGAACTCCTCGTAGGTGCGTCCGAACTGCATGCGCGTCACGCCTCCGGGATCTCGAACTTGCTGGTGCGCTGCATGCCGGCGGCGCGTCCCTTGCCCGCGATGACCAGGGCCATCTTGCGGCTGGCCTCGTCGATCATCTCGTCGCCGAGCATCGCCGAGCCCTTCTTGCCGCCCGCCTCGGACGTGTAGTAGTCGTACGCGTCCAGGATCAGCTCGGCGTGGTCGTAGTCCTCCTGCGAGGGCGAGAAGATCTCGTTGGACGCCTCGACCTGGCCCGGGTGCAGCACCCACTTGCCGTCGAAGCCGAGGGCGGCGGCGCGCTGGGCGACCGCGCGGTAGCCGTCGACGTTGCGGATCTGCAGGTAGGGGCCGTCGATCGCCTGGAGGTTGTTGGCGCGGGCGGCCATCAGGATCTTCATCAGGATGTAGTGGTAGGCGTCCGCCGGGTAGCCGGGCGGCTGCTCGCCCACGACCAGCGACTTCATGTTGATGGACGCCATGAAGTCGGCCGGGCCGAAGATGATCGTCTCCAGGCGCTGGGACGCCTGGGCGATCTCGTTGACGTTGTTCAGGCCCTGCGCGTTCTCGATCTGCGCCTCGATGCCGATCTTGCCGACCTCGAAGCCCATGGTCTTCTCGATCTGCGTCAGCAGCAGGTCGAGGGCGACGACCTGCTGGGCGTCCTGGACCTTCGGCAGCATGATGCAGTCGAGGTTCTGGCCGGCGCCCTCGACGACGGTGACGACATCGCGGTACGTCCACTCGGTCGTCCAGTCGTTGACGCGCACGACCCTCGTCTTGCCCGTCCAGTCGCCCTCGTTGAGGAACTTGACGATGGTGTGGCGCGCCTCGGGCTTGGCCAGCGGGGCGCAGGCGTCCTCCAGGTCCAGGAAGACCTGGTCGGCGGGGAGGCCCTGGGCCTTCTCCAGGAAGCGCGGGTTCGAGCCCGGTACCGCCAGGCAGGAACGCCGGGGGCGAAGGCGGTTGACCGTGGTCATGCGGGGACCTCCAGAGGGTCGAGCTTGTTCGCTTTCCGGATCTCGTCGACGATGCGGCCGATGATCCCGGTGATGTCGAAGTCCTTCGGGGTGAAGACGGCGGCCACTCCGGCTTCCTTCAGCTGCTCGGCGTCACCGTTCGGGATGATGCCACCTGCGATCACGGGTATATCTGTGGCACCGGCCACACGGAGGCGTTCCAGGACGTCCGGGACCAGCTGCGCGTGCGAGCCGGACAGGATCGACAGGCCGACCGCGTGCACGTCCTCGGCCAGGGCCGCGTCCACGATCTGCTCGGGCGTCAGCCGGATGCCCTGGTAGACCACCTCGAAGCCCGCGTCGCGCGCCCGCACGGCGATCTGCTCGGCGCCGTTGGAGTGCCCGTCCAGGCCCGGCTTGCCGACCAGGAAGCGCAGCTTGCCCACGCCCATCTCCTGGGCCGTCAGCTCCACCTTGCGGCGCACCTCGGCGAGCGCCGAGCCCGCCTCCGCCGGGATGGCGACCGGCGCGGAGGACACGCCCGTCGGGGCGCGGAACTCGCCGAAGACCTCGCGCAGCGCCCCGGCCCACTCGCCGGTGGTGACACCGGCGCGGGCGCACTCCAGGGTGGCCTCCATGAGGTTGTCGGTGCCCTTCGCGGCCTCCTTCAGCCGCTCCAGCGCCTTGCACGGGCGCGGGTGGTTGAAGGGCGGCTGGTAGCGGGTGTCCCGCCAGTGCTGGAGCGAGGCGATGACCTGCGCCTCGACCGCCGGGTCGACCGTCTGGATCGCGGTGTCCAGGTCGGCCGTCAGCGGGTTCGGCTCGGTCGTCTCGAAGATGTTGACGCCGACGATCTTCTCCTCGCCGGACTCGATCCGCGCCCGCCGCTCGGCGTGCGAGGCGACCAGCTGCGACTTGAGGTAGCCGGACTCGACGGCGGCCATCGCGCCGCCCATCTCCTGGATCCGCTCGATCTCCGCGAGCGCGTCCTCGACGAGCTGGGAGACCTTCGCCTCGACCACCTTCGAGCCCTCGAAGATGTCGTCGTACTCCAGCAGATCGCTCTCATGGGCGAGCACCTGCTGGATGCGCAGGCTCCACTGCTGGTCCCAGGGCCGGGGAAGCCCCAGCGCCTCGTTCCAGGCCGGCAGCTGCACGGCCCGCGCGCGGGCGTCCTTGGAGAGGGTCACCGCCAGCATCTCCAGCACGATCCGCTGGACGTTGTTCTCCGGCTGCGCCTCGGTCAGGCCGAGGGAGTTGACCTGGACGCCGTACCGGAAGCGGCGCTGCTTGGGGTTCTCGATGCCGTACCGCTCGCGCGTGATCTGGTCCCAGATCCGCCCGAACGCCCGCATCTTGCACATCTCCTCGATGAAGCGGACACCCGCGTTCACGAAGAAGGAGATGCGGGCCACGACGTCCCCGAACTTCTCGGCGGGGACCTGCCCTGAGTCGCGTACGGCATCGAGAACCGCGATCGCGGTGGACATCGCGTACGCGATCTCCTGGACCGGTGTGGCGCCCGCCTCCTGCAGGTGGTAGCTGCAGATGTTGATCGGGTTCCACTTCGGGATGTGGGAGACCGTGTAGGCGATCATGTCCGTCGTCAGCCGGAGTGAGGGCCCCGGCGGGAAGACGTGCGTCCCCCGCGACAGGTACTCCTTGACGATGTCGTTCTGGGTCGTGCCCTGGAGCTTGGTGATGTCCGCGCCCTGCTCCTCGGCGACGACCTGGTAGAGCGCCAGCAGCCACATGGCGGTGGCGTTGATCGTCATCGAGGTGTTCATCTGCTCCAGGGGGATGTCCTGGAACAGCCGGCGCATGTCACCGAGGTGCGCGATCGGCACACCGACCCGGCCGACCTCGCCGCGGGCGAGGATGTGGTCGGAGTCGTAGCCGGTCTGGGTCGGCAGGTCGAAGGCGACCGACAGACCCGTCTGGCCCTTGGCGAGGTTGCGCCGGTACAGCTCGTTGGACGCCTCGGCCGTGGAGTGACCGGCGTAGGTGCGCATGAGCCACGGCCGGTCCTTCTCCCGCCTGCCTTCGGCGGGCTGACGCTCAGTCATCTATGACCCCGGGTGTCTCAGATGTTGCGGAAGCGGTTGATGGCGTCGATGTGCTGGGCGCGCATCTCCTCGTCGCGCACGCCGAGACCCTCCTCGGGGGCGAGGCACAGCACGCCGACCTTGCCCTGGTGGAGGTTGCGGTGCACGTCGTACGCCGCCTGGCCGGTCTCCTCCAGGGAGTACGTCTTCGACAGCGTCGGGTGGATCTTGCCCTTGGCGATCAGGCGGTTGGCCTCGTACGCCTCGCGGTAGTTGGCGAAGTGCGAGCCGATGATCCGCTTCAGCGACATCCACAGGTAGCGGTTGTCGTACTCGTGCATGTAGCCCGAGGTCGAGGCGCAGGTGGTGATGGTGCCGCCCTTGCGGGTGACGTAGACGCTCGCGCCGAAGGTCTCGCGGCCGGGGTGCTCGAAGACGATGTCGATGTCCTCGCCGCCGGTGAGCTCGCGGATGCGCTTGCCGAAGCGCTTCCACTCCTTGGGGTCCTGGGTGTGCTCGTCCTTCCAGAACCTGTAGCCCTCGGCGTTGCGGTCGATGACGTGCTCGGCGCCCATCTTCCGGCAGATCTCCGCCTTCTCCGGCGAGGAGACGACACAGATCGGGGTGGCACCGCCGGCCAGGGCGAACTGGGTGGCGTAGGAGCCGAGACCGCCGCTCGCGCCCCAGATCAGGACGTTGTCGCCCTGCTTCATCGCGGCGCCGTTGCGGGAGACCAGCTGCCGGTAGGCGGTGGAGTTCACCAGGCCCGGGGCCGCGGCCTCCTCCCAGGTGAGGTGCTTGGGCTTCGGCATCAGCTGGTTCGTCTTGACCAGCGCGATCTCCGCGAGCCCGCCGAAGTTGGTCTCGAAGCCCCAGATGCGCTGCTCCGGGTCGAGCATGGTGTCGTCGTGGCCGTCGGGGGACTCCAGCTCGACGCTCAGACAGTGCGCGACGACCTCGTCGCCCGGGTTCCAGGCGTTGACGCCCGGTCCGGTGCGCAGGACGACGCCCGCGAGGTCGGAGCCGATGATGTGGTACGGCAGGTCATGGCGCTTGGTGAGCGGCGACAGCCTGCCGTAGCGCTCCAGGAAGGCGAACGTCGACACGGGCTCGAAGATCGAGGTCCACACCGAGTTGTAGTTCACCGAGGAGGCCATGACGGCCACCAGGGCCTCGCCCGGGCCGAGTTCCGGCACGGGGACGTCGTCCAGGTGGATCGACTTGCGCGGGTCCTTGTCGCGGGTGGCCAGGCCCGCGAACATCTCCGTCTCGTCCTTGTGGACGGTGATCGCGCGGTACGACTCGGGGAGCGGCAGATGGGCGAAGTCGGCCGAGGTGGAGTCGGGCGACTGGATCGCGGCGAGGATGTCCTTCACGGTCACGGTGTTGCCTCCGGCGGTGAGCGCCCTGAGGGAGGGGCGCTGAGGGTTACGTCGGTGCTGCTGAGGGTGTGTGTGCGAGGTGCCGTCGGTTCGGCGGGTGTGCGGCAGCGCTTTGTGGCGCGGGAGGTTGCCTGTGACGCAGGCGTCCGGGTGGGCGGGCCTGTGGCGGCTCGCTGGGACAGTGCCCGGACGCCTTCAACGTATGACACCGCGTGTCACGTGACAAGGCACTGAGTGCCAGAAGTTGCTCTCAGATGAAATCTTTACGTAACAGATGAGCGATGATCGATCGAAAGCCCCTGGAGGGACGGTCGAAAACGGCTCCGGGCATGCCAAAACGGCCACCCGTTCGGGTGGCCGTCGTCACAGCTGAGAGGTGTGTCTCAGCGCTCCTTGAGCGCCTGCTCGATGGTCCGCATCACCTCGTCGAGAGGGGCGTCGGTGCGGGCGACCGTGACCAGCACCTCGCCGTGGGTGGAGGCGGTCGCGGCGGTCGGCGCCGGCGGGTTGGTGCGGCCCGCCATGATCCCCGTACCGAAGGTCTTGCGCACGATGGCGAAGGCGTGGTCCAGCTGGGCCTCCACGTCCCCCTGGCCGCCGGCCCGGAGCCAGCGGCGCAGCACGTGGTTGTGGGCCGTGACGACCGCGGAGGCGGCGACCTCGGCCAGCAGCGGGTCGTCGTTGGCGTCGTCGTCGTGGGCGTGCTCGTCGAAGTGGCCGAGGAGGTAGCGGGTGAACAGGCGCTCGTAGCGGGCCACCGAGGCGATCTCCGCCTCGCGCAGGGTGGGCACCTCGCGCGTGAGCTTGTAGCGGGCGACCGAGATCTCCGGCCGGGCCGCGTACATCCGCATGACCTCCTTGATCCCCCGGCACACGGTGTCGAGCGGGTGCTCGTGCGCGGGGGCCGCGTTCAGCACGGCCTCGGCGCGGATCAGGGTGTCGTCGTGGTCCGGGAAGATCGCCTCTTCCTTGGAGCGGAAGTGGCGGAAGAAGGTGCGGCGGGCGACGCCGGCCTGGGCCGCGATCTCGTCGACGGTGGTCGCCTCGTACCCCTTGGTGGCGAACAGCTCCATCGCCGCTGCCGCCAGCTCCCGGCGCATTTTGAGCCGCTGGGCCGCCGCGCGGGAACCCGCGGCACTCTCCGGCGCGTCGGGCGTGGCTGGTGTACGTGAGGACTTGGCGGGCTGGGACATGAACCGAACGTACTGCATGTGCGCAGCTCGATGCGCATGCACGGGGTTTCCCCCGCCCGGAGAGGGCGGGGGAGGGGCGGACCGGGCGGGCTGCCCGGCCCTGGCCGGATCCAGCAGCCCGCCCCAGTCCTCCCCGCTGAGCAGCCGGTCGTCCAGCCCGTCAGCGCCGGGCATACTCGCGGAAGCCGCGGCCCGTCTTGCGGCCGAGGCAACCGGCTGCCACCAGGTGCTCCAGCAGCGGCGCGGGGGCGAGACCGGGCTCGCGGAACTCGCGGTGCAGCACCTGCTCGATCGCCAGCGACACGTCCAGGCCGACGACGTCCAGCAGCTCGAAGGGCCCCATCGGGTAGCCGCCGCCGAGCCGCATCGCCGCGTCGATGTCGTCCAGGGACGCATAGTGGTCCTGGACCATCTTGATGGCGTTGTTCAGGTACGGGAACAGCAGCGCGTTCACGATGAACCCGGCCCGGTCGCCGCAGTCCACGGCGTGCTTGCGGATCCTGGCGCACACCTCGCGGACCGTGGCGTGGACGTCGTCCGCGGTGAGCACCGTGCGGACCACCTCGACCAGCTTCATGGCCGGCGCCGGGTTGAAGAAGTGCATGCCGATCACGTCCTGCGGCCGCGAGGTCGCCCGGGCGCAGGCCACGACCGGCAGCGAGGAGGTGGTGGTCGCCAGGACCGCGCCCGGCTTGCACACCTTGTCCAGCGTCGCGAACAGCTGCCGCTTGATCTCCAGGTCCTCCGCGACCGCCTCGACGGCCAGGTCGACCTCGGCGAAGGCGTCGTAGGAGCCGGCCGGGGTGATCCGCTCCAGGGTCTGCGCGGCCGCCTCGGCCGTCATCCGGCCCTTGTCGACCGAGCGGGCCAGCGACTTGCCGATGCGCGCCTTGGCCGCCTCCGCCTTCTCCGGGCTGCGGGCGGCCAGGACCACGGCGTAGCCCGCCTTGGCGAAGACCTCGGCGATGCCGGAGGCCATGGTGCCCGAGCCCGCGACACCGACCGAGGAGACCGGACGGCCCGCGCCGAGGGAGCCGCCCTCCGGCGGGGTCAGCGCGTCCGGCACCACGGTGGCGCTGCCCGGCGCCTCGTAGGTGTAGAAGCCGCGGCCCGCCTTACGGCCCGTCAGCCCGGCCTCGCTGAGCTGCCCCAGGATCGGCGCCGGGGCGTGCAGCCGGTCCTGGGACTCGGCGTACATGGCCTCCAGGACCCGGCGGGCGGTGTCGATGCCGATCAGGTCCAGCAGCGCCAGCGGACCCATCGGCAGCCCGCAGCCCAGCCGCATCGCGGCGTCGATGTCCTCACGGGAGGCGTACTTCGCCTCGTACATCGCGGCGGCCTGGTTGAGGTAGCCGAACAGCAGCCCGTCGGCGACGAAACCGGGCCGGTCGCCGACGGCCACCGGCTCCTTGCCCAGGTCCAGGGTCAGATCGGTGACGGCCGCGACGGCGTCCGGGGAGGTCAGCACCGAGGAGACCACCTCGACCAGCTTCATGGCCGGCGCCGGGTTGAAGAAGTGCAGGCCCAGCACCCGCTCGGGGCGCGCCGAGTCGGCGGCCAGCCGGGTCACCGAGAGCGCGTTGGTGCCGGTCGCCAGGATCGTCCGCGGGCGCACGATCCCGTCCAGCTCGCGGAAGATCTGCTGCTTGACCTCGTACGACTCCGGCGCCACCTCGATCACCAGGTCGGCGTCGGCGGCGGCCCGCAGGTCCGTGCCGGTGCGCAGCCGGGCGAGGGCGTCCGCGCGCTCCTGCTCGGTGAGCCGGCCGCGCTCCACGGCGCGGGCGGTGGAGGTCTCCAGGGCGGCGACGCAGCGCGCGGCCTGGGCCTCGCTGATGTCGATGCCGATGACCTCGCGGCCGGCCCGCGTGAGCACCTCGGCGATGCCGGTGCCCATGGTGCCGAGCCCGACCACGGCGATGGTCTGCAAGGGGGACAGGGGGGTGTCGGACAGGGGAGTGGCCATCGCGGGACTCCAGAGATGAGGGTGACGACTGGGAGCGCGCCGGGTGCGCCGAGGGGCGCACCGGGTGCGTGGTGAAGTGCGGGTGTGATGACCGGGCTGCGAGCGCACACGCCCGGTGCCGCCGACGCCGGGCGTGCACACGCCCGCCGCTGCGGCGAGGTCCGACCGGCCCTGTCCCGTGGCCAGGTCGTACTGCGGTACCTTCAGGCACCGAACCGACTGCTGCTCCGGGGCGGCTGCGTCACCAAGCCGCCCGGAGGAGTTCCGCGAGTGGGTAACTCGCTCGTCTGAGCTTAACTGGTGGGTAACGAGCGCGCCAGCCCCGGAGTTTGTGATGTAGCTCCCGGCGCGCGCCCGACGCCCCTACGCTCGGCACATGGACGAAGAGTTGCGAGCGCTCACCGAGCGCTTACGGCAGGAGTCCGGGGCCACCCCGGCCTTCGAACACCTCCGGGCGACCGACGACCCGGACGAACTCGCCCAGGTCCTCACCGCCCCCGGACAGCCTTTGTGGGCCCGCGAGCTGGCCGCGTTCCGGCTGGGCCTGGCCGGTGACCGGCGCGCCTTCGAGTCGCTCGTCCTGCTGCTCAACCACCGCGACCCGCAGCGCTGCGTCTCCGCCGCCCACGCCCTCGCCCGCCTCGGCGACCCCCGCACCGCCCGCGCGGCCGCCGCCCTCGCCACCAACGAGCTGCGCGTCGCCTACGCCCTGCACCCGGTGCGGCTGCTGGTGGAGCTGCGTGCCCCGGAGTCGGTGCCCGCCCTGATCACCACCCTTCAGCGGCGGCTGCGCCCGCACGACCCCTACCGGCGGGTGGCGCTCGCCTGCGTGGAGGGCCTGGGCGCGCTCGGCGACGCCCGCGCCAGGACCGTACTGAACGAGGCACTGGCCCACCCGGCGCTCGCGGAGGCGGCGGTGCACGCCCTGGCGCGCATTCCGCGGCAGCGGTGAGCGGCGGGGCGGCCGAACCCCGGGCGGCGCCGCGAGCGGGCGGACGCTCAGGCCGGGCTGAGCTCCCTGGCGCACCGCGAGGCGGGCGGACGCTCAGGCCGGGGCGAGCTGCCTGGCGTACCGCGAGGCGGGCGGACGCTCAGGCCGGGCTGAGCTCCCTGGCGTACCGCACCTCCGGCACCGGCACCCCGTCCACCTCGAACGGCTCCTCGGCGCCGTCCGCGCGGAACCCGGCCCGTTCGTAGAAGCGGCGCGCCGAGGTGTTGCCCTTCAGCACCCACAGCAGCATCCGAGGGTGCCCGGCGTCCGCGCAGCGGCGTACGGACTCCGCCAGCAGCGCCCGCCCGATGCCCTCGCCGCAGCGCCCGGGGTCGACGTAGATCGCGTACAACTCGGCGTCGGGGGTGAGCACTTCGCCGTCCCGGTAGGGACCGTGACAGGCCCAGCCGACGACCGTGCCGCCCTCCTCGGCCACCAGGTCCGTCGCTCTGCCGTCGGCCGCCGTGAGCCGGGCGCGGTGGCGGTCGGCGTCCTCGGACACGCTCAGCGCGTCCAGGTACGGCTGGGGCATCAGCCCCCGGTAGGCGGCCCGCCAGCCGCCGATGCGGACCTCGGCGACGCGGTCGCAGTCGGCGAGGGCCATCCCGCGCACCCGCACGCTCACCCGGCCACCACGGCGAACGCCTCGACCTCCATCAGGTACTGCGGCTCCACCAGCGCGGAGACCTGCACGGCCGAGCAGGCCGGGAGCCGGTCGTCGGGAAGGTACTCCCGGCGGGCCGTGCGGATCGCGGCCATGTGGGCCATGTCCGTCACGAAGAAGGTGAGCTTGACGACGTCGTCGAAGGTCGCGCCGGCGGAGGCCAGACAGCGCCGTATGTTCTCGAAGACCTGCCGCGCCTGCGCCTGCGGATCGCCGGCGCCGACCAGCGTGCCGTGCTCGTCGAGCGGCAGCTGGCCGGAGACGGCCACGAAACGCCCCGTGCCCATGACGACATGGGTGTACGCGGTGGCGGGGGCGACGCCCTCGGGGGCGGGAATCCTGGTGATCGTGTCACTCATGCGCCCATGGGATCACAGCGGGGACGGCGCCCGCCCCTGAAAATCCCGCCCCGCGGGACGCCGTCAGCCGCGGAAGCCCAGCAGCCCGTGCAGGGTCGCGCCGCGCGATGAGCCGGACCGGGCCTCCAGCGGCTTGGGATCGGGCTGGGCCGGGCACACCGCGTCGGCCTCACCGGTGCCGCGCGGCACCGTGCCGTCGGTCAGATAGGCGGTCAGATGCTTGTCCAGGCAGGAGTTGCCGCTCAGGGTGATGCCGTGGTTCCCGCCGCCCCGCTCCACCACCAGGCTCGAACGGTGCAGCAGGGCGTGCATCGTCGCACCGCCCTCGTACGGGGTGGCCGCGTCGTGCGTGGCCTGGAACAGCAGCACCGGGGGCAGCTTGCCGTTGCTGACGTCCGGCGGCAGCAGCGGCTCGACCGGCCAGAACGCGCAGGGCGCGTTGTACCAGGCGTTGTTCCAGGTCATGAACGGCGCCTTGGCGGACATGGCCATGTTGTCCGCCCGCCAGGTGGCCCAGTCGCGCGGCCAGTCCGCGTCCCGGCACTGCACCGAGGCGTAGACGCTGTAGCCGTTCTCGCCGGAGGCGTCGAGGGCGGCGAAGGACTCGTAGGTCTCGACCAGCGGGCCGGAGTCCTTGTCGTTGACGTACTCGGAGAACGCCTCGGCGAGGTAGGGCCAGTAGCCGTTGTAGTAGCCGCCCGGCAGGAAGGTGTCCTCCAGTTCGGCGGCGCCCACCTTCTTGCCCGCGGGCTTCTTCGCCAGCGCCGCCCGCATCCGGTACCACGCGGCCTCCACCTCGGCCGGGTCGGTGCCCAGCCGGTAGGTGCGGTGGTGCTTGGCGACCCACGCCATGAAGGCGCGGTGGCGGTCGTCGAAGGCGAGGTCCTGGGCGAGGTTGTCGTCGTACCAGACGCCGGTGGGGTCGACGACCGAGTCCAGCACGAAGCGGCGCACCCGGTCCGGGTACAGCTTGCCGTAGACCGCGCCGAGGTAGGTGCCGTAGGAGTAGCCGAAGTAGTTGAGCCTGCGCGCCCCGAGCGCCTGCCGGATGCGCTCCATGTCCCGTACGGCGGAGACGGTGTCGATGTACGGCAGCAGGTCCGCGTACTTCGTGCCGCAGGCGGCGGCGAAGGCCCTGGCGCGGGTGAGGTTGCCCCGCTCGATCGCCGGGGTGGCGGGGACGGAGTCGGGGCGTACGGGGTTGAAGTGGCCGGGGCGGCAGTTCAGGGCGGGCTTGCTCTTGCCGACCCCGCGCGGGTCGAAGCCGATGACGTCGTACTGGGCGGCCACCGATTTCGGCAGGGTGGAGGCGATGAACCCGGCGAGGGTGAGCCCGCTGCCTCCCGGGCCGCCCGGGTTGACCAGCAGCGGCCCCTGGAACCGCTTCGCGGTGTGCGGGACGCGGGACAGGGCGAGGGTGATCTGCCGCCCGCCCGGATCGGCGTGGTCCAGGGGCACCTTCAGGGAGGCGCACTGGAGCGTCGGGTAGTCGGTGGTGCCGCACTTGGTCCAGGCGAGCTTCGGGGCGGCGGTCGTGCCGGGGGCGTCGGCCTCGGCGGGCACGGCGGTCAGCGACCCGGCCAGGACGGCGGCGGTGCCGCACAGCACCGCTGCGCGTTTCTTCATTCGGTCCTCCCAGGACGGAGGGGAGCGGACCGCGACGGCCACGGTCCTCGCCGCATCGTCCCGGAAAGGACGCCTGGAAGAACGTGATCTGGACAGACTTGACCCGATTGGGTCGCCAGGTGCGCTCGGATGCGCTCACATCAGCGTGAGTTGGGTCGGACCGGGGGTGTCCGCCGCGGCCGGCCGGGGCTCGCGCGGGCGGCGGGGCATGCCGGGCCGGGTGGGGCCGATGCCGTACTCCTGGGCCAGTTCGTGCACCTGGCGGGTGATCCGGCGCTGGTACCACTTCGGCGCGTAGGCGCCCTCGGCATACAGCCGCTCGTAGCGCGGCACCAGGTGCGGGTGGTGCTGCCCGAGCCAGCTCATGAACCACTCCCGTGCGCCGGGCCGCAGATGCAGCACCAGCGGGGTCACGGACGTGGCCCCGGAGGCGGCGATCGCCCGCACGGTGGCGCGCAGTTGGGCCGGGTGGTCGCCGAGGAACGGGATCACCGGGGCCATCAGCACCCCGCAGCCGATGCCGTGCTCGCCCAGGGTGCGTACGACGTCCAGGCGGCGCTCGGGCGCCGGGGTGCCCGGCTCCACCGTGCGCCACAGGTCGTGGTCGGTGAAGCCGACCGACACGGAGATGCCGACGTCGGTGACCTCGGCGGCCTGCACCAGCAGATCGAGGTCGCGCAGGATCAGCGTGCCCTTGGTCAGGATCGAGAACGGGTTCGCGTGGTCGCGCAGGGCGGAGATGATGCCCGGCATCAGCCGGTAGCGGCCCTCGGCGCGCTGGTAGCAGTCCACGTTGGTGCCCATGGCGACGTGGTCGCCCTGCCACCGGGGGGAGGCCAGCTGGCGGCGCAGCAGCTCCGGGGCGTTGATCTTGACCACGATCTGGGTGTCGAAGCCGATGCCGGTGTCGAGGTCCAGATAGCTGTGGGTCTTCCTGGCGAAGCAGTACACACACGCGTGTGTGCAGCCCCGGTAGGGGTTCACCGTCCATTCGAACGGCATCCGGGAGGCGCCCGGCACCCGGTTCAGGATCGAGCGGGCGCGCACCTCGTGGAAGGTCATCCCGCGGAACTCGGGGGTGTCGAACGTACGGCTGGTCACCGCGTCGGCCCCGAACAGGGCGGCGTCGGCGCGGCTGTGTTCGGCGGACTCGGTGAGGTTCTCCCAGCGCATGACGCCTCCTCGGTAGCACTGGGCTCAGAATAGAACACATGTTCCCATGATCGTGCGAGCTCGATTTGGGCGGCCGGGCGGGAGAGTGGTTGGCTTGCCCCATCCCCTTGCAATGAAGGTCCTGGAGGAAGCAATGGCGCAGGTCGAGGCCACTACGGAGCGGGTCGTCGCGGCGGACGCGGAGACGGTGTTCGACACCCTCGCCGACTACAGCGGCACCCGCGCGAAGCTGCTGCCGGAGCACTTCAGCGAGTACGAGGTGCGCGAGGGCGGCGACGGCGAGGGCACCCTCGTGCACTGGAAGCTCCAGGCCACCAGCAAGCGGGTGCGCGACTGCCTCCTGGAGGTCACCGAGCCCACCGACGGCGAGCTGGTCGAGAAGGACCGCAACTCCTCCATGGTCACCGTCTGGCGCGTCACCCCGGCCGGCGAGGGCAGGTCCCGCGTCGTCGTCACCACCACCTGGACCGGCGCGACCGGCATCGGCGGCTTCTTCGAGCGCACCTTCGCCCCCAAGGGCCTCGCCCGGATCTACGACGCCGTGCTCGCCCGGCTCGCCGTCGAGGTCGAGAAGTAAGTCCTCGTCCCCTCGGGGGCGTTGAGCCCCTGTCACCGGTTCGAGTGGATTCGCATCTCGACCGGGTCGGCGCCGTAACTCGTCGCACTTGCTCGTAGTTGTCGCATTACGCGGGAATTGTGTGGCAGGTGCGACGAGGGGAGCGCTGCGTGGGCGGGATCACTCTGGAGCGGACGGAAACGATCGCCGACGGGGCCGCGGCGCCCCCCGGCCTCCCCGCCCCGGTCCCGGCGCAGGCCGCCGGACTCAGCCCGCGCCGGGTGCGGCTGGTCTTCCTCGGGCTGATGCTGGCGATGCTGCTCGCCGCCCTGGAGCAGATGATCGTCGCCACCGCGCTGCCGAAGATCGTCGGTGAGCTGCACGGCCTGGACCGCATGTCCTGGACGATCACCGCCTATCTGCTCACCTCCACCGTCGGACTGCCCGTCTACGGCAAGCTCGGCGACCTCCTCGGCCGCAAGAGCGTCTTCCAGTTCGCCATCGTCGTCTTCGTCGTCGGCTCCGCGCTCGCCGGACGCGCCCAGACCATGGACCAGCTGATCGCCTTCCGCGCGGTCCAGGGCATCGGCGCGGGCGGCCTCATGATCGGCGTCCAGGCGATCATCGCGGACATCGTGCCGCCCCGGCAGCGCGGCAAGTACATGGGGGTGATCGGCGCCGCCTTCGGCCTCGCCTCGGTGGCCGGACCGCTGCTCGGCGGCTACTTCACCGACCATCTCTCCTGGCGCTGGTGCTTCTACATCAACGTGCCCTTCGGCCTGCTCACCCTCGCCGTGATCGCCGTCGTCCTGAAGCTCCCCAAGCCCGCCGCCCGGCCCCGGTTCGACGTCCTCGGCACCCTGCTGCTGGCCGCCGCCTCCACCTGTCTGGTCCTGCTGACCAGTTGGGGCGGCACCGAGCACGCCTGGGACTCGACGGTCATCCTCGGCCTCGGCGCCGGGGCGCTCGCCGCCACCGCGCTCTTCCTGCTCGCCGAGCACCGCGCCGCCGAACCCCTCATCCCGCTGCGGCTGTTCCGCGACTCCGTCTTCGCCGTCACCGGACTCGCCGGACTCGTCGTCGGCATCGCCCTGTTCGGAGCGGCCAGCTATCTGCCGACCTTCCTGCAGATGGTCGACGGCGTCAGCGCCACCGAGTCCGGGCTGCTGATGCTGCCCATGACCGGAGGCATCGTCTGCGCCTCCATCATCTCCGGCCAGCTCATCACCCACACCGGCCGCTACAAGCTCTACCCCGTCCTCGGCGGCCTCCTCTCCGTGACCGGCATGTGGCTGCTCTCCCGCCTCGGCACCGACACCCCCCGGCTGCACTCCAGCATCTGGATGGCCGTCCTCGGCGCCGGCATCGGCCTGGTGATGCCCGTCCTGATCCTCGCCGTGCAGAACTCCGTACGCCCCGCCGACCTGGGCACGGCCACCAGCGCCCACAACTACTTCCGGCAGATCGGCGGCAGCGTCGGCGCCGCGATCTTCGGCACCCTCTTCGCGGACCGGCTCACCGACGCGCTGCGCCGGGAACTGCCCGAGGGCGGCGGAACGCCCGCGGCGGAGTCCATCACCCCGCAACTCGTCCACGCGCTGCCCCCGGCACTGCGCGACGGCTACATCCGGGCCTACGCCGACGCCATGCCGAGGATCTTCCTCTACCTCGTGCCGGTGCTCGTGCTCGGCCTGCTCATCGCCTTCTTCCTCAAGGAGAAACCACTGGTGTCCCACCACGCCGTCGAATCCGAGCCCGCGACCGCGAACCCCCCGATCCCGCAGGCCCGTTCCCCCTATGTCGCCGGAATCCCCGTCTGCGGGACCGTGCAGCACCCCGACGGCACCGTGGTGCCCCGCGCGGCGCTCACGCTCATCGACGTGGCCGGGCAGCAGATCGGCCGGGGCGCGAGCGGCGAGGACGGGCGGTACGCGCTGTCCACGCCCGGATCCGGCTCGTACGTCCTGATCGCGGCGGCCGGCGGACACCAGCCGCAGGCCGTCTCGGTGACCGTCGGCGAGCGCCCGGTCGAGCTCGACGTCGTCCTCGGCGGCGCCGGACGCCTCGCGGGCACGGTCCTCACCGCCGACGGCACCGCCGTGCGGGACGCCACCGTGACCCTGACCAACGTCCACGGCGAGGTCGTCGCCAGCACCCGCAGCGGGCGCGAGGGCGCGTACGTCATCACCGAGCTGGTCGCCGGGGAGTACACCCTCGCCGCCAGCGCCCCCGCCTTCCGTCCGGCCGCGCTGCCGGTCAGTGTCCAGGCGGCCCGCGAGACCCGGCAGGACATCGAACTCGCGGGCGGCGCCGTGCTGCGCGGCACCGTGCGGGCGACCGGCGGACGGCCCGTGGAGGACGCGCGCGTGACCCTGCTCGACGCCGCCGGCAATGTGGTCGACACCCTCACCACCGGGCCCGACGGCACCTTCCGGTTCGTCGACCTCTCCTCCGGCGAGTACACGGTGATCGCCTCCGGCTATCCGCCGGTGGCCACCGTCCTCCAGGTGGCGGGCGGCGGCCGTACGGAACGCGACCTCCAGCTCGGGCACGAGGACTGAACGCGCCGCGGGGCGTACGCGGGGGCGCGTGCGGCCGTCAATTCGCCTATTGCCGCACATCGCGCGGTCCCGGACCCGTACCGTGGTGCGGGGACAGATCTTGTGGAGGCGTGCGGAGAGAGGGCTTGGGCCATGGACCGTGGCACCGACCGGGAAGCACCTCCCAGCCGGCCGGCTGGGCCCGGCAGGGAGACCGGGCCCCTGGACGGGCGGGTCCAGCTCGCCGTGGTCGTCGTCGACCGCGCAGGACTGGTCTCGCACTGGAGCAGCGGCGCCCGTCGGCTGTTCGGCACCCCGAAGGAGGCGGCCATCGGCCGTCCCGCCACCGATCTGCTGCCCGTCTCCGGCGCCCTCTCCGCCCCCGGTGAGTACGGGGCGTACGAGGAGGACGACGGCCTGGGCCCGGACCTCGGCTCCTCCCTGGACGGCGGCCTCGACTACCCGGCCGCGGGCCGCGCCCGCCTCGACGTGCCCGAGGGCGACCGCGCCGACGTCCTGTGGTGGGCCTACCCGCTGGTGGGCCCCGGCCCCGAGCGGCTCCTCGTGCTGGCCGCGGACGCCGGCGGACTGCACGGCGAGGACCGGGGCGTGGAGCGCATCGCACCCGGCTTCGCCCTGCACACCGACTTCCCCGGCGCCGAGGAACTCGCCCGCCGGCTGCCCGAGATCCTGCCCAGCATGAGCGTCGACGAGAGCGCCCGCATCGTCGCGCAGGTCCTCGAACTCGGCTATCCGGTCATGGAGTTCAGCCAGAACGAGCGGGTGCCCGTCACCCCCGACTGGGGCGTGCCCCGGCGCGTCGAGCGCCAGGCGCGGCGCGAGCGGCTGGCCCGGGCCGCGGCCGCCGGTGCCCCGGTCCCCGCGGAGCTCACCGAGGACGACGGCGAGGACCTGGAGTACGCCGCCGTGCGCGAGCGGCTGGAGTTCCTCAACGAGGTCAGCGGGAAGATCGGCACCTCCCTCGACCTGTCCCGGACCATCATCGAAGTCAGCAAGGCCGTCGTGCCGCGCTTCACCGACGTCGCCGGCACCTATCTGCGCGAGCAGGTCGTGGCCGGCGAGGGCTTCCCCGAGGGCGTGCCCGACACCACCACCCTGTGGCACCGGGTGGCCGTCGAGCACACCGACGAACCCGGCCGCTGGGACGACGTCGTCCCCGTCGGCGAGGCCATGCCGTTCCCCGCCCACACCCCGTTCTTCCAGTGCATGACCACCGGCGAACCCGTTCTCGTGCCGCGCATCAGCGAGCAGATGGGCCACGCCATCGCCTCGCAGTTCGAGAAGCGCGACATCCGGCCCCTGATCACCGGCCGGTCCATGCTGGTCGTCCCGCTCAAGGCCCGCAACGTGGTCCTCGGCTTCATGATCCTGCTGCGCCACCCCGAGCGCGCCGAGTTCAACGACATGGACCGGGTCACCGGCGCCGAACTCGCCGCCAGGGCGGGCCTGGTGCTCGACAACGCGCGCATGTACACCTACCAGGAGTCCGTCGCCGAGACGCTCCAGGACAGTATGCTGCCGCACATCCCGCCGCGCATGGCGGGCTGCGACATCGCCACCCGCTATCTGCCGGGCACTCTGCTCGGGCGGGTCGGCGGCGACTGGTTCGACTCGGTGAAACTGCCCGGCGCGCGCACCGCGTTCGTCGTCGGCGACGTGATGGGTCACGGCCTGAACTCGGCCGCGATGATGGGGCAGTTGCGCACCGCCGTGCAGACCATGGCTGCCCTGGACCTCCCGCCCGCGCAGCTGCTGCGCAACCTCGACGACCTCGCCCAGCGGCTCGGCGACACCTACCTCGCCACCTGTCTGTACGCCGTCTACGACCCGATCGCGGGCGAGCTGGTGATCGCCAACGCCGGGCACATCCCGCCCGTCGTGGTACGGGCCGAGGACGGCCGCAGCGAGCTGCTGGACCTGCCCACGGGCGCCCCGATCGGCGTCGGCGGGGTGCCCTTCGAGGCGGCACGGGTGCGTGTGAAGCCCGGCGACCGGCTGGTGATGTGCACCGACGGCCTGGTGGAGGTGCGCGGCGAGGACATCGGCGTCGGCCTCGCCACGCTGTGCGAGTCCGCCGCCCACCCCGCCGCGTCCATGGACGCCGCCTGCGACACCATCATCCGCGCCCTGAACACCCGCGGCGGCCGCAAGGACGACGTGGCCCTGCTGATGGTCAGGCTGGGCGGCATCGCGCCCGACGACGTCGCCGAGTGGCGGCTGCCGCCGGAGCCCGCCCAGGTGCCGCGGGCCCGGGCCGTGGTCCGCGAGCAGCTGCACGAGTGGGGGCTGGCGAAGCTGACCGACACCACCGAGCTGCTGGTCAGCGAGCTGGTCACCAACGCCGTACGGCACTCGCGCAGCCGGCCCGTGGAGCTGCGGCTGGTGCGCGGGGACACCCTGCTGTGCGAGGTGGACGACGACGACCACGAGCTGCCGACCCTGCTCAGCGCCGGACCCGGCGACGAGACGGGACGCGGGCTGCGCGTGGTGGCGACGCTCGCCCGCGAGTGGGGCACCAGCCGCACGGCCGCGGGCAAGACCGTGTGGTTCGAACTCACCCTGCCCAGAAGGTGATTCACCCGCATCCTCGAACGATGCGTGAAGGATCGTGTCGTGTTCTTGTCGTCGCGACCTGCGGGGCGATAGACCGTACTCGCCCGTCGCACACGGCGGATCGGCGTCGCATCCTGGGGAGTTGGGCATGAGCGTGACGAGTCGGTACCGGGAGTCCTGGGAGGGTTTCTGGCGGGAGGCGTCCGGTGAGCCCGGAGCCGTGTTCTGGGACGCGGAGCCGTCCCTGACCGCCGCCCTGCACGTGGCCCTGTTCGAGCCCCATCTGGCCGACCCCGCCCTGCCGTTGATCGACCTGGGCTGCGGCAACGGCACCCAGACCCGGTTTCTCGCCGGCCGCTTCCCGAGGGTGATCGGCACCGATCTGTCCGCCGCTGCCCTGGAGCACGCCCGGCAGGCCGACCCGGCGGGGCTGGCCGCCTACCGGCAGCTCGACGCCACCGACAAGACCGAGGCCGAGTCCCTGCACGCGGAGCTGGGCGACGCCAATGTGTACATGCGGGGCGTGCTGCACCAGTGCGAGCCCGACGACCGCCGCCCGCTGGCCGACGCCCTCGCCACCGTGCTCGGCGCCCGCGGCCGGGTCTTCCTGGTCGAGCCGTCCGAGGCCGCCGGGGCGGCCCTGCGCGACCTCGTCCAGCGCCCGGAGGGCCCGCCCGCCAAGCTGGCCCCCGTCTTCCGGCACGGCATCGCCCCCGCCGAGGTGCCGGACGCGGCCGTCGCCGAGTACCTGGGCGCCGCCGGGCTGAGCGTCCTCGCGAGCGGAGAGCTGCCGCTGACCACCACCGAGTCCCTGCCGGACGGCACCCCCGTCCAGATCCCGTCCAGGTGGCTGGTGGCCGGCGCCGCCTAGCGCGGACCGGTCGCGGACGGCAGCAGGTGTCCTGGCCCGTTCCCGTTTCTTTGCGTAACGTGGCGCACCATGAAGATCCTGATCAGCGCCGACATGGAGGGCGCCACCGGGGTGACCTGGCCCGCCGATGTGCTGCCGGGGACACCGCAGTGGGAGCGGTGCCGGTCGATGTTCACCTCGGACGTGAACGCGGCGGTCCTCGGCTTCCACGACGGCGGCGCCGACGAGGTCCTCGTCAACGAGGCGCACTGGACCATGCGCAATCTGCTGCTGGAGCACCTGGACGAACGCGCCCAGATGCTCACCGGCCGGCACAAGGCGCTGTCCATGGTGGAGGGCGTGCAGCACGGCGACGTCGACGGGATCGCGTTCATCGGCTACCACGCGGGCGCCGGCATGGAGGGCGTCCTCGCCCACACCTACCTCGCCAACCAGATCACCGGCGTCTGGCTGAACGACGTGCGCGCCAGCGAGGGCCTGCTGAACGCGCACGTCGTCGCCGAGTACGGGGTGCCCGTGGTCCTGGTCACCGGGGACGACCTGGCCTGCGAGGACGCGCTCGGCTACGCGCCCGAGGCGCTGAAGGTCGCCGTGAAGGACCATGTGTCGCGGTACGCGGCGGTCTGCCGTACGCCCGCCCGCACCGCCGCCGACATCCGGGCCGCGGCGAAGGAGGCGGCCGCGCTGGCGGTGCGGCACGAGCCGGTCTCCGCCGGGCCGCACACGATCGCGGTGGAGTTCGACGCCGAGCATCTGGCGATGGCGGCGACCGTGGTACCGGGCGTGGCGCGGATCGGGGAGCGCAAGGTCGCCTACACCAGCGACACCATGTTCGAGGGGATCCGCACCTTCAAGGCGGTCACCACCATCGTCTCGGCCGCAGTGGAGGAGCAGTATGGCTGACGAGCGGGCGCTGGAGGAGGTCGTGAGGTTCACCTCCGACCTCATCCGCATCGACACCACCAACCGGGGCGGCGGCGACGCCCAGGAGCGGCCCGCCGCCGAGTACGCGGCCGCCGAGCTGGCCGGGGCGGGCCTGGAGCCCATCCTGCTGGAGCGCAGCAAGGGCCGTACGAACGTCGTCGCCCGGCTCGAGGGCACCGACCCGTCGGCCGACGCGCTGCTGGTCCACGGTCATCTGGACGTGGTGCCCGCCGAGGCCGCCGACTGGAGCGTGCACCCCTTCTCCGGGGAGGTCCGCGACGGGGTCGTGTGGGGCCGGGGCGCGGTCGACATGAAGAACATGGACGCGATGATCCTCGCCGTCGTGCGGTCCTGGGCCCGCGAGGGCGTACGGCCCCGGCGCGACCTCGTCATCGTGTTCACCGCGGACGAGGAGGCCAGCGCCGAGGACGGCTCCGGCTTCCTCGCCGACCGGCACCCGCATCTGTTCGAGGGCTGCACCGAGGGCGTCGGCGAGTCCGGCGCGTTCACCTTCCACGACGGCTCCGGACGCCAGATCTACCCCATCGCCGCGGGTGAGCGCGGCACGGGCTGGATGAGGCTGACCGCGCGCGGCCGCGCCGGGCACGGCTCCAAGGTCAACCGGGAGAACGCGGTCACCCGGCTCGCCGCCGCCGTCGCGCGGATCGGCGCCTACGAGTGGCCGCTGCGCCTCACCCCGACCGTGCGGGCCGCGCTCACCGAACTCGCCGCGCTCTACGGCATCGAGCCCGACCTCGACGACGTCGACGGGCTGCTGCAGAAGCTGGGCCCGGCCGCCAAGCTCGTCGAGGCCACCGTCCGCAACAGCGCCAACCCGACCATGCTGGACGCCGGTTACAAGGTCAACGTCATCCCCGGCGAGGCGGTCGCACACGTGGACGGCCGGTTCCTGCCGGGCGCCGAGGACGAGTTCCGGGCCACGCTCGACGAGCTGACCGGGCCGGACGTGGACTGGGAGTTCGACCATCACTCGGTCGCCCTCCAGGCGCCGGTGGACTCACCCACGTATCTGCGGATGCGCGAGGCCGTGCAGGCGTTCGCGCCCGAGGGGCACACCGTGCCGTACTGCATGTCCGGCGGCACGGACGCCAAGCAGTTCGCGCGCCTGGGCATCACCGGCTACGGCTTCGCGCCGCTGAAGCTGCCGGAGGGCTTCGACTACCAGGCGCTGTTCCACGGGGTCGACGAGCGGGTCCCGGTCGAGGCGCTGCACTTCGGTGTCCGCGTCCTGGACCGCTTCCTGCGGACGGCCTGATCGACAGTGGGGGACGACGTGCAGACCCTGGCCTACGGTTCCTGGCCCTCGCCCATCGACGCGGCCCTCGCGGCCGCCCACGACGGGCACCCCGAGTACGCGGGCTTCGTCGGCGACGAGGCGTGGTGGACCGAGCCGCGCCCCGCCGAGGGCGGCCGCCGCACCCTGGTCCGCCGGCACGCCGACGGCCGCGAGGAGCCGGTGCTGCCGCCGCCGTGGAACGTGCGCAGCCGGGTCATCGAGTACGGCGGACAGCCCTGGGCCGGAGCCCAGGTCGACGGCCGCCCGCTGATCGTGTTCGTGCACTTCCCCGACCAGCGCCTGTACCGCTGGGAGCCCGGCGGCGAGCCCGTCCCGCTCACCCCCGTCTCCGAGGTCGGCGGCGGGCGGCGCTGGGCGGACCCGGTGCTGCTGCCGGAGCGCGGGGAAGTGTGGTGCGTACAGGAGGAGTACACCGGCGACGGCCCCTCGGACGTGCGCCGGGTCCTGGCCGCCGTACCCCTGGACGGGTCCGGGGCGGTACGCGAACTCACCCCCGAGCGGCACCGGTTCGTCACCGGGCCCCGGCTGTCGCCGGACGGGCGGCGGGCGGTGTGGCTCGGCTGGGACCACCCGCGCATGCCGTGGGACGGCACCGAACTGCTGCTCGCCGAGGTGCTGCCCGAGGGCGTCCTCGGCGAGCCCCGCGTGGTGGCGGGCGGCCCCGAGGAGTCCGTCTGCCAGGCCGAGTTCGCCGCCGACGGCTCGCTGCTGTACGCCTCCGACCGCACCGGCTGGTGGAACCTCTACCGCGACGGTGAGCCCGTCTGCCCGCGCGAGGAGGAGTTCGGCGGGCCGCTGTGGAAGGTCGGCCACCGCTGGTTCGCACCGCTGGACAGCGGCCTCGTCGCCGTCCTGCACGGGCGCGGCGCGATGGCGCTCGGTGTCCTCGACCCCGAGACCGGCGAGGTCGTCGACGCCGCCGGACCCTGGACCGAGTTCGCGCCCACCCTCGCCGTGCACGGCGAACGGGTCGTCGCCGTCGGCGCCAGCCCGCGCACCGCCTACGAGGTCGTGGAGCTGGACACCCGCACCGGCCGCGCCCGGGTGATCGGCGCCCCGCACGACGACGCCGTCGACCCGGCGTACTACCCCGAGCCGCAGCTGCGCACCTTCACCGGCCCCGACGGCCGGGAGATCCACGCCCATGTCTACCCGCCGCACAACCCCGGCCTGACCGCCCCCGACGCCGAGCGGCCTCCCTACGTCGTCTGGGCGCACGGCGGACCCACCGGACGCGCCCCGCTCGTCCTCGACCTGGAGATCGCCTACTTCACCTCCCGCGGCATCGGCGTCGCCGAGGTCGACTACGGGGGCTCCGCCGGGTACGGGCGGGAGTACCGCAACCGGCTGCGCGAGCAGTGGGGCGTGGTCGACGTCGAGGACTGCGCGGCCGTCGCGCTCGCCCTCGCCGACGAGGGCACCGCCGACCGGGAGCGGCTCGCGATCCGGGGCGGCAGCGCGGGCGGCTGGACCACGGCCGCCTCCCTCGCCACGACCGACGTCTACGCCTGCGGCACGATCATCTACCCCGTGCTCGACCTGGCCGCCTGGGCGTCGGGCGAGACCCACGACTTCGAGTCCCGCTATCTGGAGACGCTGGTCGGACCGTTCGCCGAGGTGCCCGCCCGGTACACCGAGCGCTCGCCCGTCGAGCACGCGGAGCGGATCACCGCGCCCTTCCTGCTGCTGCAGGGCCTGGACGACGTGATCTGCCCGCCCGCCCAGTGCGAGCGGTTCCTGGCCCGGATGGAGGGCAGGCGGCTCCCGCACGCCTACATCGCCTTCGAGGGCGAGGGCCACGGATTCCGGCGCGCCGAGACCATGGTGCGCGCGCTGGAGGCGGAACTGTCCCTGTACGCCCAGGTGTTCGGGCTGAACGTGCCCGGAGTGCCGAAGCTGGAGCTGGCCAAGTGAGAGAACTGCGGCGGCCCGCGCGGCTCGCCCCCGGCGCCCGGGTGGCCGTCGTCGCGCCCAGCGGGCCGGTGCCGGAGGAGCGGCTGCAGGCCGGCCTCGACGTGCTGCGCGGCTGGGACCTCGACCCGGTCGTGGCGCCCCATGTCCTGGACCGGCACCCCGAGTTCCCCTACCTCGCGGGCGCCGACGCCGACCGTGCCGCCGACCTCCAGGCCGCCTGGTGCGATCCGTCGGTCGACGCCGTGCTGTGCGCCCGCGGCGGCTACGGCGTGCAGCGCATGGTCGACCTGCTGGACTGGGAGGCCATGCGGGCGGCCGGACCGAAGGTGCTCGTCGGCTTCAGCGACATCACCGCCCTGCACGAGGCGTTCGCGCTGCGGCTCGGCCTGGTCACCCTGCACGGGCCGATGGCGGCGGGCCTCGACTTCCTGAAGAACGCCCGCGCCCAGGAGCACCTGAAGGCCACCCTGTTCGCGCCGGAGACCGTCACCACCGTCACCGTCCCGGACAGCAGGGCCCTGGTCCCCGGCCGGGCCCGCGGAGTCCTGCTCGGCGGCTGCCTGTCCCTGCTCGCCGCCGAGGCCGGCACCCCGCACGCGCGCCGCTCGGCCGAGGGCGGGCTGCTGTGCCTGGAGGACGTGGGGGAGGAGACGTACCGGCTGGACCGCTGTCTGACCCAACTGCTGCGCGCGGGCTGGCTGGACGGCGTGCGCGGGGTGCTGCTGGGCTCCTGGGAGAACTGCGAGGACTACGAGCCGCGGGTGCGGCCGCTGTTCGCCGACCGGCTCGGCGGGCTCGGGGTGCCGGTCGTGGAGGAGTTCCGGTTCGGGCACTGCGCGGGCGCCCTGACGATCCCCTTCGGGGTGGCGGCGGAACTCGACGCGGAGGCGGGCACCTTGACGCTCGACGCGCCCGCGCTGGACTGAGACCCGTCACGGGGCTGCCGGTACGGGGTGACCGGATGGCGATCACGGCCTAAGGTGGCCGGATGCCGCACACCGCTTCCCGATTCCTCGCCGAGGGCCCCCGCGTGGGCGTACGTCTCCTCACCCGGGCCGACGGCCCGGAGTTCGCGGCGCGGGCACGGGAGAGCAAGGACCTGCATCATCCGTGGCTGTTCCCGCCGGACAGCGTGGCGGCGTTCGCCGGATGGGCGGACCGGCTGATCGACGACGCGTCCAGGGTGGGGTTCCTGGTGTGCGAGAAGGGCGAGGCGCCGGGGGAGGGCCGGGTGGAGGGTGCGGCGGCCGGTGGGGCGATCGCCGGGTTCATCAACATCAACAACATCGTCCACGGCGCCTTCCGGTGCGGCGCCCTCGGCTACGGCGCCTTCGCGCACGCCGCCGGGCGCGGGCTGATGCGCGAAGGGCTGGGGCTGGTCGTCGACCACGCCTTCGGGCCGATGCGGCTGCACCGGCTGGAGATCAACGTGCAGCCGGGCAACGCCGCCTCCATCGCCCTCGCCCGCTCCTGCGGCTTCCGGCTGGAGGGCTACTCCCCGAACATGCTGTTCGTCGACGGGGCCTGGCGCGACCACGAGCGCTGGGCGCTCACCGCCGAGATGCGGACTTCCGGTTGATCTTCATCGTGTCCAGGTCGGTCACGGCCGACCTCAGCGGGCCGAAGCCGTAGCCCAGACCGCGCAGCACCGTCTCCGCCCGGTCCTCGGCGATCGCCGCCGCCATCTCCTCGCCGTCCGCCGCGTCCGAGACCACCACGAACCGCATCGAGAAGTGCTTCAGCGGCGACGGCTCGTAGGACAGGGAGCCCTCCGGGGTGAACCGCATGCTCGCCAGCCCGTGGTCCGCGGCCTCGGCCAGCAGCCGCGCCCGCGCCTCCTCGGTCAGCCCGTCCCAGGTGCCTCGTACGATCACCCGGTAGGTGTGCTGCTCCGCCACGTCGCTCTCCTCGGTCCGTCGCCTGGAACGAGCCGACTGTACGGGGCGGAAGGAGCCGGCCACCGGGATTTTTTCCGTCCGCACACGGCCCCACCCGCCGTGGGCACGCCGCGTTACCCCCGTGGAACGGCGGGTACCCGGCGCCCATGGATCGCTTGGACCATCTGGAGCACCTGGACAAGGCACTGGTCGACGAACTCGCGCAGGTGGCGCGGGAGACGGTGCGGGACGAACTGCGCCGGCAGACGCGCGGACAGCGGCGCAAGGCGATGCTGTACGCCGCGTCGGGCGCCGTCGCGCTGTACGCGGGGGCGGCGCTCGCGCTGAGCCTGGGGCTGGCCCTCGCCGCGGGGCTGCCCGACTGGGCGGCCGCCCTGATCACCGCGGTGATCCTCGGCGCCGCCGCCTACGCCCTGCGCGCCGCCGCCCGCCCGTCCGCCTCCCGGCCCGCCCCCGAGCGCACGGCCGGGGACGCGGCGCCCGGCGACCGCGTGCACGGCGGCACCGCACCCCTCGCCCCGCCCGGCGGCGTCGGCCCCGACGCGTACCCGCCCGTCCCGCCCGTCGCCCCCACCGCGGGCGCCCCGGCGCCCGGCGTGCCGGGCGTGCCCGGTGCGGCCGACGCGTCCGTCCCGCGCAGGGACGACATCGACCCCGAGAACCCGCACCACCGGGCATGACCGGGCGCGGGCGGGCACGGGCGGTCGTGGTCACCGGCGCCAGCGGCGGCGTCGGCCGGGCCACGGCCGTCGCCTTCGCCGCGCGCGGCGACCGGGTCGCGCTGCTGGCCCGCGGCCACGAGGGCCTGGCCGGTGCCGCCGAGGACGTGCGGCAGGCCGGCGGCGAGGCCCTCGTGATCGGCGTCGACACGGCCGACGCCAAGGCCGTGGAGGACGCCGCCCAGCGGGTCGCCGACACGTTCGGCGGCATCGACGTCTGGGTCAACAACGCCTTCGCCGGGGTGTTCGCACCGTTCACCGAGATCACGCCCGGCGAGTTCCGCCGCGTCACCGAAGTGACGTACCTGGGCTATGTGTTCGGCACCCGCGCCGCGCTGCGGCACATGCTGCCCGCGGGCCGCGGCACCATCGTGCAGGTGGGCTCCGCGCTCGCCTACCGCGGGGTTCCGCTGCAGTCCGCGTACTGCGGGGCCAAGCACGCGATCCAGGGGTTCACCGAGTCGCTGCGCTGTGAGCTGCTGCGGGACGGCAGCGGGGTGCGCACGACGATGGTGCAGCTGCCGGCCGTGAACACCCCGCAGTTCGAGTGGGTCCTCAGCCGGATGCCGGGGCGGCCCCGTCCCGTCGCGCCCGTCTACCAGCCGGAGGTGGCCGCGCGGGCGATCGTGCACGCGGCCTCGCATCCTCGGCGCCGTGAGTACTGGGTCGGCGCGCCGACCGCGGCCGCGCTGCTCGCCAACGCGGTGGCCCCCGGGCTGCTCGACCGCTATCTGGCCCGTACCGCGTACGACAGCCAGCAGGAGGCGCGCACGGCGGAGGACGAGCCTGGCGGGGCCGGGAACCTCTGGAGCCCGGCCGACGGGCGGTACGGCCGTGACCACGGGGCGCATGGCCGGTTCGACGCGGAGTCCCTCGACGGGGACGCGCAGGAGTGGCTCTCGCGGAACCGGAACCGGCTGGCCGCGGGGGTGCTGGCCGCCGGTGTGGCGCTGAGGACGGGTGCCAGGCGGGGCCGGCTGCGCCGCGGGCTGCGGGCGGTCCGCGGCCGGTCGCGCGGTGCCCCGCGCCGGTGAGGCGTGCGTCGCGCGGCTCCCCGCGCCCCTGAGGGCGTGCGGGGAACCGGCGCCGGGGAGGGCTCAGCCGGTCAGCTGCGGCAGCACCTTCGTGCGGTAGAAGTCGAAGAATCCGCGCTGGTCGGGGCCGATCTGGTTGACCAGGACGCGGTCGAAGCCGGCGTCGGCGAACGCCTGGAGGGCGGCGATGTGCTCGTCGGGGTCGTCGCCGCAGACGGTGTTGTCGCGGACCATGTCCTCGGTGATGAGGGGTTCCAGCTGCTCGAAGTGGCTCGGCGAGGGCAGGATCTGCCCCATCTCGCCGGGCAGCAGCTGGTTCGCCCACAGCCGGCGCACCGTACGGACCGCCTCGTCGCGGTCGGGGCCCCAGCAGACCTTCGTACCGCCGCTGACCGGCTTGGAGCCTCCGCCGCCCTTGCGGAACTGCTCCACCAGGTCCTGGTCCGGCATCATCGTGATGAAGCCGTCGCCGACGCGGGCCGCGAGCGAGGTCGCCTTCGGGCCGAAACCGGAGATGTCGATCGGCACGGGCTCGTCGGGCACCGTGTACAGGCGGGCGTTCTCCACCGTGTAGTGGACGCCCTCGTGGTTGACCTCCTCGCCGGTGAACAGCTTGCGCATGACCTGGATGGACTCCTCCAGCATCTCCAGCCGGACGTGCGCGGGCGGCCAGGCGTCACCGAGGATGTGCTCGTTGAGCGCCTCCCCGCTGCCGACGCCGAGCCGGAAGCGGCCGCCGGTCATCACCGCACAGGTCGCGGCGGCCTGCGCCACGATCGCCGGATGGACGCGGACGGTCGGACAGGTCACCGCGGTCTCGATCGGCAGCGACACCGCCTCCGAGATCGCGCCGATCACCGACCAGACGAACGGGCTCTGGCCCTGCGCGTCGTTCCAGGGATGGAAGTGGTCCGAGATCCACAGCGAGCGGAAACCGGCCTGCTCGGCCATCCGCGCCTGCTCCACGAGGTCCGCGGGACCGAACTCCTCGCAGGCCAGGAAGTAGCCGTACTCGGGCATGGGGGGCACCTCCGCGACGGGCGGTTCGGGACCCGCCCCGAGTACCCGGGCGCCCCGGCGGAAACCGGACGGGCGGGCGGCGGGGGGCCGGACAGACGGGCCGCACGGGACCGACGGGCGGGCGGCGGGGGGCAGGACGGGCGGGCCGCCGGGGACCGGACGGACGGGCGGCGGGGGACCGGGCGGGCGGGCCGCACAGGACCGGCGGGCGGGTCGCACAGGACCGGCGGGCGGGTCGCGGGGATCGGACGGGCGGGGCGCCGGGGACCGGGCGGGCGGGCCGCACAGGACCGGGCGGGCGGGTCGCGGGGATCGGACGGGCGGGTCGCCGGGGACCGGGCGGGCGGGCCGCACAGGACCGGGCGGGCGGGTCGCCGGGGGCCGGACGGGCGGGTCGCCGGGGACCGGGCGGGCGGGGCGCACAGGACCGGGCGGGCGGGTCGCCGGGGGCCGGACGGGCGGGGCGCCGGGGACCGGGCGGATGGGCCGCGGGGGACCGGGCCGGCGGGGCGCGGGGGTTTGGGCGATCGCCCCAGGGGGACGCGGAAGACCTCGTACGAGAACTGTCCGCCACGCCGGAGGCGAGATCGTGACCCGACCCCGCATCGTGATCGTCGGTGCCGGGTTCGCCGGGTACCGGACGGCGCGCACGCTGTCCCGGCTGTCCCGGCAGCAGGCCGACATCACCCTGCTGAACCCGACGGACTACTTTCTGTATCTGCCCCTGCTGCCGCAGGTGGCCGCCGGAATCCTGGAGCCACGCCGGGTGACGGTGTCCCTCTCCGGCACCCTGCCCCGTGTGCGCCTGGTCCTCGGCGAGGCCGACGGCATCGATCTCGACGCCCGGACCGTGCACTACCGCGACCCCGAGGGCGGCGGCGGGACCCTGGAGTACGACCGGCTGGTGATCGCCGCGGGCAGCGTCAACAAACTGCTGCCGATCCCCGGCGTCGCCGAGCACGCGCACGGCTTCCGCGGGCTGCCCGAGGCCCTGTACCTGCGGGACCACGTCACCCGGCAGGTGGAGCTCGCCACCTCCGGCGAGGACCCCGCCCGCTGCCGGGCCCGCTGCACCTTCGTCGTGGTCGGCGCCGGCTACACCGGCACCGAGGTCGCCGCGCACGGCCAGCTCTTCACCGACTCCCAGGTCCGCAGACACCCGCTGCGCGCGGGCATGCGGCCCCGCTGGATGCTGCTGGACGTCGCCGACCGCGTCCTGCCCGAACTCGACGAACGGCTCTCCCGCACCGCCGAGCGGGTGCTGCGCCGCAGGGGCGTCGACGTGCGGATGGGCACCTCCGTGAAGGAGGCCACACCCGAGGGAGTCCTGCTCACCGACGGCGAGTTCGTGGCCACCCGTACCGTCGTGTGGTGCGTGGGCGTACGGCCCGATCCGCTCGCCGAGTCGCTGGGGCTGCCCCTGGAACGCGGGCGGCTGCTCGTCGACCCCCGGCTCCGCGTGCCCGGCCGGCCCGAGGTGTTCGCCTGCGGTGACGCGGCCGCCGTACCGGACCTGGACGAGCCGGGGGAGTACACCCCGATGACGGCCCAGCACGCCTGGCGGCAGGGCAAGGTCTGCGGCCGCAACGTGGCCGCGTCCCTGGGCTGGGGCGACTCCGTCCCCTACCGCCACCGCGAACTGGGCTTCGCCGTCGACCTCGGCGGGGCGCAGGCCGCCGCCGACCCCTTCGGCGTGCCGCTGTCCGGGCCGCTCGCCGGTCTGGTCACCCGCGGCTACCACCTGACCGCCATGCCGGGAAACCGGGTCCGGGTCGCCGCCGACTGGCTGCTGGACACCGTACTGCCGCGCCAGGCCGTGCAGTTGGGCCTCGTCCGCTCCTGGTCCGTGCCGCTGGACACCGCCTCCCCGGAGCTCGCCCGCGTGGCCGGGCGGCCGCAGGGCGCGGCGGCCGGGCGAGGGCCGCGGTACGGCCGGCTCGCCGACGGCTCGGGCCCCCGGCACCCCGAACCACCCGGCCCGGTCCGCAGGGAGGACATCGAGGGCGACGACGGCGAGCGGCCGCCGTCCCCCGCGGCCGCCGACCAGCGCCGCGCATCCCATGACGCCGAGGAAGGAGAGCGATGAACTCCCCCGAATTCGCCGACCTGGCCCGCCAGTTGCGGGTCGACAGCGTGCGCGCGGCGGCCGCCGCGGGCAGCGGGCACCCGACATCCTCGATGTCCGCCGCGGACCTGATGGCCGTCCTGCTCGCCGGCCATCTGCGCTACGACTTCGACCGCCCCGCCCACCCGGCCAACGACCGCTTCGTGCTGTCCAAGGGCCACGCCTCCCCGCTGCTGTACGCCGCGTACAAGGCGGCCGGGGCGATCGACGACGAGGAACTGCTCACCTTCCGTGAGCAGGGCAGCCGGCTGGAGGGGCACCCGACCCCACGCCGCCTGCCCTGGGTGGAGACGGCCACCGGATCCCTCGGCCAGGGGCTGCCCGTCGGCGTCGGGATCGCGCTGGCCGGGGCGCGGCTGGACCGCACCGGCTACCGGGTGTGGGTGCTGTGCGGCGACAGCGAACTCGCCGAGGGCTCCGTGTGGGAGGCCGCCGAGCACGCCGCCTTCGAGCACCTCGACAACCTCACCGCGATCGTCGACGTCAACCGTCTCGGCCAGCGCGGCCCCACCCGGCACGGCCACGACCTGGACGCCTACGCCCGCCGCTTCCAGGCGTTCGGCTGGCACACCGTGCAGATCGACGGCCATGACGTGGACGCCATCGACCGCGCCTACGGAGAGGCGGTCTCCACCCTCGGCCAGCCCACCGTGATCCTCGCCCGCACCCTGAAGGGCAAGGGCGTCGAGGACGTCCAGGACCGCGAGGGACTGCACGGCAAACCGCTGCCCGACGCCGAGGCGGCCGTCGCCGAGCTCGGCGGGCCCTCCGACCTGCGCGTCCAGGTGGCCGAGCCGCCCGCCACCCGCGTCCTGCACTCCGTACGCACCGGGGACCACCAGCCGCCGCGCTGGGGCGAGGGCGAGGAGGTGCCCACGCGTGACGCCTACGGCAAGGCGCTCGCCGCCCTCGGCACCGCACGCGGCGACATCGTCGCCCTCGACGGCGAGGTCAGCGACTCCACGCGCGCCGAGTTCTTCGCCAAGGAGCACCCGGACCGGTTCTTCGAGTGCTACATCGCCGAGCAGCAGCTGGTCGCCGCCGCCGTCGGACTCGCCTCCCGCGGCTGGGTCCCCTACGCCTCCTCCTTCGCCGCCTTCCTCACGCGCGCCCACGACTTCGTGCGCATGGCCGCGGTCAGCGGCGCCGGGATCAACCTGGTCGGCTCGCACGCGGGCGTCGCCATCGGGCAGGACGGGCCCTCGCAGATGGGCCTGGAGGACCTGGCCATGTTCCGGGCCGTGCACGGCTCCACCGTGCTCTACCCCTGCGACGCCAACCAGACCGCCCACCTCGTCGCCACCATGGCGGGCCTGGACGGCGTCCGCTATCTGCGCACCTCGCGCGGCGCCACCCCCGTGATCTACGGGCCCCACGAGGAGTTCCCCGTCGGCGGGTCCAAGGTGCTGCGCTCCTCCGCCCGCGACCGGGTCACCCTGGTGGCCGCCGGAGTCACCGTGCACGAGGCGCTGGCCGCCGCCGACGCCCTGGACCGCGAGGGCATCGCGGCGCGCGTCATCGACCTGTACTCGGTCAAGCCCGTCGACCGGCTCACCCTGCGGCAGGCCGCGGAGGACACCGGCTGCCTGGTCACGATCGAGGACCACCACCCGGAGGGCGGGCTGGGCGACGCCGTCCTCGACCCGTTCCTCGACGGGCGGCCCATGCCGCGCCTGGTGCGCCTCGGGGTGCGGACGATGCCCGGTTCGGCCACGCCCGAGGAGCAGCTGCACGCCGCCGGCATCGACGCCGAGTCCATCGCGGCCGGCGTACGGCTGCTGGTGGAGCAGGCGGTGGTGCCGTGAGCGGCGATGAGGTGCGCAGGATCCGGGCCGGCCGGCGCACGGTGGAGCTGCGGCGGCCCGGCAAGGTGCTGTTCCCCGGTGACGGGGACGCCAAGGAGTACACCAAGGGCGACCTCGCCGACTACCACCGGGCCGTCGCCCCGTTCATGCTGCCGCATCTGCGCGGCCGCCCGCTGATGCTGGAACGCCACCCCGACGGCATCGCCGGCGAACGCTTCATGCAGAAGAACACCCCCGACCACTACCCGGACTGGATCACCCGCGTCGAGGTGCCCAAGGAGGGCGGCACCGTCCGCCACACCGTCTGCGACGACACCGCCACCCTGCTCCACCTCACCGACCAGGCATGCCTCACCCTGCACCGCTGGCTGTCGCGCACGCCCGACGTCGAGCGGCCCGACCGCATGGTGTTCGACCTCGATCCGGCCGAGGACGACTTCGAACAGGTCCGTGAGACCGCCGGACTGCTCGGCGAGGTCCTGGACCAGGTGGGGCTGCCGTCGGCGCCGATGACCACCGGCTCGCGCGGACTGCACATCGTCGTGCCCCTGACCCGCCGCCACCATGTCGACGAGGTACGGGAGTTCGCGCGGGACGTCGCCGAACTGCTCGCGGCCCGGCACCCCGACCGGCTGACCACCGCCGCCCGCAAGAAGGACCGCGGCGACCGCCTCTACCTGGACGTGCAGCGCAACGCCTACGCCCAGACCGCGGTCGCGCCCTACACCGTGCGGGCCCGGCCCGGCGCCCCCGTGGCCACGCCCATCGGCTGGGACCAGCTGGCCGACCCCGGCCTCACCGCCCGCCGCTGGAGCATCGAGGACGCGGTGGACCAGGCCCGCACCGACCCCTGGAAGGACCTGCTGAACCGGCCCCGCTCGCTGGGCCCGGCCCGCCGCCGGCTGGACGCGCTGCGCGGCTGAATCACCGGCCGCGGGGTTTGGGCCGTACCGTGCGGGCCACTCGCCCCCCGAGGTGCCCATGACAGAGAAGACACCCCAGGAAAAGGGCGGGGCGCGGGAACGGCCGGCGCCCCTTGAGGTGCTGCGCCGGGCGCGCGAGCAGTTCGCCGAACTCACCGGCGACGTGCCGGAGTCGGTGTCGTCCTTCGAACCGACGGAGGACGGCTGGACCTTGGAGATCGAGGTCCTCGAACTGGCCCGTGTCCCCGACACGATGAGCCTGCTCGCGACCTACCGGGTCGACCTCGACCCGGACGGACAGCTCACCGGCTACCGGCGCGTCCGCCGCTACGAACGCGGACGGTCCGACACCCGCCGCGGTGGCGGCCGGTAGGAGGCGTCCCGCCGGTCGATCCCGATCGGCGGGCCGCCCCCGGCCGCCGCCCACCCGCCCGGACAACCCCACGGACAAGGAGGCACGACCGGTATGACCGTCGTCCCGGCACAGCAGACCGGAGGGTCGGGAGGCTCCAGTGGCCTCTACGACGTGCTGGAACTCATTCTTGACAGGGGACTTGTGATCGACGCCTTCGTGCGCGTCTCCCTGGTCGGTATCGAGATCCTGAAGATCGACGTACGCGTGGTCGTGGCCAGCGTCGACACATATCTGAGGTTCGCCGAGGCGTGCAACCGCCTCGACCTGGAGTCCGGACCGCGCAAGAGCCCCGGACTGCCCGACGTCGTCGGCCAGATCACCGAGGACGGAGCGCGCGGCAAGGCCAAGGGCGCCCTGTCCGGCGCCGCGCAGACCGTCTCCGACGCCGTCCGGCAGGTCCGCGACAAGGTCACCCCCGAGGAGGAGCCCGCGTCGCGCACCCGTAAGGCCACCACCGCGCGGCGGAAGGAGGAGCAGGAGTGAGCACGTACGTCTACGGCATCGTCGCGGGCTCCCACCCGGCACTGCCCGACGGCCTCAAGGGCGTCGGCGACCCGCCCCGCCCGGTGCGGCTGCTGCCCGCGGGCGACCTGGCCGCGGTCGTCGGCGAGGCGCCCGAGGGGCTGCGGCCCAAGCGCCGCGACCTGATCGCCCATCAGACCGTACTGGCGGAGGCCGGGTCCACGGGCTGTGTGCTGCCCATGCGGTTCGGCAGCGTCGCCCCGGACGACGACACCGTCACCGGCGTGCTCACCGAACGCGCCGACCACTACCGGGAACGGCTGCGGGCGCTGGACGGACGCGTCGAGTACAACGTCAAGGCATCCCACGACGAGGAGGCCGTCCTGCACCGCGTGCTGTCCGCCAACCCCGAGATCCGCGCCCTGACCGAGGCCAACCGGCGCGCGGGCGGCGGCAGTCACGAGGACAAGCTGCGGCTCGGCCAGATGGTCGCCGACGCGGTGCGCACCCTGGAGGCCGAGAGCGCAGCCGAGCTCCGGCGGATCCTGGAGCCCGCCGCCGAGGCGGTCAGCGCGGGCCCCGAGTCCACCGGCTGGCTCGCCAACCTGTCCTTCCTGGTGCCGCGCGACGCCGCCGGGAAGTTCCTCGACACCGTCGAGCAGGCCCGCGGCGCGCTGCCGCACGTCGAGGTGCGGGTCAACGGCCCGCTGCCGCCGTACAGCTTCGTCGACCCCGGCCCGGCGCGGCCGGCCGGCGCCGAGGTGGTCGGCGCGGAGACGGGGGAGTAGCTCATGGGGCTCGTCTCGGAGGTGCTGCTGCTGCCGTTCGCGCCGGTGCGCGGCAGCGCCTGGGTGATCGACCAGGTGCTGCGCGAGGCCGAACGGCGGTACCACGACCCCGCCGCCGTCCGGGCCGAGCTCGCGCTGCTGGAGGAACGGCTGGCGGCGGGTGAGATCGACGAGGAGGAGTTCGACCGGCTGGAGGACGAACTCCTCGACCGGCTGGACGGCGCCGGCGAAGGGAGCTTCGGATGAGCATGGCCGGCAGACTGCCCGAGAGCTACGGACGGGACAGCGGCGCCAACCTCGCCGACATCCTGGAACGGGTGCTGGACAAGGGCGTCGTCATCGCGGGCGACATCCGGATCAACCTGCTCGACATCGAGCTGCTGACCATCAAGCTGCGGCTCGTCGTCGCCTCCGTCGACAAGGCCCGGGAGATGGGCATCGACTGGTGGGAGGACGACCCGGCGCTGTCCTCGGGCGCCCGCCGCAGCGAACTGGCCCGTGAGAACGCCGAGTTGCGCGAGCGGTTGGCGCAACTGGAGTCCGCGGACGCCCAGAAGGAGATCCCATGACCGGACTGCGCTATGTCTACGCCGTCTGCCGGCCCTTCGCCTCCGCCCTCCAGGCCCAGCTCACGGGCGTGGCGGGCGTCCCGCCCCGGCAGGTGCCCCACCACGGGCTGATCGCGGTGGTGAGCACGGTGCCGGAGGCGGACTTCGCCGAGGAGCCGCTGCGCGCGCACCTGGAGGACCTGGACTGGCTCACCGCGACCGCCCGCGCCCACCAGGGCGTGATCGACGCGCTCACCGCCGTCACCACCCCGCTGCCGTTGCGGCTCGGCACCGTCTTCCGCGACGACAGCGGCGTCCGCGTGATGATCGAGGCGCACGAGGAGGAGTTCCGGCGCACCCTCGACCGGCTGGAGGGGCGGGTGGAGTGGGGCGTGAAGGTGTATCTGGAGCCGCCCGCCGAGGAGCCCGCACGCCCGGCCGCCCGGCCCGCCAGCGGACGCGACTATCTGCGGCAGCGGCGGCAGCAGTCGCGCGGCGCCGAGGAGACCTGGCGGCGGGCCGAGGAATTCGCCACCGGTCTGCACCGCACGCTGTCGGATTTCGCGGAGGACTCCCGGCTGCACGCCCCGCAGAATCCGGCCCTCTCCGGGGCCGAGGGACGCAATGTGCTCAACGCCGCGTATCTCGTCACGCGCGCCCATTCCGAGGAATTCGTGGAACTGGTGGACCGTACGAAGGACGAGGCGCCCGGAATGCGGGTGGAACTCACCGGCCCCTGGGCCGCCTATTCGTTCACCGGCGACATGGGATTCACGGGGGAGGAACAGTGACCGTCATCGAACGCCGGGAGGTCGCCCTCGTGGACCTGCTCGACCGGCTGCTGGCCGGCGGGGTCGTGGTCACGGGGGACATCACGCTGCGCATCGCGGACGTGGACCTGGTCCGCATCGATCTGAACGCCCTGATCAGCGCGGTCGGCGAGAACGTCCCCGCACCCTGGGGTGAGGGCCGGTGAGCGGACGCCGGATGGAACTGGACCCGGACACCGTCGAGCGGGACCTCGTCAAGCTCGTGCTGACCGTCGTCGAGCTGCTGCGGCAGCTCATGGAGCGGCAGGCGCTGCGCCGCGTCGACGCGGGCGGTCTGAGCGAGGAGCAGGAGGAGCGGATCGGGCTCACCCTGATGCTGCTGGACGAGCGGATGACGGAGCTGCGCGAGCGCTACGGCCTGCGGCCCGAGGACCTGAATCTGGACCTCGGGCCGCTGGGACCTCTCCTTCCCCGGGAATGAGCTTCGTCCCAGGCTTTCGCCGGGGGCGGGCTCACCTCACGGGGTTCTCGCCGGGGGCGAGCTCATCCGGGTTCTGCCCGGAATGAGCTCGCCCTCGGTATTCCGTCACCACCTGTACCAGCGGCCCCTGCCTCCTGACGCGGTGGTGCCGCGCAACAGGAAACCCAGCAGCCACACGACCAGAACCGCGATCGCGATCCACCACAACACGTCCAGGGCGAATCCGGCGCCGAACAGGACAAGTGCCAGAAGCAGCACGAGCAGGATGGGAACCATAATGTGAACCTCCTGCCGATCGAGTTTCCAGAAATTCGGATTTCAGCCGTCCTTGCGGCACAGAATCTCTCCGTGCAGGACGCAGAACCAGCCGTCCTCCCGCTCCCCCCACTCCCGCCACGCCCGCGACACCGCCCGCAGCTCCTCGGCGCTCGCGTGTCCGCCCGCCGTGGCGCGGTCGGCGTAGGCCGAGGCCACCGTGCGGTCCGCCCACAGCCCGCTCCACCAGGCGCGCTCCTCGGGCGTGGCGAAGGTCCACGTCGCCGACGTGGCGGTGATGTCGGTCAGGCCCGCCTGGAGCGCCCATGCCTTCAGCCGCCGGCCCGCGTCCGGCTCCCCGCCGTTGGCCTGGGCCACCCGCCGGTACAGGTCCAGCCAGTCGTCCAGGCCCGGCGAGGCCGGGTACCAACTCATCGCCGCGTAGTCGGAGTCCCGTACGGCGACGATCCCGCCCGGCCGCGTCACCCGTGCCATCTCGCGCAGCGCCTGCACCGGGTCGCCCACGTGCTGGAGCACCTGGTGGGCGTGGACCACGCAGAAGGTGTCGTCCGGGTAGTCCAGGGCGTGGACGTCGGCGACGGCGAAGTCCGTGTTGGCCAACCCGCGTTCGGCGGCGGCGGCGCGTGCCGTGTCGACGATGCCGGGGGCCATGTCCACGCCGGTGACATGCCCGTCGGGGACCAGCGCGGCCAGGTCGGCGGTGATGGTGCCGGGGCCGCAGCCGATGTCCAGGATCCTCATGTGGGGCTTCAGCGAACCCAGCAGATAGGCGGCGGAGTTGGCCGCGGTGCGCCAGGTGTGGGAACGCAGGACGGACTCGTGGTGCCCGTGCGTGTACACGGCGGTCTCCCGTGCGTGCGGCATGGCTGTACCCCTTCTCGTCTCCCCGCCCGGTCGGTGTCCGGAGCGACTGGCGCCACCGTATGCCCGCTGGCCGAATGATGAGATACGCGTTCTGCCATATGGACTGACGAAGCGTCAGGCAGGGGCCTCGGTCATCTTGTCCTGGGTACGCTGTGAACCGTCGTGCGGCCGCCTCGCGCCGTACCGCCGAGCGAGGGGAACCCCGGATGCGCCTGCTTCTCATACGCCACGGTCAGACGGTCGCCAACCTGGACTATCTGCTGGACACCGCGTTCCCGGGGACGGACCTGACCGAGCTGGGCGAGCGGCAGGCGGCGGCGCTGCCGGCGGCGCTCGCCGACGAGGACATCACGGCCGTCTACGCCTCCCCGCTCACCCGCACCCGGCGCACCGCCGCCCCGCTGGCCGCCGCCCGCGGCCTGGAGGTGCTGGTCCGCGACGGACTGCGCGAGGCGGCGGCGGGCGACCTGGAGATGCTGCCCGGCGACTCGGGGGAGGGGCTGCGCTATCTGCACACCCTGCTCGCCTGGATGAACGGCGACACCCGGCTGCGGCTGCCGGGCGGGGAGAGCGGCGAGGAGGCTCTCGCCCGCTACGACGCCGTCGTCGCCGAGGCCGCGGCGAGCGGTGCCGGCACGGTGGCCATGGTCAGCCACGGCGCCGTCATCCGGCTGTGGACCGCCGTGCGTGCCGTCAACATCGACGAGACCTTCGCCGCCTCCCACGGCCTGGAGAACACCGGCGTGGTCGTCCTGGAGGGCTCCCCGTCCGACGGCTGGAAGGCCCTCTCCTGGGCCGGCGCCCTGGTGGAGACGGCCGGCCCGGCGACGGAGCCCGGCCCCGCGGGCCGACGGCTGGACGAGCAGCTGCCGGGGGAGCCGGGGCGGGCCTGAGGAGTGGGGTTCCTGGGGAAGGCGGGGTGGGCCTGAGGGAGCGGGGTCCTGGGGGACGCCGGGGCGGGCCTGGGGGGAGCCGGGTCTTCGGGGGGAGGGCGGGGCGGCCTGGGACGAGCCGGGGGAGGCCGGGGCGGGCCTGGGGCGCGGGGTTCCTGGGGGACGCCGGGGCGGGCCTGGAGGAGCCGGGCGCCTGGGGAGGCCGGGCGGGCCTGGGGGAGCCGGGTCTTCGGGGGGCGGCCTGGGACGAGCCGGGCGAGCCGAGGGAGCCGGGGCGGGCCTGAGGAGTGGGGTTCCTGGGGGACGCCGGGGCGGGCCTGGGGGAAGCCGGGCGCCTGGGTAGGCCGAGGCGGGCCTGGGGGGCGCCGGGTCTGCGGGGGGAGGGCGGGGCGGCCTGGGACGAGCCGGGCGAGCCGGGGCGGGCCTCGGGGAGCCGGGTCTTCGGGGGAGGCCGGATCGTGGTCCCGGCGTCATAACCGTTTGCCGGGCCGGGTCCGTCACCCGCAGAATGCCTGGCCATGGGACATCTGGAAGCCGCGCACCTCGAGTACCACCTCCCCGACGGGAGGACGCTGCTCGGCGATGTGTCCTTCCGGGTGGGCGAAGGGGCCGTCGTCGCGCTCGTCGGGCCCAACGGGGCCGGCAAGACGACCCTGCTCCGGCTGATCTCGGGCGAGCTCAAGCCGCACGGCGGCACGGTGACCGTCAGCGGCGGTCTCGGCGTGATGCGCCAGTTCGTGGGCTCCGTACGGGACGAGACGACCGTACGCGACCTGCTGGTGTCGGTCGCCCCGCCCCGCATCCGGGAGGCGGCGAAGGCCGTCGACGCCGCCGAGCACGCCATCATGACGGTCGACGACGAGGCCGCCCAGCTGGCCTACGCCCAGGCCCTCGCCGACTGGGCGGAGGCGCGCGGGTACGAGGCCGAGACGCTGTGGGACATGTGCACCACGGCCGCGCTCGGCATGCCGTACGAGAAGGCGCAGTGGCGGCAGGTGCGCACGCTGTCCGGCGGTGAGCAGAAGCGGCTGGTGCTGGAGGCGCTGCTGCGCGGCACCGACGAGGTGCTGCTGCTCGACGAGCCGGACAACTACCTCGACGTGCCCGGCAAGCGCTGGCTGGAGGAGCGGCTGAAGGAGACCCGCAAGACGGTCCTGTTCGTCTCCCACGACCGCGAACTCCTCGCCCGCGCCGCCGAGAAGATCGTCTCCGTGGAACCCGGCCCGGCCGGTGCCGACGCCTGGGTGCACGGCGGCGGCTTCGCCACGTACCACGAGGCCCGGCGCGAACGCTTCGCGCGCTTCGAGGAGTTGCGCCGCCGCTGGGACGAGAAGCACGCCCAGCTGAAGAAACTGGTGCTGAACCTCCGTCAGGCGGCCGCCGTCAGCCATGAGATGGCCTCGCGCTACGCCGCCGCCCAGACCCGGCTGCGCAAGTTCGAGGAGGCCGGCCCGCCGCCCGAGCCGCCGCGCGAGCAGGACATCACCATGCGCCTGAAGGGCGGCCGCACCGGCGTCCGGGCCGTCACCTGCGCAGGGCTCGAACTGACCGGCCTGATGAAACCCTTCGACCTGGAGGTCTTCTACGGCGAACGGGTCGCCGTGCTCGGCTCCAACGGCTCCGGCAAGTCCCACTTCCTGCGGCTGCTCGCGGGCGAGGAGGTGGCGCACACGGGGGAGTGGAAGCTGGGCGCGCGGGTCGTGCCCGGACACTTCGCGCAGACCCACGCGCACCCCGAGCTCCAGGGCCGCACCCTCCTGGACATCCTCTGGAAGGAGCACGCCCAGGACCGCGGCGCCGCGATGTCCCGGCTGCGCCGCTACGAGCTGACGAACCAGGCCGAGCAGACCTTCGAGCGGCTCTCCGGCGGCCAGCAGGCCCGCTTCCAGATCCTGCTGCTGGAGCTGGAGGGCGCCACCGCGCTGCTCCTGGACGAGCCCACCGACAACCTGGACCTGGAGTCCGCCGAGGCCCTCCAGGAGGGCCTGGAGGCGTTCGACGGAACGGTGCTCGCGGTCACCCACGACCGCTGGTTCGCCCGCTCCTTCGACCGCTACCTGGTCTTCGGCAGCGACGGCCGGGTCCGGGAGACCCCGGAGCCGGTGTGGGACGAGCGGCGGGTGGAGCGGGCCCGCTAGCGCGCCGGCTCCCGCCCGCCGGTCACCCGTCCGTCACGTCCAGCGCAGCAGCGCGCCGAGACCGCCCGCCGGCACGTCGTCCCGCCGGGCCGCCTCCAGGGAGGCCAGGGACAGGGCGGGGGCGGCCGTGGCGACCGCCGAGCGGATCAGGGCGTCGTCCGCGCGGGCCGGCCACGAGTGCTGCTCGCCGAGGATCCGCAGGTCGGTGCGGCGCACCGCCAGCTGGTCCGGGTCCTCGCCGATCCACACCTCGCGATGGGCGTCGGGGCCGTCGGCCCGGACCAGCAGCGTGTCGATACGGTGCTCGCGCGCCGCCTCGACCAGTCCGGGCACGCCCTCGGCCGCCCCGGCGCGGCCCTCCGCGTCCGGCGTGCGCGCGGCCAGGAACCGCTCCAGCGCCGCCTCGGCCCGCTGCCGCACATGCCGGGCACGGGCCTCCTCCACATCGGCGTCCAGGAGCCGGCTGCCCGTGCCGTGCGGGGCCTCCACCACCCGGTCGGCCAGCCGCTGCGGCATGTGCCGGCGCACCGAGCGCCGCTCGCGCTCCTCGCCGACCAGGATCAGCAGATCGGCCCTGGTCTCCTCCTGGCACACGGACAGCGCGTCCGCGATCTCGGCCGCGTTGTGCTCCCAGGTGTTCTCCACCCTGAGCTGGAAGTGCCGCTCCGACCAGTCGGCGGAGCCCGTGCGGTGCACCGGCCACTGGCGCCCGGCGACCGTGCCCGCGGGCTCGCGGGCCAGCGCGCTGCGCAGTTCGAAGTCGGCGCCCTTGCGGTCCACGTAGGCCACCACGCACACCGGGTCCTCACCGGCCAGGTCCAGCAGCGGCGCGACGCGCGGCAGCGGCGCCCACTCGGCGCGGTCGGCCTGCGGCGGGCGGGCCAGCGAGGGGTCGAGCACCACCTCACCCGCTCGGGCGAACAGGGCCCGGCCGTGCGGTTCGGGGGAGTGCCCCAGCTCCTCCACGCCGTCCCGCACGGCCCGGCACGTGGCCTCGTCCGCGCCCTGCCGGGCCAGCTCGCGCGCCATCGCCTCGGCGGTCAGACGGCGCTCGTGCGGGGTGTCCTCCGTGTGCCGGGAGGTGTCGACGTACACGGAGGCCCACGGGCCGGTTTGTTCGTACAGTGGGTGCAGGAAAGCGAGGTCCATGGCTCCCTCCCGGAGGCCGTTCGATGGTGCTGTGCACATCGGGCGGGTACCCGGAGGGCATGGACGAACACGACGAGCGGGGCACCACGATGACCGGAGTCGACCCGGGCCGGCTGGACGACCAGCAGCTCATGAAGGAGCTGGAGACGATCCACCGCACGCGCCACGACACCCTGCTGTACGGCTCGAACGACGCACTGCGCGTCCACAACGAGCGCATGGCCCAGCTGGAGGGCGAGTACCTGCGCCGCAACCCGCGCCGCTCCGTCTCCGCGGGCCGCACCCGTGACGGGGCGCGCGAGCGCATGCCGTCCGGCCGGGACGAGACGCCGGTCGGCAAGTGGGGCCCGGGAGCCGGAGGCGTGGGCGGCTGACGGCCGGGTCGGGATCGGCGGCCTCGGGCGCGTCGGCCACCTCGGACGGGGGCCGCTTGCCGCAGAGCGGCACCGGGGCAGGGGCATCACACGGCAAGGGCGCCCGGCGGCGTTCGCCCGCCGGGCGCCCTCACCCCTGCCTCCCTCTCAGCAGCGCAGCGGCGGCCGGTCCCAGTGGCGGTGCGCCGCGATGGCGTCCACGAACGCCTGCAGGAACTCGGGGCCGACGTTGCCCGGAGACGTGTCGGTGACCACGCCCTGGTCGCTGACCGCCTCCTTGAACTGCGTCGACACACGCAGCCCCCGAGGCTCCAGAGCCGCGAGGACGCCCACGCCCGAGCCGAGGGCGCCGATGGGCTTGCCGTGCCGGTAGGCGTCGCGGACGAAGCGCATCGCGTCCGGGTCCTCGGCCGTCGCCGGCGTGTCCGCGGGGCCGCCCGGCAGCAGGACGGCGTCGTACAGGACCGACGCCATGGTCGGCAGCGCCCGGTCCACCGGATGCCGCTCACCGTCGGCGCCGCGTATCTCCCCGTCCGTCGGCGCCAGCACCTCGACCAGGGCACCCTCGGCGGCCAGCGCCTCCCGCACCGAGGCGACCTGGGCGGCGTCCACCCCGTCCGCGGCCAGCACCGCGATGCGCCGGGTGCGGATCGAACCGTCGCCGCGCAGCGCCTCCAGGCTCAGCGCGGGGGAGGACAGCTCGCTCGCCGACACAGCGGCCGTCGGCTCGGGCACCCCGATCCCGCGCGCCACCTGGTCCGCGAGCTCACCGTCGACCTTGGCCAGCTGCTCCACCGTCCGGGCGCGCACCGCGCGTGCCTCGACCTTGCCGAGCTCGAACCGGAACGCGGCCACGATGTGCTGCTTCTCCCAGTCCGCCATGCTGTTCCAGAACATCGCGGGCTGACTGTAGTGGTCCTGGAAACTCGGGCTGCGCCGCCGGATCTTGGCGCCGTCCACCTTCTCGGCGTAGTGCCGGTAGGCGTGCGGATCGCCGTCCGCGTGCGCGGGGCAGCCGCCGCCGAGGGAGTTGGGGAAGTAGTTCGTGCCCCGGTGGATCGTGCTCTGGCCGTAGCCGTCGCGCTGGTTGGTGCGCACCGGCGCCACCGGCCGGTTCACCGGCAGCTGCGCGAAGTTGGGCCCGCCCAGCCGGATCAGCTGGGTGTCCAGGTAGGAGAAGTTGCGGGCCTGGAGCAGCGGGTCGTTGGTGAAGTCGATGCCCGGCACCACATTCGCGGTGTGGAAGGCGACCTGCTCGGTCTCGGCGAAGAAGTTCTCCGGGTTGCGGTCCAGCACCATCCGGCCGATCGGCCGCACCGGCACCTGCTCCTCCGGGATGATTTTCGTGGCGTCCAGGAGGTCGAAGTCGAAGGTGAACTCGTCCTCCTCGGGGACCAGTTGCACCCCCAGCTCCCACTCCGGGTACTCGCCCGCCTCGATCGCGTCCCAGAGATCACGCCGGTTGAAGTCGGGGTCGCGGCCCTGGCACTCCTGCGCCTCGTCCCACACCAGCGAGTGCACACCGAGCCGCGGCGTCCAGTGGAACTTCACGAACGTGCCCTTGCCCTCCGCGTTCACGAAGCGGAAGGTGTGCACCCCGAATCCCTGCATCATGCGGTAGCTGCGCGGGATCGCCCGGTCGGACATCAGCCACATGATCGCGTGCAGTGTCTCCGGCTGGAGCGACACGAAGTCCCACAGGGTGTCGTGCGCGGAGGCGCCCGTCGGGATGTCGTTGTGCGGCTCCGGCTTCACCGCGTGCACGAAGTCGGGGAACTTGATGCCGTCCTGGATGAAGAACACCGGGAAGTTGTTCCCGACCAGGTCGTAATTCCCCTCGGACGTATAGAACTTGGTGGCGAACCCGCGCACGTCCCGCACGGTGTCCGCCGAGCCCTTCGGGCCCTGCACGGTGGAGAACCGCACGAACACCGGTGTGCGCACCGCCGGATCCTGGAGGAAGGCGGCGCGGGTGAACTCCGCGCAGGACTCGTACGGCTGGAAGTAGCCGTAGGCGCCCGCGCCCCGCGCGTGCACCACGCGCTCCGGGATCCGTTCGTGGTCGAAGCGGGTCAGCTTCTCCCGGAAGTGGAAGTCCTCCATCAGCGTCGGCCCGCGCTCGCCGGCGGCCAGCGCGTCGTCGGTGTGGTCGACGGTCACGCCCTGGTCGGTGGTGAGCGGGCCGGACGCCGGGTCCTGGGCGCGGAAGAACGCTCGCTGCTCCTGTTTGGGGTCCCCCATCAGCCGTCCGCCCTCCCGAAGACCTCGACGAACGTCTCGCAGAACGCCTTCAGATCGTCCGGCTTACGGCTGGTCACCAGCTTGTTGGGCCCGTGGTCGCACACCCTGACCTGCTCGTCGACCCAGGTGCCGCCCGCGTTGACGATGTCGGTGCGCAGACTCGGCCAGGAGGTGAGCACACGGCCGCGCACCACGTCCGCCTCCACCAGCGTCCAGGGGGCGTGGCAGATCGCGGCGACCGGCAGTCCGCGGTCGAAGAAGTCCTTCACGAACGCCACGGCCTTGTCGTCCATCCGCAGGAAGTCCGGGTTGGCCACCCCGCCGGGCAGCACCAGCGCGCCGAACGACTCCGCGGACACCTGGCCCACCACGTCGTCGACGGCGAAGGTGTCCGCCTTGTCGAGGTGGTGAAATGCCTGGATCTTCCCCGGTTTCGTCGACACCAGCACCGGCTCGTGCCCGGCGTCCTCGGCCGCCTGCCAGGGGTCGGTCAGCTCGACCTGCTCCACGCCCTCGGGCGCCGCCAGGAATGCGATACGCATGTGTTCTCACTCTCCTTCCGTGGCACGCCACCGGGCTTCGTCGCCCGTGGCGCGCTTGTTCCGCCGCCGGGCCGCCCGGCGGCAGCGCAGCAGTTCCTCGCCGTACGGCAGCAGCACACAGGTGCCGATCGCGGCGGCGATCCCCGCGATGTAGGCCCGCGACGGCGGCGGCCGGCGCGGCACCAGCCGCCAGGCGTCCGGGGAGCCCCGGCCGCCGCGCAGCAGCGACTTCACCTGGTCGGCGTGCAGACACATCAGCGAGGCCAGGGCGCCGAACGGCAGCGACTCCAGAAAGCTGTGGATGTGCTGCTCGATCGGCTTGACCTCGCGGTCGCTGTTCGTCGCCATCCGCACGTCCCACAGCGCGGTCGCCTCATGCGCCGCCGCGCCCGCCAGCTGCACCGTGAGCAGCAGCGGATTGACCTCGTAGCGCAGGGTCAGCGCGATCGGCACGCCCACCTCGGCCATCATCAGCGAGTGGACGGCGGACTCCTTGGTGCCCGTCGTCTCCTCGATCCGGGTGCGCCGGTGCATCACCCAGTCCGCGACGCCGGGCACGAACCAGCTCGGCAGCAGCCCGTACAGCAGATAGCGGGTGGTGGCCTCGCCGACGTCCACGGTGACGCCCGACCGCGCGATCTCGGCGGCCCGGTCGCGGCTCATCCGGCCTCCCGCGTCCGCGGCGGCGCCATCCCCTCGTGGTCCGGCTCGGCGCGGCTGATGTCGGCGAGGGCGCTCTCGGGGTTCTCGGACTTCGCCAGGTCCCCCAGCGTCACCATGCCGACCGGCAGCCCGTCCTCGACGACCGGCAGCCGCCGTACGGCCTTCGCCCGCATCAGCTCCACGGCCGCCGCGACGGTGTCCGCCGGCGAGACGGTCACCGGGTGCGGGGTGCACACGGCCGCCGCGCTCATGGTCAGCGGATCGATGCCCTCGGCCACCGCCCGTACCGTGATGTCGCGGTCCGTGAGCACCCCGACGACCTCCTGGCCGTCGGCCACCAGCACGTCCCCGATGTCCTGCGCCCGCATCAGCTGCGCGGCCTCCGCCAGGGAGGCGTCCGGGCGTACGGCCACCACGCCCGGCGTCATGACCTCGCGTACGAACTCGGCCATCACCGGCCTCCTTCCGCTCCCCGGCCCCTGGTCAGGGCCTCGGCCAGCTCCTGGACGTTGCGGTAGCGCGCCGAACGGGGCAGCCGGTGCAGCGGCTCGATCAGGGCGTCGGGCGCATGCCTGCTGCGCAGCAGGCCGATCAGCTCGCCGGGACCGGCCGGGAACGCCGTACGGCCGAGCAGCCGGCCCAGCTCCAGGCGCGCCTCCGCCGCGGTGGCCGGCGGGTGCGGGCCGCCCGCGATCCACGGGTCGTCGTCGGCGGCGGGCTCGGGATCGTGCCACTCCTCGACCCGCGTGGGGTGGCCCGACCTCAGCAGGCCCTGGAGCTGGTGCTTCATCTCGTCGTCGCGGTGCGCGCTCATCCGGTCACTGCCTCGCTGCATGACTCCTCCAGATCGTCGGCAGTCGCGCACCGCGTACCCGGACGGGCCACGACGACACCGGGGTTTGCCCGGCGGATCGGGGGAGACCCGGCCCGCACCCCCCACGGAAGCCCCCTGGGGAAGGAAGCGCCATGGCCGTACTCGCCGTGATCATCCCTGTCCTGCTGCTGGGCGTCCTGCTGGCGCTGGGCTGGTACGAGGACCTGCTGCTGCCCGCCGAGAAGGCGGAGGAGGCTACTTCCTCGCGCGGCCCGGCAGGAACTCCTGCAGCTTCGCCTTGAAGCCCTGCCGCACCATGGAGCCGCGGTCGGCGTCGCCCCTCAGGATCGACGCGGCCGTGGCCTCCATCTGCTCCCAGGTGGAGTGCGGCGGGATCGGCGGCACGGCGGGGTCGGTGAGGAACTCCACCACGGCCGGCCCGTCCGCCTCCAGCGCGGCCCGCCAGCCCGCCTGGACGTCCTCCGGCTTCTCCACCCGGATCCCGGTCAGCCCCAGCGAGCGGGCGAACCCGGCGTACTGCACGTCCGGCAGCTCCTGCGAGGGCAGGAAGGACGGCGCGCCGCCCATGGCCCGCATCTCCCAGGTGACCTGGTTCAGGTCGCGGTTGTTCCACACGCCCACCACCAGCCGCGGATCCTCCCAGCGGTCCCGGTACTTGGCCGCGGTGATCAGCTCCGCCAGGCCGTTCATCTGCATCGCGCCGTCGCCGACCAGCGCGATCGCCGGCCGGTCCGGGTGCGCGAACTTCGCGCCGATCGCGTACGGCACCCCGCAGCCCATCGTGGCCAGCGTGCCCGACAGCGACGACCGCATCCCCGGCCGCATGGACAGATGACGGGCGTACCAGTTCGCCGCCGACCCCGAGTCGGAGGACACGATCGCGTTGTCCGGCAGCAGCGGATCCAGCGCCCGGGCCACGTACTCCGGGTTGATGGGATCGGCCGACAGCCCGGCCCGGCGCTCCATCACCTCGTGCCAGTGCGCCACGTTGTCGCACACCGTGTCGAACCACTCCCGGCCGCGCTCCTCGCCCCGCAGCATCGGGATCAGCCGCCGCAGCGTCTCACGGGCGTCACCGACCAGGTTCACCTCGTACGGGTAGCGCATCCCCACCATGTGCGGGTCGATGTCGATCTGCACCCCGCGCGCCGTGCCGAACTCCGGCATGAACTGCGCGTACGGGAAGGACGATCCGATGGTCAGCAGCGTGTCGCAGTCCCGCATCAGCTCGTACGAGGGACGGGTGCCCAGCAGTCCGATCGAGCCCGTGACGTACGGGAGTTCGTCGCTGAGCACATCCTTGCCGAGCAGCGCCTTGGCCACGCCCGCGCCGAGCGTCTCGGCGACCGTGCGCACCTCCTCGACGGCACCGGCCGCGCCCTGGCCGATCAGGATCGCCACTTTGTCGCCGGAGTTGAGGATCTCCGCCGCCCGGCGCAGCGACTCGTCCGACGGGACCGCCGTCCACGCGCTGCGGTCCAGGCTGGAGGGCACCATCTTGAACTCGTGGGTGGGCGGCGAGTACTCCAGCTCCTGCACATCGCCGGGCACGATGACCGCGGTCGGCGAGCGACGCGCGTAGGCCGTGCGGATCGCGCGGTCCAGGACGTTCGGCAGCTGCTCGGGGACGGTCACCGTCTCCAGGAAGTCGGAGGCGACGTCCTTGAACAGCGAGTGCAGATCGACCTCCTGCTGATAGGAGCCGCCCATCGCGGTACGGTGCGTCTGGCCGACGATCGCCAGCACCGGCACATGGTCCAGCTTCGCGTCGTACAGGCCGTTCAGCAGATGGATCGCGCCGGGTCCGGAGGTCGCCGCGCAGACCCCGATCCGGCCGCTGAACTTGGCGTAGCCGACCGCCTGGAGCGCGGACATCTCCTCGTGCCGGGACTGCACGAACATCGGCCGGTTCTCGGCCCGGCCCCAGGCCGCGAGCAGCCCGTTGATGCCGTCGCCCGGATAGGCGAAGACATGCTCCACTCCCCATTCGCGCAGGCGTTCGAGGATGTGGTCGGAGACGGTGGTGCTCATGGCGGATCCTCCCTGGGACTCGGGTCGACGCGGACCGGGCTCACTCCCCGCCGAGTCACCCCGCCCCCCGGCCGGAAACCCCGGCCCTGGTTTGCGGGCAGGAAGCCCGGGCAGGCGCACCCCAGTGCTTCGGACCGGAGGCACGTCCGTGGGAGAGGGTCCCTCCGCAGCCCGCGCGTCGTGCCCGGCCGCCGGTCCGGCCTCCCCACGGTGACCGTCCATCCCAGAGTCCCCACAAGGGAGTTGCGACGCACCATGCGCACCACAACACCCCCGAGGCACCACCCGCACGACGACGCCCCCGACACCGCCGAGGCATTCCGCACGCTCGCCCAGCTCCCTCCGGGGCCGCGGCGCGACGCACTGCGCGACGAGATCGTCGAGGCATGGCTGCCCATGGCCGACCGGATCGCCGGGCGCTTCCGCAGCCGCGGCGAGAGCTCCGAGGACCTGCGCCAGGTCGCGGCGCTCGGCCTGGTCAAGGCCGTCGACCGCTACGACCCCGAACGCGGCAACGCCTTCGAGAGCTACGCCGTGCCCACCGTCACCGGGGAGATCAAGCGGCACTTCCGCGACCACATGTGGACCCTGCATGTGCCGCGCCGGATCCAGGACCTGCGCAACCGCGTCCGCTTCGCCGTGCAGGACCTGCAGAGCGGCTCCGGACGCACCCCCACCGTCGCCGAGATCGCGGCGCACGCCGACCTGAGCGAGGACGACGTGAAGGCCGGGCTGGAGGCGCTGGAGAGCTTCACCGCCCTGTCCCTGGACGCCGAACTGCCGGGCGGCGAGGACGGCTACTCCCTCGGTGACGTCCTCGGCGCCCCCGACCCCGCCCTCGACACCGTCGTGGACCGGGAGTCCGTCAAGCACCGGCTCGCCGCGCTCCCCGAACGCGACCGCGCCATCCTCTACATGCGCTTCTTCGGCGACATGACCCAGAGCCGGATCGCCGAGCAGCTGGGCATCTCCCAGATGCACGTCTCCCGCCTGATCAGCCGCTGCTGCGACCGCCTGAGGGAACAGGTGCTGCGCGACGCGGGGTGACCGGGCAAGCGCGACGCGGGGCCACCGGGGGAGGTGCGACGCGGGGTGACCGGGGGAGGCGCGACATGGCGTGACGGCGGATGCCGGCGTTCACCCGGACGGGTGCGTCTGTCCCACCGATGGTGTCCGGCCGCGCGCGGGGCGCGGTGGGGCGGGCTGTGATGGCTGTCGGGGCGCGAGCGACGTGCCCCGGCAGCCGTCGGCCCGAGGAGCCCTGCCCATGCGCCGCATCGCCCGTGTCCTGTCCGTGGCCGCCGTGACCGGTGCCGTCCTGGCCGGTGCCGGTTCACCGGTGTCGGCGGAGCCGGCCGCCGAGGTGAGCCCCGCCGGTGTGCCGCCGGGCGGGAGCGTCACCGTGTCCGTGAGCTGCGACCCGCTCGGCGGCCCCGCACCCCCGACCCTGGACGCCACCTCGCTGGCCTTCGCGGAGGAGACCGTCGCCCTGCATCTGGTGCCGGGCAACGACGACAAGACCGCGGGACCCGCCTACCGCGGCAGCGCGCGCATCGCCTCCGCCGCCGACCTGGAGGGCGAGCCCGAGGGCACCGGGCCGGACACCGCCTGGACCGTCGAGGGCACCTGCCCGGCCGCGCCCGGCGGACAGGGCAAGCCGTGGAGCGCCACCTTCACCGTGACCAAGGGCGGCGCCACCGCACCAGCCTGCCACGAGACCCCGCCGCACGGCACCCCCTGCCCGCCCGCCCCCGTGCAGCACGGCGTACGGGCGGGCGAGGGCGGCGCCTTCACCGACTCCGTGCCCGCCCTGGTCGCCGGCGGCCTGCTCATCGCCGGCGCGTTCGGCGGTGCCGTCTACCGGCTGCGCCGCAAGATCCCCGCCCGGCACGCCTGACCGAGCGCTCATCTGGGTACGCAGTGCCCGAAGAGACCGGCGGGGCTCCGCACGGCGCGAGGGACAGGGGAACGGAGGCCCGGTAGGACAGCGCTCGAAGGTCGGCACAGACAGCGCGCCACGCGGCCCGCCCGCCCCGTAGCGTCACGTGCGGCACGGAGCGGACGGGCGGCACGGGCGCGTGGCCGCCCCGTGGCGCGGCAGCCGGACACCGGCCCGGCGACGCGGACGAGACGGCAGCACGAGGCGGAGGTGGGCATGGGGCGCAGCGACACGCGGGGGCACGGCCCCGTCCGGTACGGGCCGCCGCTGCCCGACGACGGGCTGCCGGTGCTCCCCGAACTGTGCGCCGTACTCGCGGCGGCCGCCGGCCGCGGTGGCGCGGAACCCGTCGGCGGCGGACCGGTGCTGCTGGAGGCCGCCTGCGGCTACTGGGAGCGCCGGGGCCTGCCCACCGCCCCCGAGCACGCCGCCGCGGGCCCCGGTGCCCCCTCCCTGCTGCTCGCCCTCACCGCCGCGCTCGGCGGCGACGTCCTGGTGCCCCGTCCCTGCGCCGCCTGGTGGGCACCGTACGCCCGTCTGCTCGGCAGACCCGTCTTCCACGTCCCCACCCCCGCCGAGTGCGGCGGTGTGCCCGACCCGTACGCCCTGCTGGAGACCGTGCGCCGGGTCCGCGAGGAGGGCGGCGACCCCCGCCTGCTGGTGCTCTCCGTCGCCGACGACCCCACCGGCACCGTCGCCCCGCCGGAGGTGCTGCACGAGACGGTCGAGGCCGCCGCGGGCGAGGGCCTGCACCTGGTCAGCGACGAGACCTGGCGCGACACCCTGTACGCGCCGCCCGACACCGTGCTGCTCAGCCCCGCCGAGATGCTTCCCGACCGGGTCACCGTCGTCAGCGACCTGGCCGGCGCCCCGCTCCCGGCCGCCTGGCCCGCCGCCGTGGCCCGCTTCCCCCGCGGCGAGGCCGGGGCGGCACTGCACGCGCGTGTGCTGGACGTCCTCACCGCCCTCGGCGCCCGGGTCGCGGGCCCCGTCGCGGCCGCGGCCGCCTACACGCTCGCCGAGCCCGAACCGGTCACCGCCCGCGTCACCGCCGCCGTACGCCTGCACGCGCGCGTGGCCGCCGCCCTGCACGGCGTCGTCGTCGGCGCCGGCGCCCTCGCCCGCCCCCCGCAGGCCGGCCGCCACCTCTACGCCGACCTCGGCCCGCTGCGCGAGGCCCTGTCCGCCCGCGGCGTCGGTGACGCACAGGAACTGGAGGACTTCCTTGCCGCCCGGCTCGGCATGCCCGCACCCGGCGGCCAGCGCTTCGGCGACGACCTCGGCGCGCTGCGCGTCCGGCTGGCCACCGGCCCGCTGCTGGGCGGCACGGACGAGGAACGCGCGGCGTGCCTCGACGCGCCCGATCCGCTGGAACTGCCCCATGTGCACCGCGCGTTGACCACCGTCCAGACGGTCTTCGCCGATCTCCGCGACGACGCTCAGCGATGGGAGCCCCTTCGATGACGCAGCAGTCCGAGTCGACCAGGAGTGCGAGCACCACCACGAGCACTGACACCGCGCCGACCGCCGGGACCGTGCCGACCACCGCTACCGTCACGAGCACCGGCACCGGCACCGGCACCGGCACCGTCACGAGCACCGGCACCGTGACCGGCGCCGACCCCGGCGCTGGCGGCCGCGCTGCCCCCGGCGCCCCCGCACCCCACGCCGACCCCGCCGCGTTCACCGAGTCGCCCCTCGCCCCGCCCTTCCCGCCGCTCGCCGAACCGCGTCCGCTGGGCGAGCGCAGAGTCTGGCCGCGGGCCTTCCACGACCGGCTCACCGCACCCCTGCCCGGCCTGAAGGCACTGGCCCGCTTCGCCCGCGAGGGCGCCCTGCGCCCCGGCCCCGAGGGCCTCGCCGACATCCCCCGGCTGCCCTACGAACCCGGCCCGCTGCCCCGGGTGGACGCCCGCACCGTCGCCGTCACCTGGGCGGGACACGCCAGTTGGGTGCTCCGCATCGGCGGACTGACCGTCCTCACCGACCCCGTGTGGTCCCGCCGCATCCTCGGCACCCCCGCCCGGGTCACCCCCGTCGGCGTCGCCTGGAGCGCCCTGCCGCGCGTCGACGCGGTCGTCATCAGCCACAACCACTACGACCACCTGGACGCCCCCACCCTGCGCAGACTCCCGCGCGACACCCCGGTGTTCGTGCCCGCCGGACTGGGCCGCTGGTTCCACCGCCGCCGCTTCACCCGCGTCACCGAGCTCGACTGGTGGGAGGCCGCCGAACTGTCCGGTGTCCGCTTCGACTTCGTGCCCGCCCACCACTGGTCCAAGCGCACCCTCACCGACACCTGCCGCTCCCTGTGGGGCGGCTGGGTCCTCACCGACCCCGACGGCCGGCGCGTCTACTTCGCCGGCGACACCGGCTACGGCCACTGGTTCTCCCGCATCGGCCGCCGCTACCCCGGCATCGACCTGGCGCTCCTGCCCATCGGCGCCTACGACCCCCGCTGGTGGCTCAGCGACGTCCACTGCGACCCGGAGGAGGCGGTCAGGGCCGTACAGGACCTGGGCGCGCGGCGGATGGCCCCCATGCACTGGGGCACCTTCATCCTCTCGGCGGAGCCGGTGCTGGAGCCCCTCACACGCGTGCGGGCGGCCTGGGAGGAGGCGGGGCTGGACCGTGAGAACCTGTGGGACCTCCCGATCGGAAGCTCACGCGTACTGGAACGCCCCTAGAGAGGCCCGCGAGGCGCCATCACCTGGCAGCGCGGGCCCGCTTCCACACACTCGGCGCCACACTGATGACGACCGTCAGCACCACCGCCGCCACCACCCCCTCCCACGGCTCCGGAAACAGCGACCCGCCCAGAATCCCGATCAACTGGTAGGTCACCGCCCAGGCGAGGCAGGCCGGCAGATTCCCCCGGACGAACCTGCGCAACGGCCACTCGGCCACCAGACAGGCCAGCATCACCGGCAGCCGCCCCGCCGGCATCAGCCGGGACAGCACCAGCACCGCCACCCCGTGCTCCGCCAGCTTCGCCTGCGCCTGCTCCAGCCGGTCCTCCGGCGCCCGCGCCCGGATCGCCTCCAGCCACCGCGACCCGTTCTTCGAGCCGATGCCCCGCCGCCCCAGCCAGTACAGCGCCACGTCCCCCAGGAACGCGGCCAGCGAAGCCGTCACGAAGACCAGCGCCAGAGCGAACGGCGCCGTCTGATGGAACGCCACCACCGCCGCCGACGACACCAGCGCCCCCGTCGGCACGACCGGCACCAGCGCACCGATCAGCACCAGCAGGAACAACGACGGATACCCGATCGCCTGCTGGGTCGACTCCGGCGGCACGGACGACGCGGCCGCGAGCACGGGGGTCACCGCCCGACCTCCAGCCGCACACTCTCCCCGTGCCCCAGCCGGTGCACCGCCGCGGAGGGCGCCCGCTCGGCCGCCAGCCGCACGAAGTCGTCCCCCGGAGCGTGGAACTCGTGCGGCCGCACCGCGTCCATCCCGATCGGCCAGTACGTCCCGTAGTGCACCGGCACCGCATGCGCCGCCCCCAGCAGCGCCAGCGCCTCCGCGGCCCGGCCGGCGTCCAGATGCCCCTCGCCGAGGAACGGCCCCCAGCCGCCCACCGGCAGCAGCGCCACGTCGACCGGCCCGACCTCCTTGGCCATGGTGTCGAACAGGCCGGTGTCCCCGGCGAAGTACGTCCGCGCCTCGCCCTCCACGACGTACCCGAGCGCGGGGGAGCGGTGCGGCCCCACCGGCAGCCGCCGCCCGTCGTGCGCCGCGGGCACCGCCCGTACCAGCAGATCGCCCATCCGGGTCTCGTCCCCCGGCCCGACCTCGTCGATCCGCAGATGGCCGAGCCGGCGCAGCGACGGCACCGACCGGGGTGCGCCCCGGGGCACGAGCAGGCGCGTGCCCGGCGTGAGCCGCGCGAGCGACGGCACATGCAGATGGTCGGCGTGCAGATGCGACACCAGCACCAGCTCCGCCCGCCCCGCGCCGGCCGGCGGCAACGCGCCCCGGCGGCGCCGCAGATGCGCCAGCCTGCGGGCGAACAAGGGGTCGGTGAGGACGCGTACGTCCGAGTCCACGACCGTGCAGGTGGCGTGCCCCCACCAGGTGATCTCCACCGGCACCTCTCCGCCCCTTTCACACGACTCCCCCGAAGCCTACGCGCGGGGGTAGGGTCGGCGGCGAAACCCGGAGGTGAGGGGGACGCCATGGGACAGACACGGGGTGCCTTCGGCCGACCGGACGCGGCCGTCGTCCAGGTCACGGCGATCGCCGGCCTGACACCGCTGGAGGAGCTGGAGGCCGACCCCTTCCTCGTGGACTCCCGCGGCCAGCACGCCATGTGCGCGCGCTGGGCGGCGGAGCGCGGCTACGTCGTCGCACGGCAACTGCTCGTACGGGGACTGCGGCCCGACCACAGCGCCCTGTGGGACGGGGTCCGGCCGGGCCTCGACCTGTTCGTGGCACCCAGCCTCCGGGTGCTGCGCTGCGCGCTCGCGTCGCTGGAGGAGTTCACCGCCGAGTGCGCGCGGCGCGGGGTGCGGGTGGAGACGGTCGGCTGTGCCGAACCCGCCTACGACGCCCGTATGAAGGCCATGGTGCACCGCAGGCTGTCGATGCCCACGGCCGGTTACGACGGCCGTTGACCCCACCGCAGCGGCCGGGCCCCGCGGCCGGGGACGCCGCCCGGATGAAGAACCGATTCCGCCGTCGGTTGTGACAGGCTGGAGGCCGGGCCCGCCGCGGTGACGGGCCGGGACGTGAGGTGTACGGGGTGCTGGGACGGCGTTGGCGACGGGTCGTGAGCCAGATCGGCCGGAGCACCGCGGTGTGGGCCGTCTCCACCCTCACCATGCTCGTGCTCGCCGGCGCGCTGCCCGACTTCCAGCTCCAGTCGCCCGACGGCGACAGCGCCACCCGCATCGCCGTCACCGCCGCCCTCGGCGCCGGGGCCTTCGGTGTGCTGTCGGCCCTGGTGTGGCCGCTGCTGGTGCGGCTGCTGCTGCTCGTGCCGGCCCTCGTCCTCGGTCTGCTGGTGTTCTTCCTCAACGGCGCCCTGCTGCTGCTCGCCCTGCGGCTGAACCCCGCCGAGCGCGGCGGCGCGGCCTGGGAGACGGCCGTGGTGGTGGCCGCCGTGATGTCCGCCGTGGCCTCCGCCACCGGCGCCGCCCTCGCCGTACGCGACGACGACGCCTACCGGCGCCGTCTGTACCGGCTCGCCGACCGCCGGCGCAGAGCCGCGCCGCCCGGCCCGGCCACCCCCGGCACCGTCTTCCTGCAACTGGACGGCGTCGGCCACGACGTGCTCGCGGACGCCGTGGCCAAGGGCGTGATGCCGACCGTCGCCCGCTGGCTGGACGGCGCCCCCGGCGCACCCCCCACCCACCGCCTCACCCCCTGGCGCACCGACTGGTCCAGCCAGACCGGCGCCAGCCAGCTCGGCATCCTGCACGGCTCCACCTTCGACGTGCCCGCCTTCCGCTGGTACGAGAAGGACAGCCGGGTCGTCATGGTCTGCAACCGGCCCACCAGCGCCGCCGAGCTCCAGCGCCGCGCGGTCGAGCGCACCGGCGACGGCGGGCTGCTCACCGCCGACGGCGCCAGCCGCGGCAACCTGTTCAGCGGCGGCGCCGACGAGCAGGCCCTGGTGCTGTCCATCGCCACCCGCCGGCGCAGCCGCGAGACCCGCTCCCGCGCCGGGTACTTCGCCTACTTCTCCGACCCCGCCAACGCGGTGCGCACCGCGCTGTCGTTCGTCACCGAGGTCGGCCGCGAGATCGGCCAGTCCGTCCGGGCCCGGCTGCGCCGGCAGCGCCCCCGCGTGGGGCGCGGCGGCCTCTACCCGTTCGTGCGCGCCTTCGCGACCGTCGTCGAGCGGGACGTCGTGGTCGCGGCGGTGATCGGCGACATGCTCGCCGGCCGCACCTCCGTGTACGCCGACCTCGTGGCGTACGACGAGGTGGCGCACCACTCCGGGCCGCGCAGCCGGGACGCCGAGAAGGTGCTGGCCCGGCTCGACCGCTCGCTCGCGCTGATCGAGAAGGTCGCCGAGCACGCCCCGCGCCCCTACCGCCTCGTCGTCCTCTCCGACCACGGCCAGAGCCCCGGCGAGACCTTCCGCGCCCGCTACGGACTCACCCTCGGCGACCTGGTGCGGGCCGGCTGCGGGCTGCCGGTGCCCCGCAGGGCGCGCCGCACCCACAGCGGCGCCGAGGCGCGGGCGGCGGTGCGCGCGGCGCTGCGCCGGCCGGTGGAGGAGGGCGCCGGGGAGTACCGCCCGGCCCGCCGCAGGGAGCCGATCGTGCTGGCCTCGGGCAACCTGGGCCTGGTCTCCTTCCCGGACGTCCCGCACCGCATGAGCAAGGAGGAGATCGACGCCCGCCACCCGGCGCTGCTGCCGACCCTCGCCAACCATCCCGGCATCGGCTTCCTGCTGGTGCGCAGCGAGGAGCACGGCGGGGTGGTGCTGGGGGCGTACGGCGCCGAGATCCCGGTCGACGAGCTGGAGGACGGGCGCGGGCCGCTGGCCGCCTTCGGGCCGGGCGCCGCCGACGCGGTGCGGCGCACCCACTCCTTCCCGCACACCGCCGACATCATGGTCAACTCCTTCCACGACCCGTCCGACGGCGAGGTGCTCGCCTTCGAGGAGCAGATCGGCTCCCACGGCGGCCTCGGCGGCGACCAGGGCAAGCCCTTCCTGCTGTCCCCGCTGGCCTTCTCGGCGCCGCCCGAGGAGATCGCCGGTGCCGAGCGGATCCACGAGGTGCTGCGCCGCTGGCTGCGGGAGGCCGACGGCCCCGAGGTGCTGCTGGACGATTCGCGGTCGCACGCCGGGCAGATCGCACCTTTTCCGGTGCCGGACGGGGTCGTACAGGACAAAACCGCGTGATTTGGAGAGCCGCCGGACCGTGCCCGACCATGGGCGCCGTCCCGGCGATCCCGGGCGTCAGTTCGATGAGAGGCGCACCACCCCATGCACGACTCCGGAACCGTGACCGCACCGGCTCCGGCCCCCCAGCAGGACACCCCCGCGGCACCGCCCAGCAGGCACGCCCGCCGCTTCGGTCTCCCCGTCGCCACCGCCCTGGTCATGGGCAACATCATCGGCGGCGGCATCTTCCTGCTCCCGGCCTCCGTGGCACCCTTCGGCACGATCAGCCTGGTCTCCTTCGGTGTGCTGACCGTCGGCGCCGTCGCCCTCGCCCTGGTCTTCGGCCGGCTCGCCCGGCGCGACCCGCGCACCGGCGGCCCGTACGTCTACGCCCGTGAGGCGTTCGGCGACTTCGCGGGCTTCCTTGCCGCCTGGTCGTACTGGATCACCACCTGGGTGTCCAACGCGGCCCTCGCCGTCGCCGCGGTCGGCTATCTGGACGTGCTGGTCCCGGTGAACGACCACCGGTGGACCGCGTGTCTGGCCGCCCTCGCCATCCAGTGGCTGCCCGCGCTCGCCAACTTCGCCGGCACCCGCTACGTCGGCGCCGTCCAGCTCGTCTCCACCGTGCTGAAGTTCGCGCCGCTGCTGCTGGTCGCGGTCGGCGGGCTGTTCTTCTTCGACGCCGGCAACCTCGGGCCGTTCCGGGCGAGCGGGGACGGCGCGATCGGCGCGGTGTCCGCCTCCGCCGCGATCCTGCTCTTCTCCTACCTGGGCGTGGAGTCCGCCGCCGTCAGCGCGGGCGAGGTGCGTGACCCGCGGCGCAACGTCGGCCGGGCCACCGTCATCGGCACCGCGGGCGCCGCACTGGTCTACCTGCTGGGCACCCTGTCCGTGTTCGGCACCGTCCCCCACGACAGGCTGGTCGAGTCCTCCGCCCCCTTCTCGGACGCCGTGAACGCCATGTTCGGCGGCACCTGGGGCGGCTGGGCCGTCGCGGTCGCCGCGCTGATGTCGATCGCCGGCTGCCTCAACGGCTGGACACTGCTCAGCGCCCAGACCCCGTACGCCGCCGCCAGGGACGGCCTGTTCCCGGCCCCATTCGCCCGCAGGCGGCGCGGTGTGCCGACCGTCGGCGTCGCCGTCACCGTGGTCCTGGCCTCGCTGCTGACGGTCTACAACTACACGGCCGGCACCGCCAAGGTCTTCGAGATCCTGGTGCTGGTCACCACCTTCACCGCGACCGTGCCGTATCTGCTCGCGACCGCCGCGCAGATCTTCCACCTCGTCAGGGGCGAACAGGTCGACAAGGCCCGCCTGGTGCGCGACGGTGTGGTCGCCGCGATCGCGTTCGGCTTCTCGATGTGGCTGGTCGCGGGCGCCGGGTACGCGGCGGTCTACCAGGGGGTGCTGTTCCTGTTCGCGGGAGTGCTCGTCTACGCGTGGATGGCCGCCAAGAGGCAGCGCGCCGCCTGAAATTCGGCTGCGCCGAAGGGGTCGTACGCACACACTGTGGGTGCGTACGACCCCTTCACCCTTTTGAGGAGCCCCTGCGTTGCAGGCCGCCGTCACCGTCACTCCCGCCCGTGTCCCCGAACTGCTGCTGGGCCTGGCCACCGTCAGGCCGGTGTTCCTGTGGGGTGCGCCCGGCATCGGAAAGTCCTCCCTGGTCAGGGAGTTCGCCGCATCCCTCGGGCTGGAGTGCGTGAGCCTGCTGGGCACCCAGCTCGCGCCCGAGGACCTGATCGGCGTGCCGCAGATCCGGGACGGGCGGTCGGTGTTCTGCCCGCCGCAGGCCATCGCCCGCGACGAGCCGTACTGCCTGTTCCTGGACGAGCTGAACGCGGCCACCCCGGATGTGCAGAAGGCGTTCTACTCGCTGATCCTGGACCGCCGTATCGGCAGCTACGAGCTGCCCGAGGGCTCGATCGTCATCGGCGCGGGCAACCGCTCCACCGACAACGCCCTCGCCCGTCCGATCGCCTCCGCGCTGGTCAACCGCCTCACGCACGTCCACCTGGAGGCATCGCCGAAGGACTGGCTGGCCTGGGCGGCGGGCAACGGCATCCACCCCTGGATCCTGGACCACCTCACCGACCGGCCCGACCACCTGTGGTCCAAGCCGCCCAAGACCGAGGAGCCGTTCTCCACCCCGCGCTCCTGGCACATGCTCTCCGACGCCCTGCACTCCTTCGGCCCCGACCTGGACGAGGAGACCCTGAAGGTCCTCGCGCACGGCACGCTGACCCCGGCCCACGCCACCGCCTTCTGCGGCTACGTCAAGATCGTGCGCAGCCGCTTCGGCATCGAGGCGATCCTCAAGGGCGACGCCCGCTGGCCCAGCCGGATCGAGGACCGGGACCTGCTGTACTACCTCGCCGAGTCGTTCCGCGGCCGGCTGATCAAGGACCTGCCGGTCTCCAAGGAGCACCTGTCGGCGAACGGCCGGCAGACCGCCTACCGCGCCAAGTCCCTGCTGGTGCAGCTCGCCGAGATATCCGTCGAGGTCGCCCAGAGCGTCATCGCCTCCGACGCCGACGGCAATCCGGTGCTGCCCGCGTGGTTCCTGGTGGAGGCGGCCCGTGACATGCCCCGGCTGGTCGAGGCCCGGCGATGAGGAAGCCCAAGGCCAAGGCCAAGGCCAAGCCCGACCCCGCCGCCGAGGCGTGCGCGGCGGGGCTGCGGATCGTGGCGGCCAACCCGGCGCTGGCCGCGCTGGAGGCCAAGACCTGCCGCGACGCCGAGTGCCGGGCGGCACCCCTGCGCGGCCTCGCCCGGATCGACTCCAACGGCACCGTCCATCTGCACCCCACCGTCCGCGCCGAACCCGCCGACTGGGCCTGGGCGATCGCCCACGCCCTGATCCACCTGGGCTTCGGGCACGTCCCCGCAGCCGACGGCGAGCGCGTCCAGCCCGACCGGTTCGAGCTGGCCGCGCGCTGCGCGGTCGTCGACCGCTTCCTGCTGACCTTCAAGGTCGGCCGCCCACCGGAGAACCTGCCCGCCGCCTACCCGGACGGCGACGAGGAGCGGCTGGCCGCCCTGTGGCGCCGCGACGGCATCCCGGCCGCGTACCAGCGCGACGAACCCGACCAGCTCCTGGTCCACTGGGGCTCCTGGAACGGACAGGTGCCCGACTGGCAGCTCGCCTTCGCGCACGCCCTCACCCGCACCCTGTCCACCGCCATGGACCTGGCCGGCGGCCGCCGCGACTCGATGACCGGCGGCCCCACCGAACGCCGTCCCTGGGAACGGGCCCTGAGCTGGTTCATCTCCTCCTACCCCCTGCTCGGCGGCATCGCCTCCGGCATCAAGCTGGTCGCCGACGCCGAGTTCGCCCGCGCCCACGGCATCGCGATCGCCGCGGTCGACGCCCTGGCCGGGGAGATCTACATCAACCCGCTGTGCCGCTACGAGGACGAGGAATGGCGGTTCGTCCTCGCCCACGAGATGCTGCACGCCGCCCTGCGCCACCAGGACCGCTGCGGCACCCGCGACCCGCAGCTGTTCAACGTCGCCTGCGACTACGTCGTCAACGCCTGGCTGCGCGAGATGCGCGTCGGCACCATGCCCGAGGGGCTGCTGTACGACCCGCAGCTGGCCGGACTGTCCGCCGAGGAGGTCTACGACCGCATCGCCGGCGACCTGCGCCGCAGCCGGCGCCTGGCCACCCTGCGCGGCAAGGGCACCGGGGACATCCTGAGCGGCCCGCTGGGCGCGCCCGGCGACTACGTCGACCTCGACGAGTTCTACCGCCGCGGCCTCGCCCAGGGACTCGACCTGCACCAGCGCCAGCAACGCGGATTCCTCCCCGGCGGCCTGATCGAGGAGATCCGCGCGCTCTCCCACCCGCCGCTGCCCTGGGACGCGCAACTGGCCCGCTGGTTCGACGAGTTCGTGCCCCGTCCGGTGCCGCTGCGGTCGTACGCCCGTCCCTCCCGGCGCCAGGCGTCCACCCCCGGCATCCCGCGCGCGGGCCGCCACTTCCCGCCCGAGGAGGTCGCACGCTGCACCTTCGGCGTCGTCCTGGACACCTCCGGCTCCATGAACCGCACCCTGCTCGGCAAGGCCCTCGGCGCCATCGCCTCCTACGCCGAGGCCCGTGACGTCCCCGCCGCACGGGTGGTGTTCTGCGACGCCGCCCCGCACGACGCCGGCTATCTCCCCGTCACCGAGATCGCCGGGCGCGTGCAGGTGCGCGGCCGCGGCGGTACGGTCCTGCAGCCCGGGATCGATCTGCTGCACCGGGCGGACGACTTCCCGCCCGGCGCGCCGGTGCTGATCATCACGGACGGCTGGTGCGACGTCCTGCGGGTGCGGCGCGAGCACGCCTATCTGATGCCGCAGGGCGGACGGCTGCCGTTCACCGCGCGTGGGCCCATCTTCCGCGTGAGGTGAGCCGGAATGTGATCGGATGGGGGGCACGGCAGTCCATGCGAAAGGAAGAAACGTGGCTACCACGCGTTCCGCACACACCGTCTGGGAAGGCGACCTGCTCAAGGGCACCGGTGTCGTCACCTTCGACTCCTCCGGTGCCATCGGCCAGCAGCCGGTCACCTGGGCCTCGCGGGCCGAGGAGGCCAACGGCAAAACCAGCCCGGAGGAGCTGATCGCGGCCGCCCACTCCAGCTGCTTCTCCATGGCCTTCTCCAACATGCTGGCCAAGGCCGGCAACGCGCCCACCAAGCTCGTCACCTCCGCCGATGTCACCTTCCAGCCCGGTGAGGGCATCACGGGCGTCCACCTCACGGTGGAGGGCACGGTTCCCGGCATGGACGAGGACACGTTCCTCGCCGTCGCCGAGGAGGCCAAGACCGGCTGCCCCGTCAGCCAGGCCCTGAAGGCCGTGCCGATCACCCTGTCGGCCAAGCTGGCCTGAACCGGGCCGGTACGACAGGCGGTGCGGCACGCCCCGGCGGCGTGCCGCACCGCTTCCGGGGGAAGGGGAGGGCGATGACGCAGGGAACGTCCGCCGCGACGACGGCACTCGACTCCGCCACCCGCCCGGCCACCCGAGTGCGGCTGCTGTTCAGCCTCACCGGGCGGATCGACCCGGACCGGGCCGTCGGCCGGCTCACCGACCGCTTCGACTTCGGGCGGTTCGACGCGCATCTGCGCTCCGGTGACGCGATGCTGCCCGTGCCGGTGCTCGCCGAGCACATCGACCCCACGCAACTGGGGCTGCCCGGCGGCGACCACGGGCTGCGGCTGTCCGGCGCCGGACTGCTCGTCATCACCACGCCCCGCGCGGACGCCACCCTCATCGTCGACTGCGACTTCGCCGACGACACCCCGACCGCCGCGCTCGCCCCGTGGCTCGCGGCCACCTGCTTCCGGCGCGACGCCCTCACCCTCGGCGGCCGCCCCCTGCTGGAGGCCGTCGGCGAACGGCTGGCCCTTGCCCGACCCCTGGCCTTCGGGCAGAACGTCCACCAACTCGTCCTCCCCGGCGGCCGGCTGCTCACCGAGCTGCGCACCGCGGCCGCCCGCGGCGAGTCGGCGCTCGCCGCGCCGCTGAACGAGCTGATCTACCGCGGCCGCCACCGCGGCACCGCCGCGCCGGCCCACCTGCACCTCGGGGACGCGACCCTGATCGCCCACGGCCGCGGGGTGTCCGTGCACGCGGGCTGGGCGCCGCCCGCGGAGAACGCGTTGACGCTGGTCGCCGCGGGCCTGCTGTCCGCGCTCGCCGTGCTCCAGCGCACCCGGATCCGCTCGTTCGAGATGATGCGCCTCAACCAGCAGGCGTCCACCCGTTCCCCGCGCGAGGCCCGCGAGCTGATCTCCGAGCTGTCGGCGGGCGTCAACGAGCTCCAGCTGGACCTCGCCTTCGGCGTGGAGGCGTACATCGACAGCCTGCTCTTCCCGGAGATGCTCACCGAGGGCTTCCAGACCTCCCTGGCCGAGGCCCTCGGCATCCGCGGCAGCCTGGAGAACTCCGCCCGCATGACCGAGCGGCTCACCTCCGTCATCGACGCCCGCTCGGCGGGCCACGACGCCGCCCTCGCCGACGACAAGGAGCACCGCGACGGTGTCGTCTCCGGCCTGCTCGCCGTGGCCACGCTGCTCGCCCTCCCGCCGACCCTGCTGCTCGCCTTCTTCGGCGCCAACGCCTCCGACGTGGACGACGGCCGCTCGGTGCTGGATCTCGCCGCGTACCGGTGGGCGTACGCGGCGGCCTGGCTGCCGTTCCTGCTGCTGGTGGGGGTGGGCTGGCTGCTGCTGCGCCGCAGGCGCGGGGCCCGCTGAACACGCGGCCATCGCGGGCGCGACCCGCCATGGCCCCATTGACAAGCACCCACTCAAGTTTTGTGCTGGAGGTGCGGGCGACAGGGGAGCCCCGGTGGAAGGAGACGGCGATGGCACGTGCGGTCGGGATCGATCTCGGGACCACGAACTCGGTGGTGGCGGTGCTGGAGGGCGGTGAGCCCACCGTCGTCGCCAACGCGGAGGGCGCCCGTACGACACCGTCGATCGTGGCCTTCGCCAAGCACGGCGAAGTGCTCGTCGGCGAGGTCGCCAAGCGGCAGGCGGTGACCAACGTCGAGCGCACCGCCCGCTCGGTGAAGCGGCACATGGGCGACGCGAACTGGCGCTTCCCGGAGCAGGGCGACGTGGACGGCACCCGCTACCGTGCCCAGGAGCTGTCGGCCCGGGTCCTGCAGAAGCTGAAGCGGGACACGGAGGCATACCTCGGCGAGGACGTCACCGACGCGGTGATCACCGTGCCCGCCTACTTCGACGACGCCCAGCGCCAGGCCACCAAGGAGGCCGGAGAGATCGCCGGCCTGAAGGTGCTGCGGATCATCAACGAGCCGACGGCGGCCGCCCTCGCGTACGGACTGGACCGCGGCGAGGAGCAGACCGTGCTCGTCTTCGACCTGGGCGGCGGCACCTTCGACGTGTCCCTGCTGGAGATCGGCGAGGGCGTCATCGAGGTCAAGGCCACCAACGGCGACACCCGCCTCGGCGGCGACGACTGGGACCAGCGGATCGTCGAGCATCTGATCAAGCGCTTCCAGGGGCAGTACGGCATCGACCTCGGCAAGGACAAGATGGCCGTGCAGCGGCTGCGGGAGGCCGCCGAGAAGGCCAAGATCGAGCTGTCCAGCGCCACCGAGACCAACATCAACCTGCCCTATGTCACCGCGACCGCCGAGGGACCCCTGCACCTGGAGGAGAAGCTCACCCGCGCCCAGTTCCAGGAGCTCACCGCCGATCTCCTCGACCGCTGCAAGCAGCCCTTCCACCAGGCGGTCAAGGACGCCAGGATCCAGCTCTCCGCGATCGACCACGTCATCCTGGTCGGCGGCTCCACCCGGATGCCCGCCGTCACCGAGCTGGTGCGCGAGCTGACCGGCAAGGACCCGCACAAGGGCGTCAACCCCGACGAGGTGGTGGCCGTGGGCGCCGCCCTCCAGGCCGGGGTGCTCCGCGGCGACGTCAAGGACGTGCTGCTCCTGGACGTCACCCCGCTGTCCCTGGGCATCGAGACCAAGGGCGGCATCATGACCAAGCTGATCGAGCGCAACACCACGATCCCCACCCGGCGTTCGGAGATCTTCACCACCGCCGAGGACAACCAGCCGTCCGTCGGCATCCAGGTCTACCAGGGCGAACGCGAGATCGCGGCCTACAACAAGAAGCTCGGCACCTTCGACCTCACCGGCCTGCCGCCCGCCCCGCGGGGCGTCCCGCAGATTGAGGTCGCCTTCGACATCGACGCCAACGGGATCATGCATGTCTCCGCCAAGGACCTGGGCACCGGCCGCGAACAGAAGATGACCGTCACCGGCGGCTCGGCCCTGCCCAAGGAGGACATCGACCGCATGATGCGGGACGCCGAGCAGTACGCCGAGGAGGACCGGGCCCGCCGCGAGGCCGCCGAGGCCCGCAACCAGGCCGAGCAGCTCGTGTACCAGACGGAGAAGTTCCTCCGCGAGAACCAGGACAAGGTCCCGGCCGACACCCGCTCCGAGGTCGAGGCGGCCGTCGGCGAGCTCAAGTCCCAGCTGGAGCGCGACGCCGACACCGGCCCGCTGCGCGCCGGCATCGAGAAACTCGCCGCCGCCAGCCAGAAGATGGGCCAGGCGATGTACGCGCAGGCCCAGCAGCAGCCGGCCGGTGAGGAGCGGACCGCGCCCCCGCAGGAGGAGGAGGGCGTGGTCGACGCCGAGATCGTCGACGACGACCGGGATCAAAGGGGAGGGGCGGCCTGATCCTGGGGCCGCCCCGCACACCTGGCGGGCGGCCCCACCCGGTCCGGACGCGGCCCCGGCTGCCCTGCGTCAGGGCAGCGTCGCGCACACCGCGTCCAGGACGCAGGCGTACGGGGTGCCGAAGTCCGTGAGCCGGGAGCGCAGTCGCTCCAGGCCGCCGCGGTGCTCGGTGAGCAGATCGGTGTCGCCGGTGCGCGCCGCGAACTCCAGCACCGCGGGCAGGAAGTCGGGCAGCTCCTCGCCGGTGAACTCCAGGCCGTGGGCGCGGTACACGTCCTCGAAGCGCACCGGTGGCCTTTCGCCCCGCCGGGTGTCCCCGTCCCGCCACCGGCTCAGATACAGGCTCCGGTTCCTGAGGCCGAAGACCCGCACATAGTGCTCGGCCAGCTCCGGGGCCGGTGTGACGGCCGCGTGGTCGGTGAACTGCCGCAACGGGGGCGCGGCCTCGCGCAGCAGCGGCAGCCGGGCGCGGAAGTCGTCGTCGGGGTACGTCAGACAGAGCGCGGCGGCCTGGTACAGCACGGCGTCCGAGGGCATCAGGCGTCCTTCCCGTCGTCCGAGGTCTGCCGCCGGCGCAGCAGCGGGTTGCGCTCCCCTGCTCGCCAGGTGGTTCGAACCTAGGGGCGAGCGCGGGAGCACACCTGTCCACGGCAGCCGTCCGGGGGACGGGCCGGGGCCCTCACGCGCAGGTCAGGGCTTGCGCGCCACACCCGCGTACACCGGCACGATGCCCTCCGCCTGCGCGGCCACGTCCTCCGCCTCCGGCCGCCAGCCGTGCACCGGGATCACACCGGGGCCGAGCAGCTCCAGGCCGTCGAAGAACCGGGAGAACTCGGCCAGCGTGCGCGGGAAGAACGGGGTGCCGCCGCGTCGGAAGTGCTCGGCCGCCTGCTCGATGGCCCGCGGGTTCAGATCGGGGGTGACCTGCGACAGGATCAGGTGACTGCCGGGCGCGAGCGCACCGACGTACCGCTCCAGCAGCGGGTACGCCTCGTCGTCCAGATAGTGGGTGAGCGCGATCAGCGACAGCGCGACCGGGCGGCTGAGGTCCAGGGTCTCGGCGGCGCGGGCCAGCAGGGCGTCGACGTCCCGGACGTCGGCGTGCACATAGTCCGTGGAGCCCTCGGCGGTGCCGCCCAGCAGCGCCTCGGCGTGCCGCAGCACGATCGGGTCGTTGTCGGCGTACACCACCCTCGCCTCCGGGGCGGTCTTCTGGGCCACCTGGTGGAGGTTCGGCTCGGTGGGGATGCCGGTGCCGATGTCGAGGAACTGGCGGATCCCGGCCTCGGCGACCGTACGGACCGCCCGGTGCATGAAACGCCGGTTGGCGCGGGCGCCGCGCACCACGGTGCCGTCGACGGCGAGGATGCGGCGGGCCAGCTCCTCGTCCACCGGGTAGTTGTCCTTGCCCCCGAGCCACCAGTCGTAGACCCGCGCCGGGTGCGGCCGGCTGGTGTCGATGCGGGGGGCTGCGGCGTCGGATCCGGTCATGCGGGCTGCACTCCTGGAGATGAGGGATTCGGTCGGCGGTGCTAGTAGCGCTCGCGGTACTCGCGCAGCAGCTTGCGGGTGCGCTGGGCCGACGCCGCGTGCGCGGTGACGTGGTCCAGCACCTCCAGATGCGCGGAGACCTCCGCGCGGGAGTCGAGGTACAGGGCGCCGGTCAGATACTCGGTGAACACCATGTCCGGCAGCTCCGGCTCGGCGAAGCGGAACAGCGAGAAGGGCGCGTACGTCCCCGGATGCGGGCCGCTCGCGAACTCGGCCACCTGGAGCGTGACCCGGTCCCGCTCCGATACGTCCAGCAGCCGGTCCAGCTGGGCGCGCATCACCTCGGGCCGGTCGCACACCGGGCGCCGCAGCACCGTCTCGTCCATGATCACCCACAGGTGGGGTGCGTCCGGGCGGTCCAGCAGCCGCTGGCGCTCCCTGCGCAGCGACACATGCCGCTCGACGGTCTCCGGACCCGTCCGGCCGATCGTCCCCGCCTCCAGCACGGCCCGCGCGTACTCCTCGGTCTGCAGCAGTCCGGGCACGAAGTGCGGCTCGTAGGAACGGATCAGCCGGGCGGCGCCCTCCAGGCTCACATACAGGCTGAACCAGTCCGGCAGCACATCGTGGAACCGCTGCCACCAGCCCGGCTGGTTGGCCTCCTCCACCAGCGCGACGAACGCCTCCGCCTCCGCCCGCGGCACCCCGTACGTCTCCAGCAGCACCTGGACGTAGGGGATCTTCAGCGCGACGTCGGCCGTCTCCATGCGGCGCACGGTCGCCGGGGCGACCCGCAGCACCCGCGCGGCCTCCTCCCGCTTGAGCCCGGCCGCCTCCCGCAGCTCCTGCAACCGCTTCCCGAGCACCACTTGCCCCACGGTGGGCGCGGGCCGCCGCTCACTCACGCAACGCCCTCCCCTGAAGCGCCGAATGTCTGGGGGCAGTGTGTCATGTGCGGATTGCTCGGCGCCCAGGGGCGCGGGGCATCTCGGCGGGCGCCCGCGCATTACCTACGAGGTAATCGACCCCCGACGGCCCCCGCAGCCATGGTGGTCCCATGACCGCAACCACCATCACCGCCCTCGCCCGCACCACCGAGCCCAACACCGCGCTGCGCCGCTTCCTCGCCCTGGACGCGATCGTGACCGGCGCGAACGGCCTCGCCTACCTCGCCGCCTCCGGCCCGCTCGCCGACCTCCTCGGCGTCGGCAGAACCCTCCTCCTCGAACTCGGCGCATTCCTCACGGTGTACGCCGTCGCGGTGGGCGCCCTCGGCTCCCGCCGCCGTCCCGCCAGGCTGCCCGCGCAGGCGGTCGTCGAGGCCAACCTCGCCTGGTCGGCGCTGAGCGTCGCCGCCCTCGGTCTGTGGCTGTCCCCGACCACCGCCGGCACGGTGTGGACGGTGCTCCAGGCGCTCACCGTCACCGGCTTCGCCCTGCTCCAGTACGCAGCCTTGAAAAACCGTCAGGACATCAGCGAGTGAAGGTACTTGACCGTCGCGGGGTCGGCCGGGAGCAGCGTCTCGATGGCCAGCTCGGCGACGGTCACGTCCATCGGCGTGTTGAACGTGGAGATCGACGAGATGAACGACAGCACCCGCCCCTCGTGCTCCACCTGCAACGGCAGCGCGAAGTACGGCACCGGCTCCTCCGGTTCCGCCCCCGGCGTCTCCTCCGGCACCGGGTACGCGGCGACCTCCTCGTACAGCTCCCGCAGCGGCTGCGAGCGGTGCAGCGCGATCTGCCGCTCCATCTGCGCCAGCAGATGCCCGCGCCACTCGCGCAGATTGCGGATGCGCGGCGCCATGCCCCGCGGGTGCAGCGTCAGCCGCATCGCGTTCAGCGGCGGCGCCAGCAGTTCCTCCGGCATGCCGTCCATCAGCATCAGGATGCCCCGATTGGCGGCCACCACGTTGTACGTCGCGTCGACCACCAGCGCCGGATACGGCTCGTAGCCCTGGATGAGGCGCTCCATGCCCTCGCGCAGCGACCGCATCGAGGGGTCGTCCAGCGGGGTCTCCGGATAGCGCGGGGCGTAACCGGCCGCCAGCAGCAGCGCGTTGCGCTCGCGCACGGGGACGTCGAGGTGCTCGGCGAGCCGCAGCACCATCTCCTCGCTGGGTCGGGACCGGCCGGTCTCGATGAAGCTGATGTGCCGGGCGGAGGAGTCGGCGCGCAGGGCCAGTTCGAGCTGGCTGACCCGCCGTTGCTCCCGCCAGGCCCGCAGCAGCGGGCCGACGCCCTTGTCGGCGGCGGGAGCGGTGGCGGCGGCGAGCGTGGATGTGGTCATGTGGACGACGGTAGTCGAGCAGGGCAGGCTGGTCAGGTACGAGATCCCCGTACGCCGAGTATGCGAGTACTCCGCGACCCTTGAGGAAGGGAGCCACGCGTGGCCGTCGAACCCCTGTCGCAGAAGGAGATCGAGGACCGGCTGGCCGAGCTGCCCGGCTGGGCCGTCGAGGACGACCGGCTCACCCGCACCTACCGGCTCGCCTCCCACACCGCCGCGACCGCGATGGTCGTGCACATCGCCCAGGCCCAGGAGGAGCTCGACCACCACTCCGACCTCACCCTGGGCTACAACACCGTGCGCCTGTCGGTGAACACCCACAGCGCGGGCGGCGCCCTCACCGAACTGGACTTCAGGCTGGCGCGAAAGGTGGAAGACCTGGCACCCGCGCATGGGGCAAGCTGAACTCGTTGACCCGTCAATCGAGGGCCGGGGAGCCGCGGGCCCCGAGGGACGACGAGAACGGGGGCGCGCATGCTCGACTACGACAAGGAAGCCGACGCCTACGACGCCCTGCGCGGCGGTGAGCCACGGGCCGCCGCCGCTGCCGAGGCCGTGCTGGGCCTGCTGCCGCCGGACGGCACCGCCCTGCTGGACGTCGCCTGCGGCACCGGCATCGTCACCCGGCAGCTGGCCGCCGCCCGCCCCGGCACCCGGGTGACGGGCGTCGACCTGGCCGCGGGCATGGCCCGGACGGCCGCGGCCCGGCTGCCCGGCCGGGTCGTCGTCGGCGACAGCCGCCGGCTGCCGTTCCCGGACGCCTCCTTCGACGCGGTGGTCAGCGTCTGGCTGCTGCATCTGCTGGACGACCTCGGTGTGCGCGGTGTCGTCGCCGAGTGCGCGCGGGTGCTGCGGCCCGGCGGCGTCTACGTCACCACGGTCGACAAGGCCGCCGCGCACAACGTCGGCAGCGACATCGACGCCGTGCTCGCCTCCCGCCCCCGCAGCCCCGCCCGCGACGCCGCCGGGACGGTCACCGCCCTCGCCGCCGCCCATGGCCTCACCCCGGCCGGCCGGGCCCGCTTCCCCGGCCGGGGCCAGGGCCGCAGCCCCCGCCGGACCATCGCCGACCTGCGCCGCGGCTGGTTCGTGACGCTCCCGCCGGGCGAGCCCCGCACCGAGGAGTTCGCCGCCCGCCTGGCGGCGCTCCCCGACCAGGACCGGCCCCGCCCGGACCCGGTGTTCAGCCTGCGGGCGTTCCGGAAACCGGCCGGGTGAACCGCATGACCCCGTTCTCCGGCCAGGTCCCGCCCCGTCCAGCGAGAACGCCTGCTCCCAGCGGGCGGTCGTCGCGCTGATCCCGGACCACACGAACCGCACCCGCACCTCGACTCCGGGTCGAACAGCCGCCGGGTCAGCCCCCGGTGACCCAGGTGCGGCAGCCGCGCGGGCTGCTCAGGAACGTCCTCCGGTGGTGCCCTCGGGCATGCTGTCGGCCAGATACGCGGCCAGGTCGGGTGTGCCGGGCGCGAGCAGATGCCGCACCCAGGCGTCCCGCTCGTGCTGTAGGGGCGGCAGCTCCCAGACACAGCCGATCCAGTTGCGGTCGACGGTGACGAAGTGCGTGGGATCGCCGTCCGGACAGCCCAGCACCGGCTGGCCCGCGGCCGCGCCCCGGAAGTGCAGCACGTTGTCCCAGACCCAGCTGTACGCGTTCAGATAGACGCCGTCGTCACCGCCCCGGTGCAGCACCACGAAGGTCGCGGCCGGGGTGCCGTCCGGCTCCGGCAGCAGCTGCGGCAGGATCGCGTACGCCGCCTCCTGCACCTCGGGCGCGATGCCCGCCGGGTCGGCGGTCACGTGGTAGCGCTTGATGTGCCGGCCGGCCACCTCGATCGGCGGCGGCACGGTCAGCAGTTTCTCCTCGAAAGCCATGGCCGCACGCTAGGAGCCCTTCACTGACATCCTGTGGCAGTGAAGTCCAGCCGACTCGTCTCCGTCCTGCTGCTGCTCCAGACCCGCGGCCGGATGACCGCGGCCCAGCTCGCCGAGGAGCTGGAGGTCTCGGTCCGTACGGTGTACCGGGACGTCGAGGCGCTCACCGCGGCCGGTGTCCCGCTGTACGCGGACGCGGGCCACGCCGGCGGCTACCGCCTCCTGGACGGCTACCGCACCCGGCTCACCGGTCTGACCGCCGGCGAGGCCCAGGCGCTGTTCCTGTCCGGCGTCCCCGGACCCGCCGCCCAGCTGGGCCTCGGCCCGCTCCTGGCCGCCGCCCAGCTCAAGGTGCGCGCCGCGCTGCCGGCCGAGCTGCGCGCCCACGCCGACCGGGTCGCCGGCCGCTTCCACCTGGACGCGCCCGGCTGGTACACCGACGCCGACGACCCGCCCTTCCTGCCCGCCGTCGCCGACGCCGTCTGGAGGGGACGCGCGCTGCGGGTGACGTACCGCCGCTGGCGCGAGCCCACCGACGTCGAGCGGCGCCTGGAGCCGTACGGGCTGGTGCTCAAGGCGGGACGCTGGTACGTCGTCGCCGCGCCGGGCCCGCGCACCTACAGAGTCGACCAGATCCTCGAACTGACCGAGACCGGGGAGGACTTCGCCCGCCCCGGCGACTTCGATCTGGCCGCCCACTGGACCGCCTACCAGCGGGATTTCCTCGCCCGGCTGCACCGGTCCGAGGCGGTCGTGCGACTCGCCCCCGGCGTGGCGCTGACCGGGCGCGCCGGGGACGCCGTCCGCGCGAACGGACGTACGGACGAGGAGGGTTGGACCGTGGCCACGGTACCCATCGAGTCCGTCGACCACGCTCACGGTGAGTTCCTGCGCCTGGGCACCGGCATCGAGGTCCTCGAACCCGCCGCCCTGCGCGAGCGGATCGCGGCGACGGTGGCGGAGCTGGCGCGACGGTACCTCCCGGCGCCCGAGGACGCCCGCCACGGCTGATCGGAGCGAGGGACAAGGGGGCGTCCCCGCGACGGGCACGCCCCCCGGTTCAGCTCACCGTGCAGGACCGGTCGCCCATCCTGAACGCGGTCGGCTTGCCGTTGGTGCCCGACCAGCTGCCGGTGAAGCCGAAGCTCACCGACGAACCCGCGGCCACCGTGGCGTTCCAGCCGACGTTCTTCGCCGTCACCGTCCCGCCCGAGGCGGAGTGCTCGGCGTTCCACATCTGGGACACCGTCTGGCCGTCGGGGAAGGTCCAGCTCAGGGCCCAGCCGTTCCAGGCGCTCGTCCCGGTGTTGGACAGCCGCACATCCGCCTGGAAGCCGCCCGCCCACTGGTTGGTGACCTTGTACGTCACCGCGCAGGCGCCCGTGGGCGCGGGCCCGGGTCCGGTGCCGCCGCCGGAGTCGGAGGAGTCGCCGTAGATGATCCCCCGGCCGTTGGTGGCGATGTACACCCGGCCGTAGACCCGCGGGTCACCGGTGATCGCGGCGCCCGTCCAGCCCCACTGGTGGGCGTCGTCGTTGATCCGGGTCCAGGTCGCACCCTTGTCCGTGGAGCGGAAGATGCCCCGCACCCCGCCGATCTCGGCGCTGGTGTAGAGGGTCTGGTACGAGGCGCCGGCCGCCGCCTTGCCGAAGCCGATGGCGTCGGCCTCCTGGACGTTCGCCAGCTTGGTGAAGCTCGCCCCGCCGTCGGTGGAGTGCCACAGCCCGTACGCCCCGTCGCTCGCCCCGCCCGCCAGCCACACCTCGCCCTTGGTGCCGGGCAGCGCCTTGAAGCGCACGCTGTCCCCGCTGGGCAGGCCGGTCGCGGCGGAGGCGGTGAAGGTGGCGCCGCCGTTTGTACTGACGTAGAACTTCCCGGACTTGAAGCCGTAGAACACCTTCGGGTCGACCCGGTCGGACTCGACGATCGCCCCTGCGGGGATCCCGGAGGACGCGGCCCACGAGGTGCCGAACCCGGTCGTGTGATGCACGCCCGCGCCCTGCGGGCTCCACACGAACCGGCTGCCGTCGGCCGCCGCGGCCACCGTGCCGCCGCCGCTCACGCCCGAAGGGTCCTGTCCCGCGAACCAGTTGGTGCCGTTGTCGGTGGAGAACGCGATGTGCGGGCCCGCGTCCAGGTTGCCGACCCGCACCACCGTGTTCGGGTCGGACTCCGCGTAGTCCAGGCTGGTGGTGGTCGTGAAGTTCGGCGAGGTGTACATCATCGCCGGCACCTTCGTCAGATCCGTGTGCCGGAAGCCGCCCACGTCACCGAGCGCGCTGAGCAGCGGGGCGCCCGACGGGGGAGAGGCCAGGTCGTTGACGGCCGTCTCCTCCAGGCCCTGCACCATCGGCTTGATGGTGAACCGGGTGTCGCGGTCCCAGTTGGTGAGGTTCTCGGTGCCGTAGATCGTCGCGCCCGTGCCGTACATCATGCGGTCGGAGTTGAACGGGTCGATCTCCAGCGCCTCGGTCATCCAGCCCAGTTTGGGCGTCTGCTCGGGCGGCGACGGGTTCGCGCCCCAGGTCAGCCAGGGGGACGACGAGACGTCCATCGTGTAGCGGTTCGCGCGGTCGGGGTACGAGGTGTAGTCCCACGCCTTCGTCCAGGTGCCGCCGCTGTTCGTGGAGCGGAAGATCTGGGTGTCCGGCCACCAGGAGCTGTACGCCGTCGCCATCACCGTGCCCGGCCTCTGCCGGTCGACGGTCAGGCCGCTGAACCCGTAGTAGGTGTCGGCCTCGGCGACCGGGCTGATGTCCGTCCAGGTGCCGGACGCCGTCGCGTACCGCCACAGCCGGCCCTTGCCGCCGTTGTAGGGGCCCGCCTTGTCGCTGTAGGCGAGGTACAGATAGCCGTTGGCCGCGTCGAGCACGCCCTTGTGGGCCAGGTAGCCGGTCGGCTGACCCGGCAGGCGCTGCCAGGTCGCGCCCGCGTCCGTCGAACGGTAGACGGCGTTGTCCTTGTCGGCGACACCGACGTAGATCGTCCTTGTGGCGCTGCCCGCGGTGCCGGTGGACTCGTCGAAGGTGACCCAGACGATGCCCTGGTTGTCGGAGTTGTAGCCGGAGGTGTCGGCCGGATCCTCCACGTAGTTGCCCACGTTGGGGAAGTGGGACACCTGCGACCAGGTCACACCGGAATCCGTCGACCGCCACAGGCCCTTGCCGCTGGGCGCCCCCAGGTACAGCACGCTGTTGCGGTTCGGGTCGACCGCGAGCCGCTCGCCCATGCCGCGGCCGGGCATGTTGCCGCCCAGCTTGAACGGCAGGTCGGTCTTCCGCCAGGTCGCGCCCCGGTCCGCGGAGCGCATCACCGCGCCGTTCTTCGGGTCCCAGTCGTTGGTGTACGTCCCGACGGCCGCGTACACCCTGTTCGGGTCCACGGGGTCGGAGGCGAGGCTCACCACGCCGGTGTGCCCCCAGTCGTCCCAGCCGACCGAGTCCAGCAGCGGGGTCCACGTTCTGGTGGACTCCACCCAGCGGTAGGCGCCGCCGATGTCGGTGCGGGCGTAGGCGAGGTTCTTCTCCTTGCGGTTGAACACGATGCCGGGGACGAAGCCGCCCCCGTCGATCCGGGCGTTCTTCCAGGTGTAGGTGTCGGCGGCGATCGCCGCCGGTTCGCTGCGCGCGGGCTCGGGTGCGCTCGCGGGGGCGCCGACCGCGGCGGGCGCCCCGGCCAGCAGCCCGGCCGCGAGCGCGCACACGGCCGTGAGGATGCGGGTTCTTCGCACGGTGGGGATCCTCTCCTCATGGGGGTGGAAAGGCATGGGGAGACCGGGCGGCCCCCGTGCGGGAGGGGGCCACCCGGCCGGCCGGCCTCGCCGTCAGGTGACGAGACCACGTACGCGGAACTCTCAGGCGCTCGGCGGTGAGGTGCCCGGGGCGTGGGACCGACCCACGTCCCGACCCGCGGAGCGCCCGGCGGGGGCTATTCGAGGAGCTCCGCGTACGAGCCCATGGCGAGGGCGATGTCCGCCTGCGCCCAGAACCGGTGGTACGTGAAGGACGGCACCGCGCCGCCCGCGAGATACGACTCGATCTTCGACCAGGCCGGGTCGTCCTCGTAGAAGGAACGGATGGACTCGAACGTCGACGAGGAGTTGATGACGTCGCCGTTCGGCATGGTCCCGGTCCAGCCGCTGGGGACGTACACCGGGTCGTCGAAGCGGTTGTAGTCGGCGCGGTTCTCCGGGACGGCGATGCCCAGGGCGTCCTGGTGGTTCTTCCACATGCCGTCGAGCAGGGCCTTCGCCGTCGTCGCCGCCTGGGTGTCACCCGAGCGGTCCGCGTAGTACGTCAGGGTCTTGGCGTACGCGGCGGCCACACCGACGTCGTTGGTGTAGTCGACCACGGACACGTGCAGCCCGTTGTTGGCGCCCGGGTTCGCGGCGTTCCAGGTGTCGGGCTGGCCCGACCACTGGAGCGTCGACGGGATCCGGAAGGTGCCGTCCGGGTTGATCGTCGTCTCCGACAGCGCCCAGTCGACCCACTTGTCGAGCACGGCCTTGGCGGCCGCGTTGCCCGTCTGCTGGTAGTACTCGGCGACCCGCTCCATCGACCACGCCTGGAAGCCGAACCACTGGTTGGACGGCGGGTCGTGGTAGACGGGCTTCTCGTCGTAGTACATGCCGTAGAACGTCGACTTGCCGGCCGGCGGGGTCGCGTAGCGGCCCGCCCAGCTGTTGGTCGCGCCGCCGGCGATCGCGCCCTCGCTGGACTGCAGCCAGCGGTAGAACTCGATCTGCCGGGTCAGGGACTTCGCCCAGTCGGCGGTGCCCGTGGCGGACTTCGGCTTCAGCGGGTCGTAGGCGCTCAGCGCGTACGCGGCCAGCGGGTTCTGGTAGCCGCCGTGCGCGTGGCTGGAGCCGATGCGCCAGGCCCAGCCCGCCGAGGTGTCGGTGGCGCCGCCCCACGCGTAGTACCAGGACAGCAGGTAGTGCGAGGCGTCCTTGCCGGTGCCGGCCGGGCAGGACGGGCTGGTGCAGTTGCCGATCTTCTTGAAGTACTTGTCGAACATGGCGTAGCGCAGGTAGTCGCCCATCTTCGCGGCCTTGCTCACGGTCGCGGAGACGGCCGAGCCCTTGCCCTGCTGCTTGGCCCAGATGTCCGCCCAGTACGCGGCCTGCACCGCGCGCGCGTCGGCGTCGGGGGCGTTGGTGAACTTCCACTGCTTGGCGTAGGACGCGTCCTTGGTGAACAGGTCCAGATAGCCGTTCCTGCCGCCGTACTTGAAGGCGTCGCAGGTGGGCTGCGGGATGGTCTCCCACACCGACTCCTGCGGGCCGCGCTGGAAGGTGTTGATGTAGGACGGTCCGGTGTCGGTCGGTCCGGCCTCGCACTTGCCGGGCGAGTTGCCGTAGCCGTAGACGTTGTCGACGTCCTGGATCCAGTGCATGCCGTACACGTCGTCCGTGCCGTAGGCGGACTTCAGCTCACCGGCGATCGGGTCCGGTCCGACCGAGACGCCCGTGTCCAGCGGGGACGGGTACTCGTTCGGGGTGTCGTACTCGGGCGCGTAGGTGGCGGGCTTGGAGGCGTTGTAGAAGGAGTTGGTCGGCTGGTCGGCGTGGGTGGGGATCATGTACTTCTCCATGATCTCCCAGGCCCCGTTGAACTTGGACCAGTCGCCGGTCACCTTGCCGTACATGGCCTGGAGCCACAGCAGATAGCTGTACGCCTCCGAGGTGGTCTCATGGCCGTGGTCGGGCGCCTCGACGATCAGTGTCTCCACCGAGTGGTAGGGGATGCCCTCGGGGGAGAAGTAGCCGTTCGCCGGGTTGGTGATCTTCCCGTACAGCTCCAGGAAGCGGGCGTCGTACTCCTTCGCCGCGGCGATCTGGGTGACCGTCACCGTCGCCTTGGCGTGCCCGGTGGCCGTCGACTCGAAGGTCGCCGCGCCGGTGCCGGTGGAGTTGGCGGTGATGGTCACCTTCTGCGCGGTGTTCCAGTTCGCCGGGGTGAAGGTCAGGCTCGCCCCGCCGGTCACGGACAGACCGGTGTTGCCGCCGGTGCGGGCCGTGGTGACGGTGACGTTGGAGGAGGGCTGCGTGGACAGCTTCACCTCGTAGGTGCCCGTCTTCCCCTGCTGGACCGGGAGTTGGGTGGGGCTGGCGACGACCGACGGGCCCGCGGCCACCGTGATGCCGACCGGCGTGGAGTTCGCGGAGGCGCCCAGGCTGTCGTACGCCTTCGCGACCAGCGAGTGGCTGCCGACGGCCAGGTTGCTGACCGACAGCGCGTACGGCGCGGTCGTGTCGGTGCCGAGCAGCGTCGTGTCGTCGTAGAACTCCACCTTGGTGATGGAGGCGTTGTCGGCCGCGGCCGCGGTGGCCGCGAGCGGCACGGCGTCGCCCTGTGTGTAGACCGCGCCCGCGGCGGGGCTGGTCAGCACGGTGATCGGCGGCTGGTGGGCGCCGGTGCAGGGGGTGCCGTTGACGGAGAAGGAGGCCGGTGCCGCGTTGGTGCCGCTGTAGGTGAACTGGGCGCCGGTCGACACCGCGGCTCCGGCGGCGATCGTGCCGTTGTACGAGGCGTTCCGTACCGTGATCGTCTGGCCGGACTGGGACCAGGTGCCGTTCCAGCCGTTGGTCAGCCGCTGGTTGCCGGTGTAGGAGTACGTCAGGGTCCAGCCGTTGATGGGGTCCGTGCCCCGGTTGGTGAGCGTGAGGTCGGCGGTGAAGCCGGAGCCCCAGTCGTTGGTCTTGTAGTCGACGCTGCACTGGAGCGGCGCTGCCTGAGCGGGCGTCGAGCCCGTGCTCAGCATGGTCAGGGGGAGCGCCAGAGCAGCCACGACGGTCGTCCACACCCGCCGTAGGCCCTTGCGTCTGCGTGGGGGATGCACGTGCTGGTTCCTCCTTGCGGCTCGGAGAAAGATGTCAAGGCTTGAACCAGTGGGAGCGCTCCCATAGTGAGAGCGGGGTGGTATTCGGTCAAGGCGTTTGAAGAGTCGAAAAGATTCGATGAACCTGTTCGAGGAAAAGTCAAGTCGGGCCCCTGTCCTTTACCCACGCTTGGCGCTACCTTCCTTCGCACCAGTGGGAGCGACTCCACCAGTCGACGCGAGCTGCCACAGCTCGCCCGGACGGCAAGGAATCGCTCATGCGACACCCCCCGCGTTCCGTTCTGCCATGCGCCGGCGCGGCCACCGCGTCCGCCAGGGCCTGCCCTCGGGGCCGGCCGCGCCGATGACGCCCGGCGGTGACCCCGCACCTGCCTTTCTCCGCTCGCGAGTTCGGCGAGCGCTTCCGCCTGCACTCCTTCGCCGATCACGTCATGGCGTGGTGCGGCGCGCGTACCACCCGGACAACCCCACCTGGAAAAGGAACCCGCACTCATGAGCCGTAGCAGAACAGCGATGCTCGCCGCCCTGGCCCTCGTCGCCGGTGCCTCCGGAACCGCCCTCGCCGTGGTCCCCGGCGGCGCCGGGATCGCGGCGGTGCCCTGCACCGTCGACTACAAGGTGCAGAACGACTGGGGCAGCGGCTTCACCGCCGCCGTGACCGTCACCAACAACGGCGCCGCCAAGTCCTCCTGGTCGGTGGGCTGGACGTACGGCGGCACCCAGCGCGTCACCAACGCCTGGAACGCGCGCGTCACCCAGAGCGGCGCCGTCGTGACCGCCGCCAACGAGTCCTACAACGGCTCGCTGGCGACCGGCGGTTCGGTCAGCTTCGGGTTCCAGGGCACCTACAGCGGCAGCAACGCGGTCCCGGCGACCTTCACGCTCGACGGCGTCACCTGCAACGTCGACGGCGGTGGCGGTCCCACCACCCCCGGCCCCACCGACCCGGGCACACCCACCGGCCGGGTCGACAACCCCTACGCCGGCGCCAAGGGATACGTGAACCCCGAGTGGTCCGCGAACGCCGCCGCCGAGCCGGGCGGCAGCCGGATCGCCAACCAGCCCACCGGGGTGTGGCTGGACCGGATCGCCGCGATCAACGGCGCCGGCGGCAAGATGGGGCTGCGCGCCCACCTCGACGAGGCGCTGCGTCAGAAGGGCACCGGCGAGCTCTACATCCAGCTGGTCATCTACAACCTGCCCGGCCGTGACTGTGCGGCGCTCGCCTCCAACGGCGAGCTGGGCCCGACCGAGATCGGCCGGTACAAGACCGAGTACATCGACCCGATCGCCGCGATCCTCGCCGACCCCAAGTACCGCGGCCTGCGGATCGTCACCACGGTCGAGCTGGACTCCCTGCCCAACCTCGTCACCAACGTCAGCCCGCGGGCGACCGCCACGCCCAACTGCGATGTGATGAAGGCCAACGGCAACTACCAGAAGGGCGTCGGCTACGCCCTGAACAAGCTCGGCGACATCCCCAACGTCTACAACTACGTCGACGCGGGCCACCACGGCTGGCTCGGCTGGGACGACAACTTCGGCCCCTCCGCCGACATCTTCAAGACCGCCGCGACCACCGAGGGCGCGACCGTCGCCGATGTGCACGGCTTCATCGTCAACACCGCCAACTACAGCGCCCTGAAGGAGGACCACTTCAAGATCACGGACATGGTCAACGGGACCTCCGTACGCCAGTCCAAGTGGGTCGACTGGAACCGCTACGTCGACGAGCTGTCGTACGCCCAGGCCATGCGCGACAAGCTGGTCTCCGTCGGCTTCGACTCCAAGATCGGCATGCTGATCGACACCTCCCGCAACGGCTGGGGCGGCACCGCGCGGCCCACCGGTCCCGGCGCCACCACCAGCGTCGACACCTATGTCGACGGGGGCCGCTACGACCGCCGGATCAACACGGGCAACTGGTGCAACCAGGCCGGCGCGGGCCTCGGTGAACGCCCGAAGGCCGCTCCCGAGCCGGGCATCGACGCCTACGTCTGGATGAAGCCGCCGGGTGAGTCCGACGGCGCCAGCAAGGAGATCCCGAACGACGAGGGCAAGGGCTTCGACCGGATGTGCGACCCCACGTACACCGGCAACCCGCGGAACAACAACAACATGTCCGGAGCCCTCCCGGACGCCCCGCTCTCGGGGCAGTGGTTCTCCGCGCAGTTCCAGCAGCTGATGCGCAACGCCTACCCGCCGCTGTCCTGACCCGGTGACCGCGTGACCCGCCGGGACCGACCCCAGGGAAGGTCCCGGCGGACCACGCCCGGACCCCAGGGAAGGTCCCGGCGGACCACGCCCGGTTTTGCCGTTCCGGCAAGACGACTGGCCTCTCCCCGGTGCGTCGGCGCACGCTGGCGACAACCCGAGGAGAGGCTGACCACCATGGCGCACGCACACCACACGCCCCACCAGCACGGCGCGGGGCACCACCACCACCACGACTCGACCGACATCGACTGGGCCGAGATGGGCCCCCTGCTGGAGTCGCAGGCGGAACTGTTCACACCGCTGTACGAGCACGCCCTGGCCTGGCTGGCCAAGCGGCAGACGGAGCCCGGTCTGATCGTGGACGCGGGCAGCGGACCCGGCGTGGTCGCGTGTCTGCTGGCCGACACCTTCCCCGGCGCGCGCGTGGTCGCCGTCGACAGCACCGAGCCGCTGCTGGAGCGGGCCCGCGCCCGCGCGGAGCGCCTGGGCGTCGCCGACCGCTTCGGCACGCTGGCCGGCGAACTGCCCGGCGTCCTCGGCGACCTGGACTACCCCGCCGACCTGCTGTGGGCGAGCCGCAGCCTGCACCACCTGGGCGACCAGCGTGCCGGTCTGGCCGCCTTCGCCGAACACCTCGCCCCCGGCGGCACGCTCGCCCTCATGGAGGACGGACTGCCCTCCCGCTACCTCCCCCGCGACATCGGCATCGGCCGCCCCGGCCTCCAGGCCCGCCTGGACGCCCTGGAGGCGGAGTGGTTCGCGCGGATGCGGGCCTCCCTGCCCGGCACGGTCGACGAGATCGAGGACTGGCCCGCCCTGCTCACCGCGGCCGGCCTCAAGCCCACCGGCACCCGCACCTTCCTCCTCGACCTCCCCGCCCCCGCCACCGACCGCGCCCGCGCCTACGTCACGGCCTCCCTCACCCGCCTCCGCGACGCCATGGCCGACGAGCTCGACCCCGACGACCGCACCACCCTCGACCGCCTCCTCGACCCCGACGACCCCGCGAGCCTCCACCACCGCCCCGATGTCTTCGTCCTGACGGCCCAGACGGTCCACACGGCGACCCGACCCGTCTGACGGGCCCGCGGGGCATGCGCGAGCGCCCCGGGTTCCGGTGCGGATCCCGGGGCGCTCGGCGCCGGCGGCGCCCGGCGGCGGCCGGTCGGTCAGGCGAAGGTGGCCGGGTCCGGGCCCAGGCGGCGGTTCTCGTTCAGGGCGCTGATGGCGGCCAGGTCCTCGGTGTCGAGGGTGAAGTCGAAGACGGCGATGTTCTCCTGGATCCGGGACGGGGTCACGGACTTGGGGATGACGACGTTGCCGAGCTGGAGGTGCCAGCGCAGGACGACCTGGGCCGGGGTGCGGCCGTGCTTCTGGGCGATGGCGACGATGGCCGGGACCTCGAGGAGGCCCTTGCCCTGGCCGAGGGGGGACCATGCCTCGGTGGCGATGCCCTGCTCGGCGTGGTACTCGCGGGAGGCGTGCTGCTGGAGGTGGGGGTGCAGCTCGATCTGGTTGACCGCGGGGACCACGGAGGTCTCCGCGATCAGGCGCTCGAGGTGCTCCGGGAGGAAGTTGGAGACGCCGATGGCGCGGACGCGGCCGTCGGCGTGGAGCTTCTCGAAGGCGCGGTAGGTGTCGACGTACCGGTCGCGCGACGGCGTCGGCCAGTGGATCAGATACAGGTCCACGTAGTCCAGGCCGAGCTTGCTCAGGGATTCGTCGAAGGCGCGCAGCGTGGAGTCGTACCCTTGCTCGCTGTTCCAGAGCTTGGTGGTGACGAAGATGTCCTCGCGCGGGATCCCGGAGGCGGCGACGGCCTTGCCGGTGCCCTTCTCGTTGCCGTAGATCGCCGCTGTGTCGATGCTGCGGTACCCGGCCTCCAGCGCGGTGGTGACCGCCTGCTCCGCCTCGTCGTCCGGCACCTGCCAGACGCCGAATCCCAGCTGGGGCATCTCGACGCCGTTGTTGAGGATGATCGGGGGGACCTTGCTGCTCACGAGCTCTCGATCCTTCGGTTGTCGTCAGGTGGTACTCACATCGTCAACGATCACACGCCGTGATGCATTCCTGACCGCCAAATCCAGCCGTCACACCCGGTACAGCGCGTCGACCTCCGCCGCGTACGCCTTCTCGATCGCCTTGCGCTTCAGTTTCAGGGACGGCGTGAGCAGTCCGTGCTCCTCGGTGAAGGGCTGGGCGAGGATGCGGAAGGTCCGGATGGACTCGGCCTGGGAGACGAGGGTGTTGGCCGCGACCACCGCGCGACGGATCTCGGCCTCCAGGTCAGGGTCGCGGACCAGTTCGGCCGGGGTGAGCCGGGGTTTGTTGCGCATCGTCAGCCAGTGGTCGACGGCGTCGCGGTCCAGGGTGACCAGCGCGGCGACGAACGGGCGGTCGTTGCCGACGACCACGCACTGGTGGACCAGCGGGTGTTCGCGCACCCGCTCCTCCAGCGGGCCGGGGGAGACGCTCTTGCCGCCGGAGGTCACCAGGATCTCCTTCTTGCGGCCGGTGATGGTGAGATAGCCGTCCTCGTCCAGCTGGCCCAGGTCACCGGTGGCCAGCCAGCCGTCGTGCAGGGTCTCGTCGGTGGCCTTGGGGTTGTTGAGGTAGCCCTGGAAGACGCCCGGTCCGTTCAGCCAGATCTCGCCGTCCTCCGCGATGTGCACGGTCACGCCGGGTATGGGCTGCCCGACCGTGCCGTAGCGGGTGCGCTCGGGCGGGTTGGCGGTGGCCGCGCCCGTGGACTCGGTCAGCCCGTAGCCCTCGTAGATCTGGACGCCCGCGCCCGCGAAGAACAGTCCGAGGCGCCGGTCCATCGCCGAGCCGCCCGACATGGCGTTGCGGATCCTGCCGCCCATCGCCGCGCGCACCTTGGAGTAGACGAGCTTGTCGAACAGCTGGTGCTGCACGCGCAGTCCGGCCGAGGGGCCCGGCCCGATGCCCCAGGCCCTCGCCTCCATCGCGTCGGCGTAGCGCACCGCCACGTCGACGGCCTTGTCGAACGCCCCGAGCCTGCCCTCCTTCTCGGCCTTGCGGCGGGCCGCCGCGAACACCTTCTCGAAGATGTACGGCACGGCCAGGACGAACGTGGGCCGGAACGCGGCCAGATCGGGCAGCAGCGCGGCGGCGTCCAGGCGCGGCTGGTGCCCGAAGCGCACCTTGCCGCGGATCCCGGCCACTTGCACCATCCGCCCGAAGACGTGCGCGAGCGGCAGGAACAGCAGCGTCGCCGCCTCGTCGCCCTTTCCGGAGCGGAACACCGGCTCCCAGCGCCGGACCACGGTGTCCGCCTCGTACATGAAGTTGCCGTGGGTGAGGACACAGCCCTTGGGGCGGCCGGTGGTGCCCGAGGTGTAGATGACGGTCGCCACCGACTCGGGGGTGACCGCGCGGCGGTGCCGGTGCACCACCTCGTCGTCCAGGTGCGCCCCCGCGTCGTACAGCTCCCGCACACAGCCCGCGTCCAGCTGCCAGAGCCGGCCGAGGCGCGGCAGGCGGTCGATCACCGTGGCGATGGTCATCGCGTGGTCCTCGTGCTCCACGACCGCGGCCGTCACCTCGGCGTCGTGGAGCATCCAGAAGCACTGCTCGGCCGACGACGTCGGGTACAGCGGCACCACCTGCGCGCCGATCGTCCACAGCGCGAAGTCGAACAGGGTCCACTCGTAGCGGGTGCGGGACATGATGCCGACCCGGTCGCCGAACCGTACGCCCTGCGCGAGCAGGCCCTTGGCCAGCGCGAGCACCTCGTCGCGGAACTCGGCCGCGGTCACGTCCCGCCACTGCCCGGCCTCGTCCTTGCGGCCGAGCGCGATGTGCAGCGGGTCCTCCTGGGCGTGCTCGAAGACGACGTCGGCCAGGCCGCCCACCGGCGGTGCCGACGCCAACGGAGGGTTGGTGAACTCGCGCAAACCCGCTCCCGCCTTCGACTGGCGCCGCTCCGCACAGCGCCGTGAAAGGTACCTCACCTGGGCGTGTGCCGGGGCGTCCGGTGAGTCCTGGGCGGCCCAATCTCCACGGAATCTGTACGGGACCGGCACCGGGCGGGACGGGCGCGGGGTCCGGGGTGGGACGGGCGCCGGGTTCGGGGTGGGACGAGCGCCGGGTTCGGGGTGGGACGGGCGCCGGGTTGGGGGTGGGTGGTTCGCCGGCCGTCGCGGGGTGCCGGCTCGCCGCGGCCGGTCGCGCGGGTCCCCGCGCCGCTTCAGGGGCGTACCCCGCCCGCCAGTACCGATGCCGCCAGCGCTTCCGCCGGGCCCTGGGCGGGCGTGCGGCGGGGGTTGTGCAGGAGGACGAAGTCGACCTTGCCCAGCTGGGGCAGGCCGGCCCGGTCCGGGACGCGGGCCAGGCCCGGGGGGATCAGACCGCGGGAGTGGGCCATGACCCCGAGCCCGGCGCGCGCGGCCGCGATCAACCCGTTGAGGCTGCCGCTGGTGCAGGCGATCCGCCACTCGCGGCCCTCCCGCTCCAGCGCCTCCAGCGCCAGCGCACGGGTGATGCCCGGCGGCGGGTAGACGATCAACGGGACGGGCCGGTCGGGGTCCAGCCGCAGCCGTTCGGCGCCGATCCAGACCAGCCGGTCGTGCCAGACCAGCTGCCCGCGCGGATCCTCCGCCCGGCGCTTGGCCAGCACGAGATCCAGCTTCCCGGCCGCCAGCTGCTCGTGCAGCGTGCCCGACAGCTCGACCGTGAGCTCCAGGTCCACCTCGGGATGGTCGTGCCGGAAGCGCTCCAGGATCTCCGGCAGCCGGGTGAGCACGAAGTCCTCCGACGCGCCGAACCGCAGCCGCCCGCGCAGCCGGGTCCCGGTGAAGTACGCCGTCGCCTGCTCGTGCACCTGGAGGATCCGCCGGGCGAAGCCCAGCATGGCCTCGCCGTCCTCGGTCAGCTCCACCGAGTGGGTGTCCCGGCTGAACAGCGTCCGCCCGGTGGCGTCCTCCAGCCGCCGCACATGCTGGCTGACCGTCGACTGGCGCAGCCCGAGCCGCCGCGCGGCCTGCGTGAAACTCAGCGTCTGGGCCACCGCGAGAAAGGTGCGCAGCTGGGAGGGGTCGTACACGCCCCCGAGCCTATCGCCGTTCGTGATGACAGTCAGTGCGGTGTACGGGATTCCCGATCACGCGGCGGGGGAGCAGGATGGAGGGGGACCCACGGGCCCCCGTACGAGGGGGACCCCATGTGTCCCGTACGGAGAGAACCGAACGCGAGTGGAGCACTGTGAAGCGCCTGCGCAGGCCGACCCGGCTGCCGATCGACCCGTATGTCCTCCTGCTCCTCGGGACGGTGGGCCTCGGGGCGCTGCTGCCGGCCCGCGGCACGGGTGCGGACGTGGTCGACGGGGCGTCGACGGCCGCGATCGCGCTGCTGTTCTTCCTGTACGGGGTGCGGCTGTCCACCGCCGAGGCGCTGGACGGGCTGAGGCACTGGCGGCTCCATGTCACCGTGCTGGCCTGCACCTTCGTCGTCTTCCCGCTGCTCGGCCTGGCCACGCGCGGCCTCGTCCCGGTGCTGCTGACCGAACCGCTCCACCAGGGCCTGCTGTTCCTCACGCTGGTCCCCTCCACCATCCAGTCCTCGATCGCGTTCACCTCGATCGCCCGCGGCAATGTGCCCGCCGCGATCTGCGCCGGCTCCTTCTCCTCGCTCGCGGGCATCGTGATCACCCCGCTGCTCGCGGCCTCGCTGCTGGGCTCCGGCGTGGGCGGGTTCTCGGCAGACTCGGTGGTGCAGATCGTGCTCCAGCTGCTGGTGCCGTTCATGGCGGGACAGCTGCTGCGCCGCTGGCTGGGCGGTTTCGTCGCGCGGCACAAGAAGGCGCTGGGGCTGGTCGACCGCGGCTCGATCCTGCTGGTCGTCTACGCCGCGTTCAGCGAGGGCATGGTCCAGGGCGTCTGGTCCCAGGTCAGCCCGCTGCGGCTGGGCGGCCTGCTGGCCGTGGAGGCGGTGCTCCTCGGGGTGATGCTCGCGCTGACCTGGTACGGCGCCAAGGCGCTGGGCTTCGGCCGTGAGGACCGTATCGCCATCCAGTTCGCGGGGTCGAAGAAGTCCCTGGCCGCCGGGCTGCCCATGGCGAGCGTGCTGTTCGGCGCGCACGCCTCGCTGGCCGTGCTGCCGCTGATGCTGTTCCACCAGATGCAGCTCATGGTCTGCGCGGTGATCGCCAGGCGCCGCTCGCACGACCCCGTCGAGCCGGTCAGCCCGCGTCCCGCAGCCGCAGGGTCACAAAGCGCGGCCGGTACAGGGCGACGTTCCCGCTGACCTGCGCGGCGGCGTCCGCCGGCTCCAGCCAGTTGACGTCGTAGCTGAGCACCAGCCGCCCTCCGCCGCTCAGCTCGGGGTGCGCCTGCGGGTTGTAGGCGGCGACGCCGCCCGGAGGCAGCGGCGGGGTGAAGTCACGGGCGGGACCGTGCCAGGGGCCGGTGGGCGAGCAGGACCAGTACGACGTCACCGTGGTCAGCCCGGCCGTCCCGCCGGCCATGGTGAACAGCACGTACGTCCCGGCGTCCCGCACCACCGAGAAGGCGCTGCCCACCCCGGTGCGCCGCCCGTCGCCGAGCACCGCGCCGGGCCGCACCCCGGCCGACCACTCGCGGCCCGTCCAGAACTCCCAGGCCGCCGGGTCGCCGAGCCCGCCCTCGGGCACCCGGGCCACGTACGCCGAGGAGACCGGGCGGCCGACGGGGCGGCCGTCGTCACCGCCGTAGACGTACGTCCAGCCGTCCTGGGCGACCAGCGTGGTCCCGAACAGCACGCGCCGCGACGGATCGGCGACCGACCGCTGGTCGTGGACCCGCACCACGGACTCCACCCGCAGATCCGGCAGGGAGAGGGTGGCGACCTCGGTGGCGGTGGGCACCCCGAAGATCCACGGGGCCTGTCCGGCCGTCCGCACCCACAGCACCACGCGGACGACCTGGTCGGCGGCGCCGGGGGAGCGGGGCTCGACCCGGGCGGCGACCGGCCAGCGCCACTGACCGGGGCCGGGGTCGGGGAAGAGCGGGGCGGGCAGGGTTTGCTCCAGGCGGCCGGCGCGCATCAGCACCGCCGAGTTGCGCACCATCGGGGCGCCGGCGTCCCGCCAGGCCGCGAACTCGCCGCGCGGATTGGGCGGGGCGTGCACCGACCCGAGGAAGGTGTCGGAGAACAGCCACAGCAGCCGCCCGTCCGGCAGCCGCACCGAGTGGGAGCCGTCACCGCCGGTCCAGTCGTCGGTGCGCTCGGCGTTGTCGCCGTACCGGGCGAACTCGCCGGTCAGCCGCTCGTCGACGGCCCAGGACCCGACGGCCCGCGCCTCGCACGCCGCCTTGTCCGACCGCTCCTCGCCGGGCAGCGCTGTGAGCAGCACGGCCCCGAGGACCAGGGCCAGCAGCAGACCGATCCCGGTTCCCGTGCGCTGTCGTACCGTCGCGTCGGCAGGCATCGGCGGCGACGTTAGCCGCTGCCCGGCGCGAGGTCCATGGGCGCCCGGCCGGGATGATCTCCCGGTGCGCCTCGCCGGCCCAGCTCGCGGTGCGCCTCGCCGGCGTCCCCCCATCATCTCGCGGTGCGCCTCGCCGACGTCCCCCCATCTCGCGGTGCGCCTCGCCGGCGCCCCCAGCGCGTGCCCGGCGGGGGACGCGGGGAACCGTCAGCCCCGGGCGGCCGCGGTCCGCAGGGCGATGCGGTGCTCACCCGCGTACACGTTCATGGAGCTGCCCCGCAGGAAGCCCACCAGGGTCAGATCCGTCTCCGCGGCCAGGTCCACCGCCAGCGACGACGGCGCCGACACCGCCGCCAGCAGCGGGATCCCGGCCATCACCGCCTTCTGCGCCAGCTCGAACGAGGCCCGCCCCGACACCAGCAGCAGCGACCGCGACAGCGGCAGCCGCCCGTCCCGCAGCGCCCGTCCCACCAGCTTGTCGACGGCGTTGTGCCGGCCCACGTCCTCGCGTACGTCGATCAGCTCGCCGTCCGCCGAGAACAGCGCCGCCGCGTGCAGTCCCCCGGTGCGGTCGAAGACCCGCTGGGCCGCGCGCAGCCGGTCGGGCAGGCTCGCGAGCAGCTCCGGCGCGATGCGCAGCGGGGGCCGGTCGGCGATCGGCCAGCGGGCCGTCGTCCGGACCGCGTCCAGGCTCGCCTTGCCGCACAGGCCGCAGGAGGACGTGGTGTAGACGTTGCGCTCCAGCGTGAAGTCGGGGACGGTCACACCGGGCGCGGTCCGCACATCGACCACGTTGTAGGTGTTCGAGCCGTCGGCCGTGGCACCCGCGCAGTACACGATGTTCCGCAGGTCCGCCGCCTCGGCCAGCACCCCCTCGCTCACCAGGAACCCGGCCGCGAGCGCGAAGTCGTCGCCCGGAGTGCGCATGGTGACGGCCAGCGGCTTGCCGTTCAGCCGGATCTCCAGGGGCTCCTCGGCGACGAGTGTGTCCGGGCGGGTGGAGACGGCCCCGTCCCGCACGCGGATCACCTTGCGCCGTTCCGTGACTCGTCCCATGTGCGCCTCAGTCCCGGTTCTGTATGTGCCGCCAGCCGAACATCTCATTGTCCTGCACGCGCAGGGTGAGGGTGCATCCCCCTCCGCGGTACGCGCACACGGGCGGCAAGGTGCGCGCACCCCCCGTCGCTCTGACAGAAGCCGACAACCCGAGCGCCTGATTCCTGTGACTTCACCTGCCGGGCTACCCGTCGGTCACTGACAAGACTGGTGAATCCCGTAACCGAGGTCATCAACAGGGGGACCGCCAGACATGAACGGCTCGCGTATCGCCGCAGTCGGCCACTATCAGCCCGCCCGGGTGCTCACCAACGAGGAGCTGACGGGCATGGTCGACACCAGTGACGAGTGGATCAGGAGCCGTGTCGGCATCCGTACCCGGCACATCGCCGGCCCCGACGAGCCCGTGGACGAGCTGGCCGCCCACGCCGCCGCCAAGGCGCTCGCGGCCGCGGGACTGGCCCCGGCCGACATCGACCTCGTGCTGGTCGCCACCTCCACGGCCGTCGACCGCTCCCCGAACACGGCGGCCCGCGTCGCCGCCCGCCTCGGCATCCCGCGGCCCGCGGCCATGGACGTGAACGTGGTGTGCGCCGGGTTCACCCACGCGCTCGCCACCGCCGACCACACCGTGCGCGCGGGGGCGGCGCGGCGGGCGCTGGTCATCGGCGCCGACAAGATGTCCGCGGTGACCGACTGGAGCGACCGCACGACCTGTGTCCTCGTCGGCGACGGTGCGGGGGCCGCCGTGGTCGAGGCGTCCGAGGAGCCCGGCATCGGGCCGGTGCTGTGGGGATCCGTGCCCGAGATGGGACACGCCGTACGCATCGAGGGGGAGCCGGCGCGGTTCGCGCAGGAGGGGCAGAGCGTGTACCGCTGGGCGACCCAGCAGCTGCCGCCGCTGGCCCGGCAGGCATGCGAGCGGGCTGGCCTGGCGCCCGAGGAGCTCGCCGCGGTCGTGCTGCACCAGGCCAACCTGCGGATCATCGAGCCGCTCGCGGAGAAGATCGGCGCGGTGAACGCCGTCGTGGCCCGCGATGTCGTCGAGTCCGGGAACACCTCGGCGGCGAGCATCCCCCTCGCCCTGTCCAAGCTGGTGGAGCGCGGCGCGATCACGACCGGCGACCCGGTGCTGCTGTTCGGCTTCGGAGGGAACCTGTCGTACGCGGGGCAGGTCGTGCGCTGCCCCTGAGGGGAGGCGCGCGGGCCGGTCCGCGCGGTCCTCGAGGTCCCTCGCGCATGCCGTCACGCTTCACGCGCTGCTGGGGAGGGCGGGGTGCGCCGGACGAGGCGACGGTGCGCTCGACGAGGTCATGACGGGCCGGACGCGGCCATGGTGCGCCGTAGGGTGTAGACAAAATCCAATCGGCACTGGGTTTTCCGTTGCCGCGCACGGCCGGGCGCCGAGGAGGGGACCGCGATGCTGTCGTCAGGACTGCCCCAGGGGGCCGTGCCCAGGCTCGAACGGCCCGGCCCGCTGCGGGAGCGCGTCTACGAGGCGCTGCTCGAACTCATCACCACCCGTGCCCTGCAGCCCGGCCAGCACCTCGTCGAGACGGAGCTCGCGGGGCACCTCGGCGTGTCCCGCCAGCCCGTGCGCGAGGCCCTGCAGCGGCTGAACACCGAGGGCTGGGTCGATCTGCGGCCCGCCCAGGGGGCCTTCGTGCACCAGCCGACGGAGGAGGAGGCCGACCAGCTCCTCACCGTGCGTACGCTGCTGGAGGCCGAGGCCGCCCGGCTCGCCGCCGCGCACGCGGACAGCGCCGGGGTGGCGGCGCTGGAGGCGCTGTGCGCGCAGGGGGAGCGGGCCGTCGCCGCGGGCGACGCGGACGCGGCCGTCGCGCTCAACGCCCGTTTTCACGCGAAGGTCATGGAGCTCGCCGGCAACGCGGTGCTCGCCGAGCTGGCCGGGCAGGTGGACCGGCGGGTGCGGTGGTACTACACGCCGATCGCGCGGCAGAGGGGGGAGCGGTCCTGGAGCGAGCACCGGGAGCTGATCGCGGCGATCGACGCGCGGGACGAGCAGCGGGCGGGGCAGCTGATGCGGGAGCACACCGAGCAGACTCGGCGGGCCCACCACGCGAGGGCTTCGCAGTAGCGCCGTCGGGGGGCCGTGCGCGCCTGAGGGCGTCTTTGTCCTCTCAGTGGAAAAAGTAGGGGGCAATTCCTGCGCGACTTCTTCCCAGTCCTGGGCGGCCACTGCTACGTTCCCCTCGAAAGCCAGACGGCAGTGGCCGAAAACCAGGCGGGGAGGGGCACGTGAGACGCATGACGGCACGACCCGCGAACGCTCACCAGGCCCGGCTGCTCAAGCTGTTGCGTGACGGCGGCCCCAACTCCCGTGCACAGCTGGGGGATCAGGTCGAGCTGTCACGGTCCAAGCTGGCCGTGGAGGTCGACCGGCTGCTGGAGACCGGCCTGGTGGTGGCCGACGGCCTCGCCGCCTCGCGCGGTGGCCGCCGTTCCCACAACGTCCGGCTCAACCCCGGACTGCGGTTCCTCGGCGTCGACATCGGAGCCACGTCCATCGACGTGGCCGTCACCAACGCCGAGCTGGAGATCCTCGGACACCTCAACCAACCCATGGAGGTGCGCGAGGGCCCGGTCGCGGTCTTCGAGCAAGTCCTCGCCATGGCCGCCAAGTTGAGGGCCTCCGGACTCGCGGAGGGCTTCGACGGCGCCGGCATCGGCGTGCCCGGACCGGTCCGCTTCCCCGAGGGCGTACCGGTGGCGCCGCCGATCATGCCGGGCTGGGACGGCTTCCCCGTGCGGGAGGCGCTCAGCCAGGAACTCGGCTGCCCGGTGATGGTCGACAACGACGTGAACCTGATGGCGATGGGGGAGCAGCACGCCGGGGTCGCCCGCAGCGTCGCCGACTTCCTCTGCGTCAAGATCGGCACCGGTATCGGCTGCGGCATCGTCGTCGGCGGCCGAGTCCACCGCGGTACGACGGGCAGCGCCGGCGACATCGGCCATATCCAGGCCGTGCCCGACGGGCGTCCGTGCGCCTGCGGCAACCGGGGCTGCCTGGAGGCCCACTTCAGCGGCGCGGCCCTGGCCCGCGACGCCGAGGAGGCCGCCCGGCAGGGGCTGTCGGCGGAACTCGCGGCCCGGCTGGAGACGCACGGCGCCCTGAGCGCCGTCGACGTCGCCGCCGGGGCCGCCGCCGGTGACTCCACCTGCCTCGACCTCATCCGCGAGGGCGGCACCCGGACCGGCCAGGTCATCGCCGGTCTGGTCAGCTTCTTCAACCCCGGTCTCGTGGTGATCGGCGGCGGGGTGACCGGCCTCGGCCACACCCTGCTGGCCGCGATCCGCACCCAGGTCTACCGCCAGTCGCTGCCGCTGGCGACCGGCAACCTCCCCATCGTCCTCGGCGAGCTGGGCCCCACCGCCGGTGTCACCGGTGCCGCCCGCCTGATCAGCGACCACGTGTTCTCGCCCGCGTAAGCACACTCGTCCCTCATCGGCTCGACCAGCACAGCGCGTCGCCTCGCCCTGCCCTGCACTGCCCAAGTCCTGTACTGCCCCACGCTCGGCACCACCGCCCCACGCTCAGCACCGCCCAACGCGCAGCACCGCCCAACGCGCAGCACCGCCCCACGCTTTGCCCTGCTCCACGCCCCGCACAACCCACGCCCCGCACAACCCATGCTTCGCCCTGCCTCTGCTTCGCCCTGCCCTGAAACCGGCCCGACGCCCAGGGGAACCCATGGCACCACAACCACCGCTGCTCAGCATGTCCGGCATCACCAAGTCCTTCCCCGGAGTCCGGGCCCTCGACGGCGTCGACCTCGACGTCCAGGCAGGTGAGGTCCACTGCCTGCTCGGCCAGAACGGGGCCGGCAAGTCCACCCTCATCAAGGTCCTCGCCGGCGCCCACCAGCCCGACACCGGCACCATCCGCTGGCGCGGCGAGCCCGTCACCCTCCGCTCGCCCATCGCCGCCATGCGCCTCGGCATCGCCACCATCTACCAGGAACTCGACCTCGTCGAGCACCTGTCGGTGGCCGAGAACGTCCACCTCGGCCATGAACCCACGGCCGCCGGTTTCGTCGTACGCCGCAGAGCGGCACGCGAGTCGACCGCGCTGCTGCTGCGGCGACTCGGGCATCCCGAGATCGATCCGGCGCGCCTGGTGGGCGAGTTGTCCGCCGCCCAGCAGCAGATCGTCTCCATGGCGCGGGCGCTCTCCCACGACGTACGGCTCATCGTGATGGACGAGCCCTCGGCCGCGCTCGACCCCGACGAGGTCGACAACCTCTTCCGGATCGTCGGCGATCTGACCGCGGACGGCGTGGCCGTCGTCTACATCTCCCACCGCCTGGAGGAGATCCGCCGCATCGGCGACCGGGTGACCGTGCTCAAGGACGGGCGCGCGGTGGCCGGCGGACTGCCCGCGAAGACCACGCCGACCCGAGAGGTCGTGGCGCTGATGACCGGGCGGAACATGGAGTACGTGTTCCCGGAGCGCCCCGGCGAGCCGTCCCGGCGGGAGCCCGTGCTCCAGGTGCGCGGCCTGGGCAGGGAGGGGGAGTTCGCACCCCTCGACCTGGACGTGCACGCCGGTGAGATCGTCGGGCTCGCCGGACTCGTCGGCTCCGGCCGTTCCGAGATCCTGGAAACCATCTACGGCGCCCGCAGGCCCACGGCCGGTCATGTCCTCGTCGACGGACGGCCGTTGAGGCCCGGCAGTGTCCGCGCCGCCGTCCGGGCCGGACTCGGCCTGGCGCCCGAGGAGCGCAAGGCGCAGGCCCTGCTGATGCTGGAGTCGGTCACCCGCAATGTCTCCGTCTCCTCACTGGCCCGCTTCTCGCGCGCCGGCTGGATCGACCGCGGCGCCGAACAGGGGGCGGCGCGCGCGGCGGTGCGCGAGCTGTCGCTGCGGCCCGACAACCCGGAGGTGCCGGTGCGCACGCTGTCCGGCGGCAACCAGCAGAAGGCCGTCCTGGCCCGCTGGCTGCTGCGCGGCTGCCGCGTCCTGCTCCTCGACGAACCCACCCGCGGCGTCGACGTCGGCGCCCGCGCCGAGCTCTACGCGGTCGTGCGCCGTCTGGCCGACGAAGGACTCGCGGTGCTGCTGGTCTCCAGCGAGGTGCCCGAGGTGCTCGGCCTCGCGGACCGCGTCCTGGTGCTCCGCGAGGGCCGGGTCGTCCACACCGCGCCCGCCCGCGAGCTCGACGAACACCGCGTACTCGACCTGGTCATGGAAGGAAGCCCGGCGTCATGACGCAGCACGTCTCCCCGCCTCGGGACGGCACCGGCAAGGCGGCCCCCGCCGGCGGACTCCCCGCCTGGCGCGGGATGTTGTTCCGCGCCGACGTCCGCACGCTCTCCCTCCTCGGAGTGCTCGCCGCGCTGATCGTCATCGGCGGGATCACCAAGCCGGAGGAGTTCCTCGACACCCGCAACCTCCAACTCGTCCTCACCCAGGCATCCGTCATCGGCGTCGTCACGGTCGGCATGACCTTCGTGATCACCTCCGGCGGCATCGACCTGTCCGTCGGCGCGATCGTCGCCCTCGCCTCGGTCTGGGCGACCACCGTCGCCACCCAGGAGTACGGCTTCGCCGGCATCCTGTTCACGGCGGTGATCGTCGGCGTGGGATGCGGGCTGGTCAACGGGCTGCTCATCGCGTACGGCGGGATGGTCCCGTTCATCGCCACGCTCGCCATGCTGGCCTCGGCGCGCGGCCTCGCCCTGCAGATCACCGACGGACGCACCCAGATCGTCACCGTCGACGGCATCCTCGACCTGGGCGAGCGCGACGCGTATGTGCTGGGCATCCCGCCGCTGGTGCTGGTGTTCGCCGCCGTCACCGTCGTCGGCTGGCTGCTGCTCAACCGCACCACCTTCGGCCGCCGCACCGTCGCCGTCGGCGGCAACGCCGAGGCCGCCCGGCTCGCCGGCATCGACGTCCGCCGGCAGCGGCTGTATCTGTACCTGCTGTCCGGGCTGTGCTGCGGGATCGCCGCCTTCCTGCTGATCGTCCTGTCCGGCTCCGGCCAGAACACCAACGGCAACCTCTACGAACTCGACGCCATCGCCGCCGCGATCATCGGCGGAACCCTGCTCAGCGGGGGCCGCGGCACCATCACCGGGTCCGTGCTCGGTGTCCTGATCTTCACCACGATCACCAACATCTTCGCCCTGAACAACCTGCAGAGCGACGTCCAGCAGATCGCCAAGGGCGCGATCATCGTCGCCGCCGTGCTGGTCCAGCGCCGTACCGCGAGCACGACCTGAGGAAAGGGTTCACCGCCATGTCAGAACTTACGAGCCGCAGAGGACTGCTCTTCGGGGCCGCCGCCGTCTCCACCGGTGCCTTCCTCACGGCGTGCACGAGCAACGAGACCAAGGACGACAGCGGCAAGGCCGCCGGCAACCAGCCCGCCGCCGACGACAAGCCCGGCAAGGCGGTCACCATCGGCTTCGCCGGACCCCAGGCCGACCACGGCTGGCTCAACGCGATCAACGTCAACGCCCGTGAACGCGCCGAGAAGTACTCCGACGTCACCCTGGAGATCACCGAGGGCTCCAACGACACCGCCGCCCAGATCGGCCAGATCGAGACCCTCATCAACAAGAAGGTCGACGTCCTGGTCGTGCTGCCCGCCGACGGCAAGGCCCTCACCCAGGTCGGCCTGAAGGCGATGCGCGCCGGCATCCCCGTCGTCAACCTCGACCGCATTTTCAACTCCCCGCAGGCATACCGCTGCTGGATCGGCGGCGACAACTACGGCATGGGCCTCAACGCCGGGCACTACATCGGCGAGAAACTCAAGGACAAGCCCGACGCCCGCGTCATCGAACTCGCCGGCCTGGACAACCTGGAACTCACCCAGCAGCGCACCCAGGGCTTCGACGACGCCCTGAAGAACTACCCCAACATCAAGAAGGTCGCCCGCCAGGCCGCCGAGTTCACCGTCGAGTCCGGCCAGGCCAAGATGGCCCAACTCCTCCAGGCGCAATCGAAGTTCGACGCCCTGTGGAACCACGACGACGACCAGGGCGTGGGCGCCCTGCGCGCCATCGAACAGGCCGGCCGCGACGACTTCCTGATGGTCGGCGGCGCCGGCGCCCTCTCCGCCTTCCAGGCCATCAAGCGCGACGACGGCGTCCTCAAGGCGACCGTCCTGTACCCGCCCACCATGGCCGCCTCCGCCATCGACCTCGCCCGCGCCCTCGGCCAGGGCAAGGGCATCGGCGGCATGGCCGAGTTCGAGATCCCGGCGTCGGTCACCCTCTACTCGGCCGTCGTCGACAAGACCAACGTCGACCAGTACATGCCCACCGGCTTCCAGTGAGGCGCCCGCACCCCCCACCGCGCCCCGACCAAGAGCGCGCCCCGACGAAGAGGAGGAGCACCGCATGGATCAGCCGCAGCAGTCAGAGGAGACGGGCGGTTCGACGGAACCCCACGGCAGGGCCCGGCCGCCGCTGCGGATCGGCATGGTCGGCTACGCCTTCATGGGCGCCGCCCACTCCCAGGGCTGGCGCACCGCGGGCCATGTCTTCGACCTGCCGCTGCGCCCCGTCCTCGCCGCGATCTGCGGCCGGGACGCCGACGCCGTGCGCGCCGCGGCCGACCGGCACGGCTGGGCGTCCGCCGAGACCGACTGGCGCGCCCTGATCGCCCGCGACGACATCGACCTCGTCGACATCTGCACCCCCGGCGACAGCCACGCCGAGATCGCCCTGGCCGCCCTCGCCGCGGGCAAGCACGTGCTGTGCGAGAAGCCCCTCGCCAACACGGTCGAGGAGGCGTCGATGATGGCCGCCGCCGCCGAAGAGGCCCATGCACGGGGGCGGTTGGCGATGGTCGGCTTCAACTACCGTCGGCTGCCCGCCACCGCGCTCGCCCGGCGGATGGTCGCCGAGGGCCGCCTCGGCACCCTGCGGCATGTGCGGGTGACGTACCTCCAGGACTGGCTGGCGGACCCGCAGTTCCCGCTCACCTGGCGGCTGCGCAAGGAGCACGCGGGGTCGGGCGCGCTGGGCGACCTGGGCGCGCATGTCGTCGACCTCGCCCAATATCTGGTGGGCGAGCCGTTGGCCGGGGTGTCCGCGCTGACGGAGACCTTCGTCCGGGAACGCCCGCTGCCCGTCGGCGCCACCAGCGGCCTCGCCGCCGTCTCGTCGGCCGGCACCGGCACGGTCACCGTCGACGACGCCGCCCTGTTCACCGGCCGCTTCCCCTCCGGCGCCCTCGCCTCCTTCGAGGCCACCCGCTACGCCACCGGCCGCAAGAACGCCCTGCGCCTGGAACTCAACGGCGAGCGCGGCTCCCTGGCCTTCGACCTGGAGCGCCTCAACGAGCTCTGGTTCCACGACGCCACCGAGCCCTCCACCCACGCCGGCTTCCGCCGCATCCTCGTCACCGAACCCGACCACCCCTACCTCGACGCCTGGTGGCCGCCCGGCCACGGACTCGGCTACGAGCACACCTTCGTCCACCAGGCCCGCGACCTCGTCCACGCCGTCGCCGAGGGCCGCCGCCCCGAGCCGTCCTTCGCCGACGGACTCCAGGTGCAGCGCGTCCTGGCGGCCGTGGAGGAGAGCGCCGAGAAGAACTCCGTCTACACCCCCATCGCGGTCTGAAGGAGGCCCTCGACGATGCCGCGCACCTTCACCCTGTTCACCGGCCAGTGGGCCGACCTGCCCCTGGAGGAGGTCTGCCGACTCGCCCGCGACTTCGGCTACGACGGACTCGAACTCGCCTGCTGGGGCGACCACTTCGAGGTCGACAAGGCGCTCAGCGACCCCTCCTACGTGGCGTCGAGGCACCAGCTGCTCGACAAGTACGGCCTGAAGTGCTGGGCCGTCTCCAACCACCTCGTCGGCCAGGCCGTCTGCGACGCCATCATCGACGAACGCCACCAGGCCATCCTCCCCGCCGAGGTGTGGGGCGACGGCGACCCCGAGGGCGTACGGCAGCGCGCGGCCGCCCGGATGAAGGACACCGCCCGCGCCGCGGCCGCCTTCGGCGTGGACACCGTCATCGGCTTCACCGGCTCCGCCATCTGGCACCTGGTCGCCATGTTCCCGCCCGCCCCCGAGGCGATGATCGAACGCGGCTACGAGGACTTCGCCGCCCGCTGGAACCCGATCCTCGACGTCTTCGACACCGAGGGCGTCCGCTTCGCCCACGAGGTCCACCCCAGCGAGATCGCCTACGACTACTGGACCACCCAGCGGGCCCTGGAGGCCGTGGACCACCGTCCCGCCTTCGGCCTCAACTTCGACCCCTCCCACTTCGTCTGGCAGGACCTCGACCCCGTCGGCTTCCTGTGGGACTTCCGCGACCGGATCTACCACGTCGACTGCAAGGAGGCCCGCAAGCGCCTCGACGGCCGCAATGGCCGGCTCGGCTCCCACCTCCCCTGGGGCGACCCGCGCCGCGGCTGGGACTTCGTATCCGCCGGACACGGAGACGTGCCCTGGGAGGACGTCTTCCGCATGCTGCGCTCCATCGGCTACCAGGGTCCCGTCTCGGTCGAGTGGGAGGACGCCGGCATGGACCGCCTCCAGGGCGCCCCCGAGGCCCTCACCCGCCTCAGGGCCTACGACTTCGACCCGCCGTCGGCCTCCTTCGACGCGGCGTTCGGCAACTGAGCCACGGCCCTCCGGGCGGTGAGCCGCGGGGGCGTGGAGCCGAGGGGGTGTGGAGCCGAGGGGGCGTGGAGCCGAGGGCCACGGAGGATCTGGGCCGAGGGCCCCGAGCCGCTGACCCCCGAGCCGCTGGGCCTGGGGGTCAGGGAGCCGGCGCTCCGCTGACTCCGGGCCACCGGGCGACCGGACCGATCGACCCAGGGCGACCGAGTCGCTTCGTCCCCCGAGCCCCTGGGGTCACCGAGCCCGTTCGCCCCCTGAGCCTCAGGGTCACCGAGCCCGTTCGTCCCCTGAGCCCCTGGGGTCACCGAGCCCGTTCGTCCCCCGAGCCTCAGGGTCACCGAGCCCGTTCGTCCCCTGAGCCCTTTCGCCCCCTGAACCCCAGGGGTCACCGAGCCCCTTCGCCCCCCAAGTCCTGGGCCACCGAGCGCCTTCCTCCCCGATCCCCCCGAACCCCAGAACCCCGGCGCCTGAGCACCACGCACTCAGGGACACCGAGCGCTGGAACCCAGACACACCGACGCCCAGCCCCGAAGGCCCAGACCCACCCACGCCCAGCCCCCGAAGGCCCGAACTCAGCAAGCCCCAGCCCCAGCCCCCGCATCCCCAGACCCACCAAAGCCCCACCCCCCGAATCCCAGGGCACTTGCCGACCTGATCCGCACCCCAGGCGGCCCGCGGCCCTGACTCCCCCTCTCCGGGATGACGGCGCATCCCGGCGTACGCCATCACCCGCACAACCGGCCCCATTCTGGAGGCACCCGTGCACGGGAACGACCGCACCACCAGCCCCACAGGCAACAGGACTCACAGACGACGCCCGTCCTTCCGTCAGGCCGTCGCCCTGCTCAGCGGCGCGCTGCTGGCGGGCGCGTCGCTCACCCTCGCCGCACCCCAGGCCGGCGCAGCCGTCGCCGGCGAGGGGACCGCGGCGGCCGGGGACACGGCCGTGGCCGAGGACTTCCAGCAGGTCACCCTCGCCAAGGGGGAGGCGGAGGTCGGTGAGCCCATGTCCCTGGCCGTCCTCCCGGACCGCTCGGTCCTGCACACCTCACGCGACGGCGAACTGCGCCTGACCGACGCCGCCGGCAACACCCGCCTCGCGGGCAAGCTGGACGTCTACACCCACGACGAGGAGGGCCTCCAGGGCATCGGCGTCGACCCCGGCTTCGCCACCAACCGCTTCATCTACCTCTACTACGCACCCCCGTTGAACACCCCGATCGGCGACGCTCCCACCACGGGCACCGCCGCCGACTTCGCCCGCTTCGACGGCGTCAACCGCCTCTCCCGCTTCGTCCTGCGGCCCGACGGCACCCTCGACACCGCCAGCGAGACGAAGATCCTCGACGTGCCGGCCTCCCGCGGCATCTGCTGCCACGTCGGCGGTGACATCGACTTCGACGCGGCCGGCAACCTCTATCTGTCGACCGGCGACGACACCAACCCGTTCCAGTCCGACGGCTTCACCCCCATCGACGAACGCGCCGAGCGCAACCCCGCCTTCGACGCCCAGCGCACCTCCGGCAACACCAACGACCTGCGCGGAAAGATCCTCCGTATCAAGGTCAACGCGGACGGCACCTACTCGGTTCCCGACGGCAACCTCTTCCCGCCCGGCACCGCGAACACCCGGCCCGAGATCTACGCCATGGGCTTCCGCAACCCGTTCCGCTTCAGCGTCGACCAGGCCACCGGCATTCTCTACGTCGGCGACTACGGCCCCGACGCCGGCGCCGCCGACCCGGCCCGCGGCCCGGCCGGACAGGTCGAGTTCGCCCGCGTCACCGGCCCCGGCAACTACGGCTGGCCGTACTGCACCGGTGACAACGACCCCTATGTCGACTTCGACTTCGCCACCCGCCAGTCGGGCGCGGCGTTCGACTGCGCCGCCCCCAGGAACACCTCCCCGAACAACACCGGCCTGACCGAGCTGCCCCCGGCGCAGGCCGCCTGGATCCCGTACGACGGCGGTTCCGTGCCCGAGTTCGGCACCGGCTCGGAATCCCCGATGGGCGGCCCCGTCTACCGCTACGACCCGACGCTCGACTCGCCGGTGAAGTTCCCCGAGGCGTACGACGGCGACTTCTTCGCCGGGGAGTTCGGCCGCCGCTGGATCAAGCGGATCGAGAGCGACGGCACGGGAACCGTGCAGTCCATCAACGCCTTCCCCTGGACCGGCACCCAGGTGATGGACATGGCCTTCGGACCCGACGGCGCGCTGTACGTCCTGGACTACGGCACCGCCTGGTTCGGCGGCGACGACAACTCGGCGCTCTACCGCATCGAGAACGCCACCGACGGCCGCTCCCCGGTCGCCCGGGCCGCCGCCGACCGCACCTCGGGCCAGGCCCCGCTGCGGGTCCGCTTCTCCTCCGCCGGCACCACCGACCAGGACGGCGACGCGCTCACCTACCACTGGGACTTCGGTGACGGCACCACCTCGACCGAGGCCCACCCGACCCACCGCTACCGCGCGAACGGCACCTACACCGCGACCGTGACCGCCAAGGACCCGACCGGCCGCACCGGCAGCGCCGGCGTCCGCGTCGTCGTCGGCAACACCGCGCCCACCGTGGTCCTGGAGACACCCAAGGACGGCCAGCTCTTCAGTTTCGGCGACGCCATCCCCTTCAGCGTGAAGGTCAGCGACCCCGAGGACCGAACGATCGACTGCTCCAAGGTCAAGGTCACCTTCATCCTCGGCCACGACACCCACGGCCACCCGGTGACCTCCGCGAACGGCTGCACCGGCACCCTGCAGACCAGCGCCGACGGAGGCCACGACGACGACGCCAACATCTTCGGCGTGATCGACGCCGAGTACACCGACGGCGGAGGCGGCGGCCAGGAGGCCCTCACCACCCACGACCAGCACGTCACCCAGCCCCGCCACCGCCAGGCCGAGCACTTCGGCGACTCCTTCGGCGTCAGCCTGATCAGCAAGGACACCGCCCACGGCGGCCGCACCGTCGGCGACATCCACCACGGCGACTGGATCTCCTTCACCCCGTACGCCCTGAGCAACGCCAGGAGCATCACCGCCCGCGTGTCCTCCGGCGGCACGGGAGGCACCCTGGAGATACGGGCCGGCTCCGCGACCGGCACCCTCCTCGGCCGGGCCGCCGTGCCCGTGACCGGCGGCTGGGAGACGTTCCAGGACGTCACCGCCGGCCTGTCCCGCGCCCCGCGCGGCACCACGACCCTCTACCTCGTCTTCAAGGGCAGCGGCACCGGCGCCCTGTTCGACGTGGACGACTTCACCCTCACCACCGGCTGAGAGGAGGCCACGCCATGCGACCCACCACCGGACTGACCGCGGCCGCCCTCGGAGCGGCCCTGCTCCTCGGCGCAGCGGCCGCCCCCACCGGGGCCGCCCCGGCACCGGACGACCGCGTCCTGGTCTTCTCCAAGACCGCCGGCTTCCGCCACGACTCCATCCCCGACGGCATCACCGCACTGCGCGAACTCGGCGCCACCGGCGGCTTCACGGTCGACGCCACCGAGGACGCCGCCGCCTTCACCCCGGCCAACCTGCGCCGCTACGACGCCGTCGTCTTCCTCTCCACGACCGGAGACGTCCTCGACGCCGGCCAGCAGCGCGCCTTCGAGGACTACATCCGGCGCGGCGGAGGCTACGTCGGCATCCACGCGGCCGCCGACACCGAGTACGACTGGCCCTTCTACGGCGGCCTCGCGGGCGCCTACTTCCACTCCCACCCCGCGATCCAGCCCGCCACCGTGCACGTCGAGGACCGCGCCCACCCGGCCACCGCCGGGCTGGCCCGCACCTGGAACCGTACCGACGAGTGGTACAACTACCGCTCCAATCCCCGCGAGCACGCCCACGTCCTCGCCTCCCTCGACGAGTCCTCCTACTCCGGGGGCACCATGAACGGCGACCACCCCATCGCCTGGTGCCAGAACTACGCGGGCGGCCGCGCCTTCTACACCGGCGGCGGCCACACCAAGGCGTCCTACGCCGAGCCCGCCTTCCGCGCCCATCTGCTGGGCGGCATCCGCTGGGCCACCGGCGCCGCCCAGGCCGACTGCCGCCCCGAGAACGGCTACCGGCCGCTGTTCGACGGCACCTCCCTGGAGGGCTGGCGCCAGGCGGGCCCGGGCGCGTTCACGCTGGACGCCGACGGCACGCTCACCACGACCGGCGGCATGGGCATGCTCTGGTACGCCGCCTCCGGCTTCGGCTCGTACTCCCTGAAGCTCGACTGGCGGATGGCGAGCCCCTCCGGCGACGACAACTCCGGTGTCTTCATCGGCTTCCCGCCCTCGGACGACCCCTGGTCGGCCGTCCACAACGGCTACGAGATCCAGATCGACGCCACGGACGTCCCCGAGAAGACCACGGGCGCCGTCTACGGCTTCCAGTCCGCCGACCTGAAGAAGCGCGACCGTGCGCTGAACCCGCCGGGGGAGTGGAACACGTACGAGATCCGCGTGGAGGGCGAACATCTGCGCGTCTGGCTCAACGGCGTGAAGATCAACGATTTCACCAACACCGATCCGGCCCGCAGCCTCACCGACGGACACATCGGGCTGCAGAACCACGGAGACGCCGACCAGGTGTCCTTCCGTGACATCCGGATCAAGGAACTGCCCACGAGGACCGCCGCCACGGCCTCGCAGGGCGACTGAACGGGCGGCGGGCGGCAGACGCCGGACTTCCGCCCGCCGTCCTCCCACCAGCGCGCCCCGCGCGTACGGCGAACCGCGCGTACGGCGCCCTGCGCGTACGGCGAACAGGCGCCGGACCTCGCAGCGCGCACCCGGCCGGCAGGACGTGCCCCTGCCGGCCTCCCCCCGACCGTCCGCCCGACCTCTCACCCGACCCCCACCCGACTTCGCACCCGACTTCGCGCCCGACCCAGCCCGACTCCGCGTCCGCCGAGGAGGCTTCTCATGCCCGCGTCCCCTGCCCCGTTCCGACCACGCGTGGGGGTGTGGCTCATCGGAGCACGCGGCTCCGTGGCCACCACCGTCGTCGCGGGCTGTGCCGCGCTCACCGCAGGGTTGCGTCCGCCGACCGGCCTGGTCACCGAGACCGCCGCGTTCGCCGGCAGCGGGCTGCCCGCCCTCGCCGACTTCGTCTTCGGCGGTCACGACACCGCCGACTGCCCCCTGCCCAAGCGCGCCGAGGCCCTTGCCGCCGAGGGCGTCCTGCCGGCCGGCCTCCCGGCGGCCGTCGCCGCCGAACTGGCCGCCGCCGAGCGGGAGATCCGGCCCGGCGGCCCCACCCCCGGCGACACCCGCGAAGCCTCCGCCCTGATCGCCGCCTTCACCGCCGACATCCAGGACTTCGTACGACGCCGGAACCTGGCCCGCGCCGTCGTGGTGAACGTGGCCTCCACCGAGCCCGAACCCGCGCCCGGCGCGTGGCCGGCCAGCTCCCTGTACGCGGCGGCAGCCCTGCACGCGGGCTGCGCCTACGTCAACTTCACCCCTTCCACGGGCCTGCACCACCCTTCCCTCTCGGCACTCGCCGCCTCTTGCGGCCTTCCGTACGCGGGCCGCGACGGCAAGACCGGCCAGACCCTGCTGCGCTCGGTGCTCGGCCCGATGTTCGCCCAGCGTGCGCTGGCGGTCCGGGCCTGGTCCGGCACCAACCTCCTCGGCGGCGGCGACGGCGCCGCCCTCGCCGACCCCCGCGCCGCGGCCGCCAAGAACGCCGGCAAGGAACGCGTCCTCGCCGACACCCTCGGCACCACGCCCCAGGGACAGGTCCACATCGACGACGTACCGGCCCTCGGCGACTGGAAGACCGCCTGGGACCACATCGCCTTCGACGGGTTCCTCGGCACCCGCATGGTCCTGCAGACCATCTGGCAGGGCTGCGACTCCGCTCTCGCCGCCCCCCTCGTCCTCGACCTCGCCCGCCTCGCCCTCCGGGCCCACGAAGCCGGCCTCTGTGGCCCCCTCACCGACCTCGCCTTCTACTTCAAGGACCCCCTCGGCGACGGTCCCGCCTCCCTCGGCGAGCAGTACGCCGCCCTCCTGTCCTTCGCCGCCCGGCTACGACCGGCCCCGGCGGGCGTCCCGGAGGACCGGCGATGAGCGCGCCCACCCGCCGATCCCGGCCGCGCGGCGCGACCGAGCCGCCTGCCGTCACCGCCGAGCACCCCCGTGGCGCCGCCGAGGCGCCCCCGCGCCGACCGAGCCCGCGGGCCTGGGCCGAACTCCTCCGGCTCCCCGCCCTGTTCTCCGTCCCCGGCGACGCCCTGGCCGGAGCCGCGGCGGTCGGCGCGCGCCCGAACCCCCGCACCCTGCTCGCCATCGGCTCCTCCCTGTGCCTGTACGAGGCCGGAATGGCCCTCAACGACTGGGCGGACCGCGAGGAGGACGCCCGAGAACGCCCCCACCGCCCCCTTCCCTCCGGCCGGATACGCCCGGCCTCGGCCCTGCTGGCCGCGGGCGCCCTCACCGCGGCGGGCCTCGCCCTGGCCGCCCGTGCGGGCCGCCCCGCCCTGGCCGTCGCGACACCGCTCGCGGCCACGGTCTGGGCGTACGACCTCGCCCTCAAGCACACCCCGGCCGGCCCCGCGGCCATGGCCGCCGCGCGCGCCCTCGACCTGCTCCTCGGCGCCGCGGCGACCACCGGCCGGCCCCGTCCCGCGCTGCCCACCGCCGCACTGCTCGCCTCCCACACCCTCGCCGTCACCACCGTGTCCCGAGGCGAGACCACCGGCACCTCCCCGGCCCCACCGCTCGCCGCCCTCACCACGACCGCCCTGCTGACCCACCTCCTGACGAACACCACCCCCACCCGAGGGCCCGGCCCCGCCCCTGCGCACCGCCGCCCCCTCCCGCAAGCCGCCCGCAGCGCCCTCGGCACCGCCTACGCCCTCACCACGGCCCGCCCCTACTGGCACGCCGCCCTCAACCCCGCGCCCCCTCTCCTCCAGCGAGCCGTCGGCGCCGGTGTCCGCGCCACCATCCCGCTCCAGGCCGCGCTCGCCGCCCGCGACGGAGCCCCCGGCACCGCCCTGCTCATCGCCGCACTCGTCCCACCGGCCCGAAGGGCGGCGAGGCGGGTGAGCCTCACATGATCGACCGTCACGTGGCAGACCACCGGCCCCCGAACAACCCCCTCCGCTTCGGCTACGGCACCAACGGCCTCACCGACCTCCGACTCGACGACGCCCTGGCCCTGCTCGCCGACCTCGGCTACGACGGCGTGGGCCTGACCCTCGACCACATGCACCTCGACCCGCTGGCCCCCGACCTCGCCACCCGCACCGGACGCGTCGCCCGCCGGCTCCACGCGCTGGGCCTGGAGGTAACCGTCGAGACCGGGGCCCGCTATGTGCTCGACCCGCGCCGCAAGCACGGCCCCTCCCTGCTGGACCCCGACCCCGCGCAGCGGGCGCTTCGGACCGACCTGCTGATCAGGGCCGTCCGCGTCGCCGCCGACCTCGGCGCGCACGCCCTGCACTGCTTCAGCGGTGTGACCCCGCCCGGCACGGACACCGACACGGCCTGGAAACACCTCGCCGACGCGCTCACGCCCGTCCTCCACGCCGCCGACACCGCGGGCGTCCCGCTCGCCGTGGAACCCGAACCCGGCCACCTCCTCGCCACCCTCGACGACTTCCACCACCTGCGTCACCTCCTCGGCGACCCCGAGCCCCTCGGGCTCACCCTCGACATCGGCCACTGCCAGTGCCTGGAACCACTGCCACCCGCCGACTGCGTCCGCGACGCCGCGCCCTGGCTGCGCCACGTCCAGATCGAGGACATGCGCCGCGGCGTCCACGAACACCTCCCCTTCGGCGACGGCGAGATCGACTTCCCTCCCGTCCTCGCCGCCCTGACCGCCACCGGCTACCAGGGCCTGACCGTCGTCGAACTGCCCCGCCACTCCCACGCCGGCCCCGACCTGGCAGCACGCTCCCTTCCGTTCCTCCACCACGCGGCCACCCCCGGCGACCGCCCCGCACCCGCCCCGGCGACCACCCCGCCCCAAGGCGCACCGCGCCCCGCCGACCCGGCTTCCGCCCCCCGAGAAGGGAGCCCCCGATGAACCACCCGCGCCCACACGACCTGGACACGCCCCGCCCCACCCGAGCGACGCCCCCCACCGACTCCTCACCCGCACCTTCCGAACCCCGACCGGCCTCCACCGCCCCCTCACCCCTGCCGGCAGACACCCCGCCCGCGCCCGCACACACCCGGCCCGTGCCCGCAGACACCTCACCCGCCCCTCTCGACGCCCTCCGCGCCCGTCTCGACGCCCAGCTCGACGGCGCCGCCCGCGCCTGGCTCGACCAGGCCCTCGCCGAGGCATCCGCGCATCCCGGCGCGCACGGCCCGATCTCCGTGTGGGAGCTGCGGATCGCCGAGGCCGGCCGGCGCTGCGGCGCCGAGTACGCCGACGCCGCCCGCGTCCTCATCCTGGACGCCGCCCGCGCCGACCCGGCCGCCCTCACCCGCGTCTACGTCCAGGGCACCGGCGCCGAACGCCGTGCCGTCCTGCACGCCCTGCCCCACCTGGTCGCCGGCCCCGACGCCGTGCCCCTCGTCGAGGACGCCCTGCGCACCAACGACACCGGCCTCCTCGCCGCGGCCGTGGGCCCCTACGCCGCCCGGCACCTCGACCCGCACTCCTGGCGGCACGCCGTCCTGAAGTGCCTGTTCACCGGTGTCCCCGTCGACGCGGTGGCCGACCTGGAGCGACGGGCCCGCGGCGACGCCGAACTCGCCCGCATGCTCACCGACCACGCCGCCGAACGCACCGCCGCGGGCCGCCCCGTCCCCGCCGACCTGCACCGCGTCCTGGCCCTCGCCGACACCCCCGCGACCGGCCCGGCCCGGCACCGCACGGGCGACGACCCCCACGGCAAGGAGTCCTGATGCGCCTCTTCGACCCGCACATCCACATGACCTCGCGCACCACCGACGACTACGAGGCCATGCGCGCCGCCGGCGTCCGCGCCGTCGTCGAACCCTCCTTCTGGCTCGGCCAGCCCCGCACCTCGCCCGCCTCCTTCCTCGACTACTTCGACTCCCTGCTGGGCTGGGAACCCCACCGCGCCGCCCAGTACGGCATCGCCCACCACTGCACGCTCGCCCTCAACCCCAAAGAGGCCAACGACCCGCGCTGCACACCCGTCCTCGACGAACTGCCCCGCTATCTCGTCAAGGACCACGTCGTCGCCGTCGGCGAGATCGGCTACGACTCCATGACCCCCGCCGAGGACACCGCCCTCGCCGCCCAGCTCCAACTCGCCGCCGACCACGGCCTGCCCGCCCTGGTGCACACCCCGCACCGCGACAAGCTCACCGGCCTGCGCCGCACCCTGGACGTGGTGCGCGAGTCCGCCCTCGACCCGAGCCGGGTGCTGCTCGACCACCTCAACGAGACGACCGTCGAGGAGGCCAAGGACAGCGGCTGCTGGCTCGGCTTCTCCGTCTATCCCGACACCAAGATGGACGAGCGGCGGATGGTCGCCGTGCTGCGCACCTACGGCCCCGAGCGGGTCCTGGTCAACTCCGCCGCCGACTGGGGCCGCAGCGACCCCCTGAAGACCCGCGCGGTCGCCGACCTGATGCTGGCCGAGGGCTTCGACGAGGACGACGTCGACCGCGTCCTGTGGCGCAACCCCGTCGCCTTCTACGGACAGAGCGGCCGCCTCGCCCTCGACGCCCCGGCCCCCGCCGCCACCCACGCCGGCAACTCCATCCTGCGCGGCGGTGAGTGAGCCATGCGCTTCCGCCATGCCGACGGCTCGGTCGTCCACCTCGCCTACTGCACCAACGTCCACCCCGCCGAGACCCTCGACGGCGTCCTCGCCCAGCTGCGCGACCACTGCGAACCGGTGCGCCGCCGGCTGGGCCGCGACCGCCTCGGCATCGGCCTGTGGCTCGCCGCCGAAGCCGCCCGCACCCTGGACGCCGACCCGGCCGCGCTGCGCACCCTGCGCGCCGAACTCGACCGCCGGGGCCTGGAAGTGGTCACCCTCAACGGCTTCCCGTACGAGGGGTTCGGCACCGCAGAGGTCAAGTACCGCGTGTACCGGCCGGACTGGACCGACCCCGAGCGCCTGGAGCACACCACCGCCCTGGCCCGGGTGCTCACCGCACTCCTCCCCGACGACGTCACCGAGGGCTCGGTCTCCACGCTCCCCCTGGCCTGGCGCACTCCCTGGGACAGCCGTCGTGCCGAGGCCGCCCACCGCGCCCTGCGTACCCTCGCCGCACGTCTCGACGCCCTGGAGGACCTCACCGGCCGCCATGTCCGCGTCGGCCTCGAACCGGAACCGGGCTGCGTCGTGGAGACCACCGGCGACGCTCTCGCCCTGCTGGCCGCGATCGGCCACCCGCGCCTCGGCGTCTGTGTCGACACCTGCCATCTCGCCACCTCCTTCGAAGACCCGGACACCGCCCTGGACGCCCTCGCCCGAGCGGGTGTCCCCGTCGTCAAGTCCCAGCTGTCCGCCGCCCTGCACGCCGAGCACCCCCATCTGCCCGAGACCCGCGCGGCCCTCGGCGCCTTCGCCGAGCCACGCTTCCTGCACCAGACCCGCACCCGCACCGCCGCCGGACTGCGCGGCACCGACGACCTCGGCGAGGCGCTGGCCGCCGACGCCCTGCCCGACGGCGGCCCCTGGCGCGCCCACTTCCATGTCCCGCTGCACGCGGCCCCCGCCGATCCCCTCACCTCCACCCTCCCGGTGCTGGAGCGCGCACTGGCCCGCCTGGTGGGTGGCCCGCACCCGCTGACCCGCCACCTCGAGGTGGAGACCTACACCTGGCAGGCCCTGCCGCCCGCCCTGCGCCCCCGCTCCCGCGCCCAGCTCGCCGACGGCATCGCCGCCGAGCTCGCGCTCGCCCGTGATCTGCTGACCGACCTCGGTCTGAAGGAGCTGCCATGACCGGGCCCACCCCGCTGCTCGTGCTCGACGTGGTCGGCCTCACCCCCCGTCTCCTCGACCACATGCCTCATCTCCAAGCCCTCGCCGACACCGGCTCCCGGGCACCGCTCGGCACCGTCCTGCCCGCGGTGACCTGCGCCGCGCAGTCGACGTTCCTCACCGGCGCCCCGCCCCGCGAACACGGCATCGTCGGCAACGGCTGGTACTTCCGCGACCTGGGCGAGGTGCTGCTGTGGCGCCAGCACAACGGCCTGGTCTCCGGCGACAAGATCTGGGACGCCGCCCGCCGCGCACACCCCGGCTACACCGTCGCCAACATCTGCTGGTGGTACGCCATGGGCGCCGACACCGACTACACCGTCACCCCCCGGCCGATCTACTACGCCGACGGCCGCAAGGAACCCGACTGCTACACCCGCCCGCCGGCTCTCCACGACGAACTCACCGCCGAACTGGGCACCTTCCCCCTCTTCCACTTCTGGGGCCCGGGCGCGGACCTGGTCTCCAGCCGGTGGATCATCGACGCCACCCGCCACATCAACGCCACCCGCCATCCCGACCTGACCCTCTGCTACCTCCCTCACCTCGACTACGACCTGCAGCGCCACGGCCCCGACGACCCGCGGTCCCTGAAGGCCGCCGCCGACCTGGACACCGCCCTGGCCCCGCTCCTGGACGACGCCCGCGCCGAGGGCCGTACCGTCGTGGCCCTCTCCGAATACGGCATCACCCGCGTCAGCCGCCCGGTCGACATCAACCGCGCCCTGCGCCGGGCCGGGCTGCTGGAGGTGCACACCCAGGACGGAATGGAGTACCTCGACCCGATGGCCTCACGGGCCTTCGCGGTCGCCGACCACCAGATCGCCCACGTCTACGTACGCCGCCCCGAGGACATGGCCGCCACCCGCGCCGCCCTGGCCGCACTCGCCGGGATCGAGGAACTCCTCGACGACGAGGGCAAGAAGCGGCACGGCCTGGACCATCCGCGCTCCGGTGAGCTCGTCGCCGTGGCGGAGCCGGACGCCTGGTTCACGTACTACTACTGGCTCGACGACCACCGCGCCCCCGACTTCGCGCGGCTGGTCGAGATCCACCGCAAGCCCGGCTATGACCCCGCCGAGCTGTTCATGGACCCCTTCGACCCCTACGTCAAGGTCAGGGCGGGAACGGCGCTGGCCCGCAAGAAACTCGGCATGCGCTACCGCCTGGCCGTGGTGCCCCTCGACCCGACGCCTCTTCGCGGCAGCCACGGCCGCCTGCCCATGAGCGACGACGACGGTCCGCTCATCATCTGCTCCACCCCCCGCGCTGTCGGAGACCGCGTCGCGGCCACCGACGTGAAATCCCTGCTGCTCCATCTGGCCGGTCTGTCCTGACCTGTCATCAGTGAAGCACTCACCCCTGACAACGCCCCGCGATCACGAGGAGTTCCAGACATGAGCCGCTTTTCCCCGACCGATCCCGAACTCGTCCACCGCCTCAGCAGACGAGGCATGCTCGGCGTCGCCGCCGGCGCCACCGCGGCCGCACTGCTGGGCACGGCCGCCACCCCCGCGGCCGCCGTCACCGGCACCGCGAGCGGCGCCGCCGGACGCGGCCGCCCCGTCCTGCCGCCCGGCCGCCTCGGCATCCAGCTCTACAGCCTGCGCGACAAGGTCTCCACGCTCGGTTTCGCACCCGTCTTCGCCGAGCTGGAGAGGTACGGCTACGACGAGGTCGAGTTCGCCGGCTACACCCAGGGCTCGGCCGGGCCCATCACCCTCGCCCAGCTCCGCCGGCTGGCCCACGACCACGGCCTCAACCCGATCGGCAGCCACGTCGGCTACCACTCCAGCGACCCGAACGCCTACACCTTCGCCCAGAACCTCACCAAGGTCCTCGACGACGCCGAGGCCCTGGGCCTGAAGCACATCGGCACCGCCTCGAACCCGTTCCGCTACGGCTCCACCGTCGACGCCTGGAAGCGCGCCGCCGAGGACTTCAACACCTACGGAGCGGCGGCCCGGGCCCGCGGCATGAAGTTCTACCAGCACAACCACTCCGAGGAGTTCTCCTTCGCCACCGACGACCCCAAGGTGCGCCTGTACGACGTGCTGCTCGCCGAGACCGACCCGGACCTGGTGTTCCTGGAGATGGACATCTTCTGGGCGTACGTCGGCCAGTTCCGCTTCTCCAAGCGGCCCGACGGCACCGCCGCACCGTTCGAGCCCCTGGACTACGTACTGCGGCAGCCGCACCGCTACCCGCTGTTCCATGTGAAGGACGGGGAGAGGGATCCGTCGACCCAGTTCGGCTACCGCATGACCGACGTCGGCGACGGCGACATCGACTACCGCAAGTTCATCTCCGGCGTCACCCGGCTGCGGGGCGAGCGTCTGGCCCACCACTGGCAGGCCGAGCACGACCAGCCCGCCGACTCCTTCGCCTTCGCCCGCCGCTCCAGCGAGCATCTGCACTCCCTGCGCGAACAGTGCTGATCCGCCGGCCCAGGTGAGGGGGCCCTCCCCGCCACCGGGAAGGGCCCCTCACCTGGACGGCACCGGCCTCGGTCACTGTCGGTGAGGGATCGGGGCCGGAGCGTGGGGCAGGGCGCCGACCTGCGGTGGTGTGCGGATACGCAGGTGAAGGGCACTCCGAAACCTTGGTATTGTTGTCCATGTCGCCGCGGGGAACGCCCCGCGCAAGGCGGCAGACACCTGGTCCGGGTGGCGGAATGGCAGACGCGCTAGCTTGAGGTGCTAGTGCCCTTTATCGGGCGTGGGGGTTCAAGTCCCCCCTCGGACACCACAGAGAGTAACCGCAGCGTGTGCGGGTCGGGCAGGGTCCCGGCCCGCACACGCTGCTTTGCCGTGCCGCCCGCGGGCCCGGCTCAGGGGGCGGTGAGCGGGGTGTCGGGAGCCGCGGCGAGCTCGGTGAGACAGCCGAGGAAGGACTCGGCGAGGGCGCGGGCCGTGGCCTCGGTGAACAGGTCCGTGGCGTAGCCGAGGTGCCCCCGGATCGTGCCGTCCGGCATCTCGTCCAGGTGCAGTCCCAGATCGAACTTGGCCACGGACAGCGCTGCCTGGTCGGTCCGGCCGCGCAGCCCCGGCATCGCCACCGGCTGGTGCGCCCCGCCGCCGAAGGCGAGGGCGACCTGGAACAGCGGGTGGTGCGCGGAGGTGCGGCGCGGATTCAGGGCGCCGACCAGCTTGTCGAAGGGGACGTCCTGGTGGGCGTACGCCTCCAGGTCGGCGGTGCGGACGCGGGCCAGCAGTTCGCGGGGGGTGGGGGCGCCGGAGGTGTCGGTGCGCAGGACGAGCAGGTTCACGAAGTGACCGACCAGGTCGTCGAGGTCGGTGTGGCCACGGCCGCTGACGGGCGTGCCGATGGGGATGTCCTCGCCCGCCCCGGCCCTGGTGAGGGAGACCGCGAGGGCCGCCTGGAGCACCATGAAGAGCGTGGCGCCGGTCTCCTGGCCCAGCGCCTTGAGCCGGCCGGTGAGCTCGGCGTCCACGGTGAGCGGCTGGGCCGCGCCACGACAGGAGGCGACGGCAGGACGCGGCAGGTCCGTCGGGAGCGGCAGCGGGTCGGGCAGTCCCGCGAGGGCGGGCCGCCAGTACGCCAGCCGTGACTCCAGGGTGCGGGCGGCACTCTCGCGCTCCCACAGGGCGAAGTCGGCGTAGCGGACCGGCAGCGGGGGCAGCTGCGGGGCACGGCCGGCCAGCCGGGCGGCGTACGCCTCACCCAGATCGCGGACCAGCGGACGGACCGACCAGCCATCGCCGACGATGTGATGCATCACCAGCATCAGCACATGCTCACCGGGCTCGTCCTCGACCGTGAGCAGCGTGGCCCGCAGCGGTGGCGCGGTCAGGATGTCGAAGGGGTGCCGGGCGGCCGCCGCCTCGGCCTCGGCGAGCCCGGCGCGCGGGCAGCGGAGCGTGTGCAGCACCGGCCGGGCCTCCTCCGCCGGGAGGACGCGCTGGTGGGGTACCCCGCCGACCTCCGGGAAGACGGTGCGCAGCGGCTCATGACGGGCCACGAGGTCGCCGAGCGCCGCCTCCAGGGCGGCGGGGTCGAGCTCGCCGGACAGGCGTACGGCGACGGGGACGTTGTACGTGGGGCTGGGTCCGCCCAGCAGGGCCAGGTACCACAGGCCCTCCTGGCCGAAGGACAGCGGCGGGCGTTCGGGGCAGGGGAGGCCGCCGAGCACCGGCGCCTGCGCGGCCTGAGCCGGTGCCGGTCCGGCGGGCCCGCCCAGCGCTTGGGCCAGGGCGGCGACGGAGGGGTTGCGGAACAGGGTGCGGATGCTCAGCTTCAGGCCGGGGACCGACCGGGAACGGGTGACCAGGCGCATCGCGGCCAGGGAGTCGCCGCCCAGGTCGAAGAAGCTCGCGTCGTCGGGGATGCCGGAGCGTCCGAGGGTCTCCTCGAAAAGGGAACGGAGGGTCTCGGTGAGACCGGTGGAGGGGCCGGCGGTCGGGGTGTCCGGGGCGGTGGTGGGTGTGTTCATCGGTGGTCCTTGGAGCCTTGGAGGGGCGCTTGGCGGAGATCTCTCGGGGGAGGTCTCCTGGCGGAGACCCCCGGCGGCGTCGCTCAGAGGGGGTCGTGCAGCGGCGGCTCGGCGACGACTCCGCGCAGCAGCCGGTCGAGGGCTTCGCGGAATCGGCCGGTGAGCTCGTCGGCGTGGGCGTCGGTGAAGGCGTCGGCCGACAGGCGCAGTTCGCCGCGCATATTGCCGACGACGCCCCAGCCGAACTCCCAGTGGGCGGGGAACACCACCCAGGTGCGGGGCGCCGGCAGGGCTGTGCAGCGGGCGCCGTCGAGGCGCAGTCGCAGCGGCTCGTGGTCGATGTTGACGACGTGCAGGAAGAGGGGTGCCGCGTCGAGGGAGCGGCGTACGCCGGCCGCGTGCACGATCCGGGAGAACGGCAGCTCCTTGTGCGTCAGCGACTCCTCGATGGCGGCCGCGTGCGCGCGTACGGCGTGGGCCGGTGCGTCACCGGGGCCGAACCGGGTGCGCACGGGCAGGGTGTTGAGCAAGGGGCCCATGGCGGAGCGCAGTTCCGGCCGGTCCCGCAGGGCGGTGGGCAGGCCGATCACCGTCTCCCGTTCGCCCGGCCCCGCCGTGGCCAGGGAGACGGCCGTGAACAGCACCGCGGACGGTGAGACCCGGGCGATGCGGGCCAACTCCCGTACGCCCGCGGTGTCGTCGGCGTCCAGACGCAGGTCCCGTGAGATACGGGAGCAGCGCTCGCTCTCCGGCGGCGGGACGCGGCGCGGGAAGGGCCGGGGAGCGGTGCCGTGCAGCCGCTCGGCCCACCAGTCGGTGGCCGGTCCGCTCCGCGCCGCCGCCTTCTCGGCGCGGGCGTGCGCGAAGAAGTCGGGGGCCGGTTCGGGCCGAGGCGGCCGTCCGTCGCGGCGGAGCGCGCGGTACGCGGTGCCGAGGTCGCGCAGCAGGACGGCGAGCGACACGCTGTCACCGGCGACATGGTGGACCGCCAGGGCGAGCCGATGCCGGTCCGGGCCGACGCGGGCCAGGGCGGCCCGTATCGGGATCTCCCGCTCCAGGTCGAACGGCGCCCGCCAGAACGCGGCCAGCGCGGCGGAGACGCCGGGGGCCGCCGCGGTGTCCGGCTCCGCCGGGTCGACGGGCCCCAGCGCCCTGAGGAGCCCCGGCACGATCGCCTCGTCGGGCCCGGCCGGGGCACCGGCCTCCGCGTCGAGCCGTACCAACGGCGGGAGCGGGGCGGTGTCACCGAGCACGTGGGCCTCGACGCCGTCGTAGAACGAGCACAGGACCGGATGGCGCAGGATCACCTGGTGCAGGGCGCGTTCGAGGAGGCTGGGGTCGAGCGGGCCGGTGATGTCGTGGCAGAGCGGCATCGTGTAGATCGGCAGCTCTTCCAGGGCCTCGTGGGCGAGCATCGAGCGCTGCATGTCGGACAGCGGGACACGGTGTCCGGGCAGGGCGGGGGAGTGCGGTGCGGTCAGGGTCGCGGTCATCGGCTCACAGCTCCGGCGGATGGGGTCGCAGGCCGGCCGAGCGGACCCAGCCGGCGAAGTCCGGGGCGCGCAGCAGGCTGCTGGGCGGCAGTTCGAGGCCGGTGGTCTCGCGCACCCGGCCGACGATGCGCAGGGCGAGGAGCGAGTGCCCGCCGAGGGCGTGGAAGTCGTCCTCGTCGCGGACGGCGGCGACCCCGAGCGCGCGGCGCCAGATCTCCCGCAGCCGTTCCGCGGTGGCCGGGCCGGTGCCGGGGTCCTCCGTGGTCTCGCTCGTGCCCTCGGCCGGGCGGGGCAGACCGGCGCGGTCGACCTTGCCGTTGGCCAGCCGGGGCAGTTCGGGCAGCAGGACCGTCCGCTCGGGCCGCAGCGCGGGCGGCAGGGCCTCGGTGGCGTAGGCGCGCAGCTCGTCGGGTTCGAGGTCCCCGGCCGGTACGACGTAGGCCACCAGACGGGGCCCGGTGTCGGCGACGACGACCGCGTCGAGGACCGCGGGGTGGCGGGCGAGCACGGCCGCGACCTCGCCCGGCTCCACCCGGACGCCGCGGATCTTGACCTGGTCGTCGGTGCGACCGTGGTATTCGAGGTAGCCCGCCGGGTTGAGGCGGACCAGGTCACCGGTGCGGTACAGGGTGCCGGGGCCGCCGGACGGGTCGGGCAGGAAGCGTTCCGCGGTGAGTCCCGCGTCGAGATAGCCCTCGGCGACGGGGGTGCCGCCGACCCACAGTTCGCCGGTGTCGCCCGGCGGGACGGGTCTGCGGTCGGGGCCCAGGACATGGAGCGCGGCACCGTCGACCGGCCGGCCGATGGGGGCGATCGCCCCGTCGTGTCCCTCGCGGGCGTCCCAGTAGGAGACGTTGACGGAGGTCTCGGTCGGCCCGTACTGGTTGAAGAGCAGGCATTCGGGCAGGGTGCGGCGGAACTCGCGGACGAGATCCATCGGCAGGGCCTCGCCGCCGCAGAACAGCAGGCGCAGGTCGAGGCAGTCGGCGAGCTCCGGCTCGGCCAGCAGATAGCGCAGCACGGACGGCACGAAGTGGGCGGTGGTGATCCGCGCGTCCTGCATCAGCCGGACCAGGCCCAGGCTGTCGTACTGCAGGCCGGGCGGCGCGACGACCAGGGTGCCGCCGGCGCACAGCGGGGCGAAGATCTCGTGCAGCGACGCGTCGAACGAGATCGACGCCTTGTGCAGGACCCGGTCGCCCGCGTGGAAGGCGTACTGCCGCTGCCCCCAGCGGATGCGGTTGACCAGTCCGGCGTGGTGCAGCCGCACGCCCTTGGGCCGGCCGGTGGAGCCGGAGGTGAACAGGATCATCGCCGGCCGGGCGCCGTCCTCGGGGTCGGCCGGGGGGACGTCCGGGGGCGGGAGTGCGGCCGACGTCCTCAGGGTGGTCCAGCGTTCCGGGGCGCGGTCCTGGTCGGGGTGCGGTGCGGTGTCCCGGCCGCGCAGGACCAGGCGGGGCCGTGCGGCGGTGAGCATCAGGCCGATGCGCTCGGCCGGGTACTCGGGGTCGAGCGGTACGGCGACCGCACCCTGGGCGAAGGCGGCGAGCAGGGCCACGACGTAGTCGGCGGAGCGGTGGAAGTACAGGCCCACCGGGTCGCCGGGGCGGATGCCGCGCGCGGCCAGGAGGGCGCGGGTGGTGTCGATACGGCGCCAGAGTTCGGCGTAGCCGATCTCGCCGTCCGCACTGAGCAGGGCGGGCGCGGAGCCGTGCTGGCCGGGGCCGGGCCGGTGGACGAGGTCGGTGAGGCACACGGCACCGAGGGGACGGCCGGCGCCGTTCCCCTCCCCGAGGCCGCCCCTGAGGCCGGCTCCGGCCCCGGCGCGGCCCGCGACGGCGGAGGTGAGGGCGGTGGTCACGGGGCGTCCGTCCGGGCGGCGGCGGCCCGGCGGCGAGGGCCGGTCATGACCTCGCGCAGGACTCCGCGGTAGAACGTCCAGTAGCTGCGGTCGGTGTGCTTGGCGAACCGCAGCACCTCCTCGTGGCGTTCGGGCAGCCGGTTGATCGGCACGGTCATCGCGGCATGGTGCTCGACGTGCAGGTTGTTGCCGTTGGTGTACCAGGTGCTGAACCAGCTGCCGCTGATGGAGCGGGTGTTGCGCAGCACATCGGTGGTGTCGTTGTCGCAGCGGATGTGCTCGGGCAGTTCGACGAGGAAGTGCAGCGGCGTGGCGACCAGCAGCATCGGCAGCAGCCACAGCGTCAGGACGTACTCCCCGTGGCCGGCGACGCAGAGGGCGGCCGCGGCCACCGCGGCGGCACCCATCAGGCGGTACTCGGCGACGGTGTCCGCCTTCATCCGCTCGGAGATCCTGCCCGCGTCGTACTCCCAGGTGCCGCGCCAGGCGCGGTAGCCGTCGCGCGCCACCGTGACCAGCCTCGGATAGTCGAACATGTAGCGGAGCATCACCCCGAGGGTGAGGGGCTGCCGGGTGTCGAAGCCGAAGAACTCGGTGTCCTGGTCGGTGCCCAGATAGCGGTGGTGCTGCAGGTGGCGGACCCGGTAGTGGCTGTACGACACGAGCAGCGGCAGGCCGAGGAGGACACCCACGGTGCGGTGCGGGGGGCCCTTGACGAACGCGGAGTGGTGCAGGCACTGGTGCTGGAGCTCCACCATGTGCGTGTACAGGGCGCCCAGCAGGAAGATGCCGGCGACGAGGGCCAGCGGGTGCCCCGCGAGCACCAGGGCCACGCCGGCCGCGCCCAGGGCGAGCACGATTCCCAGTTTGCCGATGAACACGGCCTGATCGCGCTGTGAGGTGCGGGCTCTCTCGAATATGAGCTGCGGGGACACCGGGGCGTCGGCGACCGTTTCGGACACGGTCTCGTCTCCTTTTCTGTGCGGATGATCGGCGGTACGGCCGTACGCCGGCGTCAGACGCCCGCGGCCGCGGCGTGCGCGATCAGGGCGGCGGGGCGCAGGTCGGTCCAGTGCTCCTCGATGTAGTCCAGGCAGCTCTGGCGGCTGCTCTTCGGGGTCACCGGCTCCCAGCCGGCCGGGACGGGGTGGGCGGCGGGCCACAGCGAGTGCTGGCGTTCGCCGTTCACCAGGACCAGGAAAGTGCCGTCTTCGTTGTCGAACGGATTCGCCATGCCGGTCTTCTCCTTATCGGGGCGGCATCAATTGCCTTCGACTGAAAAGCTAGTTGTGGTGCGAAATTCCATGCGGCACAAATGCCGGTAGCTTTGCGGCAGTTATGGATTCCTGCAGCGGCGAAACGGCAGCGGTGACGGCGGTGAGCAGCCGGAGGCCGTCGGGGCCGCAGCGATGGACCAGGCCGCGGGCGAGCAGGTCCCGGACGGCACGGCCCGCCTCCCAGCGGGACAGGGGTGCCTCGGCCGGCGTCCAGGGCCGTTCCCGCCCTGCCGCCCAGGACAGCAGCCGGGCCGGGGCGTCGGGCAGCTCGGCGACGGCGCGGACGGCCGCCCGCACACATCCGGGGACTCCGCCCTGCCGCCACGGCGGCTCGGTCAGCAGCAGGGGATGCGCGCGGGCCGCCTCCAGCAGCTCGCCGGGCGGGGCGAGCGGAAACCAGTGGGCCGCGGCCTCCAGGGAGCGGGGCAGGCCGTCGAGGAGCCGGGCGAGCTCGGCGATGCGGGGGCCGTCCGCGGACCTCGGGTGAACCGAGGGGCCGAGCCGGCCCACGGCCGCCGTCAGCAGCTCGTACGCCGGGTCGGGGGCGTCGGCACCGCAGGCGGCGAGGGGGAGGAGCGGAGCGAGGGCGAGACGGTGGTCCACGCGCACGGGGGCCGGGGCCCGGCCGACGAGCAGGATCCGGGCCTTCGGCCACCGCTCACCCACGGCTTCGACCACCTGCGCGCCGGCAGCACCGGCTTCGACCACCGACGGGACGGCAGCGCCGGGGGCGCCCGGACCTTCGCCGGCTCCTTCCGGCACCCCGAGCGCCGCCTCACCCGCCTCCCCCGCCGCGTCCGCCGGACTGTCCAGGACGAGCAGGAACGGTCGGTTCTCCGGCGCGTGGGCGGCGAGGTGGGGGAGACCGGGGGCGGGTCGGGCGGCGATGCGATGGACGGGCCAGCCGGTCTCACGGCCCGTCCACAGGGCGACCTCGCGGGCCAGCGCCGTCTTGCCGACGCCGGCGAAGCCGGTCAGCTCGACGGTGCGCGGCCCGCCGTCGGTGAGCGCCGCGTACAGCTCGGCCGCCTCGCGTGCCCTGCCGTACAGGGAGAGGTCGGGCTGGCCGGACACGGACGGGTCAGCGCTCCTCGCCGGGCGCCGTCTCCGGCATGTCCCGCATGCCGCGCAGGGGCGAGCAGTAGACGAAGAGGGCGGCGCTCCAGGTGCCGAGCACACAGATCAGCAGGGCCGTACGCAGCCCCAGGGCGCTGGCGAGCAGCCCGCCGGTCAGGGCACCCAGCGGAATGGCGCCGTAACAGATCCACAGGAACGAGGCGTTGACCCGGCCGAGCAGCTGCGTGGGCGTGATGGACTGCTGGTACGAGGTGGCCGCGACGTTGTAGAGCACCGCGTTGGCGGAGAAGGCCGCCAGCCCCAGCCCGTACAGCAGCACGCCCCAGCCGGGCTGCGCCAGCGGCATCAGCAGATACAGCGGGCCCGGCACGGCCATCGAGACCCAGATGATCCGGGCCGTGCCCACCCGCTGGGAGATGCGCTGGGTGAGTGCGCCGACGGCCAGACCGCCGACCGCGCTGACGCTGAACACCAGGCCGACCATCCACGACGGCGCGCGCAGCTCCCGCACCATGAAGGTGACCTCGATGGAACCGGCCGCCATCACCCAGAAGTTGGACGTCGTGGTGCACGCGAGGATCTTGCGCAGGATGGGCTGGCGGCGGATGAAGGACAGCCCCTCGGTCATCTGCGTGCGCAGCGGCGTCCGGTCCTGTTCCTCGGCGTCGCGCTCCACCGGGCCGGCGCCGGGCGGCTCCTTGATGAGGAACAGCGTGACCGCGCTGACCAGGAAGGCCAGTCCGTTGCCGAAGAAGGTGCGGGTGGCGCCGACCAGCCCGATCAGCACACCGCTGATGCTGGGGCCGATCAGCTCCGCGAAGTCCTTGCTCATCGACAACTTGGCGTTGCCGTCGACCAGTTGGTGCGCCTCCACCATGCGGGGCAGCTTGCTCTTGTAGGCGATGTTGAACAGCACGGTCAGCACACCGGTGAGGCCCACCACCGTGTACAGGTGCCACAGGCTCAGCTCCGACACCAGCGCGACCACCGGCAGCGAGGCCATCAGGGCCATCCGCCCCAGATCGCACCAGATCATCAGGCGCCGCTGGTCGACACGGTCGGCGATCACACCGGCCGGCAGCGAGAACAGCAGGTACGGCAGCCAGGACAGGAACGTCAGCAGCGAGATCTGGAAGACGCTCGCCTTCAGCGTGGTGGCCGCGAGCAGGGGCACGGCGACCGTGGAGATCTGCGCGCCCAGCTCGCCCACCGTCTGCCCGGTCCACAGCAGCAGGAAGTTGCGGCTGCGCCACAGCGACGGGCGGCCGGGCCCGGCCGCCTCCTCGCCCCCGGCGGGCACATCGGGTGCCGGGGCGGTGGCCTCGGGGGCCAGTGTGGTCGTTTCTTGCATCGGTCGGCTCACCTGTTCTCGGGGACATCAGCGGGGACGTCAGGGGACATCAGGGGGAACGTCAGGGGGAACGTCAGCGGGGAGGTCAGTGGGGACGTCAGTCGGATCGGTCACGGGGAGGGAACGGGCGGCGCCGCTCACACCGGACGCAGGCTCACCCGCGCCCGCTTGAAGCCGCCGATCACCGTGGAGGCCAGCCGGACGGGCGGCTCGAGGAGCTCCGCCGAACCCACCCGGTCGCACAGCTCGTCCAGGAACAGCCGCAGCTCCAGCGAGGCCAGGGCGGCACCGATGCAGTAGTGCGGACCGGAGCCGAGGGCGAGGTGCGGGACGTCGCTCACGCGACCCACGTCGAACACATCGGGGTCGGCGAAGGCACGGCCGTCGCGGTTGGCCGAGAAGTGCCAGATCGCCACCTCCTGGCCGGCCCTGACGGTCTGTCCGTGCAGCTCCACGTCCCGCTCGGCCCGGCGCAGCACATGCTTGCTCGGGGACACGTACCGCAGCACCTCGCCGACGGCGGGGTTCAGCAGCCCGCGGTCGGCGCGCAGCCTGCGCCACTGGTCGGGGTGGTCCATGAGGGCGAGGAGGGCGCCGACGGCCCCGTGGCGGGTGGTCTCGTTGCCGCCGAGCAGCAGCAGGTCGAAGAAGAGCATCGCGTCCTCCTCGGTGAGCTTGCCGGTGCGCTGGGCCTCGACCAGCCGGGTCACGATGTCGTCGCGCGGGGCGATGCGGCGCTGGTCCATCAGGTCCTGGCAGTAGAGCAGCAGCTGGGCGTGGGCGGCCGCGGCGGCGGCCCGGGCACTGGGGGAGAGCTGCACGTCCTGGTCGGCGGAGCCGAACGCGGCGGTCGTCAGGTTCAGCAGCAGCCGCCAGTCCTCCTTCGGGATGCCGAGCAGCGCGGCGATCGAGGCGACCGGCAGCAGGGCCACGGTGTCCACGAAGTCGACCTCGCCGGCCTCCAGCGCCTCGTCCAGGGACTCCACGACGACGGAGCGGATGTACGGCTCCAGCCGGCCGATGGCACGCGGGGTGAACGCACGGTTCACGATCTGCCGCAGCTCGGTGTGGCGGGGCCCGTCGACATGCGTGAGCATCCGCCCTGAGCCCTCGTCGCCGGTCCAGCGCTGGGCGCCGAGGGTGTTGGTGCCGGCCGAGCTGAAGGTGACGCCGTCCTTCTGGACCGCGAGACAGTCCTCGTAGCGGGTGACCGACCAGAACCCCGGCTCGCTGCCCTCCGGGTTCCAGTGCAGCGGGGCGTGATCGCGCAGATAGCGGAAGATGCGGTGGTGGTCGGGGTCGGTGAAGACCTGGGGGTCGGCCAGGTCGATGTGGTCGAGGGCGCTCTTGACGGCGGTGGCGGGGGACAACGTGACCTCTTCGAGGGGGAGGGCGGCACAGGCCGGGGGAGAGGGATCGAGCGGGTCGGCGAGGCGTCAGCCGGCCATCATCTTCTGGATCTCGTTCATGAGCATGGTCAGCGCGGCCCGCTCCGGCGGCGTCGTGTCCGGGTGCCACAGGTCGGCCAGCAGACAGGTGCGGGTCCGGTCGCCGCCGTTCCACGCCTCGTGCTCGAAGGAGTAGTCGAAGAGCAGGCACTTGCCCTCCTCCCACTCCCGCGTCTCCTCGGCGACACGGATCGCCGCGCCGGACGGGATGTCGATCGCCAGGTGCAGATTGATGCTGAAGTTCCACAGGTCGCAGTGCGGCTTGATGGCGGCACCGGGCAGCAGCGTGGAGAAGTGGGACTCCAGCAGCGGGCAGATCACGCCGGTGTCGACGGCGTTCTCCTTGAGCACCTTGTACGCGGTCGGAGCCAGCGGCTCGGCCTGCGGGTTGAGGGCGCCGTCACGGTAGAGGTAGAGCGCCTGCCAGTTCTGCTGCCGCACCAGATAGTGCTCGTAGTCGGAGAACTCCGCGCGGCGCCGCTCCCAGGCCAGCTCCTGCTCGGCCTTGATCTGCGCGTGGCTGGCCTCCAGCGCGGTGACCAGCGGAAGCAGTTCCGGGTAGGCGTACGGGTCGTGCCAGGGCACCTGCGGGATGCCGGGCAGCACCCACTTGGCGGCCTGCTGCAGCGGATGACGCTGCTCGCTGCGGCGTCTGGGCTCCAGCATCTCCTCGACGCGGTCGAGGCAGTCGGCGCCGTGCTCGGCCTTCAGCCGGGCGAAGTGCTCGTCGATCTCGGGGGTCATGCGGGTCTCCAGTGGCTGGGGCGGGGCGGCGCGCGCGAGCGGCAGCGCGCGCCACCCCGCAGGGGGAGGGCTCGGACGCGGGGGCGGTGCGTGTCATCCCGTGGAGGGCAAGGGGCTCGTACGCGGGTGGCGGTGCGTGTCACCCCGTAGTGGGCCAGGGGCCCGTACGCGAGTGGCGGCGCGTGTCACCCCGTAGTGGGCCAGGGGCCCGTACGCGAGTGGCGGCGCGCGCCACCGCGTCGCGTAGGGGGACTCAGGCGCCGCGGCGGACCAGTTGCGGCCGTGCCGCCGCGGCGGCCGGCGTCTCGTCGGCGAGGCTGGCGACCACGCCCGCCACGGTCGGGCTGCCGAACAGCTTCATCAGGTTCACCTCGGCACCCAGCACCGTGCGGATACGGTTCACCAGCCGGGTCGCCAGCAGCGAATGCCCGCCCAGCTCGAAGAAGTTGTCGTCGAGTGAGACGGAGTCGACCTTCAGGATCTCCGCGAAGAGCTCGGCGACCTGCCGCTCCCGCTCGGTGCGCGGGGCCCGGCCCGCCGACCGGGACCCGTAGTCCGGCACCGGCAGGGCACGCCGGTCCAGCTTGGCGTTACGGGTCAGGGGAAGGGCGTCCAGCAGCACGAAGGCCGAGGGGATCATGTACTCGGGCAGCCGGGTGGCGAGGGCGGAACGCAGCTCGGACAGGTCGACGGCGGCGCCCCTGGCCGGCACCAGATAGGCGACCAGCCGCTTGTCGCCCGGCGTGTCCTCGCGGACGACGACCGCCGCGTCCGACACCTCGGCGTGCCCGGTGATCGCGGTCCGGATCTCCCCGAGCTCGATCCGGATGCCCCGCAGCTTGACCTGGTCGTCGGAGCGCCCGGCGAAGATCAGGTACCCGTCGCGGGTCCAGCGCCCCATGTCGCCGCTGCGGTACATCCGCTCGCCCGGCTCGCCGAACGGGTTGGCCACGAACCGCGCGGCGGTCTGCCCCGGCCGGCCCAGATAGCCGCGGCCCAGATTGGCGCCCGCCAGGTAGATCTCGCCGAGCACACCCGGCGGCACCGGGTTGAGGTGCTCGTCGAGGATGTGGATCGCGGTGTTGTGCACGGGCCGGCCGATGGTGGCCGTCGGATGGTCGGGCAGGGCGCAGCCGGACGCCTCGACACAGAACTCGCTGGGCCCGTAGTAGTTGTAGGCCGTCGTGTGCGGGGCCTTGCCCAGGTCGCTCCACAGGGCCTCGCCGACCGCCTCGCCGCCGAGCATCAGGGTGCGCGGGGCCTGCTCGCCGTCCAGCACGCCCTCGGAGAGCAGCTGCGCGGCGAAGCTCGGGGTGACGTCGAGCTGGCCGATGCCGTGCCGGGTGACGTAGTCCACCAGCAGCCGGGGGTCACGGCGGGTCAGCTCGTCCAGCAGGTGCAGCTCATGGCCCGCGACCATGGCCAGGACACCCTCCCAGGAGGTGTCGAAGGCGAGCGAGGCGGACAGGGCGACCTTCACCCGGTCCTCGGGCCCGGCGGGCGGCGGGAAGGTGATCCCGGTGTGGTACGTCCACAGGTTGACCAGCGCCCGGTGCAGCACGGTGACGCCCTTGGGCAGGCCGGTGGAGCCGGAGGTGTAGATGATGTACGCCGCGTGGTCGGGGAGCAGCGGCACCGGCCGGTCGGCGTCCGTCGGGTCGTGCTCGGGCCGGCCGGCCTGGACGTGCTCGGTGACCAGCGGCGGAAGCCCGGCGTCCGGGCCGAGGGACGCGGCGATGTCCGCCGTGGTGACCAGGACCGCGGGGCGGGCGTCGGCGAGGACCTGACGGATCCGCTCGACCGGGTTCTGCGGGTCGATCGGGGTGTACACGCCCCCGGACTTGGCGACGGCCAGCCAGGCGACGACCGCCTCCGCGGTGCGCGGCATCGCCACGGCGACCACCGAGTCGGCGCGCACACCCATGCCGATGAGATGGTGCGCGAGCCGGTTCACCCAGGCGTTGAGCTGCGCGTACGTCAGCTCGGTCGAGCCCGCGACCAGCGCGACGGCGTCCGGGGTGAGCGCCGCCCGCCGCGCGAACAGGTCGCCGATGGTGCCCTCGGGCAGCTCGCGGGCGGTGGAGTTCCACTCGGCGAGGAGCTCCCGCTCGGCCGGGGTCAGGATCCCGGCGGCGCCGATCGGGGCGTCCGGCGCGGCGACCGCGGCCTCCAGGAAGCGCACCAGCCGCTCGGCGAGCGCCGCCGCGGTGTCCGCGTCGAACAGATCGGTGGCGTACTCCAGGGTGCCGTCGATGCCCAGCGGTGTGCCGTCGGCGGCGGTACGGTCCCGCAGCACCACGGACAGGTCGAACTTCGCCACCGACATCTTCAGGAACTCGACACGCGTCTCCAGCCCGCCCAGGCGGATCTCCCGCCCGCCGCTGTGCAGTTCCAGACCGACCTGGAACAGCGGGTGACGCGCCCGGTGCCGCACCGGGTTCAGCTCCTCCACCAGCCGGTCGAACGGCAGGTCCTGGTGGGAGTAGGCGTCCAGGCTGGTCTCCCGGACCCGCTCGACGAGCTCCCGGAAGCTGGGGTCACCGGAGGTGTCGGTGCGCAGCACCTGGGTGTTGATGAACAGCCCGACGAGGTCGTCCAGCGCCTGGTCGGTGCGGCCGGCGATGGAGATGCCGAGCGGGATGTCCGTACCGGCGCCGAGCCGGGTCAGCAGTGCGGCGACCGCGGCCTGCACCACCATGAACAGGGTCGTACGGGTCTCCTGCGCCGTCTCCAGCAGCTTGGCGTGCGCCTGTGCCGAGACGCGGAAGCCGACGTCGGCGCCACGGAAGGTGCCCGTCTGCGGGCGGGGCCGGTCGAACGGCAGCGGCAGCTCCTCGGGCAGGTCGGCCAGTGCCTCGCGCCAGTAGGCCAGTTGACGCCCGGCCAGGCTGTCCGCGTCGTCGGCGGCACCCAGCAGGTCGCGCTGCCAGAGCGTGTAGTCGGTGTACTGCACCGGCAGCGGCTCCCAGGCCGGCGCGCGGCCCGTGCTGCGGGCGTCGTAGGCGGTGCCGAGATCGCGCAGCAGCGGGTCCACCGACCAGCCGTCGCAGGCGATGTGGTGCAGCACCAGGGCCAGCACATGCCGGTCGGGCGCGGTGCGGAACAGGGTGGCCCGCACGGCGGGTCCGGCGTCCAGGTCGAACGGCACCTCGGCCTCGGCGCGCAGCGCCGACTCCAGCTCCTCGGCCGGTACGTCGGTCACCTCCAGCGGCAGCGGCACCTCGGCCGCGGGCAGCACCCGCTGCCGGGGCTCGCCCTCGTGCTCCACGAACACCGTGCGCAGCACCTCGTGCCGTTCCAGGACGTCGCCCAGGGCCGCACGCAGCGCGGGAACGTCCAGGTCCCCGCCGATCCGGGCGAGGATCGGCACGTTGTACGTGGGGCTCGGGCCCTCCAGGCGGTTGAAGAACCACAGCCGCTGCTGGGCGAACGAGAGCGGGAACAGACGCGCCCCCTCGGGACGGAGATCATTGCTCATGCCGGGAACCTCGGGATTCGTGATGGTGGGAAGAGCGCGGGGAGCGCGGTGTTCAAAGGCGCGGAAGAGGCGTCAGGCCGAGCGCCGCACCAGCCGCGGCCGGGCCGGCGCCCGCTCCGCCGGGGCGAGGCGGCGCAGGCTCGCCGCGAGACCGGCGACCGTGGGGGTGTCCAGGACCTGCCTCAGCTCGAAGTCCACGCCGAGCTCGGAGCGGAGGCGGCTCCACACCCGGATGGCCAGCAGCGAGTGCCCGCCCAGGGCGTAGAAGTCGTCGTCGGGACCGACCCGGGGGACGTCCAGCACCTGAGCGAACACGGCGGCGACGGCCGCCTCGAACGGGTCCGCCGGGGCGGGGGCGTCCGCCACCGTGTCCGGGTCGTCCGCGACCGGTTCCAGCGCGGCCAGCGCGGCCCGGTCCGCCTTGTGGTTGCGGGTCAGCGGGATCACGTCGACCTGCCGGAACCCCGACGGCACCATGTGCTCGGGCAGTTCACGGCCGAGCGCCGTGCGCAGGGCGTCCAGGTCGAGCCGGCCCTCGGAGGTGACGTAGGCGCACAGCGCGGGCGTACCGTCCGGGCGGGGCCGCAGCAGGACCACGGCCTCGCGCACCTCGGGCAGGGCGGCCAGCCGGCTCTCGATCTCGCCGAGTTCCACCCGGTAGCCGCGGATCTTGACCTGGTTGTCGGCCCGGCCCAGATACTCCAGCAGCCCCTCCTCGTTCCAGCGGGCGATGTCGCCGGTGCGGTAGAGCCGTTCGGGGTCGCCGGTGCCGCCCGTGGTGAACGCGCGGGCGTCGAGCTCCGGCCGGCCGAGATAGCCGTCGCTGAGCCCGTCCCCGCCGACGTGCAGCTCCCCGGCCACCCCGACGGGCTGCGGGTTGCCGTCGCGGTCCAGGACGTAGGCGGTGGAGTTCGCGATCGGCGTGCCGATCGGGATCCGGTCCGGGTACGGGCGGGTGATGCGGTGGGCGACGGAGAAGGTGGTGTTCTCGGTCGGCCCGTAGCCGTTGATGTACGTGGCGGTGGGCGCCGCCTCCAGGGCCGCGGCGATGTGCCGGGGGGACAGGGCCTCGCCGCCCACCAGCACCTGGCAGCCCGCGGCCACGGCCGGGTCCTGGTCGACGAGCTGGTTGAACAGCGCGGCGGTCAGCCAGAGTGTGTTCACCCCGTGCCGGTCGATCGCGGCCCGCAGCTCGGCGGCCTCCAGCACGGTCCACGACGGTACGAGGACCAGGGTGCCGCCGTTGAGCAGCGGCCCCCAGTACTCGAACGTCGTGGCGTCGAAGGCGACGGCGCCGGTCTGCAGGAGGACGGTCTGCGGCGACAGGTCGGCGTAGTCGGTGCCGGTGACCAGGCGGACGACGGCACGGTGGTTGATCTGGACGCCCTTGGGGGTGCCGGTGGTCCCGGAGGTGTACATCAGGTACGCGGTGTCCAGCGGGCCGGCCGCGGGCGCGGGGAGCGCGGCGGCCGCCCGGTGCGGCCTGCTGAGGTCCAGGACCGGGACGGGGGCGGTGACGTCCGGGTCCTCCGTCAGCAGCAGGCAGGCGCCGCTGTCGGCGAGCAGGAAGTCGCGCCGCTGGTCGGGCAGTCCCGGCGTCAGCGGCACATAGGCGGCGCCGATCCGCAGGACGGCGAGGATCGCGACCGGCAGCCGGTCCGTCTTGTCCAGCAGCAGCGCCACCCGGCTGCCCGGCCCGGCGCCGTGCGCGTGCAGCACGGCGGCCAGGGCCTCGGCGCGCTCGTGCAGTTCGCGGTAGGTCAGGGTGGCGCCGCCGTCGTGGACCACCGCGGGGTGGTCGGCGCGGGCGGCGGCCCGTGCCGCGAACAGGTCGTACACCGAGGCGTCGCGCGGATAGTCGGTACGGGTGCCGCGCAGCGCGTGCAGCCGCGCCCGTTCGGCCGGGGTCACCAGCGCCAGCGACCCGATGCGCGCGCCGGGCGTCCCGGTGAGCGCCTCCAGCAGCCCGGCGAGGTGCCCGAGGGCCCGCTCGGCGGCCGGTGCCCCCAGCAGGTGGCCGTGGGCGTCGGCGTGCAGGACGGTGCCGTCGGCGGTGTGCTCGGCGGACACGGTGAGGGCCGCCGGGGTGCCCCGGTCCCGGCCGGCCGGGGTGTCCGGGTCCCCGCCGTCCGGGGCGCCCTGGTCGCCGCCGGTGGCGCCGGCCGGGCCGTCGAGGACGCAGACCAGCATCGGCGGCGCCTCCCCGGTGCCGTCGGGGAGCGCGGCCAGCGCCTGCGTGACCCGCTCCAGATGCTCCCCGGCCGTGCGCTCCGAGGGCATCTCCAGGGCCAGTTCGCCGGTACGGCCCCCGGCGCGGCGCACCCCGGCCCGGAAGCCGGTGGCGTCGGCGTACTTGCGGCCCAGCAGCAGGACGGCGGCGAGCAGATGCTCGGCGGTCCGGCCGGCCAGCGTCGTGGAGAGGGCGGCCGGCAGGCGCAGCGAGCGGCGTACCGTCGCGCAGTCGTCGCCGGGCGGGCAGGACCCGGCGACGGGGAACCCGGACGGGATGCCGTCGGCTCCGGACGGCGTCACCTCTGCAGCAGCCATGGTCATCAGTCCTGATTCGTTCTCTGTGGGGTGTGGGCTCGACGTTAGGCCGCGGGCCCGCGGGCACTGCGGCACAAGGCCGGGTAGTTCACCGGCAGTTGGGGGAGGTCACCAGCGGCGCGTCTCACCGAAGAAGTCGGGGACGGTCAGCAGCCTGCCCTCGGCGCGGGCCCGCTCGTACAGGTAGTGGCCGACGGCGAGGTCGAGGACACCCAGCCCGAACGGCGAGAACACGGTGGCCCGTCCGGGGTCGGGACGCACCTCGCCGTTGATGACCTGGGCGAGGGTGCCGGTGACGAAGTCCCGGCCGCCGGTGAGCTGTTCGGCCAGGTGCGGTGAGGTGTCGGCCTTCATGCAGTGCTCGACGTCGTCGAAGACGTTGTTCGTCCGCAGCAGCGTCTGCGGGGCGAGGTCCCGCAGGGACACGTTGAGGATCAGCTGGTCCGCGCGGAAGGCGCGGTCCGCGGGGATGTGCGGGCGCAGCGCGGTGGTGGCGAGGACCACGAGGTCGCAGTCCAGGGCCTGGTCCGCCGTGGCGGGCCGTGCCGTCGCCCCGTAGCTGTCGGTGAGGTGGGTGCTGAGGGCGGCGGCGGAGGGCTCGTCGACGTCGTGGCAGCGGACCTCGGTGAGCGGGGTCCCGGTGCGGTGCAGATAGCGGCAGATCGTCCGGGCGATCACCCCGCCGCCCAGCACACCGACCGTGGCGGGCGGGCGGCCGGCCAGTGTGGTGGCGGCCAGCGCCGCGGAGGCCGCGGTGCGCGCGGCGCTGATGCCGGCGGACTCCAGCAGGGCGAACGGGTAGCCGGTGGCGTAGTCGTTGAGGACGAGCACCGCGGAGGCACGGGGCAGTCCGGACGCCACGTTCTTCGGGAAGCTGGCGATCCACTTGATGCCGGCCACGTCCCGCTCGCCGCCGAGGTACGCGGGGAGCGCGATGATGCGGGAGTCCGGTTTGTCCGGGAACCGCAGGAAGTAGCTGTCGGGATTGACGGTGGCGCCGGCCTCATGGGCGAGGTAGGCGGCCCGCACCCGGTCGACGACCTCCTTCTCGCTGCCGTCGAGGAGCCGGACGATCTCCCGGCCGCCGAGCACGGAGAAGTCGAGCTGCACGGTGTGTTCCTTTCGCGGGCTGATCAGATGCCGATCAGGTGGTTCACGGTCGTGGTCGGGGCGTCCAGGACGGCGGGGCCGAAGCGTTCGGTGACCCATTCGTCGCTGTAGACGGTGTCGAGATAGCCCTCGCCCATGTCCGGGGAGAGCGCGAGGACGCGGCTGCCCGGCGGGATCCGGTCGCGCAGGGCGTGCACCGCGGCCAGCGCGCTGCCGGAGGAGCCGCCGAGCAGCAGACCGTGCTCGCGGGCGACGCGCCGGCACATGCGGACCGTGTCCACCTCGTCCACCAGCACCTTCAGAAAGCTGCCGTCGTCGTGGAAGAGCTCCGGCACCCGGCTCGCGCCGATCCCCGGGATCCAGCGCGGTCCGGGCACATCGCCGAAGGTGATCGAGCCGACCGCGTCCACGGCCACCACCTGCGTGGGCAGGCCGAGTTCACGCAGCCGCCGGACGCAGCCCATCAGCGTGCCCGAGGTCCCGGTGCCGACGAACAGCCAGTCCGGTACGCCGAACCCGTCCAGGATCTCGGCGACCGTGTGCCGGCTGTGGGCGGTGGCGTTGGCGGGATTGGCGTACTGGTTGAGCCAGACCAGCGAGGGGTCGGCGGCCAGCCGCCGCCGGATGTACGCGATCCGGGTGCGCAGATATCCGCCGGCGCTGTCGCGGTCGGTGACGGTGACCACCCGGGCGCCCAGCGCCCGCATGAACCGTACGCTGCGGGCGTTGGCGTTGGGATCGGTCACCAGGGTGACGGGGTAGCCCTTGGCCGCGCAGATCGACGCGAGCGCCACCCCCAGGTTGCCGGACGTGGATTCGATGAGATGGCGGCCCGGCGCGACGGCGCCCTGCGCCTCGGCCGCCTCGATCATCTCCCGGGCGGCCTTCAACTTGATGGACCCGGCCGGGTTCAGGCCCTCCAGCTTGACCGTCGTCGAGAAGTCCGGGTGGAAACGCTCCAGACGAAGGAAGCGGTCGCCGGCGGTGAGGTCGTACGTTCGGGTGGCTATCAATGCCCCTCCAGGGGTGCGCGGTGCGGCGTGTTGCCCGCCGTGCTCACGCTAAGAGCGGGCCACCGGACGCCACGGGCACAACCGACGGCACAACGGGGGCAGTTGCGCCGCCGGCCGTCGCGGCCGCAACCAGCCGTGCCGCAGCACGGCGTTCACAGGAGCAGGCCGGCGGTGATCTCGGCGGCCACCGCGTCGACGTTCGCCTCGTCGAGGAGGTAGAAGTGGCCGCCCGGATACAGGCGGCGGCGCAGCGGACCGCGTTCGGCCCACCCGTCCAGCTCGGCGGGCGGGACCAGTTCGTCGTCGAGCCCGCCCAGCACGGTGGGCGGCACCGGCAGCGGACGCCCCGCCGTGCGCTCGGCCAGCCGTCTGCCGAGGATCAGATCGCAGCGCAGCACCGTCAGCAGATGGTCACGCACGAACGGGTCGGCGAGCAGTTCCTCGGGCGTGCCGCCGCCGAGCCGGACGACGTCCAGCAGATCCTGCTCGCTCCACTGCGCGGCGCGGCCCGCCCGCGACTCCAGAGCGGGGTGGCCGCTGAGCACCAGCTTGCGGCACAGCGACGGCTCGGCCAGGGCGAGGGCCGCCGCGAACGCCGCGCCCATGCTGTGGCCGAAGTACACGGTCGGCAGCGGCCGTTCGGCGGCGAGCTCGGCCAGGACCGCCGCCAGCACCGCGTCGATGTCGTGCCGCGGGCCGACGCACGGCTCGGTGAACCGCCGCTCCCGGCCCGGCAGCGTCACCCCGAGCACCTCCGCGTCCGGGTGCAGCCGGCGCAGCAGCGGCAGCAGCGCGTTGGGCCCGGATCCGGAGTGCGCCAGAACGACGACCCGCACGACCGGGACGCCCCGCGCGGGGCGCACCGGGGTGATCCAGCGAGGCGCCTCAGGCGGCCCGGCGGACGGAACGCAGGGCAGGGCGGGTGTCGGTGCGGTGGGCGGGTTCGCTGGGGGCATGCGGGTGCTCCTGGTCGGCGGAGGGGGCGGGGTGGTCCGCGTCGGGCCGGGCCGGGGTGGCGGCGGACTCGGGGGCGGGCAGACAGCCCCGTACGAGGGTGAGGAGGTCGAAGGCGACGGTCCGCTCGGAGGCGGTGCGCCGCACCAGGCCGCTGTGCAGCAGGGCGTGCACGGCCGCGGCCGCCTCGCCCAGGCCGTTGACGGCGCCGCCCGCCGAACCGGTCGCCAGCTCCTCCATCGTCCAGGGCCGGCCCCGCGCGGCGAGGCGGTGCAGCAGGTCGCGGTGGGCGGGGGACAGCGCGGCGACCGCGTGCCGGGCGGCCTCGTGCACCCAGCCGCCGGCCGGATCGCCGGTGCCGGGCGGGGTCGCCAGGACGTGCGGCTCGCTGCGCGCGGTGCGCACGAGTTCGGCGGGGGTGGACAGCAGCAGCCAGTGCGCGGCGGATTCCAGGGCGCGCGGCACGCCGTCCAGGCGGGCGCAGATCTCCAGCAGATCGGCGAGGGTCCCGGGCCCGGTGCCGACGTCGGCCCGCAGTTCGGCGGCGCGGTCCAGGAGCACGGCCAGCGCGGGACCGGGCTCCTGTGCCGCCAGGGACGTCGGAGCCGGAGCGGGCAGCGGCCCCAGCGCGAGGGTCGGTTCCCGGTGGCCGCCGCGGGGGTGCCGTACCGTCTCCACGACCCGCAGATTGCGGCAGCCGTCCAGCAGGCGCTCGACCGTACCGGCCGGAACCAGACCCTCGTCGTCGCCGTCGAGGACCAGCAGCACGGACCGGTCGCCGATCAGCCGTGCCGTCTCCGCGGCCGCGGCCTCACCGGCGAGCAGGCCGGTCCGCACCGCGGACGGCAGCCGGCCACCGGACGCGCCCCGGCCGTCGGCACGGTCGCCGTCCGACAGCGCGACCCACAGCACCGGCATCCGGTCCTCCGTGCGCAGCACATGCGCCGCGGCGAGGGCCACCCGCGTCTTGCCGACCCCGCCCAGCCCGGTGACCCGGATCCGGGCGCGCGGTTCGGCGCGCAGCCACTCCACCAGCCGTCCCACCTCCCGCGCACGGCCGTGCACCGGGCGCGCGGCGAGCGCCGGCCGCGGGGGCAGCGCGTCGAAGGAGGCGTCGTCGGCCTCGTGCCCCGCGGCGAGCAGCAGCGCGGCCCGCTGCTCCCCGGCGAGCCGGAGCGTGTCGGCGAGCAGCCGGACGGTCTCCCGGCGCGGGTTCCTCGCCCGGCCGAGTTCCAGGTTGCGGATGGCCCGCACACTGACGGTGGAGAAGCCCGCGAGCTCCGTCTGCGTGTAGCCGATCCTCCTGCGGTACTGCTGGAGCAACGCGCCGAAGCGCGTCGGTTCACCGATGGTCTGCATCCCATCCCCGTTTTCTGTCTGTGGAGCACACCGCCTCGCCGGGCCGGCGGGCGGCCGTGAGGGCGGTGCCCGGCCGGCCGGCGGCCGGTGCCTTGTGCGGTCGGCGGCCGTGGAGGCGGCGCCGCGTGGGCGGCCGGTGGCGTCGGTCAGCCGGCCGAGGCCGTGAAGGCGGTCAGCGCCCGGGCGAGCAGCCAGGGGTCGTCCGTCCCGCACAACTCGCGGGGCGTGTACGGCGACAGCGCCGCCACACCCGCCTCGACGGTGACCGGCACGGCCGGCCCGGCCGGTCCGGGGCGCCCGCCCCCTGTGGCGCCCGCGTCGGGGACGTACGTCTGCCAGGGCACGCCCGCCCGCTCGCAGGCCGCGGCGAACGCGGCGAACCCCCGTCCGCCGGTGCTGTCCGGGCGCCGCGTGTCCAGGGTGACGACCGGTCCGCCGTTGGGCAGCGGCCGGTGTCCCGGATCGTGCAGCTCGGGCCGGTCCGGGTGCACGGCGGGGACGAGCCCCACCCGCACCCGGCGGCCGCCCGCCAGCGCCCGGTACCACTGCTCGCGGTCCGCTCCCCGCGCCTCGGCCGCGCGCCGCAGGACGTGTCCGGCGAAGACACCGGCCGCGTCGTCCCCGTGGCCCGCGCTGCCGGCGGCCACCAGTACCGGCACCGTGTCCGCCTCCGTACCGCGTCCGGGGCCCGGACGGGCCGCGGCGGACAGCGCGGCGACCCCCGCGTGCAGGGCGAGCAGCCCGTCCAGGCGCGCCGATACGAGGAACTCGCCCCGCCCGCCCAGATATCCGGGCTCCTGCACGTCGTGCAGCATCAGGTCCCAGCCGAGCACCTCGTAGGCGTCGGTGCCGCACTGCTCGGCGACGCGGGCCAGCAGCGCGCCGGGGTCGGTGCCGCCCAGCCCCCACAGCGGCGCGGGGGAGCGGGGCGGGTCGCCGTCCGGCGGGGCGGGCAGCCGCAGCAGCGGCTCGTCGAGACAGGCCAGCCGGGTCGTGCCGTCGCGCAGCAGGAGCCGGCCGGACACCCCGAGATCCCGGTCGTACCAGGGCTGCGGGCGGCACCCGGCGTAGGGCGTGGCGGTGATGCGCCGCCAGCCGGCGCTCGCGCCGTCCGGTGCCGGGTGGATCCGCAGGTTCGGGGCGTCGGTGCGCGCGCTCACCACCGCGAGCGGGGCGTGGGCGGGCGCGGCCGGGTGGGCGTGCCAGGCGACGAGGGCACCGTCCCGGACGACATAGCAACTGCCCGTAGTGTCCCGCCAGTTGTCGGACTCCGACAACTCCCGGAATCCCGCCTTCTCCAGTCTGAGGGCCGCCTCGGCGACCGCGTGGTAGGGCGAGGGGCTGGCGGTGACGAACGAGATCAGGTCATCGCTGTGGGCGCGGCGGGTGTCCGGGAGCATGTCGCGGAACTCGTCGGTGCGGCCGGCGCGCGGCTCAGTGGCGAGGCGCGGCGGGCTTGTGACCGTTGCCCCAGGCGGAGTCGCCCTTGACGGCGTCGACCGGGAGGACGCTGGTCAGCGTGGTGGCACCGACCGTGAGCGCGAGGGTCACGCCGGCCGAGGCGGCCAGGGTGCGGACGGTCGAGCGGAGGGTGCGAGCGGTCGTGTTGCGCATGATTCTCCTAGTTCCCCTGTGAGGGCCGAAGGCGTTTTTCGGCCTGAGGAGATCCTGGACCAGGCCAACGGCGTTCCCCAGGGCTCGCAGCACGCGCATGTGTAACCTGCATAGTTGTGAACCGAGCACAACCCAGCTCACTTCCGTGCAATTGCGACACTTCTCAACCCGATGACGTGTGCGACACCGCCCTGGAGACCTACCGCACCCTCTCCGCGGGCCCGCTGCCGTGCGACGAAGTGCCCGCATGTCTGTGGAAGTTGAATCTCGTCGCCGAGGCACCGGACACGCCCGGCCGGGCGGTGGCCGTCCCCCCGGCCACCGCCGCCCACTGCGTGCTCGCGCCGCTGCGCGAAGAGGTCGCCGAAGGACAGCGCCGGTTGCAGACCACCAATGCGCTGTTCTCCCGCTTCACCGACGTCTACCTGGACGTACGGCGGGGCGAGCAGGCGCCGCTGACCCTGCTGACCGGCGGTGAGGTGATCAGCCGCACCCTGGAGGCGGCGGTGGACGGCTGCCGGGAGGAACTGCTGACGGCCCAGCCGGGCGGCGGCCGCTCCCCGGACCTGCTGGCCGAGGCGCTGCCCAGGGACCTCAGACTGCTGGCGCGGGGGGTGTCGCAGCGCACGATCTACCAGCACACCGTGCGCTCGCACCCGGCGACCATCGCCTACATCGAGCGGATCACCGAGGCCGGCGCCGAAGTGCGCACCCTGGCGGAGGTGTTCGAGCGGATGATCATCTGCGACCGGGAGACCGCGTTCATCCCGGTGGCCGAACCACGGGGTGCGGCCGCGCTGCAGATCCATCACCCGGCGCTGGTGCGGCTGCTGACCCGGTTCTTCGACAACGCCTGGTCCCGGTCCATCCCCGTCGCCCCGGAGACCGCCCCGCTGCGGTCGACGGCCGCGACCACCGATGTGCGGCGGGCCATCCTGCTCGCGGTGGTCGCCGGTGAGACGGACGACTCCATCGCCCGCCGACTGGGGATGAGCCGGCGCAGCGTCGCCGAGCACATCCGCAAGGTCTCCACCCAGCTGGAGAGCAACAGCCGCGCCCAGCTCGGCTATCTGCTGGCCACCTCCGGCATGCTCCGCGACCCCGACGACCCGGAACCAGGGCACCTGGGCTGAACCCCGGCCCGGCACAGCCGGCGCCCCGAGATCAGCCGCGCCCGGCCCCACAGCCGGCGCCCCGAGATCAGCCGCGCCCCGGCCCCGCGCAGCCGGCGCCGAGATCAGCCGCGCCCCGGCAGGAACCCCGTACGGCCGAACCAGGTGAACCACCGCTCCAGCAGCGCGGCGTCGACGCGCGGGCACTCCAGGCCGCTGCCCGCGAGCCCCCGTACCAGGTTGGTCCGGTCGAAGACGTCCGGATAGCGCCCGGCCGCGCTCTGCTCGGTGCCGGTCAGCAGCGCGACCGCGGGAATCGAGCTGCCGCGGGCGCCCGGCAGTCCCGCCGGATCCGCGGCGGCCCGCTCCCGCAGCCGCTCCAGCCACTCCTCGTACGGCAGGTCCTCCATCGCGTACCCGGCGCAGCGCAACTCGTCGAGGACGGCCGACAGCTCGACCTGCTCGGCGGCGACCAGGCTGTACACACGGCCGTCCGCCGGACCGGTGAGCGCCAGGTGCACATAGGCCCGCGAGACGAAGTCCACCGGCACCATGTTCTCGCGCAGACCTCCGCCGTCGGCGCCGGCGGCGGGCCGGGCGCCGAGCTCGGCACAGGCCCGGACGTAGTGCCAGAACGCGTCGTCACCGCCGACCGCGCCGGACACCGAGTCACCGGCGATCCGGGACGGACGGTGCACGGCGACCGGCACCCCCCGCTCCCCGGCGATCCGCAGGATGCCCTCGGCCACCCACTTGCTGCGCACATACCCGTACGGGTCGATCAGCGCCGGGTCGCTCACCCATGACTCGGGCAGCACCCGCGGGTCGTCGGGGCCGGCGACCACCGTGCTGATGGTGGAGACGTAGTGCACCGGCTTGGTGCGCCCGCGCACGGCCAGCCGCAGGATCTCGCGGACGCCGTCGACATTGGCGGCCTTCAGCCGGGTGTACGACTCCATCAGGTTCACCCGCGCGCCGTTGTGCAGGATCAGCTCCACCGCCCCGGCGAGCGCGTCGAACCGCTCCTCGCCCAGCCCCAGCAGCGGCCGGCCCAGATCCCCGGCCACCGGCACGATCCGCTCCCGCAGCCGCTCCTCCCACAGCCCGTACCGGGCGAGCGCGCCCTCGATCCGCCGCATCGCCTCCGCGTCGTCGGCCGCCCGGACCAGACAGTGCACGGTCGCCCGGCTGTGGGCGAGCAGATCACGCAGGACGAAGGAGCCGAGGAAGCCGGTGGCGCCGGTCAGCAGCACGGCCTTCGGACCGCCCTCGGCGGTGGCGTCGTAGGCCGGCGGGCCCGTCGGACGGATCTCCTCGTCCAGCCACACGTCCGCCGACAGCCGGGCGCCCGCCGGACCGGCCGGCACCAGGGCGTCCCCGCCGAGCAGCCCGGCCAGCGCGGCCGGCGTCTGCCGTTCGAAGACGGCACCCACCGGCAGCCGTGCCCCGAGCCGTTCGGCGACCACGGTCGCCAGCCGGATCGCCAGCAGCGAGTGGCCGCCCAGGTCGAAGAACCCGTCGTCGACACCGACCCCGTGGACCCCCAGCACCTCCTCGAACGCCTGGCACAGCTCCTTCTCCTCCGCCGTGCGCGGGGGCCGCCCGGCGGAGCGGCCCGCCAGGTCCGGCACCGGCAGCGCCTTGCGGTCCAGCTTGCCGTTCGCGGTGAGCGGGAACGCGTCGAGCGGCATGAGCACGGCGGGGACCATCGCGTCGGAGAGCATGCCCGTCAGCGCCGCCCGCACCTCTTCCGGCGCGGGAGTGCCGACGTAGTACCCGGCCAGCAGGGGCTGCCCGGCCGGGCCGGTGACCACGCACACCGCCGAGTCCCGCACGCCGGGCACCCGGCGCATCGTGAACTCCACCTCGCCCAGCTCGATGCGCTGGCCGCGGATCTTGACCTGGTGGTCCTGGCGCCCGAGGAACTCCAGCTGCCCGTCCCGCAGATACCGCACCACATCGCCCGTGCGGTACATCCGGCGGCCGGGCTCCCCGCAGAACGGGTCGGGCACGAAGACCGCGGCGGTGCGCACCGGGTCGTCGAGATAGCCCAGGCCCACCCCGACACCGCCGATGTACAGCTCGCCGGGGACCCCGTCGGGGACCAGGTTCAGGTGCTCGTCCAGCACGTACAGCGTCATGCCGCGGGTGGCGACGCCGATCGGGCTGCGGGCGCCGTCCGGCGCGCCGGCCGCCGTGATGACGGCCTGGGTGACGTCGTCGGAGCACTCCGTGGGGCCGTAGCAGTTGACCAGCGGAACGTCCGGGTAGCGGGCCAGCCAGCGGCGGGCCACGTCACCGGGCAGGGCCTCGCCGGTGACGGCCAGCGCGGTCAGCGGCAGCCGGGCGGGCGCCTGTCCGCGGGCGTCCCAGTCGTCGAGGGCCGCCCGCAGCAGGCTGGGCACCACCTGGAGCACGGTCGTCCCCGACTCCACGACCAGGGCGAACAGCGCGCGCGGGTCACGGGCGGTGTCCTGGTCCACGGCCTGCACCCGGCCGCCGAAGATCAGCGCGGTGAGCATCTGCCACACCGAGATGTCGAAGGTCAGCGGCGCGCTGGAGGCGACCACATGCCCGGCGTCGGCGATCCCGATCGCCTCCGCCTCCCCGAGCAGGTTGTTGACCAGGCCGCGGTGCGCGACCATCGCGCCCTTGGGCCGGCCGGTGGAACCGGAGGTGAAGATGGCGTACGCCAGGTCGTCCGGGCCGTGGGCGATCGGGGCGAGGGCGTCCAGCGGATCGGTGGGCGCGTCGGCACCGCCGTCCAGGACGACGACCTCCACCCGGTGGCCGACGGCGGCGGCGATCTCGCGAGCCCGGTCGGCGTGCCGGGCGTCGGTGAGCAGATGGGCGGCCCGTGTGTCCGTCAGCCGGTCGGCGTTGCGGACCAGCGGGGCACGGGTGTCCAGCGGGAAGTAGGCGCATCCGGCGCCCAGGATGCCCAGCAGCGCGGTCACGGCGACGGACCCCCGGTCGGCGAGGACGGCCACGAAACCGCGCGGTGCCTCGGGCGCGGGCCGCAGCCGGCGGCCGAGGGCGCTGGCCCGGCCGACCAGCCCGGCGTAGTCCAGGGTGCGGCCGTCCGGGTCGGTGACGGCCGGCGCGTCGGGCCGGGCCAGGGCGTGCTCGCGGATCCGGGCGACCACCCCGTGGGTGAGGTCGGCGTGCTGCGTGCGGTGCCGGTCCACCAGCAGGCCGGTGCGCTCTGCCTCGGTCAGCAGCGGCAGCCGGGACAGGGGAGCGGCCGGATCGGCGGCCGCGGCCGTCAGCAGCCGGCGCAGCAGCACGGCGAGCTGTTCGCCGGTCTCGTCGTCGAACAGGTCGCGGGCATAGGCGAGTTCACCGGTGACCGTGTCGGCGGTCTCGAAGAAGTCCCAGGTCAGGTCGAGCTTGGCGACACCGCCGAGATCGGCGGGCAGTTCCGTGCACTCCAGCCCCGGCCAGCGGGCCGCGGCACCGCCCGCCGCGTGCAGTTCGACCGACACCTGGACCAGGGGGTGCCGGGAGCGGGAGCGCACCGGGTTGAGCTCCTCGACCAGCCGCTCGAAGGGGACGTCCTGATGACCGTACGCCGCCAGGTCGGTGTCCCTGACGCGGGCCAGCAGCTCGGTGAAGGCCGGATCGCCGGAGGTGTCGGTGCGCAGCACCAGGGTGTTGACGAAGAATCCGACCAGGTCGTCCAGCGCCTCGTCGGAGCGGCCGGCCACGACCGTGCCCAGCGGGATGTCGGTGCCGCCGCCGAGGCGGGTCAGCAGCGCCGCCACCCCGGCCTGGAGCACCATGAACAGCGTGGTGCCGGTGGCCCGCGCGGTCTGCCGCAGCCGGGCGGTCAGTTCGGGCCCCAGATCGAAGGAGACCTGACCGCCGCGGTGCGTGGCGACGGCGGGCCGCGCGCGGTCCGCGGGCAGCGGCAGCTCCTCCGGGAGGCCCGCCAGCGTCCGGCGCCAGAAGCCGAGCTGCCGGTTGAGCAGGCTGTCCGGGTCGTCGCCGCCGCCGAGCAGGTCGCGCTGCCACAGCGTGTAGTCGGAGTACTGCACCGGCAGCGGCTCCCAGTCGGGCGCCGCGCCGCCCGCGCGGCAGGCGTAGGCACGGGCCAGGTCCCGCAGCAGCGGCGCCATCGACCAGCCGTCGCTGACGATGTGGTGCATGACCAGCACCAGCACGTGCTCCTGCGGCCCCACGGCCAACAGGTGCGCCCGCACCGGGAGGTGCGCGGCCAGATCGAACGGGGCCGACTGCAGGGCGCTGAGGGTGGCCGCGAGGTCGCCGGCCGCGCAGTCGGCGGTGGCGAGTGCGAGTCGGGCGTCGTCCGCCGGGAGCACGATCTGCCGGGGCTCCCCGTCCCGCTCCGCGAAGCGGGTGCGCAGGCTCTCGTGGCGGTCCAGGACGTCACGCCAGGCGGCGGCGAGCGCGCCGGGGTCGAGCCGGCCGGACAGCCGCAGGGTGAGCGGGGCGTTGAAGGTGGCGTTCGGTCCTTCCAGCCGGTTGAGAAACCACAGCCGCTGCTGGGCGTAGGACAACGGGAACACGGGATCTCCTCTGGTACGGGACCGGCCGGGGGCGCGCGCCGTGCCAGGCTAGGCGCGGGCCGACGGGGGGTTCCGGCACTCGGGCAGGCACTGTGGGGGCATTTCCCGAGGGGGGACGAGGAGAGGAGGGCGGGGCGGGGGACGCGCCGCAGGGCCCATGCGGAGGCGGGCATGAGGAGGGCGGGGGCCACCCGGAGGCGGGCAGGGCGCAGGAGCCGCCCCGAGGCGGACATGGCGAAGGGCCCACCCGGAGGCGGGCCCTTCGCGGCGTGTGTCAGAGCGCGGGCTGGATGTCCGTCCGCAGCCAGTAGCGGCCGCCCTCGCGGCCGAGCAGACACAGGTCGACGAGATAGCGGCGTACCGTCACATGGTCGGTGTTCGCGCCCTCGCACCACGCCTTCAGCTTCTCGTTCACCGTGCGCTCGTCGTACGTGGTGTCCGTGGCGAACGTCCGGTGCGTCAGGTGCTGGAGCACCACCCGGCGCCGGCCCCACTGCGAGGGCAGCTTGATCAGCCGGTCGCCGCGTACGAAGGTGCGCAGCAGCGACTCGACCTGCTCGTCGGCGTAACCGTGCCGCTCGGGCTCCTCGGTGGTGCGGTTCTCCCGCACGATGCCCTTGAACTGCTCGGCGTGGGCGACCAGCCGGCCGTCGTCCTCGCTGACCAGGCCGCCGGCGCGCAGCCGGCGCAGTGCCACGGCGGTCTCCTTGGCGTTCACACCCGCCGCCTCCGCGACGGCGGACGGGGTGGACGCCCCGAGGACGACGGCGGAGAACACCCGCAGCCGGCTCGGCTCGGCGAGCAGCGCGACAACGTCTTCTGGCCTCATCGGAGGGTCACTCTCTTCTCGTACGGGGGTCTCGTGCGGGGCGGCGCCTGCGGGGTACCGCACGACACAGCCGCTCCCGATGGTCCGAGCGCGGCCCGGCGACCGTCAACGGAATAACCGCAAACTGCCGCCGAGCTGCCTCCCGGCCCCGGCCGAGCTGCATCCCCGCCAAGCCGTACGCCCCCGGCCCTGCCCGACGTGTCACCGAGGGGCGTACGCCTTCGGCAGTCGCATGCCGCGGTCGGCCATGATCTTCCGTACGCGGTCGGGGTAGTTGGTGATGACGCCGTCCACGCCGAGGTCGATGAGCGCCGCGACGGTCGCCGGGTCGTCGCAGGTCCAGGGCACGACCCGCAGGCCGCGGGCGTGGGCGGCGGTGATCATCGCGCGGTCGGGATAGAAGCGGAAGCCGGGGTCGCCGACCTTGCCGTTCTGCGGGAAGCCGTAGTTGGGGGAGAGGACGCGGACGCCGGGGACCGTGGCGGCGGCCTTCACGAAGTCGCCGTCGTAGTCGTCGGCGTCGATCCCGCCGAGCCAGGGGCTCGCGCCCGGCCTGCCGACCTGGAGGAAGTCGTGGTTGGTGAGCGCGACCAGGGGCCAGTGCGGGGCGAGGCGGTGCATGACCTTGAGGGCGCCCCAGTCGAAGGACTGGATCGTGACCTGGTCCTCGATGCCGGAGGCGTGGATCTCCTCGTACACCCGGCGGACGAACAGCTCGCGCGGGGCGGTCTGTTCGGGCGCGCCCGCCTCGACCTTCGTCTCCACGTTCAGCGTCACCTGCCGGGCCTTGTACCGCTTGACCAGGTCCAGCACCTCCCGCAGCTCCACCATCCGCAGGCCCTTGATCTGCTCCTGCTCGGGGTGGCCGGGCAACTGCTGGAAGCCGCAGTCCATCGTCCTGATCTGAGCCAGCGTCAGATCTTTGATGTACTTGCCGACGTACGGATACATCGGGTCACCCGGCACGACCGGCGCGGTGTCCCGGCACTTGACGGCGCTGACCTGCCGGTCGTGGGTGACGACCACCTTGTGGTCGCGGGTGACCTGGGTGTCCAGCTCCAGGGTGGAGACGCCGAGCCGCAGCGCCTTGGCGAAGCCCTCCAGGGAGGACTCGGTCGTCATGCCGAGGCCGCCGCGGTGGGCCTGGAGGTCGAAGTGGGTCTTCTGCGGCGGCACCTGCTCCGTGGCCCGCGCGGTCGTGGGGAGCGCGAGCACCGGCAGCAGGACCAGGCCGGCCAGGAAGTGTCGGACGGACATCGCAACCTCACTCGTGTCGGACGGGGCGACGCCTGGACGCTAGTGCGGTCCCGGTCGCTTCCAGAAGACCGCGGCATGAGGGCGTCGTGAACGCCCGCGGAACGGGACCGCGCGGAAAATCCCCGGTGACCCCGGCCGCCCACGGGTCATCATGGCTGCTCCCGGCCGCTCGGCCGGCCACGCACCGCCTCGGGGGGTTCCATGACCGTCACCAACGTCCTGCTGTCCGGCGTCGTCGGCTCCACCGCCTACGGGTTCGCCCACGCGGGCTCCGACGTGGACCGCCTCGGTCTGTTCGCGGCACCCACCGAGGAGCTCCACGGGCTGCGCCCCCCGAAGGAGTCCCACGTCACCACGGACCCCGACCGCACCCTGCACGAGGCCGGCAAATGGTGCCGGCTCGCCCTGAGCGGCAACCCGACCGTCATGGAACTCGTCTGGCTGCCCGACGCGTTGTACGAGGTGCGCACCCCGCTCGGCGACGAGCTGATCGGCATCCGCACCTCCTTCCTCAGCGCCCGGCGCGTCCGCGACGCCTATCTCGGCTACGCGACACAGCAGTTCCGCCGGCTGCTCGCCCGCGGCGACGGCTCCTTCAGCGCCGACACCCGCAAGCGCACCGCCAAGCACGCCCGGCACCTCAAGCGGCTGTGCGAGCAGGGCTACGAGCTGCACCGGACCGGCCGGCTGACCGTCCGGGTCGACGACCCCGCGGCCTACCACGCCTTCGGCGAGCAGGTCGCCGCCGACCCGGAGGCCGCGGAACCGCTGCTCAGCCGCTTCGAGACGGCCTTCGCCGAGACGCCGAGCGCCCTGCCCGAGGAGCCCGACGAGGCCGCCGCCGAGGCATGGCTGCGGCGCGTGCGCCGGCACTTCTACACGCCGGACCTGAGCACCGTATGAGACGCGTGGGGTGAAAAACCACGTGCTCGGGACCGCCCGCTCTCCCTACGATCGGCACACCACCGCGCGCCGCCCCCGAACCGGCGGCGCGCCACCGTGTCGAGCGAGGGGAGCCGGGCCGTGCGTGACCGCACCGCTGTCGTCGTTCCCCGCTCCCGGTCCGAGGTGATCCTGGTGTCCTCGTCCGCCCGGTGCCCGCTGCGCGGCCGGCACCGGACGCCGTGACGAACACCCCCCGGCACAAGGCCGGTTGACCCGACGCCGTCGTCCCGGCGAATCGCGCCGCCCTTTTCCGCAGTTCCCGAAAGGCAACGGCCGTGACCGCCCATGTCACCCACTCTCCCGCCACCGTCCGCAACCTGGGCATCCTCGCCCATGTCGACGCCGGCAAGACCACCGTCACCGAACGGATCCTGTACGCCACCGGCACCACCCACAAGCGCGGTGAGGTCCACGACGGCACCACCGTCACCGACTTCGACCCGCAGGAGCGCGACCGGGGCATCACCATCTTCGCCGCGGCCGTCAGCTGCGCGTGGGACGGTCACCGGATCAATCTGATCGACACCCCCGGACACGTCGACTTCGCCGACGAGGTGGAGCGCTCGCTGCGCGTCCTGGACGGCGCGGTCGCCGTGTTCGACGCGGTGGCGGGCGTGGAGCCGCAGAGCGAGTCGGTGTGGCGGCAGGCCGAGCGGCACGGCGTGCCGAGGATCGCCTTCGTCAACAAGCTGGACCGCGCGGGCGCCGACCTCGACCGGGCCGTCGACTCCATCAGGGAACGGCTGCACCCGGCCCCGCTGGTCGTGCAGCTGCCCATCGGCCGGGAGAACGGCTTCACCGGCGTCGTCGACCTCGTCCGGATGCGCGCGCTGCTCTGGCCCGACGGCGCCGACCGCCCCGTCGAGAGTGCCGTACCGTCCGATCTGCGCGAGGAGGCGGTACGCCGCCGCCGGGCGCTGGAGGAGGCCGTCGCCGAACGCCACCCGGCCGCGCTGGAGGAGTTCTGCGACCGGGAGACACTGTCCGCCGCGACCCTCGCGGCCGCCCTGCGCGACCTGACCCGCGGCGGCGAGGGCGTGGTCGTGCTGTGCGGCTCCGCCTACCGCAACCGCGGCATCGAACCGCTGCTGGACGCGGTGGTGGCGTATCTGCCCTCCCCGCTGGACGTGCCCCCGGTGCGCGGCGAACACGACGGCGCCGAACGGGAACGCCCCGCGGACCCGGCGGCACCGCTCGCGGCCCTCGCGTTCAAGGTGCACGCCACCGCGACCGGGCGGCTGACGTTCCTGCGGCTGTACTCCGGCACGATCGAGAAGGGAGACACGGTGTGGGACCCGACCGCGCGCCGCACCGAGCGCATCGGCCGCATCCTGCGCGTCCAGGCCGACCGGCACGCCCCGCTGGAGCGGGCCGTCGCCGGGGACATCGTGGCCGTCGTCGGGCTGAAGTCCGCCCGCGCGGGCTCGACGCTGTGCGCGCCCGACGACCCGGTCGTGCTCGAACCGCCCGGCGTCGCCGACCCCGTGGTCTCGGTGGCCGTGGAGGCCCGTGCCTCCCGCGACACCGGCCGGCTGGCGTCCGCGCTGGCCCGGCTCGCCGAGGAGGACCCGTCGCTGCGGGTGCGCACGGACGCGGAGACCGGTCAGACGGTGCTGTCCGGGATGGGCGAGCTGCATCTGGAGGTCGCGGTGGAGAAGCTGCGCCGTGAGCTGGGGCTGGAGGTCAATGTGGGCCGTCCCAGGGTGAGTTACCGGGAGGCGGTGGTGCGCGGGGTGTCGGGTCTGGTGTTCCGGCACGTCAAACAGGACGGCGGGGCCGGCCAGTTCGCCCATGTCGTCCTCGACGTGGAGCCGCTGGACGGTACGGGTTTCGCGTTCCGTTCCGCCGTCGTCGGCGGCCGGGTGCCGCAGGAGTACGTCCGTGCCGTGGAGGCCGGCTGCCGGGACGCCCTCGCCGAGGGTCCGCTCGGCGGGCATCCGGTGACCGGGCTGCGGGTCACCCTCACGGACGGGGCGACCCATGTGAAGGACTCCTCGGAGAGCGCCTTCCGCACGGCGGGTCGGCTCGGCCTGCGCGAGGCCCTGCGCGCCTGCGCCCTGGTGCTGCTGGAGCCGGTCGCCGAGGTGACCGTCACGGCACCCGAGGACGCCGTGGGCGGGGTGCTCGGCGACCTCGCGGCCCGCCGCGGCCGGGTCACCGGCCAGGACACGCGCGCGGGTGCCGCGGTCGTCACGGCGACGGTGCCGCTGGTCGAACTCTTCGGCTACGCGACGCGCCTGCGCGGCCGCACCCAGGGCCGCGGCACCTTCACGGCCCGGCCCACCGGGTACGCGCAGGCACCGGCGGACGCCGCGGCGGCGACACGCTAGCCCGTGCCGCGCCCTCGGTGGCCCCCCTCTCGCGGTGGGGCCACCGAGGCCCAAGTCTTGGGTGGGGAACGGGTTTACAGGTCCGGCCCCTACCCATATAGTTCGTAGTACGAACTGAATTCACGCGGGGGCAGACATCACCATGACCGAACGCAAGCCGCTCTTCGGCACCGGCGGTCTCACCGGATTCCACGAGGCCGAGGCCACGCTCCGGCAGGCCGAACAGGCCGACCGTCAGGGCCTGGACCTGTTCACCGTCTCCGATCACCCCTACCTCGGCGGTCGGCTCGACGGCTACTCCATCCTCGGCGTCGCGCTCGGCCGCACCCGGCGGATCTCCGGCCTGGTCAGCGTCAGCAACCTGCCCACCCGCCCGGCACCGATGCTCGCCCGGCAGGTCGCCTCGCTCTCCGCGCTGACCGGAGGCCGTCTGGTGCTGGGCGTGGGCGCGGGCGGCCTGTGGGACGACATCGCGAAGACGGGCGTACCGCGTCTCGGTGCCGCGGCGGCCGTACGGGCGATGGAGGAGGCGATCACCCTGATCCGTGCGCTGTGCGGCGGCGGTGAACCGGTCACGTTCGAGGGCGAGTTCTACCAGGTGCGCGACCTGGAGCCGGCGCCCGTGCCCGTCCCGCCGGTCTGGGCGGGCTCGGTCGGCCCGAAGTCCCTCGGGGTGGCGGGCCGGGTGGCCGACGGCTGGCTGCCGGGGTACGCGGCGGACTGGCTGAGCGATCGCTACCGCCAGTCGCGTCCGCTGATCGACGAGGCCGCCGTGGCCGTGGGCCGCGACCCCTCCGAGATCATCACCGTCTACAACCTGCCCGGCCTCATCACCGACACCCCGCTCGACTCCCCGCGCGACAAGGACGGCCGCTGGGTGGGGGGTTCGGTCCGGCAGTGGGTCGAGGAGCTGACCGGCGCGGTCCTGGAGCACGGTGCCGCCGGTTTCGTGCACTTCCGGGTCGACGGCGACCCGAACCCGTACGACGTCACGCTCGGCCGCTGGGCCGAGGAGATCGCCCCGGCGGTACGGGAGGCGGTGCGGGCGGCCCGCGGCTGAGAGACCGGTGGGGAGAGGAAGCGTGGCGGAGCCTCCCGGGCCGCTTATTGCATATAGTGCGCAAGTGCAGCAGTGTGACTACAGCATCAGGACGGCGAGGCCGCAGGACGTGGACGGGGCCCGGGCCGTCATGCTCGACACGGTCTACCACGACTTCGGAACCGGTTACGTGCCCCGCTGGCACGGCGACATCATCGACCCGGCCGCCGCCTATCTGGTCCCGGAACGCCACACCCTGCTGGTCGCGATCGACCCGGCCGACGGTGCCGTGGTCGCCACGGCGGCGCTCGACTCGCGGGGGCCGGCGTGCCCGCCGAACCCCAGGAGCGTCGCCGAGCGCTTCCCGAGCGGGACGACCGCGCAGGTGCGGCGAGTCTGTGTGCGGCCCGGCCATCGCCGCCGGGGGCTGGCGCGGCGGCTCGTCGGGGAACTGCTGCGGTTCGCGGCGGCCGACGGCGGCTACCGGGCCGTCTATCTGCACACCGACCCGGCCGTGCCCGGCGCGGAGGCGTTCTGGCGTTCGCTCGGCAAGGTCGTGCACGACGAGCGCGAGCACGGCGGCGCACACGGCGTCGTGCACTTCGAGCTGGAGCCGGGGCGGTGAACCGCGCGCCGACGCCGGCCCCCTGATTCCGGGCCGGCGTCAGCCGCCGACCGACTCCAGCTCCCGCACCTCCACGGCAGCGCGCCGGGTGCGCGCCACGCGCCACAGCCACCGCACATCCCGCCCGAACGACCACACCAGCGCCCCCAGCGCCACCAGCACCACCCCGGCCGTCACCGGACGCGGCAGCAGATCCGAGGCGGCGACCAGGAGGAACACCCCCTGCACGGCGGCCACCGTCTTGCGGGCCGTGGACGGCGGCAGCGGCGCGTTCAGCCACGGCCACACCCGGGCCGCGGCGACGAACGCGTACCGCATCACGCCGATCAGCAGCACCCACGCGCCCAGCGCCAGGGAGACGTACACACTCAGCACCAGGATCAGAAACGCGTCGACCTCCATGTCGAAGCGCGCCCCCAGCGGCGTCGACGTCCCCGTGCGCCGGGCGACCTTGCCGTCGACGCCGTCCAGGATCAGCGCCACCGCCGTCAGACCCACGAACAGCGACAGCGGTGGCGGGCTCTGGAAGGAGTCGGCCACCAGTGCCGTCACCGCGCCGACCAGGATGGCCCGGCCGAGGGTGACCCGGTTGGCCGGGCCGAAGGAGCGCGGCCGGGTGCGGTGCAGCGCACGGGAGAGCACCGCCCAGGTGGCGAACGCGAAGACCAGCCCGGTCAGCCAGCCCGCCGGCCCCATGCCGATCGCCGTGCCGAGCAGGGCCAGCAGCACCAGCTGCACCCCCGCCCCGACGGCGGTCTCCTGCTGGACCGGCCTCGCGTCGTACAAGTCGTTCAGGGCCACCGCACATCCTCCGGCCGTGTGACAGAGTCGATCGACGCCGCGTACGTACCAGGTGCGCGGCCGTGCACTTCTCGGTACGCGCACACCATCCCGAACGTTCAGGAGGATGTGGATGAACGGCACCGCACAGGCGTTCTGGCTCGCCGCTCCGGGGGACGGCGCGATACGCGAAGTGGCCCTGCCCGAGCCCGGCGAGGGCGAGGTGCTGGTGCGCACCCTGTACTCGGGGATCAGCCGCGGCACCGAGACCCTCGTCTTCCGCGGCGGCGTCCCGCACAGCCAGCACACGGCGATGCGGGCGCCGTTCCAGGAGGGCGACTTCCCCGGCCCCGTCAAGTACGGCTATCTGAACGTCGGCGTGGTCGAGCAGGGCCCGGACCGGCTGCTCGGCCGCACCGTCTTCTGCCTCTACCCGCACCAGTCGCGCTACGTCGTCCCGGCCTCCGCCGTCCATCCCGTGCCCGAGTCCGTGCCGGCGTCCCGCGCCGTCCTCACCGGCACCGTGGAGACCGCCGTCAACGCCCTGTGGGACGCCGCCCCGCTGGTCGGCGACCGGGTCACGGTGATCGGAGGCGGCATGGTCGGCTGTTCGGTGGCCGCCCTCCTCGCCCGCTTCCCCGGCGTCCGCGTACAGCTCGTCGACACCGACCCGGAGCGCGCGAAGACCGCCGAGGCGCTCGGCGTCGGCTTCGCCCCGCCCGAGGACGCCCTCGGCGACCGCGACCTCGTCGTGCACGCCAGCGCCACCGAACAGGGCCTCGCCCGCGGCCTGGAACTCCTCGCCGCCGAGGGCACACTCCTCGAACTGTCCTGGTACGGCGACCGCACGGTGCGCCTGCCGCTCGGCGAGGCGTTCCACTCCCGCCGCCTGACCCTGCGCGCCAGCCAGGTCGGCACCGTCTCCCCGGCCCGCGCCCGCCGCTCCTACGCCGACCGGCTCGCCCTCGCCCTCGACCTGCTCGCCGACCCCCGCCTGGACGCCCTGATCACCGGCGAGTGCGCCTTCGACGAACTCCCGGACGTCATGCCGCGGCTCGCCTCCGGAGAGCTGGCCGCGCTGTGCCACCTCGTGCGGTACCCGGGCGCCTGACCTGAGAAAGGAGTGAGAGAGCGCTGAACACGGGGAAGCGAAGAGCCGTACTACTCGGCATCCCCCGGCAGGAACCGCGGGGGACCTCACGCGCCGCACCTGGAGGGTCGCCCGTTGTTCAGCATCACCGTCCGCGATCACCTCATGATCGCCCACAGCTTCCGCGGCGAGGTCTTCGGCCCGGCGCAGCGCCTGCACGGAGCGACGTTCCTGGTGGACGCCACCTTCCGGCGCGAACACCTGGACGAGGACAACATCGTCGTCGACATCGGCCTGGCCACCCGTGAACTCGGCGCGGTCGTCGGCGAGCTGAACTACCGCAACCTGGACGACGAACCGGACTTCGCGGGCGTCAACACCTCCACCGAGTTCCTGGCCAAGGTCGTCGCCGACCGCCTCGCCGAGCGGATCCACCGGGGCGCCCTGGGGGAGAGCGCCAAGGGCATCGCGGGTCTCACGGTCACGCTGCACGAGTCGCATGTGGCCTGGGCGAGTTACGAGCGTGCCCTGTGACCGACACCAGCGTGGAGCGTCCGTCCGCGCCCGCCACGATCACCGGGTCCCCCTCCGCCCACCCCACGGAACTGGTGCCCATGACGCTGCGCACCGTGCACTTCGTCCAGCCGGCCGGCGTCGCCGACCCGACCCGGCCGAGCGGCGGCAACGCCTACGACCGGCGGGCCGGCCTCGATCTGCCCGGCTTCGGCTGGCAGGTGCAGCAGCACCTCGTGTCCGGCGGCTGGCCCCGGCCGGACGCGGCGGCACGGGCCGAACTCGCCCACCTGCTGGGCACGCTGCCCGACGGCTCGGTGGTCCTGCTGGACGGGCTGGTGGCCTGCGGGGTGCCCGAGGTGGTGGTCCCCGAGGCCCGGCGCCTGCGGCAGGCCGTGCTGGTGCATCTGCCGCTGGCCGACGAGACCGGCCTCGACCCGGCCCTGGCCGCCGAACTCGACGCCCGGGAACGGGCGGTGCTGCGCGCGGCCGGCGCGGTGATCGCCACCAGCGACTGGGCGGTGCGCCGCCTCGTCGCCCACCACGGCCTCGCCCCCGACCGCGTGCACGCCGCACCGCCCGGCGCCGACATCGCGCCGCTCGCCCCGGGCACCGACGGCGTCTCCCACCTGCTGTGCGTCGCCGCCGTCACGCCCCGCAAGGGCCAGCACCGGCTGGTCGAGGCCCTCGCCGCGGCCGACGACCTGCCCTGGACCTGCACCTGCGTCGGCGCGCTCACCCAGGACCCGGTCTACGTCACCCGGCTGCGCGAGCTCATCGCCCGGCACGGCCTCACCGACCGCATCCACCTGGCCGGCCCCCGCGCGGGCGCCGAACTCGACGCCGCCTACGCCGCCGCCGACCTCATGGTGCTCACCTCCTACGCCGAGACATACGGCATGGCGGTCACCGAAGCACTCGCACGCGGCATTCCCGTACTGGCCACGGATGTCGGCGGCGTCCCCGAGGCGGTCGGCCGCGCCCCCGACGGCGGCGTCCCCGGCATCCTCGTCCCCCCGGAGGACCCCGTCGCCCTCGCCGCGGAACTGCGCGGCTGGTTCGGCGAGCCGGACGTGCGCCGCCGCCTGAAGTCCGCGGCCCGCGGCCGCCGCGCCGCCCTCGGCGGCTGGGCCACCACGGCCCGCACCCTGGCCGGCGTACTCCACCGGCTCTCCGGCACCCCTTGGAGGACGGCATGAGAAATCCCCCGACGACCGCACCGGAGGAAGGCGGGCCCATGAGCAACGGATCCGGGCCGGTCTCCGGGGGCGGGTCCCCGAACGCCGGTTCCGCACCGCCTGCCACGGACGAGGCCGTGATCGCCGGGGCCGGGCTGGTGTCCGGGGGTGAGGCGGTGGGTGCCGGGGCCGGGCTGGTGTCCGGGGGTGAGGCGGTGGGTGCCGGGTCCGGGCTGGTGTCCGGGGGTGAGGCTGGGGGCGCTGGGTCCGGGCCGGTGTCAGGGGGCGCGTCTGGCATCGACGGGTCCGGGCCGGTGGCCAGGGGAGAGGCCGTGCGTGCCGGGGCCCGGCCTGCCTCCACAGGCGGGATCCTGAACGCCGGGGCCGGGCCGGTGGCCGGGGGCGGGTCCGTCATCGTCGGGCCCCCACCGGTTTCCGCGGGCGGGGCCGTGATCCCCGGTGCCGGGCCCGTGGCCGGTGGCGAGCGGGCCACCGTACGGCTGCGGGAGGCCGGGCCCGAGGAGGAGCCGCGCTACGCGCCCGAGTGGCTGGAGCTGCGGGAGGGGGCCGACGGGGCGGCCCGGTCGGCGGAGCTGGTGGACCCGCTGCGGATCCGGCTGGCGAACCTGCCGGGCCGGGCGGCGGACGGACTCGTGGTGCACGACCTGGGGTGCGGCACCGGCTCGATGGGCCGCTGGCTGGCCCCCCGGCTCGACGGCGCCCAGCACTGGGTGCTGCACGACCGCGACCCCTACCTCCTGCACTTCGCGGCCGCGGGCTGCCCGAAGGCCGCCGCCGACGGCAGCCGGGTCACCGTCGAGACCCGCCTCGGTGACCTCGCCCGCCTCACCGCGGACGCCCTCACGGGTGCCTCCCTGGTCACCGCCTCCGCCCTGCTGGACGTCCTCACCCGCGCCGAGGTCGAGGCCCTCGCGACCGCGTGCGCGGACGCGGGGAGCCCGGCGCTGCTGACCCTGTCCGTGGCCGGCCGCGTCGAACTGACCCCCGCCGACCCGCTGGACGCGGAGATCACCGACGCCTTCAACGCCCACCAGCGGCGCGGCGGTCTGCTCGGCCCCGACGCGGTCGGCACGGCGTCCGAGGCGTTCACCGCGCGCGGCGCCACCGTCCAGGTGCGGCCCAGCCCTTGGCGGCTCGGCCCCGCCGACGCCCCGCTGATCGTGCCGTGGCTGCGCGGCTGGGTCGGCGCCGCGGTGGAGCAGCGCCCCGAGCTGCGGGCCCCCGCCGAGACGTATCTCGCGGCCCGCCTGGCCGCCTGTGCCATGGGCGAACTCCATGTCACCGTCCACCACACCGACCTCCTCGCCCTGCCCCGACCGACGGGCCCGCACTCATGACGCGGACGCGGACGGGGGTCGGTGCGATCGCGGCCGACGTACATGCGACGGAGACCCGCGTACCCGGCGCACAGGCCCGCACACCGGCCGACGGCCCCGAAGGCGCCCCTCCCGTCACCGGCCCGGCCGCCCCGTCCGCCCTCCGCGAGCCCCGCGCCCGCGTCCCGCTGCGCAGGCACCTCGGTACGCTCGCCGGGCTGGTCGTGCTCGGTGCCGTCACCTGGCGGCTGGGCACCGGCGCCTTCCTGGACGGGCTGCGGCGGGTCGACGCCCCGGCGATCCTCGGGGCGCTCGGGATCGGGCTGGTCACCACCGTGTTCAGCGCCTGGCGTTGGCGACTGGTCGCGCGGGGCCTGCGGATCGGGCTGCCGCTGGGCACGGCCGTGGCCGACTACTACCGGGCGCTGTTCCTGAACGCGGCCCTGCCCGGCGGTGTCCTCGGCGATGTGCACCGGGCCGTGCGGCACGGGCGCAGCGCGGGTGACCTCGGCCGGGGAGTGCGGGCGGTGGTGCTGGAGCGGACCGCGGGGCAGGCCGTGCTCGCCGTGGCGGGCGGGATCGTCCTGGCGACCGTACCGTCCCCCGTACGCGACGAGACCCGGCAGCTCGCCGCACTGGCCGCGGTCGCCGCCGCCGGGGCGGGAGCGATCGCCGCCGCCCTGCGCATGAGCCGCCCCCGCGCGGCCGCCCGCAGGGGACGCGCACTCCTCGCCGAGGCGCGCGAGGCGCTGCTGTCCCGCCGCAACGGCCCCGGCGTCCTGGGGGCCTCGGCCGTCGTGCTGGCCGGGCACCTCGCCATGTTCCTGCTCGCCGCGCGGATCACCAGGACCGGCGCCTCCGCGCTGGTCCTGCTGCCGCTCGGGGTGCTCGCCCTGCTGGCGATGAGCCTGCCGCTCAACGTCGGCGGCTGGGGCCCCCGCGAGGGCGTCACCGCGTGGGCGTTCGGCGCCGCCGGGCTCGGCGCCGGCCACGGGCTCGCGGTCGCCGTCGTGTACGGCGTGCTGAGCTTCGCCGCGAGCCTGCCCGGCGCGGCCGTGATCGCGCTGCGCTCCTACGGCGTCCGGCGCGTCCGGGGAACCACGGACCCCTCGCCCCCCGGAGCCGGCACGGACCCCCCGCCCTCCGGAGCGAGCAGCGAGAAATACGTGCCGAAGGATTCCCCGAGGCTCGCCAGCAATGCCTTTCCCTTTTCCGCGGACCCCAGGGAAGGACGGCCGATGACACCCGAATCGGTATAGGCGGACATTCCCACGGTGAGCAGATGCCGCCGGTCGTCGGCGACGAAATCCGCGGACTCATGACCGGGCCGCACGCATTCAGGATGAGCGTGCAGAAGGATGGAGGTCTCTATTTCCCCCGCGTGCATGTCGGTGAGCAGCGAGGTGCGCACCCCGGCCCGTTCCCGTGCCGTCTCCCAGTCCTCCGCCGCCGGGAACAGCGCCATCCGCTCCCCGCGCGCGGAGGACTCCTGGACCACGTTGCCCAGGACGTAGTTCCCGCCGTGCCCGTTGACCAGCACCAGCGCGTCGACGCCCGAGCGGCGGAGCGACGCCGCGATGTCCCGTACCACCGCGTGAAGGGTCACGGAGGAGATGCTGACGGTGCCCGGCCAGGCCGCGTGCTCGTGCGAGCAGGAGACCGTGACGGCAGGAAGGAGGTGCACCGGGTACGCCGCGGCGATCTCCCCGGCGATCGCGCAGGCGACGAGCGTGTCGGTGGCCAGCGGCAGATACGGACCGTGCTGCTCGAAACTCCCCACGGGCAGCACCGCGATCCGCGCACCGCGCGCCCGGACGTCCTCGGTGGTGTCCGCCGGTACCACCCCGTACGCCGCCGACCGTATGTCCGAACCACTCATCTTTTCACGGCCTTTCGTCTCAGCTGAGGAACAGATCATGACAGAGAACATCGGCGTACTGACCCAGAAGTCCGCCCCCGCCGGGAATTCGGCATCGCGTACCGGTGTGGAACGCGTGGTGAATGCCCCGCTGCCCACCGTGTACGGGCAGTTCACCGCGGTCGGTTACCTCGACCACGACCGCGGCGACGAACAAGTCGCCCTGGTCCACGGGGACATCACGGGCGAGGACGTGCTGACCCGGCTGCATTCGGAGTGCCTGACCGGTGACGCCTTCGGCTCCCGGCACTGCGAGTGCGGCGACCAGCTCGACTCGGCCCTGCGCGCGGTGGCCGGCGAGGGCCGCGGTGTGGTCGTCTACCTCAGAGGGCACGAGGGCCGCGGCATCGGCCTGCTCGCCAAGCTGCGGGCGATGGCCCTCCAGGCGGAGGGCCTGGACACCGTGGAGGCGAACCTCGCCCTGGGCCTGCCGGTGGACGCCCGCGACTACGCGGTCGCCGCGGAGATCCTGCGCGACCTCGGCGTGCGCTCGGTGCGGCTGATGTCCAACAACCCGCGCAAGCGCGAGGCGCTGGTCCGGCACGGCATCCGGGTCGCCGAGGACGTGCCGCTGCTGATCCCGCCGTGCGAGAGCAACATCACCTATCTGCGCACCAAACGCGAGCGGATGGACCACCACCTGCCGCATCTGGACGCGGTGATGGCACGCCTCAGCCCGTGATCGCCTCGTGGACCAGGCGGCGGACGGCGGGGAAGACGCTGTTGGAGCCGCGCGCCCGCACCTGCGTCAGGAACTGCGCGGTCACCCCACGGCCCGGATCGACGAAGAAGGTGGTGGAGGCGACCCCGTTCCAGCCGAACGTGCCCGCCCCGGCGGGCGCCTTGGTGCGGGCGGGGTCGATGACCACCGAGACGCCGAGACCGAAGCCGATGCCCTCGTTGCCGGGCTCGTCATGGGCGGGCCGGCTGCCGAAGGAGCGCAGATCGGCGCCGCCGGGCAGCTGGTTGGCGGTCATCAGGTCCACCGTGCCGGGCGCGAGCAGCCGTACGCCGTCCAACTCGCCCCGGCGGCGCAGCATCTCCATGAACCGGTGGAAGTCATGGGCGCTGGCCACCAGGCCGCCGCTGCCGGACAGGAACCGGGGCCGTCCGCCGCGCAACGGCAGCCCCGGCACCGGCGCGATGCCGCCGCCCTCCTGCTCGCCGTACAACTCGGCGAGCCGCGGCGCCTGTTCGTCCCGCACCTGGAAACCGGCGTCCGTCATCCCGAGCGGCCGGAAGATCCGCTCGGCGAAGAACTCGTCCAGCGGCCGGCCCGACACCACCTCGATGATCCGGCCCAGCACATTGCTGGCCACCGAGTAGTTCCACTGCGTTCCGGGGTCGAACTGCAGCGGCAGGCTCGCGTAGACCTCGATCGTCCGCGCCAGATCCGCGCCCGCCGGCACCGAGGACTCAAGGCCCGCCTCCCGGTAGAGGGCGTCGACGGGGTGGCAGTGGTAGAAGCCGAAGGTGAGACCCGCGGTGTGGGTCATCAGGTGCCGCACGAGCAGGGGCCCCGCGGCCGGGCGGGTTCTCACCTCTGTCCCGGACCCCTCGACGTACACCCGAGGGTCGGCGAATGCGGGCAGATGGCGGGCGACCGGATCGTCCAGCGACAGCCGGCCCTCCTCGACGAGTATCAGCGCGGCCACCGCGGTCACCGGCTTGGTCATCGAGTACAGCCGCCACAGCGTGTCGGCCTCCACGGGCAACCCCGCCGCGATGTCCCGCAGGCCGTACGTCGTCAGATGCGCGACCCGGCCGCCGCGCGCCACCGCCACCAGGAAGCCGGGCAGCCGCCCCTCGTCGACCTCCCGGACGAAGTGCCGGTCCAGGCGCTCCAGCGCCCTCGCGTCCAGCCCTGCCTCGTTCGGCTCGGCCTCCTGCCGCAGCTGTGCCATCGCTCGCCTCCGGTTCCGTTCGACGGGGTGCGAAGCGACATACCCCGCCGGGAGGGCCTCAGACCTCATGATCGCGCAGGGATCGCGCCGGACGCGCGTCCACGGCGCGGTCCGCCTTCGTCGCCGGTCGAGTACCCCCGCTGCCGGGAAGCAGCAGGGCCGCCGTCGCGCCCGCCGCGGCGAGGGCGGCCAGCACCGGCAGCGGGAACCGCAGACCGCCGGCCCCGGCGAGGGCGGCCGCCGCGGCGACGCCGAGCACGGGCCCCACGTTCAGCGCGGTCTGCTGGAGGCCGCCCGCGACCCCCGCCGACGCCACCGGGGCCTGGCGTACGACGACCTGGGTGGCCGCCACCATCACCGTGCCGAAGCCCGCCCCGACCAGCGCGAACCCGGTGCACAGCGGCAGCGTGCCGGAGGACCGGGCGAGCAGCAGGATCCCGGCGGCCAGGACGGCCATCGCCCCGGCGGTCGCACGGCGGGCCCCCACCCGGCGCAGCAGCAGCGGGCACAGCACGGCGGCCGCCACCATCAGCACCGCCAGCGGCAGGCTGCGCACGGCGCTCTCGAAGGGGTCGAGGGTCTGCTGGAGCAGATACACACAGGCGAACAGCGCGCCGTGCAGCGCCGCGGACGCGGCCACCAGCACGGCGAGCGCCGCCGCGATCGGCCGCGACCCGACGAGGTCCGCCGGCACCAGCGGATCGGCGGCCCGCCGCTCCTGCCGTACGAACGCCAGGCCGGCCGCGCCCGCCACCCCGAGGGCGACGCCGCTCGCGGCCGTCCAGCCGGAGTCGGGCAGGCCGACCAGGGCGTGCACCAGGCAGCCGAGGGCCACCGCGAGCAGCAGGGCGCCGGGCAGGTCGAGGCGGGCCGGCGGGTGCGGGTGAGCCCGGTCGTCGCTGTACGGGACGGCGGCGGGGCGGGTGCCCTGCCGCATGCCGGACAGGCCGCCGTCCGGGCTCGGCCGTCCGTCCGCCCGCCACCCGGCCAGCGCGAGCGCACCGAACGTCAGCGCCGGGAGCACGTTGAGGAAGAACACCGCCCGCCAGCCCAGCCACGTCACCAGCGCCCCGCCCAGCACCGGGCCCACCGCGGCTCCGAGGCCGATGGCCGCCGTGCGCACGGCCAGCGCGGTGCGCAGCCGCTCGGGTGGATACATGGCGCGGAGCATGCCCAGCGTGGCCGGTTGCAGCAGCGCCCCGCACACCCCTTGCAGCACGCGCAGCGCGATCACCGAGCCGATGCCGGGCGCCAGCCCGATCGCGGCCGAGGCCGCGCCGAAGCCGAGCATGCCCAGACCGAACAGCAGCCGGTGCCCGTACCGGTCGCCGAGCCGGCCGCCGAACACCAGCAGCCCGGCCACCGCGACGAGATACCCGGTGCTGGTCCACTGCGCCTGCGCGAAGCCCGCCCCCAGATCCCGCTGGAGCGTCGGCTGCGCGACCGTCAGGACGGTGCCGTCCAGCGCGACGATCACCGCACCGGCCACGCTGCTCGCCAGCGTCAGCCGGGGCCTCACCGGCCGCTCGCCGGACCGAGGTGGGCCTCCAGAGCGGCGTCCAGCAGTGGGGTGAAGTCCTCGGCGCCGGTGGCCAGTTGGAGGCTGCCCCAGCCCCACAGCTGGGCGATGCCGTGCAGGTTCGCCCACAGCGCGCCCGCCACGGCACGCGCGTCGGCGTCCGGCCGTACCGCGCCGACCAGCTCCACCAGCACGGCGAACAGCGGCAGACTGGTGTCGCGCAGCCCCAGATGCCCGCTCTCCAGCAGGTCGTGACGGAACATCAGCTCATACATGCCGCGGTTGTCCAGCGCGAACTCCAGATACACCCGGGCGAGCGCCCGGAGCCGGTCGCGCGGATCCGTCCCCTGGTCGGCCGGCACTCCCGCCGCGCGCTCGGCGAGGTCGGCGAAGCCCCGCCGCGCGATCGCCGACAGCAGCTCCAGGTGGGTGGGGAAGTAGCGGCGCGGCGCCCCGTGCGAGACACCGGCCCGGCGGGCGATCTCCCGCAGAGTCAGCGCCTGGACGCCCTCGCGCGCCACCAGCTCCACACCGACCTGGACCAGGCGGGCCCGCAGGCCGGTGTCGGGCGCGGACGGGGACGCGGACGCGGGCGATCCGCGATCAGGGAACTCATGCATAGACACTGTCTACCAAGGGCCGGTAGACAGTGTCTACCGACTCTGGGCCGGCTCCGTACGCGCGCCAGGTCCGGGGTTGAGCCGCCGTGGCCGCCCCTCGTCCTCTCGCCGCGGATCGGGCCGCTCCTCGTCCTCTCGCCGCGGATCGGGCCGCCCCGACCAAGGTCACTGGCGGCTGACCGAGCGGCTGACACCGGCCACCACCGTCGTCGCGAGGATCCAGCCGGTGACGACGAGCACGTACGACAGCCACTGGTACCAGCCGCGCGGCCCGTAGGCGGCCTCCTGCCCGAAGGAGAGCACCGGCACCAGCAGATCGAGGGTGTAGAACACCGGGTTGAACTCCGGCGCCTCCCCGGCCTTCAGCGCCCGCGGCGGACGCACCCCGTACACCACCGAGCCCACCGCCACCAGCGACAGCAGCCACGCCGCCGCCCGCAGCGGGCGGAAGCCGTAGCCGACGGTGGCGTCCTGGACATGGCCCCAGAGCCGGCCGTACCAGGGCAGGGTCGTGCGGTGCCGCCGCTCCTTGGCGAGCCGCACCAGCCGGGCGGCCCGCTCGTCCCCGATGCGCAGATAGGAGGCGGCCAACTGCTCGTAGGCGTGCGGGACATAGCCCTCGCGGTCCCGCTCCACCATCGGCAGCCGCCGCTCGGCGGGCTCCTGCGGGGTGAGGGAGGAGTACACGAGCCCGTTGAGCAGCACCTGCTCCGGCACCGACTCCGGCTCCAGGAACAGCACATCGATCTGCGCCCGGCGCAGATTCAGCGCGCCCTCCATGGCGGGGCTCTTGCGCAGCCACAGCTCCCCGATGGCGCTGCTGCTCGCCCTGAGCGCCGTGGCGCCGGGGTGCGAGAGTCTGCTGTACGTGAGGTCGAGGCGTCCGGCGATCCGCGCGCCCCGCAGCCCGAACCATCCCTCCACCTCCGCGTGCCGCACGAGCATGTCGCCCTCGACGGTGAGCGTCTCGGCGTCCAGCGCGGCGTGCTCCGGGTGACCGAGCCGCGCCTCGTTGAGGTTGACCGTGCCGGCGACACCGGCGCCGTTGAGCCGGATCTGTCCGCGGGTGCGCAGTCCCGGTGCCCACAGATCGGCGCCGATCGCGGACTGGTTGAGCTGGAGGACCGGCTCCTCGGCGGCGGGCGCGTCGATCCGGGCGCTCTCCAGATACAGGCTGCCCCCGATCTGCGCCCCGCCGAGCCGGACGGTCCCGGTGAACCGGGAGCGGGTCATCCGCAGCGCTCCGTCGACCTGCACGGAGTGGGCGACGAGTCCCGGCAGGACCGACTCGCTCAGATTGAGCTCACGCAGCCGGGCGGCGTAGCAGCGCGGGGGTTCCTCGAAGAGGCAGTGACGCAGTCGCACCGGGGGGTCGATCGTGGCGTACTGGAGGTCGAGCCGCCCGGTGACGCGCGCACCCGCCAGGCTGAGCGCCGGTATCTCCCCGTCCCGCTGGGGGCCGTTGAGCAGCAGAGCCCGCAACACCTCGGCGCGGACGGTCCGTTCGGGCCCCCAGTCGGCGTGGCCGGGGTCGTCCGGCTCACGGAAGTCCACCGCCTCGCCCCGTGGAAAGGCCCGCCACACCCGCTGCTCGGCCGGGGTCAGGTCGTCGATCTCCATCAGCGGGGACTCTGACCCGGCCGCACGGCGGGTGTCAACTCGCGCCTTGGGGCCTGCTGTTCCACTCCGCGATGACAGGGCGCCCGTGCTCCGTCGACAGCCGGCTGACGGTGCCCGTGGCGAGCTGGAACAGCCGGCCCTCGGCCGGGGTGAGGCCCAGGCGGCGGGCGGTGAGGACGCGCAGGAAGTGGGCGTGGGCGACGAGGACGACGTCCCCGCCGGGGAGGGCATCGGCCACCCGGGCGAGTACGCGGTCGGCGCGCAGGCCGACCTCCGCCGGGCTCTCCCCCCCGGTGCTCGGGGCCGGGCACCACACCGTCGCACCACAGGTCCCAGTCGGGGCGGGTGCGACGGATCTCGGCGGTGGTGATGCCCTCGTAGCCGCCGTAGTCCCACTCGTGCAGGTCGGGGTCGGTGACGGCCCCGGCCAGACCCGCGAGTCCGGCGGTGCGGACCGCGCGGGCGAGGGGGCTGGTGAGGACGAGCGAGAAGGTCCGGGCGGACAGGAGCGGAGCCAGGGACCTGGCCTGCCCCTCACCGTCGGGGGTGAGGGGCAGGTCGGTGAAGCTGGTGTGGCGTCCGTCCCGGCTCCACTCCGTCTCGCCGTGGCGGACCAGCAGGAGATCCCCCACGGCGCGGCCTACTTCTTCTCGACCGCGTGGCCGCCGAACTGGTTGCGCAGCGCGGCGATCATCTTCATCTGCGGGGAGTCGTCCTGGCGGGAGGCGAACCGCGCGAACAGCGAGGCGGTGATCGCCGGGAGCGGGACCGCGTTGTCGATCGCGGCCTCCACCGTCCAGCGCCCCTCGCCCGAGTCCTCGGCGTAGCCGCGCAGCTTGTCCAGGTGCTGGTCCTCGTCGAGGGCGTTGACCGCGAGGTCCAGCAGCCAGGAGCGGATGACCGTGCCCTCCTGCCAGGAGCGGAAGACCTCGCGGACGTTGTCCACGGAGTCGACCTTCTCCAGCAGCTCCCAGCCCTCGGCGTACGCCTGCATCATCGCGTACTCGATGCCGTTGTGGACCATCTTCGCGAAGTGCCCCGCGCCGACCCGCCCCGCGTGGACATAGCCGTACGGGCCCTCCGGCTTGAGGGCGTCGAAGACCGGCTGCACCCGGGCGACGTTCGCGGGGTCGCCGCCGACCATCAGCGCGTAGCCGTTCTCCAGGCCCCAGACACCGCCGGAGACTCCGGCGTCGACGAAGCCGATGCCCTTCTCGCCGAGCTCCTTGGCGTGCTTCTCGTCGTCCGTCCAGCGCGAGTTGCCGCCGTCGACCACGATGTCACCGGGGGACAGGAGGGTGCCGAGCTCGTCGACGACCGACTGGGTCGGGCCGCCGGCCGGGACCATCACCCAGACCACACGCGGCGCTTCGAGCTTGTCGACCAGCTCGGCGAGGGAGCCGACGTCGGCGAGGTCGGGGTTGCGGTCGTAGCCGATGACGGTGTGGCCGGCGCGGCGGATCCGCTCGCGCATGTTGCCGCCCATCTTGCCGAGACCGATGAGACCGAGCTGCATGATCACTTCACTTCCTTGAGGTCGCGGTAGGCCGCGACGAGTGCTGCGGTGGAGGCGTCCAGACCGGGCACCTCCGCGCCTTCGGTCAGGGCGGGTTCGACGCGCTTGGCGAGGACCTTGCCGAGCTCCACGCCCCACTGGTCGAAGGAGTCGATGTTCCACACCGCGCCCTGCACGAACACCTTGTGCTCGTACAGCGCGACCAGCTGACCCAGCACCGACGGCGTCAGTTCGCGGGCCAGGATCGTGGTCGTGGGGTGGTTGCCGCGGAAGGTGCGGTGGGCCACCTGCTCCTCGGCGACGCCCTCGGCCCGTACCTCCTCGGCGGTCTTGCCGAAGGCCAGCGCCTGTGTCTGTGCGAAGAAGTTCGCCATCAGCAGGTCGTGCTGCGCCTTGAGTTCGTCGCTCAGCTCGCCGACCGGGCGGGCGAAGCCGATGAAGTCCGCCGGGATCAGCTTGGTGCCCTGGTGGATCAGCTGGTAGTAGGCGTGCTGCCCGTTGGTGCCGGGCGTGCCCCACACCACCGGACCGGTCTGCCACGCCACCGGGTTGCCCTCACGGTCCACCGACTTGCCGTTGGACTCCATGTCCAGCTGCTGGAGGTAGGCGGTGAACTTCGACAGGTAGTGGCTGTAGGGCAGCACCGCGTGCGACTGGGCGTCGTGGAAGTTGCCGTACCAGATGCCCAGCAGGCCCAGCAGCAGCGGGGCGTTGGCCTCGGCGGGAGCGGTCCTGAAGTGCTCGTCGACGATCCGGAAGCCGTCCAGCATCTCCCGGAAGTTCTCCGGGCCGATCGCGATCATCAGGGACAGGCCGATGGCCGAGTCGTAGGAGTAGCGTCCGCCGACCCAGTCCCAGAACTCGAACATGTTCGCCGTGTCGATGCCGAACTCGGTGACCTTCTCCGCGTTCGTCGACAGCGCCACGAAGTGCCGGGCGACCGCCTTCTCGTCGCCGCCGACGCCCTTCAGCAGCCAGGAGCGGGCCGAGGTGGCGTTGGTGATCGTCTCGATCGTGGTGAACGTCTTGGAGGCGACGATGAACAGCGTCTCCTCCGGGTCGAGGTCCCGCACCGCCTCGTGCAGGTCGGCGCCGTCCACGTTGGACACGAAACGGAAGGTCAGATCCCGTGCCGTGTAGGCGCGCAGCACCTCGTAGGCCATGGCCGGGCCGAGGTCGGAGCCGCCGATGCCGATGTTGACGACGTTGCGGATCCGCCTGCCGGTGTGGCCGGTCCACTCGCCGGAGCGCACCCGCCGGGCGAAGTCGGCCATCTTGTCGAGCACGGCGTGCACGCGCGGAACGACGTTCTCGCCGTCCACCTCGATCACCGCATCGCGCGGGGCGCGCAGCGCGGTGTGCAGCACCGCCCGCCGCTCCGTGATGTTGATCTTCTCGCCGCGGAACATGGCGTCCCGCAGCCCGAAGACATCGGTGGCGGTGGCGAGTTCCTGGAGCAGGGCCAGGGTCTCGTCGGTGACGATGTTCTTGGAGTAGTCGATGCGCAGATCACCGACGCGCACGACGTACCGCTCGGCGCGCCCGGGGTCCGCGGCGAACAGGTCGCGCAGGTGCGGGAGCCCCTGGGCGCGGTGGTCCTCCAGGGCGGTCCACTCCGGGCGCCGGGTCAGCTGGGGGGCGTCAGACATGGGAAGAGGTCTCCTTGCCGCGCAGGGCGATGGCGTACATCTCGTCGGCGTCGAGGCGCCGCAGCTCCTCGGCGATGAGTTCGGAGGTCGGGCGCACCTTCAGCGCGAGGGTGCGGGAGGGCTGGCCGGGCAGGGACAGCGTGGCCAGCGGGCCCTCGGGGCGGTCGATGACGATCTCGCCGTGCTCGGTGCCCAGCCGTACGGCCGTGACGACCGGCCCGGCGGTGACCACCCGGTCGACCGTCACGCCGAGGCGGGCCTCCAGCCAGCGGGCCAGCAGCTCGGCGCTGGGGTTCTCCGCCTCGCTCTCCACGGCCGCCGAGACGATCCGCTCCCGCGCCTGGTCCAGGGCCGCCGCCAGCATCGAGCGCCAGGGGGTGAGCCGGGTCCAGGCGAGGTCGGTGTCGCCGGGGGAGTAGGAACGTACGCGGGTCTCCAGCGCCTGGAGCGGGTGCTCCACGGCGTACATGTCGGTGATCCTGCGCTGCGCCAGCGCGCCCAGGGGGTCCTTGGCGGGCACCTCGGGCGCGTCCACCGGCCACCACACGACGACCGGGGCGTCGGGGAGCAGCAGTGGCAGCACGACCGAGTCGGCGTGGTCGGACACCTCGCCGTAGGTGCGCAGGATGACGGTCTCGCCGGTGCCGGCCTCGGAGCCGACCCGCACCTCGGCGTCCAGCCGGGACTGGGTGCGCTCGCGCGGGGTGCGGGCGTGCCGCTTGATGACGACCAGGGTGCGCGAGGGGTGCTCGTGCGAGGCCTGCTCGGCCGCCTTGATCGCGTCGTAGGCGTTCTCCTCGTCCGTGACGATGACCATCGTCAGGACCATGCCCACGGCCGGTGTGCCGATCGCGCGGCGGCCCTGCACCAGCGCCTTGTTGATCTTGCTTGCCGTGGTGTCGGTCAGGTCGATCTTCATGGCCTGCGCCAGCTCCGTCCGTCTCGTGCGAGCATCTCGTCGGCTTCCTCGGGTCCCCAGCTGCCCGACGCGTACTGCGCGGGCCTGCCGTGCGTGGCCCAGTACTCCTCGATCGGGTCGAGGATCTTCCAGGACTCTTCCACTTCCTGGTGACGCGGGAACAGGTTGGCGTCCCCGAGGAGGACGTCCAGGATGAGCCGTTCGTACGCCTCCGGGCTGGACTCGGTGAACGACTCGCCGTAGGCGAAGTCCATCGTCACGTCCCGGATCTCCATCGAGGTGCCGGGCACCTTGGAGCCGAACCGGACCGTCATGCCCTCGTCCGGCTGCACCCGGATGACGATGGCGTTCTGGCCGAGCTCCTCGGTGGCGGTGGAGTCGAACGGGGAGTGCGGGGCGCGCTGGAAGACGACCGCGATCTCCGTGACCCGGCGGCCGAGCCGCTTGCCGGTGCGCAGGTAGAAGGGGACGCCCGCCCAGCGGCGGTTGTCGACGTTCAGCTTGATCGCCGCGTAGGTGTCGGTGGTGGAGTCGGGGTCGATGCCGTCCTCCTCCAGATAGCCGCGCACCTTCGCGCCGCCCTGCCAGCCCGGCGCGTACTGCGCGCGCACGGTGTGCCGGCCCAGGTCCTCCGGCAGCTTCACCGCCTTGAGGACCTTCAGCTTCTCCATGAGCAGCGAGCCCGCGTCGAAGGAGGCGGGCTCCTCCATCGCGGTGAGCGCCATCAGCTGGAGCAGGTGGTTCTGGATGACGTCACGGGCCGAGCCGATGCCGTCGTAGTAGCCGGCCCGGCCGCCGATGCCGATGTCCTCGGCCATGGTGATCTGCACATGGTCGACGTAGGACCGGTTCCAGATCGGCTCGAACATCTGGTTGGCGAAGCGCAGCGCCAGGATGTTCTGGACCGTCTCCTTGCCCAGGTAGTGGTCGATGCGGAAGACCTGCTCCGGGTCGAACACGTCGTGCACGAGCGCGTTCAGCTCGCGCGCGCTGTGCAGGTCGTGCCCGAACGGCTTCTCGATGACCGCCCGCCGCCAGGCCCCCTCGGGGGCGTCCGCCAGCCCGTGCTTCTTCAGCTGCTGGACGACCTTCGGGAAGAACTTCGGCGGTACGGAGAGGTAGAACGCGTAGTTGCCGCTGGTGCCGCGCGCCACGTCCAGCTCCGCGACGGTGTCGCGCAGCGTCTTGAACGCCGTGTCGTCGTCGAAGTCACCGGGGATGAACCGCATGCCCTCGGCCAGCTGCTGCCAGACCTCCTCGCGGAACGGCGTGCGGGCGTGCTCCTTCACGGCGGCGTGGACGACCTGCGCGAAGTCCTGGTCCTCCCACTCGCGGCGGGCGAAGCCCACCAGCGAGAAGCCCGGCGGCAGCAGACCCCGGTTGGCCAGGTCGTAGACGGCCGGCATCAGCTTCTTGCGGGACAGATCGCCGGTGACACCGAAGATGACGAGCCCGGAGGGGCCCGCGATCCGGGGCAGCCGGCGGTCGCGCGCGTCCCGCAGCGGGTTGGACCAGTCGGACGCGCTCAGCGCCTCGGCGACCGCACCCTCGGCACTCTCCTTGCTCATTCCCCGTCAACTCCCTTGCTCATCAGGGACTTCGTCACGGTGTCCAGCAGGTCCTGCCAGGCCGCCTCGAACTTGGCCACGCCCTCGTCCTCAAGCCGGGTGACGACCTCGTCGTAGGAGATGCCCAGCCGCTCGACGGCCGCGAGGTCGGCGCGGGCCCGGTCGTAGCCGCCGGTCACGGTGTCGCCGGTGATCTCGCCGCGCTCGGCGGTGGCGTTCAGTGTGGCCTCCGGCATGGTGTTGACCGTGCCGGGCGCGACCAGCTCGTCGACGTAGAGCGTGCTCTTGTACGCGGGGTCCTTCACGCCGGTCGAGGCCCACAGCGGGCGCTGTGCGCGGGCGCCGGCCCCGGCGAGGGCGAGCCACCGCCTACCGCCCACGACCTTCTCGTACGCCTCGTAGGCGAGCCGGGCGTTGGCCAGTGCCGCCCGGCCCTTGAGGGCCAGGGCCTCGGCGGTGCCCAGCGCGGTCAGGCGGCGGTCGATCTCGGTGTCGACGCGGGACACGAAGAAGGAGGCCACGGAGTGGATGCCGGACAGGTCCAGGCCCGCCGCGCGGGCCTTCTCCAGACCGGCGAGGTGGGCGTCCATGACCTCGCGGTAGCGCTCCAGGGAGAAGATCAGGGTCACATTGACGCTGATGCCCTGGGCGAGCACCTCGGTGATGGCCGGCAGGCCCGCCTTGGTCGCCGGGATCTTGATCATGACATTGGGGCGGTCCACCAGCCACGCCAGCTGCCTGGCCTCGGCGATCGTGGCCTTGGTGGCGTGCGCGAGGCGGGGGTCGACCTCGATGGAGACCCAGCCGTCGCGGCCCCCGGTGGCCTCGTGGACCGGCTTGAGGACGTCGGCGGCGGCGCGGACGTCGGCGGTGGTCATCATGCGCACGGCCTCGTCGGTCGTGACGCCCCGCACGGCCAGGTCGGCCAGCTGCTCCTCGTAGCCCTCGCCGGAGCCGATGGCGGCCTGGAAGATCGAGGGGTTGGTGGTCACGCCCACCACGTGCCGGGTCTCGACGAGTCGGGCCAGGTCGCCGGACTCGATCCGCCTGCGCGACAGGTCGTCCAGCCAGATGGAGACGCCCTCGTCGGACAGGCGCTTGAGGACGGGTGATTCGGTCATTTCGCGATCATCTTCTTTCTGGCGGTCGGATCAGCCACGCGCGGCGGCGAGGCCCGCAGTCGCATCAAGGGCAGCCCTCGCGGACGCGGCGACGTTCTCGGCGGTGAAGCCGTACTCGGCGAACAGGGTGGAGGCGTCGGCGGAGGCGCCGAAGTGCTCCAGGGAGACGATGCGTCCTGCGTCACCTGTGTAGCGGTACCACGTCAGGGCGATCCCGGCCTCGACGGCGACCCGCGCTCGCACGGACGGCGGAAGGACGCGCTCGCGGTACTCCCGCGGCTGCTCCTCGAACCACTCCACGGACGGCATCGACACCACCCGGGTCCCGGTCCCCTCGGCCTCCAGCAGCTCTCGCGCGCCGACGGCGAGCTGCACCTCGGAGCCGGTGGCGATCAGGATCACGTCGGGCGTCTCGGTGGAGGACTCCAGCAGCACGTATCCGCCGCGCGCGGCGTCCGGGTTCGGCGGGTACGTCGGCACGCCCTGACGGGTGAGGGCCAGGCCGTGCGGGGCCGGCTGGGTGGAGTGGCGGCGCATGATCTCGGCCCAGGCGATGGCGGTCTCGTTGGCGTCGGCCGGGCGGACCACGTTCAGGCCGGGGATCGCGCGCAGCGCGGCCAGGTGCTCGACCGGCTGGTGGGTCGGGCCGTCCTCGCCGAGGCCGATGGAGTCGTGCGTCCACACATAGGTCACCGGCAGCTGCATCAGCGCCGACATACGGACGGCGTTGCGCATGTAGTCGGAGAACACCAGGAAGGTGCCGCCGTAGATGCGGGTGTTGCCGTGCAGCGCGATGCCGTTCATCTCGGCTGCCATCGAGAACTCGCGGATGCCGAAGTGGACGGTACGGCCGTACGGGTCGGCCTCGGGCAGCGGGTTGCCGGCCGGGAGGAAGGACGACGTGCTGTCGATGGTGGTGTTGTTCGACCCGGCGAGGTCGGCGGAGCCGCCCCACAGCTCGGGAAGCACACCGCCCAGCGCCTGGAGCACCTTGCCGGAGGCGGCGCGGGTCGCGACCGACTTGCCGGGCTCGAACACCGGGATCGAGGACTCCCAGCCCTCGGGCAGCTGACCCGCGACGACACGGTCGAACAGGGCCGCACGCCCCGGCTGGGCCGCCCGCCACGCGCCGATCCGCCGGTCCCAGGCGGCGTGCGCCTCGGCGCCCCGGTCCAGGGCCCGGCGGGTGTGGGCGAGGACCTCGTCGGCGACCTCGAAGGTGCGCTCCGGGTCGAAGCCGAGGAGGCGCTTGGTGGCGGCGATCTCCTCCTCGCCCAGCGCCGAGCCGTGCGCGGCCTCGGTGTTGCGCGCGTTGGGGGCGGGCCAGGCGATGATCGTGCGCATCGCGATGATCGACGGCCGCTCGGTCTCGGCCTGCGCCGCCCGCAGGGCCGCGTACAGGGCGTGGACGTCGACATCGCCCTCGGCGGTGGGCTCGATGCGCTGGGTGTGCCAGCCGTACGCCTCGTAGCGCCCCAGGACGTCCTCGGAGAACGCCGTGGCGGTGTCGCCCTCGATGGAGATGTGGTTGTCGTCGTAGAGGAAGACCAGGTTGCCGAGCTTCTGGTGGCCGGCGAGGGAGGACGCCTCGGCGGAGACGCCCTCCTGGAGGTCGCCGTCGGAGACGATCGCCCAGATCGTGTGGTCGAACGGCGACTCGCCCCGCGGGGTGTCCGGGTCGAACAGACCGCGCTCGTAGCGGGCGGCCATCGCCATGCCCACCGCGTTGGCCACACCCTGGCCCAGCGGACCGGTGGTGGTCTCCACACCGGCCGTGTGGCCGTACTCGGGGTGGCCGGGCGTCTTGGAGCCCTGGGTGCGGAACGCCTTCAGGTCCTCCAGCTCCAGCTCGTACCCGGCGAGGAAGAGCTGCGTGTACAGGGTCAGCGAGGTGTGGCCGGGGGAGAGGACGAACCGGTCGCGGCCGGTCCACTCCGGGTCGGCCGGGTCATGCCGCATCACCTTCTGAAAGATCGTGTACGCGGCCGGGGCCAGGCTCATCGCCGTGCCGGGGTGGCCGTTGCCCACCTTCTGCACGGCATCGGCCGCGAGAAGGCGGGCCGTGTCGACGGCACGCCGGTCGAGTTCGGTCCACTCCAAGGTGTCGGGCGTCTGCGTGCTCATCTTCAAGAAGTCCTCTGAAAGAGCCGGATTACTGGTCGGACGCGTTAGAGATTAAAAGTCTGACTTTTAGGAGGCCAGGTCGGTGTGTGTCAGCCTTTGGTGAAAGTGGGACACCACCCGTACGGACGAGTCAGTGCGAGAAGGACATGGCGGACAGAACCAACCCCCCAGGTGAGGGCATCAGGACTTTCGCCTTCCCCACCGACCTCAGCGTCTGCGGGGTCGGCATGCAGGTCGGCCCCATGGGCGCCGACCGCACCTGGCACGCCGACGCCCCGCTCGACAAGGTCCACCGCATCGACTTCCACGTGGTGATGCTGTTCTCCGCCGGTCCCGTCCGTCACATGATCGACTTCGCCGAGTACGAGGCACAGGCCGGCGAGCTGCTGTGGATCCGCCCCGGACAGGTGCACCGCTTCTCGACCGACGCCGAGTACCGCGGCACCGTCCTGACCATGCAGCCCGGTTTCCTGCCCCGCGCCACCGTCGAGGCCACCGGCCTCTACCGCTACGACCTGCCGCCCCTGCTGCACCCCGACGCCGAACAGCTGACCGGCCTGACGGCCTCCCTGAACCAGCTGCGGCGCGAGTACGAGGACACCGACACCCTCCCGCTCAGCCTGCACACCGCCGTGCTGCGCCACTCCCTGACCGCGTTCCTGCTGCGCCTCGCGCATCTCGCGGCCAGCTCCGCCGAGGCCGAGCGCCGGCAGGCCGACACCACGTTCACCCTCTTCCGGGACGCCGTGGAGCAGGGCTTCGCCACCAACCACAGCGTCAGCGCCTACGCCGACGGCCTCGCCATCTCCCGCCGCACCCTGGTCCGCGCGGTGCGCGCCGCGACCGGCGAGACGCCCAAGGGCTTCATCGACAAGCGGGTCGTCCTGGAGGCCAAGCGCCTGCTCGCCCACACCGATCTGCCGATCGGCCGGGTCGGTGTGGCGGTCGGCTTCCCGGACGCGGCGAACTTCTCCAAGTTCTTCCACCAGCACACGGACATGACGCCCGCGGCCTTCCGCGCCGAACTGCGCTGAGCGGCCTCAGCCGCGCTCGCCCTCCTCGGTCCGGTACGGCCGCAACCCCCGGCGGCGGTAGTTGGGCAGCGCCCGCGGGTGGTCCCACGAGGAGGTGTGCAGCCACACCCGGCGCACCGAGGGCGTCACCTCCCAGGCGCCCCGGACCGCGAGCGTCAGCGCGAAACCGCCGAGGCCCTTGCCGACGAACTCCGGCAGCAGGCCGAACGACCCGATCTCCACCTCGTCGTCCGGCTGGGGCTTGTAGGTGACGATGCCCGCCGGCTCGCCCTCGAAGGACAGCAGCCCGAACGTCCGGTCCGGGGTCTCGGCGAACCAGACCCGCCACTGCTCCAGGGTCCGGCTCGCGCTCCGCCAGCCGTAGGGCGTGCCGACCCGCGTCAGCAGATCGACCACCAGGGGCGAGTCCCGCTCCAGCGGCTCAAGGCGCAGGCCGGGCACGGGAGGGGCGGGTTCCAGCTGATCCGGGCCGGTCATCTCCACGTACGTCACGATCTCCTTCATCCACGCAGGCTAAGGGGGCCCCACGCGCGCGTGAAGCCCCCTTCGCGGTGTCCTGCTCAGCGCCCGAAGTGGAACCAGTTGACGTTCACGAAGTCGGCCGGCTGGCCGCTGGTGAAGGTCAGATAGACGTCATGGGTGCCGGTGACGCCGGTGATGTTCGCCGGGACCGCCCGCCAGGACTGCCAGCCGCCGGTGCTGCCGACCGCGAAACTCCCGATCGGCGCGCTGGTACGGCTGTCCAGGCGCACCTCGACCAGACCGCTCACACCGGACCCGGCACCGCTCGCGACCCGGGCGTAGAACTGCCTGGCCGGCGTGGAGCCGAAATTGACGCCCCGGTAGAGCGTCCAGTCGCCGTTCGCCACGGCCCCGATGTTCTGGCCGCCGCCCGTGTCCGAGGTGCCCTCGGTGATCACGCCGGACTGGCCGTCGAAGGACTCGGCCTGGATGGCGGAGTAGGCGTCGCGGTTGCCGGCCGGCGGGGTGGTGCCGCCGCCTCCGCCGCCCCCCGCGGACAGCACCTGCACATAGTCGACGACCATCGCGTGCCCCGGCACCGTACCGGCGTCCGGGCCGCCGCCGAAGGCGTTCGGGAAGCCGCCGCCCATGGCCACGTTCAGGATGATGAAGAAGCCGTGGTTCGTGGCGTTGGCCCAGGTCGTCGCGTCCACCTGGTTCGCCCTGACCGTGTGGTAGTGGGTGCTGTCGACGAAGAAGCGGATCTCCTCAACGGCCGTGGAGCGGTCCCACTCCATGCGGTAGGTGTGGAATCCCGCCTGACAGGTGGTGCCGGGGCAGGCGGTCGAACCGCCGATGCCGCTCGTCTCGTTGCAGGGACCGCCGGGACTGGTGCCGCAGTGCATCGTCGCCCATACGGTGTTCAGGCCCTGGACGTTCTCCATGATGTCCAGTTCGCCGACGCCCGGCCAGTTCCAGTAGTTGCCGCGGAAGGGCGCGCCCAGCATCCAGAACGCCGGCCAGTAGCCCTTGGCGGCGGCGCCGGTGACGTTCGGCATCTGGATGCGCGCCTCCACGCGCAGCTTGCCGCCGGAGGGGGGCTGGAAGTCGGTGCGGTGGGTCTCGATCCGGCCCGAGGTCCAGCGGCCGCCCGCGTCGCGGCGCGGGGTGATGCGCAGATGGCCGCTGCCGTCCAGGGCGACGTTGCTGGTGCTGGAGGTCATCGTCTCGACCTCGCCGGTGCCCCAGTTGGCGGGGCCGCCCGGATAGGACGTGCCGGTCGCGTACTGCCAGCGGGCGGTGTTGACACCGGTCCCGGCCGGGCCGTCGAAGTCGTCGACGAAGACCTGGGTCCAGCCGGACGGGGGCGGCGGCGCGGTGGCGTTCGCCGTGCCGGTGACCGTCGTGGCGGCGGCCGCGGCCAGGGCGAGCGTGCCGACGGCGGCGATCAGGGCCCGCCGCAGCGGACGGCGTCTGGGGAGGTCCGGGGTTCGGCTCATGTGGGGGTGCCTCTCGTGAACACTGGGTGAGAGCGCTCTCAGGGTGCGCCCAATGTGCTCCCGCGGGCCAGGGCCGTCAAGAGGTGAAGCGGGTAAATCCGTTGACCGGTGGACGAGTTCAGGACGCGAACGGAGGGAATGCGGTGATGCGCGCCCGCAGTTGTGCCGGACAGCACCCGTGAGCACGAAGGAGCCCCATGTCCGACGAACCCGCCGTCCGCGAACTGCGCCTGGTCGTCACGGCCGAGGACTACGAGCAGGCCCTGCACTTCTACCGGGACGTCCTCGGCCTGCCCGAACGCGCCGCGTACTCCTCGCCCGGCGGCCACGTCACCATCCTGGAGGCGGGCCGGGCCACCCTGGAGATCACCGATCCGAACCACGCCGCGTTCATCGACGACGTCGAGGTGGGCCGCAGGGTCGCCGGACATGTGCGGGTCGCGTTCCAGGTCGGCGACTCCACCGCGGTGACCGCGAAGCTGGCGGCGGCCGGCGCGGAGGTGATCGCCGAGCCGACGCGCACCCCGTGGAACTCGCTCAACTCCCGTCTCCGGGCCCCCGCCGCCCTCCAGCTGACGCTGTTCGAGGAGCTGGGCGCCGAGGCGTCCTAGGTGCTGGATGTCAGGCGGCGCCCAGCGGATAGTCGTAGCGGATGAAGCCGTTGTACGCCGCGACCTTGTCGTAGAGGGCGCGGGCGGTGGCGTTGTGGTCCTGGGTGGTCCAGTACAGCCGGACCGCGCCCCGCTCGCGCGCCTCGACCGCGACCGCCTCGATCAGCGCCCGCGCGGCTCCCTGTCCCCGCGCGGCCTCGGCCACGTACAGGTCCTGGAGGTAGCAGCTGTCGGCCGTCCAGACCTGGGCGTGGAAGAGGTAGTGGGTGATGCCGACCAGGTGTCCGTCCGCCGTGCGCGCGCCCAGGGCGTGCACCTCGGTGCCCGCCCTCAGGCGCTGCCAGGCCGCCTCGTACTCCTCGTCGGAGGTCTCGGTGGCGTAGAACTTCTTGTAGCCGCGCGCGAGTTCCTCCCACGCGGGACGGTCCTCGGGACGCAGCCCATCAATGGTGATCACGAACAGCCATTGTGATCACCTCTGTCCGGTGTCACCAGCCCCGTCTCGCGGGCGGGGACCGCCGCGCGGGGGAGGTGCCCCGCGCGGCGGACCGTTCAGCCGGTGAAGCCGGCGGTGATCGAGGTGAACTGCCAGTTGCTCTGGCTGATGCCGGAGCAGTTGCTGGTCACCCCGCCGCCGGGACAGGGCCGGTCGCGGTTGACCGACCAGAACGCGAGACGGGCGATGTGCTTGGCGTTCGCCCAGTCCCGGATCTGCGTCCAGATCGCCGTCGAGGTGAGCTCCTGCTGGTCGGACAGCCCGTTCATGCCGGAGATCCCGATGTGCGCGTAGGCGGTGGCGTCGTCCCAGCCGAAGGTCGACTTCAGCTTGTTCTTCAGCCCTTCCGTCGCGTTCACGGTGTTGCCGTACATGTCCGCGTGCCCGTTGAAGTCGAACGGCATGATCGTGAACACGTCGATGTTGGCGTTCAGCGCCTTGGCCTGCTCGATGAGCCGGTTGCCCCAGTAGGTGGGACCGGTGGTCGTGGTCCCGAAGGTGATGATCGTCCGCAGGCCCGGGTTGTTGGCCTTGACGATCCTCAGCGCGTTGAGGATGCGGTCCTGGACGACGGCGTTCTCGAACTCGTCGGTGTTCTCGATGTCGACGTCGATCGCCTTCAGCCCGTAGGCGTCGATGACCTTCTGGTACGCCCCCGCCAGCGCCTCGGCCGTCGAGCAGTTGGGGCCGAGCTTGTTGCCGCTCCAGCCGCCGATCGACGGGACGATGTCACCGCCCGCGGCACGGATGGAGTTGATGACGCTCTGGTCGTTGCCGCCGGTCAGCGGCCGGTTGCCGTCCCAGGCGGGGTTGCAGCCGCCGGAGGAGAGGATGAACGCCATCGTGTACCACTTGATGCCGGTCGCGCTCATCACCGAGGTCGCGCTGGGCGGTTCGCCCCAGCCGAGGTACAGATAGGGCGCGGCCTGCTTGAAGCCGGTGCCCCCGCCGCCGCCCGGATCGGTGGTGACGGTGACGGCGTTGGACGCCGCCGAACTGTTGCCCGCCGCGTCCCTGGCCCGCACGGTGAAGGTGTACGCCGTGTTCGGCGCGAGCCCCGAGACCGTGGCGCTCGTCCCCGAGGCGCTCACCACCTGCTGGGAGCCGTTGTAGACGTCGTACGCCGTGACGCCGACGTTGTCGGTCGAGGCGTTCCACGCCAGCGACACGCTCGACGAGGACTTGCCGGTGGACCGCAGGCTGCCCGGCGCACTCGGCGCCTGCGTGTCGCCACCGCCGCCGCCGGGCCCGTCGAGGCTGATGTCGTCGGCGTAGTACGTCCCTTGTCCGTACCAGCCGTGCACGTACACCCGCGCACTGGTCTGCGAGGCGCCGGTGGTGAAGGTCAGCCGCAGCTGGCTGTACGCCGACGGGGAGCTGGTCCAGGTCGAGGAACCGCCGTCGACGCCGAGGTAGACGTACGAGCCCCGCACCCAACCGCTGAGCGTGTACGTCGTGTTGGGCTGGACCGCGACGGTCTGCCCGCACTTGGCGTTGTCGCTCGCGCCGGCCGCCCCTTGGAGCGCCCGCGAGCCGCTGTGCACGGGGGAGGAGACGACGGAACCGAGGTTCCCCGAGCAGGACCAGGGTGACAACGCCCCCGATTCGAACCCGGAGTTGGTCAGGATGTTGGCTGCATGAGCGGTACCGGGAAGGGCGACGGCCCCGCCGACCGCGAGGCCGACGGCACCGCACCACGCGACGAGTCTGCGTCTGGAGCGACCGAGGAGTGATATGCGCACGCGTTCTCCCTGAGGGGTGTGGGGTGTTCGGGAGTGCACAGGGGTGCGAGGAGGTGCGCCCACCAAGTTGGTATGGACCAATGAGCCTGTCAAGGGAGGGGGCGGAATTGGTCCATACCGGAGGTGACGTGCTTCAGGGGCGGGGAACTGCTCCCTTCCCTGGTGCGGGCGGCCGATCCCTTGAAGTCGATCATCCAGTCGGCCCGACTCGTCTCGTTTCCCCCGACCGCAGGAAGTTCAGGCTGCGGTTCACCGGGCGAGCGAGGACGCTTCACCAACGGCCGCCAGCAGTTGGAACTGCCACTCCGGATCGGCTTGCCCGATGGCCAGGCCGATCCATCGCTCCGAGTTCGGCAACCGCCACATCTGCATGCTCCCGGCGACACTGCACAGGAAGCTGAGCGGCTCGCGAGCCGTGACGTCGGGGTCGGGGTCGTCGAGCCCGAGATACGGCCACAGATCAACCGCTTCCGGGGCACCCCAACGTTGCGTGAGGATGACAGCCAGAGCGGCGAGGTCGGCTTCCAACTCCTGCTCGGCCGCCTCGACGATCTCGGGGCTCCGGTCCTCCCAGAAGTCCCGGCTCTCGCGGAGCACGGCCAGGTGAAACCCGGGCCCACTCCACTGGCCGTCCGGTCCCGGCCTTCCCTCCACCTCAGGGAAGGGCAGAGAGCTCAAGTTGTCGATGATCGACAACTGCTCGTCAGTGTGGCCTGCGGACTGGTGCTGGGGCGGCATGGCCGAAGCCTAGCCGCCTGGTTCCCATCCGCCTGGGCAGGTTCCAACCAACGTGTCACGGCACAGTGATGCACAGGCACAAGACACCCCTTGGAATCGATCCTCAGAGCGGCAGCACCTGGGCCGAAGCCTCCACCGACGTGGACGGCGCGGGCACCGCGGGCAGCAGCACGCCACCCTCCTCGACCCTCTGCTGCGGCAGGGCGACGGGCCGCAACGGCCGGGGCCCCGACACCACCGTGTAGTCCTGGCCGAGGAACGGGGGCGCGACCTCCCCGATCTCCTCGCCGAGAGCCATCCGCACGGCCAGCCACGGCACGTTGATCCCGCACAGCGACAGCTGGTGCAGGCCGCCCGCCGGCCGCGTGTTGACATCCATCAGCACCGGCCGGTCCCCGAACATCCGGAACTGGATGTTGGACAGATGCCGCAGCCCGAACCCCTCCGCGATCGTCCGCGCCGGCTCCAGCCACTGCTCGTGCAGCGTGAACCCGCGCCGCCGCCCGTTCTTGGTGCGGCCCACCGCCAGCCGCAGCCGGCTGTCCGGCCCGGTGAGGCAGTCCACGGACACCTCGGGCTGCTCCAGCCGCGGCATGACCAGCCAGTCCACCGGCTCCTCGGCCTGCCGCAGCGCGTCGACGACCAGGTCGAGATGGACGTACGGGCTGGGGAAGCCGCTGAGGTGCACCAGCGAGAAGGGCGCGCGCGTGATGACCCGGAAGCCCACCCCGCCCGCCCCGGACGCCGGCTTGAAGCACGCCGTGTGCCCGCCGGCCTCCAACTCCTCCACCGCGGCCACCAGTTCGGCGGCCGAACGCACCCGCCACCACGGCGGCACCGGGACGCCGATCGCCTGGACCGCCTCGTAGGCGACGATCTTGTCCTGGAACACGGCGATCGCCTCCGGCGGCGGCGCCAGCAGCGCCGTGCCGACCGCCTCGAACTCCGCCCGGTGCGCCGCGATCACCGCCTGGTGCAGCCGGGGGACGAAGACGTCGATGCCGCGCCGCGCGCACTGGTCGAGGGCGTACTCGACGTACGCGGCCGGGGACAGTCCCTCCGGCTCCAGCTCGGCGGTGTCGGCGGCGGCGAGCACGGGGGAGTCCGGGTCGCCGTGCGTGGCGTGGATCTCGACGGCGCGGTCGCTGGGATTTCGCCGCAGCTGATCCATGAAGAACACGTTCTCCGCGTACGTGCGGTTGAGCCAGACGCGTACGCGAGAGACCATTCAGGCCGCCTTTCACGGTTCGCGGGCAGGGCGGAGCGGCCCGTGCCCGGGCAGGATGGAGGGAGGGTCACCGAACCGCCCTGGCGAAGGGAGTTTCGGGCGGTGGTGTCGGGGGGATCATACGGCTTTCAAAGGCCGCCGCGTGCAACACGCGGGTTACGGATTCACCGGTCTCGCGCCGGGCCCGGTGTCATCCCCGCGGCCGGCAGCTGCGCAGCAGCCGGAAGAACTCCTCCTCGTTGCCTCTCAGGCCCGCCGCCGCGAGAGCCTGCTCCGCCTCGGCGAGCACCGAGGGCGGCACCGAGGGCGGCAGCGCGACCGGCGTCGGGGCCGGGGGCCGGGGAGGGGTCGGGGCCGCCGTCGAGGTCGAGGTGGGGGCCGCCGCCGAGGTCGGCGTCGGGGTCGGTGTCGGTGCCGCGGGTGGTGCGTCTGGTGTCCCCCGCCCGGTCGCCTGGTCGTCGGCGGCGTCGAAGGCGGCCCGGACCGTGTGCAGCAGGCGCAGATACGCCTGGACGGCCGCGCGTTCCCGGTCGGTCAGGACGGACGTGGGCATGGGTCGGCTCTCCCCGTGTCGGATGCGATGACGCATCCCCCAGCTTGCCCCCCGCCACTGACAATCGAGGGGGACCGCACCCGGAACCACTCGGACAGCCGTGCCGCGCTCAGCCCTGTGGCCCCGGACAGCCCAGCGGCGTCCCGGTCCGCCCGGCCGGCCGCTCCCGCCGCGCCGGCCCGCGCGCGGCCGAACCGGCCAGCGGCGTCCGTCACTTGATCCTCGGCAGCGGCCCGCACGCCCCGGCCGTCCCGAGATCCGCCGACAGCGCGGCTGTCTGGAGACCCACCGGCAGCGCGGCCGTCCCGAGATCCGCCGGGCTGCCGGGCAGTCGGGCGGCGACCGCCAGGCGCCCGCACCGGGAGGCCGTGGTGCCCGGCCCGCGAGAGCCAACTCAGGCTCGGGGACCGCCCGTTGGCGAGCCGGGGCGGGACCCTCCTCGACGATCACCATCCTGGGCGACCGGGGCCGACCGGACCCCTTGGAGCGGGGTGGCGCGCAGGCGGCGCATCGTCCGGCGCGCGCCTGCCGTTGTGACGCCGACGCCGACGCCGACGCCGACGCCGACGCCGACGCCGATCAGGACTCGGGCCGCTTGACACTCTCCAGCAGCATGTCCAGCCACTCGGCGACCTTGTCGCGGTGCTGGTCGGTGGGGAGTTGGGCGGCCCGCCAGGCGATCCCGCGCACACCGTGGTCCTGGAGCAGCCTCTCCAGCGGGTCCTCCGACGCCTGCGCCGCCTCGCGCTCGGCCAGCTTCTGCAGCAGGTCCTGCTCGGTGCGCTGCAGCGCGATGGCCAGGGCCTCGCCGTCCTCGGCGGTCAGGAAACCGGCGTGCACCCGGAAGAAGCGCTGGATGGCGTCGCAGTGCTCCATGGTGGGGCGGCGGTCGCCGTTGATCAGCGCCCCGGCCTGCTGCCGGGACATGCCCGCGCCGTCGGCGATCTCCTGCTGGGTGTACCGGCGCCCGTTGGGCTTGAGCCGGGTGCGGCGCAGCAGGTCCAGCCGCTGGAGAAAGCGCGCCTGCACATCGGGCTCACCGGCCGGGCGGCCCTGGAGGAGATCCTTGACCACCGGCTCCGGGACCCCGGAGGCCACCGACAGTCGCGCCGTGTCGAAAACCTCCGCGTGCGCCACGCCGAGCCGGTCGGCGAGCGCGGTGACGCGGGCGACGACGGCCGGCAGGACAGCCGATGCCATGCCGTCCGGAACCTCGTAGCCATCCGTCACCGACGTGTCTCCTACGTCTCGCACAGCCATCTCGCATGTGGTCTCCGTGAACTTCCCGGAGCGTAGCGGGTGCTTCGAACTCACATCCAGGTCTCGCCACAACTGTGGCCAATTTCAGCCGTCAACAGTCGCTGAATGCCACGATAGTTGACATGCCTACGGTCTGAGCAGCAGGATCGGGGCGCCGCGAGAAGGCCGCATAGGCAAGAGGGGTGACCTCCCGATGGCATATCAGGCAGGTGGGCAGCGGCCGGCATCGCGGCCCGCCCCCATCAGTTCCCAGGCGCTCGAGGAGTACCTGCGGGACTACGCCGCGCTCGTGGAGGCCGTCCCCTTCCCCTCCCTCGTGGTCGATCACCGCTGGGACGTGGTGCTGACCAACAGCGCGTTCGAGACACTTTTCCGTGGCGTCGGGCCGCATCCGACCGCCATGCCCGGGGACAACTTCCTCCGCTTCGTCCTGTTCCATCCCGACGCCGCGTCCGTTCTCGGGGACCACGAGTCGAGCTGGTGCCTGCCGATGCTGGCGCACTTCACCACGACCCTGGAGCGCCACGCCCACGACGCGGGGCTCCAGGCCGTACGCCGGGACATCGCCCAGGACCCGCTCATGGAGGCCGCCTACCGGCAGGGCCTGCCGCACTGGATGCGCGCCATGGGGGAGGCGGCCGTCGAGCACGACGGCGCCGTCCGCCCGCTGCTGCACCCCGACCCGCGCTGGGGCGCCACCGACTGCCGGATCGTCGACGAGACCCCCAAGGTGCTACGGGACTCGGGCCACACCCGGCTGACCATGGTGCTGCGCGGCCGCCGGCCCGCCACCCCTCGGGGCGGCCGCCCCCGGGCCCGTCGAGCCGCGGGCCATCTCACGGTGGTGCCCACCCCCGAGGGCTGACCTGACACCGCCGGCGTTCAGGTCGCCGGCGGCGTCAGGCGGACCCCCACCCATCCACCTGCGCGCACCCACCCGCGCCCACTCCGGCCGTCCCTCACCAACCGTTTCCAGCCGTGCTCCCCTCCCGCGCACCGCGCCGCACTCCCCGGCGAGCGCCCGGCCCGCACGCCCCTCCCCCCGCGCCCGCACCGCACCCGGCCCCCTCCCACCTGGGCCTTCGTCCTCCGCCGGCACCCCGGCCCGCCCGGTGCCGCTCCCGTCCCTTTCGCGCCGGTGGCGTCGGATGTGCGCCAGCCGGGCAGCTCCCCTACGCGCGAGTTTCACCTGGATGCCACCGGACCCTTCCCTGACGTTTGGTGCTCTTGGAACACTCCTTTCGCGCGCATTCACGCACGGCCCGGCCGGTTCCACTCCGTCAGCACGAGAGGTCCCTCACCCATGCCCGAAGTCAACCGGCGCAGATTCCTCCAACTCGCGGGCGCCACCACGGCCTTCGCCGCCCTGTCGAGCAGCATCGAGCGGGCGGCCGCGCTGCCGGCCAACCACCGCTCCGGCACGATCGAGGACGTCGAGCACATCGTCGTCCTGATGCAGGAGAACCGTTCGTTCGACCACTACTTCGGCAAGCTCCGCGGCGTCCGCGGCTTCGGCGACCCGCACCCCGTACGGCTGGAGAGCGGCAAGTCCGTATGGCACCAGAGGGACGGCGGCCGGGAGGTGCTGCCCTTCCACCCGGAGGCCGACGACCTCGGCATGCAGTTCCTGGAGGGCCTCCCGCACGGCTGGAGGGACGGCCAGCAGGCGTACAACGACGGCAACTACGACAAGTGGCTGCCCGCCAAGGGCACCACGACGATGGCGTACCTGACCCGCGAGGACATCCCGTTCCACTACGCCCTCGCCGACGCGTTCACCGTCTGCGACGCCTACCACTGCTCGTTCATCGGCTCGACCGACCCGAACCGCTACTACATGTGGACGGGATACACCGGCAACGACGGCACGGGCGGCGGACCGGTCCTCGGCAACGACGAACTCGGCTACGGCTGGACGACGTACCCCGAACGCCTGGAGCGGGCCGGCGTCTCCTGGAAGATCTACCAGGACATCGGCGACGGCCTGGACGCGGCCGGCCACTGGGGCTGGATCTCGGACGCCTACCGCGGCAACTACGGCGACAACTCCCTGCTGTACTTCAACAGTTACCGCAATGCCCAGCCCGGCGACCCCCTCTACGAGAAGGCCCGCACGGGCACGAACGTCAAGGCGGGCGACGGCTACTTCGACCGGCTGCGCGCCGACGTGCAGGCCGACCGGCTGCCGCAGATCTCCTGGATCGCCGCGCCCGAGGCGTTCACCGAGCACTCCAACTGGCCCTCGAACTACGGCGCCTGGTACATCGCCAAGGTCCTGGACGCGCTGACCTCCAACCCGGCGGTGTGGGCGAAGACGGCCCTGTTCATCACCTACGACGAGAACGACGGCTTCTTCGACCACATCCTGCCCCCGCTGCCGCCGGAGTCCGCCGCGCAGGGCAAGTCCACCGTCGACGTCTCCCTCGACCTCTACCCCGGCGACAGCAGGCGCCCGGCCGGACCCTACGGCCTCGGCCCGCGGGTGCCGATGCTGGTGGTGTCGCCGTGGAGCAAGGGCGGGTTCGTCTGCTCCGAGACCTTCGACCACACCTCGATCATCCGGTTCATGGAGAACCGCTTCGGGGTGCGCGAGCCCAACATCTCGCCCTGGCGCCGGGCCGTCTGCGGTGACCTCACCTCGGCGTTCGACTTCTCCCGCCCGGACAGCCGCCCGGCGGCCCTGCCCGACACCGACGCCTACGAGCCGCCGGACCGCGAGCGTCACCCCGACTACAGCCCCACCCCGCCCGCCGACCCGAGCCTGCCCCGCCAGGAGCGGGGGCTGCGCCCGGCCCGCCCGCTGAAGTACGCCCCCGCCGTCGACGGCGCCCTGGACGCGGCGGCCGGGAAGTTCACGCTCACCTTCGCCTCCGGCCCGCAGGCCGGTGCCGCCTTCTGGGTCACCGCCGGCAACCGCACCGACGGCCCCTGGACGTACACCACCGAGGCGGGCAAGTCCCTCTCGGACACCTGGAACACGGTGTACTCGCGGGGCGTCTACGACCTGACCGTGCACGGCCCCAACGGCTTCCTGCGGGTCTTCCGCGGCCCCGGCAAGGCGGCGGGACCGGAGGTCACCGCCCGGCACGCCGGTGACGGCATCGAACTGACCTTCACCCACAAGGGATCGGGCACGGCCCGCCTGAAGGTCACCGACGGCTACGGGAGCGCCCCGCGCACGGTGACGGTCCGCGCCGGCGCCACCGTGAAGCTCCCCGTCGACCTCACCGCGAGCCGCCGCTGGTACGACCTCACGGTCACCTCCGACACCGCCCCGTCCTACCTGCGCCGCTTCGCCGGCCACGTCGAGAACGGCACGCCCGGCGTCAGCGACCCCGCGATCATCACGGACTGACGTCCCTGTCACGCCGGTGGCCCGGCCCGCGCTCCGTGCGGACCGGGCCACCGGCGTCCCCTCCGACCCCCGACTCAGGCCACGAGCCGCGCGTCCCGCGCCGCCGACGGGGATCCCGGCTGCCGCGGTACGCCGCCGGGCGCCGGTCCCTCCGGTACGGCGGCGGGGGGTGCCCCGAGCCGGTCCGTTCCCGGCGTCCGATCCGTCCCCCGGCCGTGGTCCTGCGTCCCCCGTGACAGCAGGACCACGCCCCAGGACGCCAGTCCGGCCCCGGCCAGGGCCATGAGGACGCCGACCGGGCCGCCCTGGAGGCGTTCGCCGAGGAGGGAGAGGCCGATCAGCGCGGCCGCGACCGGGTTGGCCAGGGTCACCATGGCGAGGGGCGCGCCGAGGCCGCCCCGGTAGGCGGTCTGGGACAGCAGGAGACCGCCGGTGGCGAAGGCGGCGACCAGGACGGCCACCCCGACGACCTGGAGGCCGAGCACCGGACCCGTGCGGTCGGTCGCGGCGACCGTCACCGTCTGGGTGAGCGCGGAGGCCACGCCCGAGGCGAGTCCGGAGGCGGAGGCATGCCGCAGACCGGGCCGGGTGCCGGGCCAGGACAGCAGGCCGATGAGCGCCGCGCCGGCGCCGGAGACGGCCAGCGCCTCGGCCGGGCTCAGCACGTCCTCCGGGGCCGGGCCCGACGCCGTCGCCAGCAGCGCGGCGAGACCCGCCAGCGTGAACGCCGTGCCCCGCCACTCGGCCGCACTGACCCGGCGGCCCGCGACCCGCGCCCCCAGCGGCACCGCGGCCACCAAGGTGAGCGCCCCCAGCGGCTGCACCACGGTGAGCGGACCGTACTTCAGGGCCACCACGTGCAGCAGCGCGGCCGACGCGTTCAGCAGCACCGCGCCCCACCACGCCCCGTCGGCCAGCAGCCGCAGCGTGCCCGCGCCGGACGACCGGGCGGCCAGCCGCTCCTGCGCCACCGCCGCGGCGGCATAGGCGACGGCGGAGAACAGCGACAGCACGACGGCGACGAGGACCGCACCACTCACCGTCCCGCCCCCCGCCCCACCCCACCACGGGCCACCGCCCGCCCCCCGCCCGCCAACTGACCGCCGACCTCCGACCGACCGCCAGCCCCCGCCCCGCCGCCGGTCACCGACCGACCCCCGGCCAGCACCCCACCGCCGGCCACCGCCTGACCGCCGGCGATCGGTTGACCGTTGGCCTCCGGCCCGCCGCCGGTCGTGGGCCGACTGCCGGTCACCGGCCTGCCGCCGGTCACCGACCGACCCCCGCTCATCGCCCCACCGCCGGTCATCGCCCCACCGTCGGCCACCGCCTGCCCCCCGGCGATCGGCTGACCGCCAGCCTCCGCCCCGCCGCCGGTCACCGACCGACCTCCGGCCAGCGCCCCACCCGCGCGCGAGAACCCGCCCCCCGTCGCACCGCTCGTCATCGGTCCGCCGCCGCTCGCAGCCACCCCCGCGAGCGTGTCCTCCCCGGCCGGGGAGGGGACCGGGGCGGTGCGGAGCGGGGTCGTGGGCGTGCGGCGGGGCGCGTGGACCACCGCCAGGGTGAGGGCCAGGAGTACGGTCGCGACGACGGCGTCCAGCCAGTAGTGGTTGGCGGTCCCCACGATGACGAGCAGCGTCAGCAGGGGATGCAGCAGCCAGAGCCACCGCCACCGCGACCGGGTCGCGACGATCAGGCCGATCGCGAGCATCAGGGCCCAGCCGAAGTGCAGCGAGGGCATCGCCGCGAACTGGTTCGAGAGATGGTCGGTCTGCGGGGGGCCGTAGACCGAGGGCCCGTACACCCGCCCGGTGTCCACCAGCCCGGTCGCCCCGAGCATCCGGGGCGGGGCGAGCGGGAACGCCAGATGCAGCACCAGCGCGGCCGCGGTGACCGCGGCGAGCACCCGCCGCGCCCACACGTAGTGCGCGGGCCGCCGCAGATAGAGCCAGACCAGAAACGCGGCCGTGGCCGGGAAGTGCACGGTCGCGTAGTAGACGTTGGCCAGGTGCACGAGCGTGTCGCCGTGCAGCAGCGCCGACTGCACCGCGCCCTCGCCGGGCAGCCGGACGGCGCGCTCCAGGTCCCACACCCGGTGCGCGTTGGCGAAGGCCGCCTCGGTGTGCCCCGTGGCGAGCTGCCGGCCGAACTTGTAGACGAGGAACAGCCCGAGGACGAGCAGCAGCTCCCTCAGCAGCGGGGGCCGGGCAGCCCTGTCGGGCGGCTCCTCCCGGTCGGGCTCGGTCCGTGCCTTCATCCCCGGCCCCTTCACTGACGGCGACGCGAATACCGATACGAAAGCGTATCGATACGCCAGTGTACCGATACGCCCGCGTACCGGTACACTGGCGTATCGCAAGGGATGAGACAGACTGGTGGCCAGAGAAGCAGAAGGCGCTCGAGGCGCACTGGACCGAGGGGAAGCACACGATGACGTCGCAGGCCGCGGACCGACCGGAACAGGTCGCCTCGCGCCGCTCCAAGCTCACCCCCGAACGGGAGCAGGAGTTCTTCGACGCCGTCCTGGAGCAGATCCGGTCCTGCGGCTACGACTCCGTCACCATGGAGGGCGTCGCCGCCAGCACCCGGTGCAGCAAGTCCACGCTCTACCGGCAGTGGAAGACCAAGCCCCAGTTCGTCGCCGCGGCCCTGCGCGCCAACCGCTGCCCGCGCTTCGCCGGCATCGACACCGGCTCCCTCGCCGAGGACCTGCGCCAGGCCGCCCGGGCCGCGGGCAGCGCCTCCGACAAGGACCAGGGGCTGCTCCAGGCCCTCGGCCACGCCGTGATGCAGGACCGCGAGCTCCAGCAGGCGCTGCGTGAGGCGCTCGTCGACCCCGAGATCGACGCCCTGCGCGAGATCCTGCGGCGCGGCGTGGAGCGCGGCGAGATCCCCGCGGACCATCCCGCGCTGGAGTACATCCCCGCCCAGATGTACGGCGTGCTGCGGGCGCGGCCGGTCATCGAGGGCGAGTACGCCGACGCGGACTACCTGGTCCGCTTCGTGGAGGCAGCCGTACTGCCCGTGCTCGGCGTCACATAAGGACTCAGGCCGCCGTCCACGGGATGACTGGACGGCGGCCTGACCGCGCCGCACCGTGGGGACGGGGGCGGCGCGCACCCCCCGGCCGGGTGGGGTGCCTCTGGAGCGGAGAGGCGCCCCACCCGGCCGTCGTGCGCCACCCGAGGCTCAGACGTCCTGCCCGTTGCCGCCGGCGGACGAGGCCGCGATGCCCTCGGTGATGTCGTCGAGGATCGACACCTTCTGGTCCACGTCCAGCCCGCAACGCACCACGACCAGCCGCTCCGGGTCCGCGGGCGAGGGGAAGACCAGCGACTGGACGTAGCCGTCCGAGCCCTTGCTCGTGATCGCCTTCCAGCGCACCAGATAGCCCTTCTGCCCGGCCACGGTGACCGCTTTGGAGGCCAGCACCTGGTGCGAGGTGATCTTTCCGTAGCTGCCGCCGTAGGACTCCTCGGCGTTCGCCGCGATGTCCGCCTTGGCCACCGCCTCCGGCGTGGACCCCTTGGTGCCGACCAGTTCGGCGGGCGCCGAGTACGCCCCGCCCTTGGTGCACCGCTCGGAGGGGGCGGCCGGGCAGTCGTAGGTGGTGTCGGACGTCATCTGCGCGCCCACCGTCATCGGCTCGCCCGACCAGCCCTCCGGCACCGGCAGGCTGATGGCGTTGACGGGGTCCTGGAGCGTGCCGCCGCCCTCGACCTCGCCGCCGCCACGCTCGCCCGGGCTCTCCTCGGGCTCGCCGGGGTCCTCGGGATCCGGCGACGGGCCGCCCGGCCGCCCCCGGTCACCGAAGGGGCCGCCCTCCCGGTCCTGCTGGGTGCCCGCCCGGTCCGGACCGCCGCCGTCGTCGTCCTTGGTCAGCACGTACACGCCGGCCCCGATGCTCGCCAGCACCGCCGCCGCCACCGCGATCGCGATCCCGGTGCGCAGTCCGCGCCGCCGCCCGGCCGGCGCCGCGCCCGGATACGCCGGATGTCCCGGATGGCCCTGCGGTCCCGGATAGGCGGGGAACGCCGTCTGCGTGGGCGCCGAGGCGTACCCCGGCTGACCCGGCTGCACCGGCCCGCCCGGCTGCCCCGGCTGCACCGGCCCGCCCGGCTGCCCCGGCTGCACCGGCCCGCCCGGCTGCCCCGGCTGCACCGGCGGCCCCCAGGCCGCGGCCTGCCCCGCGGGGCGGGTCCGGTCCGTCCAGACCCTGCCGTCCCACCAGCGCTCGGTGGCGGGACCGTCACTTTTCTGCCCGGGGTCGGGATACCACCCGGGGGGAGTCACCTGCGTCATACCCCCACCGTATGAGGCGACCGTGAAAGCCGGATGAGAGGGAGCGAGCCGCCCCCACAGGACCGGTCGATACCCGAGCGCACCGGGACAGCACCGGACGAAACAGCGGCAACTCCCTTCCCCCCGGCCGCCGATGACACTGTTTCGCGGCAGCTCACGCGCCCCGCGCGTCGCCTGCCCGCACCTGCCGTCACCCGTCGCGGCAACAGCTCCCCGGACCGGCCACCACCGGGCCCGCCGGACGGCTACGCTCAAGCTCTGTACGTCGTCCGGGCGACTTGGGGAGGTAGCGGGATGACGGAGGTACGGCCCACGGCGGCCGTCGCGGCTTCCCTGTGGGAGCGCGACGAGGAAGTCGCCGCGATCGCACGGGCGGTCGACGCCCTGCGCGCGGACCGTACGTCAGCGGGCAGCCTGATGCTGTTCCGCGGCGAGGCCGGCCTCGGCAAGACCGCCCTGCTGCACGAGGCCCGCCGGATCGCCGAGGAACGGGGCTGCACCGTCTGGTCGGCACGCGGCGGCGAGGCCCTGCGGTCCGTCCCCTTCCACGTCGTACGACAGCTCCTGCAGCCCGCCCTCGTCTCGCTGCTGCCCGAGGAGGCCCGCGAATACCTCGGCGACTGGTACGACATCGCCGGACCCGCCCTCGGGATAGCGGAGCCGACCGAGCGTCAGGCCGACCCGCAGGCCGTGTGCGACGGACTCGTGGCCGCCGTACGCCGCCTCGCCAGACGTGAGTTCCCGCTGGTGCTGATCGTCGACGACGCCCACTGGGCCGACCAGGAGACCCTGCGCTGGCTCGCCGCGTTCGCCGGGCGCCTCGACGACCTGTCCGTGCTGGTGCTCGTCGCCCGCAGGCCCGGCGAGGTCGGCGGCGACAGCGCCCGCCACCTCGACGAGGTCGCCGCCGCGGGCCGCACCGTCACCAACCTCAGCGCGCTCACCCCGGACGCCACCGCCGGCCTCACCCGCGCCACCCTCGGGGCCCACGCCGACGCCCCGTTCTGCCGCGAGGTCTGGGCGGTCACCGGCGGCAACCCCTACGAGACCGTCGAACTCCTCGCCAAGGTCCAGGACAGCGAGCTGGAGCCGACCGACGCCTCCGCCGGTGAACTGCGCGCCCTGAACCGCTCCGCGCGCGGCGGCGGACTGGTCGCCCGCCTGGAGGGACTGGGCATCGAGGCCACCCGGTTCGCCTGGGCCGCCGCCATCCTCGGCACCGGCATCTCCGTCGACCTCGTCGCCCAGCTCGCCACGATGCCGCAGCCCGACGCCGTGCGCTGCGCCGAACTCCTCAAGGGCGCCCGCATCCTGACCGAACCCGACCCCTCGGCCGCCCAGGCCGCCGGCGGCGACCTGGAGTTCGTGCACCCGCTGATCGCCAGCGCCGTCTACAACTCCATCCCGCCCGCCCTGTGCACCGCGATGCACGGCATCGCCGCGCGGGTCGTCACCGACTCCGGGCGCGGCGCCGCGGCCGCCTCCCGGCATCTCCTCCAGGTCCACCCGGACGACGACGCCGAACTCGTCGAGCAGCTGCGCCAGGCCGCTGCCGAACACCTCGCCGTCGGCGCCCCGGACGCCGCCCGCCGCTGTCTGGAGCGCGCCCTGGAGGAACCGCCGCGGCCCGAGGTGCACGCCAAGGTGCTCTACGAACTGGGCTGCGCCACCCTCCTCACCGCGCCCGCCACCACCATCGGCCATCTGCGCACCGCGCTGGCCATGCCGGGCCTGGACGGCGCCGAGCGGGTGGACGCCGTCTTCCGTCTCTCCCCGGCCCTGCTCCACAACGACCAGCTGGAACAGGCCGTCCGCACCGTCGAGGCGGAGGCCGCCCGGCACGAGGACGGCCCCGCGAAGCTGCGGCTGCAGGCCGTGCAGTACATGTGGGAGGGCATCTACGCGGGCGAGTCCACCTCACCCGGACGCTCCGAGCGGCTCGCCGCCGTCGCCCGCGGCTGCACCGGCCGGGACAACTCCGAGCGCGCCCTGCTCATCCTGCGCGGCTTCGACGCCATGACCCACGGCGAGAACGCCGAGGAGGTCGTGGAACTGTGCGACCGCGCCCTGGTCAACGGCCGCCTCGCGCCCGGCCTCGGCTGGACCGACACCGAGTGGGGCATCGAGCTGCTGATGATGCTCGGCAGCTCCTACGCCTACGCCGACCGGCTGGACCGCGCCGAGAGTCTCTTCTCCGAGGCGCTGCGCGCCTACACCTCGGCCGGCTGGAGCGGCGGCCATCTCTCCCTGGCCAACGCCTTCCTGGGCCTGGCCTACCGGCGGCAGGGCCGACTGAAGGACGCCGAGACCGTGCTGCGCGAATCCCTGCGCATCGCCGAGCGCGTCGGCCGCGGACTGCCGCTGTACTGGTCGGCGACGTGCGGACTGGTGGACACCCTGCTGGCCCGCGGCCATGTCGAGGAGGCGTGGGCGCTGGCCGAGCAGTACGGCTTCGCCCCGCCGTACCCGTCCACGATCGTGCTGCCGGACACCCGGTCCGTGCGCGGTCGGCTGCTGATCGCCGTCGGCCGCACCAAGGAGGGGATCAACGAGCTGGGCGAGGCGGAGAAGGCGGCCGCCGCCCGCGGCGGACACAATCCGGTGCTCGCCCCGTGGATGCTCGACCTCGCCCGGGCCCTGGCCGTCGAGGACCCGGCCCGCGCGGCCCAGCTGGCCGCCGACGCCCGCCGCCAGGCGGAGCGGTTCGGCACCGACACCGCCATCGGCGAGGCCCTGCGCTGTGCCGCCGCGCTGGAGACGGGACAGGAGAAGGTGCGCCTCGCGGCCAAGGCCGTCGCCTACCTTGAGGCATCGCCCTGCCAGTACGAGCACGCCGCCGCCCGGATCGAGCACGGCATCGCGGCCGGCTCGGTGGCCGAGATCAACCGCGGTCTGTCGCTGGCCCTGTCCTGCGGCGCGGACGGACTGGCCGCCATGGCGCGCGAGGCCCTGGAGAACGCGGGCGGCTGAGCCGTCATGCCTTGGCGAACACCACCCACACCTGACCCTCGGCGAAGTTCATCCGGGTGCCGTCCTTCGTCTCGAACCGGGTGCCGTCGGTGGCCGTGGGACGCGACCAGGTCACGTCGAAGGCTTTGCCGTCGCGCAGCACCTTGGCCCGGCCCGTGCCGACCGTCTCGGTGAACGGCGTGTTGTTGCCGAGGGAGTCGAAGAACTCCGACTTGCGCAGCTTGACGTACTGCACCACGACCGTGGCGGGCGCGAGCCGGCCGGTGTCCGTCGTCGTGGCGTTCGTGCCGTCCATCGCCACAAGCCAGCGGCCGCGGCTCGCGGACCAGGTGAAGGAGAAGGAGGCCGCGGGATAGCTGACCGTCTCCGCGGTGTCCGCCTTTCCGCCGGCGGGCGCGGCGCCGTAGGTGAAGCCGGTGGTCAGGGCGGTGGCGCCGGGCACGGTGGGCATCAGCTTGGCGGGGCGCAGATAGAGGTTGTGCGGGGCCGGGCGGTCCGTGCCGCGGTAGTACGCGCCGGGGGTGCGGCCCGGCGGCTCCGAGCGCAGCGGCGCGTCGTCGATCAGCGGGTTCAGCTTGCTCTGCGCACCCGAGTAGGCGAGCGTCGGCTGCTCGAACTGGCGCAGCAGCTCCAGATCGGACTCGCGGGCGCTGCGCACGGGGCCGACCGCGTTCGGCAGCTTGCTGGCGTACACCGCCATCAGCCGGCTCATGCCGCCCTCGACCTGCTCGACGTAGATGATGTCGGCGCTGTTCAGGCCGGTGTGCGGGCGGGCCCGGCGGGAGTTGTCGATCTTCACCGCGAGCACCGAGTCCGCGGCCGCCACCGTGCCGGTGTCCGGCTCGCGGACCGTTCCGCTGTCCGGCTGCTGGACCGGGCCGCGCCCGTCGTCCGGGGCGGTGCCGCCCCCGGAGGAGCAGCCGGCGGCCAGGGAGGCCGTCATCACGGCGGCCAGCAGCGCCGCCGTCGTACCGCCGCGCCGTGTGCGCGCTCCGCGTCTCATGCCCACCGTGGCCACCCGCCCTGTCCTGTGTCATCGATTGTGCGCTTATCAGGTCATTGCAGGCCATACCCGTTCACACAGGACGGCGGGCGGATCGTTCCCCCTTTGGCCGTCCGGAATGGGCCGAACGGCGCACGCCCGGTTCGTCGCGGGCGCCCCGGGTACCCGGGCGGCGGTCGGCGCAGGCGAGCAGAGAGGACCTGGCGATGAAGGCCGTGACCTGGCAGGGCAAGCGCGACGTACGGGTCGAGGAGGTGCCCGACCCGCGGATCGAGGAGCCCACGGACGCCGTCGTCCGGATCACCTCCACCGGTCTGTGCGGCTCCGACCTGCATCTCTACGAGGTACTGACCGCGTTCATGACACCGGGCGACATCCTCGGACACGAGCCGATGGGCATCGTGGAGGAGGTCGGCGCCGCAGTGCCCGACCTCAAGGCGGGGGACCGGGTCGTCGTCCCCTTCCAGATCGCCTGCGGCAACTGCTGGATGTGCCTGAACGCACTGCCCACCCAGTGCGAGACCACCCAGGTCACCGGCGAGCACATGGGTGCCGCCCTGTTCGGCTACACCCGCCTCTACGGCGCCGTCCCCGGCGGCCAGGCCGAGTACCTGCGGGTGCCGCAGGCCCAGTTCGGGCCGATCAAGGTGCCCGAGGGCCCGCCCGACGACCGGTTCCTCTACCTCTCCGACGTGCTGCCCACCGCCTGGCAGGCCGTCGCCTACGCGGACGTCCCCGACGGCGGCAGTGTCGCCGTCCTCGGCCTCGGGCCCATCGGTGACATGGCCTGCCGGGTCGCGCAGGTCAAGGGCGCGGGCCGGGTGTTCGGCGTGGACCTGGTGCCCGAGCGGCTGGAGCGGGCCCGGGCACGGGGCGTGGAGACGTACGACCTGAGGGACTTCGACGACGAGAAGGGCCTGGTCCAGGCGATCCGGGACGAGACCGACGGCCGCGGCCCCGACGCAGTGATCGACGCGGTCGGCACCGAGGCGCACGGCAGCGCCGCCGCGCGGCTCGCCCAGCACGCCGCGAGCCTGCTGCCCCGCAAGATCGGCGGGCCCCTCGCCGAACGCTTCAGCGTGGACCGGCTCGCCGCCCTGTACACCGCGATCGACCTGGTGCGCCGGGGCGGCACGCTGTCCCTGGTCGGTGTCTACGGCGGCATGGCCGACCCGCTGCCCATGCTCACCCTCTTCGACAAGCAGCTCCAGATCCGCATGGGCCAGGCCAACGTCCGCCGCTGGAGCGACGAGATCCTGCCCTACCTCACCGACGAGGACCCGCTCGGCGTGGACGACTTCGCCACCCACCGGGTGCCGCTGGCCGAGGCGCCGCAGGCGTACGAGATGTTCCAGCGCAAGCGGGACGGCGCGGTGAAGGTCCTCATGAAGCCGTGAGGCGCTGCGTGAGGCGCTGATCGGGGCGCAAGCCTTCAGCGCTCGCCCAGGATCTCCGCGAGGTCGTAGCGCACCGGCTCCTCCAGCTGGGCGTAGGTGCAGCTCTCCGGTGTGCGGTCCGGGCGCCAGCGGCGGAAGCGGGCGGTGTGCCGAAAGCGCGCCCCGTTCTCCATGTGGTCGTAGGCGACCTCCGCCACCCGCTCCGGGCGCAGCGGCACCCAGGACAGGTCCTTCTTGCCCGACCAGCGGCTCGGCGCCCCCGGCAGCCGGGCCGACTCATGGGCGGCCTCGTCCGCCCAGGCGGCCCACGGATGCCCGGCGACATCGTCCATCCGCAGCGGCTCCAGCTCCTGGACCAGCTCGGCGCGCCTCTTCATCGGGAAGGCCGCCGAGACTCCCACATGCTGGAGGGCGCCCTTGTCGTCGTAGAGCCCCAGCAGCAGGGAGCCGACCACGGGGCCGCTCTTGTGGAGGCGGTAGCCGGCCACCACGACATCCGCGGTCCGCTCGTGCTTGATCTTGAACATGGCCCGCTCGTCCTGGAGGTAGCGCACGGCGAGCGGCTTGGCGATCACCCCGTCCAGGCCGGCTCCCTCGTACTGCTCGAACCAGCTCCGCGCGACCTCGATGTCGGTCGTCGCGGGCGCCAGGTGCACCGGCGGCGTCACGTCCTCAAGGGCCCGGTCGAGCAGCGCCCGGCGGTCGGTGAGCGGGACGTCCAGCAGGGACTGGTCGTCCAGCGCCAGCAGGTCGAAGGCCACGAACGAGGCCGGTGTGCGCTCGGCCAGCGTGCGCACGCGGGAGTCGGCCGGGTGGATGCGCTCGGTCAGCGCGTCGAAGTCCAGCCGCCCCTCGCGCGCGATCACGATCTCCCCGTCCAGTACGCACCGCGCGGGCACCCGCTCCCTCAGCGCCGCCACCAGCTCCGGGAAGTACCTGGTCAGCGGCTTGCCGGTACGGCTGCCCAGCTCGACCTCGGTGCCGTCGCGGAACACGATCGCCCGGAAGCCGTCCCACTTCGCCTCGTACTGCATGCCCGGCGGGATCCTCGCCACCGACTTGGCGAGCATCGGCTTCACGGGCGGCATCACGGGCAGATCCATGATCCGACCTTACGAGCGCTCGAGCCCGCCCGCCTGCGGGAGCGCGGGCGCACCGCGCCCCCATGGACGGGCGGGCAGGTGACGCCAGGCCCCCTAGACGGTCAGCGGGACCGGGTGGATCTCGTCGGGCCTGCCTCCCACGCGTTCGTGCAGGCGGTTCACCGCGTCGGCCGAGGCGGCCTCGGTGAGGCAGAAGACCGTGCCCGAGTCCGGGTCGGCCCAGGTGTGCCGGAAGTGCACCCCTTCCTCCTCCTGGATCGCGATCGCGGCGTCGTGCCCCTGACGCAGTTGGTCGGCCGTGATGCCCCGCATACCGTGGTGGACGTCCATGAACAGGGTCATGACCTCGCACCTCTTCTCGTACGAGCCGTTCGCCCCTCTCCATCCTGCGCCCGCGCGGGTCCGATATGCGAGGGATGGGGCGTACGCCTACGGTGGCCGCATGGGTGACGCGGTGGAACTGGAGGCGGGCGGCCGGACCGTACGGCTGTCCAACCCCGACAAGATCTTCTTCCCGGAGCGCGGCTACACCAAGCTGGACCTCGCCCGCTACTACCAGGCGGTCGCCCCCGGCATCCTGCGCGCCCTGCGCGACCGCCCCACCACCCTGGAGCGCTACCCCGACGGGGTGACCGGCGAGTGGTTCTTCCAGAAGCGGGCGCCGAAGAACATGCCCGACTGGATCCCCACCGCCCACATCACCTTCCCCAGCGGGCGCAGCGCCGACGAGATGTGCCCCACCGAGGAGGCCGCCGTGCTGTGGGCCGCCCAGTACGGCACCCTCACCTTCCACCCCTGGCCGGTGCGCCGCCGGGACGTCGACCGGCCCGACGAACTGCGCATCGACCTCGACCCGCAGCCCGGCACCGACTACGACGACGCCGTGCGCGCCGCCCACGAACTGCGCGCCGTGCTGGACGAGTTCGGCGGACTGCGAGGCTGGCCCAAGACCTCCGGCGGCCGCGGGCTGCATGTCTTCGTGCCCATCGAACCGCGCTGGACCTTCACCCAGGTCCGCCGCGCCGCCATCGCCGTCGGCCGCGAGATGGAACGCCGGATGCCGGAGCGGGTCACCATCAAGTGGTGGAAGGAGGAGCGCGGCGAGCGCATCTTCCTCGACTACAACCAGACCGCCCGCGACCGCACCATCGCCTCCGCCTACTCGGTGCGCCCCCGCCCGCACGCCCCCGTCTCCGCGCCCCTGCGCTGGGAGGAGGTGGGACAGGCGCACCCGGCCGACTTCGACATCCGGACCATGCCCGCGCGCTTCGCCGAGGTCGGCGACGTGCACGCCGACATGGACGACCACGCCTACTCCCTGGACGCCCTGCTGGAGCTGGCGGCGAAGGACGAGCACGACCACGGGCTGGGCGATCTGCCCTATCCGCCGGAGTACCCGAAGATGCCGGGCGAGCCGAAGCGGGTGCAGCCCAGCCGGGCGAAGAAGGCGCAGCCGGGCCGGGCGCAGAAGGACTCCTGAGCGCGGCGGCGTCCCGCGCACGGCGGCTGGCTATCCTGATCGCGAGCCGCAGACGAGGAGTTGAGCCGTGACCGAGAGCGCGCCGCGTCCCACGCTGGAGGCCGTGGCCGCGCGGGCGGGGGTGTCACGGGCCACCGCCTCCCGCGTGGTCAGGGGCGGCGACGGCGTGCGCGAACCCCTCGTCCGCAAGGTCATGCGGGCGGTGGAGGAACTGGGCTACGTCCCCAACCAGGCCGCGCGCAGCCTGGTGACCCGGCGCCACGACGCCGTCGCCGTCGTCATCGCCGAACCCGAGACCAGGGTCTTCGCCGACCCCTTCTTCGCGCTCCAGCTGCGCGGCATCAGCAAGGAGCTGACCGCCCACGACAACCAGCTCGTCCTGCTGCTCACCGAGGGCCGCGAGGACCACGCCCGGGTGGGCCGCTATCTCGCCGGCGGCCATGTCGACGGCGCGCTGGTGTTCTCGCTGCACCTCGACGACCCGCTGCCCGGCCTGATCCGCGGTGCCGGGGTCCCGGCCGTGTTCGGCGGACGCCCCGGCTGGGCGGGGGCCGAGGACGAGGACGCGCCGACGGTGTACGTCGACTGCGACAACCGGGGCGGCGCGCGGGACGCCGTACGCCATCTCGTGGAACTCGGGCGCGGCCGGATCGCGCACATCACCGGGCCGCTGGACCAGACCTCGGCGGCGGACCGCCTCGACGGCTACCGCGACACGGTGGGGGAGACCGGGCTGGTCGCGGAGGGCGACTTCACACCGGCCGGCGGGGAGCGGGCGATGCGGGAGCTGCTGGAGCGGTGTCCCGACCTGGACGCGGTGTTCGCCGCCAACGACCTGTCCGCGGCCGGTGCCCTGCGGGTGCTGCGCGAGCGCGGGCGGCGCGTGCCGGAGGACGTCGCCGTGGTCGGCTTCGACGACATGGTGCCGTTCGCCGAGCAGACCGACCCTCCGCTGACCACGGTCCGCCAGGAGATCGAGGAGATGGGCCGCCTGATGGCACGCCTGCTGCTCACCCGCCTCGCCGGGGACACGGCGAGGCCCCCGGGGCCGGACACGGACGCGGAGACACCGGCCGGCCTCGTCCTGCCGACCACGCTGATACGCCGCGCCAGCGCCTAGCCGCGCGGCGCGCTGGTGATCACCGCGAAGCGGGCGCCGTAGGGGTCGGTGAGCTTGGCGACGCGGCCGACGTCCGGGATGTCGGTGGGGGGCATACGGACCGCGCCGCCCAGCTCCCGTGCGCGGGCGACGACGGCGTCGGTGTCGGTGACCTCGATGTGGACCAGCCAGTACGGATCGCCGCGGGACTCTTCGGGCTCCTCGTCCTGCGGGACCAGGCCGCCGAACATGGCGTCCTCGCCCTCACCGGCCGGGTTGACGCAGGTGTAGAAGCCGCCGGGGAAGGTGACGGAGGACGTCTCCCAGCCGAGCACCCTGTGGTAGAAACCGGCGGCCGCCGCGATGTCCGGCGTGTACAGCTCCAGCCAGCGCAGCGAGCCGGGCGCCTGCATCATGTCCACTCCGTGGGTCGACCGGGGCTGCCAGATGCCGAACGGCACGCCCGCCCGGTCGCCGAGGATCGCCATACGGCCCCGGTCCGTCACGTCCATCGGCTCCAAGACGACGGAACCGTGCGCCTGCCGCGCGGCCTCGGCCGTGGCGTCGGCGTCCGCGCTGCGGAAGTACACCGTCCAGGACGGCGGGCCCTGCTCGGGCGGGATCTGCATCCCCCCGGCCACGGTCCGGCCGTCCAGCTGGAACAGGCCGTACCCGCCGACCTCCGGGCCGCCCGGCACGAACCGCCAGCCGAACAGGCCGCCGTAGAACGAGGCGGCGCCGTCGAGGTCCGGGGTGCCGACGTCGATCCAGTTCGGAGCGCCGTCGACGAAACGGGTGGTGAGCATCGTCGCCCTCCTCGGCAGAAGCCCGCTGTCCGCACTGCCGAGTCTGGCACCGCCCACCGACAACCGCCCACCGGCGATCACCCGCGTCCACCGCGCGCCGCCGTGCGCCTCACCCCGTGCGGACGGCATCATCGTCGGGCCGCCGGCCCGTGCCGCGGGCGCGTTGATCCCGCGTTGATCGAACGTTTTCCGCCGCCCGGCACGATGACGGCCATGCACTACGACACACTCACCCCGGCCGCCCCCGCCTGGCAGGCTCAGGCCCTGTGCGCGCAGACCGGGGCGGACTTCTTCTTCCCCGAGCCGGGCAGCTCGGTCCGCGAGGCCAAGCGCATCTGCGCGATGTGCGAGATGCGCCCGGCCTGTCTGGAGTACGCGCTGCGGAACGACGAGCGCTTCGGCGTGTGGGGCGGCCTCTCCGAGAAGGAACGCCTCCAGCTGCGCCGTACGTCGAGCTGAGCGCGCCGCCGGGGGACGGTCAGAGCCGGCCCCGCGCCGCCATCCGCGCCTTGCGCGCCGCCAGCTTCTCGTCGAACTTGGCGGCCTCCGCGTCCAGGCCGGCCATGAACATGCCCAGCTCCTCCTGCGCCTGACGGCCCTCGGGGCCCAGGCCGTCGATCTCCATGACCTTCAGGAAGCGCAGCACCGGCTGGAGCACGTCGTCGTGGTGGATGCGCAGGTTGTACACCTCGCCGATGGCCATCTGCGCGGCGAACCGCTCGAAGCCGGGCATGCCGTGGCCGGGCATCCGGAAGTTCACCACGACGTCCCGCACGGCCTGCATGGTCAGATCGGGGGCGAGCTCGAAGGCCGCCTTGAGCAGGTTGCGGTAGAAGACCATGTGCAGGTTCTCGTCGGTCGCGATGCGCGCCAGCATGCGGTCGCACACCGGGTCGCCGGACTGGAACCCGGTGTTGCGGTGCGAGATGCGCGTCGCCAGCTCCTGGAAGGCGACGTAGGCGACCGAGTGCAGCATCGAGTGGCTGTTGTCCGACTCGAAGCCCTCGCTCATGTGCGCCATGCGGAACCGCTCCAGCTGGTCCGGGTCCACCGCGCGCGAGGCCAGCAGGTAGTCCCGCATGACGATGCCGTGGCGGCCCTCCTCCGCGGTCCAGCGGTGCACCCAGGTGCCCCAGGCGCCGTCCCGGCCGAAGAGCGTGGCGATCTCGTGGTGGTAGCTCGGCAGGTTGTCCTCGGTCAGCAGGTTCACCACCAGGGCGATCCGGCCGATCTCGGTGACCTTGGACTGCTCCTTGTCCCAGGGCTCGCCGTCCTCGAAGAAGCCGGGGAAGTTGCGGCCGTCGCTCCACGGCACGTACTCGTGCGGCATCCAGTCCTTGGCGACCTTCAGATGCCGGTTCAGTTCCTTCTCGACCACTTCCTCCAGTGCGTACAGCAGGCGGGCGTCGGTCCAAACGGAAGGGCTGCCCAGGTGGGGAGAAGTGATCGTCACAGGTACTCCAGGGGATACACACGCAAAGCGGAACGCACCGGCGGGGGGAGCGCCGGGAACTTACGGGATCGTAGGCTACGAATCCGTAGGTTACGAAGCCGTAGGTTAAGAGCGAGGTAAAGACCCGGCGGGCCGGCTGTGACCGCCGGGGGCGTGCGGGCATACGGAAGAGCCCCGGGACCCGCAGGTCCCGGGGCTGTCCGGGTGATCGGGATCACCTCGTCAGGCGTACAGCTCCCGCATCCGCACCGAGAGGCACGTCACACAGCCTTCGAGCTTCTCGAACTCGGAGATGTCCACCACGACCGGCTCGTAGCCGAGGGAGGTGTACAGCTCGGCCGTCTTCGGGGCGCTGGCCGCCATCAGCAGCTTGTTGCCGCCGAGCAGCACCACATGCGCCCCCGACTCCTCCGGGACGTGCAGGAAGCGCCCGAACAGCGACGGCGTGTCCATCATCGGGATGTGTCCGACGACCGTCCCGTCCGGCAGCGCCGTGACCGCGGTCTTCAGATGCAGCACCTTGGTCACCGGCACGGCGACCACCCGCGCGCCCAGCGGCTCGAAGGCCGCCCGCAGCTGCTGCACCCCGGCCGCGTTGGTGCGCCCGCCCCGGCCCACGTAGATCGTGTCCTCGATCTTCAGCACGTCACCGCCGTCCAGCGTGCCCGGCTCCCAGATCCAGTTCACCGAGCAGCCGAGGCTCGCCACGGCCTCCTCGACCGCGGCGGTCTCCGGGCGCCGGGACTCGGCACCCGGGCGGGAGATCAGCGCCACGTTCTTGTACATCACGACGGTGTCCTCGACGAACACCGCGTCCGGGCAGTCGTCGGCCGGGTCCACCTCGATGGTCTCCCAGCCGTGCTCGCGCAGCGCCTCGGCGTACGCCTCCCACTGCGTGACCGCCAGGTCGACGTCGACCTCGCCGCGCTCGATGTGCGTGACGAGGCCCTCGGCGAGACGGGGGCCGGGACGGCGGATGAGGGCCTTCTTGCTGGGCACGAGGGTGTCTCCGTATCGGTGGGGCTTCACCGGCGCGATGTCGCTGCGCCGCCCGGCCATCATGCAGTGCGGTCCGGCCGGGACAAAACCCCGCTCTCAGCCCGTGGCCCTCCTGAGGTACTCGCCGGTAACCGAGTCCGGCGCCGCCAGCAGCTCCCTCGGCGTGCCCTCGAAGACCACCCGGCCGCCGTCCCGGCCGCCGTCCGGCCCCAGGTCGACGATCCAGTCGGCGCGCGCCACCACGTCCAGGTTGTGCTCGACGACCACCACCGTGTTGCCGCCGTCCACCAGCCGGTCCAGCAGCCCCAGCAGCCCGTCGACGTCCGACATGTGCAGCCCGGTCGTCGGCTCGTCGAGCACGTACACCGCGCCCGTTCGGTGCAGCCGGGTCGCCAGCTTGATGCGCTGGCGCTCCCCGCCGGACAGCGTGGACAGCGGCTGCCCCAGCGTGAGGTACGTCAGGCCCACGTCCCGCAGGGCGCGCAGCCGCCGTCGTACGCCGGTGTCCTGGAAGTACTCCAGCGCGTCATCGGCCGTCATCTCCAGGACGTCCGCGACGGAGACGCCGTCGAGGGTCAGCCGCAGCACCTCGTCCTTGAACCGCCGCCCCTCGCAGTCGCGGCAGGTGGTGGTCACCGGGTCCATGAAGGCCAGGTCGGTGTGGATGATCCCGCGGCCCTCGCAGGTGCCGCAGGCGCCGGAGGAGTTGAAGCTGAAGAACCCCGGTTCGGCGCCCGTCCCGCGCGCGAAGATCCGCCGGATCGCGTCCATGACGCCGAGGTAGGTCGCCGGGGTCGACCGTGCCGAGATCCCGACGGACGACTGGTCCACGACCACCGCGTCCGGGTGCGCGGCGGTGAACTCCTCGACCAGCGTGCTCTTCCCGGACCCGGCGACCCCGGTCACCACGGTGAGCACCCCGGCCGGGAACTCGACCGTCACGTCCCGCAGGTTGTGCCGGTCGGCACCCTTGACCCACAGCCCGCCGTGCGCGGTCCGTACGTCCTCCTTGAGCACCACGGGCCGCTGCAGACACCGTCCGGTCACCGTGCCCGACGCGGCCAGCTCGTGCGGCGTTCCCTCGAACACCACCCGCCCGCCGCCCGTGCCGGCCCCCGGCCCCATGTCGACGACATGGTCGGCGAGGCGGATGACGTCCGGGTCGTGCTCGACGACGAGCACGGTGTTGCCCTTGTCGCGCAGCCGCAGCAGCAGATCGCCGAGGCGTCCGACGTCCCGCGGGTGCAGCCCCACGCTGGGCTCGTCGAAGATGTACGTCATCCCGGTGAGGCTGGAGCCCAGGTGCCGCACGGTCTTGAGCCGTTGCCCCTCGCCGCCGGAGAGGGTGGACGTCTCGCGGTCGAGACTGAGGTAGCCGAGGCCGATGGCGTCGACGCGTTCGAGGGCGGTGACGGCGGCCCGCGCGATGGGGCCGGCCACCGGGTCGTCGATCTCCCGCAGGACGGCGATCAGTTCGGTGACCTGCATCCGGGTGCAGTCGGCGATGGTCAGGCCGTTGATCCGGGTCGCCAGGGCCGCCGCGTTGAGGCGGGCACCCTCGCAGGCCGGGCAGGTGCCCTCCGTGAGGAACTCCTTGACCAGGTCGCGGGTCTTCTGGCTCATCGCGGACAGGTCCCGCTTGAGATACAGCCGTTCGAAGCGGTCGGCCAGGCCCTCGTACTCGGTGGTCCAGGTGCCCCCCGCGCCGCTGACGGTGACCTTGCTGCCGGGGCGGCCGCGCATCAGGAACTCCCGTTCGGCGGCGGTGAACCGGCCGACGGGCTTGTGCGGATCGAGCTCCGCGCTGTTGGTGTACGCCTGACCCTGCCAGGTGCCCGCGGCGAACGGCGGGAAGCGGACCGCGCCGCCGGCCAGCGACAGCTCCGGGTCCAGGATGCGGTCCCAGTCCGGTCCTACCGTCCGCCCCAGCCCGTCGCACTCGGGGCACATCCCGGCGGGGTCGTTGAACGAGTAGGCGGTCGCCGGACCGGCGCTCGGGGTGCCGTGCCGGGAGAACAGCACGCGGATCACCGCGTAGATGTCGGTCATCGTGCCGACCGTGGAGCGGGAGTGGCCGCCGAGCGGCCGCTGGTCGACGACGATCGCGGGGGAGAGGTCCGCCAGCTCGTCCGCGTGCGGCCGCTCGTACCTGGGCAGCCGGTTGCGCACGAACCAGGTGAACGTCTCGTTCAGCTGGCGCTGCGACTCCACCGCGATCGTGTCGAAGACGACCGAGGACTTCCCCGATCCCGAAACGCCGGTGAACACGGTCAGCCGGCCCTTCGGGATGCGGAGCGTCACGTCCTTGAGGTTGTTCTCCCTGGCTCCGGTGAGGGTGATGAAATCGGGCATGCCGCCGAAGCTAGGCGGAATACCTGACATCTTCTGGCGTGATTTCCTTCAGTTCTCCCTCCTCCACCACGAGCCAGCGGGTGATGCCGACGGACTCCAGGAACGGCAGGTCGTGGCCGGCCACGAGCAGCGCGCCCTCGTAGGACTCCAGAGCCGTGGTCAGCTGCCGTACGCTCGCCAGGTCCAGGTTGTTCGTCGGTTCGTCCAGCATCAGCAGTTGCGGGGCCGGCTCGGCCAGCATCAGCGCGGCCAGCGCCGCCCGGAAGCGCTCGCCGCCGGACAGGGTGCCGGCCCGCTGGTCGGCGCGGGCGCCCCGGAACAGGAAGCGGGCCAGGCGTGCCCGCACCCGGTTGTCGGTGGCGCCCGGCGCGAACCGGGCCACGTTCTCGGCGACCGTCAGCCCGTCGTCGAGCACGTCCAGGCGCTGCGGCAGGAAGCGGTGGGGCACATGCGCCGCCACCAGGCCCGAGACCGGCGCCAGCTCCCCGGCGATCGTGCGCAGCAGCGTCGTCTTGCCCGCGCCGTTGCGCCCGATCAGCGCCACCCGCTCCGGGCCGCGCAGCTCCAGCCCGCCCCTGACCCGGGCACCGTGGGCGAGTTCCAGGTCCTGGAGGGTGAGCACGGTCCGGCCGGGCGGTACGGCGGTGTACGGCAGGTCGACACGGATCTCGTCGTCGTCCCGTACCGCCTCCACCGCCTCGTCGAGCCGTTCCCTGGCCGCGGTGAGCTTCTCCTCGTGCATGATGCGGTGCTTGCCGGCGGAGACCTGGGCCGAGCGTTTTCTCAGCTTCATCACCGCACGGGGCTCGCGCTTGTTCTCGTACATCTTGTTCGCGTAGCGCGTGCGTCTGGCCAACTTGGTGTGGGCCTCGACGAGTTCACGCTTCTGCCGCTTCAGGTCGGCCTCGGCGACCCGCACCATCCGCTCGGCCGCCTCCTGTTCGGTGGCCAGGGCCGCCTCGTAGGCGGAGTAGTTGCCGCCGTACCAGGTGACCTCGCCGCCGCGCAGATCGGCGATCTGGTCGACCAGTTCGAGCAGGTCGCGGTCGTGGCTGACCACGACCATGACACCGGGCCAGGACCGCACGGCCTCGTACAGCCGGCGCCGCGCGTACAGGTCGAGGTTGTTGGTCGGCTCGTCCAGCAGCAGGACGTCGGGGCGGCGCAGCAGCAGCGCCGCCAGCCGCAGCAGCACCGACTCGCCGCCCGACAGCTCGCCGGTCGTGCGGTCCAGGCCGATGTGGCCGAGGCCGAGTTCGCCGAGCAGGGCCAGCGCGCGCTCCTCGACGTCCCAGTCGTCGCCGATCGTCTCGAAGTGCTCCGCGGCCACGTCGCCCGCCTCGATGGCGTGCAGCGCGGCCCGCCGCGCGGCGATGCCCAGGGCCTCGTCGACCTTCGACGCGGTGTCGAGGGTGACGTTCTGCGGCAGATAGCCGACCTCGCCCGCGACCCGCACGGTGCCCTCGGTCGGGGTGAGCTCACCGGCGATCAGCTTCAACAAGGTGGACTTTCCCGCTCCGTTGACACCGACCAGCCCGGTGCGTCCGGGGCCGAAGGAGATGTCGAGCCCGTCCAGCACGGGCGTGCCGTCGGCCCAGGAGAAGGAGAGGGAGCTACAGGTGAGGGACGTATGCATCAGGGCGCCTCCGCGGTTGCTTCAGGTGATCAAGGGCGAACGCGTGTGAGACACCGCGACCAGGGGACGCGAGGACAGCCCTGGGCATGAGAAAAGCCCTGTTCGTCGGGGGACGGCTCGCCTTCCGAGGTCGCACGCGGCGCACACCCCATGGCGGGTGTGACGCAGGTGTCTCAGGACCTCAGAGGAGCAACGTCCTTCTCCTATCGACGGCAACAGGACCTCATACACCGTAAGAGGGGGCTTCCGCGGCTGTCAACGGATTTCCCTGCGGGCCGCTCCACGACCATGTCGGATTCCTGCCAGACCCCCTGTACCCAGGGCTGGTTGAGTACGGCGCATGACGAACCAGCACCCGCTCCACGCCCTCGCCCTCGCCCTCGCCTTCCGCGCCCTGCACGTCCCCGGCCGTCCCCTGGTCCTGCCCAATGCCTGGGACCTGCCCAGCGCCCGTATCGCCGAGGACGCCGGGGCCGCCGCCGTGGCCACCACCAGCGCGGGGCTGGCCTGGGCGCTGGGCGCGGCGGACGGTGACCGGCTGGAGCGGGACCGCGCGCTCGCTGCCGTCGCCGGGATCGCGGCGGCCGTCCGGGTGCCGGTGACCGCGGACATCGAGAGCGGCTACGCGGCCGACGCCGCCGGGGTCGGGGACACCGTCCGCGCGGTGCTCGCCGCGGGCGCGGTCGGCGTCAACCTTGAGGACGGGCGGTACGAGGCGGGCGCGGGCGCGCTGCGGCCGGTGCAGGAGCAGGCCGAGCGGATCGCGGCCGCGCGGGAGGCCGCCGACGCCGAAGGAGTGCCGCTGTTCGTCAACGCCCGGATCGACACGTTCCTGCGGGGCGCCGGGGGAGTGGACGCGACCCTGGAGCGGGCCGCCGCCTTCCTCGCCGCGGGCGCCGACGGGATCTTCGTCCCCGGTGCCGTCGAGCCGGGGACGGTGAAGCTGCTCGTGGACGGGATCGACGCGCCGCTGAACGTCATGGTGGGCCCCGGCGCCCCCTCCGTGGCCGACCTCGCCGCGCTCGGCGTCGCCCGGGTCAGCGCGGGGGCGGGCATCGCCCTGGCCGTGCACGCGCTGACCCGCCGGGCCGCGCGGGAGCTGCTCGCGGACGGCACGTACGGGACGCTGGCCGGCGGCGCGGACTACGGCGAGCTCAACGCCCTGTTCGCCGAGGGCCGCTGACCGGCCTCAGCAGGCGTCCCGCATCAGCTCCGCGAGGTCGCGGTCCAGGTCGACCATGAGGTGCTCCCGGCCCGCCGGGACCAGCTCGCCGGTCGCGTCCAGGAACCGGCGCACCTCGGCGGAGTGCAGATGCACCACCGCGGTGCCCTCCGGGGCGTGGAACTCCAGCTCGGTGCGGTCGTAGCCGTAGGGCCGCACCCGCACGTCACCGAACCCCTCGGCGCCCTCCAGGCCCGCCGCCAGCAGCTCGCGGGCGAAGGTCCAGCACACCTCCACGCCCTCCAGCGTGGCCTGGGCCGGGAACGTCATACGGACGGCGAACGGGTCGCGCCGGTCGTAGTGCAGCGTCGCCGGGATGCGCTGCATCCGCGGTGCCGCGGCGACCAGACGGGCCTCGACGGGCTGCTCGATCACGGTGGACAAGGCCTTGCTCCCTTGCGACGGCGGGACGGAATTCCGGGTGGATGGCGGCCGGTCACCGGAAGAGACGTAGGAATCGGCCGAGACGTGCACACCCCTCTCCAGTGACCTCTGTCACCGTGTTCCATCACTGCGGTGACTCACTCCTGCGATATCGAACAATCAGGCGCTCTGGACGGCGCCGAGGGCGTCGGCTAGCTTCGCGCGCCATGAGGCGTATGGGGAGCACGCGAGGGACGGGACGATCGGGGCGGGCCGGCCGGGCGGTGGCCGCGGCCATGGCGTGCGGGGCGGCGCTGGCCGCGCTGACCGCCGTACCGGCGCAGGCGGACGAGGAGCGGACGGCGCCGCACTGGGAGCTGAAGGACAGCGGCACCACCGCGGTCCGGTTCCGGGGGCTGGCCGCCGTCAGCCGGCAGATCGCCTGGGTGTCCGGGAGCGCCGGGACGGTGCTGCGGACCACCGACGGAGGCGCGAGCTGGCGGAACGTCTCGCCGCCGGGGGCCGAGGGGCTGCAGTTCCGGGACATCGAGGCGTTCGACGCCCGGCGGGCCGTGGTGCTCGCCATCGGGGAGGGCGAGGCATCGCGGGTCTACCGCACCGAGGACGGCGGGGCCACCTGGACGGAGTCCTTCCGCAACACCGACCCGCGGGCCTTCTACGACTGCCTCACCTTCTTCGACCACCGCCACGGCCTCGCCCTGAGCGACCCGGTGGACGGCAGGTTCCGCATCCTGTCCACCGGCGACGGCGGCCGCTCCTGGACGGTGCTGCCGAACGCGGGCATGCCCGCCGCGCAGGAGGGCGAGGCCGGGTTCGCGGCGAGCGGCCAGTGTCTGGTCGCGTCCGGACCGAAGGACGTGTGGCTGGCCACCGGCGGCGCCGCACGCGCGCGCGTGCTGCACTCCGCGGACCGCGGACTGACCTGGACGGCCGCCGACAGCCCGATCCCGGCCGGCGACCCGGCCCGCGGTGTCTTCGCGCTCGCCTTCCGCGACCGCACCCACGGCCTCGCCGTCGGCGGCGACTACCGCCCCGACCAGACCTCCCCGCGGGCCGCCGCGCGCACCACCGACCGCGGCCGCACCTGGCAGCCGGCCGACCGCCCGCCGCCCGCCTACCGCTCCGGTGTGGCCTGGCTCCCGCACAGCCGCAGCGCCGCCCTCGCCGTCGGCCCCACCGGCACCGACCTCACCACCGACGGCGGCCGCACCTGGCGCACGGTGGACACCGGCTCCTACGACACCGTCGACTGCACCCCCGACCGCGCCTGCTGGGCCTCCGGCGAGAAGGGACGCGTCGCCCGCCTGGAGCACTGAACGCGCCCGAGCGTGCCGTCACCGGGAGGATGACCGGGAAAGCGGGTACCCGGTGACGGCCGTTGAGAGGAGTGAGCACTCATGCCACGCGGTTCCAGTCCCAAGCGGGAACGCCAGTACGAGCACATCAAGGAGAGCGCGCTGGACCGGGGGGAGAGCAAGTCCCGCGCCAAGGAGATCGCCGCGCGCACCGTGAACAAGGAACGCGCACGCTCCGGCGAGTCCAAGACGGCGAGCCGCACCTCGACCCAGGACATGTCCTCGGGCAGGCGCGGCGGCCAGCGCTCCGGCAAGGGTTCCCAGGGACCCACCTACGACCAGCTGTACGAGGAGGCCAAGCGCCGCAACATCCACGGCCGTTCGGACATGAACAAGGCGCAGCTCCAGCGCGCGCTGGGCAAGTAACGATCCGCTCGATCCCGGCCCGGTCCCCCGCGACGGCGACGATCACCGCCGTCGCGGGGGTTCTTGCGTCCGGACGCCGGGAGACGCCCCTGCGCGCACTGCTCCTCCGGCCAGGCCAGGTGCGCCGGTTGCACGGCGTCCAGGGCCTCCGGGGGCGCGGTGCAGGACAGTTCGGGGACACACATGATCGCGAGCCTGTCCTCGCGGACCGTACGCTCGTTCCCATCATGACGACCGTACGCATTCCCGCGGGCTGGCCCGCGACCGAGGAGCAGGCCCGCGCGGTGCAGGACGAACTGCGGGAGCGGGTGGTGCTGGACGAACCGGGGCCGCCGCCCGGCACGGGGTACGTCACCGGGGTCGACGTGGCCTACGACGACGAGCGCGACCTGGTCGCCGCGGCGGCCGTGGTGCTGGACGCGGCGAGCCTCGACGTCGCCGCCGAGGCGACGGCCGTCGGCCGCATCTCCTTCCCGTACGTCCCCGGCCTGCTCGCCTTCCGCGAGATCCCGACCGTCCGCGCGGCCCTCGACGCCCTGCCCTGCGCGCCCGGACTGGTCGTCTGCGACGGCTACGGCCTCGCCCACCCGCGCCGCTTCGGTCTGGCCAGCCATCTGGGCGTCCTGACGGGGCTGCCCACGATCGGCGTCGCCAAGAACCCGTTCACCTTCACCCACGCCGACCTCGACGCCCCGCGCGGATCGACGGCCCCGCTGCTCGCGGGCGAGGAGGAGGTCGGCCGGGCGCTGCGCACCCGCGACGGGGTGAAGCCGGTGTACGTGTCCGTCGGCCACCGCGTGTCCCTGGACACCGCCTGCGCCAACGTCCTGCGCCTGACCCCGCGCTACCGTCTGCCGGAGACCACCCGCCGCGCCGACGCCCTGTGCCGACGGGCGCTGCGGGAGGCGGCGGGGGAGTGACGCCCGCGTAGGTATGGGGAGTGTGCCGCCCGCGTAGGTATCCGGAGCCCGCGGCTGAGTACGCGTACGGATATCCGGTCACCCGTCCCGGCCCCGAGGCTGGCCGCATGCCCACTCACCGTGCCTCCAAGCCCGTCGCCACCGCCGCCCGGCCCGTCGAGCGCGCCGTCACCACCGCCCTGGTCCTCGGCACCCTCGCGGGCCTGGCCTGGATCGCCGGCATGATCTGGACGCTGGTGCGGTGGCCGATATGAGGGCCGGGACCGCGGCTTTCCACCGGCCCCGCCGGTCGCGAGCCGCTGCCCCGCCGCCGGCCGCCGCCGGTGCGCGGCCCGGCCGCTTCCCGGTATCCGTGACGCCCCGCCTCAGCGGGTCGCCGCCACCCGGAAGGTGATCCCCGCGCGGGTCAGCCGCTCGATCAGGGCGTCGCCCATCGCCACCGCGGTCGTCACCTGACCGGCCGTCGGCGGCAGGTCGTCGAAGGCCAGCGAGAGCGCCGACTCGGCGAACATCTTGGCCGTCTCGCCGTACCCGGGGTCGCCGCCCGCGACCTCGGTGAAGACCCGGCGTCCGCCGCCCTCGCCGACGAAACGCACCGAGAACCAGCTCCGGGCCCGCTTCTGCGCGCTCGGCCCCTCACCCGGCCGGAGCCGCCCGGACAGCCAGCGCCGGGCGGCCGGCACCTGGGCCGCCGCGAACAGCGCGCCGACGGCCGCGACCCCGCCCACGGCGACCGGAAGACGCCGTACGGCGGCGTAGTGGCGGTAGCGGAAGTCGGGACCGTAGCGCTCCAGCGCCCTGGCGGAGCGGCCCACGATCTGCGGGTCGATGGTCGGCAGCGGCAGCGCCCACGCGCCGACCTCCGGTGCGTACCGGGGCGCGGCGGCGGGGGTCGTCGCCCGACGGCCCATCAGACGCGGCTCGTGCCGGCGCCGGTCGCGGGCGGCGGCGAGCATGCTGCGCCCGCGGGCGAACTGCTCCAGCGCCGAGGCGAACGTACCGCCGGAGAAGGCCGCGTCGACGCTGACATAGCTGTCCACGGTCAGCGGCACGCCCTTCGGCAACTGCTGCACGGTGAAGTACGCGCCCAGGTCGTGCGGCACGGAGTCGAAGCCGCAGGCGTGCACCAGGCGGGCGCCCGTCTCGCGCGCGCGTGCGTCGTGCCGGACGTACATCAGGTCGACGAACTCCGGCTCACCGGTCAGATCCAGATAGTCGGTGCCCTCGTCGGCGCAGGCGGCGACGAGCTCCTCGCCGTAGCGGACGTAGGGGCCCACCGTGGTCGCCACCACGCGCGCCTGCCGGGCGAGGGCACGCACCGAGTCCGGCCGGGCCACGTCGGCGCGCAGCACGCCGACCGCGGAGCCGCCGGGCAGCGCGGCCCGCAGCCTGTGCAGCTTCGTCTCGTCACGGCCCGCGATCGCCCAGCGCAGCTCCTCGGGCGCGTGCGCCGCCAGGTACTCGGCGGTGAGCCGGCCGACGAAGCCGGTGGCTCCGAAGAGCACGATGTCGTACGGACGTTCCGCCCTGTTCAGCCTGCTCATGACACCTCTCGATCCCGCGCCCCGCGCCGTTGTCGGTGGCTGAGGCTAGCGTGAGGAGTGCGGAGCCCGACGAGGAGGCCGGAGGTGTGCGGTGGCGGTGGCCCGAAGTGCCCTGAACAAGTGGGAGAAAGTGCGCCAGTTCGCCCTCGGGCTGCCGGGTGCCGCGGAGGATCACCCCTGGGGGGAGACCGTCGTCAAGGTCGACAAGAAGGTGTTCGTCTTCCTGGGTGTCACCGACGGCAGCCATCCGCTGGGCCTCACCGTCAAGCTCAAGGACGAGACCGCCCATGCGCACGCCCTCAGCGCGCCCGGCGCCGAGCCCGCCGGGTACGGCCTGGGCAAGGCGGGCTGGGTGAGCGTCCCGCTGGCGGGCGCGGGCTCGCCCCGTGCCGACCTGCTGTGCGACTGGGTGGAGGAGAGCTACCGCGCGGTCGCGCCCAAGCGGCTGACGGCCGAGCTCGACGCCCGCTGAAGCCGGCGCCCGGAGCGCTGTCCGGCCCGGCCCGTGTCGCCGTAGATTGTCTAAGCGCTTGCTCTTGCCTGGAGGGGAACAGGTTTCTAGCATCACTGGTGTTACAGCACTACTGTCACAAGCGGCTGGGGGCCGGATGACGACGGCGAGGGAGCCGGGGCAGGGCCCGCTCACGGACGTGCGAGTGGTCGAGCTGGCCGGCATCGGACCCGGCCCGTTCGCCGCGATGCTGCTGGCCGACCTGGGAGCGGACGTCGTCCGGGTGGACCGGCCCGGCGGGCAGGGGCTCGGGATCGACCCGGCGTACGACATCACCAACCGCAACAAGCGCTCGGTGGTCGTCGACCTGAAGGCGCCCGACGGCCCCGCCCGCGTCCTCGACCTCGCCGCACGGGCCGATGTGCTGATCGAGGGCTACCGCCCCGGCGTCGCCGAGCGCCTGGGCGTCGGCCCCGAGGACTGCCACGCCCGCAACCCCGCGCTGGTCTACGGCCGCATGACCGGCTGGGGCCAGGAGGGCCCCCTCGCCCACCGCGCCGGTCACGACATCGCCTACATCGCCCTCACCGGCACCCTCGGCATGATCGGCGCCCCCGACCGGCCCCCGGCCGTCCCGGCGAACCTGGTCGGCGACTACGCGGGCGGCTCCCTCTATCTCGTCGTCGGTGTCCTCGCCGCCCTGCACCACGCCCGCGCCACCGGCACCGGCCAGGTCGTCGACGCGGCCATCGTCGACGGCGCCGCCCACCTCGCCTCGATGATCCACGGCATGCTCGCGGCCGGCGGCTGGCAGGACCGGCGCGGTGCCAACCTGCTGGACGGCGGCTGCCCGTACTACGGCACCTACGAGACCGCCGACGGCGGTCACATGGCCGTGGGCGCTCTGGAGGGCCGGTTCTACGACGAGTTCCTGGAGCTGCTGGGCATCCCGGAACTCGGCCCGGCCCGCACGGACCTCACCCGCTGGGGCGAACTGCGCGAGGCCGTGGCCGCACGGTTCCTCACCCGCACGAGGGACGAGTGGACGGCCGTCTTCGAGGGCTCCGACGCCTGCGTGGCCCCGGTGCTGTCGCTGCGCGAAGCCCCGCACCACCCGCATCTGGCCGCCCGCGGCACCTTCACCGACCACGGCGGCATCACCCAGCCGGCCCCCGCGCCCCGCTTCTCCGCCACCCCGACGGCCGTGCGCGGCGGCCCCGCGCTCCCCGGCGCCGACACCCATGATGTGGCCCGCGACTGGGACGTACCGCGACTCCTCGACACTCCCGAAACCCTCGTTGAAAGGCCCCTTCCGTGAGCACCGAAGCGTTTGTGTACGACGCGATCCGCACCCCGCGCGGGCGCGGCAAGGCCAACGGCGCCCTGCACGGCACCAAGCCGATCGACCTGGTCGTCGGACTGATCCACGAGATCCGCGCCCGCTTCCCCGGCCTGGACCCGGCCGCGATCGACGACATCGTGCTCGGCGTGGTCGGCCCGGTCGGCGACCAGGGCTCCGACATCGCCCGGATCGCGGCGATCGCGGCCGGGCTGCCGGACACGGTCGCGGGCGTACAGGAGAACCGCTTCTGTGCCTCGGGCCTGGAGGCCGTCAACCTGGCCGCCGCCAAGGTCCGTTCGGGCTGGGAGGACCTGGTCCTCGCGGGCGGTGTGGAGTCGATGTCGCGGGTGCCGATGGCCTCCGACGGCGGCGCCTGGTTCAACGACCCGATGACCAACCTCGCGGTCAACTTCGTGCCCCAGGGCATCGGCGCCGACCTGATCGCCACCATCGAGGGCTTCTCCCGCCGGGACGTCGACGAGTACGCGGCCCTCTCGCAGGAGCGCGCGGCCACCGCCTGGAAGGAGGGCCGCTTCGACCGCTCGGTCGTGCCGGTGAAGGACCGCAGCGGCCTGGTCGTCCTCGACCACGACGAGCACATGCGGCCCGGCACCACCGCCGACTCCCTCGCGAAGCTCAAGCCGTCCTTCGCGGACATCGGCGACCTGGGCGGTTTCGACGCCGTCGCGCTGCAGAAGTACCACTGGGTCGAGAAGATCGACCACGTCCACCACGCGGGCAACTCCTCCGGCATCGTGGACGGCGCCTCCCTCGTGGCCATCGGCTCGAAGGAGGTCGGCGAGCGCTACGGCCTCACCCCGCGCGCGCGGATCGTCTCCGCGGCCGTCTCCGGCTCCGAGCCCACCATCATGCTCACCGGCCCGGCGCCCGCCACCCGCAAGGCGCTGGCCAAGGCGGGCCTGACCATCGACGACATCGACCTGGTCGAGATCAACGAGGCGTTCGCCGCGGTCGTGCTGCGCTTCGTGAAGGACATGGGCCTGTCCCTGGACAAGGTCAACGTCAACGGCGGCGCCATCGCCCTCGGTCACCCGCTGGGCGCCACCGGCGCGATGATCCTCGGCTCGCTCGTGGACGAACTGGAGCGCCAGGACAAGCGGTACGGCCTCGCCACGCTGTGCGTCGGCGGCGGCATGGGCATCGCCACGATCGTCGAGCGCGTCTGACCCCCTTCCCGACGGATCACCACGGAGCAACCTCCCCATGAGCACTCAGCCCACCACCATCCGCTGGGAGCAGGACCGCAGCGGCGTCGTCACCCTCGTCCTGGACGACCCGGACCAGTCCGCGAACACCATGAACGCGGCCTTCCGCGCCTCCCTCGCCGCGGTCACCGACCGCCTGGAGGCCGAGAAGGACACCGTCCGCGGCGTCATCCTCACCTCCGCCAAGAAGACCTTCTTCGCGGGCGGCGACCTGCGCGACCTCATCCGGGTCACCCCCGAGACCGCACAGGACCTGTTCGACGGCGGCCTGGAGATCAAGCGCCACCTGCGCCGCATCGAGACCCTGGGCAAGCCGGTCGTCGCCGCGATCAACGGCGCGGCCCTCGGCGGCGGTTACGAACTCGCCCTCGCCTGCCACCACCGCATCGCCCTGGACACCCCCGGCACCAAGATCGGCTGCCCCGAGGTGACCCTCGGCCTGCTGCCCGGAGGCGGCGGTGTCGTACGCACCGTACGGCTGCTGGGCATCGCCGACGCGCTGCTGAAGGTGCTCCTCCAGGGCCAGCAGTACAACGCCCGCCGCGCCCAGGAGAACGGCCTGGTCCACGAGGTCGCCGAGACGCAGGAGGAGCTGCTGGCCAAGGCCCGCGCCTTCATCGAGGCCAACCCCGAGTCCCAGCAGCCCTGGGACAGGCCCGGCTACCGCATCCCCGGCGGCACCCCGGCCCACCCGAAGTTCGCCGCCAACCTGCCCGCCTTCCCGGCCAACCTGCGCAAGCAGACGGGCGGCGCCCCCTACCCCGCCCCGCGCAACATCCTCGCCGCGGCCGTCGAGGGCGCCCAGGTCGACTTCGAGACCGCCCAGGTGATCGAGGCCCGCTACTTCGTGGAGCTGGCCGCCGGGCAGACCTCGAAGAACATGATCCAGGCGTTCTTCTTCGACCTCCAGGCCGTCAACTCCGGCGCCAACCGCCCCCAGGGCGTCGCGCCCCGCGAGGTCCGCAAGGTCGCCGTCCTCGGCGCCGGGATGATGGGCGCGGGCATCGCCTACTCCTGCGCCCGCGCCGGCATCGACGTCGTCCTGAAGGACGTGTCCCTGGAGGCCGCCCTCAAGGGCAAGGGCTACTCCGAGAAGCTGTGCGCCAAGGCCGTCTCCCGCGGCCGTACCAGCCAGGAGAAGGCGGACGCGCTGCTCGCCCGCATCACGCCCACCGCCGAGGTCGCCGACCTCGCGGGCTGCGACGCGGTCATCGAGGCCGTCTTCGAGGACACCTCCCTCAAGCACAAGGTGTTCCAGGAGATCCAGCACGTCGTCGCCCCCGACGCCCTGCTGTGCTCCAACACCTCCACCCTGCCCATCACCGCGCTCGCCGAGGGCGTGGAGCGCCAGGCCGACTTCATCGGGCTGCACTTCTTCTCGCCCGTCGACAAGATGCCCCTGGTCGAGATCATCAAGGGCGAGCGCACCGGCGACGAGGCCCTGGCCCGCGCCTTCGACCTGGTCCGGCAGATCAGGAAGACGCCGATCGTCGTCAACGACTCGCGCGGCTTCTTCACCTCGCGGGTCATCGGCCACTTCATCAACGAGGGCGTGGCCATGGTCGGCGAGGGCATCGAGCCCGCCTCCGTGGAGCAGGCCGCCGCGCAGGCGGGATATCCGGCCAAGGTCCTCTCCCTGATGGACGAGTTGACGCTGACCCTGCCGCGCAAGATCCGGAACGAGACGCGGCGGGCGGTCGAGGAGGCGGGCGGCACCTGGCAGGAGCACCCCGCCGAGGCCGTGATCGACCGCATGGTCGACGAGTTCGGCCGCACCGGCCGCAGCGGCGGCGCCGGTTTCTACGACTACGACGACAGCGGCAAGCGCGTGGGCCTGTGGCCGGGCCTGCGCGAGCACTTCACGCGCGAGGGCGCGCGGATCCCGTTCGAGGACATGCAGGAACGCATGCTGTTCTCCGAGGCTCTGGACACCGTCCGGCTGCTGGAGGAGGGCGTGCTGACCTCCGTCGCCGACGCCAACATCGGCTCGATCTTCGGCATCGGCTTCCCCGGCTGGACCGGCGGTGTGCTCCAGTACATCAACGGCTACGAGGGCGGCCTGCCGGGCTTCGTGGCCCGTGCGCGGGAGCTGGCCGAGCGCTACGGCGAGCGCTTCGAGCCGCCCGCGCTGCTCGTCGAGAAGGCGGAGAAGGGCGAGACCTTCACCGACGCGCGCTGACAGGCCCGTTGATCCACCCGCGGCCCCGGCACCTTGCCGGGGCCGTTGTGCATCAAGCGCGTAATAAGGCTGAAACAGGACTGTACGGCCTCTTGCCGCGAACCGGACTTGCCTCAACTCTGAGGCCACACTCCATCGCGTGCCCCGGGGGGCCGTCATGTCATACCAGCGCCCTGCCCTGCGAAGACTCCTCGCCGTCCTCGCCGCCTGTGTCCTGGGCCCGGCCGCCGTTCTGGTGGCCGCCCCCACCGCGTCCGCCGAACCGGCAACTCCCGTCGCCTACCCGGCGGGTGCGACCGCCACCCGCTACTCCGGCCTCGCCTTCGACACCTGCACGGCTCCGCCGCTCAGCTCGATCCAGGCATGGAACGCCTCCCCGTACCGAGCCGTGGGCGTCTATGTCTCCGGCGTCAACCGCACCTGCGCCCAACCCCAGTTGACCGCGTCCTGGGTGGCGTCGGTGTCACGGATGAAGTGGCGTCTGCTGCCCATCCACAAGGGCCTGCAGCCGCCCTGCGGCGCCCGCCCCTCCGACGCCAAGATCAGCCGCACCCTGTCCACCGCCCGCTCCCAGGGCATCGCCGCCGCCACCGAGGCTGTCAAGGCCGCCAAGGCCCTCGGCATGCTCCCCGGCAGCGCCCTCTACAACGACATCGAGCACTACAGCCAGACCGACACCGGCTGCCGCAACGCCGTCCTCACCTACGTCTCCGCCTGGACCAAGGAGCTGCACCGCGTCGGCTGGGTCTCCGGCGTCTACATGAACCTCAACCTCGGCGCCAAGCAGCTCTCCGACGTCTACACCTCCACCACCTACGCCCGCCCCGACGCCCTGTGGATCGCCCGCTACGACGGAGTCGACTCCCTCAAGGGCTGGGCCGGCATCTCCGACGCCAAGTGGGCCCGCCACCAGCGCGCCAAGCAGTACCGGGGAAGCCACGACGAGACCTACGGCGGAGTCCGGATCAACATCGACAACAACCGTCTCGACGCCCCCGTCGCCACGGTCGCCCACCCCTACCAGGTGACCAGCGCGACACCGCTCAACGCCCGCACCGGCCCCGGTACGGGCTACCCGGTCGCCGCCACCTACGCCCGCGGCACCACGCTCAGGGTCGTCTGCCAGACACCCGGCACCAAGGTCGGCACGACCACCGTCTGGAACAAGCTCAGCAACGGCCACTACGTCACCGACTACTACGTCAGCACCCCGTCGAACACCGGCTACAGCGCCCCGCTGCCCCGCTGCGCCTACCCCTACCAGGCCACCGCCTCGGGCGGCCTGACCGAGCGCAGCGGACCGGGCAGCGGGTACACCGCCACCGGCACCCTGCCCAACGGCGGCCTCGCCTGGGTCACCTGCCAGCGCCCCGGCACGCGGGTGGGCACGACCTCGGTGTGGAACCGCCTGATCAACGGCCGCTATGTCACCGACCACTACGTGGCCACGCCCGGCTCCACCTCGTACAGCAGGCCCGTCCCGCGCTGCTGAACGCCCCGGCTCAGGCGCGTGGCTCCGGCTCGTGATGCGTGAGCCACGCGCGCAGCTCCTCCCGCAGTGACCGCTGAAACGTCGTCAGCAGCGCTTCCACCACCAGCGGATGCATGTGGGCGGACAGTGACCTCACCTCCCGCGGGGCGCGTTCGGAGACCGCCTCCCGCAGAAGTCGCGACAGCTCGGCCGCCGCCGCCCGCGAGTGCTCGATCAGCACGGTGCGGGCGGCGAGCAGCGTCTCCTGCGAGAACGGCATGCCGAGCAGCTCCACACCGAGCCGCAGCAGACCGGTGTCCACCCGGAAGCGGCCGTCGTCCTCGGGGGCGATCACGCCCATCGCCGCCAGCCGCTCCACCTCCCCGTCGTCCAGCGGCCGCCCGGCCAGCCGCCCCAGCTCCTCGCGCGACACCGACTCCACCGCCTCCGGCGCCCAGGAGGCCACCACCGCCCGGTGGATCGCCAGGTCGTGCGCGCTCAGCCCGGTCGGCAGCGCGCGCAGATACCGCTCGATCGCGGCGAGCGTCATGCCCTGCCGCTGCAGCTCCTCGATCAGCGACAGCCGGGCCAGATGGTCCGGGCCGTAGCGGCCCACCCGGCGCGGGCCGATCACCGGGGGCGGCAGCAGTCCCTTGGTGCCGTAGAACCGCACGGTGCGGACCGTGACGCCCGCGCGCGCGGCCAGCTCGTCGATCGTGAGGGTCGGCTCCCCGGTGTCCGTCGTCATGCCGAGCAGTATCGCTGTCACACCAGTGGTGTGACACCTGGGACTGTCACCGGCTGCTCCCGGATGTGAGAAGTAACGCTCTGTGACGTGGGTCACCGTATGTGATGCGAAGGCTGTGGGAAGGTGCTGCCTTGGTCTGTGTCGCAAACCGACGGCTGGGCCATGTCATGCAAGGCCGTACGGGCGTATCCCGCCCGGACGCACCAGAGAGTGGAAACACCCGTGAGCAAGGACGCCGTGGACACGGCACAGGTTGCCGCCCACCCCCAGGCGACCCAGGCGCCCGCCGACGCGGGCGACGCCGGCTACAGCAAGGGTCTCAAGCACCGCCACGTCAACATGATCGCGATCGGCGGCGCGATCGGTACCGGTCTCTTCCTCGGCGCGGGCGGACGTCTGCACAACGCGGGCCCGGCGCTCGCGCTGGCCTACCTCGTCTGCGGCGTCTTCGCCTTCTTCGTCGTGCGGGCGCTGGGCGAGCTGGTCCTGTACCGGCCGTCGTCCGGTTCCTTCGTGTCGTACGCGCGCGAGTTCCTCGGCGAGAAGGGCGCCTACGTCGCCGGCTGGATGTACTTCCTGAACTGGTCGACCACCGGTATCGCCGACATCACCGCGATCGCGCTGTACACGCACTACTGGAGCGCCTTCACCAGCATCCCGCAGTGGGTGCTCGCCCTGATCGCGCTGGCGGTGGTCCTCGCCATCAACCTCATCTCGGTGAAGATCTTCGGCGAGATGGAGTTCTGGTTCGCGATCATCAAGGTCGCCACGCTCGTGGCCTTCATGTTCGTCGGCATCTTCCTGCTCGCCACCCAGCACGAGGTCGGCGGCCAGACGCCCGGTCTGCATGTCGTCACCGACAACGGCGGTGTCTTCCCGCACGGTCTGATGCCGGTCGTCCTGGTCATGCAGGGCGTGATCTTCGCGTACGCCGCCCTTGAGCTGGTGGGTGTCGCCGCCGGCGAGACCGCGGAGCCGGAGAAGGTCGTCCCGCGCGCGGTGAACTCGATCATGTGGCGCGTCGGCCTCTTCTACGTCGGCTCGGTCGTCCTGCTGGCCCTGCTCCTGCCCGGCTCGGTCTACTCGGCCGACGAGAGCCCCTTCGTGACGGTCCTGTCGAAGATCGGCGTCGAGGGCGCGGGCGACGTGATGAACCTGGTCGTCCTGACCGCCGCCATGTCGTCCCTCAACTCGGGCCTGTACTCCACCGGCCGCATCCTGCGCTCCATGGCCATGGCCGGCTCGGCGCCCAAGTTCACCGCCCGTATGAACCGCAGCCAGGTCCCCTACGGCGGCATCCTGCTCACCTGCGCGGTGTGCGTCCTCGGCGTCGGCCTGAACTTCCTCATGCCGCACCAGGCATTCGAGATCGTGCTGAACATCGCCTCCCTGGGCATCATCAGCACCTGGGTGATCATCATGGTCTGCCACCTGATCTTCGTCCGCCGCGCCAAGGCGGGCCTGGTCGCCCGGCCGCACTTCCGCCTCCCCGGCAGCCCGGTCACCGAGATCGCCACCATCGCCTTCCTCCTCGTCTGCCTCGGCATGATGTGGAACGACCCCGAGGTCGGCCGCTGGACCCTGCTGCTGATCCCGGTCATCGCCGCCATGCTCGTCGTCGGTTGGTGGGCCATCCGCCGCACCGCCGCGAAGAACGAGGAACGCGAGCTGACCGACCTCACGAAGTAGCAGCTCACCGCCACTGTCAGTGGCATCGCCTACGGTGGCGTCATGTCGGAGATCACGTATGTCCGAGGTGACGCCACCGTTCCGTCGGGCAAGGGCACGAAGATCGTCGCCCATGTCTGCAACGACATCGGCGGCTGGGGGAAGGGCTTCGTGCTCGCGCTGTCGCGGCGCTGGCCGCAGCCGGAGGCCGCCTACCGCCGCTGGCACCGCGAGCGCGCGTCGAACGACTTCGGCCTGGGCGCGGTCCAGCTCGTCCAGGCCGAGCCGTATGTCTGGGTCGCCAACATGGTCGGCCAGCGGGGCATCCGGACCGGCAGCAAGGGGGTGCCCGTGCGGTACGAGGCCATCGACGCCGCTCTCGACCGGCTCGCCGGACACGCCGCCGAACTCCGCGCGTCCGTGCACATGCCGCGCATAGGGTGCGGTCTGGCCGGTGGGACCTGGTCCCGTGTCGAACCGCTGATCATGGAGCGGCTGGTGCGCCGGGGGATCGCGGTCACGGTCTACGACCATGGGAAGTGACCGCGCGAACGGGTAGGCATCGCCCCTGGAGGTGAGTCCCACGAACATCGGCCCACTGGAACCCCGGATCCCGGACCTGGCGGCGGCACTGGTGCTGTTCACCGTCTGCCACGCCGTCATGGTCCGGCTGCTGCGCCGGATCGACCGTGTCCTTCAGGCGCGTGAACAGGCGACGGACGGAGTCGACCGGCAGGCCGCCGAGACACGCGCCGAAGCCGACGCCGTACGCGAGGCGACGCTCAGGCTGCTCGCCGACGCCCGCCACGACGCCGCCCGCATCCGCCAGCAGGCCCGTCAGGAGGGCGCCGCCCTCGTCGCCGAGGCCCGCGCCGAGGCCCTGCGGGAATGCGACGCCCTGCGCGCCGAGTCCACGGCCCGCATCGAGGCCGACCGCGCCGCCGCCGAACGGGAACTGCGGCCCTATGTCTCGGCGTTGGCGCACGAGGTGGCGAGCCGCGTCCTGGGCGAACCGATCGCGCCCACGTCACGCACGGCCACGGCCGAGACGCGCTGACGCTAGGCTGCCGACGGGCGTGGACCTTCAGAAGGGGCGGGGGATGAGCCGGAGCATCGACGTGCTCGTGCTGGGCGGCGCGGGCGTGGACACCATCATCCGCGTACCGGAGCTTCCGCTGCCGTACGCCGACAGCTACATGATCGAGGACGGCATCCGGGCCCGCGCCGGACAGACCGGGGACTTCGTCGCCCTGGGCCTGACGGCCCTCGGCCTGCGCACCCACCACCTCGACCTGCTCGGCGACGACCCCGAGGGCGACCTGGTGCGCGCGCTGCACGAGGAGCACGGCATCGCGCTCACCGCGATCCCGCAGCCCGCCGGAACCAAGCGCGCGGTCAACCTCGTCGGCCCCGACGGCCGCAGGCTGTCCCTGTACGACTCCAGCCGCGGCCACCCCGACGACCGGTTCCCCGAGGACGTACTGCGCCCGCTGGCCGAGGCCAGCCGCCACGTCCACGTCTCCATCACCCAGCCCTGCGCCCACACCCTGCCCCTGCTGCGCGAGTCCGGCGCCACGATCTCCACCGACCTGCACAACTGGGACGGCGAGAACCCCTACCACGAGCCCTTCGCGCACGCCGCGGACGTGGTGTTCCTCTCCGCCACCGCCCTCACCGACCCGGAGGCGGTCATGCGCCGCATCGCCGAGCGCGGCCGCGCCGAGGTGGTCGTCGCCACGGCCGGCGCGGACGGCGCCCACCTCCTGGCGGACGGCGAGCTGACCCATGTGCCCGCGGTGCCGCCGCCCGCGCCGGTGGTGGACTCCAACGGCGCGGGCGACGCCTTCGCCGCCGCGTTCCTCCACGGCCGCCTCACCGGCGAGCCCCCGCGCCGCTGCGCGCTGTACGGCGCGATCGCGGGGGCGTACGCCTGCACGGTGCCGTCGACGCGGGCGGCGGCCATCGACCGGGCCGAACTCCTCGCCCGGGTCAGGGAGGCGGAGTCGGCCCCGGCGAGCCGCCGGCCGACGGCTCAGTGCCCGTGACCGTGCCCGGTCCCGTTCCCGTGCCCGTTGTCGTGCACGCCGTTCGTCGCTGCGATCTTCTTCCACGACTTCGGCCGCACGGGCACCCCGCTGACGGACCGCGCGACACCCGCGTCCCGCGCGGTGGACACGGCCGGCTTCGACGGCTGGTACAGCCATGTCTCGAACAGCGCGTCCAGCTGCCGCCCGGACACCTCCTCGGCATAGGCGACGAAGTCCGCGACCGTCGCGTTGCCGTGCGCGTACCGCTGCGGCCAGCCCTTGAGCAGCGTGAAGAAGTGCCGGTCGCCGATCTCGTTGCGCAGCGCCTGCAACGCCAGCGCGCCACGGTCGTAGACGGCGAGATGGAACTGGTTCTCCGGGCCGGGATCGCCCGGCCTCACCGTCCAGAACGGATCGCCGGCACCGCGCGAGGCGTACACATAGTCGGCGATCTCCTGCGCCGTGCCCTCGCCCTCGTGCTCGGACCACAGCCACTGCGCGTACCGCGCGAAGCCCTCGTTGATCCAGATGTCCTTCCACCCGCGCACGGACACCAGGTCTCCGTACCACTGGTGGGCCAACTCGTGCACGACCACCGAGGTGTTCGACCCGTTGGCGAACTGCCGGGGGCTGTAGAACGGCCGCGTCTGCGTCTCCAGCGCGTACCCGGTGCCGGTGTTCGGCACATAGCCGCCCAGCGCGTTGTACGGGTACGGCCCGAAGTACTCCACCAGCCAGTCCGCGATCTCACCGGTCCGCTCCACGGACGCCCGCGCGGCCCCGTAGTGGTCGCCGAGGTCCTTGCTGTAGGCGTTGAGGACGGGGATGCCGCTGTCGGTCGTGCCGGTGGTGATGTCGAACCTCCCGACCGCGAGCGTGGCCAGGTACGTCGCCTGCGGCTTGTTCGAGCGCCAGTTCCAGCGGGTCCAGCCCAGCCGTGAACTCGACGACTGCAGACGGCCGTTGGAGATGGCCTGGGTGCCGTCCGGCACGAGCACCGACACGTCGTAGGTGGCCTTGTCCAGCGGGTGGTCGTTGCTCGGGAACCACCACCACGCCGCCTCGGGCTCGTTCGCCGCGACACCGCCGTCCGGGGTGCGGTGCCAGCTGGTGAAGCCGTACGCCTTCTCCTCGGAGGGCACCCCGCGGTAGCGCACCACCACGGTGACGGGCGTGCCCTTGGGCAGCGGGGTGCGCGGGGTGATCTCCAGCTCGTGCTCGCCGGACGTCGAGAACCTGGCCTTGCTGCCGTTGACCCGCACCTCGCTGACGTCCAGCAGGAAGTCCAGGTTGAACCGCGACAGGTCCTCGGTGGTGCGGGCCAGCAGGGTGGCGGTGCCCTCCAGCTCGTCGGTCGCCGGCTGGTACTTCAGCCGCAGGTCGTAGTGGGAGACGTCGTATCCGCCGTTGCCGTAGGCCGGGTAGTAGGGGTCGCCGATGCCCGGTGCGCCCGGCGGGACGCTCGCGGCCGATGCCGGGATCGCCAGCAGTACGGTGGCCGCCGCCAGTGCGCCCGGCGCGATGATTCTGCGGTGCACGAAAGCTCCAAGTCGTAGGGGCACGAGGTCATTTCCGACCCTATTGACTCGCCGGGCGACCGGACATGTCCACGGCCCCTGCCGTCACACGACTGCCATTCGGCCGAAACAGAGCGCCTACTGCCCCCTTCTGCACGCCAGTTGCCGGATGTACCGTCCGCGCATGCCGATACGCACGCGCTTCATGACCTGGAGACCGTACGCGACGGCGGCCTCGGCCGCCCTGATGGCCACCCTCCTCACCCCGGCGACGGCCCAGGCCGACACCCCGCGCACCAGCCGGCCGGTGTACTCCTACGACCAGGCGATCCGCGAGGCCGTCTGGGTCGACACCGGCCTCGACGGGGACGGCGACGGCCGCACCGACCGCGTCGCCGCCGACATCGTCCGCCCCCGCGAACCCGCCCGGCAGGGCCGCCGCGTCCCCGTCATCATGGACGCCAGCCCGTACTACTCCTGCTGCGGCCGCGGCAACGAGAGCCAGCGCAAGACGTACGACGCCAACGGGAACGTCGTCCAGATGCCGCTGTTCTACGACAACTACTTCGTGCCCCGCGGCTACGCCTTCGTCGCCGTCGACCTCGCCGGCACCAACCGCTCCGACGGCTGCGTCGACGTCGGCGGCCGCTCCGACATCCGGTCCGCCAAGGCCGTCGTCGACTGGCTCAACGGCCGCGCCGAGGCGTACACCACCCGCACCGGCACCACCCGCGCCAGGGCCGACTGGACCAACGGCCGCACCGGCATGATCGGCAAGAGCTACGACGGCACGATCGCGAGCGGTGTCGCCGCCACGGGCGTCGAGGGCCTGGAGACGATCGTGCCCATCGGCGCGATCTCCTCCTGGTACGACTACTACTTCGCCCAGGGCGCCCCGCTGTTCGGCTCCGGCCCCGACTGGCTGTCGAACTACGTCGAGAGCCCCGAGGCCCGCGCCCGCTGCGCCGCCGTGCAGCGGTCCATCGTCCAGGGCGCCCCGCGCAGCGGTGCCTGGACGCCGTTCTGGACCCAGCGGGACTACGTCAAGGACGCGGCGAACGTCGACGCCAGCGTCTTCGTGATCCACGGCATGCAGGACCTCAACGTCCGGGCCAAGCACTTCGGCCAGTGGTGGGACGCCCTCGCGCGAAACGGCGTCGAGCGCAAGATCTGGCTGTCCCAGGTCGGCCACGTCGACCCCTTCGACTTCCGCCGCGCCGCCTGGGTGGACACCCTGCACCGCTGGTTCGACCACGAACTCCTCGGCTACGACAACGGCATCGACGACGAGCCGATGGCCGACATCGAGCGCCGCCCCGACCAGTGGGTCACCTCGTCCGTCTGGCCGCCGACGGCGACCGAGCCCACCGTCCTGCGGCCCGCGAGCGGTGCCCACCCCGGCGTCGGCACCCTGGGGCTGCGCCCCGCCACCGGCACGGAGACCTTCACCGACGACCCCGCGCACGGCGAGACCGACTGGGCGGCCCACATCGACCGACCCACCCCCGACAAGGCGGGCTTCACCACCGCCCCCCTCACCCGCCCCCTGCGCCTGTCCGGCGCCTCGAAGGTCACCGTCACCGCGACCCCCTCCACCCCCACCGCCCACCTCAGCGCGGTCCTGGTGGACCTCGGCCCCGACACCATCCGGGACTACGCGGCCCCCGGCGAGGGCATCACCACCCTCACCGAGCGCAGCTGCTGGGGCGCGAGCACCTCCGGTGACAGCGCCTGCTTCAAGGAGACCGCGGCCAGGACCGCCGATGTCGACTTCACCATCGTCAGCCGCGGCTGGACCGACCTCGCCGCCATGGCCGGTACGCCCCTCACCCCCGGCAGGCCGTACACGATCACCCTCGACCTGGCGGCGACGGACCATGTCGTCCCGGCCGGCCATCGGCTCGCCCTGATCGTCGCGGGCACCGACGAGGACCTCATCGAGCCCCCGTCCACGACCCCGACCCTCACCCTGGACCTCGCCCGCACCTCGGCCCGCGTCCCCCTGGTCGGCGGCGCCCCCGCGTTCGCCCGCGCCACGGCCGACGGCACCCCCGCCACACCCCCGGCGGCCCCGCTGGAGGGCGTCGGCGCACCGGGCGGGGCACAGCGCGTCCCGTAGCGGCACCGAGGATCCCCGGCCGGCAGCGGCGTTCCGGCAGCACCCTTCCGGCAGCGGCGCTCCGGCGGGTGTTCGGCAGCGGCGTTCCGCGGTCGCGCGCGGGCAACCGTGCCCCGACGGCCGCGGTCGAGGCGGTTCGAGGCCGGGGATCCTCACCACACATCGGCCGCCTACGCGGCTGTCGGCCGCCCCCGGCGAGACGCGCCGGCGCTGACGGCGGCCCGGAGGCCCCTCGGAACCGCGGGCCGGGACCCGTGCCCGCGCGCACTAGGATCGGCGTCCTGATGACTGCCACCCTCGTCGCCAAGAATCTCGCCGCCGGACACGGTGACCGCTCCCTGTTCTCCGGCCTCGACCTGGTCGTCGCCCCTGGCGATGTGATCGGCCTGGTCGGGGCGAACGGCGCCGGAAAGTCCACCCTGCTGCGGCTGCTCGCCGGGCTCGCCGCACCGGAGCAGGGCGAGATCAGACTGTCCCCGCCCACGGCGACCGTCGGCCACCTCCCGCAGGAGCCCGAGCGCCGCCCCGGTGAGACGGTCCGGGCGTTCCTGGCCCGCCGCACCGGCGTCACCGAGGCCCAGCGGATCATGGACGAGGCCACCCAGGCCCTGGTCGACGGAGCACCCGGCGCGGACGACGCGTACGCGACGAGCCTGGAGCGCTGGCTGGACCTCGGCGGCGCGGACCTCGACGAACGCGCCGAGGAGGTCGCCGACTCCCTCGGTCTCGCCGTGGACCTGGACCAGCCGATGACCGCCCTGTCCGGCGGCCAGGCGGCTCGCGCGGGCCTCGCCTCACTGCTGCTGTCCCGCTACGACGTCTTCCTGCTGGACGAGCCCACCAACGACCTCGACCTGGACGGCCTGGAGCGCCTGGAGCGCTTCGTCACCGGCCTGCGCGCCGGCACGGTCGTCATCAGCCACGACCGCGAGTTCCTCACCCGCACCGTCACCAAGGTCCTCGAACTCGACCTCGCCCAGCAGCAGATCACCCTCTACGGCGGCGGCTACGAGGCATACCTGGAGGAACGCGAGGTCGCCCGCCGGCACGCCCGCGAGGACTACGAGGAGTACGCCGACAAGAAGGCCGCCCTCCAGGACCGCGCCCAGATGCAGCGCGCCTGGATGGACAAGGGCGTCAAGAACGCCCGGCGCAAGGCGGGCGGCGACAACGACAAGATCGGCCGCAAGTTCCGCAGCGAGGCCAGCGAGAAGCAGGCGGCCAAGGCCCGCCAGACCCAGCGCATGATCGAACGCCTGGACGTCGTCGAGGAGCCCCGCAAGGAGTGGGAGCTGCGCATGGAGATCGCCTCCGCCCCGCGCTCCGGCGCGGTCGTGGCGACGCTCCGGGACGCCGAGGTCCGCCGCGGCGACTTCACCTTCGGCCCGGTGACCCTCCAGATCGACTGGGCCGACCGCGTCGCGGTGACCGGCGCCAACGGCGCGGGCAAGTCGACCCTGCTCGGCGCGCTGCTGGGCCGCGTCCCGCTCGACGCCGGCCACGCGGCGCTCGGCTCGGGCGTCCTGGTCGGCGAGGTCGACCAGGCCCGCAAGCTGTTCCACGGCCCGGAGACGCTGCTGGACGCCTTCCGCGCCGCCGTCCCCGACACCGAGCCGGTCGAGGTGCGCACCCTCCTGGCCAAGTTCGGCCTGAAGTCGGACCACGTGCTGCGCCCCGCCGCCACCCTCTCACCCGGCGAACGCACCCGCGCCGCCCTCGCCCTCCTCCAGGGCAAGGGCGTCAACCTGCTCGTCCTCGACGAGCCGACGAACCACCTCGACCTCCCCGCCATCGAGCAACTGGAGTCCGCCCTCGACGCCTACGAGGGCACCCTCCTCCTGGTCACCCACGACCGCCGCATGCTCGACGCCGTCCACGTCACCCGCCGTCTGGAGGTCGCCGACGGCAAGGTGACCGAACGCTAGGTGCCGGGAGCCCGGCCGATCGACGTGATCTCTCCGGGGGTCACGGCCTGCCCTTGAGCAGCGCGCACACGAAGTCCTCCTGCACCGCGCGCAGCCGTCGCAGCAGCTCCGGGGCCTGCGTCTGGTTGATCTGGCTGGTGGTGGAGAAGGTCAGCGACCGGCGCCCGTCGGGTGTGGCCGCGATCAGCTGGGTGTAGCCGGCCGTGTTGCCGGTGTGCCCGAGGACGACCCCGCACCGGGTGGTGTACCGGAACAGCGCCAGCCCGGCGTCGTTGCGGCCCGGCCCCGCCGGCTCGGACGCGCCGCCCGCGATCCAGCGGCGCTGCGCCCGCACGAGGTCGGGGCCGTAGAGCCTGCCGCTCGCGTAGCCGCGTACGAAGCGGGTCATGTCGGCGGGCGTGGACACGATCCCGCCGGAGGCCCACACGCCGGACATGCCGATGAGCTCGCTGACGTCCTCCGGGGGATCGGCCGGGCTCAAGTCGTAGCCGTGCAGATACGGCTCCCGCATCCGGAACCCCTGCGGCAGGCTGGTGCGGTGCAGGCCCAGCGGGCGGTACACCAGCTCCTCCAGCAGCCGTTCGTACCGCTCGCCGGTGGCCGCCTCCGCCATCAGGGCGACGGCGATGTTGTCGGAGTTGGAGTACTGGTAGCGGCTGCCCGGCGGGAACAGCAGCCGGCGGCCCGCGAAGTCCAGCAGCCGGCGCGAGTCGAAGCGGTGCCGGGGGTCGGCGCGCAGGATCGCCACGAACCGCTCGCTCCGCGAGTAGTCGGGCAGGCCGCTGGTGTGGTTGAGCAGCTGCCGCAGCGTCACCTTGTGCCACGCCTTCGGCAGCTGCGGCAGCCAGGTACCGATGGTGTGCCCGAGGCGCAGATCACCCAGCCGCACGAGGGACAGCGCGACCGCGCCGCTGAACGCCTTGGCGGTGCTGGCGATGCGCATGTGATCGTGCGGCTGCGGCGGGCGGCCGGTCTCCAGGTCGGCGACGCCCGCGCGGACGACCCTGGCCCGGTGCTCGTCCCGCAGGACCGCGATCACTCCGGGGGGACCGCCCGGAGTGCGCACCAGCGCCTCCAGCCGCCGCTGCAACCCGGCGTCCGCGGGTGACGGTTCCGGATGCCCGGCCGCTGTCGCGGGGGCGGGGGACAGGAGGCTGAGACAGAGCGCGACCAGGGACGCGGCAGCGGCCGGGGCAGGGCGACGGGGCATCGATCACTCCGATACGGCGACGACGGGGCGTCCAGCGTCACCCCGTCCCGCCCGCCGCGCTCGCCGTCACTGCTGCACCCGGCCCAACGGCAGCGCCACCGAGGGGCGCGGGGAACCGCGCGACCGGCCACACGGACCCGCAGCCCCCACGCCCCTCTGCTCCCAGGGACTACTTCTTGGGATCCACCAGCCCGGCCCGGCGCAGAGCGTCGACCATCGCGCTGTTGGCAGGCGGCGGCGGAGCCTGCCGCGCCCCGCCCCGGCCGCCGCCCTTCTGCCGCTGCTGCGGCGGACGCCCGCCCCGCTGCGGCCGGCGCTCGCCGCCGGCGGGCTGGGCCTCGTCGTCCAGCCGCAGCGTCAGCGAGATCCGCTTGCGCGGGATGTCCACGTCGAGGACCTTCACCTTGACGATGTCACCCGGCTTGACCACGTCCCGCGGGTCCTTCACGAACGTCCTGGACATCGCCGAGACATGCACGAGCCCGTCCTGGTGGACACCGACGTCCACGAACGCGCCGAACGCGGCCACATTGGTGACCACGCCCTCCAGGACCATCCCGGACTCCAGGTCGGAGATCTTCTCCACGCCCTCCTTGAAGGTGGCGGTCCTGAAGGCGGGCCGCGGGTCGCGCCCCGGCTTCTCCAGCTCCTTGAGGATGTCGGTGACGGTCGGCAGACCGAACGTCTCGTCCACGAACTCGGCCGGCTTCAGCGAGCGCAGCAGCGCCGTGTTGCCGATCAGCGAGGCCACCTCCTGACCCGTGGCCTTCACCATCCGCCGGACCACCGGGTACGCCTCCGGGTGCACGCTGGAGAAGTCCAGCGGGTCGTCGCCGCCCCGGATCCGCAGGAAGCCCGCGCACTGCTCGTACGCCTTGGGGCCGAGCCGCGGCACCTTCTTCAGCTCCGCGCGGGACCTGAACGGGCCGTTGGCGTCGCGGTGCGCCACGATGTTCTCGGCGAGGCCGGAGGAGATGCCGGACACGCGCGCGAGCAGCGGCGCGGAGGCGGTGTTGACGTCCACGCCGACGCCGTTCACACAGTCCTCGACCACCGCGTCCAGCGAACGCGACAGCTTCACCTCGGACAGATCGTGCTGGTACTGGCCGACGCCGATCGACTTGGGGTCGATCTTGACCAGCTCGGCCAGCGGGTCCTGCAGGCGGCGGGCGATCGACACCGCGCCCCGCAGGGACACGTCCATGTCCGGCAGCTCCTGGGAGGCGAACGCGGACGCCGAGTACACCGAGGCGCCCGCCTCGGACACCATCACCTTGGTGAGCTTCAACTCCGGGTGCTTGGCGATCAGTTCACCGGCGAGCTTGTCGGTCTCGCGGGACGCGGTGCCGTTGCCGATCGCGATCAGCTCGACCGCGTGCTCCTTCGCCAGGCGCGCCAGCCTGGCGATCGCCTCGTCCCAGCGGTTGGCCGGGACATGCGGGTGGATCACGTCCGTGGCGACGACCTTGCCGGTCGCGTCGACGACGGCCACCTTCACGCCGGTACGGAACCCGGGGTCCAGGCCCAGGGTCGCGCGGGTGCCGGCCGGGGCGGCCAGCAGCAGGTCGCGCAGGTTGGCGGCGAACACCCTGACGGCCTCGTCCTCGGCGGCCGTGCGCAGCCTCAGGCGCAGGTCGATGCCGAGGTGGACCAGGATGCGGGTGCGCCACGCCCAGCGGACCGTGTCGGTGAGCCACTTGTCGCCGGGGCGGCCGCGGTCGGCGATCCCGAACCTCGCGGCCACCATCCCCTCGTACGACGAAGGACCCTCGGTGGGCTCCTCCGGCTCCAGGACGAGGTCGAGGACCTCTTCCTTCTCGCCGCGCAGCATCGCCAGGACGCGGTGCGAGGGCAGCTCGGTGAACGGCTCGGCGAAGTCGAAGTAGTCGGCGAACTTGGCGCCCGCCTCCTCCTTGCCCTCGCGCACCTTCGCCGCCAGCCGGCCGCGCTTCCACATCCGCTCGCGCAGCTCGCCGATCAGGTCGGCGTCCTCCGAGAAACGCTCGGTGAGGATCGCGCGGGCGCCGTCCAGCGCGGCCTGCGGATCGGCGACGCCCTTGTCGGCGTCGACGAAGGCCGCGGCCGCGGCCGGCGGTTCCACGCTCGGGTCGCCGAGCAGCCCGTCCGCCAGCGGCTCCAGGCCGGCCTCGCGGGCGATCTGCGCCTTGGTGCGCCGCTTGGGCTTGTAGGGCAGATAGATGTCCTCCAGGCGCGCCTTGGTCTCCGCGCCCAGGATCCGCGCCTGAAGTTCCTCGGTGAGCTTGCCCTGCTCACGCACCGACTCCAGGATCGCCGTGCGGCGCTCCTCCAGCTCCCGCAGATAGCGCAGCCGCTCCTCGATCGTGCGCAGCTGCGCATCGTCGAGCATCTCGGTCGCTTCCTTGCGGTAGCGGGCGATGAAGGGCACCGTCGAACCGCCGTCGAGCAGCTCGACGGCGGCCTTGACCTGCCGCTCCCTGACGCCGAGCTCCTCGGCGATCCTGCCTTCGATGGACCCTGCCACGAGGGACCCGGGTGTCGTCACGATCCCGTACCGCCTTCTCCACTTCGGGTTGCGCGGCAATTGTGGCAGGTGGCACCGACAGCACGGGATCAGGGCAGGCGGACGGGCGTGGCAGGCGCGTCAGACATGGCGCGCGCCGCGCCGGCCGCTCGACGAGGCACCGCCGAAGAGCCGGGCCAGCGCACGGAACGGGAGCGTCACCACGGTGGCGACCGCGCCGCCGATCTGCCGCAGAACGTCCGCAATCGCTCGGAACACGTCACACCTCTTTCTTCACGGGCCAAGAACGCCCTCCGGGTACCGCGCGCCCCGCCGGGCACACATGGCGGGAGAGACGGGCTGCTCGTCAGTGCGGCCATCACACCGCCCCGAAGAGTCGAGGGCATGCAGCGAACCGTGCTCGTGGTCCGTCGCGGGGGCCGGGAGCCGCGCTCCGGGCGGTACGGGATCCGTACGGCGTCGCTGGACGGCGGCCCCGTGCGCACGTCCCTCGGACTGACCCTCGTACCGGATCTCGCCCTGGCGGACGCGGGCGGGCCGGCCCTGCTGCTGGTGCCGGGCGGGAGAGGCACCCGGCCGGAGCCCGGCGTCGACGCCACCCGGTCGTCGTGCGGGACGCGCAGGTGTGCGCCTCGGCCGGGGCACGGCAGGAGCCGGTTCCCGCTGACGTGAGACGGCGCCTCAGCCCGGTGTGGTCCAGGTGAAGCGCGGCTGCCTGCGCTCCAGGAACGCGGCGACGCCCTCCGCGGTGTCGCCGCTGCCGCGCGCCTGCGCGGCCCAGTGCGCGTCGCGGTCGGTGCGGCCGTCGGCGAACTCCTTGGCGGCGGCCTGCGTCAGCTGCGAACGCGAGACCAGGATCCGGGTGAACTCGGCGACCCGCTTGGCGAGTTCGCCCTCCGGCAGCACCTCGTCCACCAGCCCCGTGCTCAGCGCCCGCCGGGCGTCGATCAACTCGCCGGAGAACAGCAGGTACTTGGCGGTGGCCGGCCCCACCAGCGACACCAGCCGCCGGGTGGACGACGACGGATAGACGATCCCCAGCTTCGCCGGTGTCACCCCGAACAGCGCGCCCTCCTCCGCGAACCGCAGATCGCAGGCGGCCGCCAACTGCGACCCGCCGCCCACACAGTGCCCCCGGATCGCCGCCAGCGTCGGCCGCGGGAACGCGGCCAGCGCCTCCTCGGCCCGTACCGCCAGTTCCTGCGCCTCGCGCGGCGAGCCCTGCAGCGTGGAGATGTCCGCTCCCGCGCAGAAGGTGCCGCCCTCCCCGGTCAGCACCAGCGCCCGTACGCCCGGATCGGCGGCCAGGGACGTCAGCAGCGGGGGCAGCGCGGCCCACATCGCCGCGGTCATGGCATTGCGCTTGGCCGGGTGGTGCACGACGACGGTGGCCACGGAATCGGTGACGCTGTGCAGCAGCTGGGGCTCCATGAGCGGATGCTAGCCCGGCCCCGCGCCCGCGCCCTGTGGGGCTGATCACGGTGCCCGCACGGCGCCGGCAGGGGCCTGATCGCGCGGCGGGGAAGAACCCCCGGCAAAAAGGGCGAGGCCGCCCGCAAACCCGTACAACCCGAAAAGTTCGCGAAGTCGGCACCAGGGACACAGGACCAGTCCCACAACTGACCGTGTCATACGCCAACGGTCAGAAACGCTCGATAGTCGCTGACTTGTGTTCAGTCATCCGGAGCGGAGCGACTGATTACCAACACTCGACGTGTGGTGACAATCGAGCGCGAGGGTGGCGACCGGACGATGGAGACCCACGGGCGCGGGACCGGCCCACGCCCAGCAGGCGGCGCGGACGCGCCTCTTCCGACGGGTCCCTCGGATCCGTTGCCGTACGAAGGCGTCTGGCGGTTCACCGCTCCGGCCGTGGACGCCTCGGTCCCGCAGGCGCGGCACGCCGTGCGGGACCTGCTGTACCGACAGGGCGTGCCCGTCTCGGAGGACCTGGTCCAGGGGCTGCTGCTGATCGTCTCGGAGCTGGCGACCAACGCCGTGCGGCACGCGGCCCTGCTGTCGCCGATGCTGGCGGTGGAGGTCGCGGTCGGCGCGGAGTGGGTGCGGGTGTCCGTCGAGGACGACCACCCCTACCGCCCGACCGCGCTGGAGGCCGACCACGGCCAGACCGGCGGCCGGGGACTGCTCCTGGTGCGGGAGATCGCCCGGGAGGCGGGCGGCGTGTGCGACGTCGAGCACACCGCGAGCGGCGGCAAGGTGATCTGGGCCGCCCTGCCGCTCAAGCCCGTCGCACAGCCCTGAGGCTCACCAGCCGGAGGACTCGCCCGTCAGCTCTCGGACCGCGGGGCGCGCGGCGTCCAGCACGGTCATGAACCAGGAGGAGAACACGTCCCGCGCGTGCCGCTCGGCGAGCTCCCCGGGCGTCACGAAGGCCGTGTCGCCGACCTCCTCCGGGTCCGGCCGCAGCGGGGACTGCACCAGGCCGACGAAGAGGTGGTTGTACTCCTGTTCCACCAGGCCCGAGGCCGGGTCCGGGTGGTTGTAGCGGACCGTGCCCGCCTCGGCCATCAGCGAAGGGGAGGCCCCCAGCTCCTCGTACGTGCGCCGGGCCGCGGCCGCGAAGGGCGCCTCACCCGGATAGGGGTGGCCGCAGCAGGTGTTGGACCACACACCGGGGGAGTGGTACTTGCCCAGCGCGCGCTGCTGGAGCAGCAGCCGGCCGCGGTCGTCGAAGAGGAACACCGAGAACGCGCGGTGCAGCTGTCCCGGCGGCTGGTGGGCGGCGAGCTTCTCCGCGGTGCCGATCGTCACGCCGTTCTCGTCGACGAGCTCCAGCAAGATCGCTTCAGCGGTGCCCTGGGACGCGTGGTGCGTCGCGGTGGCAGGTGTGATCGGCATACCCATCCTTCGCCTCGGTCCTCGCGCCCCAGTCTGCCGTACGCGGCCCGGCGCGCCCGGCACTGCGCGCGGCCGGTACGTCGCGGGGGACGCCCCGATGGACGATCATGCCCGGGCGTCCGGTCCCGGAATCCCGAGCCCGCCCCCGACATGCCGTGCCGTGCGGGTCAGTGGCACAGACGGGACTCGTGCTCGGCGTGGCCGCCCGGCTCCAGCTGGAAGGTGCAGTGCTCCACGTCGAAGTGGTCGCCGAGACAGCCCTGGAGCTCGTGCAGCATCTTCTCGTAGCCGATCGCGTTCAGGACGTCCGAGCGCACCACCACATGGGCGGAGAGCACCGGCATCCCGGAGGTGATGGTCCAGGCGTGCAGGTCGTGGACGTCCTCGACGCCGTCCAGGTCCAGGATGTGCTCCCTGACCTCGGCCATGTCGACGCCCTTGGGGGCCGACTCCAGGAGCACGTCCAGGGTCTCGCGCAGCAGGCGCACGGTCCGCGGGACGATCATCAGGCCGATCACCAGGGAGGCGATCGGGTCGGCGGGCTGCCAGCCGGTCGTGAGGATCACGGCGGCCGAGATCAGCACCGCGACCGAGCCCAGCGCGTCGGCCGCGACCTCCAGGAAGGCGCCGCGCACATTGAGGCTGTCCTGGCTGCCGCGCATCAGCAGGCTCAGGGAGACCATGTTCGCGGCGAGGCCGACCAGCGCGAAGACGATCGTCAGGCCGCCCTCCGTACCGGCCGGCGTGATGAACCGCTCGATCGCCTCGTACAGGACGTAGCCGCCGACGCCGAGCAGCAGCAGACAGTTGGCGAGCGCCGCGAGGATCTCCGCGCGGGCGTAGCCGAAGGTGCGCCGCGGTGTGGCCGGCAGGCTCGCGAAGCGGATCGCCAGCAGGGCCATGCCGAGGCCGAGGGCGTCGGTCGCCATGTGCGCGGCGTCCGCGATCAGGGCCAGGGAGTCCGCGAGCACACCGCCGACGATCTCCACCACCATCACGCTCAGCGTGATGCCGAGCGCGATGCTCAGCCGTCCGCGGTACGCCGCGGTCGCGGTACCGCCCGGTGCGGCGTGTCCGTGCCCGTGCCCGTGGTCATGCCCAGCCCCCATGGGAACCGCCCTTCCGTGATCGACCGCGACACAGTCAACTACGGGGAGGGGGTATGCGCAACGCGGCACTGAACACCGTTGTCATGTGCCCTGACCTGCGAAAACGAAGGGCAGGTCAGAGGGTGTGGGTAAGGCGCGTCAGCGTCCGTGGGGCTGCGGGGCGGCGTCCGCCGGGCCACGCGGGTCAGCGGCCGTGGTGGTGCAGCCACCCCTGCCACGCCGACTCGACCATCTCCCGCACCCCGTGCCGGGCGGTCCAGCCCAGTTCCTTCGCGGCGAGGGCGGGGGAGGCGACCGCGCGGGGCGCGTCACCGGGGCGGCGGCCCTCGACCACGGCCGGCCGGGTGTCGCCGGTGACCTCGCCGATCAGGGTGACCAGCTCGCGCACGGAGACGCCCTCGCCGCGTCCGATGTTGACCGTGAGGTCGCCCCTCGTTCCGGGGGAGCTCAGCCGCCGGACCGCCGCGAGGTGGGCGTCGGCGAGGTCGCGGATGTGGATGTAGTCGCGGATACAGGTGCCGTCCGGCGTCGGATAGTCGTCGCCGAAGATCCGCGGGGCCTCGTCGCGGGTGAGCCGGTCGAAGACCATCGGCACGATGTTGAACACCCCGGTGTCGGCGAGCTCGGGCGCGGCCGTGCCCGCCACATTGAAGTAGCGCAGGCAGGTCGTCGCGATGCCGTGCGCCCGGCCCGCCGCCCGCACCAGCCACTCGCCCGCCAGCTTGGTCTCGCCGTAGGGGTTCACCGGCGCGCACGGGGTGTCCTCCGTGATGAGGTCCACATCGGGCGTGCCGTAGACGGCCGCGGAGGAGGAGAAGAGGAAACGGGTGATTCCCGCCTGCGCGACGGCGTCCAGGAGCGTGGCGAGTCCGCCCACGTTCTCCGCGTAGTACCAGGTGGGGCGGGCCACCGACTCCGCGACCTGCTTGCGTGCCGCGAGATGCACCACCCCCGTGACCTCGTGCTCGGCCAGGACCCGTCGCAGCAGGTCCGCGTCCAGCGCCGAGCCCCGGACCAGCGGGATGCCGGCGGGCAGCCGCGCGGGGACCCCGGCGGAGAGGTCGTCCAGGGCGACCACGCGCTCCCCGGCGTCCGTCATGGCCCGCGCCACATGAGCCCCGATGTATCCGGCACCGCCGGTTATCAGCCACGTCATGGTGGCCCACCCTAAGCCGACTCCCGGCCGGCGAGCCGCCCGCCCCGAGCTGGCCCCCCGGCTCACGCGCCGCCCGCCCGTGCCCGCGCACTCCGGGACCGGACCGGCGTATGCCGCGTATGTCCGTTCTGGGACCGTGGTTTTGTGTGCTCGGCCCCGGATCACCGATGATGATCGCGACGGAGGCGGCGAGCAGACCGCGTCGACCGGACCGTGAACGGCCGGTGAACGCGGCTTTCCCGGCATCCGATAGCCTCTGCCGACATGCCGCCCGCCTGGTGCAGCCAAGGGGCGCCCCCATCATGTACATGACCGGCGCGACGCGTCGGGACCCAGGGAGTGAGTTCGGTTGCCGACCGCCATCCTCACCGGTCAGCCGGTCCCCGGATCGTCGATCGAGGGCGATCTGCGGTCCCTCGGCTTCGACGTCCGCGTGGCCTCCGGCGCCGACGACGCCGCGAGCCTGGTGGCGCAGGTCCCGGCGGACCAGCGGGTCGCGGTCGTCGACCCCCGCTTCGTCGGGCACGTCCACGCCCTGCGCCTCGGTCTGACCGACCCCCGCTTCCCGCTCGCCGCCGTGCCCGGCGCCGTCACCGCCCAGCCGGCCGGCCGCCCGGCCCTGAGCCGGGCCCTGACCCGCGAGAGCGCCGAGAACACCGGCACGCTCGCCGTCGACAGCCTCGCCGACCGCCTGGTCACCGCCCTGGACGCGGACGGCGCCGCCGTGCACCGCCCCGAGCTGGGCTCCCTCGTCGCCACCGTCCCCGCCGACCCGCAGGCCCGCAACGAGGCCCGGCAGGCCGTGACCGCCGTCGACGACGAGGCCGTACGCCTGAAGTCGGCGGTGAAGGCCCGCGACGGCTTCTTCACCACCTTCTTCATCAGCCCCTACTCCCGGTACCTCGCCCGCTGGTGCGCCCGCCGCGGTCTGACCCCCAACCAGGTCACCACCGCCTCGCTCGTCACCGCGCTGATCGCGGCCGGCTGCGCGGCCACCGGCACCCGCGGCGGCTTCGTCGCGGCCGGCCTGCTGCTGCTCTTCTCCTTCGTGCTGGACTGCACCGACGGCCAGCTCGCCCGCTACTCCCTGCAGTACTCCACGCTCGGCGCCTGGCTCGACGCCACCTTCGACCGGGCCAAGGAGTACGCCTACTACGCCGGCCTCGCCCTGGGAGCCGCCCGCGGCGGCGACGACGTCTGGGCCCTCGCCCTCGGCGCGATGATCCTCCAGACCTGCCGGCACGTCGTGGACTTCTCCTTCAACGAGGCCAACCACGACGCCACCGCCAACACCAGCCCCACCGCCGCCCTCTCCGACAAGCTGGACAGCGTCGGCTGGACGGTGTGGGTGCGCCGGATGATCGTGCTGCCGATCGGCGAGCGCTGGGCGATGATCGCGGTCCTCACCGCGGTCACCACCCCCCGGATCACCTTCTACGCGCTGCTCGTCGGTTGCGCCTTCGCGGCGGCGTACACCACGGCGGGCCGGGTGCTGCGGTCGCTGACCCGCAAGGCCCGGCGCACCGAGCGGGCGGCCAGGGCTCTGGCCGATCTCGCCGACAACGGCCCGCTCGCCGAGGGGCTGAGCAAGGTCGCCTGGCCCCTGAAGACCCCGTTCGCCTCGGCGCTGACCGGCGCCGCCGCGCTCGTGGTCACCACCGCCATCGCCCCGTACGGCAGCCCGCTGCCCGCCCTGGCCGCCGTCTTCTACGTCTGCTTCTCCGCCCTCGCCCTGGCCCGCCCCCTCACCGGCGCCCTCGACTGGCTGGTCCCGCCGTTCTTCCGGGCCGCCGAGTACGGCACCGTGCTGATCCTCGCGGCCAAGGCGGACGTGAGCGGAGCCCTTCCTGCGGCTTTCGGCCTGGTGGCGGCCGTCGCCTACCATCACTACGACACGGTGTACCGCATCCGCGGCAGCGCCGGAGCGCCCCCGGCCTGGCTGGTGCGTGCCGTCGGGGGGCAGGAGGGGCGGACCCTGCTCGTCGCGGTGCTGGCCGCGCTGCTCACCGGTGCGCAGTTCACGGTCGCGCTCACGGCCCTCGCCGTGGCCGTCGCCCTGGTGGTGCTCGTCGAGAGCATCCGCTTCTGGGTCTCCGCGGGAGCCCCAGCCGTACACGATGAAGGAGAACCCGCATGATCGGCCTCGTGCTGGCGGCCGGCGCCGGACGCCGACTGCGCCCCTACACCGACACCCTGCCCAAGGCGCTGGTGCCGGTGGGGCCGGCGGGCATAGAGGGCGAGCCGACGGTCCTGGACCTCACCCTCGGCAACTTCGCCGAGATCGGTCTGACCGAGGTCGCGGTCATCGTCGGCTACCGCAAGGAGGCCGTGTACGCGCGCAAGGCGGCCCTGGAGGCGAAGTACGGCCTGAAGCTCACCCTGATCGACAACGACAAGGCCGAGGAGTGGAACAACGCCTACTCCCTGTGGTGCGGCCGTGACGCCCTCAAGGACGGCGTGATCCTCGCCAACGGCGACACCGTCCACCCGGTCTCCGTCGAGAGGACGCTGCTCGCCGCCCGTGGCGAGGGCAAGAGGATCATCCTCGCCCTGGACACGGTGAAGAGCCTGGCCGACGAGGAGATGAAGGTCGTCGTCGACCCCGACAAGGGCGTCACGAAGATCACCAAGCTGATGGACCCGGCCGAGGCCACCGGCGAGTACATCGGCGTCACCCTCATCGAGGGCGACGCCGCCCCCGAGCTCGTCGACGCGCTGAAGACCGTCTGGGAGACCGACCCGCAGCAGTTCTACGAGCATGGCTACCAGGAGCTCGTGAACCGCGGCTTCCGGATCGACGTGGCGCCGATCGGCGAGGTCGACTGGGTCGAGATCGACAACCACGACGACCTCGCCCGGGGACGGGAGATCGCGTGCCGCTACTGACCCGGCTGATCCCCTCGCCCGTCGTCGTCGACATCCGCCCCGGCGCGCTCGACGACCTCGGCGGGGTCCTGGCCGACGAGCGCATCTCGCACTCGGGCCGGCTCGCCGTCGCCGTCAGCGGCGGCTCCGGCGCCCTGCTCCGCGAGCGGCTCGCGCCCGCCCTGCCCGGCGCCACCTGGTACGAGGTCGGCGGCGGCACCCTCGACGACGCGGTACGGCTGGCCGCCGACATCAAGGCCGGCCACTACGACGCGCTGGTCGGCCTCGGCGGCGGCAAGATCATCGACTGCGCCAAGTTCGCCGCGGCGCGCGTCGGCCTGCCCCTGGTCGCCGTGCCGACGAACCTCGCGCACGACGGCCTGTGCTCCCCGGTCGCGACCCTCGACAACGACGCCGGCCGCGGCTCGTACGGCGTGCCCAACCCGATCGCCGTCGTGATCGACCTGGACGTCATCCGCGAGGCCCCGGCGCGCTTCGTGCGGGCCGGCATCGGCGACGCCGTCTCCAACATCTCCGCGATCGCCGACTGGGAGCTGGCCCACCGGGTCAAGGGCGAGAAGATCGACGGCCTGGCCGCCGCCATCGCCCGGCAGGCCGGCGAGGCCGTGCTGCGCCACCCCGGCTCGGTCGCGGACACCGACTTCCTCCAGGTGCTCGCCGAGGCCCTGGTCCTCAGCGGCATCGCCATGTCGGTGTCGGGCGACTCCCGCCCGTCCTCCGGCGCCTGCCACGAGATCAACCACGCGTTCGACCTGCTGTTCCCCAAGCGCGCGGCCGCCCACGGCGAGCAGTGCGGACTGGGCGCCGCCTTCGCGATGTATCTGCGCGGGGCCCACGAGGAGTCGGCGTACATGGCCCGGGTGCTGCGCCGCCACGGGCTTCCGGTGCTGCCGGAGGAGATCGGCTTCACGACCGACGAGTTCGTCAGGGCCGTGGAGTTCGCCCCGGAGACCCGGCCCGGCCGCTACACGATCCTCGAACACCTCGACCTCACCACCGACCAGATCAAGGACGTCTACGCCGACTATGTCAAGGCCATCGGTAGCTGAACTCCGCCCGGTCGTCCACCCTCCGGGGGTCAAGGACCGGCGCAGCGGTGAGCACTGGATGGGGCGCCTCTACATGCGTGAGGTGTCCCTGCGGGTCACGCGCCACCTGGTGCCCACCCGGGTCACACCCAACCAGCTCACCTACCTGATGACCCTCTTCGGCGTGCTCGCCGCCCCCGCCCTGCTGGTGCCGGGCGTCACGGGCGCCGTGCTCGGCGTGGTCGCGGTGCAGATGTACCTGCTGCTCGACTGCGTGGACGGCGAGGTCGCGCGCTGGAAGAAGCAGTACTCGCTCAACGGCGTGTACCTCGACCGGGTCGGCGCCTACCTCACCGACGCCGCCGTCCTCGTCGGCTTCGGGCTGCGCGCCGCCGACGTGTGGGGCGAGGGCCGCATCGACTGGCTGTGGGCGTTCCTCGGCACCCTCGCCGCGCTCGGCGCGATCCTGATCAAGGCGGAGACCGACCTGGTGGGCGTGGCCCGGCACCAGAACGGGCTGCCCCCGGTCAAGGAGGCCGCCGCCGAGATGCGCTCCTCCGGCATGAAGCTGGCCCGCAAGGCCGCCGCCGCGCTGAAGTTCCACCGCCTCATCCTCGGCATCGAGGCATCGCTGCTGATCCTGGTCCTGGCGATCGCCGACCAGGCGCGCGGCGACCTGTTCTTCTCGCGGCTCGGCGTCGCCGTCCTGGCGGGCATCGCGCTGCTGCAGACGCTGCTGCACCTGGTGTCCATCCTCGCCTCCAGCAGGCTGAAGTGAGCGCCGGTATGAAGGTCGGCGCGGTGATCATCACCATGGGCAACCGCCCCGACGAGCTGCGTGCCCTGATCGACTCGGTCGCCAAGCAGGACGGCGACCCGGTCGAGGTCGTCGTGGTCGGCAACGGCTCGCCCGTCCCGGACGTCCCCGAGGGCGTGCGCACGATCGAACTGCCCGAGAACCTCGGCATCCCCGGCGGCCGCAACGTCGGCATCGAGGCATTCGGCCCCGGCGGCACCGACGTCGACATCCTGCTGTTCCTCGACGACGACGGCCTGCTCGCCCGCACCGACACCGCCGAGCTGTGCCGGCAGGCGTTCGCGGCCGACGACAGGCTGGGCATCATCAGCTTCCGCATCGCCGACCCCGACACCGGCGTCACCCAGCGCCGCCACGTGCCCCGGCTGCGCGCCTCCGACCCGATGCGCTCCTCGCGGGTCACCACCTTCCTCGGCGGCGCCAACGCCGTACGCACCCAGGTCTTCGCCGAGGTCGGCGGGCTCCCGGACGAGTTCTTCTACGCCCATGAGGAGACCGACCTGGCCTGGCGCGCGCTGGACGCGGGCTGGATGATCGACTACCGGTCGGACATGGTCCTCCACCACCCGACGACCGCCCCCTCCCGGCACGCGGTCTACCACCGGATGGTGGCCCGCAACCGCGTCTGGCTGGCCCGCCGCAACCTCCCCGCCCTGCTGGTCCCGGTCTACCTCGGCGTATGGCTGCTGCTGACGCTGCTGCGCAAGCCGTCGGGGCCCGCGCTCAAGGCGTGGTTCGGTGGATTCCGGGAAGGCTGGAGCACGCCCTGCGGTCCGCGCAGGCCGATGAAGTGGCGTACGGTGTGGCGGCTGACCCGACTGGGCCGCCCCCCGGTGATCTGACAAGCTCGACCCTGCGGGCATCGGTGCCGGAACCCCCGGCACCGCCGGGCCCGCACCGGCCGCGCACATCGAAGACGAAAGTTTCCACCCGTGAGTGAGACCACCCAGGACGGCAGGGTCGCGGTGACCGCGCCCCCGTCCCCCGACGAGTCCCTGTCGGCGGCCCAGCTCGCCGAGAAGTACGGCCTGTCCGTCAGCGGCGCCAGGCCCTCGCTCGTCGAGTACGTCCGCCGGCTCTGGGGCCGCCGCCACTTCATCCTGGCCTTCTCCCAGGCGAAGCTGACGGCCCAGTACAGCCAGGCCAAGCTGGGCCAGCTGTGGCAGGTCGTCACCCCGCTGCTGAACGCGGCGGTCTACTTCTTCATCTTCGGTGTGATCCTGGAGGCCGACCGCGGGATGTCCCGCGAGGTCTACATCCCGTTCCTGGTCACCGGCGTGTTCGTGTTCACGTTCACCCAGAGCTCGGTGATGGCGGGCGTACGGGCGATCTCCGGCAACCTGGGTCTGGTGCGCGCGCTGCACTTCCCGCGCGCCTCGCTGCCCATCTCCTTCTCGCTGCAGCAGCTTCAGCAGCTGCTGTTCTCGATGGTCGTGCTGATCGCGGTGACCTGCTCCTTCGGCAGCTACCCGAGCCTGTCCTGGCTGCTGATCGTGCCCGTGCTGGTGCTGCAGTTCCTCTTCAACACCGGCCTCGCCCTGATCATGGCCCGGGCCGGCGCCAAGACGCCCGACCTCGCGCAGCTGATGCCGTTCGTGATGCGGACCTGGATGTACGCCTCCGGTGTGATGTTCTCCATCCCGATCATGCTGAAGGACAAGCCGCAGTGGCTGGCCGACGTTCTCCAGTGGAACCCGGCCGCCATCTACATGGACCTGATGCGCTTCGCGCTGATCGACGGCTACGGCTCCGAGAACCTCCCCGACCACGTCTGGGCGGTGGCGCTCGGCTGGGCCGTGCTCTTCGCGGTCGGCGGCTTCGTGTACTTCTGGAAGGCTGAGGAGAGGTACGGCCGTGGCTGATCTCGACAAGGACGGCAACGGCGGCCCCCGCGTCCCGACCGTCATCGCCGACGAGCTGCACATCGTCTACCGCGTCAACGGCGCCAAGGGCGGCAAGGGCAGCGCGACCGCGGCCCTGAGCCGGATGCTCAAGCGCGGCGAGGAGCGCGGCGTGCGCAAGGTGCACGCCGTCAAGGGCGTCTCCTTCGTCGCCTACCGGGGCGAGGCGATCGGTCTGATCGGCTCCAACGGCTCCGGCAAGTCCACCCTGCTGCGGGCCATCGCCGGTCTGCTGCCCGCGGAGAGCGGCAAGGTCTACACCGACGGCCAGCCCTCCCTGCTCGGCGTCAACGCGGCTCTGATGAACGACCTCACGGGCGAACGCAACGTCATATTGGGCGGGCTCGCCATGGGCATGTCCCGCGAGCAGATCAAGGAGCGCTACCAGGAGATCGTCGACTTCTCCGGCATCAACGAGAAGGGCGACTTCATCACCCTGCCGATGCGCACCTACTCCTCCGGCATGGCCGCCCGGCTGCGGTTCTCCATCGCCGCCGCCAAGGACCACGACGTCCTCATGATCGACGAGGCCCTGGCCACCGGCGACCGCTCCTTCCAGAAGCGCTCCGAGGCCCGCATCCGCGAGCTGCGCAAGCAGGCAGGCACGGTGTTCCTGGTCAGCCACAACAACAAGTCCATCCGCGACACCTGCAACCGTGTGCTGTGGCTGGAGCGCGGCGAGCTGCGCATGGACGGCCCCACCGACGAGGTGCTCAAGGAGTACGAGAAGTTCACCGGCAAGTGATCCGGTGACTCCCGAGGAGCCCCGCCGGAACCGCTCCGGCGGGGCACTGTGCTGCGGACACGGCCACGGGCCGGTCCGGCGGCGCGCAAAGGAAACGTCAACTCCGGCCGGCCCCGGACGCGTTGGCTGCGAAACGGTGTTGTCCTGGGAGGTGCCGGGCACCCCCACGGCCCGGGGCGCGCTGTACGACGTAAGCTGTACCGGTCCCAATCGCGGCAAGTGGGGCGATAACGCGCGACACCGCCCACCGGGGCGGCGCGGTGAGCGCCGGGCGGCGTGTCCGAAATAGTGTGTATTGGGTCCGCAGTGTAGAACGGGAGATGTGACGGCAATGGCTACGGAAACTCCCCGGCTCCGCGAGGCATGCGCCGTCCCCGCCCAGGGTAGCGACCGGTGACCGCACCGGCCGCCGGCGACCCCGAGCGCACCACCCTGGACAAGGCCACCGCCGAGAACTTCCCCGTGGCCCCCTTCTTCCTGCCCCGCGCCTGGCGCACCGACCTCATGGCCGTCTACGGCTTCGCCCGCCTCGTCGACGACATCGGCGACGGCGACCTCGCCCCCGGCGGCGCCGACGCCCGTCTGCTCGGCGTCCCGCCCGAGGCGGCCGAGGACCGCGTGGCCCTGCTGGACGCCTTCGAGGCCGACCTGCGCCGGGTCTTCGACGGCGAACCCCGCCACCCCCTGCTGCGCCGGCTGCAGCCCACCGTCCGCCGCCGCGCGCTCACCCCGGAACCCTTCCTCGGCCTGATCGCCGCCAACCGGCAGGATCAGCTGGTGGGGCGCTACGAGACCTACGAGGACCTGCTCGCCTACTGCGAGCTGTCCGCCAACCCCGTCGGCCGTCTCGTCCTCGCCGTCACCGGCACGGCCACCCCCGAGCGGATCCGCCGCTCCGACGCGATCTGCACCGCGTTGCAGATCGTGGAACACCTCCAGGACGTGGCCGAGGACCTCGGCCGCGACCGGATCTACCTTCCCGCCGCCGACATGAAGCGCTTCCATGTCCAGGAGGCGGACCTCTCGGCGAGGAGCGCGGGCGCGTCGGTACGCGCCCTGGTGGCCTTCGAGGCGCAACGCGCCCGGGATCTGCTGAATGAGGGCACCCCCCTCGTGGGTAGCGTCCACGGCAGGCTGCGGCTGCTGCTCGCAGGGTTCGTGGCAGGGGGAAGGGCGGCGCTGGGCGCCATCGCCGCCGCCGACCACGACGTACTTCCCGGCCCGCCCAAGCCCGGCAGGATTTCGTTGCTGCGTGAGGTGGGCGCCGTTCTGCGAGGAGAGGGGTGATCCGGACCGTGGAGCCCGATCCACAGGTGTCCGCGCCGGTACTCGCCGCCTACCGCTACTGCGAGGCCGTCACCGGACAGCAGGCCCGTAACTTCGCCTACGGGATCCGCCTGCTGCCCGCGGCCGAGCGCCGGGCGATGTCCGCGCTGTACGCGTTCTCGCGGCGCGTCGACGACATCGGCGACGGCGCGCTCGACGCCGACGTCAAGGCGGCCCGGCTGGAGGACACCCGCGCGGTGCTCGCCCGGGTGCGCGCGGGCGTGGTCGAGGAGGACGACACCGACCCGGTCGCGGTCGCCCTCACCCATGCCGCCCAGGTCTTCCCGATCCCGCTCGGCGGGCTCGACGAACTGATCGACGGCGTCCTGATGGACGTACGCGGCGAGACCTACGAGACCTGGGACGACCTCAAGGCGTACTGCCGGCGGGTGGCGGGCGCCATCGGGCGGCTCTCGCTCGGGGTGTTCGGCACCGAACCGGGGGCGCGCGGGGCCGAGCGCGCGCCGGAGTACGCCGACACGCTCGGGCTCGCGCTCCAGCTCACCAACATCCTGCGGGACGTGCGCGAGGACGCCCTGGGCGGGCGCACCTATCTGCCCGCGGACGACCTCGCCAAGTTCGGCTGCTCGGCCGGGTTCGGCGGGGCGAACCCGCCGGAGGGCGCCGACTTCGCGGGCCTGGTGCACTTCGAGGTGCGCCGGGCGCGCGCCCTGTTCGCCGAGGGCTACCGGCTGCTGCCGCTGCTCGACCGGCGCAGCGGCGCGTGTGTCGCGGCCATGGCCGGCATCTACCGCCGCCTGCTGGACCGCATCGAGCGCGACCCGGAGGCGGTGCTGCGCGGCCGCGTCTCCCTGCCCGGTCACGAGAAGGCGTACGTCGCCGTGCGCGGACTCTCCGGGCTCGACACCCGTGATGTGCTCCGGCGCACCGTCAGGAGGCGCGCCTGATGACCCGGCACGGCGAGCGCGGGGCAACCCTGCGCGGACGGGTGGCGTCCCTGACGACAGCGGCTTGTGCACCCTTCAACGACCAGGCACCGTGTGACCGTCCGGCCGGGACTCACCCTCCCGCACCGTTCCACCGTCCCGCACCGTTCCGCCACCACGCGCCGCTCCACCACGGCGGTCGTCCAGGGGAGGACGCACGATGACCGACGGCACTCGGCCGCACGGGCCGCTCACCGACCTCGGGGAGACCGCGGGCAAGCAGGCCGTGGTGGTCGGCGGCGGGCTCGCCGGCATCACCGCGGCGCTCGCGCTCGCCGACGCCGGGATGCGCGTCACCCTGCTCGAAGGCAGGCCGAGGCTGGGCGGCCTGGCCTTCTCCTTCCAGCGCGGCGACCTCACCGTCGACAACGGCCAGCACGTGTATCTGCGCTGCTGCACCGCCTACCGCTGGTTCCTGGACCGGATCGGCGCGGCCGGGCTCGCCCCGCTCCAGGACCGGCTCGACGTGCCCGTCGTCGACGTGACCCGGCCCGCGGGCCGGCGGCTCGGCAGGCTGCGGCGCGACGCGCTGCCCGTCCCCCTGCACCTGGGGCGCAGCCTGGCGACGTATCCGCATCTCTCGCTCGCCGAGCGCGCCAAGGTCGGTCGTGCCGCGCTCGCGCTCAAGGGACTCGACCTCGCCGATCCGGCCCTGGACACCCAGGACTTCGGCAGCTGGCTGACCGCGCACGGTCAGTCGGCGCGGGCCGTCGAGGCGCTGTGGGACCTGGTCGGGGTCGCCACCCTCAACGCGGTCGCGGGCGACGCCTCCCTGGGGCTCGCCGCGATGGTGTTCAAGACCGGGCTGCTGTCCGACCCGGGCGCCGCCGACATCGGCTGGGCCCATGTGCCGCTGGGCGAACTGCACGACCGGCTGGCGCGCAAGGCGCTCGACTCCGCGGGCGTGCGCACCGAGACCCGTACACGGGTCACCTCCGTCTCCCGCCACGACAACGGGCGTTGGAGCGTCCGGGTGCCCGGCGAGACCCTGGAGGCGGACGCGGTCGTGCTCGCCGTACCGCAGCGCGAGACGTACGACCTGCTGCCCGCCGGCGCCCTCGACGCCCCCGAGCGGCTGCTGGAGATCGGCACCGCGCCGATCCTCAACGTCCATGTGGTCTACGACCGCAAGGTGCTGAGCGCGCCGTTCCTCGCCGCGCTCGGCACCCCCGTGCAGTGGGTCTTCGACCGCACCCACGCCTCCGGGCTGCGGCGCGGCCAGTACCTGGCGCTGTCGCAGTCGGCCGCGCAGGACGAGATCGACGAGCCCGTGGCGGCCCTGCGCGCCCGCTATCTGCCCGAGCTGGAGCGGCTGCTGCCCGCGGCGCGGGGCGCCGCCGTGCGGGACTTCTTCGTGACCCGGGAGCGCACCGCCACGTTCGCTCCCGCGCCCGGCGTCGGACGGCTCAGGCCCGGCGCCCGTACCAAGGCCCCCGGCCTGTATCTGGCCGGATCGTGGACCGCCACCGGGTGGCCCGCGACGATGGAGAGTGCGGTCCGCAGCGGGGTGAGCGCGGCCGACGCCGCGCTGCACGCCCTGGGCCGGCCCCGCCCCCGCCATCTCTTCGAGTCGAAGGTGGCGGCATGAGAGTCGACGAGCGCGCGGCAGGTCCTCGCACCTCCGGCACCGCAACAAGAGGAGAGACTGTGCCCACTGTGCCCCCGGCCTCGACGGCCGCTCGAGAGACCGCGGTGGACGTGACCGCGCTCCTGGAGCGCGGCCGGACACTGGCCACACCGGTGCTGCGGGCGGCCATCGACCGCCTGGCGCCACCCATGGACACCGTTTCCGCCTACCACTTCGGCTGGATCGACGCCGACGGCAAGCCCGTCGAGGGCGACGGCGGCAAGGCCGTGCGCCCCGCGCTCGCCCTGCTGTCCGCCGAGGTCACCGGCGCCGCCCCCGAGGTGGGCGTGCCGGGTGCCGTCGCCGTCGAACTGGTCCACAACTTCTCGCTGCTGCACGACGACCTGATGGACGGCGACGAGCAGCGCCGGCACCGCGACACCGTCTGGAAGGCGTACGGCCCGGCCCAGGCGATCCTCGCCGGTGACGCCCTGTTCGCGCTGGCGGGCGAGATCCTGCTGGAGCTGGGCACCGCCGAGGCCGCCCGCGCCACCCACCGGCTGACCACCGCCACCCGCGCGCTGATCGACGGACAGGCCCAGGACATCTCCTACGAGCACCGCGACCGCGTCAGCGTCGAGGAGTGCCTGGAGATGGAGGGCAACAAGACCGGCGCCCTGCTGGCCTGCGCCAGTTCCATCGGCGCCGTGCTCGGCGGCGCCGACGACCGCACCGCCGACGCGCTGGAGCGCTACGGCTACCACCTGGGCCTGTCCTTCCAGGCCATCGACGACCTGCTCGGCATCTGGGGCGACCCGGTGGCCACCGGCAAGCAGACCTGGAGCGACCTGCGTCAGCGCAAGAAGTCCCTGCCGGTCGTCGCCGCGCTCGCGGCCGGCGGCCCCGCCTCCGAGCGGCTCGGTGAGCTGCTCGCCGCCGACGCGGTCAGCCCCGACTTCGCCGGTTTCTCCGAGGCCGAGTTCGCCGCCCGCGCCGCGCTCATCGACGAGGCCGGCGGCCGGGAGTGGACCGCCGAGGAGGCCCGCCGCCAGCACACCATCGCCATCGAGGCCCTGGACGCCGTCGACATGCCCGAGCGGGTGCGGGCGCGGTTCACGGCGCTCGCGGACTTCGTCGTCGTACGAAAGAGATGATCATTATCGGCCGAATAGCCCTCGCGTAGTCGCCGGCCGGTGGCGCGCAGCCGCGCGCACCGGCCGACGGCGGACCCACAGCAGACGTGCCACCGAATTCGACTGCAGTGAAGGGGAAGCCATGACAGCGACGACCGACGGAAGCACCGGGGCCCTGCCGCCCCGGGCCGCCGCGGCCAGCGAAACCGAGCGCACCACCCCCGAGGCGGCCGGGGTCCACGACGCCGCCGAACGCGCCATGCGACGCGCCGTCGACCATCTGCTCGCCCGGCAGGACGCCGAGGGATGGTGGAAGGGCGACCTGGAGACGAACGTCACCATGGACGCCGAGGATCTGCTGCTCCGTCAGTTCCTGGGCATCCGTGACGAGTCCACCACCCGTGCCGCCGCCCTGTTCATCCGCGGCGAGCAGCGCGAGGACGGCACCTGGGCCACCTTCTACGGCGGACCGGGCGAACTGTCCACCACCATCGAGGCGTACGTCGCCCTGCGGCTGGCCGGGGACCCGCCCGACGCGCCGCACATGGCACGGGCAGCGGCCTGGATCCGTGAGCGCGGCGGCATCGCCGCGGCCCGGGTCTTCACCCGGATCTGGCTGGCCCTGTTCGGCTGGTGGAAGTGGGAGGACCTGCCCGAACTCCCGCCGGAACTCATCTACTTGCCGCCCTGGGTGCCGCTGAACATCTACGACTTCGGCTGCTGGGCCCGCCAGACCATCGTCCCGCTGACGATCGTCTCCGCCAAGCGCCCGGTGCGCCCCGCCCCGTTCCCGCTCGACGAGCTGCACACCGACCCGCGCAACCCGAACCCCGTCAAACCCCTGGCGCCTGCGGTGAGTTGGGACGGGGCCTTCCAGCGGCTGGACAAGGCGCTGCACGTGCTGCGCAAGGTCGCCCCGCGCCGGCTGCGCCGGGCCGCGATGAACAGCGCCGCCCGCTGGATCATCGAACGGCAGGAGAACGACGGCTGCTGGGGCGGCATCCAGCCCCCGGCCGTCTACTCGCTGATCGCCCTGCACCTGCTCGGCTACGACCTTCAGCACCCGGTGATGCGCGAGGGGCTGGCCTCGCTGGACCGGTTCGCCGTCTGGCGCGAGGACGGCGCCCGGATGGTGGAGGCATGCCAGTCGCCGGTGTGGGACACGTGCCTGGCGACCATCGCGCTGGCCGACGCAGGGGTGCCCGCCGACCATCCGCAACTGGTCAGGGCCGCCGACTGGATGCTCGGCGAGGAGATCGTGCGGCCCGGCGACTGGGCGGTGCGCCGGCCCGGACTGCCTCCGGGCGGCTGGGCGTTCGAGTTCCACAACGACAACTACCCCGACATCGACGACACCGCCGAGGTCGTCCTCGCGCTGCGCCGGGTCCGCCATCCCGACCCCGAGCGGCTGGAGAAGGCCATCGGGCGGGCGGTGCGCTGGAACCTCGGGATGCAGTCGAGGAACGGCGCGTGGGCCGCGTTCGACGTCGACAACACCAGTCCGTTCCCCAACCGGCTGCCGTTCTGCGACTTCGGCGAGGTCATCGACCCGCCCTCGGCCGATGTCACCGCGCACGTCGTGGAGATGCTCGCCGTCGAAGGGCTCGCCCACGACCCGCGCACCCGGCGCGGCGTCGACTGGCTGCTGGCCGAACAGGAGCCGGACGGCTCGTGGTTCGGACGCTGGGGCGTCAACTACCTCTACGGCACCGGATCCGTCGTACCGGCCCTGACCGCCGCGGGGCTGCCCACCACGCACCCGGCGATCCGCCGGGCGGTGGCCTGGCTGGAAGAGGTCCAGAACGACGACGGCGGCTGGGGCGAGGACCTGCGCTCGTACCAGCACGCCAAGGAGTGGAGCGGCCGGGGCGCGTCCACCGCCTCGCAGACGGCCTGGGCGCTGATGGCGCTGCTCGCCGCGGGGGAGCGGGACTCCGAGGCCGTCGAGCGCGGCATCCGGTGGCTGGCGGCGACCCAGCGCGAGGACGGCTCCTGGGACGAGCCGTACTTCACCGGCACCGGCTTCCCCTGGGACTTCTCCATCAACTACCACCTCTACCGCCAGGTGTTCCCGCTCACCGCCCTCGGCCGCTACGTCCACGGCGAACCCTTCGCCCAGGCTTCCGCGCGGGCCTTCGGCGAGGCGTCCGGCGGGCCCCGTGTCGCCGCCTCCGCCGAGCGTGAGGGGCGCGGATGACGCGCACGCCCGCACCGGCACCGCTGCTGATCGCCTGCGCGCTCGGCATCGAGCGTCTGGCCCTGCGCCTGGGCGAGCGCGGCGGCGCCGACGGGCCCGTGACCGTGCTGCGCACCGGTATGGGGCCCAAGGCGGCGGAACGGTCCGTCACCGCACTGCTCGCCGACCCGGACCTGGCCGGTGCCGCGGTGCTGGCCACCGGGTTCTGCGCCGGGCTCGCCCCCGGTATGCACCCCGGTGACCTGGTCGTCGCCGAGGAGACCCGTGACCCGCGCGGCAGCACCCCGTGCGTGGGCATCGAACTGCTGGTCAAGGAGCTGACCCGGGCCGTGCCCGGCCGTACCGTGCACACCGGGCCGCTCACCGGCTCCGACCACATCGTGCGCGGCGCCGAGCGCGCCGACCTGCTCGCGACCGGAGCGATCGCGGCCGACATGGAATCCGCGGCCACGCTGCTGAGCGCCGTACGGGCGGGCGATCGCCCTGTTGCGGCCGTCCGGGTGGTCGTGGACGCTCCCGAACATGAACTGGTCCGGATCGGCACCGTGCGCGGTGGAATATCAGCCTTCCGCGTTCTTCGCTCCGTCCTTCCCGCTTTCTTCGAATGGCACCGTTCCTTGCTGCTCCCCCGGAGGTGAGCCAGATGGCCATGCCGCTGCGTCAGTCCATCAAGGTCGCTACTTACCTGGCCGAACAGAAGCTCCGCAGGCGTGACAAATTCCCGCTCATCGTCGAACTGGAACCCCTTTTCGCCTGCAACCTCAAGTGCGAGGGCTGCGGCAAGATCCAGCACCCCGCCGGGGTGCTCAAGCAGCGCATGCCGGTGGCCCAGGCGGTGGGCGCGGTGCTGGAGTCCGGCGCGCCGATGGTGTCGATCGCCGGCGGCGAGCCTCTGATGCACCCTCAGATCGACGAGATCGTCCGCCAGTTGGTGGCCAAGCGGAAGTATGTCTTCCTGTGCACCAATGCCCTGCTGCTGCGCAAGAAGATCGAGCAGTTCACGCCCTCCCGCTACTTCGCCTTCGCCGTGCACATCGACGGACTGCGCGAGCGGCACGACGAGTCGGTGGCCAAGGAAGGCGTCTTCGACGAGGCGGTGGAGGCCATCAAGGAGGCCAAGCGGCGCGGCTTCCGGGTCACCACCAACTCCACCTTCTTCAACACCGACACCCCGCAGACCGTCATCGAGGTGCTGAACTTCCTCAACGACGACCTCAAGGTCGACGAGATGATGATCTCGCCCGCCTACGCCTACGAGAAGGCGCCCGACCAGGAGCACTTCCTCGGCGTGGAGCAGACCCGCGAGCTGTTCAGGAAGGCGTTCGCCGGCGGCAACCGGCGCCGCTGGCGGCTGAACCACTCCCCGCTCTTCCTCGACTTCCTCGAGGGCAAGGTCGACTTCCCCTGCACCGCCTGGGCCATCCCCAACTACTCCCTCTTCGGCTGGCAGCGCCCCTGCTACCTGATGAGCGACGGGTATGTGCCGACGTACCGCGAACTGATCGAGCAGACCGACTGGGACAAGTACGGCCGGGGCAAGGACCCGCGCTGCGCCAACTGCATGGCGCACTGCGGCTACGAGCCGACCGCGGTGCTGGCCACCATGGGGTCGCTGAAGGAGTCGCTGCGGGCGATGCGCGAGACGGTCAACGGAAACCGGGAGTGACCCCATGACCGCCCACCCGCTGCTGGCGAGCATCCGGCACCCGCGTGACCTGAAGGCGCTGTCCGAGGCGCAGCTTCAACGACTGACCGGCGAGATCAGGGAGTTCCTGGTGCACGCGGTCGCCAGGACCGGCGGACATCTGGGCCCCAATCTGGGGGTGGTGGAGCTGACCGTCGCCCTGCACCGGGTCTTCGACTCGCCCGTCGACCGCATCCTGTGGGACACCGGCCACCAGAGCTATGTGCACAAGCTGCTGACGGGGCGCCAGGACTTCTCCAAGCTGCGCGGCAAGGGCGGCCTGTCCGGCTATCCCTCGCGGGAGGAGTCCGAGCACGACGTCATCGAGAACAGCCACGCCTCCACCGCCCTCGGCTGGGCCGACGGGCTCGCCAAGGCCCGCCAGGTGCGGGGGGAGCAGGGACATGTCGTCGCGGTCATCGGCGACGGGGCGCTGACCGGCGGCATGGCCTGGGAAGCGCTGAACAACATCGCGGCCGCCAAGGACCGGCCGCTGATCATCGTCGTCAACGACAACGAGCGCTCCTACGCCCCGACCATCGGCGGCCTCGCCAACCACCTGGCCGCCCTGCGCACCACGGACGGCTACGAGAAGGTCCTCGCCTGGGGCAAGGAGATGCTGCTCGGCACCCCGGTCGTCGGCCACCCCCTCTACGAGGCCCTGCACGGCGCCAAGAAGGGCTTCAAGGACGCCTTCGCACCGCAGGGCATGTTCGAGGACCTGGGCCTGAAGTACGTGGGCCCGATCGACGGACACGACATCGGCGCCCTCCAGTCCGCGCTGCGCCGCGCCAAGCGCTTCCACGGACCGGTCCTGGTGCACTGCCTCACCGTCAAGGGCCGCGGCTATGAACCCGCCCTGGCCCACGAGGAGGACCGCTTCCACACGGTCGGCGCGATGGACCCCCTCACCTGCGAGCCGCTCGCTCCCTCGGGCGGCCCGTCCTGGACGTCGGTGTTCGGGGACGAGATCGTGCGGATCGGCGAGGAGCGCGAGGACGTCGTCGCCATCACCGCCGCGATGCTGCATCCGGTGGGGCTCGGGAAGTTCGCCGAGCGCTTCCCGGACCGGGTGTGGGACGTCGGCATCGCCGAGCAGCACGCGGCCGTGTCCGCGGCCGGGCTCGCCACGGGCGGGCTGCACCCCGTCGTCGCCGTCTACGCCACATTCCTGAACCGCGCCTTCGACCAGCTGCTCATGGACGTGGCCCTGCACCGCTGCGGGGTGACCTTCGTGCTGGACCGGGCCGGCGTCACCGGCACCGACGGCGCCTCCCACAACGGCATGTGGGACATGTCCGTCCTCCAGGTCGTGCCCGGCCTCAGGATCGCCGCCCCGCGCGACGCCGACCAGCTGCGGGCCCAGCTGCGGGAGGCGGTCGCCGTGGACGACGCGCCGACGCTGGTCCGCTTCCCGAAGGAGTCCGTCGGCCCGCGCATCCCGGCCGTCGACCGGGTGGGCGGCCTCGATGTGCTGCACCGCGACGAGACGCCCGAGGTGCTGCTGGTCGCGGTGGGCGTGATGGCGCGGGTCTGCCTCCAGGCCGCCGAACTGCTGCGGGCCCGCGGCATCGGGTGCACGGTCGTCGACCCGCGCTGGGTCAAGCCCGTCGATCCCGCACTGCCCCCACTCGCCGCCGGGCACCGGCTCGTCGCCGTCGTGGAGGACAACAGCCGTGCCGCCGGGGTCGGTTCGGCGGTGGCCCTGGCGCTGGGCGACGCCGATGTCGACGTTCCCGTGCGGCGCTTCGGGATCCCCGAGCAGTTCCTCGCGCACGCCAAGCGCGGCGAGGTGCTCGCCGACATCGGGCTGACCCCCGTGGAGATCGCCGGACGGATCGGTGCGAGCCTGGCCGTGAAGGAAGAGCCGTCCGAGGAGAGATCCGCATGACCACCCTCGAACCCGTCACCGGAGCAGGGCAGTTCGACCTCGCCGGGCTGCTCGCCGCGCGCGGCGCCGAACGCTACGAGCTGCACGCCAAGTACCTTAACCACCAGCTCCCGCGCATGCTGCACACCATCGGCTTCGACAAGGTCTACGAACGGGCCGAGGGCGCCTACTTCTGGGACACCGACGGGAACGACTACCTGGACATGCTCGCCGGGTTCGGCGTGATGGGCCTCGGCCGGCACCACCCGGTCGTCCGCAAGGCGTTGCACGACGTCCTCGACGCGGGCCTCGCCGACCTCACCCGGTTCGACTGCCAGCCGCTGCCCGGACTGCTCGCCGAGAAGCTGCTCGCGCACAGCCCGCACCTGGACCGGGTGTTCTTCGGCAACAGCGGCACCGAGGCGGTGGAGACCGCGCTGAAGTTCGCCCGCCGCGCCACCGGCAGACCGCGCGTGCTGTACTGCGCGCACGCCTTCCACGGTCTGACCACGGGCTCGCTGTCCGTCAACGGCGAGGACGGCTTCCGCGACGGCTTCGCCCCGCTGCTGCCCGACACCGCCGTCCCCCTCGGCGATCTCGACGCCCTCGCCCGCGAGGTGCGCAAGGGCGACGTCGCCGCGCTCATCGTCGAGCCGATCCAGGGCAAGGGCGTCCACGAGGCGCCGCCCGGCTATCTGCGCGCCGCCCAGGAGCTGCTGCACCGGCACAAGGCACTGCTGATCGCCGACGAGGTGCAGACCGGTCTCGGCCGGACCGGCGACTTCTACGCGTACCAGCACGAGGACGGCGTGGAGCCGGACCTGGTGTGCGTGGCCAAGGCGTTGTCCGGCGGGTACGTGCCGGTCGGCGCGACCCTCGGCAAGGACTGGATCTTCAAGAAGGTCTACTCGTCCATGGACCGCGTCCTGGTCCACTCGGCGAGCTTCGGCTCCAACGCGCAGGCCATGGCGGCGGGCCTGGCCGTGCTCTCCGTCATGGAGGACGAGGAGATCGTCGCCAACGCCCGGGCGACGGGAGAGCTGCTGCGGTCGCGGCTGGCGGCCCTGGTCGGGAAGTACGAGCTGCTGGCCGACGTCCGCGGCCGGGGGCTGATGGTCGGCATCGAGTTCGGCCGCCCCAAGTCGCTGAAGCTGCGCAGCCGCTGGGCCATGCTCCAGGCCGCCCGCAAGGGCCTGTTCGCGCAGATGGTGGTCGTACCGCTGCTCCAGCGGCACCGGATCCTCACCCAGGTCTCCGGTGATCATATGGAGGTCATCAAGCTGATCCCGCCGCTGATCGTGGGGGAGCGGGAGGTGGACCGGTTCGTGGACGCCTTCACCGAGGTCATGGACGACGCGCACAGCGGGGGCGGGCTGCTGTGGGACTTCGGGCGGACGCTGGTGAAGCAGGCGGTGGCGAACCGCTGACTGCCCTTTTGCCTCAGAGGCAAGAAATTTGCCCCTGGGGCAAGGGTCGGGCTGAATGGAGGGCATGAGCTCTCCCGCGTCCGAGCCCGCCTCGGACGGGCCGGTCACCCACCTGCCCGCCGTCGCGCCCCAGCTGCGGGCCCTGCGCCGCCGGGCCTCCCTCACCCTGGAGGCCGCGGCGCGGGCCGCCGGGCTCTCCCCCGCGCATCTGTCCCGGCTGGAGACCGGGCAGCGCCAGCCCTCGCTGCCGATGCTGCTCGCGCTGGCCCGTGTCTACGGTACGACGGTCTCGGAACTGCTCGGCGAGACGGTCGCCGACCGGGACGCCGTGGTGCGCGCCGCCGACATGGAGCCGACCCGTGCGGGCGGCTGGACGTACTGGCAGGCCGGGTCGCCGGGCCGCGGGATGCAGGCCCTGCGGGTGCATGTGCCGCTCGGCGCGCAGGGCGACATCGTGCGGGTGCACCCCGGTGAGGAGTGGCTGCACGTGCTGAAGGGGCGGCTGCGGCTGCGCCTGGGCGACACCACGCACCGGCTCGGCCCCGGTGACAGCGCGCACTTCGACTCGCTGACCCCGCACCGCATCGCCGCCGAGGACGAGGGCGGCGTCGATCTCCTCTTCGTCCACACCTTGCTGCAGAGCCCCACGGCCGCGTTGTGCCTGGGGTCCGACTCGACGGGAGACAGACCATGAGCGACATCGAGCAGAGGTTCCCCCGCACGCTCTGGGTCCGGCTGCTGATCTACATCGCGGCAGGGCATGTCTTCGCCGGGTTCCTGTATCTGCTGTTCGAGGTGGGCGCCAAGTAGGCGGCGCGGGCCGAGCTGCCGGGGCGGGCCGGCCCTCAGTCCAGCAGGCGCTCCCGCAGCCGCTCGCGCGTCTCGGGCGTGACGCCGAGGCCGCGCTCCAGATAGGGGTCCACGCCGCCCCACGTCTCCTCGATGGTGTCCATCGCCGCCTGGAGGTACTCGGCACGGGCGTCGAACAGGGGGCTGAGCAGCTCCATGACCTCCGGCGAGTAGGCGGAGGCGGAGTCGCCGCCCCGCCGCACCTTGTAGCGGCGGTGCTTGGCGTTGGACTCCAGGTAGTCGGCGACGATCGCCTCCCGCTCCACGCCGAGCGCCAGCAGCGTCACGGCTATGGACAGCCCCGCGCGGTCCTTGCCGGCCGCGCAGTGCATCAGCGCGGGGACACTGTCCTCGGCGAGCGCGTGCAGCACCCGTGAGTGCTCGGCGGTCCGCTCCTTGATGATCATGCGGTACGAGGCGATCATCCGGTTCGCCGCCTTGCCGTCCGCCAGGACGGAGCGCAGCTGCTCCAGGTCGCCGTCGCGGACCATCTTCCAGAACTCGGCGCCGTCGGCCGGATCGCTCAGCGGCAGATTGACGTTGCGCACACCCGGCAGCTCGACGTCCGGGCCCTCCAGCTTCTGGTCCGCCGCGTTGCGGAAGTCGAAGATCGTGTGCAGGCCCAGGGAGGCGAGGAACGCGGCGTCCTCGGCGGTCGCGTGCGCCAGATGGCCGCTGCGGAACAGCACACCGTGCCGCACCCGTCGTCCGTCGACCGTCGGCAGCCCGCCCACGTCACGGAAATTGCGCACTCCGGCCAGTTCCGGCTCGGTCGACGGGACCTGCTGCGTCACGGGGGCTCCCTCCGGTCGGGCCCCGCCGGCGCGGCTCGGCCGGCGGGCACGTCCACGACCATACGACATGGCTTCCTGGGGCAACGAGTTGTCCACAGAGCGTCCACGGACACCTGCCGTGGACGTCTGCCACGGGCGCCGCCCGCGGACGCCGTCGTGCGTCGCGCGGGCGTCGCGCACAGGTCCGGCGTACGCCCGGCGCATGTCCCGCGAACGCCGCGCGCACGGCGGCCGAACGCCGTCCGGGAGTTGTCCACAGGCATTGCGGCGCCCGGCGAGGACGCTCGATGATGTTGGGACCTGAGCGGAGCTGTCGGAATCTGGGGGAGTGGTGGCGATGCTGGAGACCGCCGAGGACGGACGCACCTGGCTGCTGTCGGGTCCGAGCAGCAGCTACGCCCTGCATCTGACCGCACGCGGCGAACTGCTGCATCTGCACTGGGGCCCCCGCATCGCCCTGGCCGACGCCGAGGCGCTCGCCGCCCGCCCGCTCCCGGACGCCTGGCCCTTCGAGTCCGAGCTGGACGGTCGCGAGGAGTACCCGGTCGAGGGCGGCCCCCGCTTCGTGCGGCCCGCCCTGTCGGTGCGCACCGAGGAGCGGCGCGGCACGCAGTGGATCTTCGAGGGGCACGAGGCGGACGCGGACGGACTGCGCCTGCGCTTCCGGGACGGCGGGCTGACGGTCACCCTGCACCACCGGATGCGCGACGACGTCGTCGAGCGCATGGTCACCCTGCGCAACGAGGGCCCGGCGGCCGTCGAGCTGCTGCGCGCCGACTCCGCGACCTGGACGCTGCCCGAGCGCGAGGGCTGGCGCCTGTCCCAGCTGCACGGCCGCTGGGCCGCCGAGTCCCGGCTGACCCGGACGCCCCTGACCTACGGAGAGAAGGTCATCGGCAGCCGCCGCGGTCACACCGGGCACCAGCACCTGCCCTGGGTGGCCCTGGACACCGACGCCACCGAGGACCGCGGCGAGGTCTACAGCTGCGCGCTCGGCTGGTCGGGCTCCTGGCGCATCGCGGTCGCCCAGCTGCCCGACGCGCGCGTGCAGATCACCGGCGGCGCCGGGTACGACGACTCCGGCCTGCTGCTCCTGGAGCCGGGGGAGTCCTTCACCACGCCCGTCTTCGCGGGCCTGTGGAGCGCGCAGGGCCACGGCGGTGCCAGCCGCGCCTGGCACACGTATCAGCGCCGGTACGTGATCCCCGGGGCCGAGCGGGACCGGCCGGTGCTGTTCAACTCCTGGGAGGCGACCGGCTTCGACATCTCCGAGGAGCAGCAGCGGGCGCTGGCGCGGCGGGCCGCGCGGATCGGCGTCGAGCTGTTCGTGGTCGACGACGGCTGGTTCGGTGCCCGCACCGGCGACCGGGCCGGACTCGGCGACTGGACCCCCAACCCCGACCGCTTCCCGGCCGGCCTCAGGCCGCTCGCGGACGAGGTCCACTCGCTCGGCATGCGCTTCGGTATCTGGGTGGAGCCCGAGATGGTCAACCCGGACAGCGACCTCTACCGGGCGCACCCGGACTGGGTGCAGTACCAGAAGGGGCGAAAGCGTACGGAATACCGCAATCAGCTGGTGCTCAACCTCGCGCGCGAGGATGTCCAGGAGTATCTGTGGGGGCAGCTCGACGCCCTGCTGTCCAGCGCCCCGATCGACTATGTGAAGTGGGACTTCAACCGTTGCTTCACCGACGCCGGCTGGCCGGGCGAGCCCTACCCGCAGCGGCTGTGGGTGGACCATGTGCGCGCGCTGTACGCCCTGTTGGACCGGCTGCGGGCGGCACACCCCGGCGTCGCCTTCGAGTCCTGCTCGGGCGGCGGCGGCCGGATCGACCTCGGCGTACTGGCCCGCACCGACCAGGTGTGGACCTCCGACAACACCGACCCCCTGGACCGGCTCGCCATCCAGCACGGCTTCAGTCAGCTGCACCCCGCACGCGTGATGGCCGCCTGGGTCACCGACAGCCCCAACACCCAGCTCAACGGCCGGGTCAGCTCGCTGCGCTTCCGCTTCGTCAGTGCCATGGCCGGGGTCCTCGGGGTCGGCGGCGACCTCATGCGCTGGAGCGAGGAGGAGCTGGCCGAGGCGGCCGGATGGGTGGCTCTCTACAAGGAGATCCGTCCCCTGGTGCAGCGCGGCGACCTGTACCGGCTGCGGCCGCCCGGCGACGGGCTGAGCGCCGTTGAGTACGTGAAGGGGGACGAGGCGGTCGTCCTCGCCTGGCTGCGGTCGCAGCGCCACGGCGAACCGGTTCCGGCGCTCCGGCTCAAGGGTCTCGACCCGGCAGCAGCGTATGAATGCCTTGAAACGGGCGAAGTGCACAGAGGTGCGGTTCTGGTGCATCACGGTCTGCGCCTCGGGCTGCGGGGCGATCTCGATGCGGCAGTTCTCCGCCTGCGCCGCATCTGAGCCTTCTGTCCGAAATGGCGCCGGAAATCCAACTCGCCCCGCACGGAAGGAACCTGGAGCGGAGTCACGTGAGGAGCGTCATATCCGTGACCGTGCGTCGCCCGTCATGCTCACGTAATCAATGTGCTTTTCAAGGGAATTTGCGGAAAGAGCCGGGACCGTAATGCACGGAGGGTGACCGGGAATTCCCCTCAAGGATCAAGAAAGAACCCTTCGGGCGGAACCTCTTGCTTGTCCCTTTGCGTCTTGGTCGCTTACGTTCGCCACCGATCCGGACGGACGCCTAATCCTGCCGCCGACCGGAGCCCGCGCAAACCCACCCGTGTACGGCAGGAGCGGGGGACCCACAGGTACTACCGCCTGTTCCGGTCTCCGGAACGGCTTGGGGTAAAGCCGCGCCCCGGCGCGGCCGGACATCTCCAGTCCGCACCCGACAGCTCACCTCGCAGGCGCCGGAGAGGAATTCGCCATGCCCGCGAAGGGTAAGCACCGCCGTCCCAAGGCCCAGCGCCTGACCCGTTCCATCGCCGCCGCCGGTACCGGTGGCGCCGCACTCGCCCTGCCCCTTCTGGGGGCCACCGGCGCGAACGCCGCGACCGGACAGTCCGTTCCGCAGGCGGCCGTCCAGTCGGCCGCCACGGTCCAGCAGACCGCCGTGAACACCAAGGCCGCCGAAAAGGCCGCGGCTCCGCGCGTCTATTCCGTGAAGGCCGGCGACTATCTCTCGAAGATCGCCGAGGAGCAGAAGGTCAGCGGCGGCTGGAAGAAGCTCTACGAGGACAACCGCGAGGTCGTCGGTGAGGACCCCTCGCTGATCCATCCGGGCCTGAAGCTGACGCTCGGCAAGAAGGCGGCGGCGCAGTCCTCCGAGTCCCAGAAGTCCTCGGGCGCGTCCAAGTCGTCCACCCGCTCCGCCGGGACCACCCAGTCGTCGGCCCCCGCCGCGGACAGCTCCGCGCAGTCGTCCTCGTCCGGCTCCTCGGCCGCCCAGGCCGACGCCGCCCCGGCGAGCGGCTTCACCGCCCCGGTCTCGGCCGGCGTGGGCACCGCCTACCGCGTGGCGGGCAGCATGTGGTCCAGCGGCTACCACACCGGCGTCGACTTCGTCGTCCCGTCCGGCACCCCGCTGAAGGCCGTGGGCCAGGGCACCGTCGTCTCGGCGGGCTGGGCCGGCGCGTACGGCAACCAGGTCGTCATCCAGCTGGCCGACGGCCACTACGCCCAGTACGCCCACCTCTCCTCCCTGTCGGTGTCGTCCGGCCAGACGGTGACGGCGGGTCAGCAGGTCGGCCTGTCCGGCTCGACCGGCAACTCCACCGGCCCGCACCTGCACTTCGAGATCCGCACCACCCCGGACTACGGCTCCGACGTGGACCCCGTGGCCTACCTCCGTTCGCACGGCGTCTCCGTCCGCTGACGCCCGCCGCCGTACCGCCGAAGGCCGGACCCTGCCCAGGGTCCGGCCTTCGGCGTGCCGACGGGGCCGCCTCGGTTGCGGCCGCACCCCAACAGGACCGGGCGGGGGAGTATTCCGGACTTGCCCAAGACTTGGGGAGTGGCTTATCTCACCGCCCGTCAACCCTTGCCTACGGTCGCGTAGGTCACATTCGAAGGTGAATCATGGGTCGATGTGGCAGACGATTCGAAGAATGACAGCAGATCAGTGATCGGGTCGTACGTGGCGGTGGGGGACAGCTTCACCGAGGGCGTGGGCGACCCCGGCCCCGACGGGGCGTTCGTCGGCTGGGCCGACCGGTTCGCGGTACTGCTCGCCGACCGGCGGCCCGAGGGCGACTTCGAGTACACCAACCTCGCCGTCCGCGGGAAGCTGCTCGACCAGATCGTGGCGGACCAGCTGCCGCGGGCCGTGGAACTCGCCCCGGATCTGGTGACCTTCTGCGCGGGCGGCAACGACATCCTCCGGCCCGGCACCGACCCCGACGAGGTCGCCGAGCGCTTCGAGCGGGCGGTCGCCGCGCTCACCGAGGCGGCCGGCACCGTGATGGTGACGACCGGGTTCGACACCCGCGGCGTCCCGCTCCTCAAGCACCTGCGCGGCAAGATCGCCACGTACAACGGCCATGTCCGGGCCGTCGCCGACCGGTACGGCTGCCCGGTGCTCGACCTGTGGTCCCTGAAGTCCGTCCAGGACCGGCGCGCCTGGGACGACGACCGCCTCCACCTCTCGCCCGAGGGCCACACCCGCGTGGCGCTGCGCGCCGGACAGGTCCTCGGCCTGGAGGTGCCCGCCGACCCCGAGCAGCCCTGGCCGCCGCTGCCGGCCCGCGGCACCCTGGAGATCCGCCGCGACGACGTCCACTGGGCCCGCGAGTACCTCGTGCCGTGGATCGGCCGCCGGCTGCGGGGGGAGTCCTCGGGGGACCACGTCACGGCCAAGGGCATGCTGAAGCCGGACGAGATCAAGATGCGCATCGAGGCGGTGGCCTGAGCGGCGACGCCCTCCCGTGGGGCGCGGGTCCGGTCGACCGGCGGCAGCCCGGCGACGGCACACCGCCCGCGCCCCGACGGCGCGTTCCGGCGTGAACCACCCGGAGAGGTGACCGCGCGGGAGTGGTGCCCGCGCCCGACGGCCGCCCGGTGCTGGGATGTCCGCGACCATCCTGCGCACCCGGAAGGACCGGCACCCATGCCACTCGCGCGCACCACCGCCGCTCTCGCGGTCACCCTTCTCGCTCTCGCCGCCGCCCCCGAGGCCGCCGCCCTGCCCAGGCCGCCCGGCGTCGCCACCGCCGAGGCCCCGCGCCCGGCGACGGTCACGGTCACCGGTGAGGGAAGCGCCACGGCGGAACCCGACCTCGCGGTCGTCACAGCCGGGGTCGAGGCGGTCGCCAAGACGCCCCAGAAGGCCCTGGACGCGCAGAACAAGGCGGCCGCCGCGCTGCTGCGGGCCGCCCGCGAGCAGGGCGTCGCCGACCGGGACATCCGTACCGAGAGCGTGTCCCTGAACCCGGTCTACGCGTACCCCGACGGCACCTCCCAGCTGAAGGGCTACCAGGCCACGCAGACCTTCTCGCTCAAGGTGCGCGAGGTGGACCGTACGGGAGCGGTCCTGCAGGCCCTGACCGACGCCACCGGCACGGCGGGCCGCATCCACTCCGTCACCTTCGACGTGGCCGACCCCGGCCCGCTGCGCGCCCGGGCCCGCGAGGCCGCCCACCGGGACGCGCACGCCAAGGCCGAGCAGTACGCCCGCCTCTCGGGCCATCACCTGGGCCGGCTGGTCTCCCTCACCGAGGGCCCCACCGGCTCCCCCGCCCCCGTACCGCCCGCGGCCGACGCCCCCGGAGGCGGAGGGGCGGGCGTCCCGGTCGCGCCGGGCGAGATCAGGGCGACGGCGACCGTCACCGCGGTGTACGAACTGTACTGACCGCCCTCAGCGCCCCGGCCCGGACAACGCCCCCTGCTCCAGCCCCAGTTCGCGCGCCAGGGCCTCGTCCACCCACTCGGCGGCCCGGGCCCGGGGCACCGCGCCGGGGTAGGAGGTCAGCTGGATCGCCAGGCCGTCCAGCAGGGCGGTCAGGCGCAGGGCGGTGGCGGCGGGGTCGGGGCAGCGGAACTCACCGGCGGCCACGCCCTCGGCGATGACCTCGGCGAGGGCGGCCTTCCACTGCCGGTCGAGGTCACGGGTGACCTCCCGCAGCGCCGGCTCGCGCAGGGCGGCCGCCCAGCCCTCGATCCACAGCCGCCAGCCCTTGGCCTGGCCGGTGGGGGCGTACCAGCGCACGGCCGCCCGCAGCCGCCGCAGCGCGGTCGTACGGCGGCCGAGCAGTTGGCGCAGCCGGGCCAGATCGCCCGCGGCGGCGTGCGTGAACGCGGCGGCGACCAGCTTCTCCTTGGTCGAGAAGTGGTAGAGCACCAGGGCGTTGCTCACCCCCAGCGCCGAGGCCACGTCGGAGATCCGCACCGCCGCCACGCCCCGTGCCTCGATCTGCTCGACGGCGGCCCGCAGCAACTCCTCGCGCCGCTCCTGAACGCTCAACCGCACTCTCGCCACGCGGCTCACCCTACACAGCGGCCCCTGGCCGGAGGGGGCGCCTGCGGGAGCCCCCCGGCGCCCCACCACGGGTCACCGGAACCGCCCGAAACGCTCGGCGATCACCGGCAGCCGTTCCTCCGCGAGCGCGTGCGCAGCGGCCCTCGGCGTCGTGCCGTCGGCCCGCGCGCGCGTCAGCATCCGGTCGACCAGGGCCCGCATCGAGCGGCGTACATACGCGAACGCCTCGTCCGCGTCGGCGCCCACGTCACCGAAGAGCGTCCACCACCACCAGGCGTTCGTACCGGAGTTGACCACCACGTCCGGCAGCACCGTCACCCCGCGCGCGGCCAGCAGCGTCTCCGCCTCGGGCACCACCGGCATGTTGGCCGCCTCGACGATCAGACGGGCCCGCACGCGATGCTGGTTGCCGGCGTCGACGGCGTACGACACGGCCGCCGGGACCAGGATGTCCGCGTCCGCCGACAGGCAGGCGTCCACGGGCAGCCGGCGGTCGTCGGCGCGCAGGGCCGCACGGTCCACCACGCCGTGGGCGTCGCGCGCCGCGAGCAGCGCCTCGACGTCGAGGCCGTCCGGGTTGGCGATCGTGCCGCGCGCGTCGGCGACCGCCACGACGGTCAGGCCCGCGCGGGCCAGGAAGCGGGCCGTCGCGCCGCCCATGGTGCCCAGGCCCTGCACGGCGACCCGGGCGCCCGCGTACGGCACACCGTCCCGGTCCAGCGCGGCGAGCGCGGCCTCGGCGACCCCGCAGCCGCCGACCAGCTCGTCCAGGCCGATGCCGTCCACCTCGATCGCGAACGCGGCGGCGAGCCGGGCGCGGGCGGCCGCCGCGTCGTCCAGCAGCGGATACACGGCCTGGACCGTGGACACCAGCCCCGCCTCGGCGGCCGCCCGGTCCACCAGGTCCTGGGTCACACCGAGGTCCTCGCCGGTGGTCCAGCACTGCTCGATGTACGGCCGCATGGCGCGCAGATAGCGCACCAGCACTCCGTACGCCTCCGGGTCCCGCGGATCGCAGTCGATGCCGCCCTTGGCGCCGCCGAGGGGGACGTAGCGGCTGTGCGGGTCGTAGTGCAGGGCCTCCTTCATGGTCATGCCCCGCGCCAGCCCGGTGACCTCCTCCAGGCTGCAGCCCGCCCGCATCCGCAGCCCGCCGCTGCAGACGCCGCGCACCAGGCGGTCGACGACCAGGTAGCCCCGCCGGCCGGTGACGTGGTCGGTCCAGGTGAGGGACAGCAGGGGAGTGGTCATGGGGGCTCCTGGGAGGGGCGCCTGGTGCGCGGGGGTCGTGGCGTGGGGCACGGGCTGGGCACCATCGGGGTGGGGTGACTGAACAGTCGGTCAGTATCGGAAGGCGGCTCGGGGCTGTCAACGCGGTGGGGGGATTGCTGGGGATCGCTGGGGTGACGGGGGTCGGCGGGGGCGGGGCGGGGGCGGTGGGCGCGTGCCGGGGGCCGGGTGGTCGGGCGGGTGGCCGGGCTGTGGTCGTACGGCGGTCGGGCGGGCGGTCGTGTGGTGGTCGAGCGGGCCGGTCACGCGGGTGGTCCTACGGCGGTCGTGCGGTGGTCGTGCGCGCTGGTCACACGGGCGGTCGTACGGCGGTGGCGCGGGCCGGCGTGCGGTGGCCGCGCGGGCCGGACACACGGCCGGTCACAGGGGCCGGTCGCGGGGCCGGTCGCGCGGGGGTCATACGGCGGTGGTGCGGGCCGGCGCTCGGCGGCGTACGGCGGTGGTGCGGGCCGGTCGCCCGCTGTCACGGCTGCGATCCGGCGTTGTCAGTGGGGCGGACCATAATGGAAAGCCTCACCGACTCCACCCTGGAGGTACCGTGGCCGGATTCCGTCAGCTGAGCGCCGGGCTCGGCGCGCTGCAGCCCGAGGCATTCGGCGCGGAGCCCAGCGGTGAGCGCATGGCCCGGATCCGCAGATCGCCCCACTTCAAGGACGGGGTCTTCCAGAACCCGGGCGGCCCTTCCCGTACCCGGCCCTCGGGCTCGCCCGTCGACTTCGCGAGGCTCTACTTCGACAAGGAAGCCCGCGTGCGCAGGGCGCCGCGCGCCCGGATCCCGGTTCACGGCACCACCCTGGCCGACATCGCCCGGCCGCCCGCCACCGGGCTGCGCCTGACCTGGATGGGGCACTCCAGCGTCCTCGCCGAGATCGAGGGTGCGCGGGTGCTCTTCGACCCGGTGTGGGGCGAGCGCTGCTCCCCGTTCGCCTTCGCCGGGCCCAAGCGGCTGCACCCCGTGCCGCTGCCGCTGGCCGCGCTCGGCCCGGTCGACGTCGTGGTGATCTCCCACGACCACTACGACCATCTGGACCTGCCCACGATCAAGGCACTGGCCGGCACCGACACCGTCTTCGCCGTCCCGCTCGGCGTCGGCGCGCACCTGGAGCACTGGGGCGTGTCCGCCGACCGGCTGCGCGAACTGGACTGGCACGAGGAGACACGGGTCGGCGGGCTCACCCTGACCGCCACCCCGGCCCGCCACTTCTGCGGCCGCGGGCTGCGCAACACCCAGCACACGCTCTGGGCGTCCTGGGTGGTCGCCGGGGAGGAGCACCGCGTCTACCACAGCGGGGACACCGGCTACTTCGAGGGCTTCAAGGACATCGGCGCCGCGCACGGCCCGTTCGACGCGACCATGATCCAGCTCGGCGCCTACAGCGATTTCTGGCCGGACATCCACATGACCCCGGCCGAGGCCCTGCGTGCCCACCTCGACCTCCAGGGCGGCGCCGCCGCGGGCGTCCTGCTGCCGATCCACTGGGGGACGTTCAACCTCGCCCCGCACCCCTGGGCCGAGCCCGGCGAATGGATCAAGGACGCCGCCGAGGAGGCCGGCCAGGCCGTCGCCGTCCCCCGGCCCGGCGAGCCCTTCGAGCCGGGCGGCAAGCTGCCCGCCGAGCCGTGGTGGCGCGCGGTGTCCGCGCCCCTCGCCCGGCCGTGGCGGGAGCCGCGGCACGCCCTCGCCGGGGCGGCCGCCGCGGAGGTGAGGGAGGGTGATCTCGATCCCGCGTGAGGGGACTCACGGCGAGGGATGTCGCACCTCTTGATGGACCGTCAGTTCTGCTGATGAGATCTCCGGCACCAGTCGATTCCGACCGTGCCGGAGGTCCACCCGTGTACCGACGACTGTTCGCCGCGCTCGTCTGCTGTGCCCTGCTGGGAGCCGGGACCGCCGCCCAGGCGGGGGCCGTGTCCGGCGCCGGGGAGACCAGGGAGGTGGCGGGCGCGCCGGCCGCACCGGACATACCCCGGCTCACCGACGACCGCGGCCGGGTGCTCACCCTGCGCGGCTGGAACGTCGAGGACAAGGTCCACCGGGGCGACCAGGCGCTCTCGGCGATCACCGAGCGGCACTTCAGGGACCTGCACCGCGACGGCTTCAACTTCGCGCGGCTGCTGGTGTTCTGGGACGATCTGGAGCCCGAGCGCGGCCGCTACAGCGAGGACTATCTGCGCAGGATCGAGCGGATCCTGGACTGGGCGCACAAGTACCGCGTCCAGGTGCTGATCGACGCCCACCAGGACGTGTTCGGGCCCGCGTTCGGCCACCGTGGTATCCCCGCGTGGGCCACCAGGACGGACGGACTGCCGTTCACCCCGCACCCCGAGGACTGGTTCTCCGAGTACTTCGAGCCCGCCGTGCAGCGGGCGTTCACCCACCTCTACGAGGACGAGGACCTGCGCCGCGCCCAGGCCGCCATGTGGCGGGTGCTGGCCGGCCGTTTCGCGCACCACCCCGCCTTGTTCGGCTACGACCTGATCAACGAGCCCATGGGCGAACTGCGCCCGGGCGAGGACCTGCCGACGGCCGCCGCCCGGATCGAGGCCCAGCAGATCACGCCCATGTACAACCGGCTGGCGGACGCGGTCCGTTCGGTCGACCGGGACTCCTGGATCTTCTTCGAGCCCACCCCGATCGTCGGCGAGGGCGTGCCGACAGCGCTCGGGCGGATCGACGACCCCAAGGCGGTGTACGCCCCGCACTTCTACAACACGGCGATGGAGGCGGGCGCCGACTACGACCCCTCGGCGGGCTGGATCGAGTCCTACGAGGCCGCCGTCACCGAGTATCCGCGGCGCCACCGCGTCCCGGTGATCGTGGGCGAGTGGGGTCCGCTCAACAACGGGCTCCCCAACATGGGCCTGTTCTACCGCGACGCGCTCACCTCCCTGAACCGCTACAGCTCCGGCTGGGCGGGCTACGTCTGGTGCTACGGAGGCGGCTACTGCGCCCTGGACGCCACGGGTGTCCTGCGGCCCCACAAGGACCGCACCGCCGCCCCCTACGCCCCGGCCGTCGCCGGCACGGTGACCTCCGAGAGCCACAGCTTCGACACCGGTGCCTACCGGCTGGACTACCGCGCCGGGCACGGCGTCACGGAGATCCGCGTACCGGCCCGGACGGGCGGCTGGCGGGTCTCGGTCACCGGTCCGGCGGCCACACCGACGCCCGACCTGCCGTCCGGCCGCTCGTCGACGGCCCGCGTCCACGCCCGGCCGGGCGGCGAGGTGACGGTGGTGGTCACGCCGCGCTAGGCGCCGACGTCGACCGCCGTGCCGTACAGGCGCTGTGCCTTCAGCCGGATCACCACACGGCGTTCGTCGACCTGCTGCCGCAGAAAGGCGTCCTCGTCGGCGGGGCGGAAGTCCTCAGGGAGCATGGCGAGCAGTTCCCGGCCCACCGCGTCCCCCGGGGCGACGGTGGGCTCGGAGACCTCCGCCTCGCCCTCCACCACGGCGAACGACCACACGTCGCCGCCCGGCACATGCAGCGCCGCACGTGGATCGCGGCGCAGATGCTGGACCTTGACGCGGTCCGCCGTGGTGGAGAACCGGGCGATCCGGGCGTCGGGGTCCCAGCTGTAGACCATGGTCGTCAGATGGGGGTGGCCGCTGCGCTTGGTGGTGGCGAGCGTGCCGAAGCTCTGACCGGCCAGCAGGTCGGAGAGGGCGTCGTCGGACAGGATGCGAGGTTCGGGTCCCTTGGTCATGCCGACGTCAACTCCCTGCCGCCACAGGGCATTCCGGGTCCGGCTCCGTCAACTCCGGGCTCCCCGGCGCCTGGGTCGGTGAGTTCGGCGCAGGACCGCGCGGTACGACGTCCGGCCCGACCGGGGCGCGGTACGGCGTCCAGCCCGACCCGGTCTCGGTACGACGTCCGGCCCGACCGGGTCTCGGTCTCTCTTCCGTCCTGCCGGCCATGGCCCCCGCGTGCAGGCGGCCGCCTGCGGCGTACGGCTCCACCGTGACCTGCCGTGCCTCACGAATGCACGGGTGGTGGTCCTGCTCCCGCACGGCACCCGTGCACCCTGCGGCGGGTCGGCCGTCATGTGTCACGGGGATCCGCCTGAGGCCCACGTGTCGCGCGCCGTGCGGTCGGGTACCCGGACGTGACGGCAGGCTGCCCACCGGAGGGAGGCCCGGTGATGCCTGAACGGCTGTTCGATCGCCGTGAGGTGCTCCGGCTGGTCCGCACCGAGCGCGCCCAGCTGGTCGAGGTGCTGCCGCGCGGCCCGTACGAGGAGGCGCATCTGCCGGGCGCCGTGGACATCCCGCTGAGCGACCTCGACGTACAGGCGCCTCGGCGGCTGGACGCCCAGCGGCCGGTCGTCGTCTACGGCGCCGACGCGCTGTGCGACATGAGCTCCCGCGCCGCGGCACGGCTGCGTCAGCTCGGCTTCGGGCGCGTCTACGTCTATGTGCCCGGCAAGGCCGACTGGCTGGCCGCCGGACTGCCGCGGGAGGGCCGCTCTGCCGCCACCCCCCTCGCGGGTGACGTGGCCGACCGCAACGCCCCCGTGTGCACCGTCGAGCAGCCGCTCGAGGACGCCGTCGACATGCTGGACGAGACGGGCCGCGCCACCGCCGCGGTCGTCGACCACGAGGACGTGGTCGTCGGACTGCTCAGCCACGAGGAGGCGGCCGCGGCGGACGGCACCGGCAGCGTCGGCGAACTGCTGCACCCCGGCCCGGTCACCGTGCGCGCTGACACCCCGCTCGCCCCGCTCCTGGACCGGATGACCCGCACGCACGCCGAGGTCGTCCCGGTCACCGACCCCGAGGGACGGCTGCTCGGCCTGCTCGCCCGCGACCGCCTGCGGCAGGCCGTCGAGCGGACCGGCCGGGCCGCCCGCTGAGCCGGACGGCGCCGGAGGGAGCCGTACGCCGTCGGACCGGACAGAGAGCTGACCACAGGAGGAGCGATGACCGCCGAGGGACCCTCCGGAACCGTGCTCGTGGGGCTCGACGACACCCCGCACGCCTGGCTGGCCGCCGACTGGGCGGCGCGGGAGGCGGAGCTGCGCGGCGCCGGGCTGCGGATCGTGCACGCCGTTCCCGTCGTCTCCGCGGCCGAGGCGGGAACGGAACCCGCGGACCAGGCCGACGCGCGGGTGCTGGACGCCGCCGCGGGGGTGCTGGACGACGCCCGGGCCCGTACCGCGGCCGCGCATCCCGGGCTGCGCACCGATTCCGTGCTCGGCAACGGCCTGCCCGCCGAGGTGCTGCTGGACGCGTCCCACGACGCCGATCTGATCGTGGTCGGCACCCGCGGACGGGGCGGCTTCTCGGGGCTGCTGCTCGGCTCGGTGAGCCTGAAGACCGCCGCGCACGCCGACCGCCCGGTGGTGATCGTCCGCGCCCACACGGAGAAGGCCGCCCACGGTGACGTCGTGATCGGCGTCCGCGACGAGGGCGACGAGGAGGCCGTGCGCTTCGGCCTCGCCGAGGCCGCGCTGCGCCGGACCACCGCACGGCTGGTGCACGCCTGGACCCCGCTGACCCGGGCGGGGCTGATGGTGCCGCAGGTCAGCCAGGTGGACGCCGAGCAGCGGCTGCACCAGCAGATCCTGGAGCACGCGACCCGGCCCGCCGCCGAGTACCCGGAGGTGCCCACCGAGACCGTGCTCGCCGTCGGATCCGCCGCGGGCGCGCTGGTGGAGGCGTCCGAGGGGGCGGCCCTCGTCGTGGTGCCCCGCCACCCGCCCGCCGGACGGCTCGGGATGCGGCTGGGCAGCGTGGTCCACGCACTCGTCCACCACGCCCTGTGCCCGGTTGCGGTGGTGCCCACCGCCTGACCCCGCCGACCGGCCGACCTGCCGACCGCCCCGCTCACCGCCTGACCTCGCCGACCGGCCGGCCTGCCGACCTGGCGCTGACCGGCCCGCCCGCCGACCTGGCGCTGACCGCCCGCCCGCCGACCGGCCGGCGTTCCTCCGCCGCCCCCCGCGCTGACCCGCAGCCACCCCCGCAGGGACCCGCAGCCCCCCCGCAGGGACCCGCAGCCCCCCCGCAGGGACCCGCAGCCACCCCCAGCCGCCCGCAAGCCCGCCGTCACACCCCCGCCGGCCAGGTCTGCTCCTCCGCGGAGGACTCGGCGAGCGGTCGCAGCGGCGTGAGGGCCTCGGTGCGGTCCAACCAGCAGAAGGCGTCGTAGCGCTGGGCCAGGACCGTGGGGACGTAGTGGCCCATGTGCTCGTGCGGCGGCCGGTACACCACGCCGATCGCCCGGTGGCCGTGCTCCTCGTGGTACCACGCGGCCGGCCCGGTCGACGGCACGTGCTGGAGCTGCACATGCGGGAACAGCAGCAGCGCGCGCCGGTCGGGCAGTGCCCGGTGCAGCAGGTGCTCCAGGCTGCCGGTGCGGGCCGGCGGCATCTCCATGACGCGGGGCACGCCGCCCCACCGCTCCGCGGCGACCACCGTGCCGGAGTGCGAGCCGAAGCCGACGAGCACCACCCCGCGCCCGATGTGGCGCTCGCGCACCAGCTGGCCGAGGTTGACCATGCCGGTGTCGGCCATGTCGGTGGCGCGGGCGTCGCCGATGTGCGAGTTGTGCGCCCACACGACCGCCTTGGCGTCCGGGCCGTGGTGTTCCATCAGCCGGTCCAGGGTGTCGGCCATGTGGTGGTCGCGCACGTTCCACGCGTCCGGGCCGCTGCCGAGCAGGGCCCGGTAGTAGCGTTCGGCGCCCGCCAGGATCTCCGCGTGCTGCCGGGCCGCGAACTCCTCGGCCGAGCCGTCCCCCACCGCCGTACCGGCCGCCCGCTCGCGCATCTCCGTCAGCAGGGCCACCACCTCCGGCTCGCACCCCACCGGCGCCGGGCCGGTGGCCGACGCATAGGCCCGCGGGTCCTCGGCGTACGGCTCGAAGCAGCGGTAGGCGGCCAGCGCGTGCTCCACCCGGTCGGGGTCGTGCTCGCGCAGATGAGCGAGGACGGCGTGCAGCGACTCCCACAGGCTGTAGACGTCCAGCCCGTAGAACCCCACGCGGCCCGCGGGCGGCCGTTCGCCGTTGAACGCCCGCAGCCACCGGGCGAGGGCGGCCACCTCGGTGTTGCCCCACATCCAGGCCGGCCAGCGCCGCAGGTCCGCCAGCACCTGCCCGGGGTCCTCGGGCGCACCGGGGGCCAGGGTCACCGAGGCGTGCACGGCCCGGCAGTCCGGCCAGTCGCCCTCCACGGCGACGAAGGAGAACCCCTTCTCCTCGATCAGTCGGCGCGTGAGCTCGTCGCGGACCCGGTAGTAGTCGGCGGTGCCGTGGGACGCCTCGCCCAGCAGCACATAGCGGGCGTCGCCGATGCGCTCCAGCAGGGGGTCCAACGACGCCGGGCCGGTCAGCGGGTGGGCCTGCTCCCGGATGCCGGTCAGGGTGTGGGCCTGCTCCGTGATGCCGGTCGGCGTGTGCGCCTCGTCCCGGAGACGGGTGTGGACGGTGTCGGACACGACTCGACTCCCTCCCGGGGGATCCGGGGCCGGGTTCCCGTGCGGTCGTCGCTGAAACGAGGGTCGCTGGTGAAACGCGGGTCGCCGGTGCAACGCGGGCCGGCGGGGCCCGCCCGCGTCCGGGCACGGCATCACCGAGTGTGACTGTTTCTGATCGGGTCGGACCGGTCGGTGGCGGGTTCTGGCAGGCGCTGGGAGCGGGGTGTCGCTCTGACGTGCGAGGGCTCATACCAGAGCGGGACCGTTCGCGGAGGACTTTGTCAACTGCCCACCGCACATGAGGCGTTCGCGACTACTGTGAGTGTCCGTCGGGCGACACAGGGCCGATCGATTCCGGCTGTCCGACGGACCCCGCACACGGACCAGTACGAGGACACCGATGTCTCACCTCCGCGCACCGGCCGCACGCGCAGACCGCCGCGAGGGCGGACGGCACGGACGGCCGGTCGCCCGTACCGCACCCGCATTGCCCGAGGCCCACATACGGTCCCAACTGATGCGGCTGGCCGTGCTGCCCCCCACCGCCGTCGCCCTCGGCGCCAGCGCCGCCGTCCTGTTCACCGTCCGCTCCACCGGCGCGCGCACCGGCCCCACCCTGTGGGCCGTCCTCGCCGGAGCGGTCTGTGTGACGCTGGCCGGCATCGGCATCGCCGCCGTGGCCGCGAACCGGGCCGCCCGGTCCGTGCACGAGCGCGTCGGCGCCCTGCGCCGCGGCAGCGCCCGCCGCGAGGCCGATCTGCGCGCCCTCGTCGCCGCCCTGCGCCGCGGCGAACCACCGCCCCCGCGCAAGCCGCGCTCCGGACCGCCCGACGACGCCGACGACTTCGAACTGCTCGCCGCCGACCTGGCCCGCGCGCACGAGGGCGCCGTCACCGCCGTCGTGCAGGCCGCGCAGCTGTCCAGCCAGACCGGCAGCGAGCAGAAGCTGGAGGTCTTCGTCAATCTCGCCCGGCGCCTGCAGTCCCTGGTGCACCGCGAGATCGCGATCCTCGACGAACTGGAGAACGAACTGGAGGACCCGGACCTGCTCAAGGGCCTCTTCCACGTCGACCACCTCGCCACCCGCATCCGCCGGCACGCCGAGAACCTCGCCGTGCTCGGCGGCGCCGTCTCCCGGCGGCAGTGGAGCAACCCGGTCTCCATGACCGAGGTGCTGCGCTCGGCGATCGCCGAGGTCGAGCAGTACTCGCGGGTCCGGCTGGTGCCGCCGGTCGACGGCGAGCTGCGGGGGCATGCCGTCGCCGACGTCATCCATCTGCTCGCCGAACTCGTCGAGAACGCCACGGTGTTCTCCGCCCCGCACACCCAAGTGCTGCTGCGCGCCAACCTCGTGACCTCGGGGCTCGCCGTCGAGGTCGAGGACCGCGGGCTCGGCATGCCCGTCGGTGAGCAGAACCGCATGAACGCCCTGCTCGCCGACCCCGACCAGGTCAACGTCGCCAGCCTGCTGGCCGACGGGCGGATCGGGCTGTTCGTCGTCTCCCAACTGGCCCGGCGGCACGGGATCACCGTACGGCTCCAGTCCAACATCTACGGTGGTGTCCAGGCCGTCCTGGTCGTGCCGCAGGCCCTGTTGGGCTCGACGCCGGGGCCCGCCGGGGCGGACGGGCACGGGCAGGGGCAGGGCGCGGGAGCGGGGGACATCGGAGGCGACGGTGTCCCGCTCGTGCCGGTGGCGCCGGGCGGCGGCGAGCCCCGTGCGGACCTGACGGGCCGGATGCCGGCGTCCGCGCCCACGGACCTCGGCTCCCCCGCGCCCACGGACCCGCACCCACAGGTCCCCCGCCCCCCGTCCCCGCGGGGCGGCGGCGCCGTCCCCCTGCCCGTGCGCGGCGCCCACCAGGAGCGGCGCAACCCCGCCGACGCCGTCCCCGGCATCCGGCCCGACGACCGCCCGCTGGTCGAGGAGCACGCCGCCGCACCGCCCGTCCCGCGCAACGGAGCCGTCCGCGGCACCATGGGCAAGCCCCGGCTGCCCCGGCGCCGCGCACAGGAACACATCGTCCCCCAGCTGCGCGAACGGCCCGCGCCCCGGCCGGACGCCGAGGAGCACATCGGCCACGACCCCGGCCTGATGGCCGCCTTCCAGCGCGGCGTCGGCCTCGCGGAGGCCCAGCAGAGCATGGAGGCGGGCCGCACCGAGCCCGGCCCGACCCCCGGCGGAGGCCCGCAGGCGGCCTGCGCCGACGCCGGCCCGGCGGCCCTGCACCGACCCCGCCTCCAGCTCGGCCTCGCCCACGACCCCGTACCCCCGCACCTCCCGGACGTGTCCGGCCCGCAGCCGCCGCCCCCGGCCGCGCCCCGCCCCGCCGAGGACGGAGCGCCGTACGGCGTGACCGCCACCGGACTCGGCCACGGCACCCGGCACGACGGGAGCGCACCAGCCGGATGACCGCCCACGCACCCACCCCCACCGCGGCCGCCGCCAGCCCCGGCGCCTTCGCGGCCCCCCACCTTCCAAGGAGTCGAACCACCATGCCGACCGACGCGCCGACCGGCCATGTTTCCGATCTCGACTGGCTGATGAGCGGCCTAGTGCAGCGCGTGCCGCACACGACCAGCGCGGTCCTGCTGTCCTGCGACGGCCTTGTGAAGTCCGTGCACGGACTCGACCCCGACAGCGCCGACCACATGGCCGCCCTCGCCTCCGGCCTGTACTCCCTGGGCCGCAGCGCGGGCGCCCGGTTCGGCGACGGCGGGGACGTCCGGCAGGTCGTCGTGGAGCTCGACCAGACGCTGCTGTTCGTCACCACCGCCGGATCCGGCACCTGTCTCGCCGTCATGGCCGGACGGGAGGCCGACGCCGCCGTGCTCGGCTACGAGATGGCGATGCTCGTCAAGAGCGTCCGCCCCTATCTGGTCACCGCGCCCCGCCAGCACGCCGAACCCCCGGTGATGCGGCCTTGAGCGTGGCGGCGGCCGGGGACGGGCCCTGGCTGGACGACGCGGCGGGACGGCTGGTGCGCCCGTTCACGATCAGCAACGGCCGCACCCGCCCGACCGTCGCCCTCGACCTGATGTCACAGGTGATGGCCACCGGGGTCACCCCCCTCGGCCATCCGGGTCCGGAGCACGCCCTGGCCCTCGACCTGTGCCGGGCGCCGATATCGGTCGCCGAGGTGGCCGCACACCTGAAGCTGCCGGCGGCGGTCACCAAGGTGCTGCTGTCCGACCTCGTCGACTGCGGGGCGCTCACCACCAAGCCCCCCGAGTTCCACCACAACCCCACGGACCGGGCCCTTCTGGAGGCAGTGCTCGATGGACTACGACGACAGCTCTGACTACGACGGCGCCACGGACCCCTTCCCCACCGCACTCAAGATCCTGGTGGCGGGCGGCTTCGGGGTCGGCAAGACGACGTTCGTCGGCGCGGTGAGCGAGATCGCCCCCCTCTCCACGGAGGAGCTCCTCACCACGGTCAGCGCCGCCACCGACAATCTCGACGGCATCGAGAACAAACTCGAGACGACCGTCGCCATGGACTTCGGCCGGATCACCCTGGACCCGCACCATGTGCTGTACCTGTTCGGCACACCCGGACAGGAGCGGTTCTGGTTCATGTGGGACGAACTGTCCGAGGGCGCGCTCGGGGCCGTCATCCTCGCCGACACCCGCCGCCTCCAGGAGTGCTTCGCGGCCGTCGACTTCTTCGAGGAACGCGGCCTCGCCTTCATCATCGCCGTCAACGAGTTCGACGGCGCCTACCGCTACCACCCCGAGGAGGTGCGCGCCGCCCTCGACCTGGACCCGGACATCCCCGTCGTGTGCTGCGACGCCCGGATCTCCAGCTCCGGCGTCCAGACCCTGCTGACCCTCGTGCGCCACCTGCTCGCCCACGCCCCCGCCGCTCCGGCGCCCAGCGAAGGGGTGGTCCGCGGATGAGCTACGGCCGGCTGCTGCTCACCCCGCAGGACACCGAGGCCCCCGCCCGCGCCCGCCGACTGCGCGGGCTGGGCCTCGGTGAGCGCCCCGAGCCCGCGCTCGACAGCTTCGCGTCCCGTCTCGCCGGGCGCACCGGGACGACGTACGCCATGGTCAACTTCATCGGTGAGCGGGGCCAGTTCTTCGCCGGCCTGCACGCTCCCGAGGCCGCTCCGGTGGTACGGGAGGACGGCACCCGCGCCGAGATCGGCCGCTTCCTGCCCCGCGACCACGGCTACTGCCCGCATGTCGTGGTCCGGCGCCGGGCGCTGGCGCTGGAGGACGTCCGGGACTTCCCGCGCTTCGCGGGCAACGCGGTCGTCGACGACCTCGGTATCCGCTCCTACCTCGGCGCCCCGCTGCTGGACAGCACGGGCATGGCGCTGGGCACGGTGTGCGTCGCCGACGTGGCGCCGCGCCCGTGGGGGCGCGAAGGGCTGGAGTCGATCAAGGCGGCGGCCGCCGAGCTCGTCGTACGGCTGGAGCGGCAGGCGGAGGACGGGCTGCCGATCTGAGGCGTGAGCGGCCCGTGGGCGCACGACTCGGAGGCGGAAGAGACCCCTGAGGCACACGGCGTGAAGGAAAGCTGAGGCGGCGCTTAAGAAAACCTCGATGGACTGTGGCCCGCGCCATACGGCAGATTGCTGTGCGATTCCCCATCTGCCCCCGTCCACGGGTTCCTTCGGCATGCCCGCGGCCGGGATCACACCCCACAAGGGAGCCGTACGCGTGAAGGCGCTGGTCAAGGAGAAGGCGGAGCCCGGACTCTGGCTCACGGACGTCCCCGAGCCGCAGATCGGCCCCGGCGATGTGCTGATCAAGGTGCTGCGCACCGGCATCTGCGGCACCGACCTGCACATCCGTTCGTGGGACGGCTGGGCGCAGCAGACCATCCGCACCCCGTTGGTGCTGGGCCACGAGTTCGTCGGCGAGGTCGTCGAGACCGGCCGGGACGTCGCCGACATCGCCGTCGGCGACCGGGTCAGCGGCGAGGGCCACCTGGTGTGCGGCAAGTGCCGCAACTGCCTGGCCGGCCGCCGCCACCTGTGCCGGGCCACCATCGGCCTGGGCGTGGGCCGCGACGGCGCGTTCGCCGAGTACGTCGCGCTGCCGGCGTCCAATGTGTGGGTGCACCGCGTCCCCGTCGACCTCGACGTGGCCGCGATCTTCGACCCGTTCGGCAACGCCGTGCACACCGCGCTGTCCTTCCCGCTGGTCGGCGAGGACGTCCTGATCACCGGGGCCGGCCCGATCGGTCTGATGGCGGCGGCGGTGGCCCGGCACGCGGGTGCCCGCAACGTCGTGATCACCGACGTGAGCGAGGAGCGTCTGGAGCTCGCCCGCAAGATCGGCGTCAGCCTCGCCCTCGACGTCTCCCGCACCACGATCGCCGACGGCCAGCGCGAGCTCGGCCTGCGCGAGGGCTTCGACGTCGGCCTGGAGATGTCCGGCAACCCCGTCGCGATGCGCGACATGATCGCCAACATGACCCACGGCGGCAAGATCGCCATGCTCGGCCTGCCCGCGCAGGAGTTCCCCGTCGACTGGGCCCGGATCGTCACCTCCATGATCACCATCAAGGGCATCTACGGCCGCGAGATGTTCGAGACCTGGTACGCCATGTCCGTCCTGCTGGAGGGCGGCCTCGACCTCGCGCCCGTGATCACCGGCCGCTACGACTACCGCGACTTCGAAGCCGCCTTCGCCGACGCCGCGAGCGGCAGGGGCGGCAAGGTCATCCTCGACTGGACCCTCTGACCTCATTAGGGATTGATGATGTTCGACTCCGTGCGCGACGATCTGCGCGCCACTCTCGACGAGATCCGCGCCGCCGGTCTGTACAAGCCCGAGCGGGTGATCGGCACCCCGCAGTCCGCGACCGTCAGCGTCACCGCGGGCGGCCGCCCCGCAGGGTCCCCCGGCCCGGAGGCGGGGGGCGAGGTCCTCAACTTCTGCGCCAACAACTACCTCGGCCTCGCCGACCACCCCGAGGTGATCGCCGCCGCCCACGAGGCCCTGGACCGCTGGGGTTACGGCATGGCCTCCGTGCGCTTCATCTGCGGCACCCAGGAGGTGCACAAGGAGCTGGAGGCGCGGCTGTCGGCGTTCCTCGGCCAGGAGGACACGATCCTCTACTCCTCCTGCTTCGACGCCAACGGCGGTGTCTTCGAGACGCTGCTCGGCCCCGAGGACGCGGTGATCTCCGACGCCCTCAACCACGCCTCGATCATCGACGGCATCCGCCTGTCCAAGGCCCGCCGCTTCCGCTACGCCAACCGGGACATGGCGGACCTGGAGGCCCAGCTGAAGGAGGCCGTGGCCGGCGGCGCCCGGCGCAGGCTGATCGTCACCGACGGCGTCTTCTCCATGGACGGCTATGTGGCGCCCCTGCGCGAGATCTGCGACCTCGCCGACCGCTACGACGCCATGGTCATGGTCGACGACTCGCACGCGGTCGGCTTCGTCGGCCCCGGCGGGCGAGGCACCCCCGAGCTGCACGGTGTCATGGACCGTGTCGACATCATCACCGGCACCCTCGGCAAGGCCCTCGGCGGCGCCTCCGGCGGCTATGTCGCCGCCCGCGCCGAGATCGTCGCCCTGCTGCGCCAGCGCTCGCGCCCGTATCTGTTCTCCAACACGCTCGCCCCGGTGATCGCGGCCGCGTCGCTGAAGGTCCTGGACCTGCTGGAGTCGGCGGGGGACCTGCGGGAGAGGCTCGCCGCGAACACCGCCCTGTTCCGCCGCCGCATGACCGAGGAGGGCTTCGACATCCTCCCCGGCGACCACGCCATCGCGCCCGTGATGATCGGCGACGCGGCGGAGGCGGGCCGGATGGCCGAGCTGCTCCTGGAGCGCGGGGTGTACGTGATCGGCTTCTCGTACCCGGTCGTCCCGCAGGGCCAGGCCCGTATCCGCGTGCAGCTGTCGGCCGCACACTCGACCGAGGACGTCGACCGCGCGGTGGACGCCTTCGTCGCCGCGCGTGCGGAGCTGGCCGCCTGAGCTGAGAGAATCGGTTCGTGATCGAAGCGCGGCGGCTGCACATCCTCCGTGCGGTGGCCGACCACCGCACGGTGACCGCGGCTGCCGCCGCGCTGTACCTCACGCCCTCGGCGGTGTCGCAGCAGCTCACCGCCCTGGAGCAGGAGACCGGGCACCGGTTGGTCGAGCGCGGCGCCAAGGGCGTACGGCTCACCCCGGCCGGTGAGATCCTGCTCAGCCACACCAACGCGGTCCTCGCCCAGCTGGAGCGGGCCGAGGCCGAGCTCGCCGCGTACAGCTCCGGCGCGGCCGGCACGGTCACCGTCGCCGCGTTCGCCACCGGCATCGCGCAGGCCGTCGCGCCCGCGGTGGCCTCCCTCGCCGTCTCGGCGCCCGGCATCCGCATCCGCGTCCTGGACGCGGAGGGCGACGCCAGCCTGCCGATGGTGCTGGACCGGCAGGTCGACGTGGCGGTCGCCGTGGAGTACCGCGGGGCGCCCTCCGCCGACGACCCGCGGCTCACCCACGTCCCGCTGTACGCCGAGCCCTTCGACGCCGTCGTCCCGGTCAGCCACCGGCTCGCCGACGCGGGGCAGGTGCCGCTGGCGGAGCTGGCGAAGGACCCGTGGATCGGGCCGTACCCGGGCAACCCCTGCCACGACGTGGTGGTGCTGGCCTGCGAGAGCGCGGGCTTCCAGCCCCGTCTGGAGCACTCCTCCGACGACTTCCGCGCGGTCGTCGCCCTCGCCGCGGCCGATGTGGGCGTGGCACTCGTCCCGCGCTCGGCGCTGCGCGGCATGGACCTGACGGGCGTGGTCGTGCGCCCCGTCGACGGTGTGGCGCCCACCCGCCGGGTCTTCGCGGCCGTACGCCGGGGCGCGGAGGAGCATCCGCTGATCCGCCCGGTGCTGGAGGCGCTGCGGGAGGCGGCGGAGGCGTAGGGAACCGGCCAGGGGCTTGTTGCGGTCTGGGCTGTCATGCGTGTGACGATGATCCTCCCGGCCCTCACCGAGGCGACCAGCCCGCTGTTCCGGCCCATCAAGTACTCGCTGTTCCCGCCGCTGGGCCTGGCCACCCTGGCGGGCTACCTGGACGCCGCCGACGAGGTCGAGCTGTACGACGAGCACGTCGAGCGTCTCGACCTGGAGGCGATGGACACGCCGGACCTGCTGGTGATCCAGCCGTACATCACCTCCGCCCGGCGCTCCTACGAGATAGCCGACCACTTCCGCGCCCGCGGCGCGCACGTGGCCATGGGCGGTCTGCACGTCACCTCGCTCCCCGAGGAGGCCGCGGCCCATGCCGACACGATCTTCACCGGCCCCGGCGAGGACACCTGGCCGCGGTTCCTGAAGGACTTCCGCGACGGCGTCCCGGCCCGCCGCTACGACTCCACGCTGCGCACCCTGGCCGGGCTGCCGCCCGTACGGCGGGATCTGATCAAACGGCATCTGTACCTGGTCCCCAACTCGATCGTGGTCACCCGCGGCTGCCCCCACCACTGCGACTTCTGCTACAAGGACGCCTTCTTCGAGGGCGGCAGGTCCTTCTACACCCAGGCCGTCGACGACGCACTCGCCGAGATCGACCGGCTGCCCGGCCGCCATCTGTACTTCCTCGACGACCACCTCTTCGGCAACCGGCGCTTCGCCGAGGACCTGTTCGACGGCATGACCGGCGGCGGACGGCTGTGGCAGGCGGCGGCCACCGTCAACTCCGTGATGAAGCCGGGCCTGCTGGAGAAGGCGGTGGAGGCGGGCCTGCGCAGCCTGTTCATCGGCTTCGAGAGCGTCAACGACGCCAACCTCGCCGAACGCCGCAAGAACCAGAACGTCGGCACGGACTACGCGGCGGTGGTGCGCCGGGTGCACGACGCCGGGGTCATGGTCAACGCCAGCTTCGTCTTCGGCCTCGACCAGGACGGTCCCGACGTCTTCGACCGGACCGTGGAGTGGGCCGTGGCGCAGGGCATCGAGACGGCCACCTTCCACATCATGACGCCGTATCCGTCGACCGGGCTGTGGAAGCAGCTGGAGTCCGAGCAGCGGATCCTGCACCGCGACTGGGACCTGTACGACACCCGCCATGTCGTCTACCGGCCACGCGGTATGACGGCGCGTCAGCTGGAGGACGGCTACTGGCGCGCCTACCGCGACTTCTACCGCTGGTCGAACATCTGGCGCGGGTCCGCGGCCCAGCCGGGGCGGCACGAACGGCTGCGGCACCTCGCCTACGCGGGTGGCTGGAAGAAGTTCGAGCCCGCGTGGGACCTGCTGATCCGCTCCCGGCGGGTGGTGCGGGCGCTGCCCGCGCTGGAGCGGACGCTGGCGGCGTTCGGGGGACGGGAGTGAGCACGGGGGCGGAGTGAGCACGGGGCGGGAGTGAGGAATGCGTAACACGGTCGTCTCATATACGGGATAGCGTCCCGGATATGAGAGACATAGATCTTCGCCTGGGCAGCCGGCTGGCCGAGCTCCGGGCCGGACGCGGCTGGTCGCTGGGGGAGTTGGCCGAGCGCAGCGGGGTCAGCCGCTCCACCCTCTCGCGGGCCGAACGGGCCGAGATCAGCCCCACCGCCGCCGTACTGAACCGCCTGTGCGCGGTCTACGGGCGGACCATGTCCCAGCTGCTCAGCGAGGTCGAGGCCGAGCCCGCGCCCGTGGTGCGCGCGGCGGACCAGACGGTCTGGGAGGACCGGGCCGCCGGCTTCGTACGGCGTTCGGTGTCCCCGCCGCACGCCGGGCTGCGCGGCGAACTCGTCGAGGGCCGGCTCGCCCACGGTGCGGACCTGGCCTACGACCGTCCGCCCGTGCCCGGTCTGGAGCAGCACCTCTGGGTGCTGGAGGGGGAGGTGGAGGTGACCGCGGCCGATGTCACCCACGCTCTGGGCACCGGTGACTGTCTGCGCCTGCGGGTCTGGGGGCCGACCCGGTTCCGGTGCGTGGGCGGGGACCCCGCGCGCTATGTGCTGGCGGTGGTGCTGCCGTGATCGTCACCCGTCTGGACCGCGGTCAAGTGCTGGCGTCCGCCGAGGAGTTGGCGTCCCTGCTGACCGACACCGTGGAGAGCGGCGCGTCGGTCGGCTTCCTCGCGCCGATGGACGGCGCGCCGGCCCTCGCCTGGTGGCGGGAGCGGGCCGCCGCCGTGGCCGTCGGCGAGCTCGCGGTGTGGGTCGCGCGGGACGGCGACCGGATCGTGGGCACCGTGAGTCTCGCCTTCCCCGGCAAGCCCAACAGCCGCCATCGGGCCGAGGTCGTGAAGCTGATGGTGCACCCCGCGGCCCGTGGCCGGGGCCTCGGCCGCACCCTCCTCACCGCCGCCGAGGAGGCCGCCGCCGCGGCGGGCATCACGCTGCTGCACCTCGACACGGAGACCGGCAGCCCCGCCGAGCGCCTGTACCGGTCCGCGGGCTGGATCCGGGCGGGCGTGATTCCCGACTACGCGGCGAGCCCGGCGGGCGTGCTGTGCGCGACGACGATCTACTACAAGCGTCTCGCCGTCGGTTGATTGTCAGTGGTGGGCGCTACGGTGCGGGGCATGCAGGAAGCTGAAGACGTACGCCGGGTCGCCCTGTCCCTGCCGGACACCACGGAGAAGGTGGCCTGGAACATGCCCACGTTCCGGGTGGCGGGGAAGATGTTCGCGACCCTGCCGGAGGACGAGACGTCCATGGCCGTGCGCTGCCCCAAGGAGGAGCGCGACGAACTGGTCCTCGCCGAGCCCGACAAGTTCTGGATCGCCGACCACGAGGCGCAGTTCGCCTGGGTCCGGGTGCGGCTGGCGGCCCTGGAGGACGAGCGGGAACTGCGCGACATCCTCGCCGACTCCTGGCGCCAGGCGGCCCCGCCGAGACTCCTGGAGGCCCATCCGGGACTGGGGCTGCCCGCAGGCGGCTGAGGGGCGCTGTCCGGCCCCGGAAAAATCCTTCGGCGCCGGCGCCGCCGCGTGGCATGATCCCGGGCACAGGTCTGGACCAGTGGCTCGGTCGTTCCGTGACCCGGCCCTGGTGCGGCCACGTCGCTCGGGGAGGGGTTGCGCAGGATGTCGGGGCGGGCGTCGCAGCGGTCGGAGCGGGGAGGAACAGGGCACCGGGACGCCGGGCGTGGGGAGGCGCGGCCGTGGGAGGCGGGGCCTGGAGAAGCGGGGCCCGGAGACGCGGGGCCCGAGTGCGCGGGGTCAGGGGTCGCAGGGCCCAGGGGCACGGGGCTCGGGGACGCGGGACCTTGGGGTGCGGGGCCCAGCGGTGCGGGGCGCGGAGACGCGGGACGCAGGGGTGCCGGGTCAGGGGACGCAGGGTCCAGGGGTGCGGGGCCTGGAGGCGCGGGGTCAGGGGACGCAGGGCCCAGGAGTGCGGGGCGCGGAGACGCGGGACCTAGGGGTGCCGGGATGAGGGACGCAGGGCCCAAGGGCGCGGGGCCCAAGGGCTCGGGGGCTGGGGACGCCGAGCCGGGGGCGCCTGTGCGGCCTCCGCACCGGGCCCGTGCCGTCGAGACCCGGCGGCCCCTGTGGTCGCGGGACTTCGGACTGTTCTTCGTCGCTCGGGCCGTCGCGCGGCTCGGCGACACCATGCTGCCCGTGGCGCTCGCCGCGGGGCTGCTGCAGCACGGGTACGGGGCGGGCGCGGTGGGCCTGGCGATGGCCGCGACCGCCGCCGCGTTCGCCGGACTGGTGGTCTTCGGCGGTGTGATCGCCGACCGCTTCAGCACCCGCAAGCTCATGATCGGCGCCGACCTGGTCCGGCTCGGCACCCAGGCCCTGACGGCGGTGCTCTTCTACGCCGGTCATGTCGTCCTGTGGCAGATCTGCGTCATCGGCGTGCTCAACGGTGTCGCCGGGGCCGTCTTCCAGCCCGGCGTCGCCAGCACGGTGCCCCGGCTCGCCTCCGACGTCCAGGGCGCCAACGGCGCGATACGCGTTGCCGAGTCCGCCGCGCAGCTCGCCGGGCCCGCACTCGCCGGGGTGCTGGTCGGCCTGGCCTCGCCGGGCGGCGTCTTCGTGGCGCACGCCGCCACCTACGCGATCAGCGCCGGATGCCTGCTGGCGCTCCGCCTCCCGCCGCTCGCCCACGCCGAGCGCGCGCCGGGGCGCGGGATGCGGGCCTTCGGGGCGGACCTGGCGGAAGGGTGGCGCGAGTTCCGCTCGCGCACCTGGATGTGGGCGGTGATCGCCGTCTGGTGCCTGTACATGATCGCTGTATGGGGTCCGACCGTGCCGCTCGTCGCGACGGAGGTCGTCGGCAGCCACGGCGCGGGAGCGTACGGCCTGATCAGCTCCGCCCTGGGCGCCGGCACGGTCGTGGGCGGGCTGATCGCCCTGCGGCTGCGCCCCAGACGGATGCTGCGGGCCGGTGCGGTCGCCCTGATCGGCTTCACCGCCTTCCCAACCTCCGTCGGGCTCGGCCTGGACGTGCCCGCCATGGCGGCCGGGGCCGCCGTCGCCGGGGCCGGCCTGTCCTTCTGGGGGGTGATGTGGGCGACCAGCGTCCAGACCCAGGTCCAGCCGGACGTCCTCAACCGCATCCACGCCTACGACGTCGCGGGCTCCCTCGCCATGATGCCCGTCGGGCAGGCCCTCGCCGGCCCCGCCGCGTCCGCCCTCGGCGCCCACCAGGTCCTCCTCGTCAGCGGCGTGATCAGCGTCGTGGTCGCGGTCGCCCTGCTCGCCGTACGCCCCGTCCGCGACCTCGTCCGGGTCGACCCCGCCTGACGGCTCCCCGGCAAAAGGGGTGCGCGACCACCGACCGGAGTGCGGTATGGTTTCTCTGCACGTTCGGCCAGGGGAAACCCCAGGTCAGACGGCACCGGGACGTGGCGCAGCTTGGTAGCGCACTTGACTGGGGGTCAAGGGGTCGCAGGTTCAAATCCTGTCGTCCCGACCAGCTTCTACGCAGGTCGGAGGCCGTTTCTCAGCAATGGGAGACGGCCTTTCGGTTTTCCGGGGGCGCGGGCCCGCCGCACGAGGGGTCAGTCGGTCCCGAGGGAGAGCTCGGTCGCCTTGATCAGGGCGGTCACGGGGACGCCCGGGGACAGGGCCAGATCGGTGGCGGCCTCGCGGGTGATGGCGGCGGTGAGGTCGGCGCCGGTGTCGAGGGTGATCCTCACGGCGGCCATGACGGCGCCCGTGGTGACGTCGCGGACGACGCCGGGCAGCCGGTTGCGGACGGAGAGGCCCTCGACCGGGCCGGTGGCCAGGGCGACCTCGGTGGACTTGACCAGGGCGCGCACGACGGAGCCGGGGGCGAGCTCCAGGTCGTCGACCGCCTGCCGGGTGATGGCGGCGGTGAGCTCCGGGCCTCCGTCGAGGCGGATCCCGACCGTCGCCATGACCTCGCCGGGGGTGACGGTGACGACCGTGCCGGTCAGCTGGTTGCGGATGCTCAGGCTCATCGGGGGGCGCCTCACAGCCTCTGGACCTCACAGGGGAGGTATGTCCGGGTTGGTGTCTCCCACCGTACGGTCCGGGCGCCCGGTGCCGCGGTCACGACGCCGGGTGCCCCGGCGCGAGGAAGACGATCACGTCGGTCTCCCGGCCCGGCAGCGGGGCGGGCTCGTGCCAGCCGAGGCGGCGGTAGAAGGCGACGGCGTCGTCGGCCCGGTTCCAGGTGAGCAGCCATGCCCTGCCGTCGGCGGCCGTGCCGGTGAGCGCCGCCAGCAGCCGGCGTCCCAGGCCGGTGCCGCGGGCGTGGGAGCGTACGCCCAGTTCGTCCACCTCCAGGGCGCCCTCCAGCAGGCGGGACACCCGGTCGGCGCCCAGGCGCTCGGTGACCTTGCCGTAGCCGCGGTCCGTGCGGAACGGGGACTCGGTGATCCAGCCCGTCGCGAACCCCGCTATGCCGCCGTCGTCCGACACCTCCAGCACCGCCCGGAAGCCCGGCCGCCGCACGTCCCTCTCCAGCCGCTCCCGGAACGCGGCCCGCGTCTCCAGCGGGTCGCGCGCCTCCCAGGGCGGGGCGGTGAACACCTCCGCGTAGGCGTCGGCGAGCGGATCGGCGAGGTCCAGGACGTCCTGGGTGAAGTGGCGCATGACGGGACCCTAGCGGGGGCCGCCGAAGGGATGCCGGTCCGGGCGGTGCCGTGGCTGCGACCACCGCCCGGACCGGAGTCTCAGATGCCCGCGACCGCGGCCGGGTGCTCGTGGTCGCAGGTCTCCTCGAAGCCGTAGGTGTCCCAGGCCGGGAACGGGTCCTCGGACGGGGGCCGTTCACCGGGGAGCAGCAGGCACGCGGTGAGCGCCGCGCGCAGGGCGTCCGCCTCCAACTCCGTGCCGATGAACACCAGTTCCTGGGCGTGGGGCGCCTCCGGGTCGCGGGCCGCCGACGGTTCGAAGCGGGCCACGGAGCCGGCCTGGGACCACAGGCCCGTCACATGGGTGCGGCCGGCGAGGGTGAAGAACCCCTTGGAGCGCAGGATCCGGCCGTAGGCACCGCTGTCCATGCCCTCCGTGACGAACGTCCACAGGCGGCCCGGATGGAAGGGGAGTTCGGCGCGGAAGACCAGGGAGGAGATGCCGTACTCCTCGGTCTCGGGCACATGGTCGCCGTTGAGCTCGCGCACCCAGCCGGGGGCCTGCTGCGCCCGGTCGAGGTCGAACAGGCCGGTGCCGAGCACCTCGGTGAGCGGGACGCGGCCATGGGTCGCCGGGACGACGCGGGCCACGGGGTTCAGACGGGCGAGGGTGGCCCGCAGCCGGTCGGCGGCGCCCGCGTCGACCAGGTCGAGCTTGTTGAGCACGAGGACGTCGGCGAACTCGATCTGGTCCACCAGCAGGTCGCTGACGGTGCGTTCGTCGTCCTCGTACGGGGCGAGGCCCCGCTCGGCCAGTTCGTCGCCGCTCTCCAGTTCCGCCAGCACATTGGCCGCGTCGACGACCGTGACCATGGTGTCCAGGCGGGCCACCTCGCCGAGCGTGGCGCCGTCGTCGCGGGCGAAGGCGAAGGTGGCGGCGACGGGCATGGGTTCGGAGATGCCGCTGGATTCGATGAGGAGATGGTCGAAGCGCCCCTCGCGGGCGAGCCGGTCGACCTCCTCGAGCAGGTCGTCGCGGAGCGTGCAGCAGATGCAGCCGTTGGTCATCTCGACCAGCCGCTCCTCGGTGCGCGACAGCGCGGCCTCGCCGCCGCGCACCAGCGCCGCGTCGATGTTGACCTCGCTCATGTCGTTGACGATCACCGCCACGCGCAGGCCCTCGCGGTTGGTCAGCACATGGTTGAGCAGGGTGGTCTTGCCCGCCCCGAGGAAGCCGGACAGGACGGTGACGGGCAGTCGGCCGTGCGGCATCGGCTCAGCCCTCGGGGCGCAGCAGCCCGCGCTCGTAGGCCCGGACCAGGTGCTGCGGGACCAGGTGGCGCACGCCGTCGACGGTGACCGGGACGAGCTGGAGGGGGGCCGCCTTCCACTGGGCGCGGCGGTGGCGGGTGTTGCTGCGGGACATCTTCCGCTTGGGGACGGCCATGGGAGTCCTTCCTGACTGCATGCGTGCGCGCAGCGCGGCGCGCGGGGAGCGCCCCACACGCTACATGAAAATGAATCCCATTACGAAGCCGGGGTCAGCGGCGGCGGGTACGCGCCTGTCTCGGCGCCGGGATGAACTGCAACTCCAGCGTCACCGGCGGCTCGGCGATCCCCGGCCCGCCCTCCGTGGCCCAGCGCACCAGCTCGTCCGTGCTGTCGTAGTCCGTCGCGAAGCCGACCCAGGCCGCACGGCCGCCCGCCCGCCGGCCCGCGGCGGACGGTTGCACCACCACGACGTTGGCCTGGCCGCAGGGGCCGAGACAGTCGGTGGTCCGGACGGCGAACCGGCCGCCGGAGTCCGCGGCCGCGGCCCGCAGCACCTCCAGCTGGCCGTCGTGGTCGAACCCCGGATGCTTGCGCCGGTCGCCGCAGCAGCAGCCACGGCAGACCACGAGCGTGCAGGGACGGTCGGCACCGCCGATCCGGAAGCGACCGCTCAAAACGCCAGTCCCACATGCGCCAGCGCCTGCTTCAGCAGCACCCCGTGCCCGCCCGGCATCTCGCTCTGCACGGCCTCGGACGCCGCCTCCTGCGGGCTGAACCACACCAGGTCCAGCGCGTCCTGCCGGGGCCGGCAGTCACCGGTGACCGGCACGACGTAGGCCAGGGACACCGCGTGCTGACGCGGGTCGTGGTACGGCGTGACGCCCGCCGTGGGGAAGTACTCCGCGACCGTGAAGGGCTGCGGTGACGCCGGGACACGCGGCAGCGCCACCGGGCCGAGGTCCTTCTCCAGATGGCGCAGCAGGGCGTCGCGGACCCGCTCGTGGTGCATCACCCGGCCCGACACCAGGGTGCGGCTCACCGTGCCGTCCGGGCCGATGCGCAGCAGCAGCCCGATGCTGGTGACCTCACCGCTGTCGTCCACCCGCACCGGCACCGCCTCGACGTACAGGATCGGCATGCGGGCGCGCGCCAGTTCCAGTTCGTCGGTCGTCAGCCAGCCGGGCGTCGTCTCGGTCATGTCAGACATTGCTTGATCATACTTTCAGGAGTCGTCGGAAAGGCGGTAGACCCGGCGGGCGTTGTGCGCTCCCGCCCACCGCGCGACACGCACGGCGTCCGCCGGGCTCATCCCGTCGGCGTCCACCCGGTCCTGGAGCAGCTCGCCCAGCCCGCGGCGGAAGGCGTACGCCCCGCAGGTCGTTGTCGCCGAACCCGGTGCGGTAGGCGGCCACGGACTTCACGCCCACCACGCCGGGCCGCCCCACCGCGTCCGGCGCCGCCGCGCGGAAGGCGTCCGCGTACCCGCCCGCCTCCACGCCGGCCGCGGCCACGGGCTCGGCGACGCCCTCCGGCCGGACCACCTCGTGGGCCCGCGCCCCGGCGGTCGCGGCCAGGTGCGCGGGGCCCGTGAACCGTTCGGGCGCGTAACCGGTGTCCACGCAGAACACGGCCGTGCCGCTGGCCGTCGGGAACCTGCGGTCGACCTCGTGCCGCCCCAGCTCGCCGCTCAGCGCGGTGGCCCGCTCGACATCACCGGGGCGTCCGCCGGGGACCGGGTCGGCACGGGTGGTCATGGACGTCCTCCTCGGCGGCCGGGGGCGGCGGGCGGTGGGGGCGGGGCGCGGCTGGGCGGGGCGCGGGCGGGTCAGGGCTTCACGGCCACCGCTCCGTACTGCGGCACCACGACGGGGGTGGGCAGCCGCGGGCGCCAGGCGGAGCACGGCACCAGGCCCGGCCCCAGCAGGTCCAGGCCGTCGAGGAACGAGGCGATCTCGGCGCCGCCGCGGGCGGTGTCCGGCCAGGCCGTCCCGTGCGGGCTGTCGCTCACGTCGCTCGCCTCTCTCTCGCGGGCTCCTCGGGGCCATTGTGCCGTGCTCATGATCAGCTGTCCGGGGATTCGGCCGCCCCGGTAGGGTGGACGGTCGTTCACGGAACGACGAGGTGCCGTGGAGGTCCGTACCCGCCGAACCAGGAAGCAGACATGCCCTACTCCCCGTCGCCCGCGCCCCTGCACGCCGCCGCCGGGCCCGCCGCGGCCGACATCCGGCTGATCGTGACCGACATGGACGGCACGCTGCTCGACGAGGACAAGCGGCCGCCGGCCGAGCTGTGGACCGTACTGGAGTTGCTGCGGGAGCGGGGTGTGCTGTTCAGCCCGGCCAGCGGGCGGCAGTACGCGACCCTCGCGCAGGAGTTCTCGCGGGCCGCCGACGGCATGGTGTTCATCGCCGAGAACGGCACCTATGTGGTCCGCGACGGCGTCGAGCTCAGCTCCGACCCGCTGGACCCGGCGGTCGTCGCCGAGGTGCTGGCGACGGTACGGCGGCTGAACGCGGACGGCGTCGACGTCGGGGCCGTGGTCTGTGGCAAGAGGTCCGCCTACGTCGAGCGCGCCGACGAGCCCTTCCTCGCCGAGGTCCGCCGGTACTACGTCGAGAACCGGGTCGTCGCCGACGCCACCGCCGTCCAGGACGACATCCTCAAGGTGGCCCTGTTCGACTTCGGGCCCGCCGAGCGCACCACCGCCCCCGCCCTCGCCCGCTTCGCCGGCACCCACCAGGTCGTCGTCTCCGGCGAGCACTGGGTCGACCTGATGAACCGCACCGCCAACAAGGGCGCCGCGATCCGCCGCCTCCAGCGGGAGCTCGGCATCACCCCGGCGCAGACCATGGCCTTCGGCGACTACCTCAACGACCTGGAGATGCTGGACGCCGCCGAGTGGTCCTTCGCCATGGCCAACGCCCACCCGGAGGTGGTGCGCCGGGCGCGGCACCTGGCGCCCGCCAACACCGACAACGGGGTGCTGCGCACCGTCGCGCGGGTGCTGGGGCTGCCGCTGCCCGCGTAGCCGTGCCATGGTGAACGGTGATCCGGGCCTTCGACGAGGGGGAGCCAGATGACCGACACCGCCCGGCTGACCGAGGACCTGACGTCCGCGGTCGCCCACGACGAGCTGGCCGCCTTCTACCAGGACCTGCACCGCCACCCCGAGCTGTCCTTCAAGGAGCACCGCACCGCCGCCGGGCTCGCCCTGCGGCTGCGCGCGGCCGGGTTCACGGTCACCGAGGGCATCGCCGGAACCGGGGTGGTCGGGGTGCTGCACGCCGGGGACGGGCCGGTGGTCTGGCTGCGCGGCGACATGGACGCGCTGCCGGTGCGGGAGGCGACCGGACTGCCGTACGCCTCCACCGTGGACGGTGTGATGCACGCCTGCGGGCACGATCTGCACGTCACCTGGCTGGCGGCCGCCGCGGAGGCGCTCGCGGCGGGGCGCGACAGCTGGTCCGGCACGCTGGTGGTGGTCGGACAGACCGCCGAGGAGGCCGGCGGCGGCGCCGCGATGGTCGCCGACGGTCTGCACGAGCGCTTCCCGCGCGCCGACGTGCTCCTCGGGCAGCACGTCACTCCGGGGCTCGCCGGGTTCTACCCGCACACGCCGGGCCTGATCATGTCGGCGTCGAACAACGTCGACGTCGTCGTGCACGGCGTCGGCGGCCACGGTTCGCGGCCCGAGACGACCGTCGACCCGGTGGTGACGGCCGCGTACATCGTCACGCGGTTGCAGACCGTGGTGTCGCGGGAGACCGCGGCGCGGGACTCGGCGGTGCTGACCGTGGGGGAGTTCCACGCCGGTACGAAGCCCAACGTCATCCCCGCCGAGGCGCGGCTCGCGGTGAATCTGCGCACCCAGGACGCCGGGGTGCGGGACCGGATCCTCGCCGCGGTGCGGCGGATCGTCGAGGGCGAGTGCGCGGCCGCCGGCTGCCCGGTGCCGCCCGAGGTGACGGTGCGGCCGGGCGGGTATCCGCTCACCGTCAACGACCCGGCCCTGGACGCGGAGATCGCGGCCGTGCACCGTGAACTCTTCGGCGCCGAGACGGTGTTGGACCTCGGCCCCGCGATGGGCAGCGAGGACTTCTCGCTGCTCGTGCCGAACGGCGTGCCCTACGACTACTGGTTCGTGACCTCCACGCCGCCCGAGGTGTGGGAGGCGGCACCGGGGGAGGGGCTGGAGGAGAAGTTCGCGGCCGTGCCCAGCAACCACAGCCCGCTGTTCGCCCCCGACCTCTCGGTGCTGGTGCCGGGCGTGCGGACGCTGGTGTCCGCGGCGCTGACACGTCTGAGCGTGTGACGGGGTCTCGGCGGATGGACCCGATCATGCCGCCGCCCGCCGACCGTCCTCGGCCCTCTCCTTCTCCGGCGCGGCCCGGCGCAGGTGCGGTAGTGCCCGTCGAGCAGGGCCCTCAGCACCGCCGGTCGTCGCTCATGGTTTGAGCGGGTCGTGGCCGATCGTCATCAGCCGGTGGCGGCGGGTGCGTTCGGCCTCCGGCTCGTTCTCCAGGTCGGCCTGCCCGGAGACGGTGTTCACCACCTGGGTCATCACCCGGATGTCCTCGTCGGTCAGGTCGGTGCGCCGCTTCTGCAGGATCGACAGCACATGCTGTCCGAGCGGTGTGCCCGCCTGATCGGGCAGGGGCTCGGCCTCCTCGCCCGCGTCACGCACGCGCAGCCAGGTGGCGAGTTCCTGCGAGGTCATGTTGACCACGCGGTGGAAGTCGGTCCACAGCGCGTCGAGTTCCAGGGGGTCGGTCATTGCGGGCTCCTCCTTCCCACGTCGTGCCTCGGGCGGGAGCGGCGGAGCAGATCGGTGCGTTCCTCCTCGGGGACGCCGCCCCACACCCCGGCGGTCGGCCCGAGGCCGAGGGCGTACGACAGGCACTCGCGGGCCACCGTGCAGCATGCGCACACCTGTTTGGCGGCGGCGAGGTCCCGCAGCGCGGGGCCCGCGGTGCCCACCGGGAAGAACAGCTCCGGGTCCTCACCCGCGCAGGCGGCGCTCCGCAACCACTCCATGCGGGCGCGGGTGCCCCTGCCCCACCCCGGCAAACACATGTCACCCCGGCAGGGACTCGTCGAGGAATCGCAGCAGGTCGGCGTGGACCTCGGCCTTGTTGGTCTCGTGGAACACCTCGTGCCGAGCGCCCGGATAGATCCGCTCGGTCAGCACGCCCGCACCGAGCGCCTCGACGCCGACGCGGCTGCCGGGCAGCGGCACCAGGCGGTCGTCTTCGCCGTGCAGCCACAGCAGGGGCAGCGGGCCGATGCCGCCGCCGTCGGCGACCGTCCGCAGGGTGCGCTCGAAGGCCCGGAGGGTCGGCCGCTTCATCGGGCCGTGCCACACCAGCGGGTCCGCCGCGTACGCCGCTCCGACGGCGGGGTCGCGGGAGAGGGCCGCCGGGCTGATCGGGACGTCGGGGATCTCGTCGTGGGCCAGCAGCCGCGCGGGGGTCTCCCATGCGCCGATCACCGGGCCGGACAGCACCAGCGCGGCGAGCCCGGAGCCATGGCGCTGGGCGTAGCGGGAGGCGATCAGGCCGCCCATCGAGTGGCCCACGACCACCAGCGGCCGACCGGGATGCGCGGCGCGGGCCAGTTCCGCGACCGCGTGCACGTCCGTGACCACGTCCTCGAAGTCCTCGATCACCACGCGCTCGCCCGCCGACCTGCCGTGACCGGTGTGATCGGGGGCATAGACGGCCGCTCCGTGGCCCACCAGGATGCCCGCGACCTCCTCGTAGCGGCCCGCGTGCTCGCCGTAGCCGTGCACCAGCAGGGCCACGTACCGGGGGCCGGGGTGCGGCCACTCGCGTACGGCGAGCGTGCCGCGGGTGCCGGTGAGGGCGTGCTCGGGCATGTGTCCTCCAGGTCCGGTGTCCTCGGGATCTTCCCAGGAGGGCGTCCGGCGGTCTATAGTCCAAAACTAGCAGTGCTAATTAAGAGCTCGCTGGTCCACAGCGTCGTCGGTCAGGAGTCCTTCCGTTGCGTCCCGTCCACTTCGCCGCCGCCCGCCGCACCCCCATCGGGAAGCTGCGCGGAGCCCTGTCCGCCGTACGGCCGGACGACCTCGCCGCCGCCGTCGTCCGCGGTCTGATCGCCGATGTGCCCGCCCTCGACCCGGCCCGGATCGACGACGTCTACTGGGGCGCCGCCAACCAGGCCGGCGAGGACAACCGCAACGTCGCCCGCATGGCCGCCCTCCTCGCCGGCCTGCCCGAGTCCGTGCCCGGCGCCACCGTGAACCGGCTGTGCGCATCCGGCCTCGAAGCGGTCACCACGGCCGCCCGCACCATCGCCGCGGGCGAGGCCGACATCGTCCTCGCGGGCGGCTCCGAGTCCATGAGCCGCGCCCCGTTCGTGCTGCCGCGCCCCGACGAGGCCCTGCCACACCGCATGGAGACCTTCGACACCCGCCTCGGCTGGCGCCTGGTCAACCCGGCGATGAAGGACCTGCACGGACTGCTCTCCATGGGCGAGACCGCCGAGGAGGTCGCCGGCCGCTACGGCGTGACACGCGAGCGGCAGGACGAGTTCGCGCTGCGCAGCCACCGCCGGGCCGCCGACGCCCGCAAGAACGGCCACTTCGACGCCGAACTGCTGCCCGTGGAGCGCCCCGACGGGGTCGTGGTCGACGCCGACGAGTGCATCCGCGAGGACACCTCCCTCGACAAGCTCGGCCGCCTCAAGCCCGTCTTCCGCAGCGGCGGCACGGTCACCGCCGGCAACGCCTCGCCGATGAACGACGGCGCGGCGGGCCTGCTGCTGGTCAGCGAGGAGGCGCTGCACGACCTCGGCCTGGAGTCCATGGGCCGCTACGCCGCCGGCGCCTCGGCCGGGGTCCACCCCGATGTGATGGGCATCGGCCCGGTCCCCGCCACCCGCAAGGCGCTCGCCCGCGTCGGCTGGGACATCGCCGACATCCAGGAGGCCGAGTTCAACGAGGCGTTCGCCGCCCAGGCCCTCGCCTGCGTCGACCAGCTCGGCATCGACCCCGACCTGGTCAACCCCAGCGGCGGTGCCATCGCCCTCGGCCACCCCCTCGGCTGCTCCGGCGCCCGCATCCTCACCACCCTGCTGCACCGCATGCGCCGCACCGGTGCGCAGCGCGGGCTCGCGACCATGTGCGTGGGGGTGGGGCAGGGCAGCGCGGTGCTGGTGGAACGGCACTGACCTTCCGTAGCGCCCAGGGATCCCCGACCACGAGCCGCAAGGAGCCGCACCGCATGGCAAGCCTCTCCCTCGCCGCGATCCTCGCCGAGAACGCCCGGCGCCGACCCGACAAGGAGGCCCTAGTCGAGGGCGGACTGCGCCTGAGCTTCGGCGAGGTGTGGCGGCGGGCCCGCGCCCAGGCCGGTGCGCTGGCCGCCCTCGGCGTGCGCCCCGGCGACCGGGTCGCCCTGATGGCCCCCAACACCGCCGAGTTCCCGATCGCCTACTACGCGATCGCGGCGGCCGGCGGTGTCGTGGTCCCCGTCCATCTGCTGCTGTCGCAGCCGGAGGTGGAGCACGTCCTCAAGGACAGCGGCGCCACGCTGCTGCTGTGCCACCCCGCGCAGGCCGGGACCGGCACCGCCGCGGCCCGCGCCGTCGGACTCCAGGTGGTGACCCTGGGCGCCGAGTTGGACAAGCTCGCCACCATCGCCGAGCCGCTCCCCACATACCTCACCCGCGACGCCGACGACCCGGCCGTCGTCTTCTACACCAGCGGCACCACCGGCGTGCCCAAGGGCGCGGTGCTCAGCCACCTCAACCTGGTGATGAACGCGACCGTCAACGCCTTCGACGCCAACGACATACGCCCCGACGACATCGCCCTCGGCGCGCTGCCGCTCTTCCACGCCTTCGGGCAGACGGTGTCCCTCAACTCCACCTGGCGGGCGGGCGCCACCCTGGTGCTGCTGCCGCGCTTCGACGCGGCCCGCGCGATCGAGCTGATGGTGGCGGAGAAGGTCGACACCTTCCACGGCGTGCCCACCATGTTCGTCGCCCTCGCCGCCGCGGCGGCCGAGGCCCCGGCCCTGCCCGAGCTGCGCGTGTGCATCTCGGGCGGCGCCTCGCTGCCGGTCGCGGCCCTGGAGCGCTTCGAGGCGGCCTTCGGGGCGCGGATCTACGAGGGGTACGGGCTGTCGGAGACCTCCCCGACGGCCACCGTGAACCAGCCGTGCTTCGGCACCAGGGCGGGCACCATCGGGCACCCGCTGTGGGGCGTGGACGTGGAGATCGCCCGCGCGGAGGTGGAGGACCGCATCGAGCTGCTGCCGCCCGGCGAGCTGGGCGAGGTCGTCATCCGCGGCCACAACGTCTTCTCCGGCTACCTCGGCCGGCCCGAGGCCACCGCCGAGGCGGTCGTCGACGGCTGGTTCCGCAGCGGCGACCTCGGCACCAAGGACGAGGACGGGTTCCTGAGGATCGTCGACCGCAAGAAGGACGTCATCATCCGCGGCGGCTTCAACGTCTATCCGCGTGAGGTCGAGGAGGTGCTCATGCGCCACCCCGCCGTCGCCCAGGTCGCCGTCATCGGCCTGCCGGACGAACTGCACGGCGAGGAGGTGTGCGCGGTCGTCGTCCCCGAGCGGGGCGGGGCGGCACCCGACGCAGACGGGCTCGTCGAGTGGGCCAAGGAGCACCTGGGCAAACACAAGTACCCGCGCCGCGTGGAGTTCACGGACACGCTGCCGCTGGGCCCGAGCATGAAGGTGCTCAAGCGGGAGCTGCGGGCGCGGTACGGGGGCTGAACCGGGCGCGGAGGGCGGACGAGGGCGGGCCCGGCCGCGGGCGCGGTGCGGGGGCTGATCCGGCTGCCGAGGGGAGCTGCCGGTACGGGGCGAGGGGCGCCGTCGGTACGGGGCCTCCGGGGTGGCGGGGCTGACGGGATCGGCGGTACCGGCGCTGGTGGGCGGTGGTGTCACACCGCCTCGGGCCGCGGGGGCCCTCGTACCGCGGTGCATGCTTGCGCATAGCATCGGTCCCCGCATGAACACACTCACCCTCTGGCACCTCACCGGCTGGGAGTTCGCCGCCCTCGCCGCCGCGGCGCTGCTCGTCGGCTTCTCCAAGACGGCCGTGAGCGGCGCCAACACCGTCAGCCTGGCGATCTTCGCGGCGGTGCTGCCCGCCCGCGCGTCCACCGGCGTTCTGCTGCCGATCCTGATCGCCGGGGACGTGCTGGCCGTCCTCACCTACCGCCGCCACGCCCACTGGCCGACGCTGTGGCGGCTGTTCCCGGCGGTCGCGGCGGGCGTCGTGGTCGGCACCGCCTTCCTGATGCGGGCCGACGACGGGGTGGTCCGCGTCTCCATCGGCGCGATCCTGCTGCTGATGACGGGGGTGACGCTCTGGCGGCGGCGCACCGCCGACCGGGAGGACGCCCCGGACGCGGTCGCCACCCGGACGGGCCGGATCAAGGCCCGCTCCTACGGCGTCCTGGGCGGCTTCACCACCATGGTCGCCAACGCGGGCGGCCCGGTGATGTCGATGTATCTCCTCTCCGCGGGCTTCCGCAAGCTCGGCTTCCTCGGCACGTCGGCCTTCTTCTTCCTGATCGTCAACGTGACGAAGGTGCCCTTCAGCGTCGGACTCGGCCTGATCGACGGCCGCTCGCTGCTCCTCGACGCGGCACTCGTGCTGTTCGTCGTGCCCGGCGCGTTCCTCGGCAGATGGGCAGTGAACCGGATCAACCAGCGGCTGTTCGAGCGGCTGGTGATCGCCGCGACCGTGCTGGGCGCGCTCCAGCTGCTGCTGCGCTGACCGCCGCACCCCGCGCGGATCCCCTACAGGTGGGCCGCCCGATGGGTGGGCCGGCCGTCCACCACCGTGAGGACCACCGGCAGTGCCGCGAGATCCTGGTCGGCGACGTCGAGCGGGTTGTCGGCGAGCACGGTGAGGTCCGCCCGGTGACCCACGGCCGGCCGACCCGCGTACGCCTCCTCGCCCGCCGCCCAGGCGGCGCTGACGGTGATGCCCTGGAGGGCCTGCAACGGGGTGAGGGCCTGCTCGGGGCCGTGCGGCGGCAACGACAGATCGCTCGGGCGGCGGTGCCGGGCGCCGGCCATGACACCGAGCGGCGGGAAGGGCGCGATGGGCCAGTCCGAGCCGAGCACCACCCGCGCCCCGGCGTCCCAGAGGTCGCGGCAGCGGAACGCGCGCGAGGCCCGCTCCTCGCCGAGCCGGCGGGACCAGTTGTCCGTGTGGTCGGCACGCGTGAACTCGCAGCAGTGCGTGGGCTGCATGGACGCCACCACCCCGAGCGCCGCGAAGCGCCGCACGGTGTCGTCCGGCACCGTCTCGATGTGCTCCACCCGATGCCGGACCGCCGCGCCGTCCGCCGCCCGCGCCTTCTCCACCGCGTCCAGGGCATGGCGTACGGCCGCGTCGCCGATGGCGTGGGTGGCCGTGGGCACGCCCGCCCGGTGCAGTTCCGCGATCACCTCGGTGTAGCGCTCCGGCTCCGGCCAGAAGGCGTGGGTGGACTCGCCGTGGCAGTCGGGCCGCTCCAGCCAGGCCGTGCCGTTGTCGATCGTCCCGTCCATGAACAGCTTCACCCCGTCGACCCGCCAGCGCCGCCCGCCGGTCCCCTGAAGCGCGATCAGCTCCCGCACCGCCTCCGCGTCGGCGCCGGGCTGGCACCAGGGCGCCACCCGCAGCCGCAGCGGCAGCGCGCCCAGGTCCTCCAGCGCGGCCAGGGTCGCCAGGCTCGTGCCGTTCGCGTCCATGGCGTGGCCGCCGGTCAGCCCGGCCGCGGCCATGGCCCGGAACACCTCGGCGGTACGGGCCCGCAGCTGAGCCTCGGTCGGCCTGGGGGCCACGGCCTCGACGACCTCGCAGGCGGCGTCCTCCAGCAGCAGCCCCGTGGGCCGCCCGTCCGCGTCGCACACGATCTCGGCGGCCTGCTCGAACCGCCGCGGCCCGTCCACCCCGGCCAGCTCCAGCGCCCGCGCACTGGCCAGCAGCGAATGGCCGTCGAACATGTCGATCAGTGCGGGTACGCCGTCCAGGACCGGTCCGAGGGAGGCGGAGGCGACCGGCGCGTCCCCGAACGCGTTGGGGTCCAGGCCCCAGCCGCGCAGCCAGCCGTCCGGCTCCAGCGCCCCGACCGCCTCGGCGAGCTCGGCGCGGACGGCCGTCAGGTCCCGGCAGCCGGACAGGTCGACGCCCATCGTGCGCTCGGCGCCGGACACCGGGTGCAGATGCCCGTCGGTGAAGCCGGCGGTGACCACGGCTCCCTTCAGGTCGATCACCGTGGTGCCCGGACCGGCCAGCGCCCGCACCTCCCGGTCGTCGCCGAGACAGGTGATCCGCCCGCCGCCCGCGGCGAGCGCGGTGTGCGGCAGCAGCAGGCCCGTGCCGGGGTCGAGGACGCGGGCCGAGAGCAGGACGAGGTCGGGGGACATGGGGGCTCCTTCGGCGAGGGTGCGAGGGGAGGTGGGGGTGGGGAGGTGGGCCGGGCTTCCGTACGGCTGCCTCAGGGCCGGTCGGCGGGGCGCGGTGGCCGCGGTTCCGGGCAGGCCGGTGCGCCCCGGCGGCCGAGGCGCGCCGGGGAGGGGTGGGCGGGGGAGTCGTCAGGCGGCCGGGTCCGGCGCCCCGCCGTGCGCGGCGGAGCTCAACGTGCCGGGCGCGAGGCCCAGTTCGCGCTCGGCCGTGATGAACGCCATCCGGGCGACGGCGTCCGGCAGGTCCTCGTGGCCGACATTGGCGTCGACGCCGAGACCGTCGAGGACGACCAGGATCTGAAGGGCCGTCACCAGGGGGTCCTCGGTGCGGAATTCGCCCTTCTCGACGCCCTCCTCGATCAGCGCCCCCAGCCGCGCCCGCCAGGCCGACTCCTGGGCGGTGACGCGTTCGCGCAGCGCCGGACGGTAGCGGCTGAGGTGCCGGGCGTTGATCCACAGCCGGCTGATGGTGTCGTACGCCTCGCCCTGCGTGCGCCCGAGGAACCGCGCCAGACGCTCGGTCGGGGTGCCCTCCGGGCGCTCGGCCGGGAGGAGGGCGTCGGTCTCGGCGGCGGCGGCGCTGCCGAACGCCTCGGCCACCAGGTCCTCGGCGGACGGGAAGTAGTGGCTGATCAGCCCCGGACGCACGGCGAGTTCCTCGGCGATCCGCCGCAGGGTGACGCACTCCAGCCCTTCGGCCAGGGCGACCGCGGCGGCGGCGCCGACGATCTCCGCGCGCCGGGCCGCCGGGTCCTTGCGGACTCGTTTGCGTTGAACGCTTGACGACATACCGCGGATGCTATTGAGTGTGCGGCCAATAAGCAACACTATTGGTTCTCTGACCAATAGTGTTCCTCGGTCGCCACGACACGCTCCCGGAGGGCCCATGGTGTCCACCTCCCCCGATCCGCAGCAGGACCGCGACGGCCGTGCGGCCGCCCCGCCCGCCGGTCCCGCCCGCATCGAGGCCCACGGCATCGACCACATCCCCGACTCCGAACGCCGGGGCCGCCCGCGGGAGTTGTTCTCCGTCTGGGCCGCCGCCAACGTCAACTACCTCAGCCTCGTCATCGGCGGCGCGCTCGTCCTGATGGGCCTGAACCTGTGGCAGGCCCTCGCCGTCATCGTCGTCGGCAACCTGTTCTGGCTGCTCACCGGCTTGCTGGCGATCTCCGGGCCGGCCGCGGGCGCGCCCAGCGAGGTGATCACACGGGCGGTGTACGGCGTGCGCGGGAACCGGGTGAACAACGCGGTCACCGGCTGGACGATCTCCGTCTGCTACTTCGCGCTGAACCTCGCCGCCGCCGCGACCGCCGCCTTCGCCCTCGTCGAGAAGGCCGGGATAGCCCTCGACACCGGTGTCCAGGCGGCCGTGGTCGTGCTCATCGCCGCCGTCACGCTCACCATCAGCGTCTACGGCCACGCCCTGATCGTCCGGCTGTATCTGCCGATCACCCTCGCGCTGACGGCGGTGTTCGCCGTGGTGGCGGTGTACGTGGCCGGCGAGGCCGATCTCGCGTACGCACCCGCCGTGCCGCTCACCGGCGCCGACCTGTGGGCCACCGTCCTGGCCGGTGTCACGCTCATCGCCTCCGGGCCGCTGTCCTACACCACCAGCGCCGACTTCTCCCGCTATCTGCCGCGAACGGCCTCACCGAGGGCGATCGTCGGCTGGACCGCGTGCGGCGCCTTCCTGCCGAGTGTCGTCGTCTGCTCCCTCGGTGCCCTCGCCGCGACGGCGGTGGACATGTCCGACCCGCAGTCGGCGCTGGCGCGGATGCTGCCGGGCTGGTTCGAGCCGGCGTTCCTGCTGGCGCTGGTGCTGGGGACGGTGGCCATCAACGCGCTGACCGCGTACAGCGCCGGACTCGCCCTCCAGGCGGTCGGGCTGCGGGTGCGGCGCACGGTGAGCGTGCTGGTGGACGGCGCGGTGGCGGTCGCGCTGACCCTGTACGCGCTGCTCGTCTCCGACTTCCTGGACACCGTTTCCGACGTGCTCCAGCTGACGGTCGTGCTGCTCGGGCCGGCGACGGCGGTGTACGCGACGGACATCGTGCTGCGGCGCAACCGCTACGACGGGCCCGCACTCTGCGACGAGCGTCCGGGGAGCCGGTTCTGGTACGTCGGCGGGTTCAGCCCGGCCGGGGTCTTCGGGCTGGGAGCGGGAGTGGCGGTGGCGGCGCTGTCGGTGAACACGCTGTACACGGGGCCGATCGCCGCGGCCCTCGACGGGGTGGACGTGGCCCTCCCGGCCGGGATGGTGGTCGCCGCTGCGGTGTACGCCGGGCTGATGCGCAGGGGCGGGAAGCAGGTGGCCGGCTGATGCAGACCCGGCTCCTCGGAGCCCGCCGCACGGTTCCCCGCTCCTGCGGGGGGGGGGGGGGGGGGGGGGGCGGCACAGTCACCCGGCTGGGGCGGCACCCACTGCGGCCGCCTACGCTCTTCCCCATGGCTCCCCACATCCTCGTCCTCGGCGGCACCACCGAGGCGCGACGGCTGGCCGCCGATCTGGCCGGCCGGCCGGGCGTCAGCGTGACCACCTCTCTCGCCGGGCGGGTGGCGCGGCCGGGGGCCCTCGACGGGGACGTGCGGGTCGGGGGGTTCGGCGGGGCCGAAGGGCTCGCGGAGTGGGTGCGCGCGCATCACGTCGACTTCGTCGTCGACGCCACGCATCCCTTCGCCGAGGGCATCACCGCCAACGCGGCACGGGCGGGCGCCCTCACCGGGGTACCGGTGGTCGTGCTGCGCAGGCCGGGCTGGCGGGACGGGCCGGGGGACCGGTGGCACTGGGCCGGATCCCTGACCGAGGCGGCCGGGCTGCTCCCCGGCCTCGGACGGCGGGTGCTGCTCACCACCGGTCGGCTCGGCCTCGCCGCGTTCGCCCACCTGGACGAGCTGGAGTTCGTCGTACGGTCCGTGGAACCGCCCGAGCCGCCCATGCCCCCGCACACCGAAGTGCTGCTCGCCCGGGGGCCGTTCACCGAGGCCGACGAAGTGACGCTGCTGCGAGAACGCCGTATCGATCTCCTCGTCACCAAGGACAGCGGGGGAGAGGCCACCTCCGCCAAGCTCACGGCCGCCCGGCGGCTGGGGCTGCCCGTGGTCGTCGTACGGCGTCCGCCGCTGCCGCGGGCAGTGGCCGCCGTGCCCGATCTCGCAGGGGTCCTGGAGCGGCTCGGCCTCAGCCGGTGACGACGGACATGCGGAGGCGGTCTAGGGCGCGCAGCACCTCGTCGCGGTTCCTGGCCCGCTTGATCCAGGCGGGGAGCCGGCCCACACAGGTCATCTTGCGGTGGTGCTCGTACCACGGGTCGCGCTCCCGGAGGGTCGCGGCGACGAAGCGGCGCAGCAGATCCAGGTGTTCGAGGTTGTACGCCCAGAGCGTCCCGTGCCTCGTCTCGGTCCGCAGCCACAGCTCGGGGCGGGCGAACCCGTCGTCCGGGCCGGTGGACCGGCGGCTCAGTCCGCAGGAGCGGCAGACCAGGCGCTGTCCGCGGCCTTGCGCGTAGTGCGCGACGCGCGCGCAGCGCGGGCAGCGCACCAGCACCGAGCGGTGGAAGGCGTCGGCGGTGACGCCCGGGTCGTGGAAGCGGGTGGGTGCGGCGGGCATGGCGTGAGTATGGCGGGGCCGGTGCCGGTGGGCACGCGGTTTTCCGGCGCCGCCCTGACCGGCCGTCAGGCGGCGGCCGTGGCCGCGGCGGACGTCCGCTCCGGGAGGCCGCTGTTCAGGTCCTCCACCAGGAGCCGCTTGGCGATGGTGTCGACGGCCGCGCGCAGGTCGGCGCCGGGGGGACGGCCGATGTCCTGCCGTACGCGTTCCTCCAGCCACCGGGCCCAGGTCCGGCCGATGAGCTCGGCCTCGCGGGCGCCGGCCTCGGTGTGGGAGAGGAGCATGCCGTCGCGGGTGAGGTAGCCCTCGTCGACCATGCGGTCGAAGACGGGCAGCAGCACCTCCGGCGGGACGTGCCTGCGGGCCGCGATGAGGCCCAGGCCGGCGTGGCCGACCATGCGCGTGAAGAGGTCCACCTGCATCACGGCCCAGGCCCCGGCGATGTCGAGACGGCTGTCGGAGTCGCGCAGCAGACGGCGGGCCGTGTTCAGTTCCGTGCCGGTGATGATCTTGGCGACGGCCGCCTCGAGGAGCCGCTGGGAGTCCGCGCCGTGCGGGGAGGCGAAGCCCTCGCCCATGTCGGTGGAGCCCATCCGGGCGCTGTCGCGCAGCGGGACCTGCTTGAGCAGGAGCGCCACGAGGAAGCCGAGGGCGGCGACGGGGACCGTCCACAGGAACACCGACTGGATGGTGTCGGCGTACGCCTCGATGAGGGGCGCCGCCGCCGGCTCGGGCAGCCGGTGCAGGCCCTCCGGGCTGGTGGCCGCCCCGGTGATCGCCGCCGGGTCCGCCGTGCCGGTCGCCGTGGCGGCCGCGACGCCCTCGCGCAGGTTGGGCGTGAGGGTGTTGGTGTAGATCGTGCCGAACACCGCCGTACCGAAGGAACTGCCCAGCGTCCGGAAGAAGGTGACGCCCGAAGTCGCCGTGCCCAGGTCGGCGTAGTCGACGGTGTTCTGCACGGCGATCGTGAGGACCTGCATGCACAGGCCGATCCCGACGCCCAGCACGAACATGTACAGCGACTCCAGCAGGGTGCCCGTCGCCGGACCCATCAGCGACATCAGATACAGGCCCAGGCCCATGACGAGCGCGCCCGCGATGGGGAAGACGCGGTACCGGCCCGTCTTGCTGACCACGTTGCCGCTGAAGACCGAGGCGATGAGCAGACCGATCACCATCGGCAGGGTCCGGACGCCGGAGACCGTGGCCGAGTCGCCGTCCACGTACTGGAGATAGCTCGGCAGATACGTCATCGCGCCGAGCATCGCGAACCCGACCACGAAGCTCAGCACCGAGCAGACCGTGAACACGGGGTTGCCGAACAGCCGCATGGGCAGCATCGGTTCGGCCGCCCGCGTCTCCACCCGGCAGAACAGCGCCAGCGCGATCAGGCCGGCCGCGAACAGGCCGATGATGACGCCCGAGCCCCACGCGTACTCGTTGCCGCCCCAGCTCGTCGCCAGGATCAGGGCGCTCGCGCCCGCCGTGACCAGGGCGATGCCGAGGTAGTCGATGACGGGCCGGGTCGCCGACTTCACCACCGGGATGGTCCGGGCCGCCGCCACGACGACCGCGATCGCGATGGGCACGTTGATGTAGAACGCCCAGCGCCAGGTGAGGTGGTCGGTGAACAGGCCGCCGAGCAGCGGGCCGATGACCGTGGACACCCCGAACACCGCGCCGATGGCGCCCTGGTACTTGCCGCGCTCGCGCAGCGGGATGACATCGGCGATCAGCGCCATCGACGTCACCATCAGCCCGCCCGCGCCGATGCCCTGCATGGCCCGCCAGGCGATCAGCAGCGTCATGTCGGAGGCGAGACCGCACAGGAACGACCCGGTGATGAAGACGACCGCCGAGACCTGGAAGACCACCTTGCGGCCGAAGAGGTCGCCGAACTTGCCGACCAGCACGGTCGCCACGGTCTCCGCCAGCAGATACGCCGTCACCACCCAGGACATGTGCGCGCCGCCGCCCAGGTCGGAGACGATGGTCGGCAGTGCGGTGCCCACGATCGTCTGGTCCAGGGCCGCCAGCAGCACGCCCAGCATGACCGTCACGAAGACGACGTTGCGTCGGCGGCTGTCCAGCACGGGAGGCTGCGCGGCGGGCGGTGCGGTTTCCTCGGCGACTGTCACGAGGCCACGATCACACCGCCCCACCGGCCCCGCACGCGGGAACGGCCCGGCCGGGTGGGGCCGTCCGCTGTCGGCAGGGCCCTGTCCCTGGGCTGGGGTCAGGGGTTCTTCGGGTTGCGGCGCAGCAGATACGTGTCCATGATCCAGCCCTTGCGCTCACGGGCCTCGGCGCGCAGCCGCTCGATCCGGGGGGCCGCCTCGGCGATCGGGCCGGAGGCGAGGATCTCGTCCGGGGTGCCGATGTAGGCGCCCCAGTAGATGTCGATGTCCTGGTCCGCGTAGCGCCGGAAGGTCTGGTGGGCGTCCAGCATCACCACGACGTCGTCGACGCCCTCCGGGAAGCCCTCGGCGAGCCGCCGACCCGTGGTGATCTGCACCGGCCGCGCCACCCGGTTCAGCCCCGTGCGGTGCCGCGCCACCAGCGCGGAGACGCTGCTGATGCCGGGCACGACGTCGTACTCGAAGGCCACCGACCCCCGCTCCAGCACCTCCTGGAGGATCCCGAGCGTGCTGTCGTACAGCGCGGGGTCGCCCCACACCAGGAACGCGCCCGTCTCCTCCTCGCCCAGTTCCTCGGCGATCAGCCGCTCGTAGATCCCGGCGCGGGCACTGCGCCAGTCCTCCACGGCCGGGGAGTATGCCGCCCCGCCCGCGCTGCGGTCGCGCTCCGGGTCGCGGGCCTCCACGACGCGGTAGCCGCCCTCGGGTATGTGGGCGCGCAGCATGTCCCGGCGCAGGTCGGTGAGGTCCGACTTCACCTCGCCCTTCTCCAGGATGAAGAAGACGTCCGTGTCCCGCAGTGCCCTGACCGCCTGCAGGGTCAACTGGTCGGGGTCGCCCGCGCCGATGCCGATGACATGAATCCTTCGCACGGCCCTGAGTCTGCCGTACGCCACCGACAGCGCGTGCACCGGCTGTGCCTTGGGGGTGGCACGTGGTGATGCGCTCGGCCGTCCAGCCGTCCAGCCGTCCAGCCGTCCAGCCGTGCCGCCCGCCGCCGGCCGTGCTTCCCCCTGGCCCCCGGCCGTGCCTGCCCGCCCACCGAAGCGGCGTCCCGGCCGCCCTCCGGTCAGCGCCCCCGCAACCGGGGTGCCTGCGCGGCCGCGTCCACCGGGGCCGCGCCGTTCTCCACGGCCTCCGCCAGCTCCCGTGCCCAGGTCACCAGACCAGCGAGGTCGATGCCGTACGGCCGCGTGCGACCGCTGAGCGCGGACCACTCCTGCGTCGCCGCCGCGCCGCGCCGCAGAAGCCGGGCGCCGCCGGTGGCGTTGCCGCGGGCCGCGTGGGTGAGGCCGACGGCGAGCTGGGCCAGGCCCCGCCACAGCGGGCGCTCCTCGTCCGGGCCGGACTTCCAGGCGTCCTCGAACACCTCGTGCGCGTGGAACGGCTTGCCCTCGGCCAGCAGTGTCTGCGCCTCGGCGACCGTCTCCTCCGGGCTGCGCGGCACGCCCTCCGGCTGCCGGGGGACGCCCTGCGCCCCGTACGGCAGGGGCCGCCCCAGCCCGTCCCGCGGCCGAGCGTTACGCGCCCGCCCGTCACCGTCCCGGTCCCGGCCCCCGCTCAGACCGTCGCCGTCCCGGTCCCGGCCCCCGCTCAGACCGTCGCCGTCCCTGTCCCGCCCTCCGGTCAGACCCTCGTCGTCCCCGACCTGTCCGCCCTGGCGGCCCGTCGCACGCTCCATGCGCCCATTGTCCGCCCGCTCCGCGCTCGGTCGCCGCCCTGTTCGGCCCGGCCGGGCCGGTGGGGTAAAGTACTGTCCGCGGATCACGCGGGTCACCGCTGGTCACAGCATCGGGACGTGGCGCAGCTTGGTAGCGCACTTGACTGGGGGTCAAGGGGTCGCAGGTTCAAATCCTGTCGTCCCGACAGGTAAGGCTGTTCAGGGGCCTGATCGCGGAGAGCGATCAGGCCCCTGACGCGTGCGCCCTGACGCGTTCCGGCGCTACGACCGGCCCGGCGGCGTCAGCGAGGGCCGCGCGTTGAGCTCGGCCACCTCGCTCTCCGCCTTCTGGCGGTACATCTGGGCCATGAAGGCGAGCTGGTCGGGAGTCCACGCGCCGCGCCCGGCGGCGTTCTCCATCATGCGGGCCGCCTGGACGACGGCCGTGGCCGGACCCACCCGAGCGGCCTCGTACGCGGCGAGCCCCGCCGGCACGTCCCCGTCCGCCCGCGCCAGCTCCAGGGCGAGCACGCGCGCGTCGAGCACGGCCTGGGACGCGCCGTTGGCCCCGGCCGGGTACATGGGATGGGCGGCGTCGCCGAGCAGCGTCACCCGGCCGCGGCCCCAGGCGGGCAGCGGGTCGCGGTCCACCATGGGGTATTCCAGGATGTCGTCGCTGCGCTCCATCAGGTCGGCCACGTCGAGCCAGCCCAGCGACCAGCCCTCGTAGTGGGCCAGCGCCTCCTTCTGCCGGCCCTCGCGGTGGTCCTCGGGCGCGCCCACGGAGCCGTCCTCGGGAAGGACGCCGGGCTCGGCGACGCGCACCAGGCAGACCCAGTTGATGCGGCCGTGGCCGATCGGGTAGGCGACCAGCGACGCCTTGCCGTCGGTGGCGACCACCATGGAGCGGCCGGTCAGGAACGGCTCCGCCCCCTCGGCGACCCCGCGCCACATGCGCGTGCCCGACCAGGACAGCGGCCCCTCCTCCGGGTGGAGGCGGGCACGGACCGTCGAGTTCAGCCCGTCCGCGCCGATCAGCGCGGCGGCCTCGATCGTCTCGGTGGTGTCGGTCGCGCGGTCCTGCACCCGCGCCTGGACGCCGTCGGGCCCGTCGGTGAAGTCCAGCAGCCGGGTGCCGGTGCGCACGGCGTCGGGGCCGAGCCGCTCGCGGACCTTCTCCAGCAGCATCAGGTGCAACTCGCCGCGGTGGATGGAGTACTGCGGCCAGCGGTGCCCGAGGGCCAGGCCGCGCTGCTCGGTGAAGAGCTGGTTGCCGAGGCTGTCGCAGAAGACCTGCTCGGCCGTGGCCACGCCCAGCGCGGCGAGCTCGTCGCCGAGGCCGAGTTCGGTCAACTCCCGCACGCCGTGCGGCTGGAGATTCATGCCGACGCCGAGCGGCTCGATGCGGCGGGCGCTCTCGACCACGAGTGCGTCGATGCCCGCGGCGTGCAGGCTCAGCGCGGCCGTGAGCCCGCCGATGCCGCCACCGGCGATGAGTACGGGGGTCATCGTGCGTCCTCCTTGACTTGGGCGGCGCGGTGGGCGCCGACTGACGGCCGGCCGGGATCGACGGCCGGGGCGGAACGTTGGTGGGTCTCGGTCATGCCTGGCTCCTCATTCAGTTGTTCTCGTCGGCTGGGCACCGGCCGGCCGCGTCCGGGTGTTCTCGTCGGCCCGGTGCGGCCGTCGCGTGGCGGTCCCGCCGCCGGCGCGACGCACCCCCGCACGCTTGGGTAGGGGGCGTCGTCGCCGGTGGCGGAAAACGCCCGCCGACGGGGTCATGGGGTGTCGCGCCCGAAGGGCCGCCGTCCCGGTGCCCCTCGTCGCTGAGCGGCACCCCGGCGACGCCGGCGCGCCGGGACGAGGCGCGGGGGAACAGCCGTGGTCAGGGACGCGCGGCGGAACGGGCCCGCGGGCCCTGCGCCGTGGTCCGGTCTCCCCCCAGCCGGGTGCCGTTCATCGCGTGCTCGACGCGGAAGTCCGCGCAGTCATCTCTGGTCCCCCCGATGCTGTGTTTGGCGTGAACTGTGTCGGCCCTGGGACCCAAAGATACCTACCGACCGGTTTCATTTCTAGCGTTACGAGCCACTCTGTCCCCACAAGTTCCGGACTGTTCGCTTCCGCGGCAGGGATGAACGGCCGGGAAAATCCGCGCGGCGCCCCCAGAAACAGCCACCGCGGTACGGAAAAGCCCGGTAGGCCCCGCTTTCTGTGCGGTTGACTCCCCCCGGCCGCCGGGGGAAAGTGTACGTATACGTCGTAAATATACGGCTCTGACGCCACGGCGGCCCCACCCCAGTTCCTCGGGGGAGTACTCGATGACGAGCGAACCGGACATCCCCTTCGCCAGGACCCGGATCACCCCGGACGCCCGGCGCGCCGTCCAGCGGGTGCTCGCGTCGGGGTGGGTGAGCACGGGCCCCGAGACGGAGGCGTTCGAGACGGAGTTCGCGGCGTACGTGGGCGCCGCGCACGCGGTCGGCGTGAGCTCCTGCACCGCCGCCCTGGAACTGGCCCTGCGCGCGCTGCGCCTGCCGCCCGGCGGTGCCGTGCTCGTGCCCGCCGTCACCTTCTGCGGTGCCGCCCACGCCGTGCTGCACGCCGGACTGCGGCCCGTCCTGGTCGACGTCGACGAGCGCACCGCCACCCCCGGCCCGGCGCAGATCGCGCGCGCGGCGCGGGCCTGCGGCTGCCCCCAGGCCATGATCGTGCTGCACTACGGAGGAGCCCCCGCCCCCGTGGAGGAGCTGGCCGCGGCCGCGCACCTGCCGCTGAGCCATGTCGTCGAGGACGCCGCGCACGCCCTCGGCACCACGGTCGGGGACCGGCCCGTCGGCGGACTGTCCCGTGCGACCTGCTTCAGCTTCTACGCCACCAAGAACCTGCCCATCGGCGAAGGCGGCATGGTCACCACCGACGACCCCGAACTCGCCGAACGGATCCGGCGCACCCGGCTGCACGGCATGTCCGCCGACGCCTGGCGCCGCTACCTGCCCGGCGGCCGCCCCGGTTACACCGTGGAGGAAGCCGGTCTGAAGGCCAACATGACCGACGTCCAGGCCGCGGTCGGGCGGGCCCACCTGCGGCACCTGGACGCCTGGCAGGCACGGCGCCGGGACCTGGCCGCACACTACGACGCGGCCCTGACCGCCGTACCCGGCATCGAACCGCTGCGCTGGGCGACGCCGGGACGGCACGCCCGGCACCTCTACGCCGTGCGGGTGCTCCCCGAGTACGGCACCGAGCGCGACGAGCTGATCGAGCGGCTCGCCGAGGCGGGCGTCGCCACCTCCGTCCACTTCGTGCCGCTGCACCACCTGCCCTACTTCCGCGACCACGCGATGCTGCCGCCCGGCGGTCTGCCCGGCGCCGACGCCCTGTACCCGCGGCTGCTGTCCCTGCCCCTGTACCCCGACCTCACCGTCCGCCAGGTCGAGCGGGTCTGTGCCGAGCTGACCCGGCACGGGCGCTCCGGCTCACGCCGCCCGCGGGGCCTGCGCACCCTGGTGGTCGGCGCCGGTGAGGCGGGCCGCGCCCTGGCCCGCGACCTCGCCCGCACCCCCGCCTACGGCCTGGACCCCGTCGGCTTCCTCGACGACGCCCCCGGCATCCGCGCCGAACTGCCCGTCCTCGGCGGCCTCGACGCCACCGGCGCCGCCGTGCGCGCCCACCGCGTCGAGGCGGTCGTCGTCGCCATCCCCGGCCTCGCCCCCGCCCGGTTCCGCGCCGTCGCCCGCGCCGCCGAGGCCGAGGGCGCCAGCGTGCGCTACCTGCCGTCGTTCATCGCCGCCCTGCGGCGCGACGTGGTCGGCGGCGACATGCGGGAACTGGACGTGTGCGAGCTCATCGGCCGCGCCGAGGTGCACGTGGTCAGCCCCGAGGCGCGCTCGGTGGTGGCCGGCAAGCGGGTCCTGGTGACCGGGGCGGGCGGCTCGATCGGCAGCGAACTGTGCCACCAGATACGGGCCTTCGACCCCAGCCGGCTGTTCCTGCTCGACCACGACGAGTCCAATCTGCACCGCCTCCAGCTGGAGCTGTACGGGGACGCCCTGCGCAGCGACGACATCGTGATCTCCGACATCCGCGACCGCCCCCGCATCGACCAGATCTTCCGCCGGCTGCGCCCCGAGGTCGTCTTCCACGCCGCCGCGCACAAGCATCTGCCGCTGCTCGAACTGCACCCCTGCGAAGGCGTGAAGACCAATGTGCGCGGCACCGAGAACCTGACCCGCGCCGCGGCGGCCGCCGGCACCGCCCGCTTCGTCCTCATCTCCACCGACAAGGCCGCCGACCCCGTCTCGGTGCTCGGCGCGACCAAACGGCTCGCCGAACTCGTCGTCCGCGAGGCCCAGCGCCACGCACCCGACGGCACCGTCTTCACCGCCGTACGCTTCGGCAACGTGCTCGGCAGCCGCGGCTCCCTGCTCTCGGTCGTCGCCGAACAGCTCGGCAGCGGCGCCCCGGTGACCGTCACCCACCCCGACGTCACCCGGTTCTTCATGACCGTCGAGGAGGCCGTCGGCCTGGTCCTGGAGGCAGCCCGGACGGCCCAAGGCGGCGAGGTGTTCGTCCTCGACATGAGCAGCCCCGTGCGGATCGTGGACCTGGTCCGCAAGTTCGCCCGCGCCCGCCACATCCCCGACGTCGACATCCGCTACACCGGCCTGCGCCCCGGCGAGAAGCTCAACGAGACGCTGTTCTCCGCCCACGAGCAGCACACCGCCACCGCCCACCCCCGCATCCTCGCCGCCACCTCCACCACCCGGCCCGACCTCACCGCGCTGCCCGCCCTCTACGACGCCGCCGAACGCAACGACACCGCCGAGGTGCGCCGCCTCCTCGCCGCCCTCCTGCCCGGCTTCCCGCCCGCCGACCTCACCCCGTCACCCGCCGTCCTCGCCGGCCCCTACCCGGACGACTTCTGATGACCTGGCCCCGGTGGACCCCCCGGCAGCGCCCGCCCCGGCGCCGCCACCGCCTGCGCACCCTGCTGGTGCTCGGGCTGGTGGCCGTGCTGGGGCTGGTGGGGCTGGCGGCCGGCGGGGTGTGGTGGGGCACCGACCACTACGGCGACAAGGTCACCCGCATCCCCCACGCCTTCCCCACCGAACCCCGCCCGCCCAAGCCCTCGGGCCACGACGGCGGCGAGACCTTCCTGCTGGCCGGCGTCGACAGCCGCTCCGAGCGGCCGACCACCGGCAACGACGCCACCGCCGACCTGTGGCGCCACGGCGCCCAGCGCAGCGACACCCTGATGCTGGTCCACCTCGACGGCGACGGCCGCGCCGCCCGCGCCATGTCCCTGCCCCGCGACAGCTGGGTGCCCATCCCCGGCCACGGCACCGCGAAGATCAACGCCGCGTTCTCCTGGGGCGGCCCGCCGCTGCTCATCCGTACCGTCGAACAGCTCACCGGCGTCCGCGTCGACCACTTCGGCGTGATCGACTGGCACGGGTTCCGCTCCCTGACCGACGCCGTCGGCGGGGTCCCCGTGACCATCGCGCGCACCACCTACGACCCCGAGCAGAACCGGCGCTTCACCGCCGGCACCCACGTCCTGAACGGCGAGCAGGCCCTCGCCTACGTACGCCAGCGCCACGGGCTGCCCGGCGGTGAACTCGACCGGATCAAGCGGCAGCAGCAGTTCCTGCGCAGCCTGGTCGGCGAGATCCGCGACGACGTCGAGCTCACCGACCCGTTCGGCCTCGACCGCACCCTGGACGCCATCACCGGCACGGTCAGCGTCGACGACGAACTCTCCAACGCCGACCTGCGCGACCTCGTCCTCGACCTGCGGCATCTGCGCCCCGCCGACGTCACCTTCACCACCGCGCCCATCGTCGGCTCGCAGATGATCGAGGGACAGTACGCCCTCCTGCTGGACCGGAGCGAGCTGCGGGCCCAGTGGCGTGCCGTCGAGACGGGCGGGAACTGAGGCACGCCGTGCGGTCCCCGGGTGGAATGGTCCCGTCCGTCGGATTCAGCGCGCTCGCCCAGGCCGCGCCCCTGCTCACCAACCTGCTGCTCACCCCGTACCTGATCGGCCGCCTCGGCCTGGACCGGTTCGGGGTGTGGTCGCTGATCCTGGTCTTCCTGGCCACCCTCACCGTGCTGGACGGCGGGGTCGGTGCGTCACTCGCCCGCTTCCACGCCTACCACGCGGCCCGCGGGGACCGGGACGGCACCGGACGGCTGGTGATCGGCTCCCTGGCGCTGTTCCTGTGCTTCGGGGCCCTGGTCACCGTGGGGTGTGTGCTGCTGGCGCCCACCGCCACGGCCGCCCTGGACGTGCCGCCGCGGCTGCGCGAGGAGGCCCACCGGCTGCTCATGGCCCTCGGCCCGCTGCTCACCCTGGCACTGGCCTCCAACTCCGCCGTCGCCCTGCTCCAGGCGGGCGGCCGCTTCCGCGCCCTCGCCGCGGTGAGCGGCGGATCCTGCCTGGTGTACGCCGTCGCCGTCACCACCCTGATCGAAGAGGGCGCCGACCTGCCGCTGCTCGCGGTGCTGACGGCCGGCCGGTACCTGCTGGTCACCGTCGGCGGCCTGGCCGCGGGCGCCCGGCAGATACGGATCCGCCGCCCCCTGCTCCCCACCCGCGCCGAACGCCGCGAGTTCGGCCGTTACGCCCTGCGCATGCAGCTGTCGGGGTTCACCGTGTTCCTCAACGGCGAGATCGACGCGCTGGTCGTCGCCGGGCTTCTCCCGGTCCGCTATGTCGGCATCTACGCCGCCGGCTACCAGGCCGCGATGGGCCTGCGCAGCCTGCCGCTGTTCGCGATCCCGCCGGTGCTGACCCGGATCACCCATGTCTACGCCCGGCACGGACTGCCGGGCGCGGTGGGCGAGTTCCACGCGCTGCAGGCCCGCTGGCTGCCCGCGGCGCTCACCTACGGCGTGGTGACCACGGCGGTGGTCTCGGTCGCCGTCCAGGTCTGGCTCGGACCCGCGCTCGCACTGAGCGGAGCCGTCGCCGCCGTCCTGCTGGCCGGCTACTCGGTGCAGGTCGCCTTCACCGGCGTCCGCACCTGCTTCGTGCGGGCCATCGGCCGGCCCGGCTACGAGACGCGGTACTCCTGGGCCGCGACCGTGGTCAACCTCGCCCTGACCGTGCCCTTCGCCCTGCTGTGGGGCGTCGTCGGCGTGGTGCTGGCGACGGCCGTGGGGGTGGCGGCGGGGTCGCTGTACTTCGTCGCGCTGTGCCGCCGGGCCGGACTGCGCCGGGGGGACGGCCGGCTGCCGCGGCGCTGGCTGCCCGCGACCGCCCTCGCCGCGGCCCTGGCCGTCCTCGGCGATCTGCTCGTCCTGGAGCTCGGCTGGCACGGAGTCCTGCCGCTGCTGCTGGCGGGCCTGCCGGTGCTGGCCGGCCTGGCCGCGGCCACGGCGCTGCTCGGGCCCGAACTCGCCCCCCGCCGCGTGCCCGTGAAGCAAGGAGGCCCCCCATGAGTTCCGTGCTGATCGTGGCGCAGCTCGACGGCTACGCCAACACCGTCAAGCCCCGCGCCATCGAACGGTTCCTGCGCGAGCGCGGCCACGACGTACACCTCGTGGACACCAACTGCCTCGCCAGGGCGTCCGACCGCCCCGGATCCCTCGGCCGGATGCTGCCGGGCTCCCCGCGGCCCCGCCGCCTCGCGCTGTACGCCAACGACGTGGCGTCGAAACTCCTCACCCGCCGCTGGGGGTTCGGCCGCCGCCATCTGTCGTACTACGTGCTGCGCGCCGACCACGCGCTGCGCCGCCGTATCCTCGCCGGCCAACTCGCCCTGGACGACTACGACCTCGTCATCTGCGAGACACCGTTCGACGCCGGAGTGCTCACCACCCCGACCTCCGCCGCGACCTTCTACGACTGCCCCAACCCCTGGGCCGACGAGGTGTACTGCGAGGGCCGGCTCACCGACCGCCAGCACGCCCGCTTCCGCCGCTGGGAGGCCCGCTTCCTGGAGGGCATGCAGTACCTGTCGTTCTCCTGGGAGACCTACGGCCGGTACGCCGTCGCCCAGTACGGCATCAGCGGCCGCAACTTCGTCCAGCTGAACTGGGGGTGCACCCCCTCGCCGGTGCGGGCTCAGTTCGCCGACCCGCCGCGCGTGGCCTATCTCGGCTCGCTCAGCAGTTCCTTCATCGACCTGCCGATGCTGGCCCGGCTCAGCCGCCGCTATCAGCACCTCGACGTGTACGGAGGCCCGCCGCCCGACCCGTCGCTGGGGCTGCGCTACCGGGGCTACGCCTCCGAGGAGATCCTGGCGGACTACCAGTTCGGGCTGATCACCTGCACCCGTGACCTGATCCGCCGGGAGGGCTTCTCCGCCAAACATCTGCACTATCTGTCCTACGGCCTGCCCGTCCTGGTCCCCGCCTGGCGGCGCCATCTCGACCTGCTGCGCGGGTCGGTGCCGTACACCGAGGACGACTTCGCCGAGGTCGTCGGGGCGCTCGGCCGCAAGGAGAGCTGGCAGGCGGTGAGCGACGAGGCGTACGAGCAGGCGCGGCGGCTGGACTGGCGGCGGACGCTGGAGCCGCTGGAGTCCCTGCTCCGGTGACCGGAGTCCCGGCTCCGCCGCCAAGGACGCCGGAGCCGCAGGAGTCAGTGCGGCACCGACCGCGGACGGCGGAGCGCGAGCGGTGCCGGCCCGGGCACCCGGGGCGGGGGCGCGGCGCGGGCCCGCAGCGGCATGAGCGTCGCCACCAGGAGCGCGAACGTGAGGGTGTTGCTGATGCCGAAGGACCAGGGGCGTTCCAGGACGGAGGACAGCAGCACCGGCAGCAGCACGCACGCGGCGACCGGCAGGCCGCGCAGCCCGCCCCCGGCGAGCAGACGCAGCAGCAGGAGCAGGAAGAGGGCGAGGCCGGCCAGCCCGCCCGCGTACAGCACGTCGATCCACTGGTTGTGCAGGGACGGCGAGACGGCGGCCGGGATCTCCCCGGCGGGGTACTTCGCGGACCACGCCTTGCCGCCGAGGCCGAGCAGGGGGGCGCCGGTCAGCTCCTCGCGGGCCATGGTCCAGATGACCGCGCGGTCGCCGAACCGGTCGGGGTCGGCGCCCACGAACGGCAGGGCGGCGCCGACCGCGGCGGTGGCGCCCAGCGCGGGAAGGGCGAGCAGGGCCCGCCCGGACGGCCGGCCCTGCTCCGCGAGGTCCGGGCGCAGCACGGCCAGGGCCACCAGGGTGGCGGCGGCCGTGGCGGCGGCCAGCATCCCGCCCGTGGCGACGGCGAGGAAGGCGACGTAGACCGCCAGGACCACGCGGACCGGGCCGCGCAGCCCGAGCCAGACGAAGGGGATGCCGAGGATCAGCACCAGCCCGAGGATGTTCTCGTTGGAGAAGACGCCCGCGTAGTGGACGCCGAGCAGACCGCACGGGTTGTCGGGGCGGCATCCGCGCAGGACCGTCTCCGGTTCCACCAGCGCCTCGATGCCGCCGAGCACCGTGAAGAGCAGCACGGCGGCCGCCCCGCCGAGGAACGCCGGGCGGCCGGGCCGGGCGACCGTCGCCGCCAGCAGCGCCGCGAGGAGGACCAGTTGCCGGGGGGCGAGCAGCGCCTGTCCGTGCAGGGCGTCCGAGAGGGCGACCAGCACGACGAGCCCGAGGGCCGGCAGGGGAGCGGTGTTGATCCGGGCGCGGGCGGCGAGGAGCCGGTGGCCGGTGAACAGCAGGCACACGGCGATCAGCAGCCCGTTGGCGACCGCGCCCGCCTGGTGCACCCAGGGCGGGAAGCCGATGACCACGTCGCCGAGGACGTCGAGCCGTTCGCTGCGGCCCGAGTGGACGACGTAGGCGATGGTCGGCGCACTGGCCAGCACCGCGGTCAGGAACACCACCGTCGCGGTGAGGTCCCAGTCCCCGAAGGCGCGGGCCCGGCGCAGGGCGATCAGCAGCGGAACGAGCGACACCAGCGCCAGGATGCCGAGGATCAGCGTCGTGCGCGCCTGCTCCGGTGTCATCCCGGACCCCTATCCGTGGTGCCGGGCCGGGACGCGGGGCACGACGGTCTGCTGCGGCGGCGGGGGCGACATCGGCGTCGGTGCCGGGCCGTCGGGCGGCCGCCAGTCGGTCAGTTGCTTGTCCGCGGCCCCCGTCAGGACGGCACCGAGCACCTCGGCGTGCACCGCGGCCAGCGTGTCCAGGGCCCGCAGCGCCTCCTCGCGGGGGGTCCGGTCCGCCCGTACGACGAACAGCACGCCGTGGGCCACGCTGCCGACGGCCGCCCCGTCGGCGAACGGCAGCAGCGGCGGGCTGTCGACGACCACGAGGTCGGCGTCCGCCTCCAGCGTGCGCAGCACCTCCGTCAGCCGCCGCCCGGACAGTAGCGGATACGGGTCCGGGTGGGCGGGCCCGGCGGGCAGGACGCGGAGGTGGCCCGGCCGCCACTGCACCAGCGCGGAGTGCGGCGCAGCGGTGCCGGTGAGTACGCCGGTCAGGCCGGGGGAGGGGGCCAGGTCCAGCTCCGCCCCGAGCCGCGGCCGGCGCAGATCGGCCTCCACCAGCACCACGCGCCCACCGGTGCGGGCGACACTGGTCGCCACGTCCAGCGCGGTCCGGGTGCGGCCCTCGCCGGGCAGGGCGCTGGCGATCAGCAGCGAGCGGGGCAGGCCCGCGTCGGAGGCGAACCGCAGCCGGGTGCTCAGCTGGCTCAGGGCCTCCGCGCGCCGGGTGGTGCCGGTGGGCGGCGCACCGCGCCGACGGCCCTCGGGCGGCGGCAGGGTGCCCAGGGTGGTCAGGCCGAGCCGGCTCCGGATGTCGCCCGGCGAGCGCAGGGTGCGGTCCAGCGTGTGGCGCAGCACCGCGCCCGCGACGCCGACGATCGCGCCGCCGAGCAGGCCGATGGCCACGTTCAGTTCGGGGCGGGGGCTGGTCGGGTCGGTCGGCGGCTGCGAACCGCCGACGACGCTGGCCTTCACCAGCGGGGGGACACCGGCCGAGGAGCCCTCGATGGTGGCGATGTACCGCGTGAACTGCTGTGCGGTCTCGTCGGCGATCGCCTGCGCCCGGGTGGGCGAGGGGTCCGTCACCTGGATGTCCACCAGCGTGGTGTCCAGCGGCGCCTGGGCGCTGATCTTCTCCGCCAGCCGCCCCGGCGTGGTCTTCAGGTCGAGCGCCGAGATGACGCCCTGGAGCACCGACGGGCTGGTCACGACACGGGTGTACGACTTCACGCGCTGCTGGGTGAACAGGCCGCCCTCGTAGGCGTCGCCGCTGCTCTGGCCGCTGGTGGCGATGAACAGCTGGGCGGTCGCGGTGTAGGTGCGCGGCATCAGGGCGGTGGCGGCCACGGCCGCGGCCAGCCCGAGCAGCACGCACACGGTGACGAACCGCCAGCGGCGGCGCAGCACGTCCAGGTAGTCGTGGAAATCCATGGAGGCTCCCCTCCGTCCGGGCCGCCCGTCCCGTCTGTGCTGTCTTGACGTGATCTCACCCGAGGCGCAAGATGTGGATTTACGACGTAAACGTACGATATCAGCATACGGCTGGAGACGGAACCGGGGAGCGTCCCGTGGAGCGCTGCGCGATCACCCCCTACGGCCGGGAGGCCGGCAGCTCCCGGGTGCGGGTCTACGGGTGGCTGGACCGCGTCGGCGCGGACTTCACCGTCGGCAGCTATCTCGGGCTCCCCGACGCCGCCCCCTCCCGTCTGCTGCGCCGCCCGCTGGCGCTGGCCCGCGCGGAGCTGCGGCTCGGCCGGCTGGCGCGGGCCCGCCCCCGGTTGCTGCTGCTGCACCGGGAGGCATCGCCGCTGAGCCGGGGGTGGTGGGAGCGGCGGCTGCTGACGAGCGCGGAGTTCGCCGTGTACGACTTCGACGACGCCCTGCAGTGGGACGACGGGAAGGACGGTCTGGCGCGCCGCCTCGCCCCCAAGGCGGGCAAGGCGCTGGTCGCCGTACGCCATGCCGACCGGGTCGTCGCGGGCAACGCCGTCCTGGCCGACTGGGCCGGCCGCTACCACCGCGACGTCGTCGTCATCCCGAGCTGCGTGGACCCGGCGGACTATGTGCCCAAGACCGACTACACCCTGCGCGACCCGCCGCGCCTCGGCTGGATCGGCTCAGCCCACAACGAGGCATACCTGCTGGGCATCGCCCCGGCCCTCACCGAGCTGCACCGCAGGACCGGCGCGCGGCTGACGCTCGTCGGGACGGACAGGCCGTCCCTGGGTGTGCTGGAGGACTTCGTCGACCGGGTCCCCTGGAGCCCGGAGCGCCAGCGGACCGCCCTGGCCGCCATGGACATCGGGCTGATGCCGCTGCCCGGCACCGCGTACAGCCTCGGCAAGTGCGGGTACAAGCTGCTGCAGTACGCCACCGCCGGACTGCCGGCCGTGGCCAGTCCGCTCGGGGTGAACGCCGGGCTGCTGGCCGAGCTGGGCCTGCCCGCGGCGCGCAGCCAGGACGACTGGGTCGACGCGGTCCTCGGGCTGCTCGGCCGGAGCGCCGACGCCCGCGAACGGCTCGGGCGCAGGGCACGCGAGGTCACCGCGCGCAGGTACTCCTACGACGCCTGGCTGCCCCGCTGGACGGCGGCCCTGGAACTCGGCCGGGCGGCGCCGTCGTGACCGCCGCCGACGTGGTGATCGTGAACTGGAACACCGGCCGGTATCTGCGCGCGTGCGTGCGCTCCGTCGGCGCGGCCGACCGCTCGCGGCTGCGGGTGGCGCGGATCGTCGTCGTCGACAACGCCTCCACCGACGACTCCCTGGACGGGCTGAGCGCCGACGGCATCCCCGTCGACGTGGTGCGCAACGAGGACAACCGGGGGTTCGCCGCGGCCTGCAACCAGGGCGCCGCGCGCGGCCGGAGCGACTTCGTGCTCTTCCTCAACCCGGACACCCGGCTGCACACGGACGCCCTGCGGGCCGTCGGCCGCTTCCTGGACACGCCCGAGGCCGACCGCTTCGGGATCTTCGGGGCGCTCATGGTCGACGAGCAGGGCCGGCCGCAGATCTCCTGCTCGCGGTTCCCGGGCCTGCGCACGTACGCCGGCCGGATGACGGGGCTCGACCGGCTGCTGCCCGCGCTCTTCCCGCCGCACCATCTCCGGCCGCGGGAACTGACCCGGTCGGGCCCGGTGGACCAGGTCATCGGGGCGTTCTTCCTGGTCCGACGGCCGCTGTTCGAGGCCCTGGGCGGCTTCGACGAGGGGTACTTCCTCTACCTGGAGGAGGTCGACCTCGCGCTGCGGGCCCGCCGGGCCGGCTGGCCCTCGTACCACGTGCACGAGGCGCGGGTCCGCCATGCCGGCCAGGTGAGCTCCGGTCAGCTCGGGCCCTGGCGGCACTACTTGATGCTGTGCAGCCGCAGCCGGTACGCCTTCCGGCAGTGGGAGAGGCGCCGGGCGTGGCTGCTGATGGCGCTGACCCTCGCCGTGGAGCCGCCCGCGCGGCTGGCGGCGGCCGCTCTGCGCGGGCAGTGGCGGGACCTCGGGCCCACCCTGGCGGTCTACTGGCGGTTCCTGCGCTGGTTCAGCGAGGGCCGCGGGCTGGGGCCGCCCCCGCGGCCGGTGCCGCGGCGCAGCTAGGGACACCTCGTCCGCTTGACCTCGGGTCACGCAGGGACAAAAATGGCGTTTACGTTGTAAACGTACGGTATCAAGGGCACCCTATGAGCACCGTCGACCGCACTCCCGAACACGCCCTGGGCACCCTCGGCGCGGTGCCGATCGCGCCGGCCCGCCGGGTGCTGGACGTCACCGTGGCCCTGGTCCTGCTGATCGCCCTCGCCCCCGTGCTGGCGCTGCTCGGAGCGGTGGTGGCGGTGACCAGCGGCAGGCCGGTGCTGTTCCGGCAGCGGCGGGTCGGGGAGGGCGGCGGCGAGTTCGTCCTCTACAAGTTCCGCAGCATGCGCACGGACTGCGCGGGGCCCGGTGTCACCGGAGGGGACGACGCGCGGGTCACCCGGACCGGGCGGCTGCTGCGCCGCCTCAGCCTGGACGAGCTGCCGCAGCTGTGGAACGTCCTGCGCGGCGACATGACCCTGGTCGGCCCGCGCCCCGAGGTGCCGCACCTCGCCGAGCGCTACCCGCCCGAGCACCGCTGGGTCTTCCGGCACCGGCCGGGACTCACCGGCCCCTGCCAGCTCAGGTCACGGGAGTACGCCGCCGCCCTCGACGGCCGCCCCGACCCCGAGCAGTACTACCTGACCGTGCTCGTGCCCCGCCGCGTCGCCCTGGACGCCGAGTTCCTCGCGCACGCCACGGCCGCGAGCGTCGTACGGTTCACCGCCCGCACCCTCTGGTACGTGCTGTCCGCCCTGTGGGACCGAGGAGGCCGATCCTGATGCGTGCCGTCGTGACCGGAGCGGCCGGCTTCATCGGCTCCCACCTGTGCGAGCACCTGCTGGCCCACGGCGACGAGGTCGTCGGCGTCGACGCCCTGACGACCTTCTACGACCCCGCCCGCAAGGAGCGCAACCTCGCCCCGCTGCTCGGCCGCGACGGCTTCGCCCTGCACCGCGGCGACCTGCTGCGCACCCCGCTGCGCCCGCTGTTCGCCGCCGCGGACGTCGTGTACCACCTCGCCGGCCAGCCCGGCGTCCGCGGCTCGTGGGGCGACGAGTTCGCCGTCTACCTCCGGCGCAACGTCCTGGTCACCCAGCACGTCCTGGAGGCCGCCCGCGACACCCGGCTGCCCCGGCTGGTCTTCGCCTCCAGCTCCTCGGTCTACGGCGACGCCGAGACGTACCCGACGCCGGAGACCCTGCGACCGCGGCCCGTCTCCCCGTACGGCGTCACCAAGCTCGCCGCCGAGCAGCTGTGCGAGACCTACCGCGCGGTGTTCGGCGTGCCCGCCGTCTCGCTGCGCCTGTTCAGCGTCTACGGGCCACGGCAGCGGCCCGACATGGCCTTCTCCCGGCTGATCACGGCCGCCCGCGCGGGCCGCCCGTTCCCGCTGTACGGCGACGGCGGGCAGAGCCGGGACTTCACCTACGTCGGTGACGTCGTCGCCGCCATGCGCGCCGCGGCCCGCTCCGGCTGGACCGGGGTCGCCAACCTCGGCGGCGGATCGGAGGTGACCCTGCGTCAGATCATCGCGCTGCTCGGCGAGCTGACCGCACCGGTGCGGGTGGTGCCGGGCCCGGCCCGTCCCGGTGACGCGCGGCGCACCGCCGCCGACATCACCCTGGCCCGGCAGGCGTTCGGCTACCGGCCGGTGACGGACATCCGGACGGGGCTGGCGGCGATGGTCCGCGCCGAGGCGCCGCTCGACCACGGGGCCCGGCCCGCGGTCGGCCACCCGCACGGCTACTGGGCCCCCCGGTAGTACCGGACGATCTCCGCGGCGGTCATCTCCCGCTCGCGCCGCCGCCCCAGGAAGTACAGCGCCGACGCGTCGTCCTCCGCGAAGCCCGGCGGGGCCAGCCGGTCCAGCGCGCGCAGCCAGCACAGCAGGGTCCGCGTGGCGCGGCCGGCGGCGGGGGAGCGGGTGAGGGCGCGGACCGTGTGGTCGAGACTCCACAGCAGCTGGGTGCCGGGGCCGGCCACCGCGCCCGCCGCGAGCTCCTCGAAGCGGCGGAAGAGATAGCGGTGACCGCTCGCGGTGTAGCGGGTGAAGTCATGGGCCCCGGCGTGGACCTGCTGGAGGAAGGGCGTCTCGGCGTAGACCAGGCCGCCGTCCCGGAGCACCCGGTGGATCTCGGCGACGACGAGGGGCGGGTCGAGCACATGCTCCAGCACCGCCTGCACCAGCACCGCGTCCACGCACCCCGCGGGCAGCGGGATGTGGTGGGCGTCGGCGACGAACTGGGTGACCGGGCTGGTGGCGATGTCGAAGGCGATCACCTCCACGCGCGGGTCGCGGTAGACGGCGTCCACGCCGTTGCCCACGGTGGCCCCGCCGACGACGAGCAGCCTGGGCGCGGGGCCCGGCAGGGCGCGCAGCAGCAGGTCGATGGTGCGGGCCGCGACCCGGTTCGGCGGTTTGAGCACGCGGCGCAGCGGGGCCGGGAGGCGTTCGGTGTTCCCGGCGGTCCGCGCCGGCACCGCGTCGCGGTCCACGACGCTGCGCTCGAAGTCGACGAGGACCGGCCACCGGCCGGCCAGGGGAAACCCGTCACCCGGTCGGGCGCGGGGGCAGCCGGGCGCCGTACAGCGGAAGCCGTCCGGCTCCGCCGCCAGCGCCGACCGGCAGCGCGGGCACACCAGCAGGTGCCGGATCCCGTCGAGATGGGCGAGCGGCATCGCGACTCCTCCCGTCCGAAGCCCGTCGGGTGAACGCGCCAGGCGAGGACCCGGCGTCCATTTTCTGTCGTATTGACCCGTCTCGCGCGAGGGGCGATGATGTACGTGTACGTCGTAAACATACGGCTTACATCTGGTGGTGATCGACGATGCGGAACGGGACCCTCGTCCCCGGCCCGGAACGCCCCCGGACCCTCGCCCCCGGCTGGCCCGCCACCCTCCCCCAGGTGGCCCCCACGGCCGAGCTGCCGCCGGCGCCCGCGCCGCCCCGCATCAAGGTGCTGCATGTGATCACCCGCCTCCAGGCGGGCGCCGGCGGCAACACCCTGCTGACCGCGGTGGGGATGGACCGCGACCGCTACGACGTATGGATCGCGGGCGTCCCCGGCGGGGACCTGTGGGAGAGCGCGCGGGCGGCCGGTGTGCACACCGTCGAACTGCGCGGGTTCCGGCACACGCTGACCCCCGCCGACGCGCTGGTGCTGTACCGCCTGGTGCGGCTCATCCGGCGTGAGCGGTTCACCGTCGTGCACACCCACTCCGCCAAGGGCGGATTCCTCGGACGGCTCGCCGCACGGCTGTGCCGCACCCCGGTCGTCGTGCACACCTTCCACGGCTTCAGCTTCCACCCGCACCAGCCCCTCCTGCGCCGCACCCTGTACCGCTGCCTGGAACGCGCCACCCGCCGCTGCACCCACCGGTTCCTCGCCGTCGCGCCCCGCGTCGCCCGGCAGGCCGTGGAGGAGCGCCTCGCGCCCCCCGGCCGGATCCAGGTCGTGCCCTCGGCGGTGGACCTCGGCCACATCCCGGAGCGGTTCGACCCGGTCGCCCGCCGGATGCTCGGCGTGCCGCGCGCCACGGCACTCGTCGGGACCGTCGGCCGGATCGACACCCAGAAGGCGCCCCTGGACTTCGTCCGGACGGCGGCCGCGCTGCGGGCGCGCAGGCCGGACACCGCCTTCGTCATGATCGGCGACGGACCGCTGGCCGACGAGGTCCGCGGGCTCGCCGACCGGCTGGGCGTCAGGATCGTGCTCACCGGCCACCGGCCCGACGCCGCGCGCCTGGTGGCCGGGCTCGACGTCTTCGTCGTCACCTCGCTGTACGAGGGGCTCGGCCGCGCCCTCACCGAGGCGCTGGCCACCGCCCGCCCGGTCGTCGCCACCGCCGTGAACGGGGTGCCCGACCTGGTCGAGCACGGCGCCACCGGACTGCTGGTCGCGCCCGCCGACCCGGACGGCACCGCCCACGCCGTCGACTGGCTCCTCGACCACCCGCAGGAGGCCGCCCGCATGGGGCGGCAGGGACGGCAGCGGGTGCGCGCCGCCTTCGCCCCGCAGACCATGTGCGCGGCCGTGGACGCCTGCTACCGCGACCTGCTCGGCCTGCCCGTCACCGGCCGCTGAACCCGGCCACGGAGATCACCATGCGCGTCACAGTCATCGGTACCGGATACGTGGGAGCCGTCCACGCCGCCTGCCTCGCCGACCTCGGGCACGACGTCCTCGGCGTGGACGTCGACGCCGAGCGCGTCGCCGAACTGGCCGCCGGGCGGCCCCCCTTCTACGAGCCGGGGCTGGGCGCGCTGATCAAACGGGGCGTGGACGCGGGCCGGCTGGCGTTCTCCACCTCGCCGGCCGAGGCGGCCCGGTTCGGCGACACGCACTTCCTGTGCGTCGGCACCCCGCCGCTGCCCGGCACCGGCGCCAGCGACCTGCGCTTCGTCGACGCCGCCGTGGACGCCCTGGCACCCCATCTCACCGCCGGCGCGCTGATCGTCGGCAAGTCCACCGTCCCCGTCGGCACCGCGGCCCGGCTGGCCGAGCGGCTGCCGCACGCCGAGGTCGCCTGGAACCCGGAGTTCCTGCGCGAGGGCTGCGCGGTGCAGGACACCCTGCACCCCGAGCGCATCGTCGTCGGCACGAACTCGCCGGAGGCCGAGGCGCGGCTGAAGCAGCTGTACACCCTGCTGCTGGCCGCCGGGACGCCGTTCATCGGCACCGACCCGGCCACCGCCGAACTGGTCAAGCTCGCCTCCAACGCGTTCCTCGCCACCAAGGTCTCCTTCGTCAACGCCATGGCCGAGATCTGCGACGCCACGGGTGCCGACGTGCTGACGCTGACCGAGGCCATGGGCGCCGACGCCCGCATCGGACCCCGCTTCCTCGCACCGGGCCTCGGCTTCGGCGGCAGCTGCCTGCCCAAGGACATCCGGGCCCTCGCCGCCCGCGCGGAGGCGCTCGGCCTGGGCGCCTCGGTGGCCTTCCTGCGCGAGGTCGACACCGTCAACACCCGTCAGCGCCGGCGCACCGTGGAGCTCGCCCTGCGCCTGGTGGGCGGCAGCTTCGCCGGGCGCAACGTCGCCGTCCTGGGCGCCGCGTTCAAGCCGCACAGCGACGACGTCCGCGACTCGCCCGCACTCGCCGTCGCCGAGGCGGTGCGCCGGCTCGGCGCGCAGGTGCGGGTGCACGACCCGGAGGCCGTCGACAACGCGCGCGCCGCCTGCCCCGCGCTCCAGTACGCCCTGGACGTGGCCAAGACCTGCGAACACGCCGATGTCGTCCTGCATCTGACGGAGTGGCCGCAGTACCGCCTGCTGGACCCGGTGGCCCTCGCCGGCGTGGTGCGCACCCCGGCCCTGGTGGACGCCCGGCACACCCTGGACGCGGCGGCCTGGCGCGCGGCCGGCTGGACCGTGCGCGCACCGGGCCGGCCCCGGCTCGGCTGACCGGCGGGAGGCGAGGCGGCGATGCGTGTCGTGGTGTCCGGCGGGGCGGGCTTTCTCGGATCGCATCTGTGCGAGGCGCTGATCCGCCGCGGCGACAGCGTCCGCTGCCTGGACGACTTCTCCTCCGGCCGCACCGCCAACCTCGCGGGCCTGCTCCAGGAACCCGGCTTCGAGTGCACCCCCTGCGACATCACCGAGCGCTTCCGGCTCTCCGGCGACATCGACGCCGTCGTCCACCTCGCCAGCCCCGCCTCCCCGCGCGACTACCTCGCCCGCCCCCTGCAGACCCTCGCCGCGGGCAGCCGGGGCACCGAGAACCTGCTCCGCCTCGCCGTGCGCCGACGGGCCCGCTTCGTGCTGGCCTCCACCAGCGAGATCTACGGCGACCCCGCCGTGCACCCCCAGCGCGAGGACTACTGGGGACACGTCAACCCCATCGGCCCGCGCAGCGTCTACGACGAGGCCAAACGGTTCGCCGAGGCCGTCACCGCCGCCTACCGGCGCAGCACCGGCGCCGACACCGGCATCGTGCGGATCTTCAACACCTACGGGCCCCGGATGCGCGCGCACGACGGCCGCGTGGTCTCCACCTTCGTCCGGCAGGCCCTGGACGGCGAACCCCTCACCGTCCACGGGGACGGCGGCCAGACCCGCAGCCTGTGCTACGTCGACGACCTGGTCCGCGGCCTGATCGCCATGATCGACAGCCCGCTGCCCGGCCCGGTCAACCTCGGCAACCCCACCGAGCTGACCGTCCTCGAACTCGCCGAGCGCGTCCTGCGCCTGACCGGCTCCCGCAGCGGCCTGCGCTTCCTCCCGCTGCCCGAGGACGACCCCGTACGCCGCCGCCCCGACATCACCCGCGCCCGCGAGACGCTCGGCTGGCAGCCGCTGGTACCCCTGGAGGACGGCCTGCGGCACACCGTCGCCTGGTTCGCCGCCCGGCCCGAGCGGCCGAAGGTGCCGTCATGAGAAGGACACCCCCGGCGTGGTAGAAGCGGGCATGACCACGATCCCTGTTCCCCGGCCCGCCCCCGGGGGGTGCCCCGCATGACCGCAGGCGCCGACACCCCCGACCGCCGGGGCCGCACCGGACTGCACCGCACCGGCCTGGACCTCACCGGCAACCCCCGGGTGAAGGTGCGGGAGGTGGAACTCCTGTCCAGCCACTGGTACGTCGAGCGGGCCACGACCTACGACATCCAGCGCGCCGACGGCACCTGGAGCACCCAGCAGCGCGAGACCCACGACCGCGGCAACGGCGCGACCGTGCTGCTCTACGACCCGGCACGCGAAACCGTCCTGCTCACCCGGCAGTTCCGCTTCCCCGTCTATGTCAACGGCCACCCCGACGGCATGCTGATCGAGACACCGGGCGGGCTGCTCGACGACGAGGACGAACACCCCGAGCTCGCCGTGCGGCGCGAGGCGGTGGAGGAGACCGGCCACACCATCGGCGCGGTCCGGCACGTCTTCGACGTCTATATGAGCCCCGGATCGGTCACCGAGCGCGTGAGCTTCTACGCCGCCGAGTACGGCCCCTCGACCCGCACCCACGACGGCGGCGGACTCCACGAGGAGGGCGAGGACATCGAGATCCTCGAACTGCCCTTCCGCCGCGCCCTGGAGATGATCCGCACCGGGGAGATCGCCGACGCCAAGACCATCATGCTGCTCCAGTGGGCAGCCCTGGAGGGGCCGTTCGCGCGCCCCGCGTGAACGGCCTTGACCTGGAGCGCACTTCAAGCTGAAGACTCCCGTCCGTGCCCGGAGAACCGGGCGCGGACGGGAGGAACAACCATGAAGTACCGCACCATCGGCAGCGACCCCGCACACCGCCGCGAGGTGAGCGTGCTCGCCCTCGGCGCGATGCTGTTCGGCTCGCGCACGGACGAGAAGACCTCCTTCGCCGTCCTCGACCGCTATGTCGAGGCCGGCGGCAACTTCATCGACACCTCCGACAACTACGCCTTCTGGGAGGACGGCGGCCAGGGCGGGCAGAGCGAGGAACTGCTCGGCCGGTGGCGGCGCAGCAGGGGCGTCGGCGACGAGATCGTCATCGCCACCAAGCTCGGCGCCCGCCCCCTGGCCCCCGGCACCGGCTACATCGACAACGGCGAGGGGCTGTCGGCGAAGGTCATCCGCGAGGCCGCCGAGCGCAGCCGTGAACGCCTCGGGATGGACAGGCTCGACCTGCTCTACGCCCACATCGAGGACCACCGGGTGCCGCTGGAGGAGACCGTCGAGGGGTTCGCCGAGCTGGTCGCCGAGGGGACGGTCGGCCTGCTCGGGGTCAGCAACCACGCGGTGTGGCGGGTGGAGCGGGCCCGCGCGCTGGCGGCCGCCGCCGGACTGCCCGGCTACGAGGTGCTCCAGTACCAGCACAGCCACCTGCGCCCCCGCTTCGACGTCCCCAGCGACCTCTTCCCCGACGGCAGCCTCGGCCACGCCGGCGCCGAACTGCTCGGCTATCTGCGGGCCGAGCCCGGGCTCACCCTGGTCGCCTACTCACCGCTGCTCACCGGCGCCTACACCCGCCAGGACAAGCCGCTGCCCCCGGACTACGACCACCCCGGCTCCCCGGCCCGGCTGAAGGTGCTCGGCGAGGTCGCGCGGGAGGCCGGCGCCACCGTCAACCAGGTGGTGCTGGCCTGGCAGATCGGCGCCGACCTGCCGATCGTCCCGCTGGCCGGGGCGTCCTCGGTGGCCCAGCTGGAGGAGAACCTGGCCGCGGTGGACCTGGAGCTGACGCCGGAGCAGCGGGCCCGGCTGGACGCGGCCCACTGAGCGGGCGGTTCAGCCCCGCACCAGCAGCTGGAAGTCGAACGCGTACCGGGACGCGCGGTAGATGTGCGCCCCGTACTCGACGGGCCGGCCCGTGTCGTCGTACGCCGTCCGCCGCATCGTCAGCAGGGCCGCGCCCTCCCGCTCGGCCAGCAGCAGTGCCTCCTCGGCGGTGGCACAGCGGGCGCCGACGCTCTGGTGGGCGCTGCGCAGGACGATGCCCGCGCAGCGCAGCATGCGGTAGAGGCCGGTGGCCTCCAGGCGGTCGGTGTCCAGGTCGAGGAGGCCGGGCGGGAGGTAGTTGCGCAGATACGCCACCGGGCTGGCGTGGGTGGTGCGCAGCCGTTCCAGGAGGGTGACGTCGGCGCCCTCGGGGAGGCCGAGGGCGGCGGCCGCGTCGGCGGGGGCGGGCACGGTGTCGTTGCGCAGCACGCGGGTGGCGGGCTGCTGGCCGGCCGCCGCCAGATCGTCGTAGAGGCTGGTCAGTTCGAGGGGGCGTTTGACCTGCCGGTGCACGACCTGGGTGCCGACCCCGCGGCGGCGTACCAGCAGTCCCTTGTCGACCAGGGACTGCAGGGCCTGGCGGACGGTGGGGCGGGACAGGCCCAGCCGCGCGGACAGGTCGATCTCGTTGCCGAGCAGCACGCCGGGCGCGAGGGCGCCGCGCTCGATGGCCGCCTCCAGCTGCCGGGCGAGCTGGTGGTACAGCGGGACGGGACTGACCCGGTCGAGGACGAGGTCCAGGGACGCGAGGGCGGCACCGGGCGGGGTCATGGACGGGCACCTCCTGGGGCGGTTGGCCGCCGCGCCCGGGGGTAGGGAACGCCCACGACGCGGTCCGTCGCGATCAGATGGTGGGCGCGGGCGCCCACCCTGTCAAGCCTTTGTACTGACATTCTGACCTGCGCCTGAAATGATGTCTTGACAAAGTATTGACAGCGGGTGTGCCCAGGGAGTGGAATCCGGACCCAACAGCCGTGCCTTCCCCCTGTCGCACAGTGAGGTGCAGGAAAGATGGACCGCTCTCGCCCCCGCTCCCGCAGATTCGCCCCCGCCCTGGCCGTGGCCGCGGCGGCGGCCCTGGCCCTCGCCGGCTGCTCCAGCAGCTCCGGCGGCAAGAAGGCGGAGGAGGACGGCGGCGGTGGCGCCTCCGCGGGCAAGGCCGGCACCCCGCGCATGACCGTCGCCCTGATCACCCACCAGTCGCCCGGCGACACCTTCTGGGACATCGTCCGCAAGGGCGCCGAGGCCGCCGCCGCCAAGGACAACGTCAAGCTGATCTACTCCGCCGACCCCAACGCCGGCAACCAGGCCAACCTCGTGCAGAACGCCATCGACCAGAAGGTCGACGGCATCGCCGTCACCCTCGCCAAACCGGACGCCCTCAAGGACGTGATGAGCAGGGCGAAGGCGGCCGGCATACCCGTGGTCGGCCTCAACTCCGGGGTCGGCGAGTGGCAGAAGCTCGGCCTGCTGGAGTTCTTCGGCCAGGACGAGACCGTCGCCGGCGAGGCCCTGGGCAAGCGCCTGAACGAACTCGGCGCCAAGAAGGCCGTGTGCGTCCTGCACGAACAGGGCAACGTCGGCCTCACCCAGCGCTGCGACGGCGTGAAGAAGACCTTCTCCGGCGCGATCGAGAACCTCTTCGTCAACGGCACCGACATGCCCTCGGTCAAGTCCACCATCACCGCCAAGCTCAAGCGGGACGGCGACATCGACCACGTCGTCGCCCTCGGCGCCCCGATCGCGCTGACCGCCGCCCAGTCGGTGTCCGAGTCCGGCAGCGACGCCAAGGTCGCCACCTTCGACCTCAACAAGGAGCTGACCAAGGCCATCTCCGCCGGCACCATCGAGTTCGCCGTCGACCAGCAGCCCTACCTCCAGGGCTACCTGGCCATCGACTCCCTGTGGCTCTACGAGAACAACGGCAACTACATGGGCGGCGGCGAACAGCCGGTGCTGACCGGCCCGGCCTTCGTCGACAAGTCCAACGTCGACAGCGTCGACAGGTTCGCCGCGAAGGGCACCCGGTGATGAGCATGGCCCAGCAGGCACAGCCGGCGGCGACCGCGCCGCCGGCCCCCGGCCCCGGGAAGGAGACCGGGCGCACCGCGCAACGGCCGCTCGCGCGGCGGCTGTTGGCCCGCCCCGAGGTCGGTGTGTTCCTCGGCGCGCTGGCGGTGTTCGTGTTCTTCCTGATCGCCGCGCCCGCGGTGCGCGACGGCAGCTCGATGGCGAACATCCTCTACCAGTCGTCCACCATCGGGATCATGGCCCTGCCCGTGGCCCTGCTGATGATCGGCGGAGAGTTCGACCTCTCCTCCGGCGTCGCCGTCATCACCTCCGCGCTCACCGCGAGCATGATCAGCTACCAGCTGACCATGAACGTCTGGGTCGGTGTGATCGCCGCCCTGGCCGTCTCCCTCGCCGTGGGCCTGTTCAACGGCTGGATGCTGGTGCGGACCGGTCTGCCGAGCTTTCTGGTCACCCTCGGCACCTTCCTGATCCTCCAGGGCGTCAACCTCGCCGTCACCAAGTGGGTCACCGGCAACGTGGCCACCGACGACATCAGCGACATGGACGGCTTCGGCCAGGCCAAGGCGGTCTTCGCCTCCAGCTTCGACGTCGGCGGCGTCCAGGTGAAGATCACCGTGGTGTGGTGGCTCGTCTTCGCCGCCCTCGCCACCTGGGTGCTGCTGCGCACCAAGTACGGCAACTGGGTCTTCGCCGTCGGAGGCAGCAAGGAGAGCGCGCGGGCCGTCGGTGTCCCGGTGACCTTCACCAAGATCTCGCTGTTCATGCTGGTCGGCCTCGGCGCCTGGTTCGTCGGCATGCACCAGCTGTTCTCCTTCAACACCGTGCAGTCCGGCGAGGGCGTCGGCCAGGAGCTGATCTACATCGCCGCGGCCGTCATCGGCGGCTGCCTCCTGACCGGCGGCTACGGCTCGGCCGTCGGCCCGGTCTTCGGCGCCTTCATGTTCGGCATGGTCCAGCAGGGCATCGTCTACGCCGGCTGGAACCCCGACTGGTTCAAGGCGTTCCTCGGCGTGATGCTGCTCGGCGCCGTCCTGATCAATCTGTGGGTCAGCCGCACGGCGACCCGGAGGTGAGCCACCGATGACCGACCACCCTCTCGTGGAACTGCGCGGCGCCGGCAAGTCCTACGGCAACCTCCGCGCCCTGCACGGCGTCGACCTCGCCGTCCACGCCGGCAAGGTGACCTGTGTGCTAGGCGACAACGGCGCCGGCAAGTCCACCCTCATCAAGATCGTCTCCGGGCTGCACCGGCACACCGAGGGCGACTTCCTCGTCGACGGCACCCCGGTGCGCTTCTCCACCCCGCGCGAGGCCCTGGACCGCGGCATCGCCACGGTCTACCAGGACCTGGCGACCGTCCCGCTGATGCCCGTGTGGCGCAACTTCTTCCTCGGCTCCGAACTCACCAAGGGCCCCTGGCCCCTGCGCCGCCTGGACATCGAGCGGATGAAGAGGACCGCGGACGAGGAACTGCGCGCCATGGGCATCGTCCTCGACGACCTCGAACAGCCCATCGGCACCCTCTCCGGCGGTCAGCGCCAGTGCGTCGCCATCGCCCGCGCGGTCCACTTCGGCGCCCGCGTCCTCATCCTCGACGAGCCCACCGCCGCCCTCGGCGTCAAACAGTCCGGCGTGGTCCTGAAGTACATCGCCGCCGCCCGCGACCGCGGCCTCGGCGTCATCTTCATCACCCACAACCCCCACCACGCCTATATGGTCGGCGACCACTTCAGCGTGCTGCGCCTGGGCACCCTCGAACTCAGCGCCGCCCGCGACCAGGTCACCCTGGAGGAGCTGACCAACCACATGGCCGGCGGCGCCGAACTGGCCGCGCTCAAGCACGAGCTGGCCCAGGTGAGCGGCGTCGACACGGCCGGGCTCCCCGACGCCGAGGACGTCACGCCGAGGCCGGGGGCCGGCTGACCGGCTGGGGCACGGGGGCCTCGTCGGCCCGCGGCTGTGGCGTGCCGGGCCGGCGGCCCCGTACCAGCAGCACCGCCCCGGCCGCCCCGAGGAGCACCCCGAGGACCGCGGCGCCGGCCGGTGCGGTCGTGCCCAGGGCCCGCAGCTGCGCGTTGTCCTGCTCGGCCTTGTCCACCGCGGCCTTCTGCGTGGCCTCGGTGTGCGCCAGCTTCGGCACGTCCAGCAGCACCACCGCGTCCTCGGTGGCGCCGGGCGCGCGCAGCACCTGACGCGGACCGAGCTCGGCGTACAGGACGCGTCCGGTGGTCTGGTCCACGATCAGCTTGATGCCGTGGTTGGAGTACCACTCCTCGGCGAGCACCTGCGGGGCGCCCGCGCGCCCCACCAGCGCGCCCGGCACCTGCCGGGTGCCGACCTTGGTCGGGGCGACGGTGCCGGTGAACACGTACCCCTCGTACCCGCGGACCTTCTCCGTCCCCGCGTACGCCAGCGGGACGGTCGCGCCGAGCGTCCTGTCCCACCATTGATACGTGCGCTTCTCCACGTCGAAGGGGAACTTCAGGAACGCCTCACCCTCGTGGTACGGCTCCTCCTCGCAGCAGTGCGCGGGCCGGTTGGTGGCGCGGTCGGTCACCCAGCGGGACACCGAGAAGTCCAGGGCGTCGTGCGGATCGGCCGCGGGCAGCGACTTGTCCGTGTCGACCGTCGTCACGACGTCCCACACGGCCTTCCCGCTCGCCTCACTGTCCTCGACGTCGCCCCGCACCCGCTGGGTGACGGTGATCCGCCGGTCCTCGACCGTCTCGGCCTCGTCGACGTCGAAATAGCTGCCCCGGCCCTGGTAGACGGCGGTGACGTCGATGTCGATCGGGTTCACGGCCGCGCGGGGCTTGACGTACCAGACCAGCATCGGTGCGAGAACCAGCAGAAACACGCCCACGCCCAGCAGGATCAGGGACAGCGGTGAGGCACTCCGACGCATCCGGCACTCCCGAGGGTTCGACTGCCGGGACCGTAGGAGGGCAGGAGGGGCCGCGTCTACGCACGCGGGTGACAAAAACACGGCCGGCGGGACCGGATCCGGGCTGCGCCGCGTGGGCGCGACGCGCCACGGCGATCGCCGCACCCGCCCACGGCCCGGATGGACGCCCCCGGAAGGCGCCGCGTCCCCCACCGTGCGAGATTCCCCTCAGGAGGGGGCCGGTCGCGGCGTCGCAGTCCTCCCGCGTGCTGCTCGGGTGATCGCACCGGCCTCCCTCCACCACCGGCCCGTCAGCCGGTGCGCACCTCCGCCACCCCCACCGGCCGGTGCCCGGCCAGCGACAGCGCGCACGCCTCCGCGACCCACCCGGCCTCCAGCGCGTCCGCGACCGTGCACGGCGAGGGCCGGGACCCGGCCACCACCTCGGTGAACGCGGCGAGTTCGGCGCGGTAGGCGGCGGCGAAGCGGTCCATGAAGAAGTCGTGCGGGACGCCCGCGGGGAAGCTCACCCCCGGCTCCACCGACCTGAGCGGCAGCTTGTCGTCCAGACCGACGGCGACGGAGTCCAGGAACCCGTGGATCTCCAGGCGCACGTCGTAACCCCGCCCGTTGTGACGGGAGTTGGACACGACCGCGATCGTCCCGTCGTCCAGCGTCAGCAGCGCGCCCGCGGTGTCCGCGTCCCCGGCCTCCTCGATGTAGTCGGCGCCCCGGTTGCCGCCGACCGCGTACACCTCCGTCACCTCGCGCCCCGTCACCCAGCGCACGATGTCGAGGTCGTGCACCGCGCAGTCCCGGAAGATGCCTCCGGACGCGGCGACGTACGCGGCGGGCGGCGGCGCCGGATCCAGCGTCGTCGACCGTACGGTGTGCAGGGCGCCCAGCTCCCCGGAGCGCACCGCCTCCCGAGCGGCGGCGAAACCCGCGTCGAAGCGGCGGTTGAAGCCGATCTGCACCGGCACCCCGGCCTCCTCCACCACCTTGAGCACCTCGACGCCCTCGCCCATGGTCCGGGCCACCGGCTTCTCGCAGAACACCGGCAGCCCGGCCGCCACGGCCGCCCGGATCAGCCCCGGATGGGCGTCGGTCGCCGCGGCGATCACCACGCCGTCCACCCCCGCCGCCAGCAGCGCCTCGGGGGAGTGGGCGACCTCGGCGCCGAACCGCTCGGCGGCGGCCTCGGCCGCGCCGGCCGACGGGTCGGCCACCACGAGCGAGTCGACCGCGTCCAGTCCGGACAGGGTCTCGGCGTGGAAGGCGCCGATACGGCCGAGGCCGAGGATTCCGATGCGCATGGTGCTCCCTGGTGCGTGGCGGCGGTCCGTCATGGTCCGCGAGGGGTACGGGGCCGGTCGTGCGCCATTCTTGTCAGGACAAACCCCTCGCGCCACCATCAGGAGGCCGTCAAAAACCCCTCAAGGAGCCGTCCCATGGGCCACCCGTTCCCGATCCGCGAGATCGCACGTCAGGCGGGACTGAGCGAGGCCACCGTCGACCGGGTGCTCAACGGCCGGGGCGGCGTGCGCGAGAGCACCGCCCAGGAGGTCCGGCGGGCCATCGCCGACCTGGACCGGCAGCGCACCCAGGTGCGGCTCATGGGCCGGACCTTCATGGTCGACCTCGTGATGCAGGCGCCCGAACGCTTCACCACCGCCGTGCGCGCCGCCCTGGAGGCCGAGCTGCCCGGCCTGCGCCCGGCCGTGCTGCGCTCCCGCTTCCACTTCCGCGAGACCGGGCCCGCCGCCGAACTGGTCCGCACCCTGGACCGCATCGCCCGGCGCGGCTCGCAGGGCGTCCTCCTCAAGGCCCCCGACGTCCCCGAGGTCACGGACGCCGTCGCCCGGCTCACGGCGGCCGGCGTCCCCGTGGTCACCCTGGTCACCGACCTGCCCGGCACCGCCCGGTCGGCCCACGTCGGCTGCGACAACCGGGCCGCCGGCGCCACCGCCGCCCATCTGACGCAGCAGTGGCTCGGCGACCGCCCCGGCCATGTCCTCACCACCCTCAGCAGCGGCTTCTTCCGCAACGAGGAGGAGCGCGAGATGGGCTTCCGCGCCGTCATGCGAGCCCGGCAGCCCTGGCGCACCCTCGTGGAGATCACCGAGGGCGACGGCCTGGACGCCACCCAGTACGACCTCGTACGCGCCGCCCTCGACCGCGACCCGGAGATCCGCGCGGTCTACTCGATCGGCGGCGGCAACGACGCCACCCTGCGGGCCTTCGCCGACCTCGGCCGCCCGTGCACGGTGTTCGTCGCGCACGACCTCGACCACGACAACACCCGCCTGCTGCGCGCACACCGCCTCTCCGCCGTGCTCCACCACGATCTGCGCCACGATCTGCGCCAGGCATGTCACGCCGTGATGCGCGCCCACGGCGCCCTGCCGCCGGCCGGTCCGGTACCGCCGTCCGCGATCCAGGTGGTCACGCCGTACAACATCCCTACGACGGCTCCACGCTGACCCAGGCGCCGCTGTGCGCCGAGGCCGCCATCGCCTCCAGCGCGGCGGCACTGCGCACGGCGTCCGCGAGCGTCGCCCCGTAGGGCCTGCCCTCGGCGACCGACCGCAGGAAGCGGTACGCCTCGATCACCTTGAGGTCGTCGTAGCCCATGGCGTTGCCCGCGCCCGGCTGGAACGCGCCGAACTCGCCGTCGCCCGGCCCCACGTACACCCGGCTCACCGGCTGGTCCTGGTAGGCCGTGCCGCGGCTGACGCCGAGCTCGTTCATCCGGCGGAAGTCCCAGAACAGCGCACCGCGGGTGCCGTGCACCTCGAAGCCGTACGCGTTCTGCTCGCCGACCGAGACCCGGCACGCCTCCAGGACACCGCGGGCGCCGGAGGCGAAGCGCAGCAGGCAGCTGACGTAGTCCTCGTTCTCGACGGGGCCGGGCGCGCCGCCCGCGGCCCGGGTGTGCCCGGCGGTGGCGCCGCGGGGCCGGGGGCGCCCGGGGAGGAACACCGCGGTGTCCGCGGTGAGTTCGGTCAGGTCGCCCAGCAGGTACCGGGCGAGGTCGACGCCGTGCGAGGCGAGGTCGCCCAGCACCCCGCTGCCGCCGCGCGCCCGTTCGTACCGCCAGGTCAGGGCGGACTCGGGGTGGGCCGCGTAGTCGGAGAACAGCCGCACGCGGGCGTGGGTGACGGTGCCGATCTCCCCGGCCGCGATCAGGTCGCGGGCCCTCTCGACGGCGGGCGCGTTGCGGTAGTTGAAGCCCACCGAGCCCTGCACGCCCGCGCCGGCGACGGCGTCGGCGACCGCGCGGGCGTCCGCGAGGGTCAGACCGACCGGCTTCTCGATCCACAGGTGCTTGCCGGCCGCCGCCATCGCCGCACCGATCTCGCGGTGCAGGAAGTTCGGCGCGGTGACGCTGACCGCCTCGACCCGCGGATCGGCCGCCACCTCCCGCCAGTCGCGGGTCGCCACGGCGAACCCGAACTGCTCGGCCGCCTCCTCGGCCCGCCCCGGCACCTCCTCGGCCACCGCCACCAGCTCCGGCCGCACGGCGAGCCGCGGATAGTGGTGCAGCACGCGGGCGTAGGCCCGGGTGTGGACCCGGCCCATCCAGCCGAACCCGACGACGGCGACACCGAGGGGGCGCGCGACCATGGCAGCTCCTACTTGGACCGGTCCAACAGCTGTTCAGCCCACCCTGCGCGCGCTTCCCCGAGGGTGTCAACCCCTTTGACAACCCGGCGCGCCGCGTGGAACGGTCCATCCCATGAGACCGCCGACCATCCGTGACGTAGCCGAACGCGCCGGAGTGTCCAAGTCGCTGGTCTCGCTCGTGCTGCGCGGTTCCCCGCAGGTGCGGCCCGAGAAGCGGGACGCCGTGCTGCGGGCGGTGCGCGACCTGGGCTACCGGCCCAACGCCGCCGCGCGCAGCCTCAGCGAGCAGCGCACCCGCACCGTCGGCGTGCTCCTGAGCGACCTGCGCAACCCCTGGTTCGTCGACCTGCTGGACGGCCTGAACTCCCTGCTGCACGACAACGGCCTGAACATGCTCCTCGCCGACGCCCGCCTGAACCGGCGCGCCGGCCAGGACCCGGCGGGCCCCCTCATGGACCTCGGCGTGGACGGGGTCGTGGTCGTCGGCACCCTCCCCGAGCCCGCCGCCCTCGGGCCGGTCGCGGCACGGGTCCCCGTCGTCGTGGCCGGCGCCCGCGAGCCGGTGCCGCCGGGTGTCGACCTGGTGGCCGGCGACGACGAGCAGGGCGTCCGCCTGGTCACCGAGCACCTCATCGCCCTCGGCCATCGCCGGATCGCGCATCTCGCCGGGTACGGGGCGGTCGGCGAGCTGCGCCGGCGCGCCTTCGAGCGGACCATGCGGGAGCACGGGCTCGCCGACGGGGCGCTGGTGGAGCCGGGCGACATGACCGAGGAGAGCGGCCACCGGGCCGCCGTGCGCCTGCTCGCGGCCCCGCACCGGCCGACGGCCGTGATCGCCGTCAACGACACCGCCGCCGTCGGCGCGCTGTCCGCCGCCGAGGCGCTGGGACTGCGCGTCCCGCACGATGTGTCGGTGACCGGCTACGACAACACCGGCGTCTCCCGGCTGTGGCACCTCTGGCTCACCACCGTCGACCAGGCCGGCCACGAGGTCGGCCGCCGCGCCGCCCGCTACCTGCTCGACCGGTTCGCGGGGGAGCGCGGCGAGGGCCGGGTGCACCTCGCGGTGCCGACACTGCAGGTGCGGGGGACGACGGGACCGCCGCCGGAGGGTGTGGGGTGAGGACCGGCAGACCTCGGGGACCGATGGGGGAGGCCGACGCCAGAGGTCGACGCCAGAGGCCGATGTCAGAGGTCGATGTCAGAGGCTGATGTCAGAGGCTGATGTCGATGTCAGAGGTTGATGGCGTACGCCTTGCGCAGTGTCTCGTGGACCGTCCACGTCGTACGGTCGCCCGCGCGCAGCACCGCCATGTCGCCGGGGCCGACCTCCAGCGTCGGCCCGCCCTCGACCTCGACCGTCGCCGAGCCGCTGACGACCACGAACAGCTCGTCCGCCTCGGTGTCGGTGACGACGCCGGGGGTGATCTGCCAGATGCCCCGGATCTGCCGCCCGTCGGCCGACTCCCAGAGCACCTTCCCGGTCACCTCGGGGTGTCCGGACACGATCTGCGCCGGGTCGAGCGGCTCGGGTTCGAGCTCGGCGTCGGGGATGTGGAGAGCGAAGCTGTGCGTCATGCGCCCGACCCTAGCCAGCGGGTCCGGGCCGCCGGCGGCGACAGAGTGTGGGGTATCGCCCCTGGTGACAGGACAGTTCGTCGGGGCGCCGGAGTGGCGGGGGCGCGCGGGCCGGGTCATCGTGGAGGATCGGGTGCAGGGCAGAGCAGCGAGAGGGAGCGAGTCGTGATCGACGTCCAGCGGCAGATCGAGGCCGTGCACCGCCGGGTCGGGCGGCGTGACTTCAAGGGCGGCGAGGTCCGCGTGGTGAGCCTCGGGCAGACGTACGACGTCCCGGTCGAGGACCTGTGGGCCGCGCTCACCGACGCCGAGCGGATCCCGCGCTGGTTCCTGCCCGTGTCGGGGGAGCTCGGTCCCGGCGGCCGCTATCAGCTCCAGGGCCACGCCGGCGGCACCGTCGAGCGCTGCGACCCGCCGAAGGGCTTCCTGGCGACCTGGGAGTACGGCGGTGACGTCAGCTGGATCGAGGTCCGGCTGGTGCCGGAGGGCGAGCGGCGCACCCGCTTCGAACTGGACCACATCGACCCCGACAGCGACGACAAGTGGGCCGACTTCGGCCCCGGCGCGGTCGGCGTCGGCTGGGACATGGCCCTGGTCGGCCTCACCCTGCACCTGCCCACGGGTGCCGCCGTGGACCCCTCCGCGGCCATGGCCTGGTTCGGCTCCCCGGAGGGCCTGTCCTTCGTCCGCGCCGGCAGCGAGGCATGGTGCGCCGCGAACATCGCCGGCGGCGAGGACCCCGCCGTGGCCCGCGTCGCCGCCGACCGCACCACCGCCGCGTACACCGGCCAGGACGCCTCCTCCGCATGAGGTAGGCTTTATCCCGCATGATCACGCGGTCACCGCTGATCACCGCATCGGGACGTGGCGCAGCTTGGTAGCGCACTTGACTGGGGGTCAAGGGGTCGCAGGTTCAAATCCTGTCGTCCCGACTGATGCGAAGCCGCAGAGCGAGGCCGTTCCGGAGGAATCCGGGGCGGCCTCTTCTCGTGCAACGGCCCTGAGGTGTACGGGGGATGCCGCCGCGGCCGGGCGGGGCCCGTGCGGGTTCCGTGACGGGCGGTCGCTTCGGACTGCGGAGCCCCCCTGACGGGCGTATCGCTTCGCACTGTGGAGCCCCCTGACGGGCGGTCGCTTCAAACTGGTGAGCGAGAGGTGGGGCGGATGTGGCTATGATCCTCCGCAGCAAGGCCGTAGCGCAGAGGTCGTCGCGCCCAAGCAGCGAGCTGGAGGACGTCGGTTCGAATCCGACCGGCCTTGCGTCTCCTTGAAGTCGACGCGGACGCCGGGCACCGGCGCAGGACCGGTGGAGTGGTGATGAGCCAGCCGACAACACCCGTACGCTGCCCGGCGATCGAGCACCCCGACCTGCCGCTCGCCGACCCCGCGCGGCTCGGCCCGCTGGTGGCGCGGCTCGCGGACGCGCGGCCCGTCACCGAGGACGAGACGTTCCCGCTGGGCACGCTGCGCGCCGACGGCCGTGTGGACCTGTGCAAGCGGGGGCTCGGCCCGCGGGGCGCCGCCCGGCTGCTGCCCGCGGCCACCGCCTCACCGCACGCCGCCCATCTGCTGCTCGGCACCAACTCCCTGGGCGACGAAGGCGTCCGGTCCGTCGCGCGCGCCCTGACCGCCGACGCCTCCCACGGCATCCACACCCTCTACCTCGGCTGCAACCGCATCGGCCCGGACGGCGTGAACGCCCTCGCCGAGGCCCTCGCCGACGACACCTCGGTACGCGCCCTGTGGCTCAAGCGCAACCCCGTGGGGGAGTCCGGCGCCCGTGCCCTGGCCGCCCTGCTGCGCCGCAACCCCGCGCTGCGCACCCTCGACCTGGTCAACTCCGGTATCGGCGCCACGGGCGTACGGCTGCTGCTGGACGCCCTGCTGGACCGGGACACCCCCGTCGAGCGGCTGTTCCTCGGCGGCAACGGCCTGACCGCCGCCGAGACGCCGCTGCTCGCCGCGCTCGTCCGGGACGCGGGCGTACGCGAGCTGTATCTACCCGCCAACCACCTCGGCGACGAGGGCGCCGCCCTGCTGGCCGCCGCCACCGACCCCGCCCGCCCCGTCCGGCTCGGCCTCGGCGGCAACGGCATCGGCCCCGACGGCGCCCGCGTACTCGCCGGTGCCCTCGACGGCATCGACACCCTCGACCTCGGCCGGCCCCTGTCCGAGCGCAGCCTCGGCGCGCCCGCCAACAACACCGGCGACGACGGCGCCCGCGCCCTGGCCGCCGCCCTGCCCGGCAGCCCGCTGCGCCGCCTGGAACTGCGCCACACCGGCATCACCGGCCGCGGCGCCAAGAGCCTGCTCGCCGCCCTGCCCGACGGGCACCGTCTGGAGTACGTCGGTCTCGGCCCCGGACTGCCCCGCCGGGTCAAGCGCTCCTTCGCCGAGCGCCTGCGCCCCGCTCGCCCCACCCACCCCGACCTGCACGCGATCGGCAGCGTCTACCGATGAGCACACAGCCCCTGCCGCCCGGTGCCCTCCCGCCCGCCGACACCGCCGCCTGGGCACGCATACGCCGCTACGCCGTCCCGCGCCGGATGATCGAACGCGCCACCGAGGCCCGCCTGGCCGGCGACTGGCGGGCCGCCTGCGCGGTGGCCGCCGTGGACGTCCCCGACGACCTCGACCCGGAGCGGATCGCCGACCGCCACGGCCCCGAGACCGCCGCCCGCGTCCTGGACGACCTGCGCCATCTCGCCCCCGACCTGCTGCGCTGGCACCTGCCGCGGATCCTCGGCGGCCACACCACGATCACCCCCGCCCAACGGATCGTCCTCGCCTCCTACGGCACGGACGGCCCCGTCCTGTCGCTGACCACCTCCCCGATGCTGGAGGGCCCCCAGCGGCTGCGGCTGCACCTCGAACCCGCCGCCGAGGCCCAGCGCGACCGGCTGCACGGCCTGATCCACGGCAGCCAGGACTGGACGGCCGCCCGCCGCTTCTGGGACGCCCGCCGCACCGCAGAACTCCGCCTGAGCGCGGGCCCCGCCGACTGCGCCCGGCTGCCGTTCCTGCACCCCGACGGCACCGCGCTCGCGCCCGCCGACCTGCCCACCGAGGACCCCGGCCCCGCCGACCCCGCCGCGCGCGCCGAGTGGGTCGCCGTCCTCCAGTCCCGCGGCGCCCATGCGGAGGCGTACGCCGCCGCCGGGCTCGACCTCGACCTCACCACCCCGCCCCGCGGCCCGCGCTCCTACCGGGACCTCGACGTCGCCGAGTTCATCACGCACATCGCCCCGGACCTGACCCGTCTCGCCCCGGAGACACGGCTGCTGGAGCGCGCCGGACGCGGGACGCGCTTCCGCCTCCCCGTGGACTGGCGCGGCTCCCTGCTGATCACCCTCGACGGCGAGGGCGGCCCGGTGCGGGTCGGCGGCCTGGACCGGGGGCTGGGCGAGGACCTGCCCCCGCTGCCCGACTACGCCTGGCAGCGGCTGCCCGACATCGCGCTGCTGCGGGCCGGCCGCATCCGCATCGAGGACCTGCATCCGCTGGTCGCGGCCGCCCTGTTCCCGCACGCCGCCCCCGCCGCCGGACCGCCCGGCCCCGACCTGCCCGCGCCGGTCCGGGTGCGCTGCGGCGCCGACTGGCACGAGATCGGTTCCAGGAACGGTGTGCTCGACATCCCGCACTCCGAGCAGGAGCAGCAGCGCGAACTCGCCCTGCGCGCCTTCGGCGGTACCGTCTCCGGCTGCTTCGCCGCCCGGCACGCCTGGACCAGCGGCGAGGGACGGCTGCCGCGCGCCCTGCGCGACCAGCGGCGCGCGCTGTTCCAGCACATCCAGCACGGCGACACCGCGGCCGTGCTCGCGCTGCTCGACGCCGGACTCGACCCGCAGGTGCGCGACCGCAAGGGCCGCGGCCTGCTGCACGTCCTCCACCTGCTCGAGCACCGGGAGCTGCTGCCGCGCCTGCTGGCCGCCGGACTCGACCTGGAGGCCCGGGACAAGGCCCGCCGCACCCCGCTCCAGGTCGCCGTCGCCGAGCGCGGTTCGACCGCCCTGGTCGCGGACCTCCTGGACGCCGGTGCCCGCATCGACGTCGTCGACGAGAACGACCTCTCCCTCGCCCAGGTCATCCGCCGCTACCGGCGCACGGACCTGCTGCATCTGCGCCGCCGCGTGCTGGCGGAGCACCCCGGCCTCGGTGCCGACTGGTGGGACGAGTGGATGGCCGAGCGGTACACCGACGACGCGGACGGCGTATGGGACGAGGACCGCCCGGCCGAGAACGACGAGGACAGCCACGGATGACCGGTTCCCCGCCCGCCGCGCTCGCGGCGGCCGACGACCTCAACGCCCGCCTCCGCCGCACCCGCAGCGAACCGGCAGGCAACCCCCAACTCGAAGCGCTGGCCCTCGCCGTGACGGCCAATCAGCCGGTGCTGCTGTGGGGCGAGCCGGGCATCGGCAAGTCCGCCGGCATGGAACAGCTCGCGGCCGCGCTCGGCGTACGCCTGGAGACGGTCGTCGCCAGCGTCCACGAACCGTCCGACTTCGCCGGACTGCCGATCGTCGGCGACGACCCGGCCGACCGGGGCGTGCCGATGGCCCCGCCGGACTGGGCCGTGCGCCTCGCCCGTACCGGCCACGGGCTGCTGTTCTTCGACGAGTTGTCCTCGGCGCCGCCCGCCGTGCAGGCCGCCCTGCTGCGGGTGGTCCTGGAACGCCGGGTCGGCAGCCTGGAGCTGCCCGAGCCGGTACGGATCGTCGCCGCCGCCAACCCGCCCTCCAGCGCGGCCGACGGCTGGCATCTGACCCCGCCGCTCGCCAACCGCTTCGTCCACCTCGACTGGACCCACGATCCGCGCACCGTGGCCCGCGGCATGGCCGGCGTCTGGCCGGAGACCGCCCTGCCCGCGGTGGAGCCCTCGCGGGTGCCGGGCGCGGTGGCGCGGGCCCGCGGGGTGATCTCCGGCTTCCTGACGGCCCGCCCCGGCCTGGTGCACCACATGCCCCAGGAGGCCGAGGGCCGCGGCCGTGCCTGGCCCTCCCCGCGCACCTGGGAGATGGCGCTGCGCCTGCTCGCCGCGGGCTACGCCTCCGGCGCCGGACGCGAGGCGCTCGCCGCCGCCGTGACCGGTGCCGTCGGCGAGGCCGCGGGCATCGAGCTGCTGTCGTACCTGGAGAACCTCGACCTGCCCGACCCCGACAAGGTCCTCGCCGACCCCTCGGCCTTCGCGCTGCCCGAACGCGGCGACCGCCAGCTGGCGTTCCTCATCGCCGTGGTCGCCGCCGTGCAGAGCGAACCCACCCGCCCCCGCTGGGAGGCCGGCTGGGACGTCCTCGCCAAGGCCGTGGACGCCGGGGTGCCCGACGTGGCCGCGCGCGCCGCCCGCGACCTGGCCGCCCTGCGGCAGCCGGACTGGCCGATCCCGCCGGGCATCGACGCCTTCCTCGAACTGCTCCAGCTCGCCGGCGCCCTGCCCGGCGCGCGCTGACCCGCCATGACCGCCGCGCCCGGCCGGACCGGCGCCCTGGACCGCGCCAAGCTGCTGGCCGCCCGCTACAAGGCCGCCGAGGCCCGCCCCTACCTGGCCTCCGCGCTGTACGCGCTCTCGGTCGTGCCCACCGAGCAGGTGCCCACCATGGCCGTCGACCGGCACTGGCGCTGCTATGTCTCGCCCGCCTTCGTCGAGGCCACCGGCGTCGAGGAGCTCGCCGGGGTCTGGGTCCACGAGGCCGCGCACCTGCTGCGCGACCACCACGGCCGCGCCGACCGGCTGCCCGCGGCCGACCAGCGCGACCGGCTGCGGGTCAACATCGCCCAGGACTGCGAGATCAACGACGACCTGCTCGCCGACGGGCTGCGGCTGCCCGAAGGACGCGCGGAACCGGGCCTGTTCGGGCTGGCCACGGGCCGGCTCTTCGAGGAGTACCTGCCCGGCGTCCCCGCCACCTGCCCGCACGCGGACTGCGGCTCCGGCGCGCACGGCGTGCCCTCGCCCTGGGACCTGGGGGAGGGCGCGGGGGTGACCGGGGTCGGCCCGGTGGAGGCCGAGGCGCTGCGCCGCCGCACCGCCCAGGCGATCCGCGCCCACCAGCGCTCCCGCGGCACGCTCCCGGCGGGCTGGCGGCGCTGGGCCGAAGAGGTCCTGGAGCCCGCCGTCGACTGGCGCAAGGCCCTGACCGGCGCCGTCCGCGAGGCCGCCGCGTGGGCGGGAGGCGCCGTCGACTACACCTACCGGCGCCCGTCCCGCCGTACCCCCGCCCTCGGCGGCCGGGTGGTGCTGCCCAGCCTGCGCCGACCGCTGCCGCGCGTGGCGATCGTCGTCGACACCTCCGGTTCGATGGGCGAGGACGACCTCGCCGCCGCGCTCGCCGAGGTGCGGGGCGTGCTGCGCGAGGTCGGCGTCGGCGGCAACCGGGTCGCCGTCCTCGCCTGCGACGCCGACGTCCAGGCCGTCGCCCGGGTCACCGCCGTCGACCAGGTCGAACTCGCGGGCGGCGGCGGCACGGACATGGCCGTCGGCATCCGTACGGCCCTCGCCGCGCCCGAGCCGCCGAGCATCGTCGTCGTCCTCACCGACGGGTACACCCCCTGGCCGCCGGAGCCCGTCTCCTGCCGTCTCGTCGTCGCCCTGATCGGCCAGGACGCCCCCGAGCCGCCGCCGTGGGCGGAGACCGTACGGATTCCCGGCGGCCGCTGACCTCCCGCATGCCGGACGCCCCCTTGACGGGGGCCGGAGGCCGGGCGGAGACTCCGGAGAGAATTCCTAGCGAATGGGTAGGGAAACATGGGGCGCCGTGAGCAGGTCACCACGTGGCCGCCCCGCGCGTTCCCGCGGCCACCGCTGCTGACCTCCCGCCGCCACATCGACCTGCTGCGCGTCTGCAGCGCGGCCGGCGCCGGGGGCCGGGGCCTGCCGTCCTGACCGGGCACCGGCGGTGAGCTGCGGCGCGTGCCCGCCGCACCGGATGCCGTGCCACCGGTCGCACCGCGCGACAGACCCCGAGCCCGGCCGACCGCCGACTCGCCCTCCGCCCGCGTACGTCGACGCCTCCACCCAGGGGAGAACCATGTCCGTCGCCCCCCTCGCGCCCGCCCTCAGAGCCCGTATCGGCCCCGACTCGCGCAGCGGCCACTACCCCGTGCCGCGCCGCTACCGCCTGTATCTGTCGACCGCCTGTCCCGACGGTCTGCGCCTCGCCGCCACCCACGCCCTGCTCGGGCTCGGCACCGCCCTGCCCGTCACCCGCCTGCCCGCCGCACCCGACCTGCCCGACGGCGGCCACTCGGCCCTCCTCCCGCTCTACGAGGCGAGCGCGCACCGCCACCCCGGACCGGCGGCCGCGCCGGTGCTGGCGGACGACTGGACCGGCCGGGTCGTCAACACCCATGCCCCGGACATCATGAGCGACCTCGCGCACTGCTTCGGCGCGGGCCGCCCCGCCCTGTACCCGATCGGCGCCGAGGCGGCGATCGCGCAGGTGCGGCGGCTGTGCGCGCACGGCGACCTGGGGGAGCTGCGGCCCCGCCCGGACGGATACCTGCTGGGCCCCCACCCCACCGCCGCCGACATCGAGTTGTGGGTCGCCCTCGTACAGCGCGGCACCTCGGCCAAGGCGCCCCTGCACCCCACTCTGGCGGCATACCTCCGGCGGCTGACCGCACACCCCGCCCTCCGCCCCCTGCTCGACCGCGCCCGACCCCGGCCCGCGGACCGGCCCTGACAGGCGCGGCCACCGGCGCCCCGCCCACCCCGACGCGGCCCGCGCCACGCGGGCGGCGTCATAGGGCCCCTCACACCCCGGACACGCGAAAGCCCCGCACCTCCCTCGTAGTGCGGGGTTTCCGCGGGCGGTCGGGACTTCGTCACCCTCCCCCGAAGGCGACGAAGTCCCGGCCGCTCCCCCGGTGCCGGACTGTGGTTCTCGCGTGTGCTGTCACCAGCACATGACCGCGGTCTCGCCCGGACCCCAGCCGGAGTACAGACGGACCCGGACGAAGTAGCGGCGCCCCTTGACCAGCCGGGCGCGGAGCCTGGCGTTGCGCGGGGTGCCGCCGTCGTCGTCGCCCGCGAGATAGCGGGGCTCCCCGTCCCGCTCCTCGAACAGCACGACGACGGTGTCGCAGTCGCCGAACGCGGCGACGGTGTACTCGCGCGTCTCGGCCGGTTCGACCGTGAAGTCCGCCTGCTCGCCCGGGCCGAGACGCAGCGGCGCGGACCGGAACGGCACCAGCGCGGGCGGCCGGGACGCGTCCAGCGGCGGATACCAGCGCAGGACGAACTCCTTGTCCAGCGGCGACAGCGTGCCGGGCGGGTCGAGTCCGCCGCGGAACTCCTCCGGCTCCAGGATCAGCCCCGGCGGGAACGGATACTCCATCACCGACTGCGGGTCCCACACCGAGCCGTTGACCTCGGCCGGGCTCAGCTTGCGCAGGATGTTGACGTCGGTGGTCTCCCGGCTCCAGTGGTTCGGCGGGCCCGCCAGCTCCGCGTAGACCGCCTCGTCGTCGAAGTGGATCCCGGCGCACGGCGCCTGGTGCTCGTGGCGCATGCCCAGCGCGTGCCCGATCTGGTGCAGGGCCGTCGCACGCTCACCGGGCGCGGTCAGGTCCCAGCCGAAGTTCATGGTGCGGTCGTTGATGCCGACGCGCAGCGCGTCCTTGCCCACCGCCGACCAGGAGCCGTCGCCCAGCTGGAACCCGATGCGCAGCTCCGCCTCCGAGCGGTCGGCGACCTCCACGAAGGACAGCCCGATGCCCAGGCCCTGCCACTCCCCGAACGAGGCGCGCACCACGTCCCGCTGCTCCTCGCCGCCCACCCACGACACCCGCCGGGTCTCCCCGGATCCGGGCACATGGATGACCGAGGCGTCGGACCGGGCGTCGAAGAAGTAGTAGTGCAGGACCGTGCCGTTGACCCACTTGGGCCGGCCGCCCACGAGCGCGCTCAGCCGCTCGGCGGCCAGCCCCGGCGCGAACACGGGGGCCGGTGCCTGCGCGAGCGAGCAGTAGCGTCCGGTCATGGGAAGAGACTGCCGCCGGGCCGCCGCCGGACGCCTGAGTCGGGGTCTGCTCAAGTCGCCCTGTATCAGAAGTGAGTAGCCGCACTCCTGTTACCGTGACGCCTTTCGAACGGGACGCCAAGACCCTGGACACACCCTGGCCGTTCACCGGCCGGGAGGAGGAAGTGGAGCTGGTGCGCCGGTCCCTGACCGGCTCCCGGCACGGGATCGTCGTGACCGGGCCGGCCGGCTGCGGCAGGACCCGGCTGATCGAGGAGGCGGTACGGGGCACGGACTGCGTCCGCACGTCCGGCACCCCCGACAGCCGTGACACGCCCTTCGCCGCGTTCGCCACCCTGCTGCCCGAGTCCGTCACTTTGCACCGCGCCGTGCGCCTGCTGTCCGGCGTGCGGCTGCTGGTCGTCGACGACGCCCACCTCCTCGACGACGCCTCCGCCGCGCTGGTCCACCAGCTCGCCGTGCACACCCGCACCCGCCTGATCGTCGCCGTCACCGACGCGGCCCCGGCACCCGGTGCGGTGCGCCGCCTGTGGACCGGCGACCTGCTGCCCCGGCTCGCCCTGGAACCGCTGCCCCCGGACGACACCGTGCGGCTCCTGGAGGCCGGCGCGGGCGGACCGGTGGAGCCGCTCACCGCGCGCCGCATGCACCGCCTGTGCGGCGGCGACCTGCGGCTGCTGCGCGACCTGCTCGACGCGGTCCGCGCCCGCGGGCTGCTCACCGCCGACCCCGGCACCGGGGAACACACCTGGTACGGTCCGCTCCCGCTGACCCCCACTGTCCGGGAGCGGACCGCACCGGTCCTCGGCCGTACCGACCCCGCCGAGCGCGAGACCCTCGACCGGCTCGCGTTCGCCGAACCCCTGCCGCTGGACGCCGCCGACTGCGATCTGCGGATCCTCGAACGCCTGGAGGCCGACGGCCTGATCCGCGTCGAGGACGGCCCCCGCCCGCCCGACGCCGTCCGCCTCGCCCACCCGCTGCACGGCCCCGCCCTGCGCGCCGCCGCGGGCCGCCTGCGCGCCCGGCGCCTCGCCCGCACCGCCGACGAGACCGACCTCGCCCTCAAGACGGAGGCGGCCACACTGGAGCGCCGGATCGAGGAGGCCGACGTACGGGACGTCCCGACGCCCGCGGGGGAGTGGCTGCTGGAGTCCGGCGGCCCGGTGCCGCCCGCCTACGCCGCCGCCCGCGCCCGCTTCGCCCGCCTGCGCGGCGAACTCCGCGACGCCGCCGCGTGGGCCCGCCGGGGCCTGCACCACCTGCCCGACGACGCCCCGTGCCTCCTGGAACTCGCCCTGAGCGACGCCCAGTCGGGCAGGGGCGGCCCCCCAACGGGCGGCACGCCGCGCCCCGCGGCGGCCTGGGTCGCGGCGGCGCGCGGAGACCTGGAGGGTGCGCTCGCCGCACTCGACGCGCGGCGCCCCTACGACGCCGTCCGCCTCGGCGCGCCCGAGCGTGCCGCCGGACTGCTGCCCGCCGGCAGCGTGTTCGCGGCGCAGGCCGAGGCGCTGGCACGCCGGGACGGGTCCGCGCTCGACCGGGCCGCCGAGGCGCTGCGCGAGCGCGGCTTCCTGCTGTTCGCGGCGGAGGCGCACGCCCAGGCCGTCCGCGCCCACCGCGACCCGCTGGCCGCGCGGACCTCCCGCACCCGTGCCGTCGCCCTCGCCCGCCGCTGCCAGGGCGCCCGCACCCCGGCCCTGACCGGCCTGGTCCTCGGTGAACTCACCGCACGGCAACGGCAGATCGTCACCCTGGCCGCCGCCGGCCTCAGCAATCGGCAGATCGCCGAACGCCTCACCCTGTCCGTACGCACCGTCGGCAACCACCTCTACAGCGCCTATACGCGCCTGGGCGGCGACCGGCAGACCCTGCCCTGCCTGGTGGCCGTCCCCGAGGCGAAGTCGGCGTGAGTCCGGGCCCGTTGGGCGGCCGGGGCTCCGCAGGGGGCCCCGGCCGGGTCACGCCGCCCCGAACGCCGTGAACGCCCAGCCCGTCGCCTGGTGGACCGCGTCGTCCGGTACGGCGGCACGGGCGTCGCGCAGCGCCTCCGCAAGGGACAGCCCGGCGGCGAGCCCCTTGTGCAGGGCGAGCATCAGCGGCACCACCGCTTCGTCGTTGACGGGCGCGGTGCACGCGACGACGCCCGCCGTGCCGAGCGGCAGCAACGCCGTGACCAGACCGAGGAGTTCGTCCGCGCCGACGGACGCGAAACGGGCCGTGTCGCAGCAGGACAGGATGATCCGGTACGGGCTGCGGTCCAGCCGCTCCAGGTCGTGGACGACGATCGGGCCGTCCGCCATCCGCAGCGAGGAGAACAGCGGGCTGTCCGCCCGGAACGCACCGTGCGCCGCGATGTGCGCCAGCGCCGCCCCGTCCAGTTCCTCCAGCACCCGCGGCACCCGCGCCTCGGCCCCCTCCAGCACCGTGGGCGACCCGTACCGGCCCACCAGCTCCGGCACCTCCGCACCGCCCGTCGCCAGCCCCGGCCCGCGCACCAGCACATGGCGCCCTCCCGGCGGCGGCGTCGTCCGGCGGGCCCGCAGCCAGCTCGTGGCCGACGGCGACACACTCAGCACCCGCTCCCGCAGCGACGGCAGCAGCGCCCACGGCACCCGGTGCAGCCGCCCCGGCGGCACCACCACGACCGGCCCGCCGCCCAGGTGCGCGGCCGCGGGCCCCAGCAGCAGCTCCTCCAGCCGCCGCCCCATGGCCTCCACCAGCGGCAGCCGCGCCTCCGCGCCGGGATGCGCCAGCCGCCGCAGGCCCGCCTGGACATGCTCGGCCTCGGCCTCCGCCTGCGCCACCGGCCCCGCCTCGAACCGCCGCACCCGGCCGCCGCCGCACACCAGCGCGTGCACCCGGCCGTCCACCACCGCCAGCTCCACCAGCCGCGTCTCCCCGAGCGCCGCCAGCAGCCGTCCCGCGTCGAACCGGTCCCCGTCGCCCGGCACCTCCCCGCGCATGTGCAGCGTCCGCGAGCGGATCTCCCGCTCCAGGCGCCGCTGTTCACGCTCCAGCGTCGGCACCGGCCGCCCCTCCCGGCGGGCGGCCTCCGCGCGGGCCGCGATCTCCCGGAACGCGGCCAGCCCGCTCTGCAGCGCCGGGTCGGCGGGCGGCCGGGTCGGCGGCGCCGACAACGCTGTCGCACGCCACCGCTCGCTCCACTCCAGCAGCCGCCGCGGCCCGCCCGCCGCCAGCGACGCCCGCTGCGCCAGCGCGGCCAGCTCCGCGCCCTGCTGGGTGGCCCGCGCCCTGAGCTCCGAGGCGCCCAGCGTCATCCGGTGGTCGTCGAGTACGGCCAGCCCGCGCCGGCACGCCTGGAGCACCCCGCGCCCCGACCCGGCCGCCTGGGCCCGCAGCGCCTGCGCCGCCCAGCCGGTGATCCGCGCCAGCGGCGGCCCGCCGTGCCGGCTGCGCGCGGCCACCGCCAGATGCCGCTCCGCGTCCGCCCGCCAGCCCAGCGCCAGCGCGATCCGCCCCGCCAGCAGCGACGCCTCCGGCGCGGCCGGCGCCTTGAACGCCGCCAGCCGCTCGGCGACCGCCGCCGCGTCCGCCACCAGCCGCCCCGAACGCCGCCCGGCCGCCACCCGCGCCTCGATCAGCACCAGCCGGGCGTGCGTCTCCCACCAGGTGCGCCGCTGACCGGCGAACAGCCGCACCGCCAGCGCCGCCCGCGCGATCGCCGTGTGCGGATCACCCGCGAGCCGGGCCGCCCGCGCCGCCGCCAGCAGCAGCTCCGCCTTGCGCGTGGACTGCCCGCCGATCCCGTCCAGCGCCGCGATCGCCGCGTCCGCCTCCGCCAGCGCCTCCGGCGCCAGCCCCGCCGCCATCAGCACCTCGCAGCGCCGGATGTTCAGCATGAACGTCGGCGTGCCCAGCGCCGCGTACCGGCCCTCGGCCTCGTCGAGCAGCCGCAGCGCCGCCGGCACGTCCCCCGCGCGGAACGCGGCCAGCCCCCGGCTCTCCACCGCGTCCGCCTTGTCGTGCTCCTGGCCCGTGGTGTCCCACAGCGCCTCCGCCGCCGTGAAGTCCGCCTCCGCCCGGTCCACCGCGCCCAGCGCCAGATGCACCGTCGCGCGCAGGGTCAGCGCCCGTGCCGTCCAGATCACGTCGTCCGCCTGCCGCAGCACCGGGATCGCCCGCCGTACGTCCTCCAGTGCCTGCCCGTGATGACCCAGCACCCACCAGGCGTACGCCCTGCGGTACAGCACCCGCGCCCTGGTGTGCCCGCTGCCGCGCAGCACACCCCGCTCGAAGGCGGCCAGCCCCTGCCGAGTGCGCCCCGCGTGCACCAACGCGACCCCGAGCGTGCCCAGCACATCCGCCTCCCGCTCGGCGGAGTCCGCGCGTGCCGCGCAGTCCCGCGCCCGGCGCAGATGGTGCAGCGCGAGCCGCAGATCGCCGAAGTCCCGCTGCCAGATACCGATCACCTGGTGGGCGACGGAGGCATGCAGGGGTGACGCGTCGGACTCCAGCACGCGCCGGGCCCGCGCGAGCGCCTCGTTCGGGGCGGCGAACACCATCGGCAGCAGTTCGAGCACCGAGTCGCTTCCCGCTGTCACCCCACGGATGGTAGTGGCGGCGGAACCGCTGCACACGTGGCGGGGTCTGTATCAGGCAACGGTTCCGCGGCTCTGTTTGACGACCATGGCCACAACGGGAGGACACCCCATGGCTCCGCAGCGTTTCTCCGAGCAGTTCGACCAGATCCAGCGCTCACTGCCGGACGTCCCCCTGGCGATGGGGCCCGACGACTCCGCCGAGTTCATCTACGAGAAGGGCGTCGTCCTCGCCCGCGACGGCGAGGAGGCACGCCTCGTCGAGGACACCGTGCGCGCCCACTTCACCGAGAACCCGGCCCTGACCGCCGACACCGTGCGCCGGGCGAGCCCGCAGACCAACCGCTCCGGCATCACCCGCATCCAGGTCGGCGACCCGGGCCAGGGCCTCAGAGCGGGCGGCGACCGCGAGGTGGCCGCCGCGCTGCGCGCGCTGCGCCGGGCCGAGGGTCGTGCCGGACGCCGTCTGGCCAGCCGCAACCACCTGGTCTCCATCGCGGTCAACGCCTGCCCCGGCGACGAGCCCGTGCCCGTCCCGCGATCCGACACCCCCAACCCCGGCCCGGACACCACCCCGTACAACCCGGAGACCGCCGTCGGCGTCCTGGTCGTCGACACCGGCCTGATGCACGACTACCGCTCCTACCCGCCGCTCGCGCACACCGAGGGCGACGCCCAGATACGGGAGACCGACGAGGAGGGCGTCCTCCAGCAGTACGTCGGCCACGGCACCTTCATAGCCGGGCTCGTCGCGGCCGTCGCACCCAACACCGAGGTCACGGTGAGCAACGCGCTCAACGACGCCGGCGCGATCCTGGAGTCGGAATTCGGCGAGAAACTCTTCGAGGCCGTCGACCGCAGCGGCTGGCCCGACATCCTCAGCCTGTCCGCCGGCACCTCCAACGGCCGCGACGACGGCCTGCTCGGCATCGAGAACTTCATGCGCGAACTCAAGCAGCGGCGCACCCTGTTGATCGCCGCCGCCGGCAACAACGCCAGCGCCACGCCCTTCTGGCCCGCCGCCTACGCCGCCCTCCCCGACTACCAGGACGCCGTGCTGTCCGTCGGAGCGCTGCGCGGCGACGGCGAGTTCGGCGCCTGCTTCTCCAACCACGGCCCCTGGGTGAAGGCGTACGCCCCCGGCGAGCGCCTGACCAGCGCCCTCACCGGCTTCGCCACGCCGGTCCCGTACATCTACCAGCACTCCACCTACGACGCCTGCCGCTACGGCTTCGGCTACGCCTGCACCTGCCAGACCCCCAGCCACACCGGGGTGCTGAGCGAGCAGCACGGCGGCGGCACCGGCAAGGCCGACCAGGTCATGTTCGAGGGGTACGCCAGCTGGAGCGGCACCTCCTTCGCCACCCCGGTGGTCGCCGGGATGATCGCCGCGCACATGACCGCCCACAAGGAGACCGACCCGCGCCTGGCCCGCGCCCAACTGCTCGCCGCCACCACCGAGTTCGCCGAGGTGCGCGGGGCGCATGTGCCGGCCCTGCTGCCGCCCACCTGGCGACCGGTGCCGGTCGCGCCGACCTCATGAGGACCGAGGCGCGCAGGACGACCGAGGCGCGCAGGACGACCGAGGCGCGTACGACGACCGGTGCGCGTACGAGGATCGGAACAAGCCCTTCCACGGCGTACGATGACAGGCCGTACTCGAGGGGTGGGGCCGTGGACCGTGCAGATGTCGGCGCGCTCGTCCAGTCGGCCGTCGACGGTGACGCGGCGGCCTGGAAAGCGCTGGTGGAAGGGTTGAGCCCGCTGGTGTGGTCGGTGGTGCGCGCCCACCGGCTGTCCGACGCCGACGCGCACGAGGTCTACCAGACCGTCTGGTTCCGCTTCGCTCAGCACCTGGGGCGGCTGCGCGAACCGGGCAAGGCGGGCTCCTGGCTCGCCAGCACCGCACGGCACGAGAGCCTGAAAGTCATCAAGAGCCTCAAGCGGCTGACCCCCACCGACGACCCCCAGCTCCTGGACCGGGTCAGCGAGGACCGCACGCCCGAGCAGTCGGTGCTGGACTCCGAGGAGGCGGCCGCCGAGACCGAGCGGATCCGCCGGATGTGGCAGGAGTTCGAGGCGCTCGGCGAGCGCTGCCGGCAGCTGCTGCGGGTGCTGATGGCCTCGCCGCCGCCCACCTATCAGGAGGTGTCCGCGGCCCTGGGGATCGCCGTGGGCTCCATCGGACCGCTGCGCCAGCGCTGTCTGCGACGGCTGCGCGCCCGAATCGACGCACGGGGAACGCTGTGAACACCAACCACGGGAACGAAGACGCCTTCGACAACGGGTTACTCGAGGAGGAGCTCAGGCGCGCCGCGACGGTCCTGGACCCCGTCCCCGCCGAGCTGCGGCGCATCGCCGTGGACGCCTATGCCCTGCACGACCTCGACGCGCGGATCGCCGAGCTGACCTTCGACTCGCTGGTCGACGGCATTCCCGTCAGAGGAGTGGCCGACCCGCCGCGGATGCTGACCTTCCGCGCGGGCGACCTGACCGTCGACGTCGAGGTCACCGGCGACGGTCTGATGGGCCAGGTGCTGCCCCCTCAGCCGGCCGGCATCGAGGTCCTCGGCGGTCCGCACCCGGCGGTGCCGACCTCCCTCGCCGCCGACGACATGGGCCGCTTCACCGGCGACGCACCGCCGTCCGGCCCGTTCGCCCTGCGGCTGCGGACCGGGGGGCAGGTGGTGGTCACGGAGTGGCTGCGCGCCTGAGCGGCCGCTGAAGCGCGGCGGCGGGCTACGACCCCCAGGCGCACGGCAGGCTCTTCGGTCCCCGGATCATCGTCCTGGTGCGCCAGGGCACCTGGTCGGCGGGGACCGCGAGCCGCAGGTCCGGCAGCCGGGCGAGCAGGGTGTCCAGGAGCAGCTCGGTCTGGAGGCGGGCGAGCACCGCGCCGGTGCAGTAGTGCGGGCCGTTGCCGAAGGCGAGATGGGCGTTGGGCTCGCGGTCCGGATCGATGCGGTCCGGGTCGGGGAAGACCTCGGGGTCGCGGTTGGCGGCGAGGTAGGACACGTACACCGGCTCGCCCGCGGCGATGCGGTGGCCGGCGACCTCGACGTCCTCCAGGGCGATCCGGGCGAGGCCGACGCTGCTGCGGTGCGGGACGAACCGCAGCAACTCGTCGACGACGCGGCCGCGTTCCTCCGGCGTCCCGCGCATCCGGCTCATCAGTTCGGGCCGGGTCAGCAGCAGGAACAGCATCTGCCCGCAGTTGTGGGTGACCGCCTCGCCGCCGATCTGCAGCGGCCCGGCCAGGCCCACGGCCTCCTCCTCGCGCACCTCGCCCCGGGCGACGGCCCGCCCGAGCAGGGAGTACACATCCTCACCGGGGCTGTCGGCACGGGCCCGCACGGTCTCGGTGATCCACCCGTACAGCCCCTGCTTGGCGGCCTCGGCGGCCTCGGCGCCGACGGTGGAGATGATCACCCGCGTCCAGGAGTGCACCCGCTCGCGGTCCTCGGCCGGTACCCCCATCACCTCACTGACGACGGCGATCGGGAACGGCTCCAGCACCCGCTCGACCAGATCGGCGGGCGGCCCGTCCGCCACGACCCCGTCCACCAGCTCGTCGAGCAGCTCCTGCGCCCGGGGCCGCAGCCGCTTGGCCGCGCCCACCGTGAACGCGCCGGCGACCGCCTTGCGCAGCCGGTTGTGGTCGGGCTGGTCGGCGAAGGCGAGCGAACCGGGCCGCGGCTTGAAGTGCGGTGCCATCCGCGTCACGTGACGCCGTGTCACCTCGGCCCGTCCGAACCGGGGGTCGTTGGTGATGAACCGTACGTCCTCGTAGCGGGTGGCCAGCCACGCCCACCCCTCCCCGTGGGGCAGCCGGATCCGGGTCAGCGGGCCCTCGCGCATCAGCTGGGCCAGCACAGGGTCGAAGTCCGTGCCGGTCACGTCCAGCGCGGGCCAGTCCCACACGGGCGGCGGCGCCTGCCCGGTCAGCGTGGTGGTCTCCTCGGTCATGCCCCCACCCTCCCCGGCCCGGCGCCGCCTGTCGCGCCGGAGTGCTCCAGCCGGATCAGCCGCGGGGCACGGCGTCCACGAGACGCGCCAGCGCCGCCGCGAGCGCGGTGAGCCCGGGACCGGCCGGCCCGCCCGGCTCGCTCATGTACGTGTCCCGCCGGATCTCCACCATCAGCGCGGCGACGCGCGGGTCACGCCCGTAGAACTCCAGCGGCACGTACGTCCCCGCGAACGGGCTGTCCAGCCCGGTCTCCCCGAACGCCTCGCGCGCGGCGGCCAGCAGCTCGGGCGGTGTGTGGAAGGAGTCGGTGCCGAGGCACACGGGGGGCCGGGGACCGGCCCCGTGCAGCTCGTAGGGCAGCGCCCGGCTCGGGTACGAGTGCACATCGACGATCACGGCCCGCCCGGTCGCCGCCAGCCGCTCGGCCACGGCCTCGGCCATGGCCCGCGCGTACGGCCGGAAGTACCGCTCGATCAGCGGCTCCGGGTCCCCGTCCCCCTCCCGCAGCACCTCCTTGTGCGTCGTCCGCGTGTACACGGCCCCCATCCCCACGGCGAGCATCTCCTCGCGCTCGTCCGGGAACCGCTCCGGATCGACGACCAGCCGCGACAGCCCGTTCACGAACCGCCAGGGCGTCAGCCGCGCCCGTCGGGCCGCCTCCGCGGCGATCTCCGCCGTGTGCGCGTCGGTGATGTGGTCCAGCTCCGTCTCCAGCGCCTCGTCGTCCAGCACGATCCCGCCGCGCACCTCGGCGGGTATCTCCCGCGAGGAGTGCGGGACATGGAGGATCACGGGGGAGTCGTCGGAGCCGGGCAGAACGCGGAAGGACGCTTCGGCAGAGGTCATCGGTCGGCTCCCGGTGCGTTGTCAGTGGTGTGCTGCATGATCGCATCATGACGATCGAGAACCGGCAGGTGGCCGCACATCCGTTCCTCAAGGGCCTGGAGGAGGACGACTACTACCCCGAGGAGGCGGTGGCGCGCGGCAAGGAGATCCTGCTGCGCCTGTGCGAGCGGATCGAGCGGGACCGGCCCGCCGACGTGACCGCGCTCTACGCGCTGACCCGGGAGGCGACCGAGGAGTTCAACGACCTCCAGGACGACGACTTCGACATCGAGACCGTGGGCCGCGAGCTGATAGCCGAGGACTTCTGGTTCATCGCCCAGGCGTACGGGTTCCCGGACGCGGACGTGGAGGAGCTGATCGCCACGCGGGACTGGTGAGCTGCGCCGGGATCGGTGATCCGCGCCGGGCCCGGTGCTGCGCGGGGACCGGTGATCCGCGCCGGGACCGGCGAGCTGCGCCGGGGACGACGGCGCCCCGGCCGGGCGCGGTGCCGGCCGGGGCGCTGTTCAGGCGGTACGCCTGGGAATCAGCCCGGCGTCACAGGGACGCGAGGGCCTCGTTCCAGGTGGCCGACGGGCGCATGACGGCCGCGGCCTTGGCCGGGTCGGGCTGGTAGTAGCCGCCGATGTCGACCGGCTTGCCCTGGACGGCGATCAGCTCCTCGACGATCTTCTGCTCGTTGGCGGCCAGGGACTCCGCCAGCGGGGCGAACGCCTTCGCCAGGTCGGCGTCGTCGGTCTGCTGGGCCAGCTCCTGCGCCCAGTACAGGGACAGGTAGAAGTGGCTGCCGCGGTTGTCGATGCCGCCGACGCGACGGGTCGGGGACTTGTCCTCGTTGAGGAAGGTCGCCGTGGCGCGGTCCAGGGTGTCGGCGAGGACCTTGGCCTTGGGGTTGTCGGTGGCCGCCGCGTACTGCTCCAGGGACGGGACCAGCGCGAAGAACTCACCGAGGGAGTCCCAGCGCAGGTAGTTCTCCTTGACCAGCTGCTGGACGTGCTTCGGCGCGGAGCCGCCGGCGCCCGTCTCGAACAGGCCGCCGCCCGCCATCAGCGGGACGACCGACAGCATCTTGGCGCTGGTGCCCAGCTCCAGGATCGGGAAGAGGTCGGTGAGGTAGTCGCGCAGCACGTTGCCGGTCACCGAGATCGTGTTCTCGCCGCGGCGGATGCGCTCCACCGACAGCTTGGTCGCCTCGACCGGGGCGAGGATCCGGATGTCCAGGCCCTCGGTGTCGTGCTCCGGCAGGTACTGCTCGACCTTGGCGATCAGGTTGGCGTCGTGGGCGCGGGTGGCGTCCAGCCAGAACACCGCCGGGTCGCCGGTGGCGCGGGCGCGGGTGACGGCCAGCTTGACCCAGTCGCGGATCGGGGCGTCCTTGGTCTGGCAGGCGCGGAAGATGTCGCCCTCGGCGACCGGCTGCTCGATCAGGACGTTGTCGGCCTGGTCGACCAGGCGGACGGTGCCCGCGGTCGCGATCTCGAAGGTCTTGTCGTGGGAGCCGTACTCCTCGGCCTTCTGCGCCATCAGGCCGACGTTCGGGACCGAGCCCATGGTCGACGGGTCGTAGGCGCCGTTGGCGCGGCAGTCGTCGATGACGGCCTGGTAGACACCGGCGTAGGAGGAGTCCGGCAGCACCGCGAGGGTGTCGGCCTCCTGGCCGTCCGGGCCCCACATGTGGCCGGAGGTGCGGATCATGGCCGGCATCGAGGCGTCGACGATGACGTCGGAGGGCACGTGCAGGTTGGTGATGCCCTTGTCGGAGTCGACCATCGCCAGGGCCGGGCCCTCGGCGAGCTCGGCGTCGAAGGACGCCTTGATCTCCGCGCCGTTCGGCAGGGCCTCCAGGCCCTTGTAGATGCCGCCCAGACCGTCGTTCGGGGACAGACCGGCGGCGGCCAGCGTCTCGCCGTACTGCTCGAACGTCTTCGGGAAGAAGGCGCGCACGACATGGCCGAAGATGATCGGGTCGGAGACCTTCATCATCGTGGCCTTCAGGTGCACGGAGAACAGCACGCCCTCCGCCTTGGCGCGGGCGACCTGCGCGGCGAGGAACTTGCGCAGCTCGGCGACGCGCATCACGGAGGCGTCGACGACCTCACCGGCGAGCACCGGGACGGACTCGCGCAGCACGGTGGTGGTGCCGTCCTCGGCGACCAGCTCGATCTTCAGCGTGCCGTCCTCGGCGACGACGACCGACTTCTCGGTGGAGCGGAAGTCGTTCTCGCCCATGGTCGCCACGTTCGTCTTGGACTCGGGGGTCCAGGCGCCCATGCGGTGCGGGTGGGTCTTGGCGTAGTTCTTCACCGAGGCGGGGGCGCGGCGGTCGGAGTTGCCCTCGCGCAGGACCGGGTTCACCGCGGAGCCCTTGACCTTGTCGTAGCGGGCCTTGATCTCCCGCTCCTCGTCGGTCTTCGGGTCGTCCGGGTAGTTCGGCAGCGCGTAGCCCTGGCCCTGGAGCTCGGCGATCGCGGCCTTGAGCTGCGGGATGGACGCCGAGATGTTCGGCAGCTTGATGATGTTGGCCGCGGGCGTCTTGGCCAGCTCGCCCAGCTCGCTCAGCGCGTCGGGGATGCGCTGGTCCTCGCTCAGGTACTCCGGGAACACCGCGATGATGCGCCCGGCCAGCGAGATGTCCCGGGTCTCCACAGAGACACCCGCCTGCGAGGCGTACGCCTGGACCACCGGCAGGAAGGAATACGTCGCCAGGGCCGGGGCCTCGTCAGTGTGCGTATAGATGATGGTCGAGTCAGTCACCGGGTGCTCCGCTCCACGTCTGCAACATTGCTCGACATCAAGATATCTCGTGATCGCCCCCGTCTCGACAGGGGTCCGGCCGGATGCGGCCACAGATCGTGCGCGCCGCGGCGGAACCGGACAGGGTGATCTGGCGGTCATGGGGGGTGATCGTCAGATCGTCGACGACGGCCGGACCTGACCAGCCGGCCGCCCGAACGAAAGCGGACCATGAGATATCGCAGCAGAGTGACCGCCCCGGCCGCCCTCATCGGCACGGCGGCGGCCCTGACCGCCGGCCTGCCGGCCCACGCCGCCACGGGGGAACACCGCGGCACCGCCCACAAGCCGTCCCCGGGCCCCGAGACCCTGGGCGACCCCGTCTACCCCGGCCTCGGCAACGACGGCTACCGCGTCGCCGCCTACCACCTCGACCTGGCCTGGGACGCCACCGCCCGGACCGTCACCGGCACGGCGACCCTCCGAATCACCACCACCCAGGCCCTCAGCCGCCTCTCCCTGGACGCCCTGGGCCTCGACATCCACGCCGTCCGGGTGAACGGCCGTCCGGCCGCGCACGCCCAGGAGGGCGAGAAGCTGCGGATCACCCCCGCCAAGCCGCTGCCCGCGAAGGCCGGCGCCCGGATCACCGTCGCCTACACGGCCGACCCGCGGCGCACCCTCCCGCACACCGCCTGGGTGCCCACCCCGGACGGCTTCGCGCTGTGCCCGCAGCCGAAGTCGGCGCACACCGTCTTCCCCTGCAACGACCACCCGGCGGACAAGGCGGACTTCACCTTCCGCCTCACCGTCCCGGCCGGTCTGCGCGGCGTCGCCAGCGGCACCCTCACCGGCACCGAGACCCTCGCCGACGGCCGCACCGCCTACTGCTACCGCTCCCGCCACCTCATCGCCACCGAGGTGGTGCAGATCACCGTCGGCGCCTACGAGGTCAAGGAGCGCACCGGCCCGCACGGACTGCCGCTGCGCGACATCGTGCCCACCGCGCGCGCCGCCGCGCTGGAACCCGCGCTCGCGCTGACACCGGGCATCGTCGAGTGGATCGAGGCGCGCCTGGGCGCCTTCCCCTTCGAGACGTACGGACTGCTGCCCTGCAACACCGACGACCCGAAGGCGTTCGACTTCACCGGTCTGGAGACCCAGACGCTCACCCTGTACAAGCCGAACTACCTCCTCCAGGAGGAGAAGAAGATCGGCTCGCACATGATGCACGAGGTGGTGCACTCCTACTTCGGCAACAGTGTCAGCCCCGCCACCTGGGCCGACCTCTGGCTGAACGAGGGCCACGCCGACTACTACGGGCTGCTCTACCGCTACGAGCGCGGCTGGCCCGACTCGCTCGGCATGACCTCGCTGGAGGCGCGGATGAAGCACACCTACGCGCTCGGCGACCAGTGGCGCCGGACGTCCGGCCCGGTGGCCGCCCCCGACGAGGCCAACCTCTTCGACTCCCAGCGCTACCTGGGCGGCGTCCTCGTGCTCTACGCGCTGCGGCAGCGGGTCGGACAGAGCGCGTTCGACGCGATCGAGCGCGCCTTCCTCGCCCGCCACCGCAACTCCACGGCGTCCACCGCGGACTACATCGCCGTCGCCTCGGAGGTCTCCGGCGAGGACCTGTCCGGCTTCCTCACCGAGTGGCTGTACGGCACGAAGACCCCGCGGATGCCCGGCCACCCGGACTGGACGGTCACCCCGGTGAACCCGGCCCTCACCGCCCCGCACCACCGTCGGGGCGGGCACCCGCACGACAACTCGGCGACTCTCTGAGCGAGCCGTCAGTCGAGCCGGGCGGCGCTCAGGTCGCCCGGCTCGGCCGCCACCGTGCGCTGCTGCGGGATGACCACCGCACCCTGCTCCAGCGACACCGTGCGGGTGGGCGCCGGGATGCGGATGCCCTCCTCACGGAAGCGCCGGTGCAGCCGCTTGATGAACTCGTGCTTGATCCGGTACTGGTCGCTGAACTCGCCGACACCGAGGATGATCGTGAAGTTGATCCGGGAGTCGCCGAAGGTGTGGAACCGCACGGCCGCCTCGTGCTCCGGCAGCGCCCCGGTGATCTCGCGCATCACCTCGTCGACGACCTCGACGGTCACCCTCTCCACGTGCTCCAGGTCGCTGTCGTAGGCGACGCCCGCCTGGAGCAGGATCGTCAGCTCCTGCTCGGGGCGGTTGTAGTTGGTCATGTTGGCGCCGGCCAGGCGTCCGTTGGGGATGATGATGAGGTTGTTGGACAGCGAACGGATCGTGGTCTGGCGCCAGTTGACGTCCGTGACATAGCCCTCCTCGCCGCTGCTGAGCTTGATGTAGTCGCCCGGCTGCACGGTCTTGGAGGCGAGGATGTGGATGCCCGCGAAGAGGTTGGCGAGGGTGTCCTGGAGGGCGAGCGCCACGGCCAGACCGCCCACGCCGAGGGCGGTGAGCATCGGGGCGATGGAGATGCCCAGCGTCTGGAGCACCACCAGGAAGCCGATCGCCAGGACCACGACGCGGGTGATGTTCACGAAGATGGTGGCCGAACCGGCGACCCCGGAGCGGGACTCGGTCACCGTGCGCACCAGCCCGGCGACCACCCGGGCCGCGGCGACCGTCGCCGCGACGATCAGCAGCACGGTCAGGGACTGGTTCACATGCCGCTGCGCGGTCCGGGTCAGCGGCAGCACCGCTCCCGCCGCGGCGGCCCCGCCCAGGACCGCGGCCCACGGCAGCACCGTGCGCAGCCCGTCCACGAGCACGTCGTCGCCGCCCCAGCGGGTGCGGTCGGCCTGCTTGCCCAGCCAGCGCAGCAGGATGCGCAGCGCGAACGCCGCCAGCAGGCCCGCGGCGAGCGCGATACCGGCGAGCATGCAGTCGTGCACGGTCAGCGAGCGGGTCACCACCGGGCACCCCCGCGCGGACGGTGTGCGGCGGCGGAGGGGGCCGCCGGCGGCCGGATGTGAAGTGTCGTCACGTTGTCACCTGCTCGGTTTCGGGATGTGCTCGTGCGCCGGCCGGAGACGGGTCGCACACCGGCGCGAGCGCTCATCCTGCCGTATCCGGAACACCAGTTCGCGCACGTGGTCGGCGTCCGGCCGCCCTTGACGGCCCGCGGGCGGCGCGGGCAGGCTGGCGAGCCGTGATCACTGGGGGAGGGGACCGATGAGCGCGGGGCCCGTGCACACCGCCGAGACCGTCCGGGGACCGGTCCGATGACCGCGGCCGTGCTCGCCGTCGACCAGGGCACCTCCGGCACCAAGGCGCTGGTGATCTGCCCCGAGCGCGGCGTGATCGGCGCCGGGTTCGCGCCGGTGCGCCCCCGCCACCTCCCCGGCGGCCGCGTGGAGGCGGACCCCGGTGAGCTGTACGGCTCGGTGCTCGACGCCGGCCGGCAGGCGCTCGCCGCGGCGGGCGAACCGGTCGCGGCGATGGGCCTGGCCAACCAGGGCGAGACCGTGCTCGCCTGGGACCCGGCCACCGGCCGCCCGCTCACCGACGCCCTCGTCTGGCAGGACCGGCGGGCCGAGCCGCTGTGTGCCGGACTGGCCCCGCACGACGAGGAGTTGCGGCAGCTGACCGGGCTGCCGGTGGACCCCTATTTCGCCGCGCCCAAGATGGCCTGGATCCGCCGTCACCTCACCACCGAGGGCGTGGTCACCACCTCCGACGCCTGGCTGGTGCACCGCCTCACCGGCGCCTTCGCCACCGACGCCGCCACCGCCGGCCGCACCCAGCTCCTCGACCTGGAACGGGTGACGTGGTCCCCGCGCGCCCTCGACCTGTACGGCCTGTCCGACGAGCGCCTGCCGGACGTCGTCGACGCCGCCCACGTCGTCGGTACGACCCGTGCCTTCGGCCCCGAGATCCCGCTCACCGGCCTCGTCGTCGACCAGCAGGCCGCCCTGCTGGCCCAGCACCTGACCGGGCCGGGCGGGGCCAAATGCACCTACGGCACCGGCGCGTTCCTGCTCGCGCACACCGGCGGCACACCCCGGCGCGGTGACTCGGGCCTGGTCGCCTGCGTCGCCTGGCGGCTCGGCGGACGCACCGGCTACTGCCTCGACGGCCAGGTCTACACCGCCGCCTCCGCCGTCCGCTGGCTCACCGACCTCGGCGTCATCCAGGGCGCCGCCGACCTCGACCGGGTGGGCGGCGCGGTCCCCGACGCCGGCGGCGTCACCTTCGTACCGGCACTGTCCGGGCTCGCCGCCCCGTGGTGGCGCGGCGATGTCCGCGGCGCGCTCACCGGCCTCGGCCTGGACAGCGGCCCCGGCCACCTGGTCCGCGCCCTGTGCGAGGGCCTGGCGGCGCAGGTCGTGGAGCTCGCCGACGCGGCCGCCGCCGATCTCGGCAGCCCGCTCACCCACCTCCGCGTCGACGGCGGCCTCACCCGCTCCGCCCTGCTCATGCAGACCCAGGCCGACCTGCTGCAACGCCCCGTCGAGGTGTCCGCCCTGCCCGACGCGACCGCCCTCGGCGCCGGCGTCCTCGCCCGCCTCGGCGCCGAACCGGGGCTCACCCTGGCCGAGGCGCTGCCCGAGTGGCGCCCGTCCGCGGTGTACGAACCCCGCATCACGGCGGAGGAGGCGCAGGAACGGCTCGGCGTGTTCCGGGACGCGGTGGCCGCCGTACTGGAGAGGGGCGCGCGCCCATGACACCCCCGTCCGCCGTGGGCCGCCGATGACCGTCACCAGGAGCGGACCGCTGCCGCGGCAGCTGTACGACGTCGCGGTCGTCGGTGCCGGAGTCGTCGGGTGCGCGATCGCCCGCGCGCTCGCGCGGCACGCGCGCCTGCGGGTGGCGCTGGTGGAGGCCCGCGAGGACGTGGGGGAGGGGACGTCGAAGGCCAACACCGCGATCCTGCACACCGGTTTCGACGCCACACCCGGCTCCCTGGAGGCGCGGCTCGTCCGTGAGGGCGCCCGGCTGCTCGCCGCCTACGCCGCGGAGTCCGACATCCCCGTCGAACCCGTCGGCGCCCTCCTCGTCGCCTGGGACCGGGAGCAGCTCGCCGCCCTGCCCCGCCTCGCCGACAAGGCCGTCCGCAACGGCTACGACGCCGCACGGCCGCTCGGCCCGGACGAGCTGTACCGGCGCGAACCCCACCTGGGCCCCGGCGCGCTGGGCGCCCTCCACGTCCCCGGCGAGAGCATCGTCTGCCCGTGGACCACGACCCTGGCCTACGCCACCCAGGCCGTGCGGCACGGAGTCGACCTGCACCTCGAGGCGCCGGTCACGGACGCGAGCCGGCGGGACGCCGTCCACACCCTCACCACCGCCCGCGGGCCCCTGCGCGCCCGCTGGCTGGTGAACGCGGCCGGGCTGCACGCCGACACCCTCGACCGGCGGCTCGGCCACGACGACTTCACGGTGACCCCGCGCCGCGGCCAGCTGATCGTCTTCGACTCGCTCGCCCGCGGCCTCGTCCGGCACATCCTGCTGCCCGTGCCCACCGCACTCGGCAAGGGCGTCCTGGTCGCGCCCACCGTGCACGGCAACGTCCTGCTGGGCCCCACCGCGGAGGACCTGGACGACAAGCGGGCCACCGAGTCCACCGCCGAAGGCATCACCGCGCTGCGGGAGAAGGGCCGCCGCATCCTGCCCCGGCTGCTTCAGGAGGAGGTCACCGCCGTCTACGCCGGGCTGCGCGCCGCCACCGAGCACGACGACTACCGCATCCGCGCCCACCCCGAGCAGACGTACGTCGTCGTCGGCGGCATCCGCTCCACCGGCCTGACCGCCTCCCTCGCCCTCGCCGACCACGTCGTCGGCCTGCTGGCCGCCTCCGGCCTCGACACGGGCCGGCCGAGGAAGCTGGCGCCGGTGACCATGCCCCATCTCGGCGCCGCCGTCCCGCGCCCCTGCCGGCAGCCCGAACTGGTCGCCGCCGACCCGGAGTACGGCACCCTCGTCTGCCCCTGCGAGCAGGTCTCCCGCGGTGAGATCCGGGACGCCCTCGCCAGTACGATCCCGCCGCGCACCCTGGACGGACTGCGCCGCCGCACCCGGGCGAGGGCCGGCCGCTGCCAGGGCTTCCACTGCGGCGCGGCCCTGCGGGCGCTGCTGGAAGGGGCCGGGCATGACGCGTGAGGCGGACGTCCTGATCGTCGGCGCCGGTCCCGCCGGGCTCGCGGCCGCCGCGCGGCTGGCCGCCGCCGGAGCGGGCCGGGTGGAGGTCCTGGAGCGTCAGACGCGGGCCGGGGGAGTGCCCCGGTACTGCGCGCACGGCGGCTTCGGCACCTGGCTCCGCCCGGCGACCGGACCCGCCTACGCCCGGCAGCTGCTGGCGGGCGCCCGGCGCGCGGGCGCGGTCGTCAGCACCGGCGTCACCGTCCTGGACTGGGCCGGGCCGCTCGCCCTGGACACGGTGAGCGCCGACGGGCCGGAGACCGTCGCCGCGCGGGCCGTCCTCCTGGCCACGGGCTGCCGCGAACGCCCCCGCGCCGCCCGCCTGGTGCCGGGCACCCGCCCGGCCGGCGTCTACACCACGGGCGAACTCCAGCAGGCCGTCCATCTGTTCGGGCAGCGGATCGGCAGCCGGGCCGTCGTCGTCGGCGCCGAGGACGTCTCCTACGCCGCCGTCGGCACCGTACGCGCCGCGGGCGCCGAGGCCGTCGCCATGGTCACCGAACGGGACCGCGCCGGGGCGGCGCCCGTGCGGACCGCCACCGCCCGTCTGCTGCGCGGGGTTCCGCTGCTCACCGGCACCACCGTCGCCGAACTCCTCGGCCACGGCCGCCTGTCCGGCGTCCGCGTACGGCACCGGGACGGCCGTACGGCGGTGCTGGCCTGCGACACCGTCGTCTTCACCGGCGACTTCGTGCCCGAGCACGAACTGGCCCGGCGCGGCGGCCTGACCCTCGACCCCGCGGGGGACGGCTCCGTACGCACCTCACGCCCCGGCGTGTTCGCCGCGGGCGGCCTCAGCCGCCCCGGCCGGAGCGCGCGGGAGGCGGCGCGGGACGGCGAACGGGCGGCGGACGCGATCCTCACCGCACTCACCCGCTGACGGCCGGCGCGCGTCCTCACCCCGCGTCGAACGAACCGTGCCGCCCCGCCCCCGCCGCGAACCGCGCGGCGCCCTCCAGGCTCTGCGCCAACACCCCTGTGCCATGGGCGAGTTCCACCCGCAGCGCCTCCTCCTCGCCCAGGCCCTCCTGGTCCAGGACGGACGCCCGGTCCGAGCGCAGGCAGCCCTGGGGGAAAGCGGCGATCTCGGCGGCCAGCGCCTCGGCCGCGGTACGGGCCGTGCCGGTCGGGACGACACGGTTGGCGAGGCCGATGGCGTGCGCCTCGGCGGCCGGGACCGGGCGGCCGGTGAGGATCAGGTCCATCGCCCGGCTCGTGCCGATGAGCCGGGGCAGGCGTACCGTGCCGCCGTCGATCAGCGGGACGCCCCAGCGGCGGCAGAACACCCCGAAGACGGCGTCCTCCTCGGCGACCCGCAGATCGCACCACAGGGCCAGTTCCAGACCGCCCGCCACCGCGTGCCCCGCGACGGCGGCGATCACCGGCTTCGACAGCCGCATCCGGGTCGGCCCCATCGGCCCGTCACCGTCCCGCTCGACCCGGTTGGAGCGCTCGCCGCCGAGCGCCTTGAGGTCGGCGCCCGCGCAGAACGTGCCGCCCTCGCCCCACAGGACCGCCACCCGCGCCCGCGGGTCCGCCTCGAACGCGCGGAAGGCGTCCGCCAGTTCGGCGGCGGTCGGCCCGTCGACCGCGTTGCGGACCTCGGGGCGGGAGAGGACGACGGTGGTGACGTGACCGTGTCGTTCGACGCGGACCGGCATGGTGGAATCCCCTTCGACTCGACGCGGGAGCGACGACGAAGGAGTGTGTCACGGTGCGCTCCTGCGGAGTGGGGCACGGTGCGCTCCCGCGGAGTGGGGCACGGTGGGCTCCCGGCCGACGCCGTGGCGGTGGTGACCGGCGCCGACCCCGGTGTCGGCCTCGAAAATCCTTGACCTCATGTTTGCTTCAGGTCCTACGGTCGTCGCCATGAACATGGAGACCACCGCCTGGACGCAGCTGTACAGCGTCATGAACGCCCAGCAGGACAGCCGGCCCTTCGCCGTCGCCACCCTGCGCCGGATCGCCGCGTTCGCCCGCCCCCATCGCCGTCGTATCGCGCTGTTCGTGCTGCTCGGGATCGCCACCGCGCTGCTCGCCGTCGCCACGCCCGTGCTCGCCGGAAGGGTGGTGGACGCGATCGTGACCGGTGGCGAGGAGGGCACCGTCGTACGCCTCGCCCTGCTGATCGCGCTCATCGCCCTGGTCGAGGCCGCGCTCGGCATCCTCGGGCGCCGGCTGTCGGCCCGGCTCGGCGAGGGGCTGATCCTCGATCTGCGGACCGCCGTCTTCGACCACGTCCAGCGCATGCCGGTGGCCTTCTTCACCCGCACCCGCACGGGGGCGCTGGTCAGCAGACTCAACAACGACGTCATCGGCGCGCAGCGGGCGTTCAGCAACACGCTGTCCGGTGTGGTGAGCAACGTGGTCACGCTGCTGCTCACGCTCGCCGTCATGCTCACCCTGTCCTGGCAGATCACCCTGCTCGCGCTGGTGCTGCTGCCGGTGTTCGTGGTGCCCGCGCGGCGCATGGGCGCCCGGATGGCCCGGATGCAGCGTGAGGCAGCGGCGCTCAACGCGGCGATGAGCACCCGGATGACCGAGCGGTTCTCGGCGCCCGGCGCCACCCTGGTCAAGCTGTTCGGGCGGCCGGAGGAGGAGTCCGCCGAGTTCGCCTCGCGGGCCGGGCGGGTCGCCGAGATCGGGGTGCGCACGGCCACCGCCCAGTCGGTGTTCATGACCGCGCTGACCCTCGTCTCCGCCCTCGCGCTCGCCCTCGTCTACGGACTCGGCGGCTGGTTCGCGCTGCGCGGCAGTCTGGAGCCCGGTGCCGTCGTCGCGCTCGCGCTGCTGCTGACCCGGCTGTACGCGCCGCTCACGGCGCTGGCCGGGGCGCGGGTCGAGGTGATGAGCGCACTGGTCAGCTTCGAGCGCGTGTTCGAGGTGCTGGATCTCGTGCCGCTGATCGAGGAGCGGCCGGACGCGCGGGAGGTGCCCGAGGCGCCGGTGGCGGTGGAGTTCGAGGACGTCCGCTTCGGATATCCGTCGGCCGACAAGGTCTCCCTCGCCTCGCTGGAGGAGGTCGCGGCCCTGGACACCCGCGGTGGCGCGGAGGTGCTGCACGGGGTGTCCTTCCGGGCCGAGCCGGGGCGGACCGTGGCACTGGTCGGCTCCTCGGGGGCGGGCAAGTCGACGATCGCGCAGCTGCTGCCCCGGCTGTACGACGTGGACGAGGGCGCGGTGCGGATCGGGGGCGTCGACGTGCGGGAGGTGAGCGCGCGGTCGCTGCGCTCGGCTGTCGGCATGGTCACGCAGGACGGGCATCTCTTCCACGACACCGTGCGCGCGAATCTGCTGCTGGCCAGGCCCGACGCGGGGGACGAGGAGCTGTGGGACGCGCTGCGGCGGGCTCGGCTGGAGGAGCTGGTGCGGTCCCTGCCGGACGGGCTGGACACGGTGGTGGGGGAGCGGGGCTACCGGCTGTCCGGCGGTGAGCGGCAGCGGATGACCATCGCACGGCTGCTGCTGGCCCGGCAGCGGGTCGTGGTGCTCGACGAGGCCACGGCGCATCTAGACAACACCTCCGAGGCGGCGGTGCAGGAGGCTCTCGCCGAGGCGCTGTCAGGGCGGACGGCGCTGGTCATCGCGCACCGGCTGTCCACGGTGCGGTCCGCCGACCTGATCCTGGTGCTGGAGGGCGGGCGTGTGGTGGAGCGGGGGACGCACGAGGAGCTGCTGGCGGCGGAGGGCCGCTACGCCGAGTTGTACCGGACGCAGTTCGAGGAGCAGCAGGGGGTGGCCGTCTGAGGTCCGAGGTGCCCGGTTCCGGCGCCCGGCGGGGGCGGCGTGGTGGCTGATCGCGCGGCTCCCCGTGCCCCCGAGGGCGTCACCTCGCCGGCATCACCAATGCGCCGGCCGGTCCAGTGTCCTCGGCAGCCTCGTCGTCGCATCTCCCCGCGCCGCGTTCACCTGGGCCTGGGTCAGAAAGACGCTGTCGGTCAGATCGGCGCCGCTGAGGTCGGCGTTGCGCAGGTCGGCGCCGATCAGGTCGGTCATGCGCAGATCGGCACCCGTGAGGTCGGCGGCGATCAGGAGGGCGCCGCGCAGGCTCGCGCCCCTCAGGTCGGCGCCGGCGAGGCGGGCGCCCATGAGGTCGGCGCCCCGGTGATTGCGGGTGCGGCCGGGCACCTGGGCGCGGACCAGGTCGCCGACCTGGAGCAGGAGGACGTTGACCTCGCCGCGCAGGGCGTTCACGTCCAGGGCCAGGAGGTCGGCGGCGGCACCGCGGGTGAGGGAGCGCAGGCGGGAGTACTCACGCCGTAGCCGCTTGTGCACGGGGCGGGCCACGTCCAGGGCGAGGCCCTCGGCGACGTACCACAGCAGCTCGTGCAGCTGCCGCATCACCGGGAACACCTCGAACATCTGCCGGGCCGTGCCGGGCGCCCGGCGCCAGTCGGTGCCGCCGTAGGTGACCCTGGAGACCTTCTGCCCGGCCCCGAAGCAGTCGAAGACGGTGCAGCCCCGGTAGCCCGAGTCGCGCAGCCGGTCGTGGATCCCGCAGCGGAAGTCCGCGTCCAGGTTGGCGCAGGGCTCACCGGCCGGCTTGTCGACCGCGAAGTCCGCGGAGCGCGCGAAGGGCAGGGCCACACAGCACAGGCCGAAGCAGGAGCCGCAGTCCGACCGCAGTTCCTCCAGGTCCGGGCCGGCGATGAGGGCCGGGCCCGCGGACGGGGCCTTGCGCTGTCGGGTCACCGGGCGATCTCTCCTCGTACACGGGCGGGGGCACCGGGCGATGCCCCGGCGGCCAGCCATTCTCGCAGAGGCATCACCCCCGCCGGCCTGCGTGTTTCACAGGACGCCTCATGAGTCGACTTCCATCGGTCACAAACCAGGAATCAACGTGTGAAACCAACTCGTGGGGTAACCCGTGGCGGTGCGCGCCCTGCCGGGCAGGGCGGCCACCTCAAGAGATGTCGCTCGTTGCCCGCGAGACGGGCCCGTGCCTTCAAGCGGCACACGGACTCCGCACCGCTCACAAGGACGACGCATGAACCCTTCGACCCGTGCCCCCTGGCGCCGTGCCCTGGTGACCGGCGGCGCCGGCTTCCTCGGCAGCCATCTGTGCGAGCACCTGTTGGCTTCGGGTGCCGAAGTCGACTGCGCCGACAACCTCGTGTCGGGAACGACCCGCAACATCAGCCATCTGCTCGGCCGGCCCGGCTTCCGGTTCATCGACATCGACGTCTGCGCCCCCGACGCCCCCGAGCGCCTGGCCGGCCCCTACGACCTGGTGCTGCACTTCGCCTGCCCCGCCTCCCCGGCGGACTATCTGCGGCTGCCCCTGGAGACCCTCGACACCGGCAGCCTGGGCACCCGCGGCATGCTCGCCGTCGCCGAGCGCGACGGGGCCCGCTTCCTGCTGGCCTCCACCTCCGAGGTGTACGGCGACCCGCTGGTCCACCCGCAGCGCGAGGACTACTGGGGCAACGTCAACCCGGTCGGACCGCGCAGCGTCTACGACGAGACCAAACGGTTCGCCGAGGCCCTGGTCACCGCCCACGCCGGCACCCTCGGGACCGACGCGGGCATCGTCCGGCTCTTCAACACCTACGGCCCGCGGATGCGCGCCCACGACGGCCGGGCCGTGCCCACCTTCGTCTGCCAGGCCCTGGCCGGGCAGCCCCTGACCGTCGCCGGCGACGGCACCCAGACCCGCTCCCTGTGCTACGTCGACGACACGGTCGACGGCATCCTGCTGGTCGCCGCCAGCCGTTCGGTACGGCCGGTGAACATCGGCGGCACCGACGAGGTCGCCGTCCGCGACATCGCCCGCCGGGTCGTGGAGCTGACCGGGTCCTCCTCCACCATCACCTTCGTGGACCGGCCCGTCGACGACCCCCAGCGCCGCCGCCCCGACACCTCCCTGGCCCGCGAGCTGCTGGGCTGGACGCCCCGCGTGCCCTGGGAGGAGGGCATCAAGCAGACCATCGCCTACTTCGCGGCCGCGCAGCCCGCCCGCGAGCCCGCCCCGCAGCCCTGAGCGCCTTTGGAGACCCGCATGCGCGTGCTGGGAATCAACGCCCTCTTCCACGACCCCGCCGCGGCCCTCGTCGTCGACGGCACGGTCGTCGCGGCCGCCGAGGAAGAACGCTTCACCCGCCGTAAGCACGGCAAACGGCCCGTCCCCTTCTCCGCCTGGGAACTGCCCGAACGCTCCGCCCGCTGGTGCCTGGACCGGGCCGGCCTCACCCCCGCCGACCTGGACGCGGTCGCCTACTCCTACGACCCCTCCCTGGCCCGCCCCGCCGAGGCCATGGGCCTGCACGACCCCTGGGACCACCTGCGCCAGGAGTACGCGCGCCGCGCCCCGGAGTTCCTCGCCGAGGCCCTGCCCGGCCTCGATGCGGACAGGGTGCGCTTCGTCCCCCACCACGTGGCCCACGCCGCCTCCGCCGGACCGGCCTCCCCGCACCCCGACTCCTCCGTCCTGGTGCTCGACGGCCGCGGCGAGAGCTGCTCCCACCTCGCCGGCCGCTACACCGGACCCCGCCTCGACGTCCTGGCCACCCAGACCCTGCCCGACTCCCTGGGCCTGTTCTACGAGGACCTCACCCAGCACCTGGGCTTCCTGCGCAGCAGCGACGAGTTCAAGGTCATGGCCCTCGCCTCCTACGGCAAACCGCGCCTCGCCGACCAGCTGCGGCCCTACGTCCACGCCGACGGCGACGGCGGCTTCACCGCCCGGCCCGTGCCCTGGGCGTCCCTCGTGCCGCCCCGCACCGAGGGCGAGCCCTGGACCCAGGACCACGCCGACCTCGCCGCCAGCGCCCAGCTCTGCCTGGAGGACGTCCTGCTGGAACTGGCGCACTGGCTGTACGGCCGTACCGGCGACGAGGTCCTGACGCTGGCCGGCGGCGTCGCGCTCAACTGCGTCGCCAACACCCGGCTGCACCGGGAGAGCCCCTTCCGCCGCATCTGGGTGCAGCCCGCCGCCGGAGACGCCGGCACCGCCCTCGGCGCCGCCCTGCACGTGGCCGGGCAGACCGAGCCGCGCACCGAGCCCATGCCGACCGCCGCCCTCGGCCGCGACTGGACCGACGCCGAACTGCGCGGCTGGCTGGAGCGGGCCAGGGTGCCCTACGAGGAGCCCGCCGACATCGCCGACACGGTCGCCGCCGAGCTGGACCGGGACGGCATCGTGGCCTGGTTCCAGGGGCGCAGCGAGTACGGGCCCCGCGCCCTCGGCCACCGCTCCCTGCTGGCCCACCCCGGACGCGCGGCGAACCTGGAGCGGCTCAACGCCGTCAAGGGCCGCGAGGAGTTCCGGCCGGTCGCGCCCATGGTGCTGGCCGAACGCGCCGCCGAGCTGTTCGACGGGCCGCTGCCCAGCCCGTACATGCTCTTCGTGCACGACGTCGGCCCCGACTGGCGGGACCGGATCCCGGCCGTCGTCCATGTCGACGGCACGGCCCGCATCCAGACCGTGGACCGGCTGACCGAGCCGCTCGTGGCGCGGATGCTGGACGCGTTCGAGCGGCGCACCGGGCTGCCCGTCGTCGTCAACACCAGTCTCAACACCGCGGGCCGGCCCATGGTCGACGATCCCCGGGACGCCCTGGAGTGCTTCGGCTCCGCCCCGGTGGACCTGCTGGCCCTCGGGCCGTTCGCGATCCGGCGCGGGGCGGTGTTCGCATGACGGCCGCCGCTCCCGCCTACACCGTGGTCGTGCCGACGATCGGCCGCCCCTGCCTCGGGGACTGCCTGCGGGCCCTGGCCGTCGCCTGCGGGGCCGCCGCCGAGGCCCCGGAGGCGGCCGGTGGGGCCGGGCGCGCCCGCGAGACGGCCGGCGGTGCCGCGCGCCCCGCCGTCGGGACGCAGCGCTCCGCCACCTCCCTGGCCGACGCCGTCGGCGGGCCCCCGCCCGAGGCGATCGTCCTCGTCGACGACCGGCCCGACCCCGTCCTGCCGCTGCCGCTGGACGCCGCCGGTGCGCTGCGCGGGCGGATCCGTGTGGTGCGCAGCGGAGGCCGGGGGCCCGCCGCCGCCCGCAACGCCGGGCTGCGGCTGGTGCGGACGCCCTGGACCGTCTTCCTGGACGACGACGTCCGGGTGCTGCCCGACTGGGCCCGGCGCCTCGCGGCCGACCTGGGCTGTGCGGCCGAGCGCACCGGAGGGATCCAGGGGCGGCTGCGGGTGCCGCTGCCCGCCGACCGCAGGCCCACCGACTTCGAGCGCGGCACGGCGGGGCTGGAGCACGCCGCGTGGGCGACCGCCGACATGGCGTACCGCACCGCCGCGCTGGAGGCGGTCGGCGGTTTCGACGAACGCTTCGGCCGGGCCTTCCGCGAGGACGCCGACCTCGCGCTGCGGGTCCAGCGGGCCGGCTGGACCCTGCACCGCGGCCGGCGCACCACCCTGCACCCCGTACGCCCCGCCGACCGCTGGGCCTCGGTGCGCGCCCAGCGCGGCAACGCCGACGACGCCCTGATGAACCGGCTGCACGGCCGCGACTGGTGGACCCGCGCCCGGGCACCGCGCGGCAGGCTCCCCCGGCACGCGGCGGTGACCGGCGCCGCGCTCACCGCGTGCCTCGCCGCCGTCGCCGGCCGCCGCCGTACCGCGGCCGCCGCGGGGGCGCTGTGGGCGGCCGGCACCGCCGAGTTCGCCCTGGCCCGCATCGCGCCGGGCCCCGCACCGCAGACGAGGTCCTGACCATGGCCGCGACCAGTGTGCTGATCCCGCCCCTGGCGACCGTGCACTGGTGCACCGGCACCTGGCGCCACCGCCGGGCCGCCCGCCTGGGGGAGGCCGGGCCATGACCGCCGCTGACCGCGACGCCGGGACGGCCCGTACGGCAGAGGCCGGGTTCTCCGTCGGCACTGGGACGGCCCGTACGGCAGAAGCCGGGTCCTCCGTCGGCACCGGGACGGCTCGTACGGCAGAAGCCAGGGCTCCCGTCGACGCCGGGACGGCGCCCGCGGGACGGGCCGCCCCCGTGGACGCCGTGCTGTTCGACCGCGACGGCACCCTCGTCGAGGACGTGCCGTACAACGGCGACCCCGACCGGGTGCGGCTGCGCCCCGGTGCGCGGGAGGCACTGGAGCTGCTGCGGGACCGGGGCATCGCGACGGCCGTCGTCAGCAACCAGTCCGGCATCGGCCGCGGACTGCTCACCCACCAGGCCGTACGGCGGGTCAACGCCCGCGCCGACGCCCTGCTCGGCGGCCTGGACGCCTGGCTGTACTGCCCGCACCGCCCCGACGAGGGCTGCCCCTGCCGCAAGCCCGCGCCGGGCCTGGTCCTGGAGGCGGCCCGGCGGCTGCGGGTGGCCCCGCAGCGCTGCGTGGTGATCGGCGACATCGAGGCCGACCTCCGCGCCGCCCACGCGGCCGGTGCCCACGCCATCCTCGTGCCCAACGCCGTGACCCGCCCCGAGGAGATCGCCTCCGCCTCCGCCACCGCCACCGATCTGCTCGGGGCGGTCCGCGCGGCGCTCACCCCCCGGAGGGAGCCGTCATGAGGACCCTCGTCGTACGTCTCGACAGCTTCGGCGACGTCCTGCTCGCCGGCCCCGCGGTACGGGCCGTGGCCGCCCAGTCCTCGCACGTCACCCTGCTCTGCGGCCCGCTCGGCGAGCCCGCCGCGCGCATGCTGCCCGGCGTCGACGAGGTGATCGTGTGGGCCGCGCCCTGGGAGGGCTTCACCCCGCCGTCCGTCGCCGAGGCGGACGTCCCCCGGCTCCTGCGGCTGCTGGAGGACGCCGCCTTCGACACCGCGCTGATCCTGACCTCCTTCCACCAGAGCCCCCTGCCCACCGCCCTGCTGCTGCGGCTGGCCGGGATCGGACGGATCGGCGCCGACAGCGTGGACCACCCCGGGCGGCTGCTCGACGTACGGCACCGGCGGCTGCCCGGCCGGCACGAGGCCGAGGCCGCCCTGGACACCGCCGCCGCGATGGGCTTCTTGCCGCCGCCCGGCGACGACGGCCGACTGCGCGTGCTGCCCCCGCCGGACACCATCGCCCTGACCGGGAACGGCCCCTACGTCGTCCTCCACCCCGGCGCCAGCGCGCCCGCCCGCGCCTGGAGCCCCGAGCGCTGCGCCGAGGCCGTCGACCTGCTGGCCGACGCCGGGCACCGGGTCGTCGTCACCGGCGGCCCCGAGGAGACCGCGCTGACCCACCGGGTGAGCGGCGACATCGCCGTCGACCTCGGCGGCCGTACCGACCCGCGGACCCTCGCCGGCATCCTGCGCACCGCCGACGTCGTGATCAGCGGCAACACCGGCCCCGCGCATCTCGCGGCCGCCGTCGGCACCCCGGTCGTCTCGCTGTTCGCGCCGGTCGTCCCCGCCGAGCGCTGGGCCCCCTACGGCGTGCCCTGCATCGTCCTCGGCGACCAGAACGCGCCCTGCGCGAACACCCGCGCCCTGCACTGTCCCGTCCCCGGCCACCCCTGCCTGGAGGAGGTCACCGGCCGGGACGTGGTGGCCGCGGTCCACAAACTCCTGGAGGAGAGCGCATGAACGTCCTGGTGTGGCACGTGCACGGCTCATGGCTGACCGCGTTCGTCCAAGGGCCGTACACCTATCTCGTCCCGGTCACCCCCGACCGCGGGCCGGACGGCCTGGGCCGGGCCAGGACCTGGCGCTGGCCCGACTCCGTGCGGGAGCTCGGCCCGGACGAGCTCCGCGACGCCGACATCGACCTCATGCTGCTCCAGCGGCCCCACGAACTCGCCCTCGCCGAACGCTGGACCGGCCGCCGCCCCGGCGTCGACGTGCCCGCCGTGTACGTGGAGCACAACTGCCCGGACGGCACGGCCGTCGGCACCCGCCACCCGCTGGCCGACCGCGACGACATCCCCGTCGTCCACGTCACCCACTTCAACCGGCTGATGTGGGACAACGGCCGCGCCCCCACCGAGGTGGTGGAGCACGGCATCATCGACCCCGGCCCGCTGTGGACCGGCGAGGACCCGCGGGCCGCGGTCGTCGTCAACGACCCGGTCCGCCGCGGCCGTACGACCGGAACCGATCTGCTGCCCCGGTTCGCCCGCGTCGCCCCGCTGGACGTGTTCGGGATGCGCACCGAGCCGCTGGCGGACCGCCCCGGCCTTGAGCACTGCCGGACGCGGGACCTGCCGCAGGGCGAACTGCACCCGGCGATGGCCCGCTGCCGCCTCTATCTGCACCCCGTGCGCTGGACCTCCCTCGGACTGTCCCTGCTGGAGGCCATGTTCCTCGGCATGCCCGTCGTGGCCCTCGACACCACCGAGGTCCGCGAGGCCGTGCCCGCCGGGGCCGGAGTCGTGTCCAACCGGTTCGACGTGCTGGAGGACGCGGTCCGCGCCTTCCTCGCCGACCCGGCGTACGCACGCCGGACGGGGGAGGCCGCCCGGGCCGCGGCACAGGCCCGCTACGGAGAGCGGCGCTTCCTGGACGACTGGGAGCGCCTGATCAAGGAGGTCACGCGATGAGCCCCACCTGCCCCCAGGCCGGCCGTGTCGCCATGGTGTCCGAGCACGCGAGCCCCCTGGCCGTGCTCGGCGGCCCCGACGCGGGCGGCCAGAACGTGTACGTGGCGCAGGTCGCCGCCCAGCTCGTCCGGCGCGGGCACGAGGTCACCGTCTACACCCGGCGGGACTCGACCCGGCTCCCGGACCAGGTGACCACCCCCGACGGCGTCAAGGTCGTCCATGTCCCCGCCGGACCCCCCGCCCCCGTCCCCAAGGACGAACTCCTGCCCTACATGCCCGAATTCGGTTCCTGGCTGGCCCGGTGCTGGGCGAACCGGCCGCCCGACGTGGTGCACGCCCACTTCTGGATGTCCGGCATGGCCGCCCTGGCCGGCGCCCGCGCGCTCGGCGTACCGGTCGTGCAGACCTACCACGCGCTGGGCACCGTCAAGCGCCGCCACCAGGGCGCCGACGACACCAGCCCGCGCGAACGCATCGCCATCGAGACGGCCATCGGCCGCGAGTGCGCCGGGATCATCGCCACCTGCCGCGACGAGGTGTCCGAACTCCAGGCCATGGGCCTGCCGCGGGACCGCATCTCGATCGTGCCCTGCGGGGTGGACCCGGTGATGTTCCGCCCCGTCGGCGAGCGGCGCCCGCCCGGCCCGCGGCGCCGCCTCCTCGCGGTCGGCCGGCTCGTGCCCCGCAAGGGCTTCGACCGGGCCATCCGCGCGCTCGCCGGGGTGCCCGACGCCGAACTGCTCATCGCCGGCGGCCCCGAACCCGCCCTGCTCTTCGCCGAACCGGAGGCCGAGCGGCTGTGGTCCGTCGCCGAGGAGTGCGGCGTCACCGACCGGGTGCGGCTGCTCGGCGGGGTGAGCCGCGACCGGATGCCCGGCCTGATCTCCGGCGCCGACCTCATGCTCTCGCTGCCGCGCTACGAGCCGTTCGGCATCGTCCCCGTGGAGGCCATGGCCTGCTGCACCCCCGTCGTCGCCACCGCCGTCGGCGGCCAGCTCGACACGGTCGCCGACCGCATCACCGGCCGCCTGGTGCCCGCCGACCCCGGGCACGACATCACCGGCGACATCCGCACCCTGCTCGACGACCACGAACTGCGCGCCCGCTACGGCGCCCAGGGCCGGCGGCGCGTCCTCGCCCACTACACCTGGGACCGCGTGGCCGACGGCGTCGCCCGCGTGTACGCCGCCGTCTCCTCCGTCCCCTCGCTCTCGGGAGCCCTGCGATGACCCTCGCCACCGACGTCACCCACTGCGACGACCTGATCCGGGCCGTGGCGGAGTTCCGCCGGTACGCGCCGCTCGTGCAGCGCTGGGGCAGCGACCTCGCCGGGCGCCTCGGCGCCGGGGGCCGGCTCCTGGTCGCCGGCAACGGCGGCAGCGCCGCCCAGGCCCAGCATCTGACGGCGGAACTGGTCGGCCGCTACCGCGAGGACCGGCCGGCGTTCTCCGCGCTCTCGCTGCACGCCGACACCTCCTCCACGACCGCCATCGCCAACGACTACGGCGTCCGCGAGATCTTCGCCCGCCAGGTCACCGCGCACGGCCGCGCCGGCGATGTGCTGATGCTGCTGTCCACCAGCGGCGCCAGCGCCAACCTGCTCGCCGCCGCGTCCCGCGCCCACGGCATCGGCATGACCGTCTGGGCCCTCACCGGCCCGTCCCCCAACCCCCTGCAGAGCGTCGCCGACGAGTCCGCCTGCGTGAACGCGCCCACCGCGGCGACCGTCCAGGAGCTCCACCTCGTCGCCGTCCACATGCTCTGCGAGTACTTCGACGAGGAACTGGCCCGCAGGGAGCGGCTGCGGACGGCCCCGCTGACGCGGGACGCATGGGCCCGGAAGGAGAGGGCATGAACGGCAACGGCCGCGGAGGGGGAGAGGAGTTCGGGCCCGCGGGGCAGCGCCCGCGTGCGGCCGAGGAGCCGGGGGCCTCGGGGAGCCGGCGTCGTGAGGGAACGGAGTCCGAGGCCCCCGCCCGCCGCCCACGCCGGGGCGGCGGACGTACCGCCCGGCCCGTGCCGCTGCTGGTCGTGGGCGACGCGCTGATCGACCACGATCTGGCCGGCCGGGCCGAGCGGCTGGCGCCCGACGCGCCCGTGCCGGTGGTCAGCGGCGCCCGCCGGACCACCCGGCCGGGCGGCGCGGCCCTCGCCGCGTGCCTGGCGGCGGCCGACGGCCGCGAGGTCACCCTGATCACCGCGCTCGGCGAGGACCCGGCCAGCGCCGAGCTGCGCCGCCTGCTGCCCGACGCGGTGCGGCTGCTGCCGCTGCCCCTGACCGGCGAACTGTGCAGCAAGACGCGCGTCCTCGCGGCGGGCCGGCCGCTGCTGCGCCTCGACGACGGCGACGGCCGCGCCGCGGACGGCACCCAGGAGGCGTGCCGGGCGATCGCCGGTGCCGCCGCCGTCCTGGTCGCCGACTACGGCCGGGGCACCGCCGACGTCCTGCGCGACGCGCTCGGCGAGGCCGCGGCGCGGGTCCCCGTCGTCTGGGACCCCCACCCGCGCGGGCTGCCGCCCGTCCCCGGCGTCCGCCTCGCCACCCCGTCGGCGGCCGAGGCCCACACCTTCGCGGCCCGCGCCCGGGGCCGGGACACCGGGACCTCCCCGGCCGCGCAGGACGCCGTGCTGACCCCGGACGACGTGCCCGACGCGGCCGGCCCGCGCGGACGCGGAGCGCCGGCGCCGCAGGAGCCGCCCCACCCGGACACCACCCGGCCCCGCTCCGACGCCGCCCCCCACGACCCCGTGCCCGCGCCGGACGGGCCGCCCCGCCCCGAAGCCACCGCCGCGCAGGACGGCCCCGGCGAGCTGCCCACCGCCGCGCAGGACGCGGCGGCGCTGGTACGGGCCTGGCGGGCCGTGTCCGTCGCGGTGACCCTCGGCGGGCGCGGGGCCCTGCTGTCGTACGGGGAGACGCCGCTGCTGGTGCCCTGCCCGGTCACGGCGGAGGGCGACGCGTGCGGCGCCGGGGACCGCTTCGCGGCGGCCGCCGCTGGGGCGCTGGCCGACGGCGAGCTGACCGAGGACGCCGTGCGGATCGCCGTGCACGCCGCCACGCGGTACGTCGCCGAGGGCGGGGTCCGCTCCCTCGCGCCCGCCGCCCCACGCCCGGCCACCGCGGGCGAGCCCACGCGGGACGCGCTGCTCACCGCCGCCCGGGTGCGTGCGGCGGGCGGCACGGTCGTCGCCGCCGGCGGCTGCTTCGACCTGCTGCACGCCGGGCACGTGGCGCTGCTTCAGGCCGCCCGGCGGGCCGGGGACTGCCTGGTGGTGTGCGTCAACTCCGACGCCTCGGTGCGCCGGCGCAAGGGCGAGGGCCGCCCGCTGGTGCCGCTGGCCGACCGGGTGCGGGTGCTGCGGGCGCTGGAGTGCGTCGACGCGGTCGCCGTCTTCGACGAGGACACCCCCGAGCGGCTGCTGGCCGAACTCCGCCCCCACATCTGGGCCAAGGGCGGCGACTACGCCCGCACCGAGCTCCCGGAGGCCCGCCTGATCGCCGGCTGGGGCGGGCAGGTGGTCCTCCTGCCGTACCTGGACGGCCGCTCCACGACCGGCATCGCGGAACGCGCCGCACTCTCCTCCCACGGCCGGTGACCCCATGACCGTCCGTCACGCCTCGGCCCCTCCCTGACCGTCCGCCGCCCCCGCTCCTCCACGACCCGACCCCCAGGAGCCGCCTATGACCCGCCCCACGAGCCACCGCCCCCGCGTCCTCGTCCTGCGTGCCCTCGGACTCGGGGACCTGCTGGCCGGCGTGCCCGCGCTGCGGGCGCTGCGGCGGGCGTTCCCCCGGCACGAGATGGTGCTGGCGGTACCGCCCGCCCTGGAGGACGCCGTGGCCGCCACCGGCACGGTCGACGGCGTCCTGCCCGCCGAGGCGCCGAACCGGGGCGTGCCGGCGCTGACGCACTGGCCGTACCCGCCCCCGGAGATCGCCGTCGACCTGCACGGCAACGGCCCGGCGAGCCGGGACGCGCTCGCCGCGCTCGCCCCCCGCCGCCTGATCGCCTACGCGGGCTCCCGGCCCCTGCCCGAGCACCCTCCCACCTGGCACCCGCACGAGCACGAGCGGGCGCGCTGGTGCCGTCTGCTGGGCGCGCACGGCATCCCGGCCGACCCCGGTGACGTACGCCTGCCCCCGCCGCCGCGGCCGTCCCCGGCGCCCGGCGCGGTCGTGCTGCACCCCGGCGCGGAGGCCGCCGCGCGCCGCTGGCCGGCCGAGCGGTACGCCGCCGTGGCGCGGGCCCTGCGCGAAGCGGGACAGCGGGTCGTGGTGACCGGCGGGCCGCGCGAGGACGCCCTGGTCGCCGAGGTCTGCGCACGGGCGGGCCTCGACGGCGCGGACGTGCTCGCCGGCGGGCTGCCGTTCGCCGAGTTCTCCGCGCTGGTCGCCGAGGCGGCCCTCGTGCTCAGCGGCGACACCGGTCCCGCCCATCTGGCGGTGGCCCACGGCACCCCGTCCGTCACGCTGTTCGGCCCGGTGTCCCCGCTGCTGTGGGGCCCGCCCCCGACCCCCCGCCACACCGTGCTGTGGAAGCCCGGCCCGCCCGGCGACCCGCACGGCGCCGAACCCGACCCCCGGCTGCTGGGCATCGGGACCGGCGAGGTGGTCGCCGCCGCCCTGCGTCATCTGCGGCCGGACGCCGGAGCGGAGGACGACCCCTGTGCCCCCTGCGCCCTGTGAGCCCCGCCCGGATCCCCGGGTCACGGTCGCGGTGATCACCCGCGACCGGCCGGCGGGTCTGCTGCGCACCCTCGACGCCCTGGCCGCACTGCCCGAGCGGCCCCCGGTGATCGTGGTGGACAACGGCACCGGTGCCGACCGGCCCCTGGACCACCCCGCCGCGCCCCTGGTGCTCCGGCCCGGCCGCAACACCGGGGCCGTGGGCCGCAACCTCGCGGCCCGGTACGCCACCACGCCCTACGTCGCCTTCTGCGACGACGACTCCTGGTGGTCGCCGGGTGCGCTGCGGCAGGCCGCCGACCTGCTGGACGCGCACCCGCGCCTGGGCCTGCTGGCGGCCCGCGTCCTGGTCGGGCCGGACGCCGCCGAGGACCCGATGAACGCCGTGCTCGCCGCGTCCCCGCTGCCCGGCGACGACGATCTGCCGGGCCGCCCGGTGCTCGGTTTCCTGGCCTGTGCCTGTGTGGTGCGCCGGGAGGCGTTCCTCGGCGCGGGCGGTTTCAGCAAGCTGCTCTTCTTCGGCGGCGAGGAGACCCTGCTCGCCTACGACCTCGCCGCCGCCGGGTGGGGCGTGGCCTACGAGCCCTCCCTGACCGCCCGCCACGATCCCGACCACTCCGGGCGCGAGGGCCGGGGCCCGCTGATGCGCCGCAACGAGGTGCTCACCCTGTGGCTGCGCCGCCCCCTGCCGCTGGCCGCACGGGCGGGCGCCCGTCTGGCGGCCGACGCTGTCACCGGGGACGCCGGCGCACGCCGGGCCCTGGGCGGCGTACTCCTGCGGCTGCCCGCCGCACTGGTCAGGCGCCGGCGGCTGCCGGACCGCGTGGAGCGGGCCGCTCGGCTGCTGGACGCGGGTGCGGTGGCCACGGGGGAGCGGTCGTGAGCCCCGCCCCGGCGCGCCCCGACGGCCGTACGACCGTGGTGGTCATCACCCACAACCGCAGGGCCGAACTCCTGCGCACCCTCGGGCGGTTGCGCGAGCTGCCCGAGCGGCCGCGGGTCGTCGTCACCGACAACGGCTCCCGCGACGGGACGGCCGAGGCGGTCCGCCGGGGCTTCCCCGAGGTGACGCTGCTGTGTCCCGGACGGAATCTGGGCGCGGTCGGCCGCAATCTGGCGATGCGTCAGGTGCGCACGCCCTACGTGGCGTTCTGCGACGACGACACCTGGTGGGAGCCGGGCAGCCTGCGCCGGGCGGCGGACCTGCTGGACCGGCGGCCCGGGCTCGCCGCCGTCACGGCGCGGATCGTGGTGGAGCCGTCCGGCACGGAGGACCCCGTGGTGGCCGAGCTCAGGGAGTCGCCGCTGACCGGTCCTGACTGGCTGCCCGGACCCGCGCTCGGCTCGTTCCTCGCGGCGGCCACCGTCATGCGCGCCGACGCGTTCCGCGCCGAGGGCGGCTTCCACCCCGGTCTGTGGCTGGGCGGCGAGGAGGAGTTGCTGGCCACCGATCTGCTGCGGCACGGCTGGTGGCTCGCCTACGCCGAGGAGCTGACCGTGCATCACGCCGCGTCGCCGGTGCGGGACAGCACCGAGCGCCGGGTCCTGGGCCTGCGCAACACACTGTGGTTCACCTGGCTGCGCCGCCCGCTGCTCCCGGCCCTGCGCCGCACGGCACGCCTCGTGGCCGTCGCGCCCCGTGACCGGGCCTCGGTCCGCGCCTTCGCGCTGGCCGCCGCCGGGCTGCCGTGGGTGCTGCGCGGCCGCGATCCGGTCCCGCCCGAGCTCGAACGCCGGATCGCGGCCCTGGAACACGCCCGCCGCGACTCCCCGGCCCGCCGGTACGTGGGCTGAGCCGGCCGGGCTGCGGGGCCGTCGGCCGACGCGGCTGGGTGGCGCGGAGTCCGGGTCCCTCGGCCTGGCCTGGATGTGCCGGGTCCCTCGGACTCAGCTCCTTCGGCCTGCGTGGGCCGGGGCCTCGACCTGCGGGGCCAGGTCCCTCGGTCCTGGGCCGGGCGTCGGATGCCGGGTCCCTCGGCCTACGTGGGCCGGGTCCCTCGGACTCAGGGTCCCTCGGACTCAGGGTCCCTCGGCCTGCGGGGCCAGGTCCCTCGGTCCAGGTGGGCCGGGCCTCGGACGCCGGGTCCGTCGGCCGGGCCTCAGACGCCGGGGCCGTTCGCCTCGTCCTCCTCGCGCTCGCCCTCCGCCTGGGACGGTGTGGGGTCGCCGGGCAGGGGAAGGTCCTCGATCTCGGCCATGTCCCGCACGTCCTCGTCGTCCGCTGCGCCCTCGGCCTGGGACGGCGTGTGATCGATCATGGTCTCGCTCCTCCCGCGGGACGTTCGGGACCGGCGGTCCGCTCCACCGGCCCGGCTTCCGGGTACCCCCGCACGAAACGCCGACCCGCGTCACCCCCGGGGACGGTCATTCCGCCCGGCCCCTCTCCGCCGCCCGCACCGGACGGCGCAGCAGATACACGCCCGCCCCCGACACCAGCACCGCCATGCACGCGATGAACACGAGCCCGGCGCCCTCCAGCCCCATCGGCCCGGCGAGCACCCCCACCCCGATGACGGGGACCGAGATCCCGGCGTAGGCCACGACGAACAGGGAGGACACGACGGCCGCGCGCCGGTCGGCCGGGGCCGCCCCCGCCACCGCGGCCATCGACCCGCGGAACGACAGGCCCTGCCCGACCCCGCCGACCACCGCGCTCAGCACCACCAGCGGCAGCAGCTCCCACCGCAGCGCCCCGGCCAGCAGCGCCAGCCCGGCCAGCAGCGCCGCACAGCCCAGCGGCAGCGACCGGCCCACCCCGACCGCACCCACGGCCAGTTGACCGGCCGTGGAGGCGAAGAAGGCGAGGGCGACCACCAGCCCGCTCACCGCGCGGTCGTGCACCCCCAGGGACTGCGCGAGGAACGACGGACTGACCGAGGTGAACACGCCGAACAGCGCGAACCCCACGAAGGACGCGGCCGCCGCTGGCCCGAACACGGCCCGCACCCGTGAGGGCAGCCCCGGCCGCTGCGGCCGCACCGTGCTCAGCGGCCGCCGCTCCCGCACGGTCTCCGGCAGCCGCAGCAGCAGCGCCGCCGAGCAGGCCACCAGACACAGATGGACGACGAACGGCAGATACAGCGGCCAGTCGGCGTACTGCGCCAGCACCCCGGCGAGCAGCGGACCGCAGCCGAGCCCGCCCATGTTGGCGGCGGTCGCCACGAACGTGGCCCGCGACGCCCCGCCGGGCGGCGCCAGCTCCATGACGTACGCCGTGGCGGCACCCGTGAACAGGCCGGCCGACAGCCCCGACAGCAGCCGTCCCACGTACAGCCAGCCCAGCGCGGTGGCGCCCAGGAAGCACAGGGCGCTCGCCGCCGCGAACCCCAGCCCCCACCACAGCACCGGACGCCGGCCCACCGCGTCCGAGGCGTTGCCCGCCAGCAGCAGCACCCCGATGACCCCGAACGCGTAGACGGCGTACACCACGGTGACGGTGAGCTCGGAGAAGCCGAACTTCTCCTGGTACAGGCCGTACAGCGGCGTCGGCAGGGTCGTACCGGCCATGCAGACGGCGAACACGGCCCCGGCGAGCAGACACCGGCGCAGGCCCCGCGCGTCACCGGCCATCAGACGGAGTCGTCGCCGGTGCCCGGCAGAGGCTTCTCGGGCCGGTCGATCGCATGCTGTGCGGTCATCGGATGTCCTTCCGTCGGTCCACGCATACCCGCGCCCGGGTGCCGTCGCGACGGTGTCACCCGAACGTCGGCGTCCGGTCCCGGACCGGGAAGGGCCCCCGGCGAGGTACGCCGGCGCGGGGCGGACGCGCGCTTACCGTGATCCGATGCGAGCCGTACCGAGCTGGGCCCTGGTGCCGTCCGGCTGCGCCCCCGTGGTGCTGGTCGCCGGCTGGACGACGGCGGCCGTCCTGGAGGGGCCGTCCTACGACGCGGCCCGGCAGACCATCAGCGTCCTCGCGGCCCACGGCGCCGCCGGGTTCTGGGTGATGACCGGGGCGCTGCTCGCCCTGGGCGTGTGCCACCTGGGGACCGCCTGGGCGCTGCGGCCGGCCGCCACGGCGGGACGCGTGGCGCTGGCCGCCGGTGGAGTGGCGGCCTTCGCCGTGGTGCTGGTCCCGGCCCCGAGCAGCGGAGGGGCCCTGCGGCACGGGGCCGTGGCCGCCACCGGCTTCGTCGTTCTGGCCCTGTGGCCGGTGCTGGCCGCCGCCGGACCGGCCGCCCCCTGGGGGCTGCGCCCCGCACCCTGCCTCGCCGCCACGGCCGTGATGGGCCTCGGCGCGCTGTGGTTCCTCGTCGAGACGAACCGCCACGGCGCCCCCGGCCTCGCCGAACGCGCGGTGACCTGCGTCCAGTCCCTGTGGCCGTTCGTGGTGGTGGTCTCCTGCCTGTACCACCAGCGCACCAACGGCACCACCTGAACGGGAGGGGGCTCGGCGGGCCCACTCCCGTCCGGGGGCGCAGGGAAGGAACAGAGGTGCTCTACAGCGGGGTGACGTACGCCCCCGCGATACCGCCGTCGACGAGGAACTCGGCGGCGTTGACGAAGGAGGAGTCGTCGCTGGCCAGGAAGGCGACGGCGGCGGCCATCTCCTCCGGCTCGGCGAACCGTCCCACGGGCACATGGACCAGGCGGCGCGCGGCCCGCTCCGGGTCCTTGGCGAACAGCTCCTTCAGCAGCGGGGTGTTGACCGGGCCGGGGCACAGGGCGTTGACGCGGATGCCCTCGCGGGCGAACTGCACGCCCAGTTCGCGGGACATGGCGAGCACGCCGCCCTTGGAAGCGGTGTAGCTGATCTGCGAGGTGGCCGCGCCCATGACGGCGACGAACGAGGCGGTGTTGATGATGGAGCCCTTGCCCTGGCGCCGCATGTAGGGCAGCGCGGCCTTGCAGCACAGATAGACGGAGGTCAGGTTGACCTCCTGCACCCGGCGCCAGGCGTCCAGGCCGGTCTCCAGGATGGAGTCGTCGTCGGGCGGGGAGATCCCGGCGTTGTTGAAGGCGATGTCGACGCTGCCGTAGGTGTCGTAGGCGGTCCTGAACAGGGCCTCGACCTGCTCGGGGTCGGTGACGTCGACCTGGACGAACAGCCCTCCCACCTCGTCGGCGGCGGCCTTGCCGGCCGCCGGGTCGATGTCGGCGCACACCACATGGGCGCCCTCCGAGGCCAGCCGGCGGACGGTGGCCAGGCCGATGCCGCTGCCGGCTCCGGTGACGACGGCGGTACGGCCGACCAGGCGGCGGCAGATGACGGACTCGGACATGCTCAGTTCTCCTCGGTGCTGATGAAGACGTTCTTGGTCTCGGTGAAGGCGGCCAGCGCGTCGGGGCCCAGCTCCCGGCCGAGGCCGGACTGCCGGTAGCCGCCGAACGGGGTCCAGTAGCGGACGCTGGAGTGGGAGTTGACGGACAGGTTGCCCGCCGCGACCGCCCCCGAGACGCGGAGCGCGCGGCCCACGTCACGGGTCCAGATCGAGCCGGACAGGCCGTACTCGGTGGCGTTCGCCAGGCGTACGGCGTCGGCCTCGTCGTCGAAGGGCAGGACGACGGCGACGGGGCCGAAGATCTCCTCGGTGACCGTGCGGTCGTCGGGGGAGGCGGGGGCGAGCACGGTCGCCGGGTACCAGAAGCCCTTGCCCTCGGGCGCCTCGCCGCGGATGACGACGGGGGCGTCGTCGGGGACGTAGGAGCGCACTCTCTCGCGCTGCGCCGCCGAGATCAGCGGGCCCATCCGGGTGTCCGGATCGGCCGGGTCACCTACCCGCCACGCCATGACGGCCGGCTCCAGCAGGGCCAGGAAGCGGTCGTAGACGCCGCGCTGGACGAGGATGCGGCTGCGGGCGCAGCAGTCCTGGCCGGTGTTGTCGAGGAAGGAGCCGGGCGCGGCGGCCGCGGCCCGCTCCAGGTCGGCGTCGGCGAAGACGATGTTGGGGCTCTTGCCGCCCAGTTCGAGGGTCACCCGCTTCACGCCGTCGGCGCACTTGGCCATGATCTGCTTGCCGACGGAGGTCGAGCCGGTGAAGACGACCTTGGCCACCGCCGGATGCTCCACGAGGGCGTTGCCGGCGACCTGTCCGGCGCCCGGCAGGACCTGGAACAGCCCCTCCGGCAGGCCCGCCGCCAGGCCCAGCTCGGCGAGCCGGATCGCGGTCAGCGGGGTCGTCTCGGCGGGCTTGAGGAGCACGGCGTTGCCGGCGGCCAGTGCCGGGGCCGCACCCCAGGAGGCGATCGGCAGGGGGAAGTTCCACGGCGCGATCACCGCCACGACACCGAGCGGCTCGTGGATCGTGATGTCCAGGCCGCCCGCGACGGGAATCTGACGTCCGGTCAGGCGCTCGACGCCGCCGGCCGCGTACTCGAACAGATCGCGGGCGTTGCCGGCCTCCCAGCGGGCGTTGCCGATCGGGTGGCCCGCCTCGGCGACCTCCAGCCGGGCCAGCTCCTCAAGGTGGTCGTCGATCACCGCGGCGAAGCGGCGCAGCAGCCGGGCCCGGTCGCCGGGGGCGGTCCTCGCCCAGTCCTCCTGGGCCTTGACCGCCCGTGCGACCGCGGCGTCCACGTCCTGGGGGGTGGAGGCGGGGACGGTGGCGACGATCTCCTCGGTCGCCGGATCGAGTACGTGGTGCTCACTCACAGCAGGTTCTCCAGGGTGGGCGACGCGGTTGCGGATCGCAGAGGGCGGGGGGAGGGGAAAGGGCGAGGGCGCCGAGGCGGGGGCGGGGTGGTGCGCGGCGCGGGTCACAGGCGCTCGAAGGAGCGGAAGCGTTCCCAGTCCGTGACGGCGGAGTCGAACGCGTCCAGCTCGACGCGCGCCATGTTGAGGTAGTGCTCGACGACCTCGTCACCGAAGGCGGCACGGGCGATCGCGCTGTTCTCCCACAGCTCGGCCGCCTCCCGCAGGGTGGTCGGCACATGCCGGGCGTCCCCGCCGTAGGCGTTGCCGGTGCACGGCTCCGGCAGCTCCAGTCCCTGCTCGACGCCGTGCAGACCGGCGGCGACCATGGCGGCGACCGCGAGATAGGGGTTCACATCACCGCCGGGCAACCGGTTCTCGAACCGGTGGGCGGGGCCGTGCCCGATCACCCGCAGCGCGCAGGTGCGGTTGTCCGGGCCCCAGGCGACGGCCGTGGGCGCGAAGGAGCCGGGGCGGAAGCGCTTGTAGGAGTTGATGTTCGGCGCGTACAGCAGGGTGAAGTCGCGCAGGGCGGCGAGCTGGCCGGCCAGGAAGTGCCGCATCAGCCCGGACATCCCGTACTCACCGGTGTCGTCGGCCAGGACGGGCCGTCCGGCCTCGTCGCGCAGGGACAGGTGGATGTGACAGGAGTTGCCCTCGCGTTCGTCCCACTTCGCCATGAAGGTCAGCGCCATGCCCTCCTGCGCGGCGATGGTCTTGGCGCCGGTCTTGTAGACGGCGTGCTGGTCGCAGGTGGTGAGAGCCTCGTCGTAGCGGAAGGCGATCTCGTGCTGGCCGAGGTTGCACTCGCCCTTGGCGGACTCCACGGTCATCCCGGCCGCGCCCATCTCGTTGCGGATGCGGCGCAGCAGGGGCTCGACGCGGTGCGGTGCCGAGGACGGAGTAGTCGACGTTGTACTGGTTGGCCGGGGTCAGGTCCCGGTAGCCGCGTGACCAGGCGTCCTCGTAGGTGTCGCGGAAGACCATGAACTCCAGTTCGGTTCCCGCGCAGGCGGTCCAGCCGTGCTCGGCGAGGCGGTCCAGCTGGCGGCGCAGGATCTGGCGCGGGGAGGCGGCGACCGGGGTGCCGTCGTGCCAGGCCAGGTCGGCGAGGACGAGCGCGGTGCCCGGGTCCCACGGGGTGCGGCGCAGGGTGGCGGGGTCGGCGTGCAGCGCGAAGTCGCCGTAGCCCCGCTCCCAGGACGACATGGCGTAGCCGCCGACGGTGTTCATGTCGGTGTCGACCGCGAGCAGGTAGTTGCAGCCCTCGGTGCCGCGGTCGAGGGCGTCGTCGAGGAAGAAGCGTGCGGCGAACCGCTTTCCCTGGAGCCGTCCTTGCATGTCGGTGAAGGCGAGGACCACGGTGTCGATCTCGCCGGAGTCGACGAGTCTCCTCAGCTCCTCGACGGAAAGCGGGGGCGTACGGTCGGCCACGGGAATGCCTCCTGGCGTCAGTCGTGGAACTGGGAGATCCGGGGCCCGTCTCCCACGGGTGCCGCACCGGATGGGGTAAAGGTATGCACAGGAACCATTGGTTGGGAAGGGGGTGGCGGGGACGCGCTCGGCGAAGATCGATGTAACCGACCGTTGACATTCAGGGGTCTTGCGCTCGGGCGTCCGTAGGGCAAAGGTGTGGCCCCAAACCTTTGATTCGAGGCAGGGAGCGGCTCATGGCCGACGGAACCCACCCGCGCACAACGGCATCCTCCTCAGCGCCGCCCGCAGACGCGGACTCCGCGGCATCACCCTCGGGCGACGCCTATCTGGAACGGCGCACCCTGCGCCGCGGCAGCGCCGGCTGGCTGCTGCTGACCGGACTGGGCGTGGCCTACGTCGTCTCCGGCGACTTCGCCGGCTGGAACTTCGGTCTGAGCGAGGCCGGTTTCGGCGGGCTCGCCGTCGCCGCCGCCCTGATGGGTCTGATGTACACCTGTCTGGTGTTCTCCCAGGCGGAGATGGCGGCGGTCCTGCCGACGGCGGGCGGCGGCTACGGCTTCGCCCGCCGGGCGCTCGGCCCCTGGGGCGGATTCCTCACCGGCACGGCCATCCTGATCGAGTACGTGCTCGCGCCGGCCGCCATCGCCATCTTCATCGGCGACTACGTCGAATCCCTGAACCTCTTCGGACTGAACTCCGGCTGGCCCGTCTACCTGGCCTGCTTCGTGCTCTTCATCGGCATCCACCTCTGGGGCGTCGGCGAGGCCCTGCGCTTCAGCTTCGTCGTCACCGGCATCGCGGTCGCCGCCCTGATCGTCTTCGTCGCCGGGGCCCTCGCGGACTTCGACGCGAGCCGGCTCAACGACATCCCCGTGGACCACTCGGCCTTCGGCGCCAACTCCTGGCTGCCGTACGGCCTCCTCGGCATCTGGGCGGCCCTGCCCTTCGGCATGTGGTTCTTCCTGGGCGTCGAGGGCGTGCCGCTGGCCGCCGAGGAGACCAAGGACCCGGCACGCACACTGCCCAAGGCGATGGCCCTGTCCATCGGCATCCTGCTCGTCCTCGCGGTGCTCACCTTCGTCGCCACCACCGGCGCGCAGGGCTCCGCCGCGGTCAAGGACGCCGGCAACCCCCTGGTGGCGGCACTGGAGGGCTCGGGCGAGCCGACCACGCTCAGCCGGTTCGTGAACTACGCGGGCCTGGCCGGGCTCGTCGCCTCCTTCTTCTCCCTCATCTACGCCGGCTCACGGCAGCTGTTCGCCCTGTCCAGGGCCGGCTACCTGCCCCGGTTCCTGTCCCTCACCAGCCGCCGCAAGGCCCCCTACTTCGGCCTGCTGGTCCCCGGCGCGATCGGGTTCGCCCTCGCCGCCGGCACCGGCGACGGCGCCCGCATGCTCAACGTGGCCGTCTTCGGCGCGACCATCTCCTACGCCCTGATGGCCCTGTCCCACATCGTGCTGCGCCGCCGCGAGCCCGACCTGCCGCGGGTCTACCGCACTCCGGGAGGCACCGTGACCTCCTCCGTCGCCCTGGTGCTCGCCTGCGCCGCGCTCGCCGCGACCTTCCTCGTGGACAAGACCGCGGCCTTCATCGCCCTCGGCGTCTACGCCGCCGCGCTCGCCTACTTCGCCCTCTACAGCCGGCACCGCCTCGTCGCCTCCGCGCCCGAGGAGGAGTTCGCCGCGCTGGCCGCGGCCGAGGCCGAACTCGAACGCGACTGAGCCCCGTACACCGCACCAGATCGGAGCACCGTGTCCAAGCCCCTCATCGGCGTCAGCAGTTACCTGGAATCCTCCGTGCGCTGGGGAGTGTGGGACCAGCCCGCCGCCGTCCTGCCGGCCGCCTATCACCGGCTCGTGCAGAACGCGGGCGGCCTCGCCGCGCTGCTGCCGCCCGACGCCCCCGCCGCCGCCGAGACGGTGGTGGCCCGCCTCGACGGACTCGTCATCGCCGGCGGCCCGGACGTGGACCCCGCGCACTACGGCGCCGACCGGCACCCGAGGACCGGACCGGCCCACCCGGAGCGCGACGCCTGGGAACTGGCCCTCGTCCGGGCGGCCCTGGAGGCCGGCAAGCCGCTGCTGGGCATCTGCCGGGGCCTGCAACTGCTCAACGTCGCCCTGGGCGGCACCCTCGTCCAGCATCTGCCCGACCAGGTGGGGCACGGCGGCCACTGCGGCCCGCCCGGAGTGTTCGCCCGGCACACGGTGAAACCGGTCCCCGGCACCCTGCTGGCCGAGACCGTTCCCGACCAGGTGAGCGTGCCCACGTACCACCACCAGGCGGTGGACATGCTCGGACGGGGACTGCTGCCGTGCGCCCACGCGGAGGACGGCACCGTGGAGGCGATCGAACTGCCGTCGGCGCACGCCTTCACCCTCGCCGTGCAGTGGCACCCGGAGGCCGGCGACGACCCGCGCGTCATGCAGGCGCTGGTCGCCGCCGCGAGGCGAGGGGGACGGCAGGCCCACCACGGGGTGGGGAGGTGAGGGTGCGGTCCGCGGGGCTCAGCCGGTGATCTCCTTGCCGAAGACGGTACGGGCGATGACCCACTTCAGGATCTCGTTGGTGCCCTCGTAGATCTCGCCGATCTTGCTGTCGCGGTAGATCGCCTCGACGGGACCCGGAGTTCCGTCGGCGCCCAGTTCCCGGGCGAAGCCGAGGCCGCCGAACGCCTGGACCGCGTCGCGTGCCATGTCGACGGCGAGCCGGCTTCCGTACTGCTTGGCCATCGCGGCCTCCGGCTCGGGGAACACCTCGCCGGCGTCACGGCGCAGCGCGGCCTTCAGATACAGGGTGCGGGCGTTCTCGATCTCCGTGGCGCGGTCGGCCAGGAGGAACTGCCAGTGCTGGTTGGCGGCGATCTTCCGGCCGAACGCCTCCCGGCTCGACAGATGGGCGACGGTGTGGTCGAACGCGGCCTGCGCCATGCCGACACCGGCGGCGGCGATGCCGATGCGGCCGAGCGTGAGGGTGGCGAGGGCGTGACGCAGCCCGTGTCCGGGCTCGCCGCCGAGCAGGCAGTCGTCCGTCAGCTCGACGTCCTCGAACCACACGTCGGCGGTGAGCTGGCCGCGGTTGCCCATCTTCCGGTCGGGCTCGCCGACGCGCACTCCCGGCAGAGAGGTGTCCACGATGAACATCGACAGCCTCTCGCCGGTGCGGGCGAGGGTGACGACGAAGCCCGCGACCGGGGAGTTGGAGATCCAGCGCTTGCGGCCGTTGAGCACCCAGGTGTCACCGTGCCGGACGGCGACCGTCCGGACCGCCTGCGGACTGAGGTCGGAGGACGCCTCGGGCTCGGTGGTGGCGAAGGCGCCCACGACCGAGCCCTCGGCCACCGGTCGCAGCCACCTCTGGCGCTGGGCGGCGGTGCCGTGGGTCAGCACATTGCCGGCGAGGATGCAGTGGACGTCGAAGACCGCCGCGACGCTGCTGGAGTAGTAGGCCAGCTCCTCGATGGCGACGGCGGTCGCCGTGACCGGGTGCGCGAGGCCGTCCCCGCCGACCTCGGCGGCGAACGGCACCCGGAACAGGCCGGCGGCGGCGAGGCCGTCGAAGACATCGCGGGGGAAGCCGTCGGTGCGCTCGTCGCCGTCGGCGATCCGGCGTGCGGCGGGGGCGACGACATCGGCGGCGGTCTTGCGCGCGCGGTCGCGGACCTCGCGGGTCTCGTCGGGGGAGAGGAGGTCGTGGTAGAGCCGGTCCGCCTGACGGGCGGGGGACTGGGGGGCAGGCATGGGCACCTTCTTCGCAAGGGTGTGGCGGGGAGCGCGCGGCGGGGGAGTGCGGTCGCGCTGGAGGGTCGGCGCGGCGTGCGCTGGAGGGTCGGCGCGGCGGGGGGCGGTGCGCGCCGAAGGGTCGGCGGGGCCGGGGGGTGCGGTGCGCGTCGGAGAGGTCAGCGCGTCGGAGGGGTCGGCGCGTCGGAGGGGCCGGCGCGCCGGGCGGGTCAGCGCGTCGGGCGCGTCAGGCTCGCCAGCGCCTGCGTCGCGGCCCGCTCGCCGGACGTGGCCGCGTCGGCGAGTGAGGGCATGTCGAGCTGGTAGTCGCCGGCCAGGTGGACGGGGCCGAGGGGCCGGCGCAGCGTCGGCAGCGAGGCGCGCCCGCCGGGTGCCCAGAACGGCACGACCCGGTGGTGACGCCGCACGATCCCGTCGTCGAGCTTCCCCTCCAGCTCGGGGTAGAGCGAGAGGAGGTCGCCGGTGAACCGGTCGAGGATCTCCTCGTCGGTGAGTTCGAACAGCCGGTCGGCCGCCGCGCCGCCCGCGAAGCAGGCCAGCGCGCCGCCCGGTGTGCGCGGGCCGGGACCGCGCTGCGCCGCGGCATGGTTGAACATCGCCTGGAAGGACAGCTGCGGCGTCGAGACGGCGATGTGGTCGTCCCAGCGCTGCGGTCCCTCCTCGCGGGTGAAGTAGCCCACCACCACGTACCGGCCGTAGCGGATGTCCTCGAACGCCGCGCGGTACCGGGGCGGGAGGCCCGGCATGATCTTCACCGCCACGTCGCCGGGAACGGCCACGATCGCGCGGCGGGCGCGTATCCGCGCCGGTCCGTTCTCGTCCGCGTAGTCCACGACGACGGCGTCCTCGGTCCATTCCACCGACCGCACCGGCGAGTTCAGCCGCAGCCGGTCGCCGAGGTCGGCGGCCAGGACGTCGGTGAGGGTCTGGTTCCCTCCCTCGGGCAGGGAGAAGTTCGGCACCTTCGCCGGGTCCGTCAGCAGGATCCCCATCGAGATCGCGAACTGGGTCGCCGCCGTCTCCTCCGGCTCGCAGCCCATCCACTGCCCGGACCAGGACCGGACCATGGCCCGCGCGACGTCGGAGCGGATGCCGCGCAGCACGTACGAGGCGGGGCGGGCGTCGAGTGCCGCCCGGACCCGCTTCGCCAGCGGGTTGCCGGGGTTCATCGCCAGGAACGGCACGGCCGCGAGGATGCGGGCGCCGACGGCCGCCAGCCCGACCCGGTCCATGAAGGTCATCCGGGAGCGCAGCATCAGGGCGAACGGATTGGAGGTGTCGACCTGCTTGCCGTTGAGCGCGAGGGCGACCTTCTTGCCCGCCAGCGTCCCCATGGGGATGCGGTGGCGTTCGAGGGCTTCGATCAGGGTTCCGGTTCCCTCGGTGAACTGCGTTCCCAGGTTGATCCAGTAGTCGCCCCGGCGGACCGACTCCACGCGTCCCCCGGCCCGGCCGGAGGCTTCCAGCACCACCACGTCCCTGCCGGTCAGCGTGGTCGCCGCCGTCAGCCCCGCCATGCCGGCACCGACCACGACGACCTCGCAGGTCTCTTCGCGTACGCCGCTCGATGTGTCCATAGCTGCTTCAACTCCCGTTCTGGATCGCGCCGGCGGGGACGACGCCCGTCCCTCGGGCACGCGTGGCGACGATGGGCTCGGCGAGCACCTCCGCCCGGCCGGTCTCGTCCACGGACCGGCAGATGACGCGCAGTTCGAACTCGACCGTCCGGCTCCGCCTGCCCCGCGCGGCGAGGCGCGCCTCGACCTCGACGATGTCCCCGCCGCGGACCGGCGCGAGGAACTCGACCGAGGAGTATCCGGCGAAGAGGCTCTCGTGGCCGTCGACGGTGATCGCCAGGTGAGTTCCGGCGTCCCCGAACAGCTTCAGGCTGTACGCGCCGTCGACGAGGTTGCCGGCGTAGTGGGCGTCGGAGTGGGCGACGTAGCGCTGGTGGACGACCTTCACGCGATCTCCTCGTCGATGCGGCCGATCCGGCGGGCGACGGCCTCGCCGCCGATGCGGACACCGGGGTAGCCGCGCTTGGCGATCTCGGTGCACATGCGGCGGTACTTGCCGACACCGCCGACGTAGCCGAGGAACGTGGTCGGTTTGCCGGTCACGTTGGAGCCGCGGTACCAGGAGTCGGTGGTCGCGTACAGCGTCTGCCCGACGGTGGCCTCGGTGATGGTCACCCAGTCGTCCTGGGCCTCGGGAGTGGCTTCGACGACGTCGCCGCCCTCCTCCTTGGCATGGGCGATCAGGTCGGTGATCCAGTCGACCGCCTGCTCGATCGTGACGACGACATTGCTCGCGAGGGCGGGGCTCTGGGGGCCGCCGATCATGAAGAAGTTGGGGAATCCCGCGGTCATGATGCCCAGGTAGGTGCGTACGCCGTCGCGCCACGCGTCCTGGAGCCTGCCCGAAGGCGTGGTGATGTTGAGCGCGTACAGGGGCCCGGTGAAGGCGTCGAAGCCGATCGCGAGCACGATGGCGTCGACGTCGTAGGAACCGCCCTCCGTGACGATGCTGCCGGAGGTGATGGTCGTGATGGGTTCCTCGCGCAGCGACACGAGCGAGACGTTCGGACGGTTGAACGTCTCGTAGTAGTCGGTTCCGAAGCAGCTGCGCTTGGCGCCCAGCGGGTGGAAGCGGGGCTCCAGCAGGGCCGCGGTCCGCGGATCACGGACGATCTGACGGATCTTGTGCCGCACGAACTCCGCCGCGGTCTCGTTGGCCGCCGGGTTGGTGAGCAGGTCGGCGAACTCCGCGCCGACGCCGAGGAATCCGCTGCGCTCGTAGGCCCGCTCGTAGCGCTCCCAGCGCTCCTCGTCGGAGACGTCGAAGGCGCAGTCGGTCACCGGGCGGTCCGGGATGCCGCCCGGGGACTGCCGGCACTCCTCGCGGATCGCGGGGTAGTTGCCCTTGATCTCGGCGACGGTCTCCGCGGGCAGCGGGGCGTTGCGGGCGGGGAAGACGTAGTTGGGGGTGCGCTGGAACACGGTCAGGTGGGCGGCCACCTCGGCGATGAGCGGGATGCACTGCACGCCCGACGAGCCCGTGCCGATGACGGCGACCCGCTTGCCGGCGAGCTCGTCGAGCGCGATCGTCCAGCGGCTCGTCGACACCGTCAGCCCGGTGAAGTTCTCCATGCCGGGTACGTCGACGTCCTTCGGCGTCGACAGTCCGCCCGAGCCGGCCAGCAGGTAGCGGCCCCGGCAGGTGTCGCCGGAGTCGAGGGTCAGCTCCCAAAGGCGCTCGTCCGCCAGCCAGTTGGCCGCGGTCACCTTGGTGTTGAAGCGGAAGTGCCGGCGCAGGTCGAAGCGGTCGGCGACGTGGTTGATGTAGGCCAGGATCTCCGTCTGCGGGGCGAAGCGCTCGCTCCAGGTCCACTCCTGCTGGAGCTCCTCGCTGAACGAGTACGAGTAGTAGACGCTCTCCACGTCGCACCGGGCGCCCGGATACGTGTTCCAGTACCAGGTGCCGCCGACGTCGGGGGCGGTCTCGAACCCGGCGACGGTCCAGCCCTGCTCGGACGCCTTGTAGGCCGCGTAGAGGCCGGAGAACCCGGCGCCGATGCACAGGACATCGACGACCGGGGCGGTGGGGCGGGTGTCAGTCATGGTCTCTGCCTTCTCGTGGTCCGGGGGGCGTGACGGGCGCACGGAGGTAGTCATCTGTCTAGGTCGGATGACTAAGAATGTAGCTACGGACGGTTACCCCGTCAATGCCCGGCCTGCCGTCATGCGCGGGTGATCGTCACGCGCGGGTGGTCGTCACGCGGGGGGTGTCGTCACGCGCGGCGATCGTCACGCCCGGTCGGCCGTCACGTGCCGGTGGCGACACCGCGCAGATGCCGCACCACGTCGTCGATCGCCGCGTCGGTCTGGGTGAAGGTGCCGACCTCGGTGAAGAAGCCGTGGAACACGCCCGAGTGGCGCACCGCTGTCGTCGGGACGCCGTCGCGCCGCAGCCGCTCGGCGTACGCCTCGGCGTCGTCGCGCAGCGGGTCCACCTCGGCGGTGAGGACCAGCGCCGGCGGCAGCCCGCGCAGGGACGCCGCCTTCATCGGGGCCGCGTACTGGTCGACGCGGCCGGGGTCGACGTACTGCTCCCAGAGCCAGCGCGCGTCGGCCGTGGTCAGCAGGGGGGCGTCGGCGAACTGCGTCCACGACGGCGCCGCGAACCGGTCGTCGACCGCGGGATAGACGAGGATCTGCGCCGCCGGCAGCGGCAGCCCGCCGTCCCGCAGGCGCAGGCAGAGCGCGGCGGCGAGGTTGCCGCCCGCCGAGTCGCCGCCGACGGCGATCCGGTCCGGGTCGATGCCCGCCTCCTGGGCCGGTCCGCGCAGCCAGGCCAGCGCGTCGAGGGCGTCCTCCAGGGCCGCCGGATAGGGGTGCTCCGGGGCGAGCCGGTACTCCAGGGACAGCACCGCCCACCCGGAGCGGGCCGCAAGGGCGCGGCAGACCTCGTCGACTCCGTCGAGGGTGCCGAGCACGAAGCCGCCGCCGTGCAGATACAGCAGCGCCGGCCGCGGTTCCGCGGCCGGCGGGGCGGGCGGGTGGTAGAGGCGCGCCCGCAGCGGGCCGGAGCGGGTCGGCACCGCCACCTCCTCGACCCGGTCGAGGGGGGTGAGCGGGCGGTCGGACGGCGCGCTCGCCAGCAGTGCGCGCGCCGTCCGGACCCCCAGCTCGCGGAGCGGAGTCGTCAGGGTCCCGGCGATCAGCCGGGCGACGGACAGGGCGACGGCGTCCAGGCGCTCCCAGCCCGGAGGGACCGGCTCGGTCATGTGCGGAGCCTTTCGGCGAGGTGACAGGAAGGTGTTGACACGGTGTGAGCCGTGCCCCACCATCCTAGTCACGCGTTTGAGTCAGATGACTAAGAAATCGCGGCCGATACGTCGTGACGTGGTCATCAGGGCGTCGCCGTGATCGGGACGTCGTGATCGAGACGTCGTGATCGAGACGTCGTGAACGAGACGCCGTGATCGACGCCTTGATCGACGTCGTGATCAAGACGTCGTGACCGAGACATCGCGGATTCCAGAGACTGTGCGGCGCCTTGCGTGTCGTGCGGCTCGTGAAGGCGAAAGGACCGAAGGATGGCCGAGACGATGACGGCCCCCACGTCGACCCCGGCGGGTGCCGCGGCGGTCGACGTAAGGATCGAGGAGGACGCCAGTCCCCTCGTGCGATTGATCGGCCGCACCCTGCGTGACGCCGTCCGGACCGGGCATGCGCTCGACACCCTGGCCAGACACGCCGGCACCGTGGCGATCCGCTCCCACGACACCCCCCAGACCGCGACGATCACCTTCGGCGACGGCGGGATCGACGTCGCCGGCGGCGCCCCGGCCGAGCCGGACGCCGCCCTCACCGTCGACCTCGGCGCGCGCTTCACGCCCACGGCGGACCCCTCCGGCGACACCGACCTCGCCGAGGGCGTCCTGCGGGCGCTCACGCCGCCGCTGCCCGAGTGGCGGGAGGCCGCTCAGCGGTTCTGGGACGCGGCCCGCCCCCTGCCGGGCATCCCCGACGTGCTGATCGCGGTCACCGAAGGGCCCGAGGGCCTGGAGCAGGCGGTGTTCGGCGACGGCCCCACGCAGTACCTGATCGCCGGAGCGCCCGAGACGCTCGCCGGTGTGTTCTCCGGCGCCGACGACCTCGTCGCCGTCCTGTCCTCGGGCGCCCTGGGCATCCAGGGCACCATGTCCCAGCTGTCCGTGATGGTCGGCGCCTCCTGGAAGGTTCGTTACGATGTCTGACCTGCGCATCCCGGCCAGCAGCGCGCCGCACCGCGACTCGGGCGCACGGGCCGTCCGGCTCGAGGCGACCAACCCGGAAGGGTGCTTCCTCGGCAAGAACGTCTCGCCCGGGAAGTTCGCCGCGGGCAAGGACGCGGGCTTCCCCTTCGCGGACCTCCTGTTCGGCCTCGACCTCGGCAACCTCCCCGTCTTCGGCGCCGCCCACCCCGCCTGGCGCGGCCACCTCGACGACGTCTACCTCCGCCCCGACCTGTCGACCCTGGTCGAGTGGACGCCGGGCCTGCACGCGGTCATCGGCGACTACTGGCTCAAGGACGGCAGGCCGGTCCCGCTCTGTCCGCGCAACCTCCTGCGGAGGATGACCGAGCGGCTGGCGGCCCACGGATTCACCGCCACCGTCGCGGTCGAGATCGAGGCGACCGTCTTCGAGGAGCCGATCCACGAGGCGCGGGCCCGCGGATACCGCGACCTGACCCCCCTGGGCGGCAGCGCGGGCACGGCGTACCACCTGGCCAAGTCGGCGGACTGGACCGGCTACATGAACGCCGTCGCCGACCGCCTCGACGAGGTCGGCATCGCCTGGGAGGCGTGGAGCGACGAGGACGCCGCCGGCCAGATCGAGCTGAACCTCGCACCGGGCGACCCGATCGGCATCGGCGACGCCTGGGCCCGCACCCGCCAGATCATGCGCGAGGTCGCCTTCGAGCGCGGGCACAGCGTGACCTTCATGGCCAAGCCCACCGCCGGTTACGGCCAGGCGTCCCACATCAACCTCTCCTTGCAGCGCGACGGCGCCAACGCCTTCTACGCCGAGAACGGACCGTCGGACACGATGCTGCACGCCATCGGCGGGCTGCTGGCGACGATGGAGGGCGCCACCTCGATCGTGCTGCCGCAGATCACCTCGTACCGGCGGCTGGTCGACCTCAGCGGACCGCCCGTCACCATCAGCTGGGGCATCAGCAACAAGACGGCCGCGGTGCGCGCCGTGTGCGGGCACCCCCGGTACTCCCGCCTGGAGTACCGCCTGCCGGGCGCCGACGCCAACCTCTACCTCGCGCTCGCCACTGTGCTGGCCGGCGTCATCGCCGGTCTCGAGCGGAAGACCGACCCGCCCGAGCAGGTCACCGAGATGGCCTGGTGCCTGCCGCCGGGGCTGGGCGTCGACCGGATCCCCGACACCATCACCAAGGCCGCGGCGGCCCTGGAGGCCGACCTGGTCCTGCGCGAGCTGCTCGGCGAGGAGTTCGTCGACTGCTGGATCGCCTCGCGCAGATGGGAGTGGATGCAGTTCCACACCACCGGCGGCGACCCGTTCGCCGAACTCTCCGAGTGGGAGTCCACGCGCTACTTCGAACTGCCGTGAGCGCGCGCGAGGAGGCCGTCCCGGTGCGCCCGCTGATCGGCGTCACCGGGCGGCGGTACCGGCTGGACCTGATCGCGGGAGCCGACGCGCGGTACGGCGACCGCTGCACCGACAGCTACATGTCGGACTTCGCCACCCGCATCGCGCAGGCCGGCGGGCTTCCCGTGCACCTGTCGTACGACACGGATGCGCGGGAGGTCTGCCAGTGGCTGTCCGGTGTGGTGATCACCGGCGGACAGGACGTCCATCCGGCCTGCTGGGGCGGCGACACGGCCGTGGTCCGCGACATCGATCCGCGGACCAACCCGATGGTCCACGACCCGGCTCGGGACGCGTACGAGACCGGCCTCGTCCGCGCCGCGCTGGAGCGGGGCATTCCGGTGCTGGGGGTGTGCCGCGGCCTCCAGGTGCTCAACGTCGCCCTCGGCGGCACCCTCGTCGCCGACCTTCCGCCCGGACCCGTGAGCCACCTGTCCGCCGAGACCGCCCCGACCGACGGCACCGCTGATCACCTCGTGACCTTCGAGCAGGGCTCGCTCGCCGCCGGCCTGTTCGGCGAGCGCACGATGACCAACTCCTGGCACCACCAGGCCGTCGACCGCTGCGGCACCGGGCTGGTGGTGACCGGACGGACCAGCGACGGCGTGATCGAGGCGGTGGAACTCCCCGGTGCCCCGGTGCTCGGAGTCCAGTGGCACCCGGAGTGGATGAAGAGCGAGGACCCGACGATGACGTGGATCGTGGGGGCCGCGGCGAAGCTGCTCGCGGCCCGCGGTGAACCGACGCACAGGAGCGTGCGATGACGGACAACGTGACAGTCGAGCAGGCGGATCCCCCGCCCGCGCGCCCCCCGCAGGACGTACAGGCGGATCGCCCGGACGCGCGCCCCCTGCCGGTCGAGCAGGCGGGCCGCCCGGACGCGCGCCCCCTGCAGGACGTGCAGGCGGATCCCCCGCTCTCGCGCCCCCTGCCGGCCGTACAGCCCGGACGGATCGGCGAGGACCCCGCCGTCCCGACCCTGACCGAACTGCTGTCCCGGCGCGCACAGGACACACCGCAAGGGGAGTTCCTGCGCTTCGGCGACCGCTCCTGGAGCTTCGCCGACATCGACGCCTGGACCTCCCGGCTGGCACACCGGCTGATCGAGCGTGACGGCATCGAGCCGGGCGACCGGATCGCGATCATGCTTCCGAACGTCGTGCACTGGCCCGTCGTCTGGCTCGCCGCCCTCAAGGCGGGTGCGGTCGCCGTACCCGTCAACTCCTCCTACCGGCGCGGCGATCTCGCCTTCGTCCTGAAGGACTCCGGCGCGCGCGTCGCGTTCACCGACGCCGACCGGGCCGGGCTGATCGCCGATGTCGCCGCGACCGAGGACGGGCTCGCCGGGCTGCGGGTCGTCGACGTCGCCGACGACGGGTCCGCACCCTTCCCGCGGACGGCACCCGAGGTGCCGGTCGGCGCCGGGACACTGGCGAACCTCCAGTACACCTCCGGCACGACCGGTTTCCCCAAGGCGTGCATGCTCACCCACGACTACTGGGTCCGGCTGGCCTGGATCTGCGCGGCGGTGACCGGACTCGGCACCGAGGACGTGCTCCTGACGGCACAGCCGTTCTCCTACATGGACCCCCAGTGGAACACGGCGCTCGCCCTCACGGTCGGGGCCCCGCTCGTCGTGCTGCCCCGCTTCTCCGCGTCCACCTTCATGGCCGACGTCCGCCGGCACCGCACGACCTTCTTCTACGTCCTCGGGTCGATGCCCACGCTGCTGTTCAAGCAGCCGCCCGTGCCCGAGGACCGCGACAACGCCGTGCGCCAGGTGCTCTGTTCGGGCATCCCCGTCGCCCTGCACGCCCAACTGGAGGAGCGGTGGGGCGCGCCGTGGCGGGAGATCTACGGGATGACCGAGTCCGGCGTCGACCTGTTCAGCCCGCTCACCGACACCGGCGCGGTCGGGAGCGGAAGCCTCGGGCAGCCGGTGCCGACCAAGCAGATCCGTGTCGTCGGCCCCGACGGCACCGACGTGCCGGACGGCGAACCCGGCGAGCTGGTCATCAAGGGCAGGCCCATGATGAGCGGCTACTGGAACCGGCCCGAGGACACGGCCAGGGTCTTGCGCGACGGCTGGCTGCACACCGGTGACCTCGTCGTCCGGCGGCCCGACGGGGGCATCCAACTCGTCGGCAGGATCAAGGACATGGTGCGCCGCGGCGGCGAGAACGTCGCGAGCGTCGAGGTCGAGGCCGCCCTCGAGCGCGACGAGGTGGTCGTGGCGGCCGCGGTCGTCGCCGAACCCGACGACACCCTCGGCGAGGAGGTCAAGGCATTCGTCCAGCTGGCGCCCTGTGTGCCGGCGAGCCGTGCGACGGCCGAGGAGATCGTCGAGCGCGCCGGCAAGGAGCTGGCCCGCTTCAAGGTGCCCCGCTATGTGGAGTTCGTCGACGGCTTCCCCCGGACGCCGTCCGAGCGCATCTCCAAGCCGGCCCTCAAGGCCCGTGCCGCGAAGCGTCCCGGAGTGACGTACGACCTCGGCGCCCGGCGCCGCACGACGGGGGCGCGTGCGGCCTCCGGCGGAGGATTCCTGGACGTGGACGTCGTGCGGGAGGTCGCCGTGCTGACGCTGCGGCGCCCCGAGAAGCTCAACGCCATGGACGTCGCCACCCGGCGGCAACTGGCAAGACTCGTCCGTGAGTTCGGCACCGGCGAGCGCGTGCGCGGCCTCGTGCTCACCGGCGAGGGGCGGGCCTTCTCCGCCGGGGAGGACCTCCAGTCCCCGCCGACCACGGACGCCGAGGTCCGCGAGGCGTTCGAGAGCTTCCACGACATCACCCGCGCCGTCCTGCAGACCCGCGTACCGGTCGTCGCGGCGGTCAACGGACTCGCGGTCGGCGGGGCCTCGGAGATCACCCTGTGCTGCGACGCCCGCATCGGGACACCGGCGACGGAGTACTACCAGCCGGAGAACGGCCGGGGCCTGACCATCTCCAACGCCTCCAGCGTGCTGCTCCGGCGCCTGGTCGGCGGCCATGCGATGCGCCTGGTGCTCGGATCGCCCCGGATCCGGGCCGACGAGGCGCTGCGGATCGGGCTCCTGGACGAGATCGTCGAGCCCGGCGCCCTGATCGGCCGGGCCGTCGACACCGTCCTCGCCTGGACGCCCGAGGGCAACACGACCGCCCTCCACCTGGCCCTGCTGCGCCCGCAACCCGACGAGATCGAGGCGGCGTTCGCCCGCGAGGACCTCGCCGCGCGCGCGGCGTGGGAGAGCGGCGCCCTCAGCGCGGGGATCAAGGGCTTCTGGTCCGCCCGGGGCACCGGCGCGTGAGCCGCGCCCACCCCCGTCACCACACACCCATGCCACAGGAACCGACAGAGGGGACGTCGACATGATCGACACCCAGGCCGCGGTACTCACCGCGGTCGGCGAACCGCTCGAACTGACCGCCATCCGAGTCGACGACCCCGAGCCGCAGGAAGTGCGCGTCGCGGTCACCAACGTCGGGCTGTGCCACAGCGACCTGCACTACATGACGGGGACGGTCCCGACCGGCCTGCCGGTCGTGGTCGGCCACGAGGTGGCGGGCGTGGTCGAGGCGGTCGGGACGCAGGTGTCCGGCCTGCGCCCCGGCGACCGCGTGGTCGGCGCGCTGACCCCCTCCTGCGGCCGCTGCGTCAACTGCGAGGCGGGACGGTCGACCCAGTGCCGGCGCGTCGAGGAGATACGCCGCCGACCGCGGCCCGCGTTCCTCACCACGGACGGCCGGCCGATCGAACGGCTCGGCGACATCGGGGCGTTCTCCCGGCACACCCTCATGCGGGAGAACGCTCTGGTGAAGCTCCCCGACGACGTACCGCTGCCCGTGGGGTGCCTCCTGGCCTGCTGTGTCATCACCGGCGTCGGCGCCGTCTTCCGCGGCGCCCGGGTTCGGCCGGGCAGCACGGTGGCGGTCATCGGCTGCGGCGGCGTCGGATCGGCCATCATCCAGGGGGCCAGGCTCGCCGGCGCGTCCGCGATCGTCGCGATCGACCTGGACGACGCACGGCTCAAGGCCGCGCGCGGCTACGGCGCCACCCACGTCGTCAACGGCGCGAGCGGCGACGTCGTCGCGGAACTGCACCGCCAGTTGGGCGACGGAGTGGACTACGCCTTCGAGGCGGTCGGCTCGGCCCGTACCGCGGCGACGGCCGTGGCCCTCCTGCGCCCGACGGGCACCGCCTGCCTGGTCGGCATCGCGCCCGAAGGAACCGAACTGAGCATCCCGGCCTCGGACTTCTTCTTCGAGGAGAAGCGGCTCATCGGCTCCTACATGGGCTCGGGGCAGGCCCGGCAGGACATCCTCCAGCTCACCCGCCTCTACCAGCAGGGCCGCCTGCTGCTCGACGAGATGGTGACCCGCGTCGTCCCGTTCGGCGAGATCAACGAGGGCTTCGAGGCGATGAGGTCCGCAGACGTGACCCGCATCGTCGTCGACCTCCAGTCCTGAGCGACGAGCGACCGACGACCGAACGCAGAGGTGCACCTTATGGCGAGCAACGAGATCACGATCCCCCAGCCGGTGAACTACATCGCCGACGAGTGGAGCGAGTGCCGCACGGTCGACGACGTCTGGAACGTCGACCCCAACACGCGCGAACCCTTCCACCGCGGCGTCACGACGACACCCGGCGACCTCGAGCGGGCGCTGCGGCACGCGGAACGCGTGTACGACATCGGCCGCTGGGACGAGGACGCCCGGCATGAGCGCGCCGCCGTGCTGGAGCGTGTCGCCGCGATCATCGAGACCCGTACCGAGGAGATCGCCCGGACGGACTCGCTGACCAGCGGCACACCCATCGGTGTCACGCGCAAGGTCGCGGCCTTCCTGCCCGCGAGGATCCGGGCGGCCGCCTCCGACCTGGTGACCATCCCGCGCGTCACCGCGCTGGCGGCCGGCGGCCGCGACGTCCGCCTGCACAAGGTGCCGTGGGGGCCGGCCGCGATTCTCACGCCGTGGAACGGTCCGAGCTTCATTCCCGCCGCGAAGATCGCCAGCGCGATGGCGGCGGGCTGCCCCGTCCTCCTCAAGCCCTCGGAGCACGCGCCCGGCAGCGCGCAGATCATCGTCGAATGCTTCGTCGAGGCCGGTCTGCCCAGCGGCGCGCTGCAACTGGTGCACGGCGGCGGCGACATCGGCGCCAGGCTGACCGCCGACCCGCGCGTCAAGATCGTCTCGTTCACCGGCGGACCGGGCGCCGGCCGCGCCATCGCACGGGCCGCCGCGGAGGACTTCAAGGTCCTCCAGCTGGAGCTGGGCGGCAACAATCCGGTGCTCGTACTGGACGACGCCGACCTCGACATCACCGCCGACGGCATCCTCGACGGCATGACCAAGCTCAACGGGCAGTGGTGCGAGGGGCCGGGCAAGATCCTCGCGCACCGCAGCCTGGCCGGGCCTCTTCTGGAGGCGTTGACCGAGCGGATCTCCAAGCTCGTCGTCGGTCACTCCCTGGACGAGGAGACGGAGATCGGGCCGATCTCCAACGCGCCGCACTTCCAGACCCTCCAGAGCAGGATCGAGGGTCTGCGCAGCCTCGGGGCGAGCATCCACCGGCCCGCCCGGCTGCCCGAGCTGGACGGCTTCTTCTTGTCGCCGACGGTCGCCGCCGGCGCCGACCCCGCGCGGGCCACCGCCGAGCTGTTCGGCCCGCTCGTCTCCCTGCACGCCGTGGACTCCGCCGAGCAGGCGCTGCGTCTCGCCAACGCCCATCCCTCGGGCCTCGACGCCTATGTGTTCGGCGCCGACACCGACCGCGCGATCGACATCGGCTCCCGCGTCGTCGCCGGCGAGGTGCGCGTCAACGGCGCCAAGCTCGCGGACCTCGGTGAGGAGTCGGCGCAGAGCTTCTGGGGCCCGGCCGGCATCGGCGGCCACGGACCGGCGGAGTCGGTCCGCGTCTTCTGCGGCGACCGGGTCGTCGGCGTCGACTCGCCCGACCTGCCGTTGTGACTCAGGGTGCGGCGGGCGCGGGTCCCAGCCGGGCCGCGAGCCAGCCGTCGAGGACGGAGGCGGTGATGTCCATGTGCCGCGTGGCGGCGTCCCGGTCCCCGTAGGTGAACCAGTTCACGGCGAAACCGTCGGCCAGGGTGGCGATGACATAGGCGATCTGGTCGATGGTCTCCGGCTCGACCGGCTGGTCGGCGGACGCCTCGCGGAGCACGGCGCGCACCGTCTCGAGGGCCTGGTCGTACACCGCGATGCCGCGCTCTCCGTGCTGCCGCCGCGCCCAGCTGATGAGCTCGATGGTGGCCGCGGTGAAGCTGGCCGACTCCAGGTAGCACTCCATGACACCGCGCAGCAGCTGACGCGCCGTGTCCTTCAGATCGGAGCGCGGGTCGATGCCCTCGACCACCTCGCGGAACCTGCCGGACACGAACGCGTAGACGTCCGCGAAGAGGTCCTCCTTGGAGTCGTAGCAGTAGTGCAGCATCGCCAGGTTCGCCTGGGCCTGCTCGGCGATCCGCCGGGTCGTCGCGCCGTCGATGCCGTGGGTCGCGATGACCTCCACAGCGGCGTTGATGAAGTCGCTGCGCCGTTGGGCGACGGAGATCCGACGTGCCACGAGTTCCTCCCGTTGCAGGGCGCCCCCGGAGTTGGACGCTTGATTAAGTCGCTGACCAGCCTAACAGCCGCGTCGGCGGCCCGGTGGCAAGCGTCTTAGTCATATGTCTTGAACGCATGACCAACTCTGCCGTAGCGTGAAGCGTGGTCCGCCGCCTTCGTCGACCGAACGCTCACTCCGGACCGAGCACTCACTCCGGACCGAGCGCTCACTCCGGTCGGCGCGTCGCAGACGCATCGGCCCCAGCCGGTTCGCATCCGGATCTGCGAGTCCCGCCGAGGCGGGCGACGCCCCGATCCCGATCTCACCGCCTTCGCACAGCACCGAAGGCATCACCCGAAGGAATCAAGGACATGAAGGATCTGCTCTTCCTGCTGGCCGATCTCTGGATGATCTTCGCCGGCTTCTACTTCGGATGGCAGTTCATCAGGCGCTACGGCAACTACCTGCTCGGCCTGGAATGGATGATCGTCGCCACCTCGGGCTCCAACTTCCTGCTCTGGGCCCTGCTGAGCGGCGACGAGGGCAGCTTCCTGTACAACGTCGCATACTTCTTCGACGCCTTCTCACGCTCCGTCGGCATCACCCTCATTCTCGTCATGGGCCTGATGGCCGTGACGCACCGCTACAAGCCGACGGTCGCGGTGGACGTCGGCGTGTTCGCCCTCGCCACCGGCGCCGGCCTGTATCTCCAGCAGTTCCGCGGCCACCAACTCCACGTCGGCCCGGCGACGTTCTATGTCGTCGTCAACGTGCTCACCACCCTCTTCCTGGCCTACTTCTCGTGGCGGCTCTGGAAGATCGGCGCCAAGCGCCTCGCCGTCGGCGCCGGGCTGGCGACCGCTGTGGCCTCGGCGATCGCGATCACCTACGACTTCTTCCCGATCCCGGGCGACGACGAGCACCGAACCATCTTCTACACGGCCGCGCTGGCCACCTGGGGATTCCAGATGTGCGTGTACTTCTTCGCCTACCGCGCTCTGCACCACCACAACGCGGCGACGGGTGCGACGCCGGTCGGGCCTGAAGGCGTGAGGGCGTAGGGGCGTCAGGGCTTGAGGGCGCGAGGGCCTGAGCAACGCACCAAGGATCAGAGCAGGTTCGCGAGGAGCGATCACATGAAGACCGACAACGTCGAGTACACCACCTTCACCGGCTGGATCGACCCGCCCGCAGACATCCGGTCGGCCCTGAGGGGCGACCTGGCCTGCGAGGTCGCGGTGGTCGGCGGCGGCCTGGGAGGCATGTCGACGGCGCTGCGACTGGCCGAGCGCGGCCGGGACGTGGTGCTGCTTGAGGCCGAGTTCTGCGGTCACGGCGCCAGTTCGCGCAACGCGGGGCAGGTGGCGGGCGCTCCGGGCGGCGACCTCCAGCTCCTCAACCTGCTCCACCGCGCGAAGATGCCCGGCCTGATCCGGCTCGCCGAGCGCGCCGCGCACCACGTGGAAGACCTCATCACGACGCACGGCATCGACTGCGACTACGAACCGACGGGCAATTGTTTCGCGGCGGTGTCGCGTGGCCAGATGGGCCGCGTGCGCCGGGTGACCAAGATCCTCCAGCGGGCCGGCTGCCAGGTGGAGCTGGGCACGAGCGAAGAGCTTGGCATCCCGCGGGGATTTCTCGGCGGGATGCGCGAGAAGGTCGGAGGCATGCTGAATCCCGGCCTGTTCACCCTGGGGGTGCGCCGCGCACTGCTCGGCTCGTCCGCGCGCGTCTTCGAGCGGACCAAGGTCACCGACGTCACGCGCGACCGCGGCCAGGTCGTCCTCACCACCGCACGGGGCAAGGTGCGGGCGGACAAGGTGGTTCTGGCGACGAACGCCTACGCGGGGGAGTGGGACATCACCCCGCCACGGCTGGCCGTGCCCCTCTACGTCGCCGAGGTGGAGACCGAGCCCATCGACCCCGCCCGCCTGGCGGCCCTGGGCTGGACCAGTCGGTCCGGCCTCGTGACCCAGCACGCCATCATGGAGAACTACCGCCTGACACCGCGGAACACCATCGTCTTCGGCGTCCGACGCCTTCAGCGCGGCACGACGTATCCCCTCCCACAGAGGACACCCGACCCCGCCCTCGTCGAAGAACTCGCCCACGCCTTCGCGACCCGGTTCCCGGCCCTGTCCGACATCGCCATCGCTCGCGCCTGGGGCGGATGGATCGCCATCACCTCCACCTGGCTCCCCCTCGCCGGGCAGATCGGCGACACCGTCCACTATTCGATCGCCTGCAACGGCCACGGCCTGGCCCAGGCGCCCTACCTCGGCTCCCTCATCGCCGACCTGATCGTCGACGGCGAACGCCACGAGGACCTGGACGGAGTCTGGAAGAAGAACCCGGCCTTCCCCCGTCCGGTGATGATGAGCCCCCTGGGACTGCGCACCATCTGGGCCGTCGACCGCTTCAACGACCTGATCAACGGCAGCCGAAACAACGCCCGCCGAGCCACGACACCCTGACCCCCGACACCCTCACCACCGTTCCTCCCCCTCAAGGCGATGCCCTCCACCACCGCGGCCCACCGGTCCCCACACCCGGCGCACCCCGTCATGAGCTCGGCCAAGTGCCAGTGTGAGCCCCGGAACACCGGTCGGCAGCTGACCCGCCATCCGAATCGTTGTACGCTCCGAATTCCGCCCTTGACCTGCACAGAGCAGGCAGGGAGCAGACACATCGGGAGTCTCCGTGTTTCGAACCATGTTCAAGTCCAAGATCCACCGCGCCACCGTCACCCAGGCCGACCTGCACTACGTGGGATCGGTGACCATCGACGCGGATCTGCTCGACGCCGCGGACCTGTTGCCGGGTGAGCTGGTGCACATCGTGGACATCACCAACGGCGCCCGGCTGGAGACGTACGTCATCGAGGGGGAGCGGGGGTCCGGGGTGATCGGGATCAACGGGGCCGCCGCCCATCTGGTGCATCCCGGCGATCTGGTGATCATCATCAGCTACGCTCAGGTCACCGACGCCGAGGCGCGGGAGCTGAAGCCGCGGGTCGTGCACGTGGACGGCGACAACCGGATCGTGGCCCTGGGCGCGGACGCGGGTGAGCCGGTTCCGGGTTCCGACCAGCGGCGCAGCCCGCACGCCGTCACGGTCTGAGCACGGGGCCGCCCGGCACCCGCTCCGTCGCCTCGAGGGTCGGCGCGTCCGCCCGCCCGTTCGACGAGGAGTGCCCCATGAGCGACATCGAGATCCGCGACGACCGGGCGGCGGGACGCCTGGAGGCGTTCGGCGGCGACGGCGGTGGTGAGGTCGTCGGCCACATCGAGTACTTCGTGCTCGAAGCGCCCGAGCGGGCCCTGGTGCCCGTGCACACCATCGTCGAGCCCGCCCACGAGGGCCAGGGCATCGCCGGTTCGCTCGCCCGCGAGCTGTACGCCCTCGCCGCGCGCGAGGGCGTCCCGGTGGCCCCGCTGTGCCCGTACGTCGTGAAGTGGGCCGCCCGGCACCCCGAGGAGGCCCCGGCCGCCGCTCCCGAGCTGCTGCGCGCGGCGAAGGAGTGGCTGAGGGCCCACCCCGGGCGCTTCTGAGACGGCACCCCGCCGATGCTCGCCCTGCTGCACACCTCGCCCGTCCACGTCCCCGTCTTCGACGCCCTGCGCGACGAGACGCGGCCCGGCCTCCGGCTCCGTCACCTCGTCGACGAGGACCTGCTGGCCAGGGCCCGCGCCCACGGCCCCGAGGCGGTCGCCGCCGACGTGCGCGCCCTCGTCGAGCGGGCCGTCGCCGACGGCGCGCGTGCCGTGCTGTGCACCTGCTCCACCATCGGCGGCGTCGCCGAGGCGGCCGCCGCGCCGGCCGGTGTGCCCGTACTGCGCGTCGACCGCCCCATGGCCGCCGCCGCGGTCGCGGCCGGCCGTCGCGTGGTCGTCCTCGCCGCACTGGCGAGCACGCTGAAGCCGACGGCCGACCTGATCGACGAGGAGGCCCGCCGCGCCGGACGCGTGGTCACCGTACGCACCCGGCTCGTCGACGGCGCCTGGGCGCACTTCGAGGTGGGCGACACCGAGCGCTACGTCCGTCTGGTCGCCGCCGCGGCCGACGCGGTCACCGACGCCGACGCGATCGTCCTCGCCCAGGCATCCATGGCCCCGGCGCAGGCCCTGACGACCACCGGCGTACCGGTCCTCTCCAGCCCCCGCCCCGGCCTCGCGGCGGCGGCGTGCGCGGCCGGAGCGGCCGGGGCGGCGAACAGGGCGGCCGGGGCCTTCTGACTCAGCTCAGAGGTGGCCCCGGCTCCGGGTTCGGCGGCGGTTCCGGCCCCGGCGGGATCGGTGAGGGATCCGGCGGCCCCGGCACCGGATCGGGGCCCGGCACCGGTCCAGGGCCCGGTGGCGGCCCGGGCGCCGGCGGCGGGGGCGGCGGCGTCGGCTCCGGATACGGCTGCGGCCCGGGTGTCGGTCCGGGCGGCACCGGGTCGGGCGGCGGTCCGGGCGGCACCGGATCGGGCGGCGGCCCAGGCGGCACAGGATCAGGACGAGGTTCGGTCATGACGCCCTCCGGCACATCACAGACACGGGCATGGCCTCTGGACTACTCCCACGCGTACCCGTGGGCCGACCCCCCAGTCACCCTTTGGAGCCAACGGAGGAGCAACGCAGCCAAGGGGGCGCGGACCCTACCGGCATGAGGGGCACCGCCTCGCGGGCGCGGCCTGCCACAACGAACCCGCGCCCGCCGGGCACCGAAACCTCCCGAACCGCTACGCGGACACCTCCCCGCGATCTCCACCCCACAGCGTGTGGAACGCCCCCTCCCGATCCACCCTCCGATACGTGTGCGCCCCGAAGAAGTCCCGCTGCCCCTGCGTGAGCGCCGCAGGCAACCGCTCGGCCCGCAGCGCGTCGTAGTACGCCAGCGCCGCCGAGAAGCCGGGCGTCGGCACCCCCTGCCGGGTCGCCGCGACGATCACCTCGCGCCAGTCGTCCTGCGCGTCGGCGATCTCGTGGGCGAAATCGGCGTCGGACAGCAGACTCGGCAGATCGGCGCGCGCGTCGTAGGCCGCCCGGATGCGGTCGAGGAACGCCGCCCGGATGATGCAGCCGCCCCGCCAGATGGACGCGACCCGGCCGAGGTCGATGTCCCAGCCGTACTCGGCGCTGCCCGCGGCGATCTCGTGGAACCCCTGGGTGTACGACACGATCTTGGACGCGTACAGCGCCTGCTCGACCCGGTCGGCGAACGCCCCCGCCTCCGCCTCGCCCAGCGGCGATGCCTTCGGCCCGGCCAGCCCGCGTGACGCCTCGCGCAGCGCCGCGTGCCCGGAGAGGGAGCGGGCGAAGACCGCCTCGGCGATGCCGGAGACCGGCACCCCGAGGTCGAGCGCGATCTGCACGGCCCACCGCCCCGTGCCCTTCTGCTCGGCCTGGTCCACCACCACGTCGACGAACGGCTTGCCGGTCGCCGCGTCCACGTGCGACAGCACCTCGGCCGTGATCTCGATCAGGTAGGAGTCCAGCCGTCCGGTGTTCCAGGTCCGGAAGATCTCCGCGATCCGCGCGGGCTCGTACCCGGCGACATCGCGCAGCAGCTGGTACGCCTCGCCGATCAGCTGCATGTCGGCGTACTCGATGCCGTTGTGCACCATCTTCACGAAGTGCCCGGCGCCGTCCGGACCGACGTGCGTGACGCAGGGCGCCCCGTCGGCGGCCTTCGCGGAGATCTTCTCCAGCATGGGGCCGAGGGAGTCGTACGACTCGACGGGGCCGCCCGGCATGATGCTCGGCCCGTGCAGCGCACCCTCCTCGCCGCCGGAGACGCCCATGCCGACGAAGTGGATGCCCTGCTCGCGCAGATCCCGCTCCCGGCGCCGGGTGTCCGCGAAGTGCGCGTTGCCGCCGTCGATGATCATGTCGCCGGGCTCCAGGAGCGGCGCGAACTCCTGGATCACCGCGTCGGTCGGCTCACCGGCCTTCACCATGATCACCAGGCGGCGGGGCCGCTCCAGGGCCGCCACGAACTCCTTGGCGGTCTCGGCCGCGATGAACTCGCCCTCGCTCCCGAACTCCTCGACCAGCGCGCGCGTGCGCGCCGGCGTCCGGTTGTGCACCGCGACCGTGTAGCCGTTGCGCGCGAAGTTGCGGGCGAGGTTGCGGCCCATGACCGCGAGTCCGGTGACGCCGATCTGGGCTGAAGTGCTCATACCGCCTGCTCCTAGAAGATTCCGGTGGCTCCTGGTGGGCCCTGAGTACTGCGCGGGGCGTGATCGCCAGTATCACCCCTGGGGCCGTCGCGACGGGGCGTTGCCCCACCGCACGTGCGACTCCCGGACCCTTGTACGGACGGCGGCGGGCGGCTGCCTCAGCGTGCGTACGCCGGTCCCCCCAACAGGGGGACGATCCCGGCCACTTGCAGTGACCGCACGACCGATTGCTGTCTTGTCATGGCCTGTTCGGCACCTTTACTTTTGGCCCTCCTGACGCTTGCTAGGGGGCACCTCATGGCCGTACGCGGCCGGCACCGCCGGTATCAGCCGAACAGGATCAATCGCGCCTCACTCACCGTCACGGCGAGCGGAGCCGGAATGGCCCTCCCCCTGGTCGGCGCGGGTGCCGCCCAGGCGGCCGACGCGGAGACCTGGGAGAAGGTCGCCGCCTGCGAGTCGGGCCACGACTGGAACATCAACACCGGCAACGGCCACTACGGCGGCCTGCAGTTCACCCAGTCCACCTGGGAGGCGTACGGCGGCACCGCGTACGCGCCGCGCGCCGACCTCGCCACCCGCGAGCAGCAGATCGCCGTCGCGGAGAAGGTGCTCGACGGACAGGGGCCGGGTGCCTGGCCGGTCTGCTCGGAGCGGGCGGGGCTGACCCGCGGCGGCGAGAGCCCCGACCCGCACCCGCTGCGCGCCGCGGACCGCTCCGGCGACCTGCGCGATGTGCTGCCGCAGACCACGCCCCAGTCCCGTGCCGGCCGCGCCGAGATGTACACCGTCGTCCGCGGCGACACCCTGTCGGGCATCGCGGACCGTGAGCACGTACGCGGCGGCTGGCAGCGCCTCTACGACGCCAACCGCGCCGTCGTCGGCCCCGACCCCGACCTGATCCTGCCCGGCCAGCGGCTGACCCTGGACGGCGAGCGCGCCCGCCCACCGGCCGCCCCGGACAAGAAGCGGCCCGCGACCGGCGTCCCGCAGCAGAAGCGGCCCGAGCGAAGCCTCCCCGAGCAGAAGCGCCCGGAGCGCACCGCTCCGCAGAAGAAGCAGCCCGAGCGGGCCACGCCCGAGCACAAGCGCCCGGAGCGCGCCGCACCCGAGAGGAAGGGCAGCGCCCAGCAGCAGGAGCGGCGCACGCCCTCACGCTCCACCGAGCGTTCCCAGAACCGCGTCGGCGCGTCCCGCGTCGCCCCCGTCGACGCGGCCATCGGCACGCCGTACCACCAGGCCGGTTCCTCCTGGTCGAAGGGCTACCACACGGGCGTCGACTTCCCCGTGCCCACCGGCACCTCCGTCAAGGCGATCGGCGCGGGCCGGGTGGTCAGCGCCGGATGGGCCGGGTCGTACGGCTATCAGGTCGTCCTGCGGCACGACGACGGCCGCTACTCGCAGTACGCCCATCTCTCGGCGATCAGCGTCAAGGCCGGCCAGGGCGTGGCCGCGGGGCAGCGCATCGGGCGGTCGGGGTCCACCGGCAACAGCACGGGCCCGCATCTGCACTTCGAGGTGCGGACGGGGCCCGAGTTCGGTTCGGACATCGACCCGGTCGCCTATCTGCGCGCCGGGGGCGTCAGGATTTGACGCGCATGCGGTGCCGGTCGAGGTACGGCAGCGGTGCGCAGGGCAGGGCGAAGGCGGCGCAGGCCGGAAGGAACGGGCCGTACTGCTGGTCGGCCGCCGGCTCGTCGGGGAGGGCGGCCGGCGGCGCGACCGGTGCCCGCTGGGCGAGCACGGGCACGGGCCCCTCCAGGGCGGCCCGCCGGGGGACGACGACCGGCTCCACCGACGCCACCAGGGCGTCGGCGCTCTCGGCGGCCGTCCGCTGCGCCACGACCACGGGCTCCGGCGCCGCGGCCGTCCCGGTGCGGGAGATGCGCTCGGTGGTCAGCAGGATCAGACCGCCCGCCGCCACCACACCGCAGCCCAGGGCCAGCGCGGTGCCCGTGGCGCCGTAGCGGAACGTCTCACCGAACATCGTGATGCCCACCGCGGCCGCCACCACCGGGTTGACCACGGTCAGGGTGGCCAGCGGAGCCGCCAGACCGGCGCCCCGGTAGGCGGCCTGCGACAGCAGCAGACCGGCCGTGGCGAGCACACCGATGGCGGCCAGCGACGGGGCGTCCGACAGCGCCACACCGCCGGTCCAGTCGACCGCGACGGTCTTGGTGAACACCGACGACATGCCGAAGGCGATACCGGAGGCGGTGGCCAGGATCATCGCGCGCACCGCGGGATGCCGGTGCGCGGCCCGGCCCGCGGCCATCAGGGCGGCGACCACCGCACCGGTGACGACGAAGACGCCGACGCGCTGCGGCGAACTGAGCGACTGGCTGTCGGAGGCGCCGACCAGGGACAGCAGACCGGCCAGACCCACCGTCGCCATGACCGCGCCCCGCCAGGCGGTGGCACCGGCCCTGCGGCCCACGAACAGCGCCGCCATCGGCAGCGCGAACACGATGGTGAGGGCACCCAGCGGCTGCACCAGGCTGAGCGGACCGAACGCCAGAGCCACCACGTGCAGCAGTCCGCCGAGGCCGTTGAGACCCACCGCCGCCCACCAGCCGGGCCGGCGCAGCGGCGCGTACTCCTCGCCGGGCGAGCTCTCCGCCACCCGCTCCTGCACGATCGCCCCGCCCGCGTACGCGACCGCGGACACGAACGACAGAAGCACGGACAACGCGAGGGCGCTCATCGGCTGCTCCTCTGCGTGAGGCGGGGCGGTGCGGCCCTACGAGGCGAACCATCGGCTTCCATGGACAACACGATCCCCCTTTCCGATGTTCCCGTCGTCGTCCCTGAGCACTCAATGGCTCCTACTGCCGATGGAGTACGCAGGTGGTGCCGTCCTCCCCAGGGTGGGCACGCGCTTCGGACACCCTGAAGTCCCACCCCCTAGGGGGCTTGGTACTACTGCTGTTCGTGGACCTCGACCCTGATCTCGCGGCGCTGCGGCCGCTCGGCCCGTTCTTCGCCGTGCGCATCCTCCCCGGCCCGGCAGGACATCCGGCTGGACCCCCGCCCCGCCCCCTGCCGACCCTGGACCGCGCCTACGCAATCGTCACACCGGACGACCCCGAGGATCCACTGGGTTTCCGGGTCCGCAAGGTCGCCGCCGCCCTGCGCGCACCCGAGCCACGCGTCGCCGCCTCCGTCGCCCACCTGGGCCTCGCCGCCCGCCTCTGGTCGATCGCCCTGGGCTGCGCCGCCCGCTGCGGCAGGCTCCCCGACCTCGACCCGCGCCGGGTGCACTGGGACCCCGACGGCGGCGCGCCGGACGACCTGTGGCTGGCCGGGGTGGACTCCGGCCCCGCCGACGCGGCCGCCCTCGGGGAGGCGGTCCTCGGCGCCCACCTCCAGCCGCTGGCCGCGGCACTGCGCGCCCGCTACCGCCTCGCACCGGGACTGCTGCGGGGCAACGCCGCGTCCGCGCTGGCCGGAGCCGCCCGCGAGATCGTCCGCTGGGCCGGGGCCGCCGGCCGCCCGGAGACCGGTGAACGGGCGCGCGCCCTGGCCGCCGACCTGCTCGGGCACCCCTCGCTGACCGGCGCGGGCACCCTCGGCGGGACCGCCTTCCGGCGGCGCAGCTGCTGCCTCTACTACCGGGTGCCGGGCGGCGGGGTGTGCGGCGACTGCTGCTTCACCAGCCCCCCGCGCTCTTCCCCGGGCGCCGCGCCTGGGTGACCATGAGGGAGCCGGATGCGGAGAACTGGGGGTTCCTGTGCGTGTGGGACTGCTGACGCGGGAGTTCCCGCCGGACGTGTACGGCGGTGCGGGCGTCCATGTCGAGTTCCTGGCCCGCGAGTTGCGGCCCCTGGTCGATCTGGAGGTGCACTGCTGGGGCGAGGCGTCCCAGCGGGAGAGAGGGCACGGCGTCGTACGCCACCGCCCCTGGTCCGCGCTGGACGGCGCCAACGACGCGCTGCGCACCTTCTCCGTGGACCTCGCCATGGTGGCCGCGCTGGAGGGCCGCGAACTGGTCCACTCCCACACGTGGTACGCCAACCTCGCCGGCCACCTCGCCAAGACGCTGTACGGCGTCCCGCATGTGCTGACCGCCCACTCGCTGGAGCCGCTGCGCCCCTGGAAGGCGGAGCAACTGGGTGGCGGCTACGCCCTGTCGAGCTGGGCGGAGCGCACCGCGGTCGAGTCCGCGGACGCGGTGATCGCCGTCTCCGCCGCCATGCGTCAGGACATCCTCGACTGCTACCCGGCGCTGGATGCGGCCCGTGTCCACGTCGTGCACAACGGCATCGACACCGAGCTCTACCGCCCCGACCCCGCCACCGACGCCCTGCGGCGCGTCGGTCTCGATCCGGCCCGCCCGTACGTGCTGTTCGTCGGCCGTATCACCCGGCAGAAGGGCGTGCCCCAGCTGCTGCGCGCGGTTCGGGACATCGACCCCGCCGCCCAGGTGGTGCTGTGCGCGGGCGCGCCCGACACCCCGGAGATCGACCGCGAGTTCCGGGAACTGCACGAGGAGTTGAGCCGCGTCCGCGACGGCGTGCACTGGATCCCGAAGATGCTGCCGCGCCCCGAGGTCGTCCAACTCCTCACCCACGCGGCCGTGTTCGTCTGCCCGTCGGTGTACGAGCCGCTGGGGATCGTCAACCTGGAGGCGATGGCCTGCGGCACGCCGGTCGTCGCCTCGCGGGTCGGCGGGATCCCCGAGGTCGTCGTGGACGGGGAGACGGGGCTGCTGGTCGACGCCGACGCGGACTTCGAGGCGGGACTGACCCGCGCGCTGGACCGCGTACTGGCCGATCCGGTGGCCGCCCGGCGGATGGGGGAGGCCGGACGGGCGCGTGCGGTGGGGGAGTTCGGCTGGGACGCGATCGCGCGGCGCACGGCGGCGCTGTACGCGGACGTCCTCGGCCAGGCTTAGCCCCTCCCGTGCGGGGGCAGGCATGGGGCATTCACGTGAGGGGAGCGGCCATGCGTCGTGGTGGGCCTTCTGTTCTCGGGATCGTGCTGGCGGGCGGCGAGGGCAAGCGGCTGATGCCGCTGACCGCGGACCGCGCCAAACCCGCGGTGACCTTCGGCGGCACGTACCGCCTCGTCGACTTCGTGCTGTCCAACCTGGTCAACGCCGACATCCTGCGGATCTGCGTGCTGACGCAGTACAAGTCGCACTCGCTGGACCGGCACATCACCACCACCTGGCGGATGTCGAGCCTGCTGGGCAACTACGTCACCCCGGTGCCCGCCCAGCAGCGGCTCGGCCCGCGCTGGTACCTGGGCAGCGCGGACGCGATCCTGCAGTCGCTGAACCTGGTGCACGACGAACAGCCCGAGTACGTCGCGGTGTTCGGGGCCGACCATGTGTACCGGATGGACCCGCGCCAGATGCTCGCCCGGCACATCGAGTCCGGTGCCGGCGTGACGGTGGCCGGGATCCGGGTGCCGCGGGCGCAGGCGCCGGCGTTCGGTGTGATCACACCCGGCGCGGACGGCCGTACCGTCGAGCGGTTCCTGGAGAAGCCGCACGACCCGCCCGGCCTGCCCGACGCCCCGGACTGCGTGTTCGCCTCCATGGGCAACTACATCTTCACCACCAAGGCGCTGATCGAGGCGCTCCAGCGGGACGCCGAGGACCAGTCCTCCGTGCACGACATGGGCGGCTCGATCCTGCCCCAGCTCACCCACCGCGGCGAGGCCCAGCTGTACGACTTCGGCGACAACCACGTGCCCGGCGAGACCGCCCGCGACCAGGGCTACTGGCGGGACGTGGGGACCCTCGACGCGTACTACGACGCCCATATGGACCTGATCGCCGAGCGCCCGGCGTTCAACCTGTACAACCGCAGCTGGCCCATCTACACGCACTCCTACCAGCTCTCGCCGGCCCGGTTCAACGCGGGCGGCATCGCCGGCGAGTCGATCATCAGCGCCGGCTGCCTGATACGGGGCCAGGTCACCCGGTCCGTGCTGTCGCCGGGCGTCGTGGTCGACCCCGGCGCGGTGGTGCAGGGCTCGGTGCTGCACGACAACGTGCACATCGGGCGGGGCGCGGTGGTGCGGGGCGCGGTGCTGGACAAGAACGTGGAGGTACCGCCGGGCGCGACGATCGGCGTCAATCCGGAGCGGGACGGCGAGCTGTACACGGTCTCCGGGAACGGCGTGATCGCGCTCGGCAAGGGCCAGCGGGTGGGCTGAGCGGGGTCGCCCCGGTCACCCGGAGGGCGGCCCGGCGACGCGACTTAATCAGCTGTTAACTGTGCGTAGCGTGATCGTACTTGACCGTAATCGCCCGCACGGGTTTGACTGCTGACACACTCGCCGCCGACCCGAGGCAAGCCCTTGACTTCTGATCTGCTCGCACCCCTCGACCTGGCCTTCTGGAACATCGAGTCCCCCGAGCACCCCATGCACCTGGGCGCACTCGGCGTCTTCGCCGCCCACAGCCCCACCGCGGGCGCCCACGCCGCCGACCTCCTGGCCTCCCGCGCCGCCGCGGTGCCCGGCCTGCGGATGCGGATCCGTGACGCGTGGGAGCCGCACCGGCTGCTGCGCCCGACGGCCTTCGGGGGCGCGGCCCGTGAGCCGTACCCCGCCTTCGACCCCCTCGACCATGTCGTCCTGCACGCCCCGGCCGCCGGCTTCCAGGCCGCCGCCGGACGGCTGATGCAGCGCCCGCTGGACCGGGAGCGCCCGCCCTGGGAGGCGCATGTGCTGCCCGGCGAGGACGGCGTGTCCTTCGCCGTCCTCTTCAAGTTCCACCACGCCCTCGCCGACGGGCTGCGCGCGCTCACCCTCGCCGCCGCCCTCCTCGACCCCCTGGGCCCGCCCCCGTCCCGGCCCCGCCGCCCCCAGGAGCCGAGCCGCGGCCCGCTGCCCGCCGTGCGCCGCCTGCCCGCCCTGGTCCGCGGCGCCCTCGGCGAGGCGGGCCGCGCCCTGGACATCGGCGCGTCCCTCGCCGTCTCCTCCCTGGACGTGCGCTCCTCGCCCGCGCTGAGCTGTGAGCCGTCCGGCACCCGCCGTACCGCCGGAGCGGTCGTGGACCTCGACGACGTGCACCGGATCCGCAAGAGCGTCGGCGGCACCGTCAACGACGTCCTGATCGCGGTCGTCGCGGGCGCCCTGCGCCGCTGGCTCGACGACCGCGGCGCCGGCAGCGAGGGCGTGGCCCCCCGCGCCCTCGTCCCGGTCTCCACCCGCCGCCCGCGCACGGCCCACCCCCAGGGCAACCGCCTCTCCGGCTACCTGATACGGCTCCCCGTCGGCGACCCCGACCCGCTCGCCCGCCTCGCCGCCGTCCGCACGGCGATGGACCGCAACAAGGACGCCGGGCCGCACCGGGGCGCGGGCGCGGTCGCCCTGCTCGCCGACCACGTCCCCGCCCTCGGCCACCGCCTCGCCGGCCCGCTGGCCGCCCGGGCCGCCCGCCTCTGGTTCGACATCCTGGTCACGAGCGTCCCGCTCCCCGGCATCCCCCTGCGCCTCGGCGGCCACGAGCTCACCGCGGTCCACCCCTACGCCCCGCTGGCCCCCGGCCACGCGCTGGCGGTGGCCGTCTCGACGTACCGAGGCCGGGTGCACTACGGCCTTGTGGCCGACGCGGAGTCCGTGCCGGACGTGGACCGCCTGGCCGAGGCGCTGTCGCAGGAGGTGAAGAGGCTGATCATCGCGTGCGACGGGTGAGCGCCTGCCCCGAGGCGCAGGGCACCGAGCCTGAGCGCCCGCCCCGAGGCGCGGGGCACCGCGGCGCCTGGGCGCACACCCCGAGACGCGGGCACCGCGCCTGAGCGCACACCCCGCGGGCCGGGGCACCGCGCGACCGGCCCCGCACCCCGGAGATCACCCCGCGCCCGCACGGCGAGACCGATTTTGGCACCGCACCCCCGACCTCCGTAGAATCCCCCGTTCGAAAGCAGGCGCGAACCAGGGAAAAGCGATGACGGTGACAGAGGACGGCCCGGCGACCACGGACGAGGTCGTGTACGGACCCGGCATCGACCCCGAACGGCTCGCCGTCTGCCTGAGCGTCCTGGAGGAGCTCGACAAGCTGGAGGTCGACCACCCGGACGCGATCAAGGTGCGCCGGGCCACGTCGCACATCTACCGCACGGTCAAGCAGCGCCGCCGGCAGGAGCGCCGGGCCGCCAAGACCGCCCACGACCGGGCGGTCACCGAGGCCACCGCCACCGGCTCCGCCCAGCGCATCGACGACGAGACCGAGGGCATCCTGCCGTCGTCGAGCGTCGAGGAGGGCAAGATCGCGGGCATACTCCAGCGCCCGCGCTCCTGCTACACCTGCAAGACCCGCTACGTCGAGGTCGACTACTTCTACCACCAGCTCTGTCCGGCCTGCGCCCGCCTGAACCGCGGCAAGCGCGACGCCCGCGCCGACCTCACCGGCAAGCGCGCCCTGCTCACCGGCGGCCGCGCCAAGATCGGCATGTACATCGCGCTGCGGCTGCTGCGCGACGGCGCGCACACCACGATCACCACGCGGTTCCCCAAGGACGCCATCCGCCGCTTCATGGCGATGGACGACTCCGCGGACTGGATCCACCGCCTGGAGGTCGTCGGCATCGACCTGCGCGACCCGGCCCAGGCCGTCGCCCTGGCCGACCAGGTCGCCGAGCAGGGCCCGCTGGACATCCTGATCAACAACGCGACGCAGACCGTACGCCGGCTGCCGTCGGCGTACGCCGCGCTGGTCGAGGGCGAGAGCGCCCCGCTGCCCGCCGGCGAGCTGCCGCCCCACCACGTCATCGGCGCCTTCAACTCCGGCGCGGTCGACGGACTGGCCGCGCTGCCGCTGGGCACCAGCGGGCTGGACGCGCAGAAGGTGGCCGACCTCGCGCTGGTCGCCGGCAACGCCAGCATCGAGCGTCACCTCGACGGCACCGCCATCGACGCGGGCGGACTGCTGCCCGATGTCGTCGAGACCAACACCTGGGTGCAGACCATCGAGCAGATCTCGCCGGTGGAGCTCCTGGAGACCCAGCTGTGCAACTACACGGCGCCGTTCATCCTGATCAGCAAGCTGCGCCCGGCGATGGCCGAGGCCGCGCGCAGGGCGACGAGCAAGCGCGCGTACGTGGTCAACGTCTCCGCCATGGAGGGCGTGTTCAACCGCGGCTACAAGGGCGCCGGGCACCCGAACACCAACGCCGCGAAGGCCGCGATGAACATGGTGACCCGCACCAGCGCCCAGGAGATGTACGACGCCGACGGCATCCTCATGACCTCCGTCGACACCGGCTGGATCACCGACGAGCGCCCGCACTTCGACAAGCTGCGCCTGGCCGAGGAGGGCTTCCACGCGCCCCTCGACCTGGTCGACGGCGCCGCCCGCGTCTACGACCCGATCGTGCGCGGTGAGGCGGGCGAGGACCTGTACGGCGTCTTCATGAAGGACTACGCGCCCGGCAAGTGGTGACGGGCCGGCGCCTGTCGGAACGTCGGGTCTGCCGGTCCACCGCGCCCGGTCCGTCGGTCCACCGCGCCCGGCCTGCCGGTCCACAGCGCCCGGTCTGTCAGTCCACCGCGCCCAGGCGCGCGTGCCGGGCCGCGACCAGTTCCAGCAGGGTGCGCCAGTCGTCCAGGACGCCCGCGTCGAGACCGGGGACGTGCGCCGATTCATGGGCCTGGCGCAGGGCCAGCGCGTCCTCGGCGAGCGGGCCGTCCGCGGCCGTGGCCGTCCGATGAAGCCGGACCAGACCGGCGACCCGGTCACCGAGGAGGGTCCGTACGGCGTGCGCGCCCGGTCCTGTGTGACCGGTGCCGTCACCCGGGCGGAGCAGCCGGCCGACGTCGTGCGTGAGCCCCGCGATCTGGAGCTCCTTGTCGGCGGGACGGCCGCGGCGCAGCAGGGCCGCGGTCTGCAGGGAGTGTGCGAGCAGGTCGACCCGATCGCCCGGAGCGCGCACGCCCCGGCCCGCGCGCAGCAGGTCCATCAGCTCGTCGACGCCGCGCAGCTCCATGGGTCCGTCCTCCCGCGAGACAGCCGTAGCGGTTCGTCAGCAGATCATGGCGAGCTTTCGGTCGGGCCAACGGGATCTGAACGCCGTTCACGCATCGAAAACAGGTTCGATCTGCTGCGCTGAACGGGTGGCCGCAGAGCGGTTCATCTTGTACCAAAGAGGTGCGGAACGCTCGCGCTGTGAGGCCGTACGACCTCGGATAGTTACCCGATGTTTTCAGCCCGATCGAGCGGGCACCCGCTCATTTGGTTATCCTGACTCGGACGGACAGCACAGCGGGTACCACCCACACCCACGGTCCGTCCCGGGACAAGCCGGTGCACAACGGCCTGTGCTCCCACCGGAGATCGGCGCCACCGCGGCCGAGTCCAGCCAGACCCGAGCGGGCGTCAGGTGTCGGAGCGTTAGCCTGACCGGTATGCCCGAGGGTGACCCGACACATAAGGAGTGCGCGGTGACACCGGAGAAGACGAACAGAGACCAGCGCCCCAAGGAACGCACGGACCGTGCCGGCCGCCGACCGGGGGAGATCGGCAGCCTGGATGTGTGGGCCCGCTCCGCCCCCATCCGCCTGGCGGGCTACGAGGACGACCTCGCCGAGCCCCACATCCTGCCCAGCGTGGACTGAACCGCCGTCCTCCGTCGGCGCATGGGCGTGCGGGACCACGCCCATGCGGGATGCGACCGCTCCTTTCGCGACCTGAGCCGGGCGGCAGCCCCTAGTCGAGCGGAGCCGTCCGCCGCCAGGGGCGCAGCCGCTCCAACTGCCCCGCCAGGTCGAGCAGTTCCGCTTCCTTCCCCGGCCGCCCCACCAGTTGTACGGCGCACGGGGCGCCCGAGGGCAGCGTGCCGAACGGCACCGCCATCGCCGGCCAGCCCGTGAGGTTCCAGGGCGGCGTCATCGGCGCATAGGCGCTGTTCGCCGCGATGTTGCGCAGCCAGCCCCGCTCGTGCCACGGCCCCGCCTTGGGGGAGCGGCGGGCCAGGGCGGGCATCAGCAGCACATCGTGCTCGGCGAAGAACGGCTCCATCCGCCGCCGCAGCGCCGCACGGCTCGCCCCCGTCCGCGCGCCCGCCACGAAACGCCGGCCCACCGCGGCGTGCACGCGGGTGCGCCGGGTCAGCAGCCGCTGGTCGAGCCCCTGTGCGTCCACCGACGTACCCGCCGTCCAGTGCGTGAGCGCGGTGACGCCCAGCGACATCGGATACGGGGGATCCGCGCGCCGCACCCGATGACCCGCCCTGGCCAACAGCCCGGCCGCCTCCCGCACGGCGTCCGCGTACGGCTTCGCCACCGCCACCCCGGCCAGCGGAGCGCGGACCGAGACCGCCACGGAGCGGGGCGCCGCCGGCTCCTGCGGCTGCGGGATGTCGGTGGCCGCGAGCACCGACAGCATCAGCCGGGCGTCCTCGACGGTCGTGGCCAGCGGGCCGTTCTCCGACATCCCGAACCAGTCGCCCTCACCGATCCCGGCCGGCACGAGCCCGTGCCCCGGCTTGATGGTGACCAGCCCGCAGTTGGCGGCCGGGATGCGCAACGACCCCATGCCGTCGTTGCCGAGGGCGAGCGGCGCGAACCCGGCGGCGACGGCGGCCGCGCTGCCCCCGGAGGAACCGCCCGCCGTGCGCGAGGTGTCCCACGGGTTGCGGGAGAGGCCGAACGCCCCCTCCGTGGTACCGAAGACGCACAGCTCGGGGACGTGGGTCAGCCCTACGACCACCGCGCCCGCCGCCCGCAGCCGGGCCACCGTCACATGGTCCTCGGCGGCGGGCGCGTCCGGTGTCGCCGCCGAGCCGACGCGGGTCGACTCGCCGCGCACCCCGAGGTTGTCCTTGACCGCCACCGGCACCCCCGCGAGGGGCAGTTCGGCCAGATCGCCGCGGGCCCCGACCTCGTCGGCCTCGGCCAGCGCCGCCTCGGCCCGTACGGCACGGAAGGCGCCGATCCGCCCGTCCAGCCGCTCGATCCGCGCCAGATGCGCGGCCACCACCTCCCTGGGCGTGACCTCCTTGTCCCGTACGGCGGCGGCGATCTCGACGGCGGTCCGGCCCACCCAGCTGGTCACGGCGGCTCCTCTTCCCGGAACAGGGGGTTACTGATGAGTACGCAGGAGAACTCTGCCCCCACCGGAGGCCGTACGTCGAGAGGTGCGGGGCATCAGGTCGACGCCGCCCGGACGGCCCCCGTGCTCTCCCGTCCGATCAGCCGCGGCACCGGCACCCGCACCGTGCGTGCCGGGCCCCCGTCCAGCAGCGCGGTCAGCTCGGTGGCCGCCGTGCGGCCGAACTCCACGCTGTCGCGGGACAGGGCGGACAGCCGCGGCCGGACCATACGGCACAGCGCCGAGTCCTCCCAGGCCACCACGGACACCTCGCCCGGCACGGAGAAGCCCAGCTCCGCGGCGGCGGCGACCCCGGCGACGGCCATCACGTCGTTGTCGTAGATCAGCGCGGTCGGAGCCGGGTCCTGGGACAGCATCCGGCGGGTCACGGCGGCGCCGGCGGCGTCCGAGTAGTCCGTCGTCACCGACCGCACCTCCGTCAGCCCCCGCCGTTCCGCCTCGGCGCGCAGGGTGCGGATCCGGCGCTGGGTGTGGGCGAGCCCGTCCAGCCCGGCGATGTGCACGATCCGCCGGTGGCCGAGCCCGTGCAGTTCGTCCACCACCGCGGCCATCGCCCCCGCGTCGTCCGCCCAGACCGTCGACAGCCCCGGATGCCGGTCGTCGGGCGCGCCGCCGATCACCACCGCGGGCAGCCCGAGGTCGGCCAGCAGTCCGGGCCGCGGGTCCTCGGTGCGCGGGTCCGCCACCAGCAGCCCGTCCACCCGGTGCTCGGCCCACCACCGCCGGTACACCGCGCACTCGTCGGCCACGTCCTCCACCACCTGGAACAGCAGCCCCAGATGGCGCTCGGCGAGCACCTCCTGGATGCCCGAGACGAGCTGCAGGAAGAAGGAGTCGACGCCGAGCGTGTCGGCCGGGCGCGCCAGCACGAAGCCGACCGTGGCGGCGCCTTCGCCGGACAGCGCGCGAGCCGCGGTGCTGGGCCGCCAGCCGAGCTGCTCGGCGACCCGGCGCACCCGGTCGCGGGTGTCCTCCGAGACTCCCGGGCGCCCGTTGAGCGCGAAGGAGACGGCGCTCTGGGAGACGCCGGCATGCCGTGCGATGTCCTTCATCGTCGGCCGACGGGCCGGTGAACGCTTGCCCTGCACGCTGTCTCCCCCTTTCCGCGGCGGTCGCCGGGACAGTATGCGCTAATGCGGTTCAGCTCCGTCAACCTAATGCGCATTAGCCAATGTCGGCCACTAAACGCATTAGCTGCGTGAGATGCATTGACGGTCCTCCGGGACGGCGTGCAAGGTCTGCGTCATTGGCCGACTCCGCCGCAAAGGAGACCCGTTCGCCGTGCCCATGTCCCGCAGAACCTTCGCTTTTGCCGCCCTGTGTGTCCTGCTGCCGCTGAGCGCCTGCGGCTCCGGCGACGACGGCGGCTCCGGTGACGCCTCCGGAAAGATCGAGGGAGACATCACCTTCCAGACCTGGAATCTCCGGGCGAACTTCAAACCGTACTTCGAGGACCTGATCGCCGACTTCGAGAAGAAGTACCCCGGCACGAACGTCAAGTGGATCGACCAGCCCGCCGAGGGCTACGCCGACAAGATCAGCGCCGACGCCGCCGGCGGCACCCTGCCCGACGTCGTCAACGTCTCCCCGGACCTGGTCGCCCCGCTCGCCAAGGCGGGCCTCGCCCTCGACCTGGACAAGGCGGCGGGGCAGTACCGGAAGGAATACCTGGAGGGCGCCTGGGCCGGCCACCAGGTGCCGGGCATGACAGGGACGTACGCCTTCCCCTGGTACCTCAACACCGGCCCGCTCTTCTACAACAAGGCCCTCTTCGAGAAGGCCGGCCTCGACCCGGAGCGGCCGCCGAGGACGTACGACGAACTCTTCGACGCGGCCCTGACGATGGCACGCAGGACCGACGGCAAGGTCGCCACCCTCGCCAACGTCCCCACCATCGAGGACTTCGGCCGCTACGGCGTCCCGCTGATGAACGACGACGGTACCGGCTTCACCTTCAACGACCCCAAGGGCGTCGAACTCCTCACCCGGTACAAGGAGCTCTACGACGCCAAGGCCCTCGACCCGCAGGCGCTCACCGCCACCCCCGAGTCGTCCGGCAAGAAGTTCCTCACCCAGGCCGTCGCCATGAACCCCGGCAGCGCCCTCGACCTCGGCAACTTCAAGAAGCAGGCACCGAGCCTGTACGAGAACATCGGCATCACCGACCAGATCACCAGCACCGGCCACGCCAACATGTACGTCATGGGTGTCATGGTCAACGCGCAGACCAAGCGCACCCCCGCCGCCGTCGCCTTCGCGCGCTTCGTCACCGACGCCCAGCACCAGATGTCCTTCGCCCGGCAGGTCGCGATCTTCCCCAGCACCGCCGGCTCCCTCGACGACCCCTACTTCACCAAGGAGGACGGCACCGACGAGACCCGGGTGCGGGTGGCCGCCGCCAAGTCGCTGAAGACGGCCGTCAATTACACGCCCGTGCTGTTCAGCGAGCAGATGAAGACCGAGCTGCGCAACGCCGTCGCCCGCGCGCTCCAGGGCAAGGAGAGTCCCGAAGAGGCTCTTGACAACGCTGTCAAAGCCTGCGACCGGCTTCTCCGGCAGCAGGGCTGAGCCGGTATGACCCGATCGACCGCCATCCGGGAACGGCCGGTGGCCAAGGGTGCGGCACGGCCCGCGGAGCCGGGTGGGCGGCGCCCGGTGCGGCGCCAACTGCCCACCAGCCCCTGGCTGTTCGCCGCGCCCGGACTCGTGATCGCCGGCGCCTTCGTGCTGTACCCGTTCCTCTCCACGCTGGCGAACGCCTTCACCGACCGGCGCACCCTGGTCCCCGGAGAGTTCGTCGGCCTCGCCAACTTCCGCGAGATGCTCCACGACGACATGTTCTGGATCGGCCTGCGCAACAGCACCCTCTACGTCCTCGGAGTCGTCCCCGCGCTGGTGATCCTGCCGCTGTTGCTCGCGCTGCTGGTGCAGAAGAACATCCCCGGCATCGCCTTCTTCCGGTCCGCCTTCTACACCCCGGTGGTCGCCTCGATCGTCGTGGTGGGCCTGATCTGGGTGTGGCTGCTGGACGAACGCGGCCTGGTCAACGCGGTCCTGGAGACCGTCGGCGTCGGCCGGGTCGGCTTCCTCAGCGACCAGTGGCTGCTGCTGCTCAGCGCCATGACCGTGACCGTCTGGAAGGGCCTCGGCTACTACATGATCATCTACCTGGCGGCCCTGGGCAACGTCCCGCGCGAGCTCCACGAGGCCGCCGCCGTGGACGGCGCCGGCGCGGTGCGCCGCTTCCTCAGCGTCACCGTCCCCGCCGTCCGCTCCACCATGGTGCTGGTCGGGGCACTGTCCTCGGTCGCCGCGTTCAAGGTGTTCTCCGAGGTCTATCTGATGGCCGGCCCCAGCGGCGGACCGGCCGGCGAGGACACCACCCTGGTGATGCTCGTCCAGCGCACCGGCACCGGCCTGACCGGCCGGGTCGGCTACGCCTCCGCGCTCTCCGTCGTGGTCTTCGTCGTCACCGTCGCCCTGATGCTGCTGGTCCTGCGCGCCGACCGGAGGGAGGGGACATGAGCGTCACCGACGAGCACGGCCGTCGCCTACGCGTCGGGGAACTGGCCCTGCGGTACCTGCTGCTGCTCGCCGTACTCGCCCTGACCGTCGGGCCGTTCCTCTGGCAGCTGTCGACGTCCCTCAAGGGACCGACCGAGGACATCTACAGCTCCCCGCCGAGCTTCGTGCCCGCGGATCCGACGCTGCGGAACTACGAACGCGTCGCCGACACCATCCCCGTCTGGGACTACGCCCTGAACTCCCTCAAGGTCGCCACCGCCAACGTCGTCACCAACTGCGTCGGCGCGGCCCTCGCCGGCTACGCCCTGGCCCGGCTGCGCTACCGGGGCCGCCGCGTGGCCACGCTCGCCTTCATGCTGGCGATGCTCGTGCCCGTGGAGGGCATCATCATCGCCCAGTTCACGACCATGCGGGACCTCGGCCTCAACAACACCCTGATCGGTGTGGTGCTGCCGGGCTGCATCGGAGCGATGAACGTGCTGCTGATGCGCAACGCCTTCCTCAACCTGCCCTACGAGATCGAGGAAGCGGCCTTCGTCGACGGCGCCAACGTCTGGCAGCGGTTCCTGCGGATCGCCCTGCCCTCGGTGAAGGGAACCCTCGCCGTCGTCGCGATCTTCGCCTTCATGGGTGCCTGGGACGACTTCCTCTGGCCGCTGATCGTGCTCAGCGACCCGTCCAAGTTCACCCTCACCATCGGCCTCAACTATCTGCACGGCACCTTCGCGGGCGACGAACGCCTCGTCGCCGCGGGCACCGTCATCGCCGTCGCCCCGCTGATCGCCCTCTTCGCCTGCCTCCAGCGGTACTTCTTCCGGGGGGTCGGCGAGGGCGCGGTGAAGGGCTGAGCGCTCCGCTTCGTTCCGCCGTGAGGCGCTGAGCCTTCCGTCCGCTCCACCGTGAAGGGCCGAGCATCCCTTTCGTTCCCAAGGACACCGCATGCCTCCTGCCGTGCGCTTCGGCGTCAACTACACTCCCAGCGAAGGGTGGTTCCACCACTGGCTCGACTTCGACCTCGACTCCGTACGCGCCGATCTCGACTCGATCGCCGCGCTCGGCCTGGACCACATCCGCGTCTTCCCGCTGTGGCCGTACTTCCAGCCCAACCGGTCACTGATCCGCGCCCGCGCCGTCGACCAGCTCGTCCTGCTCGTGGACGCGGCCGCCGAACGCGGCCTCGACGTCAACGTGGACGGCCTGCAGGGCCACTTGAGCAGCTTCGACTTCCTGCCCGCCTGGACCCGCACCTGGCACCGCCGCCATCTGTTCACCGACCCCGAGGTGGTGGAGGGCCAGGCCGCCTATCTGCGCACCCTCGCCGCCGCGCTCGCCGACCGCCCCAACTTCCTCGGCATGACCCTCGGCAACGAGATCAACCAGTTCGCGGCCGGACCCCACCCCGACCCCGACCGGGCCCGCGCCGAGCAGATCGACGCCTGGCTGGAGCGGATGCTCGCCGCCTGCGAGGAGGGCGCCCCCGGCCGGCTCCATCTGCACGCCGAGTACGACGCCACCTGGTACCAGGACGACCAGCCCTTCACCCCCGCCCAGGCCGCCCGCCGAGGTGCCCTCACGGCCGTGCACTCCTGGGTGTTCAACGGCACCGCCCAGCGCCACGGCCGTACCTCCGTGCCCACCGAGCACCACGCCGCCTACTTGGTCGAGCTGGCCAAGGCATGGTCCGTCGACCCGCACCGCCCCGTCTGGCTCCAGGAGGTCGGCGCCCCCGCCCCGCTGATCCCGCCCGAGCACGCGGCCGCCTTCACCGCGGCGACCGCGGCGAACGCGCTCGACTGCCCCGACCTGTGGGGCATCACCTGGTGGTGCTCGCACGACGTGTCCCGAGAGCTCGCGGACTTCCCCGAACTCGAATACGGACTCGGACTGTTGACGAACGACCGCAAGCCCAAGGAGTCGGCGCTGGCCTTCGCCCGGATCGTCCGCGAGGGCAGTCCCGTGCCGCGGGTCCGGACGACCGCCCTCGTCGTCCCCGCCGATCCGGGCGCCCGGTCGCGCTGCGCACCCGGCGGGGACGTCTTCGACGCCTTCTTCCGGCTCACCGCCGACGGCGCCCGCCCCACCACCGTCCTGGACACCCGCGCCGACGACAAGGACCACCTGGCCGCGCGCGGCATCACCGAGACCGTCACCGCCGAACAGGTACTCCCCGCCCCCCACGGACTCCCAGGAGGCACCCGCTCGTGAACGCCGAACCCACCAGACGCACGCTGCTCATCGCCGCTACCGCCGGGGCCGCGGGCGCCCTGCTCCCGTGGCCGGCGGCGGCCTCGGCCGCCGCCGACCCCGCGACCGACGCCTTCACCCGCGGGGACTCCGCGGACGTCGAGCCGCGGGCAGCCGCCCTCCAGCCGTACGCCTCGTACTGGTACCCGGACTCCCTGCCCGCCGGCACCCCGGGCCCCGGCATCACCTGGCGCAGCCTGAAGCGCTGGCGCGCCGCCGACGACACCGACCTCCCCTTCAACGCCTCGACCGTCCCTCTGGCCGCACGGTTCACCCCCGCCCCGGCCAACGCCACCGCCCGCGACGGCCAGGCCCGCATCCAGTCGCTCGTGTCCTTCGGGCCGACGTCCGCCAACCCCTCCCAGGGCTCGGCCACCGCCGACTACTACGCCCTCACCCACTGGGCGTACCTCGACGAACTCGTCTTCTGGGGCGGCTCCTCCGGCGAGGGCCTGATCCTCGCCCCCAACGCGCCCGTCGTCGACGCCGCCCACCGGCACGGGGTCCGCGTCCTCGGCAACGTCTTCCTGCCACCGGTCGCCTACGGCGGACAGCTGCGCTGGACCCGCGACCTGGTCCAGAAGGACGCCGCCGGCCGGTATCCGCTGGCCGCGCGCCTGGTGGAGGTCGCGGCCGCGTACGGCTTCGACGGCTGGTTCGTCAACGCCGAGACCGGCGGCGGGGACGCGGCGCTCGGCGCGGCCATGCTCGGCTTCCTGCGCGAGCTGAAGTCGCTGGCGGCGGCGCGCGGACAGCGGGTGACCTGGTACGACGCGATGACGGTCGACGGCACGGTCAGCTGGCAGGGCGGGCTCACCTCGCAGAACGAGCCGTTCTTCCTCGCCGCCGACGACATGTTCGTCGACTTCCGCTGGACGGCCTCGCGACTCGCCTCCTCGGGGCAGCGGGCCGAGCGGCTGGGACGCAGCCGGTACGAGCTGTGGGCGGGCGTCGACGTGGAGGCCAACGGCTGGAACTCCACCGTCGACTGGGACGCCATCGTCCCCGCCCGGTCCCCGGACGTCGTCTCCCTCGGCTTCTACCGGCCCGAGTGGACGCGCCACCACCTCCCGGCGGACCGCCGGGCGCCGGGTGACTTCCACGCCGCCGACGACCGCTTCTGGACCGGGCGCTCGCTGGACCCGTCCCGGCCGGACGCCGGCGACCCGTGGCGGGCACCGGCGGTCGTGGTGGCCGACCGGTCGACGGTGACATCGGTGCCCTTCGCGAGCGTGTTCAACACCGGGCACGGGCTGCGGTGGTACGAGCGGGGGCGGGTGACGTCGGACGTGCCCTGGAACCACCTCGGGCTGCAGGACCGGTTGCCGTCCCGGCGGTGGGCCGTACACACCGAGGGCGGCAGCGGTGGGCGGCCGGCTGTGAACTTCGCTTTCGACGACGCGTGGTGTGGCGGGAGCAGCGTGCTGGTCACGGGTGAACTGGACGCGCCGGTCGTGCTGGATGTGTATGCGACACGGCTGCCGGGGGCTGTTGACGGGGTTCACACCATTGTCGAGCTGACCGACCGGATCGACGAGGGGGCGGTGAACGTCGAGTTGGCCGTCGCCACCGCCGAGCCGGCCATGCCGGGGGCGACACCGCCGTACACCTACTTCCCTGTGAACTCGGTCAACACCTGGCGCACCTCGACCGTGCGGCTCACAGAACTCGTCGCCACGGACACGATCCACGCCCTCGGTGTCCGTCTCACGCCCACGGCACCCGGCTCCGGCCCCGTCCGCTGGCGCCTCGGCGGGCTCGCCGTCCGCACCGCCTCGGCCCAGGCCCCCGCCGCGCCCACCGGCTTCCGGATCACCGCCGCCTCCGGCGGTGACCTGCGCCTGGCCTGGAACCCGGCGCCCGCAGCGGTGCGGCACCACACCGTGCACCGCCTCCTGCCCGACGGCACCCGCCGCTTCCTGGGCGGCACCTGCCAGCGCGCCTACTTCCTGCGCGGGCAGCAGCGGGAGCAGGGCGAGCGGGCGGCGCGGTTCGAACTGCGCGCGGTGGGGGAGCTCTACACCTCGTCGGCCCCCGTCACCGTCATCCACCCCTGGTAGCACCCGACCACCCGCCCTGGTAGCACCCGACCAACCGCCCCGGTAGCACCCGACCACCCGCCCCGGTAGCACCCGACACCGCAGTCCCACCGGACGAACCCACGGAGCACCCCACATGCATGACGACCGCACTCTCGTCGAGGCCCGGCTGAGGCGTGTCCTCGACGAACGCATCCGTCCCGCCGTGTACCCCGAGTCCGTACCGCTGGAGGTGGCCGTCTGGCACGCCCCCGGCGAGCCGGTCCCGGTCGCCGAGGGGCTGGCGGCCGAGCCCGCGCCGATCGAGGTGGGCGCCCGGTGGGGTGCTCCCTGGGGCACCAGCTGGTTCCGGGTCACGGGCACCGTCCCCGTGGCCTGGGCCGGCCGGACCGTCGAGGCGATCCTGGACCTCGGCTTCGACGAGAACATGCCCGGCTTCCAGTGCGAGGGCCTGGTCTACCGGCCCGACGGCACCCCCGTGAAGGGCCTCAACCCGCGCAACCAGTGGGTGCGGATCGGGGCGCCTGTCGAGGGCGGCGAGGAGGTGCGGCTGCACATCGAGGCCGCCTCCAACCCCGTCATCCTGGACTACCACCCCTTCCGCCCCACCCTGCTCGGTGACAAGGACACCGCCGGCAGCGACCCCCAGTACACCCTCACCCGCATGGACCTCGCCGTGCTCGACGAGACGGTGTGGGAGCTGGTGATGGACCTGGAGGTGCTCGGCGAGCTGATGGCCGAGCTGCCGGCGGACTCGGCGCGGCGCCACGACATCCTGCGGGCGGTGGAGCGGGCGCTGGACGCCGTCGACCTCCAGGACGTCAACTCCACCGCCCGGCAGGCGCGTTCCCTGCTGCGACCCGCCCTGGCCGCCCCCGCCGCCCCGTCCGCCCACCGCATCAGCGCCGTCGGGCACGCCCATATCGACTCGGCGTGGCTGTGGCCCCTGCGCGAAACGGTCCGCAAGGTGGCGCGGACGACGGCCAACATGACCGCCCTGCTGGAGGACGAGCCGGACTTCGTCTTCGCCATGTCCCAGGCCCAGCAGTGGGCGTGGGTGCGCGACCACCGGCCCGAGGTGTGGGCGCGGGTGAAGAAGGCCGTGGCCGAGGGGCGGTTCGTGCCGGCCGGGGGCATGTGGGTGGAGTCGGACACCAATATGCCCGGCTCGGAGGCGATGGCCCGGCAGTTCGTGCACGGCAAGCGCTTCTTCCTCGACGAGTTCGGCATCGAGAACGACGAGGCATGGCTGCCCGACACCTTCGGCTTCGCCGCCGGGCTGCCGCAGATCATCAAGGCGGCCGGCTCCAAGCGGCTGCTGACACAGAAGATCTCCTGGTCGCAGACGAACAGGTTCCCGCACCACACCTTCCAGTGGGAGGGCATCGACGGCACCCGGATCTTCACCCACTTCCCGCCCGTCGACACCTACAACTGCTCCATGAAGGGCAGCGAGATCGCCCACGCCGCCCGCAACTTCAAGGACAAGGGCGTCGCCCGCCACTCCCTCGCCCCCACCGGCTGGGGCGACGGAGGCGGTGGCACCACCCGCGAGATGGTCGCTAAGGCCGCCCGCCTGCGGGACCTGGAGGGCTCCGCGACCGTCACCTGGGAGACGCCCGCCGACTTCTTCGCCAAGGCCGAGGCCGAGTACCCCGAACCGCCCGTCTGGGTCGGCGAGCTCTACCTCGAACTCCACCGCGCCACCCTCACCAGCCAGGCCCAGACCAAGCAGGGCAACCGGCGCAGCGAGCACCTGCTGCGCGAGGCCGAACTGTGGGCGGCCACGGCAGCCGTGCGCACCGGATTCCCCTACCCCTACGAGGAGTTGGACCGCATCTGGAAGACGGTCCTGCTCCACCAGTTCCACGACATCCTGCCCGGCTCCTCCATCGCCTGGGTCCACCGCGAGGCCCGGCAGACCTACGCACGGGTGGCCGAGGAACTGACCGGTGTCATCGACGCGGCCCAGCGCGCGCTGGCGGGCGAGGGCACGCGGGAGCTGCTGTTCAACTCGGCGCCGCACAGCGTCAAGGGCGTCGCGGCGGGTGGCGCCGGCACGCCGAAGGACACGGCCTCCGTCAGGCCCTCGCCCCGCCCGGACGGCGGGTTCGTCCTGGACAACGGCCTGCTCCGGGTCGAGATCGACGACCGGGGCCTCGTCGTCTCGGCGTACGACGTGGAGGGGGACCGCGAGACGATCGCCCCCGGCGCCGCCGCGAACCTGCTCCAGCTCCACGCCGACTTCCCCAACATGTGGGACGCCTGGGACGTCGACAAGTTCTACCGCAACACGGTCACCGACCTCACCGACGCCGACGAGGTCACCCCCACCGACGCCGGCGTCCGGATCGTACGGTCCTTCGGCGCCTCCCGCGTCACCCAGCTGCTGTCCCTGGCGGCGGGGGAGCGGCGGCTGGTGCTGGACACCGAGGTCGACTGGCACGAGACGGAGAAGTTCCTCAAGCTGGCCTTCCCGCTCGACGTGCACGCCGAACGGTACGCGTCCGAGACGCAGTTCGGGCACTTCTTCCGGCCCACGCACACCAACACCAGCTGGGAGGCCGCCAAGTTCGAGGCGTGCAACCACCGGTTCGTGCATGTCGCCGAGCCCGGCTGGGGCGTGGCGATCGTCAACGACTCGACGTACGGCCACGATGTGACCCGCGCGGTCCGCACCGACGGCAACCTGGGTACGACGACCACGGTCCGGGTGTCCCTGCTGCGCGCCCCCCGCTTCCCCGACCCCGAGACCGACCAGGGCGTCCACCGCTTCCGGCACGCCCTGGTGCCCGGCGCGGACATCGCCGACGCGGTCCGCGAGGGCTGGCGGGTGAACCTGCCAGAGCGGCGACTGACCGGCGCGGACGAGGTGGCCCCGCTGGTCACGGTCGATCAGGACGCGGTGGTCGTCACGGCGGTGAAGCTCGCGGACGACGGCAGCGGTGATGTGATCGTCCGCTTCCACGAGTCCCACGGCGGCCGCTGCCGCGCCACCCTCACGCCCGGCTTCGCCTTCGCGCGGGCACAGGTCACCGACCTGCTGGAACGCCCGCTGGCCCAGGCCCCCGCCCCTCGGACCGAGGGCGGTCGGATCACCGTGAGTCTGCGCCCGTTCCAGCTGGTCACGCTGCGGCTGGGCAGGGGCTGACGGCGGGCGCGGCCGGCCGGAGCAACGGGGGTGTCCGCGCGGTCCCGCCCGCCCCTTTCGCGCGGGTGACGCGACCGCGCGGACACCGCCGACTCCCGTACGCGCCGGGCCTCCAGGAGTTCCGGCACGCCGGGACCCGCGCGAGAGGTCGGCGACGACCCCGAGGTCGTCGTACAGCCCTGTCGTGTGCCCTGATCGGTCTGATAAGCATGCGGTCGTCGATGCCCCGGAACCGAAAGGCCCTCCGTGCCCGCGCCCTCCGCCCGCATCACCGCCCCGGACAGCTACGACGTCCGCTTCCCCACCTCCCGCGACCTGATCGACTTCCGCCATCCGACCGACGCGCTCGCCCCCGACGAGGCCCTGGCCCTCCTGCGCGCCGGCCGCGCGCCCGAGGCGCCCGCCGCCACCAGGACCCGGCGGACCCCGTGAACCGCCTCGGCTCCACCGCCGTCCACGTCAGCCCGCTGGCCTTCGGCGCCGCAGCCATCGGCAACCTCTCCGCCCCGGTCGGCGAGGAGCAGGCGCACGCCGCCGTGGCCGCCGCCTGGCAGCGCGGCATCCGCTACTTCGACACCGCCCCGCACTACGGACTCGGCCTGTCGGAACGCCGCCTGGGCGCCGCCCTGCGCGAGCACCCCCGCGCCCGGTACACGGTCTCCACCAAGGTGGGCCGCCGCCTGGAGCCGTCCGACGCCGGTGGCGACGACCTCGCCCACGGCTTCGCCGTCCCCGCCACCCACCGCCGCGTCTGGGACTTCAGCGCGGACGGCGTACGACGCACCCTGGACGCCAGCCTGGAACGGCTCGGCCTCGACCACGTCGACATCGTCTATCTGCACGACCCCGACGGCCACGCCGAACAGGCATTCCGGGAGGGCTACCCGGCCCTGGAGAGGCTGCGCACCCAGGGCGTGGTCGGCGCCATCGGCGCGGGCATGAACCAGGCCGCGATGCTGACCCGCTTCGTCCGGGACACCGACGTGGACGTGGTGCTGTGCGCCGGCCGCTACACACTGCTCGACCAGCAGGCGCTCACCGAACTGCTGCCCGCCGCCGAGGAACGCGGCACATCGGTGGTGATCGGCGGCCCCTTCAACTCCGGCCTGCTGGCGGACCCCAGGCCCGGCGCCACGTACGACTACGCCGCCGCGCCCCCGCGGCTGCTGCACCGCGCCCTGCGCCTGAAGTCCGTCTGCGCCCGCCACGGCACCACCCTGCGCGCCGCCGCGCTGGCCTTCTGCGCCGCCCACCCGGCCGTCGCCTCGGTGCTGGTCGGCGCCCGCTCCGCGCACGAAGTCGTCGACTGTGCCCATCAGTTCGCCGCGCCCGTGCCCGCCGCCCTCTGGCAGGAGCTGCGTGACAGCGGCCTGCTGCCCGCCGCCGCACCCGTCCGATGAGGAGGAGGCCCGCGCCGCCGCAGGCCGCCGGGAGCGTGCGCGCGTGCCTACTGCAGCCGCGTCGGCGGCAGATACTCCCGCACATACGTCCGCTCCCAGCACGCCCCCGTCTCCCGCAGCTCCCGCCAGGTCGTGTACCGGTAGCGGAACAGACGGGCGCGCACGAAGCGCGGAGGGGTGTCGGGCGGGAACGGTGAGCGGCGCAGCAGCTTCAGGGTGTCGCGGTCGTTCTCCAGCAGCCGCTCCACCAGCGCCCCGAACCACGCCCCGGCGTAGGCGGGGGAGAGGGCCGCGAACCACATCAGCCAGTCGAGGCGCAGATGGTAGGGGGCGAACTGGCGCGGCCAGCGCCGGGGATCACCGGGCTTGCCCTTGAACTCGTACTCCCGCCAGTCCGAGTCCGCGCGCGGTACGTCGTCCAGCGTGCCCTCCAGGACCACCTCGTAACGGACCCGGCTGACGCTGCCGAACGCACCGTAGGTGTTGACCAGGTGGAGCGGGTCGAAGGACCGGTTCATGACCTGCCGGCGGGAGATCATGTTCACCACCGGGTGGTAGCTGAGGAAGGCGATCAGCGCGGCGACCCCGAGGACGACGATCACGTACCAGAGCGGGGCGTCGGGCACGGACGGGGGGTCGGCGGGGAACTCGATCACCGACAGCGCCAGCACGATGGTGATCCAGTTCAGCCAGGAGAAGTTGCCGGACAGCACCAGCCACAGCTGGGTGACGATCATCAGTGCCGCCGCTGCCGAGGCGACCGGCTGCGGGGTGAACAGCAGGAAGGGGACCCCGAGTTGGGTGACGTGGTTGGCGGCCACCTCCACCCGGTGCAGCGGCCGGGGCAGATGGTGGAAGAACCAGCTCAGCGGGCCCGGCATCGGCTGCGTCTCATGGTGATGGTCGAGGCACGTCAGCTTCCGCCAGCACTCGTCACCGCGCATCTTGATCAGACCCGCCCCGAACTCCACCCGGAACAGGATCCAGCGCAGCAGGAAGAGCACCAGGATCGGCGGCGCGACCTCGTCGTTGCCGAGGAACACGGCCAGGAACCCGACCTCCAGCAGCAAAGACTCCCAGCCGAAGGAGTACCAGGTCTGGCCGACGTTGACGATCGACAGATACAGCGCCCACGGCACCAGCCACAGCAGCATGGCGCCCCACAGCGGCAGCAGCGCGTCGAGCCCCGCGACCAGCGCGGCCGACACCGCGCAGCCCGCCCACGCGCAGGCCGCGAACAGGCGGTCGGAGTAGTGCAGGTGGAACACACTGGGCGCCTGCCGGAACGGCACCCGGGCCACGAAACGCGGTACCGGCAGCATGCCCCGCTCACCCATGAGCGCCCGGAACTGCAGGGCCGCCGTCAGGAACGCCACGAGATACACGGCGGCCAGCGCCCGCTGGAAGACCAGCCGGCTCAGCCAGTAGTCGGGTGCGGTGAACCAGTCCACGGCCGCGCTCCTCTCCTCCATGCTGCGCCGGTCACGCTCAGTGGTCGCCCGCTGCGTTTGCGTAACCCGTGTGAGTGAAGCAAACAATGGTGAGGTATTGCCCGAAACCAGGCGGGAGAACGTGGTGCGGTCACCCATCCGAACCCTCGTCACCGCAAGCGCGCTCTCGGTGGCGCTCCTCGCCACCGGCTGCGGCGGTGAGCACGGCACATCCAGTGACGCGGGCGGCGAGATCTTCCTGCAGCCCGTCGCGGCCAAGGGGCCCGACCCCTTCACCGAGTCCACCGACACCTCCGGCGCCAAGCCGGCGGCCCTGACGCCCCGCGCGTCCGAGGCCCCCTCCCGGCCGCGCCCCGTCTCCGGCGGCACGCCGGGTCTGTACGGCGGCAAGGCGCGGACCGGCAGCTGCGACGTCCAGCGGCAGATCGACCTGCTGACCGCCGACCCCGCCAAGGCGCGCGCCTTCGCCGGGGTGGAGGGCATCGGCCCCCAGGCCGTCCCCGGCTATCTGCGCGGCCTGACCCCGGTCGTGCTGCGCGCCGACACCCAAGTGACCAACCACGGCTACCGGGCCGGCCGGGCGACGGCCTTCCAGTCGGTCCTCCAGTCCGGCACCGCCGTGCTCGTCGACCGCAAGGGCGTGCCCCGCGTGCGCTGCGCCTGCGGCAACCCGCTGAGCGCGCCCGAGGCGAGCGGCGGCGCCCGGACGGCCAAGGGCAGCCCCTGGCCGGGGTACCGGCCCGCGCAGGTGGTCGTGGTGACCCCGGCGCCCAAGGTGATCACCCACATCACCATCATCAACATCGTCGACAACACCTGGATCGAGCGGCGCTGCGGCCACGACGCCCGGCACGACCGCCCCGTACGCCCGCCCGTGTGGGCGACGACCCGGCCGCCGACCCCCAGCGAGCTGGAGAGCGCGAGCAACAGCCCGAGCCCCAGCGGCTCGACGAGCCCCGGCGACTCCACGAGCCCGAGCGGTTCCACGACTCCGGACGCGCCGACCCCCGGCACGCTCACCCCGCGCAGTCCCGACCCGGACGCCTCCAGCCCGGACGCCCGCGAGTTCGGCACCTCCCCGGACGCCTCGGTGCCCGGCGAGTCGCCGGCCGACTGCGTGACCCCGACGGTCACCGTCACCCCCGGCGCCACCGACCCCGCCCCGCTGCCCCCGACGGCGGCGGACTGCACGCCGGTCACCGTGACCGCCACACCCCCGAGCGTCGAGCCGCCGAGCCCGCCCGACTCCGGCACCCCGCCGGAGGAGATCGGCCCGGAGACCGTCCCGGACACCCCCGACGTGCCCGACGGCGGCGGCCTGATCCCCGACGCCCCCGACACCGGCAGCATCTTCGGCAGCCCCACCGACGTCTTCGCCGGGTGAGCCCGACGGCGGCCGCGGGCCCTGATCGCCGTATCCCGGCGCGCGGACCCCGGCCGCCGTACCCCGGCGCGGACCCCGGCCGCCGTACCTCCGCGTGGCCCCCGGTCTCCGTACCCCGTCGCGGGGCCTCCCCCTCGGGCGGCCCCGCTCGAAGAATCGGACAAATGCTGGCAAGGTGGGCCCATGGTTGATCGGGGAGCGAGCCCGCTGTCACTCCCGGACGACTGGCCCGCCCACGCGGACGCGGTGCTCGCGCTCAACCGCATGGGCAGCTTCGACTGGGACCTGGACACCGGCCTGATGGTGATGGACGCCCAGGCCCACAACGTCTTCGACGTGCTGCCCGAGGAGTACGACGGTCACCCCGAGACCCTCGGCGTCCGGGTCCCGCCCGGCGAGGCGCTCCGGCTGGACGCCATGGTCTCCCAGGCGCTGAAGGACGGCAGCGAGAACTACGGCGCCTACTTCCGCATCCGCTGCCGCGACGGCACCCTGCGCTGGACCCACACCCAGGGCTACATCCGCCGGGACGACACGGGCCGCCCGCGCCGCATCATCGGCATCGTCCGCGACGCCACCCAGGAACTCGCCGAGAGCGAGGCGCGCGGCCGGCGCCTCGTGCAGGACGACGCCCGCCTCGAACAGACCAACGTCATCCAGCTGGCCACGGCCGCCCTGGCGCACGCCCGCACCGTCCAGGACGTCATCGACGTCATCAAGGACACCCACGGCCTGACCCACCTCGGCGCCACCAGCCTCGTCATGGGCCTGGTGGAGGCGGGCCGCATCCGGCTGATCGCCGAGGGCCCCACCGGCAGCTTCGTCCCCGGCACCGGCGTCACCGGCATCGACGAGCCGTACCCGATGAGCGAGGTGGTGCGCACGCTCAGCCCCCGCTTCATCGAGTCCCCCGAGGAGTTCGCGGCCGGCTACCCCATCCTGTGGCCGCACATCACCGACCTGCGGATCACCGCCGCCGCGTATCTGCCGCTGATCGTCCAGGCCCGCCCGATCGGCGCGATGGGCCTGCTGTACAGCGACCGCCACGGCTTCACCCCCGAGGAACGCAACATCCTCGTCGCCCTCGGCAGCAGCATCGCCCAGAGCCTGCAACGGGCCATGTTCTACGAGCAGGAGAAGGACATCGCCCAGGGCCTCCAGCAGGCCATGCTGCCGCGCACCATCCCCAGCGTGCGGGGCGCCGACGTCGCCGTCCGCTACCGCGCGGCGACCATCGGCGGTTCCCTCGGCCGGGACATCGGCGGCGACTGGTACGACCTGATCCCGCTGCCCGGAGGCCGGGTCGGCGCCGTCATCGGCGACGTCCAGGGCCATGACACGCACGCCGCCGCCGTCATGGGCCAGCTGCGGATCGTGCTGCGCGCCTACGCCGCCGAGGGCCACCCGCCGGCCACCGTGATGGCCCGCGCCTCCGTCTTCCTGCACGAACTCGACACCGACCGCTTCGCCACCTGCCTGTACGCCGAGGCGGACCTGGCCACCGGAGTGGTCCAGGTGGTCCGCGCCGGCCACATCGACCCCCTGGTGCGGCAGCCCGACGGCACCTGCCGCCGCGTCACCGTCGAGGGCGGGCTGCCGCTCGGTCTGTCCGCGGAGTTCGGCAGCCTGGACTACCCCGTCGCCACACTCGAGCTCGACCCCGGCCACACCCTGCTGCTGTGCACCGACGGCCTGGTCGAGGTGCCCGGCGCCGACCTGGACGACGGCATGCGCGACCTCACCGCGCTCATCGCCTCCGGCCCCGAGGACGTGCGCCACCTCGCCGACATGCTCATCGACCTCGCCGAGGAACGCGGCGGCGACGACGACGTGGCACTGCTCCTGCTGCACCGCCGCGGCCCGGACGCCCCGCAGGACGGCGGCCGGCTCCAGCAGCACGTGGCCCCCGGCGACCCGGAGGCCCTCCGCGAGGCCCGGCACATGATCCGCGCCGCCGTCCGCGCCTGGGGCGCCCAGGGCCGCGCCGACGACGTCGAACTGGTCGCCGACGAACTGATCACCAACGCCCTCATGCACACCGAGGGCGCCGCCATCGTCACCCTGCGGGCCCTCGCCGCCGGACGCCGGCTGCGCGTCGAGGTCGAGGACTCCTCCAGCGCCCTGCCGCGCCGCCGCGAGGCGGGCGACTCCGGGGTCTCGGGCCGCGGGCTGCTCCTGGTCGACCTGCTCACCGACGCCTGGGGGGTGGAGGCGCGGGGCGGTGGCAAATGCGTGTGGTGCGAGTTCGAGGTGGCGACATGACGGACCCGGCCCCGGCGGGCGACATGACGGACCCGGCCCCGGCGGGCGACATGACGGACCCGGCCCCGGCGGGCGACATGACGGACCCGGCCCCGGCGGGCGACATGACGGACCCGGCCCCCGCGGGCGACATGGCGGACCCGGCCCCCGCGGGCGACATGAGGGGCCCGGCCCCGGATGGCACCCTGGACGTATGCCGGAACTCCCCGAGGTCGAAGCGCTGAAGGACTTCCTGACGCAGAACCTGGTCGGCCACGAGATCGTCCGGGTGCTGCCCGTGGCGATCAGCGTCCTGAAGACGTACGACCCGCCCCTGACGGCTCTGGAGGGCCGTACGGTCACCGAGGTGCGCCGCTACGGCAAGTTCCTCGACCTCGTCACCGACGGCGGCCCGCAGCTGGTGACCCACCTCGCGCGCGCGGGCTGGCTGCACTGGAAGGACCGCCTCCCCGACGGCCCGCCCCGCCCCGGCAAGGGCCCGCTCGCCCTGCGCGTCGCCCTGGAGACCGGCGCCGGATTCGACCTGACCGAGGCCGGCACCCAGAAGCGCCTCGCGGTGTACGTCGTCCAGGACCCCCAGCAGGTCGAGGGCATCGCCCGCCTCGGCCCCGACCCGCTCGCCGACGACTTCGACGAGGCCCGCCTCGGCGCCCTCCTCGCGGGCGAACGCCGTCAGCTCAAGGGCGCCCTGCGCGACCAGAGCCTGATCGCCGGCGTCGGCAACGCCTACAGCGACGAGATCCTGCACGCGGCGAAGATGTCCCCGTTCAAGCTCGCCGCCTCCCTCACCCCCGAGGAGACCGCCCGCCTCTACGAGGCCCTGCGCACCACCCTGACCGAGGCCGTCGAACGCTCCCGCGGCCTGGCCGCGGGCCGTCTGAAGGCGGAGAAGAAGAGCGGACTGCGCGTCCACGGCCGCACCGGCGAGCCCTGCCCGGTCTGCGGCGACACCATCCGCGAGGTCTCCTTCAGCGACTCCTCGCTGCAGTACTGCCCCACCTGCCAGACCGGCGGCAAACCGCTGGCGGACCGCAGGCTGTCGCGCCTGCTGAAGTGAGCCTCACCGGGTCGGCGGCCACCACTCCAGCATCAGGATCGTGGCGTCGTCCCGCAGCCGGCCGGGCTGCGCGTCCAGCAGCGAGTGGATCAGCCGCCGCAGGATCTCCGGCGCCAGCTCACCCGCCGCCGTGGCCCGGATGACGAAGTCCGCGAACCGGTTGAGGCCGAGCTCCTCGCCGTCGTGCATACGGGACTCGGTGACCCCGTCGGTGTACATCAGCACCCGGTCGCCCGGCTCGAGCGCGATCTCATGGCATGCGCGGCCGTCCTCGGCGAGCACGGACGGCAGCCCCATCGGCGGATCGGCGTCCCGCGCCAGCGCGTCGACCAGCAGACGCTGGCCGCGGATCAGCAGCGGCGTGGGATGGCCGCAGTTGGTCCAGCGCAGCATGCCGCTCGCCAGGTCCAGCTGGGCGAGGATGCCGGTGCAGAACTGGTCCGGCAGCCAGGTCGACAGCGCCGCGTCGACGCTCTGCACGAGTTCCGGCAGGTCCGCGCCGGTGCGCCGGGCGTTGCGGCACGCGGCCAGCGCCACCGCGCTGGTCAGCCCCGAGGCCAGGTCGTGGCCCATGGCGTCCAGCACCGAGGCGTGCAGCGTGGTCTCGGTCAGCGCGTGGTCGAAGGCGTCGCCGCCCAGATCGTAGGCGGGCTCCAGCACGGCCGTCGACACGGCGTGCGCGGTGCCGATGGTGCGCGGCGGCAGGAACGCGCGGAGCATCTCCGCGGGCAGCCGCATCGGCTCGGTACGGGTGCGCCGCACGAAGGAGTCCTTGTAGGCGCGCTTGGAGGTCACCAGCATCGCCATGAGGGTGGCGAGCGCGCGGGCGTGCCGCAGCGACGCCGGGGTCAGCTCGGGGGTGTGCAGGGCGAGGACGCCCAGCCGTTCGGCGCCGTCCAGGAGCGGCAGCCAGGCGGTCAGGCCCCCGGTGTCGGACTCCGTCACCCGCAGCGACTGCGTGCGGTACGCCCATCCGGCCTCCGAGGCGTCGACGGGCAGAGCGGGGACGACATCGGTCAGCGGGACGAGTTCGCGCTGCTGGAGGTCGGCCAGATAGACCACGCAGTGCTGGAGCCCCATCGCCTTGGCACACCGGGTCACGGCGGTGGTCAGATCCAGCCGGCCGTTCTCCGGGTCGGCGAGGAACTCCTCCAGGAGGCCGTCACCGCTGTCCGCCGTCACCACACGGCTCCCCTCGTCGGTCCCCCCAACGGTCGGGTGCGTCGTCCAGCAGTCTCACACCGGGGCGCTCCACATGCCCGGCGGGAGTGTCAGTGGGGTGTCCTACGCTGGGCGGCACATGATCCACCGTGGGGGGATCCGATCGGGGGAGGCCCTGTGACCACGCTGCCCGACCGCCCGAACAGCGCGCTGCTCGTCATCGACTTCCAGAACGACGTCGTGGCGTCCGTGCACGACCGCGCGGCCGTCACCGCCAACATCGCCTCCCTGGTCGACCGGGCCCGGACCGAGGGCGTCGACGTGGTGTGGGTGCAGCATTCCGACGAGGACCTGCCGCGCGGCAGCCACGGCTGGGAGTACGTCCCGGAGCTGGTCCGCCGCGCCCCCGAGCCCGTGGTCCACAAGAGCTACCGGGACTCCTTCGAGGACACCGATCTGGAGCGGGTGCTGGCCGAGCGGGGGATCGGGCGGCTGTTCGTCGCGGGCGCCCAGACCGACGCCTGCATACGCTCGACCGTCCACGGCGCCTTCACCCGCGGCTACGACGTCTTCCTGGTCGGCGACGCCCACACCACCGAGGACCTGAGCGCGTACGGCGCCCCGAGCCCGGCCCAGGTGATCGCGCACACCAACTTCTACTGGCGGGGCCAGCGCGCTCCGGGCCGCACCGCGGGCACCGTGGCCACGGCGGACGTCGACTTCAGGGGCTGAGCGGCAGGCCGGGTGTGCGGGGGAGAGCCCGTCAGGGCGAGGGGATCGCGACCAGCCGTTCGCCGGTCGTGGTCCGCACCTCGTAGCGGGCGATCTCGCCCGGATGCAGGGAGGCGCCGCCGTGCAGGGAATGGGGGCGGGCGTCGTGCGGGGCCACGGTCCAGCTGGTGACGGTCTCCTCGGAGCCGTCGCGGCCGACGGCCACCAGCAGACAGGAGCGCGGCCCGGCCGCGTCCCTGACCTCCAGTCCCACCTGGCTGCCCCAGGGCTCGTCCTCGGAGGTCACCCGCGCCCAGACGCCCGAGCGCTCGTCGGTGGCGGACACCCGCACCGACCCGCCGCCGCCCCCGGCCGCGAGGGCCATCACGGGCCCGGCCACGGCCAGCACCACCGAGGCGGCCACGGCGAACAGCACCCTGCGACGGCCCGCCCTGCGGCGGGCGGCGACCTCGCTCAGCAGCCGGTCCAGGAGCCGGGGGCCGGGCCCGGCCAGGGGGTGCACGGTGCGGGGCGTCGCCTGCCGGTAGAGCATCAACTGCCGGGTCACGGGGCCGAATTCGGTCACTCGGGTGGTGCAGCTCGGGCACTCCATGAGGTGGTCCTCGAAGCGGAACGCCTCCGCCTCGTCCAGCACGCCGAGCGCGTACGCGGCGACGTCGCGATGCCTCTCCAGGGACCTCATGCCGAATCCTCGTGCCATTGAGTGCGGGTGGGGTTACTCCTTGCTCCCACCCGTACGCACCGCACGGCCGAATCACTCAAGCCACACGCGAATCCGGCCCGGAGGATTCGGAGCGGCGGGGGCCGTGGATTGGTCGCGTCGGGGAGAAAGTCGCAATCCCCTCGGCACGGGTCCGGATCCGACCGGATCGCGACCCGTGCCCGGCCTCCGGTCCGGCCGTGTCCTTGATCGCGGCGGGTCCGGCTCCCGCTAGAAGAGGCTGATGGCGAGGTGGCCCAGGGGCAGGCCCAGCTGCCAGGCCGGGGTCCAGACCTTCGGGCCCTCGTCCTCGCCGCCCGCGCCGCCCGGCACCGCGTTGAGGTCGGGGGCGAGCAGCTCGGTCTCCTCCAGCCAGCGCCACGCGGCGGCCGCGAGGTCGAGGTCCGGTGCGGGGCCCCCGGCCGCGTCGGCCCGCTCGGTCAGCTCGGCCATCCGGTCCCGAACCCAGTCCTGCCACGGCTGGTCGTAGGCCGTCAGGGACAGCCAGGTCTCCAGCTGGGTGATCACCCGGATCCCGGAGAGCTCGCCCTCGGTGTCGGAGAGGAAGACGGTGAGCGCCAGCGCGTCCCGTCCCGCACGGAACTCGAAGGACGTCGGCGGCATGAGGTCACCGGACCGCAGCAGCTCGTCGGCGATGTACTCGGCGTACAACCAGGCCATGGGGACGGTGAGTTCCCCACCGCCCTGGCCGTCCGTGCCCTGACCTCTGTGCAGCATCCCTTCCTGCCTTCCTCCGGTGCGTGCGCGTCGCCCGACCCCGGTCCTCGCGGTCGAGGACCCATCCGGAACACGGATGAGGACAGCCGATTACTCAACCGGGGTTCCGGGCAAGGCGCTTTACGGAGGTTTGACTCGACCGTCGGTTTCACCGCAGGTCGGCCGCGTACCCCGGCAGCACCCGGCGCAGGGCGCGCAGCGCGTAGTACGCGCGCGACTTCACGGTACCCGGCGGGATGCCCAGCGTTTTCGCCGCTTCCGCCACACTCGCCCCCTGGAAATACACCAGCACCAGGACTTCACGGTGCTCGGGAGTGAGTGTCTTCACAGCCTCGCGCACATCGACCGTCGCGGCCGACCGCTCGGCGTGGTCGGCGCACACCCTGGCGTGCTCCAGATCCGCGTCGCCGACCTCCGCGGGACGCGCCTGCCGGGCCCGCCGCGCGTCGATGGCGAGCCGCCGGGCCACGGTCAGCAGCCAGGGCCGTACGGAGTCGAAGGCGTCGGCGCGCAGCGCCTCGGGATGCTGCCAGGCGCGCACCAGCGTCTCCTGCACGAGGTCCTCGGCGCGTTGCCGGTCGCCGTCGCAGAGCCGCAGGAGCAGCGCGAAGAGGGGCCGGCCGTGCTCGCGCTGCAGCGCGGCGAGCTCGTGCTCGGCGGTCGTCGTCCCGGTGGTGAGAGTGGTCGCGGCCGTCATGGCCGTATCGCATCGCAGGGGCGCGGGGCGGGACAGGGAGCGTGCGGCGGTTGTGCGGCGGACGGTCGAACGCGTCGACGAACGGTTCGACGAACGGTCCCGGACCGCCCTTACGCGCGGACCGGACGGGTTAAAGAGAGGGTTCGTGCTGTTTGCGGCAGGAGTCACCTTCGTACCTATTGGTGGGTAAATATGACCAATGTGAGGTGAACGGATGATCGCACGCAGCCGACAGATCGCCCTCGCCCTGACGGCCGTTCTCGCCGCGGGTGCCGCCTGCCAGGCCCAGAACCAGGAGCCCGCCGCCCGCCCCGGCCGTCCGGCGCCCACCGCCGTGGATCCCCGCGGCTTCACCCTCGTCGCGTCGGGGGACGTGCTGCCGCACAGCTCGATCATCGACCGGGCCCGCTTCGACGCGGGCGGCACGGGCTACGACTTCCGGCCCATGCTCGCCGGGATCGAACCGGTCGTCTCCCGCGCCGACCTGGCGCTGTGTCACATGGAGACCGTGTACGGGGCGGACGGCCAGTACACCGGCTACCCGGCCTTCAAGTCCCCGCCCGAGGTCGCCGGCGGTCTCGCCGCGACCGGCTACGACGGCTGCTCCACGGCCTCCAACCACAGCCTCGACGACGGCGCCGACGGCATCCGGCGCACCCTGGACGCCATGGACCGGGCCGGTCTGCGGCACGCGGGCACGGCCCGCAGCGAGGCCGAGGCGCGCACGGTCACCGTCCTGCGGGCGGGCGCGGCGAAGGTCGCCCACCTCGCCTACACCTACGGCACCAACGGCTACCCCCTGCCCGCCGGGCAGCCCTGGGCCGTCAACCTGATCGACGAGCAGCGCATGATCGCCGACGCCCGCGCGGCCCGCCGGGCCGGCGCCGACGTGGTCGTCCTGTCCGTGCACTGGGGCACCGAATGGCAGGACGCCCCCGACGACCGGCAGCTCGCCCTCGCCCGCACCCTCACCGCGTCCCGCACCGGCGGCCGCCCCGACATCGACCTGATCCTCGGCACCCACGCCCACGTCCCCCAGGCATACGAGAAGGTCAACGGCACCTGGGTGGTCTACGGCATGGGCGACCAGATCGCCGGCCAGATGTACAACCACCAGGGCGCGCCCGACCCGCGCGGCAACCAGTCCACCGTCGGCCGCTTCACCTTCGCCCCACCGGCCCGGCCCGGAGGGCGCTGGGAGGTCACCAGGGCCGAGTTCGTGCCGCAGCTGTTCGACATCGACGCCGGACGGGTGGTGAATCTGAACGCCGCGCTGGAGCAGGGCGCCGACGTCGCCGCCGTACGCGACCGGATCCGTGACGTCGTCCTCAGCCGGGGCGCGGCGCAGGACGGGCTGGTGATGGGCGGGTGACGGGGCCCGACCGGGCGCGGGCGGCGACGTCCGGCTAGGGCACGACCGTCACCGGCCAGCGCCCGGCCTTCACCAGCCGGATCGCCACCGAACCGACGAGGCGGTGGCCGGCCCGCTCCGAGGCGCCGACGACCACGGCGTCCGCCTTGAGCTCGTCGGCCGCCCGCGCCAGACCGCCGTAGGGGTCCCCCCGGAAGGTGTGGAACTCCCAGCGCACCTCCGACACCCCCTTGAGCCGCTCGGCGGCCTCCCGGATCTGCGCCACGAGATCCTCGGCGATCTCCTCGGTCGCCTCGGCCACGGGCAGCCCCAGCGCCGCCCCGGCCGGCACGACCGGCTGCACGTACACCACGGCCAGCAGCGACCGCTGCCGCCGCGCCAGCCCCGCCGCGTAGGCCGCGGCCCGCAGCGACGAGTCCGACCCGTCCAGGCCGACCAGGATCACCTTGGGCCCGTCCGTGCCCCGCTCGAACCGCTGTTGTTCCGTCACACCCGAGAGGCTAACGGAACGGATCCCTCCGACGACGGGGCGGACGGCGACGGCACGGAGGCCCCGCTCGGCCAAGTCCCGTTGGGCCGGGTGGGTGCAATCGTGCCGCCGCACCGGTGGCATGGTGGTGCGTCAGCCGCCCGTGGGGCGACTGATGAGTCATGAAGAAGGATCAGTTGCTCACCCGGCGCCGGGTGTTGGCCGCCGGTGCCGCCGCCGCGTGCGCGGCCGGTACGGCCGGTCTGCTCACGCTGGGAGGCGACCCCGCCGCGCCCGTGGCCCCCGCGCCCGGCGCCCCGGCCCGCCGCGTCCCGATGAAGCCGTCCGCCTACCGCCTCCAGCCGCTGACCGGCTACGGCCCCCCGCGCACCGCACCCGGCAGGACCCCGGTGCGCCGCGAGCCGCTGCTGCGCGTCTCCGGACGCGGCCGGACCATGGTGCTGACCTTCGACGACGGCCCCGACCCCCGCTACACCCCCGACATCCTCGACACCCTGCGCGACTACGACGTGCGCGCGATGTTCTTCGTGTGCGGGGAGATGGCCGAGGCCAACCCCGACCTGCTGGCGCGGATGGCCGACGAGGGCCATGTGGTCGGCAACCACACCTGGTCCCACCCCCTGCTCACCCGGCTCGGGCGCGCCCGGATCCGCACCGAGATGGAACGTACCTGCGACATCATCGAGGAGGCATGGGGCGACCGCCCCGAGTGGTTCCGCGCGCCCTACGGGGCCTGGAACCGCGCCGCCTTCCAGCTCGGCGCCGAACTCGGCATGGAGCCGCTCGCCTGGACCGTCGACACCCTGGACTGGACCAGCCCCGGCGCCCGTACCATCACCCGCCGGGTGGAGAACGGCGCCGCCCCCGGCGTCGTGGTGCTGTCGCACGACGCCGGAGGCGACCGTTCCCAGAGCGTGCGGGCGCTGCGCGAGTATCTGCCGCAGCTGCTCGACGACGGCTATCACATCACCGTGCCGCGCCGGCACCACGCCTGAGGGCGTCCGCCCGCCCGGTCGGAAAGGACGCTCAGCGCACCTCGACCAGGCGGGCGAAGGCGACGACATTCCCGTCGTAGCCGTTCTGCTTGGAGAAACCGCCGCCGCAGGTGATGACCCGCAATTCCGCGGTTCCCTTGGACGCGTAGACGCGGTCGCCCGGGAAGTTGTTCTTCTCGAACACCTCGATGCCGTAGATCTCGAAGACGGCCGTCTTCCCGTCCTGCCGGGCGACCTCGACCCGATTTCCCTGCTTCAGCGCACCGAGGCCGTAGAACACGGCGGGTCCCTGCTTGTTGTCGACATGGCCGACGACGACGGCGGTGCCCTTCTCCCCGGGGGCGACCGCGCCGGTGAACCAGCCGGCGAGGTTCGGGTCCTCGGGCGGCGGCGCGTCCACCCAGCCCTCCGCGTCCAGACCGACCGGCATGATGGGCGCGTCGACCTGGATCGCCGGGATCCGCACCCGGTCCGGCACGGCGTACGGCAGCGGGTCCGGGGCCTGGCCGAAGGTGCCGCCCGGCGCGGTGCGGCTGTCCGCGGCCGCCGCGGACGCCGGCTGCGGCGGGCCCACGTCGAACTCCCCGGACCCGTTGCGAATGAGCGCGAGACCGGTCAGCAGAACAAGCGCTATCACGCCCCAAGGGGCGCGCTTCTTCCGCCGCTCCTCCTCTTCGGCCAGCTCGGCCGCCAGCTCGGACGCAGACATTCGCCATCCCCTCTCGACGCGGCCGTCGCCGCGTCATTTCGCGCATACGAGAACGCTAAATGCCGCGGGCTCAACCGGCGACGGGGCAGAGACGAACGGGTTATGCGCCGCGGCCTCCGGTGCGCCATCCGAGTAGCGCCGAACAGGAATTTTCTGACGGTCCGTGACCTGCGGCAATATCCGATTGTGCGGTTTTCCGTCGGCGTGTCGCCTCACCGGTACGGACCATTGCCGAAATGCGGGCCCGCGCGGGGCGTCTGAGGGTCTTTCGTGGGAGGCGTTCTCTCGCCGATCGACCGGGGACGGGCCCCGGGGCGCCTTCCGCGGAGGATCACATGCGCAACTCACGTGCCCTGGCGGTCTCCGCCGCCGCGGTCGCCGTACTCGGGCTCGCCGGCCCCGCGGCCGTCGCCTCGGAGGCCGGCGGCAACAGCGGCGGTCACGGCGGCGGCTTCGGCGGCAACGGCGGCGACCACGGCCACCACGGGGGCTTCGGCGGCGGCATGGGCGGCAACGGCCACATGGTCAGCAACATCGTCGCCCTGCCCAGCGTCATCGCCCGCGGCGGCCAGATGACCATCACCGTCGACGGCTGCCCGCAGGGCGGCACCGCCACCTCGGCGGCCTTCCCGTCGACCACTCTGACGCCCATCCACGGTGCCAACGAGACGTCCAAGGGCACCGCGACCATCCACAGCAACGCCAACCCCGGCTCGTACAGCATCACCGTCCACTGCACCGGACGGGCGCCGCTGACGAAGGACAACGCCTTCACCGTCATCGGCGGTGTCCGGGGCGGCCTCGGCGGCAGCAGCACCAGCGGCGCCACCCCGACCGACATGGCCATCGGCGGCGGTCTGGTGGCGCTGGCCGCCATCGGCGGTGGCGTGTTCTGGCTGCGCCGCCGCGCCGAGAAGCGGATCTGACCGCCCGCCGCGTCCTTCCCCCGCCTCGCACGTGGCGCCTACGGCTCGGCCCCGGATCCTGGGATCCGGGGCCGAGCCGTTGCGGGCGGCGGGGCGGTCAGCCGCCGTCCTCGCCGGTGCGGCGACGGGAGAAGTGGTACGCCGCTCCGATCGAGCCCGCGATCAGGGCGGCTCCGAGGCCGATCTCCTTCAGGTCGAACCCGCCGACGGTGCCGCCCTCACCGGCGTGCACACCGTGCGGCGGCACCACGGGCACCGGCGTCGGACCGACCGGCCGGCCCCCGGCGATGGTCAGGTCCGTCGAGCCGCTCACCCCGTCACAGGTGAACGTCACCCGGTACATCGCCCCGGCCTTGGCGTCCCAGTCGACCGTCGCCGTGCCCGAGGAGTGGTGGGCGTGGATGGAGACGGTGTCGAAGACGGCCGACGTGACCCGGACGGTGCCCTTGCAGCCGCCGTCCCGGTCGACGTTCAGGGTGACCTGGCCGCCCGCGGCGATGGTCGAGGGCAGGACGCTGAAGCCGAACGGCGTGATGTTCTCGTCGCCCTTCGCGACGGCGGCCGGCGCGGCGCAGGCGAGAGCGGTGACGCCCAGCAGTGCGGCCGAAGCGACGCGTATCGCGCGCATGGTGAATCCTCCGGTCCCCGAGGAGCAGCTGCGGACCTTTTCCGCTTGCGCCAGAAATGCACCTCGATGACCGAAACGCTAGGAACATGCGCACAGGTGCGCGAACGCAGTCGTGCGAATGGGGCACGTCCCTGGGCCGCCCGGGGGACGCCGACGGCGTGGCGACCGCCGGGCCGGGCCGGAGCCGAGTGAGGGCGCGTCAGTCACCGGCGCCCGGGAACAGATGCAGGAACGGCTCCGCCGACGCCGTGATGCCCCGGCTGTAGGGGGCGTCGAAGTCCCAGATGAGGAACAGCAGAAAGGCGATGAGCGCGGAGAACAGCCCCGCCAGCACGAGTTCGCGCGGGGTGCGCCGGATCTGCAGCGCCAGCACCATCCCGATGGTCACCACGGCACCCGCGAGCAGCCCGAACCACACCACCCCCGGCATGGTGGCGCCGGTCGAGGTGGCCCGGGAGGTGCGCGCCTGGTCGGCGGCGGCCACCTGGTCGACCAGCGGCTGGTACGCCTGGGCCTCGAAGTCGCTGCGCGGCTCGTAGTCGGTCACGTCCCGCCGGACGCGGTCCAGCAGTTCCTCGCCCCGCTCGGTCACCTCGCCGGAGTCCGCCATGTGCTTCCACTCGGTGGTGACGACGTGTCCGACATAGGCGTTGACATCCGCACGGATCCGGTCACGGACGTCGGCCGGATACACCCGCACCCGCTCCACCACCTCGTGCAGCGCCTGGGCCTCGGCCCGCACGTGCTCCTGCGCGGCGCTGCGGGCCTCCCAGACACCCGCGATGGCCAGACCCAGGACGATGGCGTACACCACACCGATCCACATCGTCATGTACTCGATGACGTCCGGGGTCTCGCTGGGATCCTCGTCCTCGCTCGCCGCGCGGTGGCGGATCAGGGTGATGAGGACCACCACCGCACAGGCGGCGAGCATCGCGAGGGTGAGAACAAGCCATTCCGGCAAGGGGGGCCTCCAGGGTCAGCGCGACCGCAGCGCGGCCACGGCGATCACCGCGGGCACGGTGATGAGCAGGACGAAGGTGAGCGGCGAGGTCGTCCCGCCGTGCGCGGCCCGCTGCGGTGCCGACGGCTGGTACGGCGGGTAGCTCACCGGGGGCGCCGACGGGCGCGGGGTGGGGGTCGGCGTCGGCGTCGGCTTCGGTGTGGGGGTCGGCGTGGGGTCCGGGGTGCGCTCCGGCGGGGGTGTGACCGCGGGAGCCGGTGCCGGTGGGGGCGCCGGGGCCGGGGGAGGGGGCGGCTCGGGCGGCGGCGTCGGCCGGGGCCTCGGCGGCGGTGGCGGTGGCGTGGGGGTGGGCTCCGGAGGCGTGGGCGTGGGCGTGGGCGTCGGCGTCGGCTTGGGCGGTGTCGGCGTGGGCGTGGGGGTCGGCTCCGGGCACGGCGGGGGAGGCGGCGGCTTCGGGCACGGCGGAGGGGGCGGCGGCTTCGGGCACGGCGGAAGCGTCGGCCAGGGCCAGGACCCGCCACCGCTCCCGCCGCTCGAGTTCCCGTTCCCGCTGCCCGCGACCGCCACCGCCTCCGTGCCGCCGGGGCCCGTGGAGGCGTAGGCGCAGGCGTCCGCCGCCGCGTGCTCCGCCGGCGCGCCCACCAGGGCCCAGGTCAGCGCCGTGAGGGCCACCGCCCGCACGGCGACGGCGCGATGGGTCGGTCGGTGTCCATGCACGACGCAGATCATGAGCCCTGTCCCCCGTAGGTCAGGCCCGACGGCAGGGAGATTGCCCCGAACGGGGGATTCGGGGGCCGGGGAGGTTTGGGCGGCGTTGACGCCCGGAGCGAAGAAATCCCCCGCGGCATTGAACACGCCCGGCCGCCGCCGCGTACCCCATGCCGTGCGGCGGTCGCAGCAGCGCGCCGCAACATCCTTGGGAACTTGGGGAGTTGACGATGAAGACCTCCTGGCGGAGCGCCTCTCTCGTGGCGAGCGCCGTGGCCGTACTGGCGCTGACGACGGCGTGCGGTCAGGACAAGGGGACCCAGCCGGCCAGCGAGAACGTGGGCGCGGCCGCACCGGCCGGCGGCTACGGCGTGGGGTCCGGCGGCGGTTACGACGCCGGTACCGGCGGCACCCAGCAGGACGGCCAGGCGGGCGGCGCGGCGGCACAGCCCGCGGCCGAGAGCGCCGGCAGGCTCGCCGTGTCCGCCAACGCCGAACTGGGCCAGGTGCTCACCGACGGCGCGGGCCGCACCCTGTACCGGTTCGACCAGGACACCGCGGAGCCGCCCAAGACCAACTGCGACGGCGACTGCGCCGCCGCCTGGCCGCCGGTCCTCGCGGACGACGCCAGCGCCGGCGAGGGCGTGGACCCGCAGATGCTCGGCGAGGTCACCCGCCCCGACGGCACCAAGCAGCTCACCATCGGCGGCTGGCCCGCCTACCGCTACGCCAAGGACCTCAACCCCGGTGACGTCAAGGGGCAGGGCGTCAAGGGCACCTGGTTCGCGCTGGCCCCCGACGGCAAGAAGGCCAAACTGGCCGATCTGCCCGGACTGTCCACCCGGAACGACCCGAAACTGGGGGAGATCGTCGTCGACCGCAACGGCATGACGGTCTACCGCTTCATGAAGGACGAGGCATGGCCCGAGCCGGTCTCCGCGTGCACCGGCGCCTGCCTGGAGAAGTGGCCGGTCGTCGAGCCGGTCGCCGTGAACGACACCAAGGGCGTGGAGAAGAAGGGCCTGATGAGCTTCACGCGCCCCGACGGCAAGAAGCAGCAGACGATCGACTGCTGGCCGATCTACACCTTCTCCGGCGACAAGTCCCCGGGTGACACCAACGGCCAGGGCGTCGGCGGCACATGGTTCGCCGTGGCGCCCGACGGCAAGCCGATCGGCGCTCCCAAGGAGTAGCCCGGCTGCGCCGTCCGGTCCGCCTCTCCGCCCCCACGGAGAGGCGGACCGCTTTGGTGTGTTCGCACAGGTTCACCGGGTATCAATTCGGCACATGCCGCAGGCAGTGACCGGGAACGGATGGTCAATTTCCGTTTCCACTCGCTCCTTTGCCGGGCGATCAGTAGCCTCAGCTCGAACACCGGATCGCCTACGCCTTGGAGAGATAGATGGAGCGTCCCGCCTGGGCCCCACGGAGCATCGACATCTCGGTGCCCAGCGTCTCCCGCATCTATGACTACTACCTGGGTGGCTCGCACAACTTCGAGGTGGACCGGGAAGCCGCCCGCAAGGCGATGGAGTTCATGCCGGGCCTGCCCAAGATCATGCAGGCGAACCGGGCGTTCATGCGGCGTGCCGTGCGCTACGCCGTCGGCGAGGGCATCACCCAGTTCCTCGACATCGGCTCCGGCATCCCCACCCACGGCAATGTGCACGAGGTGGCCCAGGCCGCCCTGCCGGGCGCGCACGTCGTCTACGTCGACCACGACCCCGTCGCGGTCGCACACAGCCAGGCGGTCCTCCAGGGCAACACCGACGCCGACGTGGTCGCGGGCGACCTCCTGAAGCCGCACGACATCCTCGGCAGCCCTCAGGTGGAGCGGCTGATCGACCTGAACCGTCCGGTGGCCCTCCTCCTCGTTGCCATACTGCACTTCGTGGAAGACGCGGACGACCCGTACCGAGCGGTGGCCGAGCTGCGCGACGCGCTCGCGCCCGGCAGCATGCTGATCCTCACGCATGCCTCGTACGAGGGAATCCCGCTGCCCGCCGAGCGGGCCGAGGGCGCGGTGGACGTATACAAGGACATTCGCAACCCGCTGATCATGCGCTCGCGCGACGAGGTCGCGCGGTTCTTCGAGGGGTACGACATGGTGGAACCCGGACTGGTGGCGATGCCGCACTGGCGGCCCGACACCGCACCGGAGGACGAGGATCCTTACGCGTTCTCCGGTTTCGCCGGCGTGGGGCGTACGGCGTGATCGCGGAACCGGACGGGCCGGAGGACAGACTGCGCCGGTTCGCGACGATCTGGAGCCGGGCGGTGTTCCCGGTCACCGTGACGTCCCTGACCCGGCCGGAGTTCGAGACGCAACTGCTGCCACTCGCCCGCAGGCTCAGCGAGGCGCTGCGGGCCAGGGCCTTCGACGCCGCCGAGGGCAGGGCCGTCGGCGCCGCGCTCGTCGACGCGCACTGCACCGACCCCGAGGCGCTCAGCCGCACCCTCGACTGCGTCGACGCCTACCTGGTGCTGTACTGCGGCGAGGACGGCCAGCAGGAGGAGCTGCGCGCCCGCTCCGCACGGCTCCAGCACTCCATGGCCGCCGGGTTCGCCCAGGCGCTGCGCCAACGTACCCTCGCCGAGCAGGAGTCCATCGCGCAGGCCGCGCTGCGCGCCCAGGGCGTGGTGGCGCAGGCCCTGCACGCCAGCGAGGCCCGGTTCCGGGCGGTGTTCGAGGGGGCGGCCATAGGGATCGGCATCGCCGACCTGGACGGCACCGTCCTGGAGGTCAACGACGCGCTGCTGCGCATGTTCGGCGGCTCCGAGCAGAACGTACGCGGCCGCAACGTCCGCGAGTGGATGCACGCCGAGGACGCCCCGCAGGTGTGGCGCCTGTACCAGGAGCTGGTACGCGGCGAGCGCGAGCACTACCACGTCGAGAAGGCGTTCTACCGCCCCGACGGAACGGTCCTGTGGACCAACCTCACGGTCTCCCTGCTGCGCGACGCCGACGGACGCCCGCAGTACCAGCTGGCGCTGATGGAGGACACCACCGAGCGCCGCCTGCTCAACCTGCGGCTGCGCTACGAGGCCACCCACGACGCCCTGACCGGGCTGCCCAACCGCACGCTGTTCTTCGAGCGCCTGGAGAAGGCCCTCAGCGCGGCCCCCGGTCAGCGCTTCGGCCTGTGCTACCTCGACCTGGACGGTTTCAAGACCATCAACGACAGCCTCGGGCACGCGGCCGGCGACCGGCTGCTGGTGGAGGTCGCCGACCGGCTGCAGTCCTGCGCCACCGCGCCCGGTGAGATGGTCGCCCGTCTGGGCGGTGACGAGTTCGTCGCGCTGACGACCGGCACCGACACCGAACGCGAGGTCGACGAGCTCGCCGCCCGCATCCAGAACGTGCTGCTCGCGCCCGTGCGCATCGACGGCCGGGAGCTGACCGTGCGCGGCAGCATCGGCATCGTCGAGGGCCCGGCGGGCGGCGAGCGCAGCCCCGCCGAGGTGCTGCGCAGTGCCGACATCACCATGTACCGGGCCAAGTCGGCGGGCGGCAACCGCTGCGAGCTGGCCGATCCGGAGGCCGACGCCCGCGCGATCACCCGGCACGGGCTGACCACCGCGCTGCCGGCGGCCCTGGAGCGCGGCGAGTTCTTCATCGAGTACCAGCCGCTGGTCCACCTCGGCGACGGCAGCGTGCGCGGCGCCGAGGCGCTGGTGCGCTGGCTGCATCCGCAGCACGGTGTCCTCGGGCCCGACCGGTTCATCCCGCTCGCCGAGCACACCGGGCTCATCGTGCCGCTCGGCCGCTGGGTGCTGGAGCAGTCGGTGCGCCAGGCCCGCGAGTGGCGCGAGCGCTACGCCGGCACGGAGGCGGGGCCGCTGCGCATCAATGTCAACCTCTCGCCGTGCCAGCTCAACCATCCCGGTCTGGTCCAGGACACCGTCGACATCCTGGAGGCCGAGGGCGTCACCCCGGACGCGCTCTGCCTGGAGGTCACCGAGTCGGCCCTCATCGGCGCCGACGACGACCTCCTCAAACCCCTGCGGCGCCTGGCCGAGATGGGCGTGGACATCGCCCTCGACGACTTCGGCACCGGCTACTCCAACCTGGCCAACCTGCGCCGGCTGCCGGTGAGCATCCTCAAGCTGGACCGCTCCTTCACCCAGAGCATGCAGCAGTTCCCCGCCGACCCCGTCGACCTCAAGATCGTCGAGGGGATCGTCTCCCTGGCCCACAGCCTCGACCTCGGGGTGACCGTGGAGGGCGTGGAGACCGGCGCCCAGGCCGAGCAGCTGCGGATACTCGGCTGCGACACGGCCCAGGGCTGGTACTACGCGAGGCCGGGCCCCCCGGAGCGGCTGCACGAGCTGGCCCTGGCGGACGCGAGGGGATGACGGCGGTGCCCTCGGGGGCGCGGGGCCGCCATCGTGGTGCGGCTCCCGCCGCGGGGGCGCGACCCGTCACCACGGACGGAAAGGTCAAGGCGGAGAGAACTCCGGCCGCCGTGTCCGCTACCGCTCCGACAGCATCCGCTGCAACTCCCGAGCGGCGCGGGGCGGAGCCACATCGCTGCGGTGGGCCAGCGCGATGGTGCGGTGCAGTCCGGGCCGGGCCAGCGGGGTGACGCGGAGCCCGTGCCCGGAGCGCGCGGCGACCATCCGCGGCACCACCGCCACCCCCAGCCCCGCCCGCACGAACCCCAGCACGGCGTCCATCTCCCCGCCCTCCACCGCGAAGTCCGGCTCGAACCCGGCGGAGCGGCACGCCGCGACCGTCAGCTCCCGCAGGTCGTACCCGTGCCGGAACATCACCAGCCGCTCGCCCTCCAGATCGGCGACGGACACCGCCCGCCGCCCGTTCCCCGGCCGCGGCGAGTCCGGGGAGGACACCACGACCAGGTCCTCCCGCAGCAGCTCCACCGTCGTCAGCGCCGGCGACGGCGTCGGCAGCGGCAGCACCACCAGCGCGAGATCCAGCGCACCGCGCGCGAGCTGCCGTACCAGATCCAGCGAACCGCCCTCCTCGATCAGCAGCCGTACGCCGGGGTAGCGGTCGTGGAAGGCGCGCAGCACATCCGGCAGCAGACCGGTGCACAGACTCGGGGTCGCCCCCAGCCGCACCCGCCCCCGCTGGAGCTGCACCAGCTCCTGCACCTCGTGCCGGGCCGTCTCGGCGTCGGCGAGGATGCGCCGGGCCAGCGGCAGCAGCGCCTCGCCCGCGTCGGTGAGCGTGATGTTGCCGCGCGCCCGCTGGAAAAGATCGGCGCCCAGCTCCCGCTCCAGCGCCCTGATCTGCTGCGACAGCGACGGCTGGGCGACATGCACCGCCTCGGCGGCCCGCGTGAAATGCCGGGTCTCGGCGACCGCCACGAAGTACTGGAGCTGCTGGAACTGCATCCCCTCATCATAGGCATCGCCTATCGAAACGAGCCGGACCATGTCTTGGACCGATGGGGACCTCCGGCCCTAGCGTCATGAGCATGGCTCTGGCAACGCGGACGGACCGACGGCCGTCCATGGCGCGCACCTTCTGGGACAGCACCGTCGGCAAGAAGACCGTGATGGCCGTCAGCGGCGTGATCATGCTGCTGTACCTGGTCGTCCATGTGTACGGGAACATGAAGATCTTCTTCGGTCCCGACGACTTCAATGCCTACGGCCACTGGCTGCGCACGGTCGGCGAACCGTTCATGCACTACGGCTGGACGCTCTGGGTGATCCGTGTCGTGCTGCTGGTGGCCGTGATCGCCCACGCCGTCTCCGCCTACCAGCTCAGCCGCCGTGACATCAAGGCCCGGCCGAGCAGGTACGCGCACAGCAAGCCGCGGGCGAGCTACGCCACCCGCACCATGCGCTGGGGCGGGATCATCCTCGCCCTGTTCATCGTCTGGCACGTCCTGGACCTGACCACCGGCCATGTGCACTCCGGCGGCTTCCAGGAGGGCCGCCCCTACGAGAACGTCGTCGACACCTTCTCCACCTGGTACGGCAACGTGATCTACATCGTGGCGATGCTCGCCGTCGGCCTGCACATCCGGCACGGCTTCTGGAGCGCCGCCCAGACCCTCGGCGTCGGCAGCCGCACCCGCGACCGCGCCCTGAAGACGACCGCGAACGTCCTCGCCCTGCTGCTCACGGCCGGCTTCGTCGCCGTCCCCGTGGGCGTGATGACCGGACTGGTGAGCTAGAGATGACCGACTACACCCACTACACGACCGGAGAGCCGGCCGTCGACCGCAAGGCGCCCTCCGGCCCCGTCCACGAGCGCTGGGACAAGCGCCGCTTCGAGGCCAAGCTGGTCAACCCCGCCAACCGGCGCAAGCACACGGTGATCGTCGTCGGCACCGGCCTCGCGGGCGGCTCGGCCGGCGCCACCCTCGCCGAACAGGGCTACCACGTCGTCCAGTTCTGCTACCAGGACTCCCCGCGCCGCGCCCACTCCATCGCCGCGCAGGGAGGCATCAACGCGGCGAAGAACTACCGCAACGACGGCGACTCCGTCCACCGCCTCTTCTACGACACCGTCAAGGGCGGCGACTTCCGCGCCCGCGAGTCCAACGTCCACCGCCTCGCCCAGATCTCCGTCGAGATCATCGACCAGTGCGTGGCGCAGGGCGTGCCCTTCGCCCGCGAGTACGGCGGCCTGCTCGACACCCGCTCCTTCGGCGGCGTCCAGGTCTCGCGCACCTTCTACGCCCGCGGCCAGACGGGCCAGCAGCTGCTGCTCGGCGCCTATCAGGCGCTGTCCCGGCAGATCGCGGCGGGCAACGTCGAGATGCACCCGCGCACCGAGATGCTCGACCTGATCGTGGTCGACGGACGGGCGCGCGGCATCGTCGCGCGGGACCTGATCACCGGGCGGATCGACACGTATTTCGCGGACGCGGTCGTCCTCGCGAGCGGTGGCTACGGCAACGTCTTCTATCTGTCGACGAACGCCATGAACTCCAACGCCACCGCGATCTGGCGGGCGCACCGGCGCGGCGCCTGGTTCGCCAACCCCTGCTTCACCCAGATCCACCCCACCTGCATCCCGCGTACCGGCGACCACCAGTCCAAGCTGACGCTGATGAGCGAGTCGCTGCGCAACGACGGCCGCATCTGGGTGCCGAAGGCCAAGGGCGACACGCGTCCGCCGCACCGGATCCCGGAGGACGAGCGCGACTACTACCTGGAGCGCCTGTACCCGTCGTTCGGCAACCTCGTGCCGCGCGACATCGCCTCCCGCGCCGCGAAGAACGTCTGCGACGAGGGCCGCGGCGTCGGCCCCGGCGGCCAGGGCGTCTACCTGGACTTCGCCGACGCCATCCAGCGCATGGGACGGGCGGCCGTCGAGGCCAGGTACGGCAACCTCTTCGACATGTACCAGCGGATCACCGACGAGGATCCGTACGAGGTGCCGATGCGCATCTACCCGGCCGTGCACTACACGATGGGTGGCCTGTGGGTCGACTACGACCTCCAGACCACCGTCCCCGGCCTGTTCGCGATCGGCGAGGCCAACTTCTCCGACCACGGAGCCAACCGCCTGGGCGCCTCCGCCCTGATGCAGGGCCTGGCCGACGGCTACTTCGTGCTGCCGGCGACCATCAACGACTACCTCGCCAACAACCCGCGCCAGAGCGAGGTCACCGACGACCACCCGGTCGTGCAGGAGGTGCTGGCCGAGACCGAGGACCGCCTCAACCTCCTGCTGTCCGTCGACGGCGACCGCACGCCCGACTCCTTCCACCGCGAACTCGGCGAGCTGATGTGGGAGTTCTGCGGGATGGCCCGCTCGGACGCGGGTCTGCGCAAGGCGCTGGAGCGCATCCCGCAGATCCGCGAGGAGTTCTGGCGGCGCATCAAGGTGCCGGGCACCGGCGAGGAGTTCAACCAGTCGCTGGAGAAGGCCAACCGGATCGTCGACTATCTGGAGCTCGCCGAGCTGATGTGCCTCGACGCGCTGCACCGCACCGAGTCCTGCGGCGGCCACTTCCGCGAGGAGTCCCAGACCCCGGACGGCGAGGCGGCCCGCAGGGACGAGGAGTTCTCCTACGCCGCCGCCTGGGAGTTCACCGGCACCGGAACCGCTCCCGTCCTGCACAAGGAAGACCTCGTCTTCGAGTACGTCCACCCCACCCAGCGGAGCTACGCATGAAGCTCACCCTGCGCGTCTGGCGGCAGAAGAACGCCGACGCCGACGGCACCATGTCCACGTACGAGGTGGACGGGATCTCGCCCGACATGTCCTTCCTGGAGATGCTCGACACGCTCAACGAGGAGCTCATCCTGCGCGGTGAGGACCCGGTGGCGTTCGACCACGACTGCCGGGAGGGCATCTGCGGGGCGTGCTCCCTCGTGATCAACGGCGATGCGCACGGGCCCGAGCGGACGACGACGTGCCAGTTGCACATGCGGTCGTTCCAGGACGGCGACACCATCGACGTGGAGCCGTGGCGGGCCTCCGCCTTCCCGGTGATCAAGGACCTGGTGGTGGACCGGTCCGCGTTCGACCGGATCATCCAGGCCGGCGGGTACATCACCGCGCCCACCGGGTCCGCGCCGGAGGCGCACGCCACACCGGTGCCGAAGGCGGACGCCGACTCCGCGTTCGAGCACGCGGAGTGCATCGGATGCGGGGCGTGTGTGGCGGCGTGCCCCAACGGGGCGGCGATGCTGTTCACGTCCGCCAAGGTGAACCACCTCAATGTGCTGCCCCAGGGGGCGCCCGAGCGGGAGAGCCGGGTGCTGGACATGGTGGCGCAGATGGACGAGGAGGGGTTCGGTGGGTGCACGCTGACCGGGGAGTGCGCGACCGCGTGCCCCAAGGGGATTCCGCTGATGTCCATCACCAGCATGAACAAGGAGTGGCTGCGGGCTGTGCGCAAGACCAAGCGGTAGCGCCGCGGGGGGTTCTGTCGTCCTCGGGGTGCGGGGCCCCGTGTGGCCGGTCGCGCGCTTCCCCGCGCCCCTGAGGGCATGTCCGCGCCCGGCATTCAACAGTTCCACATCCTCATTCCTGGCAATGGTCACGCACGCGCCAATCGGCGTCGGAAGAACTTGGGGTGTCCCGAAGCACTCGGGGCGTCCCCCAACACCGCTCCACCGGCCCGTGCCCCAGGAGAGAGCCATGTCCGGCGTCAGTACCCTCGCCCCCACCCGCTACACCGTCTCCCTGGCCCGCGACGAAGAGGAGGTGCGGGCCGCGCAGCGGTTGCGGCACGACGTCTTCGCCGGGGAGATGGGCGCCCTGCTGTCCAGCCCGCAGCCCGGACTCGACATCGACCCCTTCGACGCGTACTGCGATCACCTGCTCGTGCGGGAGGAGGCGACCGGCGAGGTCGTGGGCACCTATCGGCTGCTGCCGCCGGAGCGGGCCGAGGTCGCGGGACGGCTGTACTCCGAGGGGGAGTTCGACCTCGCGCCGCTCGACGCGATCCGTCCGGGACTGGTCGAGGTCGGGCGGTCCTGTGTGCACCCCGATCACCGGGACGGTGCCGTCATCGGGCTGATCTGGGCCGGTATCGCGCGGTACATGGTGGACGGCGGGCACGAGTGGCTCGCCGGCTGCTGCTCGGTGCCGCTCGCCGACGGCGGCGCCCTCGCCGCGGCCACCTGGGACCGGGTGCGGGCCAAGCACCTGGCGCCGCCGGAGTTCCGGGTACGGCCGCTGCGGCCCTGGGCGCCGCGGGAGGGCGCCCCGCGGCAGCGCCGGGAGCTGCCGCCCCTGCTGCGCGGCTATCTGCGGCTGGGCGCGTGGGTGTGCGGCGAGCCCGCGCTGGACGCGGACTTCGGGGTCGCCGATCTGTATGTGCTGCTGTCGATGCGCCGGGTCGACCCGCGCTACCTCAAGCACTTCCTCTCGCTCGCCGCGGGCCGGTGAGCGCCTGGCTGCCCGGCGCGCCCTGCACCGCACGGACGTGCGTGGGGGAGACCGGGGCCTCGGCGCTCGCCGCGGCCCGCGGTGTGCTGCGGCTCGCCGCGGTGCTCGGCCTGCTCCTCGCCGCGGTGCTCGGGCTGCTCCTCGCCTGGGTGCTCGGCCTGCTCCTCGCCGGGGTCGCGGTGCCGCCGTTCGCCCGGCGGCGGTTCGCCCGGCGGCACCCCCGCAGGATCGCCGACGGCCTGGTGCGGCGCTGGTGCCGGGGTCTCGTGCGGGCCGCGGGCGTACGGGTCCGCGTCACCGGCACCGCGCCGCCGGAGGGCGGACTGCTGCTGGTGGCCAACCACATCTCCTGGCTGGACGTCCCGCTGCTCGCCGCCGTACGCCCCGCCCGCATGCTGGCCAAGCAGGAGATACGGCGGTGGCCCGTGGCCGGGCCGCTGGCCGCGCTCGGCGGTGCCCTGTTCATCGACCGGGACCGGCTCCGGGCCCTGCCCGGCACGGTCGCCCGGCTCGCCGACGCCCTGCGCTCCGGCGCCGCCGTCGGCGTCTTCCCCGAGGGCAGCACCTGGTGCGGGCGCGCGCAGGGCCGGTTCCGGCGCGCGGCGTTCCAGGCCGCCCTGGAGGCGGGCGTCCCCGTCCAGCCGGTCCGCATCCGCTACCGGCTGGGTGACGGCTCGGCCACCACCCGCCCCGCCTTCATCGGCGAGGACTCCCTGCTCACCTCGGTGTGGCGGGTGGTGACCGCGCCCGCGCTGGTCGCCGAGGCCGAGGTCCGCCCCGCCCTCACGCCGGGCACCCACCCGGACCGCCGCACCCTGGCGCGGGCGGCCGAGGAGATGACCCTGGGCCCGGCCGGCCCCCTCGGGCACGCGGGGAACCACGCGCCCACCCACGCGCCACCGCTGCCCGCCGGACGCCACGAGCTCCCGACTCCCTAGGGGGTGTCTCGTCGATCCGGCCTGGTCGACGGCACACCCCTAGGCGGTCAGGGCACGCGCCAAGTACGTCGACGTCGGCCCACCCGAGGCACCCGCGACCTCCGCGGGCGGCCCCGCCGCCACGATCCGCCCGCCCGAGTCGCCCCCGCCCGGCCCGAGGTCGACGACCCAGTCCGCCCCGGCCACCACGGACATGTCGTGCTCCACGACGATCACCGTGTTCCCCGAGTCCACGAGGCCGTGCAGCCGGCGCACCAGGACCTCGACGTCGGCCGGGTGCAGCCCGGTGGTCGGCTCGTCGAGCAGGTACACCGTGTGCCCCCGCCGCCCCCGCTGCAGCTCCGCCGCCAGCTTGATCCGCTGCGCCTCCCCGCCGGACAGCTCCGTCGCCGGCTGCCCCAGCCGCAGATAGCCGAGCCCCACGTCCAGCAGCGCGCCCACGCTGCGCGCCACGGCGGGCACACCGGCGAAGAAGTCCGCGGCCGCCTCCACCGTGAGGTCCAGCACCTCGGCGACGGTCAGCCCCCGGTACGTCACCTCCAGCGTCTCCGCGTTGTACCGGGCCCCACCGCAGTCCGGGCACGCCGCGTACGTGCTGGGCAGGAACAGCAGCTCGACGCTGACGAACCCCTCGCCCTGGCAGGTCTCACAGCGGCCCCCGGCCACGTTGAACGAGAACCGGCCGACACCGAAGCCGCGGGCGCGGGCCGCGTCCGTGGCCGCGAACTCCTTGCGGACGGCGTCGAACAGCCCCGTGTAGGTGGCCGGGTTGGAGCGCGGGGTGCGGCCGATGGGCCGCTGGTCGACGACGACCAGGCGCTCGACGCCGTCGAGCTCTTCGGTGATCTCGCCGATCAGCGTGGACTTCCCGGACCCGGAGACACCGGTGACGGCCGTCAACACCCCCAGCGGGAACTCCGCGGTGACCTCGCGCAGATTGTGCCGGGTCACCGGGCCGACCTTCGACCAGCCGCGCGGCGTGCGGACCTCGCGGGCCGGCGCGGGGGAGCGGCCGAACAGGAAACGGGCCGTCGCCGACTCCGGCACCCCGGCGAGCTCCCCCGGCGGCCCGCTGTGCAGCACCCGGCCGCCGTGCTCACCGGCACCCGGCCCGACGTCCACGATCCAGTCGGCGCCGCGCACCACGTCCAGATGGTGCTCCACGACGAACACCGTGTTCCCGGCCGCCTTCAGCCGTCCCAGCACCGTCAGCAGCGCCTCGGTGTCGGCCGGGTGCAGACCGGCGGACGGCTCGTCGAGAACGTAGACCACCCCGAACAGGCCCGAGCGCAACTGGGTGGCCAGGCGCAGCCGTTGCAGCTCGCCCGCGGACAGGGTGGGGGTGGGGCGGTCCAGGCTGAGGTAGCCCAGCCCCAGCTCCAGAAGGGGAGCGATACGGGACTTCAGGTCCTCGGTGAGGACCCGAGCCGTCTGCGAGGTGCCCGTGAGCGTCCCGGCCAGCTCGGCCAGCGGCAGCGCGGCCAGCTCGGCGATCGTCCGGCCCGCGAAGGTCACCGCCAGCGCCTCCGGGCGCAGCCGGCTGCCGCCGCACACCGCACAGGGAGCCGCCGTCAGGAAGCGTTCCGCCTTCGCCCGCAGGGTCGGGCTCTTGGAGTCCGCGAACGTCTTCAGCACATGGCGGCGGGCGCTCATGTACGTGCCCTGGTACGGCCGTTGGATGCGGTCCGCGTCCCGCACCGGGTGCACGGTGACCACCGGCTGCTCGTCGGTGAACAGGATCCACTCCCGCTGCGCGGCGGGCAGTTCGCGCCAGGGCCGGTCCACGTCGTACCCGAGCGCGTCGAGGATGTCCCGCAGGTTCTTGCCCTGCCAGGCGCCGGGCCACGCGGCGATCGCGCCCCCCCGGATCGACAGCGACGGATCGGGGACCAGCAACTCCTCGGTCGTACGGTGCACCTGACCGAGACCGTGGCACTCCGGGCAGGCCCCGGCCGCGGTGTTGGGGGAGAAGGCGTCGGAGCCGAGCCGCTCGGCGCCCGGCGGATGGTCACCGGCGCGGGAGAACAGCATGCGCAGGGAGTTGGACAGGTTCGTCACCGTGCCGACCGACGAGCGGGACGTCGGGGAGGAGCGGCGCTGCTCCAGCGACACCGCGGGCGGCAGCCCGCTGATCTCGCCGACCTTCGGCGCGCCGACCTGGTGGATCAGCCTGCGGGCGTACGGCGCCACCGACTCGAAGTACCGGCGCTGCGCCTCGGCGTAGATCGTGCCGAACGCCAGCGAGGACTTCCCGGAGCCGGACACGCCGGTGAACACGGTCACCACGTCCCGCGGGATGTCCACGTCCACGTTCCTCAGGTTGTGCTCACGGGCGCCGCGGACGCGGACGTAGGGGTCGGGGGAGTGGTGCATAACGGGCGACTCTATCGGGTGACGCCCACCCCGAGACGAGTCAGGCCGGCCGCCGGTGCCGGGCCGGCCACGCTCACCCCGAGACGATCGACGCCAGCCGCCGGTAGGAGTCCACCAGCCCCGCACGGTCGTAGGTGCTCGTGGTGACCAGGACCTCCTGCGCCCCCGTCTCCTTCAGCACCGTCTCCAGCTCGTGCGCGACCTGCTCCTCGGTGCCGGCGATCTGACCGGTGAGCCCGGACTCGTAGAAGCCGCGCTCGCGCTCGGTCAGGGTGAGTGCCTCGACGCGTTCGGCGGGCGGCAGCGGCGGGAAGGTGCCGTGGGTCCGGGAGTACGCCATCGACCATGCCTCCGGGACCAGCAGCCGCCGGGCCTCCTCGGGGGTGGCGGCGACCGCGACCGTGCCGGAGATCACCACGTACGGCTCCACCGCCCAGGGGGAGGGGCGGAAGCGCGCACGGTAGTGCTCGACGCCGCGCAGCATCTTCTCGCGGTTCCCGAGGTCGCCGATCACCATCGGCAGCCCGGCCTCCGCGGCGATCGTCGCGCCCTCGCCCATCGCCAGCACGAACGGCGGCACCGCCAGCCCCTCCGCGGGCCGCGCGTGCACGCCCGTCGGGGAGGTGCCGCGGAAGAAGTCCAGCAGCTCCCGCAGCTGGCCCGCGAAGTCGTCGGCGTCGTCCTTGCCGCGGCCCAGCGCCTTGCGCACCCCGTCGGTGAAGCCCACCGAGCGGCCGAGACCCATGTCGATCCGGCCGGGGAACAGCGACTCCAGCACCCCGAACTGCTCGGCCACCACCAGGGGCCGGTGGTTGGGCAGCATCACCCCGCCCGTGCCCACCCGGATCGTCTCCGTGGCCGCGGCGACGGCCGCCGCCAGCACGGTCGGCGCGGAACCCGCGACCCCCGGCACCCCGTGGTGCTCCGAGACCCAGAACCGGTGGTACCCGAGCGCCTCCGCCTCCCGTGCCAGCGCCACGGTGTCACGCAGTGCCTCCTCGGGCGAGTGCCCCTCACGGATGCGGGAACGGTCGAGCACGGAGAAGCGGGCCGAGGCGATCACGGAAGTCACACAGGGTTCAACGCGGCAGGGGCGCGCGCATTCCCGGCGGTGGTGGACGTACGGGTTTTTAATTCGCTGGCATGCTCACGGCACACGGTCCTACGGTGATCACCCGGCTTCGCGCCTGGTGGCGCGCGTGCGCCCGAGTGCCCGGCGCGCCTGTCCCGTTCCCCTCTCCCGTCGACCGAGGAGATCTGCCATTTCCCGTTTCAACAGCCGCCGTTCGCGTGCCCTCGCCCCGTCCGCGCCCCTCACCACGACCGGCGCGCGCACGACGACCTACGAGGGCGGTGCCGCGTACGTGCGGGACGCGAAGAGCGAACTGTTCCTGCTGGCCGTCGTCAACATGGTCGGGCAGCGGACCTTCTACGAGGCGGCGGGGGACAGGGACGCCCGGTACCGCGACCTGGTGCGCCGGCTCGCGGTCGAGGACCCGGTGTGGACGGCCGGCCTGCTCGGCTGGCTGCGCGGCTCGGCCCAGATGCGCACCGCCTCCCTGGTCGGCGCCGCCGAGTTCGTCAGGGCACGCCTGGACGCGGGCCTGACCGGCCACTCGCGGCAGGTCGTCGACTCCGTCCTCCAGCGGCCCGACGAGCCGGGCGAACTGCTCGGCTACTGGACCCGCAGCCACGGGCGCGCGCTGCCCAAGCCGGTCAAGCGCGGCGTCGCCGACGCGGTACGGCGCCTGTACCACGCGCGCTCGCTGCTGAAGTACGACACCGCCTCCAAGGACTTCCGCTTCGGTGACGTCCTCAACCTGGTGCACGCCTCGCCCGACCCGGCGAAGCCCTGGCAGGGCGAGCTGTTCCGGTACGCGCTGGACCGGCGCCACCACCCCGAGACCGCCGAACCGCCGGCCGCCGACGCCACGCTCACCGCGCACCGGGAGCTGGCCGCGCTGCCGGCCGGCGAACGCCGGGCGCTGCTGCTGTCCCCGCAGGGCCCGCAGCGGCTGGCGCGGGCCGGGATGACCTGGGAGGCGCTGGCGGGCTGGCTCCAGGGGCCGATGGACGCCGCCGCCTGGGAGGCGATCATCCCCTCGATGGGCCTGATGGCCCTCACCCGCAATCTGCGCAACTTCGACGAGGCCGGGGTGAGCGACGCGGTCGCCGAGCAGGTCGCCGCACGCCTCGCCGACCCGCAGGAGGTGCGCCGCTCGCGGCAGTTCCCCTACCGCTTCCTCTCCGCGTACCGCATGGTGCCCTCGGGGCGCTGGACGCACGCTCTGGAGCGGGCGCTGGCCGCGTCCACGGCGAACGTCCCGGCGCTGCCCGGTCGCACGCTGGTGCTGGTGGACACCTCGGGCTCGATGCTGGGCCAGGTGTCGGCCAAGTCGATGATCCGGCACGTCGACGTCGGCGCCCTGTTCGGGGTGGCGCTCGCGGCCCGAGGCTGCGAGGTGGACCTGTGGGGCTTCGCCGACCGTGCCTTCCGGCACCCGCTGGAGCGGGGCGGCCCGGTGCTGCCGCAGACCGAGGCGTTCTGCGCCCGCGTCGGCGAGGTCGGCTACGGCACCGAGACGGTGGCGGCGCTGAGGGAGGCGTACGACGGCCACGACCGGGTCGTCATCGTCTCCGACATGCAGGCATTCGCCTACCCCGGCCACGGCGCAGTCCACCGCCGCGTCACCGCCGCTCCGCCCGCGCTCGTCTGGGGCCCGCGCGGGTGGCAGCGCAAGGCGGGCACGCCGGCCCAGCCGGTCGTCCAGGCCGAGCCGCTGTCGGTGTCCGACGCGATCCCCGCCGACGTACCCCTGTTCGGCATCGACACCACCGGCTACGCCCCGGCATCCCTCGACACCGGAGCGCCGCACCGCTACGAGATCGGTGGCTTCTCCGACCAGCTGTTCACCATGGTGGACCTGCTGTCCCGAGGACTGGACGCGGGCTGGCCCTGGGGGCATAGGTCCCCGGCGTGATCGGCGTCCCCGGCGTGATCGGCGTGATGGGTGTCCCCGGCGTGATCGGGGAGACACCCCTAGGCTGGACGGCGTGACCGCAGACGCCCGACGGCCGCTGGCCGTGTTCGATCTGGACAACACCCTCGCCGACACCGCGCACCGCCAGCACTTCCTCCAGGCGCGGCCGCGGAACTGGGACGCGTTCTTCGCTGCCGCGCCCCAGGACCCGCCGATCGCCGAGGGGGTGGCGCTGGCGCTGGAGAGCGCCGAGGAGTGCGAGGTCGTCTATCTCACCGGGCGGCCCGAGCGCTGCCGGCGCGACACGCTGGCGTGGCTCGCCGCGCACGGGCTGCCCGAGGGGCGCGTCCATATGCGCGGCAACGCCGACCGCAGGCCCGCCCGCTTCACCAAGCTGGAGATCCTGCGCCGCCTCGCCCGCACCCGTGAGGTACGGGTGCTGGTGGACGACGACGAGCTGGTGTGCGAGGACGCCGAGCGGGCGGGCTTCACGGTCGTACGGGCCCGCTGGGCCACGCCCTCCGCCGAGCTGAAGGTGGCGCAGGAGCGGGAGGGGCGGACCTGACCCCGGCGGTCAGCCTGCGTCCTCCAGCCGGAAGCCCACCTTCAGGCCGACCTGCCAGTGCGCGATCTCCCCGTTCTCGATCTGGCCGCGAACTTGGGTCACCTCGAACCAGTCGAGGTTGCGCAGCGTCTGCGAGGCGCGGGAGATGCCGTTGCGGATGGCCTTGTCGACGCCCTCGGGCGAGGTGCCGACGATCTCGGTGACCCGGTAGGTGTGGTTCGACATGCGGGTGCTCCTCCTGAGTGCCGCGAGCGCGGTGTTCTGAGACGCGAGCGCGCTGTGTGGCGCGCGTCACTCCACCGTGCCCCAGGCTGCGGCGGAACGCGAGGCGTCGGGCCGGTACGGGTGGGCCCCTTGACCTTCGCATTGGTCCATACCAAAATCCAGCTCACCCGTACGGGCCCCGCGCCCGTCCCCCCACGTCGGGTCCCTCTCCCCCTGTCCGTCAGGCAGAACAGGACCGACCCAGTGACACGCCGACGCCGTCTCCTCGCCCTCGTCTGTGCCTCCGCCTCCCTCGTCAGCGGCTGCGGCCTGCTGCCCGGCGGCACCGAACGGCAGACCGTCACCGTCTGGCTGATGAAGGGCAGCGCCTCCCAGGACTTCCTGAAGCGGTTCACCGAGGACTTCGAGAGCACGCACTCCGACGTCGACCTCGACATCCGCATCCAGGAATGGACCGGCATCGGCCCCAAGGTGCAGGCGGCGCTGGAGGCGAAGGGCGACGACGCCGACGCCGGGCCGGACGTCATCGAGGTCGGCAACACCCAGGTGCCCCAGTACGTCGACGGGGGCCGGCTGGTCGATCTGACACTGGAGTCGGTACGGGACTGGGGCAGCGAGGAGTGGCTGCCCGGCCTCGCCGAACCGGGCATGCTGCGCGGCCACCAGTACGGCATCCCCTGGTACGCCGCCAACCGGGTGGTCGTCTACCGCAAGGACCTCTTCGCCGAGGCCGGGATCGACGCCCCGCCGAAGACCCGTGAGCAGTGGCTGGAGATCACCGAGAAGCTCGACTCCGGCTCCCGCCAGGGCATCTACCTCGCCGGACAGGACTGGTACACCCTCGCCGGGTTCATCTGGGACGAGGGCGGCGAACTGGCCGAGGAGCGGGGCGGCACCTGGGAGGGCGCCCTGGACACCCCCGAGGCGCTGCGCGGCATGGACTTCTACCGCCGGCTGCAGGCCCTAGGCGACGGCCCGGTCGACGCCGACGAGGAACACCCGCCCCAGGCGGGCGAGTTCGCCGAGGGCGACATCGCCCAGATCGTGGCCGTGCCCGGCGTCGCCCAGGCCGTCGTGGAACGCAACCCCGGCCTCGCGGGCAAGCTCGGCTTCTTCCCGATACCCGGCCGCACCGCCGCCGTGCCCGGAGCCGTCTTCACCGGCGGCTCCGACCTCGTCATCCCCGAGAACACCGACCGGCGCGAGGCCGCCATCGCCGTCGTCGAGGCACTCACCGGCGCCAAGTGGAACACCGAGCTGGCCCGCACCATGAACTACGTCCCCAACAAGTCCACCCTCGCCGACGCGGTCGCGGGCGAGGAGGGCGTGGCCGCCATGGCCGCAGGCGCCGCCCGCGGCCGGGCCACCCCCAGCACGCCGGAGTGGGCCGTGGTGGAGGCGGACAACCCGATCAAGCCCTATATGACCCAGGTCCTGCGCGGCGCGGACCCCGCGAAGGAGGCCCGCCGCGCGTCCCGGCGCATCACCGAGCAACTGGACATCTAGCCGCCCTACCTCGCGGTGCTCAACGACAGCGCGAACCGGCCCCGCGGGTCCGTCCACCAGTGGCTCAGTTCCAGGCCGGCGGCGGCCAGTTCGGCACGGACGCCGTCCTCGCGGAACTTCGCCGAGACCTCCGTACGCAACTCCTCGCCCGGCGCGAAGTCGACGGCGAGGTCGAGTGCGGGGATCTTCACGGTCTGCTCGACGCGGGAGCGCAGCCGCATCTCGATCCACTCCTGCTCGGCGTCCCACAGGGCCACATGGTCGAACGCGGCCGGGTCGAAGTCGGCGCCGAGCTCGCGGTTGACGACGGTGAGCACGTTCTTGTTGAACCGAGCCGTCACCCCGGCCGCGTCGTCGTACGCCGGGACCAGGACCCGCTCGTCCTTGACCAGATCGGTGCCGAGCAGCAGCGCGTCCCCGGGGGAGAGCAGCGCCCGTACGGCGGTGAGGAACTCGGCGCGCTCGGCCGGGAGCAGGTTCCCGATGGTGCCCCCGAGGAACGCCAGCAGCCGCGGCCCCGGTGTCGCGGGCAGGCTCAGGCCCGCCGTGAAGTCGGCGATCAGCGCGTGCACGCTCAGCCCGGGGAAGTCGGCCACCAGTGCCTTGCCGGCCTGGGTGAGGGCGCTCTCGCTGACGTCGACGGGGACGTACGTCTCCAGCGAGGTCAGCGCGCCCAGCAGATGCCGGGTCTTGTCGGAGGAGCCCGAGCCCAGCTCGATCAGCGTACGGGCGGGCAGCGCGGCGGCGATCTCGCCGGACCGGGCGAGCAGGATCTCCCGCTCGGCGCGCGTCGGGTAGTACTCGGGCAACTCGGTGATCTGCTCGAACAGATCGCTGCCGTGGGCGTCGTAGAACCACTTCGGCGGCAGCGTCTTGGGGTGGGCGGTCAGGCCGCGGCGGACGTCGGCGCGCAGGGCGGCGTCCATGGCGTCCTCGGCCAGGGTGCGGGTGAGCTGGAACGGGGTCACGAGCGGGGCTCCTTGAGTGGTGCGGGGGCCGAGGCGTCGCTCGGTTCCTTGAGCGGGGACAGCAGGACATCGGCGTCGGTCGCGACGAGCAGGGTGCGGTCGGGGACCTCCTGCCAGCGGGGGTCGTCGTCGTGCGGCTCGGAGGCCACGACCGTGCCGCGGCCGGGTTCCGCGCGGTACCACAGGGTGTCGCCCCAGGCCGTCGCGGCGATGCCGGTGCCGTCGGTGAGCAGCAGGTTGAGGCGGGAGCCCGGCGCGGCGGCGGCCACCTCGGGGACGGTGTCGGCCAGCGCCCGGCCCATGTCGTCTCCGGCCCGCAGCCGGGCCAGGACGAGCGCCCACACCAGCGCCGAGTCGTTGCGGGCGGCGAGCGCCAGCAGATCGGCCGGCGGCAGGCCGTGCGCGAGGGGCGCGAGGGAGTCCGGCCAGCCGGTGACCGCGCCGTTGTGGCTGAACAGCCACCGGTCGGCGGCGAAGGGCGCCGCGGCCGCCTCCCCGTCCGGGCTCGGCACGGTCGCGTCGCGCACCGCGGCGAGCAGCGCACGGCTGCGCACCACCCGCGCCAGATCGGTCAGATCGCAGTCCGCCCAGATCGGCCCGAACCGCCGGTAGCGGGCCGGCACCGGGTCGCCCTCGGCGTACCAGCCGACCCCGAAGCCGTCCGCGTTGACCGTGCCGTGCCGCTGCCGCCGCGGCGCCCACGACTGCCGGTACAGCGAGTGCGGCGGTTCGAACAGCAGCCGTCCGAGAGGGACTTCGGGACCCACATAGGCCAGGTGGCGGCACATCAGACGTCCTCCGCGGAGCGCGCGGTGCGGAACCCGGAGAAGATCTGCCGCCGGATCGGATAGTCCCAGTTGCGGAACGTGCCCCGGCAGGCGACCGGGTCCACCGCGAACGAACCGCCGCGCAGCACCTTGTAGTCGGGACCGAAGAACACCTCCGAGTACTCCTTGTACGGGAACGCCGTGAAGCCCGGGTACGGCAGGAAGTCGCTGGCCGTCCACTCCCAGACGTCGCCGATCAACTGCCGTACCCCGAGCGGTGACTCCCCGGCCGGGTAGGAGCCCGCCGGGGCCGGGCGCAGATGCCGCTGGCCCAGGTTGGCGTGCTCGGGCGCCGGATCGGCGTCGCCCCACGGGTAGCGCCGCGAGCCTCCGGTGGCCGGGTCGAAGCGGGCGGCCTTCTCCCACTCGGCCTCGGTGGGCAGCCGCCGCCCGGCCCAGCGGGCGTAGGCGTCGGCCTCGTACCAGCACACGTGCACCACGGGTTCCTCGGGCGGCACCACCTCGGTGACCCCGAACCGGCGGCGCAGCCACTGTCCGCCGTCGCGGCGCCAGAACAGCGGCGCGTGCAGGGAGGCGCGGCGCACGTGCGCCCAGCCCTCGGGCGTCCACCAGCGTTCCGTCTCGTAGCCGCCGTCCTCGATGAACGCCAGATAGGCGCCGTTGGTGACGGGTGTGGTGTCGATCCAGAAGGGCGCCACCTCACGCGTGTGCGCGGGGCGTTCGTTGTCCAGCGACCACGGCTCGGCGGAGGTGCCCATGGTGAACGGGCCGCCGGGCACGAGAACCTCGGGCGGTCCCGTGTACAGCGGCACCGGCTCCGGGTCCGGGGCGGTCAGCGCCTGCGGGCCCCTGCGGAGCTGATGGGTGATCAGCATCGTCTCGTCGTGCTGCTGTTCGTGCTGGGCGATCATCCCGAAGGCGAAGCCGGCCTCGGTCAGCCGGGTGCCGTGGAACGCGGCGGCCTCCAGCACGTCCAGCACCCGCCCGCGCACCTCGGCGGCGTACTTCCGGGCCTCGTCGGGCGGCAGCAGCGGCAGCCTCGGCCGCTCGGCGCGCGGGTGCTCGAAGGCGTCGTAGAGGCTGTCGATCTCCGGGCGCATCGCCTCCTGCCCGGCGACGGCCCGCAGCAGCCACTGCTCCTCCTGGTTGCCGATGTGCGCCAGGTCCCACACCAGCGGGGACATCAGCGGCGAGTGCTGGGCGGTGAGGTCGGGGTCCTCCACACAGGAGGTCAGCAGCGTGGTGCGGGCGCGGGCGGCGGTCAGCGAGGCCAGCGCCCGCTCGCGGAACGCCTCGGTGTCGAGGGCCGGCTCGGTGGTCATGCGGGGATGTCCTTCCCGTGCGCCCCGGTGAACGGGGGAGTGTCCTGGCCGCGCGTCCCTGTGGCCGGGGGAGCGTCCTCGCGGTGCGTCCCTGTGGCCGGGGGAGTGTCCTGGGGGTGCGTCCCGGCGACCGGGGGAGTGTCCTGGGGGTGCGTCCCGGTGGCCGGGGGCGTGTGCGTCCCGTGCGCCTCGGTGGCCGGGGGGAGATGCGCGCCGTGCGCGTGGTCCAGCAGATCGTCGGCGGGGCAGCGGCCACGGGCCACATAGCGGTCCCGGTACGCCGCGACGGCGTCCGTGATCCCGGATCCGGCCCCGAGCCGGGGCAGCGCCTCCAGCGCCGCCGCGAAGCAGATCCCGGCCACCTCGCGCAGCTCGGGGTCCGCGAGCGCGTCGCGGGCGGCGGCCAGCCACAGCGGGTTGTGCGGCGCGGGCAGGCCCAGGGAACGCTCGGCCAGCGGCTTCACCGCGCGATAGGCGGTCTCCGCGGCCTCCGGATCGTCGAACAGGGCCGTCGTCACCGCGAGCGGCACGATCCAGCCGTCGTCGCCCGGCTGCGCGTCGATCATCCGCAGCTCCAGATGCCCACGCGGTCTGACCGGCGGGAACAGCGTGGTGACGTGGTAGTCGAGGTCCGCCCGGGTGGGCGGGCGCGGCAGGCCCGAGCGGGTCCACTGCCGGAAGGTCAGCCCCTCGGGCACCTCCCACGGCCCGCCGTCCCGGCGGACGCACATCACCGGCGCGTCCAGCACATGCCGGGCCCACGCGGTGCGCGGATCGCCGTCCAGGGCGGGGGCGCCCGCGCGGCCGGCACCGATCCGGGTCCAGGTCAGCTGCCGGGTGGAGCGCCAGCCGGTGGGCCGGTCACCGTCCAGCGGGGAGTTGGCGAAGGCGGCCACCAGGACCGCGCCCAACTGGTGCGCCAGCCACCAGCGCCGCCCCATGCCGAGCGGTCCTGGCTCCTCGAACCCGGCGTCCAGACAGACCTGCACGGACGCCGAGGCGCACATCATGGCGCGGCCCGCGGGACCGGTGCGGTCCAGGCAGGTCTCCATCGCGTCGTAGCGCGGGGAGCGCAGATAGCGGCGGGGCGGACGCCAGGGGTCCTGGCCGATGCCGAGGAGCGCGAGACCGTCCTGGCGCAGGGCCGCCCGTACGGCGGCGAGATCGGCGGAGACGGTGGCGATCGCGTCCGTCAAAGACGCGGCGGGCGGCGAGCTCAGCTCCAGCTGGCCGCCGGGTTCGACGGTGAGCGCCGAGCCGAGGGGGACGGCGCGCAGTGCGGCGTAGACCGCGGAGAGTTGTTCGGGCGGCACCGGGTGCCGGGGCCGCAGCGGGTCGTGGAGCAGCCACTCCACCTCCACCCCGACCGTGCCGGGCGGCCCGGTCTTGAAGCAGATGCCGCGCACGAGGGCCTCGACCTCGGCCTCCGTGATGGCTGCACGGTCCTCCGTACAGCCGCCTGCCGAATCGGACACGTCAGGATCCTCCTGAGATTCCCTGTGGGCGCCGCACGGTCACCTCTGGGCTCCCGCCCGGCATCACCCGTCCCAGCCAAGACCCTCGCGCCGGTTCGCACAAGAGCGCCCCTCGGGACCGAGGGGACCGGGAGCCTCCGGTTCCGGGCTGTCCTGGTGATCGTTCTCCGAGGTCAGGCGGGTGGGGGAGCGCCGGGCCGTCCCCGTCCGTTTCCGGTCCGTTCCTCGAACACTCATCGGGATGTCACGGGCGGCCGGGCCCGGAAAAACCCTTTGCCCGCCCGTCCAGCATCGCGCAGGATCACTCCATGAGCACCATGGGGGAGGGCGCACGACGTGCGCTCACGGCGCCGACGGGGGTGGCGCCGTGAGCGCACGTCTGCGCGGCATCGCGAAGGAGACGGAAGAGATCGTCGCGGCCGGGGGCTACCGCACCCGCGGCGGACGCGAGGTGTCCATCGGGGCGGCCGTGGCCGCGGCCCGCGCGGGCACCCGTATGCACGGCCCCGGACCGGTGGCGGTGGCGCCGGCGGAGCCGGTGGAGACCTCGGTGGAGGTCACCGGCGAGAGCAGCCTGGAGGCGGCCCGCCGCGTCGGCGGCGGGGTGGCCGTCCTGAACTTCGCCTCCGCCCGCAATCCCGGCGGCGGCTTCCTCAACGGCGCCCAGGCCCAGGAGGAGGCCCTGTGCCGCGCCTCGGCGCTGTACCGCTGCCTGCTGCAGGCCCCGCAGTTCTACGACCACCACCGCGCCCACCGCGACCCGTTCTACACGGACCGCGTCATCCATGCGCCCGGCGTACCGGTCTTCCGCGACGACCGCGGCGAGCTCCTCGACGAACCGTACCTGGCGGGCTTCCTCACCGCCGCCGCCCCGAACGCGGGCGTCGTACGGCGTACGGCACCGGAGCGCGCCGCCGGCCTTCCGGCCGCCCTGCGCGCCCGTGCCGAGCGCGTGCTGGAGACGGCCGCGGCCGAGGGCTACCGGCGCCTGGTGCTGGGCGCCTGGGGCTGCGGGGTCTTCCAGAACGACCCGGCGCAGGTGGCGGGCGCCTTCCACGCGCTGCTGGGGCCCGGCGGGCGGTTCGCCGGGCGGTTCGAGCACGTGGTGTTCGGGGTGCTGGACCGGACACGGGACGCGGCGGTGCGGGGCGCCTTCGAGCGGACCTTCCAGGCAGGGGCGGCTCAGCTGCGGCGCTAGCGGTCCGGCGGCTGGGAAGTCCGGACCGCGCTCCGGCGTCCGGGCGGCTCAGCTCCAGCCGTAGCGCAGCCGCAGCCGATGCCGGACCAGGTCGAAGCGCGCCCGGTCCAGCGCGCACGCCTCGCGGCGCATGCCCATCTCGTGCAGCCGCAGCACCCGGTCCACGTCCACCCAGGACTCCCGTCCCGAGCGGTCCCAGGGCCCGGAGCCGATCGGCACCCAGTCGCGCTGGTGGTCGTGGCGCTTGCTGGACAGCCGCACCGCCAGCAGCGTGCCCGCCGGCTCGCGGGCCACCACCAGCACCGGCCGGTCCTTGCCCCGCCCGTCGTGCTCCTCGTACGGCACCCACGTCCAGACGATCTCACCGGGATCGGGGTCGCCGTCATGCGCGGGCGCGTACTCGGTGCGCACCCGGCCCACCGTGCGCGGGTCGACGTCGGTGGTCGCGTGCGGGCCGAACCGGCCGGGCACGTTCTCATCGGTAAACGCGGTCACGGGGGGCACCTTAGAGGGTGCCGGCCGTGCCCACGCGCACGGCCGCTCACCGGGCCGCCACAGCGCACGGCCCAACTCCCTCACGCCGCCCGCGTGTCCGCCCCGAGCTCGTCCGGCGGCCACCTCTCGTGCCAGCGCAGCTCCGCCTCCACCTGTGCGGCCAGCGACACCAGAAGGGGCTCGCTCGCGGCCGGTCCGAGCAGCTGGGCGCCCACCGGCAGGCCGCCGGTGACGAAACCGGCGGGGACGTTCACACCGGGCCAGCCGAGCACGTTCCACGGCCAGGCGTACGGACAGGCGGCGATCATCGCCCGGTCGGTGGCGAACCCACCGAGGCCGAGCATCGCGCCGACGCGCGGCGGCGGAGCGGCCGTGGTGGGCGCGAGGATCACGTCGTACGAGGTGAAGAAGGCGCCGATGCGCCGGTGCAGCCGCGCCTCCGCGGTCCGGGCGGCCCGCAGCGGGGCCCCGCCGAGCAGCCGCCCGAGCCGGGCGGCGTCACGGGTGCGCGGGTCCAGCAGGGCGGGGGCGGGGGACTCCCGGACGTACTCGGCGATCCCGGCGGTGGCCCGCGGGACGAAGGTCAGCCCGATCCGGCCGTAGGGCGGGTCGGCCTCCTCCACCGCGTGCCCCAACCCGGCCAGCGTCTCGGCGAGTTCGACGACCCGCGCCCGGATCTCCGGGTGCAGCCGGGCGGGCAGCGCGGTGAACGGCGGCTTCAGCGCGAGGGCGATGCGCAGCCGGCCCGGGTCGCGGCCGACGGCCGCCGACACGTCGAGCGGCGCGGGCCGGTGCGGGTCCAGGTCGTGGTTGCCGCTCGCACAGTCCAGCAGCAGGGCCGCGTCGGCGACCGTGCGGGCGAGGGTGCCGTTGACGGTGATGCCCTGGAACGCCTCGCCGCGCGGCCAGGTCGAGATGCGCCCGCGCTGCGGCTTGATGCCGACCAGGTTCGTCCAGGAGGCGGGGATGCGCACCGACCCGGCCCCGTCCGAACCGAGCGCGGCCGGCACCAGCCCCGCCGCGACCGCCGCCGCCGAGCCGCCGGACGAACCACCCGGCGTATGCCCGGAGTTCCACGGATTGCGGGTCGCGCCGAACGCGGGACCCTCCGTGAACGGCCACTGGCCCAGCTCACAGGTGTTCGTCTTGCCGACGATCACGGCCCCGGCCGCCCGCAGCCGCCGTACCGCCTCCCCGTCCGCCGCGGCCGGCGGGAACGCCCCGGCACAGCCGAACGCGGTCGGCTCCCCGGCCACGTCCATGTCGTCCTTCACCGCCACCGGCACCCCGAGCAGCGGCTTGCGCACCCCGGCGGCCAGCGCCCGGTCCGCCGCCTCGGCCTCCGCGAGCGCCGCCTCGGCCCGCACGACCCGGAAGGCGTTGAGCGACCCCTGCGTCGCCTCGATCCGTGCCACGGCCCGTTCGACGAGCGCGCGCGAGGACACCTCCCCGGCGGCCAGCGCCCGCGCGGTCTCCGCCAGCCCTGCGGCACGGTCGAGCGTCATACGGGACACCTCCGGGGGGAACGCCGTCGTCCTACCGAACGGTAACGTCAGGAAGGCGTCTGCGGAACGCCCTGTGGAATCCCGCAGCGGTGTGAACGACGCACCGGGCGGCGGCCCCCGTGGTGCTACGGAGCCGTCGGCAGCGTCACCTCGAAGCGGCAGCCGCCCGGAATGTTGCGGACGGTGGCCCGCCCCTGGTGCGCCTCGACGATGCCCCGCACGATGGCGAGGCCCAGACCCGCGCCGGCCGGGGGCGTCCGGGCGTCGGTGCCGCGCCAGCCGGTGTCGAAGACGCGCGGCAGATCCTCCTCCGGGATGCCGCCGCAGCCGTCCGTCACGGACAGCACCACCCCGTCCGGCGAGCGCTCGGCGGCCACCGCGACCGTGCCGTCGGCGGGGGTCCGGCGGATCGCGTTGACCAGGAGGTTGCCCAGCACCCGGCTCATCTCCTTGCCGTCCACCTCCACCGGCACCGGCTCGACGCGGTCGCCCACCAGCCGCACCCCGTGCTCCCGGGCCAGCGCGTCCGCCCCGGCCAGCGCGTCGCCCACCAGGTCGTACAGGGACATCCGGGTGGGGGCCAGGGCGAGCGCGCCAGCGTGGATGCGGGAGAGCTCGAAGAGGTCGCCGACCATGTCGTTGAGGCGCTCGACCTCGGTGCGCATCTGCCGCAGATAGCGGTCCGGGTCGGCGGCGACCCCGTCCTCCAGGGCCTCCGACATCGCGCGCAGACCGGCCAGCGGGGTGCGCAGATCGTGCGAGATCCAGGCGACGAGCTCGCGCCGCGAGGTCTCCAGCGCCCGCTCCCGCGCCCGGGACTCCGCCAGCCTGGCGCTGGTGGCGGCCAACTCCCGGCTGACCGCGTCGAGTTCGGCGGTGGTCGCGCCACCGGGCGCCGCGAAGGCGCCCCCGTCGCCGAACGAGCGTGCCGCCACGGCCAGTTCCCGGCTGCGGGCCACCACCCAGCGGCCCAGCAGCAGCGCGGTCGCCAGCGACACCACCGCCGCCATGGCCACCACCGTCGTCACCACGGTCAGGTCGTGCGGGGACAGGAACATCGCCCACGCCACCGCCAGCGTCCCCGACAGCATCGCGACCACGCCGACCGCCGCCACGACCGCGAGCGACGCCGTGAGCGAGCGCCGCCGGATCAGGAACAGCACCCCCGCCCCGGCCAGCCCCGACGCGGCGGCGCCCGCGAACGCGTACAGGGCGATGAGCAGCATGTCCTTCACCTCACACCGCCCCCTCGCCCGGCTCGAAGCGGTACCCCACACCCCACACCGTCTGGATCAGCCGGGGTCGCGCCGGATCGTCCTCGACCTTGCCGCGCAGCCGCCGGATGTGCACGGTGACCGTCGACAGATCGCCGAACTCCCAGCCCCACACCTCCCGCATCAGGTCCTCACGGCTGAACGCCCGTCCGGGGTGGCGCAGGAAGAACAGCAGCAGGTCGAACTCCCGCAGGGTGAGGGCGAGTTCCGTGCCGTCCTTGGTCACCCGGCGGGCGTCCGGGTCGACGGTGAGCCCGGCCGCGGCCACCCGGTGACCGGACGGGGCGGGCCGGCTGCGGCGCAGCACCGACTCCACGCGCAGCACCAGCTCGCGCGGGCTGAAGGGCTTGGTGACGTAGTCGTCGGCACCGACCTCCAGGCCCAGGATCCGGTCGTCCTCGTCACCGCGGGCGGTGAGCATGATGACCGGCACGGGACCGTGCCCGCGCAGCCTCCGGCAGACCTCCAGGCCGTCCATCCCCGGCAGCATCAGGTCCAGCACCACCAGGTCCGGCCGGTGGGCCGCGGCCCGCGTCAGGGCCGTCGGCCCGTCGCCCGCCCGGTCGACGGCATAACCGGCGCGGTCCAGATATCCGGCCACGACCTCGGAGACGGTCGGATCGTCGTCCACGACGAGGACCCTCGCCGGCGAGGGTCCGGCGGTGTGCGCCCCGGAGGGCTCCTGCGGCTGCTGCATGCGCACAGCCTCGCATTTCACCTGGCCGGCGGGGCAGCCGCGGGGGGCGATGTCCGCGTTCCGTAAGAAGCTCGTGGACCGGGGGAAAGCCATGGACGGCGAGAAGCCCGCGGACTTATGGACCACTGAACCCCGCACACTTTGGCCCTGTCCGCCGGACCATGACCTCGGCAGAGTGGAAGCGTCCGAAAGCCCGGAGCGGAGGTTCCCTTGAGCGTCGCCTTCCTGTTGACCACCCTCGTCATGGTGGTCACCCCCGGCACCGGCGTGGTGTACACGCTGGCCGCCGGACTCGCCCACGGCCGCAGGGCGAGCGTGATCGCCGCCTTCGCGTGCACCCTCGGCATCGTGCCGCACCTGCTGGCCACGATCACCGGGCTCGCGGCGCTGCTGCACACGAGCGCCGTCGCCTACGAGACGGTGAAGTACCTCGGCGTCGGCTATCTGCTGTACATGGCCTGGGCGACCCTGCGCGACCGGGACGCCCTGACGGTCGCGGGGGAGAGCGAGCCGCGGTCCGCCGGCCGGGTGATCGTCTCCGGTGTGCTGCTCAACCTGGTCAACCCCAAGCTCACCATGTTCTTCGTCGCCTTCCTCCCGCAGTTCGTACCGGCCGGGGCGGACGGCTCCGCCGGGGCGATGCTGCGGCTCGGCGCCGTGTTCATGGCACTCACCTTCGTGGTCTTCGCCGCGTACGGCCTGTGCGCCGCCGCCGTACGCGACCGCGTCCTCGCCCGGCCCGCCGTACTGACCGGGATCCGCAGGGTGTTCGCCGTCTGCTTCGTGGGCCTGGGCGCCCGGCTGGCGGTGGCCTGACCATGCGCTTCCGGCACGCGGACACCCTCCGCTCGCAGTACCCGGAACTGACGGCGGGCGTCCTCCACGCCACCTCCGTCGACGCCCTCGCCGACACCGGTCCGGCCGTCGCCGAGTACACCGCCCGGGCCGCGTCCCGGCTGGCCGGGGCCACCGAGGGGGAGTTCCCCGAAGTGCTCGCCTGGCGGCGGGCGTTCTCCCGGATGGGGCTGAGGCCGACCCAGTACCGGTGCGCCTCGGAGTCCCTGCTGCGCAGGCTTCGCAAGGAGGGCGGCCTGCCGCGGATCCATCCGGTCGTGGACCTCTGCAACGCCGTCTCGGTCGCCTACGCCGTTCCCGTCGCCGCCCTCGACGCCGACCGTATCGCCGGACCGCTGCTGGAGGTGCGCCCCGCCCGCGGCGACGAGCACTACACCCCCTTCGGCGGCGGCACCGAACACCCCGCCCCCGGCGAGGTCACCTTCGTGGACTCCGCCGGCCGCGCCCACGCCCGCCGCTGGACCCACCGGCAGAGCGGCCACTCCGCCGTGGGCCCCCACACCCGGCGCATCCTGGTGGTCACCGAGGCCATGCACGAGGGCGGCCACGACACCGTGCCCGAGCTGCTGAAGACCCTCGCCGCGGAGCTGACGGCCCACTGGCCGACGGACCCCGACACCGCCGTACTCACCGACGCGCGGCCCGAGTTCACGTTTCCCGGCTGAGCGGCGTGCATGGCACGATCGGCACGGTGAACGAGCAGACGGCCGTGGACGCGGGGGCGCCGAGTGCCGTGCCCACCGCCGGAGCCGTGTCCCCGCACGGGGAACACGGCTCCGACTTCCTCCAGTTGGACGCCGCCGCCGTACCCGCCGCAGGCAAGGCCGACTGGCTGGCCGGGCGGCTGCGGCAGGCGATCGCCGACGGACGGCTGACCGTCGGCAGCAGGCTCCCCTCCACCCGGCTGCTCGCCACCGAACTGCGCCTCTCACGCGGTGTGGTCACCGAGGCGTACCGGCGCCTGGCCGAGGACGGCCATGTGGAGGGCCGCCGCCGCGGCGGCACCGTCGTCGTCGCGGTGCCCCGCCCCGCGCCCCGGACCCCGGCGCCGCCCGGACACACCGCCCCCGCCGCCCTGTTCACCGGCGCCCCCACCCTGGACGTCTTCGACGCCCTGCGCACCGCGCCCGCCCGCGTCGACTTCACCCCCGGCCGCCCCGACCTCGCCGTCTTCCCCCGCACGGCCTGGCTGCGCGCCGAACGCGCCGTGCTCGCCGACCTGTCCGCCGACACCCTCGGCTACGGCGACCCGCGCGGCGCCCCGCCCCTGCGCCGGGCCGTCGCCGACTGGCTGGCCCGCAGCCGCGGCATCCGGGTCGCGCCCGACGAACTGATCGTCGTCGCGGGCACCGCCCAGGCCCTCACCCTGCTCAACCCGGTGCTACGCGCGGACGGCGTCGACGCCGTCGCCGTCGAGGAACCGGGCTCGCTCGGCGCCCGCCAGCATCTGCACCACGGCGGGCTGGCCACCCCGCCCGTCCCGGTCGACGAGGACGGCGTACGGGTCGACGCCCTGCGCGCCACCGGCGCCCGCGCGGTCCTGCTCACCCCCGCCCACCAGTTCCCGATGGGCGTGGTGACCAGCGGTGAGCGCCGCCGTGAGCTGCTGCGCTGGGCACAGGAGGGCGGGCTGATCCTGGAGGACGACTACGACGCCGAGCACCGCTACGACCGCCCGCCCGTGCCCGCGCTGCGCGCCCTCCTCGCCGACCACGTCTGCTACCTGGGCAGCGTCTCCAAGCTGCTCGCGCCCGCTCTGCGCATCGGCTGGGCGGTTCCGCCGCCCCGCTTTCTCGGCGCCCTCACCGACGCCAAACGCTTCACCGACCTCGGCAATCCGGTGCTGCCGCAGCTGGTGCTCGCCCGGCTGATGGAGTCCGGCGAGCTGGAGCGCCATCTGCGGATGCTGCGCGGCCGTCACCGGCGCCGCCGCGACACGATGATCGCCGCCGTCGCCCGGCACCTGCCGGGTGCGGTGGTGCACGGCGCCGCGGCCGGTCTGCACCTGACCGTCACCTACGCGCCGGACGTCCCCGACACCGAGCTGGCCGCCGCCGCGCTTGCCGCGGGCGTCAAGTGCCAGCCCCTGTCCTGGCACCGCCAGACCCCCGGCCGCCCCGGCCTGGTCCTCGGCTACTCGGCCACCCCGCCCGGGGTCATCGAAGAGGGGGTCGCGGCACTGGGCCGCGCCCTGCGGGCGCTGTCGGCCTGAGGCCAGGCCGCGCAATCCGTAGCTCCTCCTGGGCGCCGAACCCCTTGCGCTAGATACCCCCAGGGGGTATATCTGTCTCTCGTGGATACCCCCCAGGGGTACCTACTCCTCATGGACCGCACACGCCCAGAGAGGTACGCGATGTCAGCCGCCGACCCCCGCCGCTGGTGGGCCCTCCTCGTGCTCGCCGCAGCCCAGTTCATGGTGATCATGGACACCTCGATCATCGGGGTGGCCCTGCCCGAGATGCAGCGCGACCTCGGCTTCTCGCCAGGGGACCTGCAATGGGTGTTCAACGCCTACGTCATCGCCTTCGGCGGTCTGCTCCTGCTCGGCGGCAGACTGTCCGATCTGCTCGGCGCCCGCCGGGTGTTCACCGCCGGATGGGTCGTGCTGATCGCCGGCTCCGTCGTCGCGGCGGCCGCGCGGACCGCCTGGGTGGAGGTGCTCGGCCGGGCCGTCCAGGGCGTCGGCGGTGCCCTCATCGCCCCGGCCGCCATGACCCTGCTGATGATCCTCTTCTCCCACGACCCGAGGGAGCTCGGCAAGGCCATGGCCCTCTACGGCGCCGCCGCGCCCGCGGGCGGCACGGCCGGGGTCTTCCTCGGCGGCGTCTTCACCGAATGGCTGAGCTGGCCCTGGGTGTTCATCGTCTACGTCCCGATCGGCCTCGCCACCCTCGCCGCCACCGGTCTGCTCCCGGCCGTGGCACCCCGGCGCGGCGCGGTCGACCTCCTCGGTGCCGTCACGGTGACCGCCGGTCTGGCGCTGGCCGTCTTCGCCGTCGTCCGAGCGCCGGAGGCCGGGTGGGGATCCGCGCAAACCCTGCTCGGACTCGGCGGAGCCGCAGCCCTGCTGGCCCTGTTCCTGCTGGTGCAGAAGACGGTGCGCACGCCGCTGATGCCGCTCGGCATCTGGCGGGTGCCGCGGCTGGGCTCGGCGAACCTGGCGATGACGCTGCTCGGCGCCGCGTGGATCCCCATGTGGTACTTCCTCAACCTCTACCTCCAGCAGGTCCTCGGCCACGGGGCGTTCGCCTCGGGTGCCGCGCTGCTGCCGATGACCGGTCTGCTGATGGTCTTCATGACGGCGATCACCGCCCGTCTGCTGGGCCGCTTCGGCGCCAAGCCGCTGATCGGCGCCGGGCTGCTGGTCCTGGCCGCGGGCCTGCTGTGGCTGTCGGCCGTGGAGCCCACCGGCACCTTCGTGGTGGACGTCCTGCCCGCCTCCCTGGTGGCCGCGCTCGGTATGTCGCTGGCGTACATCCCGGCGATGATGGCCGCCATGTCGGGCGCCCCGCAGGAGCAGGCGGGCCTGGCCTCCGGCATCGTCAACACCACCTACCAGGTCGGTTCGGCCCTGGGGCTGGCCGCCCTCACCGCCCTGGCCACCTCGCAGGGCGCCGGCGAACTCGGTGACGCCGCCGCGCTCACCGACGGCTTCGGCACCGCCTTCCTCGCCGCCGCCGTCATCGCGGCCGTCGGCGGACTCGCCACCCTGTTCGCGATGCGCGGCGAGAACGCGGAGCGCCCCCGGCAGGAGGTGCCGCAGAAGGTGTCCGCCTGAGCCCCCCGGACACCCAGGGGCGCCGGACCAGACCCCCGGACACCTTAGGGGCGCCGGACCGGACCCACGGACGCTCAGGGGCGCCGGACCAGACCCCGGACGCTCAAGGGCGGCGGACCAGACCCCGGACGCTCAGGGGCGCGATGGCCCCAGACACCAAGGGGCGCGATAGCCCCGGACACCGCAGAGGCGCCCGAACAGCCCCCGGACACCACAGGGGCGCCCGACGGCCGCGAAGGCCGCCGGGCGCCCCTGGGCGTGCGTTCCGTCAGCCCGTGCCGAGCAGCGCCTTCATCTCCTCGATCTCGGCGCTCTGACCGGAGATCACCGCGCCGGCCATCTCCTTGGCCGGACCGTGACGGCCCTGCTTCTGCTCGGTCCTCGCCATCTCCACGGCGCCCTCGTGGTGCTCGACCATCAGCGTCAGGAACAGGGTGTCGAACTCCCGGCCGGACGCCTGGCCCAGCTCGGCCATCTCCTCCTCGTCCATCATCCCCTCGGCCCCCGCGTGCTCGGAGTGGCCCGAGCCGGGCGACGGCACTGTCTCGCCCCAGGACTCCAGCCAGCCGGTCATCGTCCGGATCTCCGGCGCCTGCGCCTTCTCGATGCGCGCGGCCAGATCCTTGACCTCGGGGGAGGCGGCCCGGTCCGCGGCCAGCGCGGCCATCTCCAGGGCCTGCCGGTGGTGCGGGATCATCCCCTGGGCGAAGGCCACGTCCTGGGCGTTGTGATCGGCGGCGGACGCCGACGCCGGGGCGGAGGTGTCGGCGTGGCCGCCCGCGTGGGAGCCGCCGTCGCCGCAGGCGGCGAGGACGAGGGCCGCTGCGACGCCGGCCGCGGCGAACGCGGCACGGCGGATCGGGGCACGGGTGCTGGTCATATGTGAACTCCTGCGTGAGGTGGGGCGCGCACAGGGCGCGGGACATGACGGCGTGCCGCGCCGCCACCGGGTCGGCGGCGGACGGCGGGCCGTGTCCTATATCCGCAGGAGCTGGAGTTCGGCGAGCGAGGGAGGCGCGCGTCCGCCCCGGGCGTCGCCCGCGACGGAACGCCGGGCGTCGGGGGCCACCGTCGCGTGCCCGATGGGATCGGCCGACGGAGGCAGCGGCGCGGGACCGGCGCCCACGGCTCCCGAGGCGCAGGTCGGATCGGCGTGCTGCGGGTGGTTGCCGCCGTCGCCGTGGCACACGGACTCCGCGTCCGGGTGCGCCCGCGCGTGGGCGGCCATGGCCGCGTGGTGCCCGGAGGGGTGGGCCGTCCCGCCCGGCGCCAGGCCGTGCATGCCCACCAGCCCGGTCAGCAGCCCCCACACCAGCAGCGCCGGCCACCACACGGGCGGTACCGGCGCGCGGTGGAGCGCGGCTCGGGCTGTCACGGAGCACATGCTACGAAAGCCCGGAGCCCCGGCCGACAGGGGCTCACCGCCGAACGGCTCAGAGCACATGCGGCCCGCCTGCCGTCCGTGGTCTGTCCGGCGGTACGAGGAACAGGGCCGCCGGCGCGGCGCCGCCGGCCCCGAGCGCGCCGACCGCGAAGGCGTCGGTGAAGCCGCCGATCGCCCCGCGCTCGATCCCGCCCGCGGCGCCGGTCGACCTGACCGCACCCCGGCCGAACCGCCCACCTCCCGGTACGGGACCGATCAGTACAGGTCCTGGTCCGCAGATTCGCCCCGAAGTGCCCCGGAGCAGTCGATGGCGCGCGATCTCCCCCCGCGGGCTAGCCTGAACCCCAGGGACAAGGCGCGTCCTGCGGCCCCGTACGGCCTCCTGCGCACGCCGCCTTCGCCCCGTCGCCGGCACAGCTCCCGTCCCCTGAAGGAGGTAGCGGCCATGGCCGACTGGCGCGGACGCGCGGTACGCGCGGGCAAACGGCCCTTCACCCGGCCGCCGGCCGCACCTGTCGTCGGGGGCAAGGAGGAGGCGCCCGAGCACACGATGGACCCGCGTGCCGACGAGGAGCAGGAGTCGCCCTCGGTGTCCCTGGCGCGCAGCGTCGTCGACGCGGGCCTCTACCGCAACGGACACCGCATCGAGACGCCGTCCTCGCTGGCGGAGATCTACCGCAGGCTGCCCGGCGAGCCCGGCACCATGGCCTGGATCGGCCTGTACCGGCCCGCCGCGGCCCAGCTGCTGGCGGCCGCCGAGCAGTTCGACCTGCACGAGCTGGCCGTGGAGGACGCGATCGTCGCCCATCAGCGCCCCAAGCTGGAGCGCTACGGCGACACCCTCTTCGTCGTCCTGCGCGCCGCCCGCTATCTCGACGAGGCCGAGGAGGTCGACTTCGGCGAGATACACCTGTTCATCGGCCCCGACTTCGTCCTCACCGTCCGCCACTCCCAGGCCCCCGACCTCGGCGCGGTCCGCGCCCGCCTGGAGAAGGACCCCGAACTGCTGGCCCGCGGCCCCGAGGCCGTGCTCTACGCCGTGCTGGACGCGGTGGTCGACGGCTACGCGCCCGTCATCGCGGGTCTGCAGAACGACATCGACGAGATCGAGACCGAGGTCTTCGGCGGCGACCCGAAGGTGTCCCGCCGTATCTACGAGCTCTCCCGCGAGGTCATCGAGTTCCAGCGGGCCGCGCGTCCGCTGCTCGGAATCATGCGGGATCTGGAGGCCGGGTTCGAGAAGTACGGCACCGACGAGGAGCTCCAGCGCTATCTGCGCGACGTGGCCGACCACGCCACCACGGCCGCCGAGCGGGTCGACGGGTTCCGGCAGATGCTGGAGAACATCCTCACCGTGAACGCCACGCTCGTCTCTCAGGCGCAGAACGAGGAGATGAAGCTGATGGCGGAGGCCGGGCACGCCCAGAACAACGAGATCAAGAAGATCTCCTCGTGGGCCGCCATCCTCTTCGCCCCGACCCTCGTCGGCACGGTCTACGGCATGAACTTCGACCACATGCCCGAGCTCCACTGGATCCTCGGCTACCCCTTCGCCATCACCCTGATGGCCCTGGTCTGCGTCAGCCTCTACCTGGTCTTCAAACGCCGCGACTGGCTGTGAGCCCGCGCGGTGCCGCCGGTCCCGCGACCCTGCGCCGCGCCGGCGCCGTCACCCCCCGGACATGCGGAAGGGGCCGCCGCCCGAAGGCTGCGGCCCCTCCCACGGGCTGCGGCGCCGCTCAGGCCGCAGCCGCCTCACCGGCGTGGCCGTGCACGGCGGAGAGGACGGCGGTGAGCTGCTCGACGACCTCGGCGTCGTCGGCCGGGTGGATCTCGGCGAAGCGGGTCACGGAACCGGGGACGGACATCTTCACGTCCTCCAGCACCTTGCCACCGGCGATGCCGACGGCCTTGCGGGCCTCGTCCTGCGCCCAGACGCCGCCGTACTGGCCGAAGGCGGTGCCGACCACGGCGACCGGCTTGCCGACGAGCGCACCGGCGCCGTACGGACGCGACAGCCAGTCGATGGCGTTCTTCAGCACGGCCGGCATGGTGCCGTTGTACTCGGGCGAGAACAGCAGCAGCGCGTCGGCGGCAGCGGCGGCCTCGCGCAGCCGCACGGCGGCGGCCGGGACGGAGCCCTCGACGTCGATGTCCTCGTTGTAGAAGGGCACCTCGGCCAGGCCCTCGAACAGCTCGATCTGCGCGCCCTCGGGAGCGTGCTTCACGGCCGCCTCGGCGAGCTGGCGGTTGTGCGAACCGGCGCGAAGGCTGCCGACGAGCGCGAGGATGCGGACAGACATGACTACTCCCGATGGCTGAAACTGTGCCGTCTAACGATCCGGACCGGGGTCCGTTGAAAGTTGTACCACTAGAACCGGACCGCGGTCCAGTTCCCCCGTCCGGCTAACCGGACCGCGGTCCACTTAGGTGTACCAGTTAACCGGACCACGGTCCAGTTTCATTCCCGATGGTTTACGCTTTCTTCATGGCCGCCGACCTCCCCCTGCTCCCTCCGCAATCACCCGCCACCGGCGTCGAATTGATCCAGATCGGAGCGCCGGACGACGAGCCCTGCCTGCGCGCCGACGCCGCGCGCAACCGCGCCAAGCTGCTCGACGCGGCCGCCCGGCTGATCGCCGAGCACGGCGCCGCCGGCGTCACCATGGAGGCCGTGGCGGCGGCCGCCCAGGTCGGCAAGGGGACGGTGTTCCGGCGGTTCGGCGACCGCAACGGCCTGCTCGCGGCCCTGCTGGACCACTCCGAGCGCCAGTTCCAGGCCGCCTTCATCAGCGGGCCGCCCCCGCTCGGACCCGGCGCCCCGCCCGTGGAGCGGCTGCGCGCCTTCGGCGTCGCCGTGCTGCGCCGCACCCTCGACCAGCTCGACCTGATGGCGGCCGCCGAGCCGAGCGACGAACGCCGCTTCGCCGCGGCGCCCCGGCGCGCCCTGCACGCGCACGTCGCCATGCTCCTGCGCCAGCAGGTGCCCCAGGCGGACTCCGAACTGCTCGCCCACACCCTGATGGGCTACCTCAGCCCCGTGCTGGTCCACCACCTGGCCCAGCAGTGCGCCATGCCCTTCGAACGGCTGGAGGCGGGCTGGCTCGACCTCGTCGCCCGCGTGACCGGCACCGGCGCCGAAAACTGACGCTCACTCAACTTCCGTCTACGCGCGGCATGTTCGTAGAAGCGTGAAGCAGCGGAGCCCGCCCGGAACCCCGCACCCCGGCTCTGCCAAGATGCCTCTGTCATGGTGCAGATACCGAAGCAGTCCACGCCCTCGTCGCCCGCACACCCCGCCGTGCCCACGAGCGCCGACGTGGCGCGTCTGGCCGGAGTCTCGCGCGCGACCGTCTCCTACGTCCTGAACAACACCAGCGACGTGCGCATCAGCGAGCCCACCCGCCGCAGGGTCCGCGAGGCGGCCAAGGAACTCGGCTACGTCCCCCACGCCGCCGCCCGCAGCCTGCGCGCCGGCCACAGCCGCACCGTCCTGATGCCCGCCCCCGCCGTCCCCGTCGGACCGCTGTACGGCCAGTTCCTCAACGACCTGCAATGGGCCCTCGGCCGCCTCGACTACACCGTCGTCCAGTACGGCTCGATCGGTGCCGAGGGCGACGAGGCCGCCCGCGCCTGGGCCGAGCTGCGCCCCGTGGCCGTGCTGGTCCCCGGCTCGGGCATCGGCCCGCGGGGCGTGACCGTCCTCAAGCGCTCCGGCGCCCGCGCCGTCGTCACCCTCGGTCCCACCAGGGTCGACGGCGCCCACGCCCTGCTCATGGACCACGAGGAGGTCGGCCGCGCGGCCGGCGCCCATCTCCACGCCAGGGGCCGGCGCCGTATCGGCGTCGTCGTCCCCGCCGAACCCGGCCTCGACGCCTTCGCCCGGCCCCGCCTCGCCGGCGTACGCCGCGCCCTGCGCGCCACCCCGGCCACCGTGCGCGAACTCCCCCTCGCCTACGACGAGGAGTCCGCCGCCCGGCTCGCCGCCCGCTGGCGCGACCTCGGCCTGGACGCGGTCTTCGCCTACAACGACGAATACGCGATGCTGCTGATGCGCGCCCTCCAGGACGAGGGGATCTCCATCCCCGAGGACACGGCCGTGATCGGCGCCGACGACCTGATGCTCGGCCGGCTGCTGCGGCCCCGGCTCAGCACCGTGCACATCGAGCTGCCCGCCGCGGGCGACCTCGCCCGGCTCGTCGACCGGGCCGTACGCGATCCGGGCGCCGCCCCCGAGACCCACCGGGTGCTGGGAGCCACGGTGATCCACCGCGACTCCAGCTGACCGGACCCGTCACTCTCCCTGCGAGCCGGCCTGCTGCGCGGCGACCGCCTTGCGGACCTCGTCCATGTCCAGCCTGCGGGCCTGCCCGATCACATCGGCCAGCGCCGCCTCGGGCAGCGCCCCCGGCTGCGCGAACACCGCCACCTGGTCACGCACGATCATCAGCGTCGGGATCGACTGGATACCGAAGGCCGCGGCCAGCTCCGGCTGCGCCTCGGTGTCCACCTTGCCGAACACCAGATCGGGATTGGCCTCGGCCGCCTTCTCGTAGACCGGCGCGAACTGCCGGCACGGCCCGCACCAGGCTGCCCAGAAGTCGATGAGAACGAACTCGTTCTCGGTGACCGTCCGGTCGAAGTTCTCCTTGGTGAGCTCCACAGTGCTCGTCATGGCGTGATCCCTCTTCCTGGTGTCGGGCTGAGCCGTCCGCACAACACAGAGGGACGGGCAGCTATTCCGTGCGCGCACAGCCGCACAACCGCGCGCGTACCCGTGTGGCCACACCGCACACCACCCGTAAGACTGACCCCATGACGGAAACGGATCCCAACGCGTACGACGTCGTGGTGCTCGGAGCCGGGCCCGTGGGGGAGAACGTCGCCGACCGCACCCGCGCGGCCGGCCTGTCCACCGCGGTCGTGGAGAACGAGCTGGTCGGCGGCGAGTGCTCCTACTGGGCCTGCATGCCGAGCAAGGCCCTGCTGCGCCCGGTCATCGCCCACGCCGACGCCCGCCGCCTGCCCGGCCTCGACCGGGCCGTGCGGGGCCCCCTCGACGCGGGCGCGGTCCTCGCCCGCCGCGACGAGTACACCTCCCACTGGAAGGACGACGGACAGGCCGGCTGGATCGAGGGCATCGGCGCCGACCTGTACCGCGGGCACGGCCGTCTGGTGGCCCCGCGCACCGTGGAGGTCACCGCCGCGGACGGCACCCGCCGCACGCTGACCGCCCGGCACGCCGTCGCCGTGTGCACCGGCACCCGCGCCCTCCTGCCCGACCTGCCCGGCCTCGCCGACGTACGCCCCTGGACCAGCCGCGAGGCCACCAGCGCCCAGGCCGCCCCCGGCCGGCTGATCGTCGTGGGCGGCGGCGTCGTCGCCACCGAGATGGCCACCGCCTGGCAGGCCCTCGGCTCGCGGGTCACGCTCCTCGTCCGCGGCAAGGGGCTGCTGGGCCGCATGGAGCCCTTCGCCGGCGAACTGGTCGCCGAGGCGCTGAAGGAGGCCGGCGCGGACGTGCGCACCGGCACCTCCGTGGACTCCGTACGCCGTGACGACGGCACGGTGACCGTCACCACCGGCTCCGGCGAACGCCTGGAGGCCGACGAGATCCTCTTCGCCACCGGCCGCGCCCCGCGCACCGACGACATCGGCCTCGACACCGTCGGCCTGGAACCCGGCTCCTGGCTCCCCGTCGACGACAGCCTGCGTGTCACGGGCACCGACTGGCTCTACGCCGTCGGCGACGTCAACCGGCGCGCCCTCCTCACCCACCAGGGCAAGTACCAGGCCCGCATCGCCGGCGCCGCCATCGCCGCGCGCGCCTCCGGCGAGACGGCCGACCTGGAGTCGCCGGAGCCCTGGAGCGCCCACGCCGCCAGCGCCGACCACGCCGCCGTCCCCCAGGTCGTCTTCACCGATCCCGAGGCCGCCGCCGTCGGCCTCTCCCTCGCCGAGGCCGAACAGGCCGGGCACCGGGTGCGTGCCGTGGACGTCGAGTTCTCCTCCGTCGCCGGAGCGGGCCTGTACGGCGACGGCTACCGCGGCCGCGCCCGTATGGTCGTCGACCTCGAGGAGGAGATCCTGCGCGGTGTCACCTTCGTCGGCCCCGGCGTCGGCGAACTCATCCACTCGGCGACGATCGCCGTCGCCGGCCAGGTCCCCGTCGGCAGGCTGTGGCACGCGGTCCCGTCCTACCCGACCCTCAGCGAGGTGTGGCTGCGCCTGCTGGAGGCGTACCGGGACAACTGACGTACGGTCAGAGCAAGGGGGCGAGCCCTGTCAGCCGCAGGGCGAACCAGTGCTCGTCCACGAGGACGTACACCAGGTCGGGCCCGGCCGTCGACACATCGGCGATCGTGCCCGGCAGCGGGATGCGCAGCGGCTCCCGGCCGGGCAGCGTCGGGTTCCACACCCGCAGGGTGTCGTCCGCACAGGCGGCCACGATAAGGTCCTGGTCCGGCCGCTCCAGCCGGGTCCACACGGTCGGGGTGGCGTCGGCGGACAGGCTCAGGACCCGTGGGGCGCGCGCGACCCGGTCGCCGCGGTGCAGGTCGCACACTTCGACGGCGCGGAGATCCCCGCGGTCGCCGGTGCCCACCGCCAGTTGCCAGTGCCCGGTCGCGGTGCGCACGGCCAGCGGAGGCAGTGCCGACACAACCGCACCGCTGACCGCACCCGCGGGGTAGAAGCCGGTGGGGGGACCGGTGCGGACCTCGATCCGACCGAACACGTCCAGCACGGCAGTCCCGTGCTCGAAGGGCACCGCACCGACGACCGTCTTTCCCAGATGGGCGCTCGTCACGCGGGGGGCACCGCCCGGCAGCCACGTGACGGTCCGCGTCTGGCCCGATGCGTACCGCACCAGCAGGCTCGCGATCCGGCCGGGTGAGCTGTGGGCATGCAGCGAACTCACCTCGTCCCAGAAGGAGGTGGGTGCCGTGAGCCCCTCGGGCCTGCCGATCTCCTGCCCCGTCTCGACCGCCACGAGATGGACGTACCGGGACTTGCGCTCCACGAGCGCGACGACGCGGCCCCCGTCGGGCAGCGTCAGGGCGGCCAGCATCGACACCCGCCGATGGGCGGGCCACAGCGGGCTCGTCTTCTCGCCCCGCGCGTCCGTCAGCCAGGCCCCGCCCGCGGCCCCGGCGACGGCGAGGGTCCACGGCGGTCCGTCGGGGGCAGGGGGCAGGGCCGCGATGCGCCGCGCGCCCAGCGCGTCGTAGTCCGGCAGCTCCGACCGGCCCTCGGCCCCCGCGTCCCACAGGCGCACCGCCGCGTCCCAGCCGGCCGAGGCGAACAGACCGGACGCCAGGGGCGCCAGGGCGTACGACCCGGCCCCGGTGACCGACCGGGGCTCCCGCGACCGTGCCGAGACGGCCACCTGACGGCTCGTGGCCGTCTTGGCGGCGAGCGGCTTCAAACGGGCGGCCCCTCGGTTCAGCAGCGTCCGCCGTGCGGAACCGGTCGACGGATCGACCACCGTGATGCGCGAGTCCGTGCCCGCGACCGCCACCAGCCCCCGCCCACCGACCGCGAACGGCGCCACCGAGCGAACCGCCCGCACCCGCCCCGCAATCACCCGCTCCAGCGTCAGGCGCCCGATGTCCCACACCCGTACGGTCCCGTCGTCGCAGCCGGACACCGCGCGGGTGCGCGCGTCCGTCCCCGGCAGACACGCCAGCGCGTGCACCGTCCCGGTGTGTCCGTACAGCACCCCGGCGGGACCGTCCGGGAACCAGCGGCGCACGGTGCAGTCCGCGCCCCCCGACAGCAGCACCCCGCGCCCGTCGGGCAGCCGTCCCGAGGCCACCGCGGTCACCGGACCCACATGCCCCGACAGCACGGTCGCGGTCCAGTCGTCCGGCCGCCACAGCCGCAGGGTGCGGTCCTCGCCCGCGGAGACCAGCAGCGGTGCGCCGTCGCCGGCCAGGGCGGTCAGGCACAGGACGGTGTCCGTGTGGCCGCGCAGCACGGTGACCAGCCGGCCGGTGCCGAGCTCCCACACGTACAACTCCCGGCCGGCCGCCGCGACCAGCAGACGGCGGCCCGACGCGTCGGTGAGCCGGGTCAGCGCCGTCACCGTGGTGTCCGGGCCGGTCAGCACCATCCGGGTCTCCCCGGTGTCCGGCTCCCACAGCCGTACCGTGGCGTCACCGCCCGCCGAGGCGAGCAACTCCCGTCCGTCACCGGTCCGCACGGTCTCCAGCGCGACCACCGGCCCGGCGTGTCCGCGCAAGGTGACGCTGAAGTCGTCCGGGGGAGCGGAGGCGGCCTCCAGCCTCGCGGGCACGCCGACCTGCCCCCGGAACCAGCCGACCAGGGAAGGCTCCTCGAACAGGGCCGTCATCTGCAGGACCCGCAGCCGCTCCTGGACCGGCCGGCCGGGCAACCGGTGTGCCGCCCGCAGATACAGCCGGGCCACCGGCAGCGTGAACCGGCCCGGCAGGGAGCGCACGGCGGCCGCCGTACGCGCCGGGTCGGAGCAGACGAGGAAGCCGAGGTCGCGCAGCAGGTCCGGCAGCAGGCCCGCGGCCAGCGCATGGCCGGCGAGATGCCGCCGCAGATACGGATGGGCGGACTCCCAGGGGCCGACGCCCCGGCCGGAGACGGTCGCCAGCAGCGCCCGGGTGATGCGGGTGTGCGCTGCCGTGGGCGCCATGTCACGGAAGTGGTCGATCAGCGCCTGGTGGTAGAGCCGGTACACGGTCTGCCCCGACTCGCCCGACTCCACGACATGGAACCCGGCGTGCTCCAGCACCCACGCCACGTCCTCGTCCCGGTAGACGCGCCCTCCGGTCGAGAGCGCCCCGGCCAGCGCCGGCCACAGATCGCGGCGCGGCAGCCCCGCCCCCTCGGCCCAGGCCAGCGGACGCAGCAGGTCCCGCAGCCGCTCGGGGTCGGGGGAGCGGGCGAACTCCTCGTCCAGCACGGCCGAAAGGCCCCCGGCGAGCAGCCGTTCCAGCCGCAGGTCCCGGTCCGCGGCGTCCGGGCGGGCGAGGGCGGCGAGCACGGCACGGGTGGCGACCCGCGCGTACAGGAACATGCCGCCGCCGGTCTCGGCGATCCGCTCGGCCCACTCGAGGGCGAGGCCGTCCCGGCCCCGCAGCGGCGAGCGCTCGGCCCCCAGCAGGCGGCGCCGCGCGTACGCGGTGAGGTCGGCCCGCGTCTCCGGCTCGGCGTCCAGCACCGCCGTCGCGTCCGCCGCCAGCGCCCGCAGCAGCGGACCGGCGTCGGCGCTCACCTCCGTGCCGCCGGCGCGATGCGGCCGGGTACCGACCAGGACCCGCACCCGGGGCAGGTCGGCGAGCGGGCGCAGCAGGTCGGCCGCGATCGGCACCGCCTCGCCCGCGCGGGCCTCGTCCAGGCCGTCGATGACCAGCGTCACCCGGCGGCCGAGTTCGCCGACCTCCCGCACCACCTGTGCCGCGCGCAGCCAGCCGGTGCGGCGGCAGGGCAGGTCCAGGGTGTCGGCCACGGCGCCGAGACAGTCGTCCAGGGTCTTGTTCCGGCAGGACAGCGCGAGGTCCACCGAACCCAGCGGCGGCAGCTCGGCGTTGGGCGTGCCGCTCAGCGCGCCCTCCTCCTCGGCCACGATCCGCAGACCCGGCACCGAGAGGGTGGCGATCCTGCCGAGCAGTGCGGACTTGCCCGTGCCCGGCGAGCCGGTGACCGCGAACAGACCGTGCTCGGCGTCCGTCAGCCAGCTCACGAGCCGCCGCATCAGCCGGCTGCGGCCGCAGAAGTACCAGCCGGTCTCACCGACCTCGATGCCGCGGGCCGACAGCACCAGATGCTGGTCCACCTCCACCGCCCGCAGCCGGCGCCACCGCTTGGTCTCCACGTCCTCGTCCGGCACGGTGGCCGACGGGTGCAGGGGGTTGCACAGCGCCGGCACCGGGGCACCCAGCGCGACATAGGCGGTCGCCGCGTCCCGCTCCGCCATGATCCGGCCCATGGCGTCGGCCAGTTCGTCGGAGCGGATGGTCTCGTCGTGCTCCGTCCACCGGCGGTCCTCCGGCCCGTGCCGTACGACCTGCTCCAGGGCCTCGGCGAACACCCCTTCCTCCGCGCTGTCGTAGCCGCGCGTGGAGGCGATCACCGCGAACCGCCGCTCGGCCCCGGCGGCGCTGGTGTGGTCCAGCACCCGGCAGATCTCGTGGGCCACCCGGGACGCGGCGACGCCGCTCGCACAGCAGTCGAGGAGGACCAGGACCTCGTCGAAGTCCCGGTGGGCGAGGAAGCGGGCCAGTGCCCCGGCCGCGATGGCGCGGTAGCCGTCGAGCCGGGTGCCGGGGGAGTCGGCCGCGATCAGGAAGTGCTCGTCGGCGTCCACACAGCCGTGCCCCGTCCAGTACAGCACCAGGCGGGAGCCGCCGCCGTGCCAGGCCCTGAGCCGGTCGGTGACCAGGGCCCAGTCCCCGCCGCGGGCCAGCTCCGGCAGCTCGTGGCCGTACCCCAGCGACCGGAACAGCCGGTACAACCGGTCCACGCTCGCCGGGACATGGCGCAGCCGGGGCCAGCTCGCGTCCCGGTAGTCGCTCATCCCGACCAGGACGAACCGCCCGTCACCCGTCATGCGCGCCACCGCACGTGTCGGTACTCCCCCTCGCCGTCCCCGCGGCGTCGACAGACACCGGGGCCGGGGCCGCCGGGCGGCCGTAGCATGAGGTCTGTCGTCGACCAGGCGCATGGTACGGCGAATCGGGCGGCGGGGGGTATCGGTGCGGAGCACTCCGGTGACGGATCTGGTCGTCGTCCTGCCCGGGATCATGGGCAGTGTCCTGGCCCGCGACGGGCGCGAGGTCTGGAACCACACACTCGCCGTCGTCGGACGGCACGCCCTCGGCCGGCTCGACGAGGTGCGGCGGCTGGCGCTGCCCGCGGACACCGGCGACGCGGATCCGGGCGACGGAGTCGAGGCCGTGGGCCTGATCGAGGGGCTGCACGTCCTGCCGGGCGTCAGCGCGATCGACGGCTACGGCCCTTTGATGTCCTTCCTGCGACGGCGACTGGGGCTGTCCGCCGAGTCGGGCAACCTGCTGCCCTTCCCCTACGACTGGCGGCTCTCCGTCCGCCTGACGGCCCGTCGGCTCGCGGCCCGTGTCGAACCGGCGCTCGCCGCCTGGCGCGCCCGCAGCGGCAACCCCGAGGCCCGAGTCGTGTTCGTCGCGCACTCCATGGGCGGCCTCGTCGCCCGCTACTACCTGGACGTCCTGGGCGGCAGCGCGTACGCCCGCGCTCTGATCACCATCGGCACGCCCTACCGGGGGTCGGTCAACGCCCTGGAGACGCTGTACCACGGGGTGGCGCCGGGCCTCGGCCGCCTGTCGGGTCCGTTCACCCGGCTGGCGCGGTCCATGCCCTCACTGCACCAACTCCTGCCGAGCTGGCGGTGCCTGGCCGACGAGAAGGGCGTCCGCTCCGCCCTGGGCGCCGCGCCGCTGCCGGGCGTGGACGGCCACCTCGGGGCCGACGCCGTGCGCTTCCACGAGGAACTGGACCGCGCGAGCGGCGACGGATACGCCCTGCACGTCTTCGGCGGCTACCGCCAACCCACGCGCCAGTCCGCGCTGTGGGCGGCCGACGGGCTGCGCGGCCGCCGGGACCTCGACGGCACGGACCACACCGGCGACGGCACGGTGCCCCGGTTCTCGTGCTTCCCGGCACAGTCCGCCGACGACACCCAGGTGCGCTTCTTCGCCCAGAGACACGGGGCGCTGCACAACGAGCGGGCCCTGCTGAACCAGCTGGAGGCCCTGCTGACGGCCCGCGATCCGCGCCGGTTCCTCGACGGCGGACAGGAGCTGGGCGTCGACCTGCCCGAGGTGGCCGTCGGCGGCCACTGCCCCGTGGACGTGGTGACCGACGACGACCGCCTCGTCCTGTCGGCCACCGCCGAGGACGTCGAGACCGGCCGGGTGGGCGCCCGCAGGCCCCTGCGCAACCGCGGCGACGGCCACTACGGCACCCGGCTCACCCTGCCCGGCCCGGGCGCCTGGCGCGTCACCGTGGCCGACCCGGCGAACCCGGGCCGGGTGCACGCGGTGAGCGGGATCGTGCTGGCGGGGGAGCCGTAGGAGCGGGTAGCCGGGGGACGCGTAGTCCGTGGGGCGCGTAGCTCGCAGGACGGGTAGCCCGTCGGGCCCGTGCCGCAGGAGCGTGTGCCGTGGGAGCGTGTGCCGTCGGTCCCCGTGCCGCAGGAGCGTGTGCGGTGGGACCGCGTGCCGCGGGAGCGTGTGCCGTGGGACCGCGGGCCCCAGGAGCCTCTGCCGTGGGACCGCGGGCCCCAGGAGCCTCTGCCGTGGGACCGCGGGCCCCAGGAGCCTCTGCCGTGGGACCGCGGGCCGCAGGGCCATGGCCCCGGTGCCGCGGGTGCCCTACGCCTCGCCGTCCGGCAGGGCGAAGCCCAGGGCCCGCGCGGCCGTCGCGGGCGTCGGCTGGTTCCAGCGCTCCGCCATCGCCTGCGCGGACGACAGGGAGCGCGGCTCGGCGCGGTCGAGGTAGAGCGTGCCGTCGAGGTGGTCCGTCTCGTGCTGGACGATCCGCGCGGGCCACCCGGTGAACACCTCGTCGACCGGGCGACCGTGCTCGTCCTGGCAGGTCAGCCGCACCTGGGCGGGACGCGCGACCACCGCCTGCCAGCCGGGCACGCTCAGACAGCCCTCGAAGAACGCGGCACGCGCCGGCCCCACGGCCTCGTACGACGGATTCACCAGCACCCGGAACGGCTGCGGCACCCGGCCGCGGGCGAGCCGTACCTCCTCCGGCACCGGCGCCGGGTCCTCGATCACGGCGATCCGCAGGGGCACGCCCACCTGCGGTGCCGCCAGCCCCACTCCGGGCGCCGCGTGCATCGTCGTGCGCAGCGCCTGGACGAACCGCTCCAGCAGAGCGGGCGCCAACTGTCCCTCGTAGGGCTCGGTGCCCTGCCGCAGCACCGGGTCGCCGGCCGAGACGATGGTCAACTCTCCGCCGTCCGCGAGGAGTTGCTCGACCTGCTCGGCAAGGGGCGCGCGTGCGCCGGGGTCTGTCATCGGGCCAGCATGCCACGCCCCTCCCCACGCCTGTGACACAGGTCACTGAATCCCGCGGGAACTCGACCGTGTGCGCGCCCGACTACTGGACCGCAACGGCTGACAGGCACCGTTGCCCAGCCATGGAGAGACCCATCGATGACCACCGCTCCCTCGACCGCGACGGACGAGACCCCACCGTCCGCGCACGCGGCCTCCCGCCCCGGCAGTAACCGGCCGCTGCGCTCCCTCGTCCTGCGTCTGCACTTCTACGCAGGTCTGCTGGTCGCCCCCTTCCTGCTCGTCGCCGCCTTCACCGGCTTCCTGTACGCGGCCTCCTACCAGGCCGAGAAGATCCTGTACGCCGACGAGATGACCGTCCCGGTCGGTGACACGAAACTCCCCGTCTCCGCTCAGGTGGCCGCCGCCCGCAAGGCGTACCCCGAGGGCGACCTGGCCGCCGTACGGCCCTCCCCGAAGGACGACGCCAGCACGCGCGTGCTGCTCTCGGGTGTGCCGGGGGTGGACGAGGACCACAAGCTCGCCGTGTTCGTCGACCCGTACACCGCGAAGGTGCGCGGCGCCCTCGAACAGTACGGGGCGACCGGCGCGCTGCCCCTGCGGACCTGGATCGACGAGCTCCACCGCGATCTGCACCTCGGCCAGAACGGCCGCCTCTACAGCGAACTCGCCGCGAGCTGGCTGTGGGTGATCGCGAGCGCCGGACTGGTGCTGTGGTTCTCGCGGATGCGTTCCCGGCGCAAACTGCGCGGCACCAGCGGCCGCCGCCGCACCCTCGGCCTGCACGGCACCGTCGGCGTCTGGGCCGCGACCGGCTTCTTCTTCATCTCCGCGACCGGGCTGACCTGGTCCACGTACGCCGGCGAGACCATCGACGAACTGCGCACCGCCGTCGGTCACGCCACTCCCTCGGTGTCCGCGGGCGCCGGCGGCGACCACGGCGAGCACGGGGGCGGTGGCGCCGGCTCCGGCGACGGCTCGGCCGGCGGCGCCGGTCTGGACGAGATCCTGGCCGCCGCCCGCGCCGAGGGGCTGGGCGACCCCGTGGAGATCGTCCCGCCCGCGGACGCCTCCTCCGCGTACGTCGTCAAGCAGATCCAGCGCAGCTGGCCCGAGAAGCAGGACTCGGTCGCCGTCGACCCGGCCAGCGGGCAGGTCGTGGACGTGCTGCGCTTCGACGACTATCCGCTGCTGGCCAAACTGACCCGCTGGGGCATCGACTTCCACTCCGGCGTCCTGTTCGGGTTCGCCAACCAGCTGCTGATGATGGCGTTCGCGCTCAGCCTGATCGTGATGATCGTGCTGGGCTACCGCATGTGGTGGCAGCGCGGCCGCGGCTCCGCCTTCGGCCGGCCGGTCCAGCGCGGCGGCTGGGCCCAGGTGCCGCCGCAGATCCTGGTGCCGGCACTGGCCGCCGTCGCCGTACTCGGCTACTTCATGCCGCTGTTCGGCATTCCGCTGGCCGCCTTCTTCGTCGTGGACGTGATCCTGGGGGAGATCACGTACCGGCGCGGCAAGCGGCACTACGGCAAGGGGTCGGTGACGGAGGTGTCGTAGCGGGGCCGCGTGCCGATCGGCTGCCGTCGGGGGCCGTCGGGTGCCGCCGGGGTGCCGCTGGGTGCCGTCGGGGGCCGCGACGTGTGCAGCGCGCGCCCGCGGGCGCGCGGCGGCGCGGGTTCGTGATCAAGCGGTGCGTCGAGCAGGGGCGCCCGGCCGACGGCGGTACGCGTCTGCATGGGCGGCCGCCACACCCGGAAGCCGGGTGTGGCGGTCTCGTCCATGACGGGACGGCCCGCGCGGGGCTAGGTTGTCGGTATGAGCAATCTCGACCGCGAGGCGGTCCCCGCCGTGTGCGGCGGCCGCGGTTTCGTGGTGGCGGAGCCCGTACGCGAACTCCTCAGCCCCCGCACCGTCAAGCTCGGCGAGTCCAGCGAGGTCCGCCGCCTGCTCCCGAACCTGGGCCGGCGCATGGTCGGCGCGTGGTGCTTCGTCGACCACTACGGCCCCGACGACATCGCCGACGAGCCCGGCATGCAGGTGCCCCCGCACCCGCATATGGGCCTGCAGACGGTGAGCTGGCTGCACGAGGGCGAGGTGCTGCACCGCGACTCCACGGGCAGCCTCCAGACCATCCGCCCGCGCGAACTGGGCTTGATGACCTCCGGCCGGGCGATCAGCCACTCCGAGGAGAGCCCCCGGCCCCACGCCCGCTACCTGCACGGCGCCCAGCTCTGGGTCGCCCTGCCCGACAGCCACCGCCATACCGACCCGCGCTTCGAGCACCACGCCGAGCTGCCGGTGGTGACGGCGCCGGGCCTGCGGGGCACCCTGATCCTCGGCACCCTCGACGGCGCCGTCTCGCCCGGCACGACATACACCCCGATCGTCGGCGCCGACCTCGCCCTCACCCGCGGCGCCGACCTCCGCCTCCCCCTCGACCCCGACTTCGAGTACGCCGTCCTCTCCATGTCCGGCGAGGCCCACGTCGACGGCGTCCCCGTCCTCCCCGGCTCCATGCTCTACCTCGGCTGCGGCCGCACGGAACTGCCTCTGCGGGCCGAGTCGGACGCCGGTCTCATGCTCCTGGGCGGCGAGCCGTTCGAGGAGGAGCTGATCATGTTCTGGAACTGGATCGGACGGTCCCAGGAGGAGATCGAACAGGCGCGGCGGGACTGGATGGAAGGGACACGCTTCGGCGAGGTCAAGGGGTACGACGGCGCCCCGCTGCCGGCCCCCGAGCTGCCGGCGACGCCGTTGAAACCCCGAGGGAGAGTCCGTTGAGCTGCGGAAACGCCTGAACTTGCATGACTCGTGGGGTGGGGATGGCGTGACGCCTCCCCTCTCCCCTCGACCTCTGACTTACTGACGCCTCATCAGATGGGATAGGCAGGTCATTCCCGCAGCTCCGAAGTGTGCGGCAGTCTTTGCAGACACTGTGGCTGCCGGACCAATGCTGACCTGCATTTCCTTTGATGTCTTTCTCTCGATTGCTGACAATGTGTGCGTTGTCAGTTTTGGGTGGAAGATTTCATTGCCAAGGGGAATGTGATCGTGTTCTCGTGTAATACCTTAGGAGTCTGGTATTCGCCTTGCCGTCGCGATGTGTCGATATTCCTTCACCTCGAAGGTCGACGGTGAGCGCCTAGCTGAGAAGAGCTCGGCATTTGACGAGATTCGATGCCCAGAGCTGAACGAACTGCTATGGCCTGTCTGATTGGCTCCAGATTTCCTATTTCTATGGCGTTGAGGGTATCTCGGCGTAGGCTGGCTCTCCCTAGACGCCGATGCCCCTTTTCTCTCTCGGGGCCGCCGGCTTCAGTGTTTCACTCACCGAAGCTGACTCGCGGACGTTTCTTGTGTCCCGACTGAATAGCTGCAGGCCCCAGCATAGGGAACGCTACGGTCAGGGTCGGTGCGTATTTCGGCACATCCTTCCCCTGTCGCCTCAAGCGCACGTCCCGTCTGCGTTATTCACAAGATCTTGACGATGCCCTCACGCTGCAATCAAGGGCGTGATTGTCGTGTCTGTTACCAAAACTCCCGAGATTGCCAGTGGCGTTACGCAATCTTTACGCACCGTCGCGGTTCAAGAGGTGCGCCTACTGCTTAGCGCGGGGGTGGCTGCAGGCGCTGCCGGGGTCGTCAGCCCCTGCCACCCGCGACGTCTCCTCGGGGCGTGTTACGCGCGCCAGCGGCGAAGTGTCCGAACGCAACGCCCCCGCCTCGCCGGGAGGTGAAATCAAGCCGCAAGCCGAGTCGCCGTCCAACATGGTCTCGCCACCACATCTCGTCCGAACTCCCCTTTGAGAACACTGCGTTGAGTGAGCTCGTTGCCCTGCGTGGGAGGTATGAAAATGAGCCACCCTGACCTCTGCCTCTTGCTCCTCGATTGAAGTCTCTTCAAGATCCTTTGTTTGCGTGTGGGGTGTGTTACCTCGCGTGCAGGCTGTGAGAGGGGTGGGGGAGTGCTGGTGTCTGTGTCTGCGCGGGTGCGGATGCTGATCGTGCTGCTGACGCTGTCCGTGATCGCGGGTGGTGGCTGGTTGATCAATGTTCCTGCCAGCGCGTCCAGCCAGGACGATGGCTACGTCTATCGAGGGCCACGTCCGGTCGCCCACCAGAAGCCGGTGACGCTGCAAGAGCGGCGTGAGCAGACGAAGGACAGGGCGAAGCCCGTCAAGCCGCATGCTCTGCCAGGGACGAAGAGCAGACCTGCCACACCCGCCCAGATCGACCTGCTGAAAGCCAATCAGGGCAAGTTGCGTGCGGCAGGCCCCGAGTGGCCAGTCAGTCCGACGTCGTCTGCCAAGACTCCCGGCCAGGCTTCTTACTCGAGCAGTGAATCGGCTGCCGCTGCGTCGTACAGCAGTGGCGCCTTGTACCAGGTGAGCACCGACCCGTTCGGCAACGCGGCGGCTCAGCAGGGCGGCTGGCTGATGACGCTGGGCAACCACATCGGCGCGGCGGTGCCGGGGGAGCCGCTCCAGGTCAAGGCGGCGATCTGGCAGTCCGGGGGCGCGGACACCGAGGTGCACCCCGTGAAGGTGCGCTGGAAGGTGGACTACTACGGCTGCCGCCTGAGCAGTGAAGACGTGCAGTGGTTCGATTTCGGGCAGACCGTGCAGGCGCCGACACTGAACACCGACAAGGTGTTCCCTGAGGTGAACGCGACGTTCACGGTGCCGACCACCGAGTGCACGCAGCTCGTTCCGAGCTACACCATCTGGGTCTGCACGACCGTGACGGACGATCCCGCGGCCACCGAGACCTGCGGCTCGTACAACGTGTTCTACATCGTCCCGGCCCTCCCCGACGGTGCCGCGTGCAGCGCCGTCTGCGGCGACGCCAGCGGCGCGGCCGGCACCACGGTGATGCGTGCCGACCCGGTCAACACAGCGACCGGCGCGTTCACCGAGGCTTACACCGACGCGCAGGTTCCGGCGCCGGGCGTGCCACTGACCGTCGGACGTGTCTACTCCTCCGACAACACCCTCACCGGGGCCCTCGGCAAGGGCTGGCAACTGCCCTGGGAAACAAGGCTGCAGATCGACTCTGCCGGCAACGCCGTCCTCATCGGTGAAGGCGGCTCCCGCCACCTCTACACCAAGACATCCAGCGGCACCTTCACCACCCCTGGCCAGGCCCGCTCCAAGCTGGCTCCGGACGGCACCGGCTACAAGCTGACCACCGCCGACCACGCGACCTACACCTTCAACGCCTCGGGCCAGCTGACAGCCATCAAGGACCGCACCGGCCGGGGCCTGACCCTGACGTACACCGCCGGCAAGCCCACCACGATCACTGACGCAGCCGGCCGCGCAGCAACACTGGCCTACGCCGGTGACCGGCTGGACAAGGTCACGCTCGCGGACGGCCGCCTGATCGACTACACCTACACCGGCGATCAGCTCACCGGCGTCACCGCGCTGGACGGCAACGCGGAGACCTACGGCTACGACACCGCCGGGCGCCTTAACAAGATCACGGACGCGCGCGGGAAACAGAAGACCTTCAACGTCTATGACACCCAGGGCCGGGTGACGTCCCAGAAGGACGCCCTGAGCTATGAGACGAAGTTCTCCTACAGCAAGAACGGCGTGTTCGACCAGGTCGACACCACCGCCCCCGACGGCGGCATATGGACGGACATCTACTACAAGAACGTCCTGTTCACCCAGATCGACCCGCTGAACAACAAGAGCTACTACCGCTACGACAAGTTCTTCAACCGCACCAGCGCCATCGACGCGGAGATCCGCAGAACCGAGTGGACCTTCGACAGCGCCGGACGGCTGACCGGCCGCTCCAACACAGCGTCCGACGAGTCCTGGACGTACGACGCCAGCGGCAACGTCGCCACCTACACCGACGGCGAGTACAACAAGACCACCTTCGGATACACGGGCAACCAGCTCACCTCGGTCACCGACCCGCTCGGCAAGAAGACCGTCTACGGCTACAACGCCACCACCAAGCTGCTCGAGACCGTCACCACACCACGCGGCAAAACCACCACCTACGGATACGACGCTGACGGCAACCTGACCTCGGTCACCTCGCCCAAGGGCAACAAGACCACCTACACCTACTACCCCAGCGGTCAGGTCAAGACCGTCGTCGAGCCGCGCGGAAACGTCACCGGCGCGAACCCCGCGACGTACACGACGTCCTACACCTACGACAACGCCAACCGCATCAAGACGGTCACCGACGCCCGCGGCAACACGACCACGTACGGATACGACGAGACCGGCAATCTGCTGACGGTCACCGACGCCGCGAACCGCACCACCACCTACGCCTACGACGACGCCGGCCGCCTGAAGACGATCACCGATCCGGCCCTGAAGCAGACCGTCCTTGCCTACGACCCGGCAGGCCGCCTGACGAAGGAGACGAACCGCGTCGGCGCGTCCGTCACCTACGAGTACGACAAGGCCGGCAACCAGATCCGGATCGTCGCCGCACGGGGCAACATCACCGGCGCGGACCCCAAGCCGTACACCTGGACGATCGGCTACGACAAGGTCGGCAACCGGAAGACCGTCACCGACCCGCTCGGCAAGACGACCGCCTTCGCCTGGGACGCCGACAACCGCCCCCTCTCGGTCACCGATCCGCTGAGCCACACCCGCAGCGTCACCTACGACGACAACGGCAACGTCGTGAAGACCACCGACGGCCTCGGCCGCGGTACGACGCTGACGTACGACGACAACAACCGGCTCGCGACCTCGAAGACCTGGGCCGGATACATCACCACATACGAGTACGACGACGACAGCCACCTGTCCGCCGAAGTCTCTCCCGAGGCCGAACGGACCACCTACGGCTACGACGACGACGGCCAGCTCACCACCGTCGTCGACCCGCGCGGCAACGTCACCGGCGCCGACCCGGCCAAGTACACCTGGACCTACGGCTACGACCCGGCCGGCCGACCCACCTCCGTCACCGACCCGCTCGGCCACAAGCACACCAGCACCTACGATCCCGTCGGCAACCTCACCACAGTCACCGACGCCCGCAATCAGAAGACGCTCTACGAGTACGACGTACTCAACCGGCCGACGAAGGTCACCGCACCCGACACCGGCACGACGACCTTCACCTACAACGCAGCCGGCCTCCTTGCGACCAGCACCGACGCCAACACCCACACCAGCACCTACGGCTACAACGCCGAAGGCCAGCTGACCTCGGTCAAGAACCCGCTGGGTAAAACCGTCTCCTACGAGTACGACCTCGACGGCAACCGCACCAAGCACACCAACGCCCGGGGCCAGACGATCACCACCACCGTTGACGCCCGCAACCTGCCGACGAAGATCGCCTACTCCGACGGCACCCCTGCTCAGACCTACGTCTACGACGACGCCAGCCGTATCAGCGAAGTCACGGACGCCACTGGCACCCGCACCCTGACCTACGACAACGACGACAAGGTCCTCACGATCACGTCGCCGGGAGACACCAGGCCCTTCAGCTACGCCTGGAACACCGACGACACCCTCAAATCACGCACCTACCCAGACGGCCGCGCCACCGCGTACACCTACGACAAGACCGGCCGGATCAAGACCCAGACCACCAACAGCAAGGCCATCGCCTACGCCTACGACAAGGCGGGCAACCTCACCACCGTCACCCTTCCCACCACCACAGCCCGCACCGAAACTCGCACCTACGACGAAGCCGGCCGCCTCGCGTCCCTGACCACACCCACCCTCAGCAGTACCTACACCTACGACGAGAACAACCGCCTCGTCACCGACAAGCCCTCCACCGGCTACCCGACCCGCTACGCCTACGACAACGCGGGCCGACTGACCCGCCACTGCACCGACACCTCGGCCACCTCCTGCCTGACCGGAGGCCCTGGGGCCACTTACACCTACGACAAGGTCGGCAACCTCAAGACGAAGACCGAGAACGGCGCGACCACCAGCTACACCCACGACGCAGGCGACCAACTGCTGAGCTCCACGGCCGCCGGCGTCACCACCAGCTACACCTACGACGCCGACGGCAACCAGACCAAAGACGACGACGGCACCTACACCTACGACGCCGCCGGCCGCATCAAAACCGCCACCATCGGCACCAACAACTACGCCTTCACCCACGACGCCGACGGCAACCGCACCACCGTCAAGAACAACAACGCCCTGGCCAGGACATCGCGCTGGGACATCGTCGGAGCGCTGCCGCAGGTAGCCACCGACACCAACGCCTCAGGCGCCCTCATCGCCGACTACCACTACGACCCCGACGGCACGGCCCGCGCCATGGACCGACCCGCCGGCCCCTACTACTTCACCCAAGACCGCCAGAACTCCGTCAACACCGTCTACGACGCAGCCGGCACCGACAACTACCGCTACACCTACAGCCCCTGGGGCGTCCCCACCGGAAAGGCCACCATCACCGGCGGCCAGACCAGCCCCCTCGGCTACGCAGGCCAGTACAGGGACCAGTTCATCCCCGACCGCCTCCAGCTGCGCGCCCGCTCCTACGACACTGCCCAGCACCGCTTCACCACCCTCGACCCGATAGCCGCGGCAGCAGACAACCCCAACCAGTCCCCGTACAACTACGCCGACAACGACCCCACCAACCTCGCCGACCCCACCGGCAACTGCCCGATGTGCATCGGTGCGGGCATTGGAGCGTTCCTTAGCGGCGGCGTTTACGCGCTGACTCACCGGGACGACTTCGACTGGGGCGACTTCGCCGCCGCAACAGCACAAGGCGCAGCAGTTGGGGCCGTTGGAGGCTTCCTCGCCCCTGCCGGAACAGCCCTGGCCACCCAACTTGGCCTGTCGGGCGGCCGAGCCCTTGCTGTTGCTGCAGTCACCGACGCCGCGATCGGTATGGGCCTCACTTGGGCCATCAACACCGCTCAATGCCAGCCCACCACCCCCACCGACCTCCTCGTTGGCGCCCTCACTGGCGGGCTCAACGCGCTTGTAGGACCAGCGTGGAACGGACTCAAGGGCCTGTTCTCCCGATCGCCCAATGCTGGCCTCACCTTGGATCTGCCGCATCAGCCCACTATCCGAGGGCCTGCAGGGGCTCGAGGTCGTCCTCATGTGGTAGAGGTGTACGACGCGCCTCCAGGCTGGACGCCCGCCGGTCAGCTCGCCCAAGCAGAGGGCATGGTTGACGACTTCGCGGTGAGGAACTACAGCAACAGGACGAACACCCGCACTTACGTGGGCGGCTACAACACTGAGACGGGCCAGATCGCCGTGGCATCATCAGGCGGCAGGTGGCCTGGCTACAGCCTCTGCGCTGAGGGGAACGTATGTATGGCTCTCGGCGGCGACGCATCCAAGGTTGTCTTCACAAATGCGAAGACCGTGGAAAAGGTCAAGGGGGTCAAGACGGCACTTCCGAAGCCGGTGTGCGTCAAGTGTCAGAATGATTACGACCCTTCGCAATTCATAGACGGCGTAAAGGTAGAGCCGGGGGGTCGCTGGGAAGGGCTAGGATAAGAGCATGCAACAGGTCGATATCGTCGAGGTGGAGGCCGCTCGGCACGACTGGGCACGGATGGCCTGCGGGTGCGGCAGAACAGCCGAGCACATTCCCGTGGACTTCATCAGTGCACTACGTGAGCCCCCCTCGGGACGTGCGGGTGAGGGCTGGGCCGACAATCACTCCTATGTCCAGTCGAACCTTATGCAGCCGGCCGCAGCCACGACTTGCATAGTTATGGCGGCGCTTGCGGGTGGCGTACCAGCTGAACATCGGCGTCAGTTGTTCGTCGTGCTTGCCCACTTGGTCAACGGCGAGCAGGATGACGTAGCCGATGAGTGCCTGGATGTGGTGAAGAGTGGCTTGTGGCTCCTTTATGAGGAAATCTCATCGGGGCGCGACGTCGATGCCGCCTCGTATGCGTTTGAAATCCTCGAGCTCGTGGAGGGGGAAGGTGATCACCTTGCGCATTTTCGTGAATTCGTCAAGGGGAACCTCTCGCCTGATCTCCAGTGAGATCTCCTTGCTGAGGCGATAGAAGGGGGCCCAGTGCTGGGGAAGCCAGCCGATTCAGTAGCCGTCGAGATGTAGTAGTAGCGGGACCATGGTGTGTCGGCCCGCACCAGCCGCGGCCCCGACTCCTTGATACGCAGCTCCACCCACATGTCCCGGACTCCGCCGTCGCCCTCACCTCATAGTGCGCGCCGGGGCCGGTGCAAGCCGATTCGCCTGGGCGAGAGCCTCGGACAAGCTCTTGTACGGCAGGCCGGTCCCCATGTCGTGGAGTAGAGACCCCCAGGTGGTGGAAGGGACACGCTTCGGCGAGGTCAAGGGCTACGACGGCGCTCCGCTGCCGGCCCCGGAGCTTCCGGCGACGCCGCTGAAGCCGCGCGGCCGGGTGCGTTGACCTACGGGACGGGGCTAGCCGCCGTCCTGCGCGCGCCCGAGCCGGACCGCCTGCCGCCCCTCGACCACGGACTCAGGAGGCGAGCGCTCAGCGGGTGGGTGGGACGAACTCGGGTTGGTCGAGGAGGCGCAGCCAGCTTCCATCGGGCTGGCGCCGGACGACCTGCGCCCGGGCGCCGGCGCCGTCCTTCGGGGGAGTCGAGGTGAGGGCGATGCCGTCACTGATCAGCGTCGGCAGCGGTTGTTCCGGCTCGAAACGGGGACGGTCGGCCAGCACCTTCTCCCACAGCGCACGAATCGCCTCCCGGCCCACCGTCTGCTCGCCGGGTGGGTAGGCCATCACCGCATCCTCTTCGTAGAGTGCGGCGACCCCGGCCGCGTCACCGGCGTTGGACCGTTCGACGAACAAGCGGGTGATGTCCTCGGGCCGCATGGCCTTCTCGTACTCCGGCATGAATTCCTCCTGACGTCGGGCTTCGACGCTTCCCAGCGTGGCCGCCGACCGGCCAGAATTCCAACAGATGAATCTTCTGGAAACGAGAACCTGCAGTCATGGAACTGAGGCAGCTGGAATACTTCGTCGCGGTGGCCGAGGAGCGGAACTTCACCCGGGCCGCCGAGCGGGTGCACATCAGCCAGTCCGGCGTCAGCGCCCAGATCCGCCAGCTGGAACGGGAACTCGGAGCGGAGCTGTTCGACCGGTCGGCCCGTACCGTCACGCTCACCGTTGCGGGGAAGGCCGCACTCGAACACGCCCGTGCCGCACTCGCCGCCGCTGCGGCAGTCGGCCAGGCGGTGGGCGAGGTGACCGACCTGATCCGGGGGCGCCTCACCGTCGGGATGGTCATCGGCTGCACCGTCACCCCGCTGTTCGACGCCCTCGCCGCGTTCCACCGGGCACATCCCGGTGTGGAGATCTCGCTGCTGGAGGACAGCTCCGACCGGCTCATCGAGGGGGTGCGCACCGGCACCGTCGACCTGGCACTCATCGGGGCGGCAACCGCCACCCCCGCAGGGCTGGACGCGCTGACCCTCATCAGCGAGCGGCTGGTCGCGGCGGTCCCGGCCGGGCACCCCCTGGCGGAACAGCGGCGGGTCACGCTGCGCGATCTGATCGCCTACCCGATCGTGTGCATGCCGCCCGGCACCGGCCTGCGGACAGTACTCGACCAGGCGTGCGCCGCACAGGGCCTCCGACCCTCGATCGCGCTGCAGGCCAGCGCCGCGGACGCCATTGCCGACCTCGCCGCCCGCGGGCTCGCCGTCGCCGTCCTCAGCGCCTCCATGGTCGCGAGCTACCGCGACCGGCTCACCGCCCGCACCATCGATGATGTCGACACACCCGCACTGCTCGCCCTGATCTGGAAGAACACGCACAGTCCGGGGCTGCGCGAACTGCTCGCGCACAGCCGGCGAGCATTCACCGAGCCCGACCCCACGACTTCACCGTGACCCCACGGGCCAGCCCTGACACCAGCAGCGGGCGCGACTCCTCTGTGAGGCACACGGCGGTGCGGTGCGGGACGATCCGGAACGTCATCGGCGCCGACGCGGTCGCGGCCTTCTACGAGGTCACCTCGAGCTCCTGCTCGCGCATCGCGGCGACGGTCCTGTCCTGGGTGTCGCGCAGGGCGCCGTAGATGGTGCCCTGCCCCGACCATGCCGTGCGGAGGCCGTCGTCGAGATCGGTCGCCGTCTTCGTCATCAGCGGGCCCCACGTCCAGTCCGGGTTGACCTGGTGGGAGGCCGCGCTGAACACGTCGTAGATCTTCTGACCGCCGAAGTACGGGTCGGCGGCGGCCAGTTGCGGCAGATCGAGGAGGTCGGTGGCGGCGGGGTAGCGGGCGGCCTTCTCCACGAGGACGCCGAACGCGTCGCGGTCGGTGCTCATCCAGTGCGCGAACTCCCAGGCGGCGGCGGGGTTTTCGCAGCCCTTGAGGACGGCGGTCGCGCCTCCGCCGGCGTTGCCGACCTCGATCTGGCCCTCGTCCCACTGGGGCATGGGCGCGACGGCCCACTGACCGGCGCCGTCCTTCGCGCCGCTCTTGATGACGCCGGCCTGCCACACCGCGCCGACGACGGTCGCGATGTCACCGTCGCCCAGGCCCTCGTACCAGGACCGGTCGTACATGGGGGCGCTGCTGATCAGGCCCTCGTCGACCAGGCTCTGCCAGTAGGCGGCGACCTTCTCGTTGGCCCGCGAGGCCATGGTGACCTGCCAGACGTCGTCCTTGACGCCGAACCACGAGGCGCCGGCCTGGCGGGCCAGGCCCGCGTAGTCGTAGGTCATGTAGGGCGAGGAGATGAACCGCCGGGGGTCCGAGGCGTGGATCGTCCTTGCCGCGGTTCTGTACTCGGCCCAGGTGGTGGGCACTTCCAGGCCGAGTGCGTCGAAGACCTTCTTGTTGTAGAACAGGGCCATCGGCCCCATGTCGACGGGAACGCCGTGGACCTGCTCCTCCACGGTCACCGCCGACCAGGCGGCTTCGGGGAAGGCTGCCTGCTGGGCGATGGTCCGGTGCTCGCCGACGTCGAGCAGGGCGCCCTGTGCGGCGAAGCTCGGCAGCGTCTCGTAGCCGATCTGGGCGAGACAGGGGGCGTTGCCCGCTTTCACCGCGTCGAGCAGCTTCTGGTAGCCGCCCTCGGCGCCCGGCCGCACCGCCTGGTAGGTGACCTCGATGTCCAGGTGGCTCCTGTTGAACGCCTCGACGGCGTCGGCGTATCCGGGCGCCCAGCCCCAGAACGTCACCGCCGCCCTGCCGGAGGACGAGGGCCCGTCCGCTCCGGGTCCGGAGCATCCGGCGACGGCCAGGAAAGCGACGGCCAGGAAGGCGACGGACAGGGACGTGACGGCCAGGGACGTGACGGACAGCGCGCCGCCCGGCCCGATGCCGCGCGCGATGGATCGCTTCATGAGCCCTCCCGGGAAGGCGTGGGTGGAGCGGAGAAGACGTCCCCGCAGGACGTGGGTCGCGCTGTGCGCCGGAGCGGTGCGGGCAGCGGGCCGACAGCCGAACTATGGCATGGAATGTTATCGATGCCAATGCGGGATCAGCGGGATCTTCTCTCCTCAGCAGTTGTGAGGGGAGGGCGAACGCAGTCCTATGGGATCGCTCACCCGCGTCGGGACGGCGCGCACGTTCGCCGCCGGGCAGCGCAGCCCCGCGCGTCAGCGAGCGGGCGCGGTCGTGGTGCTGGAGCGCACCACCAGGCGGGGTTCGACCGAACGCGGCTCGGGCAGAGTGCCCGGGTCCTCGATGTGACGCAGCAGGTGGGTCACGGCGAGTTCGCCCATGTACTGGAAGGGCTGGGCGATGGTGGTCAGGGAGGGTGAGCAGTACTCGGCGAGCTCGATGTCGTCGAACCCGACGACGGAGATGTCCTCCGGCACGCGCCGCCCCGCCTCGTGGAGCGCTCTGATGACCCCGAACGCCATCTCGTCGCTGGCGACGAAGACCGCGGTGACGTCGGGGATGCGCGCCAGCACAAGGCCGTTGCGGTATCCGGAGGCGGCCGACCAGTCGCCCTCCAGCGGTGGCGGAACCGAGCGGCCGGCGGCCTCCAGGGCCGCGCGCCAGCCGTCGCGCCGGTTGCCCGCTTCCAGCCACTCCGCCGGTCCGGCGATGTGCCAGACCGTCTCGTGGCCGAGGTCCAGCAGGTGCTGGGTGGCCATGCGGGCGGCGAGCACCTGGTCGAGGGCGACGACCTCGGTGGCATCGGTGCGCGAGCCGTCGATGGTGATGGTCGGGGTGGCGCGGGTGAGCTGCTCGATCCTGGGGCTGATGTGGATCAGCGGCACCGACAGGATGATCCCCTCGACGTCCTGCCCGGCCAGTCGGGACAGGGCGTTCTCGATGGCGTAGGTGTCGAGGTTGGTGGTGGAGGCGGTGCTCACGGCGTAGCCGGCCTCGTGGGCCGCCTGCTCGATGCCGGTGGTGACCGCGGCCCTGGAGTAGGAGTTCGTCTGGAGGGTCACCACGCCGATCGTGCGGCTGCGGCCCGAGGAGAGCATCCGGGCGGCGTTGTTGCGTCGGTAGCCGAGTTGCTCGACGGCGGAGAGGACCTTCTTCCTGGTCGCCTCCTGCACATTGGGGTGGTTGGCCAGGACACGCGAGACGGTCTGCGCCGAGACGCCGGCGAGGCGGGCCACGTCCGTCATGCCCGGCGGCCGCGTCCCCTTGTCGTCGCTGCGCTTGCTCATGTCTCTCCCCTCGGTCCCGACCGATGATACCGGCCACATGTGCCTTCACCTGCTGTTTTACCACCTGGATCGCCAATCGGTAACGGCTCTTGGCATCGATAACATTCTCTGTCATAGTTTCGGCCATCAGCACACGGCGGCCGGATGTGCCCCCCGGTGCTCGCCGGACAGGCGGCCCCGGGCAATGGGGCGACTTCCCCTTGCCACGGCACTCAGGAGGAGCTGTGAAGCGCTACTATGTCCGTTTTGCGGGAGCAGTTGGAGCTCTCGCGGTCACCCTCGCAGCCACCGGGTGCTCGACGAGCGGTCCGGATTCCGGCGAGGGCCCCGCGAAGGCATCGATAACATTCTGGGGGTGGGCTCCGGGTTACGAGGACGTCGTCAAGGCGTTCAACGCCGGCCACCCGCACATCGAGGTCGACTTCCAGACCGTGCAGCCCGGCGCCAAGGGCGGCTACCAGAAGATGCTGAACGCCGTGAAGGCGGGAAACGCGCCCTGTCTGGCGCAGGTCGGGTACGAGACGATGCCGAGCTTCGCGGCCCAGGGCGCGCTGGAGGACGTCGCGAAGCACGCCGCTGCGGCGGAGCGCGACTATCAGCCCGCGGCGTGGAACGCGGTGACTCTGGGCTCCGGTGTCTACGGGGCACCCGTGGACACCGGACCCATGGCGCTGTTCTACAACAAGAAGGTCTTCGACTCCCTCGGCCTCAAGCCGCCGGCCACCTGGGACGAGTACCGTGCCGCCGCGAAGCGGATCCAGGCGTCCGGCCCGAAGCGGTACATCTCCTCGCCCTACCTGGACTACGACTACGCCGGGTTCGCCTGGCAGGCCGGGGCGGACTGGTTCGGTGTCCAGGGCGACTCCTGGAAGGCGAGCATGGACTCGCCGGCGAACAAGAGGGTCGCCGACTACTGGCAGAGGCTCGCCGACGAGGGTCTTCTCAGCAGCGCTCCGATGTACGACCAGTCCTGGTACAACGGGCTGAGCGACGGCAGCATCGCGACCGTCGTGGGCGCGGTGTGGCAGGCAGGTGTCATCAAGGGCGGTGCCAAGGCGTCCGCCGGGCAGTGGGCCGTCGCGCCGATGCCCCAGTGGAAGCAGGGGGAGAACAAGGTCGGCAACGCCGGCGGGTCGGCGACGGCCGTTCTCAAGGGCTGCGAGAACACCGCGGCGGCCTGGGAGTTCGCCCACTGGATGAGCACCGATCCCGACGCGTTCGGCACACTGATCGAAAAGGCTTCCCTCTATCCCGCCGCCACCGAGCTGCTCGCTCATCGGCAGCTCAAGGCAGACCCCTACTTCGGCGGTCAGAACATCTACGAGGTCATCGCCGCCGCCTCGCCGAACGTCGACTCCGGCTGGACCTGGGGCCCGCTGATGACGACCACCGTGGCGAAGCTCAACGACGGCCTCGGCAAGGCATGGACGGGCAAGGGCACGATCGCGCAGGCCCTGAAGGAGGCGCAGACGGCGACGCTCGCGGAGATGCGCAAGCAGGGCCTCCAGGTCACCCCGTGAGCACTCCCGCCGGGCGGGTGCCGTCCACCCGCCCGGCGGTGACCGCACCGATCCGCCCGCCGACGCGCCCCGCCCCCGGCCCATCCGACCGCGGGGCGCCACAGTGAGGAACCCACCCATGACCCACGCCCCCTCCGCCGCAGCCCCTGCTGCCGACCGGCGCCGGGCAGACGCTCCGCGGACGACCGTACGTCCGACGGCGCGGCCCGCACGTTCTCGCCGATATCGGCCGCTGCTGTTCTGCGTACCGTTCGTCGTCCTGTTCGCGGCCATGTACATCGCTCCGATCGCCTACGCCGCGTTCAGCAGTCTGTTCACCCTGCGCCGATCAGGACTGGGCCTCACCGCCCCGGTCGAGGTGTTCGCCCCCCTCGACAACTATGCGCGCGCCTTCCAGGACGCCGACTTCATCGCCGCTCTCGGCCGCGTGACGCTCTTCGGCGTCGTACAGGTGCCCCTGATGCTGGGCCTCGCCCTGGTGCTGGCCCTGCTCATCGACTCGAAGTCCGCGCGCGGACGCGGATTCTTCCGCACGTCCAGCTTCGTTCCGTACGCGATCCCCGGCGTCAGCGCCGCCCTGGTCTGGTCGTTCATGTACTCGGCGCAGTCGAGCCCCGTCAACCGGCTGCTCGAACCGGTCGGAGTCACCATCCCGTTCTTCGACGAGGACGTGGTGCTGTGGTCGGTGGCGAACATCGTCACCTGGAGCTGGGCCGGCTACAACATGATCATCATCTACGCCGCTCTGCAGGCGATCCCGCAGGAGGTGCTGGAAGCCGCACGCATGGACGGCGCCTCCGCCCTCCGTATCGCCTGGAACGTCAAGATTCCCGCCGTGCGCGGCGCCCTCGTCCTGACCGCCGTGTTCTCCATCATCGGCTCGGCCCAGCTGTTCAACGAGCCGACCGTCCTGCAGCCCGTCTCGGGCGGGGCGATCTCCTCGGCCTTCACCCCCCTGATGTCCGCGCAGAGCGCCGTAGCGGCCGGCAACTACCCCTACGCGGCGGCACAGTCGGTGCTGCTCGCGGTCGCGGTGGGCGCGGTGTCCTTCGTCTTCTTCAAGCTGACCAGTCGAGGAGACCACGCATGACCACGGCCACCCCTGCGCACAGGGCGGCACCGAGGACCCGGCGGGAGACCCGTCCGGCCGGCCGGGTCACCGTACTGGCCCTTCTGACCCTGTCCGCCTGCTACTTCCTCTTCCCGCTCTGGTGGCTTCTGGTCGCGGCGACCAAGCCGTTCGGCGAGCAGTTCAGCGGCAGCGGCCTGTGGTTCGACGGCTTCGACCTGGCCGACAACATCGCCCGTCTGAGCCGGCAGGACGGCGGCATCTTCTGGCGGTGGATGCTCAACAGCGTCGCCTACTGCGGAATCGGCGCGCTCATCGGGACCGTCCTGTCGGCACTGGCCGGCTATGCGCTGGCCAAGTACGACTTTCCCGGCCGGGGCGCGCTCTTCGGCATGGTCCTCGCGGCTGTCCTCGTGCCCAAGGTGCTGTTCACGCTCCCGCTGTACCTGATGTTCTCGGGCGTGCACCTGATCGACAACCCGCTGGCCGTCCTGCTGCCCAGCGTCGTCAGCCCCTTCGGCGTGTATCTCGCGCGCGTCTTCGCCGCCCAGACCGTCCCCGACGAGGTTCTGGAGGCGGGCCGCCTCGACGGCGCCGGGGAACTGCGCATCTTCTGGACGATCGGTGCACGGATGATGCTTCCCGCACTCGTGACGATCTTCCTCTTCCAGTTCGTGGAGATCTGGAACAACTACCTGCTGCCCGCCATGGTGCTCGGCGACGACGAGCTCCAGCCCGTCACCGTCGGGCTGGTCGGCTGGAACGCCAGCCATGTCGCCGTACCCCCGCCGCTCGTCGTCATCGGATCGCTCGTCTCCGTCGTCCCTCTTCTGATCGCCTTCCTCGTGCTCCAGCGGTTCTGGCGTGCGGGCATGACCGCCGGAGCCATCAAGTGACCCTTCCCACCACGCACCCGGGCACGCGCGCGCGGACGTCGTCCCGCTCACCGCAGCCCGTGCTCACCTGGGCCGACAACACCTTCCTGCGCGACGGGCGCCCCCACCGCATCCTGGCCGGCGGCCTGCACTACTTCCGGGTCCACCCCGCGCAATGGGCGGACCGCCTCGAACGGATGGCCTCGCTCGGCCTCAACACCGTCGACACCTACGTCCCCTGGAACTTCCACGAGCGCCGGCCCGGAGAGATCCGCTTCGACGGCTGGCGCGACCTGCCCCGGTTCCTCGACCTGGCCCGGCAGGCAGGACTGGACGTCATCGTCCGCCCTGGCCCCTACATCTGCGCCGAGTGGGACAACGGCGGCCTGCCCGCCTGGCTCACGGGCCTGCCGGGCATGCGTCCGCGCAGCAGCCATCCCGCCTTCCTCGAGCAGGTGGGTCGCTGGTTCGACGTCCTCGTTCCGCTCATCGCCGCCCGGCAGGCCGCCCACGGCGGCCCCGTCGTGGCAGTCCAGGTCGAGAACGAGTACGGAAGCTACGCCGACGACCACGCCTACCTGCGGTGGGTCCGCGACGCCCTGACCGCTCGCGGCATCACCGAACTGCTGTACACCGCCGACGGACCCACACCGCTGATGCTCGACGGCGGCGCCCTGCCCGGCCAGCTGGCCGCGGCGACCTTCGGTTCCCGACCCGACCAGGCGGCCGCGCTCCTGCGTTCACGCCGAGCCGCAGAGCCCTTCTACTGCGCGGAGTTCTGGAACGGCTGGTTCGACCACTGGGGCGAGAAGCACCACATCCGCTCGGCCGCGAGCGCCGCCGAGGACGTGGCGGACCTCCTCGAACTGGGCGGTTCCCTGAGCCTGTACATGGCACACGGAGGAAGCAACTTCGGTCTGTGGGCCGGAGCCAACCACGACGGCCGGACGCTGCGGCCGACGGTCACCAGCTACGACTCCGACGCCCCGATCGCCGAACACGGCGCGCTCACGGAGAAGTTCTTCGCCCTGCGGGCCGTCCTCACCGCCGTCGGCGACGGTGCCGCCCCGCCCGTACCGGACGACCCGCCGCTGCTGCCGCCCGCGACCCTGCCCGTCGCGCGCCGCGCCGGCCTCCTCGAGACGCTCAGGGGCATGGCGGTCCCGGTCCGCGCGGCGACGCCGCTGAGTTTCGAGGAGCTCGGACAGGCATCCGGCCTCGTGCTGTACACCGCCCGTCCGGTGCTGCCGCCGGGCGCGCAGGAGGTGACCGTGACCGGCCTGCACGACCGAGCGCAGGTGTTCGTCGACGGTGTCCTGACGGCTGTCCTGGACCGGGAGACCGCGTCGTTCGGTGTGACGGGCAGCGGTGCCCCGGTCCAGCTCGACCTGCTCGTCGAGAACCAGGGCCGGATCAACTACGGTCATCTGCTGGGTCAGGGCAAGGGAATCCTCGGCGGTGTGCGCGTGGAGCGGCGGCTGGTGCACGGATGGTCGATGCGCTCGCTTCCCCTCGACGAGTGGGGCGCGGACGACATCGCCCGGGCCACGGCCCTCACCGACCCGGCGGGAGAGTCCGGCTTCGCCACCGCCTCGCTGCCCCTCACCGAGCCGGCCGACACCTTTCTCAGCCTGCCCGGCTTCGGCAAGGGCTTCGTCTGGGTCAACGACACCCTGCTCGGCCGCTACTGGGACATAGGTCCGCAGAGGACCCTCTACGTCCCGGCACCGCTGCTGCGTGCGGGCGACAACCTCCTGACGATCCTCGAACTCGACCGTTTCGGCAGCCACCTCGCCCTCGTGGACGCCCCCGACCTCGGGCCCGGCGAGGAGTACGTCGAAAGCTTCGGCTGAAGTCCGGCGACTTCCGTCCGGGCGCCCGGACGCCTCCCTCCCGTGGCTCGCACCGTCGCGATGCCCCCCTTCCCCGGCCCACGCTCACGGCCGTTCCCCTTCGAAGAAGGCAGGCAGTCATGCCCACCACCCTGGATTCCGCACACAGCTCGCACACCTCGCGCGAGATCGCTTCCCAGCCGGACTGCTGGCGCCGGGCCGTCGCCGAGGCCGCCCGGCACGACGCGGTGCTGCCCCAGCGCGGCGAACGAGTCGCCGTGGTGGGATGCGGTACCTCCTGGTTCATGGCCACGGCCTACGCGCACCTGCGGGAGAGCGCCGGACACGGCGAGACCGACGCCTTCGCCGCCTCGGCCTTCCCGGCCGGCCGCCGCTATGACCGCGTCGTGGCCCTCACCCGCTCCGGCACCACGACCGAAGTCGTGCGGCTCCTCGGCCGACTCGCCGGCAGCGCCCCGACGACCGCCGTCATCGCCACCCCCGGCACCCCCGTGGTGTCCGTCGCCGACCACGTCGTCGTCCTGGACTACGCCGACGAGGAATCCGTCGTGCAGACCCGGTTCGCCACCACGACGCTGGCCCTGCTGCGCGGCCACCTCGAGAGCCAGGGCGCCCTGGCCCACGGCGTGCGGCCGCTGGAGCGCGTCATCCCGGACGCCGAGCGCGCGGTCACCGAGCCGCTGCCCGGCAGCATGCGACAGGCGGAGCAGATCACCTTTCTCGGCGGCGGCTGGGCCTACGGACTGGCCCAGGAAGCGGCGTTGAAGATGCGCGAGGCCGCGGGCGCCTGGACCGAGGCGTACCCGGCGATGGAGTACCGGCACGGCCCCATCAGCATCACGCGCCCCGGCAGGCTGGCCTGGGTGCTGGGTCCCGCACCGCACGGCCTGGAGCACGACGTCGAGCGCACCGGAGGCGGCTATGTGGCCGAGTCCGGGGACGCGCCCGGTGACCTGGATCCGCTGGCCGACCTGGTGCGTGCGCAGCGGCTCGCCGTCCACCTCGCGGTCGGCCGCGGTCTCGACCCGGACAAGCCCCGCTCGCTGAGCCGCTCGGTCGTCCTGGACGGCGAGCATGGGTGACCTCGCCCCGAACACGGAGTGCGTGATCGCGCTGGACGTCGGTGGCACCTCGATGAAGGGTGCCGTGCGCGACCGCGCGTCGCGAGCCGTGACGACGCTCCGCACGCCGACCCCGAGCCGCCTCGGACCCGACGCCGTCGTCCAGGCGATCACGCAGGCGCTGCGCGCACTGGCCGCACAGGCGGCGCGCAGGAACCTCGCCCCGGTCGCGGCCGGGGTGGTCGTACCCGGCATCGTCGACGAGCCCGCCCAACTGGCGGTGGAATCGGTCAACCTCGGGTGGCGCAACGTGCCACTGGCCGCCCTCCTCACCGACGCCCTGGGGCTCCCGGTCGTCCTCGGCCATGACGTCCGCGCCGGAGGCGCCGCCGAGCACCGGCTGGGTGCCGCCTCGGGAGCGAACGACGCCTTGTTCGTCGCCATCGGCACCGGCATCTCCGCCGCCGTGATCGCGGACGGCCGCCTGCTGCGGGCCCACGGGCACGCCGGAGAGCTGGGCCACCTGCCCGTGGCCCAGGAGACCACGCGCTGCGCATGCGGCGGTGTCGGCTGCCTGGAGGCCGTCGCCTCCGCCCGCGCCATCGCGTCCGCGTACACCGCGCGCTCCGGCCGCCCCGTGGACGGCGCCGAGGGCGTAGTGGCATCGGCGGCTCACGGTGATCCGGACGCGTGCCGGGTGTGGGAGCGCGCGATCGATGCGCTCGCCCAGGCCCTCACCGTGTCCGTCAGCCTCCTCGGGCCGGAGGTGATCGTGATCGGCGGAGGTCTGTCGGAGGCCGGCAGCCTCCTTCTCGATCCGCTGCGTACGGCGCTCGGCGACCGTCTGGGCCACCGGCGCCGTCCCGAGGTGGTGCGCGCGGCCCTCGGTTCCCAGGCCGGCTGCGTAGGCGCGGGGCTCGCGGCGTGGGAGGTGGCCGGCGCCCCTCTGGTGCCGTCCGGGCCCGACGGGGGTGGCCGGGCGTGAGGGTCACCGTCACCCGGAACGCGGCCCTCGATGTCCCCCCTGTCGCCGACATGCTCGCCGGCGACCTTCCCCGCACCCTCTGCGACTCGTTCCGTCCCCTCGACACTGTGGAGAAGTCTCATGCCCCTGGCCCCTACTGATGCGATCGTCGACCCCGCGTACGCGCACCGCCGCGCGGTCGGCGCGTTCAACGTCGTCCAGCTGGAGCAGGCCGAAGCGATCGTGGCGGGAGCCGAGCGGGCAGCGCTGCCCGTCATCCTGCAGATCAGCGAGAACACCGTCCGCTACCACGGTGCGCTGGAGCCGATCGGCAGCGCCACCCTCGCGCTCGCCCGACGCGCGGCGGTGCCGGTCGCCGTTCACCTGGACCACGCGGAGTCGGAGGCCCTGGTGCACGAGGCCGTGGAGCTGGGGTTCACCTCCGTGATGTTCGACGCGTCCAAACTGCCGTACGACGAGAACGTCCTGGCCACCAGCATCGTGGTGGACCACTGCCATCGCGCGGACGTGTGGGTGGAGGCGGAACTCGGCGAGATCGGCGGGAAGGACGGCGCCCATGCCCCCGGTGTCCGTACCGACCCGCGGGAAGCCGCAGAGTTCGTACGGGCCACCGCCGTCGACGCCCTCGCGGTCGCCGTGGGCAGCTCGCACGCCATGCTCACGCGTGACGCCGCCCTGGACTTCACCCTGATCGGCCGCCTGCGCAGCACCCTTGACGTGCCCCTCGTCCTGCACGGCTCCTCCGGTGTCGGGGACGCGGATCTCGCCTCGGCGGTCGAGGCGGGCATGACCAAGATCAACATATCGACGCATCTCAACCGGATCTTCACCCGGACCGCCCGCGAACAGCTCGACGCCCAGCCGGGCATCGCGGACACCCGCACATACCTCGGCCCGGCGCGCGACGCGGTCGCCGCGGAGGTGGCACGCCTGCTGACGATCCTCTCGGGAGCCGTTGTCGACCCCCGGCCGAGAACCGCGGCCCGAGCACGCAGAAAGAGTTCCCCATGAAGATCACCGCCCTGCGTACCTACCTGGTCGGTCCCCGGTGGTGTCTCGTGCGCATCGACACCGACGAGGGCATCACCGGCTGGGGCGAACCGGTCGTCGTCGCGGGCCGGGGCCGCACTCTGGTGGCCGCCGTCGAGGAACTGTCCCACCACCTCACGGGGCAGGACCCGATGCGTATCGAGGAGCACTGGCAGGTTCTCGCCACGGGCGGCCGCTACCGCGGCGGAGCCCTGATCGCCAGTGCGGTCGCCGGCATCGACCAGGCCCTGTGGGACATCGCCGGCAAGGCCCTGGGCGTGCCGGTGTGGCAGCTGCTCGGCGGTCATGTGCGCGACTGGATCCGCGTGTACAGCAGGATCAGCGGCGGCTGCCCCACCGACGTCGCCGAACAGGCGGCCGCACGAAGGGCGGAGGGGTTCACCGCGGTCAAAGTGGCGGCGCATCCGCGACTCGGTCTGATGGACACGCCGGAAGCCGTCCACGACCTGGTGGAGCGCGTGGCGACGGTCCGCGCGGAGGTCGGCGACCGGTTCGACATCGTCGTGGACCTTCGGGGACGCCTCACCCTCGCCATGGCACGCCGCGTACTTCCGCTGCTTGAGGAGTACTTGCCGGTCTTCGTCGAGGAACCGGTGTGCTCCGAGTCCAGCGACCGCCTCGGTGACATCGTGCGCTTCACGGGCATCCCCGTCGCCGCCGGCGAACATCTCTGCTCTCGCTGGGACTTCGGCAAGGCCCTCCAGCACGGCATCGCCGTCGCCCAGCCGGATCTGTCCCTGTCCGGCGGCATTTCCGAAGTGAGGCGGATCGCGGCCGTGGCGGAGACCTACCGGGTCCCCCTGGCCCCACAGTGCCCGAGGGGTCCTGTCGCCCTGGCCGCCTGTCTGCAAGTCGGCTTCGCCACAGCCGACTTGCTGATCCAGGAGATGAGTCCGAGCGTCCACGACGGCTCCGGCTCCGGCCTTCTGGACCACCTCACCGACCGGTCGGTGTTCCAGCACCACGAAGGACATGTGCGTCTCCTCACCGGCCCCGGCCTCGGCATCGAACTGGACGCCGAGGCCGTCGAACGCGCCGCCCGGACCGCATAGCGGTGGTGCACCGCCTCAGGAGGGAGGACAGCGGGGCGTTCGCCGAACGGTGAGCCGGCCGCGCTGCAACAGCCGCGGGCGTCCCGCCGTGCACCGCGCTGGGGCGCCGCGCCGTACCGCGCCGACACGACTCGGCCGCCGCCCCGCGCGCTCAGGCGGGCCGGGCGGTGCTGTCGCGGACGACGAGTTCGGGGCGCAGCAGCCACTGCCGGGGTGCCGGAGGGCCGGCCGACTTGACCGCCTGCATCAGCGCCTCGACGGCCCGCCGCGCCATCTCCCGCGTGGGCAGGACCACGCTGGTGAGGGCGGGCCGGGCCGGCATCCCTTCCGGGGTGTCGTCGTGCGCCACCACCGACAGGTCGTGCGGCACGGATCGTCCCGCCGCACCGGCGGCTTCCAGGGCTCCCAGGGCGAGCACGTCGTGGGTGGCGAAGAGAGCGGTGACCGACGGGTCCTCGCGCAGGGCGGCCTGCGCGGCTGCCGTCCCGCCGCCGAAGGTGGGTTCGGGCGCCATGTGCACGGCGCTGTCGGCGAGGGGCACCCCGTCCTCGGCGAACGCCTTGCGGAACCCCTCCACGCGCATCCGATGCGCAGGGCTGGCCAGGATCGCCACGCGCTCGTGGCCGAGTTCACGCAGGTGACGGCCCGCCAGGTAGCCGCCGTGGGCGTAGTCGATGGTGACGACAGGGAACCGGTCCGGAGCCTCGCTCTCCCAGGCGCAGAGAACCACCGGGAACCGAGCGCCGGCGAGCAGCGGGAGGTGAGCCGTCAGCCCATGGTCACCGGCGATGAGGAGAGCGTCCACGGAGCGGCTGGTCAGGCTCGCCAGATGGCGTCGCGCGCGTTCCCCGTCGAGACGGGTGGTGCACAGCAGCAGGTAGTACCCCTGCTCCTCGAGGGCGTCCTCGACCTCCTCGATCACCGCGGCGTAGAAGGTCGCGGAAACGGTCGGCACGAACAGGCCCACCGTGCGGGTGCTGCCGGTCGCGAGCGAGCGGGCCACGAGATTGGGTACGTAGCCGAGTTCGGCGATGGCCTCGCGCACGCGCGCTTCGGTGGACGGGCGCACCGGCACTCGGCCGGTGATGACGTTGGACACGGTCTGCTTGGTGACGCCGGCCCGCTCCGCCACGTCCTGCATCGTCACCATGAGAACCTCGTTTTACCGATCAAATGTGGGTCGCAAGCTACCCCCGCCGGGCGCTACAGGTCAAGGGAGTGCGGCGCTGACCAGGCGGTTCGGCGGATGCGTGCCATGCGGTCGGCGGCGCGGCCGGCGAAGCCGAATTTTCAGCTCCGGTTGGTCTTGTTTTACCGGTCAAAGAGCGCGTACGGTGCCTGCAACCAGCGGCGCCCGTGACCCGGGTGACCGCAGTACGGTGCGCTCGCCCGTGCCGTGGAAAGGGGGCGTCGATGCTTGCCGGCGACCGCCATGACCATCGCCGAGGGCCCCCTCGCCGCTGCGGCGCCACCCCCGCCCGGCGGCTCTTCCCCGGCCAGGAGAACCGGCCACGCGTTCCCGCGCGCGGCCCCTGACATCCCGGGCCGCACCGACTTCGTCACCCGCGCGCCCATGGCGTCACCCGCGAGCTCGGGGCGCCACCCGCGCGCTCAGGGCGGCACCCGCCGCACGGGCGGTCCGCCCGGCACCACAGGCACGGCCACGACACACCTTCCCCCGCTTTCCCGCCCGAGGTGAAGCCGCTCTCCTGCTCCCTTCCGTCCGCGCGAAGGGCGCGCCACACCCGGCTGCCCCGCACGGCGTCCCAGAACGGCTACTCGTCGTTCCCCCCTCGCAGCGCACCCGCCTCGCGTGTGTCTGCCCCCTAACCGCTCCCCGGCTCTTCTCCGGCCGGCGCAGCCGCGCCCGTCCGGGCTGCCCCGTCCCGCCGGGAGAGCACGGTGTCCGGGCCCCGAGGCCCGGACACCGACGGCGCTCCTCGACCGGCGCCACCCTCCACACCGGAGCTGTTGCAGCAGCCCGGCTCCTCCGACCAGGGAGTACCCGTGACAACTCCTCTCAGCAGACTGGTGGGCGTGCTCACCGCGGCGGCGCTGGCCGTGACCAGCGGCGCCACGATCGCGGCCACCTCGGCCTCGGCCGCCTCGCCCACCGCCACGTACACGGTGAACGTCGGAGCCAAGGGCTCCTGGACACACCCGGACGACACCCCGGCCGCTCCGTACCTCGACAAGGACGGCACGTTCTACTTCCAGCAGGCCCACTCGCTCTACGGCGCGACCGACTCGCGCAAGTGGAGCTTCTTCACCGGTACGAACTTCGACACCGCCACCCGGTCCAGCGCCCTCAGCGACGCGGTCGACCCGGCCAACTCCAACGACCGCAACAACGACACGACATGGCGCTGCAACAACAGCGTGACCGGCGTGAAGTCCACCCAGGCGCCCTCCAGCGCGACCTACGCCCACCGGAACTACTGCGTCCTCGTCGGCACCTGGGTCGACCCGGACACCGGTGACTGGTACGGGCTCGTGCACAACGAGTTCACCCCGGAGCCCTTCGGTGACCACGTGCACTACGACGGCATCGACTACGCCGTCTCCAAGGACCAGGGACGCACGTGGACCATCAAGGACCACGTGATCACCTCGCCGTACAGCACCAAGCGCGGCGACAACGCCGCCTTCCCGCACCAGACCTACCACTACGGCACCGGTGACCCGAGGCTGTTCGTCGACACCGCCTCCGGCTACTTCTACGTCTTCTACGGCTCCCGGATCGTGAACAAAGGCGGCGGCTGGGCCGCGTTCTACGGGCACGTCGCCCGGTCGCCGATCTCGGCGAAGATGGCGCCCAGCTCCTGGCGGAAGTGGTACAACGGCGCCTGGACCGAGGCCGGCGTCGGCGGCCGCGAGAGCACCATGGTTCCGGTCGGTTCCGGCAGCACCACCGGCTACACGCCGCCGTCGAAGGAGTACAACCCGGCCAACACCGGCACGGTGAGCCAGCAGATCGCCGCCGGCCTGACACCCCCCACGTCCCCGCTGTTCGTCATGGACATCACCTACAACGCCCATCTGGGCCTGTACATAGGGCAGCCACAGGCCGTCGACCAGAGCGGCAACGCCTCCCAGGAGATCTACGCCACCGACGACCTCACCACCCAGAAGTGGTTCCGCCTCGGCGACACCGGCAGCTACAAGAACGCCTCCTGGTACCGCTGGTTCCTCGACAACGGCAACAGGACCAGCTCCGCGATCGTCGGCAAGGACTTCCGCTCGTACTGCTCCTTCGGCTGCTCCAACGGCGCCAGCAGTGAGTACATCAACCTGAGGATCGACACCAACGAGCCGGCCTCACCCGTCGACACCGCCAGGACCTACCGCATCACCAGCGCCGACGGCCGCGTCCTCGCGCAGGTGTCCGGCAGCTCCGCCACCACCTCCCTGGCCTCCGCGTCCGGCTCCGCCCTGGAGTCGTGGACCTTCGTGTCCAACGGCGACGGCTCCTACAAGATCGCCAATGCGTCCACCGGTCAGCTTCTCGGCGTCGGCTCCACGACGACGACCACCCGGGCCTGGGGCACCAGGCCCACCGTCACCGCCCCCGGTTCCACCGGTCCCACCGTGGGTCAGCAGTGGTTCGTCGTTCCGGGTGCTTCCCCCACCGACGGCAGCCCCACCGGCACGTACCGGATCGTCAACCGGTACAGCGGACTCGTCATCGGCCTGTCCGCCGACTCCGGCCGCCTCGCCGAGACCACTCCCACCCGCACGTGGACCAACGCCACCGGAAATGCCGTCGGCGGCTCCCGTACGGCCGGCGAGCAGACCCTGACCCTGACTCCGACCGGCGAAGCCCCCGAGACGGTCAGCGTCACCCACCCCGGGAACCAGTCCGGCACCGTGAACAAGGCCGTCTCGCTCCAGCTCGACGCCACCGACTCCGCCGGCAAGCCGCTGACCTTCTCCGCCACGGGCCTTCCCGCCGGACTGGGCATCAGCTCCGGCGGCCTGATCACGGGCACCCCGACCACGGCCGGTTCCTCCACCGTCACGGTCACCGCCACCTCCGGCACCGCCAGTGGCACGACCACGTTCACCTGGTCGATCTCGCCCGTCCTCGACGGAGTCCGCACCCTGATCGCCGGGGGCAAGGCGCTCGACAACCCCAACAGCAGCACCACCCCCGGCACCCAGCTCGTCACCTGGACACCGAACGGCGGCGCCAACCAGAAGTGGACCTTCACCCAGCAGACCGACGGCAGCTATCAGCTCAAGAACGGCACATCCGGGCTCTGCGCCGACGTCGAGGGCGGCTCCAAGAGCGCCGGCGCCAAGGTCATCCAGTGGACGTGCAGCGGTGCCGCCAACCAGCGCTGGCGGGTGGAGCGGCAGCCGGACGGCACCTACACCGTCACATCGGTCAACAGCGGCCTGCTGCTGACCACGGCCTCCACCACCAACGGCGCGCTGGTCACCCAGCAGCCCAGCAGCAGCACCGCCCTGCAGAAGTGGACCATCAGCTGACCCCACGAACCGCGTGATCACCAGGGGCCCGGTCATCGCCCGGGCCCCTTTCACCGGGCTGGGCCCGGGGGCCGACCCGATGTAGTTAGGGCCACCTAACCTAAGATGCTGACGCGGCGAGTGACGGGCCTGCTCGGGCCGTGAGCGCGTTCGGTTAGCCTGGCGGTGTGCCCCCAGGGGAGCCGGCTCCGCTTCGGGCCGGGCTCCGGCGTCGCCGCGGCGGGACGCAGGGGACGGACGGAACGGGCAGAGGCAGGCCACAGGTGAGAGACACAGACCGGGCTTGTGCCCGTCCGAGGCCCACCGCGGCCGGGCCCGCGCGACGGGTGACACGGGGCGCGGGCGGACTCGGGCCCGCGCGACGGACGACGGGCGTCGCGGACGGTCTCGGCCCCGTACGGCGGGCGACGGGCGTCGCGGGCGGTCTCGCCCCCGCGTCCGGGGCGAGGCGTCGTGGATAGGGTCGTACTCACCGCCGCCGCGCTGTACGCCATCGTGCTGCTCCGAGCCGGAGGGACGTTCGCCGTCGGATGGCTCGCCGGTGCCGGAGCCCGGCGCGGCAGGCTCGCCGAGCGGACCTCCTCGGCCCGCTTCCGGCGCGTGGAGCGGGCGATCCAGCGGTGGGGCGCGCCGGTGGTCGCCGTCTCCTTCCTCACCGTCGGCTTCCAGACCGCCGCCAACTTCCTGGCGGGCACCATGCGCATGCCGCTGTCGCGCTACCTCCCCGCACTCTTCGTCGGGGGAGCGGCCTGGGCGCTGGTCTACGCGACCGCTGGGCTCGGGGCGCTCGACCTGCTGGCGGAACTGTTCGCCGAACGGCCGGCCGTCGGTGCGGGCGTGGTCGCCGCCCTCGTCCTCGGGGTGGGCGGTGTGGTGGTACGCCGCCGGAGAAGGGCCCGGCGGACGCCCCGCGACGCCGAGGCCGAGAAGCCCTCGAACGCGTCCCCGGCACGCTCGGACGGAGAGGACCCGAAGCGGGGGCGCTAGGGAGGGACACGACCCCTCTCGCCGGCCCCGGGGCCCGGCCTGGAGAGGGGCAACCGTGGGCGCGGAGACCTCGACGAGCCGACCACGCGCACTCCGGCACGGTCACGTGGGCGACCGGCAGCCGAGACGACGACCTTCCCGACGTGCCCCTGGCCCCGGCCGGTCGTCATCGACAGTGACGACGCCGGGCGGCTCCGTCACGCAGAGTGGCCGACGCTCGAGGAACAAGCCAGGCAGCCGCCTCCTCACACCCGCGGAGGCGTCACCTGACGGAGAATGAACCGGTGGACATCAGACGCCTGTTACTTCTGCCAGGCCCTCCGCGCCGCGTGGAGCCGCAGGAGCCGGCCCGTGTGCTGCGCGAGGACGCGCAACTCGCCGGCGCGTTACTGGTCGTCGCCGCGACCTTGGCGCTCCTGGTACCCAACGACGGCCGTGAACCGACCCTCCTGGGCTGGACGTTGCTGATCGTGGGGCATGTGCCCGCGGTGTGGCGGCGGCGCGCCCCGCTGCCCGCGTTCCTCGGCGGCGTCGTCTGCATCGCCCCGTACCACGCGCTGGACTTCAACCACACCGCGCCGCTGCTGGTCTCCATGACGCTGCTGTTCACCGTCGCCGTGACGGGACCGGTGCTGCGGTCCGTGCTGCTCGGCACCGCCGTCATCGCGGGGCTGGTCGGCGTCAAGTTCGGGCAGGGCATGACCCAGGGCGCGCAGATGCTCCGTATCGCCGGGTGGATCGTGACCGTCCTCCTGCTCGGCGTGTGCACCCGCGTGTACCAGCAGTACCTCGACTCCGCCGTCGAACGGGCCGAGCGCGCCGAACGCACCCGCGAGGAGGAGGCGCGGCGCCGCGTCGTCGAGGAACGGCTGCACGTGGCCCGCGATCTGCACGACCTGCTCGCCCACAGCATCACCCTGGTCGGCGTCCAGACATCGGTCGCCGCCCACATCCTGAACGCCGACCCCGACCGCCTCGACCGCGCCGCCGTCGCCAAGGCCCTGGACGACATCGCCGACACCTGCCGCAGCGCGCGCGAGGAACTGCGCACCACACTGCAGGTGCTGCGGTCCTCGCCGGACGAGGTGCACGAACCCCTCCCCGGACTCGACGGGATCCCCGACCTGGTGTCGGCGGCCCGCACGGCCGGCGCCACCGTCACCGTCGATCTGGAGCCGTCCGCACCCCAGGTGCCGCCCGCCGTGGGCGCCGCCGCGCACCGCATCGTCCAGGAGTCCCTCACCAACGCGGTACGGCACGGCGGACCCGGGGTCGCGGTGCAGGTGAGGGTGCGTGAGGTCGAGGGCCGCCTCGAGGTGTCCGTGACCGACGACGGCCGTGCCACGCCGGAAGTCCCGCCGTCCGCCTCCGGGTTCGGCCTCATCGGCATGCGCGAACGGGTGCGCAGCGTCCTGGGCACGTTCGAGGCGGGACCGCGGGAGAGCGGCGGCTTCCAGGTACGGGCGACGCTACCGCTGCGGGGTGCTCCGCCGGACGAGCGGCAGACCGCCGATCAGCCGCCGCTCCACGAGGGCCCGCGTCCGGACCGTCCGACGCCCTCCGTACCGTCCCCCTCGGCGCCGACGCCACGGCTGGCCTCCTGATCCGGCGCCCAGCCGCCTTGGCTGTCCCGGCCGCACGATCGGTGCGGTGCGGCGCGTGGTCGCCGCGCTCCCCGTACCGTCGCAGGACGACCCGGCACCGGCCCGGCGGCCGGGGCCGACGAGGCGCGGGCCGCTACGAGTTCACCGGTCGCCGCCCCTCGGCCCCGCGCTGCCGGCCGTGGCCCGCGGACCGGATGTCAGGGCGTGCAGCTCGGCGAGCACCGGCGCGTCCGTCCCCTCCAGTGCGGACCGTGCGCTCTGCCAGCGGTCGAGGGCCGCTTCCGCGTCGCCCAGGGCGTGCAGGACATGCCCGTACTCGTACGCGGAGAGACCGTGCCCGTAGGAGTCGCCGCGCGCGGCCGTCTCCCGCAGCAGCTCCGCGCAGGACTCACCGGCCTGTCCGAGGCGGCCCAGCGTCCGCAGGGCCTGGGTACGGCCCAGCCGGGTCTCCCGTTCCGCGTTCCAGTGCGCCACCCCGGCCGCCATCACCCGCAGCGCCTCGTCGAAGCTGCGCAGCGCCCGGTCCGGCTCGCCGAGGCGCAGCTGGGCGCGTCCGGTGTTGCACAGGGCGACCTGCTCGATCACGGCGCTTCCGGCCTGGCGGGCGAGCTCCCGGCTGCGCCGGTGGTACGACAACGCCGTGCGCAGGTCGGTCAGTTCGGCCACGTATCCCTGGTGCCCGAGCAGCACCGCCTCCTCGCCCGGCGTGAGGTGGTCGGGGCGCAGCGCGAGGCAGCGGGCCAGCGTCGCGCGGGCTTCGGCGCCCCGGCCCAGCTCGCGCAGCAGCGCGGCCCGGTTGCCGAGGTGGCGTCGGCGGGCGGCGTCGTCGTGGAGGCGTTCGCTGAGCTCGACGGCCTCGTCGAGGAGCAGCAGCGCCTGCCGCAGGCGTCCGGCGGAGTAGTGCGCGGAGGCGAGGTGGCCCAGCGCCCGCCCCTCGGCCGCGGTGTTGCCGCTGGACCTGGCGAGGGAGATGGCGTGCCGGGTCAGCCGCTCGAGATCCCGGGCCCGGCCCCGGTCGTGCAGATACGGGAACAGGGCGCCGATCAGATCCAGGGTGCGGGTCGTCCCCAGCCGCCCGTGCCCGCCGGAGCCGGCCAGTGCCAGCAGGTTCGCCGCCTCCCTGTCGCCCCAGGCGAGGGCGGCGGCGGTGTCCGCGAAGACCGGCGACGGGCCGGGCGTCGGCCAGGAGGCGGGGCGCAGGGCCGCCGCGCACTGGGCGAGCCGCTGCTGGTACCAGGACAGGGACCGCTCCACGGCCGCGGCGGTGCCGTCGCGGCCGGGCCCCGCCGTGCTGGTGCCGTCCCGTCCGGGCCGTTCCGTGGCGGTGCCGTCGCGGCCGGGCCGCTCCCCGCCGTATCCCTCCGCGGCGCTGCCGGCCCGGCCGGGCCGCTCCCCGCCGTATCCCTCCGCGGCGTTGCCGGCCCGGCCGGCGAGCTCCCGGGCGAAGTCGCGGACCAGGTCGTGCGGGGCGTACCGGCCCCAGTCCGTCTCCTGGAGCAGCGCCACCTCAGCCAGCCGCTCCAGCGCCCGTTCGGCGGTGCGCTCCGGGCGGTCCATGGCCGTGGCCATCAGCGGTGCCCCGTACTCGGGCAGATCCAGCGCCCCGACGAGCACCAGGGCGGTGGCGGCGTCGGCGTCGAGCGGGTCGCCGGAGGCCAGCAGCGCCTCGTGCGCCGCCAGCAGGGAGCGGCGCACACTGAGGTCCTCCAGCTCCAGGTGGTCCAGGCGCTCCTCGTGCCGGGCGAGGCGTTCCACCAGCTGGGCCACCGGAAGGTTCCGCCGGCTGCCCAGGCGGGCCGCGGACACCCGCAGCGCCAGCGGCAGCCGACCGCACAGCTGCGCCAGCCGGGGCACCGCCGCCGCGTCGGACGCGGTCCAGGACCGGCCCGAGGCCCGCTCAAGGAGCAGGGCGCTGTCCCGCGGCGAGAGCGGATCGAGCCGTACGTGTGCGGCGGCCTCCAGGGTGGCCAGCGGCCGTCTGCTGGTCACCAGCACGGCGCAGCCGTCACCGGCCGGCAGCAGCGGACGCACCTGGCTCACCGAGGCCGCGTCGTCGAGGACGAGCAGCGTGCGGGTGGGGGCCAGCACCGAGCGCAGCAGGGCGGAGGCGGCCTCGGTGCCGGCGGGGATCCGCCGGGCGTCCACCCCGAGGCCGCGCAGCAGCACGGAGAGGGCGTCGGCGGGTTCGAGCGGGGACACGCCGGGGGTGGCCCCATGGAGGTTGAGACAGAGCTGGCCGTCGGGGAAGGCGTGCCGCAGCTGACGGGCGACGTGCAGGGCCAGGCCCGTCTTGCCCACGCCCGGCATGCCGCTGACCACGGCGAGCGCGGTGCCGCCCCGACCCGACTCCAGCGCGGCCCGCAGCAGCGCGGCCTCCCGGTCCCGGCCCACTAACTCCCTGGGCGGCGCAGGGAGTTGCGCCGCCGGTCGGGGCGGCTCGTCGTCCGTGTCGCGCAGCACCTCCCGATGGGCCTCCTGGACCGCCGTACCGGGCTCCACGCCCAACTCCTCGACCAGCGCCCGGCGCAGCGCCCGGAACGCGGCCAGCGCCTCCGCCCTGCGGTCCGTGCGCCCGAGGACCAGGATCAGCTGGCGGTGCAGCGACTCCCGGAACGGATGCTCCTCGACCAGGGCCCCCAGTTCGGCGGCGAGCCCGTCGAGGCGGTCCTGGCGCAGCAGCGCCTCGAAACGGCACTCCAGCGCCTGCAACCGCTGTTCCTCCAGGAACGCCACCACCGGGTGCCCGGCGAGCGCGGGCACATCGGCGAACGGCGTGCCGCGCCACAGCGCCAGCGCGGCGGCGGCCTCCCACTCGGCCGCGTCCCACTCCTCCCGGTCACGGGCCGCCAGCGCCCGGCGCAGATGCTCCTCGAACACCAGCCGGTCCAACTCGCCCTCGCCGACCCGCAGTCGCAGACCGTGCGGCAGGGTGCGCAGCCGCTCGCCGCCGGCGTCCCGCAGGCTGCGCCGCAGCCGGGCGACGTGGTTGTGCAGCGAGGCGGTGGCCGTCGGCGGCGGCTCCTCGCCCCACAGCGCCGCCATCACCGAGTCCACCGGCACCGTCCGGTCCGGCTCCAGCAGCAGTGCGGCCAGCAGGGCACGCGCCTTCGGGCCGCCGAGGACGACGGCCGCGCCGTCGTCGTCGACCGCCTGCAGCGACCCCAGTACCGCGAACCTCACGGACATCATCTTCGTCCAGCACCGCGCCCGGTTCAAACGGCCGCCGTTGGCCCGCCGTTGGCGGCCGGTTGGCGACGGCCGTCACGCTGTCCGCCCCGTATGCCGAGAGAGGGTTGGTGCACATGTCCAGACGCCTGGTACGGACGACGCTGGTGGGTGTGACGGTGGTCGCGGCGACGGGTTCGGGCCTGCTGGCCACCCCGGCCGCCGCCACCGACGTACGCGAGTCCCGGCACGCCGCCACCCGCGCCGCGATGGACGCGGCCGTCGCCGCCGGCGTCCCCGGCGTCGTGGCCGAGGTCCGCGACGGCCGGGGCGCCTGGAAGGCCGCCGCCGGCGTCGCCGACCTCTCCACCGGGCAGCCCCGCGCGAACGGCGACAGCTTCCGCTCCGGCAGCGTCACCAAGACCCTGGTGGCGACCGTCCTGCTCCAGCTCCAGGCGGAGGGCAGGCTCGACCTGGACGCCACCGTCGACCACTATCTGCCCGGCCTGGTACGCGGCAACGGCCACGACGGTACGCAGATCACGGTCCGTCAGCTGATGAACCACACCAGCGGCATCTTCAACTTCACCGAGGACGCCACGTTCGCCCAGAAGGTCCTCGGCATCGACTTCCTCAAGACCCGCTACGACGACTGGACCCCCGAGCAGGTGATCGCCCTCGCCCTGAGCAACCCGCCCCAGTTCGCCCCCGGCACCTCCTGGAAGTACTCCAACACCAACTACCTCCTGCTGGGCCTGATCATCGAGAAGCTGACCGGCAGGCCCTACGCCGAGGAGATCGAGCGGCGCATCACCCGGCCGCTCGCGATGCGCGCCACCCGCTTCCCCGGCTCCGACCCGCACGTGCCCGCCCCCACCCGGCACTACTCCGGCTTCGCCGAGGACCCCGGCGAGATCTACGACGTGACGGACCTCAACCCCTCCTGGGCGTGGGCGGCAGGCGAGATGATCACCAACGCCTCCGACCTCAACCGCTTCTTCGCCGCCCTCCTCGGCGGCCGCCTGCTGCGCCCCGCCCAGCTGGAGCAGATGACGACCACCGCCTCCACCGAGGGCAACCTGCCGCGCCAGCGCTACGGCCTGGGCCTCATCGAGTACGAGACGAGCTGCGGGACCAAGGTCTGGGGCCACTCCGGCGGCATCCACGGCTCCTCGACCCAGGCATTCGGCACCCGCGACGGCCAGCACATGATCACCCTGAACTTCAACGGCGACTGGGTGGGCGGCGGGAAGAACGTGGTGTCGGCCGAGTTCTGCCCGCCGGCCCGAGCCCCTAGGACGCCTTCGGCCTGAGCCCTGAGACACCGTCAGACGTTCTCAGGGGTCTTCCGGTGTCCTCAGACACCCTCGGGCGGGGTGCCGAGGACGAGTCCGTAGGCGCGGCGGTCGACCCGGCCGGTGAGGTCGACGGTGACGGCCTTCTGCTCGGTGAACTCGTCGAGCGCGTCGGCGCCCAGCTCCCGGCCGACGCCGCTCTGCTTGAAGCCGCCGAACGGCATGTGGCGGGAGATGTTGTGCCAGTCGTTGATCCAGACCGACCCGGCCTGGAGCCGGCCGGCGATCTCCAGCGCCCGGGGCACGTCCTGGCTCCAGATACCGGCCGAGAGGCCGTACTCGGTGTCGTTGGCGATCTCGACGGCCTCGTCGACGGTGTCGTAGGACAGCACCGACAGGACGGGGCCGAAGATCTCCTCGCGGGCGATGCACATGTCGTTGCGGACACCGGTGAAGACGGTGGGCTCGATCCACCAGCCCTTCTCGAAGCCGGGGCCGGTGGGGACGGTGCCGCCGTGGACCAGGGTGGCGCCCTCCTTCTTCCCGGTCTCGATGTAGCCGAGGATGCGGGCGTGCTGGGCGGGGCCCATCACCGGGCCGATGTCGGTCGCCGGGTCGAGGGGGCTGCCGAGCCTGAGGGTCTTCAGCCGGGCGAGGAGACGGGTGACGAACTCGTCGTGCAGGCCGGCGGGCAGCAGCAGCCGGGTGCCGGACTCGCACGCCTGGCCCGCGTGCAGCAGGAAGGCGTAGGCGGAGCCGTCGACGGCGGAGTCCAGATCGGCGTCGTCGAGGACGATGTTGGGTCCCTTGCCGCCGAGTTCGAGGGTGACGCGTTTGATCGTGTCGGCCGCGCGGTGCATCACCGCGCGGCCGGTGGCCGTGGAGCCGGTGAAGGAGACCTTGCGGACGTCGGGGTGGCCGACGAGATGGTCGCCGACGACCGGGCCGTCGCCGGTGACGACGTTGAACACACCGTCCGGCAGGCCGGCGTCCCGCAGCATGGCGGCGAGTTCGAGGGTGGCGACCGGGGTCTTCTCGTCCACCTTGAGGACGACGCTGTTGCCCACGGCGAGAGCGGGGACCGCCTTCCAGACGGCGAGGAGCAGCGGGAAGTTCCACGGCACGATGCCCACGCACACACCGATCGGCTCCCGGCGCACCAACTGGGCGCTGAGCACCTGCCCGGTGACCGGGCCGGGCCGTTCCCAGGCGTAGGAACGGGCCAGACCGGCGAAGTGCGTCAAGTGCTCCAGCGGGAAGCCGACGCACATCGCCTGCGCCAGCCGCAGCGGGAAGCCGCACTCCCGGCTGCCCCACAGGGTCAGTTCCTCGGCCCGCGCGCCGACCGCGGCGGCCACCCGGTCGATGACGGCGGCCCGCTCGGCGGGCGGGGTGGCGCTCCACACCCCGCTCTCGAAGGACCGCAGCGCGGCCGCGACCGCCGCGTCGGCGTGGCCGGCACCGCCCTTGGCGGCGGTGGCGATCACCTCCTCCGTCGCCGGATCGATCACGGCGTAGTGCTCCTCGGAGTCGACCCACTCGCCGCCGATGAACATCCGGTAGTGCGGGACGCCCCCGCGCTCCACGGCCGGACCCTCGGTCGTCGCAGCTGCCACCATGCGCTCCTGTTCCGCGTCCTACCGCCGGACGGATCGCCGGGGCGGCTCCGCGCCCACCGTAGGAAGGACCCACCGGTCCGCACGGCGTCGTAACCGGACAACTTGCACGACACACCCGGTACTGAATGTCCGCACGGTGGTACTGGATACCCTTGCTCGGGTCGCACCGCCCCGGCCGGGCGAGACAGGAAAGGATGGGTGGTCATGAGCAAGGCACCCGAACGGCTCCCCGCACGGCTCCGACTCGCCGAGGCGGCCTTCGCGCTCTTCGACGAGCGCGGCTACGAGCAGACCACCGTCGAGGACATCGCCGAGCGCGCCGGAGTCGGGCGTACGACGTTCTTCCGGAACTACCGGTCCAAGGAAGCGGTCATCTTCCCCGACCACGACCGGCTGCTGCGGCTGATCAGGGACCGGCTGGCTACCTCCAGCCACAGCACCGCCCTGGTGGCCGTCTCGGACGCGGTCCGCCTGGTCCTCCTGCACTACCTCGACGAGGGCGATCTGGCCCGCCGACGGTACGCGCTCACCAGCAAGGTGGGCGCCCTGCGCGACCGGGAGATCGCCAGCGTCGCCCGCTACCAGCGGCTGTTCCGGGAGTTCATCGCCGAGTGGATGGGCGACCCGACGGCGTCCGCCTCGCTGCGCGCCGAGCTGATGGCGGCCTCCGTGGTCGCGGCCCATAACCACGTCCTGCGGCGCTGGCTGCGCGGGGAGTCCGACGATCCGGTCGCGGAGATCGACGAGGCGATGCGCGAGGTGCTCGCCCTGTTCCCGACGCCCGGCGGGACCGGGGGCACGCCCGGCGGCGGCACCACCGTGATCGCCTTCCGCAGCGGGCAGGACCTGGACGCTCTGCTGCCGTCCCTGCGCCGGGCCGTCGAGGGCACTTCCCCCTGACCCCGGACGGGTCCGGACCGTCGCGCGCTGGGGCCGGGGGCCGTCGCGTCCGCCGGGTCAGAGGGTCGCCGCGTGGTCCGGGACGTAGGTCTGCAGGTCGCGGGGCGGGCGTTCGTAGCCGGTGGAGGGCGGGCGCTCGGGCAGTTCCAGGACCGGCGGCGGGACTTCCTTGTAGGGGACGGAGTCCAGCAGGTGGGCGATCATGTTGAGGCGGGCGCGGCGCTTGTCGTCGCTCTCCACGACGTACCACGGTGCCTCGGCGATGTCGGTGTGCACCATCATCTCGTCCTTGGCCCGTGAGTACGCCTCCCACCGCGTGATCGACTCCAGGTCCATGGGGGACAGCTTCCACTGCCGCAGCGGATCCTCCAGGCGGCGCCGGAAGCGGTCCTGCTGCTCGGCGTCGCTCACCGAGAACCAGTACTTGCGCAGCAGGATCCCGTCCTCGACCAGCATCCGCTCGAAGATCGGGCACTGGCGCAGGAAGAGCTGGTACTCCTCGTGCGTGCAGAAGCCCATCACATGCTCCACACCGGCCCGGTTGTACCAGGACCGGTCGAAGAGCACGATCTCCCCGCCGGCCGGCAGATGCTCGATGTAACGCTGGAAGTACCACTGGGAGCGCTGGCGTTCGGTCGGCTTGGGCAGGGCCGCGATCCGTGCCACGCGGGGGTTGAGGTGCTCGGTGACCCGCTTGATCGTGCCTCCCTTGCCCGCCGCGTCCCGGCCCTCGAAGACCACGACCAGCCGGGCGCCCTCCGTCCGCACCCACTCCTGGAGCTTCACCAACTCGGTCTGCAGACGCAGCAGTTCGCGCTCGTACGTCTTGCGGGGCACCCTCGGCGTCCCGTTCGCCGTCTTCTTGTCGCCCATGACGCCGCTCCACTGCCGGTCGAACACCTGGTCGTCATCCGCTCGCCACCGTACTGTCCTGCCGGGCACCCCGCACCCGGGCGGCCGCCCGGACCCGCCAACGCCGGTGCCCGGCCGCCGGCTTGCCGGTCCGCGCAGTCACGCGGGACTGGGATGGCGTACGGCGGTGCCGGGCCGGGTGAGATGCGCGGTGAACCAGTCACAGGCCAGCGAGGCCACCGTCTCCAGGGTGCCGGGCTCGGTGAACAGATGGGTGGCGCCGGGGACGACGGCCAGCCGGTGCTCGCAGTGCAGCCGGTCGGCGGTGAGCCGGTTGAGGCTGAGCACCTGGGTGTCGAGGCTGCCGACCACCAGCAGTGTGGGTGCCCGCACCGCGGCCAGCGCGGCGGGGGAGGCGAGATCGGGACGGCCGCCGCGGGAGACGATCGCCAGGATGTCGTCGTCGGCGGCCGCCTCCAGACAGGCGGCGGCCCCGGTGCTCGCCCCGAAGTAGGACACCGCGAGCCCGGTCTCGCGGCGCAGCCAGTCCGCGGCGGCCCGCAGCCGCCGGGCCAGCAGCACGGTGTCGAAGACATTGCTCCGGTCCGTCTCCTCCTCCTCGGTCAGCAGATCGAGCAGCAGAGTGGCGAGGCCGGCGCGCTGGAGCTCGGCGGCGACGAACCGGTTGCGGGGACTGTGCCGGCCGCTGCCGCTGCCGTGCGCGAACGCCACCGCGGCCGGGGCCGCTTCGGGCAGTGCCAGCAGCGCCGCGAGCCGCACCCCGTCCGCGGGCACCTCCAGCTCCGGGTCCGCCGGCGGCTCCCCGGCCGCCGGGCGCGCGGCGCGGGCGAGGAGCGCGGTGACCTCAGCGTCGCCGGTCTGGTCGAAGTTGCGGTACCAGGCGCCGACCGAGCCGAAGGCGCCCGGTGTCTCCAGGCACACCACCTCGTCGGTGACCTCGCGCAGCCGCGGCACGGTGCGGTCGGGGGCGACGGGGACGGCGAGCACGACCCGTGCGGCGCCCTGTCCTCGTACCACCCGGCAGGCGGCCAGCGCGGTGGCGCCGGTCGCCAGGCCGTCGTCCACGACGACGACCGTCCGCCCGCGCAGCCGAGCCGGCGGGCGGCCGGAGCGGTAGGCCCGCACCCGGCGCTCCAGTTCGGCGCGTTCGGCCTGCTCGACCGCGTCCTGCTCGGCGGGATCCAGCCCGGTCGAGGCCAGCACGTCGTCGTTCAGGACCCGCACACCGTGCTCGCCGATCGCGCCGAAGGCCAGCTCCGGCTGCCAGGGCACGCCCAGTTTGCGCACCACCAGCACGTCCAGTGGCGCGTCGAGGCGGTGGGCCACCTGGTAGGCGACGGGGATGCCGCCGCGGGGCAGGCCGAGCACGACCACGTCCTCGCCCCGCAGGTCCGTCAGCGCCTGGGCCAGCCGCCGTCCGGCGTCCACCCGGTCGTCGAAGCGCATGCGCCCACCTCCTCCTGACCGCCCCGCGCGGCAACGCGGGGCCGGGCCGGGCGCCCCGCAGGCCCGACCCGTCCGTCGTATTCGACCGCGCGCCGCGTGCCTTGGCGGGTGGCCCGCGTGGCGTGGCCCGCCTGGTGACCCGCCGTCACCGGGCTCGCTCACCGGCCTCGCGTGCCGGGCTCGTGTGCCGTGGGCCCGGCCGGTGACCGGTGCGGCGCGGCCGCCGCGCACGGTGCCGTCAGCCCGTCTTGTGACCGCCCCAGCGCGGGCCGACCAGTTCCCACTCGCGGGCCCACAGCTCCAGGCGGTGCTTGTCGAGTACCCAGCGCGCCGCGGCCCCGGCGCCGACGGCGGCACCGGCGAAGGCGACGGCCGCGGCGGCGCCCAGCAGGGCCGCCTCGATCGCCGCCTCGGTGGTGGTCGGCGGCTGGGTGGCCAGAGCGCCGTGCGCGTCCTGCCACACGGTGACCCGCGCACCGGCCTTCTCGCCCCGGTCCACCAGCGCGGTACCGGTGTGCGTGGCGCCGTCCGCGCCGGTCCAGCGGACCTTGGCCCTCACCTGGTCGGACACGGTGCCGGCGCGTGGCGCGTCGTCCGGTGCGTCGGCCACGACCACGGCCTGCACGGGGGTGCGCTCCCGGCGCTGCCGGTCGAAGGAGTCCTCGGCGGTACGGGCGGTCAGCGCGCCGACGACGGCTCCGCCGACCAGCACCACCAGCCACACGGCCAGCACGATCCAGGCTTCCAGGACATCGTCGTGCCGCCGTAGCGGGTTGTGCCGCCACCGCCAGAGCCACTGCTTCGAGTACGCGCTGCCGTGCATGGTCCGTACCTCCCTCCCAGGGTCACACTCCGGCCGTGACAGCGTCGAGACCCGTGCGGGGGTCGGGGCGGTTTTCCCACCGCGCCTTCGTCCCCGCGCCTGCTCGGCCCGCGCCCCGGAGCGGGGGCGCTCGCCGCGCTCAGGACGTGCCGGGCCCGGAGGGGCCCGTCAGGTCGCTCCGACGGGTGAGGCCCGGACGGGTCCACCGGGTCGCTCACGGCGTCCCGGCCCGGACGGGTCCGCAGACCACCTACGGCGTCCTCCGGTCCGGACGGGGCACGCAGATCGGCCACGGCGTCCTCCGGTCCGGAGGGGGCGCGCAGATCACCTACGGCGTCCTCCGGTCCGGACGGGGTACGCAGATCAGCCACGGCGTCCTCCGGTCCGGACGGGGTACGCAGATCGGCCACCGCGTCTCCTCCGGACGGTCCCGCCAGGCTCCTCCGCGTCTCAGGTCCGGACGGGTCCCGTCAGGTCCACGATGTCGTCGGCGGCCACGTCGTGCAGCCGGATGGCGAGGTCCTCCAGGGCGCGGCTGGCGGCGAGTTCGTCACCGATCTCCGGCACCGGCCGGTCCATCGGGTTGCGCCGGGCCCGGCCCCGGCCGGTGACGCTCTCGCTGCCCTCGGTGGTCAGCACGGCACGCGCCTCAGTGTCGTCCCCGTTCTCGGTGATGAAGATCTGCACGTTCCACTGCTTGGCTTCCATCGCGATCACTCCCGTAACGGGCGCTTTTGCCCCTTCCTGTACAGATTGCGCTCCGACGGCGATCCGGTCCACATCACTCTTTCGGGGGTCTTGCGGAGACCGGACCCTTCGCGCCTAGACTGTCTGTACAGACATTGGACGTTCAGTCCAGGCAGGGGGAGGGGCGGCACATGCAGGGCGATGAGGCACTGGAGCGTGAACGGGACGCGATCGTCGCGGCGCTCACCCCGGTCGTCGAGGGCGTCGCGGCGACCTTCGGCCCGCTCTGCGAGGCGGTGCTGCACGACTACCGCCGGCCGGAGGCATCCGTGGTCGCCGTCGCCGGCTCGGTGACCGGGCGCGAGGTCGGCGGCGCGATGAGCGAGATCGGCATGCGCGTCCTGGCCCGCGGCGACGAGGCGGCCGACGAGCTCAACTACGTCACCCGCACCGGCGACGGCCGGCTGGTCAAGTCGTCCACGATGGTGCTGCGCGACTCCACCGGCGCGGTCTTCGGCGCCCTCTGCCTCAACCTGGACATCGGCCCGCTCTCCCAGGCGCAGTCCCTGCTGAGCGGGCTCACCGCACCGGGCGGTCCCGGCGGACGCGACGCCGACTCCTCGGTGGGCGTACCGGTGACCACGTTCGGCAACGACATCGACTCCGTGGTGGACGCCATAGTCGACGCCCACCAGCTGCACGGCCACCCCAGCTGGGCCGGCCTGGACCGCGCCGCACGCCTGGAGCTGTTCCGCAGCCTGGACGAGCACGGTGTCTTCGCCGTGCGCCGGTCGGTCGAGCAGATCGCCGGCCGCCTCGGCATCTCCCGCGCCTCCGCCTACCACTACCTGTCCCAGGCCAGAGCCACGGACCGGGCCGAACCCGGCCCGTCCCCGAAGGGAGCCCGCCCGTGACCGACACCACCCCCGTGATCACCCTCGACGACGTCCGAGCCGCCGCCGACCGCCTCAAGGGCGTCGCCCACCGCACGCCCGTCCTGCGCTCCCGCACCCTCGACGCCCTGGCCGGCGGCGAGGTGTTCCTCAAGTGCGAGAACTTCCAGCGGGTGGGCGCCTTCAAGTTCCGCGGCGCGTACAACGCGGCCTCGCGGCTGAGCGCCGAGCAGCTGGCGCGGGGCATCGCCGCCTACTCCTCCGGCAACCACGCCCAGGCCGTCGCCCTCGCCGCCCGCGAGCTCGGCACCACCGCGGTGATCGTCATGCCGGAGGACGCGCCCCGCTCCAAGCGGGAGGCGACCGAGGGATACGGCGCCGAGATCGTCACCTACGACCGCTACAGCGGTGACCGTGTCGCCGTCGCCGAGGCGCTGGCCGCCGAGCGCGGGCTGACCCTCGTCCCGCCCTACGAGCACCCGCACATCATCGCCGGACAGGGCACCGCCGCGCTGGAGCTGATCGAGGAGACGGGTCGGCTGGACACCCTGGTCGTGCCGGTCGGCGGCGGTGGGCTGATCGCCGGGAGCGCCACCGCGGTCAAGGGGCTGCACGCCGGGACCCGGATCGTCGGCGTGGAGCCGGAGGCCGGTGACGACACCAGGAGGTCCCTGGCGGCGGGCCACCGGGTGAGCATCCCGGTACCGCGCACCATCGCCGACGGCCAGGCCCTGCACACGCCCGGCGAGCTGACGTTCTCCGTCAACCGGCGGCTGGTCGACGACATCGTCCTGGTCGGCGACGACGAGATACGGGCCGCGATGCGCTTCGCCTTCGAGCGGCTGAAGATCGTCCTGGAGCCCAGCGGCGCCACCTCGCTGGCCGCTGTGCTGGCCGGCCGCACCGGACCCGCGTCCGGCCGCACCGGCCTGATCCTGTCCGGCGGCAACATCGACGCCGACCGGTTCGCGCGGGTGTGCGCCGGGGGCGAGTGATCGCCTCCCCCGAATGGCGGACTCCGGCTTGACGGGCGGACGATGAGAGGGAGGGCCAGGTCCGTACGGGAGCCGTTCCCGGCGCGGGAGCGGGAGTCAGGACCGGACCCGGCCGTCGGGAGACGGCGGGAAAGGAGGAGCGTCATGCTGCAGGCGAAGGCGCTCGACACAACGGACGATCGGCGCGAGTTCCCCCACGGTCACCTGGAAGCGGTCCACCTGCCAGGGTGCGACTTCGCCGTGGCGACCTTCGAACCGGGCTGGCGCTGGTCCCAGGACGTCGGACCGATCGCGGGCACCGACAGCTGCCAGATGAACCACAACGGCTACGTCGTCCAGGGGCAGCTGCACATCCGCATGGACGACGGCACGGAGAGCGACGTCGGCCCGGGTGACGTCTTCGTGTGCTCACCGGGGCACGACGCATGGGTCGTAGGAGACGAGACCTGTATCGCCTACGACTTCGAGGGCCAGACGGCCAAGGAGTACGCGAAGGGCAAGGAGGGGTGAGGAGTCGAGGAGGACGTGACGAGGGCCCCGGCAGATCCTGGAGGATCGAACGGGGCTCGGACGTCCGACAGCCGACCGGAGGTCACACGGGGAGCAACCGGCTGATGATCGCCCCCAGTTGACGGGCATTGCGGCACTCGTGCATCTCGACCAGCCCGGCGTAGTCGGGCGCGGCCGAGTCGCCGGTGCCCCACTGGGCGCGCGGCTCGGGGTTCAGCCAGTACACGCGCCGGGCCCGCGCGGCGATGCGGCGCACGGCGGGGAGGTTCGGATCGGCCATGTTGGTCCGGGCGTCCCCGAGCACGAACACCGTGGTGCGCGGCCCGACCGCGTCCCCGTGGCGCTCCACGAACTCGCCGAGCGCCACACCGTAGTCGCTGCTGCCGTGCCAGCCGGTCAGCCGCGCCTCGGCCCGGATGCGGGCGCCCAGCCCCTCCGGGTCGGCGTGGCCGTGCACCAGCAGGCCGGTGACCTCGTCGACCTGGTTGACGAAGGCGAACACACGCACCTTGCTGAACTGGTCGTGCAGCGCCTGCACCAGCAGCATCGTGAAGTCGGAGAAGCCGGAGACCGAGCCCGACACATCGCACAGCAGCACCAGTTCGGGCCGGGCGGGCCGCCGCCTGCGCAGCACCGGGCGCATCGGCACCCCGCCCGTCGACAGCGACCCGCGCAGGGTGCGCCGCAGATCGATGCTGCCGCGGGAGGCCCGGCGCCGGCGCGCCGCCAGCCGGGTGGCGAGCTTGCGCGCCAACGGGCGTACCGTACGGCGCAGTTCGGCCAGCCGGTCCTTGCCCGCGTAGAGGAAGTCGACCCGGTCGGCGGTGGGTGCGACGGCCCGGCGGGCGATCTCCTCCCGTCCGCGCCGTTCGGCGACCCGGCGCCGCGCCTCCGCCGCCACCCGGCCGCGGAACTCCTCGATGCGCCGCCGGATCTCGTCCTCAAGGAGCCGGTCGGCGAAGCCGTTCCCGCCGCCGCGCGCCCGCACCTCGTCCCGCACACGGGCGAGCAGGGTCTGCGGGCGGATCCGGTCCAGGGCCTGGTACGAGGACCAGCCGTCCGAACCCGACGGGCCGCCGTACCCGCCGAAGCCGTCGACCGCCTCCGCCGCGAGCCGGGCCAGGGCCGCCCGGTCGTCGTCGGCGAGGGCCGCGGCGAGCCGCTCGCGCAGGTCGTCGCGGTCCGCCGGGGACGCCTCCGGTCCGCCGACGGCACGCGGGAAGTACAGGTCGAAGACGGGGTCGAACACACGCCGCTGCGCCTCGGCGTGCAGCAGCGTCGCGGCCAGCCCCTCGCGCAGCAGCTCCCGGTCCGCGAAGCCGAGCTCGGCCGCCGCCCGCGCCGCGTCCACACTCTCGCCGGTGCCGATGTGCAGCCCGTGCGCGCGCAGCGCCGCGACCAGGCCCGTCAGCCGGGAGGTGACGTCCGCCGGGGCCGTCACACGGCGTCCAGGTCGAGCTTGGCGGCCGCCTTCTGGACATCCTCCTGATGCTTGAGGACCACGCCCAGAGTGGCGCGTACGACCGTCTCGTCCAGGGTGTCGGCGCCCAGCGCCAGCAGGGTGCGCGCCCAGTCGATGGTCTCCGCGACCGACGGCACCTTCCTGAGGTCCATCGCCCGCAGCGCGCCCGCCACCCGTACGAGGGAGGCGGCGAGCGCCGAGTCGAGCTCGGGCACCTTCAGCCGGACGATCCGGCGCTCCAGCTCCTCGTCGGGGAAGCCGATGTGCAGGAACAGACAGCGGCGGCGCAGCGCCTCCGACAGCTCACGGCTGGCGTTGGAGGTGAGCACGACGAACGGGCGGCGGGTCGCGGTGACGGTGCCCAGCTCGGGGACGGTCACCTGGAAGTCGCTCAGCACCTCCAGCAGCAGGCCCTCCACCTCGACATCGGCCTTGTCCGTCTCGTCGATCAGCAGGACCTTGGGGTCGTCGCCGCGGATGGCGGTCAGCAGCGGGCGGGGGAGCAGGAACTCCTCGCTGAAGATGTCCGTGCGGGTCTCGTCCCAGGTCTCGTCGCGGCCGGCGCTGATGCGCAGCAGCTGCTTGGCGTGGTTCCACTCGTACAGGGCGCGGGACTCGTCCACGCCCTCGTAGCACTGCAACCGCACCAGCCGTGCCCCCGCGACCGCCGCGACGGCCTTGGCCAGCTCGGTCTTCCCGACACCCGCCGGGCCCTCCACCAGCAACGGCTTGCCCAGCCGGTCGGCGAGGAACACCGTGGTGGCCACGGCGGGGGAGGCGAGATAGCCCGTCTCGGCGAGGCGGGCGGTGACATCGTCGACGGAACGGAACAACCGGGCCTCCGGCGCTCGGACGGACTGATCCCGTCTATCTAAGCGCTTGTTCAGCGGCGTGTCACTGTCTCGCCCAGGGGCGATCCAGTGCCGTGTCACCGCGTCGCCTAGGCGCGGTCCAGCGCCGTGCACACGCACACCCGGTTGCCGTCCGGGTCGGCGAGGACCGTGTACGAGGGGGCGTGGGAGTCGTCGACGACGGTGCCGCCCGCGGCGACGGCCGCCGCGATACGGGCGTCGGCCACCTCGGGGGCGAGCCACAGGTCGATGTGCCAGCGCTGGCGGGGCGGCTCGTGCGGGTCGGTGGGCTGGAACCAGACGGGGGGCACGCGATCGGTGGGGTCCAGGACGGTGTCGTCCACCGTGTGGCCGGGCTCGCCCGTGAGCAGTGCGGACCAGAAGGGGGCGAGGGCCGACCGGTCGGCGGTGTCCAGCCCCAGCTCCACCTGCGTCACCTCGCCGGGCACGGGGGTCAGGCCGTGCTCGTGGGCGAGGTCGCTGATCGTGCGGGCCAGCTCCAGGTCCGCCGCGGTCACCCCGCGCTCTCCGGTCGTGCCGTCCACCGTGCACAGCGCCACGTCGACGCCGCCGCGCCCCCAGCGCACCTCCGGCTCCCGCCCGGCCTCGCCCGCCGTCTTGGCGACGGCGGCCACGAAGACGGCCGCCGTCACCCGGTCGGCGACCCGGTAGCGCGCGGCCAGCGGCTGCGACATCTTCCGCCAGTCACCGAGGCCCCCGGCCTCGATCTCCCGCAGCACCTCTCGATTGCTGAGCATCTCCATGCCGCCATGCTCCCAGCGCCACCCGCTGCCGGCGCCCCGACGACACGACCACCGCCCGGCGGCCCAAGGCTCCCGAGGCCACGCCCCGCTCCCCGCCGCCGGCGCCCCGGCGACCCGACCGCCGCCCGGCGGCCCAGGGCTCCCGAGGCCACGCCCCGCCACCCGCTGCCACGCCCCCACCATGCGCCCCCGCCACGCGCCGCCGGCCGATCCGCCCCCGCCGCGCGCCGCCGGCCTATCCACCCCCGCCACGCGCCGCCGACCGCCCCGCCCGTCAGCGAAACGCCCCCGCATTCCGCCGCGCCCACTCCGCGTAGGACCGCGCCGGCCGACCCAGCAGCCGCTCCACATCGGGGCTGATCCGCCGCTCGGCCTCGGTCGGCTCGCCGAGGATCGACAGGGTCGTGTCGACGACCGGCTCCGGCATGAACCGCGTCATCACCGCCCGCGCCTCCGCCCGCGACTGCTCCACGAACCGCACCGGCTCCCCGAGCGCGGCCCCGAGGGCCTCGGCCTGCTGCCGGGGCGTGATGAGCGCGGGCCCCGTCAACTCGTAGACCAGCCCGGCGTGTTCGGCCGAGCGCAGCGCCACCGCGGCCACCTCGGCGATGTCGTCCGGGTCGATCACCGGAAGACCCACGTCACCGAAGGGCGCGGCGACCGTGCGCGCGGTGCGCACCGGCTCGGCCCAGGCGTAGGTGTTGGACGCGAAACCGCCCGGCCGCAGGATGGTCCACTCCAGGCCGGACGCCCGTACCGCTTCCTCGATGGCGTGCGCGACCTTCCCGTGCGACTCCGACTCCGGCCGGGTGGCCACGCCCTGCGAGGACAGCAGGACCACCCGCTTCACCCTGCCCGCCGCGGCCGCCTCCAACACCTCACCGGTGCGCAGGAGAAGGGACGTCGGCCCGCCGTTCTGCAGGAACACCGCCTCCGCGCCGTCGAACACCGGCCGCAGGCTCGACGCGTCCGTCAGATCCGCGCGCCGCGCCGCGACACCGTCGGGCAGGTCCGCCGGCGAGACCGACCGCGATGTCGCGGTCACCCGCTCCCCGGCCGCCGCCAGCACCCGTATCAGCGACCGTCCCACGTTCCCGGTCGCACCCGTCACCACGATCATGCCCAACTCCCGGTCGTCAAAAGGTGATTGGAGACGCCGGAACGGGTGAGAACCGCTCGCCGAGGCGCCGGGGACGACGCTAACAGCGCGGATATAGTAGGTACCTAGAGGAAAGTGACTACCTTCAGGGGATGCACATGGCCGCCGACCCGATGCCGATCGCGCCCCCGGGCTCCGATCCCCAGCTCGCCTGTCCGATCGCGCCGGTCGTGGACATCGTCTTCAGCCGCTGGACCACCCCGATCCTGTGGGTCCTGCACACCTACGGCCGTCAGCGCTTCGTCGAACTGGAGCGCCGCATCACTTCCATCACGCCCAAGGTGCTCACCCAGCGGCTGCGCCAACTGGAGCGCGACGGCCTCGTGGTGCGGACCTACCACCCCGAGGTCCCGCCGCGCGTCGAGTACGAGATCAGCGACCTCGGCCGCAGCCTCGCCCCGCTCTTCGCCCACCTCGCCGACTGGACCACCGAGAACCTGCCCAAGGTGGAGAAGGCACGCGAGGCGTACGACGCCGGCACCTAGCCCTCGACCAGCACCACCTCAAGAGTGCGGGGGCCGTGCACGCCCTCCACCCGGTCCAGTTCGATGTCGCTGGTCGCCGAGGGGCCCGAGATCCAGGTCAACGGGCGGAGCGGGTCGAGCCGTTCCAGTGCCTGCGGGACCGAGGCGACGACCTGGTCGGGGACCCGGACGACACAGATGTGGTGGTCGGGGACGAGGGTGATGCGGCGGCGGCCCTGGTCGGGGGAGCCGTCCAGGACGATGGTGCCGGTCTCCGCGATCGCGAGGGCGCAGGCGGTGACGACGCTGTCGACGCGGTCGAGTTCGGCCGGTGTGCTGGCGGCCCGGTCGTGGACGCGGGTCGCGTCGGCCGCCGCCAGCCAGTCGGACGGCAGCTCCGGAGGCACCAGCACGGTCCGCGCGCCGCGCTCCGCGAGCAGCCGCCCGAGCAGCGCCGGCAGCTCCGCCTCCGCACACCGATGCACCACCGCGCGGTAGTCCGCAAGGTTCTCCGCCAGCAGTTCCACGGTCTCGGCGACGCTCCGCTCCCCGTGCTCGCGCAGATACCCGCGCTCGACGGGACCTTCGTCGCGCGGCGCGTCGGCCAGCGCGCGCCGCACCCGGCCCAGGATCCGTTCCCTACTGCTCACTCGTCCCCGCCTTCCCGCCGTTCGTACGCTGCCACCAGTCCCGGAACGGCTCCGCGGGCAGCGCGGGCAGCTCCCGCGACGCGCTCCACGCCCGGCCCGGACCCGGCAGCGACCGGGGATGCAGCCGCCGGGTGCGCGAGGCGACCCGCTGCCCGGCCCGCAGGGCACCGGGACGGGCCAGCGCCCAGCGCGCCGCGCGCATGGCGGCCCGCTCGGCGGCGTGCCCCTTGGCGGGCCTGAGCACGACCTTGTTGCCCGCCCGCGTCACCGTCCCGCCCTGGGCGACCCGCTCCCGCAGATGCACCAGCACCTCGGGGATGTCGATGGCGACCGGGCACACCTCGTAGCACGCCCCGCACAGCGAGGAGGCGTACGGCAGGGAGGCGTCGATCTCACTGCCCGTGCCGCGCAGCTGGGGGCTGAGGATGGCGCCGATCGGTCCCGGATACACCGAGCCGTAGGCGTGGCCGCCGGCGCGCTCGTAGACCGGGCAGACATTGAGGCAGGCCGAGCAGCGGATGCAGCGCAGGGCCTGCCGGCCGACCTCGTCGGCGAGCGTGTCGGTGCGGCCGTTGTCCAGCAGCACCAGGTGGAAGACGCGCGGGCCGTCCCCGTCGGTCGTGCCGGTCCAGGTCGAGGTGTACGGGTTCATGCGCTCGGCCGTGGAGGAGCGGGGGAGCGTCTGCAGGAACACCTCCAGGTCCCGCCACGTGGGGACGACCTTCTCGATGCCGACGACCGAGATCAGCGTCTCGGGCAGCGTCAGGCACATCCGGCCGTTGCCTTCCGACTCCACGACCACCAGCGTGCCGGTCTCGGCGACCATGAAGTTGGCGCCGGAGATCCCGACCTTGGCGCGCAGGAACTTCTCCCGCAGATGCAGCCGCGCCGCCTCGGCGAGCTCGGCCGGGCTGTCGGTCAGGCCCTCGGGCGCCGGGCGCCCCCACGCGCCCATCTCGGAGCGGAAGATGTCCCGGATCTCGCCGCGGTTGCGGTGGATCGCCGGGACCAGGATGTGCGAGGGCCGGTCCTTGCCCAACTGCACGATCAGCTCGGCGAGATCGGTCTCGTAGGCGTGAATGCCCTCCTGGAGAAGGGCCTCGTTCAGCCCGATCTCCTGCGTGGCCATCGACTTGACCTTGACGACCTCCGACTCCCCGGTCGCCTTCACCAGTTCTGCCACGATCCGGTTCGCCTCGTCGGCGTCGGCGGCCCAGTGGACGACTCCGCCCGCGGCCGTCACCGACTCCTCCAACTGCACCAGATAGCGGTCCAGATGACGGAGCGTATGATCCTTGATCCGCCGGCCGGCCTCCCGCAGCTCCGCCCAGTCGGACACCTCCGCCACCGCCCTGGCCCGCTTGGCGCGGATGGTGTGCGTGGCGTGCCGCAGGTTCCCGCGCAGCGTCCGGTCGCCGACCGCCTTCCGCGCGGCCTCCGGGAACGCCGGCATCCCCAGATACGTACCGCTCATACCGCCGGATCCTCCTTCGTGCTCGCCAGGATCTCCCCGAGGTGCACCGGCCGCATCCCGGTGCGCAGCCGGGCCATCGTGCCGCCGATGTGCATCAGACAGGAGTTGTCGGCCGCGCACAGCACCTCCGCGCCCGTCGACTCGGCGTTGCGCACCTTGTCGGCGCCCATCGCCGCCGACACGTCCGCGTTCTTCAGCGCGAACGTGCCGCCGAACCCGCAGCACTCCTCCGCGCCGGGCAGCTCCCTGAGCTCCAGCCCCTCGACGGCCTCCAGGAGCCGCCGGGGCCGGTCACCCAGCCCCAGCCCGCGCAGTCCGTGACAGGTGGGGTGATAGGTGACCGTGTGCGGGTAGTAGGCGCCGACGTCGGTCACACCGAGGACGTCCACCAGGAACTCCGTCAGCTCGTACGTCTTCGGCACCACCGGCGCCAGCGTCGCCGCGAGCCCGTCCCCGCGGCCCTCGGCCCGCGCCCGCTCGCCCAGGCGCGGATACAGCTCCCGCACCATCGCCGCGCACGAACCGGACGGCGTCACGATCGCCTCGTACCCCCCGAACACCTCGGCGAAGTGCCGGGCCAGCGGCTCCGTCTCGTGCCGGTATCCGGTGTTGTAGTGCGCCTGCCCGCAGCAGGTCTGCGCCATGGGGAAGTCCACGTCCACGCCCAGCCTGGTCAGCAGCTTCACCACCGCACGCCCCGTACCGGGATACAGCGTGTCGTTGACGCAGGTCAGGAACAGGGCGACACGCATCGCGGCTCCTCGTGATCGGTCGTAGGACGACTGCAGACTAATGGGCGGGCGGAGGCCCGGTTCCGTACGCACAAGCCGCTCACCGCGCCGCGAGCCGCGTCTCCGCCTCGCGCCAGCGGGCGGTGCCGCCCTGGGGCTCGTACCGGGTCAGCGACTGCGTACGGGTGAGCAGGCGCCGCATGTCGGCGAGGTCGCCGACGAGGCCGTGCCCGCGGGCCTGCACCAGGACGTTGCCCAGCGCGGCACCCTCGGTGGGCCCCGCCACCACCGGCAGCCCGCACGCGTCGGCGGTCAGCTGGCACAGCAGCGCGTTGCGGGTGCCGCCGCCCACGATGTGCACCACGTCGACCGGGTGCCCGGCGAGCCGCTGGGCGTCGTCCACGGCCCGCCGGTGCGCCAGCGCGAGGGAGTCCAGGATGCACCGCGTCACCTGGGCCGGAGTCTCCGGCACCGGCTGCCCGGAGGCCCGGCACGCCTCGGCGATCCGCTGCGGCATCCGCCCCGGCGCCAGGAACGCGGCGTCCCCGGCGTCCACGACCGACCGCAGCGCCGGCACACCCGCCGCCTCCCGCAGCAGCGCACCCAAGTCGTCCTCGCCCCAGGCGCGTTGGCACTCCTGGAGCAGCCACAGCCCCATGATGTTGCGCAGATAGCGCACGGTGCCGTCCAGCCCCAGCTCATTGGTGAAGTTGGCGGCCCGGCTCTCCTCGCTCAGCACCGGCGCGTCCAGCTCCAGACCGGCCAGCGACCAGGTGCCGGTGCAGATGTAGGCGAAGCGCTCACCCGACGCGGGCACCGCCGCCACCGCCGACGCCGTGTCGTGCGAACCGACCGCCGTCACCGGCACCGGACCCGCCAGCCCCGTCTCCTCCAGCACCCGCGGCAGCAACTCGCCCGCCGGATCGCCCGGTTGCCGCAGCGGCGCGAACAGTCCGAGGTCGATGCCCAGCCGTTCGACGACATCGCGGGCCCAGCTCCGGGTGCGCGGGTCGATCAGCTGGGTGGTGGAGGCGTTGGTGAGCTCGGTGCCCTGCTCTCCGGTGAGCCAGTACGCGATCAGGTCGGGGATCAGCAACAGGCGCGAGGCGTGGGCCAGTTGACGCGTCCCGCTGGCCGCCACGAGCTGGTACAGGGTGTTGAACGGGGCGTACTGGATCCCCGTCGCCGCGTACAGCTGCGCCGCCGGGACGGTCGCCCACACCTTCTCCGCGACACCCTCCGTGCGGTCGTCGCGGTAGTGCACCGGGTTGCCGAGCAGGGCCCCGTCGGCGTCCAGCAGACCGTAGTCCACCGCCCAGCTGTCGATGCCGACGGAGTCCACCTGGCCGGCTGCCCGCAGCCCCTCCAGCACCCCGGCGTACAGCCCGAGGATGTCCCACCGCAGCCCCTCCGGCACCCGCACCGGCCGGTTCACGAAGCGGTGCGCCTGCGCCAGCTCCAGCGAGTCCAGTCCGACCCGGCCGACGATGACCCGCCCGCTGGACGCGCCGAGGTCGACCGCGGCGTACGCCTTCACGCGCGTCACCGCAGGAAGGCGGCGGCGACGCCGGCGTCGACCGGGACATGCAGTCCGGTGGTGTGGGTCAGCTCGCCGCCGGTCAGCGCGAACACGGCGTTCGCCACATGCTCGGGCAGCACCTCCCGCTTGAGGAGGGTGCGCTGCGCGTAGAACTCGCCCAGCTTCTCCTCCTCCACCCCGTAGACCGCCGCCCGCTGCGCACCCCAGCCGCCCGCGAAGATCCCCGAGCCGCGCACCACTCCGTCCGGGTTGACCCCGTTGACCCGGATCCCGTGCTCACCCAGCTCGGCGGCCAGCAGCCGCACCTGATGGGCCTGGTCGGCCTTGGTGGCGGAGTAGGCGATGTTGTGGGGGCCGGCGAACACGGCGTTCTTGGAGGCGATGTAGACGATGTCGCCGCCCAGCCCCTGCGCGATCATCACCCGTGCCGCCTCCCGCGACACCAGGAAGGACCCACGGGCCATGATGTCGTGCTGGAGGTCCCAGTCCTTCGCCGACGTCTCCAGCAGCGGCTTGGAGATGGAGATCCCCGCGTTGTTCACCACCAGGTCCACGCCACCGAAGGCGAGCACGGCCGCCCGGAACGCCGCGGCGATCTGTTCCTCGTCCGTCACGTCCACGGTGACGGCCACCGCCCTGTCGGCACCGCCGAGTTCCTCGGCCACGGCGCGGGCGTTGTCCCCGTTCAGATCGGCGACGACGACACACGCCCCCTCGGCCACCAGCCGGTGCGCGACGGCCCTGCCGATCCCGCTGCCGGCGCCGGTCACCAGGGCCACCCGCGTCGCCAGCGCCTTCGGCCTCGGCATCCGCCGGAGCTTGGCCTCCTCCAGCGCCCAGTACTCGATACGGAACTTCTCGGACTCCTCGATCGGCGCGTACGTCGACACCGCCTCGGCCCCGCGCATCACCTGGATGGCGTTCACATAGAACTCGCCGGCCACCCGCGCGGTCTGCTTGTCCTTGCCGAAGGAGAACATGCCGACGCCGGGGACGAGCACGATCGCGGGGTCGGCGCCGCGCATCGCGGGGGAGTCGGGCAGTGCGTGGCGCCGGTAGTAGGCGGCGTATTCCTCGCGGTACTCGGCGTGCAGCTCCTTCAGCCGGGAGATCGTCTCGTCCAGCGGGGCGGTCGGCGGCAGGTCGAGCACCAGCGGCCTGACCTTCGTCCGCAGGAAGTGGTCGGGGCAGGAGGTGCCGAGGGCGGCCAGCCGCGGGTGCTCGGCGCGCGCGACGAAGTCCAGCACCGCCTCGGAGTCGTCGAAGTGGCCGACCTGCGGGCGGTCCTGCGAGGCGAGGGCCCGGACGTGGGGGGCGAGTGCGGCGGCCCGCTCCCGCCGTTGGGCCTCGGGCAGGGGCGCGTAGCCCTCCAGAACGGGGCCGAAGGGCTGCGGCCTGCCGCGCTCGGCGAGGAACCGCTCGGCGGTGCGGATGATGTGCAGCGAGTTGCGCTCGCACTCCTCGGAGGTGGCACCCCAGGCGGTGATGCCGTGCCCGCCGAGGACGCAGCCGACGGCCTGCGGGTTGGCCTCCTTGATCGCGGCGATGTCCAGCCCGAGCTGGAAGCCGGGCCGCCGCCACGGCACCCAGACGACGGTGTCCCCGAAGCACTCGGCGGTCAGCTTCTCCCCGTCCGCCGCACACGCCAGCGCGATGCCGGAATCGGGGTGCAGATGGTCGACGTGCGGCGCGTCGACCAGCCCGTGCATCGCCGTGTCGATCGAGGGCGCCGCACCGCCCTTGCCGTGCAGGCAGTAGTCGAACGCGGCGACCATCTCGTCCTCCCGGTCCTCACCCGGGTAGACGTCGACGAGTGCCCGCAACCGGTCCAGACGCAGCACCGCGAGCCCGGCCTCGGTGAGCGTCCCGAGATCGCCGCCCGACCCCTTGACCCACATCAGTTCCACCTCACCCCCCGTCACGGGATCGGTGTCGGTGCCTTTGGCGGAGGTGTTCCCGCCGGCGTAATTGGTGTTCCGGGGATCAGAACCGAGCCGATGTGATCGAGCGAGCAGAGCGGCGGCTTCCGGATGGGTGGTCATGAGCTTCGAGTCCAATCTGAACAAGGAGGGCGGATATGTCCTTCAGCGGCGCGGGCTGTGGTGGATATGGGGGGCTGTGGTTGATGCGCGGGGCTGTGATCGATATGCGGCTGCCGCCCCGAGCGCGATCAGCCGCGACAGACCCGCAGCGCGAACGAACAACAACCCGGCAGACGCTCACGCGCCGGAACGAACGGCGACCGGGCAGACGCTCACGCGCCGGAACGAACAACAACCCGGCAGACGCTCACGTGCCGGAACGAACAACAACCCGGCAGACGCTCACGCGCCCCAACCGGCCTGCTGCCCTCCCACCCGCTCAGCCACGATCTTCTCGGCCCACCCGGACCGCGCGTACGCCTCCAGCGGCGAGGGATCCAAGCCCATCTCCTGCCGCACCTCACGCAGCAGCGGCCGCACATCCGTGTTGTAGGCGTCCATCAGCACACCGTTGGCCGCCAGCACGTCTCCGGCGGCCTGGGCCGCGGTCAACGCCTCCCGGTCCACCAGCAGCGCCTTGGCCGTGGCCTCCTGAACGTTCATCACCGATCGGATGATCGCGGGGATCTTCGCCTCGATGTTGTGACACTGATCGAGCATGAACGCGACCTCGGAGGTGAACCCCCCACCGCGCACGACCTCGTACATGATCCGGAACAGCTGGAAGGGATCGGCGGCCCCGACCATCAGATCGTCGTCCGCGTAGAAGCGCGAGTTGAAGTCGAACCCGCCGAGCTTCCCCTCCCGCAGCAGCGTCGCCACGATGAACTCGATGTTCGTGCCCGGCGCGTGATGCCCCGTGTCGACCACGACCTGCGCCTTCGGCCCCAGCTTCAGACAGTGCGCGTAGGCCGTCCCCCAGTCGGGGACGTCGGTGGTGTAGAACGCCGGCTCGAAGAACTTGTACTCCAGCAGCATCCGCTGCCCCTCGCCGAGCCGCGCGTACACCTCCCCGAGCCCCTCGGCGAGCCGGTCCTGCCGGGCCCGGACATCGTCCTGGCCGGGATAGTTCGTCCCGTCGGCGAACCACAGCTTCAGATCGCGCGACCCCGTGGCGTCCATGATGTCGACGCACTCCAGCAGATGATCGACCGCCTTGCGGCGCACGGCCGCGTCCGGGTGGCAGATGCTGCCCAGCCTGTAGTCGTCGTCCTGGAAGGTGTTGGAGTTGACCGCCCCGAGCCGCACCCCGCGCTCCTCGGCGTGCTTCGCCAGCGCGGCGTAGTCGTCGACCCTGTCCCAGGGGATGTGCAGGGCGACCGTCGGGGCCACCCCCGTGAACGCGTGCACCTGGGCCGCGTCGTCCACCTTCTCGTACGGCGTGCGCGGCACACCCGGCTGCGCGAACACCTTGAAACGGGTCCCCGAGTTCCCGTACGCCCACGACGGCGTCTCGACGGCCTGGGTCTTCAGCGCGGCCTTCACCGCGGCGAGGTCGGTCACTTCGGGCTCCTGCATCAGTCGGAAGGCTCCTCTATGAAACGATTCAGAACGGGAAGCTATGGGCCCCCGAAGAACGTGTCAACCCCTCTGTCCAGGACCGTCTCGAGCACCCGGAACGGAGCCTCACCTTTCGAAAATCTTTCGACGCGGCCCCATTGACGCCGCGCGGCGGAGGTGCCTAACGTCCCCGGCAATCCGCTTGAAACCTTTCACGCTGCGGCAGCGGACTGCTCCGCCCCGGCGGTCGGTCCCGGTCCCAGCGGTCGGTCCGGTCCCGGCGGTCGGTCCCGGCCCCAGCGACCGGTCCCGGCAGGCCGGCCGGGTTCGACGCGAAGAACATCGACCACGACAACTCCGAGTGACGAGGCGGTACTTCACCATGCAGCGCGTCTGTTTCCTGCTCAAGGTCCGCCAGGACCGGATCGACGAGTACCGCGAGCGCCACGCCGAGGTGTGGCCGGAGATGCTTCAGGCGCTCACCGCCACCGGCTGGCGCAACTACTCCCTCTTCCTGCGCGACGACGGCCTGCTGGTCGGCTACCTGGAGACCGAGGACTTCCCGGCCGCCCTCGCCGGCATGGAGGCCACCGAGGTCAACGCCCGCTGGCAGAAGGAGATGGCGCCGTACTTCGAGTCGCTGGACGGCGCCCGCCCGGACGAGGCGATGAAGCCCCTCACGGAAGTCTTCCACCTCGCCTGAGCCGGGAGGGTCCCCGATGAAACCGTCCGTCACCCTGCGAGGCACCTCCCGGCTGGACGAGCGCGCCCTGTACTTCGTCTCCTACGACGGCCTGGTCAACAACAACTCCTTCCAGAAACACGGCCTGTTGACCTACCGGGGACACCAGTACGCCGCCTGGTACACCGCCGACCGGTCCGCCGTGGTCGGCCGACGGGCCCTCGGCGCGGACACCTGGGAGACCGTGCCGGTGGGCCACCGCCTGCGGTACGACGACTCCCACAACGTCATCTCGATGGGCGTCTGCGCCGTCGACGGGCGGCTGCACATCGTCCTCGACGCGCACAGCGACGCCTTCTTCTGCGTCCGCTCGGCCGCCGGTCTCCTCGACGAACCGGCCGCCACCGCCTGGACCCCGGCCGCCCTGGGCCCCGTTCGGACGACCCTGGACGGGCTCGCGCTCACCCCGCGCTTCACCTATCCGCAGTTCCTCACCACCCCCGAGGGGCTGCTCCAGCTCAGCTACCGGGACGGGGTGTCCGGCGACGGGCGCAACGCCCTCGCGGAGTACGACGGCACGCGATGGCGGGCGCTGGGGGAGTGGTCCGCCTCCACCGGCCGCTACGGCACCTCGAGGGCCCGCAACATGTATCTGCACGGCCTCGACTACGACCGCCACGGCCGGCTGCACGCCTTCTTCACCTGGCGCGAGCAGGACCCGGGCGTCCTGGCCGCCCCCGGCGGCCTCACCAACCACGACACCGGGTACGTGTACTCCGACGACCGAGGGCGCACCTGGCGCAACGACGCGGGAACACCCCTCGGCACGGTCGGCGTCACCTCACCCGGCGTGACCGTCGACCCTCTCGGCCCCGACCACTGCCTGATGAACCAGGAGAGCCAGGCCGTGGACTCCGCCGGCCGGCCGCACGCGCTCATCAGCCATGTGCCGGTCCGCCTCGGCCCGCGCACCGGCGACTACGTCACCGAACGCGTCCGGCACGCCCGCGTCCACCACCTGCGCAAGGACGCCTGCGGACGCTGGCGCAAGACCGAGATTCCCGTCCCGCTCGGCTCCAGCCAGCGCACCCGCCTGGTCCTGGACGCCTACGACAACGCCTACGCCGTCCTGCCGTACGGGCGGATCGCCGCGGCCTCCCGAGACTCCGGCCACACGGACTGGACCCTGCTGTTCGACGGGGACGGGCTGAACGCCTTCGGCGAGGTCGTCGTGGACGAGACGCGGATCGCCGCCGACGCAGTGCTGTCGTTCCTGTACCAGGAGCGGTCGACGGGAACCACCCCCTCGCCCCTGCACGTCGTGGACTTCGCCCTGCCCCGCCGGCCGGGGCCGCACGGCGCGGGACGGCGGTAGTGTGAAGACCTTCCCGCCGCTCCCCGTACACCTGGAGGACTTCGCCCGATGGCCCAGTCGGTGGGTATCAAGGACGTCGCCCGCGCCGCCGGAGTGTCCGTCGGCACGGTGTCCAACGTCATCAACCGCCCGGACACCGTCGCGACCGAGACCCGCGCGCGGGTGCTGAGCGCGATCGACCGGCTCGGCTATGTGCGCAGCGAGTCGGCGCGCCAGCTGCGGGCGGGACGCAGCCGCATCATGGGGCTGCTCGTCCTCGACATGGGCAACCCCTTCTTCGTGGACGTGGCGCGCGGCGCCGAGCGGGCCGCCCGCGAGGCCGGGCTCGGCGTGATGGTCTGCAACAGCGCCGAGAGCGCCGGCGAGGAGGCCGAGTACCTGGCGCTCTTCGCCGAGCAGCGGGTGCGCGGCGTCCTGCTCACGCCCGCCGACGCCACCGGCCGCAACATCGCCTCCTTCCGCCGGCACGGCATCCCCTTCGTGCTGGTCGACCGGGTGGCCGAGGGCGCCAGCGAGTGCTCGGTGTCCGTGGACGACGTGGCGGGCGGCGCGCTCGCGGTCCGGCACCTGATCGACGCCGGGCACCGCTCCATCGCGTACGTCAGCGGCCCGCCCGGCTTCAACCAGGTCCGCGACCGCCGCACCGGCGCCCTGAACGCCCTCGCCGAGGCCGGCCTGGGCCCCGAGTGCCTGCGCGAGCTGCCCACCGAGCGTCTCGACGTCGCCGCCGGCCGGGACGCCGGCGCCCGGCTGCTCGGCCTGGCCGACCGCCCCACCGCCGTGTTCTGCGCCAACGACCTGCTCGCCCTCGGTGTCCTGCAGGCGATGTACGCGGCCGGCGTCGACATCCCCGGCGACCTGGCGATCGTCGGCTACGACGACATCGAGTTCGCGGCCGCCGCGGCGGTGCCCCTGACCTCCGTACGCCAGCCCGCCGTCACCATGGGCGCCCTCGCCGCCGAGCTGCTGCTGGAGGAGACCGAGGAGGGCGACACGGTCCACGAACACCGCCGGGTCGTGCTCCAGCCGGAGCTGGTGGTACGCCGCTCCAGCCTGTCGGCGCGCTGAGCGGCGGTTCAGTAACGGTTCATGATCCCCGGGTTCGGCAGCAGCCGGTGCCTGTGTTGGACTGGGAGCAGACCTGCACGTGGAGCCTGCGATCCAGGCTCTCGACCGCACCGGGAGCACCGTTGACCCAGAGCTACCGCCAGCCCGGCGTCGTCCTCACCGACCGCCGCTTCACCGTGCCGCTCGACCACGACGACCCCGCGGGCGAGACGATCGAGCTGTACGCCCGCGAGGTCGTCGCGAGCGACAAGGCGCACCAGGGCCTGCCATGGCTGGTCTACCTCCAGGGCGGCCCCGGCTTCGGCGCCAACCGCTTCATCGGCAAGCCGGCCTGGCTCGGCCGCGCCCTGAAGGAGTACCGCGTCCTCCTCCTGGACCAGCGCGGCACCGGCCACTCCACGCCCGCCAACCGCCAGACCCTCCCGCTGCGCGGCGGCCCGGCCGAGCAGGCCGACTACCTCACCCGCTTCCGCGCCGACTCCATCGTCCGCGACTGCGAGGCCATCCGGCCCCAGGTCACCGGCGGCGCCCCGTGGACCGTCCTCGGCCAGAGCTTCGGCGGCTTCTGCACGGTCACCTACCTCTCCACCGCCCCCGAGGGCCTGGCCGCCGCCCTCATCACCGGCGGCCTGCCCTCCCTGCACGCCCACGCCGACGACGTCTACCGCGCCGCCTACCCCCGCATCGAGCGCAAGGTCGCCGCCCACTACGCCCGCTACCCGCAGGACGTCGACCGCGCCCGCGCCATCGCCGAGCACCTTCTGCACCACGAGGTGACCCTCCCGAACGGCTACCGCCTCACCGTCGAGGCGTTCCAGTCCCTCGGCATCCTCCTCGGCAGCGGCGACGGCACCCACCGCCTCCACTTCCTGCTCGAGAACGCCTTCGTCCCCACCCCGCAGGGCCCCGCCCTGTCCGACGCCTTCCAGGAAGAGGTCCAGAGCCTCCTCTCCTACGCGGGCCACCCCCTCTACGCCCTCGTCCACGAGGCCATCTACGCCCAGGACTCCCGCCCCACCGCCTGGTCCGCCGAACGCGTCCGCGCCCAGTTCCCCCAGTTCGACGCCGCCAAGACCCTCACCGGCGACGGCCCCCTGCTGTTCACCGGCGAGAGCATCCACCCCTGGATGTTCGACTGCGACCCGGCCCTGCGCCCCCTCGCCGAGACCGCCGGCCTCCTCGCCACCCGCACCGACTGGACCCCGCTGTACGACACGTCCCGCCTCGCCGCGAACGAGGTGCCGGTGGCGGCCGCGATCTACCACGACGACATGTACGTCGACACGGCCCACTCCCTGGAGACGGCTCGCGCCGTCCGGGGCCTGCGCACCTGGGTGACGGACGAGTTCGAGCACGACGGAGTGAGGGCGGGCGGCCCGAAGGTACTGGACCGACTCCTGGCTCTTGTCCGAGACGAGGTGTAACCCCCTGGGGCCGCGGGGAACTGCGCGAGCAACCACCACGAACCCGCGGTCAAAGGAAGGCAGTTACCCCTACGGCGCTACTCTGCACCCCATGACAGAGATCATCCAGCTCCAGCCGATGCCCGACGACTGGCAGCGCGCCCTCGCGGTCGTCGCCCACCCCGACGACCTGGAATACGGCTGCTCCGCGGCCATCGCCCAATGGACGGACGCCGGCCGCGAGGTCGTCTACGTCCTGGCCACCCGCGGAGAGGCCGGCATCGACACCCTGGAACCGGCCAAGTGCGGCCCGCTGCGCGAACAGGAGCAGCGGGCCAGCGCGGCGGTCGTCGGCGTGTCCGAGGTGGAGTTCCTGGATCACCGGGACGGCGTCATCGCATACGGCACCGCCCTGCGCCGTGACATCGCGGCAGCGATCCGCCGCCACCGCCCCGAACTGGTCATCACCCTCAACCACCGCGACACCTGGGGCGGCGTCGCCTGGAACACCCCCGACCACGTGGCCGTCGGCCGGGCCACCCTGGACGCGGCGGCCGACGCCGGCAACCGCTGGATCTTCCCGGAGCTGACCGAGCAGGGCCTGGAGCCCTGGAACGGCGTGCGCTGGGTCGCGGTGGCCGGCTCCAGCACCCCCACCCACGCAGTGGAGGCGACCGCCGGCCTGGAGCGGGCGGTGCGCTCGCTGCTGGAACACCGCAGCTACATCGAGGCCCTGACGACCGAGGACCCGGAGACGTACGTGCGCGGCTTCCTCACCGGCAACGCCGAGGCCGCCGCCGCCCGCTTCGGCGGCAGGCCCGCCGTGACCTTCGAGCTGTTCAGCCGGTGACGGCGCAGGCGTTCGAGGCGCATCGCGACCATCTGCGGGCCGTCGCCTACCGCATGCTCGGCTCCCTCGCCGAGGTGGACGACGCCGTGCAGGAGACATGGCTGAAGTACCGCGGCGCCGATGTCAGCGGCGTACGCAACCTCGGCGGCTGGCTCACCACCGTGCTCAGCCGGGTCTGTCTCGACATGCTGCGCTCGCGCGCCGCACGGCGTGAGCAGCCGATGGACGACACGTTCGTGCCCGACCCCGTCGTGCGGCCGCTGTCCGTGGTGGACCCCGAGCAGGAGGTGCTCCAGGCCGACTCGGTGGGTCTCGCCCTGCTGGTGGTGCTGGAGAACCTGGAGCCCGCGGAGCGGCTGGCGTTCGTGCTGCACGACATGTTCGCGGTGCCGTTCGACGAGATCGCGCCGATCGTGGAGCGCAGCACGGACGCCACCCGGCAGCTCGCCAGCCGGGCCCGGCGGCGGGTGCGCGGGGCCACCCCGCCCGTCGACGCCGACCTGGGCCGGCAGCGCAAGGTGCTGGACGCCTTCCTGGCCGCCGCCCGCGGAGGCGACCTCGCCGCCCTGGTCTCGCTGCTCCACCCGGAGGTCGTGCTGCGCGCGGACTCCGGTCCGCTGGTCGGCGGGGCCGCCGCGTCCAAGGTGGTCCGGGGTGCCGGTCCGGTCGCCGAACAGGCGCTGACCTTCCGGCAGTTCGCCCCGTACGGGCGCCTGGTGCTGCTGGGCGACATGGTGGGCGTGGCCAGTGTGGTGGACGGTCAGGTGCTGTCGCTCATGGGCGTCACCGTCGCCGAGGGCCGGATCACCGGCATGTACATCCTGGCCGACCCCGAGCGGCTGCACCGCCTGGACCTCTCCGCCCTCGCGGAGCAGTGAGCGCCGCCCGCGCAGCAACCGCGTCTCAGCGGTGGGTTCGCGCCCCGGCGGGCCTGCCCTCGCCCGCCGGGGCGGTCCGCCGGCGCAGCCCCAGCCGCAGACCCTGCGGCATCAGGGTGAGCCGCTCGGCGACCCGCAGCCGGTAGTCCGGGTCGGGCAGCAGCTCGTAGCGGCGCAGCAGCAGCCCCAGCACCAGCGTGGCCTCGTGCAGGGCGAACTGCCGCCCGATGCAGGCCCGTGCGCCCGTGCCGAACGGCTTGAAGGTGTGCGGCGGCCGGGAGCGCACCGCGGCCGCGTCGAAGCGGTCCGGGTCGAACCGCTCGGGATCGGGCCCCCACACGTCCGGGTCACGGTGCAGACACCCCGTCAGCACCAGCGCCCACGCCCCGCGCCGCATCGGATGCGTCCCGGCCAGCACCGTGTCCCGCCGGGCCTCGCGGGCGAACGCGGGCGCCGTGGGCCACAGCCGGAGCGACTCGTCCAGGACCCGGCGGACCTGACGCAGCTTGGCCACCTGCTCGTACCCCGGCGTCGGCGCGTCGCCCCACACCCGGTCCACCTCGGCGCGGGCGCGGGCGGCGATCTCCGGGTGGCGGGCCAGATAGTGCAGGGCGAAGGACAGCGCGCCCGAGGTGGTCTCGTGGCCCGCGACCAGGAAGGTGATCACCTGGCGCCGGACGTTCTCGGCGGACAGCCGCTCGCCGGTCCGCGGATGGGCGGTGTCGAGCATCAGGTCCAGCAGGTCCCCGTCGCCGCTGCCGCCGGACGCCCGCCGGGCGCGTACCACCTCGTCGACCGTGCGCTCCAGATACCCGATGTCGGCGGCGTTGCGGCGCGCGGCCCGCCGCAGGAAGAACGGCGAGGGCACGGTGTTGAGCCGCTGCGCGTAGCCGAGGGTGCCCACCATCGCGGTGACGAAGGGGTGCGGCCGGTCCCGTTCGAAGGAGCCGAAGTCATGGCCGAAGCCGGTGCGGGCGATCGTCTCCAGCGTCAGCTTGGTCATGTCACCGGGCACGTCCACGGACCGTCCGGCGGCCTCCGCCGCGTCCCAGTGGGCGGTGAGCCGCGCGGCCACGTCCAGCATCATCGGGTGGTACCCGGCCATCGCCTCGCGGCTGAAACCGGGCGCGAGCACGTCGTGGGCCAGCTGCCAGTTCGGTTCGTGGTTGTACGCCGTGAAGAGCCCGTCCCCGGCCACGGGCCGCAGATTGGCTATGCCGAGCCCGACATGCTTGGCGAACCGCGACTCGTCCGCGAGCTCGGCGACCAGCTCCGCGCCCCACACGAACACGAACTCCCGGCCGAACGCCCGCCGCCGGAAGATCGGCCCCAGTTCGGGCGCGAGCCGCATGGAGTCCTGCAGCGGCGAGCGTGGGTTCACGCCCAGCACATCGCCCAGCAGAGGGACGCGGCGCGGCGGGTGCGGGATGCGGTGCAGCTCCGGCCAGCCCTGCTCGGCGCTGCGGAATCCCCGGGGCAGCCCGTCCGGTGTCGTCTCCGCCATGACGTGATCTCCCTTGATCCAGCGGCCCGTCGACCGCTGTTGTACGCGGGTTCAACAGTGCGGCCAGTCTCGGGCCGTTGTTGAACCCACGTCAAGTAGAGTGCGGGCATGGCCGCGAACCAGGGTGAGCGCACACGCCGCCGGCTCAGCACCGAGCTGCGCCGTGAGCAGCTGCTGTCGGTCGGGGCGCGGCTGTTCTCGGAGAACCCGTACGACGACGTCTGGATCGAGCAGGTCGCCGAGATCGCCGGCGTCTCCCGCGGCCTCCTCTACCACTACTTCCCGACCAAACGGGACTTCTTCGCGGCGGTCGTCGAGCGCGAGAGCGAGCGCATGCTGCGGATGACGGCGGCGGTGCCGGGTGTCCCGGTCCGCGAGCAGCTGTCCGCCGGCCTCGACACCTATCTGGAGTACGTGGAGTCCCACGCCCACGGCTACCGCGCCTTCCACCGCGCCGACGCCGCGGGCGACCAGGCCGTCCGCCGTGTCTACCGGCGTGCCCTGGCCGCCCAGGAAGAGCAGATCCTCGCCGCCCTCGCCGCCGACCCCGAGTTCGGCCCCGCCTTCGCCACCCGCCCCGACCTCCCTCTCGCCGTCCGCGGGTGGCTCGCCTTCACCACCGCCGTGTGCCTGGAGTGGCTGCGCGGCCCGGACCTGACCCGCGATCAGGTCAGGGACCTGTGCGCACGGGCGCTGCTGGGCGTGGTGAACGGCTGAGGGGCAGCGGCCCGCACCTCGGGATGCGCCTTCATGCGCGAGGGCCTGCGACGGGCGACCCCCGCGCCGGACGTGCTTGGCGACCGGCGTGATCTCCGATAGGTTAGGTGAGCCTTACCTAATGAGGAGGACGACGTATGGGTGACACCTGGACGGCCGTGCCCGGCGCGGCGGAGCGGGCGCGATCGGTGCTCGCCACGGCCTGGTCGTGCGCGGTGACCGCGGACGGCGGCCGGGAGGAGCTGGTCGGCGCGCACACCGTCACCGAGGACGGCCGGGTGCTGCTGCGGGCACCCGAGGACAGCGCACTGCTGGCCGCCGCGATCTGCGCGCCGCGCGGTGAGCCGTCCGCGGTCCTGGAGTTCGCCGACGTCGCCCCCGTCCCCGTACGCAACCGGATCCGCGCCCGCCTGTGGATCGCCGGCTGGTTCGCCCCCGAGGACGGCGGTCTCGCGCTGCGCCCCACCCGCGTGGTGCTGCGCCGGCCCTCCGGTGCCGAACTCGTCGGCCTCGCCGACTTCACCGCCGCCGCACCCGACCCGCTGGCCGGCGCCGAGGCGCATCTGCTGACCCACCTCGCCGACGCCCACCCCGACGCCGTCGAGCGCCTCACCCGCCTCGTCGAACCCGACAGCCTGCACGGCGCCGTCCGCGTCCGCCCGCTCGCCGTCGACCGCCACGGCCTCACCCTGCGCATCGAACGCGCCCGCGCCCACGGCGACGTACGCCTGCCCTTCCACGCCCCCGCCGACACGGTCGCCCAGCTCACCGAGCGCATGCACGTCCTGCTCGCCCAGGCCGCCTCCGCCGCCTGCCCCCGCGCACTGCAACGGCACCGCGCAGACCGCGACCGGTGACGCGGGCCCGGCTTCCCCCGGCCCTACAGCGGCAGCGCGCAGACCGCGGCCGGTGACGCGAACGGCGGCCCCGCGAGCCGCAGTTCACCGCTCCCGGCGTCCACCCGGAAGACGCTCACCGTGCCCGACCGCTGATTCGCCGCGAACAACAGCCGCCCGTCCGGCGACAGCGCGATGTGCCGCGGGAAGTCCCCGCCGACCGGCACGGTGTCCAGCAGCCTCAGCCGCGCGCCGGCCTCCTCCACCGCGTACCGCGTGATGCTGTTGTGCCCCCGGTTGGCGAGATAGGCGAACGCCCCGTCCCCGGTGACCACGAGCTGCGCCGGATAGTTCTCGCCGGCCCCCGTCCCCGTCGGCTGCGGCTCCCCGGCCGTCAGCCGCCCGCTGTCACGGTCGTACGCGCACACGCTCACCGTGTTGTCCAGCTCGTTGGCCAGATACGCGTACCGGCCCCCCGGATGGAAGGTGAGGTGCCGCGGCCCCGCCCCCGCCCGGACGCGCTCCTGCCCGACCTCCTCCAGGGTGCCCCGGCGCAGGTCGAGGCGGTAGCTGTAGACGGTGTCCGTCCCGAGGTCCACCGCGAGGACCGTCTCCGGGTCGGGCCCGGTGACGAACTGGTGCGCGTGCGGCCCCTCCTGCCCCTGCCCGGGCGCCGGCCGCGTGTGCGTGACGACGTCGGTGCGCTCGCCGAGCGCCCCCGAGCCGTCGATCGGATGCACGGCCACGCTTCCGGACCCGTAGTGCGCGGTCAGCAGCCACCGCCCGCTCGGATGCACCGACACATGGCACGGCGCCGCCCCACCGCTGGGCCGCCGCCCCAGCACCCGGCGATCGGCCGGCCGCACCGCCGTCACGGCCCCGTCCTCGCGCTCGCTCACCGCGTACAGCGTCCGCCCGTCCGGGTGCACCGCGAGATACGACGGATCCTCGACCGCCGCGAGCAGCCCGCCCCCGCTGACCCGCCCGCTCTCCGGGTCGTAGGAGGCCAGCCCGATCCCCCGCCCGCCCCCCTCGGCGGAGGTGTAGGTACCGAGACAGAGAGGCCGCGGCCCGGCCGGTCGCGGGGTGGGAGCGGGGGAGACCGAGGGCCTGTGCGACGCGGAGGAGGAGGTCTCAGGGCCGCCCGCCGGAGGCGCGGACGTGCCGCAGCCGACCACCGGCAGCAGCGCCCCCGCCCCCAGAACCCGCCGCCTGCTCCACCCGCCACCCGCCATACCCCGACCCTCCCGACTCACCGGTCGCCAGCTCACAGCCCCCCACCTTGGCGCGACCGCGGCCCGAGGGCAAAGCGGGGGCGGCTCACCGGGAGCGGGCGCGGGTGCGGAGCGGGGCGCCCACGCGTTCGCGGATCCAGGCCAGCCAGGGGAGGCGTTCGCGCTGCTCCTGGCCGCAGCGGTCCAGTTCCTCCAGCAGGCGGCGGGAGCGGTGCTCCGTGTCCATCTCGTCGATGATGCGGTTGACCTCGGTCAGCACGGCGCCCCGCAGCTGCCACTGCGCGGGATCGTCGCGTACGTCCGCCAGGAGCAGGTCCGCCAGCTTGTCGCGGGTCGTGGCCGCCTGGCGCAGTTCGGCGGTGAGCCGGGCCTCCGCGGACTCGGCGTTCTCGCTGACGTGGGTGGTGACGAGGACGGCGAAGCTGACCACCGCGTCGGCGATCTCGGAGAGCAGCTGTTCAAGGACGGCACCGGTCTCCTCCTCGAACAGCGGCTCCGGCTCGCGCTCCTTGGCGAGGTCGGTGAGGGTGCGGGCGAGGACGCGCAGGACGACGGTGACGATCTCCAGGGTGTCCAGGCCGGTGCGCAGCACGATCCGGTACAGCAGGCCCTCGCGCACGCGCGGGTTGAGCCGCAGGCTGTCCTCGGCCTGCCGGAGGGCCGCGTCCACGCCGACGATGTCGTGGTCCAGGCGCCGCGCCTCGTGCAGCCGGGCCGCCGCCCGCGCGAACGGTGTCCGGCCCGCGGCCTCCTCGCCCAGGCGCAGCATCAGCTGGCGCACCCGGCGGGCCAGCCCCTCGATGGACTCGCCCGCCTCGCCGACCCACACGGGCGGCGGCAGCAGGATGTTGATGGCGAGGCCCACGACCGCGCCGATCAGCGTCTCCACCACCCGCGCCCAGGCGTAGTCGCCGACGGCGGTCACGCCGAGGACCAGCATGGCGCTGATCGCGACCTCGGGGACGTACTCGTCGACTCTGACCAGATGGCCCACGGCCAGCGAGGCCACGATCAGCAGCGCCAGGCTCCACCAGGTCAGGCCCACCAGCAGACTGAACGCGATGGCCACCAGGACGCCCGCGACCACCGAGTTCACCCGGCGGACGCCGTTGGTGAGGGTGGCGTAGAGGGTGACCTGGACGACCAGCAGCGCGGTGAGGGGAGCGGTGAGCGGCGGCGCGTCGTCGGGACTCAGGCGCAGAGCGATGACATACGCGATCGTCGCCGCGGCCGAGGACCGCAGCGCTTGCACCACCACAGGTTCCCGGCGCCGCCTCGCCATGCGCACGAGCGGCGCGGGCCACTCACGTACCACGCGCATCCTTTGGGCTGTTCCCCGTCGGAGGGCGGGTCGAACACGTCTCAGGTGTACAGCTTGTCCAGGAATGCGGAGAGATTCCCGGTGGCCCGTGCGATCTGCTCCTCCACGGTCAGCGACTCCTTGATGCGGGGGCCCGACTCGGGGACCTTCTTGCCGCGCAGGTAGAGGGAGCAGGCGAGATCCGTGCACATGTACAGGCCCACCGAGTTGCCCTCGCGGCCCGCCGTGCCCGCCTTGCGGGCCGTCATCAGGGACACGCCGTTGCCGGGGTGCACGGTCAGACACAGCGAGCACATGCTGCGGTGCAGGAACCCGCGCTGCGCCGACGGGAACCGCAGCGCGACGCCCACCAGCCGCCCGTCCCGCTCGGTCACCAGATAACTCCGGTCCGGCGCCCCGGGGTCCCGCCATCCGAGGAAGTCGAGATCGTCCCACGGCTGCTCCTCAAGATCCCGAGGCACCGCGAGCCGCTTCGCCTCGCCCTTGGAGCAGTTCACAAAAGAGTTGCGGATGTCGCGTTCGCCGAGTGACCTCATGAGGGCAGCCTTCCAGAAACCTAAACCTTTTAGGGACCGACCTAGGATAGGTAGCCCAGGGGAGGGGATCCAATGGATTTCACCGCCACCGCCACACCGTGGTCGACGGCCGCACTGACCCACGTCACGGCCCGCTCCTCGGGCCCGCCCCTCGACCCGGACCTGCGGATCACCCTCAACTTCCACCCCGACCGCCGGTCGGCCGGCCTCTCCGTCCTGCGCTCCCTGGCCCACGACGGCGCCTACCACTCGCAGTGGGTCACCGGCACCAGCAACGGCGGCCTCACAGCCCACCGCGGGGGTGACCGGTGGCGCTGGGAGAGCCGCATCTTCGGCGGGGCGTACGACACGGCTCCCGCGACCGAACGGCCGGTCTACGGCGCCCTCGACGTCCGCCGCCGCAGCGTCGGCGCGGCACCCCGCTTCGGCTCCTCGCACTTCCGCCTGAAGGGGGCCGTTCTCGCCCGCGCCAGCTTCTGCTACCCCGACAGCGCCGCCGAGCCCGTGGACTTCGGGGTGGCCGGCCGGATGGCTCTGGTGGCCCTCGCGGAGGCGGACGAGCGGGACGCCCTCAACGACTACATCGAGGCCCATGTGCACGGCGGTGTCGAGCTGGCGCGGGACGTGGAGGCGCTGGTGCTGGACGCGAGCTATCGCGGTACGCAGGTCGAGGCGGAGGCCCGGCTGCTGCCCTGCCCGGTGGAGTGGCACCCCGGCTACCGCATCACCGTCGCCGCCCTTCGCCGGCACGCCCACTACCGCGGGGCCGAGTACGCCGAGCTCGGGGCGCGGATCGCCGAGGGCGGGGTCGTGGATCCGCGGATCATCGGGGACGCGGCCCGCAGCGGGCGGTACGCGCTGCAGGATCTGAAGATGGTGTGGCACACGCTGGCCCGCTTCGGGTCGCCCGAGGGGGCGGGTGCGGGGGAGGGCGAGGAGGGGGCCCCGGAGGGGATCGCTTCGATCAGTACGTGAATTAAGGGCTGTCGGATGTCGCGTGGGGCCCGGTCCCGAGGGTATGTTGCAGGTCGGGCAGGGGGCGAAGGGAGCCACATGGCGGGGCGGAACGGGCGTACGGTACGGGATCTGCGGCGGGCCAACCGCACGGCCGTACTGCAACGGCTCTACTTCGACGGACCGCTCAGCCGCTTCGAGCTCGGCCCGGCCACCGGCCTGAGCTCCGGCTCCGTCAGCAATGTGGTCGCCGACCTGCTCGCCGACGGCCTCGTCGAGGAGGCCGGCAGCGTGGACTCCGACGGCGGCCGCCCGCGCACCCTGCTGCGCGTGGCCCCCGGCAGCGGCCACATGATCGGCGTCGACGTCGGCGAGACCCGCGTGCGCGTGGAACTGTTCGACCTCACCCTCACCGAACTCGCCCGCACCGAACGCCCCCTCGCCCCCCAGCGCTACGACGCCGACGTCGTCGCCGCCCACATCCGCGACGGCGTCGACGAGGTCCTCGCCGCCACCGGCATCGCCCCCGACCGGCTCCTCGGCGTCGGCATAGGCGTCCCCGGCATCGTCGAGCACACCCCCCACGGCGCCGTCGTGCACGGCCAGACCATCGGCTGGGACGCCGTCCCCCTGGAGGCGCTGCTGCGCGAGGGCTCACGGCTCCCGGACACCGTCTCCTTCTTCATCGACAACGGCGCCCGCACCCTCGGCCAGGCCGAGATGTGGTTCGGCGCCGGCCGCGGCGCCCGCAACGCCGTCGTCGTCCTCTTCGGCTCCGGCGTCGGCGCCTGCCTCGTCACCCCCGAGGTCGAGCACGGCCGTGCCGTCGAGTGGGGGCACCTGACGGTACGGGTCCGGGGGCGCCGCTGCCGCTGCGGCGCGCTGGGCTGTCTGGAGGCGTACGCCGGTGCCGAGTCGCTGCTCGAACGCTGGCGCGAGGCGGGCGGGCGGCCGCCCGAGGGTGCCGACGAGGAGACCGCGCTCACCGCGATGCTCACCGCCGCGTACCCGCCCGAGGGCACCGAGCCCGACCCGGTCGCCGTGGGCGTCCTGGAGGAGACCGCCGAGTACCTCGGCGCCGGGCTGTCCGACCTCATCAACCTCTTCCAGCCCGAGCGCATCCTCATCGGCGGCTGGGCCGGTCTCCAGCTCGGCCCGCACTTCCTGCCCGCGGTACGCCGTCACGCCGTCTCCTACGCCCTGCGCCACCCCGCCGAGAAGGTCACCGTCGACCTCGGCCGGCTCGGGCCCGACGCGGTGACCGTCGGCGCGGCGATCCTGCCGCTGGCCGACTTCTTCGCCCGCGGCGGGCGCCGGGAACCCGTCCCCACGGGACCGGCTCCGGCCTGGCGTACGGCACTCCAGGAGCGCGCCGCCCAGTGAGCGGCGTTTCGCCTGGTGCCGGCCGCGGTACCCGCGTGGGGCTCGCAGCATGCCGGGCGGAAAGGAGCGCGCCATGAACCAGGACCGCGAGGGTACGCCCGTACCGCGTGACATGCAGGACCAGGAGGCGGGTGCCGGTACCGAGGACCGCTGGGACGCGGCTCCCGAGCTCTCCGAGGACACGGCCGACGACGCGGCGCCCGACGTCCCCGACACGGACGAGGCGGGCACCGGGCGGCGGGGCGCGCCGCACGCGTCGGGCACGCATCCGGAGCAGCCGGTGCCGGACGAGCCTTCGGCGTAGGACGAGCGGGACGAGCGGTTCGGCACAGGGACGAGCCTTCGGCGTGAGGGAGGCGGGGAAGCACCCCGCCTTCGTCCCCGCTTTCGTCCCCTCCGTCGTCAATGCCCCCTCACCCCACCTTCCGCCCCCGCATCGGAACCGTCTGCGCGCCAGCGCCCTGGCGCAGTCCCTCCAGCAGTTCCTCCACCGCCTCCGTCGCCGTGTGCCTCGGCTCCCAGCCCAGTTCCGTGCGGGCCCGCGTGCTGTCCATCAGGGGCAGCCGGAGCACCGCGTCGAAGAGGTGCGGGGACGCGGGGAGCAGGCGGACGCCCCAGGCGGCGGCGATGGCGGAGCGGGCGGCCGAGCGGGAGAGGCGGAACGGGCGGGCGCCGAGCATCTCGCCGAGCAGCGCCGCGTCGAGGGGCGGATCGGCGGCCAGGTTGAACGCCCCGCGCACCTCCGCGTGGACCGCGAGCCGGTACGCCTCGGCCGCGTCGTCGGTGTGCAGCGCCTGCACCCGCAGTCCGGGGACGTCCGGCAGGAACGGCAGCAGGTCGGGACGGGCCAGCGGACCCGGCAGGAACCGCCCGCCGAAGATGCGCCGCTGCTCGCTCGCCGACTCCCGCTTGAACAGGAACGCCGGCCGCATCCGCACCACCCGCATCTCGGTGTGCTCCCGCTCGAAGGCGTCCAGGGTCCGCTCCAGATATGCCTTCTCCCGGCAGTACGCGGCGTCCGGCCAGCCGTGCGTGGGCCACGACTCGTCCACCGGGCGGTCCTTCGGCCCCGGCGAGTACGCGCCGACCGACGAGGCGTGCACCAGCGCCGGCACGCCCGCGGCCGCGGCCGCCTCGAACACCCGGATGGAACCCAGCACGTTCGTCGACCAGGTCACCGTCGGATCGTGCGTCGGCTGGAACGCCCACGCCAGATGCACCACCGCGGAGGCGCCCTCGAACTCCCGCGCGAGATCGGTCCGCTCGTCGGCCAGATCGACCGCCGACCACTCGGTCTTCGCGGGCGTCCACTCCGGCAGCCGCCGGGCCAGCCCCCGTACCGACTCCACCCGTGGGTCCTCCGCGAGCAGGCGCACCACGCTCGTGCCCACGTTCCCGGTGGCCCCGGTCACCACGATCCTGCTGCCCGCTGTGCTGCTCACTGTCGGCTCCTCTCGGCCGTTCGCCGGACGGTGGCTGCCCGAGTACCCGGTGGGGGCGGGCCGAACGCGGAAGTCGGTAGGGTGCGTGACGTGGCACGGAACTTGGGAGAACGGGTGCATCCGTCGGTGGCCGCGCCGGTGCGCCCGCAGCACGAACCGCGGGCGGTGGCCCGATGACCGGCTTCGACGCCATCGACGCCCTGCTGGCCGGCGTCCGCCAGGAAGCCCCGCTGCCCCCGGCCGAGGAGCGGCGCCTGCTGCGGGAGGGCCTGAACCTCTCCCGTGCCCAGGTCGCCCAGGCCCTCGGCGTCAGCCCGTCCACGGTCGCGGGCTGGGAGACGGGCCGCGACCCGAGCGGCGAGACGCGCGAGAAGTACGCCTACTTCCTGGACGGCGCCCGTACGAAGCTGGCGGAGCGGGAGGCGACGGTCCAGGAGCCCGTCGAGGGGGAGCAGCGGGAGCGCGAGCAGCCGGACGAGTCCGCCGACGACCCCGGCCCGGACGCCGCCGGTCCCGACGACGTCGAGGCCCTCACGGAACCCCGCCCCTGCGTGCTGTGCGGCGCCCCCGCCCGTCATCAGGTCGCCGGTTTCCCGCAGCACCTGGACCCGGCCGACTGCGGCACGCCCTCCCCGCCGTCGTCGCCGTCGCCCTCCCCGTCCTCGTCGGCCTCCCCGTCCCCCTCGGGCTCCGAGGCCCGCTCCGCCTCCCCGGCCCCCTCCGCCCGGCCGGCGCCCGCCCCCCGCAAGGACCCCGCGACGGCGCGGCCCCAGTCCGGATCCGTCCGTCTCGTCCCCGTGGGCCGCCGACTGCGCACCGCCGCCTCCGACGCGCCCGACCTGATCGGCGAGAAGGTCGCCGCGGCCCTGGACAAGCACGGCGGCGATCTGGAGGCGGCCACCGCGGCCCTGGTCAAGCGGGCGATCCCGGACGCGATGGAGCTGCTGGACGAGACCCGCAAGGGGGGCCGCTACGACATCGTGGCGCACCCCTGGATCCCGGACATCCTGCGCAAGCAGACCGCCCGCGGCGCGGACCAGATCTGGGAGGCCCGCCCCAAGTGGGCCCGCCCCGCCCTGCCGCCGGGCGCGCACGAGGTGACCGCGCTCGACATCAACGGCGCCTACCTCTCGGCACTCAAGACGCATCTGCCGATCGGCCAGCTGGAGCACTCCACCGGCTTCGACCACGACCGCCGCCGCTCCGGCGTCCACCTGATCACCCCGCCCGCCTGGGAGCACGGCGACGAGCTGCCCAACCCCATCGGCAACCGCGACGAGCCCGGCCCCCTGTGGGTCACCGAGCCCACGCTGCGGCTGCTGCTGAGGCTGTCGGGACCGAAGTACGGGCTGTGCGACCCGCCGCAGATCCACGAGTCGTTCACCTCGGGCGCCACCGAGAGCCTGCTGGAGAAGTTCCGTGTCGCCCTCAAGGACGCCCGCGACCGGGCCATCGCCGAGGGCGACGAGGTGACGCTGGAGTATGTGAAGGCGATGTACTCCAAGTTCGTCTCGACCATGGGCGAGTCGAACTACAACCGGGAGCTGTACCGCCCGGACTGGATGCACATCATCCGCTCCCAGGCGTTCGCCAACCTCTGGATGAAGGCGTACAAGGGGCACGAGGAGGGCCTGCTGGTCGTCCGCGCGATGGGCACCGACGAGCTGCACGTCGTCGGCGACTGGCGGCGGGTCTTCCCGGAGGGCCGGGGCGTGTCCGAGGTGAAGATCAAGGACGTGTACACCGTCGGCGAGGACATCGACCCCGCGGCCGCGGGCGACCCTGAGGAGTAGCCCAGGGAGAAGGGGGAGCCCCGGCCGTGACGGGGGAATCACGACCGGGGCGGCTGGGGGTGGGTGCGTGCGCCCACGTTCTGTTCAACGTGCAACCGTCCGTCGGTGTTCCGCCGTATGTCCGGCTTCATGGTGATCCGGGTCACCCTCCGTGCGTCCACTCCAGCAGCCGCTCCACCGGCCATGTGGTGACCACCCGCTCGGCGGGCACCCCGCACTCCTCCGCCCGCGCGCACCCGAGGATCTGCCAGTCCAGCTGGCCCGGCGCGTGCGCGTCGGTGTCGATCGAGAAGAGCACACCCGAGTCGACCGCCTGCCGCAGCAGCCGCCGCGGCGGGTCCAGCCGCTCCGGCCGGCTGTTGATCTCCACGGCGGTGCCGGACTCGGCGCACGCGGCGAACACCTCGTCCGCGTCGAACTGCGACTCCGGCCGCCCCCGGCCGGTGACCAGCCGCCCGGTGCAGTGCCCGAGGATGTCGGCGTGCGGATCGCGTACGGCCCGCACCATCCGGCGGGTCATCGCGCGGGCGTCCATGCGCAGCTTGGAGTGCACCGAGACGACCACCACGTCCAGCCGGTCCAGCAGCTCCGGGTCCTGGTCCAGCGTGCCGTCCTCCAGGATGTCGCACTCGATGCCGGTGAGCAGGCGGAACGGCGCCCAGGTGCGGTTGAGGCCGGCCACCACGTCCAGCTGCTCGCGCAGCCGCTCGGCGGACAGTCCGCGGGCCACCGTCAGCCGGGGGGAGTGGTCGGTGAGGGCGGCCCACTCGTGGCCGAGCGCGGCGGCCGCCCGGCCCATCTCCTCGATCGGGCTGCCGCCGTCCGACCAGTCGGAGTGCAGATGGCAGTCGCCGCGCAGCAGCGCCCGCAGCGCCGCGCCGGGCCGGTCGGCCGCCACCGCGGCGTCGGCGGCCTCGCCCTCCAGCTTCTCCAGATAGCCGGGCACCTGCCCCGCCAGCGCCTCCCGCACCACCTGCGCCGTCTTCGGGCCGACCCCCTTCAGCGCCTCCAGCGTCCCGGCGTCCGCCCGCCGCCGCACCTCCTGCGGACCCAGCGCGTCCAGCGTCCGGGCCGCCGTACGAAAGGCGCGTACGCGGTACGACGGCGCGAGGGAGCGCTCCAGCAGGAACGCGATCCGTTCCAGTGCCTGTACGGGGTCCATGGCCACCTCCTCCTCCAGGGTTGCCCGAGCCCCGGCGGCCCGCACCCGTTTGCGGTCCGGGGGCGCGGGTACTCCCTGAGGCCGTGAGACTGCGTACTGTGTCCTGCGACCGGCCGGGCTTCTCGCGCGTGCGCTGCGGACGCGGCTTCCGCTACCGGGACACCGACGGCCGGCCGCTCACCGACCCCGCGCAGCTCGCCCGGATCCGCGCGCTGGTCATCCCGCCCGCCTGGCGGGACGTGTGGATCTGCCCGCTGCCCGACGGCCACCTCCAGGCCGTGGGCACCGACGACGCCGGGCGGCGGCAGTACCTGTACCACGAGGAGTTCCGCGCCCGGCAGGAGAAGGCCAAGCACGAGCACGTCCGGGAGGTCGCCCGCGCCCTGCCCGAGCTGCGCGTCCGGGTCGCCGACGGGCTCGCCGACCGGGGGCTGAGCCGCACCCGGGTCACCGCGTGCGCGGTACGCCTGCTGGACCTCGGCTTCTTCCGGATCGGCAGCGACCGCCACACCCGCCGTAACGAGACCTACGGTCTGACCACGATGCTGCGCGAGCACGTCACCTGCGGCCGTGAGGAGATCGCGTTCCGCTATCCGGCCAAGGGCGGCACCGAGATGGTCCGCGCGCTCGTCGACGAGCAGGTCTGCGCGGTCGTCCGCGCCCTGCTGCGGCGCCGGCGCGGCGGGGAGCGGCTGCTGGTCTACTGGGAGCGCCGCCGCTGGCACGATCTGCGCGGCGAGGACCTGAACGAGGCCCTGCGGCGGCTGGCCGGGACCGAGATCACCGCCAAGGACTTCCGGACCTGGCACGCCACCGTCCTGGCGGCCGTCGCCCTCGCCGTGACCACCGAGGACGCCCGCGACAGCGCCACCGCACGCCGCCGGCAGATCGCGCGGGCCGTGCGGGAGGTCAGCCACTACCTGGGCAACACCCCGGCCGTGTGCCGCTCCTCCTACATCGACCCGCTGGTCTTCGAACGGTTCGAGGAGGGTCGCACCATCGCGCCCGCCCTGTCCCGGCTCGGGGAGCACGGCGCCTTCGGCCGTCCGGCCACCCAGGGTGGCATCGAGGCGGCGGTGCTGGAGCTGCTGGAGGGACGAACCGGATGAACCGGACCGGTCACCGTGGCCGGATCCGCTCTACTCTCTAAGACATGACCGAAATCGCGAGCCCGCACATCTCCCATCCGAGGATCATGGTGCTCGGCGTCCAGCCGGGTACGCCGCCCTTCCGGATCATGGAGATCGACGGAGAGGTCGTCGGTGAGGCCCGGACCATCACCGACGTGCTGGAGACGGCCGCCGCCTTCGGCATCACGGTGCACGACCTGGACGACCCGGAAGTGGTCCGCTGGGTCGGCGGCGACAAATTCACCTGGACACCCCGCCACCGCTAGACCGCGTGCCGGCGCGCGTGCACCGCGCGGCCCAGGCGACGGCCGAGCAGGCGGTGGCCGACGAGGGCGCCTGCGGTGTTCAGCAGCACGTCGTCGATGTCGAAGGCGCGCCCGGTGACCAGGGCGCCCTGCGCCATCTCGACCAGCAGCATGACCGTGGCGGTGAGCAGCAGGACGCGGAGCAGGCCGCGGGCGTGCGGGGCGAGCACCGGCACGAGGACGCCGAAGGGGACGCCCAGCAGCAGGTTCCCGCCGATCTGGCGGACGGCGTCCAGGGGGTCGGGCCCGTTCAGGTAGGCGCGCAGCGAACGGCCGGGGTGCAGATTGCTGTGGGTCAGCGCCTCCGAGGCCGGGGACGGCTCCAGGGTGAGCCGGGCCAGCACGACCGAGAAGGCCACCATGCACACGAACGCGGCCGCCATCGCGAGCAGCCGCACGGGAAGCGGCAGCGGCCGCACCTCGGTCCCGGGCGCCGCGGAGCGCGGGCGCCGACGCGGCAGCACACCGCGGGGACGCGGCCGCCCCTCCGCCTCGGGTGCCGCGGAGCGGGGCCGCCACCACCGTGATGCGTTGCGGTGACGCGATCGCACCTCGCTCCGGGCCGTCGCCGGACGAGGGCGCCGTCGCGGGCGTACGAGCGGAAAAGCGCGCCGCATTCGGTCCTCCAGCCGTCAACTTCCGTGGGTGACACCCCGGTTACCCCGCGTCGGCGGGCGCATGCCGGGCGCGGTGTCCCGCCGTCGCCGCAACTCCGGCGCCGGGGTCGCGGTTCGGCCGCGGCGCCGTCAGTCGCCGTAGGTCACCCGCACCCGGGTGAAGCCGAGGGAGTGCAGCAGGCCGCGCAGCATGCCGGTGGTGTTGCGCTCGGCGCGCTCGGTCAGCCCGCTCTCCTTCGCCGCGTCCGCGATGTGCCGCACCGCGAGCTGCTGCACGGCCTGTTCGCCGTTCGGGTTGTCGGAGAACAGGTCGCCGAGCCGGTCCAGCAGACCGCGCTGCTTGGAGACGGCGTAGGAGCGGTCGGGGTCGAGGGCGGGCCTGCCGAGCCGGGCGCGGGGCAGCCGCAGCGTGGCCGTGGTGCGCTCGGCGTCCACCCGGACGTCGTCCGCGCCGACCTCGCCGAGGTCGACATAGGCGTCGACGGTGCCCGCGCCGACGTACAGGGTGCGGGTGCCGCGGACGGCGTCCGGCAGGTACTTCGCGTCCTTCTCCAGGTCCACCACCACCTGGAAGGCGCCGGACGCGGCCTCGTAGCGGCTGATGTCCTGGATCGATTCGAGCAGCGGCGGGCCGGTCCGGTCGCGGGTCTCGGTGCCGAAGACGTCCTTCAGCCCCGGCAGCGCGCTCAGCGCGAGCCCGGCGGCCAGCAGGGCGAGCACCAGCAGCACACTGCCGGCCGCCCAGGCCCAGCGGGGCAGCCGGGGGTGCCGGGCTCTGGTTCCACGGGTCGTCGTCACGGGGGTCTCCTTCCTCCGTGCTGTCCGAATGCCCGTCATCGGCCGTCCCAGACAGGCCGGTTGGGGGCGTACGGGCGCGAGCGCCCTGTTCGAGTGCGGGCGCAGCGCCTACACATGACTCAGGAGGGCGCACGGCTCGGCAGCAGCGAGGTGACCAGGAGGCCCGTAGTGGCGAAGGCGAAGTTCGAGCGCACCAAACCGCACGTCAACATCGGCACCATCGGCCACATCGACCACGGCAAGACGACCCTGACGGCGGCCATCACGAAGGTGCTGCACGACCGGTTCCCCGACCTCAATCCCTTCACGCCGTTCGATCAGATCGACAAGGCGCCGGAGGAGCGGCAGCGCGGCATCACGATCTCGATCGCGCACGTGGAGTACCAGACGGAACGCCGGCACTACGCGCACGTCGACTGCCCGGGGCACGCCGACTACATCAAGAACATGATCACCGGGGCGGCCCAGATGGACGGGGCGATCCTGGTCGTCGCGGGCACGGACGGGCCGATGCCGCAGACCAAGGAGCATGTGCTGCTGGCCCGGCAGGTCGGGGTGCCGTCCATCGTGGTCGCCCTGAACAAGGCGGACATGGTGGACGACGAGGAGATCCTGGAGCTGGTCGAGCTGGAGGTGCGCGAACTGCTCACCGAGTACGACTTTCCCGGCGACGACGTGCCGGTGGTGCGGGTCTCCGCGCTCAAGGCGCTGGAGGGGGACCCGGAGTGGGGGCACTCGGTGCTGCGGCTCATGGACGCCGTCGACGCGTTCGTGCCGGAGCCGGCGCGGGACGTCGACCGGCCGTTCCTGATGCCGATCGAGGACGTCTTCACCATCACCGGCCGCGGCACCGTCGTCACCGGCCGGATCGAGCGCGGGGTGCTGCGCGTCCACAGCGAGGTCGAGATCATCGGCATCCGCGAGCGCAGGACGAAGTCGACCGTCACCGGCATCGAGATGTTCCGCAAGCTGCTGGACGAGGGCCGGGCGGGGGAGAACGTCGGGCTGCTGCTGCGCGGGGTCAAGCGGGAGGAGGTCGAGCGAGGGCAGGTGGTGATCCGGCCGGGATCGGTCACCCCGCACAAGCGGTTCGAGGCGCAGGCGTACATCCTGTCCAAGGACGAGGGCGGCCGGCACACGCCGTTCTTCCAGAACTACCGCCCCCAGTTCTACTTCCGTACCACCGACGTCACCGGGGTGGTGACCCTGCCCGAGGGCACCGAGATGGTGATGCCGGGCGACAACACCGGCATGCTCGTCGAGCTGATCCAGCCGGTCGCCATGGAGGAGGGCCTGAAGTTCGCGATCCGCGAGGGCGGCCGGACGGTGGGCGCCGGTCAGGTCACGAGGATCCTGGACTAGCGGAGCGGGGTCGGCTCGGGTCCGCTCAGGTCACACGGAGCCGTGCGTGTCATAAAGGAGCCGTACGTGTCATAAGGAGCCGTACGTGCTCTCGGGCTGCTCCAGGGCGACGTCCAGCGTCGGCTGCGGGGGCAGCAGACGGCTCACGCCGGTCACCCGCAGGACGCGCAGGATCAGCGGGTGGGTGCACACCAGGTGCAGCCGCCCGCCCCCGCGCAGCACGCGGAGTCTGGCACGGGTGAGCAGGCGCAGCCCGGAGCAGTCGAAGAACTCCACACCGCCCAGGTCCAGCACGACCCGCGCGCCGCGCCGGGCGGTGACGGCGTCCAGGTGCGGCAGGATCTCCGCCGCCGCGGCGATGTCGATCTCACCGCGGAACTCCAGGACCGTGTAGCCCCGGTCCGTACGGACGCGGAGATGCCGGCTCAGCGGCACGGGATCCTGCTGCACGACGACGTCGCCTCCAACCGGACGGGCCCAATTCCGTTTCCTGACAGGCAAGTTACCCTCGAACGCATGAATTGCAGCATGTTCGATTGACATATGTCGTTGATTTGTGGGGGAGGTCGTCCACAGGCGTTCATCCACGGTTCGCGCCGGACGCCGAGGGGGCGGGGTTCCGGTGCGCGGCCCCGCGCTCCGCGGCGCTCGCCCGGGGAACCGGCCCGGTGATCCCGGTACGGAGGGGGAGGGGAGGTCACACTGGAGGTCTCCGGCCATCCCCACACCAGGAGGGCTTTCCATGAGCAACCCGGAGTCCCTAGGGCCCACCGAGCCGCGGTTGCAGGACGTGCTGCGGCGGCTGGAGGAGGCCGTCGACGCGTGGGTCGCCACGGCGGGGGAGGAGCCGGGCGCACCCTATCTCGTACCGCTGCCCTCCGTGTGGGACGGCACCTCGCTGCTGATCGCCACACCCGCCGGGTCCCGTACCGGCCGGGACCTCGCCGCGAACGGGCGCGCCCGCGTCGGGATCGGCGGACCACGGGACGTCGTGCTGGTGGAGGGGGTCGCCGACGCCGTGCTCCCGGCCGACCTTCCCCAGGACGAGGCGGACGCGTTCGCCGCGAGGACGGGCGTCGATCCGCGCGAACTGTCCACGCCCTACCTGTACTTCCGTATCCGCCCCGTGCAGATCCAGGCGTGGCGGGAGACCGGCGAGGGCGGCGGGCGGGAGCTGATGGCGGGCGGTACCTGGCTCGTGACCGACTGAAACGGCGGCTCCGGGGGATCCGGGACGAGGGGCGTCACCGCGCCCCGGACCCCACGGAGGAGACATGACACTGGTGACCGCGTGCGTGGTCGTGCTCGACTGTGCCGAGCCGGAGAAACTCGCCGAGTTCTACAAGGAGTTGCTGGGGGCCGACGAGGTCCACTCGACCGCCAACCGGGTGGAGGTCCGCAGCGCCGCCGGCACCCTGCTGGCCTTCCGCCGCGATGTCAACGCCACCCCGCCGAGCTGGCCACGCCCCGAGAACTCCCTCCAGGTGCACCTCGAACTGGAGGCCGACGACCTCGACGCCGCCGAACGCCGCATCGTCTCCCTCGGCGGCCGCCCCACCGACACCAGCGGCCCCCACGAGGAACGCGCCTACGCCGACCCCGCCGGCCACTCCTTCGTCCTGCGCCGCCGCCCCCCGACCGCCCCCAAACAGGGCTAGGGCCTGTCGCGCCGGGCTCCTGACGCCCCCGCCTCTCGTCCTCCCCATGAAAAAGGCCGACCGCCTGCTCGGCGGTCGGCCTCGGTCGAACTCGGTCAGGCCCGGCCCTTCTTCTCGTCGCCCGGCCAGATGCCCGTCCGGCGTTCGACGGCCTTGGCCCCGCTGCGGTCCACCACGCTGCGGACCGCGGCGAAGATGGCGCCCTGGAGGGCGGCGGCCAGGAGGATCTCGCCCCAGCCCCGGTCGCGGTCGAGCGGGTCGGGGGCGTCGTCCTCGTGCCGCAGCGCCCGCCAGGTCCGGCGGAAGGCGAGCCCGGACAGCGTTCCGCCGGCATAGCCGAGGACGAAGCCGAGCGGCTTGTAGGCGATCGGGAGCTTGGCTTTCTTCTTCTTCCTGGCCACGAGGGCTCCTTTCCGGATACGCACGGTGGTGACGGACACGTACGACGTCAGGGCCGGCCCGCGGCCGGGACCTCCTCGTCCCGCCGCACCGGCCCCGGCGGCGTACCGTCGCCGAAGGGCCGCCCGCCCAGCTGCTCCCGGTGATGTGGGGTGAGCCAGCCGGACAGATCCGGCCCGAGCGGCACCAGCCGGGTCGGGTTGATGCCGGTGTGCACCTGGTAGTAGTGCCGTTTGATGTGGTCGAAGTCCACGGTGTCCCCGAACCCCGGCGTCTGGAACAGATCGCGGGCGTACGCCCACAGCACCGGATCCTCCGCCACCTTCCAGCGGTTGCACTTGAAGTGGCCGTGGTACACCGCGTCGAAGCGGACCAGCGTGGTGAACAGCCGGATGTCCGCCTCGGTGAGCGTGTCGCCGACCAGATAGCGCCGCCGCTCCAGCCGCGAGGACAGCCACTCGAGCCGCCGGAACACCCCCGCGCAGGCGGCCTCGTACTCCGCCTGCCCGGTGGCGAACCCCGCCTGGTACACCCCGTTGTTGACGTCCGTGTACACGGCCGCCATCACCTCGTCGATCTCGTCCCGCAGCCGCTCGGGGTACAGGTCCGGCGCGCCCTCGCGGTGCAGGGCCGTCCACTCGGTGGCGAGGTCGAGGGTGATGCGCCCGTAGTCGTTGGTGACCAGCACACCGCTGGGCACGTCCACGATCGCCGGCACGCTCACCCCGTCCGGATGGCCCTTCTCCCGCCGGTCGTACGCCTCGCTCAGGAAGCGGATGCCGAGGACCGGATCGCGGCCGTCCGGGTCCAGCGTGAAGCGCCAGCTGCGGTCGTCCTGGATCGGATCCGCGATCGCCAGCGACAGCGCGTCCTCCAGACCCAGCAGCCGCCGGGAGATCACCGCCCGGCTCGCCCAGGGGCAGGCGCGGCTCACCACCAGCCGGTAGCGGCCGGCCTCCACCGGCCAGCCGTCCCGGCCGTCCGCGGTGATCCGGTCCGTGAAACGACTCTTGGACCGCCTGAAGCTCCTCCGGCCGTAGGCGCTGTTGCCCTCGCCGCTGTCGGTCATGCCACGCCATCCTCCCCACCACACGGCTGCTGCCGTACGGGTACCCCGTTTCGCCGCCCGGAACGGTGTGATCCGTGACCGGCGGGGGAGTCGACGTGGGTGAGTGATGCGTCGACACCCCGGAAGGCAGACCACAGGACCGATGGCAGGACCGAGCGCGGGACCGAGGGCAAGAACGGTGGCAGGACCGAACGCCGGACCGACCGGAGGTCGGACCGAAGGACCCGCGTCACCGTGCTGGTGGCCCTCGGCGCGAACCTGGTGATCGCGGCCGCGAAGGTGGTCGGAGGACTCGTCGCCGGGTCACCCGCCCTGCTGTCGGAGGCGGCGCACTCCGTCGCCGACAGCCTCAACGAGGTCTTCCTGCTCACCGCGCTGCGCCGCAGCCGCCGCCCCGCCGACCGCCGCCACCCCTTCGGCTACGGCAAGGAACGCTTCTTCTGGGCACTGCTCGCGGCCGTCGGGATCTTCGTGATGGGCGGCTGCTTCTCCTTCTTCCAGGCCCTGGAGGCGCTGACCGGCTCGGCGCGCGAGGACTTCACGGGCTACGCCGCCGGCATGGTCGTCCTCGCTGTGGCGTTCCTCGCCGAGGGCGCCTCGCTGCTGCGGGCGCTGTACCAGCTGCGCGCCCACGACGGGCACGACGGTCTGCGCGACCCGGCCCTGCGCACGGTCGTCGCCGAGGACGGCACAGCGGTGATCGGCGTGGCCCTCGCCTTCGCGGGCATGGCGCTGCACCGGGCCACCGGGCAGGCGGCGTGGGAGGCCGCCGCCTCGCTGGCGATCGGCGCGCTGCTGGTCCTGGTCGCCTACCGGCTGGGCCGCGAGGCCCGCGACCGGCTGATCGGGCAGGCCGCCGACCCGGAGGCGAGCGGCCGGATCCGGGCGCTCCTTGAGGCGCAGCCCGAGATCGACAGCGTGGAGGCGCTGTTCACCATGCAGATCGGGCTGGACTCGACGCTGGTCGCGGCCCGGATCGATCTGGTGCCCGGCATCGACAGCGAACGCGTCGAGCAGGTCGCCGTGCGCATCAAGCGCTCGATCGCGCGGGCCGTGCCCGAGGCCGAGCAGATCTTCCTCGACGTCACCGACCGGCCCGCGCGCGAGGCAGAGCAGAGCCCCGCCGCGACGGGGGAACGCGGCGGGGCCTGACACCCGGATGCCCGGCCCGGCGTCATTCATGCCTGCCGGGCGCGGAAATCCTCGGATCCGGCGTGATCAGTGCGCTTCCTCGACCGGTTCGAGCACGAAGACGGGGATCCGCCGGTCCGTCCGCTCCTGGTACTCGGCGTACGGGGGGTAGGCGGCGACCGCCCGCTCCCACCACACGGCCCGCTCCTCGCCGGTGACCTCCCGTGCCTTCATGTCCCGCCGGACGGGGCCGTCCCGCAGTTCCACCCGCGGATCGGCCAGGAGGTTGTGGTACCAGACAGGGTGCTTCGGGCCGCCGCCGGCCGAGGCCACGGCCGCGTAGCTGCCCTCGTGCTCGACCCGCATCAACGGCGTCTTGCGGATCCTGCCGCTGCGTGCGCCCAGCGTGGTCATGATGACCACCGGCAGCCCGGTGTCGCCCAGCGTGGTCCCCTCGGTGCCGCCGGAGCTCTCGTACAGCTCCACCTGCTCGCGGACCCACCGGGTCGGGCTCGGTTCGTACTCGCCCTCAAGAGGCATACGGACTCCGTTTCCGTCGTCGCCTACGGGTGATGCGGCACCGCGTCGCGAAGCGGCCGGTACCGGAGCCATCCCTACCCGCCGCCCCGCCGGCCCTGGCGGCTTTCGGCCACCGGCAGGTCCACCGGGGGCCGGGGAGCGCGGCGCGATTGCCCCCCGCCCGATCGCACCGGGGCGCGCCTCTCGGGCACAGTCGTGATCATCGCGCGAACCGCCCGCGAGAACTCCCGAAGGAGAACGAACGTCCATGACCGCCACCCCCCGCCCGACGACCCGCGGCGTCGTCGAGGAACTGCTGCGCCGCATCGGCCAGGGCGACCCGGACCGCATCGCCGACCTGTACGCCGAACGGGTGGACTGGCGCCTGAACTGGCCCGAGCCCGAGCACGGCCGGGCCGCCACCCCCTGGGTCCGGCACCGCTCCACCCGCGCCGACGCCGCCGCCCACTACCGGGACCTCGCCGAACACCACGTCGGCGACGAGTCCGCCACCCGTGTGGAGCGGATCCTCGTCGACGGGGCCGACGCCGTGGTCCTCGGCGAGATCCGGCAGACCTCCAAGGCCACGGGACGTCCGTATCGCGCCAGATTCGCCCTGCACCTGACCGTCGAGGACGGCCTGCTGGTCCGCCACCACCTCTACGAGGACACCCTCGCCGTGGCCCGCGCCTTCACCGACGAGACGTCCCAGGGGCCGTCCGACTGATCCGGCCCGCTCGGCCAGGCACCGGCTACCCCACCGCGGTACGCAGCGCGAGGGCCGCCATCACCGCGCTCGACACCAGGGCCGTCACCAGCCGGCCCCGATGACCCGTCAGGGCGCGGCCCAGCAGGGCGCCGCCGCCGGCGAGCAGCAGCTGCCAGCTGGCGGAGGCGGCGAAGGCGGCCAGCACGAACACGGTCTGTGCCGTGGCGCCGCTGTCCTGGATGCCGTTTGCGCCGGTGCCCAGGACGAGGGCGGCGAAGTAGATGACGGTGGTCGGGTTGAGGAGGGTGACGCCGAGCAGGCCCAGATACGCCCGGTGGGCGCTGGGCGGGGGCGGGTCCGTGCGGGTGCGCAGGTCGCGGGCGCGGTGGCGGCGCAGGGCGCCTGCCGCGCCGAGGACCGCGAGGGCCAGCAGGACCAGGACCGACGCCCAGCGCAGCGGGGTCACGGCCGGGCGCAGGGTGTCGGCGAGCGCGGAGCCGCCGGCGGTGGCGAGGAGGGCGTACAGGCCGTCGGCCGAGGCGACGCCGAGCGCCGCGGCGGCTCCCGTGCGCAGGGTGGTGCGGGCGGTGAGCGAGACGAGGTAGGTGCCGACCGCGCCGACGGGTACGGCGATGCCGTAGCCGGCGACCAGCCCGGCCACGAGCGGTTCCATGGGGTGGATCCTGGGGGTTCCTCGGGGCGGCGGGCAACCGGATTTCGCCTGTGCGGCTGCCTGGCCGGCCGTCGCTCCCGGCCAAGGGTGCGGTGTGGCCCTTCGCGCCCGCGCGGCGGAGCCGCACATCGGTACGACCTCGCGCCCCCAGGGGCGTCTCACCCGGCGGAGAGCAGAGTGCTCGCCGCTTCTCTCGCCTCTCGGGCCGGCTGCGTCGTGCCCGTGATGCCCGCCGTCACCATCGCTCCCTCCGCCAGCAGGAAGAGCGGACCGGCGAGATGTCCGGGCCGCCCCGCGGACGTCACCAGGTCGGTCAGGTAGGCGCGGAACGCCGTCTTGTGGGCGCGGACCTGCTCCGCCACGCGGGGCGAGGTCGCGCCCAGTTCGCCGTGGGCGTTGATCCAGGCGCAGCCGCGGAAGCCGGGCTCGGCGAACCAGTGCTCCAGCCAGTCGAAAACGGCGAGAATCCGACGTTCCGGATCCTTGTGCCCGGCGACATGGGCGGCGAGCCGGCCGCGCCAGCGCTCGTCGCGGCGCTCCAGATAGGCGACGACCAGCTGCTCCTTGGCCGGGAAGAGCTGGTAGAGCCGCTTGAGCGAGACGCCCGAGGCGCCGCGTACGTCGTCCATGCCGACCGCCTGGACGCCGCGCCCGTAGAACAGCGTCTCCGCGGCGTCCAGGGCCTTCTCGCGGGCGGTCGCGCTGTCCATGGGCACTCCTTGACGTGAGAACGAGCGTTCTCCTACGGTAGCAGCCACCGGGAGAACGCTCGTTCTCCCTCTCCCTCAGGAGGACCCGTGACCAGCCGACCGCCCCTGCCGCCGTTCACCCGCGAGACCGCCGCGCAGAAGGTCCAGGCCGCCGAGGACGCCTGGAACACCCGCGACCCGCACAAGGTGGCCCTCGCGTACTCCGAGGACTCGGTATGGCGCAACCGCGACACCTTCCTCACCGGCCGCGACGAGATCGCCCGGTTCCTCACCGCCAAGTGGGCCCGCGAGCGGCAGTACGCCCTGCGCAAGGACCTGTGGGCCTTCGACGGCGACCGCATCGCCGTACGGTTCCAGTACGAGTGCCAGGACGCCGCCGGCCGCTGGTGGCGGTCGTACGGGAACGAGCTGTGGGAGTTCGACGAGCGGGGCCTGATGACCCGCCGGGAGGCGTCGATCAACGACGTCCCCATCGAGGAGCACGAGCGCCGCATCCACGGGCCGCGCCCCGAGACCGAACGCGGCCTCACCTTCCCGCTCCAGTAGGGTTCCCGGATGACCGGAGACGCCCCCGAGCCCTTCCTCTACGTCGTCGTCTGCGCCGCCGGGATCGCCGACGGCGTCGGCACGCTCGTCACCGCCGCGCAGGCGAGGGGCTGGCAGGTCGGCGTCATCGCCACGCCCCACGCCATGAACGGCTTCTTCGACGCGGACGCCGTCGAGGCCCTCACCGGCCGCCCCGTCCGCTCCGCCTGGCGCTCACCCGCCGACCCGCGCCCCTTCCCGCCGCCGGACGCCGTCGCCGTGGCGCCCGCCACCTTCAACACCGTCAACAAGTGGGCCGCCGGCATCGCCGACACCCTCGCCCTGGGCACCCTCAGCGAGGCATGCGGACTGGGTGTCCCCATCGCCGTGCTGCCGTGCGTGGCCGGCGCCCTCGCCGCCCACCCCGCCTACCGGGACAGCCTGATACGCCTGCGCGGCATGGGCGTGCGCTTCGGCGAGCCCTTCACCGGCGACCCCGGACCGGACGGCCGGCGCCCCGGGTTCCCCTGGGAGCGGGCACTGGACCTGCTGGAGCGCTGACGCCGTAGGCTCCCCTCGGACACCCACCGCCGACGAGGGGAACAGCGACGATGCAGTACGTGAAGCTGGGTTCGACGGGACTGGACGTGTCCCGCATCTGCCTGGGCTGCATGACCTACGGCGAACCGGACCGGGGTGTGCACGAGTGGACCCTCGGCGAGGAGGCGTCCCGCCCGCTGATCCGGCAGGCCCTGGAGGCCGGGATCACCTTCTTCGACACCGCCAACGTCTACTCCGACGGCACCAGCGAGGAGATCGTCGGCAAGGCGCTGCGCGACTTCGCCCGCCGTGACGAGATCGTGCTGGCCACCAAGGTGCACGGCCGCATGCGGCCCGGCCCCAACGGCGCCGGCCTGTCCCGCAAGGCCATCCTCACCGAGATCGACCACAGCCTCACCCGCCTCGGCACCGACTACGTCGACCTCTACCAGATCCACCGCTTCGACCCGCACACCCCGGTCGAGGAGACCATGGAGGCCCTGCACGACCTGGTGAAGGCGGGCAAGGTCCGCTACATCGGGGCCAGTTCGATGTACGCCTGGCAGTTCGCGAAGATGCAGCACACCGCCGAACTGCACGGCTGGACGAGGTTCGTCTCCATGCAGAACCACTACAACCTCCTCTACCGCGAGGAGGAACGCGAGATGCTGCCCCTGTGCGCCGACCAGGGCGTCGGCGTCCTGCCCTGGAGCCCCCTCGCCCGCGGCCGCCTCACCCGCGACTGGGGCACGGTCACCGACCGCAGCGCCACGGACGGCTTCGGCAGCACCCTCTACCAGGACGGCGACCGCGCCGTCGTCGAGGCGGTCACCGCCATCGCCCAGTCCCGAGGCGTCCCCCGCGCCCAAGTGGCCCTGGCCTGGCTGCTGAACAAGGCCCCGGTCACGGCCCCGATCATCGGCGCGTCCAAGCCCCACCACCTCGAGGACGCGGTGGCGGCGACGGAACTCCGGCTCACGGAGAAGGAGATGGAGGAGCTGGAACGCGCCTATACCCCGCATCCGATCGCCGGGCACTGAGAGACAAGGGGCGCGGGGCACTGCGCGAGAACCACAGGCGGCCTGCACACGGGGGTGAAACCGCGACCGCGACGGCGCTACTCCTCGAACAACCCCAGCTCCGCCCAGATGGTCTTCCCGTCGGCCGTGTGCCGGCTGCCCCACCGCTGCGTCAGCTGAGCGACCAGCAGCAGCCCGCGCCCGCCCTCGTCCCACGTCTTCGCCCGCCGAAGATGCGGCGCGGTGTGACTGGTGTCGGACACCTCGCAGATCAAGGTGTCCGTGTCATGGATCAGCCGCAGCCGAATGGGCCGGGCCCCGTAGCGGATCGCGTTGGTCACCAGCTCACTGACCACCAACTCCGCGGTGAACGACGCCTCGTCCAGCCGCCATGTGGCCAGCTGCTCCACCACCTGCTTGCGGATGGGGGCGACCAGCGCGGGGTCGGCCGGAATGTCCCAGGTGGCCACCCGCTCCGGCGGCAGCCCGCGCGTGCCGGCCAGCAGCAGCGCCACGTCGTCGGCGACCCCGTCCGGCGGCAGCAGCGCGGCGAGGATCCGGTCGCAGGTCTCGTCGAGGGAGCCGGTGTGCACCGCCAGCGCCTCCCGCAGCAGCGCGCGCCCGGCCTCGGGGTCCCGCGCCCGCGACTCGACCAGACCGTCGGTGTAGAACGCGAGCAGGGTGCCCTCGGGCAGATACAGCTCACCGCACTCGAACGGCAGCCCGCCATGGCCCAGCGGTGGACCCGCGGGCACGTCCACCTCCCGCGGCGGCCCGTCCGGCGGCAGCATCAGCGGGGCGGGATGCCCGGCCCGCGCCAGGGTGCACCGCCGGGACACCGGGTCATACACCGCGTACACACAGGTGGCGCCCAGCTCGCCGGGCCGGCCGCCCTCGCCGTTCTCCTCCGACAGCCGTACGACGAGATCGTCGAGGTGCGTGAGGAGTTCGTCCGGGGTGAGGTCGATGTCGGCCAGGGTGCGCACGGCCGTGCGCAGCCGGCCCATCGTCGCCGACGCCTGCACCCCGTGGCCGACGACGTCGCCGACGACCATGGCGACCCGCATGCCGGACAGCGGGATGACGTCGAACCAGTCGCCGCCCACCCCGGCGCGGGCCGCGGGGAGATAGCGGGAGGCCGCCGCCACCGCGGCGGTGCGCGGCAGCCGGCGGGGCAGCAGGCTGCGCTGGAGCGCGAGGGCGGTCTCCCGTTCGCGGGAGAAGCGGCGGGCGTTGTCGATGCAGACCGCGGCGCGGGCCGTGATCTCCTCGGCCAGCAGCACGTCGTCGGGAGTGAAGGGGTCGGGCCGCCGGAACCGGGTGAGCACCGCGACGCCGAGGGTGGTGCCGCGGGCCTGGATGGGCACCGACATCGTGGAGTGGATGCCGTACTCCTGGACCCGTTCGCGACGGGTCCGCGACCGGGTCAGCCACTGCTCCAGGTCGCCTGCGGCCACCGAGGCGACGGTGGTGCGGCCCGCGACGAGCGAGGCGGCCTGCGGCGAGGTGGCCGGGTAGTGGTCGAACTCCCCGGGCTTGACCACCGCCTCGGGGCTGCCCGGGTTCACCGACTGGTGGGCCACCCGGCGCAGCCCCACGGGCACGGTGATGCGCGCCGGGGGATCACCGCTCTGCTCGTCGGCGTCCAGCAGATCGACGCTGACGAAGTCGGCCAGCGCCGGCACGCACACATCGGCCAGCTCCTGGGCCGTGCGGGTGACGTCGAGCGTGGTGCCGATGCGCACGCTCGCCTCGTTGACCAACTGCAGCCGCTCGCGGGCCAGATAGCTGTCGGTGAAGTCGTGCGCCGTCAGGCACACCCCCCGCACCCGGCCGGTGGCGTCCACGACCGGCGTCATCCTGGCGAGCCAGGCGTGCGCCCGGTCCTCGCCGCCGGTGCGCAGATACGTCTGCACGTCCCGTGGCCGGCCGGTGGCCAGCACCTCCAGCGCGTTCTCCTCCAGCTCCTCGCTCTGCGGCTTCCCGCCGATCTCGGACAGCCTGAGGCCCAGGATGCGCTCCTCGGGCAGGCCGAGCGTGCGGGCCATGGCCTCGTTGACCGACAGCAGCCGCAGCCGCTCGTCGTAGACCGCGAGCGCGCACGGGGACTGCGCGAGCGCCGACACCTGCACCGGGTCGTCGGGCGGGCGCGGCGCGGGCCGTTCCAGCGGGGTGACGACGAGCCAGTGGCCGGGGCCGCCGTCCGGGGGCAGCCGGTGGTGGGCGAGCAGCCACACCTCGACCGTACGGCCGTCGCGGTGGCGCAGGGTCAGCGTCCCGTCCCAGCGGGCGCCCCGCAGGTCGGGGACGGGGCCGTCGACGAGCCGGGTCGCCGGACGGCCCAGCACCTCCTCGGCGGTCCATCCCAGCAGCCGCCGGGCACCCTCGTTCCACGCGGCCAGCGTGCCGTCCTCGGCGATGACAGCCCGGGCCGTCGCGGCCTCGTCGAACGGATAGACCAGGCTCATCGTCGCCACTCCATCGCGCACACTCACAGTTGACAGGCGCGTCGCTTCCGTTCCAGCGTAGTGGTTCCCGCTGTCCCGGCCCACGGGAGCCCCGCCCGACGACAGGGGGTCACCCCCGCTCGCCGTGCGCGGGGCCGGCGGCCCCCAGGCCCAGGGCGGTCAGGGCCGCCTCGCCCGCGGCGGTGTGCGCGCCGCCCGCCAGCAGCAGGGTGCGGGCCGCCTGATAGGGGCAGCCGGCCGCTTCGAAGGCCGCCGCGGCGGCGAGCTGGCGGGGCACGTCGCCCGCCAGCAGCGCCTCGGCCCGCTCCACCTGGGCGGTGGCCACGGGATTGCCCGCCACGACGGTCCGCGCGGTGTCGATCCGGGCGCGGGCCCGCGGGTCACCGGCCAGCACGGCCGCCTCCGCCCGTAGGGCCACGTACCAGTGCAGCCAGATCCAGCACACCCACTTCCACACCTCCTCCGGCTCCGGCGCGAGCCGCTCCAGGGCCGCGTCGGCGTCCCCGTGGTGGAGCAGCACCATGGCGTCGAGGACCGCGCCGTAGCCGTGCCGGTGCTGCACCGCCGTGTCCGCCCGGTCGACGACGCCGCACCAGCGCGCGCGGGCGGCGTGGTCGCCGCGCAGCCCGTGGACCATGGCCACCGACGCCGCGGCGGCACCGAGGGACAGCGACCGGGGGCGGCCGCTGTGCTCCCACGACTCCAGGAAGCGCGCACTGCGGGTGATGACCTCCTCGGCGTGCCCGGCGAACGCCTCCGTGGTCAGCAGCCAGGACATGGCGTGGTGCCCGGCCTCGGCGAGCAGCGGGTGCTCGGCGAGCTGCCGGCCCCAGCGCCGGGCGCGCGGCAGATCGCCCACCCCGAGGGCGGTTCCGGAGGCCATGGCGAGGGCGTCCATCAGCTCGTGCGTGGGCACGGGCGTGGCCGGCACCGAGGCCAGCAGGTCGATACGGCGCCGGATGGCGTCCGCGACGGCGAAGGCGTCGCCGGTCCAGCTGCCCGCCCCGGACAGCGCGTCGAGGGCGGCCGACTCCGCCACCGGGTCGCCCGAGCGCCGGGCGAGCCGCACGGCGTGCTCGGCGCTGCGGACGCTCTCCTCGGCGGTCAGCCGGGTCTCCGCCTGGAGCGCGCCGAACGCGTCCGCGACCACCGCCGCCTCCGCCAGCGCCACGGCCGCCCGCGCGTCCGGGTCGTCACCCGCGAGGTCCCGGGCCCGCTCCAGCAGGGCCCTCGCCTCCTCCTCGGGAGGGATCCGGGTGAAGGAGGTCGAGAAGCGGTACGCGACGGTGGCGGCGGTCGCCAGATCGCGTCCGGCCCCGGCCCGGTCCCCGGCCCGCAGCGCGGCCTCGGCGGCGGCGCGGTGCAGCCGGAACATGTCGTCGCCGAGCCTGCGGCATCCGGCCACCCCGGCGGCCTGCCGCAGGGTCTCGGCCGCGGCGGCCGCGTCGGCGAGCCCGGCCGCCTGCTCGTAGCGCTGCTGGGCCTCCCCGAGCAGGGTGCGGGAGAACGCCAACCCGGCCAGCGCCGAGGCCAGTTCGTAGGCGTCGCCCCGCCGTTCCGGACGGCCGGCGGCCCAGGCGAGGGCGGTGCGCAGATCGTCCGCGACGGCGTCGAACCGGGCCCGCAGGTCCGCACCCTCGGCCTGGCCGAGCGAGACGGCGGCGGCCAGGCACCAGCCGGTGTGCCGGGCCGGCACCTCCTCGTGCTCGCCGGCGTCCTCCAGACGCTCCCTGCCGTACTGGCGGATGGTCTCCAGCGCCTGGTAGCGGGTGCCGGTCCGGGAGGGCAGCACCGTCAGCAGGCTCTGCTCGGCGAGCCGGCCGAGCCCGTCCACCACCGCGGCCGGGTCCAGCGGCGCGAACCCGGCGACCTCGGCGGCCGCCGCCGCGGTGAACGGCGCGACGAACACCGACACCCGGCGCAGCAGCACCCGGTCCGGCGGCTCCAGCAGTTCGTGGCTCCAGTCCAGCACGGCCCGCACGGAATGGTGCCGGTCGTCGGCGCGCGGGCCGCCGGTGAGGATCCGCAACGGGTCGCAGAGGCCGGCCGTGAGACCGTCCAGGCCCAGCGTGGCCCAGCGTGCCGCCGCCAGCTCGATCGCCAGCGCCATCCCGCCGAGCCGTTCGCACACGGCGACGACCCCCTCGCCGACCCCCGGAGGCGGCGCCTGGCCGACCGCCGCCGCCCGGTTCAGGAACAGCGCCACGGCGTCCGACTCCTCACCGCCCTCCCGCGACAGCGGCGGCACCGGGAAGACCCGCTCGAACGGCACCATCAGCCGCGCCCGGCTGGTCACCAGGACCCGCACCTCGGGACAGGCCGCCAGCAGCCGCTCCACGAACGGCGCCACACCGTCGCGCACCTGCTCGCAGTTGTCGAGCACCAGCAGCGCCCGGTGGTCCGCGAGCGAGGCCAGGACGGCGTCGTCGACGCCGCTCCCGGGCTGCTCGCCCACCCCCAGGGCCGCCGCGACCGCCGCCCCGACCCGCCCCGGATCGGTGACCGGCACCAGGTCGACGAACCACACCCCGTCGGCGAACTCCCCGGCCGCGTCGGCCGCCACCGCCAGGGCGAGCCGCGTCTTGCCGACACCGCCCGGCCCGACGGCGGTCACCTGCCGGTGCTCCCGCAGGGCCGCGGCCAACTCCCCGCGCTCACGCGCCCGTCCGACGAACGCCGTCAGCGCAGCGGGCAGCGCGGGCGCAGGCCGGGACGGCCCGGTGCGCGGTGCCGCGGCCGCGTGCCGGGCCAGCGCGCGCCGGTCCGGCATCTCCAGCTTGCGCAGCAGGGAGGAGACATGGGACTCGACGGTGCGCACGGAGAGGAACAGCCGCGCGGCGATCTCCGCGTTGGTCAGGTGCTCCCCGAGCAGCGCGAGCACCTCGGCTTCGCGGGCGGAGATCTCTTCGGCGGACACCGGGTCATTATCCGGGCGCCCGCGGTGCGAGGGGCCGGCGGGGGAAAGCGAGTCGTTGTGCCCGGACCGTTGACTGGGCGTCGCCACTGCCACACCATGTGCCTCGTCCGAGTTTTGGGAGCGCTCCCACGGGAGCGCGGCACCGCACCTCCGAGGAGCCGAATCCGTGAACAGACGCAGTACCGCCCTGCTCCCCCTCACCGCGCTCCTGGCGGCCGCCCTGACCGCACTGCCCGCGCCGAACGCCACCGCCGAGGAGGTCGAGCAGCTCAAGAACGGCACCTTCGACAGCGGAACCGCGCCCTGGTGGGCCTCGGCCAACGTCACCGCCGGCCTCTCCGAGGGCCGGATGTGCGCCGACGTCCCCGGCGGCACCGCCAACCGCTGGGACGCCGCCGTCGGCCAGAACGACGTGACCCTGGTCAAGGGGGAGTCGTACCGCTTCTCCTTCAGCGCCACCGGCACCCCCGAAGGACACGTCGTGCGCGCGATCGTCGGCCTGGCGACGGCCCCGTACGACACCTGGTTCGAGGTGACGCCGCAGCTCAGCGTCTCCGGGAACGCCTACGCGTACACCTTCACCTCGCCCGTCGACACCACCGGCGCGCAGGTCGCCTTCCAGCTGGGCGGCAGCCCGGACGCCTGGCGCTTCTGCATGGACGACGTTTCGCTGCTGGGCGGTGTGCCGCCCGAGGCGTACGAGCCGGACACCGGGCCGCGGGTGCGCGTCAACCAGGTCGGCTATCTGCCCGCCGGGCCCAAGAACGCCACGCTCGTCACCGACGCCACCGCACCGCTGCCCTGGCAGCTGAAGAACGCCGGCGGAACCGTCGTCGCCCGGGGCCGGACCGTGCCGCGCGGCACCGACGCCTCCTCCGGACAGAACGTCCACTCCATCGACTTCGGCGCCTACCGCACGGCCGGCGAGGGCTACACGCTGACCGCCGACGGCGAGACCAGCCGCCCCTTCGACCTCGGCACTGCCGCCTGGGAGCGGCTGCGCCTGGACGCGCTGAAGTACTACTACACCCAGCGCAGCGGCACCCCCATCCGTGACGACCTGCGCCCCGGCTACGGCCGCCCCGCCGGACACGTCGGCGTCGCCCCCAACCAGGGCGACACGGCCGTGCCCTGCCAGCCGGGCGTGTGCGACTACACCCTGGACGTGTCGGGCGGCTGGTACGACGCCGGCGACCACGGCAAGTACGTCGTCAACGGCGGCATCTCCACCTGGGAGGTGCTCAGCACCTACGAGCGCGCCCGGTTCGCCCGCACCGGCGAGCGCGAGCGGCTCGCAGACGGCACCCTCGCCCTGCCCGAGAGCGGCAACAAGGTGCCGGACATCCTCGACGAGGCCCGCTGGGAGCTGGAGTTCCTGCTGAAGATGCAGGTGCCGGACGGACAGCCGCTGGCCGGCATGGCCCACCACAAGATCCACGACGAGCAGTGGACCGGCCTGCCGCTGATGCCGCACGACGACCCGCAGAAGCGCGAACTGCACCCGCCGTCCACCGCCGCGACCCTCAACCTCGCGGCGACGGCGGCCCAGGCGGCCCGCGTCTACCGGCCCTACGACCGGCGGTTCGCCGCCGAGACCCTGGCCGCCGCGCGCAAGGCATGGGCGGCAGCGCTCGCCCACCCCGACATCTACGCCTCCGAGAGCGACGGCATCGGCGGCGGCACCTACGCCGACCGGGACGTCACCGACGAGTTCTACTGGGCGGCCGCCGAGCTGTACCTCACCACGGGGGAGAAGCAGTTCGCCGAGCACATCCTGAAGTCGCCGGTCCACACCGCCGACATCTTCGGCCCCCTCGGCTTCGACTGGGCCCGCACCGCCGCCGCCGGCCGTCTGGACCTGGCCCTGGTGCCCAGCGCCCTGCCGGGCCGCGACAAGGTGCGCCAGTCCGTCGTCCGCGGCGCCGACCGCTACCTGGCCACCCTCAAGGCCCACCCGTACGGCATCCCGTACGCGCCCGCCGGCCAGACCTACGACTGGGGCTCCAACCACCAGATCCTCAACAACGCCGTCGTCCTGGCCACCGCCTACGACCTCACCGGCGCCGACAAGTACCGCGACGGCGCGCTCCAGGCCATGGACTACCTCTTCGGCCGCAACGCCCTGAACATCTCCTACGTCACCGGGTACGGCGAGGTCAGCGCACAGAACCAGCACGCCCGCTGGTACGCCCACCAGCTGGACGCCGACCAGCCGAACCCGCCGCGCGGCACCCTGGCCGGCGGACCGAACTCCAGCATCCAGGACCCCTTCGCGCAGGCGAAGCTGCGGGGCTGCGTCGGCCAGTTCTGCTACATCGACGACATCCAGTCCTGGTCCACCAACGAGCACACGATCAACTGGAACGCCGCCCTGGCCCGGATGGCGTCCTTCGTCGCCGACCAGGGCTGAGGCCCGGTGGCGCACGGTACCGTCTCGGGGCGCTGCTGACCAGGGAGTATTTACTGGCCAGTACCCGAGCGGTACCGTGGCGTCATGCCAGCTCTGAATGTGGAGTTCAGCGAGCGCGAGCTTGAGGACCTGCGGCAGATCGCCAAGGAGCGCGGTACGTCGATGAAGGCCCTCGTGCGGGAGGCCGCCGCGGCCGACATCGCCCGGCACCGGGCGCTCCAGGAGGGTGCCGAGGCATTCCGCCGCTTCTTCTCCGCCCATGCCGACGAGTTCGCCGCCGCTTTCCCGGAGGACGAGACGCCCGGCCAGGGCGAGGGGCGGGTCGCCTGACCGATGACGCCTGTCATCCACATCGACGTGCCCTGGCTGCTCCAGCGCCACGAGGAAGTGCTGCCGGAGCAGCCCACGATCAACGACTTCTCCGCGCTGGTGGCCGCCGTCGCCCGGCACCGCGTGGACCCGCCGCGCCTCGGGGTGGACTCCGACCCCGCCTGGCGCGCCGCCGCCCTGCTGCACACCCTCGCCGTGCTCAAGCCGCTGCCCGCGGCCAACGCCCGCTTCGCCTGCGCCACGGCGGTCGCCTACATGTTCGTCAGCGGCGTCGGCATCGATCCGCCCTACGGTGCCCTGGTCGACCTGGCCCGAGATCTCATCGACGGCAAGGCGGACGTCTACGGGGCGGCCGACCGGCTGCGGTCCTGGCAGATATAGCGCCTGCGGGGGCCGCCGGCCCCCTCCGAGGAAGCCGTGCCCCCGGCCGGACGCTCGGGGCCGCCGACCGAGGGCGGGAGGAACGGGGCCGGCGGCCGTTTCGCGCGAAGAGCCGCCGTTTCGCGCGGGGCCTGCCGAGGAGGCCGGTACACAGTCCACTACGCGCCCTCCTTCCATGGGAGCGTGCGCGACGGACGGGCGTGTGCGTGCCATTCACACGGGGCGCATGGAATGGCGAAAAGCAGCCCGATTCGCCGGGCGGAACTTCTTCCTGACTTTCTTTCAGCGATACGCATGTTGCCCAAGTGCCTTGTTGGCCTTGTGCGCGCTATGGAAAGGTGATGCGCCCGGAGTCCGGACGCTTTTTCCGGTCGCCCGAACTCCTGTGTGTCGCACACGCGTGGGAAGGAATCCGTTCAGTGCCACCCACCCCCCACCCTCCCCGTCCGCCCTACCCTCCCCCAGCCTTCGGCCGGGGGGACGCCCAGCGCGGCGCGTTTCCCGGAGAATCCGACGAGTCCCTCGCCGGCCGGCTCCGCGGCGGTTCCGATACGGAGGTCTCCCGTTCCACCGCCCTGCTGGTCGCGCGGCATTGGCGGTCCGCGCACGAGTACGCGGTCATCTGCCTCGCCGACGCCGGACCCGCCGCGTCCATGGTCACCGCGGCCGCCGTCCACCAGCTCCTCGACCGCCTCACCCTCGGCGAACCGGGCGTCGCGCTGCGCCCGCGGCTGCTGACCGGCGTACGGGACACCGTGCGGCTGTGGGCCGCCGAGGACCGGATATCGGCCGTTCTGCCGGGCCTCAGGAAACCGGCCGGAGGGCGCGGTATGCGGGCGGCGGCCTCCTTGATGCCGGAAAACCGCAGACTTGTCGAACGCGCATTCCAGTCGTTGCCGAGAGTCGACCAGTGCCTGCTGTGGCACACCGAGGTCGAGGCGGAAGCGGTTTCCGTTCCCGCGGCGCTGCTGGGTATGGACGCCGGGCTCGCGGCGGCGTCCGTCGAACAAGCGCGTGAGAAACTCCGGGAAGGCTGTGTCCGCGCGCATAGGGAACTCGCGCCGACAAAGGAATGCCGCTTCCACAACCGCCTTCTGGACGTCCCGATGCGGCGGGGCGGGGCGCTGCTTCCGGATGTGCGGCGCCATCTCGACGAGTGCGGTTACTGCCGTGCCGCCGCCGAACAACTGAGTTATTTCGACGGCGGTCTGGGCGATGTGATCGCCGAGGCGGTACTCGGCTGGGGTGCCCGCCGCTATGTCGACTCCCGTCCGGGACGCGTCCGCCCGGCAGCGGTCCCGCGCCGGTCCGCCCGGCACGGCGCGCCGAGGGTCCGGGGCGGCACACGCCGCCGCCTGCCGCGTACCGCCGCTGACGGGCGCTCACCGCGCGCCCTGCTCACCGGAGTCGGGCTGGCCTCGGCCGGTCTGCTCGCCGTCCTCGTCGGCGCCGGGATGTGGGACGGCGACGGCGGGGCCGAGCCGATGGCCTCCACGGGCGCCCCCTCGCCGGGCGAGGACTCCGCGAGCCCGCCGGCCGCACCGCACGGCAGCGCCGGGATGCCGACCGCGCCCCGCCGCTCCGCGCTGTTCAACGTGGGCGCGAACCGCTGCCTCGACATCGCGGGCCCGCCACGGGCCGGGGCCGGGGTCCAGCTGGCGGAGTGCTCCTCGGCGGGCACTCAGCTGTGGTCGTACACGGACGACGGCCGCCTCCTCAGCGCCGCCGCCCCCGCCCTGTGCCTGGACTCCCACATGGACGCCGGAGTCGTGATCCTCGCGGGATGCGCCGACGCCGGCACCCCGCGCGCCGACGACGTCCGCTACGACCTCACCGAAGCGGGCGAGTTCCTGCCCCGCTGGGACGACCGCCTGGCCCTGGCGGTCGCCGCCGATGACATCGTGGTCAAGGTGAGAGACGGATCCCGTGACCAGCGCTGGTCCACGACGAGGGCCACCGCGTCCGTACGCTCGGCTTCTCTGCCGCACGGGGAGCCCCAACGCCCTTGAGCGGAGCCGCAGCTACGCGGCTTCGCCGTGGGGCGCGACGAGCCACGACCGGCGGCCGGAGACCCCACCACCGGTCGTGGCCCGCCCCGCGGCGCGAGAGATCACCCCGACTCCTCGAGGATGTCGGCCGGCGACACCGTCCCCGGCCTCGCATGCCCCGAGAGCGCCAGCGTCAGATCGAACTCCGCCAGCAGGCACCGCACGACATGCTCCACCCCCGCCTGCCCGTCCAGAGCGAGACCGTACGCATAGGGCCGCCCCAGAAGCACGGCCCGAGCCCCCAGCGCCAACGCCTTGAACACGTCGTCCCCGGTCCGCACCCCACTGTCGAACAGCACGCTGATCCGGTCACCCACGGCCGCCGCGATCCGCGGCAACGCGTCGGCCGCGCCCACCGCTCCCGCCACCTGGCGTCCCCCGTGGTTGGACACCACCACCCCGTCCATGCCTGCGTCGGCCGCCAGCCGGGCGTCGTCGGGATGCAGCACCCCCTTGAGCACGATCGGCCCGTCCCAGTTCTCCCGCAGGAACGCCAGATCCGGCCATGTCTTGCCGGGATCGGCGAACATGCCGACGAAGTGCATCACGGCGGCGTCCGGATCCTCGTGCACCGGCTTGGCCAGGCCCGCCCGGAACGCGGGGTCGGAGAAGTAGTTCGCGGTTCCCACCCCGTGCAGGAACGGCAGATACCCGCGGTCGAGATCGCGCGGCCGCCAGCCGAGGAGCGGGGTGTCCAGGGTGACGACCAGGACACCGAACCCGGCCGCGCGGGCGCGCTGGAGGAAACTCCGCGTCACGTCGCGGTCCTTGGCCCAGTACAGCTGGAACCAGCGCTCGGCGTCCCCCATCGCCTCGGCGACCTGCTCCATGGGCGTGCTGGAGGCCGACGACAGGATGTACGGCACACCCTGCGCGGCCGCGGCCCGCGCGGCGGCCGGTTCGGCGTCGGGGTGCAGGATCGACAGCACGCCGACCGGGGCGAGCGCCACCGGCGCGGGCAGCCGGCGGCCCAGCACCTCGACGGACAGATCCCGGTCGCGCACGTCCCGCAGCAGGCGCGGGACGATCCTGCGCCGGTCCAGGGCGGCCCGGTTGGCGCGCATCGTGCTGCCCTCGCCCGCCGCGCCGGCCACGTAGCCGACCGGGCCCGGACCGAGGCGCTGCTCGGTGAGCGCCTCCAGCCGGGTCAGGTCCGTCGGGAGCCGCGGGACCGCGCCCGACATGCCGTGGAGATAGATCTCGTACTGGAAGTCCGCCCAGTGCCGCCCCATCCGTACGCCCCGCCTCTCGTCGCCCTGCCGTGCCGTCGCCCGGCATCCTGGTGGGTGCCGCCGGGCGCGTCCACAGGGCGGAGCGCGAAAGGGACGGTCAGTCCTCGTCCTGCGCGTCGGGCCCGCGTTCCCTGACCTGCTGGACGTGCTCCAGGGAGTCCCGCAGTTCGGTCAGCCAGTCGTCGGTGTGGCGCTTGACCAGACGGACGCACCAGGCGAGGGCGTCGCTGCGGCTGCGGGCCACGCCGGCGGCGACGAGGGTGTCGAGCACCTGGCGTTCGCTCTGCCGCAGCCGGGTCATCACCGGAGCGGCGAGATGGGTGAACAGGGCGCGGTGCGGCCCGCACCGCACGCCCCAGGAGACCTTCCTGCCGAACCGGTGCTCGGCCTCGCGGGCGACCGCCATGCGGTCCTGACGGGTGCGTTCCCGGAACTCCTCGATCCGGCGCCGTACGGCCGCCTCCCGTTCGGCGGGCGAGGCGTCCTCGGCCGGCCGGGGCTCGGGGATGCGGCCGATGACGGTGATCTCCTCGCGGTCGGCCGAGACCTCGGTCAGCTCCTCGAAGAGGCCGTCGGGCAGACGGCCGGCGAACCAGCCGCGCAGTTCCTCCTGCTGCTGCTTCGTAAGCATGTAATGACGATTACTCGCGCGCTTCATGAACACAAGGGGTCGCGGACGTGTCCGGGAGACGCGGATCCGGAATGTTTCAGGCCGATTACCCAGCGTGATAAAAGCGGTCATTCGGCCACTCCAGATGATCATGGAGCGGACTAATCGGGGCCTGGAGCGGTCGATTCCGTCACTTCTGGCCACTGATTCAATACGCAAGGTTACCGAAACCCGTGCGGTCGATGTGAATTCCGGCTGCGTTCTCGGCAGACTCGCGCTCGCCGGTCCGGCACCGCACCCGGAGGCCGTCCGGCAACCCTCGAACCGAGCGGAAGGATGCACACAATGCGAACCACCGCGCGCTGGGCAGCGACCATCGGCCTCACGGCCGGCGCCCTCTGCGGACCTCTGACCGGGGCCGCCACCGCCGCCCCCGGCAGCGCACCGGCCTCGCTCTACGCCCCGTCGGCCCTGGTGCTCACCACGGGCCACGGCGAGAGCGCGAGCGCCGCCACCGTCGAGCGTGCCGTCACGCTGGACTGCTCCACGGCACCCACCGGCACCCACCCCGACCCGGCGGCGGCCTGCGCCGAACTGCGCGCCGCCGACGGTGACCTGACGGCGGTCGCCACGCCCGAGCCCGGTGTCATGTGCACCCGGCAGTGGGACCCCGTGGTCATCACCGTCGACGGTGTCTGGCAGGGGCAGCGCGTCTCCTACGAGCGCACCTTCGCCAACGAGTGCGTGAAGAGCTCCTACGAGTCGAGCGTCTTCGCGTTCTAGGACCGGGACCGCACGGACGCGTGGATCGCGGCCGGACCCGCGGATGGGGAGTGCGGGCACGGTCGTGTGAGAAGTGCGGTTCCCGCGCCGGGGACCGGCCGGGCGGAGTGGGGCCGCCCGGCCGGACCCCGGCATCATGCGTTCTCGCCCTGATTCCGGGGCTGTTCGTGGTCGTCACCGGCGGGCCGTGCGGTCCGCCGGTGACTTGTGTCGCACCAGGGGAAGGTCCGGCTGCGGGCACAGGTGCACAGCGCCACCTTGAAGCGGTCCGAGGTCACCACGGAGCCGTCCTCCAGCTCCACCTCCACCGGGCCCTCGACGAGCAGGGGCCCCCGGCGCCGGGCGGCGATCCTGCGCGGCGGGTCGGCGGCGGAGTGCGGGGGGTCCACGGGGGAGGACGGGGGCTCTGCGGGGGAGTGCGGGGACTCTGCGGGGGAGTGCGGCGGGTCAGCGGGGGAGTTCGGCACGGATGACCACCAGTTCCTCGGTCTCGTCGGCGGCGGACAGCAGACCCCGCTCGCACAGCCACTCCCGCCGGGCCCGCAGCACCCGCCCGAAGGCGATGCGCCGACGCCGGACCACCGTGGCCTTCAGCCCGGCGGCACGCAGCCGGCCGAGGGTGCGGTCGGGCCCGCTCAGCGCCGAGTGCACCAGCAGCAGCACCCCGCCGGGGCGCAGCAGTGCCGGGGCCTCCAGGCAGATCCGGTCCAGCAGCAGCCTGCCGTCCGGCCCCGCGTCCCAGGCCCGTGCCGCACCACGCGGTGCGCCGGCCCGCGGCGGCGCCGGTACGTACGGCGGATTGGCCAGGATGAGGTCGAACGACTGTCCGCGCACGGGGTCGAAGAGGTTCCCGCGCCGCACCCGGACCGGCTGCCCGGCCAGCAGCGCGTTCACGCGGGCCGCGAGCGTCGCCCGCCAGGACACGTCCACCGCCGTCACCCGCGAGCCCAGCCGCGCCGCGTCCAGCGCCAGCGCACCGCTTCCGGTGCCGACGTCCAGGACTCGCGCGCCGGGCGGGAGCGGTTCGTCACCGAGAGCCTCGGCCAGGAGGGCGGTGTCCTCCTGTGGTGGATAGACCCCAGGGGGGCTGAATCGACTCATGCGCGCCAAGTACCCCACCCGGTCACGATGTACCGGGGGTGGTGCCGAGGGGCGTGTGCAGCGACGATGTCCCCGCGCGCCAGGCGTCGAGCAGGTGGGCGGCGAGGCGGTCCTCCAGCAGGACGGTGGTGTCGATACCGAAGACGACGTCGGCGGCGAGGTGCGGCTCGTCCTCCAGCAGGCCGTCGACCACCTCATGGCGTACGACCTGCTCGTGCACCGCGTCGGCCTCGACGTGCTCGTCGTAGAAGAACGCGGCCGCGGGGCCCGCGCCCGCGCGGCGCATCGCCTTCGCCAGGCGCCGGGAGGCGGGGGAGGAGGTGACCTCGACCGTGGCGAAGTGCCCGACCAGCGCGCCGCGCAGCGAGCGGTGCAGGCCCATCAGCGACATGAGGTTCACCGTCGCCAGGGCCGCGGCGGAGGCCGAGTCCGCGTAGCGGCCGTATGCCGGATCCAGGTCCAGGTCGCTCATCAGCCGGGCGAACAGCTCCGCGTGCACCCGGTCGGCCCGGCCGCCGCCGTACTCGTCGAACTCCACCGCCGCCATCCCCGCCTTCGCCCGGCCGTGCAGCCGCGGCAGCACCCAGGCGTGCGGGTCGGCCTCCTTCAGGTGGTACACGGACCGCTGGGCGGCGTACTCCCGCAGCTGCCACAACTCGCCCTCGGCGGCCAGGAAGTGGCTCACCCCCGAGCCCTCGGCGGGCTCCTCCAGCAGCTCGTCGAGGGCGCCGGTCACATCGTCGTGGGCCGGTACGTCCGAGCGCAGCGCGGTGAGGAAGCGGCCCTCCAGGGCCGCCCGGGTGCGCAGCAGCTCGGGGTCCCACTCGCACTCCGGCGCGACTCCGGCCAGGCCCCGGTAGTGCAGCTCGTAGCACAGATACAGGGCCATCTGCAGGTCGTCGCCGTAGGCGTCGGCGGCCGCGACCGCCTCGGAGGGCGGCAGCGGGCCCCTGCCGAGCAGATGATCGCGTACGGCCGCGGAGACCGGGCCACGAGCGGCGGGCGGGCGCGGAGCGGCGGGATCGAGATCCGTCCGCTCCTGCGTGCGGGACACGGCGAGGTCGTGATTCATGCGCCCCCGGGTACCCGGCTGAACGCGGACCACCGCATCCGACGCCGCACGGCGATGCCGGCCAGCCGGAACGCCCCCTCGCCGGCCCCCACCCGTCCCGGAGCCACCGCGCGGCCCCGCCGGCCCCCGCAGACCCGCCGGACCCGTCAGACCCGCATGCCCCCCGGACCCGTCGGATCCCTGGGCCCCCGCCTGGCCCGGACGGACCTCGGACTCGGCAGGCCGCCAGATCTCGCCGGAGTCTCTGGACTCAGCTGGACCGGACGGTCGGCCGGACCCACTGGACTCCGCTGGGCCGGACGGCCCGCCGGGCCCCGCAGGCGCGCCGGCCTCGAGGTGTCCCGCAGGCCCGCGGCATCTCGCCGGATCGTTCGACCTTCCTGGACCGGAGGGTCGCTGGACTCCACGGGCCGCCGGATGCAGCCGGCCCCGTGGGGACTCTGGTGGCCGCGCAGGCCGCCGGATCTCGCCGGAGTCTCTGGACTCCGCTGGACCGGACGGTCGGCCGGACCCTGCTGGGCCCCGCCGGAGCCCGCAGGCGCGCCGGCGTCGCTGGGGTCCCGCGGGACCGTCGGATTGCCGGGTCTCGCCTGGATCGGACGGTCCGCTGGACTGCCTGTGCCGCCGGACCCACCGGACTTCGCTGGGCCGGACGGCCCACGGGGCCCCGCGGGCCCGCAGGCCCGGCGGACCTCCAGACCCGCAGGCCCGCGGACGGGCCGCGGGGCCGGGGGTCACTCGCCCTGGGATTCCTCCTGCGCCTGCGTGTTCGGGGTGATCGCGTCCCCGGCCTCACCCCGGTGGCGGCGGTCCTCCTCGTCCTCGCGGGTGCGGCGCTCGGCGTCGCGGATCTCGCGCAGGACCTCCTCGCGGGCGGTCTCGGGGCGTTCCTCGGGGCGGATCTCGTCGTCGGTCATGGCGGCTCCTCGGTACGGCTCGGGAACGTGCGGGCACGGGGTCGCGAGGGGCGAGTACCCGCCCCGGTCCCGCGGGAACGGCGTCTTGTCGCCGTCCGGGGGTGTACGGATCCCGGCATTGCGGGAGGAATGGGGCATCGTACGGCTCCCGAAGGAGTGATCCAGCATGCCCGCCGAGCTGACCGGAAGCTTTCTCGCCCTGGACGACGGCCGCCCCGCCGTCGTCCTGGCCCGTGCCTACGCCCGTCCCCCCGAGGGGGTCTGGTCCCTGCTGTTCGAGCCCGGCTGGTTCCCCGCACGGGCCGAGTTCGAGCTGCGCCCCGGCGGCACGGTCCGGTTCAGCGGCGACCCGAACCAGCCGGACTCCACGGGCCTCGTGCTGGCCGCCGAGGAGCCTCGCCGACTGGCGTTCGAGTGGGGCGGCGACGAGATCCGCCTGGACGTGACCGAGGAGGACTCCGGCCGCACCCGGCTCACCCTCACCGACGTCCTCGCGGATGCGGAGGCCGCCGCCCGCAACGCCGCCGGCTGGGAGGTGTGCCTCACCGCGCTGGACGCCCTCGCCCGCGGCGAGTCCACGGACGGCCCGCATGCGGCGGACGCCGAGGCGCTGTGGCGGGAGTGCTACGACGGCTATGTGGAGGCCGGTTTCCCCTCCGGCGCCCCCGTCCCCGGCCCCGGCGAGGGATGACGCTCAGGCCAGCTGCCGCCGCACCAGCTCGTGCAGCCGCCCGCCGGGATCCGCGAGGAGCTGCGCGGGCGGGCCCTGCTGGACGACCTTGCCGTGCTCCATGACGACGACCCGGTCCGCGTCCAGGACCGTGGACAGCCGGTGCGCGATCACGACACGGGTGGCGTCGAGCGCCTTGGTGGACTCGATGACCCGGCGCTGGGTCTCGTTGTCCAGGGCGCTGGTCGCCTCGTCGAAGAACAGGATCCGCGGACGCCGGATCAGCGCCTGGGCGATCATCAGCCGCTGCCGCTGCCCACCGGAGACCGAACCCCCGCCGGAGACGATGGTGTGCAGGCCCATCGGCATCCGCCGGATGTCGTCGGCGAGCCCGGCCAGCTCGGCCGCCGCCATCACCTCCTCCGGTGTGTACGGCTCGGTGCCGCAGATGACGTCCATGATCGAGCCGGTGAACGGCTGCGCGTGCTGGAGCACCACCCCGCACTGCCGCCGCACCGCCGACTGGTCCAGCGCCGCCAGGTCCTGCCCGTCGTAGAGGACACTCCCGGACACCGGCCGGTCGAAACCGATCAGCAGCCGCAGCAGCGTCGACTTGCCGCAGCCGCTCGGGCCGACGACGGCCACGAACTCCCCCGGCCGCACCTCGAACGACACGTCGTCCAGCACCAGCGGCCCGTCGTCGGAGTACCGGAACGACAGCCGCCGCGCCTCCAGCGCCCCCGACAGCGGCCCCGGCCGGGTGCTGCCCGTGCGCACCTCCGGTGTCGCCGCCAGCACCGGCTTGATCTCCTCGTACAGCGGCAGTGCGGCCACCACCGACACGAACGCGCCCGTCAGCTGGGTGACCGAGGTCAGCAGCATGGTCACCGCGGTGTGGAAGGCGAGGAAGTCGGCGGCGGACATCGCACCCCGCGCCGGGCCCGCGAGCAGCATGAACAGCAGCAGCGAGCACAGCGGCAGATACACCGCGCCCAGCACCGCCGACAGGTTCTTGATCCGGCCCACCCGCTGCTGGAGCTCCCGGCTGCGCGCGAACTCGCCCGCCCAGGAGGCGTACGCGTAGTTCTCCGCCGCCGCGACCCTCAGCTTCGGCAGTCCGCGCAGCGTCTGGTAGGCCCGGTTGTTCAGCCGGTTCGTCAGCTTCACCAGCCGCCGCTGCCAGCGCACCTGCCACAGCCCGAGGCCCAGGAACACCCCGGCGACCAGCACCAGCATGCCGATGGCCGCCATCGCCATCGGCACGCTGTACCACAGCAGCAGCGCCAGGTTCATCGCGCCGACCGTCACCGACTGCGCGACCGTGGGCCCGACGCCCGCGAGCAGCCGCCGGATCGCGCTGACGCCCATGGCGGCGCTGGCCAGCTCCCCCGTGGACCGCCCGGCGAAGAAGCTCGTCGGCAGCCGTAGCAGCCTGTCCCACACGGCGGGCTGGAGGGTGGCCTCGATACGGCCCTCCAGGCGCAGGATCGTCAGGTTCTGCAGCAGCATGAACGCCGCCGCCACCAGACTGCTGACGATCACCGCCAGACACACCTGGCCGATCAGCCCGGACTGCGCCTTCGGCACGTACGCGCCGAGCACCTTGCCCGTCGCCACCGGCACCAGCGCGCCGATGCCCACGGTCACCAGCCCGGCGAGCAGCAGCGTCGTCACATCGCCGCGCGTGCCGCGCAGCACGAACCGCGCCAGCCCCAGCGGGCCGAGCCGCCGCTCGGGCAGCGGACGGTAGAACATCACCGCCCGCGGCTCGAACTCGCCCGCGTTCGCCTTCTCCACCGGCGTCTCCCGGCCGGTCGTAGGCTGTACGGCCACATAGCCGCCGCGCCGCCACAGCAGTGCCACCGGCGCCCCGGACAGGGCACGCCGGCCCACCAGCGGGCCCATGTCGTCACGCCACCAGCGCCCGTCCAGCCGTACCGACCGGGTCCGCACCCGCGAGGCCAGCGCGATCCGCTCGACCGGGTCGAGGCGGTCGCTCTCGGTGCCGCCGTGCGCGGGTTCGGCCAGCGTGATCCCGGCCGCGCTCGCGACCAGCCTGCAGGCGGCGTACGTGGCGTCCGCGTCGGCGGCCGTGTGGCGCCGCCCGGAGCCCTTGCCGATGGACGCGAGCAGGGTGCGGTCGGCCTGCGCGCGTACCGCCTCACCGGCCTTGATGCCGGCGGCCGTCCGGGTCTCGTGGGTGTGCTCCAGCTGCTCGATCCAGCGGTCCAGGGTGGTCAGCAGGCGGTACTGCTGCTCGACCATGCTCTGCCACAGCGCCGGGTCCATCAGCAGATCGCCGGCCGCCTCCGCCCCGTAGAGCGAGCCGTACTGCACGCTGCCGGGCGGCACCTGCATCCACAACACGTCGTCGTCGGCCGGTGCCGCGGACGGATCGGCCGCCATCGGCGCCTGGAACAGCACGGACAGACCACGGCCCACCCCGAGGGCGAGGGCGTGCTCCAGGGGACTCGGCTGCGGGGCCACGGGGTTGCCCCACTCGTCGTACGACCAGGTCACCGGCTGCTGCTGGTACAGCTCCCGCAGCCCGATACGGTGCACCACGCAGTCCCGCGACGGCCGGGCGATCAGCGTGTGCCGCGCCCCGGTCGCCGGTCCCAGCAGCAGCGCGCCCGCCTCCAGCCGGCCCACGTGATGCCAGTGGCCCTGCTCCACGGCGTCCACCGCGAACAGGTCCAGGGCACCGCCCGCGACCAGCCACAGCACCTGCGGACCCTCCAGGTCCAGGCGGCCGAAGCCCGCGCAGTCGATGCGCGTGCCCATCCGCCCGAGCGCGCAGAGCACCGGATCGCCCTCGTACAGGCCCTCGTCCACGGCCGTCATCTCACCGCTCCCTGACCAGCGCCGCGTACGCCCCGCCGAGCGCCAGCAGCTCCTCGTGCCGGCCGCGCTCGACGACCGTGCCGTGCTGGAGCACCACGATCTCGTCGCTGTCGCGCACGGTGGACAGCCGGTGCGCGATCACCACGCACGCACAGCCGCGCCGGCGCAGGTTGTCCATCACCACCTGCTCGGTCTCCGCGTCCAGCGCGCTGGTCACCTCGTCCAGCACCAGGATGCTCGGCCGGCGCACCAACGCCCGCGCGATCTCCAGGCGTTGGCGCTGCCCGCCGGAGAAGTTGCGCCCGTCCTGCTCGACCGGGCTGTGGATGCCGCCCGGCCTGCGCATCACCACGTCGTACAGCGCCGCGTCCTTCAGCGCCTCGATCACCGCCTCGTCCGGGATCGACGGGTCCCACAGCGCCACGTTGTCCCGCACGCTCCCCTCGAACAGGAACACCTCCTGGTCGACGAAGGAGACGGACGCCGCGAGCGCCCCGCGTGGAATGTCCTCCAGGCGCCGTCCGTCGATACGGATGACTCCCTCCCAGGGCGTGTACAGACCCGAGATCAGCCGCGACACCGTCGACTTGCCGCTGCCCGAGCCGCCGACCAGCGCCACCTGCCGGCCCGGCCCGACCGTCAGGTCGAACCCGGACAGCAGGGGCTTGTCCAGCGGGCTGTAGCCGAACGTGATGTTCTCCAGCTCCACATGCCCCTGGAGCCGCCGCGTCGACTCGCCGCCCTTGCGTGCGTACAGCGGGTCCGCGCGGAAGTTCTCCACGTCCTTCAGCCGGGCCACGTCCGCGGCGAAGTCCTGGATGCGCCCCACCACACCGTTGAGCCGGGTCAGCGGAGCGGTGAACCGGGTCACCAGCGCCTGGAAGGCCACCAGCAGACCGACCGACACATGTCCCTCGACGGCCCGCAGACCGCCGATCCACAGGATCAGCGCGCTGTTCAGCGTGGCCAGCGTCGGCGCGACGATTCCCAGCCACGCGCCCGGCACCCCGAGCCGCTGCTGCTCCTCCAGCGTGGTGGCGTGCTGCCCCGCCCACTTGCGGAAGTAGCCGTCCTCGCCACCGGTCGCCTTCATCGTCTCGATCAACTGCAGCCCGGTGTACGCCGTGTTGGTCAGCCGCGCGTTGTCGGCGCGCAGCTTGGCCGTACGGGTCGCGCGCAGCCGTACGACGATCCGCAGCGCGACGACGTTCAGCAGGGCCACGCCGATGCCGACCCCGGTCAGCTGCGGGTCGTAGGTGTACAGCAGCAGCGCGTACAGCACCACGACCACCGCGTCCACGCCCGCCGCCGCGAGGTCGCGGGCCAGGGTCTCGGCGACCGCGTCGTTGGACTGCAGGCGCTGCACCAGGTCGGCGGGGCTGCGCTGGGAGAAGAAGGTGACCGGCAGCCGCAGCAGATGGCGCAGGAAGCGGGCGCTGGACAGGGTGGAGGAGATGATCCGGCCGTGGTGCAGGTTGGCCTGCTGCAGCCAGGTCAGCACCACGGTCAGCAGCACGCACGCGGCCATCGCGGCGAACAGCACGCCCAGCAGCGAGGTCTGACCGCCTATCAGAAAGGTGTCGATGTAGGTGCGGCTGAGCGCGGGCACCGCCGCGCCGACCAGCACCAGCAGCAGGCTCGCCAGCACGGCCGCGGGCAGGGTGCCCGCCGTGCCGCGCAGCCGGGCGGGCATCGCGCCGAGGACGCCGGGCCGGCGCCCGCCCCTGGTGAAGTCCTCGCCCGGCTCCATCACCAGCACCACACCGGTGAAGCTGCCGTCGAACTCCTCCATCGGCACGAACCGCCGGCCCTTGCCGGGGTCGTTGACGAAGACACCGCGCCGGCCGAAGCGGCGGCCCATGCCGTCGTAGACGACATAGTGGTTGAAGTTCCAGAACAGGATCGCCGGGCCCTGCACCCCGGCGAGTGCCGCCAGGTCCATCTGCATGCCCTTGGCGGTCAGACCATAACTGCGGGCCGCCTTCAGCAGGTTGGAGGCGCGCGAGCCGTCGCGGGAGACACCGCAGGCGATGCGCAGCTCCTCCAGCGGGACATGGCGGCCGTAGTGGCCGAGCACCATCGCCAGGGAGGCGGCGCCGCACTCGACGGCCTCCATCTGGAGCACGGTGGGGGTGCGCACGGTCTTCGTGCGGGTCTTCGGGGGCGGGGCGGCCGCGGCCCGGCGCCGGGTGGCGGTCACGGCAGCAGCCAGTCGACGGGACGCTGGTCGGCCAGATGGATCGAGCCGTCGGCCAGGGTCATGGAGGTCAGCCGCTGCGGCGGACCGTCGGAGGTCGACCAGCGGTAGCCGCTCTTCGTGCCGGACGCGCGGTCCAGGCGGACCAGCACGGCCACCGGGCGGCCGTCACGGGTGAACTGCTCGCCGAGCTGGCCGTCGCCGAGGAACGCGCCGATCTGCTGGGCGGACTGCGGGGAGGGGTCCACGGACTGCACATGCCCGCGCAGCACCCCGTACCGCTGGGCGGGGACGGTCTGCACGGTCAGGTCCACCGCGGCGTTCGCGGGGATCGAGGCCGCGCTCTTCGCGGGCACGTAGACCGTCGCGTACAGCGGGGCGTCGGCTCGGGTGACCTTCTCCACGGCGGCGAGGTTCGTGCCGGTCGACACGATCTGTCCGACGGACGCGGCGAGCGCGGTCACCCGTCCCGCGGCCACCGCGCGGACCACGGTGTCACCGTCGGCCGTACGGACCTTCAGCACGGCTGCGTCGGCGGGCAGTTGCTCGCCCTGCTCGGCCAGGATCTCGGTGACCTGGCCCGCGACGGGGCTCTGCAGGATGTAGCTGCCCTTGCCGTGGGTGAGCACGGCGGGCGCGCTTACGGTCGAGGACACCTCACCCGTCACCGCCCACACGGACGCGGCCGCCATCGCGACCAGCGTCACGGACAGCACGAGCCAGCCCTGCGGGCGGGCCAGCCGCACCGGAAGGTCGAGCTCGTCCGGGGAGTTGAGCCTGGCGAGGGCCTGTTGGCGGAACTGCACGGATCTTCCTCACCCAGGGATGGTGCGCGTCGGGACAGACCGAGTCCCGGGACCGGCAGGACCGGCCCCGGGACTCAAGAGCACGTCAGGGTGTGCTCCGGCTGCGGTCAGAGACCGGCCACGAAGCCCTGGGCCGGGGCCAGGTTCACGCCGGTGACGCCCTGGGCGACACCGGAGACCGTGTTGACCAGGCCGAAGGCGCCCGGGGCGATCTCCTGGGCCAGGCCCAGGGTGCTGTCGAGGGTGTTCAGGTGCAGACCGCCGGAGACGTTGTCGAGGTCGGCGTCAGCGATCTCGGCGGTCTCGACCTGGGGGGTGGAGTTCATGATGGAACTTCCCTTCCTATGGAAATTTCACAAGGGGGAGAGCGGCCCCTCTGCGCACAGACGGACGGCCGCGGCCCGCGGGCGCCGGACGCCCGTGGAGGGGGAGCCCCGAGCAGGCCCCGCGGTGCGATGGATCAAAGCACGCGCCGACCGCGCGCTTCCAATCAACCAGGCCCCTCACCTGCGCACTTGAGTCCCGCAGGAGACCTATTGGTGCAGGCGTGGGCACGGCTTGACGGCGACTTCTTCACAACCCGCGCGGCAGCGGGGCGAGGGGCGCCGCGGGGTGCGGGCGGCGAATCCGGCACTCCCGCCGCAACCTCGCAACCGGCCCACGGCGCTTGTGCAGATCTGCCGGGTGCCGTGAGCCGGTTGGGTAATCGGTGTGCAGATTCGCTGAAGCGGGGATTCCGCCACATGTTCGCGACCGACCGCTTCTGTTCGGTCGCGGTGCGTGTCGGACCGTGTTCGGTGAAGCTGTGCGCGTGTCTGTCCGTCGGTGCGTCAAGGGGCTCAGCCCAGAAGCGCGTAGACCGTGCTCGCCTTCGCCGCGAGTTCCCCGCTCGCCTCCTCCGTCATCGCGATGTCGGCGAACGCCATCCGGCGGCCCAGCTTCGTCAGCGCCGCCTCGATCAGTACGTCCGACCCGGTCACCGCGCGCTGGAACGACGTCGACTGCTGAACGGTCGTCATCGGTACGAAACCGCCCCGCGCCGCCGACACCGCGATCACCGTCGCCGTGTCCGCCGCGGCCATCAGCGCCTGCCCCGACAGCGCCCCGCCCTCCCGGGCCAGCGCCGCCGACCAGGGCAGCCGCAGCACCGCCCGCCGCTCGTCCAACGCCTCGACCGTGAGCCCCAGTTCCAGGACCCAGGGGGCGAAGTTGGCGGAGAGGATCTTGTCGGCTTCGTCCGTCGTCATCGTCATAAGGGGGATTGTTCCCCCCGCCCCACCGCAATTGAACGCCCCGCGCGCCCCCTGCGTACCCCTGACCAACCAGGCGCCCCGACAGCCGCCGCCCGGCGGCCCGAGACTCCGTCCCCCAGGAGGTCGAGAAGGTTGAGTCACAAGCGAATGCCGAAGCGCAACGCCGCGATCGCGGCGGGAAGCGTGGTGGCGCTCGGCGCGGCGGCCCTGCTGCTGCCCCACGCCAACGCCTCCCAGGACGGCGCGACGGACGCGGCGGCGCCCAGAACCCTCAAGGCGGGCGACGCGGGATCGCTCGCCGAGCAGCTGGCCGCCGCCCTCGGCGACGCCTTCGCCGGCTCCTACTACGACGCCGGCAGGCAGCAGCTCGTCGTCAACGTGGTCGGCGACAACAACCAACTCGTCGTGCAGGCCAAGAAGGCCGGCGCGGCCGTCCGCCAGGTCGACAACAGCATGGCCGAACTGGAGGCCGCCGCACGCACCCTCAAGGCCGACGCCACCATTCCGGGCACCGCGTGGGCCGTCGACCCGCGCACCAACAAGATCGTCGTCACCGCCGACCGCACGGTCACCGGCGACAGGTGGGACACGCTGGAGTCCACGGTCGAGGGCCTCGGCTCCGGCATGGCGACGCTGCGCAAGTCCTCCGGGACCTTCAAGCCGTTCGCCTCCGGCGGCGACGCCATCTTCGGCGGTGGCTCCCGCTGCTCGCTCGGCTTCAACGTCGTCGCGGACGACGGCAGCCCCGCCTTCCTGACGGCCGGTCACTGCGGAGTCGCGGTCGAGCAGTGGTCCGACGCCCAGGGCGGGGCGCCGATCGCCACGGTCGACCAGGCCGTGTTCCCCGGCGCGGGCGACTTCGCGCTCGTCAGGTACGACGACCCGGCGACCCAGCCGCCCAGCGACGTGAACCTGGGCAATGGGCAGACGGTGGCCATCGACCAGGCCGCCGAGGCGGCGGTCGGACAGCAGGTGTTCCGGATGGGCAGTACGACGGGACTGCGCGACGGCCAGGTCACCGGACTGAACGCCACCGTCAACTACCCCGAGGGCACGGTCACCGGGCTCATCCAGACGAACGTCTGCGCCGAGCCCGGCGACAGCGGCGGCTCCCTGTTCACCCAGGACGGCAGCGCCATCGGACTCACCTCCGGCGGCAGCGGCGACTGCACCTCCGGCGGGGAGACGTTCTTCCAGCCGGTCACCACGGCGCTGGAGGCGGTCGGAGCGACCCTGGGCGGGGGCGGCGCGCAGGGCGCCGGCGAGGGCGACGCGGGCGCCGGATCCGGGGGAGACGAGGCCGGCGGGGGCCAGGACGCCGGTGCCGGTGCCGGTGCCGGTGCGGATGAGGGCGAGGACGCGGACGGCGGCGGCATCGGCGACGGTGACGGCGACAGCGACGGGGTCGGTGACGCCGACGGCAACCGCGACGGAATCGGCGCCGGCAACGGCATCGGCGCCGGACGGGAGGACGCTCCGGGACTGGTGCAGACCCACTGACACCCGCTCAGGGGACCGAGGAGCCGCGCGACCCCACCGCCCGGCTCACCCCACCTCGGTCCCCGGCCCCGCCGACCGCCCGTCCCCAGGCGGTCGGTGACACGCGGTCCGGTCCTCCTGCGCGGGACCGGACCGCGTCGTACCGCGTCGGCCTGCCCCGCAGACGCCCCCCGCAGAGGCCCCTCACCGCTGCGCCCGCAGCAACAGCAGCGCCACGTCGTCCAGGCGCTCCTCCGCCGCCGCGAGATGCCCCACCAGGGCGTCCGCCAGCCGGTCCAGCGGCTGGTCCCCGACCCGCGCGAGCCGTCGCCCGAGGGCGGCCAGCGCGTCCTCGATGTCCACGCCGGGGGACTCGATGAGGCCGTCGGTGTACAGCACGAGCACCGAGCCGGGCGCGAGCGCCACCTCGGTCGTCGGATACGCGGCGGAGGCGTCGATGCCCAGCAGCGGGCCGCCCGCCAGGTCCAGCACCCGTACCCGCCCGTCCGGCCGCAGCAGCAACGGCGGCGGATGCCCGGCCCGCGCCATCACCGCCCGCCCGTGGGCGGGATCGAGCCGCAGGTACAGACAGCTGGCGAACAGATCGGCGCCCAGGTCGATCAGCAGCCGGTTGGTGCTGGTCATCACCTGCTCCGGCGCCTGACCGACGGTCGTGTACGCCCGTACGGCGGTCCGCAGCTGCCCCATCAGCCCGGCCGCCGTCACGTTGTGCCCCTGCACGTCGCCTATCACCGCGGCCGCCTCACCCGCGGTCGGCACCAGGTCGTAGAAGTCGCCGCCGATGTCCATGCCGCGGGTGGCCGGCAGATAGCGCGCGGCCGCCGTCACGCCGGGCAGCGGCGGCAGGGAGTGCGGCAGCAGGGCCGCCTGCAGCCCGTGCGCGAGCTGGTGCTTGGCGTCGTAGAGCAGCGCCCGCTCCAGGGCCAGCGCGATCAGCCCGCTGAGGCTGATGAGCACCGCCCGTTCGTCGGTGGGGAAGGGGTGCGGCTCGGCGTAGGCGAGCACACAGGTGCCCACCGGCCGGCCGGAGGCGATCAGCGGCAGATACGCCCACGCGGCGAAGCCGTCCGGGGTCGCCAGGCGCGCCGGGTACAGCCGCTCCAGTTGGGCGCGGGACTCGAAGAACGCGGGCACCCCCGTGTTCAGGGCGTGCACCCCGGGCGTCTGCTGGGTCAGCGGGGCGCCGTCGAACCGCTCCACGATGTGCGGGTCGGGATAGCCCCGGTGCCCCAGCACATGCAGCCGGTTCGCCCGCGACCCGAGCACGACCACCGCCTGCGCGCCGACCGCCGGGGCGATCTCGTCGGCCACCAGCTGGACCACGTCCTGCGCGCCCACCGCCTCGGTCAGCGCCCCGGCGAGCGTCAGCACCTGCGAGATCGTCACCAGCCGCGACGGGGCCCCGCCGACGCGAGCCGAGGGCCCGCCCTGCGACGAACCGCCCTCCGAGGCCGCGCTCCCCGGCGAGCCGCCCTCCGACGCCCCGCCCTCCGGCGCCCCGCCGACCGGTGCCCGGCCCTCCGTATCGCCGCCCGAGCCCCCCGGTGCCCCGCCGGCCGCCCCGTCCGCGACCCCGGTACGGGGAGCCGCCGGCCCCATTGGCGCCACCCCCCGCGCACGGGTGATCCGCACACTGAGGCCGGTCGTGCTCGGGTACATCCGGAACGACAGCCAGTCACCCGGTGGGCGCAGCGCCACGAACGACGTGCCCTGCTGACTGAACAGCGCCGCCCGGTACCGGTCCTCGTACACCGGGTCGTTGAGCCAGGGCACCGACGCCCACAGCTGGGTGCCCAGCAGCCGGCTGACCGGGACGCCGATCAGCTCGGCGGCCGCCGCGTTGGCGAAGGCGACCCTGCCGTGCAGATCGAGCGAGCACAGCCCGTACGGCAGCCGCGCGACCATCCGCGCCGCCTCGACCGTGCCGAGGGTGCCCGCCACGCCCCCCACGGGCGGGCTGCCGAGGAGGTCCGGCTCGGGGGCGAGCGGCAGGCTCTGCTCGGCGGCCCGCTCCAGCCGCACCGCGAGCCTGCGGCAGGCCGCGGTCAGATGCTCGCGCTCGTGGTCGGACATCACCGGAGGGTGCGAGCCGGGCCAGGTCACGAACACCGCCCCGTAGACGGTGGTGTCCGTGGCCACCGGCAGCGCGGCCAGCGCGAAGGGGTACGGCAGGACCACCGCGATCCGCGGATACAGCCGGGCCATGTCCTCCTCGCCGCCCACCCACACCAGCCGCCGCTCGCGGGCCGCCTCGGCGACCGGGATCGGCGCGCCCAGCGCCACCCGCTCCCACGGCGCGGCGAACGCCCGCGGCAGCCCCGCCATCACCGCCATCTCCAGCACCGAATGCTCCTGCGACAGCAGATAGACGGCACCGGAGTGCGCATGCACCTCGTCCATCATCGCGGCGAGGGACAACGACAGCAGCGGCCGGCCGACCGGGGCACGGGAGGCCGCCGGCGCCTGCCCGTCGGACACGCCGACCACCTCCTCGCCCGGCCACGGGACACCGCCCCGCGCGCGAAGACGGGGCTGGTCTTCAAATCTCCCCCGACCGCGGCGACGGCGCACGGCGAGACGGCCCGCACGCCCACGGCGGATCCGCCCGGAAGGGCGAGCCGGCGCGAGGAGCCGGCCCTGCGTCCGCCGGGACAGCGTCGGGCGGGCCGGTCCGCTCCCCGCCCCTGCCCCGGCTCACCGCACACGCGGCCGTCCACCGGCGCGTTCGCGGCACAGGGGCTGCGCCGAGGCGTCATCCGCGTTGTAATGACGGACGTGGTCAGTGCGGGCGCCGAGGGACGAGGAGGCAGGGTTCAGCGTGCCGAGACCGCGCTGAAGGCCCTCACCGGAGACCCGGACGCGTCCGACCGGCTGCGCCGCCTGCTGGAGCAGGCGCTCGTCTTCACCTGCGCCACCTTCGCCGCCGTCTACACCCGGGCGGCCGCCCAGGACCTGCTGCGCCTCGTGGAGTCGGCCGGCGTGCCCCGCACCCTGTACGGGCTGCGCGACGGCTACCCGCTGTCCGGCCGCTCCCCGGCGGCGGACGCCCACCGCATCGGCCGCCCGCTGTGGCTCGGCCCCGAGGACCTCGCCGACGGCCCGGAGGCCCGCCGCACCCCCGCGGGCGGCTTCTGGCTGGCCGCGCTGCCCACCGACCCGGAGCGGGACGGCGGCTGCCTCCTCGCGGTCACCGAACGCCCCGGCGGCTTCGACGCCGAGGACCGCGCCTGTCTGGAGCTGATCGCCGACGCCGTCTCCAGCCCGGCCGCGGCCGAGCCCGTCGAGGGCGGTGTGATGCGGCCCGGCGGCTTCGTCCTCGCCGTGGACACCGGACGCGTCGAGGTCGGCGAGGAACTCCTGGACCTGTTCGGCCTGGACCCCGCCGAGTTCGACGGCAAGGTCGAGACACTGCTCGGCCTCACCGTCCCCGAGGACCTGCCCGCGCTGATGAGCGTCACCGAGGCCGACCACATGTCCATCGGCGAGCGCGAGCTGGAGTTCCGGGTGCTGCAACCCGACGGACCGCCGCGCTGGCTCCGGCTGCGCGGCCGGCTGCTGCCCGGCGGCGAGGGCGGCCCCGCCCGCCTCGTCGGCACCGTCGCCGACGCCTCCACGGTCCGGCCCGACATCACCGACGTCGCCCGCGTGCAGCGCCTCGCCGCCGCGCTCGCCACCGCCGGCACCGTCCGCGACGTCAGCCAGGCCGTCGTCGCCGCGCTGCGCACCCCGCTGCGCGCCGACCGCATCGCGCTCGCCGAACTGGAGGGCGACCGGCTCGTCGTCACCGTCCTCGACCCACCCGACCCCGAGTCCTGGCCCGAGCTGTGGCGCATGGAGTGGCGCACCGAGTGGCCCGACGCGCCGGTGCGGGCCATGCCCACCCTCGCCGCGGCCCTGGACGAGGGCCGCGCCCGCATCTGGCCCGCCGGCACCCACCTCGAACCCGCCCTCGCCGACGTCGGCCCCGGCGGCCTGGCGGTGCTCCCGCTGCCCGCCGCGGGCCGCATGGCCGGCGCCTGTCTGATCGGCTGGGACACCCCGCACGACTTCGGCCCCGACGAACGCGCCCTGCTCACCGCCTCCGCCGGTCTCGCGGGGCAGGCGCTGATGCGGGCCCGCGCCTTCGACGCCGAGCACGAGCTGGTCGGCATGCTCCAGCGCCAGCTGCTGCCCCGCCGCCTGCCCAAGCTCCCCGGCGCCGAGGCCGTCGCCCGCTATCTGCCCACCACCTCCGGCCTGGAGGTAGGCGGCGACTGGTACGACGTCATCCCGCTGCCCGACAACCATGTCGCCCTCGTCATCGGCGACGTCCAGGGCCACAGCGCGGCCGCCGCCACCCTGATGGGTCAGATGCGCACCGCCCTGCGCGCCTACGCCGCCGAGGGCCACCCGCCCGACGTCGTCGTCGCCCACGCCAACCGGCTCCTCGTCGACCTGGAGACCGACCTCTTCGTCACCTGCGCCTACGTCGACGTCGACCTGGAGGAAGGATCCGCCTGGAGCGTGCGCGCCGGACATCTGCCGCCGGTGCTGCGTCACCCGGACGGAAGAACCGAGACCGTCGAGGCCGAGGGCGGACTGCCGCTCGGCGTGGAACGGCAGGCCGACTTCCCGATGGCCCCGCTGCGCCTGCAACCCGGCACCGTGCTCGCCCTGACCACGGACGGACTGGTGGAGTCGGCGGGTGCCGACATCGACACCGGCCTCGCCCGGTTCGCGGCCGGCCTCGCCGCGGCCGACCCCGCCCATCTCGGCCTGGTCGCCGACGCCCTGCTCGGCAGCGCCCACCGCAGCGACGACATCGCCCTGCTCCTGATGCGCTACGACGGGATGGCCGTACGCCCCCGGCGGGAGAGCTGGACCGTCTGGCGCGTCCCCGAGGCCGTACGGCACGCCCGCCGCTTCACCCGGCGCACCCTGCGCGCCTGGGGGGTCGCCGAGGAGGCCGACGCCGTCCTGCTGATCGTCTCCGAGCTCGTCACCAACGCGCTCGTGCACACCGAGGGCCCGGTCCGCCTCGACCTCACCCTCGTCAACAGCCGGCTGCGGGTCGCCGTCGCCGACTCCTCCCCGCGCACCCCCGTCAAGCCCACCAGCATCGGCTGGGAGGCCACCGGTGGCCGCGGTCTGCTCCTCGTCGAGGCCATGTCGGCGACCTGGGGGACCCTGCCGGTCAGCGGCGGCAAGCAGGTGTGGTGCGAGGTCGCCCTCGACCGGGCCCCCTGAGGTGTTGCCTTCCCCTCGGTGAAAGACCAGGTCGGACCGGGTTTCCCGAGCCCCGCGACCAGGGGCGACGGGCAACCCGTCGACCCCGGCCCGCCGCCCGGACAGGCTGATGGCGACCGAGAAGCACGGCCTGCGAACCCGCAGGAGACCCGCAAGGGGGAAACATGCGTAACAAGATCCGCGGCGTCGCCGCACTCGCCACCGCCGCGGCCGCCGTCCTCACCCTCGGCGGCGCCGCCGAGGCCCGGCCCGCCGACTGGGACCGCTGCCCGGACGGCGCGGTCTGCATCTACCCCGAGGGCCGGGACCCGGAGACCGACCCCAGCGTCAACCCCACCCACGTCTTCTGGAGCTACGGCGCCCACAACCTGCGCAACCAGGTGGGGCACCACTGGGTCTACAACAACCAGACCGGCGGAGCCACCGCCAACCTGTGCACCCGGTACAACGGCGGCGGCTGCGGTGAGGCCATCCCCGCCGGCGTGGCCGTCTACGCCGACCTCACCCCGATCAACTCCGTCCGGCTGAACCGTCCCTGACCTTTTCCGGCCACGGGGGAGCAGGGCGTCCGGAACCGTCGTACGGCGGCTCCGGACGCCCGCCCGTGTCTCCGTCCCTTCCTCCCCGCGCTCGCCGCCGTCGCCGCTCCGGTTCCGCCGCTCCGGGTTTTTCGCCACTCCGGGTGAAAGACCTGCCGTCCCCCTCCGCCCCGGCAGTAGCCTGGGCGTCCGCCGTCTCACGACGTGGACGCACCATGCCATGGGGGACGTTTTGGGGGACCAGCAGCACGACCCGGCGGACGGGGAGCACAGCGCACCCGCGCCCTCCCCGCGGACCACCGCCTCCTTCCCCGCCCAGCTCAGACGACTGCGACAGCAGCGCGGCCTGTCGCTCGCCGACCTGGCCCGCCGCACCCACTACAGCAAGGGCTACCTCAGCAAGATCGAGACCGGAGCCAAGCGCGCCACGGTCGACGTCGCCCGCCGCTGCGACCAGATCCTGCGCGCCGACGGGGAGTTGCTGCGGCTGGTCGAGCAGCCCGGCCCCGACGAGCCCGCCTGCCCCTACCGCGGACTGTCGGCGTTCGGCCGGGCGGACGCGGCTTGGTTCTTCGGCCGGGAGCGGGCCACGGCGGCGCTCGTCGAACGGGCCTTCCAGCGGGTCGGCAAGGGGCCGGTGATGCTGGTCGCCCCCTCGGGAGCGGGCAAGTCGTCCCTGCTGCACGCCGGATTCGTGCCCGCGCTGGCCCGGCCCGGAGGCTTCCCCATGCCGGGCGCCGACCGGTGGCCGGTGATCACCCTCACCCCCACCGCCCGCCCCGTCGAGGAACTCCTGGAGCGCACCGCCAAGACCCTCGGCGTCCCGGAGCTGACGGGCCGCCCCGACCGGCTCCCGGCCGCCGTCCGCGCGGCCCTGCTCCCCGCGCCCCGCACCGAGCCCCCACCGCCGCCGCTGCGCCCGGTCCTGATCGTCGATCAGTTCGAGGAGCTGTTCACGCTCTGCTCCGACGAGACCGAGCGGCGCACCTTCGTCCGCCTGCTCACCGGGCTCGCCGCGTCCCCCGACGACGGCGCCCTGGTGATCCTCGGCGTCCGCGCCGACTTCTCCGGACGCTGCCTGGAACTGCCCGAGCTCGCCGAGGCGTTCACCGACGGCCTGTTCGTGCTGCCGCCGATGACCCCCGACGAACTCCGCGAGTCGATCACCCGCCCGGCCGAGCTCGCCGCGATCCCCCTGGAACCCGGCCTCGTCCCCCTGCTGCTGCGCGACGCGGGCCTGGCCACCCACACCTCCGCCGCCCTGCCGCTGGTCTCGCACGCCCTCCTCGCCACCTGGCAGCAGCGCGACGGCGCCGCCCTCACCGTCGCCGGGTACGAACGCACCGGCGGTATCCAGGGCGCGGTCGCCCGCACCGCCGAGAGCGTCTTCGCCGGGCTCTACCCGGCCGAACAGCGCACGGTACGGCGGCTGCTGTCCCGTCTGGTGCGGGTCGGCGACGAGACGGGACCGACCCGGCGCCGGGCCCGCCGCGCCGACCTGACCGCCCACCTCGCCGACGCGGACGGCGCCGGGCGCGCCCTGGACGCGTTCGTCCGGGCCCGGCTGATCACCGTCGACCAGGACACCGTGGAGATCGCCCACGAGGCGCTGCTGCACGCCTGGCCCCGGCTGCGCGACTGGGTCCACGCCGACCGCGCCGGACTCCTGGTCCACCAGCAGCTGGCCCACGCCGCCGCGGACTGGGAGAGGGAGGGCCGCGACCCGTCGGCCCTGTACCGCGGCAGCCGTCTGGAGACGGCCCGCGCCTGGGCCGAGGACGCGGACGGGCTCAGCCCCCTGGAGGAGGAGTTCCTCGCCGCGGCGCTCGCCGAGGAGGAGGCCCGCGGGCGGCAGGCGCGGCGCCAGACCCGGCTGCGGCAAGCCCTGCTGGCCGGCCTCGCGGTGCTCCTCGGTCTCGCCCTGACCGCGGGCGCCCTCGCCCAGCAGCAGCGCTCCGCCGCCCTCGCCCATGAGCGCGCCGCCCGCGCCCAGGCCCTCGCCGTACGCTCCGTCTCCGTGGCGGGCGGCCGCCCCGAGGCGTCGATGCTACTGGCCGAGGATGCCTACCGCCTCGACGCGGGCGCCGAGGCACGCGGCGCCCTGCTCAGCACCCAGGCCCAGCCGTTCTCCGCCCGCCTCACCGGGCATCGCGGCCCCGCCAACACGGTCGCCTTCGCCCCCGGCGGCCGGCTCCTGGCCAGCGGCAGCTCCGACGGCACGGTCCGGCTCCGCCGCCTGTCCGACCGCCGCCTCCTCGCCACCTTCCGGGTCCCCGGACGGATCCGCGCCGTCGCCTTCGCCCCGGACGGGCGGACCTTGGCGGCGACCTCGACGGACGGGCCCGTACGGCTGTTCGGCGTGGCGGAGACGGAGGACACCGCCGCTCTCGGGGGCGCCGCCGCCCGTGCCCTGGCCTTCGACCCCCGCGGCGCCCGCCTCGCCGTGGCCGCCGCCGACGGGACGGTCCAGATCTGGCGCACCCGCCCCCGCCCGCGCCGGGAGGCGGTCCTCCCCGGCCACGCCGGGAACGTCAACGCCCTCGCCTACACACCCGACGGACAGCGGCTGCTCTCCGTCGGCGCCGACGGGACCGTACGCCTGTGGGACCCGGACCTCGCGCGGCCGCTCGCCGCCCTGCGCGGGCACACCGGAGAGGTGCTCGGCCTCGCCGTCGCCCCCGGCGGACGCGCCCTGGCCACGGGCGGCACCGACCGGACCGTACGCCTGTGGGACCTCACCGCACGCCGGACCACCGCGACCCTCGCCGGCCACGGCGACGACGTCAACGCGCTGGTCTACACGCCCGACGGCACCACCGTCGTCAGCGCGGGCGGCGACGGCACCACCCGGCTGTGGGACGTGCGCGCCGCCCGCGCGGTCGCCACCCTGGCCGGGCACACCGACTACGTGCTCTCCGTCGCCGTGGACCCCGCCGGGCGCACCCTGGCCACCGCCGGGTTCGACCAGTCCGTGGCGTTGTGGGACCTGCGGGGCCGCGCGCTGACCGCCCGCCCCTTCACCGAGCTGTCGCGCGCCGACCACAGCCCCGACGGCAGGCTGCTCGCGGCGGCGGGCACGGACCACACCGTGCGGCTGTGGGACGTGCGGACGCGGCGGCCCGTGGCGACCCTGCGCGGCCATCGGCAGTCCGTGTTCGCGGTGGCCTTCGCCCCGGACGGGCGCACCCTCGCCTCGGCCGCGTCCGACGGCGACATCCGGCTGTGGGACGTGCGGACCCGGCGGCCCGTGGCGACCCTGCGCGGCCATCGGCAGCCCGTGTTCGCGGTGGCCTTCGCTCCCGACGGGCGCACCCTCGCCTCGGCCTCCGCCGACCGCACGGCACGCGTCTGGGACCTCACCGGACACCGCCCGCCCGCCGTGCTGGAGGGCCACACCGACTTCGTCAACGACCTGGCCTTCAGCCGCGACGGCCGCACCCTGGCCACCGCCGGCGACGATCTGACCGTGCGCCTGTGGGACGTGCCGGGTCACCGGCCGCGGGCCACGCTCACCGGCCACACCGGAGCCGTGCGCGCAGTGGCCTTCGGCCCCGACGGACGCACGCTGGCCAGCGGCGGCAACGACGGGACCGTCCGCCTGTGGGACCTGCGCCGGCACCGCCCCACCGGCACGCTCACCGGACACGCCGGATCGGTGCGCGGCATCGCGTTCTCCCCGGACGGCGGCAGGCTGGCCAGCAGCGGCGGCGACGGCACCGTACGCCTGTGGGACGTGCCGGCGCGGCGGCCCTGGGCGACCCTGACCGGGCACACGGGCGCGGTGTGGGGCGTGGACTTCGCGCCCGGCGGGCGCACCCTGGCCAGCGCCGGCAACGACGGCACCGTACGGCTGTGGGACCTGGACCCGGCGACACGGCTGACGGAGATCTGCCGGCTGCGGCGAGGGCTGGACACCGAGGCCCACGGACCGCTGCTCTCCGGCGTCGCGGTCGCCTCGGGACGCGGCTGCGCCGGACCCTGACACACCCTCAACCACCCTCAGGAGTGAGGGTTTCCCCAGGGTTGACCGTTGCCTCTTTCGAGTGGACCGCGCGCCGGGCGGGAGCATCCCGCCCCGCCTCGGGAGTCTGACAAGTGACCACCCCTCCGCGTGACCACGAAACGGGGACCCGACGATGATCCGCCGCACCTTGATCACCGGCGTGCTCGGCGCGCTGCTCGCCCTCCTCCTCGGCGCACCACCCACCACGGCCCTCGCCCCCGCCGACGACTGCCGCCCCCTCGCCCCCGGCGCCTCCCCGGCCGCCGAACGGGCCGTCGCCGCGGCCTGCGCGGAGGTCGCCGCGGGCACTTGGTACACATGGGGCGGCGGCCACGGCCCGCAGCCCGGCCCCACCTACGGCCAGGTCGACCCCGAGGACCCGGCCAGCGAGCACGATCCCGAGCGGCTCGGCTTCGACTGCTCCGGCCTGGTGCGCCACGCCTACGCCCGCGCCACCGGCCAGGACATCCTGAACGGCGTGGCGAGCGCCCAGTACTACACCCACCGCGCCGCCGAGCGGTTCACCCCCGACCAGGGCCTCGCCCCGCTGCTCCCCGGCGACCTGCTCGCCTGGGGCAGCTCCGACCACCTCAGGCACATCGCGATCTACCTCGGCGCGGGCCGGATGGTCGAGGCCCGCCAGTCCGGCACCAGGCTGATGGTCAGTGACGTCCGCCTGAACGCGAGCTACTTCGGTGCCCTGCGCGTCGAGACAGGACCGGTGTCCGGACCCCTGTTCTCCACCTGGGGCAGCGGTGTGTGGACCAAGGCCGAGCCCGCCACCGCGGCCCGCCGCGTGTACGCCTTCCCCGGCCCCACGACCGTCCGCGTCCGCTGCCAGAAACACGCCGAGCGCGTCACCTCCGACGGCTACACCAACGACGTGTGGTCCTACCTGCCGGACTACCGGGCCTGGATGACCAACATCTACCTCCGGGGCCCCGCCTGGCTACCGGGCGTGCCCGCCTGTCCCTGAGCCGCGCCGATGACCGTCCGGCGAACAACAGGGCAGGCGAAGAAGTACGCCGGGCAACCGCCGACCCCCGAAGATCCCCGCTATGGTGAAGCAGATGAAGGCACTCGTGCTGTCCGGAGGCGCCGGAACACGGTTGAGGCCGATCACCCACACCTCGGCCAAGCAACTCGTTCCGGTGGCAAACAAAGCCGTTCTCTTCTACGGCCTGGAATCGATCGCCGCGGCGGGGATCACCGACGTCGGACTCGTCGTCGGCGACACCGCAGAGGAGATCCAGGAGGCGGTGGGCGACGGCTCCAAGTTCGGCCTGGAGATCACCTACATCCCGCAGGAACGCCCGCTCGGACTCGCCCACGCGGTGCTGATCGCCCGTGACTACCTGGGCGACGACGACTTCGTGATGTACCTCGGCGACAACTTCATCGTCGGGGGCATCACCGGACTCGTCGAGGAGTTCCGCACCAGCCGCCCCGACGCCCAGATCCTGCTCACCCATGTCGCCGACCCGCGCGCCTTCGGCGTCGCCGAGCTCGGCCCCGACGGACAGGTCGTCGGGCTGGAGGAAAAGCCGGAGGAACCCAAGAGCGACCTCGCCCTGGTCGGCGTGTACCTGTTCACCCCGGCCATCCACGAGGCCGTCCGCGCCATCACCCCCTCCTGGCGCGGCGAGCTGGAGATCACCCACGCCATCCAGCACCTGCTCGACACCGGCGCCGACGTCCGCTCCACCGTGATCCACGGCTACTGGAAGGACACCGGCAACGTCGTCGACATGCTGGAGGTCAACCGCACCGTCCTGGAGACCATGGAACGGCGCATCGACGGCGAGGTCGACGAGGGCTCCGAGACCATCGGCCGGGTCGTGATCGAGGAGGGCGCCCGCGTGGTCAACTCCCGCATCGTCGGCCCCGTCGTGATCGGCCACAACACGGTCGTCACCGACTCCTACGTCGGCCCGTTCACCTCGGTCGCCGAGAACTGCCGCATCAAGGACAGCGAACTGGAGTTCTCGATCGTGCTGCGCGACTCCTCCATCGACGGGGTCGGCCGCATCGAGAACTCCCTCATCGGCCGCCATGTCGAGGTCACCCCGGCACCCAGCGTGCCCAGCGCCCACTGCCTCGTCCTCGGCGACCACAGCAAGGTCCAGATCCACACCTGAGGTGCACACCCCCGACATGAACCTCCTCGTCACCGGCGCCGCCGGGTTCATCGGCTCGACCTACGTCCGCATGCTGCTCGCGGACGACGGCCCCGATGCCCCGCACATCACGGTGCTGGACAAACTCACCTACGCCGGCACCCTCACCAACCTCCCGTCCGACCACCCCCGGCTGCGGTTCGTGCAGGGCGACATCTGCGACGCGCCGCTCGTCGACAAACTGGTCGCCGAGAGCGACCAGGTCGTGCACTTCGCGGCCGAGTCCCACGTCGACCGCTCCATCGAGGGCGCCGCCGACTTCGTCCGCACCAACGTCCTGGGCACCCAGACGCTGCTGGACGCGGCCCTGCGCCACGGCGTCGGCCCGTTCGTGCACATCTCCACGGACGAGGTGTACGGCTCCATCGAGACCGGCTCCTGGCCCGAGACCCATCCGCTGAGCCCCAACTCCCCGTACTCCGCCTCCAAGGCGTCCTCCGACCTGCTCGCCCTGGCCTACCACCGCACCCACGGCCTGGACGTGCGCGTCACCCGGTGCTCCAACAACTACGGCCCGCACCAGTTCCCCGAGAAGGTCATCCCGCTGTTCGTCACCAACCTCCTCGACGGCAAGAAGGTCCCGCTCTACGGCGAGGGCCTCAACGTCCGCGACTGGCTGCACGTCGAGGACCACTGCCACGGCGTGGAACTGGTGCGCACCAAGGGCCGCCCCGGCGAGGTCTACAACATCGGCGGCGGCACCGAACTCACGAACAAGCAGCTCACCGGCCTCCTGCTGGAAGCCTGCGGCGCCGGCTGGGACATGGTCGAGCACGTCACCGACCGCAAGGGCCACGACCTGCGCTACTCGGTCGACTGGACCAAGGCCCGCACCGAGCTCGGCTACACCCCCCGGCACGACTTCACCGCCGGGCTCGCCGCCACCGTCGACTGGTACCGGACCCACCGCGCCTGGTGGGAGCCGCTGAAGGAGCGCCGATGAAATGGCTCGTCACCGGTGCCGGCGGCATGCTCGGCCGCGACACCGTCACCGCCCTCACCCGCCGCGGCCAGGACGTGACCGGCCTGGACCACGCCGCCCTGGACATCACCAGCCTGAAGTCGGTGGAGGAGGCCCTCGCCGCCCACCACCCCGACCTGGTGGTCAACTGCGCCGCGTACACCGCGGTGGACGACGCCGAGACCGACGAGCGGACGGCCCTGCGGATCAACGGCGACGGCCCCCGCCTGCTGGCCCGCGCCTGCGCCGCGACCGGCGCCCGCATGCTGCACGTCTCCACCGACTACGTCTTCTCCGGCGAGGCCCGCACCGACGCCTACCCGGAGAACCACCCCACGGCCCCGCGCACCGCGTACGGCCGCACCAAACTCGCCGGCGAGCAGGCCGTCCTCGCCGAACTGCCCGAGCGCTCGGCGATCGTCCGCACGGCCTGGCTGTACGGCGTCCACGGCCGCAACTTCGTACGGACGATGCTGGACCTGGAGGCGTCCCGCGACACCGTCGACGTCGTCGACGACCAGCGCGGCCAGCCCACCTGGAGCGCCGACGTCGCCGAACGGCTCGCCGACCTCGGCCCGCTCATCGGCCCCGGTCTGCACGGCGTGTTCCATGCCACCTGCGCCGGCGAGGCCACCTGGTACGACCTGGCCCGCGCGGTCTTCGACGGCGTCGGCGCCGACCCCGACCGGGTGCGCCCCACCAGCAGCGCGGCCTACCCCCGGCCCGCGCCGCGCCCCGCGTACAGCGTCCTCGCGCACGACCGGTGGCAGGAGGCGAGCCTGCCCCCGCCGCGCGACTGGCGCGACGCCCTGCACGAGGCACTTCCCCTGATCCGCAAGGAGTCCCCTTCGTGAAACGCCATGAGTTCCTGCGCGACCTGCACAAGGCCACCGCGAACCGCAACTACCTGGAGATCGGCGTCAACGACGGCCGCTCGCTGCGGCTGTCGCGGGTGCCGAGCATCGCGATCGACCCCGCCTTCAAGGTCGTCACGGAGATCAAGTGCGACGTCCATCTGGTGAAGGCCACCAGTGACGACTTCTTCGCGCGTGAGAATCCCCTGCAGCACCTCAAGGGCGGTCGCCATCCGCTGCGCAACCTCAAGCGCGGCCGCAGCCCGTTCGGCTACTGGCGGCGCACCACGCTCGACCTGTCGTTCATCGACGGCATGCACCTGTTCGAGTACGCGCTGCGGGACTTCATCAACGTCGAGAAGCACTCGGACTGGTCCAGCGTGATCGTGTTCGACGACATGCTGCCGCGCAACATCGACGAGGCGGCCCGCGACCGGCACACCGGCGCCTGGACCGGCGACGTCTACAAGATCGTCGAAATCCTCGGCCGCTACCGCCCCGACCTGGTGACCGTCCTGGTCGACACCGAGCCGACCGGTCAGCTGGTGGTGTTCGGCGCCGACCCGGCCAACACCGTCCTCAGCGACAAGTACGACGAGATCATGGCCGAGTTCGACGTGCCCGACCCGCAGAAGGTGCCCGAGGCGATCCTGGACCGGGTGCGGGCGGTACGGCCCGAGACGCTGCTGTCCGCCGGGTTCTGGGGTCCGCTGGTGCGGGCCCGCAACCTCGGCGCGCGGCGCTCGCGGGGCTGGCCGCCGCTGCGCCGCGCGCTGGAGGAGTTCGCCGTCAGCCGCTGACCCGGCCGGTGCGCAGCCGCTCGTAGTGGGCGCGGCAGGTCTCGTACTCCGGAAGGAGTCCGTCCTGCCGCGCCCGCGCGAGCGTGGGTGCCTCGGCGTCCTTCGGGGAGAGCACCGGCTCGATGCCCCGCGGCCACTCGATGGCGAGGTCCGGATCGAGCGGGTGCACGCCGTGCTCGCGTTCCGGGGCGTATCCGGTGGAGCACAGATAGACGACCGTCGCGTCGTCGCTCAGCGCCATGAAGGCGTGCCCGAGGCCCTCGGAGAGGAACACCGCGTGCCGGGTGTCCTCGTCGAGGCGCACCGCCTCCCAGCTCCCGAACGAGGGCGAGCCCAGGCGCAGGTCCACGACGACGTCGAGGACCGCGCCACGCACACAGGTGACGTACTTGGCCTGGCCGGGCGGGGTGTCCGCGAAGTGCACCCCGCGCACCACGCCCCGGCGGGACACCGAGCAGTTGGCCTGCGCGAGCGTCAGGTCGTAGCCGGTGGCCTCGCGGAACTCCGCGCCGCGGTACCACTCGTGGAAGCTGCCCCGCTCGTCGGGGAACACCTTGGGCTCCAGCACCCAGGCACCCTCGATCTCCAGCGAACGCACGTCTCACCTACCTCCCGGCCCGGGCGGACGCGCCCCCGAGCATCCTGCGTACCTTGCGGACGACCCGTCGTGCGAGCCCCGGCTCGGGGGCGCGCACGACCTCGACGAGCCCGGAGCGGGCCCGCAGTTCCAGGGACAGCGCGTAGCGGCGGGGCGCGGCCAGGTCCGGCGCGGTGACCAGTGCCGTGCGCCAGATGCCGTCCGCCAGCCGCTCGGCGGGCAGTTCGGCGGTCAGCAGCGAGCCGGTGCCGGGCGTGGCCGGGGACAGTGTGGCGGGCAGCTCGACCGGGGTCGCCGACGCCGGGGAGGTCAGCCGCAGCGCCACCTCGGTGGCCGAGGGCACGTACAGCGGCAGGGGGGCGCTCAGCCGTTCGCCGGTGAGGGTGATCCGCTCGGTGGCGAGCTTGGTGAGCCCGAGGCGCTTGTCGGCCTTGTCGACGTCCAGGGAGAAGTTGCGGTGCGGGTCCGTCCAGTACGGCAGCACCACCCGGCCCGCGACCAGCCCGGCGGGCGGCAGGGAGCGGTCGCTCTTGGGCGCCGGGCCCACCCGGACCTCCTTGGTCCAGCCGCCCAGCTTCAGCCGGGCGACGGCGTCCCACAGCCCGGCCCCGAGCGGGCCGTCACCGGCGGCGGTCGCTGGGTCGACGGTGGCGGTGGCCCGCAGCACCAGCCGGACCCGGTCCTCGCCCGCGGGGACGGCGTCGCGGGTCACCGTGACGGGCTGGAAGTGCGGGGCGGCGTTGGAGCGCTCCTTGAGCACCAGGTCCAGGGTGCCCTTGTCGAAGCGGGCGACGGTGTCCTCGGCCAGCCAGTCGATGGCCTCCTGGACGCTCTCGGGGGGTTCGGCGGAGGGGGCGACCGCGTCGGCCGGGAACGTCATCGGCTTGCCGCCGTGGACGTACTCGGCGGCGAAGACGACCTCCAGCGCCCCCGCGCGCCAGCCGACGCGCTCGGGCAGCGCCCTGATCCTGATGCCGGCCTCCCACTCGGCGAAGGCGGCCACGTCGTCGTAGCGGCCCTCGCGGGCCAGCCGGGCGACGAACTTCTGTGTCGCCGTCAGACCGGCGGCGACACCGGGCCCGAACCGCTCGACGACGACCTCGTGGATCTGCTGGAAGAGCTCCTTGCGGAAGTCCTCGGGGGCCTTCAGGAACCGCGTGCCGCGCAGCCGTTCGACCATCTCGTTGCGCAGCCAGCGCCGGTAGAGCCGGTCGCGCGTCGCACCGGGCTCGGTGTACCGCTCGACGACGTCGAGGGCCTCGCGCAGGTTCTTGAAGTACCCGGCCGGGTCGAACTGCTGGAAGCCCGCGTTGGAGGCGTCGTCGCGGCGTACGTGGTAGTAGCAGACGTAGTCGCTGAGCACCGAGACGTTCCCGGCGCGCAGATACGCCTCGGTGACGAAGACATGGTCCTCCAGGCGCCGGCGGCCCTCGGGGAAGCGCAGACCGGTGCGGTCCAGGAAGGCGCGGCGGACCATCTTGTGCGGGGTGAGGCTGTCGATCAGCGGCGCGTTGTCGACGGTGGCGCGCGGGTGGTTGCGGCGGAACAGCTCCACCGGCACGCCGCGTCCCTTGCCGGCCATCTTGCCGACGATCACGTCGGCGTCGTGGGCGACGCCGTAGTCGTACATCCGCTCCAGGGCCTCGAGGCCGAGGTAGTCGTCGTTGTCGACGAACATCACGAACTCGCCCTTGGAGGCGTCGATCCCGACGTTGCGCGGCTTGCCCGACCAGCCGGAGTTCTCCTGGTGGATGACGTGCACATGGGGGTGCTCGGCGGCCACGGCGTCGAGCCGGGCCGGCGTGTCGTCGGTGGAGCCGTCGTCGACGAAGATCACTTCGTATTCGTCGTCGGGCAGGGACTGACGCAGCAGCGAGTCGACGCAGTCGTCGATGTAGTGCCCCGGGTTGTACACCGGAACGATGACGCTGACCTTCACCGGCATGGCCTCCTGGCCCCCTGGGGTCGTCTGCCGTTCGTATCGAGGAATAGAGCGCGTTGCCCGATCCTATCCCGCCCTCCGTCGCCGATCGGCGTCCGCCGGGCCGGACTTACGCTGGTCGTATGCGTCTGCTGCTGATGTCGGACACCCACCTGCCGCGGCGGGCCCGGGCGCTGCCGGGCGAGCTGCTGGCCGAGGTGCCGGCCGCCGACGTGGTGCTGCACGCGGGGGACTGGGTGGACACGGACACCCTCGATCTGCTGGAGGCGCGCAGCAGGCGGCTGATCGGGGTGTACGGCAACAACGACGGCCCGGCGCTGCGGGCCCGGCTGCCCGAGGTGGCGTACGCCGAGCTGGGCGGACTGCGGTTCGGGGTGATCCATGAGACGGGGCCCGCGCAGGGGCGTGAGGCGCGGTGCGCGGCCCGCTTCCCGGAGCTGGACGTGCTGGTCTTCGGGCACAGCCACATCCCCTGGGACACCACCGCCCCCTCGGGCCTGCGGCTGCTCAATCCGGGCTCGCCCACCGACCGGCGCCGCCAGCCGTACTGCACTTACATGACGGCGTCCGTGGCCGACGGCCGGCTCGAGGACGTGGAACTGCACCGGCTCCCGCGGCGCTGAGCGGCGAGGAGATCTCACCCGAAGGGCTGAAGGGGAAGGGGCCGCTCATGTAGGGCGGGCCGCTCCGGCCTGCCGGTGACGGCCCGCGTGCTTCGAGTCTGGACTGCCTGTCACGGACCTCCTTCCCGCTGCTCTGGGCGGGGGACGTGTTCGTCCCGTTGAGCGGCGACTTCCCCCTCTGTCCGATTTCACACGTTTTGCACGGAGATTTTTTCGGTGCTCAGGGCCTGGTCCCGTGGATCGCCCCGGCCGTCGAGGTCAGCGGGGCCCCGCTGCCGCCCCAGCGCAGCGCGACGATCTCCGCGGCCACCGACACCGCGACCTCCTCGGGCGTACGGGCCCCGAGGTCGAGCCCGACCGGCGAGCGCAGCCGGGACAGCTCCGCGGCCGTGAGCCCGGCCTCCTCCAGCCGTGCCCGGCGCTCGTCGTGGGTGCGGCGGCTGCCCATCGCCCCGATGTAGGCGGCCGGCCGCCGCAGCGCCTCCTCAAGGAGCGGCACGTCGAACTTGGGATCGTGGGTGAGCACACAGATCACCGTGCGCTCGTCGGTGCCGGTCTGCCGCAGATAGCGGTGCGGCCAGTCCACGACCACCTCCACGTCCGGCGGGAAGCGGCGGGGCGTGGCGAAGAGGGGGCGAGCGTCGCAGACGGTCACCCGGTAGCCGAGGAAGTCACCGATCCGGGCGACGGCGGCCGCGTAGTCGATCGCGCCGAACACCAGCATGCGCGGCGGTGGCGCGAAGGAGTGCAGGAACACCGTCACGGCGTCCTCGCGCCGCTCCCCGTGCGGACCGTAGTGCCGCAGGCCGGTCGCACCGAGGGCGAGCTCGCCGCGCGCGTCGGCGGTGACGGCGGCGTCCAGGCCGGGCGCCCCGAGCGTGCCCCGCACCTCGTCGGGCCACACGGCGAGCGTGGCCCCGCGCGGGGCCGGGCCGTCGGTCACCGTGGCCAGGGTCACCGGCCGTCCCTCGGCCACCGACGCGGCGACCGCGCCGAAGGCCGGATCCAGCTCCGCCGTCACCGGCCGGACCAGGACGGTGATCTCACCGCCGCAGGTCAGGCCGACCGCGAAGGCGTCGTCGTCGCTGTAGCCGAAGGTCTGCAGCTCGGCCCGGCCGCTCGCCACCGCCTCGCGGGCCAGCTCCAGGACCGCGCCCTCCACACAGCCGCCGGAGACGCTGCCCACCACCTCGTCGTCGGGGCCGACGGCCATCGCCGCCCCCGGATCGCGCGGCGCGCTGCGGCTGACCGCCACGACCGTGGCCAGCCCGAACGGGACGCCCGCGGACCACCAGCCGCTCAGCACCGGGAGAATCTCACGCACCGCCACGCTCCTCGACGTCGACGCCCATGGCGCTGCCACCACGCTTATTGCGTTGCCGCCACCCACCGGCCTCTGCTGCACTGCTCGGGTCCGAGCGTCGAGCCGAGGAGAGGCAATGCGCGCACCTGTCATGTCCGCCCCGCAAGGAACGACTCCCTCTCCGAAGGACATGACACTTCGTGCACACGCTCAATCTTGGCATTCTCGCTCACGTCGACGCAGGTAAGACCAGTCTGACCGAACGGCTGCTGCACAGCGCCGGAGTCATCGACACCCTCGGCAGCGTCGACGAGGGCAGCACCCGGACCGACACGCTCGCGCTGGAGCGCCGGCGCGGCATCACCATCAAGTCGGCGGTCGTCTCCTTCCCGGTGGACGGCGTCACCGTCCAGCTCATCGACACCCCCGGCCACCCCGACTTCATCGCCGAGGTGGAGCGGGTGCTCGGCGTGCTCGACGGCGCCGTGCTGGTCGTCTCGGCCGTCGAGGGCGTCCAGGCGCAGACGCGGGTGCTGCTGCGGACGCTGCGGCGGCTGGGCATCCCGACGCTGCTCTTCGTCAACAAGATCGACCGGCGCGGGGCGCGGGGCGCCGACCTGGTGCCGGTGATCTCCCGGCGGCTGAAGGTGCCGGTGGTGCCGATGGGGACGGCGGAGGAACTCGGCGCCCCCGGCGCCCGGTTCGTGCCCGGGCTCGGCCCCGGCGCCCTGGACGTCCTCGCCGACCACGACGACGGCCTGCTGGCCGCGTACCTGGAAGGTGCCGTCCCGCCCGGCCGGGTGCGCGCGGCCCTCGCCGAGCAGACCCGTCGGGGGCTGGTGCACCCCGTGTACTTCGGCTCGGCCGTCACCGGCGCCGGAGCGGACGAGCTGATCGCCGGCGTCCTGGAACTGCTGCCCGCCGCCGACGGCGACCCGGACGGGCCGCTGTCGGGCACGGTGTTCAAGGTCGAGCGGGGCCCGGCCGGCGAGAAGATCGCGTACGCCCGCGTCTTCTCCGGCACCCTGCGCGTGCGCGACCGGGTGACCTTCGGCGACCCGCCGCAGGAGGGCAAGGTCACCGCCCTCGGCGTCTTCGAGCACGGCACGGACGTCCCCGCGGACCGCGTGCCGGCGGGCCGTATCGCCCGGCTGTGGGGCCTCGCCGACATCAGGATCGGCGACTCCCTCGGCGTACCGCGCGGGCCGGGCGGGCGCGTCTTCGCGCCGCCGACGCTGGAGACGGTCGTGGTGCCGGGGCCGGGCACGGACCGGCGGGCGCTGCACGGGGCGCTGACCCAGCTCGCCGAGCAGGATCCGCTGATCGGGCTGCGCCACGACGAGGTGCGGCAGGAGACCTCCGTGTCGCTGTACGGGGAGGTGCAGAAGGAGGTCGTCCAGGCCACGCTCGCCGAGGAGTACGGGCTCCAGGTCGACTTCCGCGGCACGACGCCGCTGTGCGTGGAGCGGCCGATCGGGTCGGGGGAGGCGGTGGAGTTCGTCAAGAAGGGCGACCACCCGTTCCTGGCCACCGTCGGGCTGCGGGTCGACCCGGCGCCGCCCGGCTCGGGGGTCGCCTTCGGCCTGGAGGTGGAGCTCGGGGCGATGCCCTACGCGTTCTTCAAGGCGGTCGAGGACACCGTGCGCGAGACCCTGGAACAGGGCCTGCACGGCTGGCGGGTCACCGACTGCACGGTCACCATGACCCACTGCGGCTACTGCCCCCGGCAGTCCCACGCCCACCAGCGTTTCGACAAGAGCATGTCCAGCACCGGGTACGACTTCCGCGGACTGACCCCGCTGGTCCTGGTCGACGCACTGCGGCGGGCGGGCACCCGGGTGCACGAGCCCCTGCACTCCTTCCGGCTGGAGGCCCCGGCGGACACGCTGGGCGCCCTGCTGCCGGTGCTGGCCGCGCTGCGGGCCGTGCCGCGCACCACCCGGACACGGGACGCCGTCTGTGTGCTGGAGGGCGATGTGCCCGCGGCCCAGGTGCACACCCTGGAGCAGCGGCTGCCGGGGCTCACCCGAGGCGAGGGGGAGCTGGAGAGCGCCTTCGACCATTACGCGCCGGTCGTCCGGGGCGAGGTGCCGCGGCGGGCCCGCACCGACCACAACCCGCTCGACCGGAAGGAGTATCTGCTCAACGTGACGCGCCGAAGGGCGGGTTGACGGGGACGGAACAGGGAGTTGACGGACCGTCAGTTCGGTTCGACGGTGAGGAGCATGCTGAAGAAACGTGTGCGTCCGATCGTCGTCCTGGTCGTGCTGTGCGGGTTCCTGTGCGGCTCCCCGGCGGCGGGCACCCCGCCCGCCGCCCTGTCCGACGCCCTGTGGTTCGACGGCTCCCCGCTCACCGTGCGCGACGGCCGCCTCGTCGACGCCCACGGCCGTGAGGTGGTGCTGCGCGGCTACAACGTCTCCGGCGAGACCAAGCTGGAGGAGAACGGCGGCCTGCCCTTCGCCTCGGTGGCGGACGCCCGGAAGTCGGCGGCCGCGCTGCGCGCCCTCGGCGGCGGCAACGCGGTCCGCTTCCTGCTGTCCTGGGCGCACGCCGAACCCGAGCGCGGCCGGGTCGACGGCGCCTATCTGGCCGCGGTCACCGACCAGATCCGCGCCTTCCTGGACGCCGGTGTCCGCGTCTACCCCGACTTCCACCAGGACCTCCATTCCCGCCATCTGTTCGATCCGGACAGCTGGTACACCGGGGACGGCGCCCCCAAGTGGGCGGTGGACGCCGGGAACTATCCCGACGAGTCCTGCGGCGTCTGCTTCTTCTGGGGCCAGAACATCACCCAGAACGAGGCGGTGAAGCGGGCGTCGTACGACTTCTGGCACAACGCGTACGGCGTCCAGGACGCCTTCCTCGCCACGGCCGAGAAGACGATGGCGTATCTGCGTCAGCACCTGAGCGACGGGCAGTTCGCGGGGATCGTCGGCTTCGACCCGTACAACGAGCCGCACGCCGGGGTGTACCGGGCCGGTCAGAGCAGCCGTATGTGGGAACGCGACGTGCTGTGGCCGTTCTACGAGCGCTTCCGGGCCCGGATGGACGCGGCGGGCTGGCGGGACAAGCCGGCCTTCGTCGAGCCGAACCTCTTCTGGAACGCCAACCTCGCCTTCCAGCGCCAGGAGGGCGGCCTCCTCGACGCGGGCAGGCTGGGCCCGCGCTATGTCTTCAACACCCACTTCTACGACCAGAAGGCGATCTCCGGCGTCTTCATGTGGGGCAAGGCGGCCGACGGCCAGTACGCCGGTGACTTCGGCGCCGTCCGCGACCGCGCCGCCGCGGCGGACACCGCGGCGGTGGTCAGCGAGTTCGGGCACCCGCTGAGCGGCACGGTCTCCGACAAGGCGCCGACCGTCCTGAAGGCGATGTACCAGGCCCTCGACTCCCGTCTCCCCGGCGCCACGTGGTGGTCCCGACCGGCGATGAGCGGCACCGTGCTGTCGGCCACGCAGTGGCAGTGGGACATCTACAACGGCCGCCACCACGAGGCGATGAACGGCAACCCCGACAAGATCCTCACCGCGGGCGACGCCTGGAACGACGAGGACCTGTCGGCCGTACGCCTCGACGACAGCGGAGCGGTGACGCTCCGTCAGGATGCGCGTCTGCTGGACCGGTTGTATCCGTCCGCCACAGCGGGCACCACCGTCGCCTTCACCTACGAGGACCGCTCCCGCGACGGGTCGACGACGCTGACCTGGAACCCGGTGCCGGACGCGCTGCCGAACGTGGCCCGGCTGGTGGGCTCCGGCCAGTACGGCGTGCTGCTGTGGCGCTCGGCCGGAGGCGCGGCGCCCACGGAACTGCATCTGCCGGCGTCCTTCCCGCCGGCTGCGACCACCGTCGTCTCCGACCTGGGCACCCTGCACGGCCTGCCCTCCCACCCGGCGGACGCCCCGGTCGCCGTCGCCGCCGAGCCGGGCGGCGCGGGAAGCCGCCGCCTGCTGCTCACCGCGCGGGACTCGGGCGTCCTGCACTACGCGCTGGTGACCAACGGGGCGACGGCTCCGCCCGCTTCCCTGCTCCAGGCGGCCCGAGCGGAACTGGCCGCCTGGGCGGTCAGCTAGCCGGACCGGTCCAGTCGGCGGGCACCTGGGCGAGGCGGACGCGCTGCGGGTGGTCGCCGACCGGGACCGAGACCGTCTTGCGTCCGGTGGCGAAATCGATGGCGGTGACCTGATCGGAGCCGCTCTCGGAGATCACACAGGACCTGCCGTCACCGCTGACCGTGGCCCAGTAGGGCTTGGCGGCGGTGACCAGCGGGCCCTCCTGGAGGGTCGCGCGGTCCACGACGGTGGCGTAGTCGTCCATCGTGCCCGCCACGCACAGCTTGCGGCCGTCCGGGCTCATCGCGATGCCGTGGTGGCGCGAGTCGTTGACCCAGGTCGTGCGGTCCTCGCTGGTGGCCGGGTTCTTCGGCAGGACCTTGGTCCGGGTGATCCGGTCGCTCGCCACGTCGTACTCGAAGAAGCCGTTGAAGAACGACACCTGGAAATAGAGCTTGGACTCGTCGGGGCTGAACGCGGCCGGCCGCACCGCGTCCGAGTACGCACCGAGCCCGGCCGCGTCCAGCCGCTGCCGCATGTCGATCACCTTGACCTGGCGGAACGTCGACGTGTCGACGACCGTGATGCGCCGGTCGCCCTTCGTCCAGTCCAGCCAGGGCGCGTCCAGCGCGGTGTTCACCTCGCCGATGGACATGTTCCAGATGAACCGGCCGTCCCGCGAGAAGACGTTCTCGTGCGGCTTGTCGCCGGTGCCGAAGGAACCGAGCTGTCTGCCGGTGACGATGTCCAGCACATGCACGGTGTTGGAGGTCGACGCCGACACCGCCACCCGGGTGCCGTCGGGGGAGACCGCCATGTGGTCGGCGCGGTAACCCGACACCGCGAAACGCCAGTTGATCGCCCCCGTGGCCAGGTCGAGGGAGACGACATCGGCGAAGCTGGGCCGCGACACCACCATCGACCGGCCGTCGGGGGTGGCGTACATGTCGTCGACGAACTGGTCGTGGCCCTCCCCGACGCTGTTGCGGATCGCCATGAAGTAGACCCACTTGACGGGATCGGCGTTGATCTCGGCCATGCGCTGGTCCTTGTCCGGCACCACATCGATCCGGCCGATCCGGGCGAAGTCGCCGGAGGACTTCAGGACGTCGGCGGTGCCGTCCCAGTTGTTGCCGACGAACAGCACCTCGCGCAGCGCGGCGGGGGAGCCGGCCGAGGCGGTGGTCGCGGGGGCGGTGGCGGTCAGGGCGAGGGCGGCGGCGACGGTGCACAGGTGCCGGGGGCGGAAGGCAGGCATGGCTGCACTCTCCTCGGGAGTGGGGGAGTCTGAATACAGCGCCGTTCAGAGTGACTTACTGGAAAGTAAGGAAGGGGTGCCCTTCTCGACAAGACCGCGGACACGACAAAATCGGTCCGTCGGCGGCGGACGACGGGAGGCACGGTGGCGGGCAGGCTGAAAGGGCCGACCGGCCGCTACGGCGGCAGGTCCGCGCAGGAGCGGCAGGCCGAGCGGCGCCGGCGCTTCCTGGACGCGGCGCTCCAGCTGTTCGGCGACACCCCCGGCTACCGCGGCACGACCGTCGCCGCGCTCAGCGAGGCCGCGGGGCTGTCCACCCGGCAGTTCTACGAGGAGTTCCGCACCCTGGAGGACGTGCTGGCCGAGCTGCACCTCCAGGTCAACGGCTGGGCGGAGGAGGCGGTGCTGGCGGCGGCCGCGGCGAGCGAGGGCCGGCCGATCGCGGAACGCGCCGCCGCGATCTTCCGGGCGTACGCCGCGAACGTCACCGGCGATCCGCGCCGCATCCGGATCACCTTCGTCGAGATCATCGGCGTCAGTCCGCGTCTGGAGGAGCAGCGCCTGGCCCGCCGCGCCCGCTGGGTCGACCTGATCTGCGCCGAGGCCCAGGCCGCCGTCGCCCGCGGCGAGGCCGCCCCGCGCGACCACCGGCTCGCCGCCGCGGCCTTCATCGGCAGCGTCAACGGCCTTCTGCACGACTGGAGCGCGGGCTGGGTCGACGCGACCCTGGACGAGGTCGTCGACGAGCTCGTCCGGCAGCTGCTGGGCATCCTGCGACCGCCGCCATGGGGTCGCTGAGGGCGGCTCGGCTCCCGGACCCGACGGGGGCTCCGGAGTGGTCCCCGGCTCTCCTGCGGGGCTCAGCCCCCGAGCCGCTCCAGGGCCGTGATCACCGGCGTCACTCCGTCCTCGGCGCGGATCGACGTGCCGAGGGACTGGGCGCGGGCGCGGTACGAAGGATGGGAGACGGCGCGGTTCAGGGCGGCGGTGAGGGCGTTCTCCGTGACCTTGCGCAGGGGGAGCGAGCGAGGGGCGACGCCCAGCGTGACCAGGCGGGACGCCCAGAACGTCTCGTCGAACTGGACGGGGACCGGCACCGCCGGGACCCCCGCGCGCAGCCCTGCCGCGGTGGTGCCCGCGCCGGCGTGATGGACTACGGCCGCCATGTGCGGGAAGAGCAGGGAGTGGGCGACCTCGCCGATCGTCAGCATGTCGTCCCCGTCCGCCGTGAGCCCGCCCCAGCCGCGCTGGATCACCCCGCGCAGCCCGGCCCGCCGCAGCGCCCGCACGACCAGCGCGCTCAGCCCCTCGGGGTCCGGCACGGTGGCGCTGCCCAACCCCACGAACACCGGTGGGGGCCCGGCGGCGAGGAAGTCGCGCACCGCGTCGGGCAACCGGGCCCCGTCGTCGTACGGCCACCAGTACCCGGCGACGTCGAGGCCGGGCCGCCAGTCGTGCGGCCGGGGCACCACCAGCGGGCTGAACCCGTGCTGCACCGGCCAGCCCTCCCGCTCCAGCCGGCGGCGCACGGCACCGGCGCGGACGGCGGGCAGCCCCAGCCGGGCGCGCAGCGCGGGCAGGGCCGCGGAGTAGACCCGCTCCACAGCGAGGTTCACCCCCTGCCCCGCCAGCCGGTTGGCGGTCGCGCCCCAGGAGCGGTCGCCCAGCAGCGGCGGACCGAACTCCCGGGTGGGGGCGATCGGTTGGAGGTGCAGCCCCAGGCTGGGCAGCCTGAGCCCCTCGGCGACCGTCACGCCCAGCGGGGCGATCGCGGCGGCGACCAGCAGCACGTCGCTCTGCCGGGCCGCGGCGACCAGGTCGTCCGTCATCCGGCCGACCAGCGCCCGTGCCATGGCCGCCAGCTTCAGCAGCTTGCCCGGACCGGTCGCGCTGCGGTGCAGCGCACGTCCGCGCGGCGACTCCAGCTCGGCGCGCGGATCGACCGGCAGCGCGTGGAAGCGTACGCCGGAGCCCGAGACCAGCGGCTCGAAGCGGGCGTGGGTGACGAGGGTGACGTCGTGGCCCGCGCGCACCAGGCCGTGTCCCAGACCGGTGAAGGGCGCGACGTCACCCCGGGAACCCGCCGTCATGATCGCGACTCGCACGCCGGTCAGTATGGCGGGTCGGACGCGGAGCCGTCCGTCAGGCGTGGGGACGTGGCTCGTTTCGTCCCTCGTGGCTCACGTGTTGTCGTCGTCCCATGCCTGGATCATCGTCTGCTCGACGATCTTGCCGTCGCGGAGCCGGAGCATCGACTCGGACAGGACGCGGACCCCGTCCGGGTACTGGCAGGACTCGCTGTAGGCGGCGCGGTCGCCCTGGACGACGCAGTCCTCCATCTTGTGCGTCATGTCGCGGCTGTAGACGTCGTCGAGCAGTTCGGCGATCTCGTCGCGGCCGTGCATGACCTTGGGATGGCTGGGCTGGGTGTTGCGGTCGACGACCCGCAGCTCGGCGTCGTCGGCGTAGAGCTCCAGAAGATCCGCCGAAGACCGTCCTTCCAGGCCGCGGCGCAGGGTGTCGGCGCTGAAGCCAGGGCTGGTGCTGGTGCCCATGATGACCTCCTCGGGAGGCGGGCGGCCGGGCGACGGGTCGCCGATGCCTCTCTTCGAGCGTCCTCCGGCCCGCCGGACACGGCAAGCGCTCCGCCTGACGGGTGAGGGACGCCCTCCGGCCGTGTCCGCGAGCGGCTCCCCGGCGTTGCTGAGGGCATGATCTCACCTCGTCGTATCCTCGCCGCCGCCTGTCTCGCCGCCGGGGTCGGCGCGCTCGCCGCCCCCGCGGCCGGCGCCGCCGAGACGGACGCCAAGGCCGGCGGTCTGAGCCCGATGGCCATGCTGGACTCGCTCGCCGTCAGTGACATCCCGGCGCCGCACAAGGACGCGGTCCCGCTGCCGTCCCGGCAGCTGAGCCAGCTCAACCGCGTGCCCAGCGACCTCGACCAGCTGCACCAGGTCACCGACCTCGTCGCGCCGGTCACCGGCCTGCTCCCCGCCGTCCAGTAACCGACCCCCGCCCCTTTCGGCCCGCCCGGCCGCGTCCGTGCCCCGGACGCGGCCGGGCGTGTTGCCGCCGGGCGTCCGCCGCCGCGGGCGGCCGGCACATAGGGTCGGCGCGAGGACCACGACGTACGACTGGAAGGGACCGGACGGGCATGGCGCGGGAGGTACGCGGGGTGAGCCACGGCGGTGCGCGGCGCTCGGCGGTGGTGCGGTGAGCGCGGCACGCATCGAACGGCTCGTCACCTCGGGGCGGTTCACGCTCGACGGCGGCAGCTGGGACGTCGACAACAACGTGTGGCTGGTGGGTGACGACCACGAGGTCGTCGTCATCGACGCCGCCCATGACGCCGACGCCATCGCCGACGCGGTCGGGGAGCGCCGGCTGACGGCCATCGTGTGCACCCACGCCCACAACGACCACATCGGCGCCGCGCCCGCCCTCGCCGACCGCACCGGAGCGGTCATCTGGCTGCACCGCGACGACCTGCCGCTGTGGAGGCAGACCCACCCCGACCGCGAACCCGACGCCTGGCTGCGCGACGGGCAGGTCATCGAGGCCGCGGGGACGGATCTCAGGATCCTGCACACCCCCGGGCACGCGCCCGGCGCGGTCTGCCTCCACGACCCCGGACTCGGCGTCGTCTTCACCGGCGACACCCTCTTCCAGGGCGGACCCGGCGCCACCGGACGTTCCTGGTCCCACTTCCCGACCCTCGTCGCCTCCATCCGCGACCGGCTGCTCACCCTCCCGCCCGACACCAAGGTGCTCACCGGGCACGGCGAGTCCACGACCGTCGGCGCGCAGGCTCCGCACCTTGAGGAATGGCTCGATCGCGACCACTGAGCCGGGCGCGGTCCCTAGGATCACCGCCATGACCACCCACACGTTGGAAACCCTGCACGGCGTCCGCGTCCTGCGCTGCGCCCCCGACGGTCCCCTCCTGGACGGGGAGAGCGCGGCGCTGGATCTGATCGGCGACGCCCTCGGCCACGAGGCCGGGGTGGTGGCGGTGCCGGTGGAACGGGTGGCGGACGCGTTCTTCCGGCTCGGCTCCGGTGTCGCGGGCGCGGTGACGCAGAAGTTCGTCACCTACCGGGTGCGGCTGGCCGTCGTGGGAGACGTCTCCCGGCAGGCCGCCGGGAGCGGGGCGCTGCGCGACTTCCTGCGCGAGACGAACCAGGGCGGGCACATCTGGTTCGTGGCCGGGTTCGACGAGCTGGGGGAGAAGCTGCGGGCCGCCGGATGATCCGGTCGTAAAGGCGACAGGAGATGACCGGTTTCCAGGGCAGTGTCGTCGTCACACGACAGTCACGAGCCAAGGAGGCCGGACAGATGGACAAGCCGTTGCAGGGCAGGGTGGCGCTCGTCGCCGGGGCGAGCCGCGGGGCGGGCCGTGGCATCGCCGTGGAACTCGGGGCGGCGGGCGCCACGGTGTACGTCACCGGACGCACCACACGCGAGCACCGCTCGGAGTACGGCCGCCCCGAGACCGTCGAGGACACCGCCGACCTGGTCACCGAGGCGGGCGGCGAGGGCATCGCCGTACCCGCCGACCACCTCGACCCGGCGCAGGTGCGCGCCCTGGTCGAGCGGATCGACGCCGAGCGGGGCCGGCTGGACGTCCTGGTGAACGACATCTGGGGCGGGGAGCACCTGTTCGAGTGGGACGCGCCCGTATGGGAGCACGACCTGGACAAAGGGCTCAGACTGCTCCGGCTCGCCGTCGAGACGCACGCCGTCACCAGCCACCACGCCCTGCCCCTGCTGCTGCGCAGCCCCGGCGGGCTGGTCGTCGAGATGACCGACGGGACGGCCGAGTACAACGGCGCGCACTACCGGAACTCCTTCTTCTACGACCTCGCCAAGGCGTCCGTGCTGCGCATGGCGTTCGCCCTCGGCCATGAGCTCGGCCCGCGCGGAGCCACGGCCGTGGCGCTGACGCCGGGCTGGATGCGCTCGGAGATCATGCTGGAGACCTTCGGGGTGCGGGAGGACAACTGGCGCGACGCGCTGGACAAGCAGCCGCACTTCGCGATCTCCGAGACCCCGCGCTACGTCGGCCGCGCGGTCGCCGCGCTCGCCGCCGATCCCGAGGTCGCGCGTTTCAACGGGCAGTCGCTGTCCAGCGGCGGCCTCGCCCAGGTCTACGGCTTCACCGACCTCGACGGCAGCCGCCCGGACTGCTGGCGCTATCTGGTGGAGGTCCAGGACCCGGGAAGGCCCGCCGACACCACCGGCTACCGCTGACCGTCCGCCGACGGCAGGGACCAGCGCGCCGGGTTGCCGGGCGGCAGCGCCAGATCCTCGCGTACGGCGTCGTAGTAGGCCCGGCGGGCGGCGCGCTGCTTCTCCATCAGCCGCCGCCATGCCTCGGGATCGCGGGTGCCCGCCCGCAGGAAGCCCTCCATCTCCAGGGCCACCACGACCCACGCCCGCGCCCGCTCCACCACCTCGGTGCTGCCGAGCATCAGCAGCGCCTCCCCGACCGGGTCCCGGCCGACCGTCGCCTCCGCCAGCAGCGGCTCGGCCTCCTCGGGGGACAGCGGATGCGGATGCGGGTCGTTGCCGAGGTGCGCGGCCACCCGGTAGGTGAGCGTGACGGTCTGCTTCACCGCCCGCGCGTAGTCCGTGTACACCCCGAGCCGCCGCTCCTCCCAGCGGGCGTCCCGCTCACGCCGGAAGCGGGCGCCGTCACTGCGGACGACCGCCAGATACGAGCCGAGGGCGCCGATGACGACACCGAGGAGCGCGGGCAGTTGGGAGAGGAACGCGGACATGGGCGCACACGGTAGCCGGGGAGGTGATCTTTCGACAGCCCGGCCCATAACTCCGTAGCTCCGCTTAAGAGTTGATGGAGAACTCTTCACTTGTCCTGCGATGCCATGGTGGGGCAGCGTGTTGGCGTGCAGACCGACACCCGTTCCGACTCTCCCTGGCGCGTGCGCGACTTCCGCACGCTCTTCACCGCCACCGCCCTGAGCCAACTCGGCACGAACGTCGGCTATGTGGCCGTCCCGCTGGTCGCCGTCGCCGCGCTGGACGCGAGCCCCGGCCAGGTCGGCGCGCTCGCCGCGCTCAGCACCCTGGCGTTCCTGCTGATCGGGCTGCCCGCCGGGGCCTGGGTGGACCGGATGCGCCACCGCCGCGTCCTGATCGCCGCCGACCTGGTCCGCGCGGCCCTCAACGTCTCGATCCCGCTGGCCTGGTGGCTGGACGCGCTCACCCTCGGCCACCTCTACGCGGTGGTGCTGCTCACCGGCTGCGCGACCGTGTTCTTCGACGTCGGCTCGCAGAGCACACTGCCCCAACTGGTGGGCAGTCAGGCACTGGTGAGCGCGAACGCCGCCGTGGTGAGCCTGCAGGCGGTGAGCAACATCGCCGGACGCGGCGCGGGCGGCGGTCTTGTGCAGCTGCTCACCGCGCCGGTCGCCGTGCTGTTCACCGCGCTCGCCCACCTCGCCTCGGCACTGCGCCTCACCGCCGTCGGCGGACGGCAGGCGCCCCCACCGGCGCCGCGGCGGACCCGGTTGCGCGCCCAGATCGCCGAGGGGCTGCGGCACGTCCTGGGCAACGCCGAACTGCGCGCCCTCGCGCTCACCGCCACCCTCACCAACCTCGGTGTGCAGATCGTCAACACCGTGCTGCCGATCCTGTTCGTCCGCGAACTGGGCCTGTCGGCCGGTGCGTTGGGGCTCTTCTGGGCGGCGGGCGGTCTGGGCCTCCTGCTCGGCGCCCGCTGTGCCCGGCCGCTCGCCGCCCGCCTCGGCCACGGGCGCACCCACGCGCTCACCGGGGTGCTCCTCGCCCCGGCCGCGCTGCTGGTGCCGCTGATCGGACCCGGGCCCTGGCTGTGGGCGGCCGGACTCGGCTGGGTGCTGTCCATGGCCAAGATCGGCACGGCGAACGTGCTCGGTGTGAGCCTGCGCCAGCGGATGACGCCGGACGTCCTGCTCGGCCGTATGAACGCCACCTTCCGGTTCATGCTCACCGGCGCCCTCGCCGTCGGAGCGGCCCTGGCCGGACTGCTCGGTGAGCTCATGGGGGTCGGGGTGACGCTGTGGGCGGGCTCCGTGGTGCTGGCGGCCTCCTTCCTGCCGGTACTGCTCTCCCCGGTGCGCACCCGCCGGGACCTCCCGGCGCGGCAGCCGGACAGCGCCGTCGCGGGCGAGGCGGCGCGCACCGGGGAGGAGGCGCCCGCGTGAGGGGGGCGCGGGCCGTGCGCCGGAGAAGGGCCGGGAAATGTCACCGTTCCGTCGCGAAATGCCCTCCCGCCGCAACCGCCGCTGCCCGACGGTGGTCTTGCAGGCAGACGTCGCACGGTGTGCGTGCGCCGCAGGGGAGTACGGGAAGGTGAGGAAGCTCATGGGGGACATACGCAGACGAGGAGCCGCGGTCGTGGGGACCGGCGCGCTCGTGGTGCCGCTGGCGCTCGGGCTGGGCGCCGCGCCCGCCCAGGCCGCGAGTTGCACCACATCGACCGGGCCCTACCAGAAGCAGGTCGAGAAGTTCCTCGGTCTGACCGTGGACGGCGTGCAGTCGCCGACCGACTGCCAGAAGATCAAGGCGTTCCAGGACAAGCACGGCATCAAGCCGAACATCGGCTACGCCGGTCCCGTCACCTGGGGTGTGATGGACCTCATGCGCAAGCAGCGGGCCGTCGGCGACAACCCCAACCGGGACGGCAAGTGCCCGACCAACAAGGGCCGGATCGCCTGCGTCAACCTCACGCTCCAGATCACCTGGATCCAGGACGGCAGCCGTCTGGTGTACGGGCCGGTGCCGGTGCGCACCGGGCGCAACGGGTACGAGACACGCACCGGTCTGAAGAAGATCTACTGGCGCAACATCGACCACGTCTCCAGCATCTACGACGTGCCCATGCCCTACGCCCAGTTCTTCGACGGCGGCCAGGCATTCCACTCGGTGAAGGTGAGCATGTGGAACCCGCCGGGCTCGCACGGCTGCGTCAACATGACCACGACCACGGCCAAGAAGTACTGGTCGCTGCTGAAGAAGGGCGACGACGTCTTCGTGTACGGCCGCAAGCCCGGAACCTGATGCTTGGATTCCGCTTGAGGTTCCGGCCAGAGGGACGTGATCAGCAACACGGTCTCTTTTGTCCGGTTCGTCCGTCCTTACTCACATGGTCTTCACCTCCGGCGCCGTATGCTTCACAGCATGTCCACCACTGTTGAACCCGTCTCCGAGCGATCGGCCGCGGAGGTCAACGAGGAGATCCGGGCGCTGTGGCGCCGGTCGGGCGGGACACTGACCGTCGAGCAGCGCGAGGAGTACCAGCGGCTCGTACTGGAGTGGGCCGCCGTGGCGGCCCCGCAGCCGGCGCGGGCCGCCTGAGTCACTCGTCCTCCCTCGTCCTCCCGCGGCCTCACGGGGCTCAGCCCCAGGTCGCCGAGTAGTGACTGCGGTAGGCCTTGCGGTCCTGTTCCGCGCGGATGAACCGCGTGGCCACCAGGGCCACAAGGCTTCCCGCGACGATGAGCAGCCCCGGACCCGTGTTCCGCGGATCCGCCAGCCTCGACAGCAGTGTCGAGGCGGGCTCCCCGCCCACCTGAGCCGACGACCCCGGTGAGACCTCGCCCGGTGCGAGGGCGCTCTGCGGTGCCGACGCGGACGGCTCGGGCGCCGGGGCCGCCCCGCCCGCGGGTGCCACCAGCCGTACGCCGAGCGCCTCCAGCGCCTTCGTCACCGGCTGGAAGAACGTCGTACCGCCCACGGCGCAGTCACCGCTGCCGCCCGAGGTGATGCCGAGCGCGATGCCCTCGGCGAACAACGGCCCCCCGCTGTCGCCGGGTTCGGCGCACACGTCCGTCTCGATGAGGCCGCTGACGCTGCCCTCGGGGTAGTTGACCGTCACATCGACCGCGCGGACGACACCGTCGTGCAGTCCGCTCGTGCTGCCGCTGCGGAACACCCGCTGCCCGACCGACGGATCGGCCGCACCGGTGATCCGCACACCCCGCCCGCCCCCGAGGTCCACCACATCGGCGCCGTCGCCCGCCCGGCCGCCGGTGTAGCCCACCAGCGAGTAGTCGTCGCCGGGAAAGCTTCCGCGCACCGTCCGCCCCACCTCCTCGCCGCCCTGAGGGCCGGCGAACCACACCGACCCGGTGGGACCGCAGTGCCCGGCGGTCAGGATGAAGTCCGCGCGGCCGTCGGTGACGTTGAACCCCGCCGAGCAGCGCCCCGCGGTGGACAGGATCGGCTGCGCCCCGTTCAGCCGGGTGGTGAAGGTGCCCGCGGTGCGCTCCACGCGCACCGGGGCGCCGAGGTTCCGCGCCAGAGAGGTCAGCCGCGTCCAGTCCGCGGCCGAGACCGTGCGGTCGGCCCGCAGCACCACCTCGTTGGACCGGTAGTCCAGCGCCCACGCCGTGCCCGCCACGCGCGGGGCCGCGCGCAGCGCCGCCACGGCCGACCGCAGTTCGCCCAGGCTGTGCCGGACGACCTTGGGCTCGGCACCGGCCCGGCGCACCTCGGCCGCGGCGCCGGTGTCGGTGACCGCGACCACGGTCCGCCCGTCCTTGCCGATCCAGCTGCCCGCCGTCCGCGAGGGGCCGAGCCGGGCCTCCAGATCCGCGCCGGCCGACGTGACCCGGGCGCGGGGCGGCGCGGACGGGCCCGGCGGCTCGTCGGCGACCGCCTGGCCGACCATGGCGCCCCCCAGAAGGAGGCCGCCGACGGCCGCCAGCCGTGTCACCCGCCGGACGATCCGCCGTCGTGCGTGCCCCATGCATGACTCCCGAACCCTTGAGGACGCGGCACCTCACGCCGCGGGGCGCTCCCGCAGTCGAGCGCCCACCCCTCCATACGGGCCGCGCCCCACGGGTGTTCAGCGAGTCCGCCGGTACGAGGGCGTCCGGTGCGAGGGCGTCCGGTGCGCCCTCGGGGCGTCCGTCACGCCTTGCGGGCCACCCCGCCGAACATCGCGACCTCCTCCGGCTCGGCGCCGTTGGTGTGCTCCGGCCGCCAGCGCGAGCAGGAGACCACGCCCGGCTGCAGCAGCTCGTAGCCGTCGAAGAAGCGGGCCACGGCCTCGGGCGTGCGCTGGGTGAGCTTCGGGGTGCCGTGCTCGTTCCAGAACTTCACGGCCTCGTCCACGTCCGGCATCTGCGGGTGGGTGACGGTGTGCGACAGCACCAGGTGGCTGCCCGAGGGCAGGGCGTCCATCAGCCGGCGTACCAGGCCGTACGGGTCCTCGTCGTCACCGATGAAGATGACCACGCCGAGCAGCATCAGCGCGATCGGCTTGCTGAAGTCCAGCGTCTTCGCAGCGTGTTCGAGGATCGCGTCGACGTTGCGCAGGTCCTCGTCGAGATAGTCGGTGGCGCCCTCGTCGGTGCTGGTGAGCAGGGCGCGGGCGTGGGCGAGGACCAGGGGGTCGTTGTCGACGTAGACGATCCGCGCGTCCGGGGCGAGCCGCTGGGCCACCTCGTGGGTGTTGTCCGCGGTGGGCAGCCCGGTGCCGACGTCGAGGAACTGCCGGATCCCCTCCTCGGCGACCAGGTGCCGCACGGCGCGGCCGAGGAACAACCGGTCGGCGCGGGCGTACTCGCCGATGCCGGGGTGGAGTTGGCGGATCTGGTCGCCGGCGGCGCGGTCGACCTCGTAGTTGTCCTTGCCGCCGAGCCAGTAGTTCCAGATCCGCGCCGTGTGCGGCTGGTCGGTCTTGATACGGGCGCGCAGCGCCTGGGCGGTCGGTTCTGCGGCCGGCGGGTTCTCGGTCACGGGATCAGCTCCTGGGTTGCCGGGTGGTACGGGGTGGCAACGAGCAATCTAGACCGACAAGTTGATCAATGCCGCACCGCCGGGAAAATACGTCGGCCGGCGCCCGCGGACCGCCGCCTACACTGCGGTTCATGGAGACGATCGCGTTCGACCGGCTGGCCGACGGAAAGTACCTGCTGCTGACCACCTACCGCAGGAACGGTACGCCGGTCGCCACGCCGGTCTGGGTCGTGCGCGACCGGGACGCGCTCGGCGTCTGGACGGTCGCCGACTCCTTCAAGGTGAAGCGGATCCGGGGCCGCGCCGATGTCCTGGTCGGCCCCTGCGATGTGCGCGGCAACCCCACGGGCGCCCAGGTGCCCGGCACGGCCGAGATCTGCGACGAGGCGACCAGCGCCCGCTACCGCGCCCTCATCGCCCGCAAGCACGGCCTGGTCGGCCGCCTCAGCCTCCTCGGCAGCCGGCTCAGGCGCGGCACGCGGGGCACCGTGGGGATCCGGGTGGTGCCGGGCCGGCCCTGACGGTCAGGTCCAGGCGCGGTACGGCTCGTCGATCAGCTGGAAGACGGGCTCGCCGCGCACGGGGTCCTTGGCCGTGGACAGCCGCACCCGGTCGCCGCTGTGGATGCCGATCGGCGGGCCCATGACCCGGCCCCGGATCACAAAGCCCTCGGCCATCTCGATGAGCGACACATTGCGGGCGGCCGGGGTGTTGCGGTGCACGACGGTGGAGTGGCGGACCGTGCCCACGCCCTCGCTGCGCTCGGTGCGCAGGTCGCTGCCCTGGCAGACCGGGCACAGCAGCCGGTGGTACATGGCGGTGCCGCACCAGGTGCAGCGCTGGAACAGGATGGTCTCGGGTGCGGCGTCCCCGGCGCGGGCGGCGGGGCGGTGTTCGAGGACGCCCGCCGCGGAGCCGGATGCATGCTGAGTGACGCTTCCTGAGTGGTGGTACACGCTGGTCAACTCCCTGCGCTCGGCCGGAATCCCGCGCGCGGCACGCCGCGCACGTCTGTACGCGGAGGCGTGTGCCACCGTGCACGGCGACAGCGTATGGCACTCAGTGCCACCAGTAAAGGTACTGGGTTCCAGGAATTTCGGTACCGGGTTCCAGTGCGGTCCGCGGCCGCGCTCAGCCGCGCGGCGCCAGCGTCGTCTCGATCTCCTGCACCACCCGCCACAGGGGGGCGCCGCGCCGCGAGACGACGACCACCACGTCCTCGGGGTCCTCCTCGACAGGCTCTGCGGGACCCGCGCCGAACGCGGACCGCACATAGCCGAGCGCGCGGTCCACCGCCGCCTCCGGGTCGCCCCGGCCGTCCGAGCGCAGCCAGGAGCGCAGCGCGTTGTTGTGCGCGGCCACCACCGCCGCCGCGATCACATCGGCCCGCAGCGTTCCGTCGCGGCGGCCGCGCAGCCGCCGGCGCAGATGGTCGGCCAGGGCCCGCTCGTAGCGCCACACCACCGACAGCTCGTACGCCCGCAGGCCCGGCACCTGCTTGGTGAGCCGGTAGCGCTGCACCGAGAAGGTCGGGTTCTCGGCGTACATCCGCAGCACCAGCCGGGCCGCGTCGCACACCCGGCCGACCGGCTCCTCGGTGCCGTCGCCGGACTCCAGGAAGGCCGTCATGTCGGCCAGACAGCGCTCGTGGTCGGGGAAGACCACGTCCTCCTTGGACGGGAAGTAGCGGAAGAAGGACCGCCGCCCCACCCCGGCGAGCGCCACGATGTCGTCCACGGTGGTCTGCTCGTAGCCGCGCTCCAGGAACAGGCGGAACGCCGCGGCGATCAGCGCGTCCCGCATGGTCGCCTTCTCGCCGCGCCGGGGCGTGGTGCTGCTGGAGCTCATGGGCGGGAACGGAGCACTCGGGGGTGCGGATGGCACTCAGTGCGCTGCGGGGGCGGTTAGCCTTGCCGGGTCCGGCGGCCCGGCCGGGACACCGCACCACCGAGGAGACCCGCATGCCCGAGGGCCGGCACCGCCTGCTGTACGTCACCGACCTGGCCTACCCGGCGCGCGGGCGGCGCTACTGCGACGAGGACATCCGGCTGACCGCGCGGCTGCGGGACGACTTCGACCTGGCGCTGTGTCATCCGCGGGACGCGGCCGCCCTGATGGACGCCTTCGACGCCGTCGTCGTCCGCAACAGCGGCCCCGTCCTCGCCCACCGGGACGCCTACGACGACTTCCGCGCCCGCGCCCTGCGCGACGGCGTGCGGGTGTACAACCCGCTGACCGGCCGCGCGGACATGGCCGGGAAGCAGTACCTGCTGGACCTGAGCGCCGAGGGCCGGCCGGTGATCCCCACCGTCGACCGCGCGGGCGACCTGCACCGCCTGCCCGCGGCGGACCGGTACGTCGTCAAACCCAAGCTCGGCGCCGACTCCATCGGCCTGCGCGTCGTCTCCGGCGCCGAGCTCGGCGGCCTCGCCGACGGCACCGTGCTGGTGCAGCCGCACATCGACTTCGCGTACGAGGTGTCCTTCTACTTCGTCGACCACGACTTCCAGTACGCGCTGTACGCCCCCGACCCCGACCGGCGCTGGGAGCTGCGGCCCTACGAACCGACGGCGGCGGACCTGGAGTTCGCCCGCGGCTTCATCGCCTGGAACGCCCTGGAGCACGGCATCCAGCGCGTCGACGCCTGCCGCGCGCCCGATGGGCGCCTGCTCCTCGTCGAGTTGGAGGACCTCAATCCCTACCTCTCCCTCGACGCGCTCCCGGCCGAGCGGCAGGAGGCGTTCGCGACGGCGATGACCGCGTCGCTGCGCCGCTTCCTGGCCGGCTGAGCGCCCAGGCGGACGCCGAGCGTCCCGGCAGCTGCCGCGCCGCCCGAACGAGGAACGGCCTAGGCATTCTCCGTCGCCAGCCGGGCCACCGCCGCCGCCACCTCCTGCTGCACGGCCTCCGGCGGCGCCTCGCCCTGCACCGCGCTCACCAGGTGCTCGGCGAGGCGGTGCAGCTTGGTGTTGGTGTTCTGGGAGGCGTGGACCAGGACGTCCCACGCCTGATCGGGACTCAGTCCGAAGGAGGCCATGAGCACACCGCGGGCCAGATCGATGGTGGGCCGGGTGCGCATGGCCCGGCGCAGCTGCACCACCTCCACGCCGAGGTCCCGGCCGGCGTCCTGCTCGGCCTGGGTGGTGAACAGGGGGCCGGTGCCGGTCAGGTCGAGCAGCCGCTCGACCGCGGGCGCGGCGGCCCGGACAGTGATCGTCTTGCCCTCGGCCAGGGCCTCCCGGCGCGCCCGCAGCAGCGCGTTGAGGCCGGTGCAGTCGCAGAAGTCCACGTCCCCGAGGTCCAGGTCGAGCCCTGACACCGAGTCGGCCAGGGCGTGCAACAGGCGCTCCTGGAGGCTGTCGTCCAGGTCCAGGCACATCTCCCCGCGGACCGTCACGACCACGCGGTCGCCCTCGGTGCGGGTCGTGACCAAGAACAGCTCGGGCCGTCGGCCGGCGGCGGAGCCGTCTGCTCCGGGGACCGCCACGGCCTCGTCGGCTGAGGACGCCGAATACGCGGGCTCCGGCATCGCGGCCTCTCCCTCACTCGTGCTCCGACTGCGGGCTGGTGCCTTCCTCTGCCCTTCAAGGCTGGACCGGCCGCCCGAATACGTCAAGGGATACATGAAATCTATTTCGCGCTTTGGTATGCGGGAATGGCTGGTCGTATGCTGGTCCCATGGGTGGAGTGCCTGAGCCGCATACAGGGTGGACGTTCCTCACCAATCACGCACGCGTGCTGGCCGCCATTGCCGATGATCACACTGCTCGTATCCGTGACATCGCGGCGTACTGCCGGCTGACCGAGCGTGCCGTGCAGAAGATCATCGCGGACCTGGAGCAGGCCGGATATCTGTCGCACACCCGTGAGGGACGGACCAACACGTACCGCATCGAACCCGGCATGGTCCTGCGCCATCCAGCGGAGGCGGGCCTCACGGTCGCGGCCCTGCTGTCGATGCTCGCGCGGGACGAGGCCACGCGCGGCGGGCAGTCGGTGGACCCGGGCATGGCCTCCGCCGACGCCTGAAACGGGCGTCGCGTCAGCTCCGCGCGTACGGCGGGGGGTTGCGGCGGAGGTTCGGTGCCTGCCCCGCCTGTGCGGGGCCTCGGCGTCGCACCCCGCGTGCGGCGGGAGCGGTTCCGCGTTGAATTGCGCCTGCGCGGGAAGGGATTCGGTCCGTCCGGCGTCGTATCCCGCCTCGGGGGCGGGGTTCAGCGTCCCGCGGTGCGGCCTGCCAGTGCCTCGCTGACGGCGCGGACGCTGCGCGCGATGTGCTGCAGCTGCATGACCTCGGCCGCGTACATCTTGATGGTGTGCTCGATGACCGACTCCGGCATGCCCAGACGCGGCAGATCGGCGCGGGCGGTCTGCAGAGCGGTGCGGGCGACCCGTATCTCCTGCTGCACCTGGATCTGCGCATGACGGGCCAGCAGCACCGGGTGGCGCATGAGCGCCGGATAGCTGGCGTAACGCGCCGGCACCAGTTCGCGCAGCCACTTCGCGGCCGAGCGCTCCCAGTCGTAGCTGCCGGGGGTCTTCACCTGGCAGGGCCAGTCAGGGCTTGTGCGCGTGGTCGTCAGGGGCATGAGCATCGCTTCCGGTCGTGCGGCGTCGGGGGATCTCGACGGCGTGGGCGGCCCCGGCCTAGGGGATGACCGGGGCCGCTCACGGGGATTCGCGCAGGGGATGCGCGACCGAACATCCCGGCGCCGACGCGGGTAGGTGACGGCGGTCCGGGTGCCTGCTGCAGTATTTATATATACCGCTGGGTATGCAACAAGCATGAAAAAATTCATGCCGGGTTTGGGCCGATGGGCCCCCCAAAGCGACGAGAGTGCCCTCAGTCCTTGAGGAAGAATTGATGGTGCTCGGAGATCTGCTCGTACTCCTCCAGGCGGGCGTGCGTTCGCTCGGGGTCCGCGTCCGTCATGGCCTGGAGCAGCGCGGACGCCATCAGACCCGGCGCCGCGTAGGAGTCGAACACCAGGCGTGAGCCGGTCCCGGTGGCGAAGGTGACATCGGCCTCGTCGGCCAGCGGACCGAGCGCCAGATCCGTGATCAGCGCGACCCGCAGCCCCGCCGAGCGCGCCACCCGCAGCGCGGCCAGCGTCTCCTGGGCATGCCGGGGCATCGAGAAGGCCAGCACCCAGGTGCCGCCCGCCTCGCGGGACTGCAGCAGCGCGTCGTAGGCGACACTGCCGCCGCGGGTCACCAGCCGGACGTCGGGGTGGATGCGGCGCGCGGCGTAGGCGAAGTACTCGGCGAGCGAGGCGGAGATCCGCAGCCCCAGCACCGTCAGCGGGGTCGAGCGCGACAGTTTCCGGCCGATCTCGATCACCTGGCCCGGATCGGCGAAGTCGCGCCGCAGGTTCTCCAGGTTCTCGATCTCCGCGTCCACCGCCGACTGCAGCTCGTTGCCGCTCTCCTCGGCGACCGCCGGACCGCCGATCGTGCCCAGGGCGATGGTCTGCAGCTTCTCGCGCAGCGCCGGATAGCCGCTGAAGCCCACCGCCGCCGCGAACCGGGTGACCGACGGCTGGCTGACCCCGACCCGGTCCGCGAGGTCGGTGATCGACAGGAACGCGGCCTCGGTCAGATGGTCGATCAGGTACTGGGCGATACGGCGCTGGCCGGGCGACAGCCGTGGTCTGTCGAAGAGCGTCCTGAGCTGGGACGCCGGGGCGGCCTCCGCCTCCGCGACCGCCTTGCCCTGGCTGATCGCGGACGCCTGTGCGCGTGCCTGCTGCGGCGATGGCACCGGTGTGTCTCCTTTGTTGCCCACGGACGTTCAACATAGCTCACCGACCGCGCTGACCAGGGTCGCAGAGGGTGATCTTCAACGCCTGTAGACGGTGATGGAGTGGCCCACGTCCTCCACCGCCCGGCTGCCCGCGAGCAGCTCGGCCAGTCGCCCCGTCGCCTTGGCGGCCGCCGAGTCGGAGACCACCAGCAGACCGCGCACCCGGTCCACGGGCACCCGGCGCGGATCGTCCGCCTCGATGCCGTAGTACGCGGGCACACCGCTGCCCTTGTACACCAGCCACACCCGCTGCCCGGGCCAGCGGGTCCGCAGCCGCTCCGCGAGCCGCCCCAGGTCCTGGCCCCAGTCGACATTGGAGTCGTGCAGCCGGTACCGGGTGGCCGCCGGGCCGCCGAACGCCTCGTTGGAGTACGGCAGATAGAAGGGGTACGCCCGCACCGAGCTGACCGCCACGCACACCGCGAGCCCCGCGGCTGCGGCGGGCGCCCACCGCCACCGCGCCGCGAGCACCCCGGCCGCGGCCACCCCGAGGAACAGCGGCAGGAACACCGCGTACCGCGTCCCGAAGTCCCGCGAGCCCTGCATCGCCGCCACCAGCAGCACCGCGGCGGGCAGCAGCACATAGGGCGCGGCCGGCCGCAACCGCCGCAGCGACATCAGCGCCACCGCACCGGCCGCCCACAGCACCAGCATGCCCAGCGGGGTCTTCACCAGCAGCGCGGCCGGCAGGTAGTACCACAGCGACCCGGTGTAGAGCCGGCCGAACAGAAAACCCTGCCAGGGCCGGTTCTCCAGCGCGAACTGCAGCCGCATCCCGTCCCGGAACGGCTCCGGCAGCGGCAGCAGCCCGACCAGGAGGCCACGCAGCCCGCGGACGTCGGGCACCTGACCCGGCGTCCACCGCAGCCGCGGATCCACCACCAGATACACCGCCCATACGACGGCCAGGGCGGCCAGCGCCACAACCCCCGCGCCCGCCACCGCCCTTGCCCGCGCGCCCGGCCGCGCGGACTGCACCGACACCACGGCCAGCGCCATCAGCACCGGCACCGCCACGAGCGCGTTCATCCGGGTGGCCACCGCCGCGCCGAGCGCCGCCCCCGCCAGCGGCAGATACAGCTCGGGCCTGCGGCGCGCCCGCCAGGCCAGCCAGGCCGACGTCAGCAGGAACCCGGCCGCGGGCACGTCCAGCGTGGCCAGCGAGCCGTGGGCGATGACATCGGGGGAGAAGGCGTACAGCGCGAGCGCCGTCAACGCCCCCGCCGAGCCCGTGAGTTCCCGCGCGAAGGCGAACACCACCAGTCCGAACAGCAGCGTCAGCGCGATCACCGGCAGCCGGGCGTACAGCATCACCCGCCAGGGATCGTTGCCCGACTCGTACAGCAGCCGCCGCCCCAGCAGACCCTGGTCCGCCGGCAGCGGCGGGTGCAGCTGCGGCCGGGCGAAGGCGACACCGGCACCGATCAGCAGCTTGCCCAGCGGCGGGTGTTCGGGGTTGTAGCGCAGGGTGTGCTCGCGCCACTGGACCACGGCGGTGCCCACGTACACCGGTTCGTCGATCGTGGGTGTCTGCCGCTGGGCCGCGGTCACCATGGCGACGGCCATCTGTGCCAGCAGCAGCACGACGGCGGCGCCCACCGCCCACCGCCCGAGAACCGTCCGCCGTGCCATGCCCCCACCTTCGCACCGGCCGCCGCTCGCGGCCGGCAACCGCCGGATGCGTGTACGGCCCGTGGCGGCGGCCCGTTCAGCCGGGGGTGTCTCGCGGACCAGGGCGGCACGAGTGGCGAGACACCCCTAGGGTGCCGGCATCGCCGTCACCGGCACCACCAGATCCGCCCGGTGCCGGGTGGTGGCGATCAGGTCGGCGTTGCGCTGGTCGGTGCCCAGCACCCATGCCACCGCCTCCTCGTGGGCCTTGCCGAACTCCTCGTGCCGGGCGACGAGACGGCCGATCCGCTCACTCTCCCGCGACTCGCAGAACCACACCTCGTCCAGCTGCCCCCGCACCCGCGCCCAGGCGCCCGTCTCCAGCAGCAGATAGTTGCCCTCCGTCACCACCAGCCGCACCGACGGCTCCACCGGCACCGCGCCCGCCAGCGGCTGCTCCAGCACCCGCTCGAAACCCGGCGCGTACACGGTGTGCGGACCGCCCGCCTCCTCCCGCAGCCTGCGCAGCAGCGCCGCGTACCCGGCCGCGTCGAAGGTGTCCTCGGCGCCCTTGCGGTCCCGCCGGCCCAACCGCTCCAGTTCCGTGTCCGCCAGATGGAACCCGTCCATCGGCACATGCGCCGCCCACGGCTCACCACCGGCGTTCAGCGCCCGCACCAGATGCCCGGCCAGCGTCGTCTTCCCCGCGCCCGGGGCGCCCGCGATACCGAGCAGGACCCGGCGCCGGCCGTCGGCGAGGGCGCGGGCACGGGCGAGCAGGTCGTCGAAGGTCACAGCCACGGCAGGAGTGTGCCATCAGGGCGGGCCCGCCGAGCCGGGCATGTCCGGAAGCACACCCCGTGTGACGCATGTCGGCCACTGGACGCCGCCGAGGCGGGTAACCATGACCACCATGACGGATCTCGGTCTGCCCGAAGGAATCCTGGCCTGCCTGTTCGACCTGGACGGGGTCGTCACCAAGACGGCCGTGGTGCACGCGGCGGCCTGGAAGGAGATGTTCGACGCGTTCCTGCGCGAACGCGAGGGCCCGCACTTCCGGCCGTTCGACGCCGCCGCCGAGTACGACGAGTACGTCGACGGCCGCCCCCGCGCCGACGGGGTGCGCACCTTCCTCGCCGCGCGCGGCATCGAACTGCCCGAGGGCGGCCCCGACGACCCACCGGACGCGGCGACCGTGCACGGCCTCGGCAACCGCAAGAACGCCCTGCTCCTGGAGAAGATCCGCACCGGTGGCGTCGAGGCGTACGACGGCACCCTGCGCTATCTGGAGGCCGTCCGCGCCCAGGGCCTGCGCACCGCGATCGTCTCCTCCAGCGCCAACTGCCGTGACGTACTGCGGGCGATCGACGCCGAGCACCTGTTCGACGTACGCGTCGACGGAGTGGTGGCCGCCGAGCGCGGACTGCCCGGCAAGCCCCGCCCCGACACCTTCCTGGCCGCCGCCCGCGACCTGGGGGTGCGGGCCGAGCAGGCGGCCGTGTTCGAGGACGCGCTGGCCGGCATGGACGCCGGCCGCTCCGGCGGCTTCGGCTACGTCGTCGGCGTCGACCGCGTCGGACAGACCGACGCCCTCTACGCGCACGGCGCCGACATCGTCGTACGGGACCTGGCCGACCTGGGAGGCGAGGCGTGATCACCCACCGCGGTTACGCCGTCGAGCCCTGGACCGTCCGCGAGACCTCCCTCGGCCTCGACGTCCTCGCCCAGAGCGAGTCCGTGTTCGCCCTGTCCAACGGCCATGTCGGCTGGCGCGGCAACCTCGACGAGGGCGAACCCCACGGCCTGCCCGGCTCCTACCTCAACGGCGTCCACGAGATCCACCCGCTGCCCTACGCGGAGGCCGGCTACGGCTACCCCGAGTCCGGGCAGACCGTCCTCAACGTCACCAACGGCAAGGTGCTGCGCCTCCTCGTCGACGACGAACCCTTCGACCTGCGCTACGGCCGCCTCGTCCGCCACGAGCGCACCCTGGACCTGCGCCGCGGCGTCCTCACCCGTATCTGCGAGTGGACCTCCCCGGCCGGCACCACCGTCCGGGTGCGCTCCACCCGCCTGGTCTCCCTCACCCAGCGCGCGATCGCCGCCGTCGCCTACGAGGTGGAGCCCGTCGACTCCCGCGCCCGGCTGGTGATCCAGTCCGAACTGGTCGCCAACGAGTCGCTGCCCGGCTCGGACGGCGACCCGCGCGCCGCCGTCACCCTGAAGTCGCCGCTGGAGCCCGAGGAGCACCACGCCGAAGGCACCCGGCTGCGCCTGGTGCACCGCACCCACCGCAGCGGTCTGCGGGTCGCCGTCGCCGCCGACCACGTCGTCAGCGGCCCCGAGGGCACCACCGCCGACAGCGAGTCCAACGCCGACGTGGCCCGGCTGACCGTCACCTCGGTGCTCGAAGCCGGCCAGAGCCTGCGCGTGGAGAAGCTCGTCGCGCACGGCTGGTCCGGCACCCGCTCCCGGCCCGCGATGAGCGACCAGGTCGACGCCGCCCTCGCGGCCGCCCGGCACAGCGGATGGGACGGCCTGCTCGACGACCAGCGCGGCTACCTGGACGACTTCTGGGCCCGCGCCGACGTGGAGGTCGACGGCGACGAGGAGATCCAGCAGGCCGTACGCTTCGCGCTCTTCCACGTCCTGCAGGCCGGCGCCCGCGCCGAACAGCGCGCCATCCCCGCCAAGGGCCTGACCGGCTCCGGCTACGACGGGCACGCCTTCTGGGACACCGAGACCTTCGTGCTGCCGCTGCTCACCTACACCTCGCCCGACGCGGTCGCCGAGGCGCTGCGCTGGCGGCAGAGCACCCTGCCCGCCGCCCGCGAACGCGCCGCCCAGCTCGGCCTGCGCGGCGCCGCGTTCCCCTGGCGGACCATCGACGGCTCCGAGGGCTCGGCGTACTGGCCCGCCGGCACCGCCGCCTTCCACGTCAACGCCGACATCGCCGACGCCGTGGTGCGCTATGTCACCGCCACCGGCGACACCGGCTTCGAGCGGGAGACCGGCGTCGAACTGCTCGTGGAGACGGCCCGGCTGTGGCGCTCCCTCGGGCACCACGACCCGCACGGCACCTTCCACATCGACGGCGTCACCGGCCCCGACGAGTACAGCGCGATCGCCGACGACAACACGTACACCAACCTCATGGCGCGCGCGAACCTGCTGGCCGCCGCCGAGGCGGTCGCCCGCCACCCCGAGCGGGCCGCCGCCCTCGGCGTCGACGACGAGGAGTCCGCCGCCTGGCGCGACGCCGCCGAGGGCATGCACATCCCCTACAACCGCGAACTCGGCGTCCACGAACAGCACGCCGGCTTCACCCGCCACCAGCGCTGGGACTTCGAGGGCACCCGCCCCGACCAGTACCCGCTGCTGCTGAACTTCCCCTACTTCGACCTCTACCGCAAACAGGTCGTCAAACAGGCCGACCTGGTCCTGGCGATGTACACCTGCCCCGACCACTTCGACGAGGAGCACATCGCCCGCAACTTCGCCTACTACGAGCCGCTGACCGTACGGGACTCCTCCCTGTCGGCGTGCTGCCAGGCCGTCATCGCCGCCCAGGCCGGACACCTCCGGCTCGCCTACGACTACACGGCCGAGGCCGCGCTGATGGACCTGGCCGACCTGGAGCACAACACCCGCGACGGCCTGCACATCGCGTCGCTGGCCGGCACCTGGATGGCGCTGGTCGCCGGGTTCGGCGGGATGCGCCGGGACGCGGACGGACTGCGGTTCGCGCCCCGGCTGCCCGAGCAGTTCAGCCGGCTGGCCTTCACCCTCCAGCTGCTGGGCCGCCGGCTGCGCGTGGAGATCACCCAGGACAAGGCCACCTACACCCTGCTCTCCGGCCGGCCCCTGCGCATCCGCCACCACGGCGAGACCCTCACCGTCGCCCCGGACGGACCCGCCGTCCGCACGGTCCCCGCCCCGCCCGTACGCCCGGCCCCGCAGCAGCCCCCGCACCGCCGCCCCCACGACCGCTGAACCCCGGCCGACCGGCCCCCGGCGACGCGCCCTCCGGTGCGCGGGGCCCCGGTCCGTCCGGCCCGTCTCAGGCACTTGGCCGTACGGCACTCGGCACGACAGTGGACCGTGGGTTAGTTTGTGCTTGTTTTCCCTGAAAACCGTCAGCAATCCGGCGAGCCGTGTGCGCCGCGGGGAGGGGCAGACCGATGGCCGACAGCGCGAGTGCCACGCGCGCCGGGACACTGCGCCTCGCCAGACCGAGCGCGACCGCCCTGGTCGCGGGAGGTTTCGCCCTCGTCCAACTCCTGCTGATCCCCCCGCGGATGGGCCTCGGCTGGGACGAGATCGTCTACGTCAGCCAGGTCGGCGACCACGCCCCCGCGGCCTTCTTCAGCGCACCGCGCGCCCGCGGCGTCAGCCTCCTCGTGGCGCCGGTCGCCTCCTGGTCGGACTCCACCCCCCTGCTGCGCGTCTACCTCGGGCTCCTCGCCGCCCTCGCCCTCTACCTCGCCCTGCGCGTCTGGCGCGGCCTGTTCCCCGAACGCGTCCTCGCCGCAGCCGGCGCCCTGTTCGCCACCCTCTGGGTCACCGTCTTCTACGGCCCGCAGGCCATGCCCAACTACTGGGTCGCCGTCGGCGCCCTGATCTGCGCCGGCTGTGTACTGCGGGTGCGCGCCGATCCGGCCGACCGGGCCGCCCTGTGGGGCGTCGCGGGCAGTGCCGCGCTGATGGCGCTGATGCGGCCCACGGACGCCGTCCACGTCACCCTGCCGCTGGTCGCCCTCGTCCTCGCCGTACGCCACTGGCGGCTGCTCCTCGCCCTCGCCGGAGGTCTCGCGGCGGGCGCCGCCGAGTGGGTGATCGAGGCGTACGTCAGCTACGGCGGGCTCGCCGAGCGGCTGCACGAGGCATCCCGCATCCAGGGCGGCCTCGGCTGGAACAACGCCGTCGGCGACCAGTTGCGCAGCCTCACCGGACGCACCCTGTGCCGTCCCTGCACCGGCGACCTGCCCAACCCGGCGGTCACCCTGTGGTGGTTCCTGCTGCCGGTGCTGGCCGGGCTCGGCCTGTGGCTGGCCGTCCGCGCCCGGCGCACCGAACGCACCCTCGTCCCGCTGGCCTGCGGCCTCACCGCGGCCTTCCCCTATCTGTTCATGATCGGCTACGCGGCCCCCCGCTTCCTGCTGCCCGCCTACGCCCTGCTCGCGATCCCCGTCGCCGACGCGCTGTGGCACCTGGTGCGCACCCCGGCCGGGACCTGGCGGCCCCGCGCCACGGCCGTCGTCGCCGTGGGACTGGCCGGACACCTGGCCCTCCAGGCCGCCCTCGTCCACCATGTGGCCGACCGCACCGTCGGCGCCCGCGACAACTGGGCCCGCACGGCGGACGAACTGCACCGCCTCGGCGTGCGACCGCCCTGTCTGCTCACCGGGTTCGAGTCCATCCCGCTCGGCTACTACACCGGCTGCTCCTCGGGCAACACCCACGGCCACAACGCCAACACCACCGCGGCGGGCGTCCTGGAGACCACCCGCCGCATGCCCGTCGCCGCGATCAGCCGCGCCGGCAGCACCCCGCCCCGCTACGCCCGCTCCTGGACCCCGCACCGCTTCGCCGGTTTCGACCTGTACGTGGCACCGGCGGTCCGGGAGGGAAAGGGAACATGAGGGGACTGCCGCACACCGCCGCCGCGAGGCCGGTGAAGGAGGGCGCAGCCTGATGACGTCCCAGCAGTACACCGCCGCGGCACCCGTGCGCAGACGCGCCTACTGGCGCACCTTCGCCTCCGTCACGGTCGTGCTGGTCGCCGTCCTCCTCGCCCACCAGCACTGGCCGGTCCTGCGCAGCGGGGCCCTGCGGCTGGCGGTCGCCGACCGGGGGTGGCTGCTGGTGGGGGCGGCGGCGACCGTGCTGACCTGGGTGTGCTCGTCGCTGGCCCAGCAGGGCGCGGTGGCGCGGCCGCTGCCCGCGGGGCGACTGGTGGCCGCGCAGTTCGCCGCGTCGGCCGCCAACCACGTCCTGCCCGCGGGCCTCGGGGCCGGTGCCGTCAACCTGCGCTTCCTGATGCGCTGCGGGCTCACCGCCGCCCGCGCGGCGACCGCCCTCGGGGTCAAGGCCGCCGCCAGCGCCCTGGTGCGCGGCGCCCTGATCGCCGTACTGGCCCTCGCCAGTCCCGGTGTGCTCCAGGTGCCGCGCATGCCTCCGGTGGGCCTGGCCGTACTGCTCGGGCCGGCCGTGGTGGTCGCGCTGCTGCTGGCCAGTCCTCTCGGGCCGCGCTGCCGCCGGGCGCTGGCGGCGGTGCGCGCGGACATCCGTGAGGTGCATGCCCGGCCGTCGCGGGCGGCCGCGCTGTGGGGCGGTTCGCTGGCCTTCGCGCTGCTGCACGCGGGTGTGTTGATCGCCGTCACCCAGGCGGTGGCCCTGCCGCTGGCCCCGGCCGAGGTCGCGCTGCTGTACCTGGCCGCGAGCAGCGCGGCGGCCCTGCTGCCGACGCCCGGCGGACTGGGCTCCCTGGACGCCGCGCTCGCGCTCGCCCTGACCGCCTCGGGGGCGACGGCCGACGCCGCCGCCTCCGCCGTGCTGGGCTACCGGCTGCTGACCGTGTGGCTGCCTCTGGTGCCGGGCCTGCTGGTGCTGGGGTGGCTGGTGCGGCGCCGGGCGCTGTGAACGGCACCGGGGTTTCCGGGGCGAGGGCCGCAGGTAGGAGTGGGGTGTCGGACGCGGACGAGGGGGGAGTGGCATGGCAGCGCGCAGTGACAGCGAGGGCCGGCTGGGGGAGGAGTTCTTCACGCCGGGCATCTCGTCGTTCACCGAGTTCCTCGGCGCCCACCGGCCCGGACTGCTGCCCACCAGGCCGCCGTTCGCACCCGGTGTGCGTGCCGCGCCGGACAGCTTCCCGCACGGCACCACCGTGCTCGCCCTCACCTACCGCGACGGCGTGCTGATCGCCGGGGACCGCCGGGCCACCATGGGCAACCTCATCGCCCAGCGTGACCTGGAGAAGGTGCACCCGGCCGACGACCACACCGCGGTCGCCTTCGCGGGCACGGTCGGGCTCGCGGTGGACATGGTCGAGCTGTACCAGGTCGAGCTGTACCACTTCGAGAAGATCGAGGGCACGCCGATGACGCTGAACGCCAAGGCGTCCCGGTTGTCCGGCCTGCTCCGGCAGAACCTCGGCCAGGCCATGCAGGGCCTCGCCGTCGTCCCGCTGCTCGCGGGCTACGATCCGCGGGCCCCCGAGGGGCGGCGCGGCCGTGTCTTCTCCTTCGACATCGCGGGCGGCGCCTACGAGAAGCGGCACTTCCACGCCGAGGGCTCCGGATCGCCGTACGCGCGCGGGGCGTTGAAGAAGCTGTACCGGCCGGACATGGACCGGTCCGAGGCGGCGCTCGCCGCGCTCCAGGCACTGTGGGACGCGGCCGACGACGACTCCGCGACCGGCGGCCCCGACCTCGGCCGGCGGATCTACCCGATCGTCGCCGTCATCACCGAGGACGGCTTCGAGCGGCTCTCGGAGGCGGAGACGGAGGAGCTCAGCCGCGCCATGGTCGCGCAGCGCGGCATCCGCCCGGACGGGCCGGACGCCACCCCGTGACGGGGGTGGCGTCCGGCCGCCGGGTCAGGGCGTGAACACGGCCGAGTGATGGGTGGTGTAGGCGTCCAGCTGGGAACTGCGGGCGCTGTAGAGCACCTTGGTCGCCGTGGTCGAGGCGTCCAGGACGACCTTGACGCCCAGGTTGGCGACGATGTTGTTGGTGGCCAGGTAGTTGGCGTCGCCGCCCTTGACCAGGATGATCGTCGGCGCGGCGCCCGCGGGCCGGATGTTCGCGGCGTCGACCTGGAAGGAGAACTGGTTGGCGACCACGGCGTTGTCGCTGCCGTCGATGTGCACCAGCCCGAACAGATCGTCGTAGCGCGTGCTGGTGCCGTCGCCGTACACCCGGCGGAAGTGGTTGCCGCTGATCAGGCTGCCCGAACTGCCGCCGGTCAGGGCGATCATGCCGGGGAAGTTGCTCAGCAGCTTGTTGGACGTGATCGTCGAGCGATGGCTGTTGACCAGGGTGATGTTGCAGGCCCACAGCACACTGTTGCCGGTGATCAGGATGCCCTCGGCGTTCTCCGCGAACACCGAGTGACCCGCCCAGGCGCTGATCAGGAAGTTGTTGGTGATCTTGGCGACCTGGGAGGCGCCGGTCAGCGAGATGCAACTGCCGCACTCGGCGACGAAGTTGTTCGTGAACGTCGGCGCGTCCGCGCCCTTCACGATCATCGCGTGCTCCAGGTACACGAACCCCATTCCCTCGAACCGCAGCGCGTCGTTGTCCGACTGCACCGAGATGCCGATCTTGGAGTTGCCGGGTGTGTACGGCTTCGACGAGGAGACGCCGTCGATGCAGAAGTCCTGGAAGACGATGGAGTTCAGCCGCCCGACCGTGGCCGGCGCGCCCGCGCGCTGCACCAGGAACGCCTCCCGGTGCCCGTCGGTGTTCTTCACCCGGACATGACTGGCGCCGGGCTGCACCTCCACCCACGAGCCGGTGGACGACTCGTCGCGGATCGCGTTGGACAGGAAGCCGTGCCCGGAGCCCTTGATCTGGAGGAAGCCGACGTCGATCACGACCCGGGTGAGCAGGTCGTAGTGGCCCGGCGGGATGTAGATGACCGCGCCCGGTCTGGTGTTCTGGGTGGTCTGCTTCGCCTTGATGTCGGCGATGATCTCGTTGATGACCCTGCCGATGTCGGTGTACGGGGAGACCGACGCTCCCGGCCAGGTGGTGACGTCGTAGACGGTGTCTGCCATGGGGTTCCTTCCGGTGGCGGGCGGGTCAGAGCAGGCCGACGATGGCCTGGTACGACGGGTGGGGAGCGGGCTTCTCACGAAGGGCGGGGAGCGGGCGTTCGGCGGCCTGTGCGGGGCGGCCGAGCAGCGGGCCGGCCAGTGCGGCCAGCGCGGCCGCGCGCAGCACGGTTCTGCGGGCGAGGGGAGGCTCAGCGGGCATGGCTGCTCCTGAGGTGGGCGGGATTCAGCGGACGGCACCGGCGGTCATGCCGGCGATGACCTGCTTCTGGAAGACCGCGTACAGGGCCAGTTGGGGAAGCAGGACGAGGGTGGCGGACGCCATCATGGCGCCGTGGTCGACGCTGTAGATACCCTGGAACTGGGAGACGCCCAGGGAGACGGTGGTCAGCGTCGGGTCGTTGATGAGGGTGACCGCGAAGGGGAACTCGTTCCAGACGTAGACGACATTGAGGATCGCCAGCGTCGCGACCACCGGCCGCATCAGCGGGAACACCACCCGCCACGCCATCCGCCACAGCCCCACCCCGTCCATCACGGCGGCCTGCTCGATCTCCTCGGGGAAGTCCCGCAGGAAGCCGGTCAGCAGCAGGATGTTGAAGGGGATGGTGACCGCGATGTACGGCAGGATCAGCGCGAGATGGGTGCCGAACAGGCCCAGCGCGATGTCGATCCGGTACACCGGGAACAGCAGGACGTAGACGGGGATGGCGAGCCCGGCCAGGAAGTAGTGGCGCAGGGTGGACTGCACCCGCCTGCGGCGCAGCACCATGCGGGTCAGGGCGAAGGCCGCCAGGTACGACACCACCAGTCCGACCGTCACCGACACCACGGCCAGGATCAGCGTGTTCTTGTACATCACCAGCAGGTTCAGCGTCTGAAGCGCCCGCTCGTAGTTGCCGAGGGTGAGATCGCCGAGGGAGAAGGAGCGGTCCAGGATGCGGTCGTTGCTCTGGAAGGACAGCAGCACGATCCACAGCAGCGGGAAGAGGACGACGAAGGTGATCAGATAGGCGGCCGCCGAGGCCACCAGGCGCCGCTTGCTCAACTCGCCCCGCCCTTCCGGCGGTTGCCGAGGAAGGTGGCCGCCGAGGCGAGCGCGCCGACGACGAAGACCACCACCGCGAGCGCCATGCCGTAGCCGTACTGCTGGGTGGTGAAGGTGATGTGGTACATGTAGCTGACCAGGACTTCCGAGAGATGGATCGGGCCGCCGCCGGTCAGCGCGTAGACCAGCTCGAACACCTTGAACACGCCCGTGACGACCAGGGCGGTCACGATGCCGAACGTCTCGCGGAGCATGGGCACCTGGATGTGCCACAGCTGCTGCCACCGGCCGGCGCCGTCGAGACTGGATGCCTCCAGCACATCGCGTGGCAGCATGCGCAGTCCGGCGTAGAAGAGGGTGAGGACGAAGCCGATCTGCTGCCAGAGGTAGACGAAACCGATCGAGTACGGGCTGAGGGTGGGGCCGCCGATCCACTGGGGGTGGGCGGGGACGCCGATCGCCAGCAGGAAGGCGTTGAGCAGGCCGATCTGCGGGTCCAGGATGAAGATCCACACCAGTCCGACCAGGATCGGCGCGACGATCGCCGGCGCGAACACCAGGGCCCGCAGCGCCGCGCTGCCGCGCACCCCGCCGCTGAGCAGCACCGCGAGCAGGAAGCCCAGCGGGATCAGCAGGAACAGGGCGATGCCGAGGATGATCGCGGTGTTGCGCAGGGAGGTCCAGAAGACCGGATCGCCGGCCATGTGGCGGTAGTTGTCCAGGCCGGTGAAGGCGGTGGCGGAGACGCCGTCGTAGTCGGTGAAGCTGTGGTGGAGCGAGTACAGGATCGGGAAGATCATGTACAGGCTGTAGAGGAGCAGGGCCGGCGCGACCAGGAGCGCGAAGCGCCGGCGTGTGGTGAGCCAGTTCATGCCGTCCCGACCGTCACTTGATGGACTTCTGCACGCTGCGCACGGCCTCTTCCGGGCTGAGGCTGCCGCTCATCACGCCGTAGAAGCTGTCGTACATGGCGCTGGCGGTGGCCGCCGGGACCACCAGGTCGGGCTGGGCCGCGGGGCTCTTCCAGCCGGGCTTGGACGCCTCGGCGAGGACGGCGGCGAAGACCGGGTGCTGCTTGGGATCGACCTGGGGCTCGTACGTGGTCACCGGTGGCTGGGCGTTGTCGACGAGGATCTTCTGGCCCTCGTCGCTGTAGTAGAACTGCACGAACGCCTTCACCGCCGCGTACTTCTTCTCGTCCCCCTTCACCTTCGCGCTGACCACGAAGGGCGCGGACGGCACGTTCATCACGATCTGCTGGTCGCCCACCCCGTCGTCGAAGACCGGGCCCGCCCAGAAGCCGGTGGTGTCGCCGACCTCGCTCTTCTCGATCTTGGCGGCCTCCCACACTCCGGCGTCCAGGAAGGCCGCCTTGCCGGCGGTGTAGGAGGCCACGGCCTGGGCGTAGGTCTGGGTCGTCATGTTCTCGGGGAACGCGCCGGCCTCGGCGAGTTCGCGCACATGCCGGTACAGGCGCAGGAAGTCGGGGTTGTCGTAGCTCGCGTTGCCCGCGAGGATCGCCGGGTACTTCTGCTCGTAGCCGAAGCGGTTCAGCATCGCCAGGAACGCCCAGACGCTGAACGCCGAGCTGTTGGCGCCCTGGGCGATGGGGACCACGCCCGCGGCCCTCAGCTTCTTCACGGCGGCGAGGAGTTCGTCGAAGGTGCGCGGCGGCTGGATGCCGTGCTCGTCGAGGATCGCCTCGTTGTAGTAGAAGCCGGTGATCAGGGCCTGGTAGGGGACGCCGTACTGGATGCCGTCCGGGCTGCGGAAGGCGGCCAGCATGCTCAGGGCGAACTTCGCCTCCAGGTTGTCCTCCCGCAGGATCGGGGAGAGGTCCAGCAGGTCGCCGTCCTCGACCATCGTCCTCGCCAGCGAGTCGTACACCCAGAAGATCTCCGGCAGGGTGTCGCTCTGCGCGGCGATCGTCATGCGCTGGGCGTGCTGTTCGACGGGCTGTCCCTCCAGCCGGATCTTCATGTCCGGGTGACGGGAGTTGAACTCCTCGACGATGCTCCAGGTCGCGGGGTCCTGCGTCTTGCTGTCGGGGTTGTGCATGGACAGCGTGATCACGCCGTCCAAGGAGGCGGTGCCGCCGGTGTTCGTCGCCGAGCCGCAGGCCGTGGCCAGCAGCGCGGTCGCCGTGGCGAGGATCAGGAGGCGGCGGGGGACGGGGGGTTTTCCGGCAGGGGAGGTCGCCATGGTGCTGTGCCTTCCGGGAGGGATGTGCACCGGCGTGGGGGAACCGGGCGGTGAGAGGTCGCCGAGGGGCTTGAGCCGCTGCGCGCAAACGTTTCGATGAAAAGTACTCGGGTCGCTTGCGGTGTCAAGGGGGTGTGTCGTGGTTGTTTCTGAGGCGCGCGGCTGGGGGGTGCCGCTGATCTGGGCGTCCTCGGCATTGACGAGCTGCACTCATCGTGTCATCGTCGGCGCAAACGTTTCGATCGGTGTCCGCGGCACTTCGATAAGCTGCGGCAGCTCTACGGCAAGCAGGGAGGCGGCGAACCACCCGTGGCGACGATCAACGACGTGGCACGCAGGGCGGGCGTGTCCACGTCCACCGTGTCCCATGTCATCAACGGCACCCGGCCCGTCCGCGAGGAGACCCGGCTCAGGGTCGAGGAGGCGGTGCGGGCGACCGGCTACAAGCGGGACGGCCTGGCGCGGGCACTGCGCCGCAACCGCACCGACTCCATCGGGCTGATCGTCTCCGACGTGTCCGAACCGGCCTTCGCCGCGATGGCCCGCGGGGTGGAACGGGAGGCGACGGCCGCCGGCTACACCGTCCTGCTCGCCAACTCCGCCGAGGACCCCGAGCTGGAGGCCCGCATCCTCCAGGTGCTCGCCGAACGACGGGTTGACGGCCTGGTCGTGGCCCCCGTCGCCCGCTCGCGGCGCGAGGAGATCACGGCCGTGCTGGACCAGGGCACTCCGGTGGTCGTGATGGACCGCCTCGGCGGGGTGCGCGCCGACCAGGTGGGGGTGGAGAACACCGCGCCCATGCGGGAGCTGGTGCTGCACCTGGTGGCGCACGGCCACCGCAGGATCGCGCTCGCCGCCGGGGACATCGCCGTGCCGACCATCGCCGAACGCCGGCGCGGGTATCTGGAGGCGCTCGGCGAGGCCGGCATCGAGGTCGACGACCGACTGGTCGTCCGGGGCAGCGGGCTCGCGGGCGAGACACGGGAGCGGATGCTGGAGGTGCTGCGCGGTCGTCCGGACGCCCCGACGGCCGTGGTCGCCGCGAGCACCGAGACCGCCGTCGGAGTGCTGGAGGCGGCGCGCGAGTGCGGCATGGCCACACCCGGCGACCTCGCCTTCGCCACCTTCGACGGCTTCCCGCACGCCGATCTGTTCCGCCCCGGCATCACCACGGTCGCCCAGCCCGCCCACGACATCGGGGCCACCGCCATGCAGCTGCTGCTCAGCCGCATCGACGGCACCCTGACCGCCCGGCACCGGTCCATCCGCCTCGACCCGGAGACGACGTACCGCGAGTCCTGCGGCTGCACCGTCTGAGGGTTCTTCTCCTTGAGGCCACCGCTCTGCGAGGGGCGGCGGGAGAGGTCCAGTCTCCCGCCGCCCGAGTTCAGCGACGAACCATCACTGAAGGGATCAGTCTGTCATGCCCTCTTCCCTCGACCACCTCACGCGCGCCACCAGAGCCCGCACCGCCCGCGTCTCCAGCTGGGACCAGCGCGGCCGCAACCAGGACTACTGGACCACCCCCGCCCACTCCTCCCGCGTGCTGGCCGACCTGGAGGGGCCGGGACGCATCACCCACATCTGGATGACCCAGTTCTGCCGCCGCACCCTCGGCCCCGGCCTGATCGACCCCCTGGAGGCCGACACCGTCGCCCCGGTCATGGAGATCCACAACGCCCTCGGCGTCAACTGGGAGGAGCCGGACCCCGACTACTACCGCAAGGTCCTCATCCGCATCACCTGGGACGACGAGGAGGAGCCCGCCGTCCTCGTCCCGCTCGGTGACTTCTTCGGCATCGGCCACTGCCTGCCCAACAGCTACCAGTCGGCCCTGTTCACCGTCTCCGCCAAGCCCGAGGAGTCGCTGGTCTTCGGTGGCAGCGCGGCCCTCAACTGCTGGGCGCCGATGCCCTTCGACCGGCGGGCGCGCATCGAGCTGGTCAACGAGAACGACCTGCCGATCCAGCAGTACTTCTCCATCGACTACGAGCTGTTCCCCGAGCCGCTGCCCGAGGACACCCTCTACTTCCACGCCCGCTTCAGCCGCAGCAACCCCTGCAACGGCTGGGCGCCCGACATCCAGACCAACAGCCCCGAGGTCAACATCGCCGACCTCACCGGCGAGGACAACTACGTCATCCTCGACACCGAGGGCAAGGGCCACTACGTCGGCTGCAACCTCTCCGTCCATCACCGCCAGGGCAGTTGGTGGGGCGAGGGCAACGACATGATCTGGATCGACGACGACTTCCTGCCCGACGGCTCCCCCAGCTGGCCGCCCTCCCTGCACGGCACCGGCACCGAGGACTACTTCAACCACGCCTGGGGGATGCAGAAGAACGCCTACCTCTACCACGGGGCGATCGTCCACGAGGCCGACGTCCCCGGATACTCCGTCAACTACCGCTTCCACATCGCCGATCCGGTCCGCTTCGAGGAACGCATCCGGGTCTCCGTCGAGCACGGCCACGGCAACCACCTCGCCGACGACTGGGCGTCCACGGCCTACTGGTACCAGACCCTGCCCTCCCCGAAGGCCGTCCTCCCGCCGCTGGAACAGCGGCTTCCCGTACGGCCCGCGGGGCAGCCCATGCCGGTGCCCGCACCGCGCTCCGGCGCGGTCGCCGAGGAGATCGCGGTGATGCGCGAACGGTACCGGGCGCGCTACGAACGCCACATGGAGCGCCTGGCCGAACGCACCCGGCAGCGCGGCGAGCGCTCCCTGCAGGAGTCCGAGGCCAACATCAAGCAGGCGGCCGAGGTGCGCCGCCGCTACGACGAGCGCGCCGATGACTGAGACCCCGGTGCGCCCGGCCGCCGCCCTCGACCCGCACTTCCCGGCCTTCCATCTGCGTCCGCCCGCGAACTGGCTCAACGACCCCAACGGGCTGGTCTTCCACGACGGCCACTACCACGTCTACTACCAGTACAACCCGCACGGTGCCCGCCACGCGGACATGCACTGGGGCCACTTCCGCAGCCGCGACCTGCTCCACTGGGAGGCCCTGCCGCTCGCCCTGGCCCCCACCCCCGGCGGCGACGACGAGGGCGGCGTCTGGTCGGGCAACGCCGTCTCGCACGACGGACGGCTCACCGCCTTCTACTCCGCCCGGCACCCGGGCCGCCGTCACCAGCCGGTGACCTCGGCGGTCTCCACGGACGGCGGCACGGTCTTCCGCAAGCGCGGCCGGCTGCTCATCCCCGAGCCGCCCGACGGCACGGTCATGTTCCGCGACCCGTACGTCTGGAGGGACGGCGACCGCTGGCGGATGCTCGTCGGCGCCGGTCTCGCCGACGGGCGGGGCGCGGCGCTGGAGTACGTCTCCGAGGACCTGGAGGACTGGCGGTACCGGGGCGTCTTCCTCGCGCGGGCGCCGCAGCCGCTGCCCGGTGGGCGGAACACCGAGGAGGGCTGGGAGTGCGCCCAGTACGCCTCCTTCGCCGACGGGACCGCAGCGGTCCTGGTCAGCGCCTGGGACCCGGAGGAGGGCGCGAGCTGCACCGCGTACTTCCCCGGCCGCGAGGCCGACGGCGGCTTCCGTGCCGGTGAGGCGCGGCTCCTCGACCACGGACCGGACTTCTACGCCCCCGCCCTGCTGCGCGCCCCCGACGGGCGGCTGCTGATGTGGGCGTGGATCTGGGAGGCGCGCGACGAGGAGCGGGTCGGCGCGCCCAGCGGCTGGACCGACGAGGTCGGCTGGGCGGGGATGCTGTCGCTGCCCCGCGAGGTGAGCGCCCGCCCCGACGGCACCCTGCGCCAGCGCCCGGCCCGCGAGCTGCTCGCCCTGCGTCGGGTGCGGTGCGTCGACGCGGCCGGGGTGGCGACACCGGGGCGCGCGACCGAGCTGGGCCGGGTGCCCCGCGCCTTCGACGTCACGGCCCGGCTGGAGCGCGGCACCCGGCTGCGGCTGCTCACCTCGGCCGACGGCGGGGAGTACCTGGACCTCGTCCACGATCCCGGTACGGGGGAGCTGGTCGTCGACCGCGACCACGCCTCGCGCGACGCACGGGCCAAGCGGGGCCGGTGGCGGCTGCCGCCGGAAGGGGAGGCGGCGGAGGTGCGGGTGCTGGTCGACCACTCGGTGGCGGAGGTCTTCACCGCCGCCGGGCACACCCTCACCCTGCGCTTCTACCCGACGGGGGACGACCCCTGGCGGCTGCGCGTGGCGGCCACGGGCGACCGGCCGGCGGCCTACGAGGTGCGTGCCTGGGAGTGGTGACCGGCGGCGGCGTCGCCCGTCGCGATGTTTCGGACCGTCCCACGGGAAACGCGGAGGAGGACGCCGGTCACCGGACCGGCGTCCGATCCGACCGCACGACCGCACAGGAGGCCGACATGGCGAGCGAAGACGCCACCCCGGACCCGATGGCCGACGACGCCTACCAGCCGACCGGTGGCAACGAGGAACAGGAGGACGCGGCCCCCTTCGACCCCGAGGACACCCTCGACCAGCCCAGCTACGACGAGACCCTGGACGCGGGCTACTCCCCGCCCGAGCGCCCGCTCGGCGTCACCAAGCACGGCACCACCGCCGCCGAGCAGCACGAGGGCGAGACCCTCGACCAGCGGCTGGCCCAGGAGAGGCCGGACACGGGCGAGCGGTGACGGGGCGACCGGAGGTCGGCCGGGAGGCCGGGGGTGGGGTGGGCGAGGGGCCTCCGGTCGGCTCCGGTGGGGTGGTGGGGGGCACCGGTCGGCTCTGGAGGGCTGGGTGAGGGGGGCACCGGTCGGCTCTGGCTCAATTCCGACGGTTTTTCGCCGTGTTGACGACCGGCGCGGTCACCCAGCGGCGTCGTGGGGATGCAGAGGGTGAGTCACCGATCGGAGGTCGACCATGCCCCACCCCACCCCACCAGGACCGGCCCCCGGCGTACGGACCTCGCCGGAGCGTGCGGCGTGAGGACCGGACCGCAGCGCTATCCCGGCGCCTCCACCGCCTACTGGTACCAGGACGACTATCCGGGCTCCCCGATGGAGACCAACGTCATCCTGTGGCACTCCACCGAAGGCACCTCGCTCCCCTCCTACGGCGGCGGCGCGTCCGCCCCCAATCTCACCGCGAAGCCCGACTTCGGTGCCAAGCGGCTGCGGTGGTACCAGCACTTCGACTTCGACACCTCCTCGCGTGCCCTGCGCAACCAGCCGGGCGGCGTGGAGACCAACACCCTGAACGTGTGCCAGGTCGAGATCGTCGGCACCTGTGACCCGGCCACCCACCGGCGCTGGGGCACCGCACCCCACCTGTACATGCCGAACCTGCCGTCCTGGGTGATCCGGGACCTCGGGGCGTTCGCGCGCTGGGCGCACCAGAGCCACGGCGTCCCGCTGACCAGCGGGCTCACCTTCAAGCCGTACCCGAGTTCGTACGGCGCCAACGGCGTCCGCATGTCCCGCGCCCAGTGGACCGCGTTCAAGGGGCACTGCGGACACCAGCACGCCCCCGAGAACGACCACGGCGACCCGGGTGCCTTTCCGATGGCCGCCATCCTCGCCGCAGCGAAGGGAGAGACGATGGACCTGACCCGCGCCAACCTGAGGGCGATCGCCGTCGCGGTCCTCACCGAGGACGGCATCATCGACAACCCCAACCCGGCCACGGCCGACGACAACCCGTACATCTCGTTGGAGACGTTCGCCCGCAACGCGGAGATCATCCTGCGGCGCATGGAGCGGAAGCTCGCCGCGCTGCAGCCCGTGGAACTGACGGACGCGCAGGTCGCGGCCCTGGCCGACCGGCTCGTCTCGCATCCCGGTTTCGCCGACGCGCTCGCCGACAAGCTCGCGGACAAGCTGGCCCAAAGGCTCAGCTCCTGAGGGCGTCCGCGGGGCGCGCGGCTCCGGACGGCGCCGGCGGGGCGCCGCCCGGAGCCACGGGGCCGTACGTCGCCGCCGCCCCGTCGGGCGGCAGCGTGACGTCAGGGCAGCAGCTTGTCGAGGGCCGCGGGACCCTCCTGCGCCAGCTTCCGCTTCGCCCACTCCAGATTGTGCGGAGTGATGTCCTTGCCCGAGGCCAGGACGATGTCTTCCGGCGACACATCGACGCCGGTGCGGGTGTGGAGGAGATCGTCCGGAGTGGCGCGGTCCGGACGCCAGGTGGCCTCGGGCGGGGAAGCTTCGGGCTGTGAAGTAGACATGATCTGTGCTCCTCCGGTCAGGGAGTGTGCCGCGGCCCCGTATGTCATCGGGTCCACTTACACCATTCAACGCCTTCGCGCCGTGTGCATCCGGAACGCGGGGACATACGTACTCGACACGGGGCGACTTCCCCGGACCCGCGGGGACATGCACCCCTGGATCCGCCTGCGCGGTGCTCAGCGGATCCGGGCGGCGATCGTTCGCGCGCACTCCAGGGACTCGGTGTGCGCGGTGTCGATCTCCAGGTCGTAGGCCACGCCCCGGTGCACGGACTCGGCCTGGCCCGCCGCCATGCCCGGGGCCCGGTCGCCGCGGGCCAGCTCGCGGCCGGCGACGATCTCGGGGGCGCAGCGCACGCCGACCCACAGGACGTCCAGGCCGTGCAGCGCCTTCTGCCAGCGTCGCTGGGAGTCGGCGCCACCGAGGAAGACGTCGTCGAGGATGACGCGTGCGCCCGCGCGGACCATCGCGGCCACGCCCTCCATCCAGGCCGCCTCCAGCGTCATGAAGTCGGCGCCGACGCTGACCGTGCCGTCGGCGGCGATGTCGAGGCCGGCGTCGGAGTTCTGCAGGGCGGCGGGCAGGGCGTCCACGAAGGTGTCGACGCTCAGCGCGAGCCAGGGTTCGGGCAGGACGGCCTGCAGACAGCGCACGATGCCCGTCTTGCCGGAGCTGGAACCGCCGTTGAGAAAGATCACCTGAGTGGCCACCGCGCCACCCTAGGGGCAACCCGTCCGCTGCCCAAGCGGATTTCGCCGGGCTCCGGAGGGGGCCGCCTGCTGCCGGGGGATGCGTGAGCGGCAGGGGAAGGCCGGGGCGTGGCCCGTGGGTCCCGCTTGCGCCGGTGTCCCCCGGCGGACGGGCCTAGCCCTCCTGCTCGGTCAGCAGGGCTTCCGCCTCCGCGAGGATCTCCGTGACCCGGAGGCCGAAGGCCGCGTCGCAGGGGTGGGGGCGGCCGGTGCGGGCCGCGGTGAGGAGGGCGTCGGCGGCGAGGGAGAGGGCCGCCACCGGGCCGTCGCCGCCGTGGGGCAGGCGGGCCACGCCGGCCGAGCCGCGCAGTTCCACCTCGGCGCCGGCCGCGGCGGGCGGGGCGGTGAGGCTGAGCGTGAGCGAGCTGAAGGCGCCGCTCTCGTGCTCGATCACGAGATGCGCGGTGTCCTCGGGCCCGTGCGCGGCGGACGCCACCCGCACCGCGTCGCCCAGCACCGGCAGCAGCACGGACAGGGCGTGCGGGCCCACGTCCCACAGCGCCCCCTTCTCCCGCCGCCACGGCGAGTGCGCGAACGGGCTGTCGCCGCCGCCGAAGACCGACCCGAGCCACTGCGCCCGCGCGGTGAACCACCCCTCCTCCAGGGCCTGTTCGGCGATCCAGGTGGCCGCCTCGGGCCGGAACCGGGTGGTGAAGAAGACGACCGACGCCACCTGTGCCTCGCGCACCGCGTCGGCCACCGCCCGCGCCTGCGGGACCGTCGCCGCCAGCGGCTTGTCGAGCAGCAGATGCCGGCCGGCCCGCGCCGCCCGTACCGCGAGATCGGCCTGCACCCCCGGCGGCAGGGCCACCGCGACCGCGTCCACCTCGTCGAGCAGGGCGTCGACAGCGTCGTAGGGCCGTGCCCCGTGGCGGCTCGCGAGCTCCTTGGCGGCGTCCGGGCGCCGTCCCCACACCCCGGTGAAGTCGAGCTCCGGGTGGGCCTCCAGGGCGGGCGCGTGGGCCATCCGTGCCCACGGGCCGGTGCCGAGCAGTCCGATGCGCATACCGCCGCCTCTCCACGGTGCCGAACCTCGTCCCGACCGGCGGCCGGGCCACCGGTCCGCAGCCGAGCGTGCCACACGCTGCGGGCGCAGGCCCAGACCTTTGGCACGGGCGTCCGAGGGGCGCAGCGACGCACGACCGGTGATTTAGCCGGTGGCCACGGGCGCGGGGGCGCCGACAGTGGCTCTCGCGCGCCCACCGGCGGACGGCGGGCCGCAGACGCCCTACGACCGAGAGGACGACTCGTCGTGCAGCAGCATCCCCACACCCCTGTCACCCCCGAGGCGCCGGCCGCGGCCCGCGCCGCCCGTCGCGGAGGCCGGCGCCTGGCCGGTACGGTCGCGGCGCTGGCGGCCGTCGTCGGGCTCGGCACCCTCGCCGGGCCCGGCGCGCAGGCCGCGGACAACCCCTACGAGCGCGGTCCCGCGCCGACCCACGCCAGCATCGAGGCGTCGCGCGGCCCGTACGCGGTGTCCGAGACGTCGGTGTCCTCGCTCGTGGTGACCGGCTTCGGCGGCGGCACGATCTACTACCCGACCAGCACCGCCGACGGCACCTTCGGCGCGGTCGCGATCTCGCCCGGCTACACCGGCACCCAGTCCTCGATCGCCTGGCTGGGCCCGCGGCTGGCCTCGCAGGGCTTCGTGGTGTTCACCATCGACACCAACACCACCCTCGACCAGCCCGACTCCCGCGGCCGTCAGCTCCTGGCCGCACCGGACTACCTGACCGAGCGCAGCTCCGTGCGCTCGCGCGTCGACGCCACCCGGCTCGGCGTGATGGGCCACTCCATGGGCGGCGGCGGCAGCCTGGAGGCCGCGAAGTCGCGTCCCTCGCTCCAGGCCGCGATCCCGCTGACGCCGTGGAACCTCGACAAGACCTGGCCCGAGGTCACCACGCCCACGCTGATCGTCGGCGCCGACGGCGACTCGATCGCACCGGTCTCCAGCCACGCCGAGCCGTTCTACACGAGCCTGCCGTCCCGCACGGACCGGGCCTACCTGGAGCTCAACAACGCCACGCACTTCGCGCCGAACACGTCGAACACGACGATCGCGAAGTACAGCATTTCGTGGCTGAAGCGGTTCATCGACAACGACACCCGCTACGAGCAGTTCCTGTGCCCGCTGCCCTCCCCGAGCCTGACGATCGAGGAGTACCGGGGGAACTGCCCGCACACCTCCTGACGGTGCGCAACCACTGTGCCGGCGCACGGGCGCGGAGCCGCCGCGCTGGGCGCCGGCACAGACGTGTCCGGGCGGTCGCGGGAAAGGGCAGGTCGCGCGGGTGACCGGGGCCGAGCGGTCCGGACCTACCGCTTCCGGGCGCGGTTACTCGCACGTAACCTGCGAGGAATGACCGGACGGACGACCGTGACGACCCCGAGCGTCCCTGGACGCGAGGCGCACCTGCGGACCCTCACCTCGCTCCCCGAGCGCGCGGCCGCGCTCGTCGTGACCGGCGAGCCGGGCATCGGCCGCACGACCCTCCTCGACCACGCGGCCCACACCTTCACCGCCGGTCCGGTCCTCCGCCTCCGCGCCGATCACGCGCGCGGGCGCCGCCCGTACGAGGGGCTGCGCGCCGTCGCACGGGCGGTGACCGACGCGTGGGGGCCGCGGGGGGTGGCGGGGGACGAGCGGGCTCGGGAGCCGTTCGGGGCCGCGGGGGGCGAGGGCTGGGCCGGGGTGACGGGGGGCGAGGGCTGGGCCGGGGTGACGGGGGGCGAGGGCTGGGCCGGGGTGCTGGTGGCCGCGCTGCGGGGGGCTGCGGCCGGGGGGCCGCTGCTGCTGTGCGTCGACGACGTCCACCTGTGGGACGGGCCGTCCCGTGCGGCGCTGGCGCGGGTCGCGCGGCGGCTGCCGGAGGCGGGGCGGGTGGGGCTGCTGCTGTCCGCCGCCGGGTTCGCCCCGCGGGAGCTGGCCGGGCTGCCCGCGCTGCCGCTGCGTCCGCTGTCGTCGTCGGCCGGGAGCGCGCTGCTGGACGAGGTGGCCGACGCGCCCGTCGATCCGGCCGTACGGGACCGCCTGCTGGAGGAGTCCGAGGGGAACCCCGCCCTGCTCCTCGCCCTGACCGCCCGGCTGACGCCCGGCGAACTGTGCGGCCGGCATCCGCTGCCCCGCCCCCTGGCCGACCCCGCCACCCTCGCCGCCGTCGCAGGCCCCCGCCTCCACGGTCTTCCTCCGCACGCGGCCCGCCTCCTCCTCGTCACGGCGGCGGCCCTGCGGGCCACGGAGGGCGAGGAGGTGGACGCCACGCTGGTCGCGGAGGCGTCGGCGGCGCTGGAGGGGAGCACCGCGGGCGGGGTGCGCGGAGGGCTCGGTGCCGGCGAGGGTGTGCGGGCGGCTGGGTGCGGCGGGCCGCGTCCCGCCGGCGGCCTCGCCGCCCCGCGTGACGGTGGTGCACCGCCGGGCGAGCCGTCGGCCGGGCTGCGCCGCGTCGAGGAGGCCCTGGCCTGCGCGGACGGGCTGGCGCAGCTCGTCGACGGCAGGCTCCGCCTGGTGGGCGCCGTCCTGCGCAGGGCCGTGTACGCGGCGGCGGCGCCGGGTCCGCGCGGGGACGCGCACCGATCGCTGGCGCGGGTGCTGGATGGGAACGGCGACCGGCTGCGGGCCCTGCTGCACCGGGGCTGGGCGGCGGCCGGTCCCGACGCGGGGCTGGCGGCCGAGCTGACCGGGGCCGCGGCCGACCCCCGCACGCCGGTGCCGCACCGGCTGCGCTCGCTGGCGCACGCCCGCGCCGCGGAACTGGCGGCCGACGAGGCGACCAGGGCGCGCTGCCGTACCGCGGCCGCGGAAGAGGCGCTGCGTGCCGGGTCGCCCGGCCGCGCGCTGGAGCTGCTCGGCGAGGTCGCGCGCCAGGGTGTGCCCGACGGGGTGCGGGGGCGAGCCGAACTGCTGCGTGGGGCCGTCCAGTGGCTCGACGGCCCCCTCACCACCGCCCGCGAGTCCCTGCTCACGGCGGCCACCCTCCTCGCCGACCCCGCCCCCACCCTCGCCGCCCTCGCCTCCGCCCGCGCCGGTGACGCGGCCTGGGCGGCGGGCGACCTGCACAGCTGCCTGGAGATCCTGACCGCCGATCCCGCCAACCGGGACACACGGCATCGAGGGCCGTCGGGGCGGGAGGAGGGGCGTGCGGGCGAGGTACGCGTGCCGCCCGTTCCGCGGGCTTCCGACGACCTCCGGTTCTTCCGTCTCGGGCTGCGTGCCGTGCTGGAGGGGCGGCGGGAGGGGGCCGTGGGGCCGCTGCGGCGGGTGGTGGAGGGGGCGCGGGAGCGGGCGGACGCGGAGGGGCTGCTGCGGGCGGCCGCGGCGGCGCTGGTGCTCGGGGACGTGGCCGCGGCCTCGCGGGCGGCGGCGCGGGCGGTGGCGGTGGCGACGGCCGACGGCGACCTGGTCGTCGTACCGCGGGCGCTGGAGTTCCTGGCCTACGCCGAGCTGCGCAGCGGACGGCATCCGCAGGCCCGCGCCCACGCGGAGGAGGGGCTGCGGGCGGCGCGGCGCGCGGGGCAGCGCAACACGGCGGCCGGTCATCACGCCGTACTGGCGCTGGCCGCCTCGATCGAGGGGGAGACCGCCGCGGTCGCCGGGCACGCGGCGGCCGCGCTGGCGACGGCACGGCGGCACGGTCTGGCGCAGACCGCCACGCTGGCCCAGTGGGCGTCGGGCCGGGCGGACCTCGGGCGGGGCCGCCCGCTGGAGGCGGCGGACCGGCTCGGCCCGCTGGTGCGCCCCGGCCCCCGGCGCGGCCACTTCGCCGTGTGGATGCTCGCCCTGCCCTGCTTCGTGGAGGCCGCCGTGCTCGCCGGGCGCCCGGCACAGGCGCGCGGCGCGCTGGAGGACCTGGCCGCCTGGGCCGCGTTCGGCGCCGATCCGCAGGCCCCCGCCCAGCTGCTGCGCTGCCGTGCCCTGCTCGCCCCGCCGGACCTCGCCGACGAGCTGTACACCCGCGCCCTCGACCAGCACGAGCGCACGGCCGGTGACTTCGAACGGGCCCGTACGGAGCTGCTGTACGGCAAGTGGCTGCGGCGCCGGCGCCGGCTGCGCGAGGCCCGTGACCGGCTCGGGGCGGCGCTGGTCGGCTTCGAGAGCTGCGGGGCGCGGGTGTGGGCCGAGCAGACGCGCGGCGAGCTGCGGGCCCAGGGCGGGGCGCCCGACGCCGTGCCCTCGGGCGCGCTGTCCCGGCTCACGCCCCAGCAGTGCCGGATCGCCCGCCATGTCGCCGACGGCGCCACCAACCGGGAGGTCGCCCGGATCCTCTCGGTGAGCACGCGGACCGTCGACTACCACCTGCGCAACGTCTTCGCGGCGCTCGGTGTGCGCTCCCGCGTCGAGCTGGCGCGGCTGGTCGAGCAGGCGCAGACTCCGTGACCGCGGGACGCCCGGTCCGCGCCCGTCCGGAATTCCGGCGCCCGAACCCTAGGGACCGACCGGACGGTATGCCATCCTTCCGGCAGGATGAGTCAGGTCGCACACCTGGGGGAGGACCGTGATGCAACGCGCCCTACGGCACCGAACGCCCAACCGCCCCGTACCGGCCGTCGTACCGCAGCCTCGGACGAGGCCCGTCCGGTCGCTGATCGACGCCGAGGCCATCACGGTCCTGCACCGGGCGGCGCGGGTGCTCCTTGAGGACCTGCCCGAACTGACCGACCGCCTGCTGGCCCTCGTCCAGGACCAGGAACCCTCCTACCGGGCCGCCGTGGCCGGCGACCCCGTCGCCGTGTGGCAGGAGATGCACCGCTCGCTGCGGCACAGCGTCGGATCGCTGCTCGACCCGCGCGGATCGCGGGACGCCGCCCGCCGGTGCAGCTGGAAGATCGGCGCCACGCGCGCGGAACAGGGCGTTCCACTGGATGCGCTGCTGCACGCCTTCCGGCTCGGCGGCTCCCTGGTGTGGCAGCGGCTGGTCGAGGAGACCCAGCGCACGGCGCCCGAGGACGTGCGGCTCCTCGTCCATGTGGCCTCCGACATCTGGAACTTCGTCGACGAGCACTGCACGCTCGTCGCCGACGCCTACCGCCAGGTCGAGCGGCAGCTGGCGTGGCAGCGCGAGAACCGGGTGCGGGTGCTGGTCGCCGCGCTGCTGGAGGGCTCCAGCCGGATCGCCGATCTTCCCGACACCGCCGAGGCGCTGGGGCTGCCCGAGCAGGGGCGGTACGTGGTGCTGGCGGTCGACGGGGGATCCGGGGCACCCGGCGCCGGGCTCGCTGCGGGTGTGCGCGTGCACTGGCACACCGGCGTCGAGGTGGACTACGGCATAGTCCTGGTGCCGGAGGGTGAGCTTCCGCAGCTGTCGCCGACGGACGGGCGGATCGGTGTCAGCGGGGTCGTCGACGGGCTGGCCGCCGTGGGGGACGCCCGCGGACAGGCCGACCTCGCGCTGAGTCTGTGCGCCGCCCAGGGCGGGGTGGTGCGGCTCGCCGAGCAGCTGCCCGCGGCCCTCGTCGTGTCCAGTCCCGACCTCGCCGGAGCCCTGGCCGAACAGGTGCTGGGGGCGCTGTCGGCCATCGACCCGGCCGATCGCGAGGTGCTGCTGGACACCGTCGCCGCGTGGCTGGCCTGCGACGGGTCGGCGCAGCGGGCGGGGGAGCGGCTGTACTGCCACCGCAACACCGTGCTGAACCGGATGCGGCGGTTCGAGCAGCTCACGGGGCGGTCGTTGGCACGGCCCTCGGACGTGGTCGAGGTGAGCCTGGCGCTGACGGCGCGGCGGCTGCTGCGGCACACCGACTGAGCCGTCTGGGCGTCGGCACAACGGCGCCCCCTCCGCCTTGGTTACCCGCAGCCCACCCGCAGATCGCTCTGTACCGGCTTCCCCCCGCCGTGCTGTCGTGAGCTCCCCTTCCCGCAGACCCGTGCCTCTCCCCGGCACGGACCCGAGGAGCCGCGATGCCCGAAGCACCACCGGACGACGAGCCCGCGCTGCATGTCGAGGACCTCGACGTGGCCTACGGCCGGGCCCTGTCCGCACTGCGTTCCGTGTCCCTGACCGTGCCGCCCGGCGCCGTGGTGGCGCTGCTGGGCGCCAACGGCGCCGGGAAGACCACCCTGCTCAGGGCGGTCTCCGGCACCCTGCGCCTGCACCGCGGCGCGGTCACGGCCGGTCGCATACGGTACGGCGACACCGCACTGGACGGGCGCGACCCCGTCGCCGCGGTACGCGCCGGAGTCGTCCAAGTACCCGAGGGCAGGCGCGTGTTCGCCGGACTCACGGTCGACGAGAATCTGCGCACCGGCGGCCTCGGCCTCGGCCGGCGCGCCCCGCACCAGGTCCGCGAGGCCCGCGACCGGGTGTTCGCGCTGTTCCCGCGGCTCGCCGAACGCACCCGGCAGCACGCGGGCCTGCTCTCCGGCGGCGAGCAGCAGATGCTGGCCATCGGCCGCGCCCTGATGGCCGCGCCCCGGCTGCTGCTGCTCGACGAGCCCTCGCTCGGACTCGCCCCGCTCATGGTGCAGCGCATCGCCGAAGTGGTCCGGGAGATCAACGCCCAGGGCACCGGCGTGCTGCTGGTCGAGCAGAACGCCGGGATGGCCCTGTCGCTCGCCACCCACGCCTACGTCCTGGAGGTCGGCGAGGTACGGCTGTCCGGGCCCGCCGGCGAACTCGCCCGCACCGACGCGGTGCGCCGCCTCTACCTCGGGGAGAGCACCGACGACGCCCAGGGGGCCGCGTGAACGAGCGCACCACCCCGCCCGTCCTCGAAGTGCGGGACGTCACCGTCCGGTTCGCCGGACTGACCGCCCTCGACGACGTGTCCTTCACCGTCGTCCCCGGCACCGTGCACGCCGTCATCGGCCCCAACGGCGCCGGCAAGTCCACCTGCTTCAACGTCGTGTCGGGCCTGTACCGGCCCGCCTCCGGCGCGGTCCGGCTCGGCGACACCGAACTGACCCGCCTGGCCCCGCACCGCATCGCCGGGCTCGGTGTGGCCCGTACCTTCCAGAACATCGTCACCACCGAGGGCACGGTCGCCGACAATCTGATGCTCGGCCGCCACGCCCTCACCCGCGCCGGATTCGCCGCCAGCGCCCTGCGCCTGCCCGGCGCCCGCCGGGAGCAGCGCGAGCATCTGGCGCGGGCCCGGGAGATCGCCGAACTCGTCGGACTCGGCGACCTGTTCGACGCTCCCGTCGCCGGGCTGTCCTACGGCGACCGCAAGCGGGTCGAGTTCGCCCGCGCCCTGTGCCTGGAGCCCCGTGTGCTGCTGCTGGACGAGCCCGTGGCGGGCATGAACGGCGCCGAACGCGCCCGCACCGCCGAGGTCGTACGCGATGTCCGGGAACAACTGGGCCTGTCCGTCCTGCTCGTGGAGCACGACATGGGGCTGGTGATGCGGCTGGCCGACGAGGTCACCGTGCTCGACTTCGGCCGGGTCATCGCCCACGGCACACCCGACGAGGTCCGGCGCGACCCCGAGGTGCTGCGGGCCTACCTGGGCGAGCCGGAGGAGGACGCGGCATGAACGACTTCCTCGACCATGTCCTCGGCGGACTCGCCCTGGGCTCGGTGTACGCGCTCGTCGCCCTCGGCTTCGTCGTCATCTTCAAGGCGTCCGGAGTGCTCAGCTTCACCCACGGCTCGCTGCTGCTGCTCGGCGGCTACCTCGTCGCCGTGTTCCACGACGATCTCGGGTTCGCCGGCGCCCTAGCGCTGGCCGTGCTGGTGACGGCGCTCGTGGCGGGCGCGCTGGACCGGCTGCTCCAGCGCGCCGGAGGGCACGACCCGCACGCCGCGCATGTGCAGACGATCGCCACCATCGGCATCGACATCGTGCTGCTCACCGACCTGTCCCGGCGCATCGGCGGCGATCTGCTGACCCTCGGCGACCCGTGGGGCGACTCCGTCACCCGGCTCGGGCCGCTCACCGTCGCCGACAGCCGGCTCGCCGCGATCGCGGTGTCCGCCGTCGTCATCGGCGGGGTGTTCGCCCTGTTCCGGTACACCTCCTGGGGCCTGTCCCTGCGGGCCTCGGCGGAGGACCGAGAGGCGGCGGCGCTGATGGGCGTACAGCTGGTGCGGGTGCGCACCCTCGCCTGGTGTCTGGCGGGCGCGCTGGCCGCGCTGGCCGCGGTGTTCCTCGCCGCGTTCCCCGCGCCCGGACTGGAGCGCACCACCGGCCAGATCGCCCTGAAGGCGTTCCCGGCCGCGATCCTCGGCGGCATGGCCTCGCCGACCGGCGCCCTCGCCGGCAGCCTGATCATCGGCCTCACCGAGTCGCTGGTCGCGGGCTACCAGTCCGAACTGCACGTCCTCGGCGAGGGCTTCGGCGACGTCGCCCCGTACGCCGTGATGGTGCTCGTCCTTCTGGCGCGGCCCACCGGGCTGTTCGGCGCGAAGGGAGCGGCCCGTGTCTGACCTCCTGCGCAAGGTCCTGCCCGCACTGCTGCTGTGCGCCCTGCCGTTCTACGTGGACGCCTTCTGGCTGCGCGTCGGCCTGTTCGCCATGGCCGCCGCCATCGGCGCGGTCGGCCTCGGCCTCCTCTCCGGCACGGCGGGCCAGCTCTCCCTCGGCCACGCCTTCTTCCTCGCCGTCGGCGCCTACGGCTACGCCTGGCTCGCCGGGGAGCCGGGTGCGGGCCTGCCGCCGCTGCTCGCGCTCGTGCTGGCGGTCCTGCTGGCCGGGGCCGCGGGCGGTCTGTTCAGCCCCGTGGCCGGCCGGGTGCGCGGCATCTACCTGGGCGTGGCCACCCTCGCGCTGGTCTTCCTCGGCCACCATGTGCTGCTCACCGCGGACGACGTCACCGGCGGCTTCAACGGCCGCTCGGTGCCGCCGCTGACGGTCGGCGGCTTCGGATTCACCGACAGCGACCCCGAACTGACCGTGCTGGGCGTGCCGTTCGGCGCCGAGGAGCGGCTGTGGTACCTGGGCCTCGCACTGCTCGCGCTGACCTGGTTCACCGCCCGCGGCATCCTCAGGGGCCGGCCGGGGCGGGCGCTGGCCGCGGTGCGGGACAGCGAGACCGCGGCCGCGGTGATGGGCGTGCACGTGGCCCGGCACCGCTCGGCGGCCTTCGTGGTCTCCTCGATGTACGCGGGCCTGGCCGGGGCGCTGCTCGCCCTCGGCTTCCGCCGGATCGTGCCCGACTACTTCGGCCTCGCCCTCTCCGTCGACTACCTCGCCATGATCGTCATCGGCGGCCTGGGCTCGGTGGCCGGCGCCACCGCGGGCGCCTTCTTCGTCACCGCCCTGCCGCTGCTGATGACCCGCTACGCCGACCATCTGCCGCTGGTCGCCACGCCCGGCTCCGGCGACGGCTCGGTCGGCCCGACCGAGGCCGCCCGCTACCTCTACGGCGCCGCGATCGTGGTGATCCTGCTGTACGCCCCCGACGGCCTGCACGGCCTCGCCCGCCGTCTGCGCGCCCGCGTCCGCAGCCGCCGCACCCCCGAACCCCCACCCGAGACGTCCCTCCCCTCCGCCACCGCCGCAAGAGCCAAGGAGCACACCCCGTGAACGTCATGCCCTTCCGTCCCCGCCGCCTCCTGCTGACCTCGGCCCTCGCGGCACTGCTCCTCGTCACCACCGCGTGCAGCTCCAAGGCGGGCGACGACGACGCGGGCAACGGCGCCGACGGCGTCAAGTCCGGGCCCGGCGTCACCGACAAGACCGTCAAGCTCGGCGCGCTGACGGATCTGACCGGCCCGTACGCCACCCTCGGCAAGTCCATCGTGCAGGCCCAGCAGATGTGGGCCGACGAGACCAACGCGGCCGGCGGCATCTGCGGCCGCAAGGTCGAGATCGTCGTCGAGGACCACGGCTACGACGTGCAGAAGGCGGTCACCGCCTACGCCGACATCTCCCCGGACGTCGTCGCGCTGCCCCAGGTCATCGGCTCCCCGGTCGTCGCCGCCCTGCTCGACGACCTGGAGCGCGACAAGATGCTGACCTTCCCGCAGGCATGGGCCGCCTCCCTGCTGGGCAAGGAGTCCGTGCAGGTGGTCGGGACGACCTACGACCTGGACATGATCGCCGCGGTCGACTTCCTCACCCGCACCAAGGGCCTGAAGAAGGGCGACTCCATCGGGCACGTCTACTTCGAGGGCGACTACGGCGCCAACGCGCTGGAGGGCTCCGAATGGGCGGCCGAGCGGGCCGGGCTGAAGGTCGTCGCCCAGAAGATCAAGGCGACGGACACCGATCTGTCCGCGCAGGTCTCCGCGCTGCGCAAGGCCGGTGTGAAGGCGATCCTGATCAGCGCCGGGCCCGCCCAGACCGCGTCCCTCGCCGGAGTGGCCGCCTCCCGTGGGCTGATGGTGCCGATCGTCAGCAACGCCCCCGGTTTCGCCCCGCAGTTGATGAAGACGCCCGCCGCGAAGGCCCTGGCCGGCCTGCTGAACGTGGTCAGCGCGGCCCCGGCGCCCAGCTCCGACCTGCCCGGCGTGCGCAAGATGGTGGCGGCGTACGAGAAGAAGTACCCGGGCTCCCCGGTCGACTCGGGCGTGCTCTCCGGCTACAACGCCGCGCAGTTGCTCGGCGCCGACCTGAAGAAGGCGTGCGCCGCGGGCAGCCTCGCCCGCGAGGACGTCATCAAGGCGCACCGCTCGCAGCAGAACGCGGACACCGGGCTCGGCACCGTGCTGAACTTCTCGGACGTGAACCGGCCGGCGAGCGTCAAGACCTATGTGCTCAAGCCGGACGCGAAGGCGGTCGGCGGCCTTGTCGGCGTCGAGGACGCGCACACCGCGCCCGGCGTGGAGGAGTACCTGCAGTCGCGTACCTCCTGACCGCGGACGCGCGGGTCCTCTCCGGCGGGGAAGTGGGATAGTAAGCGCTTGCCACCCCCCGTACGGCACGCTGGAGAGGACCCACGCCCTATGGCGTCGTCGACCGAGCCACCCCTCGATCACCGCTACCGGGACGAACACCCCGTCCGCACCCTCGTCTACCTCTTCCGCCCCGACCGCAGGCGGCTCGCCGCCGCGGTCGGGGTCTTCACCGTCAAGCACAGCCCGATCTGGCTGCTGCCGCTGATCACGGCGTCCATCATCGACACGGTCGTGGAGCACCGGCCGATCGCCGAGCTGTGGACCAGCACCGGGCTCATCATGGTCATCCTGCTGGTCAACTACCCGCTGCACCTGCTCTACGTCCGGCTGCTCTACGGCAGCGTCCGCCGCATGGGCACCGGTCTGCGCTCGGCGCTGTGCACCCGCATGCAGCAGCTGTCCATCGGCTACCACGCGCGGGTCAGCGCGGGTGTGCTCCAGGCCAAGGTGGTGCGGGATGTCGAGGCCGTCGAGCAGATGGTGCAGCAGACCTCCGAGCTGGGGCTCGGCGCGGTCACCGTGCTCGCCGGCGGCATGATCATCATCGGTGTGCGCACCCCGGAGTTCCTGCCGGTCTTCTTCGTCGTCGTGCCCGCCGCCGCGCTGCTGGTGGCCCGGCTGCGGGCCCGGCTGCGCACCCACAACGAGCACTTCCGGCACGAGGTGGAGACCCTGTCCTCCCGTGTCACGGAGATGACCCGGCTGATCCCGGTCACCCGCGCCCACGGCCTGGAGGGCAAGGCGCTGCACCGCATGGACGGCACCCTGCGCCGGCTGCTGCACTCCGGGATGCGCCTGGACCTGCTCAACGGCCGCTTCGGCTCACTGGCCTGGGTGGTCCTCAACGTCATCGGGGTGTCCGTCCTGGCCGGCGCCGCGCTCGTGTCGTACTACGGCGTCTGGGGTGTCACCCCCGGTGACGTCGTCATGCTCAGCGCCTTCCTCACCACGCTCACCAACGCCACCACCACCCTCGCGGGCCTCGCCCCGGTCATCACCAAGGGCCTGGAGTCGGTGCGTTCGGTCGGCGAGGTGCTCCAGGCGCCCGAACTGGAGGACAACGAGGGCAAGTCCGAGGTCCGGGAGCTGCGGGGAGCGGTGACCTTCCAGCACGTCACCTATGCCTACGGCGCCGACCGGGCCGCCGTACGGGACTTCGACCTCACCGTCGCGCCGGGGGAGACGATCGCCCTGGTCGGGGCCTCGGGAGCCGGCAAGTCCACGGTGCTCAACCTGGTCATCGGCTTCATCCGGCCCACCTCCGGGCGCATCCTGCTCGACGGCACCGACATGAGCACCCTCGACCTGCGGACCTACCGGCGCTTTCTGTCCGTGGTGCCGCAGGAGTCCATCCTCTTCGAGGGCTCGATCCGGGAGAACGTCGCCTACGGCATGGACGAGGCCGACGAGGAGACGGTCCGCGCGGCCCTGCGGGACGCCAACGCGCTGGAGTTCGTCGACCGGCTGCCCCAGGGCCTGGACACCCTGGTCGGCGAGCGCGGCGCCCGGCTGTCCGGCGGGCAGCGACAGCGCCTCGCCATCGCCCGGGCGCTGATCCGCGACCCGAAGGTCCTGGTGCTGGACGAGGCGACCTCGGCCCTGGACACCCGGTCCGAGGCGCTGGTCCAGCAGGCCCTCGGGCGGCTGCTGCACGGCCGCACCACCTTCGTCGTCGCCCACCGGCTGTCCACCGTCCGCAGCGCCGACCGCATCGTGGTCATGGGCGACGGGAGGATCCTGGAGACCGGCACCCACGAGGAACTCCTCGCCCGCGGAGGGGCGTACACGGCGCTGCACGGCGGGCAGGCGGTCTCGTAGGGCGGGGGAGGCCGGGGCGTCGCGGGTCCCGTGGGGCGGCAGGCGCCTCCCTCTTCTCGGGGTGCCCGCCGCCGGAGTCCCGTGCGCGGGGCGCGCTCCCGGGGAGCACGCCCGGCCGGGCGTCCGTGGGCCCGGCCCGGCCGGGATGGGCGGCCGGGACGGCGGGCGCCGGCGTCAGGGCACCGCCGCGTTCGTGCCGCCCCGGCCCCGCTGGCGGGGCAGGGTGGGCGGCTTGGTGCCCAGCCACTCGGCGATGGTGCGGGCGATGGGCTGCCCGGTCTCCACCTCGATGAAGCCGAACTGGCCCGACTGGTTGCACTCCAGGAACCACCACGTGCCGTCGGCGTCCTCGACGAAGTCGAAGGCGCCGTAGGCCAGTTCCGCCTCGCGCAGATACGCGCGCACGGACTCCGCGATCCGCGGCGGCACGTCGACCGGCCGCCAGGGCTCCCCGGATGTGACGAATCGCACATCCACATCGTCGGTGTCCGCGGCCGCCTTGCGCGCGGCCATCAGCCGCTCACCCACCGCGGTGAGCCGGATGTCCGCCCGCTTGGCGATCCGCCGTTGCAGCAGCGTCGGCCCGTAGGCCACCGCCGCGAAGTCGGTGCCCGGCGCCACCCGGCTGGTCGGCACCGCGCGCGGCGGCTCCTGCGGATGCGCCCCGGACACCGGCTTCACGACCAGGTCCGGGAAGCGCTCGGCGAAGTCCCGGGCGGCCTGCGGGAACGTGGTGATCAGCGTGGCCGGCACCGGCAGCCCCGTGCCCTGGGCGAGCCGAAGCTGCCAGGGCTTGTACCGGGCCCTGCGGGCCGCGTCCGGGTGGTTCATCCAGCGTGCGCCGCTGCCGCGCAGCATCCCGTAGAGCGCCTGTTCGGACTCCTCGGTGAGCCACTCGGACGGTTCGGCCACCCGAGCCGCCGGCACCCCCGGCCGGCGCACCCAGACGGACCGCAGCCCGTCGATGCCCACCAGGCGTCCCGCGGACCACAGATGGCCGCGGAAGCCGCCGTGGACGTACTCGGCCGACAGCGCGACCTGGCCGGTCAGATCGGCCGGGTCGAGCCGCAGGACCGGTACGCCGGCGGCGTGCAGATGGACGACCACCATGTCCGCCGTCACATCCTGCTCCGATGTCAGGATCAGAACGGTCATCGACGTTCCGTGTTCAGTCGTCGAAGTGCGTCTTGGAGCCCGCGGTCGACGTCGTGGTCCCCAACTCTCTCAACAGGGCGAGATCGGTGGCGGCGATCCGGCCGTCGAGGAGCACGTTCAACTGCAGTCCGGAGTCATAGGTGTACGCAGCGGTGACGTCCAACTCCACTGCCGGGCGTGCATAGTTGAGCGCGAACGGTTGCATGGTCTCTCCCTCGTCGGTGCTGCCCCGGACAAGTCCCGGCACAGGCCGCTGTCTTGCTTCGCCCCGTCGATCTTGCAGGGCTTCCATTCCTTATACGATTCGAACGAGTGAATGGTTTCGTCACGCTCCGTGAGGCACGGGCGTGAGGTCGCTCTGAACCTGAGACGGGTGAAGCCGTCCGTCGGTTGACTGTTCGTGAGAGAGGCGTGCGTGCGGAGCCGGCGTACGGAGCCGCCTCTGGTCCGGACGGCGCCGTGCGGTGCGGTGGTTCCCCTCAGGCGGTACCGGCCTCGGGCACCGCGGTGACGACGGCGAGCGCGAGGGTGGTCGAGTCCACGGAGCCCTCCTGAGTGCGATGCGAGCGTGTGACGGCCTGGAGCGCGTGCCGCGCCTGTGCGCCCCGTTCGTACAGTGCGCACGCGCTCCTACAGAATTCCCCCCTTCGGCCGCTGTATTGCCGCGCGTGAGGGCCGCCACACCCGTGGGGGGTACGGTGTGCGCCTGTACGCCCCTTGTTCAGCCCGCGGCGGGCGCGTCGGAGTCCTCGGCCGCCCGGTCGGCGCCCCGGCCGCGGGAGGAGCCCCGCAGGCGCTCCAGGGTGCGCGTCAGATGCCGCAACGGCGAGGCGGGCGTGGGCGGTTCGGCCGGTGCGAGCCCCGCCGTCTCCCGGTAGGCGGCCAGCGCCTCATGGGCCTGCTCGGCGGCCTCCCGGTACAGGTCGCGGGACTTGGTCATCGCCTCCAGCGCCTCGGCGTACATGGCGACGAGCTCGCGGGCCCGGGCGAGCTCCTCCTCCAGGGTCAGCAGCCGCCAGTCCTCCCGCAGCGCGGTGAGCGCCGCCTCGGCGTCCTCGGCCGCCGGCCGGGGCAGGGCGGCGAAACGCGTGACCGCCGCGATGAGCTCGGCCGGTTCGGAACCGTCGAGGAAGACGCTGCGCACCGAGAACTCCCCGGCGTCGTACGCGGGCGGCGCGGGCTCGCCGGGCAGCACCAGCGCTCCGCCGCGCGGCACCCGCAGACCGAGGTCCTTCAGGGCGTAGTTCACCGCGTTCAGCTGCTGCGGCGCCGCGCGGTGCTCCACGACCCGGTGCCGCAGTCCCGCCGGCAGCCACTCGGCCAGCGGCACCCGGCCGCGGTCGTCGGGCGTCATGGCCTCATGGATGACGACATGGACCGCCCAGCCGCCGTGCGCCGCGCCCTTGAGCACCCGCCGCAGGTCCTTCTCGTCCTCGGGCAGCGGATTGAGGCCCGTGAAGGACAGCCCCGCGTCGCTGTCCTGCGCCCACTCGGACTCGGTGTCCTGCGGCCAGAACATCTCGGCGGGCGAGGGCCAGGTCAGATCCCAGGCCCGTTCCGCCTCGGCGGCCAGCGTCCACACCCGGTCCCCGTCCGGGCCGGGGGAGAGCGTCAGCCGGGCGCGTACGGTCACCTCGCCCTCGGGCCGCCAGCGCGCCTCGAACACCTGCTCCTGGGCGCCCTCGGCGGCGGGCACCTCCAGGTGGTCGTCGAGCGTCCCCGCGTCCTTGAGCAGCCGCAGCCGCGCGCGTACGGCGCCTTCCGCGCCGGGTCCGACATGGCGGCCGCGGGCCAGCCACACCGTGGGAGGGGTCATCGGGCGGGCGGTCGAGGAGCTCGGCATCGGTCCATCGGGGGAAGGGGGCGTGGTCCACCGGCAAGTATCCCCGTCGGCGGACGGGGACGATCACCGGGGGTGCCTGTCGTCGGCGCACGGGGGTGTGCGCGCCGCGCGAGGAGTGTGCGCGCCGCGCGAGGAGTGTGCGCGCCGCGCGTGGGGTGTGCGCCGCACACCCGACGCCGCTCCGTTCACTCCTGTCCCGGAGCGCGGTGCGGCGGCGACAATCCGGGGGGCGGACAGGGCCCGCCCGCCATCCGCTTCGGGGCGGGCCCTGTCCGCACGGTCCGGCCGCTTACGCGCCGCTGGCCCGCAGCATGTCCTCGCGCTCGACGATCTTCACGCGCTCGCGGCCCTGCGGCTCGCCCAGCGCCTTCTCGGCGGCGTCGAGCTTGTACCAGCCCTCCCACGTGGTGAAGCGCAGGTTCCGCTCGGCCAGGAACGCGTCCACGGCCTCCGGGGTGGGCGACTGGGGCGTGTGCAGACGCTCGTTGGCGAAGTCGTCCAGCAGGTTCGCCACCGTCTCGTTGGCGTCGCCCTTGGTGTGGCCGATGAGGCCCACCGGACCACGCCGGATCCAGCCGGTGACGTACACGGACTGGAGGTGGTCGCCGCCCTCCTCGATGACCCGGCCGCCCTGGTCCGGGACGGTGCCCGACTCGATGTCCCAGGGGAGCTTGGGGAGCTTGTCCGAGAGGTAGCCCACCGCGCGGTAGACGGCGCTGACGTCCCAGTCGGTGAACCGGCCGGTGCCCTTGACGTTGCCGGTGCCGTCCAGCTCGGTGCGCTCGGTGCGCAGGCCGACGACCTTGCCGTCCTCGCCCAGGATCTCCACGGGCGACTCGAAGAAGTGCAGGTAGAGCTTGTGCGGGCGGTCGCCGACATCGCGGATCGCCCAGTTCTCCAGGGTCTTGGCGACCATGTCGACCTGCTTGTTGCCCCGCCGCTCGGCGATCGAGCCCTCGTCGTAGTCGATGTCCTCGGGGTTGACGATGACCTCGATGCTGGGGGAGTGGTCCAGCTCGCGCAGCTCCATCGGGCTGAACTTCGCCTGCGCCGGGCCCCGTCGGCCGAAGACGTGGATCTCGACGGCCTTGTTCTGCTTCAGGCCCTCGTAGACGTTCGGCGGGATCTCGGTGGGCAGCAGCTCGTCCGCCGTCTTCGCGAGGATCCGGGAGATGTCGAGGGCCACGTTGCCGACGCCCAGCACCGCGACCTTCTCCGCCTCCAGCGGCCAGGTGCGCGGCACGTCCGGGTGGCCGTCGTACCAGGAGGCGAAGTCGGCGGCGCCGTAGGAGCCGTCCAGCTCCACGCCCGGGATCTTCAGCTCGCGGTCGGCCATGGCGCCGGTCGAGAAGATGATCCCGTCGTAGAAGGCGCGCAGGTCGTCGAGGTGGATGTCGGTGCCGTAGTCGATGTTGCCGAACAGGCGGACCTGCGGCTTGTCGAGCACCTGGTGCAGGGCCGTGATGATGCCCTTGATGCGGGGGTGGTCGGGGGCCACGCCGTAGCGGATGAGTCCGAACGGGGCGGGCATGCGCTCGAAGATGTCGATGGACACGCCGGGTTCGGCGGCCACGTCGGACTTCAGCAGGGCGTCGGCGGCGTAGATGCCGGCGGGACCGGCTCCGACGATGGCAACCCGCAGGGGGCGGGACATGATCAGTTCCCTTCGAGCGATGACAGGCGATCTTCGAAGGGAACCCTAAGCTAAGGCAAGCCTAAGTCGGTACCGGGGTCCGGTCTATGGGCTCATAAGCCAGGTTTATGGATCCTCAAACCTGGCCTTGGGGCGCCGTCGGGGCCAGGGGGGCGACGTGAGTGGATCTCGATTCGGGCCGCGGAGTCGTAGCCGTGCCGTCGGCGGCGAGGCGGATGTTCGCGCTCGCACCGTTCGCATTCCGGGCCAGGAACCGGCGCCCGCCATGTCGTCGACCTTCGCACACTCGTCCAGCAGGACCCTCGGCACGCCTTCCGGGCCTGCTGCTGCGCAGGGGACCCATCCGTCGACGAGCGGCGTGGCCGTCCGGCCCCCCTGGCGCCGTACGGTCACCGCGCCGCTCACGGGGCACCGTTCCGTTCGCGACCGCGACGATGGTCGAGCAAGCCGCGTCCGCGCTCGGCTGCCGCGGATCACGCGGGGCAGGCCCGCTCCCGCGGGCGCAGCGTCTTGCGCCCGGTCACCGGCGGCGAGGCGGACGCGTGCGGAGGCGCAAGGGGTGGTCATGACGTCCTGGGCGTGGCATGGACGTCCTGCGCACGGAGACGACCCGTGACCGTCCCTGAGGAAGATCGTTCTTGCAGCGCGACAGATCGTCTGCGAAAGGGGAACGGCCGGTGAGCTGCTGGATCACCGTCGGCCTGGGCGCCGCGGCGCTCGTCCCGCTGCCCGCCGCCGCGAACGGGCCGGCGCAGGCCGGTGAGGCCGTCGCGCACGTACGGGTGGGCGTCTGCGTCCTCGACACGGAGGCCCCCGAGGCGCCCACGGCACCTGGCACGCCCCCCGCGGCACCTCGTACGCCCTCCACGGCACCCGGCCGGGCCGCAGGGGCACCCCGCCCGGCCCCTGCCCCTGCCCCTGGGCCGGCCCCCGCCGAGGCCCCCGCGGCGCACCCGTCCGGACCGGCCCCCGGCCGCGCCCAGGCCCCCGCCCCGCAGGCGCGGCACACCCCCGCGCCCCTCCCGCCGGAACGCCCCCGGAACCCCGGCCGCACGGCCCCTCCCGCCCCGGCGGCACACCCCCGCCCGCCCGCGCCCCCGGCACCGGCCGCTCCCGCCCCCGACCCCTTCCGCGATGTGCCGCGGCACCACACCCCGGCCCCCACCGCACGGAAGACGGCCGGCGGCCTCTCTCTGGTCACGACCACCTCGGTGGTGACCACCCCCGCCATCCTGGCCGCCGCCGCCCTGCGTCCCGGCTCCCGCCGCCGCAGCACCTGACCGCACAGCGCCGGCCCCCGGTCCCGCCGCGGAAACCGCGCGCCCCGCATCCCGACCACCCCGTTGGACACCACCCATCCCACCTCCCTGGAGTTCCCACCGTGCCGGAATGGCTGATCTACACCCTGGCCGCCGTCCTGGTCTGCGCCCTCGTCGTCGTCGCGACCGTCGTCCGCCACCGCAGAGTCGACGGCGAGGAGGACACGTCCGAGACGCCGGACGTGCTGGAGTACATGGTGATGATGGTCGGCGTGGTCTACGCGATCGTCCTGGGCCTGGCGATCGCCGGGGTGTGGGAGGCGCGCGGCGCGGCGGAGGACACCGTGCGCCGCGAGGCCCTCGCCCTGCACGAGATCGACCAGCGGGTGGACGTCTACCCGGCGGCCTTCCGCGACCGGGTGCGCGAGCACATCGACGCCTACGCGCAGCACGCCGTCACCGCCGAGTGGCCCGCGATGGCACGGGACGGCGAGCCCGGCCCGACCGGCGCCGAACTGCTCGGCCGGATCCGCGCCGACATCGCTCACCGGACCCCGGCCGACGAGCTCCAGGCCCAGGCGTACCAGCCGCTCCTCGACGAGGTGGCCGCCGCCGACGTCGCCCGCCACGAGCGGCTGGACAGCGCCGGCACCACCCTGCCGGGCGTGGTCTGGTTCGGCCTCGTCGCCGGCGGGTTCGTCACCCTCGGGCTGCTGTTCGCCCTCCAGATCCGCCGCTCCGCGCGCGAGCTGCTGCTCGCCACCGCCTTTAGCGCGCTGGTCGTCTTCCTGCTCTTCCTCGTGTGGAGCTTCGACGCGCCCTTCGGCCACTCCGGCGCCGAGTCCGCCGAGCCGCTGCGGCGGCTGTACGCCTCAAGGGTGTGACCCCGGGCCGCGGGGGGAACCCGGCGCCCATGCATCAACAGGCGCTCACGCACCGGTCGTACTGGCTCGACACGATCCCTCCCGGCGAGCCGGCCCCCGGCCCCGACGGCGACCTCACGGTGGACGTGGCCGTCGTCGGCGCCGGGATCGCCGGCCTGAGCACGGCCTGGGAACTCACCCGGCGCGGCCACGGCGTCGCCGTCCTGGAGGCCGACCGCCTCGCCGCCGGAGTCACCGGCAACACCACCGCCAAGCTCAGCGCGCTGCACACCCTCGTCTACGACCGTCTGCGGCGCACCCGCGGCCGGGAGGCGGCCCGCCTGTACGCGCGCTCGCAGAGCGAGGCGATCCGCGCCGCCGCCGACCTCGTCGCCGAACGGGGCATCGACTGCGACTGGGAGGAGGCGCCGGCCTTCACCTACACCGAGGAGGCCGACCGCCTCCCCGAGCTGCGCGCCGAGGCCGAGGCCGCCCGTGAGGCAGGGCTGCCGGCCTCCTTCGTGACCGAGACCGGGCTGCCGTTCCCGGTCGCGGGCGCGGTCCGGGTGACGGGCCAGGCCCAGTTCCACCCGCGCAAGTACCTGATGGCCCTGGCCGACGCGATCCGCGGGGCGGGCGGCCGCCTGTACGAACATACGCGCGTCGTGGGGCTGCGCGAGGGCGAGCCGTGCGTGTTGACGACCGAGGCGGGCGTACGGGTGTCCGCGCGGGCTGTCGTGGTCGCCACCCACTACCCCGTGTTCGACCGCGCGCTGCTGTTCACCCGCCTCTCGCCGCGCCGGGAACTGGTCGTCGCGGGTCCCGTGGACGCCGCCCGCGCGCCGGACGGCATGTACATCACGCCCGAGGGCAGCACCCGCTCCGCCCGCACGGCGCCCCTGCCCGACGGAGGCCGGCTGCTGATCGTCACCGGGGAGCACTTCACGCCCGGCACGGGCGGAGACGTCGAGGCGCGGTTCGGCGAGCTGGGCGCGTGGGCGGCGGACCGCTTCGGGGTGGACCGCCTCAGCCATCGCTGGGCCGCGCAGGACAACGACTCCACCGACACCGTGCCGCTGGTCGGGCCGCTGCACCCGGCGAGCCGGCACGTCCATGTGGCCACCGGGTTCGGCGGCTGGGGCATGAGCGGCGGGATCATGGCCGGCCGGCTGCTCGCCGACCTGATCACCGGCACCCCGTGCCCGTGGAGCGACCTGTACGACCCGCGCCGCATCCGGCCGGTCGTCCGCGAGGGCGGGCACTTCCTGAAGCACCAGGCGCAGGTGGCCCGGCACTTCGTCGGCGACCGGCTGCTCGCCCCGGCCCGTCCCCCGGCCGACGGTCTGGCTCCGGGCGAGGGCGCGGTGCTCACCGTGGACGGGCGGCGCTGCGCGGTGCACCGCGACGACGACGGGCAGCTGCACGCGGTGTCGGCGCGCTGCACCCATATGGGCTGCCTGGTGGCGTTCAACGCCGCCGAGCGCACCTGGGAGTGCCCCTGCCACGGTTCCCGCTTCGACGTGGACGGCAACGTCCTCCAGGGGCCCGCCGTCCGCCCCCTGGAGCCGAGGGACCTCGGCGTTTAGGGCCCGTCGGCCGGGCCACCCGGTGGACGCAGGTATGTCCCACGGCCGCGTGAGGTGATGTGTTGTGGCACGGAATCAGAAGGCCAAGGCCAAGAAGGAACAGGCCAAGGGCAAGGCCAAGGAGATGATGGGCCGCGCGACGGGCGACGACAGGCTGGCCGCGGAGGGTGACCTGGAGCAGATGAAGGGCGACGCCCGGCAGGCCAAGGAGAAGGCCAAGGACACCTTCAAGCACTGACTGTTCTGTGTGAGGGCGGCGCTGACCGCTCGGTGCCGCCGAGGCATGGTGGTCCGGTTTCCGCGGGGGCGGGAGGCCGGACCGCCGCTCGTTTCGCGGACGGAGTGCGGGGTCAGCTGCCGAGCCGGCCTCCAGCCGGGCCGGCTCCGGACGCACCCCGCACCCCGCGGCCGGCTCCCGCGCCCGCGCGCGGGCCGCGCCCCTCAGTGCACCGACAGTCCTCCGTCGACGAAGATCGACTGTCCCGTGATGTAGGCGGAGGCGCGGCTCGCCAGGAAGACGGCGGCGCCCGCGAAGTCCTCGGCCAGGCCGTTGCGGCCGATCATCGTGCGGGCGGCCAGCTCGGCGACCTTGGCGGGGTCGGCGGACAGCCGGGCGTTGAGCGGCGTCATGACGAAGCCCGGCACGAGGGTGTTGCAGGTGACGCCGTGCGGGGACCATGCCTCCGCCTGGGAGCGGGCCAGCGACTCCAGGCCGCCCTTGGACACCCCGTAGGCGCCGCTCTGCACGAACGCCCGGTGCGCCTGCTGGGAGGTGATGTGGATGATCCGGCCGTAGCCCCGCTCGGCCATGCCCGGACCGAAGCGCCGCCCGAGCCGGAAGGGCGCCTCCAGGTTCACCGCCATGGTGGTGTCCCACACCTCGTCGCTGAGCTCGTCCATCGGCGGCCGCAGGTTCACCCCGGCCGCGTTGACGAGGATGTCCGGCTCGCCGAACTTCGCCACCGCCTCCTCGGACGCCTTGCGCACGCCCTCCCGGGTGCCGAGGTCCGCGCTCACCCAGGCCGCCCGGCAGCCGTCATCGGTCAGCTCCGCCACCGTCGCGGCCAGCTCGGCCTCCCGGCGGGCGATCACCACCACCCGCGCACCGGCGCGGGCCAGCGCCCCCGCGACGGCCCGCCCGATCCCGGAACTGCCGCCCGTCACGAACGCGACCCGCCCCTCCAGGGAGAACAGATCGGAAAGATAAGCATCTTTGATCATGTCCTCACCCTAGAGGGGCGGGCCGGTGCGGCGGGGCTCAGTCCTGGGCGACCAGCGCCGGGGTGGACTTGGTGAGCACCTCGCCGCGGAAGAACTCGGGGCTGCGGCGCTTCATCACGAGCATGATGACCAGGCCGAGGGCCAGCAGACCGACGCCGATGACGAACACCGAGCCGACGCCGAGGACCGAGGAGCCGCTGCCGTAGGCCGGGTCCCACATGTCGATCAGGGTCTTGGCGAACACGGCCGTCAGCATCAGGCCGCCGACCACCGGGAACAGCCCCTTGAAGAGCAGGTCGCGACCCGACCTGCGCAGGTCGGCGCGGAAGTACCAGGCGCAGGCGAAGGCGGTCAGCGCGTAGTAGAAGCAGATCATCAGGCCGAGCGCGTAGATGGTGTCGACCAGCACGTTCTCGCTGACCAGCGTCATGACCGTGTAGAACACGCCGGTCGCGATGCCGGAGGTGACCGTGGCGCGGCCCGGAGTCTTGAACCGGGGGTGGACATCGGCGTAGGAGGCGGGCAGGGCCTTGTACGTCGACATGGCGAGCACCGTGCGGGCGACCGGGATGAACGTGGTCTGGAGGCTGGCGGCGGCCGAGGCGAGCACGGCGACGAACAGCAGGATGCCGAGCGCGGAGCCCATCACCGGGCCGGCCAGCGCGGCGAACACGTTGTCCGAGGTGTCCGGGTTGGCGAGGCCGAGGCCCTTGTCGCCGGAGCCGACGATCATCTGCGCGGCGACACCGGTGGCGAGGTAGGAGCCGACCAGCACGACCATGGCGATCATCGCGGCGCGGCCCGGCGTGCGGCTGCTGCCGCTGGTCTCCTCGTTGGCGGTGAGACAGGCGTCCCAGCCCCAGTACATGAAGATCGACAGGGACAGACCCGCGGTGAACGCGGCGAACGAGCCGACCGCGAAGGGGTTGAGCCAGGACCAGGAGAAGTCGGCGCCGGTCGGGAAGTCGACGCTGCCCGCCTTGCCGAAGGCCATCGCCACGAACACGGCGAGCACCAGCAGCTGCAGGCCGACCAGCGCGTACTGCACGCCCTTGGTGGCGGTCATACCGCGGTAGCTGATGACGGTGGCCAGCGCGATGAGCGCCAGACACGTCACGATGTGGACGGCCTTGTTGCCGTCCAGCGCGGCCACCGACTCACTGCCGGTGATCTCGCCCGCGAGGAGCCAGAAGTACGACGTGGCCACGCCCGCCAGGTTCGACAGCACGATGATCGTGGCGATCACCAGGCCCCAGCCGCACATCCAGCCGACGCGCGGCCCGAACGCCTTCACCGTCCAGGTGAAGGAGGTGCCGCAGTCCGGCATCGCCTTGTTCAGCTCGCGGTAGGCGAAGGCCACCAGCAGCATCGGGAGGAACCCCGCGAGGAACACGGCCGGCATCTGGAGGCCGACCTCGCCCGCGGTGGAGCCGAGCGTGGAGGTGAGGCAGTACACCGGGGCGACGGTGGACACGCCGATGACCGCGCTGCCGAGGAGGCCCACGGAGTTTCCGCTGAGGCCCTTGGTGCGCATGCCTTCGACGGACCGGCCGTCGCCGTCGTCCGCGGCCGGGGGCCGCACGTCCAGCTGAGTCATGAACAGGACGTTAAGTTCTGCGGTTTCCGTGCCGACCGGGTTGCGGGTGACGGCGTCGCACCCGGAGGAGCCCTTTGTTCAATGGTCAAGTGAGCGGGGGTTCCTTCGTTTCGAAGGTGTCCGGTCGGCAAGGGCTGCGTTCTCAGGATCCGTACGGTGGACGTCCGATATTCGGTAATCGCAGCGACGTCCGAAATACGCCTTCCGAAATTTTCCATGTGACCCACGTCACATGGATGGCGGTGGGGTGAAGGGCAGGCGTCAATGCCGTTGCGGGGGTGGCGGATCGCGGTTCCCGGAAGGGGTTACCGCCGGTCCGGCGGGTTGTGACGGGCGTGGTCCATGGGGTGTGTCAAGGGGACGCGCCGGAGGTCTCGCTCGGATCCGCAGGTCGAGGTGGCGGCATGGTTGACGCGCGTCACATGTGCCGCCACCCTCTCCAGTGCCGTATGTCCCCTCCGCTTGGGAGAGCAGATGCTCAGACGCACGGTTCGACTTCTCGCCGCTATTGTCATGATCATGTCCGGAACGTTCGCGGGGACCGTCCTGACCGCGGGCACCGCCCACGCCGACGGCTGCTACACCTGGACCCGCACCCTGTCCCAGGGCTCCTCCGGAGCCGACGTCACCCAGCTGCAGATCCGCCTCGGCGGCTACGCCGGCTACGGCGCCGTCCTCGCCGTCGACGGCTCCTTCGGCCCGGCCACCACGGCCGCCCTCAAACGCTTCCAGTCGGCGTACGGGCTGACCGCGGACGGCATCGCCGGCAGCAACACGTACAACAAGCTCTACGCCCTCCAGGACGACGACTGCACACCGATCCACTTCTCCTACAGCGAGCTCAACGACTGCAACACCACCTGGTCCGGCGGCGCGGTCAGCGCGGCCACCGCCAAGGCCAACGCCCTGCGCACCATGTGGAAGCTGGAGGCCATGCGGCACGCGCTCGGCGACCAGCCGATCACCGTCACCAGCGGCTTCCGCTCCTACGCCTGCAACGACGCCGTCGGCGGCGCGAGCAACAGCCGCCATCTCTACGGTGACGCCGCCGACCTCGGCGCCGGCCCGCACTCGCTGTGCACGCTGGCGAAGCAGGCCCGCTACCACGGCTTCCGGGGCATCCTCGGCCCCGGCTATCCGGGCCACAACGACCACACCCACGTCGACCACCGGGACAGCCAGTACTGGTCGGCCCCCACCTGCGGCATCTGACGCACCCGCTGAGCCCGCCTTCCCGCCCCGCTGGATACAGTGTCCCGCCGATCAGTGAACAGGGGAGAGAAAAGTGCAGCTCGGGGCGGGAAGAGCGGGGCGTGCTCTGGTGGGTGCGGCGCTGCTCGCGGGGGTGCTGACGGCGTGCTCCGACGACGACGGGGGCGAGCCGCGGGCCAAGGCGTCCACCAGCGCGGCCGCCGGCGACGACAAGGCCGCGGCGGTGAGGAGCGGCGGCACGATCGGCCCCGCCGGTTCGGCCTGTGAACTGCCCGTCACCTTCGACATCGCCGAGGACTGGAAGCCGGAGGCGATCGACGCCCTCGGGGCCGGGGACAGCGAGGCCGTCGCCGACCTGCTCCGGCAGGGCCCGGTGACCGCTGCCTGCGAGGTCGACGCCAAGCCGGCCGGCCACATCGGCTTCCTGCGCGTGTGGACCGGCGAGCCCGGCGACGACGACGCGCGCACGGTGCTGGAGGGCTTCCTCGCCGACGAGAAGGGCAACGGCCCGGCGACGTACCGCCCGTTGGAGGCGAACGGCGTCCCCGGTGTCGAGGCGGAGTACCTCTACACCAGCGACCTGCTGGACGAGACGAAGAAGGAGCGCGCCTTCTGCGTCGTCACCGACCGCGGCCCCGTCGTGGTCGGCCTCGGCGGCCTCGACACCGAGGAGCACGAGGCCATGCTCCCGGCCTACGAACTCGCCAAGCGCACCCTGCGGGTGAGCTGACCTCAGCCGAGGACCGTCTCCCAGGTGTCGACGGCATAGTGCACCGTCATCCCGTGGCGGCGGTACAGCTCCGGCGCGCCGGTCGCGTTCGAGGTGTCCACGCCGAGGCCCACCGTGTCCCGGCCCAGGGCCGCGAACGCGCCGAACGCCTGGCGCAGCAGCAGCCCGCCGAGCCCGCGGCCGCGCGCCTCGGGCACGACGCCGATGCTGCGGATCCAGCCCATGGCCTCACGGTCGTTGCGCGACATCAGGAAACCGGCGTCGCCCAGGTCGTCCGTGGCCGCGATCCACACCAGCGACCAGTCCAGGCCGTCGGCGTCGATGTCCGCCAGCCACGCCTCGTAGGCACGCGGCTGGAAGTCGAAGTGCCGGGCGAACGTGGTCTGGTACAGCCGGTGCACCAGCCGCCGGTCGTCCTCGCCGGCGCAGGGGCGTATCCGTACGCCGTCCGGGAGCGCGGGGGACACGTCCGCGGCAGGGTCCAGCGGGCGGCGCAGCACGTGGTAGCGGCGGACGTCCTGCCAGCCGCGGTCGCGCAGCCGCGCGAGGTCGGTGGTGGGCCGTACGTTCAGATGCAGATGGACCACCGCCCGGTCGGCCCCGTTGTCCCGTGCCTTCTCCAGCGCCCTGGCCTCCATCAGGCCGAGCACGGCGAAGCCCGCCTCCTGGTGGTCGGGCAGGACATAGTGGTCGACGTCGATGCGTTCGCCGCCCGACTCGTCCCACAGCAGCCCGTAGGCGACGAGCCGGTCGCTCTCGAAGGCCAGCCAGGAATCGCGTTCCAGGTCGGCCTCGGGATGCTTCAGATCGGCCTCGACGGTGTGCAGATCCGTCTCGGGGCGGCCGATCTCGATGAGGTCGACGGCATTGAGGAGTTCGGTGATGGCGGGCGCGTCGGCGAGCGTGGCCGGACGGACGGTTGCGGGCATGAGGATCAGGGTCGGCGGCGGGGGTGCGCGGCGCAACGGGTTTTCGGGCGGGCCTGTCCACCGGGGCGTCGAGCCGCGCCGGCAAATGCGGTTGCCGGGGCCGCAGGTGGCTGAAACGATCGGCGATCATGGCCACCTTCTCGTCGTACGACGGAACCACACTCGCGTATCACGTCTCCGGCCAGGGCGAGCCCCTGGTCTGTCTGCCGGGCGGGCCGATGCAGGACGCCGCCTATCTGGGGGACCTCGGCGGGCTCGGCGCACGGCGGCGGCTGATCGTGCTCGATCTGCGCGGGACGGGGGAGTCGGCGGAGCCGGAGGACCCCGGCTCCTACCGCTGCGACCGGCTGGTGGACGACGTCGAGGCCCTGCGCACGCATCTGGGCCTGGAGCGGATGGACCTGCTGGCCCACTCCGCGGGGACCAACCTCGCCCTGCGGTACGCCGAGCGGCATCCCGAGGAGGTCGCCCGGCTGGTGCTGGTGACGCCCAGTCTGTTCGGCGCGGGCATCGAGGTACCGGGACAGGTGCGCCGCGAGACGGCGTCGCTGCGGAGGGACGAGCCCTGGTTCGCGGAGGCGTTCGCGGCGCTGGAGGAGATCGTCGCCGGGCGGGGGACGCCCGAGCACTGGGAGGCCGTCGCGCCCTTCGCCTACGGCCGTTGGGACGAGACGGCACGGGCGCACCACGCCGCGGGGGACCGGCAGCGCAACCGGCGTGCGGCCGCCGTCTACGGCTCCGAGGGCGCCTTCGCGCCGGACGCCACCCGCGCGGCCCTCGCCGCCTTCCACCGGCCCGTGCTGGTGCTCGCCGGAGAGGTAGACCTCAACTCCCCGCCCGGCCCGGTCGCCGAGGTCGCCGCCCTCTTCCCGGCCGCGCGCCGGGTCGTACTGCCCGGCTCGGCACACTTTCCGTGGCTGGACGACAAGGCCCGGTTCGTGGCGGCGGTGGAGGACTTCCTCGGCTGACCGGCCGGCCGTCGTCGTACGGGATCAGGCGAGAGCCGTCGCCACGCCCCCCGGCGCGTGGTCGGCCACATCGGCGCGCTCCAGCAGCTGGCGGGCCAGTTCGCGGGCCTCGGTCGCGGTCAGGGACGCCCAGACGCCGGGGCCGCCGTCGCGGTGGCCGCCCACGTCCAGGGTGACGCGGCTGAGCGTCCGCTCCTCCGGCACGAGCCTGAGGCACTTCACCACGATCCGGCGACCGCATCCGGTCACCAGCTCGGTGGCCCCGGCCGCACCGGACACGTCCCGCCCTGTCGACGCCATCGGTCTCACGCCCTTCTTCTGCAACACCGTCGGGAAAGACCCCTCGCCCGTGACCGCCGGGCACTGAGGGGAGCGCGGGCCGGACCCGGTTCCCTTCCCGGCGTCTCACCCTCGCGGTCGGCACAACGCCTGCGCGGCCCGCCTCATTCCTGCCCCCGCCCTCGGGTCCGGGCAGCGACGAGGGGCGCCGGCCACCCGTGCCGACGCCCCTCGACAGGACCGTCACTTCCGCTCGCCGCGCGCCCGGCCCGGACCGTCACTTCCGCTCGCCGCGCGCGCGGGCCGGGGCCCTCAGTCGGGCTCGCCGCGCCCCGGCGGGGCCGTCACTCCGGCTTGCCGCGTCCGGTCAGCATGTCGCGCATCCGGTCGACCAGGCCCATGCCGGGCGCGAGGAGCTTGTTGGCCGGGGGCTTGTCGGGCGCCGAGGGGTGCGGTCGCGTCGGCGCCGTCTTCTTCGCCATCCGGACCTTGTCACCGAGGTCGTCCAGCGTCTCGGGCGGACAGGCCGCGCGCAGTGAGGGGAACAGGTTCTGCTCCTCGTCCGCGATATGCGCGCGGATCTCGGTCATCAGCGCGGCCATCAGCCGGTCGAACTGCGGGTCGTCCGCCTCGCAGCCCTCCAGATCCTTCATGATCTGCTCGGCCTTGGCGTGGTCCTCCAGCTCGCGGTCGGCCATCGTGTCACCGTTCGCGAGGTGCTCGCGCACGGCCGGGTAGAGGTATGCCTCCTCGGCCACCGAGTGCCGTACCAGCTCCATCGTGACCTGATCGGCGTACATCTTGCGGTTCTTGTCACCCGAGGGCAGCGCCTCGATACGGGCGAACAGATCCTCGACCTCGCCGTGATCGGTCACCAGCTCGTCGATGACGTTGCCACCGTGACCCATGTCCTTCACCTCCAGCGTGAACTGACGGGTTCCGGTCGGACCCGCCGGCGCCCGAGTGCCCAGCGACCGTCGCGCTACACGGCGGATGCGCTGAGTAGCGCCCTCCCGGCCCATGGTGAGGGCAAGGAGGTCGGGGTACTCGCCGGGGCAGCCGACGGTGCCGCATTCGGGTGACGGGGCCAGGGACTCCCGGTGCGCAAGGGCCGCAGCGCGGACGCGCGGGCGCGCCGCCGCCGTACGCACGGAAGGGAGCGGCCGCCCATGAACGGTGTCGCGCACACGATCCAGGCGCTCTACGAAGGCGAGCAGGCCCTGGAGAGACAGCTGGCGGCCGCGGCCGTACGCCACGGCGGCGATCACGGGATCCACCAGGCCGCCACCGATCTGGCCCGGTGGTCCCACGACCACCGCGTCCGGCTCGCCCGCACCGGCCGCCTCTACGGCCTCGACCTGCCCGCCCCGCGGGGCGACGGCGGACCACCCGTACGCCGCCTCGTGCGCGACCGAGCCGCCCGCACCCGCGCCCGCCGCCCCGCGACCGGCACCCGTCTCCTCGACGACCTGCTCGAACTGCACCTGGCCGCCACCCGTACGTCGCTGCGCTGGGACATGCTCGCCCAGGCGGCCCAGGCCGCCCACGACGAACGGCTCCTCGAACTGGTGATCACCTGCCGCCCCCGCACGTTGCGCCAGATCCAGTGGACGCGCACCCTGCTTAAAGAGCTCTCACCCCGGTTGCTCACGACTGAACAGGCCCTGCCGGTTTCCTGCGACGGCTTCGGGCAACTCGGCCCCGAGCCCCACCGGCCATGATCGCGCCGGAAGTCCCGTCCCCGCTCGAACCAGGAGTCCCGGATGGCACTCACCCAGCGCCCCGCGCCGAGCCCCACCCTTCCGCGGATCGGCCTCCTCGGGTCGTTCGGCGGATTCAACATCGGTGACGAGGCGATCCTGCTGAGCGTGCTGAGCTGTCTTCGTACCCACCGTCCGGACGCACGGCTCGTGGTCTTCAGCCGCGACGCCGAGCACACCCGCACCCACCGCCGGGACGCCGACGAGGTCGTGCACTGGGAGGGCGTGCCGCAAAGGCCCGTCCTCGACGCCCTGGAGAGCCTGGACCTGCTCGTGGTCGGCGGCGGCGGATTCCTCTACGACGGGGAGGCCCGGCGCTATCTGCGCCTGGTCAAGGCCGCCCAGGACCGCGGCGTGCCCACCTTCGCCTACGCCGTCGGCGCCGGCCCGCTCAAGGACCCCGAGGACCGCGAGGCGGTGCGCACGGTGCTGGCCGACATGGACGAGGTCGTCGTCCGCGACGAGGAGAGCCACCTGGTCCTGGAGGAGGTCGGCGTCGAACGCGAGATCGTCGTCACCGCCGACCCCGCCCTGCTGCTGCCCCGCGAGCCCTTCACCGAGCAGATGATGCGCGCCGAGGGCCTGCCGACGGACACCCGGCTGGTCGGCATGTCCGTGCGCGAACCGGGCCGCGCCGCGGAGAAGCTCGACGAGGGCGACTACCACGCGCTGCTCGCCGACGTCGCCGACTTCCTCACCCGCCGGATGGACGCCCATGTGGTCTTCGTGCCCATGGAACGCCAGGACGTGCACCACGCCCACGCCGTGCTGTCCCGGATGAGCGCCCCCGACCGGGGCCGGATCCTGCACAACAGCTACAGCCCCGGCCAGATCCTCGGCTTCATGAGCCATCTGGACCTGGTCGTGGGCATGCGCCTGCACTTCGTCATGTTCGCCGCGCTGTCCGGGCTGCCGGTGCTGCCGCTGCCGTACTCCGGCAAGGTCTTCGACTTCGCCCGCCGGATGGGCGCCCCGGCCCTGGTCGGTGTGGCCCGCGAGCAGGCGGGGCTGATGCTCGCCGAGGTGGACCGGCTGTGGGACGAGTTCCCGCAGCGCCGGGAGGTGCTGGAGGCCCGGATGCGGCGACTGCGCGAACTGGCCGGCGAGACCTGCGCCCGCTGCGGCGCCCTCCTGGACCGGGTCGACGCCGCCGGTTCCGCCGCGCGGATCCGGCACGGCCACGGCTGAGGAGCCCGAGCACACGACCCCGACCCCGACCCAGTCACGGGAAGAGACCCATGCCGATCCTCGAACCACCCCGCGAGCCCCGGACGGTCACCCTCCCCCCGCGCTCCGCCCGCCACGGGGGCCGTACCGAGGTCCTCGTCGTGGGCGGCGGCCCGGCCGGCACCGCCGCGGCCCAGTCGGCGGCCGACGCCGGAGCCGAGGTCGTGCTGGTGGAGCGCTACGGCTTCCTCGGCGGCAACGCCACCGCCGCGCTCGTCATGCCGCTGATGTCCTTCCACAACGAGCAGAAGCAGGCCGTCTTCGACGAGGCCGGCGGCGACAACCGGCTGCTGCCGTCCGACCACGGCGAGGGCGAGGCCGTCGTCGCCGGTTTCCTGTGGCGGCTGCTGGAGCGGCTCACCGCGCGCGGCGGCTGCATCCCGCCCTCCCTGGACACCGGCTACACCGTGCCGTTCGACCCGGAGATCTTCAAGCTCGTCCTCCTCGACCTGCTCGACGAGTCCGGGGTACGGCTGCTGCTGCACGCCTTCGCCTCCAGCGCGCTGCCCCTGGACGACGGCTGGCGGGTGGTGTTCGAGACCAAGTCCGGCCCGGTGGTGATCGACGCGGACGTCGTCGTGGACGGCACCGGGGACGGCGACATCGCGGTCGCCGCCGGAGCACCGTACGAGATCGGGCGGCCCGAGGACGGACGGGTGCAGCCGATGACCCTGATGTTCCGGATGGCCGACTTCGACCCGGAGGGCTTCGCCGGCTACGTGCGCGCCCACCCCGACCAGTGGCGCGGGGTGCACGGCCTGTGGGACCTGGTGGAGAAGGCCACCGAGGAGGGTGAACTGCGCCTGACCCGTGAGGACATCCTCTTCTTCGGCACCCCGCACCCGCACGAGCTCAGCGTCAACAGCACCCGTGTCACCAAGGCGCTCGGCATCGACGTGTGGGACCTGACCCGCGCCGAGGTCGCCGCGCGCCGCCAACTGGACCAGATCGACCGGTTCCTGCGCACCCGCGTCCCCGGCTTCGAGGAGGCGTACGCCGTGCAGAGCGGCACCCAGATCGGGGTCCGCGAGACCCGCCGCATCCTCGGCGACTACCACCTCACCGGGCACGACATCCTGGGTGCGCAGTCCTTCCCGGACGTCATCGCGCACGGCGCCTACCCGGTGGACATCCACAACCCGCGCGGCTCCGGCACCGTCCTCAAACGCGTCCCGCGCGGCCGCTTCTACGACATCCCGCTGCGCTGCCTGCTGCCCCGCGGCATCGACCGGCTGCTGGTCGCCGGACGCTGCATCTCCGGCTCCCATGTGGCGCATTCCTCCTACCGGGTGATGCCGATCGCCATGGCCACCGGGCAGGCGGCCGGCGTCTGCGCCGCCCTCGCCGTGCGCTCGGGGCGGCTGCCGCGCGAGGTGCCCTACCCGCTGGTGCAGGAGGAACTGCGGCGCCAGGGCGCCCGGGTGCAGGACCCGGCCGTCGCCTGACCCGCGGCCCGCCCCGCGGCCCCGCGTGTCGCACAGCCCCTCACAGCCCGTCCTCCGCCCCGCGCACCTCACTCGGCGGGGTGGCGAACAGCGTGTCTCCCGAGGCGTTGCCGCGCAGATCGTTGCCGTGCGCGCCGCCGCCGTGCCAGATGCCCTCGGGGGTGATGCGCAGTCCGTGCGTCTGGGTCTTGTGCCGCTGGTCGTCCCAGACCCGGTTTCCGTGCAGTTGCAGGCCCTCGACCCGCGCGGCGATCGTGATCCCCGCCCGCGGCTGCGGCGGCTCGGGCAGCCGGTAGGCGGCACCCGCCGGGGGCAGGCCCTCCTCCCAGGCGGTCCGTGCGCCGGGCCGTTTCGGGGCGAGGGCCAGGCGGCGCCCGGTGGTGTACGACACCAGCGCGCTCTGCGAGCCGACCCGCACCCGCTTGCCGCGGTGGCCGTCGGGCGGCCAGTCGGCGTGCTCGTCGACGACCGCGAGCGGCTCGTAGCGGACACCGTCGCCGCCTCCGGCCGCGTCCGGCGCCGCGCGGCGGCCGTTGTTGCGGATCCGGTTGCCGGTGATCGCCACCTCGCGCAGATCGGCGCCGATGCGCACCCCGTCCAGGGCGTTGTCGCGGATGTCGTTGGACTCCAGCACCAGGTCGGCGGCCGGTTCCCGGTCCCCGCCCGCCAGATTGTGCTGCCAGTAGCCGTACCGGCCGTTGGAGCTGATCCGGTTGCCGCGCACCGCGTACGGGCCCGGCGTGTTGCCGATCGCGACGCCGTCGCGGAGGTTGCCGTCGATCACACAGCCGGTGACGATGCCGCCGCGCCCGCCGACCCCGGAGGTGCCCTGCGAGGACACGTCGAAGCCGGCCAGATGGTTGCCGAGCATCGTGCACGAGGTGACCAGCAGGCCGTCGGCGCCCCAGTCGGAGATGCCGTAGCGGTTGTCCTCGGTGTGGCAGGCGGTGATCCGGATGCCGCGCGGCGGCGGCCAGTACTCCTGCTGGAGCTCCACGAAGATGCCGTTGGTCCCGTTGCCGACCGCCGTGCACGCCGACACCGTCAGCCGCTCCACCGGGCCCCAGCCGCCGATCCCGATGCCGATGCCCGCCCCGCCCATGCATTCGCCGGGGTCCTGCCGCCCGCACCGCTCGGCCAGCACCCCCTCCACCACCGTGTCCTGGAGGAAGTCGCAGCCGAAACCGGTCGCCGCGGTGTCGTGGATGTACAGGTCGCTGAAGCGGGCCCGCCGCACGTACTGCAGCCCCAGGCCCTTGGCCAGCGGATCGTAGCGCTCGGTGTGCACTCCTGAGCCGTCCACCTCGAAGTGCGCGAAGGTGAGGTCGCTGAGGTGGTTGTCCCGGCCCGCCCCGTGCAGCTGCGTGGTGAACCAGGCCAGCGGCACGGGTGTCGTCGGCGCGCCCGGATTGCCCAGCGCGAAGCAGGTCGCCCCGCGGCCCGCGCCGATCAGGGAGACACCGCTGCGCCAGACGACCGCCCGGTCACGGACGACGTAGCGGCCCGCAGGGACCTGGATGACCCGGGGGCGGCCGTCCGCGGCGCACGCCGCCCCCAGGACGTCCACCAACCGCTGCAACGCGGGCCCGTCGTCGGTGACACCGTCGCCGCTCAGGCCGTGCTCCTGGGCGTCGACGGTCAGGGGGAGGGTCGTCGTCATGGGGTGCTCCTCTCGCGGCCACTCGGTGCCGGCGTCGGGGGCGGGGCGGGGGCGGCGGCGGATCGGGGTCGGTCGGGGGCGGGGTCGGGGTCGGCTGGGCGGTCCGGCGACGGAGGCCGGGTCGGGTGCGCGGTTCGCCCGCTCGGCGCCGGGTACCCGACAGCCACCGAGGAGCTCATCCGGGTGGTGCCTGTCGGGTGGGAGCGGCGAGAGGGTCGTCGGCTGTTCGGAGCCCGGCGAGGTGCTGCGGTACGCCCCCGATACGGGCGGGCGGCCGACGGCGTGGGTGAGCCGACGGTCCGGCCGGGTCCGCGGTACGCCCGGTCGGCCGTCTTCCCAGGGGTCTGCGCGGGGCGGGCGCTCACCGGTGGTACAGGCCCACCAGCGTGCCGCTGGCGACCTCCCGTTCCTCCACCGCGCGGTGCACCTGTTCCGCGGTGGGCTCGTCGGGCAGCACGCAGGGCTCGCGCAGGGCGTACAGGTGGAAGACGTAGTGGTGCGCGTCGTCGCCGGGCGGCGGGTGCGGGCCGCCCCAGCCGCGCCGGCCGTAGCCGTTGACCAGGTCGGTGCCGCCGCGCGGGTGCTCGCCGGTGCCCGCGCCGTCGCTGTGCGGGTCGATGCCGACGCAGACCCAGTGCACGAAGGTGCCCGACGGGGCGTCGGGGTCCTCGCACACCAGGACCAGCTCGGCGGCGTCGTCCGGCACCCCGGACCAGGTCAGCGGCGGAGAGACGTTTTCGCCCTCCAGCGCGTACCGGCGCGGGATGTAGGCGTTGTCGTTGAAGGCGCTGCTCTTGAGGTCGATGCCGGTCATGCGTCTCGGGGTACCCCTGGGGCGGTGGCGCCATGCGGTGCGGGAGGCGGGCGGGGGGAGGCGGGGGCGTGGGGTGCGGGGAGCGTGTGGAGGGGCGGGGGCGTGGGGTGCGGGGAGCGCCTGGGCAGGCGGGGCGTCCGGTGCGGGGAGCGCCTTGCGGGACCCCGCGTGGCGCCGCCGCGGTGCGCCCCGCTGTGGCGCAGACCACGGAAACGGGCTGGTTACGGACATGTCCGGCGGGGGAACGGCGGGCTACGGTGGTCTGCATCCCAGTGACCGAAGCGACGCGGACGGCCCGGCAGTGCTCGCAGACTTCTCCTCCCTCATCGCGGCGACGACCCGCTGGCTGCTGTGCGCCTATCCGCCCGGTGGCGGTGCGCTGGCCGCCGCCCTGTGCGAGGCCCAGGCCCGCCAGGCCGTCACCGTCGCCGCCTGGCTGCGCTACCCCACCCCCATGGACGCCGCCCTCGTCGGACTGGCCGGGCCCGGCGGTTCCGCGCGGCTGGACTGGATCGCCGGGGCGGACGGCTCCGGTGATCACGACTCGGGCGATGGCGATCCGGACGGCTCCGGCTGGCGCACATGGGTCGACGAGGTCGTGGCGAGCTGGGCGGCCTGTCTGCTCACCGACTCCGCGCTGGCGGCCCGCGGGGTGTCCGCCGTGGCCGGCGCCGAGCACGCGCCGGTGACCCCGCTCGGCTTCCGCCGCCTGACCGCCCCCGACGCCCGCGACCACCAGGCAGCGGCCCTGCTGCGCCACCCGGACCTGCTGGCCCCCGTCGCCGCCCTGCATCGGGCCGGCCTGCTGGACCTCCTTGACTCGGACGAGGCACTGATCGCCTGAGGGGCCAGGGCCCCCGAAGAGGCGCGCGGATCGGCCGAGGCGGACTCAGCAGGGGAGCGGATCACCTGGCCCCCTGCCTTCCAGCGAGGCGGTACCTCTGAGGCGGCCTCCGGCGAGGCGCCACCCGTGACGCGGTCTCCGGCAGGACGGACCCCTGACGCGGCCTCCGGCGTGGCGCGCCCCCGAGGCGGTCTCCGGCGAGGCGCCGCTCCCGAGGCAGCTTCCGGCGAGGCGCCGCTCCCGAGGCAGCTTCCGGCGAGGCGCCACCCCTGAGGCGGCCTCCGGCAAGGCGCCACCCCTGACGCAGCTTCCGCCAAGGCGCCACCCCCGAGGCAGCCCCCGGCAAGGCGCCCCCTGAGGCCCCCGGCAGGACGCCACCCCTGACGCAGCCTCAGCCAAGGCGCCGACCCCCGTAAAGCCGCGGCCCCCACGACCCCCACCGCCCCCTCCTTGTGGACTTTTCGAGGAGAACTCGCGGAGATCTTCCGTCGAGCGCCCCGGCCGGGCACAGTCGAGAGCCGCGATCCATGGGCATCCGCCACTCCGGGGAGGACAGTGATGGCAGCTCACGGCCGACCGCCGCGGCAGGACGCCGCGGAGGAGCCGGACGGAATAGGCAGGCGCAGATTCCTCGGGTACGTGGTGGCCGCCTCCACCCTCACCGTGGCCGCGAGCCTCGGCGAGAACGCGCTGGCGCCCGGCGAGGCGTCCGCGGCCGTGCCCTCGGTGCCGGGCCCGGCGGAGATCTACGACCTCAACGACATGCTCACCCACGCCGCGCTGCCCACGGCGAACCTGATCACCATCCGGATCGAGACCGACGGCACGGCGACCTTCGCACTGCCCCGCGCCGAGGTCGGCCAGGGCATCACCACCTCCAGCGCCATGCTCATCGCGGAGGAGCTGGACCTGCCGCTGGACCGGATCCGGGTCACCCTCGCGGACGCCCGCCCCGAGCTGCTCTTCAACCAGATCACCGGCGGCTCCAACACCACCATCTCCACCTTCACCCCCATCAGGGTCGCCGCCGCCGTCGCCCGAGGCCGCCTGCTGCGGGCCGCCGCCCTCCAACTCGGCGAGACCGTGGAGACACTGACCGCGAAGGCGGGCGCGATCCTGTCCACGGCCACCGGCCGCAGCCTGACGTACGGTGAACTCGCCGAGAAGGCCGCCAGTGTGACGACCTCTCAGGTGGCCGTGACGCTCAAGGACTCCGCGGACTTCAAGGTCATCGGCACCCCGCGGAGCCGCCTGGACGCCCGCGACGCCGTCACCGGCCGCAAGCAGTTCGCCATGGACGTCAAGGTGCCCGGCGCGCTCCCGGCGATGGTCTGCCGGCCGCCCACGATCAACGGCACCGTCCGTTCCGTGGACAACCTCGCCGAGGTACGGGCCATGCCCGGCATCACCGACGTCGTCCCCGTCTCCACCGGCGTCGCCGTGCGCGGCCGCACCTTCGGCCAGTGCATCGACGCCGTCCGTGCCCTGAAGGTCACCTGGGGACCCGGCACGGCCGAGGGCAAGTCCGACGCCACCGTGCTGGCGGAGCTGCGCCGGGCGGAACTCCCCTTGGTCGTGCCGCCGTTGGACCTGCTGACGAAGGCCGTCGACGAGCGGTTCACCTTCCACTTCGCCAGCAACAGCGCGCTGGAGCCCAACTGCGCGGTCGCCGACGTACGCGAGGACTCGGCGGAGGTCTGGGCCAGCCTGAAGAACCCCGTCACCGCCCAGGAGGAGATCGCGCTGAAGCTCGGGCTGCCGGTCCCGGCGGTGAAGGTGCATGTCACCGAGGGCGGCGGCTCGTTCGGCCGCAAGCTCTTCCACGACGCCGCGGGCGAGGCCGCAGAGATCTCCAGGGCCATGGGCAAGCCGGTACGGCTGATGTGGCACCGCACCGACGACTTCCGGCAGGGCCGCACCCACCCCATGTCGACGTCCCGCGTGCGGGCCACCTACGCGCTCGGCGAGGTGCTCACCTACGAGCAGCGGCACACCTCCGTCGCCACCGACTTCGGCCACGGCCTGGGGGAGATCATCACCGCCCAGGCCGCGCGGCTGCCCGTCGGCGACCTCACCTTCGCCGAGACCGTCTTCGCGCTGACCCAGCAGACCCCGTACCACTTCGGAGTCGTCACCCAGCTGCTGAGCGAGACGGACAAGGGCTTCAACACCGGTTCGATGCGCAACATCTACTCGCCCAACGTGCGTTGCGCGCAGGAACTGGTGGTGGACGAGCTGGCCCGGCGGATGGGCAAGGACCCCTATCGCTTCCGCCGGGAGTTCCTGAAGGACGAGCGCGGGCGGGCCGTCCTGGACAAGGTCGCCGAAGTGGGCCGCTGGGGGCGGGAGATGCCCGCCGGTACGGCCCAGGGGATCGCGATCCACCCCGAGTACCACGCCTGGGTGGCGATCCTCGCCGAGATCGACTGCCGCCCGGAGACCACCGGCCGCCGGATCCCGGACGCCTACACCGGCCCCCGGGTCACCAAGGTCGTGTGCGCCGTGGACGTGGGCCTGGCGGTCAACCCGCGCGGGCTCCAGGCACAGATGATGGGCGGCATCATGGACGGCATCGCGCTCACCCTCAGCTCCAGCCTCCACCTGGACGACGGGCACTTCCTGGAGGGCAGCTGGGACAACTACCGCTACACACGGCAGTGGAACACCCCGCCCGAGCTGGAGATCGTGGTCATGCCGCCGACGAGTGGAGAGCCGGGCGGCGCCGGGGAACTGGCGGTGGCGGGTGCCGCGGCCGCCGTAGCCTGCGCCTACGGACGCGCGACCGGCCGTATGCCGAAGACCTTCCCGATCAACCACGACGCACCGCTCGGCTTCGAGCCGAAGCCGACCGTCCCGCCGATCCCCGCCTCCCCGACCGACGGTCTCGACCGCGCCTTCTAGGAGCCTCTCGTGCCCGAACACACCTTCATCCTCAACGGCGAGCGGGTCACCGTGGACATCGAGGACGACGTCCGGCTGCTGTGGGTCCTGCGGGACGTCCTCGGGGTGACCGGCCCGAAGTACGGTTGCGGGATCGGCGTGTGCCAGGCGTGCACCAGCCACATCAACGGCAAAGCGTTCAACCCGTGCTCGGTGCCGGTGGGGGAGCTGGCCCCCACCGACGAGGTCACCACCATCGAGGGCCTGCCCGGCACGGTCGGCCGTGAGCTGCACCCCATGCAGGAGGCGTGGCTGGAGTACGACGTCGCCCAGTGCGGCTACTGCCAGCCGGGGCAGATCATGACCGCCGTCGCCACGGTCCGCCGGGCCCGCGAGGAGGGCCGGGAGATCACCGAGGCCGACCTCGACACGATCCGCAACGTCTGCCGCTGCGGCACCTACCACCGCATCCGGCAGGCCATCCGGGCCGGCGCCGAGAAGTACTGAGCCGGCTCCCGGTCACCTCATCGGCTGGTCGGCACGGGTGTTAGCTTGCTGCCATGGCTCTGCGAAACGCGCTGATGGCGGCCCTGCTCCAGGGCGAGGCGTCCGGCTACGACCTCGCCAAGGAGTTCGACGCGTCCGTGGCGAACTTCTGGATGGCCTCCCCGCAGCAGCTGTACCGGGAGCTGGAGCGCATGGAGGGCGACGGCCTGATCACCGCCCGCGTGGTGGAGCAGGAACGCCGCCCCAACAAGCGCCTGTTCTCCCTCACCGAGGCCGGCTACGCGGCCGTGCGCGCCTATGTGACGGAACCGGCCAGGCCCACGGCCATCCGCGACGAGCTGATGGTGAAGGTGGCGTGCGCGGACGTCGGCGACCTGGACGCGGTGCGCGCCGCCGTCGCCGAGCGGATGGAGCGGGCCCGCGCCAAGCTCGACCGCTACGAGCGGCTGCGGCAGCGGCTGCTCGCCGGGCGGACCGAGGAGCAGTACGTCGCCGAGGCCGAGCGCATCGGCCCCTACCTCACCCTCCTGCGCGGCCTGGCCTTCGAACGGGAGAACCTCCAATGGGGTGAATTCGCCCTGCGCACCCTGGAGCGGCGGGCGGCCTCGCGCGAGGTCTGACGGCTCCCCGGCCGAGGCGGCGGACAGCCCAACGGGCCCGCACACCCCCTAGGCTGCGCCGCACGACCGCGGTCCGCCCCGGTGTCCCGGTCCGGGCCGGGCGGACCCCCAGCCCAGGGGGAACCCATGGACTACTACGACCTCGGCGCCCACACCCGCCCCGTGACCACGTCCTCGCCCACCGCCCAGCTCTGGTTCGACCGCGGACTGGTGTGGACGTACGCCTTCCACCACGAGGAGGCCGTGCACTGCTTCGAGGAGGCAGCCGCGGCCGACCCCGGATGCGCCATGGCCCACTGGGGCATCGCCTACGCGCTCGGCCCCAACTACAACAAACCCTGGGAGTTCTTCGACGAGCGGGAGCTGGCCGGGACCGTCGAGCGCACCCACGCCGCCGTCGAGCGCGCCCACGCGCTGGCGGCCGGCGCCACCCCGGTCGAGCGAGCCCTCATCGAGGCCCTGCGCGCCCGTTACCCGCAGCAGCGGCCCGTCGAGGACTGCTCGGTGTGGAACGCGCCGTACGCCGACCGCATGCGGGCCGTCCACGACCGCGCCCCCGACGACCTGGACGTCGCCGCCCTGTACGCCGACGCGCTGATGAACCTCACGCCCTGGCAGCTGTGGGACCTGCGGACCGGACGTCCGGCCGAGGGCGCGCGGACGACGGAGGCCAAGGACGTGCTCGACCGTGCGCTCGCCACCGGCGCGGGCGCGGTCCATCCGGGCGTGCTGCACCTGTACATCCACCTGATGGAGATGTCCCCGGTCCCGGAGCAGGCGCTGCGGGTCGCCGACCGGCTGCGCGGGCTGGTGCCCGACGCCGGGCACCTGCTGCACATGCCCTCGCACCTGGAGGTCCTGTGCGGGGACTACCGGAGGGTGATCTCGGACAACACCGCGGCGATCGCCGCCGACGAGAAGTACCGGGAGCGTGCCGGGTCGATGAACTTCTACACCCTGTACCGGTCGCACAACTACCACTTCAAGATCTACGGCGCCCTGTTCCTCGGCCGGTTCCGGGTCGCCCTGGAGACCGCCGCGCAGCTGGAGGCGTCCATCCCCGAGGAGCTGCTGCGGGTGCAGAGCCCGCCCATGGCCGACTGGCTGGAGGGCTTCCTCGCCATGCGCGTCCATGTGCTGATCCGCTTCGGACGGTGGGAGGACATCCTCCGACAGCCCTTCCCGGACGACCCGGAGCTGTACTGCGTGACCACCGCGATGCTCCACTACGCCCGCGGGGTGGCCCTGTCGGCCACCGGCCGGGTCGTCGAGGCGGAGACCGAACGGGAGCTGTTCCGGGCGGCGGTCGGCCGCGTGCCCGCGTCCCGCATGCTGTTCAACAACACCTGCGCCGACATCCTCGCCGTCGCCTCCGCCCTGCTCGACGGCGAACTCGCCTACCGCAAGGGCGACTTCGACACCGCCTTCGCGGACCTGGAGCGCTCGGTCGCGCTGGACGACGGCCTCCCGTACGACGAGCCCTGGGGCTGGATGCAGCCCACCCGCCACGCGCTCGGCGCGCTGCTGCTGGAGCAGGGCCGGGTGACCGAGGCGGAATCCGTCTACCGGGCCGACCTCGGCCTGGACGACACCTTGCCGCGCGCGTGCCGACACCCCGGCAACGTCTGGGCGTTGCACGGCTTCCACGAGTGCCTGGTCCGGCTCGGCAGGCACGGTGAGGCGGAGATCGTCGCACAGCAGCTGAAGGTCGCCACCGCCCTGGCGGACGTGCCGATCGAGGCGTCCTGCTTCTGCCGGCTCGACACCGGAACCGCCAACTCCACCGGATCCGGCGGCTGTTGCTCCTGATCACGTGATCGTAAAAGGTGAACCTTTCTCACGTTCAATGTCTTCCCCCTGCGGCTACCCGCCGGTAAACCGTGGGTAACACCTGTATCGGGGAGGCGTAATGAAGCGCACCAGACCCAGGATCAGATGGACCACGGCCCTCGTCGCGACGGTCGCCTCGGCCCTGGTGGGGCTGACCGCACCCACCGCAGGCGCCGCCACCGCCGAGGCGACGGCCGCCTCGACCCCGCTCCCGGCCGAACTGGAGCGGATCCGTGCCGCCGAGGCGACCGCCCTGTACGGCGACCCCGCCGAACGCCCGCTCGCCGAACGCAAGTCGTCACTGATCTCCCTCGGCGACAGCGAGATCTCCGGCGAGGGCGTCGGCACCTACGAACCCGGCACCAACGGCCCGGACAACTGGTGCCACCGCTCGCCCGAGGCGGCCGTCCACCGCACCGGCATCGCCGCCGACGTGACGTACAACGTCTCCTGCTCCGGCGCCTACACCGGCAACATCCGCATCGGCGGCGGCAAGCAGTACGCCGACGAACTCGTCCAGAGCGACAACCTCGCCATCAAGGCCCGCAACACCCGGATCAAGATGGTCCTGCTGGTCGCCGGCGCCAACGACGACCTCCAGTTCGGCCCGGTCATGACCGACTGCGTCACCCGCTGGGTGCTCAGCCAGGGCCCCTGCGAGCCCAAGTACGCCCCCGGCTGGCAGGCCCGCGTCGACGGGCTGCGCCCCAAGGTCGAGCAGACCGTCCGCGACCTGCGCACCGTGATGCGCGACGCCGGATACGCCGACGGCGACTACAAGCTGGTCGTCATGGGCTACCCCAGCCCCATCGGCCCCGACTTCCACGACAACCCGGACTTCCCCGGCAAGCTCCCCGGCGGCTGCGCGGGCTACGACTCCGACGCCAAGTGGGGCCGCGACTACGCGGTGCCCGTCTTCGAGCGCGGCATCCGCCAGGCCGCCCGCAACACCGGGGCGGTCTACCTCGACAACTCCCGGCTCTTCCACGGCCACGAGGTCTGCATGGAGGACCCCTGGGCCCGCGGCCTCTACCTCGATCTCGGCGACCACTTCCCCTGGGACGAGAACACCGCGCGCCAGTCCTTCCACCCCAACGCCCGAGGCCACGCAGCCTTCGCCCGCTGCCTCACCCAGCTCTACAACTCCGGTGCCACTGAGGCCAGTTGCGCCGACCCGGCCAGCACCGGCACCCCGCAGCTGTACCCGCTCGCCTGGGACGACGTCTTCAGGCCGCTGAAGAACGAGGCCGCCGGCACCTGTCTGGACGCCAGCGGCGGGTCCAGCGCCAACGGCACCGCCGTCATCGGCTGGGACTGCCACGGCGGCCGCAACCAGGGATGGTGGTACGACGGTCAGCGCCGCTCCCTGCACATCGAGACCACCCACGACCGCTGCCTCGACGTGCCCGGCGGCTACACCGCCGGCCGTGCGCTCGTCCTGTGGAACTGCCACGGCGGCACCAACCAGCAGTTCGTCCGCCAGTCCGGCACCATCCGGCCCGCCGCCGCGACGGGGCTGTGCCTGACCCTGGCCTCGGCCAAGGACCCGCTGCGGCTCCAGACCTGCGACGGCTCGGCCCGCCAGCGCTTCTCCTGACGCGGACCGCGCACCCGCACACACACCGGAGGCCGCCCCCGCGCCGGGGGCGGCCTCCTCGTCGCTCGGCGGTCGCCTGCCGCTTTCCCCCGAGATGATCCACCGGAGGGGCCGCGGCCGGTCCATCATGAGATCGTCGACACGGACGCCGGGCGGCCGCCGATGCGCGGGCCTCGCCCCGGCTCCGGCGCAACGGGCGGTGACATGACGGAGGGCAGGCACAGCGATGGCTACGGCGGCGGGGACCGGCCCGAACGGCACCGGCCCGGACGACGGCCGCGCCCGCACCTGGGCGCGGCTCGCGGTGGCCTGCGCGGCCGGGGCCGTCGCGGTCGTCGCCGCGGCCGCCGGGTCCGGCGGCTGGCTCATCCTGGTCATCGGCCTCGGCGGGCTCGCGCTGACCGGCGCCGGTGTGTGGTGGGCCCTCGCGCACCGCGGAGCGGCCCGGCTGCTGGGCGCCCTGCTGGCGCTGATCACCCCGCTCGGCGTCCTGGTCTTCTTCGCCGCCACCGACCTGTGGGTCGTGGCCGTGGGCGTCATCAGCCTGTGGGCCGCCGCGCTGGCCGCCGCCCGCGCCTGTCTGCGCCGGCTGCGCCAGCCGTACGGCATGCACGCCCACCGCCGTACCCCGCCCCGCCGCCCCGTACTGATCATGAACCCGCGGTCGGGCGGCGGAAAGGTCGAGCGCTTCGGCCTCGTCGACCGTGCCGAGGCCCTCGGTGCCCGTGTGCTGCTCCTGGAGCAGGACACCGGCCCGGACGCCGAGACCCTGGCCCGCCGGGCGGTCGCCGAGGGCGCCGATCTGCTGGGCGCCGCCGGGGGCGACGGCACCCTGGCGATCGTCGCCGCGGTCGCCGCCGAGCACGACCTGCCGTTCCTGGTCGTCTCGGCCGGCACCCGCAACCACTTCGCCATGGATCTGGGCCTGGACCGCACCGACCCGTCGACCTGCCTCGACGCCCTCACCAGCGGCGTCGAACTGCGCGTGGACCTCGGTGATGTGGACGGGCGGCCCTTCGTCAACACCGTGTCCTTCGGGGCGTACGCGCACATCGTGCAGAGCCCCGAGTACCGCGACGCCAAGGCCGTCACCGCACTCGAACAGCTGCCGGACCTGCTTCTGGGCGACGCGGGCCCCCGGCTGCACGCCGATGTCGGCGACCTCCGGCTCACCGACCCGCAGGCGCTGCTGATCAGCAACAACCCCTATGCGCGCGCCGATCCGCTCGGCGGCGGCCGCAGACCCCGGCTCGACCGCGGCACGCTCGGCGTGGTGGCCGTCCGTGTGGAGAGCGCGGCCCAGGCCGCCGAGGTGGTCCTGCGCGGCGAACGCGCCGGCAGCATCACCGTGCTCACCGGCTCCCGTGTGGTGGTGGGCGCCGACGCCGAGCGCATCCCGGTCGCCGTCGACGGAGAGGCGCTCACCCTGCCCGTGCCGGTGGTGTGCACCGTACGACCGCGGGTACTGCGCGTCCGGGTGCCGCTGCACCGCCCGGGCGCCTCCTATGTGACGCCGCCGGTGGACTGGCGGCGCATCGTCCGACTGGCACTCACCCCTCGTCACACCGTTCCAGGAGCCGATTGATGTCCGACCTTCCGGCCCACGACCGTCCGGCCCACGACGGCGCCGCCTACGACCGTCCGCCCCGCGACGGCCTCCCGCACCGCCGCCTCGTCCGCGATCTCGGCGCCCTCGACCAGGCCCTGTACGAGGCCGTGACCGTCACCGAGACCCCGGCACTGGACGCGGCGCTGCGCCGGCTGTCCGCGGCCGCCGACCACTCCAAGCTGTCGTTCACGGTCGCGGGGCTGCTCGCCCTGGTGCCCGGCCGGCCGCGCCGGGCCGCCCTGCTGGGCGTGGCCGCCGTGGGGGTGGCCTCGGCGAGCGCCAACCTGATCGGCAAGAAGCTGGTACGGCGGCGCAGGCCGCACCGCGCCGAGGACTCGCCGTTCCCCGGGCGCCATGTGCCGATGCCGGAGTCGGCCTCCTTCCCCTCCGGCCACACCGCATCCGCCGTGGCCTTCGCCGCCGCGGTCGGCCCCGTGCTGCCGTTGTCGACCGTGCCGCTCGGCCTGCTGGCGGCCGCGGTGGGCTACTCCCGCGTGCACACCGGCGTCCACTACCCGGGCGATGTGATCGCCGGAGCGCTCCTCGGCACGGGCGCGGCGGCGGTCGTCCTGGGCACCGCGGCCCGCGCGGCACGGGCCGCGCACTGACGCCGGCCCGCCCCCGCCCGGCCCGACGGCTCCGGGCGGCGGGGCCTCGGTGCCGTCGGGACAGCGGCCTCAGCCCGACTGCTCCGCCGCGGCCGGTGCCTGCGCGCTGTCGGCGGCGGCGGACGGGCCGGCGGTGACGGGCGCGTCGGCGGCATCGGGCGCGTCGGCGGCCGAGTAGAACACGGACGTGCCCTGCTTGGTGCGCTGGGCGCGGTTCTTGGCGACCAGGCCCTCAAGGGTCGTCCGGACGACGTTGGTCTTGATCTCCCGGTCCGGGTGCGCGGCACCGAGCGCCGAGGCGACCTCGGCGGCCGAGCGCGGCTCGCTCTGCTCGCTGAGATGACCGTGCACCAGGTCGACGAGCGTGGGCGCGGACGACGCCTTGCCGGACGCCTTGCGAGCGGCCGTGCGCTTCGGCGCCGCCTCGGCCGCCTTGCGGGCGGGCCCCTTCTTCGCGCTGTCCGCAGCCGCCTTGCGGCCGGGCGCCTTGCCCGCACCCTCCGGAGCCGCCTTGCGGGCGCGGCGCGGTCGAACAGGCGCCTCCTTGCGGGGAGTCGGTACGGCGGGACCCTCGGCGGGGGCGGCCGGTGCCGTGACACCGAGCGCCTGCTGCATGCTGAGAAGCACCGAGTGGTCCCGGCGCAGCACGGCCAACTGCTCCTCCAGCGCGGCGATCTCGGCGCTGACGCGTTCCTGTTCCTTGACGTTGCGTTCGAGGTCGCCGGTCACCTGGGCGATGTAGTGGGACGCGAGCTCGGTGGTGTCGGTGGTGGTGTCGCTCGTGCTGTCGGTCATATGTGCCTCCGGCGGGGTGGGCGGGCTGATTGCTGCTGTGAACTGCCCTGTGGGAACAGATGGTAGGCGCGGGTGCGCCGAGTTGGCCCCGTCGCACCCGCAACTGCCCGCCGGTGGCACAGCTGTGCTACGGCAGCTTGACGAACGGGGCGAGGAAGGCGCGGGCGCCCGGGGTGTCCAGGCGGTAGACGACATTGGTGGCGTAGCAGGGGCCGTCACCGGTGATGGTGGTGGCCGCGAGGACCCTCTTGCCGCCCAGCGTGGCGAAGTTGGGGCCGCCGGAGTCGCCGTAGCAGGCGCCGCCGTTGCCCTGCGGGGCGGTCATGGCGAGGCGTACCCAGGCGTCGTTGAGGGCGTCGAAGGTGACGGGCGCCTTCATGCGGACGCCGCCGCCGGGGTGGGTGTGGCCGCCGGGGCCGCGGGCCGCCTCCTGGGTGCCGTAGCCGGCGACGACCCAGTCGGTGGAGTTCAGCCCGCGCGGGCCGAGCGCGCCGAGCTGATCGGCGGTGGGCAGCGTGGCCGGGGTGAAGGACCAGCGGGACTTCACCTTCTCGGCGGGCAGTTGGACCACCGAGATGTCGCGGGTGTCCGAGGCGGGGCCGGGGTAGCCCGGGTGGTTGTGGGCCGTGCCCTCGACGGCGACGGCCCGCGCCTGTGCGGCCGGGTCGCCGGGGTGGCGCTCGGCGGCGGCGTCCAGGCCCGCCTGCACGTCCTGGTCCAGGGACACGTAGAACCGCACGTTCTCCGGCCAGTCGGTGGTGCAGTGCGCCGCGGTCAGGAAGGTGTCCGCGTCGATCATCGTGCCGGAGCAGACCCAGTCGACGCGGTCCGGGGTGGCCGGGTTCCCGTCGTTGTCCCAGGTGGCGACGAGCGCGCCGACCTCGGTGCGTTCGGGTGCCGGGGTGGCGTTGTAGGAGTTGATCGCGGACGAGGTCGTCGCGGTCGCGATCACGGCGGCGCAGGCCGCTGCGGTGACGGCGGTGGCGCGTAGGGAGGTCAAGAAGAACCCCTTCGGACGGTGGTGGACGGGCGTTCTCCTGTGGGAGGTGAGAGGAATTGAAGCGCCTGGGGCGGACGGCCACAAGAGCGGATCACACCGTCATGGCGCTCGGTCCGCCGGCCGTGCCACCAGCGTGCCGTCGTCCGCGCGCTCGACCCGGACGCCGTAGGGCCGGCTGACGCGGGCGAGGACGCCGTGCAGCCACAGCGCGTCGTACTCCGGGGCACGTTCCAGACGGAGCCGGCGGCTGCGCAGCGGGATCATGCGGACCTGCCTCAAGCGCCCGTCGTCCGCGTCGAGTTCGACCAGGTACAGCAGCCGCAGGTCGTTGCGGTAGCGCTCCTGTCCGCCGATGCCCTCGTAGTCGTTCACCAGGTCGCCGCAGCCGTGCAGCACCAGCCGGCCGCGGTGGACCTCCAGGGGGCGCGGATGGTGCGAGGAGTGGCCGTGGACGACATCGGCGCCCGCCCCGACGAGCGCATGGGCCAGCGAACGGTCCGAAGCGGCCGGGGAGTAGCCCCAGTTGGAGCCCATGTGCACCGACACCACCACCAGGTCCCCGGCCCGCTTGCGCTGGGCCACGGCCTCCAGCAGCCGGGCCACGGCCGCCTCCCCGGCGTGGTGGACACCGCTGCGCGCGGCGGTCGCCGCCCAGTCGCGGGGCACCCCGCTGGAGGAGGCGGCGAGCCCGAACACGGCCAGCCGCACCCCCGGCCGCGGCCGCAGCGTCACCGGTGCGCCGGCCTCGCGCAGATCCGCGCCCGCGCCCACGTACGGCAGCCCGGCACCCGCCAGCGCCGCCAGCGTGTCGGCGAGCCCGCGCCGCCCGTAGTCGAGCACATGGTTGTTGGCCAGCACGCACACATCGGGGCGGACGGCGGCCAGGGCAGGGAGGTTGGCGGGGTGCATCCGGTAGTGCACCGCCTTGCCGGGGACGCATCCGTCGTACGTGGTCACGGCCGTCTCCAGATTGACGATCCGTGCCTCGGGCGCCGCCGCGTCCAGCAGCGCGAGCGCCTCGCCCCACGGATACCCGAACCCGGCGCCCCGCGGCACCCGGCCGTATCTGGCCTCCGCCAGCGCGATGTAGTCGCGGGCGTCGCGGACGTACGCCTCGGGGACGGCCGGATCCAGCGGGTGCGGCAGGAGCTGGTCGACTCCCCGGCCGAGCATCACGTCTCCGCAGAGGAACAGCGAGACCGGCTCCCTGCCCATACCTCATGACACCTGCCGTGGCCCGGCCGTGCAAGTGCCCCTCCAGCGGGGACGAAACGGGGCATATGTGAGCCCGGTCCCACTCCCGCGGCACCCCTTGAACGGCCGGAATCCGATGGGGTTAGCATATGAGCGCCGTCTAGCTCGAAAGTGAAGACTGTGACTGTCAACGACGACTCGTTCACCAACTGGAAGAACCGCGAGGAGATCGCGGAGTCGATGATCCCGATCATCGGGAAGCTGCACCGTGAGCGGGACGTGACCGTCCTGCTGCACAGCCGCTCCTTGGTGAACAAGTCGGTGGTCAGCATCCTCAAGACGCACCGGTTCGCCCGCCAGATCGCCGGCGAGGAGCTCTCGGTCACCGAGACGATGCCCTTCCTCGAGGCCCTGACCACCCTCGACCTCGGCCCCTCCCAGATCGACATCGGCATGCTGGCCGCGACCTACAAGGCCGACGACCGCGGTCTGTCGATCGCCGAGTTCACCGCCGAGGCCGTCGCCGGCGCCACCGGCGCCAACAAGATCGAGCGCGGCGAGGGCCGCGACGTCGTCCTGTACGGCTTCGGCCGCATCGGCCGCCTCGTCGCCCGCCTGCTGATCGAGAAGTCCGGCTCCGGCAACGGCCTGCGGCTGCGCGCCATCGTGGTGCGCGGAGGCGGCGACCAGGACATCGTCAAGCGCGCCTCGCTGCTGCGCCGCGACTCCATCCACGGCCAGTTCCAGGGCACGATCACGGTCGACGAGGCGAACAGCACCATCGTCGCCAACGGCAACGAGATCAAGGTGATCTACGCCAACGACCCGTCGGAGGTCGACTACACGGCGTACGGCATCAAGGACGCCATCCTCATCGACAACACGGGCAAGTGGCGGGACCGCGAGGGCCTGTCCCAGCACCTGCGCCCCGGCATCGACAAGGTCGTCCTGACCGCCCCCGGCAAGGGCGACGTCCCGAACATCGTGCACGGCGTCAACCACGACACGATCAAGCCGGACGAGCAGATCCTGTCCTGCGCCTCCTGCACCACCAACGCGATCGTCCCGCCGCTGAAGGCGATGGACGACGAGTACGGCGTGCTGCGCGGCCACGTGGAGACCGTCCACTCGTTCACCAACGACCAGAACCTGCTGGACAACTACCACAAGTCCGAGCGCCGGGGCCGCTCCGCGCCGCTCAACATGGTCATCACCGAGACCGGCGCCGCCTCCGCCGTCGCCAAGGCGCTGCCCGACCTCAAGGCGCGCATCACCGGCAGCTCCATCCGCGTGCCCGTGCCGGACGTCTCGATCGCGATCCTCAACCTCCAGCTCGCCCGCGAGACCACCCGCGAGGAGGTCCTGGAGCACCTGCGCGAGGTGTCGCTGACGTCGCCGCTGCGCCGCCAGATCGACTTCATCAGCGCCCCCGACGCGGTCTCCAGCGACTTCATCGGCTCCCGCCACGCCTCGATCGTCGACGCGGGCGCGCTGAAGGTGGAGGGCGACAACGCGATCCTCTACCTCTGGTACGACAACGAGTTCGGCTACTCCTGCCAGGTCGTCCGCGTCGTCCAGCACGTGACCGGGGTGGAGTACCCGACCTTCCCGGCCGCGCAGGTCTGACCTTCTCGCCCGCCGCAGCACCGGCCCTCCACCGTCGCCGCACGGTGGGGGGCCGTGGTCGTACGGCGGCCGGAGCCCCGGTGCGCGGGCCGTGGCCGGTGGCCGCCCCCCGCTCCCGCGGGCCAGAGCGGGCGGCTGCGCCGTGACCGCCGCCCGGGTGACCGGCGTACGCCCACCGGATGCGCCCGGTGCCGCCGCGGCGGCGGGCGGCCGATGGTGGGGGAGTGGATGTCGAGGAGATCGTCCGGGAGCTGTACGGGCTCAGACCCGAGGAGTTCGTCGCCGCGCGCGACGACCGAGCCGCGCGCGCCCGCAAGGCCAAGGACACCGCCGCGGCGCGACGGATCGCCGCGCTGCGCCGCCCCACCGTCGCGGCCTGGGCCTCCAACCTCTTCGTCCGGCAGCGCCCCCGGGACGCCGAACGGCTGCGGGCGCTCGGCGAGACCCTGCGCGAGGCCCATCGCACCCTCGACGCGGACGCCCTGCGCGGCGCCGCGGCCGAGCAGCACCGGGTGATCGGCGCCCTCGCACGCGAGACCGCCACCCTCGCCCGGGACGCCGGGCACCCCCTCGGCGAAGCCGCCCGACGCGAGCTCGAACAGATCTTCCACGCCGTCCTCGCCGACCCGGACATCTCCGAGCAGTGGGCCACCGCGACCCTCGCCAGGACACCCGAGGCATCGTTCGGCTTCGGCACGGTGGCCCCCGAGGCAGTGGCCCGGCGCGCGGCCGTCAGGGAACGGGCGGACGGGGAGGAGGGCCCAGGGGCCGACGAGGGGCAGACCGAAGCGCGGGGCGGCAGGGGCACGGGCGATACGGCGGCGCGGCGCCCCGGCACCGGGACCGGCGGTACGGCCGGGCGGCGCCCCGGCACCGACAAGCGCGCCACGGCGGCTGAGCGCCCGCCCACCGGTCGGGCCGCCGCGGGCAAGGCCCCCTCCGCCCGCGCCGCCCGCCAGGACGCCGAGCGCCGGCAACGGCTCGCGAAGGCCCGTGCCGCCGAGCAGGAGGCCGCCGCGGAGGCCCGTCGGTGGCAGCGGGAGCGCGAGGCCGCCGAGGAGGCCCGGCAGGCGGCGCAGGAGCGGGTCGCCGAGGCCGAGGAGCGTGTCGCCCGGCTGGAGGAGGAGCTGCGCGAGGCCCGCACCGCCCGGCGCGAGGCCCGCGCCGCGGCCACCGAGGCCGACGCCGCCGCGAAGGAGGCCGCCCAGGCGGCCCGGCAGGCCCATCGCGCCGCCGAACGCGCCGCGCGGGAACTGGCACGGCTCACGGACGAGGACGCCTCCTGACGTCACGCGGGCGCCGGCGGGCACCCTGATCGCGGAGGGCGTCGGCCCCGCGTTCCGGGACGCCGTGGCGGCGGCCGCGCGCCGCAGGCGTGAGCTGGGCGCCGGCACCGGCGAACAGGCGGCCGACCGACCCGGAGGTCAGGCCATCGGTCGCGCCCCCGGACCCGGCCGCGCGACCACGTCCCTCGGCGTCAGCGCCGTCTGCTCGGCACAGCACTCCACCACGACCCGCACCGGCGACCCGCACGCGCCGTGCCGGATGTCGAGCACCGGCCCCTCGGGCTCACCGGCGTACGTCTCGCCCCACTGGCCGAGCGCCATCAGGACCGGCCACAGGTCCCAGCCCTTGCGGGTGAGCCGGTACTCGTGGCGCGCCCGGCTGCCCGGCTCCTGGTACGGAACCGTCCTGAGGATCCCGGCCGAGGTCAGCTTGCGCAGCCGGTCGCTCAGTACCGCCTCCGACAGCCCCATGTGCCGGCGGAAGTCCTCGAACCGGCGCACCCCGTTGGCGGCGTCCCGCAGGATCTGCAGCGTCCACTTCTCGCCCACCACTTCGAGCGTGCGTTGCACGGGGCAGTTCTCCGGGCTCGTCTCCAGCCAGTCCATGCCGCCATCGTAGGGCCCTGACTTCGTCGTTGACAGCCAGCTGATCGCACAGCTAGCTTCGTTCGACGAAGTCAGCCGAGGAGGGGCAGCTCAGCATGGGACGGACACGCACGTACGAGTGGCAGGACCCCGGGATCACGGCCGCGGCCGTCGGCCGGGGCAGCGGTCTGGAGCTGCTGCGCGACATCCTGGCGGGCGAGCTGCCGCCCCCGCCGATCGCGGCCACGCTCGGCTTCACCCTGGACGAGGTCGAGCACGGCCGGGCGGTGTTCTCCCTGGAGCCGGGGGAGGAGCACTACAACCCGATCGGCAGCGTCCACGGCGGTGTCTACGCCACGCTCCTGGACTCCGCGGCGGGCTGTGCCGTGCAGAGCCTGCTGCCCGCGGGCATGGGGTACACCTCGCTCGACCTGAGCGTGAAGTTCCTGCGCCGGGTGACGCTCGACACCGGCCGTGTGCGGGCCGTCGGCCGGGTCGTCAACAGCACCCGCCAGACCGCGCTCGCCGAGGCCACGCTCGTGGACGAGAAGGACCGGCTGCTCGCCCACGCGACGAGCAGTTGCCTGCTGTTCCCGGTGCCGGCCGCCTGACCGCGACGGCCGGCTGGACCTACCGGCGTCCCGGCGTCCAGAGGTCCGCCGACGGGGCCCAGGCCCTGGGCTCCGGCCGGCCCGTCAGCCCCCGGACCCGCCGACAGGCGCCCCCGCCTCCGGCCAGTTGCGCAACAGCGCGTCCACGGCGTCCAGGATCCGGCTCCATGTCTCCTCGGTGTCCGGCGTGCTGTGGCTGAAGCCGCCGCCCAGCTCCAGGCTGATGTAGCCGTGGAAGACGCTGCCCAGCAGCCGTACCGCGTGCGTCTGGTCGGGCTCCGACAGGTCGTAGCCGCGCAGCAGCGCCCGGGCCATCTGCGCGTGCCGCACCCCGGCGCTCGCGGCCGCCGTCTGCGGGTCCAGGGGCAGCCGGGTCGCGGCATAGCGGCCGGGGTGCTCGCGGGCGTAGTCGCGGTAGACGTCGGCGAGGGCGCGCAGGGCGTCCTTGCCGGCCCGGCCCGCCAGAGCCGCGGACGCGCGGTCGGCCAGCTCCTCCAGGGCGAGCAGCGCGATCCGGGTCTTCAGGTCCTGCGAGCTCTTCACATGCGAGTACAGACTCGCGGCCTTGACATCGAACCGCCTGGCGACCGCGGACACGGTGACCTGCTCGAAGCCGACCTCGTCGGCCAGTTCCGCTCCCGCCCGGGTCAGGCGTTCGGCGGTCAGTCCCGCGCGTGCCATCGGCCTCCCTCCCTGTTCATGGGGGGATTGTGGGCGGCTCGCGGGGTTCAGGCAAACCGCCCCGGCGGCGCGATCCGCGCACGCGTCTTGACGTGTCCTTGGCACAAGTGGGTTCATGGGAGCGCTCCCACACTCCCATCGGTAACCGCTTACTGGAGTAGCCGTGAGACCGACGAGCCGTACACTCCGCCTCCTGACCCGTTTACTCGCCCTGCTGGCCGCCGTCCTCGGGCTGGCCCTCCTCGGCACGCTCGCCCCCGCCGCCGCCCAGCAGCAGCCGCCCGGCGCCCGGGCCACCGGCCTGCACATCAGCGGTGGCCGGCTGGTCGAGGGCAACGGCAACGACTTCGTCATGCGGGGCGTCAACCACGCCCACACCTGGTACACCGGCGAGACGCAGTCCTGGGCGGACGTCAAGGCGCTCGGCGCCAACACCGTCCGCGTGGTCCTCTCCGACGGCCACCGCTGGACCCGCAACAGCGCCGCCGACGTGGCGGCCGTGATCGAGCGCTGCAAGGCCAACCGCCTGATCTGCGTGCTGGAGGTGCACGACACCACCGGCTACGGCGAGGAGGCCGCGGCCGGCACCCTCGACCACGCGGCCGACTACTGGATCAGCCTCAAGGACGTGCTGGCCGGCCAGGAGGACTACGTCATCGTCAACATCGGCAACGAGCCCTGGGGCAACACGAACCCGGCCGGCTGGACCGACCCCACGATCGCGGCCGTCAAGAAGCTGCGAGCCGCCGGGTTCGCGCACACCATCATGGTGGACGCGCCCAACTGGGGCCAGGACTGGCAGGGCGTCATGCGGGCCAACGCCCGCACGGTGTACGACGCCGACCCCACCGGCAACCTGATCTTCTCCATCCACATGTACAGCGTCTTCGACACCGCGCAGGAGATCACCGACTATCTGACCGCCTTCGTCGACGCCGGACTCCCCCTGGTCATCGGTGAGTTCGGCGGCCCGGCCGACCAGTGGGGCGACCCGGACGAGAACACGATGCTGGCCGAGGCCGAGCGACTCGACCTCGGCTATCTGGCCTGGTCCTGGAGCGGCAACACCGACCCGGTCCTGGACCTGGCCGTCGACTTCGACCCGGCGCGGCTCAGCTCCTGGGGCCGGCGCATCTTCCACGGTGTCAACGGCATCGCCCAGACCTCGAAAGAGGCCACGATATTCGGCGGCGCCCCCGGCGACACCCGGCCGCCGACCGCCCCCGGCACCCCGGCCGCCTCGGCGGTCACCGCCACCTCCGCCACCCTGACCTGGCCCGCGGCCACCGACGACGTCGGCGTGACCGGCTATGAGGTGGTCCGCGTCAGCGGCGGCGCCGAGACCACGGCCGCCGCGACCACCACCACCTCGGCCACCGTCACCGGCCTCACCGCGAACACGACGTACACCTTCGCCGTCTACGCCAAGGACGCCGCGGGCAACCGCTCGCCCCGCTCGGCGACGGTGAACGTCACCACTCGCAGCACACCGGCGGGCTCCTGCGCGGTCGCCTACCGCGTGGTCGGCGAGTGGCCCGGCGGCTTCCAGGGCGAGATCGTCGTCCGCAACACCGGCTCGGCCGCCGTCAACGGCTGGACGCTCGGCTTCCGGTTCGCCGACGGTCAGACGATCTCGAACATGTGGGGCGGCACCCCCGCCCAGACCACCGGCGGCGCGGTGACGGTCACCCCCGTCTCCTACACCTCCACCATCGCCGCGAACGGCTCGGTCACCGTCGGCTTCGTCGGCACCAAGGGCGCGACCAACACCGCCCCGACCGCGTTCACGCTCAACGGCGCCGCCTGCGCGGCGGGTTGACGTGCCTCCGGGCCCGGCCGGACCGCGGCCGGGCCCGGCCGGTTCAGGAGACGGCCCCCGGACCGCGAGCCCTCTCGGCGACGCCGGATCGACGGGGCACCGCCCAGGTCACGCGGCCGGTCGCCGGCGCCGCCCGCCGACGGGTGCGGTCAGCAGGATCAGGCCCGCCGCCAGGACGGCCAGCCCGCACCAGGAGAGGGACGGCAGCCGTTCCCCGAGGACGGCGACGCCGAGCACCGCCGCGACGGCGGGCTCGGCCAGCGTCAGGGTCGTGGCCACCGAGGCGGACGTGCGGCGCAGCCCGTGACCGAAGAGCAGATAGGCGAGGCAGACGGTGAACACGGCGAGGTACACCGCCACCCCCGCCCCCTGCCAGGAGGCCAGCCACCGCGTGCCGAGGGCCAGGACGAGCGGCACGACCAGCACACCGGCGGCCCCGAAGAGCACGCCCATCACCGCGCCGGAGGCGTGGCCGCCGGTGATCAGCCGCCCGCCGATCAGCGCGTAGCCGGCGTACGACAGTCCGGCGCACACCGCGAGCGCCGCGCCCGCCAGGTCCACCGGTTCCGCGTGCCCGGACAGGGCCGGGCCCAGGACCAGCAGGGCACAGCCCAGGACGGTGGCCGAGGTGGCGGCGGTCCAGCGTGCCGTGGGCCGTCCCCGACCGGTGAGCCATGCCAGCACTCCGGCGAACACCGGCGCGCTGCCCAGTGCGATGACCGTGGCCACGGCGACGCCGGTGCGGTGCACCGCCGGATAGAAGGTGACCGGATACCCGGCCACCGCGAGCGCGCCCAGCAGGAGCATCCGCCGCTCGCGGGGCGAGCAGGCGCGGGGCAGGGCGCGTGCTCCGCGGGAGGCGAGGAACAGCAGCAGCCCGCCGAGCGCGAGCCCGGCGCAGCCGATGGCCGCCGCCGGGGCACCGGCCGGGGCCATGGAGGCGGCGGTCCCGGTCGTGCCCCACAGCACGGACGAGACGAGGATCGGAGCGGGTCCGGCGAGCAGCCGGTGGCGGGACGCGCGCGGGCCGGCCTCGGCAGGGCGCGCGGGGGTCGGGGCGGCAGTGCGGTTCGGCACAGTCGTGTCTTCCGTCGTCGAAGCGTCTGGGAGTCCATCCGGGAACAGGCGCACGACAACAACCCCTGACCGCCCTGAGGGCCGGCCGGGGCCGGGGGATCAACTACCGCCGGGGTCCCGCGCCTGTCAGGCGCAGGGGGGCGGAAGGACGACGTGCCAGTGGGTGTTCATGCCGCGATGATAACCGGACCGCGGTATCAGCCGGGGCGGCCCGTCGTCCGCGGACCGCTGGGGATCATGGGGGTGCGGAAATCCCGGTGAGCATCGGAACGCCCGTTCGCTAGGGTCCCCGTATGCAGCAGAGAGCCACCACCACCCTCTGGCGTCCCACCGGCCCCGAGGAGCTCGACCTGGTCCGGGAGTCGGAGTGGCGGGCGTGGCCGCCGCGCCTTCCCGAGCAGCCGATCTTCTATCCGGTGCTCGACGAGGAGTACGCCATCAGGATCGCCCGGGACTGGAACGTCCCGGCGAGCGGCGTGGGCTATGTGACGCGGTTCGAGGTCGACTCCGAGTTCCTGCGCCGCTACCCGGTCCAGCAGGCCGGTGGCCGCACGATCCTGGAACTGTGGGTGCCCGCCGAGGAGTTGGAGGAGTTCAACGCGCACATCGTGGGCCGTATCGAGGTCGTGCACGAGTTCCGCTGACGAGATCCGCTGACGGGTGCCGCCGCCGGGCGCGGCGGCACCCCTCGCGCCGTCAGGGCGAGCAGTGGAACATCGCCCCGGCCCAGTCCCCGTGGTCCCCGGACTTCGTGCCGTCCGTGTCGGTGACCAGAAGGTTCACATGGCGGGCCGCGTCGAGCGGGACGTTCACCTCGACGGGCTCCGACCGCCCGTCGACGGTCGGCGAGGACCACAGCCGCCGCCCGTCGGCGACCACCGCGAAGGACACGCCGCCGTAGCCGTTGATCTCGTCGTCGATGCCGACCGTCGCGGTGAACGACGAGCACTTCCCGCCCAGCCAGAACTCGATGTCCGAGTCGGCGTGCGCGCCGATGCCCTTGGCGTACGCGGTGCCGTCGAGGGTGAGCGTGCGCCCGTCCGCGGCGCCCTGCTCGCCGTTGCTGCGGTCGCGTTCCGGCGGCCCCCAGCCGTTGGCCGACTTCAGCCACGGCAGATCGCTCGCCCAGCTGTCCGTCGTCGGCGGCTTCGGCATCGTGCGGACGGCGGCCCGCTGGGCGGTCACCCGCGGTTCGCCCGCGGCCCGGTACCGGGCGGTGGCGGTGAGCACCGACTCGCCGACGGCCGTACCGTCGGGCGGGGTCACGGTGAACTCGGCCCGCGCCCGCCGGCCCGGGTCGACGCGGCCGACGCTCCGTGCCGCCGACACGGTCCAGCCGTCCGGCGCGGTCAGCGACACCTCCGTACCGTCGGCGCCGGCGCGTCCGGCCGTGAAGTCGACCGCCACCTCGGCGGGCGTACCGGCACCGATCTCCGCGGGCTGGGTGACCGTGACGGTTCCCGTCGCGCCCGGCACCCTGCCGCCCACCGCGCTGGTCCCGGTCAGTTCGAGCCGGTGTGCCCGTGCCGTGCTCAGGGCGCGCGTCTTGACCTGGACGACCCCCGCCCGGTCGGCGGCGTCGTACCACCAGCCCTCGGCCGCCGCGTCGAACGCGGCCTCGGAGGTGTGGCGCGGCAGCGTCCGGTCGCCCAGCCGCACCTGCTCCGGCGCGGAACCGGTGTGCACGGTGAAGCGGTACGGGCGGGTCGTCTGCTTGCCGTCGAAGCTGCCCACGCTCGCGCCGACGTCGATGCTCACCGGGCCGGGCCCGTGTCGAGGAGCGGTGACCTCGACCCGCTGCTCTGCGTACTCGCCGGCGCGGTGCTGCCGGGTGACTCCGTCGTCCTCGTAGAGCGTGAACGACGAACGGCCCTGCGGATAGACGTCCCAGGCGAGCGGGGAGTCCGCCGTGCGGTCGCGGTACGAGGTGATGCCCGGCCACATGGGTATCGCGGCACCGGCCCTGACGAACAGCGGGAGCGTGTCCAGGGGTGCCTGGTAGCCGTCGACGGTGGTCGGGCCCTCGTACGTACGGCCGGACCAGTAGTCGATCCAGGTGCCCCGGGGGAGATAGATGCCGTCGCGCACGGTGGTGTCCCGGTACACCGGCGCGACGAGGAAGTGCTCGCCGGTCAGGAACTCGTGTTTCGCGGCGTCGGTCGCGGCCACCGGGTCGTCCGGGTACTCCAGCGCGAGGGGGCGGACCGGGCCGACGCCGTCGCGGTGCGCCTGTGCCGCGTAGGTGTACATGTACGGCAGCAGGGACTCCTTGAGCTTCAGGTACGTGCGGTTGATGCTGGTGTACGGCTCCCCGTGGCGGAACGGCTGCTTGTCGCTCGCGGCCCAGCCGTCCATCGTCATCACGGCCGGCAGGAACGCCTTCCACTGGAGGTCGCGGACGTACGTCTTGGGGCTGCCGCCGAAGATGCCGTCCACGTCACCGGTGGTGTAGGCGAGGCCGGACATGGTGGCTCCGGCGTACGTGGGGATCTGCCAGCGGATGTAGTCCCAGCTGCCGGACTGGTCGCCGCTCCACTGCACTCCGCAGCGCTGGGCTCCCGACCAGCTTTCCGGGGCCCAGGTGAAGCCGCGGGCGTCGCTGTTCTCCTCGATGCCGCGGTGGGCGGCCTTGCAGCCGTCCAGGGCGAACTTGTAGCCCTCGCCGACCCAGGCGACGTCGAGCTTCGCGACGCGCTGGCCGGCCTTCACCTGCTCGGCGAGCTTGTCCAGGCCGTCCTCGGTCCACAGGCCCAGTTCCATCTTGCGGTCGTTCAGGCCCTTCGCCGTCTCGGCGAGGTTCTCGTAGCCGCAGCCGTAGCCGTCGTTGACCAGCATCCAGCCGAGCGGCATGTCGTGCTCGACGTACTCGTCGGCGACCTTCAGGGCGTCCAGGGTGTGCCGTTCACCGCGGTTGGCGTTGTGCAGGTAGCAGTCGGAGTCGCCGATCTCCAGGCCGTAGATCGGCGGCATCATGGGGCGGCCGGTGAGCTTGGTGTACTGGCCGATGACGTCCTTCGCGGTGCGGCCCGCGAAGTAGTACGCGTCGAACCGCTTCTCCTGCTCGGTGGTGGTGACCGGGTCGGTGAAGGCGTATGTGCCGGGGGAGTAGGTGTTGCGGTAGACGCCGTAGCCCGAGGAGGAGAGGTAGAACGGGACCGAGTTGGGGTGGCCGCCCTCGTTCCAGTTGTAGTCCACGCCGACTTCGAGGGTCTTGCCGCGGTGGGAGGTGTTGCCGCTGCCGTTCTGCTCGCCCAGGCCGTAGAACTGCTCGGTGGCGCCGCGTCGGAGGGTCTGGGTGGTGGAGGTGCCGGTCCAGCTGATGCCGCGGGACTCCTCCCACAGGAGGGTGCCGTCGGCGCGGTACGCGGCGAAGCGGAGGGGGGATGTGTAGGCGCGCAGGGTGACCTGAGCGGTGGACAGCTCGTAGTGGTCGCCGCGGTCGGCCCACCGGGTGGTGGGCGGCGCGCCCTGGGGGAGCACGATGTCGTCGCCCACCGGGTCGGTGAAGGTGCCCTCCGGGGCCACCTCGATACGGAAGGTGTCCTGCGTGACGAAGCTGACGCGGGCCTTGGCGGGGGCGGCGGTGAAGGTGTAGGTGGCGCCCTTCGCCTCGAAGGCGGTGACGTCGCCGATCGTTGTTCCGGCGGTGGACCGGGGTGCCGTCCTGGTTGCTGTGGTCGCGTCGGCGGGGAGGGCTTGGGCCGTCGCCGTCAGGAGGGCCAGCAGGGTGGTGCCTACGAGGGTGGTCAGGCGGGTTCTGGGTCTACGGGGTGGAGCGGTCATGGCGGTCCCTTCCCCTTGCGCTGTGATGGAAGATGCTTGAAAAGCCGTCTTAGCGCGCAGAATCGATCAGGCGGTGAAGGTATAGCGCATGGGTGGGTGCCTGCGCCAGAGTGCGGCGGCTCCCCCTGGTCAGGGGGTCCGGCGTCGCCTTGTCCAGGTGGCGTCCGCTGTGAAGTGGACGTCGAACCGGGTTTGGGCCGCCAGGAGCTTTTCTGGGGGTTCCTGTCCCAGGGACACCTGGGACAGGAGGCGGAAGTAGTCGAAACGCTTCACCGCCGGGGTCATGACGACCAGTACGTCGGCCGGGGTGTCGGGTGGTGTGCCGAAGGCGTGCACCAGGTTCGGGGGGACGACGATCAGGTCGCCCTCGGTGGCCATGAGGGTCTGGTCGCCCAGCAGGAATTCCAGCCGGCCGGTCAGCAGGTAGAAGAGTTCCGATGCTCGTGTGTGGCGATGCGGTGCGGCGCCGTCGGTGCCGGCGGGGAGCGTGAGGCGGTTGGCGCCCAGGGCGCCCTCGCCGTCCAGGAGGAGGTGGAAGGCGCCGCCGTGTGCGAGGGGGACGACCTCGGCCTGGTGGGCGGGCGCGACAACGGGCTTGTGCATGTCGGGCTCCTGTGTGTCGGGACGTGATCATTCGACCGTGGGAACAGGCGGTGAACCAGGAGCAGTTGGCGCTGAGTGAGATCGGCGATCGTGATGAATCGGGGGTGGCGGAGTGGAGCTGCGCCAGTTGCGGTACTTCGTGGCCGTGGCCGAGGAGGGCGGCTTCGGACGGGCCGCCGAGCGGATCGGCATCGTGCAGTCGGCGGTGAGTCAGCAGATCCGCAGGCTGGAGCGGGAGCTGGGTGCGGTGCTCTTCGACCGGTCGACCCGGCGTGTGCGACTGTCGGCCGCGGGGGAGCGGTTGCTGCCGGAGGCCCGTCTGGTTCTCGCGGCGGCCGAACGGGTCCGGGAGGTGGCGGCCGGCATCTCCGAGGGCGCGGTGGGCGTTCTGCGCCTCGGCACGATCCACGGCGACCGGCTCTATCGTGCTCTGACGGCGCTGGCCGAGACACGGCCGGGGCTCCAGGTGCGCCTTCAGCGGTTGCCGGTGGTGGAACGGCTCGCCGCCGTGCGGGAGGGCAGGCTCGATGCCGCCCTGGTACGGGCCGTGGTCGAGGCGCCTGGCCTGCGGCTCGTTCCCCTGCGCACGGACCCGCTCTATGCCGCCGTGCCTGCCCGGCATCCCCTTGCCGAGCGTCCCCGCCTCGGTCTCGGTGACCTCGCGGAGCTGCCCTTGAGGCTCGCCGCGCGCGAGCGCAATCCCCCGTTCCACGACCTGGTCACCGACGCTCTGCGCGACGCCGGGGTGACCGCCGTGCCGGGGCCCGCTTTCACCAGTCTGCGCGAGACCCTGGCCGAGATCGCTGTGGGGACGCCGTCCTGGACCGTCTTCTACGACGTGTCCGGGCTGCCCCCGGCGCCCGGTGTCGTGATCCGGCCGCTGGCCGGGCCCGCCGTGGTGACCTCGCTCGCCGTGCGGGAGGGGGAGCCGTCCGCTGGTCTGCGGGAGCTGGTCACCGTGGTGAAGCGGTGCTTTCCGGATGAGGGGGCGCTGTAGGACTTATCACCGTTCCAGGTGATTCGCCGGTTGGCGTCTTCGGTCCCTGGGGAAGGAGTGGGAGCCGACGTCAACTGATCTTGCTCCGGGGTCTACTTGCGCCCGTCCTTTGCCGCTCCCTTCGTAGCACTCGTCGTTCTGTCCGGGTGTGCTGCGCCGCGTCCCGTCGCGCTGGGGCCCGATGACACCGTCAAGGCCGCACAGGCCCTGCTCACCGACCGTTGTCTGGCGCGTCAGGGTCTCACCCCGCCGCGGCCGGGGCAGGGGCCGCCCGGCGTCGCCGAGCAGCGCCGGGTCAGTGACGCGTTGTTCGGCACCGGACGCGCCGAGCTCTCCCTCACGCTGCCCAGCGGCCACACGATCCGCCAGCACACCGACGGTTGCCTCGCCCGCGCCCAGCAGCGCCTCTACGGCGACCAGGAACGCTGGTTCCGCGCCTCGACCACCGTCAACAACCTCAAGTCCAGGGCCCCGGAAGGCGAACGGACCGCCTACCGGGAACTGCGGGCGCACGCCGTCCGCACCGCCCGGTCCCTCCTTCAGTCCGCAGATGAGAAAGGCAGTCCCCGATGAAGAAGCCCGTCCTCCTGGCGGCCGCGCTGCTCCTCGCCGCCGGTTCCAGCCTCGCCACCGCCTCCACGGCGTCGGCCGCCGACTGCCCGAGCGGCCACTTCTGCGCCTGGGAGCACACCGATCACCAAGGGCAGCGTGCCAACTGGTCCGGCGACGACGGCTGGTGGGAGGGCTACATCGCCGACGCGGACTCCTCCTGGGCCAACCACGGCATCTCCGGGCCGGGCATCAAGGACCACGTCCAGGTCTACGACTCCGCCTGGCAGGGCGGGCGCATGACCATCTGCCTCGCCCCCGGCCAGGAGGTCCACGCGAACGGCACGGCCAACGACAGGGGCGACTCCCACATCTGGGCCACCGGCTGCTGAACCGCCGTCACCCGGCGTTGTCAGTGCCCTCTGCCATGATCCGGGCATGCTCCGAGACAGCCGGGTGACCGCACCCGCCCGCAGTGACCGGCACGGCCTCGCCGCCGTGCCGGTCGGTGCACCCCGCCGGTGGCAGCGGCGAGGGGATGCCCGATGACGCCCGCCGAGCGCTTGATGCGCGCGCTGACCGATCCGGAGTACGAGATCCCCGATCGGTACGGAGACCTGGCGCTGGTCTCCGACGAGGAACTGGGCACCCTGATGCCGGCCGCATACGCGGTCCGCGCCGGGTCGCCCCACGGCATGACGGCGACCCGTCTGGCCGTCCAGAGTGCGGGCGAGAAGCGTTCGCCGCGCTACACACCCGACGCGTGCCGTCGGATGTTCGAGGCACTGGTCGCGGGGACCGAGACGCGCGAGTGGGCCGATCTCGCGCTGGGCGTCGGTTCGTTGGCGCGTTGCACCGGGCCGCTGCCCGACCTCGCCGGACCTGCTCGCTTCCTGGTCGGGCATGCCCTGCGGGAGGACTACGCGGACGGCAGGCCGCTCGCGATGCTCACCGTCGGCGTGCTCGCCGGCGGGGAGGAGCTGAGGACGGTCGTACGGCTGCTGAGCAACGCCGGTGACCCCCTAGCCGAGGACGAACTGGCGGTGCTGACGGGGCTCGCTCCCGGTGAGCTCGCGCTGCTCGCCGAGACGGATCGCCACCGACCGGTCACCGCGCCGCCGCCCCTGCCGGATGCGTGGCGGAGGATCGCCGGCCTCCCCGCCTACACCGGCTTCGCCCGGCGGGCGCTGGAGACGGCCGTCGACCGCACGGACGCCATCCGGGGCGGCAGCGTCCCCTACCGCTCCGACAGGGCCTTCACCGGCAGGGAGGTCGCCGCACTCGGACGCGCCCTGCGGGTGGCGCTCGTGCGGGACGAGAGATGGTTGCCGGGACTGCTCGACCGGCTGCTGCCCGGCATCGCCGTCGCTCCCACCACCGCCAAGACCCTGCCGTCCCAGGCGCTGCTGTACGAGATCACCCGTGCCGCCCAGGAGTGGCCGACGCCCGAGCTGGTCACCGCGCTGCGCACCGTGCGCCGAGTGGTGCGGAACGCCGGGGTGCCCAACCAGCTCGACAAGGTGTTCAAGAAGATCGACGCGGCCCTCGCCGACCGCACCGATGTGGCGCTGCGGCTCCCGGCTCTCGGCTTTGCTCCCGACGGTGTGCTGCGCCGCGAGGCCGGGCAGTACACGGCGGTCGTCACGGTCGCGGACGGGGCGGAGCTGGGCTGGGAGAAGGACGGCCGCAGGCTGCGGGGGGTGCCCGCCGCCGTGCGTCGCGAGCAGGGCGGGACGCTCAAGGAGCTGCGGGAGCTGGTGAAGCGGGTGGACGCCCATCTCGCCACGCTCGTGCGGGCTCTGGAGGCCGGGCTCAGCTCCGATGTCCGGCATCCCTACGGCCGGTGGCGCACGGACCTGGCCGGACATCCGCTCGCCCGGTCCGTCGTACGCCGGCTGATCTGGGAGGTCGAGGTCGCACCGGGCACCTGGCAGGCCGTCCTGCCCGAGACCGGGGACCTGCCCGAGGCGCCCGAGGACGCGGCGGTGCGGCTGTGGCATCCGCTGCGCTGCGAGCCCGACGCGGTGCGCGCGTGGCGGGACCTGCTGACCGAGGCGCGTGTCCGGCAGCCGTTCAAGCAGGCATTCCGCGAGATCTACGTGCTCACCCCGGCGGAGGAGGAGACCCGCGTCCACTCCCATCGCTTCGCCGCGCACCTCGTGCGCCACCCGAGGATGCGCGCCCTGTTCCGGGCCCGCGGCTGGACGAGCGGCCACCCGTGGCACCCGGGCGACGAGGACGAGGCCGAGCGCGTCCTGGGCGGGGGCGAGTGGCGGGCCTGCTTCCGGTACGTGCAGGCCGAGTGGACGGCCGAGGAGCGGCTGGCCTCCACCGACCGGGTCCGCTTCGAGCGCCGTACGCGGGACGGGTGGCGGGAGGCCCCGCTGGCCGAGGTGCCCGCGCTGGTGTTCAGCGAGGCGATGCGCGACGTGGACCTCTTCGTCGGCGTCACCTCCATCGCCGCCGACCCCGACTGGGCCGACGGCGGTGCGGGGCGCGCCTACTGGGAGCGGGCCGCGTTCGCCGAGCTGCCCGGCAGTGCGCTGGCCCGCCGGGAGGTGCTGGAGCGGATCGTGCCCCGGCTGAAGATCGCGGACCGCTGCACGCTCGACGGACGCTTTCTGGTGGTCCGCGGCGACCTGCGCACGTACAAGATCCATATCTGGTCGGCGAACATCCTGATGGAGCCGGACGACTCCTATCTGTGCATCGTCCCGGCGCGGCGGGTGCAGGAGCGCAAGGTGTTCCTGCCGTTCGAGGACGAACGGCTGGGGGTGATCCTCAGCAAGGCATTCCTGCTCGCCGCCGACGCCGAGATCACCGACCCGGCCATCCTGCGTCAGATACGCCGAGCCGGCTGACGGCCGCGGTGGCGCCGCGTCAGCGGACGGCGTGCCCCTGGCCGATGCGCACCACCCGCGCCCAGGCCGGTGGGCGGCCGGGCTCGTCGTCGGGATCGTGCTCCTGCGCTGTGCCCGAACGCGGCTCCCGCGGGAACAGGCCGATCACCGTGCGGCAGGACGGACGGGCGGCCGGCCACGGTGTCTGACCGTCGGTCAGGGCGACCACCACGTCGGGGCGCGGCCGGGCGGCGAGGGCCCGCGCGAAACCCGTCCGCAGATCCGTGCCGCCGCCGCCCACCAGCGGGATGTCCTCGGCCTGGCACAGCGGATGCACGACCCGCGCGGCCGCGTCGCAGGACAGGACGCTCACCAGGTCGCGCCGGCCTCCGACGGCACGGGTGATCGCGGTGATCTCCAGGAGCGCGCTGCCCAGTTCGGCGTCGCTGACCGAACCGGAGGTGTCGACGACGACCGCGACGCGGGGCGGGGTGCGGCGCAGGCTCGGCAGCACCACGCCGGGCAGGCCGGCCGCGCGGCGGGGCGGGCGGCCGTAGGTGTAGTCCTCGCCGACGCCGGCGCTTGAGACCGCCGAGCGGACCGCCGCGCCCAGCAGGTCCCGCCAGGGCTGCGGCGGATGGAACACCTCCTCCGCCCACCGCCGCCACCCGCCCGGCGTGTCACCGGGCTTCCCGGTGATGCCCTGGGCGACCCGGAACCGTACGGCGTCCTGCTCCTGTTCGCTGAGCCCGTGCGCGCCGTCCGGGCCCAGGTCCCACTCCCGCTCCAGCCCGTCGGCGCCGCTGCCGCAGTCCAGCCAGGCCAGGTACTGGGTCAGCGGTCCGAGGCGGATGCCCGGCAGATACTCCTCCATGAGCTGTCCGCCGGGCAGGCCGAACATGTCGGGCCGCACCACGTCCTCGGGCCCGACCAGGCCCTCGCCGAAGATGTCGTCGTTGATCTCGCAGTCCGCGGCGATGTTCATCCGCAGCCGTTCGGCGGGACCGGTCAGCCCCTGGACGCGCGCCAGCCGGTCGCCGCGGCCGTGGTGGTCGCGCAGCAGATGCGACACCTCGTGCACCCACACCCCGGCCAGTTCCTCCTCCGGCGTGCGGTCCACGAAGGCCGGTGAGACATAGCACCGCCAGTGCCGGTCGACGGCCATCGTCGGCACCCGGCGCGACTCGACGACATGCAGGGCGAACAGGGCGGTCGCGAGATAGGGGCGGGCGCGGGCGGCGTGGAGGCGGGCGGCGTAGAGCTTGTCGAGGTCGAGGGCGGTCGTCTGGGCGGGGGTGGTCGTCTCCGTGGGCGTGGTCTGGGGTGGGCGGCTGCTCGTCGCGGGGGCGAGGGTGTCCGGCGTCGTCGGTGCCGACTGCCGTGTACGCCCGCTCATCGCGCCCCCTGGCCGGTGGCCAGCGCCCTGCCCGCGGCCTCGTCGGCGCGGCGGGACAGGGAGACCGCTCCGGCGAGCCGTTCGATGGCCTCGGGCACGTCCCAGTCCTCGCGGCGCAGGGCGGCGAGCGCGGTGGCGGGGGCCACCACCAGGTCGGGCGCACCGGTGTCCAGGGCTCGTACCAGCAGTTCCCATGCCGCGTCCCAACGCCACCGCTCCGGGCGGGCGTTGACCGCGGCGACCACCGCCTCAAGGCTGGCCTGGCGTCGGTCCCCGCGCTCGGGCAGCTCGGCCCGTGCGGGGTCGGCGAGCAGCACCTCGGGATCGGGGAGGTCCATCCGGTCGATCGCGGCCAGCAGTTCAAGGCCGGGTCCGTCGCCGACCGTGCCCCTGACCAGCAGCGACAGTACCTCGCGCGAGGACCCCGCGGCGGTGGCGAAGGCGATCAGCGACAGCGTCATGTCCCAGCTGCGCGGCGAGGGCCAGGCGCCGCCCCGGCGGGCCTCGCCGCTGGGCAGGCGGTGGACGAGGGTGGGCCGGGCGGTGAGGAAGGTGCACACCGCGCGGCGCGCGAACTCCACGGCCTCGGTCAGCTTCGCCGGGTCCAGCCGGGGCAGGGTCGCCCGGGGCCAGGTCCCGCCGAGGCCGCGGACGACGACGTCGTGGTCGTGGGTCCACTGCAGATGGACGAAGCGGTTGGCCAGCGGCGGGCTCAGCTCCCAGCCGTCGGCCGCCGAGGAGCGCGGGTTGGCCGCGGCCACGATGCGCACGCCGGGCGGCAGCCGCAGGGCGCCGATCCGCCGTTCCAGCACGAGCCGCAGCAGCGCGGCCTGCACGGCGGGCGGGGCGGTGGACAACTCGTCCAGGAACAGCAGTCCCCGCCCGGCCCGCACCAGGCGCACGGCCCAGTCCGGCGGAGCCATCGGCACGCCCTGCCGCGCCGGGTCGTCCCCGACGACGGGCAGGCCGGAGAAGTCGGACGGCTCGTGCACGCTGGCGATGACCGTGGTCAGCGGCAGGTCCAGGGCCGTCGCCAGTTGGGTGAGTGCCGCGGTCTTGCCGATTCCGGGCTCACCCCACAGCAGTACCGGCAGGTCGGCGGCGACGGCGAGCGTCAGGGCCTCCAGCTGGGTGTCGGGGCGGGGTTCGGTGGTGCTGTCGCGCAGCAGGGTCAACAGGTCGTCGGCCACGGCGAGTTGGCCGGGCGCGGGGGAAGAGGTCTTGGGCATCGTGCATCACCTGAAGGGTCGTCGGAGGGGCTTGTCGAGGGCGCGGAGGAAGTGCGCAGGGCAAGGAGGAAGGGCGTGAAAAGGGCTTGGGTGGGCGTGAGACGGGCCTGGGAGGGCGTGAGAAGGGTGTCCGCCGTCAGCGTGCGAGCGTGTGGCGGGGGTGGGAGCGGTGGCCGCCGGGGCGCGCCGGGCCGGGGCGGAGGCCGCGTGGGTGGGGGTCGGAGAGGCCGGCGCGGAACAGGCCGTAGGCGATGCGCCGTCGGGCGGCCGCCTCCAGTTCGTCCAGCAGCGGGCCGCTGCGCAGTACGGCTTGCGGACCGAGGAGGCCCTCCACGACGGCCAGCGCTCCGTCGATGTCGCCGTGGGCGAGGCGTTCGCGGACTCCGGTGAGGCAGTCGGGCCGGCGGTGCGCCCGGTCGACGGCCTGGAGGCAGGGCAGAGGGGTGCCGGAGAGCGCGGCGAGCAGTTCCTCGCGCCGGATCTCGGCCGGGTCGTGGTCCAACGGGGCCAACGCACCGTCGACCAGGCCGATGCGGTGCTGTTCACCGCGGCACTGCACGATCCGCGCCGCCCCGACCGGGTCCGCCGCTCGGGCAGACTCCGGTCGGTGTCCCGGTACCAGGGCCGAGGCGACCAGCGGGTGCAGCAGCCCGGGCTCGACCAGTCCGGCCCGCAGCAGCTCCAGGTCGGGAGGCACCCAGGTCGCCGCGTCGGGCAGGACGGGCAGCGCCGACAGCCGCCCGTCGGCCGGGGCCCGTGCGACGCGTACGCCGGGCGGCTCGGCGCCGTCCTCGGCCGGGCCGAGCAGCAGCCGGTGCCGGGTGCCGAGCCGTACCGCGACGGCGGTGGCCGTGCGGCGGTCGGCGCGCAGCAGCAACTCCGCCTCCGCCGCCCACCGGTGGACGGCACAGTGCCGCGCGTCCGGCACGTCGTCCGGCAGCCGGGGAACGGGCACGCCGTCCGGCGGCGGCCCCTCGGCCCCGGACCGCGCCCGCAGCTCGTCCGCCCTGCGGGCGTCCCACAGGTGGCGGTGCAGATCGAGCCGGAAGCGTCTGCTGGGGCGGGCCCGCGGATGGCCGCCCGCCCCGGCGTCCGGGCGGGACGCGTCCCACAGGGCGAGGCTCATCCGCTGACCGGCGTCCGCCCAGGCGGGCGGCGTACGGACCACGAGATGGACCGGGCTCACCCCGTCCCGTCCCGCGGCCTCGTAGCGGGCCAGCGAGACGGTCAGACCGGGGCGCAGCAGCCCGTCCGGTGCCACCCTGGGCATGTGCCAGCGCAGCAGGTCGGGAGCCAGATGCCGCAGATCGTCCCGGAGCCGGTCCGCGAAGGCCCGGCCGTGGGCGCGTGCGGCGGGCCGCAGTCCCAGATCGACGTCGACACCCGCGGCGGCACAGGCCCCCGCCCAGTCACCGGAGTGGCGACGGGCGGTCGCGGTCTCGACCATGGACGGCGGCACGGCGTACTGACGTACGCGCAACCAGAAGGAAAGTCGGGAGTCCCCGTGCACGCGATGAGTGGCCATCAGCACTCACCTTGCGCGGACGGTGCCCCCCATCTCTGAAGAGAAGGAGTCATCGCCTGGATCCTAATCCCATCTCCCGTCGGCGTCAGGTGATTTGATCGCCGACGGGGACAGGGCCAGGGACGGGGCGGCCTCACTCGGTGGGCAGCGACGACCGCACGGCCTCGGCCGTCACGGACGGGTCGTAGCCCTCGGGCACGCCCGGCACCAGGATGATGTCGCCCTTGATGTGCCGGGAGCGCAGCGGGGCGATCTCCTGGTACGCGGGGGAGTCCCACCAGGCCCGCGCCTCCTCCATGCCGGGGAAGGCGATCATCACCACCCCGCCGGGCCACTCGCCCTCCACCACCTGGTGCTCGACGGCGCCGTGCACCAGGAACCGGCCGCCGTACGGTTCGAAGGTGGCGGTGATCCGGTCGATGTACTCGGCGACCTCCGCGTGCGGAGTGATCTCCCGCAGGTGGGCTATCGCGTAGGCGGTCATGGCATTCCCCTCCGTAGGTCCAACTCCCTTGCGCTGAGGCGATCTTGGCACGGCGGGGCCGGGGCGGGCGATTACCCCGGAGGTAAGGGCGTGGCGGCGGCCACGGACCGGGCCCCCGGCCACGGACCGGGCCGGCGGCCATGGACCGTGCCGGCCAAAACCGCTTGACCGGTGTGGACGGCGGCCGGTCGGATGGCGCCCCATGAGCTCAGCACAGAGGCATCCCGGCCGGCAGCCGGTCGACGACGATCTCGTACGGCGGCTGGTTGCCGGGCAGTTCCCGCAGTGGGCCGGACTCGCGGTCGAGCGGATGGCGTCGGGCGGCACGGTGAACGCCATGTACCGCCTCGGCGACGCCATGGTCGTCCGTCTGCCGCTGGTCGAGGGCGGCGTCGGGGACGTCGAACGGGAACAGCAGTGGCTGCCGCGCCTCGCGCACCGGCTGCCCACGGCGATCCCGGAGGCGCTCGCGGCCGGGAAGCCCGCCGAGGGGTATCCGTGGCCCTGGTCGGTGTACCGGTGGCTGGACGGCGAGAACCCGCGGGAGGGCGAGCTCGCGGCCCCCGTGGCGCTCGCCGAGGGCCTTGCCGCCTTCGTGACCGCGATGCGTGCCGTGGATCTGCCGGGCGCGCCCCCGGCGTACCGGGGCGGCCCCCTGTCCGGGCTCGACGCCGAGACCCGCGCCGCCGTGGAGCTGCTGCGCGCGCTGGGGCAGGAGGGCGTGGACTGCGACGCGGTGACCGCCGTGTGGGAGGACGGCCTGCACGCCCCCGAGAGCGACGTCCCGCCGGTGTGGCTGCATGCCGATCTGATGCCGGGCAACCTGCTCGTGGACGATGACGGCCGGCTCGCCGCGGTGATCGACTTCGGGTGCATGGGGGTGGGCGACCCGGCCTGCGATCTGTTCCCGGCCTGGAACCTGCTGCCGTCCGACGCCCGGCGGGTCTTCCGGGACGCGCTCGACGTGGACGACGCCACCTGGCGCCGAGGCCGCGCCCGCACCCTCTCCCAGGCGGTGATCGCCCTGCCGTACCACCGGGACACCAACCCGGCGATGGCCGCCAACGCCCGCCATGTGATCCGGGCGGTGCTGGAGGAGTTCTGAGCGAGGCCGGCCCGGGCCCCGCAGCCGGGCGGTGGCGGCGAATTCCGTTGTCCGGTCCCGCGCCCTGGTCTACCGTCCCGGTCATGCTGCCTGTGGTCGGGACGGACGAGGAGTGGGACGCCGTCGTCCGTGACGAGACGGTGCTGCGCCCCGGAGTCGAGGACCTCTGCGCGCGCCTCGGACTGGCCGGGGCGCCGCTGAGCCGGTTCCCCGACGGGTCGCAGCCGGTGTACGCCGTCGGTGACGAACACGTCCTCAAGCTGTTCCCCGCGGCCGCGTCCGGTGACGCCCTCGCCGAGGCCCGGGTCCTCACCCACCTCCAGGGGAGGCTGCCGATCCCCACACCGCGGGTGCGCGAGCACGGCATGTACGAGAACGGCTGGCGCTACGTCCTGATGTCCCGGCTGCACGGCGAGAGCCTGGCCGGCCTGTGGGACCGCGTGCCCCAGGCCGGGCGGGAACGCGTCGTCACCCAGATCGGCGAGACCCTCGGGGTGCTGCACTCGCTCGACCCCGGCCCCCTCACGGACGTCCTAGGCCCCGGGGAATGGGGCGCCTTCCTCGACCGGCAGCGGGCCGGCGCGGTGCGGCGGCAGCGCCGGCACGGGCTGCCGGACCGGTGGCTGGAGCAGATCCCTGACTTCCTCGCCTCGGTCGAGCTGCCGCGCACCCCGCGCCCCGCCCTGCTGCACACCGAGGTGATGCAGCAGCACTTCCTCGTGCGGGACCTCGGGGACGGCCTGCGGCTGACCGGGTTCTTCGACTTCGAGCCCGCCATGATCGGCCACCGCGCCTACGATTTCGTGGGCGTCGGCCTGTTCGTCACGCGGGGCGACCCGGCCCTGCTGGCCCGGCTCTGCGCCGCGTACGGCCACCGCTTCGCGCCCGACGAGCTGCTCGCCTACACGCTGCTGCACGTGTACAGCGATCTCCCCTGGTACCTCCGGGAGTTGGGCGCCCCCGAGGAGAAGACGCTGACCGCCCTCGCGCAGGAATGGTTCGGCGTGTCCTAGGGCGTCAGCCCTCGGGCTCGTGGATGTCGATCATCCAGGACACCCCGAAGCGGTCCGTGCACATGCCGAACACATCGCCCCACATCTGCTTGTCGAGCGGTACCTTCACCTCGCCGTCGGCGGACAGCTTCTCCCAGTAGCCGCGGAGCTCGGTGTCGTCGTCACCGCTGACGGACACGGCGTAGGCGGTGCCGGGCTCGAACTCCGTGCCGGGAGGGGTGTCGGAGCCCATCAGGGTGAAACCGGCGGGGGTCTCCAGCATGCTGTGCATGATCTTGTCGGACCCCGGGGCGTCGCCGGAGCCGAACTCCGCGAACGTGTTGAGTTCGAGTGTGCCGCCGAAGACCTCTTTGTAGAACTCCATCGCCTGCCGGGCGTCGCCGTCGAAGCTGAGGTAGGGGTTGAGCCGCGAGGCCATGAATACCTCCTGGAAGGGGCGGAACGGACATCAGGGGCAGACTAATGCGGGGCACTGACAGCGGCCTGCTGGGCGGCTGGGCCGTGTGATAGTCCTTGATCGCATGAGTTCGATCCAGGCCGTCCCCGGCAGTGACGATCCGCAGGTGGCGGAGGCGCTGGCCGCCGAGTACGAGACGCTCTCGCCGCAGTGCCGGGCGGACGCGGACCGGCTGCGGAGTTTCCTCGCGCCGGACTTCCACGAGTTCGGTGCCTCGGGCGCGGAGATCGTCTTCGAGGGCACCGCGGAACGTGTCGCCGCCTACACCGACCCGGACGGCGAGCCCATCAGGGTGGAGCGCATGCGGGGCGTACGGCTGGCCGACGGACTGGTCATGCTCAAGTACACGGCGTGCATCGACGGCCATTGGTCGCACCGCACCTCGCTGTGGCGCCGGGTGGCACCGGGCCGCTGGCAGATGTTCCACCACCAGGGCACACGGACCCGCCTCGACGCGCAGGACACCTCGGCCCCCTCGGCCCCCGCGGACGAGCCGGCCTCCTCCCACAAACCGGCCTCCTCTCACGGGCCGACCCCCTCCGACGGACCGGCCCCCTCCGACGGACCGGCCACGCCGACCCGCGCCTGACCCCCGTAGCGGCGCTCCCGCCCCCCGCACGGCAGCCACTCCATCTGTAGTAGTCTGCCGACGCCGTCATGCTCGACGTACTGCACAGGGAGTGGTGGTGGGATGGTGCGCAGGAACGACCAGCGCAGAGCCGCGCTGGTGGATGCCGCGATCGAGGTGCTGGCGCGGGAGGGGGCCCGCGGTCTGACCTTCCGGGCGGTGGACGCCGAGGCCGGTGTGCCCGTGGGGACGGCCTCCAACTACTTCGCGAACCGCGACGACCTGCTCATCCAGACCGGCCGCAGGGTCTACGAGCGGCTCCAGCCGGACGAGGCCGTCCTCACCCGGCACCGCACGGCCGCCCGCGACCGGGAGACGTACGCGCAGCTGATGCGGGAACTGGTGGACCGGGTGAGCGCGTTCCGCTCCGGTTATCTGGCGCTGCTGGAGCTGCGTCTGGAGGCCACTCGGCGTCCGGGCCTGCGCGGGCTGCTGACCGAGCAGGTGCGCGCCGACCTCCAGGCGAACGTGGCCTACCACGAGGGGACCGGCCTGCCGGGCGACGCGACCGCGGTGCGGCTGCTCTATCTGGCGCTGAACTGGCTGATCGTCGAGCAGCTCACCCTCCCCGACGTGCTCTCGGAGGGTGAGCGCGAGCAGCTCGTCGAGGCGGCGGTGGAACGCCTGGTGACGGACGCTCAGTAGAGCTTGTTCACCGCCGTCTTGGTGGTGCGCTTGAAGTCGGCGAGCTGCGCGTGGCGGAAGGTGCCCATCTGGGACCACTTCACGAACGTCACCGTGCGGCCGTCGCGGCCGACCGAGAGCAGGGCGATGTCGGAGGCGCCCCAGCTCGAAGCGGTGTGCAGACCGTAGACATGGGCGCCCTCCTCGACGCCCAGCTTCCCGTAGTACCGGCCGGTCGCCGACATGTCGGGGTCCTGCTGCTCCAGTGCCGCGGCGCAGCCGTTGATCTTCTTGCGCAGCAGCGCGGCGAAGTCCTTGGCCTTCTGCGCGTTCTGCGCCACGACGGTCACCTGGAGCGCGCTGGTGTCGTACTCGGTCCAGAACGTGCGGTGCGAGGAGATCGACGGCAGCGCCTCGCCGACGCAGATCGGCAGCGGGTCGGGCTGACCGGCGGTGACCCGGCCGGCGTACCACGGGGAGGTGGGGTGCGGGGGCAGGTCGCCGGCCGCGAGGAACTTCGGTGCGGAGGCGGCGGAGGCCGAGGGCGTGGCGGCCGCGACGGCGAGCGCCGTGCCGGTCGCCACGGCGGCGAGGGTCAGTCGGACGGATCGGGAACGCAGGGTCATGTCTCCCCCAGGGGCGGGTGCGGGGCCGGTGTCATTGCGGTGACTTTGACTGATACGACCTGTCGGCGGCCCCGACCGTTGCGCCGTGTCCCGACACAAACCGGTCTCATTCGTCGCGGAACGGAAACATCCGCCCGGCGCTTCCGCTCCAGGGGCCTGCGACGCGGCTCTTGACTCCTTCGGCCGGCCTGACGATCCTCGTTCCTCATCGGTAACTTTCGATGAGCATGACAATCATGGACCGCCCCCCGGATCCGTCTATCCAAGGACGTGGGTTGATGACCAAGGCTCGACGTCCGCACCTCGCCGTCGTCACGCTGCTGCTGCTCGCGCTGGTCATGTCCCTGGGCCCGGCGCCCAGTTCGGCGGCGGGAGCCGACGCGTGGTGGGATCCGGCCGCGCGCCCGGCGCCGGACTCGCGGATCGGCGTCACCGGTGAGCCCTTCAAGGGCACCGACTCCCGTGGCGAGGTGCGCGGCTTCGTCGACGCCCACAACCACCTGTTCTCCAACGAGGCGTTCGGCGGCCGCCTCATCTGCGGCAAGCCCTTCTCCGAGGCGGGCATCGCCGACGCTCTCAAGGACTGCCCCGAGCACTACCCCGACGGCTCCCTCGCCGTCTTCGACTTCATCACGCGCGGCGGCGACGGCCGCCACGACCCCGTCGGCTGGCCCACCTTCAAGGACTGGCCCGCCCACGACTCGCTGACCCACCAGCAGAACTACTACGCCTGGATCGAGCGCGCCTGGCGCGGCGGCCAGCGTGTGATGGTCAACGACCTCGTCACCAACGGCGTGATCTGCTCGGTGTACTTCTTCAAGGACCGCTCCTGCGACGAGATGACCTCCATCCGTCTCCAGGCGAAGCTCACCTACGACCTCCAGGACTACGTCGACCGGATGTACGGCGGCCCCGGAAAGGGCTGGTTCCGCATCGTCACCGACAGTGCACAGGCCCGGCAGGTCATCGAGCAGGGCAAGCTGGCCGTGATCCTCGGCGTCGAGACCTCCGAGCCCTTCGGCTGCAAGCAGATCCTCGACATCCCGCAGTGCAGCAAGGAGGACATCGACAAGGGGCTGGACGAGCTGTACGCGCTCGGCGTGCGCAGCATGTTCCTGTGCCACAAGTTCGACAACGCGCTGTGCGGCGTCCGCTTCGACTCGGGCGCGCTCGGAACGGCCATCAACGTGGGCCAGTTCCTGTCCACCGGCACCTTCTGGCGCACCGAGAAGTGCAGCGGCCCCCAGCAGGACAACCCCATCGGCCTGGCCTCCGCCCCCGGCGCCGAGGCCGAGCTCCCGGCGGGCGTCAGCGTCCCCTCGTACGACAGTGACGCGCGGTGCAATGTGCGCGGGCTGACCGCGCTGGGCGAGTACGCCGTGCGCGGCATGATGAAGCGCAAGATGATGCTCGAGATCGACCATATGAGCGTCAAGGCGACCGGGCGCGTGCTGGACATCTTCGAGGCCGAGTCGTACCCCGGCGTGCTGTCCTCGCACAGCTGGATGGACCTGAACTGGACCGAACGCGTCTACTCCCTCGGCGGTTTCATCGCCCAGTACATGCACGGCTCCGAGGGCTTCACCGCGGAGGCGCGGCGCACGGACGCGCTGCGCGACAAGTACGGCGTCGGCTACGGCTACGGCACCGACATGAACGGCGTCGGCGGCTGGCCGGCGCCGCGCGGAGCGGACACCGCCAACCCGGTCAGGTACCCCTTCCGCAGTGTCGACGGAGGCGCGGTCATCGACCGGCAGACCACCGGGCAGCGCACCTGGGACCTCAACACCGACGGCGCCGCCCACTACGGCCTCGTCCCCGACTGGATCGAGGACATCCGGCTGGTCGGCGGCCAGGACGTGGTCGACGACCTCTTCCGCGGTGCCGAGTCCTACCTCGGCACCTGGGGGGCCACCGAGCGCCACCAGGCCGCCGTCAACCTCGCCAAGGGCGCTTCGGCCACGGCCAGTTCGGCCGAGTGGAACCCGTTCACCAGCTATGCGCCGGGCCGGGCGGTGGACGGCTCGCGCGACACCCGCTGGGCCAGCGACTGGAGCGACGACCAGTGGCTGCGCGTCGACCTGGGCGCCACGCACCGGGTGGGCCGGGTCACCCTCGACTGGGAGCGCGCGTACGGCCGTTCGTACCGTATCGAGCTGTCCGTCGACGGCACCGACTGGCGGACCGTCTGGTCCACGACCGCCGGCGACGGCGGGCTCGACACGGCCGACTTCACGGGGACCCCCGCGCGCCATGTGCGCGTGCGGTTCCTCGACCGCGCCACGGACTGGGGGTACTCGGTGCATGAGCTGACCGTGCACAGCGGCTGACGCACACCGTCTGCGAGACTGCCGTCCATGGACGCCGGTTACGCACGCGCGGTCTGGCAGGTGCTCGAACCCCTGCATGCCGTCACGTACTTCGCGCCGGAGAGCCGCGAGGCCGCCCGCGCGGTGGGGCTGCGCGGTTTCTGGATGGGGTACTTCGCGCTGCGGGCCGCGCCGCTCGGGGCGGTGAGGCCGGGCGTGGTGGAGGCGGCCTTCTCCAACTTCCACCCCGCGATGGTCCGCCGCGCGCTCCCCGACGCCTGGGGCCTCGCCTCACCCGAGGCGGTGCTGCGGGCCCGCGCCGACTCCGCCACGGCCGCCCTGCGCCGCGTGGCGCCCTCCGCCCGGGACGCGGCGGCGTCGGTCCTGCCACTGCTGGAGCGGGTGATCGCGGCCGCCGACGGGGCCGGGCGGCCGCTGTTCGCCGCCAACCGGGATGTGCCCGTGCCCGAGGATCCGGTCGGCGCGCTGTGGCAGGCGGCGACCTCGCTGCGCGAACACCGCGGGGACGGCCATGTCGCCGTCCTCACCGCGGAGGGACTCGACGGCTGCGCGGCGCATGTGCTCTTCGCCGCGGGTGAGCAGGTGCCCGTGGAGGTGCTGCGGGACAACCGGGGCTGGTCCGCGCAGGAGTGGCGGTCGGCTGCCGACCGGCTCGTCGCGCGCCATCTGCTGACGGGCGCGGGGGCGCTCACGCCGGAGGGCCGGGCGCTGCGCGCGCACATCGAGGCGCGCACCGACGCGCTGGCCGTCCGGCCCTACGGTGTCCTCGCGCCGGACGACGCCTCCCGCCTGCTGCGGACGCTGGAGCCCGTGACGGAGCAGGTCCTGGGCAGTGGCGTCATCCCGTTCCCCAATCCGATGGGGCTGCCGCGCCGCTGAGCCGCACGCCGGGCCGAGCGGCGCCCGGTGTCGTACGTACCGCGCGTGCCGCGCGGGGTCTGGTGCCGTAGGTACTGCGCGTGCCGCGCGGCGCCCGTGCTGTCCGAGCGGCGCCCCGTGCCGTACGGCCCCGCCCCGGCCTCACCGCGTCCCCGTCCGCACCGCCCCCGCGCTCGCCGCGACCACCAGCGCGATGGCGAGCCACTGCACCGGCGCCAGCCCCTGCTCCAGCACCAGCAGCCCGGCCAGTGCGGCGAGGGCGGGCGCGAGGCTCATCAGTACCGCGAAGGTCGCCGCGGGCAGCCGGCGCAGGGCCAGCAGCTCCAGGGTGTACGGCACTCCGGAGCTCAGCACGGCGATCCCGAGGCCCAGCACCAGCACATGCGGCTCCAGCAGTGTCCCGCCCGCCGAGGCGAGGCCCGGCGGCAGGCTGACCAGCGCGGCGACGGCCATGGCGAGCGCCAGCCCCTCCAGGCGCGGGAAGCGGCCGCCCGCGCGGGCGCCCAGCACGATGTACGCCGCCCACATCGCGCCCGCCGCCACCGCGAAGGCCGCGCCCGTGAGGTCGAGCCCGCCCATGCCGCCGCCCAGCAGCGCGACCCCGGCCAGCGCCAGGGCGGCCCACAGCACTCCGGAGACGCGGCGCGCGGCGGCCACCGACAGCAGCAGCGGGCCGAGCACCTCCAAGGTGACCGCCGGTCCCAGCGGGATCCGGTCGATCGCCTGGTAGAAGAGGAGGTTCATGCCACCGAGGGCCAGCCCGAAGCCTCCGGCCACCGCCCAGTCGCCGCGGGTGAGACCGCGCAGCCGCGGGCGCGCCACGATCAGCAGCAGCACCGCCGCCAGCGTGACCCGCAGGGCGACCGTGCCGAGCGCACCGGCCCGGGGGAACAGCAGCGCCGCGCACGCCGAGCCGAACTGCACGGACACCGCCCCGGCCAGCACCAGGCCGACGCCGGTGAGCGCGCCGGGCCGCGCGGACGGTCGTAGCGGGAATGCGGGAGCCGTCGTCTCGCGTACCGGGGTCGTCATGGCCTCCACGCTAGGCAGCGGCGCGACGGGTGTGAAATGCCGGTCCCGCTGCGATTATGCTCCCGAGGCATGACCATCGAGCTGCGGCATCTGCGGGCCTTCCTCGCCATCGCCGACGAGGGGAACATCACCCGTGCCGCCGCCCGTCTGCACATCGGGCAGCCCGCGCTCTCCCGCACCCTGCGGCAGCTGGAGGACCACCTCGGCGCCCGGCTCGTGGACCGCTCCACCCACCACCTGCGGCTGACCGCCGAGGGCCGCACCTTCCGCGACAAGGCGCTCGCCGCGCTCGCCGCCGTCGACACCGCCCTCGACCCGACCGGGCTGCGCCGCTGGCCGCTGCGCCTCGGGCACACATGGGCCGCGCTCGGCGACCACACCGTGCCGCTGCTGCGCCGCTGGGACGAGACCTATCCGGCCGTCCCCCTGGAGCTGCTGCGCGTCGACGACCCCACGGCAGGGCTCACCCGGGGCAAGGTCGACGCGGCCCTGCTGCGCGGCGAGGTCACCGCGCCCGGGGTCCGCACCGAGGTGCTGATGTCGGAGGAGCGCGTGGTCGTCGTGGCCGCCGACAGTCCGCTCGCGGAGCTGCCGCGCGTGACCCTCGGGGACCTCGCCGCGTATCCGATCGCCCTCAACACCGTCTCCGGCACCACGACGCTGGACCTGTGGCCGCCCGGCAACCGCCCGGTGGCGAGCATCGAGGTGACCAACACCGACGAGTGGATCATCGCCATCGCCGCGGGCCGTGCCGTCGGCGTGTCCACCTCGGCCACGCCCAGCAACCATGCCCACCCCTCGCTCGCCTACCGCCCGCTCGTCGACGCGCCCCCCGTCCCCGTCGTCCTCGCCTGGCCCGAGCGACCGGGGCACCCCGCCGTCGCCGCCCTGCGAGCCCTGGTACGAGACGTCGTCGCGGGGTGAGCCGCGCCACCACGCCGGCCGTCGCGGCGACGGCGTGAGCCACACCACCGCGGACCGCTGCCACCCCCGCACGGCGACGGCGTGAGCCGCGCCACCACGGCCGCCCGTCGCGCCAGCCCAGCGGCGCGGCACACCCGCGTGTGACCGGACTAACGGCCGCGGGGCCCGCGTCCGTCCCACCCCGTCTGCCACGATGGGCGACGCCGTCCTCCGGAACCGTGGAGGGAACCGCGCAGCGCAGCCGGTGTTCCCACTCCCGCCGGTAACCCCCCTCCGAGTCCGCCCTCCGCGGGTCTCCTCCCGAGTGACCTCACCGTGCCTGCCTCACCTTCCTCCGCCCCTGCCCGCGCTTCCCACTCGCCCTGGCGTGCCCTGCGACACCGCAGCATGCGCTGGTGGTCGGTGGCGAACTTCGTGTCGAACACCGGCACCTGGATGCAGCTCACCGTGCAGAACCTGCTCGTGCTGCAGATCACCGGGTCCGCCGCCGCCACCGGTCTGTCGATGTCCGTGCAGGCCGCCCCGGCGCTGCTGATCAGCCTGTTCGGCGGCGCGGCCGTCGACCGCTGGCCCCGGCGGCTGACCGCGGCGGTCAGCCAGGCGCTGCTCGGCGTGATCGCGTTCGTCACGGCCACGCTGGTGGCGCTGGACCGGCTCGACGTCACCACGCTGATGGTCCTCGCCGCCGCGACCGGCGTCATCGCCACCGTCGACGGCCCCGCCTGCGCCCTGCTGGGCAACGACCTCGTGCCGCAGGAGGACGTGCCGTCGGCCATCGGCGTGGGCTCCCTGGTGCACAGCGCCGGACGGCTGGTGGGGGCCGGTCTCGCCGGAGCCACCGTGGCGTTCCTCGGTACGGCGGCGGCGTACGCGGCGAACGGACTGTCGTTCCTGTTCGTGGCGGCGGTCATCCCCTTCCTCAAGCCGGTGCGGCACACCGAGCCCCACCCCGTGAAGACGCCCCAGGAGGCGGACCCCTCCGGCGAGACCATGAGCGTGCGCGAGGGACTGACGTTCTTCCTGCGCCGGCCCCGCCTGGTCGCCCTCGCGGCGATCACCGGCGTTAGCGCCGTCTTCGGGCGCAACTACGGGCTCACCCTCGCCGTCCTGGTCACCGGCCCCCTCGCGGGCGGCGCGGGAGCGTTCGGCACCGTCTCCACCGTCCTGGCCGTCGGCGGCATCCTCGGCGCGATCCTCGGCGCCCGGCTGCGCCGGCCCTCCGTACGCCTGGTCGGCCTGCTCGCGGCCGGTGGCGCGCTGCTCCAGGTGGCCGCCGGACTGTCGCCGTCGATGGCCGTCCTGCTGGCGATCGTGCTGCCCATGGCCGTCGTCGAGTCGGTGTCCGACACGGCCGGCACCTCCGTGCTCCAGACCGACCCGCCCGCCCGGATGCGCGGCCGTGTCCTCGGCGTCTGGGGCACCGTCTCCACCGTCTGGGGCCTTGGCGGACCGCCCGCCCTCGGCTTCCTCATGGAACACGCCGGCGCCCGCGGCGCCCTCGTCACCGGCGGCCTGCTCATCGCCGGCACCATCGGCACCGGCTTCCTCCTGCGCTCCCGCCGCACCCCGACCACCGTGCCCGTCCCGGCCCTCCACGAGGACCTGCGGGAGCGAGAGGCACTGGCCCCGGCGGCCTGACCTCGGCCCGGCCCCACGCGAGCCGGGATGCCTCCGGTACCGGTGTGACGTAGCGTCGGAAGAGGGGCGACGGGGGCCTCGCAACTCGGAAGGGGCTGTGCGGCATGCCTGAACCCGACGTGTGCAGAGGGTTGCGCAACAGGCTCCGGGATCTGGCGACGGAGTTGCAGCAGGTTCTCGGCGACCTGCTGAACGAGCCCTTCGGAGCGGGCCGTGTGACGCTCCAGGAACGCGCCGACCTGCTCCAGGAGCGCATCGAGGACACCCGCGCGCAGATGGAGGACGCCGGCTGCGACCCACCGCGGCCGCCGGCGGTCCACACCCCGCCCGTCACCGCCCCGACCCTCGACGAGTTCGGGCACGGCAGCATCCGGGTCGCCGGGCGCACGGCACTGGGACCCCGTCCGCTGCTCGTCGTCCTCCTGGAGTGGGACGACGACGGCACGGACGGCTTCCCGAAGATCTCCTCGGTCCATGAGCTCGACTACTACGAGAAGCTGGCCTTCGGCCACCCCGTCCCGCCGTTCAGCACCAGCGAGCCGGCCGTCAATCCGGCGAGCCTGACCGAGTACGTCCAGGAGTGCTCGGCCGGACGGTTCTGGTTCACCCGGGCCGGTGTCACCGGGCCCGCCGCGATGGGCGTGTTCGGCAACCCGAGCGAGGCGGAGCATGTACGCAAGGTGGCCGAGCGGATGGCCGGTCTCTTCCCGTACCTGCTCTACTCCATGGACAGCGACGCGAGTTCGGTGGTCACCTCCGACGAACTCGTCGTGCTGGTGGTGGAGAACCACCGCAACCGCTGGCCCGCCAACCGCTACACCCAGTCGGTGCCGTTCACCCTGGAGTTCTTCCCCTTCTCCCTCACGAAGACCATGCAACTCGACCTGGCGTTCGCGGGCCCGTTCACGCCCTTCTACCAGATCGCGCACGAGGTGACGCACTCGCTGGGCACCGTGGACATGTACAACCCCGGCACCATGAACTCCCTGCTCACGCTGATGGGCGCGTACTCCTTCACCAGCAACGACCAGACCGTCGTCCATCTCGACGCCTGGCACAAGATGGCCCTCGGCTGGTGCGAGCCGCAACGCGTGCAGCTGTCCGAGCACGGCACGGCCTGCGTCGTCGAGATCTCCGCCGAGCGGCCCGACGGCGCCGTGATCCTCTGGCATCCCAGCCGCCGGGCCGCCGAGTACTTCCTCGTCGAACGGCGCAGGCGGACAGGAGGCCGCAAGTACGACGCCGACTTCCCCGGCGACGGTGTGCTCATCTGGCACATCGACCCGTCGCGGCCACCCATGCACCGGGGCGCCCCCGACCTCACCCCGGGCGCGAACGGCGTCTGGCAGGCCGGGACCCGTACGCCCCCGCTGACCTGGACGGACGGCACGGTGGCCGTCGCCGGGCTCGAGCTCACGGACGGCCCCGACGCGGGGGCGATCACGCTCACCTGGTGAGGAGCCCTCGCGCCCGGGCCGTACGCGCGCCGGCCGCACGGAGAGAAAACCGGTGGAGGCGCCGGCCGGGGGCGGGATAGCCTCCGCGGCGTGAACCTCGCCGCCGACCTCGTCTCATGAGGCTTTCCAGGACCCTGCTGGACATCAGTCCCCTGCGCACCTCCGCTGTCTTCCGGCGGCTGCTGATCGGCCGTACGGTCTCCACGCTCGGCGGCTTCATGACCGTCGTCACCGTCATGTACCAGGTGTGGGACATGACGCACAGCACCGTGTGGACCGGTGCCGTCGGGCTCGCGCAGGCGCTGCCGCTGGTCGGTGTGGGGCTGGTGGCCGGTGCGTGGGTGGACCGGTCGGACCGGCGCCGGGTGTTCCTGGCGGCCACCGTCGGGCAGGCGGTGTGCTCGCTGCTGCTCGCGGTGCAGGCGTTCGCCGGGCACACGCCGGTCGTGGTGATCCTCGTGCTGGTGGCCGCGCAGTCGGCGTGCGGCGCGATCGGCGCGCCCGCGGCGGGGGTGTTCGTGCCGCGGCTGCTGCCCCGTGAACAGGTCGCCGCCGGGCTCGCGCTGTACCAGGTCAGCGGGCAGGCGATGATGCTGCTCGGCCCGGCCGTGGCGGGCCTGGTGCTCGGCTGGTGGGGGATCGGCGTCTGCTACGCGCTGGACGCGCTCAGCTTCGGGCTCGCCTTCTACGGCGCCTTCGGCCTGCCCGCGCTGCCGCCGCAGGGCGAGAAGTCACGCCCCGGAGTGCACGGCGTCCTGGACGGACTGCGCTTCCTGACCCGGCACCGGGTCGTGCGCGGGGCGCTCGTGACCGACCTCGCCGCCACCCTGCTGTCCATGCCGGTGAGCCTCTTCCCGCTGGTCAACGCCGAGCGGTTCGGGGGCGATCCGCACACCCTCGGCCTGTTCCTGTCGGCGCTCGCCGTCGGCGGGGTCGCCGCCACCGCCTTCTCCGGGCCGCTCACCCGGCTGGCCCGCCCCGGCCCGGTGATGCTGTGCGCCTCGGCGACCTGGGGCGCCGCACTCGCGGTGTTCGGCCTGGCCACCGACGCCTGGGTGGGCCTCGGCACGCTCGTCCTCGCCGGAGCCGCGGACGCCGTCGCCGTCCTGTCCCGGACCACGATCATCCAGACCCACACCCCCGACGCCCTCCTGGGCCGGGTGACCGCCGCCGAGCTGATCGTCGGCCAGGCGGGACCCCACCTCGGCAACCTCCGCGGCGGCGTCGTGGCCGGCTGGACCTCGGGCGCGACCGCCCTGATCAGCGGGGGACTGCTGTGCCTGGCCGCGGTGACGACCGTGGCGGCCACGACCCCGGAACTGCGCCGCGACGCCGGCGCCCCTGCGCACCCCGCGGAACCGGGGACGCCCGGCCTCGACTCGGACACCCCCGCGCCATCCGCGGCACCGGGAACGTCCGACCCGGCGGGCACCGGCCGCGACGCACCCACGCCCCCGGCCCCGGCCGACGGCCCCGCCTGACCCGCGCGGCTCCCCGGGACGCCGCCCGCCCCGGAGAGCCGCACCCGGCATCACGTCAGCTCGACCAGCAGGTCACCGCCCTCCACCTGCTGCACCCGGTGGACGGCCAGCCGGGAGACGCGTCCCGCCTTCGGCGCGGTGATGGACGCCTCCATCTTCATCGCCTCGATGGTGGCCAGCGTCGTCCCCGCCTCCACCTCGTCGCCCTCGGAGACCACCAGGGTCACCACACCGGCGAACGGCGCCGGGACGTGCCCGGGGTTGGAGCGGTCGGCCTTCTCGGTCGCCGGGACGTCGGAGGCGGCGGCGCGGTCGCGGACCTGGATGGGCCGGAGCTGGCCGTTCAGCGAGGACATCACCGTCCGCATGCCCCGCTCGTCGGCCTCGCCGACCGCCTGGAGCTCGATCAGCAGCCGCACACCGGGCTCCAGATCGATGGCGTACTCCTGGCCGGGGCGCAGCCCGTAGAAGAAGTCCTTGCTGTCCAGCACGCTGGTGTCGCCGAACGCGTGCCGGTGTGCCTCGAACTCCCGTGTGGGCGCCGGGAACAGCAGCCGGTTGAGTGTCGCCCGCGGCTCCTTGGCCAGCCCGGCGCGGTCGTCGTCGGTCAGCTCGGCCACCGGCCTGGCCTCGCCCCGCCCGCGCAGCGCCTTGCTGCGGAACGGCTCCGGCCAGCCGCCGGGCGGGGTGCCCAGCTCGCCGCGCAGGAAGCCGATGACCGAGTCGGGGATGTCGTACCTGTCGGGGGACGCCTCGAAGTCCTCCGGGTCGACACCCGCACCCACCAGGTGCAGCGCCAGGTCACCGACCACCTTCGACGACGGCGTCACCTTCACCAGCCGGCCCAGCATCCGGTCCGCGGCCGCGTACATCGCCTCGATCTGCTCGAACCGGTCGCCGAGCCCCAGCGCGACCGCCTGCGTACGCAGATTGGACAGCTGTCCGCCGGGGATCTCGTGGTGGTAGACCCGGCCGGTCGGCGCGGACAGGCCCGCCTCGAAGGGCGCGTACACCTTGCGCACGCTCTCCCAGTACGGCTCCAGGTCCCCGACCGCCGCCAGGCTCAGCCCCGTCGGCCGCTCCGAGTGGTCGGTGGCCGCCACGATCGAGGACAGCGACGGCTGGGACGTCGTACCGGCCATGGACGCCACCGCACCGTCCACCGCGTCCACGCCCGCCTGCACGGCGGCGAGATAGGTGGCCAGCTGGCCGCCCGCGGTGTCGTGCGTGTGCAGATGCACCGGAAGGTCGAACTCCCGCCGCAGCGCGGTCACCAGCTTCGCCGCGGCCGGCGCCCGCAGCAGCCCCGCCATGTCCTTCACGGCGAGCACATGCGCGCCCGCCTCGACGATCTTCTCCGCCAGCTTCAGGTAGTAGTCCAGCGTGTACAGCCGCTCCGACGGGTCGGACAGGTCCGCGGTGTAGCAGAGCGCCACCTCCGCGATCGCCGTCCCCGTCTCCCGTACGGCGTCGATCGCGGGCCGCATCTGGTCGACGTCGTTGAGGGCGTCGAAGATACGGAAGATGTCGATACCGGTGGCCGCCGCCTCCTTCACGAAGGCGTCCGTCACCTCCGTCGGATACGGGGTGTAGCCCACGGTGTTGCGGCCGCGCAGCAGCATCTGCAGGCAGATGTTGGGCACCGCCTCCCGCAGCGCGGCCAGCCGCTCCCACGGGTCCTCGGCGAGGAACCGCAGCGCCACGTCGTAGGTCGCGCCGCCCCAGCACTCCAGGGACAGCAGCTGCGGCAGCGTGTGCGCCACGACCGGGGCCACGGCCAGCATGTCCTTGGTGCGCACGCGGGTGGCCAGCAGCGACTGGTGGGCGTCGCGGAAGGTGGTGTCGGTGACGCCGAGCATGGGCGACTCGCGCAGCCGGCGGGCGAAGCCCTGCGGGCCCAGCTCGGCCAGCTGCTGCCGCGACCCGGCGGGCGGCTCGGCCGGGTCCGCGCCCGCGGGCAGCGGCGGCAGCTTGGTCGACGGGTCGATCAGGGCGGGCCGCTCGCCGTGCGGCTTGTTCACCGTCACGTCCGCCAGATACGTCAGCAACTTCGTACCCCGGTCCGCCGAATGACGGGCCGTCAGCAGATGCGGGCGCTGCTCGATGAACGCGGTGGTGACCCGGCCCGCCTGGAAGTCCGGGTCGTCCAGCACCGCCTGGAGGAACGGGATGTTCGTCGCCACACCGCGGATGCGGAACTCGGCGACGGCACGACGGGCCCGGTTCACGGCCGTGGTGAAGTCCCGCCCCCGGCAGCTCAGTTTGACCAGCATCGAGTCGAAGTGCGCGCTGATCTCCGAACCGGCGTGCGTGGTACCGCCGTCCAGCCGGATCCCGGAACCGCCGGGGGAGCGGTACGCGCTGATCCGGCCGGTGTCCGGGCGGAAGCCGTTGGCCGGGTCCTCGGTGGTGATACGGCACTGCAGGGCCGCGCCCCGCAGCGTGACGCTCTCCTGGGACAGCCCGAGGTCGGCGAGCGTCTCGCCGGCGGCGATGCGCAACTGCGCCTGCACCAGGTCGACATCCGTGACCTCCTCGGTCACCGTGTGCTCGACCTGGATGCGCGGGTTCATCTCGATGAAGACGTGGTTGCCGTCCCGGTCGACCAGGAACTCCACCGTGCCCGCGTTGCGGTAGCCGATCTGCCGGGCGAACCGCACGGCGTCCGAGCAGATCCGCTCCCGCAGCGCCGGGTCCAGATTGGGCGCGGGCGCCAGCTCGATCACCTTCTGGTGCCGCCGCTGCACCGAGCAGTCCCGCTCGAACAGGTGGATGACGTTGCCCTCGCCGTCCGCGAGGATCTGCACCTCGATGTGGCGGGGCTCGACGACGGCCTTCTCCAGGAACACCGTCGCGTCGCCGAACGCCGAGACCGCCTCCCGCGACGCCGCCTCGATGGACTCCCGCAGCTGCTCCCGGTCCTCGACCCGCCGCATCCCGCGCCCGCCGCCGCCCGCGACCGCCTTCACGAACACCGGGAAGCCGATCTCCTCGGCCGCGCGCACCAGCTCCTCCACGTCCGTGGAGGGCGCCGACGACCCCAGCACCGGCACCCCGGCCGCCCGCGCCGCCGCCACCGCGCTCGCCTTGTTGCCGGTCAGCTCCAGGATCTCCGCGGGCGGCCCGACGAAGGTGATCCCCGCCTCCTGGCAGGCCCGCGCCAGCTCGGGGTTCTCCGACAGAAAGCCGTAACCGGGATACACGGCGTCCGCACCCGCCCGCCGGGCGGCGCCGACGATCTCCTCGACCGAGAGATACGCCCGCACCGGATGACCCGGTTCGCCGATCTCGTACGCCTCGTCGGCCTTCAGCCGGTGCAGCGAGTTGCGGTCCTCGTGCGGGAAGACCGCGACCGTCCGCGCACCCAGCTCGTAGCCGGCGCGGAACGCGCGGATCGCGATCTCGCCACGGTTGGCGACCAGCACCTTGCGGAACATCCTGGATCCCTTCAGCCTGCCGGTGTCGAGCCCATCGTGTCGGCGATACCCGCGGTACGCCATGTGAGCCGGGCCACTGGATCCCCCTTCCCCGATCCGTGCGCCCCGACCGCAACCGAGGTGGCCGAAAATGTGTCTCTGACCGCATGAACGCTTGGGCGGTGCCCGGATACGCCGAGTCGCGGGAACTCGGAGCAGGAGCGAGCGGACGAGTGGTCCTCGCCGTGCACAGGGAGACCGGTGTGCCGGTCGCGGTCAAGTACCTCAGCGACTCCCTGCGCACCCGGCCCGGTTTCGTGCGGGACTTCCGCGCGGAGGCCCGGCTGCTCGCCGGACTGGAGAGCCCGCACGTCGCCGGGCTCTACGAGTACGTCGAGAGCCCCGACGGCGCGGCCATCGTGATGGAACTGGTCGACGGCGTGTCCCTGCGGGCACTGATCGCCCGGCAGGGCCCGCTGGAGCCCGAGGCCGCGCTCACCCTCCTCAAGGGATCGCTGCTGGGCCTCGCCGACGCCCACCGCCTCGGCGTCGTCCACCGCGACTACAAACCGGAGAACGTCCTCGTCGCGCCCGACGGCACCTCCCGCCTCGTCGACTTCGGCATCGCGGTCGACTCCGGCATCAGCAAGGGCATCGCCGGTACGCCCGCCTACATGGCCCCCGAGCAGTGGACCGGCGCCCCGGCCTCGCCGGCCGCCGACGTGTACGCCGCGACGGCGACCTTCTTCGAGTGCCTGACCCGCCGCAAGCCCTACGAGGGCGACAACTTCGCGGAGCTCGCGCTGCGCCACCTCGACGCGCCGGTCCCGGCCGAGGAGGTCCCCGAGCCGGTCCGCGGGCTGGTGCGCCGGGGCCTCGCCAAGGACCCGGCCGAACGGCCCGCACACGCCGAGGAGTTCGTACGGGAGCTGGAGGCGGCCGCCGCCTCCGCCTACGGCCCCGACTGGGAGGAGCGCGGCCGAGGCCGGCTCGCCGCGCTGGTCGCCCTGCTGCCGCTGCTGCTGCCCTCGGCGCGTACCGCCCCGCGCACCACCCTGGACACCGCCCGCACGGTGCTGGGCGGCGCCGGCCGGGGCGGGCTGCGCGCCTGGCTGCCCGGCAAGCCGGGGCTCGCGGTGTCGGCCGCGCTCCTGCTGCTGGGCGTCCTGCTGGCGTACGGCGGCCCGTCCGGCGCCGGTGCGGACGCGGGGGAGGCGGCACGGGTGCTGGCCACCACCAGCGCAGGGGCGGCCACCGTCCCGCCCTCGCACCCGGAGACGGCCACCGCGTCGCCCAGCGCGTCCTCCATCTCCGCCTCGCCCTCCCCGTCGCCGTCCGTACCGGCGTCCGCGACGGCGTCGGCGTCGCCTACCGACCCGACCCACCCGACCGGCCCGACCGGCCCGGCCGAACCCACCGCCTCCGCACCCTCCGCCCCGCCCGCCGGCCCCGCGTCACCGCCCGCCCCGGCGACACCGCCCACCGACACGGAGGCCCCGCCGACCGGCGCCCCGCCCACCACGACGGCCCCGACGGCCGTCAAGGACGTGACGGTGACGGCCTTCCAGCAGACGGGCCCGTTCACGGGGAGCGCGACCTTCACCGTCACCACCGACGGAACCGGGCCCGTGTCCGTCACCGTCGGCTGGTTCACCGGCGACACACCGGGCCGGCCCGGCACCCAGGACGGAGCCGCCCAGACCCTTGAGCGCGTCGGCGCCACCAGCTACACCGTCACCGTCGAGCACACCTTCCAGAGCCGGGGCTGCTACTGGACGGTGCAGGCGACGACCACCCCCGCCTCCGCCGACGGAGGGGCCTCGCAGCAGCTTCTGACCAGACAGTGTGAGCTGACATGACCGCACACGACGACCGCGGACCCGTGTCCGTGCCCGCGCCCGCTGAGGACGATTACAGCGCCACCGTGCTGGCCAGTCACTGGATCCAGGGACCTGAGCCGGGGGAGACGGCCACGGTCCGGGAGACCGGCACCTTCCCCGGTCCGCCGGCCGACGCTCCCGTCGCGGACCGGGTCGAGGGCACGGTCCTGCGGTTCGGACCGGGCGTCACCGCGGCCGTCGCGGAGCGCAACCGGCACCGGTCGGCCGCCGTACCGCCGACGGCGGCCCGTACCCTGCCGCCGGGTCCGGCGTCGCCCGCTCCGGTGCGTCGGCGGGCGCGACGGCACGCCCTGCCTGCGCTGGTGCTCCTGTGCGTCCTGGCGTTCCTCGCCTGGCAGCGGCTCGGGTCCTCCGTCGAGGTGCGCTCGGTGACGGTCGCGGCGCGTCCGTCGGTGCTGGGCTGCGGCGCGACCGCGGAGATCGTCGCCCGCCTCACCACCGACGGCCGCCCCGGCACGATCTCCTACCGCTGGATCCGCAGCGACGGCACCGCCTCCCAGGTACTGCGCGAGCGCGTGACCGAAGGACAGCGGACGGCCACTCTCCGGCTGCGCTGGACCTTCGAAGGCACGGGCCGTGTGGAGGGCCGGGCCGACCTGCGCCTGCTCGCGCCGACCTCGCGGACGGCCACCGCACGGCTCGTCTACGACTGCCGTTAGGCGACTTGGCTCGCTCTCCGGGGTGGGCTCGCTCGCCACGGTGGGCCCGCTCTCCAGGGTGGGCCCGCTCCCGAGGGCGTCCCGCTGACCCGGTCGGCAGGGACAAGGGCGGCGGGGGCACCGGGAGGTCACCAGGCCCCGCGCACGGGCACCGCGGGCACCCGCAGGTCACCCGGCCCCGCGCACGGGCGCCGCGGCGCGCGCCACCAGCAGCAGGAACAGCCCGCAGCCCGCCACCAGCAGCCAGCCGGGGCGAGCGGCCCCGGCCAGCCCGGCGGGCGCGACCCCCGCGACCAGGCCGCCCGCCAGCGCGACGCCGAGGGCCGCGCCGACCTGCCGTGCGGTGGAGGTGACGGCACCGGCGACCCCGGCGCGGGACGGCGGCAGCCCGCTGACGGCGGTGTTGGTGAGCGGCGCGTTGGCGAACCCGAAGCCGACGCCGACCAGCAGATACGCGGTGAGCAGCAGCAGGACGCTCGTCCCGGTGCCGAGCCCCACCAGACTCACTCCGCCGGCGGCGATGAACGCGCCCGCGAGCAGCAGCGGGCGGCGGGCACCGAAGCGGCCGACCAGACTGCCGGCCCAGGGCGCGCAGACGGTGGCCCCGAGCGCCATCGGCAGGGTCGCCGTACCGGCGGCGAGCGGGGTCCAGCCGCGCGCGTGCTGGAGGTAGAGCGTGGTGAGCAGCAGCGTGGTGGTGAGGGCGGCGAACACCGCCACGGCACCGAGGACCGCCGTCGCGAACACCGGCCGCCGGAAGAGCCCGAGGTCCATCAGCGGATCGTCGCGGCGCAGTTCCACCCGGACGAACGCGGCCGTCGCCAGGGCGATCAGCGCATAGCAGGCCACCGCCGCGGGCGCGGTCCAGCCGATCCGGGGGCCCTCGATGAGAACGCCGACCAGCAGACCCAGCGTGAGCGTGAGCAGCGACTGGCCGGGCAGGTCGAGACGCCGGGCCCGCTGCCCGTACGACTCCGGCACGAACACGGCGACCAGCACCAGCGCGGCGGCGACGACCGGCAGGTTGATCCAGAACACCGACCGCCAGCCGAACGCCGCGATCAGCGCCCCGCCGGTGACCGGCCCGGCGGCCATGCTGAGGCCGAACACCGAGGCCCAGATGCCGATCGCCTGCGCCCGCTCCCGTGGGTCGGGCATCGCGCTCACCACGATCGCCAGCGCCACCGGGCTCAGCATCGACGCCCCGAGCCCCTGCACGGCCCGCGCCGCGACCAGCGCCTCCAGCGACGGCGCCAGCGCACAGACCAGGGAGGCCGCGCCGAAGAGGACCAGCCCGCCCCGGAACACCCGCCGCCGCCCGAAGCGGTCCGCGAGCGCGCCGGAGACGATCAGGAAGGCGGCGAGGACGACGGTGTAGGAGTCGACCACCCACTCCAGTCCGCGTGTTCCGGTGCCCAGCCCTTCGCCGATCACCGGCAGGCCGACGTTGACGATGGTGGTGTCCAGGCCGATCAGGAACAGGCTCAGCGCGCAGACGGCGAGGACCGTCCAACGCCGGCGCGCGCTCAGTGCGGGTTCCGCCGCCAGGGATGTCGTGGTCACGTAGGTCGCCTTCCGTTCGCTGCCAACTGCCGCCCATGCTCGGCCCGTCTGCCGGATCGGCGGCAGCGGATTTGCCGGTACGGCAAACGCTGGTGCCGGTGGCCTCCGCGTCCCCCGGCCGTGCGCAGGTGTCCTCGGGCCAGGCGCAGCGGTGCTCGTGCCGGACGAACTGGGCAGGCGGAACGGCGCGTTCGGCGGTGTGCGACGATCGGACCCCATGATCGAGACCGTGAGGGGCAGCAGGGGAGGCGCGGTGAGACGGACCGTCGTGCGGGTGCTCGCCGTCACCGCCCTGGCGGCGCAGACCGCGTGCGGGATCCTCGGGGACGGCACCCGCCCCTGCACGATGATCTACTCGCCCGCAGGGATCAGCGTCGAGGTCGCCCCCGAGCTGTCGGCCGGGGCGACCGCGTCCTCCCTCACGGTGTGCTGGGACGCCGTGTGCCGCCGGGGCGTTCCCCGTCCGCGCGAGCTCGCCCCGCAGGTGCGGCCCTGGCCCGGGTTCACGGCGGTGGACGACCTGCCGGGCCGCCCGGTCCGGGTCACGCTGCGGCTGACGGACGCCGAGGGCGGCACGGTCCTGGAACGCCGGACGACCCTCACCCCGCGCGCCACCTACGCCAACGGCCGCCACTGCGCGCCGGGCGGACCCCAGGCCCACCTCGCGGTGACGGCGGACGGCGCTCTGATCACGGGCTGAACGGGCGGGTCGTTATCGTCGTCGGCCATGGGGCTGGACATCACCGTGCTGATCGCCGACTGGGCCTGGCTGGGCGCGATACCGGTCCGCGAGCGCCTGGAGCGGCTGCGGGACGCCTGGTACGACGACGCGACCGGGCTGTGGGACCCGGACGCGCCGGTGGTCGACGCGGGCTGGGTGCGGCCGCGGGGCGCCGGCGGCGAGCGGTTCGCGGTGTACGAGTTCCGGCACACCTGCGGCTCGTTCAAGCCGCACTTCTGGGCCGGGCACCGGTGGGAGTCCCTGCGCGGCCACGTCGACGCCCCTGTGCGGTCCGACCTGGACGCCCTGCTGGCCGGGTTGATCTGGGCCGGGCCGGACGGCGAGGCGACGCACACCGATCCCGAGGTCTTCGGCGACGATCCCTCCCTCCACGGTCTGCTGCTCGCCCGCTCCCCGGACGGCGTGCGCGAGCTGGCCGCGACCTGGCGGCGGGCCCGGCCCGCCCTCGACGGTCTCGAAGGTCCCTTCACCGCCCACGCGGCCGGCCCCGACGGCTGGGTGGGCGACTTCGCCGCCTACCGCGAGCTGCTGGCGGGCTGGGGGACCGTCGTCACCGAGGCCGCCCGCCGGGGCTGGGCGGTGGTGGGGCTCAGCGAGTAGGGCGCGCCCCTCGGCCGGCGCCGGTCAGGCGCACCACCGCCGTCCCCCGGTCGAGGTCGACGCTCGTGCGGTGCGGAGGCGCGCCGTCCTCCTCGTCGTCGCGCAGCATCAGGGAGGACTGCCGCTCCTTGAGCTCGTGCTGCTTCCCCGGCGAGAGGGTGGCGTGCAGCTGCTCGAAGCCGGTCGCCGATATCTGACCGGTGCTCCCGCTGTGCCGCCAGGGCAGCAGCCCCGCCCGCCCGGCGCGCAGCAGCAGCTGGTCCGCGAAGGCCACGGCGGTCAGCAGGATCACCAGGCCGGGCAGGGTCAGGAAGACGATGAAGGCCATGAGGGCCAGTATTCAGGGCGGTGAGCCTCACGGACCAGGCGCGCGGCCCGTCCCTGGCCGCCGCCCGCGTCCCTACCCCCCGGCCCCCGCCTCAGGGTGGCGTACGGCCTTCTTCACGTCCGCCTCGACCTGGTTGCGCGCGGTGCCCTGTTCCTTCGCGTACTCGGTGACCGCCTGCTGGACGTCGCGGGCCAGCTCGCGCCAGGCGCGCCAGGCGGTCTCGTACAGGTCGGTCTGGTGCGCGGGCCACGCCTCCTGCGCGGGCGGCCCGTAGCGGTCGCGCAGCTCCTCCACGCGCGCGTGCGCCTCGTCGGCGGCGCGCTGCTTCTCGACCAGCTCTTCGAAGGTATGGGCCACTTTGTGATCGTAAGAAGCGGTGGCCGTTCCCGCGCGTCGACAGGGCGGTGACGCGACCGGTACGGGACCGGGCGGACCTCGGTTGCATGACCATGCAGGCTGATGCATACTCTTCCTATGTCCAAGGTCCTCACTTCCCTTCCGGCCGGCGAGCGCGTCGGTATCGCCTTCTCCGGCGGCCTCGACACCTCGGTCGCCGTCGCGTGGATGCGCGACAAGGGTGCCGTCCCGTGCACCTACACCGCCGACATCGGCCAGTACGACGAACCCGACATCGCCTCGGTGCCGGGCCGTGCGAAGACCTACGGCGCCGAGATCGCGCGCCTGGTCGACTGCCGCGCGGCGCTCGTCGAGGAGGGCCTGGCCGCGCTGGCCTGCGGCGCGTTCCACATCCGCTCGGGCGGACGGGCGTACTTCAACACCACGCCGCTCGGCCGGGCCGTCACCGGCACCCTGCTGGTGCGGGCGATGCTCGAGGACGACGTGCAGATCTGGGGCGACGGCTCCACCTACAAGGGCAACGACATCGAGCGGTTCTACCGCTACGGTCTGCTCGCCAACCCGCATCTGCGGATCTACAAGCCCTGGCTGGACGCGACCTTCGTGAGTGAGCTGGGCGGCCGCAAGGAGATGTCGGAGTGGCTGCTCGCCCACGACCTCCCCTACCGCGACAGCCCGGAGAAGGCGTACTCCACCGACGCCAACATCTGGGGCGCCACCCACGAGGCCAAGACCCTGGAGCACCTGGACACCGGCATCGAGACCGTCCAGCCGATCATGGGCGTACGGTTCTGGGACCCGGACGTGGAGATCGCCACCGAGGACGTGACGATCGGCTTCGAGCAGGGCCGCCCGGTCACCATCAACGGCAAGGAGTTCCACTCCGCCGTCGACCTGGTCCTGGAGGCCAACGCCATCGGCGGCCGGCATGGACTGGGCATGTCCGACCAGATCGAGAACCGGATCATCGAGGCCAAGAGCCGCGGCATCTACGAGGCCCCGGGCATGGCCCTGCTGCACGCCGCCTACGAGCGGCTGGTCAACGCCATCCACAACGAGGACACCCTCGCCCAGTACCACATCGAGGGCCGCCGCCTGGGCCGCCTGATGTACGAGGGCCGCTGGCTGGACCCGCAGGCGCTGATGATCCGCGAGTCCCTCCAGCGCTGGGTCGGCGCGGCCGTCACCGGCGAGGTGACCCTGCGGCTGCGGCGCGGCGAGGACTACTCGATCCTCGACACCACGGGCCCGGCGTTCAGCTACCACCCCGACAAGCTGTCGATGGAGCGCACCGAGGACTCCGCCTTCGGCCCCTCGGACCGCATCGGCCAGCTCACCATGCGCAACCTCGACATCGCCGACTCGCGCGCCCGCCTGGAGCAGTACGCCGGGCTCGGCCTGATCGGGGCCGCCGGTCCCGCCGTCGGCGCGGCGCAGGCGGCCGCCACCGGTCTGATCGGCGCCATGCCGGAGGGCGGCGCCGAGGCCATCGCCTCCCGCGGCGAGGTCTCCGAGGAGGACGAGGCGCTGGACCGCGCGGCGATCGAGTCCGGCACGGACTGATCACGCGGGACGCCGCAGGGGCGGCTCGGCACCACGAGGGCCGAGCCGCCCCTGTTCACGCCCGTGTCACAGACGCTGCCACAGCGCCGGTACGTTCGGCGGCTCCCAGCCCTGCTGGGCCTGGTGCGTCTGCAGGCAGCGGTAGCCGGCGCCGCCGTACGTCACGGTGGCGCCCGCCTGGTAGACAGTGCCCGCCGCCCAGGTGCCGCCCGGCTCACCGGGGTCGCCCGGATCGCCGGGGCCGCTGCCGGCGGTCTTCAGGGTGAGCCCGTACGCCTGGAGGATCGGGTTGATCGGCTGGAAGAACGTCGTCCCGCCGGACCGGCAGTTGCCCGAGCCGCCCGAGGTGACGCCCTGCGCCTGGCTGCCGGAGATGTACGAGCCGCCCGAGTCGCCCGGCTCGGCGCACACGGACGTCCGGGTGACCCCGCTGATCGTGCCCTCGGGGTAGGTCACGCTGGTGTTGTGCTGCTGGATGGTCCCGCAGTGCCAGCCCGTGGTGGAGCCGGAGCGGCAGACGGAGGCCCCGACCGCGGCCTGGGTGGACCCGGCGACCTGCACGGAGGAGCCGTTGACGTTCGGCGTCGCCGTCCAGTTGCTGTTGGTGGCCACCCACGCCATGTCGTTGCCCGGGAAGACCGACGCCTGGAAGGTGCCCTGCGCCACCCGGTTGGAGCCGGTGGTGCTGCTGCCCGCGCGGCCGCAGTGACCGGCCGTCGCGAAGCCCTGCTGGGTGCCGCGGGTCACCGGGAAGCCGATCGAGCAGCGCCCGCTGTTGTTGATGTAGTACGCGTCACCGCCCCGCAGGTCGTACAGCGGACGGGGCCGCTCGGCCGACACCTCCACGCGGGCCTCCACGCCGGCCGCCGCCAGCAGGGAACGCGCGGCCCCGGCCCGGACCGCCTGCACCACAAGGGAGTTGGTGCGGACGTCGACGTACCAGACCGGGGTGTCGGCGGTGCCGACGCGGGCGGCGGCACGGTCCAGGCGCGCCTTGGCCGCGTCCAGGTCGGCGAGGGAGTGGCGCACGACGACCGCGTGCGCCCCGCGTGCCTCTATGGCGGCCACGTCGGCGGGGTCGGTCGTCGCCACGGTCAGCGTCGCCGACTCGGGGCCGCGCACCCAGGCGCCGGCGAAGTCCGCGCCGAGCGCGGCCCGCAGCCGGCCCGCCGCGGCCCCCGCCTCGGCCTCGTTCACCAGCCGCCGCTCCGCCTGGTCCCGGTCCAGGCCCAGGTCTCGCTGCATCGCGCGCAGCAGTGCGGGCGGGGCCTCGGCGGTGCGCAGGGAGGCGGCGGCCGAAGGCGCGGCGGCGGGAGCGGCGCCCGCGCTCGCGGTGCCGCTGAGCCCGGCCACGAGCAGCACGGACGCCGCCGCACAGGCCGCCCGTGCCGCTCGTGCCGCTCGGGCGGCTCTCGCGGATTCGGCGGCACCGGCCGGTCGTCGGACATGTCGTCGGAGCATGGGGAGGTCTCCTCGGAATCGGATGGGGTGCCGAAACCGTAGGGACGCGGCGCCGTCCCGGATAAGACCTCAGCCGACCCCCTGCCCCGGTGTTATGGAAACCCCGGCTCCTCCCCGTGGAGCGCGAGCCAGTGCGCGTAACTCCCGCTGCGCGCCGCCGCGCCCGCGTGCGCACCGCGCGCCTCGGCCAGCACCGTCGCGGCCAGATCGGGCCGTTGGGCGGCCGGATGCCAGCCCAGCAGATGCCGCCAGACCAGCGGCGTACCGGCGAGGGGGCGGGTGGTGACACCGGGCGTCGGCGGAAAGGTCGCCCGGCACAGGCCCACCGCACGGCCCACCTGCACCAGATGCACACAGGACGCGGTGTCCGTCTCGTACATACGACGCGGGCTGAACCCGGCGCGGGCGCAGGCCGCGGTGAAGCAGTCGGCGAAGCAGCCGTCGCCGGGGACGCAGGCCCACTCCTCGTCCGCCAGTGCGGCCAGGTCCAACTCGCCGGGATCGCGGGCCAGTCGGTGGCCGTCGGCGAGCATGACGAACACCGGGTCCACGGCGATCTCCTGCCACACCAGCTGCGCGGTGCCCGGTGGGGGAGCGGTACCGCAGGTGCCGGCGAGCGCGAAGTCCAGGCGGCCCTCGGACAGCAGCTCCGCCAGCTCCCGCTCCGACCAGGAGGCGCAGGTGGTCACCGTGGCCTCGGGGGCGGCGTCCACGAGGCGGTCCACCAGCGCGCCGAGCAGGGGTCCGTGCGTGCCGCCGAGCCGCAGCCGCTCCGCCGCCCGTCGGCTCCGGGCGAACCGCGCGGCCTCGCGCTGCAGTTCGCTCACCGCCGGCAGCACGATCCGCGTCCGCTCCAGCACCAGCTCCCCCAGCGCGGTCGCCCGCACCCCGTGGCGCCCGCGCTCGAACAGCGCCCCGCCCAACGCCCGCTCGATCCGCTTGAGCTGCGCACTCAACGCGGGTTGCGCGAGCCCCAGCACCGACGCCGCCCGCGTCAGACTCCCCGCCTCCGCGATCGTCCGGATGGTCCTCAGATGCCGCAACTCCAGCTCCATGGGGGGAGCTTGCGCGGTGGGGGAGGGGAGGGCAAGGGGTTGGTACGGACCAGGGGCGCGCCGCGGGCCTGGATGGGAGGAATCTTCCTACGGGCGAAGTCCGGGAACTTCCGGGGACCTTGGGACGTCCCTCAGGGGGAGAGTGGACAGACGCGGTGCGGGGACGGCGAGGGGAGCCCAGATGCGCGACCAGGGAGCGGACCGGCTGGAGGCCACCATGGCCGACGGGCGGCGGATGACGCTGTCGCTGCCGGCGACGGATGCCCCGTGGGCCGCGGACGGCATACGGGCCCTGCGTGTGGTGCCGCCCACGCACACCGGCCGCGGCGAGGAGCCCCAGCCGCTGCCCGAGCGTCCGGCGCTGCCCCTGGAGGTGGCCATGCTGGGGCTGGGGCTCTAGCACCTGACCGGGGACTGTCCTGTCGGTCAGGGCAGGAGCTGACGTACGAGGGAGTCCGCGGCCCAGTGCTCCCAGCGGGACGGGGTCCAGCCGCGGGCGGTGACGAGCAGGCCGTAGGTCTCGGGGCCGAGGACGGCCAGGGCGATGTCGGCGGCCGAGCGGGCGTCGTGGCCGTCGCGCAGGGCGCCGCCCGTCTTGGTCGTCAGCGCCTCGGTGAAGCGCAGTTGTACGGCGTGCCGCTGCTCCAGGTTGGTCCGCCAGAGCTCGGCCAGTTCGGGCTCGGAGCCCGCGGCCGTGCGGACGACCTCCAGGATCGGTGCCGCACGCCGCAGGATGCGCCGCGCGCCGGCGGCCTGGCGGGCGAGCTGGGCGGCCGGGTCGGGCTCGGCGAGCACCGCGCGTGCCCAGGGGCGGTCCAGGGTGGCGACCGGATCCCCGTCCCCGGCGATCGCGGTGTCCAGCACCTCCTTGAGCACGGCGCGCTTGGTGCCGAACGTGAAGTAGACCGTCTGCACGCCGACGTCGGCGGTGCGCGCGATGTCCTCCACGGTGGTGCCCGCCCACCCCCGCTCCCTGAAGAGGCGCGCCGCCGCCTCCAGCATCCGCTGCCGGGTGCGGCGGGTCTTCTCGGCGCGGGTCAGGGGTGCGGTCACGGGGGCGTCTCCTCGGTGTCCGAAGGGCATTGACTGTAGTGAGACTACAGTGATGTCATCGTAGTGTGACTACAGTGAGAGCGGGTGGCGGGGCAGCCGGCCCGAGCGGGGGATGGCGCGGCGGCGACTACGCCGCGGCCGGGGACGCCTGGGCGCACGCGGCGGACGACGTGACCGCGGTGGCCCTCGCCCGGCTTGCGGGACCGGGACTTGCGACGACCGGTGCGCGCGTGCTGGACGTGGGCACGGGGACCGGCCCCGCGGCGCTCGCCGCGGCCCGCGCGGGCGCGGACGTCGTGGGCCTGGACCGTGAGCCCGCCCTGCTGCGGATCGCGGCCGCACGCGCCCGGCGGGACGGACACGGTTCCGCCGCCCGATTCGTCGCCGGAGACGCGCTGGACCTGCCGTTCCCGGCGGACGCCTTCGACATCGTCCTGTCCACCTTCGGCGTCATGTTCGCGCCCGACGCGCCCCGCGCCGCCGCCGAACTGGTACGGGTCTGCCGTCCCGGCGGTCTGCTGGCCGTCGCCTCCTGGACTCCCGACGGCGTGCTCGGCCGGATCGCCCCGACCGTCCTCCGACACCTGGACCGGCCGCCCGCCGCCGCGCCGCCCACCCGCTGGGGCGTCCCCGCCCACCTGGACGAGTGGTTCGCGCCGCTCCCCCTCGACCTGCGCAGCCAGGTGCGGACCGTCCGCGTCACCTACCCCTCCCTGGCCGACGCCGTCTCCGCCTTCGAGAACAAGCCCGGCCCCCTGCGCACCTACCGCACCGCGCTGCGGGACGCCGGCCGCTGGGACCGGGCGCGCGCCGACCTCACCGACCTGTTCCGCACGCACAACCTCGCCGACGACGGACGCCTCGTCATGGACGTGCCCTACCTGCTGCTGCTCGGACGCCGGAAGGCGGCGTGACGAAGTCCCCGGCTCAGCGCACGAGTTCGGCGGCCAGCAGGTCCATCAGCAGGCCGTCGTGCCAGGTGCCGTCCTCGCCGCGCTCGTACTGCCGCATGACGCCGACGGGCCGGAAGCCGACCTTGGTGTAGCAGCGGATGGCGGGCGCGTTGTCGGCGGCCGGATCGATGATCAGACGGTGGTAGCCGTGGTCGTCCACGAGATGCGCCGCCAGGGTGCGGACGGCGTCGGTGCCCAGGCCCCTGCCGTGGACGGCGGGATCGAGGAAGAGGTCGATGCCGGCGTGCCGGTAGTCCGGCTCCTCCTCGGCGTACCACTGGATCATGCCGACGATCCGATCCCCGGACTCGACCGTCAGACAGTGCGTGTCCGGATCCGCCAGGTCGGCGGCCGTCTCCGCGGCCAGGTCGTCCCCGCCGCGCCAGCGCGCCCGCACCTGCGGTGTGGCCCGGATGGCCGCCAGCGCGGGCACGTCCTCGGCGGTGGAGGGACGCAGGACGACATGAGTGCCGTACAGGACGGTCATGATCCGACCCTACGTGAGCAGCCGGACGGCGTCTCCCGGGTTTCCGGGCCACGGCCTCCTGAGCCCACCGCGATCTCCCTCGCCACCCGGACACGATGGCCGGATGTGACAGAACCCCGTCATTGCGGTCACCCGATCCCCCGACGACGATGGACGCATGTCCACGAACCGCCGCATCGTCATCGCCGTCTTCCCCGATGTCGATCTCCTCGACGTCACCGGCCCGGCCGAGGTGTTCGCGCTGGCCAACCGGGAGAGCGGCGGCCGTGCGGGCTACGAGGTGCGGCTCGCGGCGCCCGAGGCCGGGGCGGTGACCACGTCGGCGGGGGTCCGGCTGCTCGCCGACGTCACCTTCGACGAGGTCGACGGCGTGCTGGACACCCTGCTGGTGCCCGGCGCGGTGGACATGCTGCCCGGCGGACCGGTCGCGCGGATCGACAAGGACGTGGTGGCCTGGGTCGAGCGGGTCGCGCCGCAGGCCCGCCGGGTGGCGTCCGTCTGCGTCGGCGCGCACGTCCTGGCGGCGGCCGGGCTGCTGGCCGGGAAGACCGCGACCACGCACTGGTCGACCGCCGCCCAACTGGCCGCCGAGCACCCGGAGGTGACCGTCGACCCCGACCCCATCTTCGTGCGCTGCGGGTCGGTGTGGACCGGCGCCGGCATCAGCGCCTGCATGGACCTCGCGCTGGCCCTCGTGGCGGAGGACCTCGGCGAGGAGGTCGCGCTGACCGTCGCCCGGCAACTGGTGATGTACCTCAAGCGCCAGGGCGGACAGAGCCAGTTCTCCGTGCCCCTGAGCAGACCGCCGGCCACCCGCCGGGACATCGACGAGCTGAGCCTGCACATCGCCGACCACCTGGACGGCGACCTGTCCACCCCGGCGCTCGCGGCGCGGATGTGCCTGAGCGAACGGCACTTCGCGCGGGTCTTCCGCCAGGAGACCGGCACCACACCGGCCGCCTACGTCGAGGCGGCGCGGGTCGAGGCGGCACGCCGCCTGCTGGAGAGCACCGACCAGCCCCTCGACGAGGTCGCCGCCGCCTGCGGACTCGGCTCGGTCGAGACCCTCCACCGCGCGCTGCGCAGACAGCTCGGCACGACCCCGGCCGCCTACCGCCGCCGCTTCCGCACCACCACCTGACCCACCGAACCTCCCTAGCCGGGGCCCGGCCCCCGCCGCGCCCTTGCCCACATCCCGCGGGCCCGGCCCCGCCGCGCCCTGCCCCGGATCCCACGGGCCCGGCCCCGCCGTGCCCGTTCAACCCACCCTGCACACAAGGAGCTTCATCATGTCCGCTTCCGCGACCCTGCGTGACGTCATCGGCCTCGACAACCGGCTGCCCCGGCTCGCCGACGCCACCCTCGTCCTCATCGACTACCAGAACACCTACCGCACGGGCGTGATGGCGCTGGAGAACGCGGACCGGGCGCTCGCCGCGGGAGCCGGGCTGCTGGCCGCCGCTCGGGCGGCGGGTGCCCGGGTCGTCCATGTCGTCAACGACGGCGGTCCGGGGACGCCGTACGACATCCGTGCCGAGATCGGCGCCATCTGCGCCGAGGTGGCCCCGGTCGACGGCGAGCCGGTGGTCGTCAAGAAGTCCCCGGACGCCTTCCGCGACACCGACCTGGAGAAGACGCTGCGCGAGCTGGGCGCGGGCCAGGACCTGGTGCTGGCCGGGTTCATGACCCACATGTGCGTCACCTTCACGGCCCAGGGCGCGTTTCTCCACGGCTACCGGCCCACCGTGGTCGCCGAGGCATGCGCGACCCGCTCCCTGACCGCGCCCGACGGCACGGTCGTCCCCGCGGCCGCCCTGCACACGGCCGCCCTGACCACCGTGGGCGACCTGTTCGCGACGGTCGCGCCCACCGTGGCCGACCTCGTCGGCTGATTACCGGAGTCTTACGGCGACGGCACGGCGCTTCCGCGCGGGCACGCGGGCGTGTTGGCTGGGCGTACGAGGGGAGCGGCCGACCGCCGGCCGTTCCCGTACCGCTCCGCAGGAGGTCCCAGGTGTCCCGCGTGTCCCGCCGTGTCGTCGTCCCCGCCGCCCTGGTGACGGCCGTCGCCGTCGCCATCGGGCTGTATCTCTTCCAGCCGTGGAAGGCGTTCACCGACACCCGGGTGGACGAGGCCCTGCCCACCGTCGTCGTGGACCAGGGTGACAAGGAGGCGACCGGCACCGCGCGGCCGCCGGCGCGGAAGAAGACCGCGGCCCCCGTGGACCTCGCCCAGGGCACCTTCGTCACCCACGAGCACGACACCAGCGGCACCGCCCGCACCGTCCGACTCGCCGACGGCGGCCAGCTGCTGCGGATCGAGGACCTCGACACCTCCGACGGCCCCGACGTCCGCGTCTACCTCTCCACCCGCGATGCCGACGAGGTGGAATCGGGGCTCGGCGACGGAGCGGTCCAGCTGGGCAAGCTCAAGGGCAACCTCGGCAACCAGAACTACACGGTCCCGGCCGGCACCGACCTGAGCGAGTTCCGCAGCGCGGTGCTGTGGTGCAAGCGCTTCTCCGTCTCCTTCGGAGCCGCCGACCTGACGCCCGTGGCGAGCTGACCCCAACCCCGTGGCGAGCTGACCCCAACCCGGTGGCGAGCTGACCCCAACCCCGTGGCGAGCTGACCCCAACCCCGTGGCGAGCCGCCCCCGCTCCCGAGCCGACCCCGCGCGGACAGCCGGCCGGACTCTGGTGTTCCAGATCACCGTGTGAGTGAGGTGACGGTCGGGAAGGGATGTCCCCTGCTGGCCATGACACTTGTGGGGGAATCGGTGAACGTGTGCGTGATCGGTGCCGGTCTGTCCGGACTGGCCGTCATGCGGTCCCTGCGGGCACGCGGTATCGACTTCGTGTGCCTGGAGAAGGACCCGGACGTGGGCGGTATCTGGCGCCGGCCGCAGGCGGGGGAGCGCGGTCCGGGATATCTGGCCCTGCACCTCAACTCGGCCAAGGAACTGACCGGTTACACCGGGTTCCCCATGCCGGACTCCCTCCCCCTCTACCCCCGGCACAGCGACATGGCCGCGTATCTGCGGTCCTTCGCCGAACGGTCCGGGCTGTACGACCGGATCGAGCTGAGCACCGAGGTGCTGTCGGTGCGCCAGGAGGCCGACGGCCTCTGGAAGGTGGTGAGCCGCGACGCCGACGGGGCCGAGACGGTACGGCGGTTCGCCCATGTCGTCGTCGCCTCGGGCCACAACAGCGAGCCGAACATGCCCGAACCGCCCCCCGGCGCCGACTCGTTCGGCGGCAAGATCCTGCACGCCCTCGACTACCACGACGGCCGGGACTTCGACGGACAGCGCGTGGTCGTCGTAGGACTCGGCGCCTCGGCCGTGGACATCGCGGCCGATCTGTCCCGGCACGCCGCACGGACCGTGCTGTCGGTGCGCCGGGGGCTGCACATCGTGCCCAAGCAACTCTTCGGCCTGACGCTGGACCAGATCGCCAACGCCCCGTGGTGGACGCGGATGACGCTGGCGGAACAGCGCCGGTTCGTGGAGCAGGCGCTGCTGGTCGCGCGGGGCAGGCTGGCCGACTACGGCCTGCCCGAGCCCGACCATCCGGTCTTCGCCTCGGCCGTGACCATCTCCGACGAGATCCTGAGCCGGATACGCCACGGCGCCGTGATCCCCCGGCCCGCGATCGGCAGCCTCTCCGGCAACGAGGTCCGCTTCACCGACGGGAGCCGTGAGGAGGCCGACGCGATCGTCTACTGCACCGGTTACCGCATGGCGTTCCCGTTCCTGCCGGCCGGCTGGCCGACCGGGCCGCATGGCGCGGTCGAACTGTACAAGCGGGTGGTGGCGCCCGAGCTGCCCGGCTTGTACTTCATCGGCCTGGTCCGGCCGGTGGGGACGATCACCCGGCTCGTGGAGGCGCAGAGCGACTGGCTGGCCAGGATCGTCGCCGGTGAGGTGAGCCTTCCGTCCCGGCAGGTCATGCGGGCGGAGATCGACGCCCATCTCGGCGGTGTCGCCGAACGGTACGGGATCAGCGAGGGCTCCTCCCTCCAGGTCGACGTCGTGCCGTATCTGCGGCAGCTCGGCGAGGACGGGTGAGCGCGACGCCCGGCCGTGCGGGGTGCGGGCGACGCTGACCGCACCCGTGGCCCAGGGCCCCGCAAGGCCGGATCAGTACACCGGCACGGCCCCTCGGACCGGCACCCGCACCGGCGGCCGTACCGCGTACGCCTCGGAGGAGATGTAGACCGTCACCCGAGGCGGGCAGCCCTGCTGGTGGACGAGTGCCAGATACGCGATGAGTCCCACGCCCTCCTCCGGCAGCCGTGCGGTGACCGCGGACAGCGACCCGAGGAGCGCCGCGGGGTCCACGCCGATCCGGTAGAGCGCGGTCGCGGCCCGTTCCAGGGACTCGCCGTCGTGCCGGGCGTAGTCCCGGACCGGGATGTGCAGGGTGAAGCCGCTGGGCAGACCGGCCGTGGACTCGGTGAAGGCGTGGCAGGTGAGCACGGGGCGGCCGGTGAGCGGGACGGCGTCGTCCGTCCCTGTGCCGTCGAGCCCGGCCGCCGTGCGGAAGAACTCCGTGACCGTCTCGGGTTCGGGTCCGGCCGGCATCCGGGACAGGCCGGGCGCCTCGGCCGCGGAGAGTCCGTCGTGCCGCAGATAGACCTTCACCCGAGGTGTCTCCCAGTCGCCGAGGTCCAGCGCGAGGAAGGGAAAGCCGTCCGCGGGCGGCAGGGCCGCGAACGCCTCGCCGTGGCCGAGCCGGCGCATCGCCTCCCGCACGGTCGCGTGGGAGCGCTCGGCCCCGGACGCCGCCGGGTTCAGATAGACCTTCACCTTGGGCACTCCGCCGGGGCAGAGCTCCAGCGCGCACCACAGCGCCAGCGGACCCTCGGGGTCCTCGGGGAAGAACAGGTCCTCCAGCTCGTCGAGCCGGTCGGTGGCGAAGCGCCAGGTCCGGGCCATGTCACGGACGGCCCGCAGGCCCGCGCGGCCGTTCTCGGCCAGCGTGTCCGCGGCCCAGCCCGGCTCCAGCAGCACCCGCAGCATCGGTGCGGCACCCGTGTGGAAGGCGAAGGAGTACTCGACCGGGGTGTGGTCGTCGGAGAGGAACGTGCGGCAGGGCGGCGGCTCGTGGAGCGGCCGGGAGGCCATCGGGCCCAGGGTGTGGAGCAGGACGTCCGCGTAGGTCGCGGAGTCCTCGGGGGGCAGTCCGGCGACGTCGCACAGCCGCACGAGCTGGCGGGCGGTGAAGCAGCCGAGCGCCGGCACTGCCAGGGAGGTGCGGCCCTTCCTCATCGGCACCCCCGGCGGTCGCCGTGGTGCGCGGCGGGGCGGGCGGGGGCCGGGCGCGCAAGAAGATACCCGCCGATGCGGGCGGGTATCTTCCCCTGCTGTCTGTGAAGTTGACTTCTCGCGCTACGGCAGTCCGTACGCCGCCGCGGTCTGCGGGGGCGAAGTCGCGCTGATCCGACAGATATGCGAGACACGAACCGTCCTTCGACCGGGAATCGATACGGAAGCGATCGTTACCCTTCCGATTCGTGCTTCATGCGGTCGTGTGGGACTGGTGAGTGTCGTGTGAATCACTCCGCCAGCCAGTTGAGGAACTTGCTCCACAGTCCTGTGCGGCGCGGGGCCGGGTCGCCGGCCTTGGGCTGAGCGGTCTCGTCCGCCGTCGCCCGGACGGTGGCGGACCCGCGCACCGGCTCCACGGGGGTGAAGCGGGCCGGCAGGGTGACCAGCGCCCGGTTGAAGGGGCCCGGACGCCACGTCAGGCTGTCCTCGGGCACGGCGAGTTCGACGTCGGGCAGCCGGTTGAGCAGATGCTCGACCGCCATGACGGTGACGTGCCGGGCGGTCTCCTTGGAGGGGCACGCGTGCGGTCCCGCGCTCCAGGCGAGGTGGGCGCGGTTGCTCCCGGCCTGGCGCGCGGACGTCAGGGCGGGGCCGGTGTTGGCGGCCGCGAAGCTCACCAGGACCAGATCGCCCGCCGCCAGCTTCTGACCGGCGAACTCCATGTCGGAGGCGGGGTAGTGGGCCGCGTAGTTGGAGATCGGCGGGTTCTCCCACAGCGTGTCGTCGACGGCCTCCTCGATCAGCCCGCCCCCGTGGGCGTACCGGTCGTGGGTGAGCAGCCGGTGCAAGGTGTTGCCGAGCAGGTTGCGCAGCGGTTCGGCGCCCGCGCCCAGCAGCAGGGCGAGCTGGTGGACCATCTCCTCGTCCGTGAGCCGTGCCTCGTGCCGCATCAGCCATGAGGTGATGTCGTCGCCGGGCCGCGACCGCTTGAGCGCGATGAGATCGCTCACCGCCTGGAGCAGGACCGCGGTCGCCTTCTCCGCGTTGACGCCGTCGAACATGCCGGAGATACCGAACAGGACCCGGTCGCCGACGTCGGCCGGGCAGCCGAAGAGGTCGTTGAAGACGAACAGGGGCAGCTGCTTGGCGTAGTCGCTCAGCAGATCGGCCGAACCGCGGCCGCTGAACTGGGCGATGAGGTAGGCGGCCGCCCGCTCCGTGGTGCGGGTCAGCCGGCGCGCGTCCACGCGGGCCAGGCTGTCGGTGACCGCCTGACGCAGCCTCAGATGCTCGGCGCCGTCGCTGAACAGGCAGTTGGGGCGGTAGGCGAGCAGCGGGCCGACCGGGCTGTCGGCGGGGATCTTGCCGTCGGCGAGGTCCCGCCAGCGCCGCGAGTCCTTGCGGAACGACCCCGAGTCCTGGAGGAGCTGGAGTGCGGCGGTGTAGTCGGTGACCAGGGTCGCCTCCACCCCCGGCGCGAGCTCCACGGGCGCGGCGGGCCCGTAGTGACGCAGATACGCGTAGTACGACTGCGGATCGGCCGCGAACTCCGGCCCGTACAGGGGCACTCGGCCGCCGGAGCCGTGCGCCGGGCAGCCGGGCGGGGGTGCGGGGGCGGGGGAACGGTCGTCCATGTCCTGGCTCCTAGGAGGCGCGGTCCAGCAGATAGCGGACCAGGGTGATCAGTGCTTGGGCCGACGACTTCTCGTCGCGCGCGTCGCAGGTGACGACGGGGGTGTCGTCGAGCAGGTCCAGTGCTTCGCGCAGGGCGCGCTCCTCACGCAGGGGCGATTGGTCGAAGTGGTTGACGGCGATGGCGTATTCGAGGCCGTAGCTCTCGATCAGGTCGATCACCGGGAAGGAGTCCGCAAGCCGCTCGGGATCGACCAGCACCAGCGCCCCGAGGGCGCCGCGGGCCATGTCCTCCCACATCTGCACGAAGCGCTGCTGACCGGGCGTGCCGAACAGGTACAGCACGACCCGGTCGCTGATGGTGAGGCGCCCGAAGTCCATGGCGACCGTGGTGGTGGTCTTGCCGGAGACCCCCTTGAGGTCGTCGACGGCCTCGGCGGCCCGGGTCATCGTCTCCTCGGTGGTGAGCGGGACGATCTCCGAGATGGATCCGATGAACGTGGTCTTGCCCACCGCGAAATGCCCGACGACGAGGATCTTCACCGCCGTCTGATGCTCGCCGCCGCGGACGTAGGCCCGCTCATCCAAACTTTGCCCTGAGACCATGCAGCACCTCCTCCAGGATCTCCACGTCGGCCAGGGGCGCGCGCTCCACGGGCGGGCGGGTGATGAGATAGCCGCCTTCGACGAGCGCGGACAGCACGATCTTCACGACCCCCAGCGGGAGCCGGGTGTGCCCCGCGATCTCGGCGACCGAGAGATAGCCGGCGGAGCAGATGTCCAGCAGGTGCTGTTCCTCGGGGGAGAGCCGGGTCGGCCGCTGCTGGTGGTCCTCGGCCGCCGTGACCAGGGTGATCAGCGACAGCTGGGCCTCGTCCGGTAAACCCCGGCCACGGGTGATCACATACGGCCGTACGAGCTCGGCGGACTCCTGCTCCCACTCGTCGGCGCCGGTCATGACGAGGCGCCGAGGTTCTCGCGGGGCGGCGTCATCAGCGCCTTGCCCAACTGGCCCACCAGCTGCTGCATCCGGAAGGTGATGTCGGCCATGTCGACGTCAGGGGTGGCCGAGACACCCAGGTAGGCGCCCTGTCCGGCGGATATCAGGAACACCCAGCCGCCGTCGAACTCCACCAGCGTCTGCCGCCACTGCTGGTTGTCGCCCTCGCAGAAGAAACCCAGCGACCGGCTGAGCGACTGCACACCGCTCATCGCGGCGGCCACCCGGTCCGCGTTGTCCTTGTCGAAGTCCTTCGTACGGGCCATCAACAGACCGTCGGCGGATATCAGGACCGCGTGCAGGGCCCCGGGAATCTCCAGGGCGCTGTCGAGCATCCATGCCAGATCGTCGTTCACGAGACCTCATGTCCTTCAGTGCCTGCACCAGCTGTGCCGTTCGACTGTGCCGCGGGGTCCGCCTCCGGGCTCGCGCTGCGACCGGACTGCGTGCCTCGCTGGAACGCACCCATGATCGCCGCCGTCTCGGCGCTGGACCGAGCCGGGGCGGGGGAAGCGGGCGTGCTGCCCGGGACGATGGCCATCGGCCGCTTGCGGCGCCGCTTGGGCAGCCCGTCGGCCGTCGAGGCGACGGTCTGCGCGGGCTCGGGGCCACTGCGCGGCAGCCCGGAGGCGGCGGTGGCGCCCGGCGCCGGGGTGCGCTTCTCCGGCATGCTGGTGAGCAGATCGTGGGGGAGGAGGAGGACGGCGCGCACACCGCCGTAGGGCGAGCTGGAGTCCACCGAGACCTCGAAGCCGAAGCGTTCGGCGAGGACACCGACCACCGCGAAGCCGAACTGCGGCGGATTGCCGAGTCCGGAGACACCCGAGACGCGCTCGGTCGACAGGAGCCTGGTGGCGCGGGCACGCTCCTCGTCGTTCATGCCGACACCGGCGTCGTCCACGACGATGCAGATGCCCTTGGGCACGGTACGGATATTGATCTCGACGACGGTGTCCGGGCTGGAATAGCTGGTGGCGTTGTCGAGGAGTTCCGCGAGGGCCAGGGCGACCGGTTCCACGGCGCGGCTGGTGATGGCGAAGTCCACCTGCGACAGGATTTCCACCCGCCGGTAGTGGCGGATCCTGCCCTGGGCGCTGCGCACCACGTCGTAAACCGACGCGACTTCGCGCTGCCGGCCCAGCCATCCGTCGCACAGCACCGCAATGGACTGGGCGCGGCGGCCGAACTGTGAATTCGTGTGGTCGATTTCCAGGAGGTCGTGCAGAATCGTCGACTCGCCGTACTTCTTCTGCAGTCCGGAGATGACGAGTTGCTGTTCCGCGGCGAGACCCTGAAGCGTTCGCATCGCGGACTTCAGAACCGTCCGCGTGGCTTCCTCGGCCTCTTCCTGAGCTGCTTGGACGGATTTCGCGTAGTCGCTCTCCAGCTCCGCATAATGAGCCCTGAGCCCGTCGACGTCCTGCCGCAGTGATGTGGCCGCTCTGCGCTGACGAACAAAGGCGGCGACCGCGACGGAGGTGGTGACGAGGAGAGCCCACACCAGTGGGTTCTGTATGTACGTCATAAGACTCTCTTCAGGCGACTGACGGTCAGATGGTTGAATCTCCGTCAATGCGGGGGTGAACCAGCGGTGCGCCTTTAGACCGCACTCCGCAAGTGCGCGGTGATCCTATCACCATGAGAACTTATGACGATCCGTCAAGATGCTGTGCCTGTTGGGTGATTGACGTGCAAGCGGGGAAAGTCGCGCTTCTGCGACCCTCGGGGATGATTCCGGACGATCTCATCGGAAAAGCCGAACTCCCCGCCGGGGCAGGCCCGGACGGGGAGTCGGTGGTGCGGCGGCCGGCGTCAGCGGCCGGCGAGCAGCTCCAGGGTGTCGATGACGCGGTTGGAGAAGCCCCACTCGTTGTCGTACCAGGCGACCACCTTGACATGGCGCCCGTCGACCCGGGTGAGCTCGGAGTCGAAGATCGAGGAGGCAGGGTTGCCGGTGATGTCGGACGACACCAGCGGGTCCTCGGAGTACTCGAGGATCCCGGCCAACTTGCCCTGCGCGGCCTCCCGGTAAGCCTCCAGCACCTCCTCGCGCGTCACGTCACGGGAGACGGTCGTGTTCAGCTCGACGATCGAGCCGACCGGCACCGGCACCCGGATGGAGTCGCCGGACAGCTTGCCGTCCAGGCCGGGCAGCACCAGGCCGATCGCCTTGGCCGCACCCGTCGTCGTCGGCACGATGTTGACCCCCGCGGCGCGGGCCCGGCGCGGATCGCGGTGCGGGCCGTCCTGGAGGTTCTGCTCCTGGGTGTAGGCGTGCACCGTCGTCATGAACCCGTGCTCGATACCGGCCAGTTCGTCCAGTACGGCGGCCAGCGGCGCCAGGGCGTTGGTGGTGCACGAGGCGTTCGAGACGATGGTGTGCAGCTCCGCGTCATAGGCGTCGGTGTTCACGCCGTACGCCAGCGTCACGTCGGCGCCGTCCGACGGGGCGCCGACCAGCACCTTCTTCGCACCCGCGTCCAGATGGGCGCGCGCCGCCTTGGCGGAGGTGAAGCGGCCGGTCGCCTCCAGGACCAGATCGACGCCGAGCTCGGCCCACGGCAGGTTCGCCGGGTCGCGCTCGGCCAGCACCTTGATGCGCCGGCCGTCCACGACGAGCGTGTCCCCCTCGACGCTCACCGGGCGGCCCAGGCGGCCGGCCGTGCTGTCGAAGGCGAGCAGCCGGGCCAGCGCGGTGGGCTCGGTGAGGTCGTTGACGGCGACGATCTCCAGGGCGCTGTCGCGCTCCAGCAGCGCGCGCAGCACGTTGCGTCCGATGCGGCCGAATCCGTTGATGGCGATGCGGGTCATGAGTGGTGTCCCTTCGTCCCTCTGAACACCCCCAGCCTCCCGCCCGCCGCCCGATGACGACCGAGGCGAGAGCGCCATGGTTCGCAAGGATCGCGCCAAGGCCCCGCAGGCCGGTCGGGGCGCCGGTCCGACGGGTGGGGCGAGGCCCGTGCCGCGCGGTCACTCCCCCCGGGTGAAGGTGCGCCGGTACTCGCTGGGCGTGGTGCCGAGCACCTGCTGGAAGTGCAGCCGCAGATTCGCTCCCGTACCGAGGCCCACGTCGTTGGCGATCTGCTCGACACTGCGCTCCGAACGCTCCAGCAGCTCACGGGCCAGATCGATGCGCGCCCGCATCACCCACTGCATCGGCGTGTAGCCGGTGTCCTCCACGAACCGCCGCGAGAAGGTGCGGGGCGACACGGCGGCGTGCCGGGCCAGCCGCTCCAGGGTCAGCGGCTCGCCCAGCCGGTGCAGCGCCCACTCGCGGGTCGCCGCGAACCGCTCGCCGAGCGGCTCGGGCACCGTACGCGGCACGTACTGCGCCTGCCCGCCGCTGCGGTAGGGCGCCGCGACCAGCCGCCGGGCCGCGTGATTGGACGCGGCCACCCCGAGGTCGCCGCGCAGGATGTGCAGGCACAGATCGATGCCGGAGGCGGCGCCCGCCGACGTCAGCACGCTGCCCTCGTCCACGAACAGCACGTTCTCGTCGACCCGCACCCGCGGATGCTTCGCCGCGAGCGCCCGTGTGTAGTGCCAGTGGGTCGTGGCCCGCCGCCCGTCCAGCAGCCCCGTGGCCGCCAGTGCGAAGGCGCCCGTGGAGATGGCCGCGAGCCGCGCGCCCCGCCCGTGCGCGGCGACCAGCGCCTCCACGACGGCCGCGGGCGGGTCCTCCCGGTCCGGAAACCGGTACCCCGGCACGAACACCACATCGGCCCAGCCGAGCGCCTCCAGCCCGTGCGCCACGTGGTACGACAACCCGTCGCCGCCGGTCACCAGCCCCGGCTCCGCCCCGCACACCCGCACCTCGTACGGCATGCTCGCCCGCGTCGTGAACACCTGCGCCGGAATCCCGACGTCGAGCGGCTTGGCCCCTTCGAGCACGAGGACGGCGACACGACGCAGACGGGAGGACGACACGGGACCAGCGTACGAGGCGGCAGGGCTCGCCTCGGCGGGGCGGGCGCCGACGCATCGGCGGGGCGGGGCACGGGACCGAGACGCCGACACCCGCCTACGTCAGATAGGCCAGCCCCGGATGCACCGCCCGGTACGCGTCCACCAGGCGCCGCGCGACCTCGACGGAGTCGACCAGGGGATGCAGGGCGAACGCCTTGACGGCGGCGGCTCGGGAGCCGGACGCCGCCGCGGCCAGCGCCTCCCGCTCCACCGCCTTCACGGCGCACACCAGCCCCGTGGCGTGCGCGGGCAGCGGTGACACGGCCACCGGGTGGGCGCCGTTGGCGTCGACCAGACACGGCACCTCGATCACCGCGTCCTCGTCCAGCACCCCGAGGGTCCCGCGGTTGCGGACGTTGAGGATCAGCGTCGCCCGCTCGTCGCGCGCGATGGCCCGCATCAGCGCGAGCGCCACCCGCTCGTACCCGCCGGACTCCGTCAGCGACGCCTCGTCACGCCCGCCGGCGCCCGCCGCCTCCCGGTTCTCCGCCATGTACGTCGCCTCGCGCTCGGCGCGGGTGTCGTCCCAGGTACGCAGCGCGGGCGCGGCCGGGTCGCGCATACGGTCGTAGAACCGGGCCTGCTGGTCGCGCAGGAACGCGCCGCGCGTGAGCGGAGCCTCCTGGTAGGCGCGTACCGTCTCGCGGTTGAAGTAGTAGTAGTGCAGATACTCGTTGGGCACCGCGCCCAGCGACTGGATCCACTCCGGGCCGAAGAGCTTGCCCTCCTCGAAGCTGCCGAGCAGCTCGCGGTCGGCGAGCAGCCGGGGCAGCTCGTCGCGGCCGTCGATGCGCAGGCCGCGCAGCCAGCCGAGGTGGTTGAGCCCGACGTAGTCGATCCACGCCTCCTCGGGCCGGGCCGCGCCCAGCGCACGGGCCACGCGGCGGCCGAGTCCGACGGGGGAGTCGCAGATGCCGATCACCCGGTCGCCCAGACGCCGGGACATGGCCTCGGTGACGAGTCCGGCCGGGTTGGTGAAGTTGATGAACCACGCGTCGGGAGCGACCGCGGCGACCCGCTGGGCGATGTGGTCCACGACCGGCAGGGTGCGCAGTCCGTAGGCGATACCGCCCGCACCGACGGTCTCCTGGCCGAGCACCCCCTCGGCCAGCGCCACCCGCTCGTCGGCCGCACGGCCCTCCAGGCCGCCGACCCGGATCGCGGAGAAGACGAAGTCGGCGCCCCGCAGCGCCTCGTCGAGATCCGTGGTGACGGACACGCGCGGGGCGTCCGTGTGGCCCTCGGCCTGCTCGGCGAGGACCCGGGCGATCGCGGACAGCCGCCCGGAGTCGAGGTCGTACAGGGTGACATCGGTGACCCGGCCCTCGGCGTGGTCGCCGAGCAGAGCCCCGTACACGAGCGGCACCCGGAAGCCACCGCCGCCGAGAATCGTCAGTTTCACGCCGTGAACCCTACTCCGCGGCGGCAGGATGACGCATGGGATACCAAATCATGGCGCCTCATCTGCTGAGTGCTGTGAGACCTCTAGATGAGGCACTATTTGGTATACAAAACTGGCGTCACCCCCCGACCACCGCAGTCGTCCGCCAAGAGCCGCCCACCCCCGTCCCCGAAGGGAACCCGATGACGCCTCCCCCGCTCTCCCGCCGCACCGTCCTCGCCGGAGCCGCCTCCGTCACGGCCGCCGGCGCGCTGAGCCAGACCGCCCCGGCCCACGCCGCCGCCCACTCCGCCCCCACGTCCGCCGCCCCCCAGGACCACGCCGCCCCGGCTCACGCCGCCTCCCCGCAGGGCGCCCGGCGGCGGGCGGTGGTCTTCCGGGACGTACGGCCCTTCGGCGTCGGCGCCCCCGTCGACCTCACCGTCGTCGACGGCCTGGTCAGCGACGGCCCCGCCCCCAAGGGCGCGAGGGTGGTCGACGGCGGCGGGCGCATCGCCCTCCCCGCTCCCGTCGACGCGCACATCCACCCGGACAAGACCACCTGGGGCGGACCCTGGGTGACCCGCAGGCCCGCGAGCACCATCGCCGAGTACGTCGCCCAGGACGTGGAACTCTTCCGCGGCCAGGACCGGTCGGTCGCGGAGCGCGCCTACGGTCTGATGGCCCACGCCGTCACCCGCGGCACCCGCGCCATGCGCGCCCACGCGGACGTCGCCCCGGCGTACGGCCTGGCCGGGGTGGAGGGCGTGGCCGCCGCCCGCGAGCGTCTGGCGCACGCGCTGGACGTCCAGATCGTCGCCTTCCCGCAGCATGGCGTCATCCGCACCCCGGGCACCGCCGACCTGCTCACCGAGGCCGCCCGCAGCGGCGCCGTGGACGCGATCGGCGGCATCGACCCCAGCAGCTTCGACGGGGCCCTGGACGAACAGCTCGACCTGGTCTTCGGTCTGGCCGACCGCTACGGCACCGCGCTCGACATCCATCTGCACGACCGGGACGCCGGCGGCGTCGCCGTACTGCGCGCCATCATCGACCGCACCCGTGCCCTGTCCCTGCGCGGCCGGGTCACCGTCAGCCATGTCTTCTGCCTGCCCGGCCTGACCGACAGCGAACTCGCGGACATCGCGCGCGACCTGGGCGAGCTGGACATCTCCCTGACGACCGTCGCCCCCAGCCGCGACCTCGTCCTGCCCATCGAGCGGCTGCGCGAGCACGGCGTCACGGTCGGCCTCGGCTCCGACGGCGTCCGCGACGCGTGGAGCCCCTTCGGCAACGCCGACATGGTGCACCGCGCGCATCTGCTGGGCTGGGTCACCGACGTCCGCCTCGACGGGGAGCTGCGCGCCTGCTACGAGGCCGCCGCGCACGGCGGTGCCGATGTGATGGGCCTGCCGCGCGCCGACCTCACCGCGGGCAGCCCGGCCGACTTCGTCCTCGTCCAGGGCGAGTGCCTGCCGCAGGTCCTCGTCGACCTGCCGCCCCGTGACCTGGTCGTCCACGCCGGCGAGGTGGTGGCCCGCGACGGCCGGCTGGTCGGGTAGCGCGGGGGCGGCGCGCTAGGGTCGCTGTGCCGCGCGATGCCGTGGCACGGCGGCCCCGGCGGTCGCGGGACCGGAGCAGGAGAGGGCGAGCATGACGGGGTCTGGGGAGTTCACCCCCGAGTCGGAGCGGGTGACGCGCCAACTGCGCGACGAGATTCTCGACGGGGTACGCGCGCCGGGCAGCCGTCTGGTCGAGCGCGAGGTCGCCGAACACCTTGGGGTCAGCCGGCTCCCGGTCCGCGACGCCCTCAAGGCCCTCGTGGCGGAGGGCCTGGTCACCCCCAGGCCGCGGTCCTGGGCGGTGGTCCGGGAGTTCAGTCCCAGCGATCTCGCCGACCTGGACGAGGTGCGCTCCGCCCTGGAGACCCTCGCCTTCCGCCTCGCCGCCCAGCGGCACACCCGGGCCGGTCTGGAGAAGCTGCGGGCCGATCTGGACGCGGAGCTGGAGGCCGCCCGCGCCGGTGACGCCGTACGCGCCCGGCGCGCGGCAGCCGACTTCCACCAGACGGTCACCTCGCTGGCCGGCAACGAGCTCCTCGGTGAACTGGAGCGCGTCCTGCGCAGCCGGATGCGCTGGCTCCTCGGCCAGCACGACGACCTGCTGGGCATGGCCCGTGAACACGAAGCCCTCTATCACGCCGTCGCCGACCGCGACGTGGAGCGCGTCGAGGCCCTGGTACGCGAGCATCTGGCGACCAGCCGCCGGGCGGTCACCAACCGCCGGGCGCGGGAACAGGGCTGACCCGGCGACAGGTTGGGACACACCCAGGGGGCGCCGGTCCCGGCGCCCCCCTGTGGGACGAGGTCGGCGAGGAGAGCGAGAGGACTGGTCCAATTTAGTTCGGAGTGAAGAAGGAAGCCCCCTCATGGCCTCGCCGTGCCTCACGCTAGCAGTCAGGCCGGGATCGCGTCGTGCAGATTTCGCGGGGTGAACACCCGTGAGTCGGGGTGCAGACCCTCGGGCCGGTCCAGGCCGAGGAAGGTCACCGGGCCCTCCGGGAGGCCGGTGCCGTCCCAGACGGTCACGGACGCGGCGCGTTCCGCAAGCAGATCGACGAGGTGACGGACCGTCAGGCTCTCGTGCTCCAGGGCGGCCCGCACCAGCGCCCCCACCGACAGGCTGTTGCCCTCGACCGTGTTCTCCGACGGTTCGCCCTTGAGGTACACGTGCAGCCACTTGGCGTACCAACCGCCGTCCCCGTCACGGACGAAGGCCAGCGGCAGCGCCACCCGGCCGGGCCCGCGCAGCTCCGACTTCAGGCGTACCGTGCGCGGTTCGAACGGACGGCCCTGCTGCTCGCCGTCGCGCAGCATGAAGCCGAAGAACGACTCCTCCGCCTCGTCGAACCCCTCGCCCGCGTAGACATCGACCTCGGGCACGAGATACGGGGCGCGCACCGCCCCCAGCCGCAGGTTGACGAACTCCGAGGCACCCTCGGGCGCTTCGGTGATGTCACCGGAGTGCTCGCCCTCGACCTCGGTCAGCGACCCCCAGGACAGCCAGGAGACGAGGTCGAACTCGGCGTCGAGCAGGGCCGCCGACAGGTCGTAGTCGGTGGTGCGGCCGCGCTCCTTCCAGTGGACGAAGAACCGCAGCAGCTCGCCCTCCACACGGGACACCGAGCCGCGCGGCAGCACCCCGAGCCCGGACGGCGCGGCCCGGCCGCTCAACGGCAGTGCCACGTCCAGCATCTCGGGGTCGACCAGCAGATGACCGGGGTCGGGGAGGCGGCGGGCGGTCTCCGCGTCCAGCGCGGCGATCAGTTCCGTACGCTCCCGGTCGGGCAGGGGCGCCCGCGTGTCGTCCGCCACCCAGCCGCCGCCGGCACGGTTGACGAACACCCTCCGGCGGTCGCTGCCGGCACCCCGGTTGTGCAGATGCTCGCGCACCGACAGCAGCACCCGCCCCGACACCTGCCCGGCGGTCCGCAGCGCGGCCGCGACCACCGCGTCCCGCTGCTCCTGACCGGACGCCGAGCGCAGCAGCCGGTCCAGGGCGCGGTACAGCCGGCCCGGCGCGGTCGCCAGCAGCTCGGCCGCCTCGGCGACCTCGCCCTTGCCCAGCAGTTCCTCCACCCGGCCGTCCAGGGACGGCACCCGCCGCTCGCCCCGCGCGACCTCGAAGACGGAGGCGGCGTGCGGCCAGCGAGGGTACTCGTGCGGGTGCAGCCGCTCACCGAGCCGCTTCCACGCCTCGCCGTGCACCCGCACATCGGCGAGCTTGGCGGGGGAGGCGGCGACCACCGCGTCCAGACCGGCCAGCAGCGCGCGGCGCACCCGCCGGGACAGCCCCGTGAACCGGGTCGGCTCGCGCAGCGTCACATCGCCGCCCGACAGCGCGCACGCCAGCCGCAGCACGTCCGTCACCGTGTCCAGCAGCAACGGGCGACCGGCCGCCAGCCGCGCCGAGTTCACCACCGCCCGGTTCTCCCGCACCGGTATCTCCGCGGGCTGCGGGCCCTCGGCGCACACCCCGGCCAGCGTCCGCAGGTCGTCGAGGCGGTCCTCCCCGAGCGGGGTGACGGCACCGGCCAGCGCCAGATACAGCGCGGTCGCCTCGGACTCCAGCGGGCCGCCGAGGTGCAGCACGGTGAGCCGGTCACCCGCGGCGGCGATCAGCTCGTCGTGGGCGGCGAGCATCTCCTCGTAGGTGTGCCGATAGGTCCCGTACGAGGGCAGCGTCAGCAGGTTGACGGTCCCCTCGTCGAGCTGGGCCAGGGTGCCGGGGCGGGCGGTGCCGTCGGCGAGGGCCTCGGCGACGCACCGTGTCCAGAAGTCGAGGGTGTCCGGCACGTTCGCCGGGAAGTCCCGGAAGTAGACGTTGTGCCGGACATGGTCGCCGACCAGGAGGCGCACGGCATCCAGCGTCCACTGCGCCGTCTGCGTCACCGTCTCCTCCGGCAGCGCGGCCAGGCGCTCCAGCAGCTCCGCCGACAGCTTGAACCCGACGGACAGCAGCGCGGCGTCCAACTGCCGGGCGGCGACCGCCCCCTGACGTTCCGAAACAGGGGCAGCCGTGACCGGCACGCGATGCGTGTGCCGTACGACCAGGGAAGCGAGGCGGTGATCCATTCGGCCATGCTGACAGAGCGCCGACAGCACCCGCACGCGGATATCGGCGCCCTCGGCCCGCCCTACAGCGCGTAGTCCTCGGCCAGTTCCTCCCAGCACACGGCACGCAGCCCCGCGTCGGCGTCCTCGCCCGACGGGACGGCCGGGGTGGGCTGGAACCAGGCGAGGGCGAGGGCGGAGCGGTAGAGGACCGGATCGTGGCCGGGGTCGATCGCCGTGGAGCGGAAGAACCCGACGCAGGCCACCGCGGGCAGCACCTCGACGGGCCCGAACGGGCCGGAGGTGCGGTCCGGATACTCGAGGGGCGGCGGTATCAGATGGGCCGGGGTTCCGGGGAACTCCCTCCGCGCGGTGCGCAGCAGGCCGTCAATCTTCATCGAGTTGACCGGCTTGCAGGGGTAGCCCTCCAGCATCCCGCCGTAGGTCGAGGACAGGGTCAGCTCGGCGAGCTCGACCAGGCGGCCGGACGACAGGATGACGCGGCTCAGTGACATGGCCCCCACCCTACGAGCGGGAGAGCGCCGGCCCGGGCGCTCCGGCGGCGGGCGACGACGGGGCGAGGTGGCGGAGCTGCGGCTCCCTCATGACCGCCATGACCTGTGCGGCGGCAGGCGGCGTACGGAGTCAGGAATGGAGAAGCGCCCGCCCACGGGCCGTGGCTAGGGTGGCTGTCCTACGAACAGCCGGGAACCGGTACGCCACACCACGTACGAATTGTCCTACTGTGAGCTAATATGCGCGACGGCTGCCGGTGCCCCGATGCGCCTCGGCGCCCCGCGCGACAGATGGAGACAGGATGAGCAGGGCCAGGAAGACGGACACCCAGCCGACGCCGCACATCGCGGACAGCCATGAGCTGATCCGGGTCATCGGCGCGCGCGAGAACAACCTCAAGGACGTCAGCGTCGAGATCCCCAAGCGCCGGCTCACCGTGTTCACCGGCGTCTCCGGCTCGGGCAAGAGCTCCCTGGTGTTCGACACCATCGCCGCCGAGTCGCAGCGGCTGATCAACGAGACCTACAGCGCCTTCGTCCAGGGCTTCATGCCCACCCTCTCCCGCCCCGAGGTCGACGTCCTCGACGGTCTGACCACCGCCATCATCGTCGACCAGAAGCGGATGGGCGCCGACCCGCGCTCCACCGTCGGCACCGCCACCGACGCCAACGCGATGCTGCGCATCCTCTTCAGCCGCCTCGGCGACCCGCACATCGGCCCGCCCAGCGCGTACGCCTTCAACGTGCCCTCGGTCCGCGGCAGCGGCGCGATCGCGGTCGGCGACAAGAAGGCGGTGAAGGCCACCTACAGCCGCACCGGCGGTATGTGCCCGCGCTGCGAGGGCCGCGGCACCGTCTCCGACATCGACCTCACCCAGCTCTACGACGACTCCAAGTCCCTCAACGAGGGCGCCCTGACCATCCCCGGCTACACCATGGACGGCTGGTACGGCCGCATCTTCCGCGGCTGCGGCTTCTTCGACCCCGACAAGCCGATCCGCAAGTACACCAAGAAGGAACTGCACGACCTGCTCCACAAGGAGCCGACGAAGATCAAGGTCGAGGGCATCAACCTCACCTACGAGGGCCTGATCCCGCGCATCCAGAAGTCGATGCTCTCCAAGGACCTCGACGCGCTCCAGCCGCACATCCGCGCCTTCGTCGAGCGCGCGACGACCTTCCAGACCTGCCCCGAGTGCGACGGCACCCGCCTCGCCGAGGGCGCCCGCGCCTCCAAGATCGAGGGCATCTCCATCGCCGACGCCTGCGCCATGCAGATCAGCGACCTCGCCGCATGGGTCGCCGGGCTGAACGAGCCGTCCGTGGCACCGCTGCTGGAGTCGCTGCGGCACACCCTGGAGTCCTTCACCGAGATCGGCCTCGGCTACCTCTCCCTGGACCGCCCCGCCGGCACACTCTCCGGCGGCGAGGCACAGCGCGTGAAGATGATCCGCCACCTCGGCTCCTCCCTCACCGACGTGACCTACGTCTTCGACGAGCCGACCACCGGCCTGCACCCGCACGACATCCAGCGGATGAACGACCTGCTGCTGCGCCTGCGCGACAAGGGCAACACCGTCCTCGTCGTCGAGCACAAGCCGCAGACCATCGCGATCGCCGACCACGTCGTCGACCTCGGCCCCGGCGCCGGTACGGGCGGCGGCACCGTCTGCTTCGAGGGCACCGTCGAGGGCCTGCGGGCCGGGAACACGGTCACCGGCCGCCACCTCGACGACCGAGCCGCGCTGAAGGAGTCCGTGCGCAGGCCCACCGGCAAGCTGCCGATCCGGGGCGCGAACGCGCACAACCTCCAGGACGTCGACGTCGACATCCCGCTCGGCGTGCTGACCGTCGTCACCGGCGTCGCCGGATCCGGCAAGAGCTCCCTGGTGCACGGCTCGATCCCGGCGGAGGAGGGCGTGGTCTCCGTCGACCAGGGCCCGATCCGCGGCTCGCGGCGCAGCAACCCCGCGACCTACACCGGGCTGCTCGACCCGATCCGCAAGGCGTTCGCCAAGGCCAACGGGGTCAAGCCCGCCCTGTTCAGCGCCAACTCCGAGGGCGCCTGCCCCACCTGCAACGGCGCCGGGGTCATCTTCACCGACCTGGCGATGATGGCCGAGGTGTCCACGGTCTGCGAGGACTGCGAGGGCAGGCGCTACGACCCCTCCGTCCTGGAGTACCGCCTCGGCGGCCGGGACATCAGCGAGGTGCTGGCGATGCAGGTGACCGAGGCCGAGGAGTTCTTCGCCGACGGCGAGGCCCGTATCCCCGCCGCGCACAAGATCCTCCAGCGGCTCGCCGACGTCGGCCTCGGCTACCTCACCCTCGGCCAGCCGCTCACCACCCTCTCCGGCGGTGAGCGTCAGCGGCTGAAGCTGGCCACGCACATGGCCGAGAAGGGCGGGGTGTACGTCCTCGACGAGCCGACCACGGGTCTGCATCTGGCCGACGTCGCCCAACTCCTGGGCCTGCTGGACCGGTTGGTCGACTCCGGGAAGTCGGTCATCGTCATCGAGCACCACCCCGCGGTGATGGCGCACGCCGACTGGATCATCGACCTCGGCCCCGGCGCCGGGCACGACGGCGGCCGGATCGTCTTCGAGGGCACACCCGCCGACCTGGTCGCCGCACGCTCCACGCTCACGGGCGAGCATCTCGCCGACTACGTGGGCGCATAACGGGCGAGGGCCCGTGCGGCACGTCGGTCAGGTCCGTGCCGCACGGGCGGTTCAGGTGTCCCGCCGCGCGCCGCCCCGAGTCCGGGGCTTACGAACGTACACCCCTGCCGTGGGGCGGATCTCAGCTCTGCGGCAGCACCCCTCGGCGGAACTTCTCCACGCCCTCGACACGGCGGACGTGGTGCGGCTCGATGTACACCGCGACGCGCGTCTCACCGGGCACGAGCCACGGGAAGGTGTCCGTGCCGAGGTACTTCCGGGCGAGGCGGTCCATCACGCGCACGGCCGGCGCCCCCTCGACGAAGCGGACGACGTGCCCGCGGATCTCCACCCGGTGATACGGGTTCTCCGTGTCCATGCACGACAGCGACAGCCGCGGGTCGCGCCGCAGGTTCTCCTCCTTCACCCGGCCCACCGAGGTGTTGACGACGATCAGATCGCCCTCCAGGCCGGCCCACATCGGCGTCAGCTGCGGCGACCCGTCCGCGTTGAGGGTCGCCAGCTGCCAGAAGCGGGCCTCGGTGAGCCAGGTGCGGGTGATGTCGTCCAGCGGGACCGGCATGGGCGGACTCCTCGACTCGGCTGCCCGGTACGGGCGAGGAAGGTGATGTACATCCGGTTCCTACCCCGGTCCGACGCCTGTGACAGCCGGGCGGTGATCTCGAACCCGGCCCCGCGCAGCAGCCCGGCGATCCGGTCGGCTCCAGCGCAGGCCCGGATGGGCCGCTCGGGCCGGCTCCACCATCCGCGGCGAGATGTCCACCCCGAACACCCGCACCCCGAGCCCCACCAGATGGGCCGTCACCTTGCCGGGCCCGCACCCGACGTCCGCGACCGGCCCGAGACTGTCGTCGCGCACGAGCTCGGCGAACGCGGCCAGCATGCCGCGGGACAACGGGTCCAGTTCCGAGGGGAACTTGACCTCAGCGGCGTAGTCGGCGGCGACGGTGTCGTAGGACGCGCGGACCGCGGCGAGGTACGAGGGTTCGGTCACCGGTCGATCATCGCCGATCCCTACGGCTCCAGGTCGTCGGCGAGGGAACGGAACGCCGTGGCGAGGGTCTGCGCCTGGGCGGTGGTGAGGTGGCGGGCGAAGTGCCGCCGCACGCCCCGGACATGGGTGGCCCAGGCCGCCGTCAGCGCGGCGAGCCCCTCGTCCGTGAGGACGACCTGGGTGGCGCGCCGGTTGGCCGGGTCCGGCTCGCGGCGCGCGTGACCGCCGCGTTCGAGGTTGTCGACGATCCGGGTGACTCCGCTGGTGCTGTAGACCAGGGCCGCCGCGAGGTCCTTCATGTACATCCGCCGCCCCGGCGCCTCCGAGAGCTGCACCAGGGCGTCGTAGGTGAGCAGGGTCATCCCGTGCTCGGCCCGCAGATCGGCGTCCAGGGTGCGCACCAGCAGGGCGTGGGAGCGGAGGTAGAGCCGCCAGGCGGAGGCGTGCGCCTCGGGCAGGGGTTCCTCGGGCTGCTCGGGCTGCTCGGGCTGCTCGGGCGGGGGAGGCGTGGGCATGGCCGCGATGATACCCGCGCCGACTGTCCCGGTGTCCATTGTCCCTCTCCACAATGTCCGCAAACTTATTGTCCGCATGCGGACTGTTGCGATAGAAGAAACGGTCAGCTCGCAGGCGAAGAACAGTGAGCGAAAGGCGTCCACCATGTCCACGCGTCCCGCACCCGTCCACGGCACCGTCGCGGAGGGCTTCGAAGCCGTCCGCGCCCGCTTCGCGCGGATCGCCGCCGCCGAGCCCGGTCTCTCCGCCCAGCTGGTGGTCCGCCTCCACGGCCGCCAGGTCGTCGATCTGTGGACCGGCCCCCAGGTGACCGGCGACTCCCTGTTCGCCCTGTACTCCTCCGGCAAGGGCGCCGCGTACCTGGTCCTGGCGCTCCTCGTGCAGGACGGCCGGGTGGACCTGGACGCCCCGGTGGCGTCGTACTGGCCCGAGTTCGCCGCCGCGGGCAAGAAGCGGATCAGCGTGCGCGACCTGGTCTCGCACAAGGCCGGACTGATCGGCGCCGACGGCGGATTCACCGTGGAGGAACTGGCCGACGACCGCCTCCTCGCCGCCCGCCTCGCCGGACAGCGCCCCCACTGGGCGCCCGGCAGCGGCTACGGCTACCACGCCTTCGTCATCGGCGCCCTGGTCGGCGAGATCGTCCGCCGTGTCACCGGGACGACGTTGCAGGAGGTGTTCGACCAGCGCGTCCGGGTGCCGTACGGCATCGACTTCCACCTCGGGCTCCCCGCCGCCGAGGAGTACCGCTATCTGCCGGTCCAGCCGCTGCTGCCGCACCAGCAGGCAGTCCAGCAGGCGAACGCGCCCGCGGCGGACTCGCTCACCGGCATCGCCTTCAACCTCAACGCCACCCCGCCCACCGACCTGGTCGAGTTCGCCAACACCCGTGCCGTACGCGCCCTCGGTCCGGCCTCGTCCGGCAGCGTCGGCACCGCCCGCGGACTGGCGCGGATGTACGCGGCGGCGCTCGGTGAACTCGACGGACAGGGGCCGTTGTTGAAGCCGGAGGTGCTCGCGGAGTTCACCGCGCCGCACACCTCGGGCACCGACCTGGTGACGGGGGAGCGGGACCACTTCCTCCTCGGCTTCGAGGCCCAGGCCGCCCGCTACCCCGGCCTCGGTCCCGACGCCTTCGGGCACAGCGGAGCGGTCGGCGCCCAGTCCTTCGCCGACCCGCGCTCGGGCATCGCGTACAGCTACACCCGCCGCCGCTTCTCCTTCGGCGGGGGAGGGGGCGCCCCGGAGAACCGGGAGCTCGTGGCGACGGTGCTCGCCTCGGCGGCGGGCCGCCCGTAGGGGCGCGTGAGTGGGCTCCCGCGCGACCCCGAGCTCCTTTCACGCGCCGGTGCACCTCCAGGACCGAGGATGCGGGCCGTCTCGGGTGGGCAGGCATGAGCGCCGTGGAGCAAATCGATTCTGCAGCGATTCGCCGTGCCTACGGAGCCATCCTGGACGGGCTGCCGGGCGAGCCGGCCACCCAGATCCTCGCCGGCCGTCTGGCCGGTGACCTCCGGGCCCTGCTTCCCACCGTGGCCGCCCAGGCGTCCCGCATGCGGGGGGAGCGGCGCAGAACGGCGATACACGTCCTCACCCACGCCGCCCACCTCGTCGTCGACGGCACCGACCCCGCGTCCGCCGACCGGGCGTGCTCCTCCCCTCGGGACATCGCCGAGGCCGCCCGGGCGCTGCTCGCCCTGCTGGACGAAGGACGCGCGGCATCGGAGTGAGCGGCCCGGCGTGCTCCGCCGGGCGCGGCCTTGAAGGGGTAGACGAAGGAGCGTGGAGAAACGTTCAGTCAGGGGAAGGTGCGGGACACGCGGATGACGTCGTCGGGAGCCGACCACCCGGACGGGTGGCCCTCGCGCCAGGACGCGGGCACACCGATCTACGAGGAGCTGGTACGGGTGTGGCGAGCCGAGGGCCGTGAGGTGCCGCAGCCGCAGACGGGCGGCGCGCGCCGCGGACCGGGCGAGCCGAAGGACTACTTCGGGCGGGGGTGAGGCGCGGTGCCGGCCGCGCGGCCGTCCGCGCGTCCGGTCTCGGTGGTTGGCTGTCCGCGCGTCCGGTGCCGGGCGGTTGGTTGTCCGCCGTCCGGTGCCTGCCGCCTGGTTGTCCGCCGTCCGGTGCCGGGCGGTCGGCTGTCCGCCGTCCGGTGCCTGCCGCCTGGCCGTTCGCCCGTCCGGTGCCGTCCGGGGTGGGCCGTCCGCCCGTCCGGCGAGGCCCGCCCGGCCGGAACGTGGTTGTCCGGCGATTCGGTCCCCCACTACGGTGCCACGGTGGACCTCGACTCGGCGGACCTCTTCTCACAGTCCTGGACGGCGTTGCGCGCGGCCGTCGCCGAGACGCCGGACGAGGACTTCGAGCGGCCGTCCGGATGTGCGGGGTGGCTCGTACGGGACCTGGTGTGCCACCTCGTCATCGACGCCCAGGACGTCCTGATCACCCTCGTCACCCCGGCCGCAGGCGAACCGACGGTGGACGCCGTCACGTACTGGAACCTCGTGGAGCCCCCCACCGGGGACGATCCGCTGGACGCGCTGATCCCCCGGCTGGCGGCCGCGTACGGCGATCCGCGGCTGCTGAAGTTCCATCTGGACGACGTCGGTTCCGCCGCCGGACGGGCCGCGCAGCTCGCCGACCCCGCGCTGCGGGTGAGCACCCAGGGCGAGGTGCTGACGGTCGCCGACTACCTCGGCGCGTACGTCCTGGAATGGACCCTGCACCACCTGGACCTGACCGCCCATCTGCCCTCGGCGCCGCAGCCGCCCGCCCGGACGCTGGCCGCGGCCCGCACGGGCCTTGAGCGGATCGCCGGGGCGGCCTTCCCCGCCGCCCTCCGCGACCAGGACGCCCTGCGGATCGGCACCGGGCGCAGGAAACCGACCGAGGCGGAGCGGACCGCGCTCGGCGATCTGGCCGCGCGTCTGCCGTTCGTGCTGGGCTGACACACTCGACGCCTGCTCTCCGTGCCGGCCACGGGGTGCGGTTCAGTCCGGCGCGGTGAATCGGGCGAGTATCTCCCCGGCGCCGCGCGGCAGTTGGGCGTGGGCGGTGGGCGGAAGGCCGTCGACGGCCGTGCGCAGGTGCTCCGCCAGGTCCGGGAGCAGGGACCAGGCCGAGGCGGGGGCGCCGGCGGTGGCGAGGAGGAGGTCGCCCTCGTAGAAGTACGCCTCCGGCAGCGGCTCTTCGAGCAGCAGGCGGACCGCGAGGGGGAGGACGTAGGGGAGGGACACCCCCTGGGTGACGAGGGTGCGCAGGTCGGCCGGGCGCAGTCGGGCGAGGGGGACGCGCCGCAACTCGTGCACCGTGCGGACCGGTTGGGTGACGTCGGCGGGCGGTGGGGTCCAGCGCGGGGGATCCAGCTCGTCGAGTGTGCGGTCCAGGTGCAGGAGGCGGTCCATGGGGGCAAGTCTCGCCGCAGGGGCGGAAGCCGCGGCAGGCCGGGGCCGGACGGTCCGGCCCCGGCCTGCTCGCCCGCGGGGTGGCAGCGAGCGCTGCCTCAGAGGGGCGTGGGGCCGCTCTCGCCCGGGCGGATACGCCCGCGCCAGGCGCCGCTCTCGCCGCCGCGCTCCTCGATGTACTCCTTGAACCGCTTCATGTCACCCTTCACTCGCCGGTCGATCGCACCGAGCGCGTCACCGGCCTTCTCCGCCGCGCCACTGGGCTCGACGTCCATGACCAGCTCCACTCGCGTGTGGGTGTCGTCCACCCGCTCGAAGCGGACCGTGCCCTTCTGGTGGGTGTCGCCGGAGGTGGTACGCCAGGTGATGCGCTCGTCGGGCAGCTGATCGACGATCTCGGTGTCGAACTCGCGCCGGACACCACCGATCTTGGTGGTCCAGTGGTTGTGGCGGTCGTCCAGCTGGGTGACCTCCTCGACCCCCTCCATGAACCGGGGGAACTCCTCGAACTGCGTCCACTGGTTGTACGCGGTGTGCAGGGGGACGTCGACCTCGACCGTCTCCTTGACCGTGCTCATGACTTGTACCTCCGCTTACATCGGTCGGACGCTGCGCCGGGTACCCAGGTTCGCCGCGCCTGTGCCCACGAGAAGCGGGACGTGGGTTCGAGAGGTCGTCGGAGGGTGTGATCCACGGGTGCGCGGCGCCACCGGACATGCGCATGGCGCGTTGGGGTAGCCGTGGCGCGGCCGCGGTGACGGCTCTGCGTGACCGCGAGCGTGCCCCGCCGAACGGCCCGCAGACCTCACCGGACCCAGGAACCCCGTATGCACCGCACCCCGCCCGCCGCCCCCACGCCCACGACGCGCAGGTCCCTGCTGCGCGCACTGGACCGCACCACCGAGACCCCACCGCCCACCGATGTCCTGGCGGCCCTCATGCCGGTGGCCCAACGCCCGCTCACCCCGGAAGCCGCCTTCGACGCGCTGTACATATACGCGGCCCCCGGACTGGTCCACCAGGCCCACCTGCTGACCGGCTGCCGCCGCCGCGCCTTCGAGTCCGCCGAACACGCCTTCCGGCACGCCTGGGCCCACTGGCCCGAGGTCGCACGCGATCCCGACCCCGTGGGCTGGGTGCGGGCCCGCAGCCACGAGTACGCGCTGTCCCCCTGGCACCGCTTCCGGCGGCTGCGCTCCCGCCCCGGTCCGGCGCCCGCCGATCCCCTCCTGCGCGCACTGCTCGACCTGCCGCCCCGTCACCGCCGTACCGCCCTGCTCGTGGACGGTCTCGGGCTGACCGTGTCCGAGGCCGCGGCGGAGACGGAATCCAGCACCTACGCCGTACGGGGCAGGCTGCGGCACGCCCGCGCGGTGCTCGGCGCCACGCCGGGCGCGGCGCGCGAGGCGCTGCGGGCCCGCCTCGACGAGGCGTCGGCCGCGACCCTCGCGCACCCCCGGTCCGTACGCGCCGGCGGCGAACGGCGGGCCCGCGCCGTCACCCGTACGGTCTGCGCGGCGACCGCGGCCCTGGTCGCCCTCGTCACCTTCACGGTGGCCACCACCCCGGCCCGGCACGACCCCGGCCACGGGCCGCGCGGCGGGGTGTCCGAGGGACGTCTCGTCACTCCGTTTCCCGCCGAAGGCCGCGCCACGCAAGGGCCTCCTGTGCAAGGATGATCGAAGCCTTAGCCCGAGGGAGACGCAGCGTGAGCAGTGCTGGTGAGGGACTCGACTACGACGGCCTGAGGGTCGACCGGACAGGCCAGGCGGAGGCATTCGACGCCATCGGCGACCGGTACGACGAGGCCTTCCCGCACAAGGAGGGACAGGTTCAGGCCGCCGACTGGCTCGCCCAGCGCCTGCCGTCCGGTGCCCGGGTCCTCGACCTCGGCTGCGGCACCGGTCTGCCGACCGCGCGGCAGCTCGCCGACGCCGGATGCCGGGTCGTGGGGGTCGACCTGTCGGAGGGCATGGTGGAGCTCGCCCGCCGCAATGTGCCCGAGGCGGAGTTCCATCGCGCGGACATTGCCGACCTGCGTCCCGGCGGCCCCCTCGACCTGGGCCGGTTCGACGCGGTCGCGGCCTTCTTCTCGCTGCTGATGCTGCCCCGCGCCGAGATCCCCCTCGCCCTCGCGTCGATCCACGGGCTGCTCCAGCCGGGCGGTCTGCTCGTGCTGTCGATGGTGGAGGCCGACGTCGACGACTTCGCCATCCCCTTCCTCGGCAGCACCATCCGGGTCACCGGCTATCTGCGCGACACCCTCCGCGAGGTCGTCGAGGCGGCGGGCTTCGCCATCGAGGGCGAGTCCTCCTACACCTACGCCCCGGAGAGCTCGGACGTCCCACCGGAGGAGCAGATCTTCCTGCGCTGTACGAGACTCGACTAGTCGGGCAGAGCGGGGCGCGAGAGAGCACAGGAGCATGTCAGCACAAGCGGCGGTCGGAGGCGGGCGAGGCGTGGCCCCGACGGCGGGCCGCCCCTCGGCACGCGGCACGGCAGGTCGTACGGCCACGGCAGGTCGTACGGCCACGGCATGCCGGACGGCCACGGCATGCCGGACGACGGCGACGGCAGGCCGCACGGCAACCGCCGGCCGCGTCGATACGCCGGTCCGCGCGGCCATGGCGGTCCGCACCGGCGCCGGACGGGACCGACGAGCCGTGGTGGAGCGGTGACCAGGACGCGGGACGGTGAACCGGTGATCGGCACGCGGGACGACTCCGGTCGCGGCCGACGGGCACGCGGCACCCGGCCCCTGCGCGACGCCGGGACCGGCAGGCTGCGCTATCTCGACGCAGCGACCCGCCGGATCGCCCGAGGCATGAGCCTGGACGAGACGCTCACCGAGCTGTGCCGGGCGGCCGTGCCCCTGTTCGCCGACCTGGCCGTGGTACATCTCTACGACCCCCTGCCGGTCGGCGACGGCACCCGCGCCGGCCCCGCCCTGCTGCGCACGCACAGCGTCCACCCCCCGCAGATCCCGGAGCCCGGCGTCGCGCCACGGCCCGTCACGGGCGCGCTGGCCAAGCTGCTCCAGGACGGGCGGCCCGTGTTCGGCAACGGGCCGGGAGCCGCCGAGGCGTCGGCCGAGCTGCTGGCGGCGATCGGTTTCCCCGACGACATACCGCCCGGGCGGCGAGTGATCATCGCCCCGCTGCGCGGCCGCCGGCATGTCCTCGGCAGTGTCGCCCTCGTCCGGCGCCGGGGCCGCCGCGCCTTCACCGGTGACGACCTGCTGGTGGCCTCCCAGCTCGCCACGCACGCCGCGCTCGGTGTCGACAAGGCGCTCACCCACGGCCACGAGGCATCGGTCGCCGACACCCTCCAGCGCACGATGCTGCCGCCCTCGCTGCCCGCCCTGGCCGGCGTCCGGCTGGCCAGCCGCTATCTGCCCGCCTCCAGGACCGCCGAGGTCGGCGGCGACTGGTACGACGCCATCCCGCTGCCCGGCAACCGGGTCGCCCTGGTCATCGGCGACGTGATGGGCCACTCCCTCACCTCGGCCGCGATCATGGGGCAGTTGCGCACCGTCGTTCAGACCCTGGCCGGCCTCGACCTGCCGCCGCACGAGGTCCTCCACCACCTCGACGAACAGGCCGTACGGCTCGGCAGCCAGCACCTCGCGACCTGCGTCTACGCCGTCTACGACCCGGTCTCGCGCCGCCTGCTGACCGCCAACGCCGGCCACCCGCCGCCGCTCCTGCTCCACCCGGACGGCACCACGGAAGCCCTGATGCTGCCGTCCGGCGTGCCGATCGGCGTGGGCGGCGGCGACTTCGTGACCACCGAGATGCCGGCGCCCACCGGAGCCACCCTGCTGCTCTACACCGACGGCCTGGTCGAGTCCCGCGGCTCCGACATCGTCTCCGGCATGACCCGGCTGCAGCACCGGCTGCGCGCCGTGGCCGGTGAGGGTCCGCCCCCGCTGGAGCCCCTGTGCGAGGCGGCGCTCGGCCTCCTGGACGAGGTGGGCCGGGAGGACGACGTCGCCCTGCTCGCCGCGCGCTTCGAGGGGCTGCGGCCGGAGACCGCCGCCAACTGGTACCTGACCCCGCACCCGCGCACCGCCGGCCAGGCCCGCCGGCTCGTGCGCCGCACCCTGGAGCGCTGGGGCCTGGACGCCCTGTCCGACACCACCGAGCTGCTGGTCAGCGAGATCGTCGCGAACGCCGTGCGCGTCACCACCCGGCCGCTCACCCTGCGGCTGCTGCGCACGGACGTCCTGCGCGTCGAGGTACGCGACGACTCCACCCAGCTGCCCCGGCTCGGCCACGCCCAACTGGACGACGAGGGCGGCCGCGGGCTGTTCCTCGTCGACCAGCTCTCCCTGCGCTGGGGGGCCACCCGGGTCAGCGGCGGCAAGATCGTGTGGTTCGAACAGCGGCTGCCGGCCGGTGCCCGCCCGGCCCGGCACCAGGACGGGTGACGGACGCGACGCGTCGTACGGGCTGGTCCCGGTCGTGGCTGCTTCACTGGCGGCATGCCCTTCGCTCAGTACGGTGTGCTCTCCGGGACCCTGTACCGCCACTACCGCGACCAGCCCGACAACCAGGGCCGCTGGTTCCATGTGAACCTGGAGGTGGACGTGCCCGGCGGCCGCTACCACTGCGCCGTGGACGTGGACAGCCACAAGTCCAACGTGGGCGTGCAGTGGAAGGCGTTCACCGTCGACGCCGGCGCCCTCGGGCCGGTCGCCGGCCTGGCCCAGGGCTACCACGACCTGGCGCCCACCTCGGCCTCCGGCGCCCTGGACTACCTGCGGCACCCGGCGCTGGTCGACCGGTCCGGCGTGCTGTTCACCCGCCGCCCGCCCTCCTGGCTCCAGGACCTCCTCGACCTGTTCGGCGCCCGGCCCTGGCACGCGGGCTCCAACGTCGACGCCGCCACCGCCCTGGAGCCGATCCTGGTGCCGGGCCGGCGTGTGCTGGTCTTCGGCGAGCCGTTCACCGACGACCCCGAGGGGGACCTCGGGATGCACAACATCCACCAGAACCAGGGCGACCCGGCCGGGTCCCAGTGGTGGGCGGAGAACGGCGTCTGGCAGGACGGCGCCACGCTCACCCGGCGGCCCGACGGCCGGTTCGACGTCTTCCTGAACAAGTTCTCCAGCCAGGCGGACCGGACGGACAACGCCGGGCACCCGGTGACGTGACGTCAGAAGACGCTAGGCGGCGGGCCGGTAGTCGCTGATGGTGTAGGCCGCCTCGTCGTCGGTCGCGTTCTTGTCCCAGTCGATGGTGATCCGCTCCGGATGCCCGTCGGACGCGTACGCGGCCTCCGCCTCCTCGGCGCCGTCCCCGCGGGCCTGCTCCAGTTCCCTGAGCAGCCCGGCGATGGTGGGCACCTGCTCGGGCAGGTCGGCGACCACGCGCCGGGCGCTGTCGTCGAGGCCGCGGGCCCCGGCCACCCGATGGTCCCGGACGGTGATCCGGAAGGTCCCGATCAGTGCGCGCTCGCCCTCCGTCGACGTCAGTGTGTAGACGTAGGCGGAGGGCTCGGACCACGCCTCGGACGCGGCCGTCGACGCCTGGGTGTCCGCGCCGCACGCCGCCGCCCCGGCGAGCAGGACGGCGGCGAGTACGGCACGCGTGCGAGCCTTCACGGTGGTCATAGGTGTACGTCCCCTCATGTTCGACTGCACCTGTGACGCCGTCGGCCCGCGGAACGTTCGGCCACCCTGCGGATCAGGTGAGGACGACGAGCCGCTGGGTCGCCCTGGTCATCGCCACATAGCGGTCGACGGCACCCGCGACGCCCTCCCCGAACGTCTCCGGGTCGACGAGGACGACCAGGTCGAACTCAAGACCCTTCGACAGCGCGGGCGTCAGCCGCCGCACCCGGGGTGAGTCGGGCAACGGCAGCGGGGCACCGGCGTCGGCGATCACACAGGCGACGCCTTCGGTGCGCTCGGCGAGCCAGGTGCCGAGGACCGAGTCCAGGTCCGCGACCGCGCCGTGCAGCACGGGGACACCGCCGCTGCGGATGGAGACGGGGACGTTGGCGTCCGGCAGCACCGCGCGGATCACCGGCTCCGCCTCCGCCATGACCTCCTCCGGCGTCCGGTAGTTGATGGTCAGCGAGGCCACCTCGACCCGGTCGAGCCCGATCCGCTCCAGCCGCTCCCGCCAGGACTCGGGGAAGCCGTGCCGGGCCTGGGCGCGGTCGCCGACGATCGTGAAGGACCGGGACGGACAGCGCAGCAGCAGCATCTGCCACTCGGCGTCGGTCAGTTCCTGCGCCTCGTCGACCACGATGTGCGCGAACGGCCCGGCCAGCCGGTCCGCCTCCACCGTGGGCAGCTCGGACTCGTCGATCAGATTGCGCTGGAAGTCCGCCCGGCGCAGCTGGCTCATCAGGCCCTCGCCGTCGTCCGCCGCGACCAGGTTGTCGACGACCTGGGCCATGCGCTCGCGCTGCGCCGCGAGGGCGGCCTCCTGCCGGCGCCTGCGCCGTGACGTCCGCGGGTCCCCGAGCCGCTGCCGTGCCGCGTCCAGCAGCGGCAGGTCGGACACCGTCCAGGACTGCGGCGCGTCCTTGCGCTGCAGCATGCGCACCTCGTCGGGGCCGAGCCAGGGCGCGCACAGCCGCAGATAGGCGGGGACCGTCCACAGGTCCGACACCAGGTCGGCCGCCTCGATCATCGGCCAGGCCCGGTCCAGGGCCCCGACCAGCTCCCGGTCGTGCAGCAGCGCCCTGCGGAACAGCTCCTCCGGAACCTCCTCGCCGACCTTCTCCAGCAGGATCGTGACCAGCTCGTCCCAGATCTGCTCGCGGGCCTCGTTGTGCGGGGTGCCCGGCGCCGGTGCCCGGAACGCCTCGGCCCAGTCGTCGGCGGTCAGCCGGACGTCGGACCAGGGGGTGGTCACCGTCATCCCCTCGGCGGGCGGATCCTCGTAGAAGCGGACCGCCGTCTCGAGCGCCCGCACCATGTCCGCGGACTCCTTCAGCCGTGCCACCCGCGGGTCGCTCTCGTCGCGCGCCCCGGCCCCCTCGGCGACCAGATCGCGCAAGGTGCAGGTGAGCACGCCCTCCTCGCCGAGGCTGGGCAGGACGTCGGCGACGTAGTCCAGGTAGGGCTGGTGCGGGCCGACGAACAGCACCCCGCCGCGGCGGTGACCGAGCCGGGGGTCGGAGTAGAGCAGATAGGCCGAGCGGTGCAGGGCGACGACCGTCTTGCCCGTGCCGGGGCCGCCGTCGACGACGAGCGCGCCGCGCGAGCCGGCCCTGATGACGGCGTCCTGGTCGGCCTGGATGGTGGCCAGGACATCCCGCATCCGGTCCGAACGGCTGCTGCCCAGACCGGCGATGAACGCGGACTGGTCGTCGAGCGCGGCGTGCCGCTCCAGACCGTCGGTGGTGAACACCTCGTCCCAGTAGTCGCTGATCCTGCCGTCCGTCCAGCGGTAGCGGCGGCGGCTGGCCAGCCCCATCGGGTTGGCGTGGGTCGCCCCGAAGAACGGCTCCGCGGCGGGGGAGCGCCAGTCCACCAGCAGCCGGCGGCCCGTGCTGTCGGTGAGGCCGAGCCGGCCGATGTACAGGGGTTCGGCGTCCTCCGCGCCGACGATACGGCCCAGACACAGGTCCAGTCCGAAGCGGCGCAGCGCCCGCAGCCGGCCGGTGAGCCGGTGGACCTCCGCGTCGCGGTCCATCGCCGCCCGGCCCGCGCCGCCGGGCGCCTTCAGCTCGGTGTCCAGCCGGGCGGACGTCTCGGCGATCGCCTGCTCCAGGCTCTCGGCGATCGCCGCGAAGTGCTTCTCGTCGTCGGCGATCAGCGCCGGGTCGGCCTTGGGGGAGAGTCGGTCGGGCAGATCGAAGGGGCTGACGGTGCCGGAGGCGAAGCGTGTCAAAGACGCGTGCACGGAGTGGGTCTCCCGATTTCCGCAGGTGGTGGCCGTGAGGGAGTGATTGTGCGATACATCGGGGGCCTTGCCGCAAGCCCCCCTGTGCGCTATAAGTTGAGAGTGGCAAGGAGTGGGTGCACTCCTTGCTCTTCTCATTTCCGCTCCTTTTCCGCCCCGTCCGGCCGACTTCTTCCGCTCCGTCCGGCCGGCCTCGGGCTGCCGCCCGACGCCCCGCTATCCGGCGGGTGCCGGGCCCGAGCGCGGTGCGGTCAGGGACGCGAGGAAGTCGTCGAGCAGCGTGGTCTGTACGTCCTCGGAGAAGTGCGCGGGGTCGAACAGGGCCTGGACGACGAGACCGTGGACGAAGGCGACGGCCGTGGCGGCGAGTCGGCCGGGGTCGGCGTCGGCGGGAAGCTCGCCCAGGTCGCGGGCGGTCTCCAGAGGGGGGCGGAGCGAGGCGCGCAACCGCGTGTAGCGGTCGGCCTGTTGGGCGCGCAGACCGTCGTCGGCGAGGGACAGGTCCCAGGAGCTGACCCAGATGCGGTTCCGTGCGGTGTCGCCCGGCGTGAGCGGCAGGATGTCCAGCAGCATCGCGCGCACCGTGGCCAGCCCCGGCGCGGGCCGGTCCCGGCGGGGCCGCTCGGCGGTGTCCTTCTCCAGCAGGTCCAGGGCGTGGGTGACCAAGGCCCGTTTGGTGGGGAAGTAGTGCATGAGCATCCCCGTCGAGCCGCCCATCACGGCGGCGACGGCGCGCAGCGTCAGCCCGCCGAACCCCTTGTCGGCGAGGACCTGCCACACCGCCTCGGACACGTCCTTGCGGCGGGCTTCACGATCTCCAGGTGCGGGTGGCATGGTGCTAGCTTACGTACCGAACGCTTGTTACGTACCGGCGGTACCCGGTCGCTCCGCCGTGCCCGGCCCACGCCGATGCCTTCAGCGCCCGATCCGTCCCACGCCCGATCCGTCCCCCGCCCGATCCCACCCGCACCCGGAGAGCGAGACGCCCATGTTCAGCCTGCCCCTCGGCGACCGTGCCCTGCTCCGCCCCCTGGAACCCTGGCAGGCCACGGAGTTCCTGGCCCATATCGACCGCGCACGGCCCGGAGTCGACCCCTGGATACCCTGGGCGACCTTCAGCACCGACCTCGCCTCCGCCACGGCCACCCTCCAGCGCTACGCCGACCGCCAGGCCGAGGACACCGGGCGGATCTACGGCATCTGGAGCGACGGCACACTGGTCGGCGGCGTCATGTTCACCCGCTTCGACAGCGCCGCCGGGGTCTGCGAGATCGGCTGCTGGTCGGAACCGGCGGGGGAGGGCCGGGGCCTGGTCACCCGGGCCTGCCGGGCGTTGATCGACTGGGCCTTCCGGGAGCGCGGGATGAGCCGCGTCGAGTGGTGGGTCGCCTCGGGCAACACCCGCAGCATCGCGGTCGCCCGGAGGCTGGGCATGTCCCGCGAGGGCGTGCTGCGCCGACGGTACCCGTACCGGGACGTACGGCACGACAGCGAGGTCTGGTCGGTGCTCGCGCAGGAGTGGCTGCCGCCCGCCGGGGACGACTCGGCGTCCGAGTCCGCGGACCGGGCCGAACTCGACCGGCTGATGGGCGTGTTCGTCGGCGCCTTCACCAACACGGACGGGCGGCGGCCGGACCTCGACGTCATCCGCGAGGTCTTCCTCCCCGAGGGCAGGATCATCGCCAACGTCGGTGCGCGGCCCGTGATCTACGACCTCGACGCCTTCATCGAGCCGCGCCGCAAGATGCTCAGCGACGGCACGCTCACCGAGTTCTCCGAGTGGGAGGTCGCCGCGCGCACCGAGATCCGCGGCTCCGTCGCCCACCGCTTCAGCGAGTACCGCAAGTCCGGCTGCCACCACGGCACATGGTTCGAGGGCTCCGGCCACAAGACCACCCAGTTCCTGCGCACCCCGGCCGGCTGGCGGATGGCCTCGCTGGCCTGGGACGACGCACCCGCCGACGGCGGGTGAGGGACGGCGCCGCCCGGCCGCGGTGCGGACAGGCGGCGCCGTGACCCGTCACGGGAGGGACCGGTCGGCCCAGGTGAGCACGGGACAGGGCAAGGTCAGCCCGTGCGACGGTCGCGCGTCATCGCGACAGCGCCTCGTACAACGTGATCCATTGGTCCGGACGGACATGAGCCACCACCGTGTCCGGCCCGATCCCGGCCGCCGCCAGCGCGGCGTCCACGTCCCGGTACCGGGTGCGCAGTGACGCCCGTACGGTGCCGCCGATGCCGGTGAAGCCCAGGTCCACCAGCTCGGTGAAGCCCCGCCGGTCCCGCACCAGCGGCTCGGGCCGGCGGCGGATCCGCAGCACGGCCGAGTCCACCGAGGGCACCGGCCGGAAGCTGTCGCGGCCGACGCGGGCGACGAGTTCCCAGCTGAACCAGGGCCAGGAGGACACGGTCACCAGGCTCCAACGGCCGTAGCCGCCGGTGCGTTTGCGCGCGTACTCCAGCTGTGTCAGCAGCGTCGCCCGTGTGAGGTGCGGTGCGCGCAGACACCAGTCGACGATCCTCGCGGTCGCCGAGAACGGGATGTTGCCGACCACGGCGAACGGCTCCCGTGGTGGCCTGGCCCGGGCGAAGTCGCCCCGCACCACACGGATTCCGCCGTGCGTACGGGTACGGGCGGCCAGCTTCCCGGCGAGCAGAGGGTCGATCTCGTACGCAGTGACCCGCGCCCCGCGCTCGGCCAGCGCCCTGGTGACCACGCCCTCACCGGCTCCCGGCTCCAGCACGGTCCCGGCCGGGTCGGCGGCCTCCATCAGCAGGTCGACCGCGTGCCGGTCCACCAGAAAGTTCTGCGACAGCTCCCGTCTGGCCCGATCGCGCGCCGTGCGGCCCGCACCCGCGCCGATCTTGCCCTGAGTGTGCGAAAAGTTCCCGAAGCCATGCTTCCGGGAGGAGAAGTTGTGCGCCACGGCAGTTGCCCCTTCGGGTCTTCGAGATGGAACGAGCTCTCGAAGGGCCCTGGGCACGCCCGCGAACGCGGGAGGAGTGAACGCCTGCGTCCGCTAGCGGGCCAGAGCCCGACCGCTGCGCAGACGGATGAAGAACGCGGGCGACGCGAAGGTGGGACACGACATGAGAGCCAACCTAGAAGCCGCCTCCCCGGCGCCGCAAACCATTTCCCTGCCGCCTTGCCGCCTTGCCGCCCTGCCGCCCTGCCGTCGGCGGGCTCACGGGGGCTCGGGGCGGCAGATGCCCGGCCGGACCAGTCGGCGGTCCGCCATCCGGGACCACGCCCGCCGTGCCGCCGTCCCGCCACCACGCCCTCCACCCCCGCCGTCCGGCACGCGACCGGCTCCCGCGACCGCGCGCCCTCCACGACCCGCCCATCCCCAGGATCGGCCCCTACACCTCCACCACCACATGCGGCGACAGCGCCCGCAGGAAGTCGGCCGCCTCGAAGACCGCCCCGGCGGAGAGGACACCGGTCGCCTTGGCGCGGCCGGTGAGGACGCGCTCGACCGCCTCCACCGCGAGCGGCGCGGTGACGGCGTAGATGTCCTGTCCCCGCGCCACCGCGCGCCGTTCGGCGTCGCCGGAGCGTACGAGGACGTCGACGAGGAAGGTCTGTGCCGAGCGCCCGGCGTCGTCGACCGCGGTGGGGGCCGGGGTGTCGGGGGCGAGCACGTCCGTGGCCGCCTCGACGGTCATGTAGGTGCGCACCTCGGGGACGGACAGGTGGCTGGGCACGGTGACCACGTCGGCCATGGTGAACTCGGCGATGACGTCCCGGTGGCCGATCGGGTCGGGGAAGGTCCAGCGGGCGGCGGGCGGCGCGTCCTCGCGGTGCTCCAGCCGTCCGTTGGCGAACACCAGGCGCCGGCCGCCCCGCCGCTCACGGGAGACGGCGCCCGAGGCGCGGGTGCCGGGGGTGGGGTGCCAGCTGTCGAGCGCGTAGGCGACGTGCACTTCGTCGGCCGCCGTCCAGCCGCCCATCGCGGCCGTGGCGAGCAGGTCGCCGAGCCCGCCGTAGAAGGCCATCGCCGGCAGGACCAGCACATCCCTGGCGCGGGCCGGCTCCGCGAACCGCGTGAAGGTGTCGGCGTTGGCCTCGATCTCCGCGGCCACGTCGACGTACGTGATCCGGGCCCGCAGTGCCGCCTCGATCAGCGGGGCGGCCGTCGTGGCGAACGGGCCGGCGCAGTTGATCACGGCCGCCGTGCCGGCCAGCGCCCGGTCGAGCGAGGCCGGGTCGTCGACGGACGCGGGGCGGTGGCCGAGGCCGTGCTCGGCGGCCTGCGCGCCCAGGCGGCCGGCGTTTCGGCCGGACAGCACCGGCACGAACCCGCGCTCCAGCAGCTCCGCCACCACGAAGCGCCCCGTGTGCCCGTACGCGCCGAACACCGCCACCTCAAGCCCCGCACCCATGGATGTCTCCCCCAACTCGCCTGTTCCGCCGCGCACTTGGCGCGAGGAGGTCTCCGTGGAGACGCCCCGCGCGCCCGGCCGCGGCCTGGTGACGACCATCCTGTCCGGCACCGGCGGCCCGCACGAGTGTCCGGAACGACATGACCCGTACAATTCCGGACGTGACCACTGTCGCCGTGGCCGTCACCGACGGCATGCTGCCCTTCGAACTGTCCCTGGCCTGCGAGGTCTTCGGCTCCGCCCCGGCCGCGGTGCAGGGACCGTGGTACGACCTGGTCGTCTGCGGGTCCGGCCCAGTGCGGTTCGGCCGGTTCGGGCTTCGACCCGACCACGGGCTCGACCGGCTCGCCGACGCGGACACCGTGATCGTCCCCGGCTGGGCCGACACCGACGAGGACCCGCCCGGCGAACTGGTCGGCGCGGTACGCGCGGCCCACGAGGCGGGCGCGCGGGTGGCCTCTCTGTGCACCGGCGCCTTCGTGCTGGCCGCCGCCGGGCTGCTGGACGGGCGGCGCGCGACCACGCACTGGGCGCACACCCGCGACCTGGCGGACCGCTACCCGCGGGTGGAGGTCGACGCGGACGTCCTCTACGTCGACAACGGCAGCGTGCTCACCTCCGCGGGCAAGGCGGCCGCGATGGACCTGTGTCTGCACCTGGTCCGCCTCGACCGCGGCGCGGCGGTCGCCAATGCCGTCGCCCGGCGGCTCGTCGTACCGCCGCACCGGGACGGCGGGCAGGCGCAGTTCGTCACCACCCCGGTGCCCGCCCCGGCCCACCACCCGCTCGCCGAGGTTCTGCCCTGGGCGCTCGAACGCCTGGACCAGCCCCTGACGGTGGAGGACCTCGCCCGCCGGGCGGGGATGAGCTCACGCCACCTGGGCCGCCACTTCCGGTCGGTCACCGGCACCACCCCGCTCCAGTGGCTGCTCACCCAACGGATCCGCCGCGCCCAGGAGTTGCTGGAGACCACCGACGACAGCGTGGAGGCCGTCGCCACCGCCACCGGCATGGGCACCGCCACCACCCTGCGCCGCCACTTCAGCCGCACCGTCGGCGTACCCCCCGACACCTACCGGCGCACCTTCCGCACCCGCGTCGGTCCGCCGGACACGTCCGGCCGGCCCCGTAGCGCTTGATCCGCAAGCCGATGCGGGACCGCCTGTCCACGGCGCGCAGGCCGATGCCCGCGGCCCAGGCGATCTTGGATGGCGGAATTCCGCCCCGCCCGCGCCGGACCGGTGCGAAGGTGGGACGGCTCGCCTGATCACGACCGAAGGGAACAGCGGTATGGCCGTCATCCACCGGACCACCGTCAAGCCGACCAAGCTGGAACTGCTCACCGCCTGGCTGCCCTCCCGCCCCTGGTACCGCGGCGCGGGCGCACCGCAGCTGGCCAAGGCCGGCGGCTTCCGGCTGGACGACCCGGAGGGCGAGGTCGGCATCGAGTTCATGGTCGTCACCGACACCTCCGGCTCCGACCCGGTCCCCTACCTGGTGCCCCTCACCTACCGCGGCGCCCCGCTCGACGGCGCCGAGCACGCCCTCGTCGGCACCATGGAGCACGGTGTGCTGGGACGCCGCTGGGTCTACGACGCCTGCCACGACCCCGTGGCGACGGCCCAGCTGGCCGCCTTCCTGCTCGGCCGGGCGCAGGCACAGGACCAGAACGTCAGCGACGCCCCCGACCCGGAGATCACCGCCTCCTTCACCGGCGAAGGTGCCCTCCCCACGGACGTCACCGCCGCCGACGACCAGGACGGCACCGCGCTGACCGCGGCGCACGGCCCCACCCTGCGCCTGCGGCGCGTCCTGCGGCCCGCCGCGGACGAGCAGGACCCCGCCCCGCAGTCCGCGATCGGCCATGTCACCGGCCCCTGGCAGCTGCTCGACGGCACCCGCACGCGGGGCATCTTCGCCGTCGTGCACCCCGACGAGCGGGCCTGAACCCTCCCACGAGGGCGAGCACCTGCTGCTGAGGGCCGTCCGGCCCCGCAAGACCTCCGTGCCGCCCGCCGGTCCCCGTCGCAGGCCGTCGCTCCCGGCGGCCCTCCACAGGGGTGCCGACCGCCGCCCACAGGCGTAGCGTCCCGAGAGAGGGGAGGCGGGCGTGGCCGGACGCGCTCCGGGCAGCCGCCCCTGCCGGGCTGGAGGTGCCTCGTGACCGGAGCGGGTGACGCGGCGGCGGACACCGACGCGCTGGACGCGGCGTTCGCGGAGACGGTGCGCGCGACCGGGGCGTCCATCGGCGCCCTGTACCTGCTCGCACCGGGCGGGGACCAGCTGTTCCTGGACGTGCTGTGCGGGGCGCCCGCCGAGTTCGCGGCGCCCTGGGCGAGGGTCCCGCTGAGCGCACCCGCACCCGTCGCCGACGCGGCACGGGAGGGGCGGATGGTGTGGGTGGGCAGCCAGGAGGAGATGGCCCGCGCCTATCCCCGTACGGCGATGGCCCTCCCGTACCCCCTCGCCCTGGCCGCCGCACCGGTCAGCGGGGTCCGCCGCTGGGGATCGCTGCTCCTGCTGTGGCCGGCCACCCGCCCGCCGTACATGACACAGCGCGAACGCGGACACATCGCCGCCTCCTGCGGACGGATCGCCCGGCTGATCGAGGAGGTCGGGCAGCGCGGCCGGCCCCCGTCCCCCGACGGCGCGCCGCGAGTGGTGCCCCTCGGCGGCGGGCGGCCGTCCACGGACCCGGCGCAGGGCGCCGCCGACTTCATCGAACGGCTCCCCGGCGGAAGCTGCGCCCTGGACCTGGAAGGACGCTTCACCTACCTCAGCTCGGGCGCCTGCGAGCTGCTGGGCCGCGACCGCGGCCAGCTGCTGGGCACCCGGCCCTGGCACTCGCTGCGCTGGCTGGACGACCCCACCTACGAGGACCGCTACCGGGCCGCGGTGATCAGCCGCGAGCCCGTCGCCTTCACCGCGTGCCGCCCACCGGGCCACTGGCTGGAGTTCCACCTGTACCCGGACGCCAGCGGCATCAGCGTCCGGATCGTCCCGACCGGCGAGCGGCCCCCGCCGTGGCCCGCGCCGCACCGCGCCCCGGGCACCGTCGCACCGGCCCGCGCCGGGCGGCTCTACCAGGTCATGCACGTGGCCGCGGCGCTGACCGAGGTCGTCGGCGTCCAGGACGTCATCGACCTGGTCGCCGACCAGATCCTTCCCGTCTTCGGCGCCCAGGCGCTGGTGCTGTCCATGGCCGACGCGGGGCGGCTGCGCATCACCGGACACCGCGGCTACCCGCCCGAGGTCATCGAGCGGCTCGACCGGCTGCCCCTGGACACCGCCTTCACCCCGGCGGGGCGGGTCCTCGCCAGCGGAGTGCCGGCGTTCTTCGCCGACCCGGAGGAACTGCGGCGCGGCTACCCGCGGGCACCCCAGGTCAGCGGCAAACAGGCATGGGCCTTCCTGCCCCTGATCGTCTCCGGCCGCCCCGTCGGCTGCTGCATCCTGTCCTACGACCGCCCGCACGTGTTCTCCGCCGAGGAACGCGCCGTCCTCACCTCGCTCGCCGGCCTCATCGCCCAGGCCCTGGACCGGGCCCGCCTCTACGACGCCAAGCACGACCTCGCCCGCAGCCTCCAGCAGGCCCTGCTGCCGAGGACCCTGCCCGAGGTCCCCGCACTGCGCGTCGCCGCCCGCTATCTGCCCGCCACCCGCGGCATGGAGATCGGCGGCGACTTCTACGACCTCATCCCCCTCGGCGGCAGCGCCGTCGCCGCCGTGATCGGGGACGTCCAGGGCCACGACGCGGCCGCCGCCGCCCTGATGGGGCAGGTCCGCACCGCCGTCCACGCCCACGCCTCCGTCGGGGCCACCCCGGACCAGGTGCTCTCCGGCACCAACCGGCTCCTCACCGACCTCGGCGCCGAACTGTTCACCAGCTGTCTCTACGCCCAGCTCGATCTCGCCGGCCGGCGGGTCACGCTGGCCACCGCCGGCCACCCGCCGCCCATCATGCGCCGCCCCGGCCAGGTCACCCGGCCGGTGGACGTGACGCCCGGCCCGCTGCTGGGCATCGATCCGGACGCCGACTTCCCGGTGACCGAGCTCGACCTCACCCCCGGTCTCATGCTCGCCCTCTACACCGACGGCCTCGTCGAGACCCCCGGAACCGACATCGAGGACTCCATCGCCGAGCTCGCCCAGCACCTCGGCGACGCCGACGACCGGGACCTGGACGCCCTCATCGACACCCTGGTCAGGAAGGCGGGCACGGACTGGCAGCGCACCGACGACATCGCCCTGCTCGTGCTGCACCACACGGACGCCCGCTGACCCCGGCCGCGCGAGCGGCGGCCTTCGATGGGCGCCCCGCGGACACCCGCACTACGATCGTCCGTGGGGTCTGCACAACGGCCTTCTTCGCGGTCGGCGCGCCTGGGAGGGCCCATGTCCCGGCATCGTTTCCGTCGTCCGGTGGACGCGGACGCCCTGCTGGCCCGACTCGACCGGCTCACCGCGCAGGCCCTGGAGCGCACGGAGCTGCACCGGGCCCGCATCGAACTCGCCGAGGCCCTGCAACGCGAGATGCTGCCCGGCTTCCTGCCGGAACTGCCCGGACTGCGCGCGGCCGCCCGGTACGCGCCCGCCCGCTCCGGCCTGGACATCGGCGGTGACTGGTACGACGCGTTCCGGCTGCCGGACGGCTCCCTGGGGTTCTCCGTCGGCGACGTCCAGGGCCACGACGTGGAGGCCGCCGCCTTCATGGGGCAGATCCGCATCGGACTGCGCGCGGTGGCCGCCTTCACCACCGACCCCGGCGAGGTCCTCAGCCGCACCAACGACCTGCTCGTGTCGATGGACTGCGGCCTCTTCGCCACCTGCACCTTCCTGCGCTACGACCCCGCCACCCGGGAACTCCTCGCCGCCCGCGCCGGCCATGTCCCCACCATCTGGGCCACGCCCGACGGCCGCGGCGGGCTCCTCGACGACGACGGCGGCGCCCCCCTGGGCGTGCTGCCCGGCGTGAGCTTCCCGGTCACCCGCCACCGGCTGCCCATGCGCGGGGTGATCGTCCTGGTCACCGACGGCGTGCTGGAGGGTCCGGCCTTCCCGATCGAGTCCGGACTGCGTCAGGTGCTGAGCATCGTCACGGCGAGCGCGGAATGCGATCCGGACCGGCTCGCCGCCCAGGTCATCGAGGTCGCCGAGCTGACCGGACACACCGACGACGCGGCGGTGCTGGTGCTGTGCGGTGCGTGAGGAGGGTGACAACCGGGGCGCGCCTGGCGTGTCACGGCCCGCTTACGCCCCGGAAGGCCGTCTGATGGCGGGCGTGGTGCGATACGTGGGCCTGCGGCGCCCGGCTGCGACGGGGTTCACGATCCTCGTCGTCGCGCTTGCCTACGCGGTCACCGGAAAGCTCGGTCTGCTGGCCCAGGTCGTCGTCGAGAGCTCGCGCATCACCCCGCTGTGGCCGCCCACCGGCGTGGCGCTGGCCTCCCTGCTGCTGGCCGGCCTCCGTGTCTGGCCCGGAATCTTCCTGGGCTCGCTGCTGGTCATGGCGACCCTCGGCCCGCTCACCCCGGCCGCCCTCGTGATCGCCGCCGGGAGCACCGCGGGCCCGCTGTGCTCCTGTCTGCTGCTGCGGCGCCTCGGCTTCCGGATCGAACTGGACCGGCTGCGGGACGGGCTGGCGCTCGTGTTCGGGGGCGCCCTCGTCGGGATGCTGATCAGCTCCGGCGTGGGCAGCACGACGCTGCTGGTCACGGGCGGGCTCACGGCGAGCGACTTCTGGTCCGTGTGGTCCGCGTGGTGGACCGGCGACGCGATGGGCGTCCTGGTGGTCGTGCCCCTGCTGCTCGGCGTGCGCACCGCCCCGCCGCTGCGCGAGACGGGGCTGCGGGAGTGGGTCGAGCCCGCCGTGCTGGTGGCCGCCACCGCGGCCGTCACCGCCGCCGTCACCCACAGCCGGCTCCACCTGCTGTTCCTGGTGTTCCCGCTGCTGGTCTGGGCGGCGCTGCGCACACGGCTCTTCGGTGCCGCGGCGTGCGTGCTGATGCTGTCGGTGCTCACCGTGGTGGCGTCCACCCACCGCCGCGGACCCTTCGCGGACCGCAGCATCATCGAGAACATGGTCGTGCTGCAGGCGCTGAACGGGGCGGCCGCGCTGACCACCCTGCTGCTCGTCGCCGTCGTCGCCGAGCGGGAGAACACCTACCGCAAGATCGAGGAGGCATGTGTCGTCCTCACCGAGGTGGTCGCCGGCCTCCCGTCCCCCGGCCCGCTGAGCCCCCGCCCGCTGCGCGACGAACGGCACCGCGACTGAGCGGGCCCACGCCGCGGGCCGCCGGTGGACGGGCGTGCTCGTCGGGGCGGTGCGTACTCCTCGGGGCGCGCGGTGGACGGGCGTGCTCATCGAGGCGGTGCGTACTCCTCGGGGCGCGCGGTCGACGGGCGTGCTCGTCGGGGGCGACGGCGGTCGCCATGTCGCCCAGTCGCTCTCCAGCGGGGTCAGCCCTCTCGGAGCCGACGGACGTCACCCGTGCCGAGTGCGACGACGACCCGTGGCCGCATCGGCTCCTCCCCGCGCCGGGACAGCACGACCACCTCGTCGACCGCCGCCGACAGCGAGCCCAGCCGGGCGGCGCACTCGGCGGCCAGGCTCCGCGGGTCCTGGGTGCGGCCGAGGGACAGATGCGGCACGAAGCGGCCGGCCCGCCCGTGGCACAGGGGGAACCGCTCCACCAGCTCGCGGTGCAGCCGGGCCCAGGGCGCCGGATCGCCCGCGGCCGGGTCGAGCCACACCGTCGCGTAGTGGCGGTGCCGGAAGTACCGTACGCCGGACAGCCGCGCGGTGAACGGCCCGCACCGCTGCGCCGCGGCGCCGAGCAGCGGCACCGCCCGCGCGAACTCCTCCTCCGGCACGAAGCCGAACAGCACGTTCACATGCGGCGGCCAGCGCCGTACCTGCGGATCGTGCTCCCATCGGATGTCCTGGATCGCCGGCCACAGCTCCCGCGGCGGCAGCCAGGCCACGGCCGTCCGCGGCGTCGGCGCCGCCCCGAGCGCGTCCACCGCCCCCGGAGCCCCCGCCGGACCGGCGGCGGCCAGTTCCTCCTCGGGCGTCACGGCAGGCCCTTCCTGGGCAACAGGCGTCCGCGCGGGAAGCCGACGCCAGGGCCCCGGCATCAGGGCGGGAAGGACTCATCCGCTTCTTGCGGATCCTCATTGCGCGGTGCACGGCTCGGGGCCGCTTCTCCGCGTCTGGAATCGGGTCCTTCCCGTCACTACCAGCACACCACACGGATCCCTCTCAGGCCAGGCGTGGGCCGGCCTCCAGGCGGTGCGGACCGGGCGCTACCCGGTGACGGTGAGCGTGCCCTCCGGCAGCCGCAGCCGGCTGCCGGTGAACCGGGCGCGCATACGGCGGTCGTGGGTGACGAGGACCACCGCGCCCGGATAGTCGGCCAGGGCCGCCTCCAGGTCCTCCACCAGGGCGGGGGAGAGATGGTTCGTCGGCTCGTCCAGGAGGAGCAGGTCCACCGGGGCGGTGACCAGACGGGCCAGTTCGATGCGGCGCCGCTGGCCGTACGACAGGTCGCCCACCCTGAGCCGCAGCGCCTCGGGCGCGAACAGGCCCAGGGACAGCAGGCGCTCCGCGTGTTCCTCCCGGGTGCCGGCCCGGCCGTGCGCGTAGGCATCGAGGAGCGTCAGCGCCGCCGGCCACGGTGTCTCCTCCTGGCGCAGGTGACCCACCCGGCCCGGCACGCGGACGGTGCCCGCGTCCGGCTCCAGTTCGCCGGCCAGCAGCCGGACGAGCGTGGTCTTGCCCGCACCGTTGGGCCCGGTGACCAGGAGCCGCTGCGCGGGACCGACCCGCAGATGCGGCAGCTCCATCCGGCCGCGCACCACCACGTCGGCGAGCTCGGCGGCCGGGAGCTCGATCGACGCCGTGTCCCGCGCCGTGGCGATGCGTGCCGTGAACGTCAGCGGGTCGGGCGGCGGCACCACCGGGGTCGCCGTGAGCCGGGCCAGCCGTTCCTTCGCCATCCGGATCCGGCCCGACGCCCCGTGGGTGCGCGAGCGCGGCTTGAACGCCCCGTGTCCGAAGCCGGACTTCGCCATCTTGCGCGGGATGGCGTCCAGCCGGACGGCGTTGGCGGCCACCAGCTTCCTGTTGCGGGCCAGTTCCCCGCGCCACTCGTCGTACCGCAGCCGCATCGCCTGCCGCTCGGCCGCCTTGGCGGTCAAGTAGCCCGCGTAGCCGTTGCCGTGACGGGTGACCCGGCCGCCGTCGACCTCCAGGACGGTCGTCGTCAGCCGGTCCAGGAACTCACGGTCATGGGTGACCGCGACGACCGTGCCCCGGTGGGCGCGCAGATGCTCCTCCAGCCAGCGCACGGCCCGGTCGTCCAGGTCGTTCGTCGGCTCGTCGAGGAGCAGCAGCTCGGGCCTGGACGCCAGGGTCCCCGCCAGCGCGAGCCGGGAGCGCTCACCGCCGGACAGCGTGCCGAGGCGCCGGTCCCTGGCCAGGCCGGGCAGGCCCAGCGCGTGCAGCGCGGCGTCCACGCGGGCGTCCGCGCCGTAGCCGTCCCGTGCCTCGTACCGCTCGATGAGCCGGGCGTACGACGTGAGCGCCGCCGCCAGGTCGTCGGCGTCCGCGAGTGCCGCCTCGGCACGGCGCAACTCCCGCTCAAGGGCGCGCAGTTCGGCGAGCGCCGAGTCGACGGCGTCCTGCACGGTCGCCTCCGGCGGCAGCCCGAGCGACTGCGCGAGACAGCCGACGCCGCCGGGTGCGACGACCGTCACCTCGCCGGTGTCCGGCCGTACCTCGCCCGCGATCAGACGCAGGAGGGTGGACTTGCCGGCCCCGTTGTCCCCGATGACGCCGGCCTTCTCGCCGGGGGCGAGGGACAGGGTGACGCCGTCCAGGACGGTGAGGTCGCCGTACCGCTTGGTGACGCCGTGCAGGGAGAGCTGGGCGGTGGACGGGGAGGCGGACGGTGTCCGGAGGGCGTCCGTGGTGGGCTGGGTGCGCGGGGAGGGAGAGCTGGGCAGAGGTGATGGTGAGGTGTGCATGGGCAGCCCCTGTTCTCGGCCGTCCCGTGGCAGGGCATGTCAGTGCATGCGACGCCACGCGGTGCCGATCCGTACGGAAATGAGGACGGTGAGCGCTACGGCCGCGGAGCGAGGCTCGACGCGGACCGTGCGGGGGCTGTCACAGAGATCCCATGCCGGACACCGTAGAAGGCCGACCCGTCGCAGGGCAACTTCTTTTTTCGCGTGGGCCAGGACCGGGCTACCCGAGGAGGCGGTCCAGTACGGCGAGTTGGTCGGTGACGCGGGTCTCGGACCAGCTGGTGAGCCAGGCCCTGTGGTCGGCGCCGTAGCCGCGCGGGGCCGCCTCCACGCGCATGATCAGGGCGAGATAGACCCGGTAGAGCGCGAGCCGGGCGGACGCCGCCTCGTCCAGGGTGAGGTCCGGGTCGACGCTGCGGTAGCCGGCGATCAGGTCGGCGTCGTGCTCGGCGGCGCCGAGCGGATCGAGGCCGACGAGTTCGGCGAGGGGGTCACCGAAGAAGGCGCGCTCGCCGTCGATGAGCCCGACCAGCTCCCAGGCGCCGGAGGGCCGTCGCCGGACGACGACATTGCCCTCCCACGCGTCGAAGTGCACCAGCGCCGGCCGCTTCACCTCGGCGAGTTGCGCGGCGCACCGCGCGGGCAGGCCGGCCAGCCGGTCCGGCGGCACGGGCAGTGCCACGCCGAACCTCTCCGCGTCGGCCAGCACCGCGCCCAGCATCCGGGCGAAGGCGGTCGGCCAGTCGGAGGCGCCGAGGGGCGGCGCGGTCGGCTGCGGATAGCCGTACTCCGTGCCGGTCACGCCGGCGATCCGGGCGACGGCGGCACCCAGCCCGCGCCGCAGCGCCGCCCGCGCGCCGGGGGCGATCCGGTCGCGGGCCGCGTCCATCGTCGTACCGTCGAGATACTCCAGCAGCAGCCACTCGCTCACCCCGTCCTCGGCCGCCGACTCGTGATGGAGCACCGTCGGCACGGGCACCCCCGCCTCGCCCGCCAGGCGGTGGAATACCCGCTCGGTGCCGAGCAGTCCGCACTCGTGGCTCAGTGCCGGTGCGTCGGCGGGCGGCGCCGACTTGAGCACCAGCCGCCGGCCGCCGGCGAGTTCCAGCAGCCACGCGGAGTTGTACCAGCCGCCGCTGAGCCGTGTGGCGGACAGCGGCTCCACGGGCCCGAGCGCACGCCGCAACCGGCGGACGACCATCTCCCGCGACGCCTCGGTCATGAATCCTCCCCCTCGGAAATCCGCTCGGCCCCCCGGCAGGCGGGCACCACGCTGGGCGCCCCTGCCTCAGGCCGTCTTGACCAGCCGGAACGCCACGCACACGACCGCTGTGTCGTCCTGGATCAGGGCCCCCTCCCGACTCCAGAAACGCCGGTGCCCGGTACGCCACTCCTCCAGGGAGGTGTCTCCCTCGCCCTCGGCCCTGGCGTGTTCCCAGGTGACCTCGCCGAAGGTGGTCACCTGCACGCCCGTGACCTCGATGACGCCGACGGACTGCCCCTCGTCGCCCAGCAGGGCGAGTCGTTCGCCGATGAACTCCAGCCCCTCGGTGTCCTCGACGTAGTCCTCCAGCAGTCCCGTGGTGGCGGTCTTGGTACCGGCCAGGACGAGCGCGTTCAGTCTGCCGCGCATCTCGCCGGGCGTGCCGAGCTCCATCGCGCGCATACCGTCGACTCGGGGCCACATGTGCTCTCGCCTCCCGCGGGACACCTCCGGCGCCCGAGGGTCGGGGGCCGGTCCGATCGTAGGCCGATCCGACCGTGCGGGTGGAGAAACTGATCAGCCTTGAACGTACGGAAGCTGATCAGGAGTTGAGGCCGCGGAAGCGGATCAGGACGGGAACGCGCAGAGGCCGATCAGGACTTGAGGGCGTAGAAGCGGACGGGCGAGTTCGGTACGAAGCCGATGCGCGGGTACACCGGCGCGCCCGCGGCCGTCGCGTGCAGGGTGGCGCGGGTCAGCCCGGTGGCGCGGGCGCCCTCGTACAGCGCCTTGCGGGTCACCGCCTCGCCGTACCCGCGGCGCTCGTGGCCGGGGTCGGTCGCCACCAGGACGACGAAGAGCCGGCCCGTCGCCTCGACCGTCGCGGCGCAGGTCACCGGGGTGCCGTCGCGCAGGCCCAGATACGCGTGGACCTCGCGCTTCCACAGGGCCGAGCCGACGAGGCCGTCGCGGCCGTCCTCCACAGGGAACCCGTACGCCCGCGAGTTGATGTCCGCGTACGCCCGCAGCTGTTCGTCGGTCGTCACGCGTACGAAGGTCAGGTCGGGGTGGGACGGCTCGGGGAGGGGCAGGAAGTCCCCCGCCATGCCGGTGCCCGGAAAGGCGTACGCCAGACCGGCCTCCTCCGCCGTCGCGTCCAGCACCGCACGGGCGTCGGCGTCGAGGAGGTCGTCGAAGACCCACAGGAAGCCCGGCTGAGTCTTGGAGCGCATGATGTCCGCCGCCTGACGCAAGCGCTGGGCGAGCACACCCGCCCGCGTGCCGACCTCCGTCAGCGTGACGCAGTTCCAGAACGCGAACCGGCAGTCGGCCCAGCGGACGGCGATGCCGGGAAGGTCGCGCACATCCGCCGCGGGGTCCCGGTCGAGCACCATGGCGCGCCAGACGTCGGCGAGCTGCTCCATCGATTCGACGGACGCCGTCAGTTCCTTCATCGAAACCTCTCAAGTGGCCGGACCGGACGAGGGTTTGACCGAGTCACCGTCCGGTCACCCTACGCCACCGGAGAGGGCGCGCAGAGAATCGACCGCCTGTTGTCGATGAATTGCAAAGTATGCGCGACATCTTGCGTGAGGTTGTGGTGAGTGGTTGAGTGTGGCGCGCCCCACAGACGTCGGTTCGTGGGGCGGACTCCACGTTCCTGCCCGAAGGGGACCCACCCATGAGAAGAGCCCGGTTCCGCCGTACCCGCCGCGGTGGTGCGGCCGTCGTCGTCTCCGCTCTGACCCTGACCGCGCTCGCCGCCTGCGGCACGAGCAGCAGCGGCGACGGCGGCGGCGGATCCGGCGACGGCGCCTCCGCCGACCCCTCGGCGCCGCTCGACCCGAAGACCAAGGTCACCCTCACCATCGACTGCATGCCGCCGGCGGCGAAGGCGGCCGAGCTGAAGGAGTGGAAGGAGGACGTCGCCGAGTTCAACAGGACGTATCCGAACGTCACGATCGACGGCCGCTCCACGCCGGGCCAGTGCCTGGAGCCGCCCCGCTTCACCGCGATGCTCAAGGCCAAGTCCCAACCGGACGTGTTCTACACGTACTTCACCGATCTGCCGCAGGTCCTCGACCACGACGGCGCCGAGGACATCACCGCCTACGTCAACGACAGAACCGTCCCCGCGCTGAAGGACATCGACCCGAACGTCCTCGCCTCGCTCCGCCACGACGGCAAGCTCTACGGCCTGCCCACCAGCAACTACACGATGGGCCTGCTGATCAACCGCAAGCTGTTCGAGCGGGCCGGGCTGGACCCCGACAACCCGCCGCGCACCTGGGCGCAGGTGCGCGCCGCCGCCAAGAAGATCGCCGGACTCGGCGACGGCATCGCGGGCTTCGGCGAGTACAGCGCGGGCAACACCGGCGGCTGGCACTTCACCGCGCACCTGTACAGCATCGGCGGCGACATCGTGGACGCGAGCGGACGCAGGGCCGCCTTCAACGACGAGCTCGGCAGGCAGGTCGCGGCCAACCTCCACGCCATGCGCTGGGAGGACGACAGCATGGGCGACACCCAGCTGCTGAAGTGGGGCGACCTGCAGAAGCAGATCGCCACCGACAAGCTCGGCATGTTCCTCGCCGCCCCCGACGACATCGCGTACATGGTCCAGCAACTGGGCGCCGAGTACGAGAACTTCGGCATGGGGCCGATACCCGGCGAGAAGAACACACTGGCCGGCGGCAACAACTACATGATCAAGAAGGGCATCTCGCCCGACAAGATCAAGGCCGCGATCGCCTGGCTCAACTTCAAGAACCTCACCGTCGGCAAGGGCCAGTTCGACTGGGCCCGCGCCAAGGCCGACAAGCTGCCCGTCGGCGTCCCCCAGCCCAACTTCTGGCGCGGCGAGTCCAAGAGGAAGGACGACGCCGCCCGTCTGGCGAACGCCACCATGCCGGTCGCCAACTTCAGGACGTTCATGGACAACCCGGTGCCCGGCAAGGCCGAACCCCCGAAGGCGCAGGAGATCTACAAGGTCCTGGACAACGTCATGTCCGGCATCCTCACCAACGAGGACGCCGACATCGACGCCCTCCTCGACACGGCCGAGGAACAGGTCAACCAGGTCCTGGCCAACCGGTGAAGCGCGCGACGCCCCTGCCGGCCCCGGGCGGCGCCCTCACCCGGAGCCTGCGCCGCAACCTGACCGCGCACGCCTTTCTCATCGGCGCGGTGCTGTGCTTCGCCTTCTTCTCCTGGTACCCGATGATCCGGGAGTTCCTGCTGGCCTTCCAGCGGACCGAGGGCGGCGAGACCACCTGGGTCGGCCTGGACAACCTCCGGACCGTCTACAACGACCCCGCCTTCTGGCAGGCATGGCGCAACACCGTGCTGTTCACCGTGCTCGCCCTGGTCCTCGGCTTCGCGGTCCCGTTCGTCGCCGCCGTCGTCATCAACGAGTTCCGCCACGCCCAGGGCTACCTCCGCCTGCTGGTCTACCTGCCGGTGATGCTCCCGCCGGTCGCCTCCGTACTGCTCTTCAAGTACCTCTACGACCCCGGATACGGCCTCCTCAACGAACTCCTCGGCCTCCTCCACCTGCCCGAGCAGCAGTGGCTCCAGGACCCGGACCTGTCCATGCTGTCCGTCGTCGTCGCCGCCACGTGGATGAACATGGGCGGAGCCACCCTGGTCTACCTCGCCGCGCTCCAGGGCATCCCCGGCGAGCTGTACGAGGCGGCCGAGCTCGACGGCGCCGGACTGCTGCGCAAGATCTGGCACGTCACCGTCCCGCAGACCCGGCTGGTCCTGTCGCTGATGCTGCTCATGCAGATCGTCGCCACCATGCAGGTCTTCGTGGAGCCGTTCCTGCTCACCGGGGGAGCCGGACCCGAGGGGTCGACGACCACCGTCGTGTACCTCATCTACCAGTACGCCTTCAACTTCAACAACTACGGTGCCGCGGCGGCGCTCGGCCTCCTCCTGCTCGTACTCCTCGCCGGATTCTCCGCGGCGTACGTCAAGCTCAGCCGCTCCGAGGACGCCTAGCACCGGGGGAGACCCACCATGTCCACGCGTACGCTCATCTCGCCGGCCCAGCTCGCCAAGCCGCGCGGCAAGGCCCTCTATCGGACCGTGTTCACCGTGGTCGTCGGCGGCTTCACGCTGGTGTTCCTGGGGCCGCTGTACTGGCTGGTGTCCAGCGGCTTCAAGGACGCGCAGGAGGTGATCCGCACCCCGCCGACCCTGGCCCCGGAGAGCTTCGCGCCGGAGAACTACAGCCGGGCCTGGGAGGTCATGGACCTGTCCTCCCTGCTGTTCAACACCCTCTACTACGCCTTCGGGGCGCTCGCCTTCCAGCTCGTCCTGGACGTGGCCGCCGCGTACTCGCTGTCCCGGCTGCGGCCCGTCCTCGGCAAGGTGATCCTCGGCATGATGCTGGCCACGCTGATGATCCCGGCGACCGTGCTCGTCGTACCGCAGTACCTGACCGTGCTGGACGTGCCGATCGTCGAGCGGAACCTGCTGAACACGCCGTGGGCGATCTGGCTGCCGTCCGTCACCAACGCCTTCAACATCTTCCTGCTCAAGCGCTTCTTCGACTCCATCCCCAAGGAACTGCTCGATGCCGCCGCGATGGACGGCGCCGGCCCTCTGCGCATCCTGTGGTCCGTCGTGCTGCCGATCTCCCGGCCCATCCTCGGCGTGGTGTCGATCTTCGCGGTCGTCGGGGTCTGGAAGGACTTCCTGTGGCCGATGCTCACCCTGCCCGACCCCGCCAAGCAGACCCTCAACGTCGGGATCTACTCCCTCTCCAACGGCGTCCCGGTCAACGTCCTGATCGCCGCGCTGACGATCGCCTCCCTGCCGACGCTGATCGTCTTCCTGGTCTTCCAGCGCAACATCATGAGCGGCCTGACCGCCGGCGGCCTCAAGGGCTGAGAGCCGCCGCCCACCCTCCCTGCCCGAAAGGAAACCCCGTGGCAGCCCCTCACCCGCCCCGCACCGACGACTGGTGGCGCGACGCCGTCATCTACCAGGTGTACCCCCGCAGCTTCGCCGACGGCGACGGCGACGGCACCGGTGACCTCGGGGGCATCCGGGCACGACTGCCCCACCTCGCCGAACTCGGCGTCGACGCCGTGTGGTTCACCCCCTGGTACGCCTCCCCGATGGTCGACGGCGGCTACGACGTCGCCGACTACCGCGCCATCGACCCCCTCTTCGGCACCCTCGCCGAGGCCGAGAAACTCATCGCCGAGGCCGACGCGCTGGGCATCCGGGTCATCGTCGACATCGTCCCCAACCACGTGTCCGACCGGCACCCCTGGTTCCGGGCCGCGCTGGCGGCCGGACCCGGCAGCCCCGAGCGCGCCCGCTTCCACTTCCGCCCCGGCCGCGGCGCCCACGGCGAACTCCCGCCCAACGACTGGCCGTCCCAGTTCGCCGGCACCACCTGGACCCGTGTGCCCGACGGCGAGTGGTATCTGCACCTGTTCACCCCCGAGCAGCCCGACCTCAACTGGGCGCACCCGGACGTGCGCCGCGAGCACGAGGACATCCTGCGCTTCTGGTTCGAGCGAGGCGTGGCGGGCGTACGGATCGACTCGGCCGCCCTGCTGGTGAAGGACCCGGCGCTCGCCGACTTCGAGGAGGGCGTCGACCCGCACCCCTATGTCGACCGGGACGAACTGCACGACATCTACCGCTCCTGGCGGGCGATCGCCGACGCCTATCGAGCGGTGTTCGTCGGCGAGGTCTGGCTTCCGGACGCCGAACGCTTCGCCCGCTATCTGCGCCCCGACGAACTGCACACCGCCTTCAACTTCACCTTCCTCAGCTGCCCCTGGGACGCCGGCCGGCTGCGCCGCGCGATCGACGACACCCTCGCCGAACACGCCCCCGTCGGCGCGCCCGCCACCTGGGTGCTGTGCAATCACGACGTCACCCGCACCGTCACCCGCTACGGCCGGGCGGACACCGCCTTCGACTTCGCCACCAAGCGCTTCGGCACCCCCACCGACCTCGCCCTCGGCACCCGCCGTGCCCGCGCGGCCGCCCTGCTCACCCTCGCCCTGCCCGGCTCGGTGTACCTGTACCAGGGCGAGGAACTCGGCCTGCCCGAGGCCGACATCCCGCTCGACCGCATCCAGGACCCCATGCACTTCCGCTCCCACGGCACCGATCCCGGCCGCGACGGCTGCCGGGTGCCCCTGCCCTGGGAGGCCGACGCGCGCTGGTGCGGCTTCGGCGCGGGGGAGGAGCCCTGGCTGCCCCAGCCCGCGGACTGGGCCCGCTACGCCGTCGACCGCCAGCGGGCCGACCCGGATTCGATGCTCACCCTGTACCAGGAGGCCCTGCGCCTACGCCGGTCGGAACCCGGCTTCGGAGACGGCCCGCTGACCTGGCTGCCCGCCGCGCCGGGCGTCCTGTCCTTCGCCCGCACCGACGGCCTGGTCTGCGTCGTCAACCTCTCCTCACCTCCCGTGGCCCTCCCACCGCACCGACGGACCCTGCTCAGCAGCGGGCCGCTCGCCGCCGACGGAGCCCTGCCGCGGGACACGGCGGTGTGGCTGCGCACCTGACCCGCGGGGAGCACGCAAGGGGCGCAAGACGCTTGCGTCGGAATCCGGGACGAAAGCGCGAACGGCCGCAATCCGCTTGCGGAATTTGCGTTAGTCTTGCGTACATGACGCGACGACTTGCCCAGGTGGCGAAGAAGGTGGGGGTCAGCGAGGCGACGGTCAGCCGTGTCCTCAACGGCAAGCCCGGCGTGTCGGAGGCGACCCGCCAGTCCGTGCTCACCGCGCTGGACGTGCTGGGGTACGAGCGGCCGACGCAGCTGCGCGGCGAGCGCGCCCGGCTCGTCGGCCTGGTGCTCCCGGAGCTGCAGAACCCGATCTTCCCGGCGTTCGCGGAGGTCATCGGGGGCGCGCTCGCGCAGCAGGGGCTCACCCCGGTGCTGTGCACCCAGACCAAGGGAGGCGTCTCCGAAGCCGACTACGTGGACCTGCTGCTCCAGCAGCAGGTGTCGGGCGTGGTCTTCGCCGGGGGCCTGTTCGCGCAGGCCGACGCGCCGCACGAGCACTACCACCGGCTCGCCGAGCGCAACATCCCGGTCGTGCTGGTCAACGCCTCCATCGAGGGCCTCGACTTCCCCTGTGTGGCCTGCGACGACGCCGTGGCCGTCGAGCAGGCATGGCGCCACCTCGCCTCGCTGGGCCACGAGCGCATCGGCATGGTCCTCGGCCCGGCCGACCACGTGCCCTCCCGGCGCAAGCTGGAGGCCGCCAGGGCGGCGGCGAAGGAAGCGGGCATGACCTGGACCGACGAGTACGTGGAGCGGTCGATCTTCTCCCTGGAGGGCGGACAGGCCGCGACCGCGCGCCTGCTCCAGCGCGGTGTCACCGGCATCGTGTGCGGCAGCGACCCGCTCGCCCTCGGCGCCATCAGGGCCGCCCGGCGCCGCGGGCTGGTCGTCCCCGCGGACGTGTCGGTCGTCGGCTTCGACGACTCCGCCTTCATGACCTGCACCGAACCGCCGCTGTCCACCGTGCGCCAGCCCATCGAGGCCATGGGCCGGGCGGCGGTCGACCTGCTGTGCGCCCAGATCCAGGGCACCCAGGCCCACCCCGGTGAGCTGCTCTTCGAGCCGGAGCTCGTCGTCCGGGGCTCGACGGCCCCGCCGCCGGCCCGCTGACCCCCCGAACCCTCACGGCACCGGTGTCACCGCCGCCCTCAGCGGCGGCCGACACCGGTGCCGTCGGCGTTTCGGGGGCCGGACGACCGTCCGGCAGCCCGTCCGAACTCCGGCCGGAGACCGCCCAGAAGTCCGACCGGAGACCGTCCCGGTGTGACGGAACCGTTGACAGACCCGTCACCCGGTAGAACCTGTGGCCTCGGCAACGCAAATGTTCCACAGAATTGCTCAAGAATCTGGCTCAGAGCGTGTGGAGAGGCCCACCATGAGACGTAAACATCCGATCGGGCGGCTGGTCACCGCCTTGCTGACAGCCACCCTGATCGCTGTCGGACTACTCCCCGTCCCCGCGCACGCCGCGGCGGAGCCCAACATCGCGCTCGGCGACCCGGCGTCGGCCGCCAGCGCACACTCCGGCCACGGCGCCTCCAACATCACCGACGGCGACCAGAGTTCGTACTGGGAGAGCGCCGGTGCGCAGCTGCCCCAGTGGGTGCAGACCGACCTCGGCCGCACCGAGCGCGTCGACGAGGTCGTCCTGCGGCTGCCGTCCGGCTGGGAGAGCCGCAGCCAGACCCTGACCCTGCAGGGCAGCGCCGACGGCACCAGCTTCACCACCCTGAAGAACTCCGCCTCGTACACCTTCAGCCCGGTCACCGGGAACACCGTCACCGTCGCCTTCCCCGCCACGCTGACCCGATTCGTCCGCGTCCACATCACCGCCAACACCGGCTGGCAGGCCGCCCAGCTCTCCGAGTTGGAGGTCCACTCGGCCGACGCCTCCTCCACCGACCTCGCCGCCGGCCGCACTTTGACCGCCAGCAGCCACACCGAGGTCTACGCCGCCCCGAACGCCAACGACGGCAACCGGGCCAGCTACTGGGAGAGCCGCAACCACGCCTTCCCGCAGTGGCTCCAGGCCGACCTCGGCGCCTCGCTCCGGGTCGACCGCGTCGTCCTGCGGCTGCCGTCCGGCTGGGAGAGCCGCAGCCAGACCCTGAAGATCCAGGGCAGCACCGACGGCTCCGACTTCACCGATCTGACGGCCGCGCGGGCGTACACCTTCGACGCCGCCGCGGGCCACGCGGCGACGATCGCCTTCGACGCCGCCACCACCCGCTACGTCCGCGTCCTGGTGACCGCCAACACCGTCCAACCGGCCGCCCAGATAGCCGAACTGGAGATCTACGGCCCGGCCACCGGCGACACCCGGGCCCCGACCGCCCCCACCGGCCTCGCCCTCACCGAGCCCGCCACCGGCCAGATCCGGCTGACGTGGACCGCGTCGACCGACAACGTGGGCGTCACCGCGTACGACATCTACGCCAACGGCGACCTGCTCACCAGCGTCTCCGGCGCCACCACCACCTTCACCGACACCCGCCCGGCCGACCAGACCGTGTCCTATCGCGTACGGGCCCGGGACGCGGCCGGCAACCAGTCCGGTGACAGCAACACCGTCACCCGCCTCGGCGACGGCGGCGACACCCAGGCCCCCACCGCCCCGGCGAACCTCGCCCTCACCGAGCCGGAGTCAGGCAAGATCCGCCTGACCTGGACCGCGTCGACCGACAACGTCGGCGTGACGGGCTACGACATCTACGCCAACAACGTCCTGCGGGCGAGCGTGGCCGGGAACATCACCACCTACACCGACACCCAGCCGACGACCGCCACCGTCACCTACCACATACGGGCGAAGGACGCGGCGGGCAACCGCTCCGCCGACAGCAACAAGGTGACCCGCAACGGCAGCGGCGGCACCGGCTCGAACCTGGCGGTGGGCAAGCCGATCGACGCCTCCTCCACGGTCCACACCTACATCGCCGCCCACGCCAACGACAACAACACGGCCACCTACTGGGAGGGCGCGGGCGGCAGTTACCCGCAGACCCTCACCGTCAAGCTGGGCGCCGACGCCGATCTCGACCGGCTGGTGCTCAGGCTCAACCCGGACCAGGTGTGGCAGGCGCGGTCCCAGACCATCGAGGTCCTCGGCCGGGAGCAGAACGCCACGGCCTTCACCGGCCTTGTCCCCAGCCGGAGTTACGACTTCAGCCCGGCGACCGGCAACACCGTCACCGTGCCCGTCACCGCACGCGTGGCCGATGTGCGGCTGCGGTTCACCGCCAACTCCGGTGCCCCGGCCGGACAGATCGCCGAGTTCCAGGTGTACGGGGTGCCCGCGCCCAACCCGAACCTCATGGTGACGGGCCTGACCACCTCGCCCGTCTCGCCCGTCGAGTCCGACCCCGTCACCGTCTCGGCGACCGTCCGCAACGACGGCCCGGCCCCGGCCGCCGCGAGCAGGGTGGCCCTGCGCCTGGGCGGCACCAAGGTCGCCACCGCCCAGGTCGGCGCCCTCGCACCCGGCGCCCAGACCACGGTGGAGGCGTCCGTCGGCGCCCGCGAGGCCGGGTCGTACGAGCTGAGCGCCGTCGCGGACGAGGCGAACGAGGTCATCGAGCAGAACGAGACCGACAACACCTACACCAGGCCCACCGCCCTGGTGGTCCGGCCCGTCCAGAGCGCCGACCTGATCGCCGCCTCGGTGACCACCACGCCCTCCAGCCCGGCCGCCGGCGACACCGTCACCTTCAAGGTCGCGGTGAGGAACCAGGGCAACGAACCGAGCGCCGCGGGCGCCCACGGCGTCACCCTCACCCTCGTCGACGACAGGGGGACCACGGTCAGAACGCTGACCGGCAGCCACACCGGCGTCATCGCCGCGGGTGACACGGCCGTGGTCGGCCTCGGCCCCTGGACGGCCGCCGACGGCTCGTACACCGTCCGTACGGTCATCGCCGACGACGTCAACGAGGTGCCGGTCAAGCGGCAGAACAACACCTCCACCCGCCCGCTGTTCGTCGGACGCGGCGCCGACATGCCGTACGACACCTACGAGGCGGAGGACGGCACCGTCGGCGGCGGCGCGAGCGTGGTCGGCCCCGGCCGGGCCGTCGGCACCATCGACGGCGAGGCGTCCGGCCGCAGGGCGGTCACCCTCGACGCGACCGGCGAGTACGTCGAGTTCACCACCCGCGCCGCGACGAACACCCTGGTCACCCGCTTCTCCATCCCGGACGCCCCGGGCGGCGGAGGTATCGACTCGTCGATCAATGTGTATGTCGACGGCGTCTTCACGAAGGCACTGCCGCTGACCTCCAAGTACGCCTGGCTGTACGGCGCCGAGGCGTCACCCGGCAACTCACCGGGTGCGGGCGCCCCGCGGCACATCTACGACGAGGCGCACCTGATGCTCGGCAGGACCGTGCCCGCGGGCAGCCGGATCCGGCTGCAGAAGGACGCCGCCAACACCGCCGCCCACTACGCGATCGACTTCGTCGACCTGGAGCAGGCCACCCCGGTCGCCAACCCCGACCCGGCGGCGTACGCCGTGCCCGCCGGATTCACCCACCAGGACGTGCAGAACGCCCTCGACCGGGTCCGCATGGACAGCACCGGCACACTCGTCGGGGTGTATCTGCCGCCGGGCGACTACCTGACCTCGAGCAAGTTCCAGGTGTACGGCAAGCCGGTGAGGGTGGTCGGCGCGGGTCCCTGGTTCACCAGGTTCCACGCCCCCTCCACACAGGACAACACCGACATCGGCTTCCGCGCCGAGGCGACGGCGAAGGGATCGCTGTTCAAGGGCTTCGCCTACTTCGGCAACTACACCTCGCGCATCGACGGACCGGGCAAGGTGTTCGACTTCTCCAATGTGTCGGACATCGTGATCGACGACATCTGGAACGAGCACATGGTGTGCCTCTACTGGGGCGCCAACACCGACCGGATGACGATCAGGAACTCCCGGATCCGCAACATGTTCGCCGACGGCGTCAACATGACCAACGGCTCCACCGACAACCTCGTCGCCAACAACGACGCCCGGGCCACCGGCGACGACAGCTTCGCGCTGTTCTCGGCCATCGACGCGGGCGGCGCGGACATGAAGAACAACGTCTACGAGAACCTGACCACCACGCTGACCTGGCGGGCGGCGGGAGTGGCCGTGTACGGCGGGTACCACAACACCTTCCGCAACATCCATATCGCCGACACGCTCGTCTACTCCGGCATCACCATCTCGTCCCTGGACTTCGGCTACCCGATGAACGGGTTCGGGGCCGATCCGACGACCTTCGAGAACATCTCGATCGTCCGGGCGGGCGGCCATTTCTGGGGCAACCAGACCTTCCCGGGCATCTGGCTGTTCTCCGCCTCGAAGGTCTTCCAGGGCATCCGCGTGAACAACGTGGACATCGTCGCCCCCACCTACAGCGGCATCATGTTCCAGACGAAGTACGACGGCAGCCGGCCGGAGAACCCGGTCAAGGACACCGTCCTGACCGACATCTCCATCACCGGCGCCCAGCGCAGCGGTGACGCCTGGGACGCCAAGTCCGGCATCGGCATCTGGGTCAACGAGATGCCCGAACCCGGCCAGGGGCCCGCCGTCGGCGAGGCGACGATCAACTGCCTGCGGATGAACGGCAACGCGGAGGACATCCGTAACACCACCAGCACCTTCAAGCTGAACATCAATCCCTGCTGACCCGCTCGGGCCCGGCCCCGGACGGCAGACGGCAGACGGCCGGCGCCCGCCGCACCGCGCGGCGGGCGCCGGTCCGTGTGCGTCTCAGCCCTTGTGGGGGGAGAGACGGGCGAGCAGCAGGTTCGGATCGGGGTCCTGCTCCAGGAAGAAGGACGCGCTGTTGACGTAGACGGTCCTGTGGCGCACGGCCACGGAGGTCGGGTTGGCCAGTCCGTCGGCTCGGGTGAGCACCGTCCTGTGGGTGCCGTCGGGCCGTACGAGGGCCACCTTGTTCACCTGGATCTGCGCGGCCAGGACCGTGTCGCCGCGGTGGCCGACGAAGGCGAAGTCGTCGATCCAGGTGAGGTTGCGCGCCCTGGTCTGGATCGGGCCCGCGGACTTGTCCGGGCGGACCGGGATGCGCAGCAGGGTCGCGCGGTCGGTGTTGGACACCCAGACGGCGCCCTTGCGGACCTGTACGCCGTTGGCGCCGACGAAGCTCTTCGGGGTCAGCGGCGTCCCGGTCGCCCAGGCCCTGGGCGTGCCGCCGGTCACCGGGACGCGCCAGACGATGCCTCTGGCCGAGTCGGCGGCGTAGAGGGTGCCGCACTCCTCGTCGAGCGCGAGGCCGTTCGGGAACGAGGTGGCCGGGAACCGCGCGATCTGTACCGGGCCGCTGCCGTCGGGGCGCAGCCGCCAGATGCCGCTCTCCTCGGTGCCGGTGGCGTAGTTGACGTACACGGTGCCGTCCTCGGCGCGGGCGATGCCCATGGCCGCGGCGATGCCGATGACCGGGGTCCGGGGGTTGTCGACGCGCGGCAGCTCCGCGAGGACGGTGACATCGCCCCGCGGGTCGACGTGGGCGATCTGACGGGCGAAGGCGAAGGTGACGAGGGCGGAGCCGTCGGGCTCCAGGGCGATGCTCTCCGGGGTCTGCCCGGCGGAGAAGTCGAAGTGGACGAGGACGCGCGGGTTGCGCAGGGTCAGGTCGCCGGCGGACGCGGGGCCCGCGGCGAGCGCGACGAGGGCCGTGGCGGCCGCGGCGAGCGCGGTCAGGCGGGGAAGTCGTGCCATGGGTTCTCCTCAGGGGGGTGAGACACCAGACGACGATGACCGTCCGGTGGCCGCGGAGGCCGGTGGCCCGTCCGGCAGGTCGCCCGCGCGGCCGACCGCGACCCACCGTCCGCACTCATGCGGGGCGCGGTCATGCCGCTCGTGCTCGTGCGGGGCGCGTGACGCCGGTCGTGCTCGTGCGGGGCGCGGTCACGCCGGTCGCGCGCAGCCCTCCGCCCCTACGCGCCCCTTCCTCAGGGCCCCTTCTCCCGTACTCCTGTCGCCCGTACTCACGTCCGAGATGAGTATCCGAGCGCTGACGCCCAACGCTTTGCGCACGGCACCGTGCCCGCATGGGAAACATCACCGACCGGGGGCCGACCGCCCGGGAACTCGCCGACGCCACCCCCGCCACACGGGACCGCTACGTCGATCTGCTGCGGGTCGCCTCGCTCACGGTGGTCGTGCTCGGTCACTGGCTGATGGCCGCGGTCACCGCGGACGGAGAGATCGGCAACCTGCTCGCCGTCGTCCCCGGTCTGCAGATCCTCACCTGGGCCCTCCAGGTCATGCCGGTGTTCTTCTTCGTCGGCGGCTTCGCGCACGCCCTGGCCCACCGCTCCCGCCCGCGGTACGCGGCCTTCCTGCGGGCCCGGCTGCAACGGCTGCTGCGGCCCACGATGGTCTTCATCGGCGTGTGGGGCGTGCTCGCGCTCGCCGTCCAGCTGCTCGTCGCGGACGCCGGGGGAGGGCTGACCGGCGCCGCGCTCCGACTCGTCACCCAGCCGCTGTGGTTCATCGGCATCTATCTGGCCATGGTCGCGCTCACTCCGCCGCTGCTGCGGCTGCACGGGCGCTGGGGGTGGGGCGCCTTCGCCGCCCTGGCCGGGGGTGCGGGCGCGGTGGACGTGCTGCGGTTCGCGGCCGGTGTGCCCTACGTGGAGTTCCTGAACTTCGCCCTCGTGTGGCTGGCCGTCCACCAGCTCGGCTTCCTGCGCGCCGACGGGCTGATCCGCCGTCCCGGCCTGCTGGCCGCGGCGGGCCTCGTGGGCGCGGGGCTGCTGGTCGCGTACGGGCCGTATCCGCTGTCCATGGTGGGGATGCCGGGCGAGAAGGTCTCCAACATGGCCCCGCCGACCCTCGCCCTGCTCTGCCACGGCCTGTGGCTGGTCGGCGCGGTCGAACTGCTGAAGGGCCCCGGTGCCCGGTTCACCGCGCGGGCGCGCGTCTGGCGTGCGGTCGTCGCCGCGAACGGCATCGCGATGACCGCGTTCCTGTGGCATCTGACGGCGATGCTCGGTGTGTACGGCGCACTGCTCGCCCTCGGCATACGGCTGCCGGAGCCCGCCTCGGCCGCCTGGTGGGCCCAGGTCCCCCTCCGGCTCGGGGCGGCGGCCGCCCTCACCGCGCTCCTGGTGTCCCTCTTCCGCCGCTTCGAACAGCCCGTCCCCGCCCCCACCCCGTCGACCGACGCCGGCGGCCCCCTCGCCGCACTCGGCATCACCCTCGCCCTGTTCGGGGTGCTGGGTCTGTCGATGACCGGCCTCGGCGGCCTCCTGCACGGGCACACGGCCACCCTCGTCGCCGTCCGGGTGACCGCCCCGGCGGCCGTCGCGATGGCCCTCACGGGGTGGTTCCTGGTGGAGCGCGCCGGCCGCGCATAACCCCCGTGCGCCTCATGTGCCGTGCCGGCTCACGCAGTTGGGCCGGTCACGGTGAGGTCCGGCCGGTCCCGCGTGAAGGCTGCACGCCACTCCGACGTTGCACTACTTGGGAGTACACCCAGGACGACGCCCAGGCCGCCCTGGACCAGTACACCCACGAGCAGAACCTCGGCCCGGCCGGACAGCCCACGTCGGACAACGCCTTCCACAACGGAGCAGATCGACTGCGGCCCCGGCCGCCGGGGCACCGCTCCTCGGCCCCGGCGGCGCGGTGCGCGGGCGCCGCGCCGCCGGCGCCGGGTCAGCGCAGGTCGAACCGGTCGAGGTTCATGACCTTGTTCCAGGCGGCCACGAAGTCGCGTACGAACTTGTCGGCGCCGTCCTGGGCGGCGTACACCTCCGCCAGGGCGCGCAGCTGGGAGTGCGCGCCGAAGACGAGGTCGACGGCGGTGGCGGTCCATCTGACCTCGCCGGTGGCCCGGTCGCGGCCCTCGTAGACGTTCTCCTCGGCCGCCGACGCCTTCCACTCGGTGCTCGGGTCGAGCAGGTTGAGGAAGAAGTCGTTGGTGAGGGTCTCCGGGCGCAGGGTGAGGACGCCGTGCGGGGATCCTCGGTAACCGGTGTTCAGGGCCCGCATGCCACCGACCAGCACGGTCATCTCGGGGGCGGTGAGGTTCAGCAGGTTGGCGCGGTCCAGCAGTAGGGTCTCCGGGGAGAGCTTCTCGCCCGCCCGCAGGTAGTTGCGGAAGCCGTCCGCCTTGGGTTCGAGCACGTCGAAGGTGGACACATCGGTCTGCTCCTGCGAGGCGTCCGTGCGCCCCGGAGCGAACGGGACCGTGATGTCGTACCCGGCGTCCCGCGCCGCCCGCTCGACGGCCGCGCAGCCGCCGAGGACGATCAGGTCGGCCAGCGACACCTTCTTGCCGCCGGTCTGTGAGGCGTTGAAGTCCCGCTGGATCCCTTCGAGCGTCCGCAGCGTCTCGGAGATCTCCGGCAGGTCGTTGACCTCCCAGTCCTTCTGCGGGGCGAGCCGGATGCGTGCGCCGTTGGCGCCGCCGCGCTTGTCGGTGCCGCGGAAGCTCGCCGCCGACGCCCAGGCGGTGGTGACCAGTTGGGGGACGGACAGCCCCGAGCCGAGGATCGTCCGCTTGAGGGCGGCGACGTCCTCGTCCGTGACCAGCTCGTGGTCGACCTCGGGCACGGGGTCCTGCCACAGCTGCGGCTCGGGGACCCACGGGCCGAGGTAGCGCGACAGCGGGCCCATGTCGCGGTGCAGCAGCTTGTACCAGGCCTTGGCGAACGCCGTCGCCAGTTCCTCCGGGTTCTCGTGGAACCGCCGGGCGATCGGCTCGTAGACCGGGTCGAACCTCAGCGCGAGGTCCGTGGTCAGCATCATGGGCGCGTGCCGCTTGGACGGGTCGTGCGCGTCGGGCACGGTGCCCTGGGCCGCCGGGTCCGTGGGAGTCCACTGCTTGGCTCCGGCGGGGCTGGTGGTCAGCTCCCAGTCGTAGCGGAACAGGTTGTCCAGGTAGCCGTTGTCCCAGCGCGTCGGCTCGGTGGTCCAGGCGCCTTCGAGCCCGCTGGTGAGCGCGTGGACGCCGACACCGGTGCCGTGTGTGTTGCGCCAGCCGAGCCCCTGCTGCTCCAGCGGGGCGGCCTCCGGCTCCGGGCCGATGTACGACGGGTCGACCGCGCCGTGACACTTGCCGAACGTATGACCGCCGACGATGAGCGCGACCGTCTCCTCGTCGTTCATCGCCATACGCCCGAACGTCTCGCGGATGTCCCGCGCCGCGGCCAGCGGATCCGGATTCCCGTTGGGGCCCTCCGGATTGACGTAGATCAGCCCCATCTGCACGGCGCCCAATGGCCCCGCGAGTTCCCGGTCACCGCTGTAGCGTTCGTCGCCCAGCCAGGTGTCCTCCGGTCCCCAGAAGATCTCCTCGGGCTCCCAGATGTCCTCCCGGCCGAAACCGAATCCGAACGTCTTGAACCCCATCGATTCCATGGCGCAGTTACCGGCGAACACCAGCAGATCGGCCCAGGAGATTTTCCGGCCGTACTTCTGTTTGACCGGCCACAGCAGCCGGCGCGCCTTGTCGAGGCTCGCATTGTCCGGCCAGCTGTTCAGGGGGGCGAAGCGCTGGGCGCCGGAGCCGCCGCCGCCCCGGCCGTCGGCGATGCGGTACGTCCCCGCGGCGTGCCAGCTCATCCGGATGAAGAGCGGCCCGTAGTGGCCGTAGTCGGCCGGCCACCAGTCCTGGGACGTCGTCATCACCTCGACGACGTCCCGCTTCAGTGCGTCGAGATCGAGGGTCGAGAACTCCCGCGCGTAGTCGAAGTCCTCGTCCATCGGATTGGCCGCCGGTGAATGCTGATGGAGAACCTGAAGGTCCAGCTGATTCGGCCACCAGTCCCGATTCGTTCTCGGTCGGGTCTGCTGGGGGGTCGGGGAGGGAATTGCTGGGTTCTCGCTTTCGCTGCCGGACACGTCCGCCCTTCTTCCTTCTCCGTATTTTCTGGGTGGGCGTCCGTATGGTCGCGCACCGGGCAGCGCGTCGCCGCGAGAACACGCAGGGAATCCCTCGGCGACAGGACTCCCTCTTCCCCCGCCCTCCGGCATAGGGTCACGCGTATGGGGGAGCGTCACATCGTCGTCGTCGGGTACGAGGCGGCCGAACTGCTGGACATCGCCTGTGTGACCACGGGCCTGGCCATGGCCAACGGGCTCGGTGCCCCGGACGTGCCGTACCGGGTGCGGGTGGTGGGTCCGGGCGGCGGCCCGATCCGGTGCGGGACCGGCCTCAGGCTGAGCAGCGACGCGTCCCTGGAGCGCACCACGGGCCCGCTGGACACGCTGATCGTCTCCGGAGGCACGGGCGTCGAACGCGCCGCCGCCGACGGCCGGCTCGTCGGACACGTCCGACGGCTGGCGCGGGAGAGCCGCAGGGTGGCCTCGGTGTGCACGGGGGCGGGCGTGCTCGCGGCCGCCGGACTCCTCGACGGCCGCAGAGCGACCACCCACTGGCAGTTCGCCCCCCACCTGGCCGCCCGCCACCCCGCCGTCGCGGTGGACCCGGCCCCGCTGTGGATCCGCGACGGCAACGTGTACACGGCCGCCGGCATCACCAGTGCCTTGGACCTGACCCTGGCCTTCATCGAGGAGGACCACGGCCCCGAACTGGCCCGCCATGTCGCCCGCCACCTGGTGGTGTACCTGCAACGCCCCGGCAACCAGGCGCAGATGAGCATGTTCACCGCGGCCCCCGCGCCGCGCGACGACACGGTCCGCGCCCTCGTCGAGCACATCGCCGCCCATCCGGCCGCCGACCTCAGCACGGTGGCGCTGGCCGCCCGCGCGGGAATGACACCGCGGCACCTGACCCGGCTGTTCACCCAGCACCTCGGCCTGGCACCGGGCCGCTACGTACGCACGGTCCGCACGGAGACCGCCGCGCAGCTCCTCGCCTCCACCACCCTGCCCATGACCTCGGTGGCGGCCCGCTGCGGGTTCGGCACCGCGGAAGCCCTCCGCAAGGCGTTCACCGACCACTACGGCACCACCCCGTCGCACTACCGCGCCACCATGCGGGGCGCGTCCGCTGACGGGGCCGGTGGACCCGGCGGTCCCTAGGGCGTCTCGTCGATCAGGCCCGGCCCGATCGACGAGACACCCCCCGGAGCTACGCCAGCACCCGGAACTCGTTGCCGTCGGGATCGGTCATCCGCACCGCTCCGAACGCGTCCGGGCCGGGACCGAGGCGGGCGGCCCCGAGGGAGACCAGGCGCTCGACGACGGTCTCCTGCGGGACGCCGGCGTCGGGAGCGAGGTCGAAACGCAGCCGGTCCCTGTCGCCGCCCCTCGGCATCAGCGGCGGCCCACCCCAGGTGATCTTCGTACCCCCGCGGGGCGACTGGATCGCCGTCTCCTCGTCCTGGTCCCACACCAGCGGCCACCCGAGCGCCTGACTCCAGAAGTACCCGACCTGCTGCGAACCGTCGCAGGCCAGCGCGCCGATGACTCCGCAGCCGGCGAGGAACGCGTTGCCCGCCGGGATGACACAGAACTCGTTGCCCTCGGGGTCGGCCAGCACCACGTGACCCTCCTCGGGGCGCTGACCGACGTCGATGTGCCGGCCGCCGAGCTCCAGGGCCCTGGCCACCGTCCGCTGCTGGTCGCCCTCGGCGGCACTGGCCAGGTCGAAGTGGAGCCGGTTCTGCACGGTCTTGGGCTGTCGCGTCGGGACGAACCGCAGCCTGAGCGAGGCGTCGTCGTCGGGCGGGAGCAGCACACCTTCCCGCGGATCCTCGGTCAGCTCGCGGCCCAGTACCCCCGACCAGAAGCGCGCCAGCCGCAGCGGGTCGTGCGCGTCGATGCAGAGGGCGAACAGGTGACAGGTCATTGCGGCAGCCTAGGGGCGGCGTGCGGCCGCCGCACTCGGGTTTCCGCTGCCGCGACGACGGCGGGTAGTACGGGGCCCACGTGCGGTGACGGTGGCCGTGAGCTGCGGCTCCGCCTGTGTGCCAGCGGTTGAGATCACCGGTCGGCCCGAGGACAGTGGGCGGTGTGAGCCGTCACCGACGCCCACGCCGACGGGCTCCCTGGATCGCGGGGGCCGTGGCCGCGCTGGCCCTGGCCGGGACCGGGACCTGGGCGCTGGTGGCACGGGACGGGGACCCTGCCCGGCCCGCTGCGACGCGGTCGGCCGACCTGTCCCTGCCGACGCCGGTCCCCTTGCCGTCCTGGACGCCGGAGCCGGCGCCGACCTCGTCGTCACGCCCTGCCGGTACGCAGCCGTCGGCACCGCGGACGCCGTCACCTCCGCGGACGCCGTCCCCCGCGGACACCCCCGCACCTCGGGAGACCGCGACGCCGCCGCACAGCTCCGCGCCCGCGCCCGCCTCCACGCCCCCGCGAACCCCGGCGCCTCCCAGGACGCCCGGCACCGGACAGCTCACGCCGTCCCATCCGCCGACCACGCCGATCCCGCGGCCCACCCCCACCCCGGCCCCATCGGCGCCGTCCTCCCCGGCACCCGAGCCCCCGGCCACCGCCCGGGCGACGACGACATGGTTCACCTCTCCGACCGCGGTGGCCGCCGCCCAGCGGATGGCGGCCGCGGGCGCTGTCGGTGACCCGGAGTGCTCGATGTCGGCCGTGGGCAGGCCGGACCCGGCCCTCGTACCGCAGGGCATCCGGATCGGCATCGGCAGCCACGGCGACTACTGGTGCCTGATCTGGTAGTCGTGCGATCGCCTTGACGAGGGGCCCGTGCGATCCCGGAACCCGGCGCTGCGGCACCGCCCCGGTGGCAGCGCCTCCGTGTCAGAGCCCGAACTCCTGGGGCGACAGCCCGAGCGCCGCGCACGCCTCGCGCAGCACCTGCTCCTCGGCCGGCGCGACATAGCCGTCCGCGCCCGCGATGACGATGCCCGTCTGCACGACGGCCCGCGCCTCCGTCGGCTTCTTCGCGGCCTTGGCGATCTCCTGGAGGACCTGCGCCTTGCCCTGCGGGAAGTCGAAGGCCAGCTGGTCGACATGCTTGTTGAAGAGCTGGCGCAGCTGCTCCGACGGGAAGTTCGCCAGGACGTCGTTGTTCAGGATCAGCGACTCCACATGCTGCCGCTCCGTCTGGTCCACGTACCCGTCGGCCGCCGCGACCAGGGCGCACATCGCCATGCTGGCGTCCCGGAACGCCCCGCTCTTCAGTTCCGTCTTCAAAGAGGTCAGCTGCGACTTGAGCGTGCTCACCAACTGGGCCTTCGAACCTCTGCCCGACCCCGACCTCGAGCCCATGCCGCCGGGCCCGCCGTGCGCCGGTCCGCCGTGCCCGCCCTGAGCGCCCTGGGCCTGCTGCTGCAGGCTCTTCGCCTGGTCCTTGATCCGATCCCACATCGCCATGCGAGCCACCTCGGCCTCTGCCGTCTCGTCACCGTCCGTCGTCGTGGGAACGGCTGCCCCGGCGAAGAAGTTCCACCCCTCGGGGATCTGCCCCACGAACGGCGGATCGGCCACCCGGGGCTCCGCCGGAGGAGCGCACACCTCAGGGCCTCGCACCTCAGGTGCGCCCAGCACCCGAGCCGGACCGGCCGCCCGGATCCACACGGTGGACCCGGACGACCGACGAGGCCGGGCGGGTCTCACCCACCCCGGCCCGTGACCCGCGTACCGCCGGCGGCCGGGGACGTCACAGCGCGCCGCGCACCCAGGGTCCGGTGATGGCGAACGTGATGCCGGGGAGCTGGACGTTCACGAACAGCCAGCGGCCGTTCTTCGGCTCGAACACCGAACCGGCCCACTCCGAGGCCCGGTGATCGGCCGCCGGAACGTTCTTGCCGGCGGTCCCGCCGCGCAGATCCACGTTGTTGGCGGCGAACCGGAAGATCTCGCCCTCGGGGGTCAGCCCGTGGACGTACTCCAGCCCGCTGCCGTCCTCGCACAGCACCAGGCCACCGCGCGGACTGACGCACATGTTGTCCGGGTTGTTCAGGACGTCGGCACCGGGCGAGGCGAACAGCACCCGCAGCTCGTCGGTGCACGGGTCCAGCTCGAACACCTGGCCCTGCCGGACGGGGCCGCCGTCGGTGGTGATCGCGTAGATGCGCCCGTTGCCGTACCAGGCGCCCTCCAGCCGGCTGAACACCGCGGCGCCCTTGGCCTGCGCCTGCGCGCGGACCGTGTCCGTCGCCGGGTCCGGGTCGTCCACCGGCACCCAGGAGACCCTGCCGTAGGAGCGCTCGCCGTCCAGGCGGGTGTCGTACGACGCGCCGCCGATGCACAGCGCCTCCAGCCGGCCGCCCTTGGCCAGCTCGCCGGGCACCGCCGGGACGAAGCGGTACAGCGAGGCGTTGGGGCGGTCCTCCGTCTCGTAGACGTAGCCCGTGGCCGGGTCCACGGCGACCGCCTCGTGCAGGAACCGGCCCATCGCCCGGTACGGCTCGGGGTTGCCCTTGCCCTGCGAGGGCACCTCGAAGATGTAGCCGTGGCGCTTGCCGGCGACCGTGGTGAAGGACTCCTCGCAGGTGAGCCAGGTCTTCCACGGGGTCGGCCCGCCGGCGCAGTTGCGCATGGTCCCGCCCAGACTGCCGTACGACTCCAGCCACTCACCCGCGTCCGGGTCGAAGACCAGCGTCGTGGTGCCGCCGCCCGCGCCGGTGTTGTAGGCCGGCGCGGTGAAGGGGGTGCCGGCGGCGATCTCGTGGTTGCGCACGAGGTGGACCTTGTCGCCGTGGCGGAAGGCCGCCATGCCGTCATGGGTGCTCGGCGTGCGCACCCCGTCGTCCATGAGGTCGTTCGTCCAGCCGTAGGAGATGTACTCGAACCCGCGCGGCAGCTGGAGCAGCTCCAGCCCGGTCGCCTGGTCCTTGACGGGCCGCAACGGGCCGTAGCCGGGGTCGAATGCGAGCTTGACCGGAGCGGCCGCCGCCGTACGCGCGGCGAGGGCCTGGAAGGGGACGGAGGCGGCCGCGGCCACCGCCGCCCCGCGCAGCAGCGTGCGTCGTTCGAAGCCGGAACCGGTCGGTCTGCCCGCGGACGTGTCGGTCATGGGTGTCCTCTCGATGCGACGAACTGTCAGAAGAGGGGGGGGCGGCGCCAGTCACCCTTGGAATTAAGCCCCCATGGGCCCCCGAACGTAAGGTGATCGGTGAGCCAACCTCTGGTGAACCCACTCCGGGAAAAATCTTGGGCGGCGATGTCGAGAACGCGGGACCGGCTCCGTCCCAGGGGTGAAGGCGGCCAGAATGGGCCGCACAGCACCGAGGAGAGACACCATGGCCAAGTACCTGCTGCTGAAGCACTACCGCGGCGCCCCGGCACCGGTCAACAACGTGCCCATGGAGCAGTGGACGCCCGAGGAGATCTCGGCGCACATGCAGTACATGAGCGACTTCGCGGCCCGGCTGGAGAAGACCGGCGAGTTCGTCGACGGCCAGGCGCTCGCCCCCGAGGGCACGTGGGTCCGCTACGACGGCGAGGGGCGCCCGCCGGTCACGGACGGCCCGTTCGCCGAGACCAAGGACCTCATCGCCGGCTGGATGATCATCGACGTCGACAGCTACGAGCGCGCCGTCGAGCTGGCCGGGGAACTGTCCGCCGCCCCCGGCGCGGGCGGCAGGCCGATCCACGAGTGGCTGGAGGTGCGTCCGTTCCTGGCCGCGCCGCCCACCATCACGGAGTGACCGCCGCCATGGACGAGGCCCTGCTCAGGAGCCTCACGCCGGGCGTGCTCGCCGTCCTCGTCCGCCGCGGAGCCGACTTCGCGGCGGCCGAGGACGCCGTCCAGGACGCCCTCGTCGAGGCCCTCCGCGTCTGGCCGGCCGACCCGCCGCGGGACCCCAAGGGCTGGCTGGTCACCGTGGCCTGGCGCAAGTTCCTCGACCAGGCCCGCTCGGAGGCCGCCCGCCGCCGGCGGGAGGACCTCGTCGAGGAGGAGCCGCCGCCCGGCCCGGTGCCCTGCGTCGACGACACGCTCCAGCTGTACTTCCTGTGCGCCCACCCGTCCCTGACCCCGTCGTCCGCGGTCGCGCTCACCCTGCGCGCCGTCGGCGGCCTCACCACGCGCCAGATCGCCCAGGCATACCTCGTGCCCGAGGCGACCATGGCGCAGCGGATCAGCCGTGCCAAGCGCACCGTCTCCGGCGTACGGTTCGACCGGCCCGGCGACGTGGCCACCGTGCTGCGCGTCCTCTACCTGGTCTTCAACGAGGGCTATTCCGGCGACATCGACCTCGCCGCCGAGGCCATCCGGCTCACCCGGCAGCTCGCGGCCGCGATCGACCACCCCGAGGTCGCGGGTCTGCTCGCCCTCATGCTGCTCCACCACGCCCGGCGCGCCGCCCGTACCGCCCCCGACGGCAGCCTGGTGCCGCTCGCCGAGCAGGACCGCGCCCGGTGGGACACCCGGATGATCGCCGAGGGCGTCGAGATCCTCCAGTCCGCCCTCGCCCGCGACCGGCTCGGCGAGTACCAGGCCCAGGCCGCCATCGCCGCACTGCACGCCGACGCGCCCACCGCCGAGGAGACCGACTGGGTGCAGATCGTCGAGTGGTACGACGAGCTCGCCCGCCTGACCGACAGCCCCGTCGTCCGCCTCAACCGCGCGGTCGCCGTCGGTGAGGCCGACGGCCCGCGCGCCGGACTCGCCGAGCTCGCGGCACTGGACGACACACTGCCCCGCCACACCGCGGCCGCGGCCTACCTCCACGAGCGCGCCGGCGACCTGTCCACGGCGGCCCGCCTCTACGCCGAGGCGGCCCACAAGGCCCCCAACCTCGCCGAGCGCGACCACCTGACACGGCAGGCGGCGCGGCTCAACGCCGTCCGGCATGGCTGACGGCAGCGACATGGCGGTCAGCCGTCCCGCTCCGTCCCGGCGACGGCGCGCAACAGGCCGGGACGGAGGATCTCGAGGCTGCGGCGGCCGATGCGCACCACACCCCGGTCGCGCGGCTCCCCGAGCAGCCGGTGCACCGTCTCCCGGCTTGCGCCCACGGGCCCGTTCCCGGCGGTGGACGGGCCACCGGTACGGTGTGGCCGCATGGAACACGCCGAGGCGCACGAGCCCGACGAGCACCGCCGGTTCGCGGACTACCTGGACGAGCTGCGGCGGGTCGGCGACGCGGACGAGATGGGCCTGGTGCGGCGCGTCCTCGCCGATCCGGTCCCGGCGATGGCCCGCTCCGCGGTGCTGCGGCACCTGGACCGCCGGGCCGCGGACCTGTACGCAGGCCCTGCCTACGAGCAGTGGGCGCAGGCATGCGCCCAGGCCGTCCACGACGACGACTTTCTGACCCGGCGCCTGTGCGAGTGGTCCCTCTTCCGGGCCGTCGTCCTCCGGCTGCCCTGGCAGCAGGACGACCTGTCTGCCGCGTCCGACTGGCTCCAGCTCAAGATCGCCGCCGACCCGGGCGCGAGCACCGAGGCCCTGGAACTGCTCGCCGACCGAGGCCGCACCAAGCGCATCCGCGCCACCGCCGGAGCCGGCCTGAAGCAGCGCCGGGGCAGGCGGTTCAGCAGGGAGTGACCCGAGGCTCGATCGAGGGCAGCGCCCACGCCTCCAGCGCCCCGGAGCAGTACTCGGCGAGGAACTGGACGGCTCCGGCCTCGTAGTGCCACCAGCCGCCGTTGCGGGAGGCGACGGTGACGGGCCAGTCCCGCGGGCCGTCCCCCGTGGTGGTCCACAGCAGTACGTCGCCCTCGTTGGAGCCCGCCCAGGGCAGCAGGCCGCCCGGCGCCGGGTGCGGGCGCAGGCCGATCGACATGTCCGCCTCCCACCATTCCTGGACGACTTCCTGGAGCTCGCCCCGGATACCGCGGAGCCGGTGGTGCTCCGCACCGGGTTCGGGAAGGCCGACCAGGAGGAAGTCGCCGAGCGCGAACGTCGGGTACCACTCCGCGAGCCGCTTGTAGTCGGCGGGGAGCGCGGTGCCCAGGCCGTCCTCCAGCACGGCCCAGTCGAGTACGGCGGGCGCCGGCCGGCGGTGGTTCGTCAGTCCGGGCACAGCGCGCTCCAGCGCCGCGATCGCCTCGTCCGGCTCCGTGATACGACGCGTCGGCCGCTGCGTGCCGATGAGATCGTCAGTCATGGCAGGCAGCGTGCCAGACACCACTGACAGCCCCTCCCGACACGGCCCGGCTGTGTGGGCCCCGGCGCGGTGTGACAGGGTGAACGCTGTTCATCGGAGGGGCACAGGGAGCGGCGTACGTCGACTGCTTCAGGACAGCATGCAGTGGGAGGGGAGTACGGGTGGCCGCGCCCATACAGCTGACACGGATGCACCGCGTTCTCATCGGCGTGGTCGTCTTCGGTGCCGTGATCATCGCCGGCATCGGTTTCGCGGGCTCCTACGCCGCGGTGCGCGAGCTGGCCCTGAAGAAGGGCTTCGGGGACTTCTCCTACGTCTTCCCGATCGGCATCGACGCCGGGATCTGCGTCCTGCTCGCCCTGGACCTGCTGCTGACCTGGATCCGCATCCCCTTCCCCCTGCTGCGCCAGACGGCCTGGCTGCTGACCGCCGCCACCATCGCCTTCAACGGGGCCGCCGCCTGGCCCGACCCCCTCGGCGTCGGCATGCACGCCGTCATCCCGGTCCTGTTCGTCGTCGCCGTCGAGGCCGCCCGCCACGCCGTCGGCCGCATCGCGGACATCACCGCCGACAAGCACATGGAGGGCGTCCGCCTCACCCGCTGGCTCCTCAGCCCCATCCCCACCTTCCTGCTCTGGCGGCGGATGAAGCTGTGGGAGCTGCGCTCCTACGACCAGGTCATCAAGCTCGAACAGGAACGCCTCGTCTACCAGGCCCGCCTCCGCTCGCGCTTCGGCCGCTTCTGGCGGCGCAAGGCGCCGGTGGAGTCGTTGATGCCGTTGCGTCTGGCCCGCTACGGCGTCCCGCTGGCGGAGACGGCCCCGGCGGGCCTGGCGGCGGCGGGCATCGAACCGGCACTGATCCCGCCGGCCCCGCAGCCGGCGCTGGAGCCCGCGGGGGCCCGTGTGGTGGCGGGTGCCGCCGCTGCCGGCAGTCGTGCCGCCGGGGCGGCGCCCGTCCCGCAGGGAGCGGCACCTCTCGGCGGGCAGCGCCAGGAGCTGGCCGGCAACCACGACGCGGGTCAGCCGGCGACCGGGGACCAGCCCGCCCAGGCCGCGCCGCGGCCACTGGAGCCCACCGACGCGACCGTGGAACGGTTCGCCGACGCCTACGCCTCCTTCGTCGACCAGTTCCAGATCGAGCCCACCGCCGCCCAGTGGGCGTTCTGGCTCCGCGACACCCTCGGCCTCTCCACCGCGACCGGCGCCCCGCTCTCCGAGGAGCAGGTGCAGCCGCTGCTCCAGGCGCTCAAGGAGCGCTACGCCCCCGAGGACAGCGCCCCCGGCGCGGAGCAGCCGCCCACCGACGAGTGGTTCGACTACTTCCACAACGCCTGGCGTACCTACGGCGAGGAGACGGGCACCCACCCGGACGCGGACGAACTCGCCGCCTACGTGCACCGCCGCGACGGCGTCACGGGCGCCGACGGCGCGCCCCTCACCGGCGAGGACGTCGCCGACTACCTCACCGCCATCCTGGAACGCGAGCAGCAGGCACAGGCAGCCGCCCCCGCCGACCCCGAGGGCACGGAACCGGCCACCACGCCGGAGACCGATGCCGACGCCGGGGGAGCGGAGCTGACGCTCCCGGACCGCTACTACCTGGCCTGGACCGCGTACCAGGACGAGCACGGCGCCGAACCCAGCGACGAGCAACTGTCCGCCTACCTCGCCGAGCAGGGGCTGCTGGGGCGGGCCGGAAAGCCGGTCGGCCCGTCGAGCCTGCGCCGCCACTTCCTGCGCTGGCGCGTCTACGGCGTCTGGGCCTCGTACCGTACGCACGTCGACCGGCCCTCCGCCGAGGAAGTCGCCCGGGCGTGCACGGCCCGCGGCATCACCGCCCAGTACAACCGGCCCGTCGCGGCCGAGTACATCGCCCAGGAGGCCGCCGACTTCGAACGACGATGGCTGGCGCTCGCCGGACACCGCGCGGACGCGCAGCCGTAGCCACCGGAGCGCGCAGAACCGGGAGGCGTCGTTCTGCCGCCCGAGAACCGGTCGTTCCTCCCAGGTGGGAGACGGCCCCGCCGGGCCCGGTCGCCTGGCCACGCCCTCCCCTTTGGCTCCGCTTCGGACGGGCCGGCGCCGGGTCACGCCAGTGGGGGGTGTGACCCGGCGGGACCGTCAGGGGTAGGAGACGACGGTCGACGGGATGGTCGCGGTGCCCTCGGTGGGGGCGCCCGTGTCGTTGATGACGTGCTCGAAGTGGCCGTTGCCGCCGAGCGAGACGGTCAGCAGGCTGTAGAATCTCACGCCCGGTTTCACCGGGGCCTTGAAGCCGTGGTCCTGCCTGATCGTCGGGTCGACGTTGTAGTAGCAGTAGCTGCCCATGCCCCAGCCCTCGTGGGTGTTCACCGAGTCGTCGACGCGGTAGGCGGCGTAGCCCTTGGTGGTGCCGTTCTGGATCGCGGCCTGGTTCGGGGCGTCGTACGCCTTCTCGTTCTGGAAGAAGATCGTGCGGCCGCGTTCGCCGTACCACTCGACGTCGTACTTGTTGAAGTGCTCCACGAACAGGCCGGTGGCCAGCACGTCGTCGCCGTTGACGCGGACCCCGTAGTCGGCGCGGTTGGTCTCCCAGCCGACGCCCTCGCCGTGGTCGGCGCGCCAGACCCAGGTGTGGTCGACGATCGTGTCGTCGCTGTTGACGACCAGGCTGGTGGTGGCCTTGCCCGCGCCCGCGCCGCCGATGCGGAGGTAGACGTCCTGGACGGTGGTGGGGTTGGCGGAGTGGTCGGCGCTCGCGTTCTGCGGACCGACCTCCAGCAGGGTGGGGGAGTTGACCGGACCGGCGTCGATCAGGAAGCCGGCCAGGCGGACGCCGTCGACGTCGGCGACGCGCATCGCGGTGACGCCGTTGTCGGGGACGATCGTGGCGAGACCCAGGCCGAGCACGATGGTGTCGGGCCGGTTGATCTGGATCGTCTGGTCGACGTGGTAGACGCCGGGCGTGAACAGCAGGTGCAGGCCCTGCGCCACCGCCTGGTTGATGGTCGCCGCGGTGGTGCCGGGCTTGACCACGTAGAAGCGGCTCAGCGGGAGGGACTGGCCCTGCGGGGTGCCGGACTCCCAGGTGGTGCCGCGGGCGTTGGTGCGCAGGGCGGGGGCGAAGACCTTGTACTCGTTGCCGTCCAGGTAGAGGAACGGCTTCTCCCGTGAGATCGGGGTGGTGGCGAGGGTGGTGTAGCGCGGCTCGGGGAAACTGTTGGCCGGTGCGCCCACGGTGCCCGAGAAGACCTGGTTCCACACGGAGTTGGACCAGCCGCCGATGGAGCTGTCCCGCGTGTACCACTGCTGCTGCGAGTAGTTGCCGACCTGTCCGTCGATCTTGGAGTCGGCGATGTAGCCGCCGCTCGCCCAGCCGTAGCCGTTGGGGGCGAGGTTGAGGCCGCCCTTGACGTGCATCCGGCGGAAGGAGGATGCCTGCGAGACGGCCCAGCGGTTGGTGCCGTTGACCGGGTTGACCGCGAGGTTCTCGGCGCCGCGCCAGAAGTTCTGGGTGGCGTTGCCGTTGAACCAGCCCGCGTCGACGGTGATGTCACCGTTGATCAGGGTGTCGTCGGGCTTGAGGCCGAGGCCCGCGATCTGGGTGTAGAAGCCGATCTGCGCGTTGAGGTTGTGGTACGTGCCCGGCTTGAACAGGAAGGCGTGCCGGCCGCTGCCGAACTGCGCCGACTCCTGCTGCCGGAACACCGCGTCCAGCTTGCCCTGGATGTCGGGGGTGGACGGGTCGATGACATGGACGTTGGGGCCGAGGTCCCCGCCGCCCGGCAGCTGGGTGGTGTCCCCGGCGCCGTACACCTGGAACTCCCACAGCGAGTAGCCGTAGCCGGTGCCGCGGGCGACGCCCTGGAGGCGGACGTAGCGGCCGGTGCCGGAGACGGCGAGGTCGTCGGTGCCTCCGTCGCCGGAGGTCACGGATCTGACGGTGCGCCAGTCGGTGCCGTTGTCGGACAGCTGGATGTCGTACGCCTTGCCGTACGCCGCCTCCCAGGTGAGGACGACCCGGCTGACGGTGGCGCTGCGGCCCAGGTCCACCTGGAACCACTGGTTGTCGTTCCACTGGCTGGACCAGCGGGTGCGGGTGAGGTCGCCGTCGACGGCGGCGGAGGCGGGGAAGGCCGCGGCCTCGGTGGAGGAGGCGGTGGCGGTGCGGCCCTGGGAGAGCAGGGTGTCGGCGGCGCCGGCCGGACCGGCCGGGCCGAGCGCGAGCAGGGTGCCGATCAGGGTGGAGACCAGAGCGCCTGCGGTGGCGCGTCTGGCTGCCGGGGAGGAACGCCGGAGGGCCGGCGGGATCCCGACTGGAGGCATGGGTGCTCCTAGTCATTGACACAGGGGATGGTGGGAGAGCGCTCTCCGGGGAACCTTGCCCGTCCTGTCGGTGGCCGGTCAAGCGTCGTGCGGCGCTTTTCTTTCGTCTTGCGTTAAGGCTCGGATCATTCGGCGACGCCTGCCCGTACCGGCTCGGCGACAGCGCGTCGAGGTGCCTTGGGTGGCGAAGAGAGGACCGACGCGGAGGACGTCGCGCGCGAGGCCGGGGTGTCGCGCGCGACCGTGTCGCGGGTGGCCAACGGGGTGCGCAAGGTGGATCCGGGGATCCAGGAAGCGGTGCGCCGGGCCGTCGAACGCACCGGGTACACGCCCAACCAGGCGGTCCGCTCCCTGGTGACGCGCCGCACGGGCGCGGTGGCGCTGGTGCTCTCCGCCTCGGGCGACGCCTTCGCCGCCCGCGCCTTCGCCGACCCGTTCTTCGGACGCGTGGTGGACGGCGCGGCGGGCTTCCCGCGGGAGCGCGGGGTGCAGCCGGTGCTGCTGGTGGTCGAGTCGGAGCGGGCCAGGGCGCAGGTGGTGGAGTACCTGGGGCAGGGCGCCGCCGACGGGGCCATGGTGGTCCCGCTCGACGCCGACGACCCGCTGCCCGGCATGCTGGTCGCCGCGGGCGTCGCGACGGTGCTGTTCGGCAGCCCCGCGGCGGGCCTCGGGGCCGGTTTCGTGGACCTCGACAACGAGGCCGGCGCCCGGCTCGCGGCCCGGCATCTGCTCGCCCGCGGCTGCCGCCGCCTCGCCACCATCGCCGCCCCGGACTCCGCACCGGCCGCCCGGCAGCGCCTCGACGGCTTCCTGCGGGCCCTGGCCGCGGCCGGTGGCACCGGCGTGCCGGTGGCCGAGGGGCGCTTCACCGTGGAGAGCGGCAGACAGGTGATGGCCCGGCTGCTCGCCGAACACCCGGTGCCGACGGGGTGTTCGCCGCGAACGACCTGATGGCCCAGGGCGCGTGCCAGTACCCGCGCGAGCACGGACTCGACGTGCCCGGCGACGTGGCCGTGGTCGGCTTCGACGATTCCCGCGCCGCGACCGAGTGCCGGCCCGCCCTGACGACGGTGCGTCAGCCGGTGAAGGAGATGGCCGCGGCGATGGCCCGGCTGCTCGTCGACCGGCTCCGCACCCGCACCGCGGCAGGTGCCTCGGTGCTGTTCGAACCGGTCCTCGTGGTCCGGGCATCGGCCTGACCGGGGCGCCCCTGACCGTGCCGCGCCCCGGTCAGGAGCTCAGGCCCCGGCCGCGACGCGGTGGGCGCGGATGATCTCCGCGTAGCGGCGGCCACTGCTCTTGACGGTGCGCTTCTGCGTCGCGTAGTCGACGTGGACCAGCCCGAAGCGCTTGTCGTAGCCGTACGCCCACTCGAAGTTGTCCAGCAGCGACCAGGCGTAGTAGCCCGCCAGCGGAACGCCCTTGCGGATCGCGCGGGCGCAGGCGGCGAGGTGCTCCTCCAGGTACCGCACCCGCTCGGGGTCGTGCACGCTGCCGTCGGCGGCCACCGTGTCCGGGTACGCCGAGCCGTTCTCGGTGACGTAGATCCGGCGCACCCCGTAGTCCTCGGTCAGGCGCAGCAGCATGCCCTCCAGTCCGGCCGCGTCCACCGGCCAGTCCATCCCGGAGCGCGGCACGCCGGGGACCCGCACCTCACGGGCGTACGGGACGGGACCCTCGGGGTCGTCGGCGACGACGGACGGGAAGTAGTAGTTCAGCCCGTGCCAGTCGGTCGGGGTGGCCATCACCTCCAGGTCGCCCGGTCGTTCGGGCAGGTCCACGCCGTACAGCTCGCGCATGTCGGCCGGGAAGCCGCGCCCGTGGACCGGGTCGAGCCACCAGCGGTTGCCGTGGCCGTCCATGCGGACGGCCGCGGCGGCGTCCTCCTCGCTCGCGGAGGCCGGTTCGACGGTGGAGTGGTTGGTCACCAGGCCGATCCGCGCGCCGGGCGCGGCGGCCCGGACCGCCTGCACGGCCAGTCCGTGCGCGAGCAGCAGATGGTACGAGGCGTGTACGGCGGCGGTCAGATCGGTGAGGCCGGGTGCCATCCGGCCCTCCAGGTGCCCGATCCAGCCGGAGCACAGCGGCTCGTTGAGCGTGGCCCACTGGGTGACCCGGTCGCCGAGCCGGCCCGCGACGACGGAGGCGTACGCGGCGAGGTGCTCGGCCGTGTCGCGCTCGGGCCAGCCGCCGCGGTCCTGGAGCGCCTGGGGCAGGTCCCAGTGGTAGAGGGTGACGGACGGGGTGATGCCGGCCTCCAGCAGTGCGTCCACGAGCCGGTCGTAGAAGTCCAGGCCCGCGGTGTTGACGGGACCGTCGCCGCCGGGCAGGACGCGCGGCCAGGCCACGGACATCCGGTAGGCGCCGGCGCCGAGCTCCTTCATCAGCGCGATGTCCTCGGGCCAGCGGTGGTAGTGGTCGCACGCCACATCCCCATGGTCGTCGTTGTCGACCCGGCCGGGTGTGTGCGCGTAGGTGTCCCAGATGGAGGGGGCGCGGCCGTCCTCGGCCACCGCGCCCTCGATCTGGTAGGCGGAGGTCGCGGTGCCCCAGGTGAAGTCCGCCGGGAAGGCGGCCAGGTCGAGATCGTGCGGGGCTGCGGAATCGGACACGGAGAACCTCTCAGGAAGGAACAAGGGAAAGAAGGAGGGGCACTACTTCACGGCGCCCGCGGTGAGGCCGGTGACGAGATACCGCTGGAGCATGAGGAATCCGGCGACCACGGGGACGCTGACGACCAGCGAGGCGGCCATGATCTGGTTCCAGTACACGTCGTTGAGGGTGGAGTAGCCCTGCAGGCCCACGGCGAGGGTGCGGGTGGTGTCGTTCGTCATCACCGAGGCGAACAGCACCTCGCCCCACGCGGTCATGAAGGCGTACACGGCGACCGCGATGATGCCGGGCACCGCCGCCGGCACGATCACCCGGAACAGCGCCCCGAGCGGACCGCACCCGTCGACCTTCGCGGCCTCGTCGAGATCGCGCGGGATGGATTCGAAGTACCCGATGAGCATCCAGATCGAGAACGGCAGCGAGAACGTGAGATACGTGAGGATCAGCCCGCCGCGCGAGCCGAACAGCGCGATGCCGGTGGCGTTGCCGATGTTGACGTAGATGAGGAACAGCGGCAGCAGGAACAGGATGCCGGGGAACATCTGCGTGGACAGCACGGTGACCGTGAAGACCTGCTTGCCGCGGAAGTCGTAGCGGCTGACCGCGTACGCGGCGAACACCGCGATCACCACCGAGCAGACCGTGGCGGCCACCGAGACGATCAGCGAGTTCACGAAGTAGTCCGCGAGCGGGACGGTCTCCCAGATGTCGACGTACGGCCGCAGGGTCAGCTCCGACGGGGCCCACTGGAACTTCCCCGAGACGTCCGCCAGCGGCTTCAGCGAGCTGGAGATCATCACGTACACGGGCAGCATCACGAACCCGGTCAGCAGGGTGAGGAAGATCCGCCGGCTCCACAGGAACGACCGGGGAGCGGCCATGGGTGAGCGGACGGCACGCGGTCGCGAGGTGTCAGGCACGGGCCTTCCTTCCCCGGTTGGTGACCAGCAGATAGACAGCGGTCACGACGAGCAGGAACAGCAGCAGCAGGACCGACATCGCCGAGCCGGTGCCGAAGTTCCAGGTCTGGAACGACGTCTGGTAGATGTGCACCGAGATCAGGTCGGCGGATTCGGGGGCCGCCTTGCCGAACAGCACGTACGGCGTGTTGAAGTCGTTGAACGTCCACAGGAACAGCACCAGCACCAGCACCTGGTTCACCGGCCGCAGCGAGGGCAGGGTGATGTGGCGGATCTGCTTCCACACACCCGCCCCGTCCAGGGCCGCGGCCTCGTAGAGGTCACGGGGGATGTTCTGCAGCCCGGCCATCAGCGTCAGGAAGGCGAACGGCCAGCCCTTCCACACCGACACGGTCAGCAGCGACCAGAAGGCGTTGTCGCCGATCAACCAGAACGAGGGCTTGTCGGTGAGGCCCAGCTGGTCGTGCAGGACGTGATTCACCAGGCCGTTGTCGTGCTGGAACATGAACACCCAGGTGATGACGGCCGCGTAGACCGGCAGGGCGTACGGCACCAGGAACAGGGTGCGCAGCAGGCCCCGGCCGCGGAAGCTCTCCTGGAGGAAGATCGCCGCGGCCGTGCCGATCAGCCAGCACAGGCCCACCGAGCAGACGGTGAACAGGCAGGTGGTGAGGAAGGACCTCAGCAGGGCCTCGCCGACGGGGGCGTCGAAGTCCACCGCCATCGAGAAGTTGTCGAAGCCGGACCAGGGGGCGGCGACCCAGTCGCGGATATAGAACTGGGTCAGCTCCTTGAAGCTCATGACGATGCCCATGAGCATCGGCACGAGGTGCACGAGGAGTTCGAGGACCAGCGCGGGGAGCAGCAGCAGATACGGCAGGGAGACGCGGCGCAGCCGCCCGGAGCGGGGCTTCTTCGGGCCCGCTCCGGGGGTCTTGCGCGGCTCCACCGCCTGCTGCGGGGAGGTGACGGTCGTGGTCATGGAGGGCTTCGCTCTTACTTCGCGGGCATCTGCTGCTGGGCCTTCTCCAGGGCCGCCTTCACCGATGCCTCGGTCACCTCGCGGCCGGCGGCCGCGTCGGCGAACAGCTCCTTGACGGCCGTACCGACCGCCGTCTCGAACTGGGACTCGTCGGCGACCTGCGGCAGGGCGGCGGCACTGGTGGCCAGGGTCTGCTTCAGCACGGCGTTGGCGGGGGTGTTGAACGCGGGGTCCTGCTGGGCGGCCTTGACCGGCGGGATGGAGCTGTACGCCTGGTTGAGGATCTTCTGCTCGGTGTCGCTGGTCATGAACTTCACGAACTCGGTGGCGCCGTCGAGGTTGTCGGTGTTCTTGAACACGGCCAGGTTGATGCCCGCGACCATCGAGTTGACCTGGGTGCCGGTGCCGGGGGTGCCGGACTGGACGGGGACCGGGGCGATGCCGTAGGCGTCCTCGCTCATGCCCTGGGACTTGAGGTTGGCGGAGGCGGACTGCCACAGCAGCATGGCCGTCTTCCCCCTGGCGAAGTCGGACACCGACTGGTTCTGCGCGTACTCGGCGTTGCCGACGGGGATGACCTTGTCCTTGGCCATCAGGTCGACGTACTGCTTCACCGCGGTGACCACGCCGTCTGAGGTGAAGTCGGGCTTGCCGTCGGGGGTGAAGAAGTCCGCGCCGTGCTGCTTGGCGAAGGTGAAGACGTGGTGGACGTTCTCGGCCGGGTTGGCGCCCTCCGCGCCCAGTACCTGCTTGCCGTCGGCCTGGATCTTCCTGCCCGCCTCGATCAACTCCGCCCAGGTGGCGGGCGGTCGGGCGACACCCGCGTCGGCGAGGATCTTCTTGTTGTAGTAGAGGGCGTAGGCCATGGAGTACAGCGGGACGGCGGCGGGGTCCTGGCCGGCCGCTCCGGTCGAGGCCAGCGCCGACTCGACGAAGCGGTCCTTGCCGCCGATCCTGCCGAAGGTCTCGGCGTCCCAGGGCAGCAGGGCGCCGGTCGCCTGGAGCGAGGCGGACCAGGTGTTGCCGATGTTCAGCACGTCCGGGCCCTGGCCGGAGGTGGTGGCGGTGAGGATCCGGTTGAGCAGGTCGGACCAGGGCACGACCTCCAGCTTCACCTTGATGCCGGTCTGCCGCTCGAACTTGTCGAGCTCCGGCTGGAGGACCTTCTTGTCGACCTCGATGCTGGCGCCCTGGTTGGACGCCCAGTACGTCAGGGTCTTGGGGTCGCCGTCCCCGCCGCCGGAGGAGGAACCGCCGCCGCAGGCCGCGGTGACGAGGGCGAGGGACAAGGTGACAGCACTGGCGGCCGCGGCTCTGATTCTGCGCATGGCTCCTCAAGGACCCTTTCGGGAAGGCGTGGTCGACCGGAACGGCGAGATGCCCCGCCCGGCTCGCCGTAACGGCTTAATTTACGCCGTGAGTTAAATGGCCGCGCGCCGTGCGCGTCAAGGCCCCGGCAGCGGGGAGCTCGTGCGCACGAGGGGAGCGGAGCGCCTGCCGTCGGCTCCGGCACGGGCCATGACCTGCGGCGCGAGGGGTGCGCCGCCCTTGTGCAACGGTTGGGTCTCGGTGGCGCGCCCGGACGTGCGGGCGGGGCGCGGCTGTTCGGCCGGTCAGCGGCGGTCCGGGCGGCGGGCCGCCCAGGGGGCTGTCAGCGGGGTAGGCCGTGAAGCGGCGGGCGGAAGCCGTACCGGCGGAGTTAGGGTCGCGGCATGACAGACGACACGCTGCGTTCCGTCACGGTGGAGCGCACCAGCACCGGTCACTTCGTCGCCACGAACGCCCGCGGCGGGACCCTCTCCTTCGGCAGCGCCGGCGACGACGACGCCCAGTTCACCCCGGTGGAGCTGCTGCTCGCCGCCATCGCGGGCTGCACGGCGGTGGACGTGGACATCGCCACCAGCCGCCACGCCGAGCCGGACCGGTTCAGCATCGCGGTGAGCGGCCACAAGATCAGCGACGATCTCGGCAACCGCCTCACCGATCTGAACGTCACCTTCTCGGTCTCCTTCCCCGACGGCGAGGGAGCCGAGCGCGCCCGGGCGATCCTGCCGAGGGCCGTCAAGACCTCGCACGACCGGCTGTGCACGGTCAGCCGTACCGTCGAGATCGGCACACCCGTCACCGCCACGGTGGAGGACGCCTGAGGGTCCTACGGGCGACGGGGGAGTACGACAAGCACATGGCCCCTAACGAGGGACACCGGTTCCACCGATGCGGGTCATGCGGGACGCCGGGCGTACCGCCCGGTCGTGCGGGCGCGTTGGCAGCAGCATGGACCGCACAGTCAGCACCGGAAGCCTCGTTCTGGCGGGCGAGAGCCGACGCGACCGCCCCAGCGCGTCAGCCGGGCCGCCGCCCCCGGCGTACCCCCCGATCTACGCCGCCCTGCTCGGGGAGTGGCAGGCCGCCGGACGGATGGTGCCCGGCGCCCCCGACGCCCAGTGGGACGCCCTGGTCGCCGCCGTCCGGGCGTCGCGTGAGCTGCCCGCCCCCGCCCTGAGACCGCCCGACGGCCGGGGCGAGCGCATCGCCGGCCTGGTGGTCGCCCGCTGACGGAGCCGGTTCACCGTGCGGGGCCGCCGTCTCCGCGTCCCCGGCCACGGCGCCGACCGCCGTCGGGCACCGCCCCGGCCGTCGGCGCCCCGCAGGTGGGGCACCGGCGCTGCGCCTGGGCCTGGGCGGCGAGCGAGGCGAGCGCGTGCTGGAGGGCGAGCTCCACCGCGGCGGGCACGAACAGCGTCCCGAGACCGTCCGGCGGGACCAGCCAGCGCAGCCGCCTCGCGGCGCCGTCCGGCGCGGGCGCCACGATCTGCGCGCCCCGGCCCAGATAGCGCACATCGGGACCGATCCACTGGCCGTGCGGGTCCGGTGGCAGGAAGAACGCCACCCGGCGGGCATCGGCGTCGGCGAGCGCGGGGCCCGGCGCCTGCGGAATGCACAGCAGCGCGTCCAGGGCCGGCACGCCCAGCGCCTCCGGAACGCTCAGCACGTCCCAGAACCGCCCGCAGGCCAGTACCGCGACCCCGGCGCCCGACCGCCACTGCCGCTTGCACTCGCGGGGGTCACGCGCAGCGGCGGACAGCCACTCCACGGCCTGCCGGGCGGGTTGTCGCATGGCGCACCTCCGGTATCCGTCGGCCCCGCGAACAGGGCGCACTTCCCCCTGACTGCCAGGACCTTCGGACTCGGGAGGTTCATGTTGGTAGATATTTCTATGCATCGGAAGGGGTGGCGAACCATGGCGAATACCGCTGAAATGTTCCTTCTCGGTGGAGAAGCCGCCCCGCTCGCGAAAGCTCCTCGACGGCCATGACTCTCGACGCGTTGCGATCCCCGTTCCGGCGGCTCTGGAACACCGCCCGGCGAGCGGCCTGGGCCGCCGTCCGCCGGTGCCCCTTCCGCCCGGACCCCCTCGCGTCCCTCGTGAGGACGGCGCGCGGCCTCGACTACGGCGCGGGGCGGCTGCCCGAAGCCACGGACGACGCCCGCCCCTCCGCCGACCGGGGCCGGTGAGGCCGACCTCGGCGGCACGGGAACCGCCAGGCCGTCGGGACCCCTCTCTGTGTGCGGCCGGCCCACCGCGAACGAACGGGCGAACGGACGAACGGGGGATGTCATGAACCAGGTGCTCTACGGGGAGCGATCGCGCAACCCCCTCGCACGGACCGTCGAGCTGACCGGCGACGGGCTGCGCAGGGGCGGCCGGCGGACGCCGCTGAGCGAACTGAACCTCCTCGCGATGGCGGACGCCTTCCGGCGCGGCCAGTGGCTGGGCGGCGGTGGCACGGAACGGCCGCTGCAGCGGCTGCCGGACGGGCCGGGCGTCGTCCCGGTGACCCGTGCGACCGGCACCTGCAGGCCGCTGAAGGTGCGGCAGGCGGCGCAGTTCGCCCGCGCGCTGGGGGAGTTGGCGCTGTGGGCGTGCGGCGGGCCCCAGCAGGTGGCCGCCCTCGCGGACCGGGCCCGCGCCGAGGGCGTACCGCTGTGGATCGCCCGCCGGTTCGCGCCGGGACCCGCCGGGCCGATCGCCGTCGCGGTGGACCGCAGTCTGGTGCGCGTGGACGTCTGGGGACCGGGCGCTCCCGTCGTACGGATCCGGGCACCCTACGGCTTCCACCGCGCCGGCGACGATCCCTCCCAGGGCTTGCGGCTCACCGTCGGCGACGTCCCCGCGGAGCTCAGCCTGGAGAAGAGGCTGCGCAAGTCCAAGCGGCGCGTGGAGGTCCGACTGCCCGGACAGCATTGGGAGTTGCGGCGGGAGAGCTCCGACGCCTCGTGGCTGCTGCGCGACGGACGCCGTGTCGCCTTGCTGTCCCGTCCCCGGGGACGGCCGCGTCCCGAGCCGGGCAGCGTCGTGCTGCCGCTGTCACCGGTGTCCTACGAGAGCCCCGACCCGCTGGACGCCGTCATGGCCCATGCCTTCGCCGTCACCTTCGGCATCGGCGACACCACGGGCGCGGCCCGGTTCCGCGCCGAGCGGCGCCGGGCGGCCGTCGGTGAGCCGATCGCCCCCGACGCGTGGTGGGACCGCGTCTGGTTCAGCAACCTCGGCAGCGGCGGCGAGGACAACGAATCCGGCGCCGCCGACGGCTGGGGCGCGGACGGCGGCGAGGGCGGCGACTCCGGCGCGGGCGACGGCGGTGGCGGTGACGGCGGTGACGGCGGCGGCGGAGGCGGTGACGGCGGCGGCGGGGGAGGCGGCGGCGACTAGGCGCCCCGTACCGGCAGTTCCGGACGACAGGCCCTGGGCCTCGCCCCTGGACCTCGGCGGTCGGTTCCCCGTACCGGGCACGGCCCTGACGCGCCGGGGTCCGTCAGTGGTCGTCCGGAGCGGGGACGACGGTGCCGTGCTCGTCGAGGGTGTGGGTGCGCCAGTACACGTCCCACTCGTCGTCGACCTGCCGCGGCACCTTGCCCTCGGGGTAGCGCGCGTATCCCGGCGGGGGCGCCTCGCCGTCGGTGACGCAGCCGGAGCCGCTGTTGTTCACCGCCAGGACGGGATACTCGCCGCTCCGGCAGATGTTCTCCCGGTACTCCAGCAGGGAGCACCCGGTCAGTGCCGCCGTCGCGGCCAGGCCGGCGAGGGCGGCGGCCGCCCGGAGGGCGGGGGCGGGTCGGCTGGACCTGGGGGCGGTGGGCATGTCGGCTCCTGGTGTTCGGTCGGCTCCTTCACTGTCGCCGCCGAAGATCGCCGCGGCCTGAGTACGCGTACTCAGAACCGTTCGCGCGGATGCTCAGACCCGCTCCCTCGCCGCGCGCGTGCGGCGCCGACGCCGAAAGGACGGGCGGCCACGGACGTCATGTCCGGGCCGCCCGGTGGCGCCGCCGGCGTCGGCGAAGCTCAGGTGCTGGTGCAGTGGTTGGCGAACGCGGGGTTGAGGAGCCCGATGATGTCGATCGTGTTGCCGCACACATTGGCCTGAAGGTCGATGGGCAGCTGGACGAGGTTGCCGCTGGCGACGCCGGGCGAGTCGGAGGCGCTGCCGGTGGCGGTGGGATCGGGCTCGGCGGCTATCGCCGTACCGGCGCCGCCGAGGGTGACGACGACGGCGAGGGCGGCCGCGACGAGGGTGCTGTGCCTGCGCATGGGTACCTCCTGAGGGGGATGGGTCGGTTCCACACCAGGGACCGTCCTCCGCGCGGCAGGCGACGGCAACGCCGGTGGGCCGGTCGACGGACCCGCGTCACCCGTACGGGGGCAGCCCCGCGGCAGCCGTCCGTGGCCGCTCGCCCCGGTGCCGATGCCCGCGCGGTCCGTTATCGCCGACGGCATCCGCGACCGGGCACCCCAGGCCACCAGCGCCGCCGCGCAGGCCCGAGCCGTGACGCGCTAGGGCGCCGGTGCCTCCTGTGCCAGGGTGGCCCAGTCGAGCGTGCGGTCGCACCAGCGCTCCAGGAGCACCCGGTCGTGGCCGACGGTGAGCAGGCCCGCGCCGGTCGTACGGCGGTAGTCCTCGACCACCGTCACCAGCGCGGCCGTGGTGGAGGCGTCGAGCATGGCCGTCATCTCGTCGCACACCAGCCAGCGCGGGCGCAGCACCAGCGCCCGCGCCAGACAGGCCCGTTGCAGCTGGCCGTCGCTGACCTCGTGCGGGCGGCGGGTCAGCAGGTCGGGGGTGAGACCGACGGTGTCGGCCAGTTCGGCGACCCGGTCGGGTACGGCGTCCCGGCGGCCGGTGGCGCGCAGCGGCTCGGCGATGAGGTCGCTGAGCCGCAGCCGGGGGTCGGCGGAGAGACGCGGCTGCTGGAAGACGATGCCCACGGCCGTGCGCAGTGCGCGCGGGGCACGGTGGCGCCAGCGGTCCACCACCGTGCCGTCCAGCCGGAACGTGCCGGAGTCGGGGCGGTGCAGCAGCGCGGCCACGCGGGCGAGGGTGGACTTGCCGCAGCCGCTGGGGCCGAGCAGACCGACGGCCTCGCCGGGTGCGACGGACAGGGAGGCGCCGCGCACCACGGGGTTCCTGCGGTCGTATCCGGCGGTGACGCGGCGCAGTTCAAGCACGGAGTTCCTCCTGCACGTTCGGGTGGTGGCAGGCGACCGCGTCCGTCAGCGGCGGCAGCGCGGCACAGGCGTCGTCGGCCCGGTCGCAGCGGGCGGCGAAGGCGCAGCCCGCCGGCAGGTCGCCGAGTTCCGGGGGCAGACCGGGGATGGGGGAGAAGGCGCGGTCGGGGAGCGCCTGGAGCAGACCCCGGCTGTACGGGTGGCGGGGTCCGGCCGCGCCGAAGAAGACCTTCGCGTCGGTGAGTTCGACGATCCGGCCCGCGTACATCACGGCGACCCGGTCCGCGATGCGCTCCGCGGCCCGCAGATCGTGCGTGATCACCAGCAGGGCCTGGCCGGCCGTGTCCACCGGGCGCCGCAGCTCGTCCACCGTACGGTCCACGAGATCACGGTCGAGCCCGGTGGTCGGCTCGTCCGCGAGCAGCAGGGGCGCGTCGCCGACCAGCGCGAGCGCGGTGGCGGCCCGCTGGGCGAGGCCACCGGAGAGCTCGTGCGGATGCCGGTCGAGGTGGTCCGCGGGAAACGCCGCCCGTACGGCGGCGGCCTCCGCGGCCGAGCGCAGGGCCGCACGCTCCCGGACGCCCTTCAGCGCGCGGACCGTCTCCTGCAGCTGGGAGCGGATGGTGCGGACCGGTGTGAGATGCGCCGCCGGGCTCTGCGGGATGAACCCGACGAGGCGGCCGCGCACCTGGCGGGCCAGCGTCCGCTCGCCGGCCGCCAGCAGGTCCAGCTCCCCGAGGCGGGCCTCGCCCGCCGTCCGGGCGTTGGCCGGAAGCAGCCCCAACAGGGCGGACGCCAGCACCGACTTGCCGCAGCCGCTCTCCCCGACCAGGGCCAGACACTCACCGGCCGCCACCTCGAAGTGCGCGTCCGTGACGGCCGCGATCCGGCGGCCGCCCGGCATGAGAAAGCGCACCGACAGCCCCCGTACCGACAGCACGGGGGACCGCTCCTCGACAGTCACAGCATCAGCTCCGATCGGCGGCGGGGGTTGATCCGCTCCCGCCACGCCCCGGCGAGCCCGGCGATGGCGAGGGTGGGCAGGATGATGAACAGGCCCGGGAACAGCGTCGGCCACCACTGCCCGGCGAGCAGCGAACCGCGGGCGCCCTGGATGAGCGTGCCGAGACTGGCCGTGTGCGGGGGCAGCCCCAGCCCGAGGAAGGACAGCGCCGACTCGTGCCACATGGCGTGCGGCACCATCAGTACGGCGGCCAGCGCGGCCTGCGGCAGCACGCCGGGCAGCAGATGCCGTACCGCCACCCGCCACCGTGAGGCCCCGCCGGAGACGGCGGCGTCGATGTAGGGGCGGGAGCGCAGGGTCAGCACCTCGGCGCGCACGATCCGCGCGGTGGACAGCCAGTGCGTGAGCCCCACCGAGACGACCACCGGCCATACACCGGGCCGGAACATGGCCACGATGAAGATGCCCATCAGCAGATGCGGCACGGACGAGAACGCGTCGACCACCCGCATCAGAGCGCGGTCCGCCCAGCCGCCCAGCGCCCCGGCGGCGGCACCGACGGCCGTCCCCAGCACGGTCGCGGTGAGCGCCGCCGCGACCCCGACGAGCAGGGACACCCGTAGCCCGTACACACAGCGGACCAGCAGATCGCGGCCGAGGTCGTCGGTGCCGAAGGGATGCGACCAGCTCGGCGGCAGCAGCTTGTCGGCCAACTCCACGGCCTGCTGGTCGAGTTGCACCAGCGGGGGCACGAGCAGCACGGCCAGGACGCTCGCGGCGACCAGCACGGCGGAGACCCGCACCCGCAGCGTGCGGGTGGAGCGGCGCTTGGCGCCGTGGGAGCGCCACACGGTCGGCGCGGACGCGGGCGCGGCGGAGTCACATCTCACTGAACTTCACCCTCGGGTCGAACAGTCCGTACAGCAGGTCCGCGAGCAGATTGCCCAGGAGCACGGCGGCGGTCGCGAGCGTGGTCAGGGCGGCGAGCAGCGGGAAGTCCACGGCGGTGGCCGCCTCGACGGTCGCCGCCGCGATGCCCGGCCAGCTGAAGACGCTCTCCACCAGCAGGGCGCCGGTGATGAGTTCGGGCACCCGCGACCCGATCAGGGTGAGCACCGGCAGCAGACCCGAGCGCAGCGCATGACCGAACAGCACGGTCCGCTCGCTCAGCCCTCGCGCCCGGGCGCCCCGTACGGGATCCTCCGCGAGCGCGTCCGCGACGCCCTGACGGACGTACAGGGTGAACCACGGCAGTTGGGAGACGGCCAGCACGCCCGCGGGCAGCACCAGATGGCTCGCCACCTGCCCCGGCGTGACGTGCTCGCTGGCGGTGTCGGTCAGACCGCCCGCCGGGAGCATCCCGAGCTGGAGGGCGAACAGCCACACCACGAGCAGCGCCACCCAGAACACGGGCGCGGCCTCCAGCGTGTACGCCAGGGAGGTGATGACCCGGTCCAGCCAGGAGCCCGGACGGCGGGCGGCCAGCACCCCGAGGAGGGTGCCGAGCAGGACGGCGACCGCGAACGCGACCGCGCACAGCAGCGAGGACCACACGAGCCGTTCGCCGATGACTTCGGCCACCGGCTGCCGCATCACGCTGGACCGGCCGAGGTCGCCGCCGAGCGCGGCGGTCAGCCAGTCCCACCAGCGGGAGACGAACGGCTCGTCCACGCCCAGGTTGGCGCGCAGCCGGTCCAGCGTCTCGGCGTCGGCACCGAGGGCGGCCGTCCCGGCGTACGCCTTGACGGGATCGAAGGGGGAGGCGGCGGCGATCGCGAACACGCCGAAGGTGACGACGAGCAGGACGGGGGCGGCGAACAGCAGCCGCCGCCCCGCCAGCCGTGCCATCGCCCCCCAGGGAAGCGAGGCGGGGGTCACTTCTTCGGCTGCCAGTCCTGGAGGTTCCACCAGGGGCCGCTGGCGAAGCCGTGCTCGTGGGGCTCGACCTGGGTGGTCAGCCCGTCCCAGCGGTCGGCGAGGACGTACAGGTGGTCGATGTGGGTGAGGAAGGTGTAGCCCGGGTCCTTCAGCAGCTCGCGCTGGAGCGTGTCGTAGGCGGCCTTGCGGGCGGGCGCCTGCTGGGTGCGGCGGCCGGCGTCCAGGGCCCGGTCCACGGCCGGATTGTCGTAGCGGGCCATGTTGTTGAAACCGTCACCGGCCAGGGAGGAGTGCAGCAGCGTGTAGAGCCCGAAGTCGGGGTCGCCGCTGCTGCCGAAGCCCGCGAGGACCGCGTCCCGCTTCATCCGCGGCTCGATGACCTCCCAGGTGGCGCTCTCCACCGTCACGTCGATGCCGGCCTTCTTGGCGTCGGAGGCGTAGGCGAGGGCGTGGTCCTGGCGGACCTTGTCGCCCGCCGGGTAGAGCAGGGTGAACGCGGCGCGGGTGCCGTCCTTGACGCGCACCCCGTCCCCGCCGGGCTTCCACCCGGCCCGCTCCAGCACCCGCTCGGCCTTCGCCAGGTCCTTCTCCCGCTCGATGCCCTCGGCGTACCAGGGGTCGTCGCTCGGCAGCGGCCCGTACGCCGGGCGCCCCGCTCCGTCGAGGATCTTCTCCACCATCGCCCGCCGGTCCACGGCGGCGTCCAGGGCCTGCCGGATCGCGCGGTCGCCGGTGACCGGGTGGGCGGTGGGCAGGGTGACGGCACGGAAGTCGTAGGAGGTCGCCTCGTACGTCCGCTTGTCGCCGTCGTTCTCGAACGTGGCGGCCAGGGCGGGCGGGAGGACCGCGCCGTCGAGGTCGCCGGCGCGCAGCCGGGTGGCGCGTACGTCGTCGTCCTTGATGACCGCCATGGTCACCTTCTTCACCTTCGGCGCGCCGCCCCAGTAGTTCGGGTTCGCCTTGAAGGTGAGCTTCTCGCCCTTGCTCCAGCCGGTCAGGACGTACGGTCCCGTACCGACCGGCTCGGTGTTGAAGGAGCCGGTGTTGGGGTCCTGCCCGCCCGCGATGTGCTCCGGCACGATCGGCAGGACGGTACGCCCGGCGAAGGGCGCGTAGGGGTACTTCAGGGTGAAGACGACCTTGTCGTCGCCGACCGCCCGCACCTGCTCGACGGCGTCCAGTTCGCTGCGCGCGGTGTTGTTCGTCCTGGCGTCGAGGATCGTCTCGTACGTGAAGACGACGTCCTCGGCGGTCAGCGGCTCACCGTCGCTGAACTCCACGCCGTCGCGCAGGGTGTAGGTGTAGGTGAGACCGTCACCGCTGACCTTGGGAAGCGCCTCGGCCAGGGCCGGTCTCAGCTTGAGGTCGGCGTCGCGTTCGAGCAGTCCGTCGAAGATCTTCGAGTTGCCGTCCTTGCCGTAGCCGAGGAGCGGGCTGAGGGTCTCCGGCTCGGAGGCCACGCCGATCACGACGGAGTCGGCGGCGTCGCCGCCGCCCGAGCCGCCGCCGGGGGCCGAGCAGGCGGCGAGCCCGGTGATCGTGGCCGCGGCGACGGCGGCCACGCGTATCCGTGGGACGGTCATGTACCTCACACCCTTATTGCGCTGAGCTGGCTGTTGCATATTAGTTGCAGATAAGCCCGGCTCAGGAAGCACCCCCCGCCAGTGGGTTTCACGACAGCGGGCGGGGCCGGGCGAGGTCAGATCAGCAGGACGATCGCCGCCGCGCCGGAGGCGTCGACGACACCGCACCACTCCGACCAGGCACGGGGCACGACCGCGCCCGAGAGGTGGTGCGCCAGGTCCCAGACCGCGTGCGCGCACCAGCCGCCGGCCAGCACCCACAGCGCGAGCTCGCCGTCGGCCGCCAGGGCCGCCGCGGCCAGGGCCACGAAGCCCGCCAGACCGGCGAGCTGGACGGCGAGCGCCCGCCGGTCGCCGAACTCGCCGCGGGCCGCGCCGAACGCGAGGTAGCACAGCGGCATCACCACCAGCAGCGCCGCCAAGAAACGCGTCGGCGGCATCCCGTCGAGGAACGTGGCCAGTGCCAGCGCCAGTGCCAGCAGGGTCGGCCACCGGTGCGCGAGAAAGCTCATCGTCATGGCGTCCACTGTCCGCACCAAGGGCACCGGGGGCGCGGGTCGGGGCCGTCGATGTCCGTCGGGTTGGGGCGGAGGTCCGTTCGGCAGCGGGTGGGGCGGGGGCGGAGGACGTCGGGAACGGAAGAACGGGGACGGGGGACGGCGGGGACGGGGGACGGCGGGGGCGGAGGACGGCGGCGGGACCGGGCTGCCGGGGAAGGGGCCGGTGAACGCGGCGAACGGGGGGCGAGCGCGGCCGGTGGGGCGCCGAGGCGTGTCGGCGCCCCGTGCGGGGTCAGGGCTGGCCCACGGCCTGTCCGTAGCGGAAGAGGGCGGAGGGGTCGTAGTGGTGCTTGACCTGGGTGAGGCGCTGGTAGTTGGCGCCGTAGTAGGCGTGCCTCCAGTCCCGCAGGTCGGGGTCGGGGAAGTTGACGTACGCGGCGTCCGTGCGCAGCCGGCGGCGCAGGGCGCGGTGGACGGTGCCGGTCTGCTCCAGCAGGGCGCGCACGTGCTCCGGTGCGGTGCCCGGCTTCCAGTGCGTGCCGACGTCGATGACATAGGTGGCGCCGCGGTGCGGGTAGGCCGTCTCGTCGGGGCGCGGCGCGTCGCTCGCGCCGCCCATGGCGAACAGGGTGACGTAACCGGTCGCGGCCGCCGGGCCGGGCCGCCAGGTCCGCGTCCATTCGGCGAGGTGCGCCACGGTCTCCGGGTCCAGCCACCGCTGGGGCACCAGGGACTTGGAGGCGTAGCAGCCCGGCGTGCCGGGCTCGTCCATGAGGTGGTCCTGCGCCGCCCAGAAGCCGCGCTCCTCGACGAACGTGCGCGTCGGCCGCAGCGCCAGCAATCCGGCGAGCGCACGGCGGGCGGCCGGCACCGCACCGATGCGCTGGCCGAGCACCCACAGGCCGGCGCTGCCGTTCCCGGCGTGCTTGAAGCCGATCCGCACGTCCAGATCACCGGCGTGGTCGGCGACGAGCAGCTGCTGCATCTCGTCGACCACCCGCTCCGCCACCGTCAGCGGGAAGACGAGGTCGAAGACGGTGGCCCGCAGCCGGTTCACTGGCACCGCGTCGAAGACGAACGCGGTGTTGATGCCGAAGTTGCCCCCGGCGCCCCCGCGGCAGGCCCAGAACAGATCGGCGTTCTCGTCGTCCCGTGCGCGCACCACACTGCCGTCGGCGAGCACCACACGGGTCTCGACCAGCCGGTCGCAGGTGAGCCCCCACTTGCGGTCGTTGAAGCCGAGGCCCCCGCCGAGCGTCAGCCCCGCCACCCCCACGCCGGGGCAGCGCCCGCCGGGGAAGTACAGGCCCGACGCGCGGGCCGCGTACACATCGGAGTTGGTGGCGCCGCCGCCGAGATGCAGCCGACGGCCCTTCACCCCCACCTGCTTCATCGGCCGCAGGCTGATCACCAGTCCGTCGGTGGTCGAGAACCCGGCGTAGTTGTGGCCGCCGGACCGCGGTGCGAACGGCACCCCGTGCCGGGCGCACCAGCGCACCGCCACCCGCACGTCCCGCTCGGTGGCACACGCCAGCACGCCCGCCGGACGCACATGGGCGTAGCGCCGGTTGTCCGCCGTGGCCTGCCCCGCGTACCCCTGCTGGCCGGGCCGGTACAACCGCGCGCCCGGACTCAGCGCGCCCCGCAGCTCACGCCAGGCCGCCGACTCGACCGGCACCGTGCCCCTGCGCGCGAACGCGGGGAGAGCCCCCGCGCCCGTCAGCATCGCCGCCCCGGTCACGGCGGCCACACTCCCGCGTACGACACTTCTCCGACTGATCTGCATGGTGGTGCCCCTTGTCTGGCGTTCTCGGACGATCACCGCACGGCAGGCCCACGATGATCGACAGCGCCCGCGGGCGCACCGCGACACCCAGTGCGCGGTCCCTGTTCATGCGCAGGGCGCAGAGGCCGCGGGAGCGCATCCGCGCACGTACGCGCGGGCGCACGCCCCGCCAGACGGCGCAGCCGTCGTCCGCGTCGCGGGGCAGCGGGGCCTCGGGGTGGTCGCCGGACCTCCGGCGTTCGGGGGAAGCGGCGCGTGAGCGGGGTGAGCGGGTGGAACGGTCAGGCGCGAGACCGGGTGGTGTCCACCACCGGCCTCGCTCCGACCCCACGAGAAAGGTACGTCCATGCGCGCTACCACGACGCGACTGTCCGCCCTCGCCCTCGCGCTCGGCCTGCTGACGGCAGGCGGCGCCACCCTCCTGACCCCCTCGGCGGCCGCCGCCTCGCCCGCCCGGTCGGCGCCCCACCCCTACTACCACGACTGCGACTCCACCTACGACGAGCCGGAGACCGGCGTCCTCGTCGGCGAGGGCTGCACGAGGGTCTACGACCCGACCGACGGCGACGGCGTCTACATCCGGGACTGGGGCACCACCAACGACTGGCTCTGTGTCCGGGTCGACGGCGGCGGCACCGGCGCCGTCAGAGGCCATGAATGCCGGCCGGTGGAGAAGGACACCTGGTAGGCGGCATCGGGCGGGAGAGGAACACCCGCGCCGCCCCTCGGGGACCGGTACATCGCAGGAAACGCGCGCCGCGCCGTTCACCGTGAGCGGCGCCCGGCCGCTCGGTCCCGGCCACGGTTCACCGGGACGTACCGCGCATTAGCACCCCGGCCAACCGGGATCCTGCCCGGACTCTTGACGTTGAGTCAGCCCGTCGTCGAACATTCAGCTCGCACAGCCGCACCAGGCAACGGCCCAGGCACCACACAGCTCCAGCGCCCCGCATCAACCGATGAGCGGGGCGTCTTGCACGTTCCGCAACCCATCCTCAGTTCGGAATCACGGAGCCCCCACATGAACCTCTCCGTTCGCAGACGGACCCTCGCGCTCGCCGGCACAGTCCTCGCCGGACTGCTCGCCGGGGCCGTCCCCGCCACCGCCGAGGAGGCCGGCGTCGCCGCCGCGCCCGACATATCGGTGGCCAACGTCAAGCAGCACCTCGCCGACCTCCAGTCGATCGCCACCGCCAACGGCGGCAACCGGGCCCACGGCAGGGCCGGTTACAAGGCGTCGATCGACTTCGTGAAGGCCAAGCTGGACGCGGCCGGCTTCACCACGACCGTCCAGACGTTCACGTACAACGGCACCACCGGCTACAACCTCATCGCCGACTGGCCCGGCGGCGACACCAACCAGGTCGTCATGGCGGGCGCGCACCTCGACTCGGTGACGTCCGGACCGGGCATCAACGACAACGGCTCCGGTTCGGCGGCGATCCTGGAGACCGCCCTCGCCGTCTCCCGAGCCGGCTACCAGCCCGCCAAGCACCTGCGGTTCGCCTGGTGGGGCGCCGAGGAGCTCGGCCTCGTCGGGTCGCGGTACTACGTCAACAACCTGCCGAGCACCGAGCGCGCGAAGATCAGCGGCTATCTCAACTTCGACATGATCGGCTCGCCCAATCCGGGCTACTTCGTCTACGACGACGACCCGGTCATCGAGAAGACCTTCAAGGACTACTTCGCCGGCCTCGGCGTACCGACCGAGATCGAGACCGAGGGCGACGGACGCTCCGACCACGCCTCCTTCAAGAACGTGGGCATACCGGTCGGCGGCCTGTTCACCGGCGCCAGCCGCACCAAGACCTCGGCGCAGGTGCAGAAGTGGGGCGGCACCACGACCGCCTTCGACCGCTGCTACCACTCCTCCTGCGACACCACCGCGAACATCAACGACACGGCCCTGGACCGCAACAGCGACGCCGTCGCCCACGCGATCTGGACCCTGTCCTCCGGCACGACCCCGCCGCCCGGCAAGGTCTTCGAGAACACCACCGACGTGTCCATCCCGGACAACGGCGCCGCGGTGACCTCCTCCGTCGCCGTCACCGGCATCACCGGCAACGCGCCCAGCAGCCTCCCCGTCGGGGTGGACATCATCCACACCTGGCGCGGTGACCTGGTCGTCGACCTCGTCGCCCCCGACGGCACGGTCTACAACCTGAAGCCGTACTCGTCCTCCGACTCCGCCGACAACGTCCAGACCACCTACTCGGTCAACGCCTCGTCCGAGGTCGCCAACGGCACCTGGCGGTTGCGGGTCCAGGACCGGGCCGCGCAGGACACCGGCTACATCAACGGCTTCAAGCTGACCTTCCCGTGACAGGCCCCCCGGGTGGGTCGGCGGCCTGTCCCGACCCACCCGGGCTCCAGCCGGTCCGATCGCCGACCCCACGGTCCGACGCGGGTGTGACACCTGGGCGGGACCGTGCGCTGTAGGCAGTGCGGACCGGTGACCCCGGTTCGGCCGAGCACCCCCGCGCTCCGGCGGGCTCACGCGCCGGTGACGGACCGGCACGTCGTCCCCCCGATGTCTGCCCGTCCGGCGCGCCGGTAGGCTGATCATCCCGGCCCCGAGCTCTGGGAACCGCGTGAACGGCGGTGCCGGGACGGTGTGTTGCCCTGGTCGAGAATGGGTGTGGACGTTGCTCGTAGCGGATCGGTATCAGCTCAGTCACCCGCTGGGGCGCGGCGCGATCGGCGAGGTCTGGCACGCCACCGACCATGTCCTGAACAGGCCCGTCGCTGTGAAGCTCCTGAAGTCCGGGCAGTCCGACCAGTCGGCGACCACGGACGCCGAGCGCTTCCGCATGGAGGCCAGGACCGCGGGCCGGCTCAACCACCCCAACCTGGTCGGTGTCTACGACTTCGGCTCCCAGGGCGGCCAGTTGTACCTGGTCATGGAACTCGTCGACGGCTGGAGCCTCGCCCAGGAGCGGTCGATGCGCGGCGCCCTGCCCCCGCGGGAGGCCGCCGACATCGCGGCGCAGATGGCGGTGGGCCTGGCCGCCGCGCACCGCCAGGGCGTCATCCACCGGGACATCAAGCCCGCCAACGTGATGCTCACCGCCGACCGGACCGTGAAGATCACGGACTTCGGCATAGCCCGCTTCGCGGACGACTCCGCCAGCACCCTGACCGCCACCGGCAAGATCGTCGGCTCCGCCGCGTATCTCGCCCCCGAGCGCGGACTGGGCCGCCCCGCGCAGCCCGCCTCCGACGTCTACTCCCTCGGCTGCGTCCTGTACGAACTCCTCACCGGCAGGCCCCCGTTCCCCGGCTCCGGCGCCGTGGCCGTGGTGCGGCAGCACATCGAGAGCGTGCCGGTACCGCCCCACCGACTGCGCCCCGAGATCCCGGTCCCCCTGTCCGAGTACGTCATACGCCTGCTGGCCAAGGACCCCGCCGAGCGGCCCACGGCGGAACAGGTCGCCGCCTGGCTGACGGGGGCCGACCACCGTATGGAGCCCACGGCACCGCTGCCGCCCGCCGCGGCGACCGCCGTGCTTCCCGCGCCCGCGCCGGCTCCGCCCCCCGCGTCCAGACCCGCCGCCGCGCGGCGCGGCCGCCGCCGTGCCTCGCCCCGAGCGCTCCTGTCGGTCGCCGGCCTCGCCCTGTTCGCCGCGGCGGCCGGCGTCGGCGCCACCCTGTCCTCCGGCGACGGCGACGACCCCGGCGCCCCCGCCCCCACCGCACCCGTCCCCATGAACGAGGCCCCGTCCGTCACGCCCTCGCTCTTCGTGCCGGAGCACACCTCCGAGGAGCGCACGGGCGAGGAGGAGCACAAGGACGCCGAGGGAGACGGGAAGAAGGACGACGAGCACAAGAGGGAGAAGAGGGACGGCAAGGACGAGGAGGAGAAGGAGAGGGACTGACGCCCCGTCGCGGACCTGCGGACCTACCGTTCCCGGCCGGGAGGGCGAGGGGTGGTGGTGTCGGCCTCGACGGCGTCCGCGACGGCCTCGGCCGCCGCCTGGGCCGCCTGGGCCGTGTCGTCGGCGGCCTGGGCCGCCCGGTGGTCGCCGGCCGGCTTCTCGTGGGTGGCCGGCGACGGCGGCAGCACCTCGCTGAAGGCCCTGGAGACGCCGTGGAGGGCGGTGGTGATCTCGCTCGGGATGACCCAGAAGTTGTTTCCGGAACCCTGGGCCAGCTCGGGCAGGGCCCGCAGGTACTGGTAGGCGAGGAGCTTGGGGTCGGGGTCGTTGCGGTGCACGGCCTGGAAGACCTCGTCGATGGCCCGCGACTGGCCCTCGGCCTCCAGGATCGCGGCCGTCCGGTTGCCCTCCGCGCGCAGGACGGCGGCCTGCTTGTCGCCCTCGGCGGTCAGGATCTGCGACTGCCGCTGGCCCTCGGCGGCCAGGATCGCGGCGCGCTTGTCCCGTTCGGCGCGCATCTGCTTCTGCATGGCCTCCTTGATGGACTGCGGAGGGTCGATCGCCTTGATCTCCACCCGGTTGACCCGCAGCCCCCACTTGCCGGTGGCCTCGTCCAGCACGCCCCGCAGCTGGCTGTTGATGGTGTCGCGGGAGGTGAGGGTCTTCTCCAGGTCCATGGAGCCCACCACGTTCCGCAGGGTGGTGACGGTCAACTGCTCCACCGCCTGGAGGAAGTTGGCGATCTCGTAGAAGGCCGCGCGCGCGTCGGTCACCTGGAAGTAGAGGACCGTGTCGATCTCCACCACCAGGTTGTCCTCGGTGATGACCGGCTGCGGTCTGAAGGAGACGACCTGTTCCCGCAGGTCGATCAGCGGGTGCACGCGGTCGATGTACGGGATGACGAGATTGAGACCCGGATTCAGGGTCCGGTGGTAGCGGCCGAGCCGCTCCACGTTGCGCGCGCGTGCCTGCGGCACGATCCGCACCGCACGGACGAGGGTGAAGATCGCGATGAGCGCGAGGATCAACCCGGCGACGTAGGACGCGGAAGCAGCCATGGCTCAACCCCGGGGATAGACGTAGGCGGTGGTGCCGCTGATCTCGATGACGTCGACGGTCGTCCCCGGCGCGATCACCAGGGTCTCGTCGTAGGCGCGGGCCGTCCACTCCTCGCCGTCGATGCGGACGCGGCCGCCCGCCCCCGTCACCTCCGAGACGACGTAGGCGGCCTTGCCGACCAGAGCGTCGATGCCGAACCGCACCGGCTGCGGCCGGCGCATGTGCCGCAGCGCCAGCGGGCGCACGAGCAGCAGGCTGGCGCCGGCGACGACGGCGTACGCCACCAGCTGCCAGCCCACCGGCAGCCCGAGCGCGGCAAGCCCCGCCGTGACCAGCGCGGCGGCGCTGAGCATGCCCAGCGCGGCTGTCAGGGTGAGGATCTCCGCCACCGCGAGGACAGCCGCGACGATCAGCCAGACCAGCCATGGGTCCATGGCATGCCTCTTCTCACCTGTGCGGACGGGCCGGAGGGCTTGAGCCGTCAGGGGAGTCGCCCGACGCGGTCCGCCGGGCGCTTTGCATGCATTTTACCGGTTCGGGTGATTTCCGCGCAGGGCCCGGCCCCCGTCGGCGACGGACCTCAGCCGGTCGCGGACCGTCCGGCGAGGCCCGCCAGCGCGAGGGCCCTGGCGACGGCCGGCAGGTCCAGCGGCTTGTCGTCGGGGCTCTCGGGCCGCAGCCGCTCCAACAGCACCGGCACATCCAGCCGGTGCGCCTCGGCGTCGGCCAGCAGGCTGTCCGCGTCCGGCCCGCCGGCCGTGCCGTCGACGTACGACGCCAGTTCCCCCAGCGCCTCGTCCCGCTCGATGAAACGGCTCAAGCCGCAGTCCAGACCGTCGTCGCCCAGGTCCTCCGGGTACGGGGCCCGGCCCCAGACCCCGTCCTCGTACCAGTAGACGCATCCGAGCTCGTACCCCTCGATCCGGTCGCGCAGCTCCTCCTGCGGCAGCCAGTCGGGGCCGCCCGCCAGCATGTCGATCGGCGGTGTGTGCCACTTGACCTTGCTGGACTCGTCCTCCCCGTAGAGCACGAACCGGCCCTCGCCCAGCCGGGACATGACCCACCAGGTGCATCCGGAGTCCTCCCAGTGCAGTCCGGTGCGGTCGATCCAGTACCCGGTGCGGTAGCCGCTCGGCCGCTCCTCGTCCTCGGTGGTCGCGTCGACGGCGGCGAGCAGGGCCCAGCGGGCCCACAGCGTCTCGGCGGGCGGCAGGTCCTGCGGAAGTCCCGGGCGGTGGACGGTCATGTGGTTCCCCCGTGTGTGTGCTGGTCGCGTGGCTGATCGGGCGCCACAGTACGGCCTGCCCCGCGCAGGTCGTACGGCGGGTCAGGCCCGTACGTCGAAGCCGCCCCGACCGTCGAACCGCACCTCACGCACCTCGTCGAAACCGTCCGCCGGCGACGGCCTGCGCAGCCGCCTCAGCGTGTCCAGCACACCGACGTCCGGCACCCGCTCCCGGCCCTGCCGGGCGGCGTTGCGGCGCAGCGCCCCGGCGACGTCCGGGGGGAACCAGTAGGCGGTCACCGTCGCGCCGTGGGCGCGGGCCAGCTCCAGCAGCGGCTCCCACTCCCGCGGGGAGGGGTTGGTGTTGTCCACGGCCACCGGGCGGCCGGCGGCCAGGCACTCCTCCACCAGGCGCAGCTGCCGCCGCTGCTTGTTCCGCGCGCCTCGGGGGAAGAGGTCCTTGCTGACCAGCGCGTACCGGTCGGCCAGACAGTGCGCGTAGAAGGTGGACTTCCCCGACGCCTGCAGGCCGACCAGCACGGCGAGGTCTGCTTCCTCTCGATCCGGCCCCTGCCTCACGGTGCCTTCCGGCGGCGGGGCCGGTCGCTCCCGTCCGGCTCGTCGCGGTCGGACTCGACGCCCTCCAGGGGCTTGCCGGCCGTCGTGCCGCGCTCCGGCTGGTAGCCCTCCCGGTTGCTCGCCGTACCCCGCACGGACCGCTTGCGCGCCTGGCTCTCGGCGCCCGAGTGCGCTCCCGGTTCCCCGGCGTCGCGTGCCCGGTCGTAGCGGTTCCCGTGTCGGTCCTTCCGGTCGGTCATGGCCGCACTCCCTCCACCAGGGCTCGGTCCCGCAGTTCCCCGGAACGGGTGGCGGAAACGGGCTGCTTCCCCCTGCCCGGCCGAAGGCTGGCGTGCGCGGCGGGGAGGGCGGACGATGGAAGGGTGACGCAGTGGCCGGGCGAGCCCGCCGACGAGACGGAGCGGATCGTTGAGCTGCGGGAAGAGGTGCAGCAGCTCAAGGAGGCCGTGACCTCCCATGCCGTGGTGGACCAGGCCATCGGCATGATGGTGGCGCTCGGGCGGGTCGCACCCGACGAGGCGTGGGCCGTGCTGCGGGAGGTGTCCCAGCACACCGACCTCAAGCTGCGCCGTGTTGCCGAGCTGATCCTGCTGTGGGGCAGCTCGGGCGAGATCCCCGCCGAGATCCGCGAGGAGCTGGAGGCGGCCCTGGACCGCCATGGGCCGACGCAGGTCCCGGAGGCCGACCCGGACGACGGGGCGTACTCCCCGCTCTGGGACCCGCTGGACTGACGGCCGGCCGACAGCCGGTGCCGCGCGCCCGCGCGGCTCCCGCCACCAGGGCGACGCCGGGCGGCGGCCCCTCCGTGACGCCGGAGCCAGGAGCGCGCCGGGGGCGGGCTGCCGTTCCGAACCCGTCGGCCCGACGCGCTGGGCATCCGAACCGTTTCTGTCTCCCGCAGTTCCCCGGACGGGAGAAGCGATTCACGCCGCTGCCGAATCTCAGTGCCCGACCAGCTCCTCCCTCGACCTGACCTCCTGATCCGTCAGGATGCGGAACGCCCGCTCGCGCTCGGTCAGCACCTTGAGGAACCCGGGCTCGGCCTGCATCACATACCCCCGCAGCTCCTCGCCGCCCCGCAGCTCGATCTGTTCCAGCGGAACCCACGGTGTGGTGACCGTCGCCGCTCCGAGCAGCATCGCCAGCGCGACCAGGCCCAGCAGGTGCCGGCTGGCCCACAGAGCGCCCCGTCTGAGCCGTCCGCCCGCGCGCACCCCGTAGCCGATGCCGACGATCAGGGCGCCGACCGCCAGCACGAGCGGCACCAGCCACCAGCTGTGGAAGGTCCTCAGGTACGCCACGACGGCCATGACCGCGATCAGCAGCAGCAGCGCGCCCGTCAGGTCGACGCGCTCGGGCCGCTCGCCCCTGCCGAGGGCGCGCTCCCTCGCCGCGCGCGCCGTCCGCACCTCCATGACCAGCCGCAGGGCGGCGACCGGCACAAGGAGCGTGAGGAACAGCACCGAGGCCAGCGAATCGGCCATCACGGTGCCGATGACGAGGCCGATGGTGTCGTCCAGGTCGAGCGTGTGCAGGACCGCGAACGCGGTGTGCCAGTCGTGGCCGGACACGGCGAACAGCCGCAGCACGAGAAAGGCGAACGCGGCGGTGGTGACGGTGAGCCCGGTACCACGCCCGTCCGCTGCCGCCTCGGGGGATGCCATGGACGTCCGTACGCCTTTCCTGCCGGAGTCGGGTGCCGCCGCAGAGGTCACCGGCCGAGCAGCGCGGTGACCCTGCGTCCCGTCACCGTGTCACGGCGTGGGGACCGCCGCGAGTTCCGCGGGCGCGCCGTCACCGGCGCGGGCGTCGTCGTCGCGCTCCGGCGTCCGGGGCGTCGACTCCCACCGCTTGACGGTGCGCACATAGCCGTAGATCACCGACAGCATGGCCAGCACCATCAGCGGACCGAACAGCCACGGATGTGCGGCCATCGGTGTCGGCGCGTAGCGGTAGGCGACCAGGAGCGCGGTGAAGACGGCCGCGCCGTAGGCGACGAACCGCAGGCCCGAGCGGTCCCAGCCGTGGGCCTGCGTGCGCAGCGCCGCCTCGATGGTCAGCGTGAACACCACACCGGCGATGATGTCCGCGCCGTAGTGGTAGCCGAAGCCCAGGGTGGCGCCGAGGGTGGCGATCAGCCAGAAGGTGCCGCCGTAGCGCAGCAGGCGCGTGGCCTTGCGGGAGTGGATGAAGATCGCGGTGGCCCAGGCCGTGTGCAGGCTCGGCATGCAGTTGCGCGGTATGTAGTCGTTGAAGGGCATGTGCTGCGGCACACCGGACGGCGGGGTGTCCGGCCACAGGTGGGCCACCGCCCACTGCCCGCCGTCGGTGCCGTAGGCGAAGATCGGTCCGACCACGGGGTAGATCATGTAGATGCCGGGCCCGAGGAGGCCGATCATCAGGAAGGTGCGCACCAGGTGGTGGCGGGGGAAGCGTCGCTCGGCCGCCACGTGGCGCAGCTGGTACAGCGCGACGGCGACCGCGGCGACCGCGAGCTGGATGTAGACCCAGTCGAGCACATGGGCGCCGACCGACCCCGTGGCCTCCACGATGCGGCCCGCCACCCAGGACGGATTCCCCAGTGCCTGGTCCGCGGTCGCGATGTACTGGTCGAGCACGACCGGGCGGGTCTTGGAGGTGATCAGCAGCCAGGTGTCACCGGTCTTGCGGCCGGCCACCAGCAGCAGGCCCAGCCCGACGCCCTTCAGCAGCAGGACGCGCTCGGCGCCGGTGCGGCGGGTCAGGGCGATGACCCCGCAGGCCAGGACCACCCACAACGCACCGTTGCCGAAGGGATAGCTGTTGGTCGACTTCACGTCGAGCACCCAGCGCGCCAGGAAGAAGACGACGTCGATCCCGACCGCGGCGCCCACCGCGACGAACCGCTGGCGCCAGGGGAGCACCACCAACATCAACGCCATGCTGGCGTAGAGCAACGGCCCCGATTTAGGGGTGAATATCACCTCTTTGACCTGATTGGTCATCGGCCCGGGTATGCCGTAGTGACGCGCGGCGATCTCCAGCGCGACGAGGAACGCGAGCGCCACCGCGGCCACCGCGAGCCACAGCATGACCTTCGGGGTGCGCCATGCGGTGAAGCCGGTGCCGCCGTTTGTTCGCGCGGTGTCGCGCGGTTCTATCGATCTCAAGGTTCTGGCCGATTTGCTAGGTAGTGGTCACGGGGGTGAAGTTCGGGCGATGGTGGTGATCACCGCATGGCCGAACATGTTATCGGGATGGCGTGGCCGGTTTTCACGGGTCGGTGGTCGTCGTGCATTTCGTAGGGAAAACTGCACGGGTGATTGATCGGGAAACGGCGATCCGCGTCGTCGAGGAGGAGCTGGAGCGCGCGTACCAGCGGCGCGCGGCCCTGGGCGGGCAGGCGATGCGCGAGGTTGTCACGGACGTCGAGGAGCATGAGCTCGTCTGGATCGTCCGCAGCCAGTCCGAGGAGTACGTCCGCACCCGCGACGTCCGTCACGCGTGGGTGGGAGCCGGTCCCTATCTGGTCGACCGCGTCGACGGGGCACTGCACTCACTCGGTGTTGTGTCCTGGCTCACCGGGGAGTGGGAGATCGACTACCGCGTTCGGATCCGGGGCCTCGCCGTCCGTACCGCCGTGGACGATCTGCACGACGAGATCCGCGACGTCGCCGCCTCGCAGGGGCCGATGCCTGCGCTGCGTCTCCTGCGGCGGAGGCTGCCGGTGCTGTCGCCCGGGGAGGCGCTCGCGTATGTGCGCGGGCTGCTGGACGGTGACGCGCCGGCCCGCCTGGTGGCGGTGGCCGCCGATCACCTCGTCGATCCCGTCGGCCCGGTCGTGACGACGATCCTGCCGGGGAGTGCTCGCAACTGACCTGTCACCGCAGGGCAGTTCGAGCCGCCGTCGCTCGGACGGGTGACTCTCGGCCATGGGCACGCGTCTACCGGGCGGGACGGGACGGGTGCTGGCGATCATGAGGCCGTGATCTTCACATACCCTCGCATCCCGCGCCGCCCGCGTGTGCGGCGCCGCACCCTGCTCCCGGCCGCCCTCGGCGCCCTGAGCCTCCTGCCCCTGCTGTCCCTGACCCCCGCCACCGCGCAGGCGCGGACGGCCCCGGACCGGCCGGCGGCCCCGCCCCGGCCGGTGACCGTCCCCGAGGCGGCCACCGATCTGTATCTGCGCACCATCCGGCATGACCCACGGCTGCTGCGGAGCTTCTTCGAGCGCATGCCCAAGGGCGGTGATCTGCACAACCACCTGTCCGGCGCCGTCACCACCGAGTACCTGATCGAGCTCGCGGCCGAGGACGGCCTGTGCATCGACACCAGGACGATGACCGCCGTCACCGCGCCCTGCGGCACCGGCACCCGTCCGGCGGCCGACGCGCGCACCGACCGGGCCTTCCACGACGCGATCGTACGGGCCTGGTCCATGCAGGACTTCCCGCCGGACCAGAACGGCCACGACCACTTCTTCGACACCTTCGGCAAGTTCGGCGAGGTGACCTGGCGCCATCGCGGCAAGCTGCTCGCCGAGGTGGCCGACGGTGTCGTACGGCAGAACCAGTTCTATCTGGAGACCATGGTCAGCCCGGCCTCGGACGGCGCGAAGAAGCTCGCCGCCGAGGTCGGCTGGGACAGCGACCTGGCGGCGCTGCACCGCAAGCTGGTCGCGGGCGGCAAGCTGGACAAGCTGGTCGCCGAGGCCCGCAAGGAGGCCGACGACGCCGACGCCGAGTTCCACGAGGCGGCCGCCTGCGGCACCGAGCGTGCCCGGCCGGCCTGTGGGCTGACCGTGCGGTGGATCTCCCAGGTGTCGCGGGGGAGTTCGCCCGAGCGGGTCTTCACGCAGATGGCCCTCGGCATGCGGCTGGCCGAGCGGGACGGGCGGTTCGTCGCCGTCAACCTCGTACAGCCCGAGGACTGGGACAGCTCCCTGGCGAACTACAGCCTGCAGATGCGCATGCTCGCCCATCTGCGCGGGATCTACCCGAAGGCCCATATCACCCTGCACGCGGGCGAGTTGTGGCCCGGTCTGGTCAAGCCGGCCGATCTGAAGTTCCACATCAAGGAGGCCGTCGACATCGCCCGCGCCGAACGCATCGGGCACGGTGTCGACCTCGTCCACGAGGACGACTGGCAGCGCACGGCCCGCACCATGGCCGCCCGGCAGGTGGCCGTCGAGGTGCCCTTCAGCAGCAACGCCCAGATCCTCGGCGTCAAGGGCGACGACCACCCCTTCGCCACCTATCGGGCCTACGGCGTCCCCGTCGTCCTGTCCACGGACGACCCCGGCGTCAGCCGGATCGACATCAGCCACGAGTACCGGTACGCCGCCGAGACCTACGGCCTGACGTACGCCGAGCTGAAGGACCTGGCGCGCGCCTCCCTCCAGTACGCCTTCCTGCCCGGTCGCAGCCTGTGGCAGGGCAACCCCACGCGCGAGGGCTACCGTCCCACCGGGGTCTGCCGCGGCACCCGCATCGGCCTCGCCGTGCCCTCCCCGGCCTGTCGCCGCCTCCTCGCGACCAGCCCCAAGGCCGCCGTGCAGTGGCGGCAGGAGGGTGCCTTCCAGCGCTTCGAGCGGACCTTCGGCAGTGGCCACTGAGCGGCTGAGCGGTTGAGCCACTGAGTCGCTGAGCCGCTGAGCCGCTGAGCCAAGGGGCGGCCGACCGGCGAGCGGGCCGCGGCCGGGTTCCCACGGGGCCCGGCCGCGGCCCGCCTGTGTCTGTTCACCGGCTGAGGCCGGGGCGGCGGACCGCCCGTGTGCGTCGCCCCCCGCGTGAGGCCGCCGCTCAGCGCAGGACGGCCGCCAGCAGATCCGTGCCCAGAGTCGTCAGGGCGGGGAGATCGAGGGTGTGGCGGACATAGCGTCCCTGGCGGCGGGCGGTGAGGAGACCGGCGCGGCGGAGGGCGGCGAGGTGGCGGGAGACCTCCGGGGGCGAGAGGTGCCAGGTGTGGGCCAGTTCGCCGGTGGTGTGGGGGCCGCGGGCCAGGGTGCGCAGCAGCCGCAGCCGTACCGGATGGGCGAGCGCCTCCAGCCGCAGGGTGACCGTCTCCAGCGGCACCGGCTCCACGGGACCGGCGTCGGCCACCGGGTACTGCACCACCGGCTGCCACCCCGGCGCGTGGACCACCACCAGGTGCGGGCGGCCGAAGACACTGGGGATGAAGGTGACGCCGGTGCCGTGGGCGGTGGTCGCCCTGTCCTGGAGCTTGTCGACGAGGATGCAGTCGCCGTCCGGGGCCAGGGTGACCGCGCCGGAGACCGAGGCGAGCGCCGCCCCGAGGCCCTCCCGCTTGAGCAGGTCGTTCTTCACACGCAGATCGGTGGCGAGCCGTACGACGGCGTCCGCCCAGGCGGTGTCGAAGAAGGCGTCGGCGCACTGCTCCAGGGTGTCGCGCACCCGGGCCCGCACGGCGGCGGGGTCCTCGAGCAGCCGTTCCGCGAAGGTCTCCTGCCCCGGGCCGCGGGCCTGCGCGAGGTCCAGGGCCCGCTCGCGCGCGCCCGCGTCGGTGAGCGGAGACGGCGCGGCGAGGTGCCCGCGGTCGGTGCCGCAGGTGGGGACGAGCGCGGCGGTCACATACCGCTCGTCGTCGATCCGGTCCACGTCGTCCAGTTCCTCGGCGAGCGTCGGCCGGGGACGGGCCGGGATCAGGAAGTCGGCCTGGGAGGAACGCCAGAGGAACTCCGCCTCGCGCAACCTCTCGGCCAGCTCCGGGGACAGCCCGGACCAGACCTCTGCGGCCCAGCCGGCGAGCTGCGGATGATGCGCGGGCTCGGCCAGCACATGCAGCATCGCGGTGAGCTCGGCCAGCGGGGAGGCGGCGAACCGCACCCGCTCGGAGGGCAGCCCGCCGATGTCGATCCTCAACGTCATCCCCTGATGATCACCTACGGGACGGCCGGCGACCGCGTCGGTTGACGATGTCCGTCAACCGGCGCCGCCGACCGGGAGGCACGACCGCACCGTTGGCGCCATGGCAACCACCACCAAGACCCGGCCCGCCGCCCTCGTCCGTGCCTGCGGAGGCCCCCGTTACGCGGTCGCCCTGGCCGTCGACGCGCTCGGCACCGGCCTGCTGCGGCCCTTTCTGCTGCTCTACGGAGTGACGGTCCTCGACCTCTCCGCACCGGCCACCGGCATCGCCATGACGGTCGCGGTCGTCGCGGGGCTGATGTGCATGCCGGCCGTGGGCCGTTGGCTGGACCGGGGCGCCCGCAGCACGGTCGTGGCGGCGTCGATGCTGGTCCGGGTGCTGGGGGTGGCGCTGCTGCTGGCCACGCCGACGGGCGGCGTGGGGCTCTTCGCTGTGGCGGCGCTGCTGCTCGGCATCGGCAACCAGGCATATCCGGCCGCCCATGCCGCGCTGGTGGCCACGGTCGCCCACGGCCGGGAACGCGACGCCGCCCTCGCGGTGGGCCGTGCGCTGCGCAACGCCGCCATGGGCGTGGGCGCGCTCGTCGCCACCGCGTCCCTGGCGGGCGGCACCGGCGCGTTGCGGGCGCTGGCCGCCGTCACGGGGCTCGCGTATCTCGTGGCCGCGGCCCTGGCCTGGTCGGTCCGGTTGCACGCGGGTCCGGTCGCCACGGCGGCCGGGGACGGTGACGGCGGCCCCGCACCCCGGCTGCGGGCGCTGCTGGCGGCGAACGTCGTCTACGCCTTCTGCCTCAACGTCCCCGAGATAGCGCTGCCCCTGGTCCTGGTGACGCAGTTGGACGCGTCCCCGGTGTGGTCGGCGGCGATCTTCGTGGCGAACACGGTGCTGGTCGTCTCCCTCCAGGTGCCGCTCACCGTCGCCCTGTCCCGCTTTCCGCGGCGTACCGTGCTGGCGCTGTCCGGTGTGGTCCTCACCGCCTCCTACGTCGGTTTCCTCGCCGCCCTCTCGCTGGGTCCGGGCTGGGGTGCCCCGGCCGTGGCGGCGGTGTCCGTGGTCTGCACGATCGGCGAGATCATGTACGCCGGCAGCGCCACCGCGCTGGTCACCCATCTCGCTCCGGCGCGCGCCCTGGGGCGGGTCGTGGCCCGCTTCGAACTCTCCACCGGCCTCGGCCTCGCCGTCTCCCCGGCGGTCATCACCGCCCTCGCTCCGCACGGCCCGGCGGCCCTGTGGGGCACACTCGCCGCGGCGACGCTCGTCTCCGCGTCCGCCGTCGCCCACTGAGCAGGAGCGGTGGGATGCCTTCCCGCCGCTCCGCGGGAGGGGGTGACCCTGGGGCGGGTCGGGGACGGAGATCAGGGTCGCCTCGGGGAGGACCCGGTGCCGTGGCGCCCGCCGGGCCGCGACGATGAGGTCATGATCACTCCCGGAGGCCACCGCACCGGCCGCTTCCTCGTCCCCGCCGTCTGGACCGCCGTCGTACTGGCGGCCGGCGCGGCCCTGTTCGCCCCGCTGGACACGGATCCCGGGCTCAGCCCGCTCTCCCTGACCGTCAGCGACTTCGCCGCCCTGGACCGCGGGGGTCCGATCGAGACCACCATGGCCTTACTGGGGTCCGTCTCCCTGGCCCTGCTCACGGCGGCGAGAACACGCCTCGTGCAGCTCCGGGGTCTGCCCTCGGTGCTGCTGGCCGTGTGGGGCCTGGGACTCGTGGTCGCGGCCGTCGTGCCGACCGACCCGCTGACCACTGAGCTGAGCGGCTCGGCGTACGTGCACCGCTACGCCTCCGTCGCCGCGTTCGCCGCGCTGCCGGCCGCGGGACTGATCCTGTCGCGCCGCCTCGCCTCCGGGCCCCGGCCCACCCGCACCGTCCACTGGCTCCGGGCCCTGTCCTCGGCCTCCGCGGCCGCCGCCCTGCTGATGGCGTGCGCGGCGGGTCCGGGCGACCGGGAGCTGATAGGTCTGGCGGAACGCCTGCTGCTCGGCTGCGAGGTGGCCCTGCTCGCCGTCATCGGCGGGCACGTGAGATCGGCCCTCGCTTCCGGCGCTCCCGGCGCGGCTCGTCGCCGAGCCCCCCGGTGACGCGGGCCCCGCGGGGGCCGACCGCCCCTCGGAGCGGCCGGCCGTCATCGTCCGGCTCGGCGGGAGCGTCCGTCCGGCGTCAGTCCGGCTCGGCGGGAGCACCCGCCCGGCGTCACCCCGCCGGTGCCGTGATCTCCCGCTTGAGGATCTTGCCGCTCGGGCCGGTGGGCAGCTTGTCCACGAGCCACACCTCGCGCGGGTACTTGTACGCGGCCACCCGGTTTTTGACGAACTCCCGCAGCTCGTCGGGGGTGGCATGGGCGCCGGGGCGCAGGACGACCGCGGCGGCGATCTCCTCGCCCAGGTGCGGATGGGCCACGCCGACCACGGCGGCCAGGGCCACGGCGGGGTGCTCGTGCAGCACCTCCTCGATCTCGCGCGGGTAGACGTTGTAGCCACCGCGGATGATCATGTCCTTCTTGCGGTCTACGATGTAGAAGTAGCCGTCCTCGTCCTGGCGCGCGAGGTCACCGGAGCGCAGCCAGCCGTCCGGGATGGTGGCCGCCGTCTCCTCGGGACGGTTCCAATAGCCCTTCATCACGTTCGGGCCGCGCACGGCCAGCTCGCCGATCTCGCCGGGCGCCACGTCCTGCCCCTTCTCGTCCAGCAGCCGCACCTCGACATCCTTGATCGGGGTGCCGATGGACCCGGCCTTGCGCGGCCGGTCGGGGTGGTTGAAGGTGACGACGGGGCTGGTCTCGGACATGCCGAAGCCCTCCAGCACCGCACAGCCGAAGCGCCGCTCGAAGCCGTGCAGGATCTCCACCGGCAGCGACGCCCCACCGGAGATGCACATCCGCAGCGTCGACACATCCGCCTCCGACGGATGCTGGAGCAGCGCGGCGTACATGGTGGGGACACCCTCGAACACGGTGGCCCGGTCCCGCGCGATGGCGTCCAGGACGGCCTGCGGCTCGAATCTGGGGATCAGGGTCAGCGAGGCACCGCTGCGCACGGCCACGCTCATCGTGCAGATCTGGCCGAAGATGTGGAACAGCGGCAGACAGCCCACCACCACGTCCTGCGGAGACATCTCCTGCACATAGGTCATGTTGACCTCGGTGTTGTGCCGCAGGCCCGCGTGTGTGAGCGCGGCGCCCTTCGGGCGCCCGGTGGTGCCCGAGGTGTACAGCAGCACGGCCACGTCGTCGCCGTCCGTCGCCGCCGTCTCCCCGAGCGGCTCGTGCCCGGCCAGCAGACCGGCGAAGGCCGCCGGCTCCACCGCGAAGTGCCGCACCCCGGCGTCCGCCGCGCCCTGGGCGCCCTCGCCCGGAGCCTGATGCCACTCCCACAGCAGGGCCGCGCCGGAGTCCGTCAGGTGATACGCGGTCTCCCGCGCCTTGAGCAGCGGGTTCAGCGGTACGACGATGCCGCCGGCGCGCAGCACACCGTAGTAGAGGACGACGAACTCGGGGACGTTCGGCAGCATCAGCGCCACCCGGTCACCGGGCCGCACGCCCTCGGCCCGCAGCAACGCGGCGGCGCGGGCACTGGCCTCGTCCAGTTCCGCATACGAGACGACCCTCCCGCCGAAGCGCAGTGCCGGTCGCTCGGGCTGCCGCCCCGCCGTCTCCACGAGAAAATCCGCCAGATTGGCCATGGTCCGCCTCCACGCCGCCGAAATGTGCCATCAACGTGGACGACATGGTGCTGACATCCCCGGCCACCGCCTATGGACGCCCCCACAGCGTCTCCGCGCACCGATTGTTCCCAGGGACAAGAAGCCGGCGATAAGCTGCGCTGATGGATCTGTCAGGAGTGGCCTCGGCGCTGCACGCGCGGCTGCCGGAACTGGGCGTACGCATCGCCGAACGCATCCGCGCGGACGTCGAGGCGTACCAGGACGAGTCACTGATCCCCTTCGAGTCCCTGCGCCGCTCCTGCACCGCCAACGCCGATCTCGTCCTGAGCCACTTCCGCCGCACGGACGCCCCGCAGGACCCCAGCCCGGCGCGCGACACGGGTCGTATCCGCGCCGAACAGGGCGTGCCGCTGGCCGACACCCTGCACGCGTACCGGATCGGCTTCGAACTGCTGTGGTCGGAGATCATCGCCGAGGCCCGCACCCATCCCGAGGTCTCCGACGCCCAGCTGGTGTCCCAGTCGGCCGACGTCTGGGCCCTGTTCGGCCGCTACGCCGAGGCGGTGGCCGCGGCTCACCGGGAGACCTCCGCGGAACTGACCCTGCAGCGCGAGTCACGGCGCTCGGCCCTGGTGGAGGCCCTGTTCACCGGTGTGATCGCCGACCGCACCACCCTGTGGGAGGCCGCCCGCGAACTGGGGCTGCCCGAACACGGCCCCTACGCGGTCGCCGTGGCGTCGGCGACCGCGCCCGGCGAGGAGCCGCTCACCGGCATCGAGTCCGCGCTGCGCGAGTCCCACCTCCCCTCCGCCTGGCGCCTGTCGCCCGACCAGCAGATCGGCGTCATCGCGCTGACCGCGCCGGCCGCCGCCGACACCTGCGTACGCGTGCTGCGCCGCACCCGGGCGCGCGTCGGCCTCAGCCCCGGCTTCGCCTCCCTGCGGGACGCCCCGCAGGCCCTGCGGTTCGCCCGGCTGGCCCTCGCCGGGCTGCCCGGCGCCGGTCCCGGTGTCGCGCGGTTCGACGACAACCCCCTCGCGATGCTGGTCGCGGCCGCCCCCGCGGAGGCGGCCCATCTGGTCGAGACCGTCCTCGGGCCCGTACTGGAGCTCCCGGCCCCGGAGCGCGCCCGGCTGCTGCAGACCCTGGAGCACTGGTTCGCCGCCGCGGGCTCGGCCGCCGACGCCGCCCGGACCCTCTTCGTCCACGCCAACACCGTCCGCTACCGTCTGCGCCGCGTCGAGGAACTGACCGGCCGCTCCCTGGGCGACCCGCGCACAGCGGCCGACCTGGGCGCCGCGCTCGCCGCGGTGCGCAACACGGGTGCCGGGTGAGGGCCCGTCAGAAGGCGGTGAGGGGTGGGGAGTCTAGGACTCCAGGCGTTCGGTGTATGCCTCGGTGGGGGGATACGGGGACGGGCTGGTCATGCCCGCCGACCAGAAGCCGGTGGTGCCCGGCACGGGCGTCACGTCGTTGAGGTACGGCGCCGGTGCGGGGCCCGTGGGGCCGCGGACGATCGTCCAGCCGCCCGAGTCCCGGCGCAGATACGTACTGCTGCTCTGGTCCTGGTAGTTCCAGCCGGAGATCCAAGCGGCGCGGCCCTGGGCGTCGCCGGCGACGCCGGTCAGCGAACCGAGGGTGAAACCGGCTGCGAGCCGCGTCCACGCGCTGCCGTCCCAGTGGCACAGGGCGGGGTTGCCGGGGCGGCCCACGGGTCCGCCGACGCCCGCCTCGGTCCCCACCGCCCAGACGTCGTCCGGGCCGTCGGGGTGGAGGTCGGCGATGGTCAGCCGCAGCCCCGCGACCGGGGGCAGGACCGTCCACGCCCCGTCCCAGCGGGCGACGACTCCCGACCAGCCGCCGCCGTTCGACTGGTCGCCGCAGACCCAGACCTCGCCGGTCGGGGCCAGGACGGCCTGGTAGAGGGTGGCGCCGGCGACGGGTAGCGGGTCCAGCCACCGCCAGCGCGTTCCGTCCCCGTGCAGCAACCGGGCGGCGCCGCCTCGGCTGCCGCAGATCCACACCTGGCCGTCCGGGTCGACGGCCACCGCGTTCAGCCGGACGTCCGGCTCGCCCCGGCCCGGGAACGCGGCCTCCTGCCAGGTGGTTCCGTTCCAGCGCAGCAGCGGGCTGTTGTCGCTCGTGACAGGCAGGCCCACGCTCCAGGCGGCGGTGGCGCAGACCCCGGAGACGGCCGTCAGCCGGGTGTGCCTCAGATGCGACAGGTCGGTCTTCGTCCAGGCGCTGCCGTTCCACAGCATCGCCAGCGCGCGTCCGCCGGAGGTGCCGCCCACCTGCTCCTGGCCGACCGCCCACGCCAGCCGGGGCCCGGCGGCGCACACGCGGCGCAGCTGCGCGGGGGAGATGCTGCCGGGCGCGGGCACGGCCTGCCAGCCCTGGGCCTGCGGTGCGGGCGTGGCGGCATGGGACGCCCGCGGTGCGCCCGTGACGGCGCGGGACGCCTGCGGGCCGAGCGTGAGCCCGGAGAGCGTGCCGAGTGCCCCGGCCACGAAGTGCCTTCGTCTCACGGATGGGTCCTTCCGGATGGAGGGGCGGACAGATGGCACCACCGTGAACCCGCACACCGCGAAGCTCTAGACACGCGCGTGCCAAAAACGCCGCCGGACGTGTGGCGCGCGGCCGGTTTCACCACCCCGGCTTGCCTGAGAACGCCCTGAAACCCGCGTGAGGCGGCGGCCGGTCACGCTGGGCGGCATCACGACGACGGCGGCTCCCCGACGGGCCGCGTCCTGGGAGGGGAGCACCATGAAGGCACTGCGAGGCATCCGCCGGCACACGGCGGCCTTCGCGCGCTTCGCCGTCCTGGGCAGCGGAGTCACTTTGGCGGCGTCGGCGGCCCTGGTGGCGCTCGCCCAGTGGATGCCGTGGGCGGCGGCGAACGCCCTGACCACCGTCGCCTCCACCGTGGCCGCCACCGAGCTGCACGCCCGCGTCTCGTTCGCCCACGGTCGGCCCGGCACCGCAGGCCACCTCAAGAGCGCGGCCACCGTCGCCGCGGGCTGGCTGGTGACCACCGCCGCGGTCACCGCGCTGACCGCCCTGCGCCCCGGCGCCGGTCTCGTCCTGCAGCAGACGGTGTATCTGGCGGCCACCGCGCTCGTCGGCGTCGGCCGCTATCTCGTGCTCCGCCTGGCCGTGTTCGGCCGGCGCACCCCGCGGCCCGTCCGGGCTCTAGCCGCCGGGGTCGAGGCCGCAGGTGTCCGAGTGCGCGACGCCGTCCCGGCCCCGCAGCCGGACGGTGACCCTGCCGTCGCGGGCCTGGCTGTAGGCGACCGTGCAGATCAGCTGCCGCAGGGCCGTGCCGTTCAGGCCGCGCACGGCGATGGGCAGGTCGGCGCGGACCGGCCCGTCGTCCGGCGGGGTCTGGATCTGGACGGTCTCCCGAGTCCGCAGCGGCGGCAGGGCGGTGGTGAGGCCGACGGCGCGGTCCTCGCCCCTGGGGCCGCGGAGCAGCATCGCGACCAGCTTGTCCGTGCGGACCGCTTCGGTCTCGCCGGAACTCGACCTCGTGCCGTCGGGACCGATCGAGATATAGCTCTCGGGCGTCAGGAACACGGGGGAGAGCCGCCCGTCGGGGGACACGAAGAAGACCATGGACTCACGGCCGCCGAACGCCTCGACGGTGGCCGCGCTGCCCGCCTCGACCACCTCGGACTCGTGCACCCCGCAGCCGCCGCCCAGCAGCGCGCCCGCCGCGACGAGGACCGCGCCCGCGCGTCGGCGCCTCCGCGCACCCCTCATCCGCCGGCCTCCTCCGAGTGGAGCGGTAGCTCGACGGTGAAGACGGCGCCGCCCTCCGGCAGGTTCCCGGCACGGATCGTCCCGCCGTGCAGCCGTACGTTCTCCAGGGTGATCGCCAGCCCCAGACCGCTGCCCGCCGAGCGGGTACGGGCCGCGTCCGCCTTGTAGAAGCGGTCGAAGATGTGCGGCAGCACCTCCGGCCGGATGCCGGGGCCGCTGTCGACGACCTCGGTGACCAGCACCGGCCTGCCCGGGGAGCGGGTCTCGCGGCGCAGGCGCACGGTGACGGGCGCCCCGCCGTGCCGCAGGGCGTTGCCGACGAGGTTGGCGATCACCACGTCGAACCGGCGCGGGTCGATGCGGGCGCGGACGCCACCGGACAGCTCGGTGCGGACCCGGCCGTCGGTCCAGCGCCGGTTCTCCAGCGTCTTGCGGATCGCCTCCGCGACATCGACCTCGTCGGCGTTGAGCTCGGCGGCGCGGGCGTCGAAGCGGGAGATCTCCATCAGGTCCTCGACCAGCACGGCCAGTTTTCCCGTCTCGGCGCTGACCAGCCGTACCGCCCGGGCGGTGTCGTCGTCCAGGCGGCTCGCGTCCTCGTCGAGGACCTCGGTGACGGCGAGCATCCCGGCGAGCGGGGTGCGCAGTTCGTGCGAGACGTCGGACGCGAAACGCCGGGCCCGCGCCTCGGCCTCCCGCAACTCGCGCACCGACATCTCCAGTTGGGCCGCCGACTCGTTGAAGGTGCGGGCCAGGTCCGCCAGTTCGTCCCGGCCCCGCACCGGGATCCGGGTGTCGAACTGTCCGCTGCCCATGCTGCGGGCGGCCCGGCGCAGCTCCCGCACCGGACGCAGCACGCTGCGCGCGGCGAGCAGTCCGGGGACCAGCGCGATGGCGAGCCCGAGCAGGGCGCCGTCGCGGGCGGCCATGAGCAGCGCCTCCACGTCGACCTGCTCGTCGTTCATCCGCATCACGGCGTAGAGGACGAGTCCGCTGGGCAGCACGCCCTCGGGGCCGGTCTTGAAGACGGTGGGCATGGCGATGGTCAGATACGGGACGCCGTCCTTGACGACCCGTTCGAAGGCGCCGTTGGGGTTGGCCCGCGCGGCCCGGCGCAGCTGCGGGGTGATGACCGTGGAGACGGGGTTCTCGCCGGAGGAGGCGCGCATCGAGCCGTACTCCGCGAACACCACCCAGGGGCGCGGCTTGCCCTTGCGGGCGAGGTCCTGCAGTAGCAGCTCGATCCCTTCCTTCTGCACGGGCAGGGTCCAGCCGGTCTGCTGGATCTGCTCGCGGAACGACGAGACCGCGGTGTCCTGGGTGGTCTTCAGCAGCGCGTTGCGGGCCTCGCGGTAGGTCAGCGCGGCCGTGGTGCCCGCGCCGACGGCGGCGACCAGCAGGAAGGCCAGCACCAGCCGGGTGCGCAGCCCGAACGCCCGCGCACGGTCGCGGGGCGCCCTCCTGCCGCGGTCCCGCCTGCCGTCGCGGTCCCGCCTGCCGCCGCGGTCCCGTCTCCCACCGCGCCGCCGCCCCGCGTCCGGGCCGGTGCTCACAGCGGCCCGAAGCGGTAGCCGAAGCCCCGCAGCGTCTGGACGTAGCGGGGACTGCCCGCCTCGTCCTCGATCTTGCCGCGCAGCCGGGCGACACACGCGTCGACCAGTCGCGCGTCGGCGTGGAAGCTGTGCTCCCACACATGCTCCAGCAGCTGCTGCCGGCTGAACACCTGCTCGGGGGCGGCGGACAGATGCAGCAGCAGCTTCAGCTCGGACGGGGCGAGCGCGAGCCGCCGGCCGGCCTTGGTGACGGTCAGCCCCACCCGGTCGATCGCGAGATCGCCGTGCACCTCGACGGCCGGCCGGTCCGTGCCCTGGTGGTGCTCGATGCGGCGCAGTACGGCGCCGATCCGGGCCTCGATCACCTCCGTGCGGGCGGGCTTGACGATGTAGTCGTCGGCTCCGGCCTCCAGACCGATCACCACGTCGAAGTCGTCACCGCGCGCGGTGAGCATGATGATCGGCAGCTGGCTGTGCTCGCGGACCGTCCGGCAGACCTGGACGCCGTTCATACCGGGCAGCATCAGGTCCAGCAGCAGCAGGTCGGGGCGGAACTCGGCCAGCGCGGCGAGGCCGGCCTCCCCGGTCGCGGCCGCACGGACCTCGTGGCCGCGGCGGCGCAGACCGAGCTCGACGCCTTCGCGTACGGAAGGGTCGTCCTCGATGAGGAGCACGCGGGGCATCAGCGGTTCTCCCTCGGTGGTGGTGAGCTGCGGGTGACTCGCCGGTGTAGACCGGAGATCAGCGCGTTCAGTTCCGTCAGCCGCAGCGGACGGGCCAGCAGGGCGAAGACGAGCACGACGACGACCGCCCCGGCGGCCGCGGCGGCCAGGGCACCCGCGCGCCGAGTGCCCAGCGTCGCCAGGTACCCCAGCGCGGTGGCGGGCACGGCGGCCACCAGCAGCCGCAGCTGCGCGCCGAACGCCGACGACCGCAGCGGACGGGCGACGGCGAGCCGCCGGCTCAGCACCAGCGCGGTCACCGCCCAGCCCACGCCCAGGGCCAGCGAGTACGCCGCCGCCATGCCCGTCACCGCCCAGCGGGCGGGCAGCAGCTGCGCGGCGGCCACGGACAGGCCCGCGTTGAGGACGACGATCACCAGATTGAGCAGGAACGGCGTCCGTGTGTCGGAGAGCGCGTAGAAGGTGCGCGAGAGCACGTACTGGCCCGACATGGCGACCAGGCCCGGCGCGAACGCCATCAGGATCCCGGCCATGGCCTCCGTGTCGTCGGCGCCGGTCCTGCCGTAGCCGAAGACCAGCGCCGTCACCGGCTGGGCGAGGGCGAACAGCATGCAGGCGGCGGGCACCACGGCCGACGCGGAGGTGCGCAGGGCGTGCGAGACATCACGGCGTACGGCCGCGGTGTCCCCGTCGGTGGCGGCCGCGCTCATCCGCGGCATCAGCGCGGTCACCAGGGACACGGTGATGATGCCGTGCGGTACGGCCCACAGGGCATAGGCGTTGTTGTACGCGCTGTATCCCGGGCCCCCGTCGAGGCCCGCGGTCGTCGCCAGCCGGGTGGTGACCCAGTAGGCGGCCTGGTTGGCCAGGACCAGCAGCACCAGCCAGCCGGCCGAGCGCAGCGGGCGGGTCAGTCCGCTGCCGCGCCAGTCGAAGCGGGGCCGCCAGCGGAACCCGGCCGCGCGCAGCGCCGGGACGAGGGCGAGGGCCTGCACGGCGATACCGGCGGTCGTGCCCCACCCCAGCACGGCGGTCTCGGACGCGGTGAGTGTGTCCCCGCCGCCCAGAAAGAGGGCCAGATACAGGCCGAACACGGTCATCACGACCAGGTTGTTCAGCACCGGCGCCCACATCATCGCGCCGAACCGGCCGCGCGCGTTGAGCACCTGCCCGAGCAGCGTGAACAGGCCCAGGAAGAAGATCTGCGGCAGGCAGTAGCGGGCGAACGCGGTGGTCATGGCCGCCTGTTCGCCGCCGTAGTCGGTGTACGCGTCGACGATCGCGGGGGCCGCCCACACCGCCGTCGCGGTGATCGCCAGCAACGCGACCACGCAGACCGTGACCAGCCGGTCGGTGTACGCGGTACCGCCGTCGGCGTGCTCCTTGGCCGCCCTGACCAGCTCGGGCACGAACACGGCGTTTAGCGCGCCGCCGAGCAGCAGCATGTAGACGATGGTGGGCAGCGCGTTGCCGACCGCGTAGCCGTCGGCGGTCGGCCCGATGGTGCCCAGCGCCGCCGCGACCACCGCGGACCGGGCGAAGCCGGTCGCGCGGGAGACGATCGAACCGGCGGCCATGACGGCGGTGCCGCGCGCGGCGGAGACGGGCTTCGCAGGGGCGGCCGGGCGGGAGGTGGTCGCCCTCATCGGCGGTTCAGATACGCCTGGAAGGCGCGGTACAGCGTCTGGTTGGCGGTTCCGCCCAACGGTCTCTCCCATTCCCCCAACGTCTCGACGACCTGTCCGCCGGTGCCGAGCTTCCACCTGAGCAGTCCGTACGCACGTTCGTCAGGATCGAGAGTGGAGGGTACCCCGCGCATGTCGTAGACGTCGGCGCCGAGGGCGTGGGCGTCCAGCAGCATCCGCCACTGCAGGGCGTTGGAGGGCCGCACCTCACGACGGTGGTCGGCCGACGCGCCGGTCTGGTACCAGACCCGCCGGCCCACCGTGATCATGGTGTGCGCGGCCAGGATCTCACCGCCGTGCCGGGCGAGATACAGCTTCATCCGGCCCGGTTCCTCCGCGTTGAGCGCCGCGTACTGGCGCTCGTAGTACGCCAGCGACCGCCCCAGCCGGAAACCGTCGCGTTCCTCGGTGATCCGCAACAGCCGGTAGAACTGCGGGAGTTCGGCGGCGCTGCCGACCACCACCTCCACGCCCTCCTTCTGCGCGCGCCGCACATTTCGCCGCCACTCCTGGTTGAGCCCGGACCACAGGTCCTCGGTGGTGCGTCCGGCGAGCGGCACATGGAAGACATGACGGGGCTGTGCGTCCCCGTCGTCCCCGGTGCCGTCGCCACCGCAGCGGCGCCAGCCCCTGGCCCGCAGGCGTTCGGCGACCGCGGTGCCGAGGGGATCGACCGAGCTGGCGAGCACATCGCCCAGCCGGCGGCCGGAGCCGGTCATCGCCTTCAGGTGGGCGGCGTCCCAGCGGCGGTACGCGGGGGAGGGGCCCATCCGCACGGCGAAGGCGCCCGAGCGGCGCAGCTGGTCCAGCAGCGGGGTGAGCCAGCCGTCGAGATCCGGGTCCGTCCAGTCGGCGACGGGCCCTTCGGGCAGGTACGCGAAGTACTTGCGGGTGCCCGGCAACTGCCGCAGCAGCACCAGGGCCACGCCCCTGAGGTGGCCGGCCGCCGGATCCGGGCCCCAGCCCAGCAGTTGGGCACGCCAGCCCTCCTTGACGTCCGCCCAGGACGGGCACTGCAGAAAGCCGGCGCCCAGCGCCGCGCCGGCGGGGGACGAGAGGAATGCGCGGTACGCCTCGGGGCCGATGGGGCCGAGGGTGACCGCCTCCTTGCGGGCGGGCGGTACGAGCAGTGCTGACACGGTCCGAGCCTCTCCTTCTCCCCGGCCCTGTCGCGGGGACGCACAGGATGCTCACAGCGGCCCATGACCGCTCCGTCCGGCGAATGTGACCGGACCATGACCGTTCCTCACCAAAGGCCGTCACATTGCTCTGCGGCCTCTGACCTGCTGTTTTCCCGCCCTACAGTCGGGAGTCGTCCTCATCCCACATCTCACGGGGGTCCCGATGCACCGCATACGTGTGCTTGTCCCTGCCGTCGCCGCGGCCCTGCTGGCGCCGCTCGCCGCCTGCTCGTCGAGCACCTCGCCCACGGCCTCGGACCCGACGCCGGCCCGCAGCTCCGGCGACCGGCCCGTCGAGGTCACCGTCACTCCCGCCGGGCACCGGGCCGTGCCGGGCGAGCCGGTGACGGTCACCGCCGAGGGCGGCCGCCTCACCTCGGTGACCGTCACCGACGCCGAGGGCCACCGGCTCACCGGCAAGGCCGCCGCGGGCGGCGGGCGCTGGGTCTCGGACCGCAAGGCCGCACCCGGCACGGCGTACACGGTCACGGTCGCGACCCGCACCGAGGCCGGTACCGCCCGGACCACCAGGGCCTCCTTCACCACCATCCCGGCCGACAAGGTCAACAAGGTCGACTGGCGTCCGGGCACCGGCACCACCGTCGGCGTGGCCCAGCCCGTCTCCCTCGTCTTCGACAACCCCGTCCGCAACCGCGCCGAGGTCGAGAGGCACCTCAGGATCACCACCTCGGACGGCACCGAGGGCTCCTGGGGCTGGATCCGCGACTGGTCCGGCCGGGACCGGGTGGACTGGCGGCCGAAGACCTATTGGAAGCCCGGCACCAGGGTCACCCTGAACGCGGAACTGAACGGCACCGACTCCGGCCCCGACGGCGGCTGGTTCGTCCGCGACTACACGACGAGCTTCACCATAGGCGCACGGCAGATCGTCAAGGTCGACCTGGACCGGCACCACCTTCTGCTCGTCCGCGACGGGAAACCCGTCCGCCGCATCCCCGTCTCCGGCGGCACCCCCGGCGGCGACAAACGCTCCTGGCGCGGAACCGCCGTGCTCATGGCCAAGGAGGGCACGATCAACATGAACTCCGAGACGGTCGGCCTCGGTGACGCCTACGACAAGATGGTCGACCACTCGATGCGCCTGACCTGGTCCGGCATGTACGCCCACGCCGCCCCCTGGAACGCCCGCTACTTCGGCAACGCCAACCGCAGTTCCGGTTGCATCGGCATGAGCGACGCCGACGCGGCCTGGTTCTACGCCCAGGTACGGCCCGGCGACCCCTTCGAGATCACCGGCGCGGACACCAAGGGCGTGGTCGAACCCGGCAACGGCTTCGGGGCGTGGAACGTGCCGTGGAACGAGTGGCGGAGCAAGAGCGCACTGCGCTGAGGCCGGGGCGAGCGGGGGAGCCGAGTCGGGGCGGATTCGGCGGCCGATGCGGGGCCGCCGCCCCTCGCTCACGGGGACCGTCGATCACGGAGCCCTCCGCTCGCGTTCCTCCAGCCATTCCAGATACCGGCTGCGGAAGGTATGGCGGTTTCCCTCGGCGTCCACATACGGCTCGAAGGGCGGGTTCGTCGCACAGTCCCGGCCACGGAGCTCACCGCGGTGCGGGCCCGTCACGACGAGCCAGCCGGTCATCCCGCATCCGTTGTCACTGATGAGGATCGCCCCACGCACGCGTTCCTCGTGCCAGATCCGTTCGCCGTCCTCACCGAAGGCCGTGCAGCAAGGACGTCAGCCGGCGATCCGGTCCGGGGTCACCTGCCCCGAGCTCCGCCAGAAACGAGCGGTACTCCTCGGGCAGTACGACACCGAACTGCGCCTCCACCTCCGCTATCTGGCCAGGTGTCAGGACAGGCTCGAACACCGGCTCGGAGGACGGCCCCCGTCTGGTCGCCCGGCGCCTCGCCTCACGCGTCGTCAGTGGTCTTCCAGGCCCGACCTGTCACGACGGGGAAGTCGGGGGAGTTCCGGCGGCGCCCGTCTTACGATCTCTGGCGGAGGGGGTGGTCGCATGGCCGAGGAGAGGCGTTTCTGGGCGGGGCTCGGGGGATGGTTCGGACGGGCGGGGCGCCGCCGGGCGCAGGAGGAGCTCAGCGAGGTGGAGGCGCGGATCACCGAGTTCGGGGTCGCGCTGGACGAGCACGACTTCTCGCCGGGGGAACCGGGGGCCACGGACGCGATGCGTGCCGACCTGGGGCGGGCGCTGGACGCGTACGAGGAGGCCAAGCGGGCCTTCGTCGGCGACCGTGACCGTGAGGAGGCCCTCGATGTGCTGCGGGCGTTGGACGACGGGTGGCACGCGCTGGCGTGCCTCGACGCCCGGCGCGCGGGGCTGCCGTTGCCCCGGCGGCTGCCGTTGTGCTTCTTCGACGCCCGTCACGGCCGGGCGGTACGGGAGCTGCCCTGGGTTCCGGCGGGCGGCGCCGCCCGGAACGTCGCGGTGTGCGCCGCGTGCGGGGTGCGGCTGGAGGAGCGGCGCGGCCGGGGGGTGCCCGCGCCGCGGCAGGCGGTGGCGTCGAATGTGATCAGGCTGCCGGTGCGGTCCGCCGGCCAGGCCGGGGCGGGGGATCAGGCCGCGTCCGCCGAGCCCCGTTCCACCGGTGAGCCGCGTGCGACCGGCATGCCGGTGCGCGGGCAGGGCGGCGGAGCCGGGAAGGTACGGCTGCCTGCCGTGGGGCAGCCCGGTGTGCTGGTGTTCCGCAGCAAGTGGTCCGCGCAGCCGACGGTCGTCCTGCTGCTGCCCGGCAATCAGCGCGCCGCCTACACCCTGGGCGACGGCGTCGAGCCGTTGTACGCCCGGCTGCCGCTGCGCCGCCTGGGCAACCGCCAGACGGCCCGCTTCCAGGTGGAGTTCCGGGGCTCGGTCCAGCCGGACTGGGAGGCGTGGGCCGAACCCGCGGACGCGATACCGGAGTTCACCGCCTGTATCCACGGACGAGGCGGTGACCTCGTACGCCACACAGGATCCGGCGGTCCGGCCGTACTGCGCCACCGCGGGCGCGGCGTCGTCCGTGTCCTGGCCCTCGACGACGACCTCGCCGAGTCCGCCGAGACGGCACGGGGCAAGGGCGACACCGAGCTGTCGTTCCACCTCCCCGGACCCGGCGTGTACCAGGTGCAGTCCCGCGGCAGTTGGGTCATCGAGGTGGAGGGGGAGGCGGGGAACAGCGGCGTGACGCCACTGCGGCCCGCCTGACCCGGCTCGTCGTACCGCCGACGCGGAGACCACGGCCCGCGGGGACCTCATGAACCCGGCGCGGGCCGCGGCAACGGCTGTCAGTAGCCGACGGTGAAGCGCCGCTGCACGAAGCGGGGCAGCTCCACCTCGTCGAGCAGGGCGACGGCCGCGTCCTCCGCCGAGATGCGGCTGCGGCCGTCGGCGTCCAGCACCGGCTGGTCGCCGCCGATGCGGAAGCGGCCGGTGCGCTCGCCGGGGGCGATCTCCTCGGCGGGGCTGAAGTAGGTCCACAGGCGGTTGGAGGTGCGCAGCACGTTCAGGGCGTCGCGATGACCGCGCACCGCGGCGGCGTACTCGCGGGGCAGCCCGAGCGGGTCGAGCACGGCGTGCAGCAGCTCGTCGGAGTCGGCGCGCACGACCCCCGGTGCGATCTCCAGACTGCCCGCGCCGCCGATCACGATGAGCCGGGTGCGCGGGTGGCTCGCCAGCGCCTCGACCAGGGACCGTGCCGCCGTCGCGTAGACCGTGGGGTCGGCGACGGAGCGCCGCACGGTGTCCGCGAAGTCCCGCGCGGCGTTGCCCGGCTGGAATCCACTGATCAGGACGTCGAGGCCGGACAGGACACCGGCGACGCTCTTCGGGTCCAGGACGTCGACACTGCGCCAACCGATGTTCTCCCGCCGCTCCTCGCGCTGGGCCGGCGCGGCGTCGCGGCTGAACGCAGTGACCTGGTGGCCGCGGTCGAGGGCCTCCGTGACGACCCTGCTGCCGATGGTTCCCGTGGCCCCGATGACTCCGATGTGCATGACTCTCCCCTGCGCATGCGAAAGCGGCACGCCACCGCTGCGGTGACGCCGTAAAAAAACTATACGCCGTGAAGTTATGGCACGGCGTGTACTTTCTGCGCAGGGCTCACCGAACGCTGTAGAGTTCTGGTCGTGACAGTCACGCGAAGCACCGGCCGACGCGCACGGCTCCGCGCCGAGACCACGGCCGAGATCAAGAAGGTGGCGCTCGCCCTGATGGCCTCCGGCGGCCCGGACGCCATCACCCTGCGCGCCATCGCCCGCGAGATGGGAATGACCGCCAACGCCATCTACGGCTACTTCGCGACCCGCGACGACCTGGTCACCACGCTCATCGACGACGTCTACACGGCCCTGGCCGACGCCGTGCAGTCCGCCTGGGAGGCCGCCCCCGCCACGGACCCGGCCGCCCGCATCAGAGCCTGGGCCGAAGCCTTCCGCACCTGGGCCCTGACCCATCCCCAGGGCTTCCGCCTCGTCTACGGCGACCCGGTCCCCGGCTACCAGGCCCCCGAGGGCGGCCCCGCCCCCGACGCCGCACGCCGCGTCTGCACCGGTCTCACCGCCCTCGCGGCAGCCGCCTGGCCCCACGCCCGGCACCTCTACGACGGCAGCACCTTCGACTGGTCCGACTTCGACCCCGGCCTCCTCGCCAAGGTGCGCCCCGCCTTCCCCGACCTGCCCCCCGCCGCCGTCGCCCTCGCCCTGCGCATCTGGGGCCACCTCCACGGCCTCGTCTCCCTGGAGATCTACGGCCATATGCGCACCCAGACCACCAGCCCGGACAAGCTCTTCCAGGAGGAGATCGCCCAGCTCACCCGCACCTTGGGCATCCCCGCCGAACGCTGAACGCCCCCGGCGGGGCCGCCGGCCGGCCGGGGGTCCGCAGCCGGGCGCCCGGTGCCGGGGTGAGGTCGTGGCCCGGCACCGGGAGGGGAACGGCTACTTCTCGTCGCGGAGTTCGGCCGCCAAGGAGGTCAGCGGCTCGATCTCCTCGGTGTGACCCAGGGCTCGCAGGCGGGAGATGGCGGAGTCCAGGCGGGCGAGGGCGGGGGCGGGACGCTCCAGGTAGATGCCCTCCACGGCGCTCGCGAGGCGTACGCACTCGGCCCACTCGCCGGCGCGGTCCTGGTCCTGGCCCGGCTCGCCCACGAGGGCGGCGGCCTTCTCCAGGGCGGCGAGGGCGTCCTCGTAGCGCCCCGCGTAGGCGTTGACCCGCCCGTGCTCGTAGGCCAGGGCCGTGTCCAGGGAGCGGCCGTGGGCCTCGTACGCGGCCTCGCGGGCCTCGTCGGCGACCCGGCGGGCGTCGGCGAGGAACGCGAGGGCGCCGGGAAGGCCCTCGGACCCCTGCTGCTGGGCCTGGAGACGGGCGAGCTCCCGCAGGCAGTTGCTCAGCGGCTCGTAGCGCGGAGCCAGGGCGTGGCCGGCGAGAGCCTGGTCCGCGACCTTGCGGGCCTGCTCGAACTCCCCGGCCTCGCCGAGGAGTACGGCGGTCTCGGCGGCGATCAGCGCATGGCTGCCGGGGTCGTCCTGCCAGCCGGCCGACTCGGCCGCCAGCGCCACGTACTCCGCGGTGGCCGCCTTGCGGTCGTCCCCCGCGTGCAGCGCGCGGGCGCGCGTCAGACGCAGCTGGGCGACGAGCCGGTCGTTCAACTCCCCGGCGGCGACGGCAGGTTCGGCCAGCAGGGAGTCGAGCAGCGCGATGCAGTCCTCCACCCGGCCCAGGTCGAGGGTGAGCCGGGCGGCGTCGCTGTAGGTGCAGTACGCGTCCATCCGCCGGCCGTGGCGCAGCTCCAGTTCCGCGGAGCGCGTCAGATGCCGCAGTGCCTCGTCGGGGCGGCCCAGGCGCAGGGACGCCTCGGCCAGGTCGGCGTGGAAGCGGGCGGTGTCGACGCTGTCGGCCGGCCACTGCGCGGCCAGGCGCAGGCTCTCGGTCAGATCGGCGTGCGCGGCCTGGGCGTCATGGAGACCGAGCCGGAGCCGGCCGCGCAGCGCGAGCGCGCGGGGCAGGTGCCAGGCCGGGCCCTGCTCCCTCAACCGCTCGACGAGGGCGTCGAGTTCGGACACCGCGGTGGGCAGGTCACCCGAGAGGGCGTATGTGCTGGCCCGCATGATCAGGGCGCCGGCGAGCACCGCGGCCGGCCCGTGCTCGTCGGCGAAGGCGCGCACCAGCTCCACCTCGGCGAGCACCGGCGCGACATGCTCCTCGCTGCCCGACGTCTGCAGCCGCAGACCGAGCGCCGACGCCCGCAGCCGCAGCAGACGCGCCTCCTGGTGCGGGGCGAGCCCGGACGCCTCCTCGTGCAGCCGGACCAGGGACGCGTGGGCGGCGGTGAGCGCGGCCGCCTTCACCTCGTCGGCATCCGGCCCGGCGTCCTGGCCCGCGGGCCCCTCCGCCTCGCGCCCGGCCGCCTCCGCGGCCGCCAGCAGCGCCCGGCCGCGGGCCAGCGCCGCGTGCCCCGGCAGCCCGGCGTCCTCGTACAGGCCCGCGGCCTCCTCGTGGAGCGCGGCGGCCTCGGCGTACTCGTCCCGCTCGTCCGCACTGTTCGCCTCGTCGGTCAGCAGATCCGCGCGCAGCCGGACCACCGGGCCCACGGCCGGATCGTCGGGGTGGGTGTAGCCGGGCGCGGCGACGAGCGTGCGCAGCCGCGCCCAGCAGACGGCCGCGTCCGGGTGCCCCTGCTCCTCCAGCTCCCGCGCCCGCAGGATGAGGTCGGGCACCGCGTCGGGCACCTCGGTGACCGCGGGCCCGGCAGGCGCGGCGGCCGGTGCCGTGTCCTCCAGGCTGCGGCTGCGCAGGGTCAGCTCCAGCGCGTCCAGGAGCGGGGCACGGTCGAGGCGGGCCCTGCGGTGGTCCGCGTGGGCCGTGGTGCCGTTGCGGGCGTCGAAGCGTGTGGCGAGGTCGTCGGCGCGTCCACGCACCTCGGCGCGCAGTGCCGACACCGTCCAGGCGCGGCCCGCGAACCCGGCCGCGGGCAGCTCGCCGTGCCCGAGGAGTTCGACGCGCTGGAGGAGGACCTCCACGCCGGTGAGGAAGCCGAGCAGGTCCAGCGGCGAGTCGACCTCGTCGAACAGGGTGCGGTTCTCCGCCAGCAGTTCCAGGCCGCGCGCCTCGTTCCCGGTCAGCGCGCAGAACTCCAGGTGCCGTCCGACCTCGGCGGACATCGAGGGGTTGCGGCGGCAGGCGCGGTAGCCGGCGAGGTGCAGTGCGCGGGCCCGGTCGGTGCGGCCGGTGCGCAGCAGCGGCAGCAGCGCGTACGAGATGGACCGGGCCGGCTCCTCCTGGCAGGACTCCTGCCCGGCCAGCACCGGCTCCCAGGTGCGCAGCGCCCGCTCGTCGTCGCCCGCGGCGAGGTGGTGGCGGGCGCGGTCGCAGATCTCGCACGCCTCGCAGTCGCTGAGCCGGGTACGGGCGCGGCCCGCCCACAGCTCGTAGGCGAGCGCGGTGTCCTCCCCGACGTGCGCGGCGAGCCGGTACGCCTGCCCGTAGTACGGCTGCAGGCCCAGCCCCGCCTTCTCGTACCGGTCGCGCATCTCCGTCAGCCACTGGCGCAGGCTGGTCAGCGGTATCTCGGGCAGCTGGACGAGCGCGTTCGCCACCCACTTGAACCGCCAGAACAGGGTGTGGCGCAGACGCTCGTCGAAGAGGTCGGGCTGCTCGTCGAAGAGGGTCAGCAGCCGGGCGAAGACGACGGGCGACTTCCGGGGCTCGGAGCCGTAGGTGTATGCCTCCTGGAGTTCGAGGAGCGCGTCCACCAGCGGGACGGGCTCGGCGAACTGCTCGGCGGCGTCGACGAGTTCCTCGGCGGTGACGGTGCGGGTGCGGCCGTAGGGGCGCCGGTGGTTCTCCCGGAGCGCCTCGTACAGCTCGTCGGTGGTCTGGGGTGCGATCGGCATCGTCAGCTGTCCTTGCGGAGGGCGTGGGCGAGAAGGTCGAGGAACGAGCGGTTGATGAGGCTCGACTCGGCGGGCCTGAGCGGGCGCCGGGACAGCATCACGGCCTGCCCGTAGAGGGCTTCGGCGCTGGTGCGGGCCAGCTCCGGCTCGTCGATGGCGACGGCGGTGCGCACCAGCGGATTGAGCTGGTTGAGGATGAGCTGCGCCCGCGGGGCCTCCTGGCGCAGCGCGCCCAGGATGTCGCCCCACAGGCCGCCCTCCTGCTCACGGTCCAGCTGGGAGCGGGTGCGCTCGTGCCGGGCCTCACGGCTGTCGACGAGCAGGGCGGGCGCCGAGGCGGGCTGGAAGGTGCGCAGCGCCACGTCGACGTCGAAGACGGCCAGCGCGTCACGGGCCTGGGCGAGGTAGGCCGCGGCGGCCAGTTCCGTCTCCCGGTCCACGGGGTCGAGGTGCGCGGTGAGGGTCGCCGGGTCGAGGTCGGCGACGCTGACCTCGGGCCTGATCTCGGGCAGCCGGTGGACCAGTTCACGGTCGTAGGTGTAGCCGCCGTTCACCACGCCCAGCCCGGCCGCCGAGGCGATCGACGCGACCTGCCGGAACTCCTCCACGCTCGACGTCACCAGCACGGTCCGGTGGGTGCGCGCGAACTCGTCGAGCGTGCAGTGCCCGTCGGTGGTCTCGAACGGCAGCCACGGCAGCAGCATCCGCAGGATCTCGTCGTCGTGCACGGCGAGCGACTTCACGGCCAGGTGGTGGACCTGGAGGAAGCGGGCCAGCAGGTCGGGATCGCTGGCCGCGGCCCGGGCGATCCAGGCGCGCAGCCGCTCGGCGAGCGCGTCGCGGACGGCGGCGAGCGTGTCGTCCTCGTACAGGGACTCGCGGGACGCGGTGGGGCGCAGGCTCTCGGCGTCGACGACACAGCGCACGAAGAACGCCCACTCGGGCAGGATCTCCTCGGCCTGCTCGGACAGCAGCATGCCCTTGACGTGCACGCGGTGCCCGTGGCGGCGCCCGGCAGGCACCGACTCGGGCAGCACACAGGCGATGCCCCTCAGGCCCACGGCCGGCAGATCCAGCTCGATGGTGTCCAGCGGTGCGAACCCGAAGACCTCCTCGCCGTACGCGGCCAGCGCACGCGCCCGCGCTCCGGGCGTGGGATACGTACGCGACCAGGGCGCCGCCTGCGGATTGACGGCCACGCCCGCGCCGCCCGTGCCGTCGTCGAAGGTCACCGGGTGCCGCAGCAGCGAACCGAAGTGCCGGGCCAGCGCGTGCACCTGGGCCGGCCGGGTCCACTCGGCGGCGTCGGCGCGCGGGGTCAGGGTGACGGTGGTGCCGGGGCGGGGGCGGGCCGACGCGGGCAGCGTACGGACGGTGTAGCTGCCGTCGCCCCGGCCCCGCCACTCCACGGCGGGCGCGTCGGGGGTGCGGGCGGAGCGGCTGAGGACATGGATCTCGTCCGCGACCAGGAAGCAGGAGAGCAGACCGATCCCGAACTGCCCGATGAAGTCACCGCGCTGCTCGGCGATCCGCTCGGCGCGCTTGCTGCTGCGCCCGATGGTGGCGAGGAAGGTGTGCACATCGGCCTCGGTGAGACCGACGCCGTCGTCCTCCACACGGACCGCCACGCCGTCGGCGTACAGCCGGATGCCGAACGAGCCCTCGGGCGCGGCCGGTTCGAGCGTGTGCCGGGCGGTGAGCGCGTCCACCGCGTTCTGCAGCAGTTCGCGCAGGTAGACGCGGGGGCTGGAGTAGAGGTGGTGGGAGAGGAGATCGACGAGGCCGCGCAGGTCCACCTGGAAGGTGCGGTCGGCGGCTGGGCTCTCGGGCAGGGTCATCGGGCAGTCCGAAGTGAGGCGGGAGGACGGTGGGGTGGGGTGAGGGGGGCCAGGGCGCGGTGGCGCCACGGAGGGTGGGGCCGGGGCCGCGGTGAGGCCGGGACGGCGGTGGGGTGCCGGGCGCGCGGCCCGGTCAGGCGCGCCGGTGGCGGCGGGCGAACTGCTTCTCCGGCTCCGCGAAGTAGGTCCACGGCCAGCTGGTGTAGGCGCCGTCGAGCGCCTGGAAGACGCGCCCGACGGTGTGCCGTTCACCGGCCAGCGACAGGGCCATGGCGAACATGTTGAAGTCCTGCTGCCAGCCCGGCCGGCGCACATACGCGGGGTGCAGGATGCTGTGGTCGGCGGCGGCACGCAGCTCGGCCTGGACCGCCGGGCTCTCGATGGCGTCCCCGCGCTCGGACTCGACCCACTCCTCGATGTAGGCCATGGCGAGCACACAGCCGAGGCGGTGGCCCTGCGGGGCACGGGCCAGCGCCTCGCGGGCGAACGCCAGGGCCTGTCCCGGCTCCCCGCCCCACCGCGGCTGCAACTGCGACAGCCACTCGACATGGGTCTCCAGGTCCAGCGGATCACGGCGCAGGGCGGCGTCGAACCGGGCCTCGTTCACGGCGGAGCCCAGCGACATACCGCGGCCGGAGGTGAGCAGCCGGCGCCATGGAGTGACCCACTCCGGCCGCAGCTCGGCAGCCTCCAGCAACTGCTCCTCGGCGATGCGCAGCCGCTCGTGGAAGACGCGCCACTGCTCCTCGGTGACCTGGGTGGCACGGGCGGCGGTACGGGCCTCCCAGCCCCAGCTGACATGGCGCGTCCCCGATATCAGCAGCGCGGTCGCCCGGTGCTCCTTGTCCTCCTCGACGGCCCGGCCGATCCAGTCCTGAAGGCCGTCCAGTTCGGCCAGCTCACCGAGGACCTGGTGGTCGCGGCCGAGGTCGAAGGGGACCAGCGTCGCCTTGACCGCCTCCCAGTCACCCGCCTGCGCGGCCTCCACCAGCGCCAGCACCCGCGTGTCCCCGAGCGCGCGCAGCTCGTACATCCCGCTCTTGTGCCGACGCGGCACGGGAAGGGCGTACGGATCCGCCGCGGGTCTCTCCCCGCCCTTGCCGAAGAACCTGCCGAACACGCCGCGCCCTCCCTGGTCCCGCTCGATCGTCCGTGCAGCATAAGCGGCCCCACCGACAACCCTTCACCGGGTTTTCACCACCGCCCGGCAGCCCGGCCCGGGTTGCGCGCTCTCGCCCGTTTCGTACGTCCGGCGGCCGACGACGCCGACCCGCGGGGGCGTCGGCGCGGGCCCGCACCCGCCACCGCGCCGCGACGGAACGCGCGGGGCCGGGAACCGGACCGTGCCCGCCGCCGACTCCTGAAGCGGTACGGCGCGCATCCGATCGACGCCGTACGACGTGATCTGGAGAACCGGTGATGGACGAGTCCGAGCAGCTCTCCGCCGGCGCCGGCGGGGCGCCCCGGAAGCTGGTGCCCCCTCCCGCGCTGTGCGCCTTCCTGCTGTTGCTGGCACTGCTGTTCGCGGTGTCGTTCGCCGTCGGGAGCGCCGCCGGCCCCGTCGCGCCCGGCATGCGACCCCCGGCCGATACCACGGGCGGCGGGGGAGACGGGGAAGACCCGCACGGCGGCATGCGGATGCACGGGAGCGGACACTGATGGGCCCCGAAGCGGTGGTCGCCCTCGTGACGACCGATCTCACCGTCGGCGGCATGACCTGCGCGGCCTGCGTCCGGCGCGTCGAGAAGAAGCTCGGCAGGCTGGACGGTGTCACGGCGAGCGTCAACCTGGCCACCGGGCGGGCCAGGGTGAGCCATCCGCCTCACATCGACCCGCGGGAACTCGTCGAGGCGGTGCGGAGCGCCGGATACACCGCCGCTCTCCCCGAACCGCCCCGGCAGGAGGACCCCGGCGAGACCCACCGGGAGGGGAATCGGGAGGGGAGTCGGGAGGAGGACCCCGACGCCTCCGACGAGGCCCGCCGGGAGCGGCACCGGCTGCTGGTGACGGCGCTGCTCGCGCTGCCCGTGCTGGTCCTGTCGATGGTCCCGGCGCTGCAGTTCCGCAACTGGCAGTGGCTGTGCTTCGTCCTGTCCGCCCCGGTGGCCGTGTGGAGCGCCTGGCCGTTCCACGTCCGGGCGGTGCGCGGCCTGCGGCACACGGCGGCCACCATGGACACGCTGGTGTCGCTGGGCGTGGCGGCGTCGTTCTCCTGGTCGGTGTACGCCCTGTTCCTCGGCGGCGCCGGTGACCCGGGGATGCGGATGCCGTTCACTTTGGTGCCCTCCGTCCCGGACGGCGTCGCTCACGTCTATCTCGAAGCCGCCGTGGGAGTACCGCTGTTCGTCCTGGCGGGCCGGTTCCTGGAGGCGAGGGCCCGGCAGGGGACGGGCGCGGCCCTGCGCTCGCTCGCCCGACTGACGGTCAGGGAGGTGTCCGTACGGTTCGGGGACGTCGAACGGGCCGTCCCCATCGAGGAGTTGGACGTCGGGCAGATCTTCGTGGTGCGTCCGGGGGAGCGGGTGGCCACGGACGGGCAGGTCGTGGAGGGTAGTTCGGCGGTGGATCTCTCCCTGGTCACCGGGGAGAACGAACCGGTCGAGGTGCGGCCCGGCTCGGCGGTGGTCGGCGGCGCCGTGAACGCCGGCGGACTGCTGCTGGTGCGCGCCACCGCGGTCGGCGCGGACACCCGGCTCGCCCGGATCACCCGGCTGGTGACCGAGGCACAGGCCGGGAAGGCGAAGGCGCAGCGGCTGGCCGACTCGGTGGCGGGTGTCTTCGTGCCCGTCGTGCTGGCGCTGGCGGTCACCACGCTCGGGTTCTGGCTCGGGGCGGGCGCCGATCCGCAGGCCGCCGTCACCGCGTGCGTGGCCGTGCTCGTCGTGGCCTGTCCGTGCGCGCTGGGCCTGGCGACACCGACCGCGCTGATGGCCGCCACCGGCCGGGGCGCCCAGCTCGGTGTGCTGGTCGGCGGCCCGCGGGCGCTGGAAGGGCTGCGCCACCTCGACACGGTCGTCCTCGACAAGACCGGCACGCTCACCTCGGGGCGGATGACCGTCGCCCGGATCCGGGCCGTGCCCGGCGGGCTCGGCGAGGAGGCGGTGGTACGCATGGCGGGCGCGGTCGAGCAGGGCTCGGAGCATCCGCTGGGGCGGGCCGTCACGGCGTACGCCCGAGGCGGGGCCAGCCCGCTGCCCGAGGTCACGGACTTCCGCGCGGAGGCCGGACGCGGCGTGCGCGGTCGCGTCGAGGGCCGCCTCGTCGAGGTCGTGGCACCGGACGGCGACCTGCCGCCCGCCCTGGCCCCCGACGAGACGTCCGCGCACACCTGCGTCCTGGTACGGGTCGACGGCGCGGCCGAGGCGCTGATCGAGGTCGGGGACGCCGTACGACCCGGCAGTTACCGTGCCGTGGACCGGCTGCGGCGGCTCGGCGTACGGCCGGTCCTCGCCACCGGCGACCGGGAGGCACCCGCCCGTGCCGTCGCCGGGGCCCTGGGCATCGAGGAGGTGCACGCCCGCCGCACCCCCGAGGACAAGGCGGCCCTCGTGCGCGGCCTGCGCGAGCAGGGGCAGCGGGTCGCCGTCGTCGGCGACGGTGTCAACGACGCGGCGGCACTGGCCGGCGCCGACCTCGGCATCGCCATGGGCGGCGGCACCGACGTCGCCATCGGCGCCGCCGACGTGACCCTCGTGCGCGCGGACATCGACGCCCTGGCCGACGCGGTCCTCCTCGCCCGGCGCACCCTGGGCACGATCCGGGCCAACCTCGTGTGGGCCTTCGGATACAACGCCGTGACCCTGCCGCTCGCCATGGCCGAGCTGCTGAGCCCGATGCTCGCCGCGGCGGCGATGTCGGTCAGCTCCCTGCTGGTGGTCGGCAACAGCCTGCGGCTGCGCGCCTGGCAGCCCTCGCCCGGCCGCAGGCCCACCGCCCGGCAGCCCTCGCCGTCCCGGAGGCGCACCCGATGACCCGCCGTGCCGGTGGCGCACCCGATGACCACGACCGCCGGGAGGGGCACCGGATGACCCGCCGTCCCAGTGACGCACCCGGCGACCACGACCGCCCGGACGGGCACCCGATGACCCGCCGTCCCAGTGGCACACCCGATGACCACGACCGCCCGGACGGGCACCCGATGACCCGCCCTCCCGGAAGCGCACCCGATGACCCCGCCCGACCGAAGGCACACCCGACGACCACGACCGCCCGGACGGGCACCCGATGACCCGCCCTCCCGGAAGCGCACCCGATGACCCCGCCCGACCGAAGGCACACCCGATGACCACGACCGCCCGGTGGCGGCCGAGCCGGCGCCGGCTCACCGACACCCTGCCCGCCGTACTCGCGCCCGTGGCCGCCTGCGGCATCGCCCTCGGCGGGCTGACCGCCTGGACCGCCGCCGGACAGGCGGGCACCCCGGCCCGTGTCGCCGTCTCCGACGGGCGGGTCTTCCTGCCGTTCGGGGACAGCACCGAGACCGCCGTGTTCTTCGACCTCACCAACCACGGCGGGGCGGACGACCGGTTGCTTCGGGTGACGTCGCCGGCGGTCGGCGGACCGATCTCCCTGAGCCTGCACCGCATGGCCGGCAGCGGAGCCGCCTACCGGGACACCGTGGACTCGGCCGCCGTTCCCGCGGGCGGCGGGCTGTCCATGTCCCCGGAGGGGCTGGACCTGACGCTGCGGCCCGAGGCGGGCTGGCGGGCCGGTGACCTGGTGCCGTTCACGCTGCACTTCGCGCACAGCGGGACGGTCGAGGCCCTGGCGGTGGTGGTCCGCCCCGGCAGCCCGGCGTCCTGACCGGCGGTCCGCCGGTCCCTGACGCCGAGCACGGGAAGAGTGTCCTTGATCACGCGCCGCCCACTGAGCCCCGGCCGGGGTTCTTTCCGTCTTTCCGTACGACGAGCAGTGTCCGGATGTGAGGATGGGACGCGATGACCGCAGGGTGGTGCGCTCGCACGGTGAGGGCCGCGGTGTTCGCGGCCGTCTGCGTGCTGCTCGCCGCCCTGGGCCACGTCATGATGTCCGGCTCCCATGTGCCCGCGGGGGCACTGGCCGCCGGTGCGGCCGGGACCGGCGCCGTCGGCTGGTGCCTGGCCGGCCGTGAGCGCGGGCTGCCGCTGATCGTGGCCGTGGTGGTCGCCGCGCAGACGGCACTGCACTCGGGCTTCTCGACGGCCCAGTCGGCGTCCGAGGGCACGGCATCACCGCCGATGGGCCACATGGGCCACATGGGCCACGCGGCGCACATGAGCCATGACGGCATGGACCACATGGCCCACGCCATGGACGGCGGCACCTCGTCGTTCGGGATGCTCGCGGCCCACCTGCTGGCCGCGCTGCTGACCGGACTGTGGCTGGCCCACGGCGAGAAGGCCGCCTTCCGCATCCTGCGGGCCGTGGCCGGCCGGCTGGCGGCACCCCTGCGGCTGCTGCTCGCCCTGCCCCTCGCCCCGGACCGCCCCCGCGGCCGTCCGGTCCGGCCCCGCTCGGACCGGGCGCCGAGCCTTCGTCTGCTCGTCCACGCGATCACCTCACGGGGTCCGCCCGCGGGGCCGGCCGTCGTCTGAGGACGGCTGGTTCCCCGAGGCCGCCCCTGTGCGCCTCGGGTCTCGGTCCTACGTCCGCGAAGGCGCCGCAGCGGCGGCGTGCCGTCGTGCGCGCGTGCCGTGAGCGGCAGCACGCTCACGCGACCCGCACCCGCGTGCCGTACGCCATCCCCTGCGCAGCGGCATCACGCTGCCCTCTCGCGCGTCCGTAGGGCCGGCTCCCCACTTCACCGGACCGAGCGCGCCCCCGTGCGCCCCGGTCCGGGTCACGGATCCCGAGAAGGACATCAGGTGATCACCACTGCCCTGCCCACCTCGCACAGCACGACCGCTCCGAAGGAGTCGCTCGACGAGTCGATAACCGCCTGGGCACTGGCCGCCCGAGGCGGTGACGCGGACGCCGTGGACCGGTTCGTGCGTGCCCTGCACCAGGACGTCCAGCGCTATGTCGCCCACCTGTGCGGCGACCCCCAGGCCGCGGACGACCTCGCCCAGGACACGTTCCTGCGCGCACTCGGCAGCCTCCACCGGTTCGAGGGCCGTTCCTCGGCGCGGTGCTGGCTGCTGTCCATCGCCCGCCGGGCCGTCATCGACAGCTACCGCTACGCCGCCGCCCGGCCCCGGCTGTCCGACGTGGCCGACTGGCAGCTGGCCGTCGAACTCTCCCAGCCGCACGACCTGCCCGGCTTCGACGACGGCATCGCCCTGCTGGACCTGCTGGCCACGCTGCCGGACGAACGGCGGGAGGCGTTCGTCCTCACCCAACTGGTCGGCCTGCCCTACGCGGAGGCCGCCGAGGTCAGCGACTGCCCCGTCGGCACGGTCCGTTCCCGGGTGGCCCGCGCCCGGGCGACCTTGATGGACCTGCTGGACGAGCCGGCGGAACCCGCTGTGCTCGCGGCGGTCTGAGCCGTGCCCGCACGAGGGTGCCGGCGGTCGGCCGCCGGCACCCTCGGCCCGTACCTCTCCCCGCGCGCCCTGGTTCACCTGACCTGCGCACGGCCGGGAACTCAGGGCGAGTTCACCCCGACTACTGGACCGGGTGACGCAAGTTCGCCCGTGTACCCACTCGATCCAGGAGTTGTTCGATGCGTTCTCGATCTCGTGCGTGGGGCGGTACGACGGCCGTCGTGCTGGCCGGTCTGCTGGCCTCCGGCTGCGGCGGCGGGCGGCAGGAGCAGGACACGGCGGAGGGGAACACCGGCTCCGGCGCCTACCCCGTCTCCGTCACCGACTGCCGGGACGCCGAGACCACCTTCACCGAGGCCCCCCGCAGGATCGTCACCAGCAACGCCTCCAGCCTGGAACTGCTCCTGCGCCTCGGCGCCGGGGACAAGGTGATCGGCACCGGCTTCCCGCCCGGCAAGGGCACGCTGCCCGCCGGCCTGGACGCCCAGGCGCAGCGGGTGAAGGTGCTCAGCGACACCGTCATCCCCAAGGAGAAGCTGCTCGGCTCCGGAGCCGACCTGTACATCGACACCTTCGCCGCGATGGACATGGGCGGCGGCATGGGGGACGCCCCGACCGATGAGGAGTTCCGGGCGGCCGGGATCAAGCACATCTACCTCAAGTCCACGGCCTGCGCCGCGCAGGGCCAGGGCCCGGTCACCGACCTGTCCGCGGTCGAGGCGGACATCGCCTCCCTCGGCGCGGTCACCGGAACCCGTGCCGAGGCGAGGCACCTCGTCGCCGCCATGCGCAAGAAGGTCGACGCCGTCCAGCAGGCGGTCGGCGACACGGCACCGAACGCGCGGCCTACGTACTTCTTCTTCGACTACGACGCCGGCACCCGGCAGCCCGTCGCCGTCTGCAACCGGCAGATCGCCCACGCCGTGATCACCCTGGCCGGGGCCCGCAACGTCTTCGCCGACTGCGACGGCGACTACCGGCAGGTCGGCTGGGAGGACGTGATCGCCAAGGACCCGGACTGGATCCAGCTCGGGGTACGGGACCGGGGCAGCGAGGCGGCGAACGACAAGGCGTTCGACGAGGCCGAGCGGTGGCTGCGCACCAACCCGGCCACCAAGGGGCTGCGCGCCGTCGAGAAGGGCCGTTTCCTGCGGATCGGCTCCGAGGCGACCACCATCGCGGGCGTCCGCAACGCCGACACGGTCGAGACGATCGCCAGGACCCTCCACCCGGACAAGGTGGGCCGGCCGTGACCTCGACCCTGCCGCGCCGCACGGCGCCGGCCGTCGAGGCGCGCGGCGGACTGCCCGCCGGACCGCTGTGCGTCGCCCTCGCGCTGGCGCTGCTGGCCGCGCTCACCGCGGCCGTCGCCTGGGGCTCCACGTCCGTCCCGCCCGGTGACGTGTGGAACGTCGTCTGGCGGCGGCTGTCCGGCGAGGCACCACGCCCCGGCACCGACGACCTCATCGTCTGGCAACTCCGGTTGCCCCGCGCCCTGTCGGCCGCGCTCGTCGGAGCCGGTCTCGGACTCGGCGGTACGGCGATGCAGGCCATGGTCCGCAACCCGCTGGCCGACCCGTACGTCCTCGGCGTCTCCAACGGCGCCTCCCTCGGGGCCGTCGCCGCGATCGTGCTCGGCATCGGCACCGGCGGCACCCTCGGACTCGGGCTGTCCGGCGCCGCCTTCGCCGGTGCCCTGGCCACCTTCGCGCTGGTCTGGACGGTCGCCCGGCGCGGCGGGGGCTTCGCGCCGCTCAGACTGGTACTGGCCGGGGTCGCGATCGGCCAGTTCCTGTCCGGGTTCACCAGCTACCTCGTCCTGCGGGCCGGGGACGAACAGCAGACCCGCAGCGTCCTGTACTGGCTCATGGGCAGCCTCGGCGGGGCCACCTGGGAACTCCTCTGCGCCCCCGCCGTCGCCGTACCCGCCGCCCTGCTCTGGCTCCAGGCGCGCGCCCGCGGCCTCAACGCCCTGACCATGGGCGACGAGACGGCGGCCGGCCTCGGCGTCGACGCCACCCGGCTGCGCCGGGAACTCTTCACGCTCACCAGCCTGCTCACCGGCGTCCTCGTCGCGGTCTCCGGCGCCATCGCCTTCGTCGCGCTGATGGTGCCGCACGCCTGCCGCCTCGTCGTCGGCGGCGACCACCGCCGCCTGCTGCCGGTCGCCGCGCTGTCCGGCGCCCTGCTGCTGGTCGCCGTCGACATCGTCTGCCGTACGGCCATGGACACGCAGGAGCTGCCGGTCGGCGTCGTCACCTCGCTCATCGGGGCCCCGGCCCTGCTGTATCTGCTGGACCGGCGCCTGGGGAGCGGCAGTTGAGAATCGACATCCAGGACCTGGAGGTCGCCTACGCGGGCCGGACCGTCGTCGCGGGCGCCCGACTGGTCGCCGCCGAGGGCGAGATCACCGGCCTGGTCGGGCCCAACGGCAGCGGCAAGTCCACCCTCCTGCGCACCGTCTACCGGCACTTGAAGCCGTCCGCTGGACGTGTGCTGCTGGACGGCACCGACATCCGGGGGATGACCCCCGCCCGGTCGGCCCGGCACATCGCCGCCCTCCCGCAGGAGCGGGGCGCCGACTTCGAACTGACCGTACGGGAAGTGGTCGCCATGGGCCGTACGCCCTACAAGCGGGCCTTCGCCGGGGAGGACACCGCCGACCGGGACATCGTCGCGCGGGCCCTGGCCGACGTCGGGATGGCCGGGCACGCCGGACGCCGGTTCACCGCGCTGTCCGGGGGCGAGCGCCAACGCGTCCTGCTGGCCAGGGCGTTCGCCCAGAGCCCCGACGTCCTGGTCCTCGACGAACCCACCAACCACCTCGACGTCCGCCACCAGGTGGAGCTCCTCGCCCTGCTGCGCGCCCAGCGCCGTACGACCCTGGTGTCCCTGCACGACCTCAACGCCGCCGCCTCCGTCTGCGACCGGCTGCACGTCCTGCACGCCGGATCGGTGGTCGCCTCCGGGCCTCCACGCGAGGTGCTGACGCCCGCGCTGCTGGCGGCGGTGTTCGGCGTCCGGGCGGCCGTCGTCGACCACCCCCTGACCGGGGACCCGCTGATCGCCTTCGACCACCACACCCCGGCCGACGCCCAGGTGCCGCCGGCGCACGGCGATCCGCGTCCGGCCGAGCACCCCCTCTGACAGGAGCCCCTCACCCATGTGCGGAATCACCGGCTGGGCGTCCTTCCTGCACGACGCCCGCACCCAGGCACCGGTCATCGAGGCCATGACCGCCACCCTCGCCCCACGCGGCCCCGACGCGGGCGGCGTCTGGCTGGGGGAGCACGCCGCGATCGGCCACCGCCGCCTCGCCGTCCTCGACCCGGCCGGCGGCGTCCAGCCGATGACCGACCGCCCCGACGAGCCCGGCATCGTGCTCAGCTACAGCGGCGAGGTCTACAACCACCACGCGCTGCGCGCCGCACTGCGCGGCCGGGGCCACCGCTTCCGCACCCGCAGCGACACCGAGGTGGTGCTGCGCGCCTACGCGGAGTGGGGCGAGGAATGCGCCCGGCACCTGGACGGCATGTTCGCCCTCGCCGTCTGGGACGAGCGGGCGCAGCGCCTGCTCCTGGTCCGCGACCGGCTCGGTGTCAAGCCGCTGTACTGGGCCCGGACCGAGGGCGGTCTGGCCTTCGCGTCCGAGCCCAAGGCGCTGTTCGCCCACCCGGAGATCAGACCCCGCGTCGATGCCGACGGACTGCGGGAGGCGTACAGCCTGCTCTTCAACACCGGCCCCACGCTGTGGTCCGGCGTCCGGGAGGTCGAACCCGGCGCGGTACTCGTCCTGGACCGGGCCGGCATCCGCGAACGCCGCTACTGGCGGCTGGAGCCCGGCGCCCACACCGACGACCGCACGGCGACCGTCGACCGCGTCCGCGCCACACTCGGCACGGCCGCCCGCAGCAGTCTGGAGGCCGACGTCCCGCTGTGCAGCCTGCTGTCCGGCGGCCTCGACTCCACCGTCCTGACGGCCCTGCTCGCCGACGAACTCCGGGCCCGGCAGGGGCCGACGGCGCGCATCCGCTCGTACGCCGTCGACTACAGCGACCAGGCGGCACGGTTCACCGGGGACGTGCTGCGCACCGGGCACGACACCCCGTACGCCATCGAGGCCGGCGCCTTCCTCGGCACCGACCACAGCACCGTCGTCCTCGACCCGCGCGCCCTCCTGGACCCCGAGCACCGCAAGGCGGTCGTCGCGGCGCGGGACTCGCCGATCGGCGTCGGCGACATGGACACCTCGCTCTACCTGCTGTTCGGGCAGATACGCCGGCACGCCACCGTCGCCGTCTCCGGCGAGGCGGCCGACGAGGTCTTCTGCGGCTACCCCTGGTTCCACGACCCCGGTGCACTGGCCGCCGACACCTTCCCCTGGCTGCTGGTCACCGGCGACGAGGCCGCCATGCCGCTGAACCCCGGACTCGACCTGCACATGGCCGAGTTCCGCGCCGACACCTACCGCACCGCCCTGGCCGCCGTGCCCCACGCCGACGACGAGTCGCCCACCGAGCACCGGCAGCGTGAGATGCAGCACCTGTCGCTGACCCGCTGGCTGCGCCAACTCCTGCACCGCACGGACCGGTTGAGCATGGCGTGGGGACTGGAGGTCCGCGTCCCCTACTGCGACCACCGCCTCGTCGAGTACGTCTTCACCGCACCCTGGGCGCTGAAGAGCTTCGACGGCCGGGAGAAGAGCCTGCTGCGCGCGGCCGGCAGGGGCCTCGCCCCGGCATCGGTCCTGCGGCGGCCCAAGAACCACTACCCGGCCACCCACCACCCCGACTACAACCGCGGCCTGCAGGCCATGGCCCGCGACGCCCTCACCGTCGGCCAGGTCCGTGACCTCACCGACGAAACACTCGTCGAGCCCTGCCTCGACACCCCGCCCGACCAATTGCAGTGGGGCCACCGCCTGCGCCTCGAACGCGTCGTCGACCTGGCCCTGTGGCTGGACCACCACCAGCCGGAACTCGCCCTCTGAGGAGCCCCCTTGACCGTCCAGGAACCCCCGGCCGACGCCGTCCCGCTGATGGGCCGCGCCTACCAGGCCGACCCCTACCCCCTGTACGAGCGGATGCGCGAGACCGGCCCTGTGCACCGCGTCCTCTTCCCCAGCGGGGTGCACGCATGGCTCGTGACGGGCTACGACGCCGCGCACACGGCCCTGAACGACGACCGCCTCGGCAAGAACCACGAGCGCGGCAACGACCGCTGGCGCGCCCGTGCCTCGATCATGCCCGAACCGCAGCACTCCCAGCTCCAGGTCCACCTCCTCCACCAGGACCCGCCCCGCCACACCTCGATGCGGCGCCTCCTCGCCGACGCCTTCACCCCGCGCCGCGTCCAGAGCCTGCGCCCCCGCTTCCAGCAGCTGGCGGACGCCCTGATCGAGGCCCTGCCCGAGCACGGCCCCGCCGATCTCGTCACCGGCTTCGCGGCGCCCTTTCCCTTCCAGGTCCTCGCCGAGGTGATCGGCCTGCCGAGGGAACTGGCGGCCCGCTTCGACCGCGACTGGGGGAAGGTCGTCCAGCCGGTCGGCCCCACCGACCCCGGACGACCGGTGTACGAGGCGCGCCTGCACGGACTGCAGAGCTATATCGCCGAGATCGTCGCCCACAAGCGCCGACACGGGGACGACGACCTCCTCGGCCGCCTGGTCGGGGCCGGCGACCGCGGTGAACTGTCCCCGGAGGAACGGGACTCGATGATCTTCCAGCTCCTCGTGGCAGGACAGGAACCGGTCACCAACCAGATCACCACCGCGCTGATCGCCCTCTTCCGCCACCCGGCCGAACTCGCCCGTCTGCGCGACGACATGGGCCTGCTGCCCCGCGCGGTCGAGGAACTCCTGCGCTACGACAGCGCCTTCGAGCTCACCACCTGGCGGTTCTTCGCCCACGACAGCGACCTGCACGGCACCGAGGTCCCGGCCGGCGACTCGGTGATCGTCTCCCTGTGCGCCGCCAATCGCGACCCGCGCCGCTTCACCGGCCCCGACACCCTGCGCCTCGACCGCTCGCCCAACCCCCACCTGTCCTTCGGCCACGGCATCCACTTCTGCCCCGGCGCCGCCCTCGCCCGCGCCGAGCTCCAGATCGCCCTCGGCACCCTGCTGACCCGGCTGCCCGGCCTGCACCTCGCCATCCGGGACGAGGACATCGAGTGGACCCCGGCCGTCCTCGGCCGAGGCGCCCACCGGCTGCCCGTCGGCTACGACCGACGCCGCTGAGCCGGCCGACCACCGGCTCCTCCACCGGACGACACCTGATCGCCGGAAGACCGGCGCCCGTCGGACGGCACGCGGTCCTCCGGGGGATCCGCATCCGCCGGACCGGCCCCGGTCCTCCGGGGGATCGGCGTCCGCCGGGCGGCCCCCGATCGCCGGAGGATCCCTCTCCGCCGGACGACACCCGACCTCCGGAGGATCCCTCTCCACCGGACGACATCCGACCTCCGGAGGATCCCCTCCCCGGACGACACCCGACCCGCACGCCACCCCTCCCCCGGAGGACCCCCATGCCGCTGGCGACGACGCCGGACATCCACCCCACGACCCTCGCCACCGACATCCTGCGCCTGCTCCTGCCCCACCACCGCACCACCGACCCCACCCCCGCACCACCCCCGGAGGCATTCCCCCACCAACTCCGCGGCATCGCCGCCTTCGTCCGCGAGGACGCCCCCGTCGTGTTCACCCTGCCCGCCTTCCCCTGCAAGTCCCCCAACCCCGCCAAGGTCCTCGGGCACCTCCCGGACCAGGGCGAACGCCTCTCACTGAGCTTCCTCGACACCCTGTGCCGGGACGTGGAGCGGATCCATCCGCCCGGCGCGCAGGTGATCATCTGCTCCGACGGCCATGTCTTCGGCGACCTCATCGGCGTACCCGACGCACACATAGACGCCTACGCCGACGAACTGCGCCGCACGATCGACGACTTGGCCCTGACCAGACTGTCCGTCCTCGATCTGCGCGACCTCCTCGGCGACGTGGACCACGACTCGGCGCGCGCCCACGTCCACCGGCTGCACGCGCCCACCCTGGACACCCTGCGCGCCGAGGTCCGCGCCGACTCCTCCGCGCGAGCCCTCTACCTGGGCATCACCCGCTTCCTCGTCGAGGACACCGCCGGCTGGACGGGCACCCGCTCGGCACTCCAACGCGCCTGCCGCCGACGCGCCTACGGTGTCATCCAGCGCAGCCGCGCCTGGGGCCGCCTGATCGCCGAGCACCACCCCCACGCCGTACGCCTGTCCATCCACCCCCAACCCGTAGGCGCCGCCAAATTCGGCATCCGCCTCCTCGACGTCCCGGACGCCTGGACCACCCCCTGGCACTCCACCGCCCTCCTTCGCACCGACGGCACGTGGACACTCGTGCGCCGCACCCAGGCCGCCGCTCGGGGGCGCCTGGTGAGCCTGGACGGCAGACCGAGCCATTACGAACAGAGGTGACGGCCCTTCAGTCCTGCCAGACCTCCGGGCCGCCGCCCTGCCACTCGACGAGGGAGGAGCGGACGACGTCGAGTTCGTCCCAGTCCTGCAGGCCGGCTTCCTGGACGAAGGCGACGACGTCGAGGAGCCCGTAGGCGATGCCGACGTACCGGCCGTCGATGCGGACGCGGCGGCCACCGTCCGTGGCGGGCGGAAGGACGACGACGGGGTGCTCGGTGGCCATGAGGCCAGCCTGCCGGTGGGGTCGGCGGGGCGCACGAGGTGGTGCACCAGACGCGTGGCGCACCCGGTCTGACCTGGTCGCTTCTCGGGAGGGCCGGCAGGCTGCCGACGTGGCGCCCGCGGGGGCCGGTCAGGGCAGGAGTCGGCGGACGGTCGTCCAGGTGGCAAGTGTGTCGTGGACGGGGCCGCGGGGCACATGGCCGAGCAGGGTCTCCAGATGGGCCGTCAGGTTCTTGTGCCACCGCAGTTCGCGGATCCGTTCGATCGGCAGGTCGCGCCAGCCGCCGGCCAGAGCGGCGGCCTCGGCGGGAGTGAGCGTCAGCGCGGCCAGGGTGTCGGAGGCCAGGGAGACGGGGCTCCAGTCGGGGTCCGAGTCGTCGGGGCCCAGGTGTTCGATCACCCATGTCCGGAGCGCGAAGTCCTGCCGGGCCACTCGGGCGCCCTCACCCTCGGCGGCGCCGGGCATCCGCCGGTTCGCGAGCAACGACAGCTTCGCCCACTGCCGACGGGACTCCGGGGAGCGGGCGCAGTCGTAGGCGCGCCCCTGTGCGACGACACGCGCCGCTTCGAGCCGCCGCCCCTGGGTCCCCTGAATGAAGGCCCGCATCTCGTCCGGCGTCCACGCGGTCGGCTCATGCCCCGGTTCCGCCCGGACCGCCCGGCGCATGCAGCACCGGGGCCACCGGTCCAGGCCGTGCTCCGCTTCGCGCGCGCGGATCCTGCGCAGTCCGGGGGTGAGCGCGCTGCCGGGCACGGGCTCGAAGCCGCAGCGCGCGTAGTAGGGCGCGTTCCACGGGACCTCGGTGAACGTGGTGAGGGTCAGGGCGTGCGCCCCCTCGGCGCGGGCGTGCTCCGCCGCGTGGTCGAGCAGCGATCGGCCGACCCCGCGGCGCGCGCTGTCCGGGTGCACCGAGACCTGTTCGACGTGGAGATTGCCGTCGACCCGGCAGGCGATCAGATAGGCGATGGGCGCATCGGCGTCGTCGACCGCCACCCAGGCCAGCCCGTCCCGCCGGTGGCGGTCGAGCTCGGCGACCGGGAGCGGTGCGTCGTCGGCGATCTCCGGCATGCCGATGTCCCGGAAGCTCCGACCGGCCGCCCGCTCGATGTCCTGGAGGGCGGGCAGTTCGTCGTCCGCGCGCACGGGTCGTATGGGCATGGCCACATTGTCCGAGGCCGGCCGGTGGACACCAACGGGATATGTGTCCGCGTGGCCCACGACCCGCTGCCGGCTGCCCGCCGCCCCCTCAGTCGCCGTGGTCGATCTCCGGGTCCCGCAGCAGGATCCAGAGGACGCCGTAGCCGCCCAGGTGGACGCTGTCGTGCTGGGTGAGGCCGAACATGTCCGCAGTGAAGACACGGCTGCCCGTACCGGTCGGGCGGGAAGGGCCGCCGGGCAGCACGAAGACCGCCCCGTTGGCCGTGTTCTCGATGGGCGAGCCGACGAACAGCTCCGGCCGGCCGTCCCGGTCGACGTCGGCGGCGGAGACGGTGGTCCCGAAGGAGTCGTACTCCTCGGCGGAGCTGGGGACACCGGGGGTGTTCTGGTTGAAGGAGTAGCCGCCGGCGCCGAGGGGGCCCGAGCGGCGGCCGGGGATCACGGTGACCGCGCCCGCGTGCGGCACGCTGCCGATGTCCTCCCAGGGTGCGCCGACGATGAGGTCCCCGAGCCCGTCCCGGTTGAGATCGGCCACCGCGACGGCGGCGCCGAAGGTGTCGCCGGCCTCGCTCGTGCCGGGCACGCCCTCGGTGCTCTGGGTGATCTCCTCGGGCCGCGCGTCGGGCGCGATGCCGCCGGCCGAGCCGCGCCACAGGAGCACGCGGCCGCCGAGCCGGCCGTCGACGCCAGGGGTCCGCGGATCCTCCGGGTCGCCGACGACCAGGTCCGCGTAGCCGTCGCCGTTGACGTCACCGGTCGCGGCGATCAGCCCGTCGCCCTGCCGGAGGGGCTCGGGCCAGTCCCGGCCGCCGGAGGGGTTCACCTGGACGCGGCCGCCGGTCAGGTCGGCCTTGCGGTAACCGATGCCCACCTCGTCGGTGGTGCCGTCGCGGTCCAGATCGCCGAGGGCGACGGACTCCAGGGGGCCGGGGTCCTGGGCGGCGACGACAGAACCGACGGTTCCGCTGCGGCTGAACGGTCCCTTGTAGGTGGCGGTGCCGCTGAGCCCGCCGACCAGGATCTGTGTCCTTGCGCCGGGTCCCGCGGCGACCACCGCCAGGTCGACGCCGTGGTGCTGGCGGCCCGCGGGCGCAGGCAGGTTGGTGCCGCCGCCCAGACCGCTCCGGCCGCCCCAGAGCACCGTCACCGTGCCGGCGTTGTCGTCCCGAGTGCCGTCCTCGTAGGGCGCGCTGACGATCAGGTCGGCGTACCCGTCCCTGTTCAGGTCCGCCGTGGCGGTGGCGGTACCGAAGCGGTCCCAGCCCTCGGGGGTGCCCGGAACGCCCGGCGAGTTCTGGGAGATCGTCTGGTGCCGACTCGCCCGGTACCCGGAGGACGAGCCGTACAGCACCACGACCGCCCCCGCGTACGGCGCCCCCGCCACATGCGCGCCCGGCGCCGGGAGCACCGCGTCCCGGTACCCGTCACCGTTGAAGTCCTCCGGCACCGCCCCGTGCACCGCCGCCGCCGGCCCGGCAGACACCAGCGACGCCCCGACGATCCCGGCGGCCACCAGCACGGCCGCCACCCGCCATCTGCCCATGTCCCTCTCCCCTTCCCGACGGACCGCACGGCCACGCCGACCCATCCGGCAGCCCCGACGCCCGCCGCCCACGTCCCCGACGCGACCTTCGAACGCCCGACCCGGTATAGACGTGACACACGCCGGCACCCGAAGGTTGCGTCCGATGACCAACCCCCACGCCCGCTCGCCTCTCCGCCGACGCCGCCGTGAACTCCCTATCCCTCGGCGGCGATCCGCCGATCACGCGGCACGCAGGTCCGGTCGGTGCGGTTGGATGGGTGCATGACGGATTGGGCAGCACTCAGTGACGCTTGTGGTTCCGCGGAGCACGTTCCCGCGCTGCTGGACCGGTTCGAGGCCGATCCGGGTGGTGTCTGGTCCGCCTTGATGGATCATCTGTGCCCCCAGTTGGACACCACGTTCACGGCCGGTGTCGCCGCGCTGCCGCGCCTCGCCGGGATCGGGACGGTCTGCGCCCCGGAGCAGCTTCCCTGGGTGCTGCTGGCGGCGGGTGCGATCGCGGGGTGTGCCGAGCCGGGCGCGCTGGAGGGGGCCGCCGCCTCCGCCGCGATCGATGTCCTTCGGGGGCTCACCGAGGAGTGCCTGAGCCGCACGTCGGACACGGAGGAGTACGTGTACCTGCTGCAGGCCCTCCTCGCCTTCGACGGGCTCAGGGACCGGGGCCGCTGCCTGGACGCACTGCACTCGGGGGAATACGAGGTGGACTGCCCTTACTGCGGGGTGGAGTTGTTCGTCGTGCTCGACGACGGCGAGCCCTTCTGCCGCAGTGAGGACCGCACTCGGGAAGGGGCGGCGAAGTCACCGATCCGCCGCGTCGAGCCCGGCGGGCTGGACGTCGTACCGCGGCGGCTGTACGACCGTGCCCTGGCCGACGGCAGGCAGCGGGTGGCCGACGGCCTGCCGTATCTCTTCGGGCGTGCCGTGTGCCCCGACTGTGCGACGGAGTTCACGGTGGGGGAGCAGGCGGCCGCACACTGGGTGGCCTGACACGGCGCGCTCGGAACCGGCGTCACGGCGCGGACGCCCGCGGCGGCCGGACACCGCTCGGGCTGCTCACAGCTTCGTCACATAGCCTCGTGCAGGGAGAGGTCGGATGCCGCAGGCGTCCAGGGGCGAGGAGGCGGTGGTGCTGGTGAAGAGCTGGCGGTGGTTCGTGGGCGCCGCGGTCGTGGCCTGCCTGGTGCTTCTCGGCACCGGCACGCGGGGCGACGGCTCCCTCGCCAGATCACTGCCCGCCGACGCCGCCGAGGAGGTCGTACCGAACCGGGTCATGACATGGAACCTCTGCAATCCCTGCGACGAGCGCAACGTCGACCGGGCGGCGGAGATCGCCACGTACGCGCCGCAGGTCGTCGGCCTGCAAGAAGCGTGCGCGCGGGACGTCAAGAAGATCCGGGACTATCTGGAGAGCTTCTACGGGCTGGACTACCACGTCGAGTACGGGCCGGTGCTGCGGAAGTGGAGCCGCTGCGGGGGAGCGCCGTGGAATCCGGGAGGCTACGGGCAGGCGATTCTCTCGGCGGCGCCGATGACCGACGTCGTCAAGGTCGAATACCCCGACGGAGGTTCGGAGGACCGCGGGTACATGGCCGTCACCACCGAGGTCGGCGACCGGTCCGTCCGCGTCTTCAACACCCACCTCGCGCAACGGCGTCAGGAGGCGGTCCGCGCGCAGCAGACCGGCGTCCTCGCCGAGGCCGTCGGCCGGTACGACCGCGCCATCGTCCTCGGTGACTTCAACGCCGTACCCGAGGCCGCCGAACTCGCCCCCATGTGGGAGCTGGCCACCGACACCGATCCCGGATGCCGCCCGACGTCCGGCGGCGACTGCGGGCCGACCACCGACTGGCAGAGCAAGTTCGACTACGTCTTCCTGCGAGGCATCGCCCCGCTCCAGCACTGGGTGCATCCGACCGCGTACTCGGACCACCACCTGGTGCACACCGACCTGGACATGTGAGCGAACGGCTCGAGGCGGGCGAGGGAGGGGCCTCGCGGTCCGCGGAGCCCGCTGCTTGGACCCGTCCGGGCGCCCGGTGGGAAAATGGACCTGTGCCGGCGCGGTGAAGGCGGTGAGGCCCATGGTGCTGCCTCTGGTCGTAGGGGTCGACGGCTCGGAGTCCGGGCTGCGGGCGGTCGACTGGGCCGCCGACGAGGCGGCGCGGCACGGGCTGCCGCTGCGGATCGTGCATGCCTCGCTGTGGGAGCGGTACGAGGCCGCCGTCCTCGCCGACGCGGCCGAGGCCGCTCCGGACGTGGTCACCGAGCATGACATCGCCGAGGGGATCGTGGCGCAGGCGGCCGCCCGGGCCCGTCAGCGCGTGGAGACGCTGGAGATCGGTACCGACGTCGTGCCGCAGGACCCCGCGTCGGCGCTGCTGCGCGAGGCGGGCGGCGCCGCGGCCGTGGTGACCGGGGTGCGGGGCAAGGGCCCCATCAAGGAACTGCTGCTGGGCTCGGTCAGTCTGTCCCTGGCGGCCCGCGCCCCCTGCCCGGTCGTCGTCGTACGGGGCAGTCCGCGCAACAGGGACGGCGTGAACGGCCGCGTCGTCCTGGGCGTGGGCGGCCCGGCCACGGGCCCCGCGGCCGCCCGGTTCGCGTTCCGGGAGGCCGCCGTGCGCCGCGGCACGCTGGAGGCCGTACGGGTCTGGCGCCGGCCCGCGCACCGGACGGCGCCGCATCCGCTGCTCAGGGGCGCGCCCGACCATCGCCGGGAGGAGGACGCCGCGACCCTGCTGGAGGAGGCGCTGGCGGCCGTGGGCGAGTTCCCGGCCGGGGAGGCCGGGCCCGTCGTGCACCGCACGGTGGTCGAGGGGTCCGTACGGCAGACACTGCTCGACCGGTCGGCGGCGGCCGACCTCCTGGTCGTCGGCGCCCCGCGCCGGCACCCCCACCTCGGACCGCAGCTCGGCCATGTCGGGCACACACTGCTGCATCACGCCGACTGCCCGGTGGCCGTCGTCCCGCACCACGGTGAGCCGGTGTCCGGGGAGCCATGACCCGGCGCAGCGGAGGCGCGCACCCGCCGGTCCGCTCATCCGCGCACCGCGCCCGCCGGTCCGCGTCGTCGCCCCGCGCCGCCGGTCCGCTGGCCCGCCCCCCGCGCCCGCCGGTTCACGTCGCCCGGCGCCCGCCCGTCTGCGTCACCTCGCGCCCGCGCCCGCCCCCTCAGTCGGCCTCAGTCGGCATCAGCCGGCCCCGGCCGCCGCGGCCAGCACCCCCGCCAGCTCCGTCGGCCTCGTGACCATGGGCCAGTGACCCGAGTCGAGGTCGACGAACTCCACCCGCTCGGCCCGCGCCAGCTCGGGCACGTCACCCGCGCCGATCCACTCCCGCGCCTGGTCGGGCGTGAACTCCGGGCAGACCACCACGACCGGCACCCCGAACCGCCGTTCGTCCACCAGCCGCACCACCCCCTTGGCCACCCCCTCGGGCACGGGGACCGCACCGGCCGCGAACGCGCGCCTGGCCGCGTCGTCGAGGTCCGCGGCGTCCGGCCCCTCGAAGGGGTCCCAGCCCGGGAAGGGCATGACACCGTCCCGCACCTCGAAGAAATCCGCGTACGGCTGACCGTCGCCGGAGGGGAAGCCGCCGACCAGGGCGACCTTGGCCAGCCGCTCGGGCCGCCGGTCGGCGGCCAGCCACGCCAGCGTGCAGGCGGCGGAGTGCCCCACCACCATGGGCTTGCCGGGCGCCGAGTCCACCGCGTCGAGCACCGCCCCGAGCTGGTCGTCGAGCGTGGCCGACTCGGAACCGTCCCCCTGTCCCGGCAGGGCGAGCGGCACCGGGCGGTGGCCGTGCGACTCCAGCGCGGACGCGACGCGGTCCCACACGGACGCGTCCAGCCACAGGCCGCCGACGAGCAGGATGTCCATGGTCAGTCCCCTTTCCCGAGGTGTGCGGACCTCACCGTAGGAGGAGATCCGGACGATCCACTGCCGGATTCCCGGCGGACCGGACCCCGGTTCCGGCTAGCCTGCCCCCGTGCCGAACGATCTCAGCCCCACCGCCCGAGCACTGCGCACCCTGGAGATCCTGCGGACCCGCCCCGGTACGACCGCCGACGAACTCGCCGCGCGGCTGGGCGTCACGGAACGGGCCGCGCGCCGGTACGTCGGGATCCTGCGGGAGGCCGGGATCCTCGTCGAGTCGGTGCGGGGGCCGCACGGCGGGTACCGGCTGGGGCGCGGGACACGGCTGCCGCCCGTGCACTTCACGCAGGCGGAGGCGCTCGGCCTGGTGATGGCGGTACTGAGCGCCCAGCCGGCCGCGGCCGACGCCGACGACCTGATCGGGACCGCCCTCGGCAAGGTCGTCCAGGCGCTGCCGGAGAGCGTCGGACGGCAGGCGGCGACCCTGCGGGAGTACGCGGCGGCCGCGCCGGACCCGCACTCGGCCCGCCCGGATCCGGCCGTCACCAGCGAACTCGTCGACGCCGTCGCGGCCCGGCGGCGGGTGCTGGTCGGCTACCGCAGCGACGCCGGGAACGCGTGGGAGGAGGAGGTGGACCCCTGGTCCGTCGTGGTGCGCCACGGACGCTGGTACCTGCTGTGCCACTCCCGTCGCGCGGACGCGATCCGCACCTACCGCATCGACCGGGTGCACGCCGTCCGGCGGACCGGCCAGGGCTTCGAACCGCCGCAGGACCTCGACGCGGTGGCGGTCCTGGAGCAGAACCTCGGCCTCGGCTGGGAGTTCTCCACCCGCGTGGTCTTCGACGCCCCCCTGGCCGAGGTCGCCCCCTGGATCCGCCCGCCCATGGGACGCCTTGAGCCCTTGGGTGAGGGCTGCGTCCTGCTCGGCAGCACCCGCAACCCCGACATGTACGCCCAGGAATGGCTGGCGCGCCTGCCTGTCGCCTTCCGCGTCGACGGCGGTGACGAACTGCGGGCGGCGGTCGCCTCGCTCGCGGCACGCTTCACCGCCGCCGTGACCGGCCGCCCCTGAGGCGGCGGCGCCCCTCAGGCCGCCGCCGCGCCCGGCTCCGGATCCGGCTGCCGCGGTCGCCGCGGGGCCGTGCGGACGGCGAGCACCATGGTCAGGCCCCCGCCGGGGGTGTCCTCGGCGTGGAGGGTGCCGCCGAGGGCCTCGGTGAAGCCGCGGGCGACCGCGAGGCCGAGACCGACGCCGACGCCGCGCGGGGCGTCGCCGTAGCGCTGGAAGGGTTCGAAGATACGGTCCTTGGCCTCGTCCGGCACACCCGGACCGCGGTCGACGACCCGGAGCTCTACGCGGTCCCCGAGCGCGCTGGCCGAGACCAGGACCTTCTGCCGCGGCGGGCTGTACTTGACGGCGTTCTCGACGACATTGGCGACGGCCCGCTCCAGCAGCCCCCGGTCGACCTCGACCATGGGCAGCGTCTCCGGGATGTCCAGGTCCACACTGTCCTCGGGCACCCCGACGAGCGCCATGGGCACCACCTCGTCGAGGTCCGTCTCGCGGACGACCGGGGCGACGGTGCCGGTCTGCAGCCGGGACATGTCCAGCAGGTTCCCGACCAGCTGGTCGAGCCGGTCGGCGCCGTCCTCGACGGCCTCCAGCAGCTCCGCCCGGTCCTCCTGCGACCAGTCGACGTCGTCCGAGCGCAGCGAGGAGACCGCGGCCTTGATTCCGGCCAGCGGGGTGCGCAGGTCGTGGCTGACGGCGGCGAGCAGCGCGGTGCGGATGCGGTTGCCCTCCGCCAGCTCCGCGGCGCGGTCGGCCTCGCGCCGCAGACGCTGCCGGTCGAGGACGACGGCGGCCTGCGCGGCGAACGCGGCCAGCACCCGGCGGTCGGCGGCCGGCAGTACCCGGCCGCGCAGGGACAGCGCCATGTGGTCGCCGATCGGCACCTCGACGTCCCCGGATTCCGGGGTCTCGGCGGGCCGCGGCCCCACGCTCCCGGCACATGTCCAGGGCGCCGTCTCGCCGGTCCGCTCCAGCAGCGCCACCGACTCCATGCCGAACGTCTCCCGGACCCGCTCCAGCAGCGCCTCCAGCGAGGTCTCGCCGCGCAGCACATGCCCCGCGAGGAAGGAGAGGATCTCCGACTCGGCCCGCAGCCGCGCGGCCTGGTCGGTCCGCCGGGCGGCGAGGCCCACGACCGAGGCCACGGACACCGCGACGCCCACGAAGACCGCGATGGCGACGATGTTCCTGCCGTCGGCGATCGTCAGGGTGTGGAAGGGCGGGGAGAAGAACCAGTTCAGCAGCGCGGAGCCCGCCACCGCGGACGCCAGCGCCGGGAGCAGCCCGCCCAGCAGGGCCGCCGCCACCGTCAGGCTCAGGAACAGCAGCATGGAGTTGGCCAGGCCCGGATCCGGCGCCGCACCCTTGAGGATCCAGGTGAGGAGCGCCGGGCCCAGCACACCGACGAACCAGCCCCAGACCACCCGGCACCGTCCCAGCCGTGCCCCGCGCGCCACCGGCAGCCCGCGGCCCCTGCCCGCCTCGTCATGGGTGACGAGGTGGACGTCGAGGTCGGGTCCGCAGGCACGGGCGACGGTGGCGCCGACGCCCGGCCCGAGGACGTACTGCCAGTTCCGGCGGCGGGAGACGCCCAGCACGATCTGTGTGGCGTTCGCACCGCGCGCGAAGTCCAGCAGCGCGGCCGGGACGTCGTCCCCGATCACATGGTGGAACGTTCCGCCCAGGGCCTCGACCAGCGTGCGCTGCTCCGCGAGTTCCTTCGGCGAGGCCGCGGTCAGGCCGTCGCTGCGGGAGACGTAGACGGCGAGCACCTGCCCGCCGGCGCCCTTCTCGGCGAGCCGCGCGGCCCGCCGGACGAGCGTGCGTCCCTCGGGGCCGCCGGTCAGCCCGACGACGATCCGCTCGCGCGAGCCCCAGATCCTGGAGACGTCGTGCTCGCTGCGGTACTCGGTCAGATACGCGTCGACCCGGTCGGCCACCCACAGCAGCGCCAGTTCCCGCAGGGCGGTCAGATTGCCCGGCCGGAAGTAGTGGGACAGGGCCGCGTCGACCCTGTCCGGCCGGTAGATGTTGCCGTGCGCCATCCGCCGGCGCAGCGCCTGCGGCGACATGTCGACCAGCTCGATCTGGTCGGCACGCCGTACGACCTCGTCGGGCACGGTTTCGTGCTGCCGCACCCCGGTGATGGACTCGACCACGTCGCCCAGCGACTCCAGATGCTGGATGTCGAGGGTCGAGATCACGTCGATGCCCGCGGCGAGCAGTTCCTCGACGTCCTGCCAGCGCTTGTGGTTGCGCGAGCCGGGCACATTGGTGTGGGCCAGCTCGTCGACCAGGGCGACCGCCGGGGCCCGGCGCAGGACGGCGTCCACGTCCATCTCCGGGCAGACCGCGCCGCGGTGGGCGACGTGGCGGCGGGGCACCTGTTCCAGCCCGTGCAGCAGCACCTCGGTGCGCGGCCGGTCGTGGTGCTCGGCGAGGGCGACGACGCAGTCGGTGCCGCGCTCCACCCGGCGGTGCGCCTCCGAGAGCATCGCGTACGTCTTGCCGACGCCCGGTGCCGCGCCGAGGTAGATCCGGAGCTTGCCGCGTGCCATGGGGTTCCTCGGTCAGACCTCGAAGCGGTAGCCCATGCCGGGCTCGGTGATCAGATAGCGGGGGTGGGAGGGGTCCTTCTCCAGCTTGCGGCGCAGCTGGGCCATGTAGACGCGCAGATAGTTGCTCTTGTTGCGCTGCGAGATGCCCCAGACCTCCTGGAGCAGCTGCTTCTGCGTGATCAGCTGCCCCGGACGCGTCACCAGGATCTCCAGCAGATGCCACTCGGTCGGCGTCAGACGGACGTCCTGACCGTCGCGGACGACCTTCTTGGCGAGCAGGTCGATGCTGAAGCCGTCCGTCTCGACGAGCGAGGTCTCCGGGGTCAGCGGGATGTCCTCGGTACGGCGGACGGCGGCCCGCAGCCGGGCCAGCAGCTCGTCCATGCTGAACGGCTTGGTGATGTAGTCGTCCGCGCCCGCGTCGAGCGCGCAGACCTTCTCGCCGGACGACTGCCGGGCGGACAGCACCAGGATCGGCACCCGGGACCAGCCGCGCAGCGCCTTGATGATCGCCACGCCGTCCATGTCGGGCAGGCCCAGGTCCAGCAGTACCACGTCGGGCTGACGCTCGGCGGCGAGCCGCAGCGCCGTGGCCCCGTCGGGTGCGGCGTCCACGCCGTAGTGACGTGCCTGCAAGTTGATCACGAGGGCCCGCAGCAGCTGCGGGTTGTCCTCCACCACGAGCACCCGGGTCATGGGTGTGTGCCTCTCCTGTCGTACGTCGGGCCGTGAGGAAGGTGCCCTCACCTGCGCGCCATGAGGTCCCTCAGGGCCATGTCGAGCCTGCGGACGCTCACCCGCGGCTCGCCGATGAAGCCGAGCGTACGGCCCTCGGTCTGCGCGCCGACCGGCCGCCCCACCTCGGCGACGGCCAGGCCGTTGCCCCCTGGGGCCCGGCGGACCTGCCGTTTCGCTCCCGGATGACGGGCGCCGACTCACCGGTGGTCGCCGGCTCGCCGCCGGACGCGACACCCCTCGACCGCATCGCCCTCGCCGGGGCTGACGTCCGCGCCGCGCGCAGATCAGGCGCCGATCTCCCGCGCGCGACCGGGACTTCGGAGCTGTCGCGGAGGCGACCGGCAAATCCTTGACGCCGCCTTGACGCCTTCGTCGGCTCAGGGGGCGGTCCGGGCACCACCGTCTGCCTACGCTGGTCCGGCCGTCCGAGCGATGGCCGCACAGCACGCATCACCGCACGTCAGGAGCCCTTGATGGTCGCCACCGCACCCCCTCCGCGCCGTCTGCGCGCATGGATGCTGGAGGGACTGTCCGACAGGGGCAAGGGCGACGGCCCCACGGGCCCGCACAGCCGGCCGGAGCCCGCGCACCAGGGCCGGCCGTGGTACCGGGTGATGTGCCTCACCGGCGTCGACTACTTCTCCACCCTCGGCTACCAGCCCGGCATCGCGGCTCTGGCGGCGGGCCTGCTGTCGCCGGTCGCGACGATCGTCCTGGTGATCGTCACCCTGGCCGGCGCGCTGCCGGTGTACCGCAGGGTGGCCGAGGAGAGCCCGCACGGCGAGGGCTCCATCGCCATGCTGGAGCGCCTGCTCCCCTTCTGGAAGGGCAAGTTGTTCGTCCTGACGCTGCTGGGCTTCGCGGCCACCGACTTCCTGATCACCATCACCCTGTCGGCCGCCGACGCCTCCACCCACCTGGTGGAGAACCCCCATCTGGCCAACGCCCTCCACGACCAGCAGCTGCTGATCACCCTGGTCCTGATCGCCCTGCTCGGTGCCGTGTTCCTCAAGGGCTTTCTGGAGGCGATCGGCGTCGCCGTCGCCCTGGTCGCGAGTTACCTGGCCCTCAACGCGATCGTCGTCGCCGTCGGCCTCTATCACGTGGTCACCGAGGGCCATGTCGTCACCGACTGGACGAACGCCCTGACGGCCGAGCACGGCAACGTCTTCGTCATGATCGGCATGGCCCTGATCGTGTTCCCCAAGCTGGCACTCGGCATGTCCGGCTTCGAGACCGGCGTCGCGGTGATGCCGCATGTCGAGGGGGACCCCGGGGACACGCCGGACCGGCCCGCGGGACGCGTCCGCGGCGCGAAGAAGCTGCTGACCACGGCCGCCCTCATCATGAGCGCCTTCCTGATCGCGACCAGCTTCATCACCACTCTGCTGATCCCGGAGAAGGAGTTCGAGGAGGGCGGCCAGGCCAACGGCCGCGCCCTCGCGTACCTGGCGCACGCCTACCTCGGCAACACCTTCGGCACGGTCTACGACATCTCGACCATCCTCATCCTGTGGTTCGCGGGCGCCTCCGCGATGGCCGGTCTGCTCAACCTGATGCCGCGCTATCTGCCCCGCTACGGCATGGCCCCGCACTGGGCCAGGGCCGCCCGCCCCATGGTCGTCGTCTTCACCCTGATCGGCTTCCTCGTCACCTGGCTCTTCGACGCCGACGTCGACGCCCAGGGCGGCGCCTACGCCACCGGCGTGCTGGTGCTGATCAGCTCGGCGGCGATCGCGGTGACCATCGCCGCGCGCACAGCGGGGCAGCGGAAACGGACCGTCGCCTTCGCGGCGATATCGGCGGTGTTCCTGTACACGACGGTCGTGAACGTCGTCGAACGCCCCGACGGTGTCAAGATCGGCGCCTGCTTCATCGTCGGCATCGTCCTCGTCTCGCTTCTGTCCCGGCTGCTGCGCGCCTTCGAACTGCGCGTGACCGACGTGACGCTCGACGACATGGCGGAACGGTTCGTCCGGGACATCGCCGGCCGCAGGATCCGGTTCGTCGCCAACGAGCCCGACGCCCGCGACCAGGCCGAGTACCGCGCCAAGGTCGAGCAGATCCGCGACGACAACGACCTCACCGACCAGGACGACTTCGTCTTCGTCGAGGTGACCGTCACCGACCCCTCCGAGTTCGAGGCGGGCCTGGTCGTGCGCGGCGAGGTCATGCACGGCCGCTACCGGGTGCTCACCCTGGAGTCCTCCTCCGTCCCCAACGCCCTCGCCGCGCTGCTCCTGCATGTGCGCGACGCGACCGGCCACACCCCGCACATCTACGTCGAGTGGACCGAGGGCAACCCCTTCGCCAACTTCCTCCGCTTCCTCCTCTTCGGCCAGGGCGAGGTCGCCCCCGTCACCCGTGAGGTCCTGCGCGAGGCGGAACCGAACCCGACGCGCCGCCCCCGCGTGCACACCGGCTGAGACGACCACCACGCGTCCTCGGCGGTCACGTTCGCGCCGAACTCCGAGGACCGCAGTGCCCGATCGGCGACGGTCGTCCGTCCCCGTCGTCCTTGACAGAAGACGCCTCGAGTCTTAAGTCGGTGTAGAGGCACGTCGTACCCAAAGCGCAGCTCGCGGGGCCGGGGAGGTGGCCCGCATGGAGAAGCCGGACCTGTACGCCGTCCTGGGCGTGGCACCCTCGGCCACCGGCGCAGCCCTCACCTCCGCCTTCCGGGCCAGGGTCCGGGAACTGCGCCCCGACACGCGGGTGGACGCCGTCACCGCGCAGCGGTTCTGCGAGGTGCGATCGGCGTACGAGACACTGCGCGACCCGGTGCGCCGCGCGGCCTACGACCGCGCCCACGAGCCGGCCCGCCGACGGCCACCGGGGCCCGAACAGCCGCCGCCGCGCCCCGCCCGGCCACCGGCCCGCCTCACCGTGCTCCAGATCCCCGTCCCGCCCGAGCCGCCCCTGCGAGCGGGCCCCGTCCACTGGGAACGCACCCCGCGCCGAGGCTCCTCATAGACGCAGGCGCGTCACTCACCTGAACCGAGCTCGCAGCACGGCCGTACTCCGCCGTCGGCAGGGGAAGGTGTGCAACACATTTCACCGCGGAAAACCGGCCTTTGCCTGCTGGTTAAACAGCAACGATCCCCGGCTGGCTGAAAATGCTTGCAGAAAGTTGCGCAAGATCTTGTCGTGCCCCAAGGATGCGGGGCATGAACGAGCTTCTGAAGCGCATAGCGCGACCGGTCACCCTGTCCGCCATGACCGCGGCGGGCCTCCTGACGGCCCTCACGGCCGCCCCCTCCGCCGCGGCGGCCACCGAGGCCACCGCCCCGGAGTGCGTGCAGTACTACCAGAGCTGGCGCTACACCGATGTCTTCAACGGCTGCGGCGACACCGTCGCCGTCACGGTCGAGTACACCAACGGCCAGTCCGCCCCGTGCCGCGTCATCCAGCCCGGCGGGTGGGCGACCTTCGCCGGCTACGGAACGGACGGCAACTACGTCACCGGGCTGCGGACCTGCGATCCCACGACGAGCGGCGCCTGACGGTCCATGAGAACCGACCTCGCCGGCCGGTGAGTTGCCGCGGGGGAGTCGGCAGTGCTACATGAGAGTTGGCACTCTCTGGTCGAGAGTGCCAACGGCTGGGTCGGGTGACGTACTCGTGCGGCCGTGACCGGCGCGTCCGGCCGCGCGGGTGGACGTCGCGGGCGTCACCCTGGTCCACCGTCGTCGACCCACGGATCGATGCGGAGGAGACCGTACCGATGACTGCGAAGATCATCGCTTACGAGGAGGAGGCGCGCCGCGCGCTGGAGCGCGGCATGAACCAGCTCGCGGACGCCGTGAAGGTGACGCTCGGCCCCAAGGGCCGCAATGTGGTGCTGGACAAGAAGTGGGGCGCCCCGACGATCACCAACGACGGCGTGTCCATCGCCAAGGAGATCGAGCTCGAGGACCCGTACGAGAAGATCGGCGCCGAGCTGGTCAAGGAGGTCGCCAAGAAGACGGACGACGTCGCCGGTGACGGTACGACGACCGCGACCGTCCTCGCCCAGGCGCTGGTGCGCGAGGGCCTGCGCAATGTGGCCGCCGGGGCCAACCCGATGACCTTGAAGCGAGGGATCGAGAAGGCCGTCGAGGCCGTCTGCGCGGCCGTGCTGGAACAGGCCAAGGAACTGGAGACCAAGGAGGAGATCGCCAGCACCGCCGCGGTGTCCGCGGGCGGCGACCGCCTGATCGGCGAGCTGATCGCCGAGGCCATGGACAAGGTCGGCAAGGAAGGCGTCATCACCGTCGAGGAGTCCAACACCTTCGGTCTGGAGCTGGAGCTCACCGAGGGCATGCGCTTCGACAAGGGGTACATCTCGCCCTACTTCGTCACCGACGCCGAACGCATGGAAGCGGTCCTGGAAGACCCCTACATCCTGCTGCTCGGCTCCAAGGTCACCGCGGTGAAGGACCTGCTGCCGCTGCTGGAGCAGGTCATGAAGGAAAGCCGGCCGCTGCTGATCATCGCCGAGGACGTGGAGGGCGAGGCGCTGGCGACGCTGGTCGTCAACAAGATCCGCGGCACCTTCAAGTCGGTCGCCGTCAAGGCGCCGGGCTTCGGCGACCGCCGCAAGGCCATGCTCGGCGACATGGCCGTCCTCACCGGGGCCACGGTCGTGTCGGAGGAGGTCGGCCTGAAGCTGGAGAACGCCACCCTGGACCTCCTCGGCCGCGCCCGCAAGGTCGTCGTCACCAAGGACGAGACCACCATCGTGGACGGGGGCGGCGACGGTGTCGCGATCGAGGGCCGGGTCAAGCAGATCCGCGCCGAGCTGGAGCGCTCCGACTCCGACTACGACCGCGAGAAGCTGCAGGAGCGCCTGGCCAAGCTCGCCGGCGGCGTGGCCGTCATCAAGGCCGGTGCCGCCACCGAGGTGGAGCTCAAGGAACGCAAGCACCGCATCGAGGACGCCGTCCGCAACGCGAAGGCGGCCGTCGAGGAGGGCATCGTCGCCGGTGGCGGTGTCGCCCTGCTCCAGGCGTCCGAGACGGCCTTCGAGAAGCTGGACGTGGACGACGAGGAACGCACCGGTGCGGAGATGGTCCGGCGCGCCCTGTCCGCCCCGCTCCAGCAGATCGCCGCGAACGCCGGTCTGGAGGGCGGTGTGGTCGCGGAGAAGGTCCGCACGCTGCCCGTCGGCCACGGTCTGAATGCCGCGACCGGCGAGTACGTCGACATGATCGCCGAGGGCATCATCGACCCGGCGAAGGTGACCCGTTCCGCGCTGCAGAACGCCGCCTCCATCGCCGCGCTGTTCCTCACCACCGAGGCCGTCATCGCCGACAAGCCCGAGGACAAGGGCAAGGGCAAGGACACGGCCGCGGCCGATCTGTAGCCGGCACCGGCCCGGAACACCGGTGGCCCGCACGGCGCGGGTCACCGGCGTCCCGGTGGCGCACGTCGGACGGTGGCGGCCGTCCGACGCGCGCCGGTCCCGGTCAGCGGTTCCGGTCGGCCGTCGCGGTCAGCGGACGAACGACACGTCGACGTAGGTGTCGGCCGGCGACCCGGAGGCGGTGAGGCAGCGGACCTGGATGCCGGAGCTCGGGGTCCAGTGGTCGACCTTGCAGTGCCGGGAGTCGGCGCCGTAGGCGGTCACCTGCACATTGCCGTAGCCCAGGGGCATGCCCGGCGTCCACACGCGGTAGACGCCGACGCCGTGGCGGGTGATCCGGTTGGTGTGTCCGGCGGAGTTGTACTGGTACGCCGCCGAGGGCACGTACGAGGCCGCGGTCGGCTGGTTCGCCCAGGCGTACGCGGCGGGCGTGGTGCGCAGCAGGCCGGTGCCGCGGGTGTACGTCAGTGTGAAGCGGGTGTCGCGCAGGGCGCCGCCCAGGGTGAAGCAGCGGACGTTGACCATCTGGGCGGTTCCCGACGGGTACCAGTTGACCACCTTGCAGCGCGCCGCCACGTCACCGTACGCCGTCACCTGCACATGCCCCGCCGCGGAGCCGATGGAGGGCAGCCGGACCGTGTACTGGCCGATACCGCTGCTGGTGATGGTGTTGCGGACCCCGGCGGAGTTGAACTGGTACGTCAGCGAGGGCGTGTACGAACCCGAGGACGGCTGGTCCGCCCACACATAGCCGAACCTCCCGCCGAGATAGGCGGTGTTGACGTAGCTCGCGCTGAAGTAGGTGTCGGCGCGGTACCCGGAGGCCGCGAAGCACCGCACGTGCACGTCGAGCCGTTCACCGACCGGCGTCCAGTACGCCACGCTGCATGAGTGGTTGGTCGCGCCGTACGCCGTGACATGCACCGTGCCGCCCAGCAGGCCCAGCCGGGGCATGCGCACCGTGTACTGGCCGACGCCCGTGCGGACCACCGAGTTCACCGCGCCGGTGGAGTTGCGGCTGTAGTAACCGGACGGTGTGTAGGGCGTGTTGAGCGGGGCGGACGGCTGGTTCGCCCATACGTAGGCGTAGCCGCGGGTCGCCGCCGCCTGCGCGGGGGACGGTGTGACGGCGAAGAACCCCGCGGTGAGCGCGAGCGTCATCAGGAGCCGCAGCATGCGGGCCGGCCGGTGTGCGGCCCTGCCTCTGGTGGTCGTGTTCATCTCTTCCCTTCTCTCCCGGACACGGGCAATGGAGGGTGAGGACGGCAGAGGCACCCGCGGTACGCGCCGGTGGTCACCACCACGGAACGGAACCGGCCGCGGCACACCACGGCACGGCACGGCTCGTCGAGCCGGCTGTGCCGAGGCGTGCGCTCCCGCGGCCACGCGGCGGAGAGCGGCGCGCGGCTGAGATGTGAGACCCCCCGGACAATTCCGTTTTCCCCCCAAGGCGTTCAGAGAATTGCACAGCGGCAGTCGGCCAGCCACTGGCCGAAAGCAGCTTGTGGGAGGTGAAGCAGCACTTCAGGGGCGCTCGCGCTCCTGACCGAGCGCCCTGGCCGGATCAGAAGGCCGTCAGGCGCCGCTGCGGCGGGCGGTGACCAGCAGGTACTCCCACTCCATCGCGCCGTCCCGCAGGTGGCGGCCGGCGAGGTCCGTGAGGGCTGTGTCGAGGGCGGCGACCTTGTCGGGGTCGTCGGCGATGGTGCGGTAGGTGACGATGGTGGGGCCGTAGAAGGACTTGAAGAAGTCGCGGAAGTCCTCGGGCGCGGTGAACCGGTCGACGCGAAGGGTCTGGCGCCGGGCGTCGAGGCCGGTGACGCGGTCGCCGAGCAGCGCGGACACATGGTCGGGGTCGCCCCACAGGGGCGGCGGCTGGGCGCCGGGCGGCGGCGCAGGCGCGTACGGGCGCATGGCGGCGAACATCTGGCCGATGAATCCCTGGGGCGTCCAGTTGATCAGCCCGATGACCCCGCCCGGCCGGCAGACCCGGACCAGTTCGTCGGCGGCCTGCTGATGGTGCGGGGCGAACATGACACCGACGCAGGACATCACGGCGTCGAACTCGCCGTCCCCGAACGGCAGCGACTCCGCGTCCGCCACACGCCACTCCAGCTCGGCACCCCGCTCCGCCGCCTGCCGGCGTCCGCTCTCCAGCAGCTCGGGGGTGAGGTCGCAGGCCACGACGTCGGCCCCGAGCAGAGCGGCGGGGATGGCCGCGTTGCCCGAGCCCGCCGCCACGTCCAGTACCCGCTGTCCGGGGCTGACGGTGCTCCGTACGAGCACGCCTCCGAGCTCCGCGATGACGTCGGCGGCCAGCCGGGGATAGTCGCCCAGGGCCCACATCGCGCGGTGCTTCGCCTTGAGTGCCTGGTCGGCCTGGTCCGCTTCACTTGCCTGCGACATGTCGGACCCCTTCCCAGCCGTACGAGCGGGGCGGTCGAGTCCGCCGACTCGCGCACCCTCTTCGACTGTCTCACGCGCCCGCCTCCGGCGCCGCTCGGCGCTGCCCGCAGGGGGAGGCGGTGGCCCGGTACGGCGGGAGCCGCGCCCTCGCCCTGTCCCCGTGGGGCGGGCGGTCACCCCTTCAGGGCGCGGCGGTTCGGGCGGCCGAAGTCGAGCCAGGCCCGTTCCCATCGGCGGGTCAGGGCCGGGTAGACGATGAGGTACCGGAACGGAAGGATGGCGGCCATGTACAGCCGTCCGAAGAGTCCGTTGGGTTTGACCAGCGCGGCCATGCGCAGTTCGTAGCCGCCGTCGGCGGTCGCCACCCAGCCCAGGTGCATGATGTCGTGCACGGTCCGGTTGGCCAGCTCGCGGGCCGCCTCGTCCTCCACCTGGTACACCTCGGAGAACGGGTCGCCGCAGGGGACGGCGTCCTGCACGGTCCGGGCGAGGTCGTGGGGGAGGCGGTCGCGCAGCGATGCGACCCGTCCGCCGAGGCCCGCCCGCGGGGTGTCCCAGCCCAGCAGGGCGCCCAGTTTCCAGCGCACCGCGAACAGGAACCGGACGGCGGCGGGTTCCTTCTGGGTGTCGTAGGCCGTCTTGAGCGCCTCGATCATCACGGGGAAGTCGTCGGGTCCGGCGTCGGGCGCGCGGAAGGACCAGACGTCCTCGATCCGGAAGTCACGGGTGAACTCGTGGATCCGCCACGGCTGTGCGGTGTGGGCGGCTCTGGGGATGCGCATCGGTCATTCCCTTCGGGGCGGGGTGCCCGCCGGAGTCGATTATGGAACCGTTGGTTTCGATACTCCTGGTCTCGTATGATGCACCCATGCCTGTGCGAGAGCAACCTCGCGGCCGAGGGGGACGCCCCCGGGACAGCCGCGTCGACGACGCCGTCGCCACGGCGGTCCATGAGCTGCTGGCCGAGGTGGGATACGCGCGCCTCACGACGGCCGAGGTGGCCGCGCGCGCCGGTGTGGGCAAGGCGGCGATCTACCGGCGGTACGCCACCAAACAGGAGATGATCTTCGAAGTTCTTCTCCCGGATCGCTTCCTGGCCGTGGCCCCCGACCGCGGATCGCTCCGCGCGGACCTGGCCGCCGTGCTCGCCGAGATCGCGGACAGCATGGCCGCACCGCCGCCGGGGACGGTCCCCGGGCTGCTGGCCGACATCCACGCCGACCCCGTACTGCGGGACCGCTTCGACGAGAAATACCTGGCGGCCCAGCGCCGGACCCTCACCGAGATCCTCGACCGCGCGGCCGCCCGCGGCGAACTCACCGCCCGCCCCGACCCGGCCGCCCTCAACGCCCTGCTGGTGGGCCCCGTCTTCGCCTGGCTGTTCCTGCTGTCCGAATCCCCCGACCGGCTCCCCGCACTGACCTCCACACTCCTTGAGGCGACACTCGCCCTCACCGGAGCGTGAGAACGGCGTGGCTCGCCGGGGTGAGAGCGGCGTTCGGCCGCCGCCTCACCCCTACGGGCGCGCCGCTTGCTCCACACGCCCGCCACGGCATGCGCAGGTCGCCTTCAGCGGGCAGTGAGGCAGCCGCTGACGGCCGATCGGGGGATGGCGTACGGCGTGTCACCCAGCTGATCGCTCCGGGTGGCGTGTATGGCGCCCGCGGCTGACGGTGGTTCACGTCGCAGCGGGGGTGTCTCTTGGCTGATGTCGTGTCAGCCGCTCCCGCCGTCGGCGGAAAGGAAGTCAGATGCGTGGAAACAGGATCCGTTCCGCACGCACCCTGCTGACCACAGCGGCGGCCTCGGCCGTCCTGGTGCTCGGCGCCCCCGCCGCCTCCGCGGTCGGGAACGATCACGGGGACTCCTCGTACGGCCAGGAGCAGGGCGGGGAGCACAGCGAGGAGACCTGGCAGGACCCCTCGCGCGACGGTCAGCACAAGGAGCACGGCGTCGAGAAGGACCACTCCGAGAGCGGCAAGTACGACGGCGGCGCGAACGACGGCGGTAAGCACGACGGCGGCGCGAACGACGGCGGCAAGCACGACGGCGGCAAGCACGACGGCGGCTCCTGGCGCGGTGAGCACGAGAAGCCGCGTGGCGGCATGCACACCGGTGGCGGGGCACTGGCCGCGCCGACGGTGACCGCGGGCGGGCTGGCCGTTCTGGCGGTCGCCGGCACCGGCCTGTACGCGGCACGCCGTAGGAGGCCGACCGGAAGCGCGGCCTGACCATGTCGGATGCCATAGTCCGCCGCGGCCGTCGCGCGTGCGCCGCGCGTGGCGGCCCTGGCGGCATCCGGCATCCCGTTGCTTCTCCGCTCCGCTGCCGTGTCCAGGTGAGGTGGTTACCCGATGGCAGCTCGTCCCTCTTCTCCCGCCGGCGGCACGCCCCCGCCGGTGAAGCCAGGAGTACGCGCCAAGCTCGTGGTGCTGTCGGCCGCGGCGAGCGCGGTGCTGGCCCTGCTCGTGGTCGGCGGTGGCGACGACGAGCCGACGACCGTCTCCAGCCCCCCTGTCCTGGCGACCGCGTCGGCTCCCCCCGCCGGGCAGCCGGCGACGAAGCACCTCCCGCGCTCGAAGCCGGTGCGCCTGCGCATCCCCGAGATCTCGGTCGACGCCCCCTTCGTCGCCCTGTCCATCGGCCCCTCGGGCCAACTTGAGCCGCCGCCCGCCGACGACGTCAACCTCGTCGGCTGGCACGCCGCGGGGCCCTCGCCCGGCGAGCGGGGCACCTCGATCATCGCCGGGCATGTCGACACGGCCACCTCGCCCGCCGTCTTCGTGGACCTCGGGGAACTGGAGAAGGGCGACGTCTTCCATGTGGACCGGGCGGACGGGCGCCGGGCCACCTTCGTCGTCGACAGCGTGGAGACGTTCGACAAGGACGAGTTCCCCGACCAGCGGGTGTACGCCGACACCGAGCAGGCGCAGGTCCGCCTCATCACCTGCGCGGGCGACTACGACCGTACGGTCAAGGACTACACGGACAACCTGGTCGTCTTCGCCCACCTCACATGAGCGCCGCCCCCACCTGGCAGGAGCCACCGACCGTCAGGCCCCGGCCCGGCGGGCCCGCCTGATGGGTTCCCCCACCCGGTGCAGATGGGCCAGGGCCTCGCGGTAGGAGCGGATCAGCCCGGTCTCGTGGTACGGCACCCCGATCTCCGCGCAGTAGGCGCGCACGAGGACCTGGGCGCGCCGCAGATGAGGGGTCGGCATGCTGGGGAACAGGTGGTGCTCGATCTGGTAGTTGAGCCCGCCGAGCAGCACGTCGGTGAGCGGACCGCCGCATACGTTGCGGGAGGTGAGGACCTGGCGGCGCAGGAAGTCGGGCCGTTCGTCGCCGCGGAACGTGGGCATGCCCTTGTGGTTGGGCGCGAAGGTGCAGCCGAGATAGACGCCGAAGAGACACTGGTGGACGGCGAGGAACGCCAGCGCCTTGCCGGGGGAGAGCACCAGGAACAGCGCGGCCAGATAGACGGCGATGTGGAGCAGGAGCAGCGCGGCCTCCGACGCCCGGTTCTTCATGGACGGCGAGCGCAGCGCCCGCAGGCTCGCGACATGCAGATTGAAGCCCTCCAGCGTCAGCAGCGGGAAGAACAGCCACGCCTGGTGTCCGCCGATGAGACGGGCCGCTCCCCGGCTGGCGCGGGCCTGCTCGGTGGACCACACCAGGATGTCCGGGGCGACGTCCGGGTCGAGTTCCTCGTGGTTGGGGTTGGCGTGGTGGCGGGTGTGCTTGTTCATCCACCAGCCGTAGCTCATGCCGATACCGAGGTTGCCGAAGAGCCGGCCCCACAGCGCGCTCGTCCGGCCGCTCCGGAAGACCTGCCGGTGCGCCAAGTCGTGGGACACCAGGGCTATCTGACCGGACATCAGGGCGAGGAACGCGGCCACCGCCATCTGCCACCAGCTGTCCCCGAGCGCGACGAACGCTCCCCAGCCGACCGCGGTCAGCCCGATCACCAGCGTGAGCCGCACGGCGTAGTAGCCGGGTCGGCGCCTCATCAGTCCCGCCTCGGTGACACGTCGGGACAGCCGCGCGAAGTCACTGCCGGCTCGGGAGTCGGCGCCACGGGAACGGGCGGCGGGCACGGTGGCCGCGACCGCGGCCTGAGGGGAGATCGTCATGCCCTTGAGTCTTCGCACGCCCGGCCGTCCGGAACAGCCTGCCAGTCCCCGTCCCGGAGGGGGGCCTGCCCCAGGACGGTCGGGGGTGCTGACACCCGCCGCCCGGAGCGAGGGGCCCGTCGGCGAGGCGGAGGGGACGGTCGTACGCGCCCGGCCGCCCGGTGCGCCGATCACCCCTCCAGCAGGGCGAGTTGGAGCCGTACGGCCTCGGTGAGCCGTTCGTCGTCGTCCGTGGCGAGGAGGTCGAGCAGAGCACCGCGCAGGACGGCCAGGGCGAGTGTGCGGCGGGCGGCACCCTGCCCGCTGTCGCGTTCGGCGGGCGGCTGGCAGTCGGCCAGCACGCCGAGCCAGTCCTCCACCGTCGCACGGGCGAACCCGGACCACGCCCCGTCGGGCTCGACCAGGGAACGCGCGTACGCCTCGGCCCACAGCCGCAGCAGCGGCCGGTGCTCCTTCGCCCCGAGCCACGCCCAGATCCGCTCGGCGGCCGGGACCAGCCCGGCGGGGTGATCGGGCTGCCTGACCCGGTCCAGGAGCGCCACCTCGTCGGCGCGGGCCCGCGCCAGCAGCGCCCGCACCAGGCCGTCCTTGCTGCCGAACAGGAACAGCAGCACCCGCGGGCTGGAGCCGATGGCCTCGGCCAGCGGGCGCAGGGACATGTCGGTCAGGCCGTGGGTGAGGGCGTACCGGTACGCCGCCTCCAGCAGCTCGGTCTGCCGGGCGGAGGGGGTTGGCGCTTGCTGGGGCATGCGGTTAGCCTAACTGAAACGAGTGTTTCAGTGCGGTGCGGACGACGTGCGGTGCGGACAACGATCACGGGACCGGGAGAGCAGCTCATGTCGCGGCGAGATCAGCAGCGAGATCAGCGGCGAGCCGTCGTGCGGCGCGCCGACCGTCCCGGCGACCTGGGATGGGTGGTGATGGCCCACGGTGAGGTCTACGACCGGCAGTTCGGCTGGAACACCGACTTCGAGGTCCTGGTCGCCAAGATCGTCGCCGACTACGGCGTCAAGCACGACCCGGCCCGTGAGGCGGCCTGGATCGCCGAGCTCGACGGCCGGCGGGTGGGCTGTGTCTTCCTGGTCGCCGGGGACCGGCCGGGGGTGGCCAAGCTGCGGATCCTGCTCGTCACTCCGGAGGGCCGAGGTCTCGGCCTCGGGACGCGCCTGGTCGCGGAGTGCCTGGCCTTCGCCCGCGAGGCGGGCTACGAGCAGGTGACGCTGTGGACCAACGATGTGCTGGTGGCGGCCCGCAGGATCTACCAGAGCTTCGGCTTCACCCTCACCGACGAGGAGCCCCACCACAGCTTCGGCCACGATCTCGTCGGCCAGAACTGGACCCTCGACCTGCGCGCCGGCGCGGCGGACGGCGGCGGCTGACGGACGGGGCGCCCCGACTCGGCCGGCCGACGGCGACCGGCTGGGGGCCGTGACCACGCGTCAGCCACCGTCGGTGACCCCGTCGATGCCGACTGCCGGCCCCGCCGGGGGAGGGGGGCCGGGCCGGGGATACCCTCGGACGGTGTCGAATCAGGAAGTCGCGGCCGGAGTGGGGCTCGCGCGGGTGATGGCCCACTGCGGCGGGAGCCCGGCGGCAGCCGTGCACTACGTGACCGGTGCCATCGCCTCCGCGCCGGAGAACCCCGAGCCCTATGAGGTCCTTGCCGAGCTGTGGCGGGAGAGGCCGTCGGAGCTGGCCGAGGTCCTTCAGGACGCCAGCACCCTGAGGACGGTCCTGGCGGGCTCGTACATCAGCTTTCTCCAGGGCGACATGGACGACGCGGTACTGGCGCTCGGATCGGTCACGGGGGTGCAGCCCGACATCGCGTGGGCCTCGGCCCCCTGGTTCGGCGACGAGCGGTTTCTCGGCGAGGTGAGCGCCGACGCGCTGGCCGAGGCCGCGATGCGGACGATGGACTACGGCCGTCCTCTGGACAGCGAGCCCATGCGCGAGCGGTTCCGGCCCTGGTTCCATGCCATCGAGGTGGTCTCCGGCCGTCAACCGCTGCCGGACGCGCTGGCCAAGATGGCGATCCTGCTCCGGGCGTGCGGCCGCACCGAGGCGTCGTTCGCCCTGTGCGACCGCGCGGACCGTGTCGAGCGGATCATGATGACGGAAGTCGTACGGGCGGGGACCTGGCGCAAGCTGGGGGACCCGGAGCAGGCCGCGGCGGCGTTCGAGCGCGCTCTCGCCCTGGAACCGGGCAACTGGTCGCTCTGGCTCGACCTGGCCGATCTGCGCGCCGAGCAGGGCGACTTCACCGAGGCGGTCCGGCTGACCGACCAGGGGCTGCGGTACGAGCCGACCGAGCCGACCCTGCGCGCGGCCCGGGCCGCCTACCGGGCACGGCTCACCGGCTCGCCCGCCGACCTGAGCGAACTCCTCGACCTGGCAGCGGGGCTGGCGCACAGCGAGTACCGCGGCCTGCTGATCGAGCATGCATGCGCCGGCCCCGGCCTGCCCGCCGAGCTCGTGGCCAGGGCCCGCCGCATCCAGAACGGCTGAGCCCCCGCTCGGCGGGGAGCGGGCCGGTCAGGACCGCTGTCCAGGGTGGTGCCGTCAGCCGAGCATGCCCGGCTGGTAGCCGCCGGCCGGCTGCCGGGTCATGACGTTCATCCGGTTGTAGGCGTTGATCAGGGCGATCAAGGAGACGAGGGCGAAGAGCTGGTCCTCGTCGTAGTGCTGGGCGGCGTTCTCCCAGACCGCGTCCGGGACCCCGCCGTCCGCGACGCGGGTGCCGAACTCGGCGAGCTCCAGGGCCGCCCGCTCGGCCTCGGTGAAGACGGTCGCCTCGCGCCAGGCCGCGACCAGGTGGAGGCGGGTCGAGGTCTCACCGGCCGCGAGGGCGTCCTTGGTGTGCATGTCGAGGCAGAAGCCGCAGCCGTTGATCTGGCTCGCGCGGATCTTCACGAGCTCCTGGGTGGTCGTGGGCAGCCCCGTGTCCGAGATGGCCTTGCCCGCGGCGCCCAGGTGCTTGATGATCTTGCCGGCGGTCTGGTTCCCGAAGGCGTCGAGGCGAGCCGTGACGGTCATGGTGAAGCTCCTTGCCGTGTCGTTCGTACGCTGCGTTCACTGCTCTGACAGAACGGCGCGGCGTCATCTGACACGTACGGAGGTGATCCCCGTCACGCCTCTGCGGCCGGGGGCGGCCACCGCCGTGACGGCCCGTCGGCCGTGACCGGTTCCGCGACGGGCCGTCGCGACCGCGGGGCTCGGCGGCTCGGTGGCTCGGTGGCCCGGTGGCTCGGCGGCCCGGTGGCCCGGTGGCCCGTGGCCCCGTGGCTCACTTCTTCCGTCGCCTCTTCTGCGTGTACCGCCGGTAGTGCTCGACCCGGTCGCCGTCGAGGTCGACCAGCTCCAGGATGTCGACCGCGGTCTCGCGCTCGCCCGAGACGGCTTCCCGGAGGATCAGCGCAAGGCCCTCGCGAGCCCGGAGCTGACACTCCCGGTCCAGGTGGGTGCGGCCGTGTGCGACCTCCACCGGGTGCGGGTCCCCGGCGACGAGATGCCACAGGAACGTGACGAGATACCGTCGTACGGCATCCGGCAGGGGTCCCGCGAGCGCGGCGAGGATCACACCGACCCCGGGGACCGCCGCCTCGAAGAGCCCGTGCCTGTCGATGAGGTGGCCCTCCAGGTCCGCCTCCGGCACCTCGTCGTCGGTCTCCGCCTCCAGCAGCCGCCGGAAGAGTTCGGGAACGTGCTCGGCGCTGCCGCCGCACCCGCACCGCAGCCGCCCCCAGTCGACGCGGTCCAGCTCGGCCTGCACCGCCTTGGCCATGCGCACGGAACACCTTCCTTCGTCGGGCCCGGCCGGCCAACGCGCGGTGACCGGCCGGGCGTTCGCCACCTGCCGAACAGCTCCCCGCCGCGTCCGTCCCTCCGGTTCACCCGCATGCGTCCCGCGCGTCGCGATGAGTTCCGCGGAGCCGCGCGGTCGTACTGTCGAGATCCGTCGCCGAGGAGGACTTCTGATGCGCAGTGTGACCTATTCGATGAACATGTCGCTCGACGGCTACATCGTGGGCCCGGACGGCGAGTTCGCCTGGACGGATCCCGACCCGGAGGTCTTCCGCTACTGGATCGACGACATCCGAGGGGTCGGCGTCCACCTGCTCGGCCGGCGGCTGTACGAGACGATGCTCTACTGGGAGACCGCCGACCAGGAGCGGAAGCTCGACGACGCGGAGCTGGAGTGGGCCGAGCTGTGGAACCGGCTGCCCAAGGTGGTGTTCTCCCGGACGCTGTCGACGGTGCAGGGCGCGGCCCGCCTGGCCTCCGGCGGGCTCCGGGAGGAGATCGAGCGGTTGCGGGCCGAGCCGGGGGACGGCGAGATCGCCATCGGCGGCGCCACCCTCGCCGCCGAGGCGGCCGCGCTGGGGCTGATCGACGAGTACCGGCCCATGGTCTACCCGGTGCTGGTCGGCGGCGGCATCCCCTTCTTCCCCCAGGCGGAGCGCCGGGCGGATCTCGAACTCGTCGAGACCCGCACCTTCGGTTCGGGGGTGGTCCACCTCCGCTACCGCGTCGCCCGTTAGGCCGTCCGCGGTCCTGCCCGGCCGGCTCCTTCGGTGCGGCCGGGCAGGCGCTCGACGGCCACCATGGCGGCGTCGTCGCCCAGATGCCCGCCCGCGTGGCGGATCAGGTCCTGGCGCAGGCGGGTCAGCAGGGCGCCGGGTCCCTGGCCGGCCATGCCGGCCGCCCGTTCGGCGAGCGGGTAGAACGTGCCGTCCCGGTCGCGGGCCTCGACCACCCCGTCCGTGTACAGCAGCGCGATGTCCCCCGGCTCGAAGGCGAACGCCGTCACGGCGAACTCGGCCCGTGCGAAAGCCGCGAGGCCCAGAGGGGGTGCCGGGTGGCGGGTGTCGAGCGAGGCGACCCGGCCCTGCCGCAGCAGCAGGGGCGGCGGATGCCCGCAGTTGATCAGCCGGAGGATCGGCTCGTCGTCCGGGACGTCCAGCACGACGGCGGTGATGAACCCCTCGCCGCGCTCGTCGGCGCCGACCGAGGGAGCCGCGGGATCGTCCAGATCCGAGGCGACCGTGCCCTCCAGGAACGCGACCAGCGAGGGCAGGTCGGCCTGCCGGTGCGCCGCGCCCCGGAACGCGCCGAGCAGGAGCGCGGCGTCCCCGACCGCCTCCAGGCCCTTGCCCCTGACGTCCCCGATGACGAACCGGGTGCCGTGCTCGGTCCGTGCGGCGGCGTACAGGTCCCCGCCGATCTGCGCCTCGGAATCGGCGGCCAGATAGGCCGAGGCGATGCGCAACGGGCCGATCCGCCGCGGCAGCGGCTTGAGCACCACCTCCTGGGCCGCCGTGGCCACGGTGCGCAACCGGGTCAGCTCGCGTTCATGGCGTTCACGGCGGGCGGCGAACGAGGTCACGAACGCGGACATCAGGATCAGCGTGATCAGCTGGAAGGTGTGGTTCAGATCGACCAGGCTGGTGCGCAGCACCGCGACCACCGCCTGCGCCAGGACGGCCAGCGCACCGACGCACGCGGTCGTACGGGGCCCGGCGAACGACGCGGTCACAGCCGGCGCCGCGACCAGGAACGGCCCCAGGTGGACGTCGGGCGGCGCCAGGACGTCGATCACGGTCACCAGCACGATCAGCGCGATCGGCACCGCCAGCAGCGCGTGACGCGGCTCCGCCGACCCGAGCCGATCCGTGAGGCGTCCCGGAACCATATGTCCTGCATACACCCCCGCGGGGCCCGGCGCCTCACGCCGGACCCCGCACCCCTGACCGCACGCTCAGCGCGCGTGCACGTGGTACACGTGGAACGCCCGCCCGATCACCGGCTGGGCCACGTTGCGCACCCGCACCCCGCTGCTGGTCATGCCGTGCTCCGTCCCGGCGTGCGCGTGGCCGTGCACCGCCAGGTCGGCGCCGCCCGTGTCGATCGCCTCGGCCAGGAGATAGCTCCCGAGGAACGGGTAGATCTCCAGCGGCTCCCCGGCCAGGGTGTCCGGCACGGGGGAGAAGTGGGTCAGCGCGATCCGGGCGTCGCACTCCTGCTCCCCGAGCTCCTCCAGGGCCGTCCGCAGACCGTCGGCGCTGCGCCGCGTGTAGCGGACGAACTCCTTCATCAGCGGCTCGCCGAATTCGCCCGCGTTGCGGCCGGCGAAACCGCCGCAGAAGCCCTTGGTGCCGGCGACGCCGATCCGGCCGTGCGCACTGTCCACCACGGTGCCGCTCCCCTCCAGGACGCGGGCACCGCCCTCCTCAAGGATCGCCGTGACCTCCTCGGGCCGTTCGTCGTGGTGATCGTGGTTGCCCAGGACCGCCACCACCGGCACCCCCAGGTCCTTGATCTCCCGCGCCACCACCCTGGCCTCCTCGGGCGTGCCGTGCCGGGTCAGATCACCGGCCAGCAGCAGGACGTCGGCGCAGTCGGGCAGGGTTTCGAAGGCGGGCCGCAGCGTTCCCTGGCTGTCGGGCCCCATGTGGATGTCTCCGACGGCTGCGACACGGATCACGGCAGCTCCTCGGCCTGGTCGGGGGTCGATGTTCCGGCGACCGTCAGGTCGCAGCGCACGGTGAGGCCCGGCAGCGACTCGCCGACGATGCGCTCGATCTCGCCGCAGGCATGCGTCGACGGCACGGTGCCGGTCACCACCACCGTGTCCCCGTGCACCGTGACGTGCACCCCGAGCTCGGCCAGCGGCCCGTCCGCGAGGTGTTCCCGCAGGTGAGCGACGCGGTAGTCGAGGTTGCTCATGGGCCTTCCCTCTCTGGCGGGGCCGGTGGGGGCGACGGGTGCGACGGGTCGTGCCCGTGCCCTGCCTCCGACGGGGGCGGCGGGTCCCCGGGCGTCGACGGAATCACGCTCAGACGTTCGAGGAGGAACAGGAACGCGGCGGGCATGGGCTCCTCACCGCACTCGCGCCGCACCTGCACCCAGTCGACCTTCTCCCGCAGCGCACGGGCCACCGGCAGGACCGCGCCGAAGTCGCAGTAGTGCTCCGAGAACGCCGAGAGCAGGCTCGTGACCAGGTCCGTCGCGGACAGCACCGGCATCCGCACGGAGTCGACCGGCAACTCCACGGCCCGGTCGAGCATCTCCGTGGTGACCGGCCGGTGCGCGAGCCGGAGAATGATGTCGACGGGCTGCCCGAAGCACTCGGTCTTCAGCAGCCAGTCCTCCGGGGGCGTCCAGACCTTCAGCCCGCCCTCGCGCAGGGTGGCCGCGACCGCCTCCACGTCCTCGGCGCGCACACAGAAGTCCGTGTCGTGCTGGAAACCGGCTCCGGCCCCGTGGGCGTACGCGGCGACGCTGCCGGCCAGCGCGAATCGGTGTCCCTGGCGTTTGAGCAGGGTCCCCACCTGCTTGGTCGCCTCGAGGATCGCCTGCGTCCGGTCGCGCGGCAGCTCCTCGTGCGGGGGTGCCTCGTGCACCTCCACCATCGCGCCGGTCTCGGTCGTCGCCGTCGTCACGGTCGGCTCGGTCGGCTCGGCGGGGTCCGCCTCCTCGGGCTCGCCCGTCGCCGTCGCCAGCCGAAGCTCGGCGGCACCCGCACGCCGGGCGGATGCCGGATCGTCAGCACGCTGCGTCATGATCACTCTCCCTCGGCAGGGCGGGACCCGCCGCGCAGGATGCCGGATAGGTGATGGAACGAGATCCAAGTACCCGAGCCGCACCCTTCGACACAGGGCAGTGCACGGACGGGTGAACCGGGCCCCCGACGCGCCGGACCCGGTCCTACCCGGCCTCGGGTGCGACGGCGAACCGGTACCCCGTGAAGTCGGCGACGCGGACGTACCCGAGGCGCTGGTAGAGGGCATTGCTGGTCGGGTTGGCCGGGTCCGCGAACAGGACGACGTCCGTCGCGCCCGCGGCCAGCGCGGCACGGCTCACCGCGACCGTCACGGCGCCCGCGTAGCCGCGGCCCCGGAGGTGAGCCGGGGTGTAGACGGGGTCCACCCGGATCATGCCGCCGACGACCGAGGTGGTGGCCGCCATGGAGACGGGGGTGCCGTCCGGGGTCTCCCAGAACGTGAAGTGCCGGTCGCCGAAGCGCGAGTCCGCCCAGGAACCGGAGTCGATCAGGTCGAGGGAGTGCTGCTCCCCGACGGCGACGCAGAACTCACGGCACCAGCGCACGACCTGCTCACGGTCCTCCCCGCCGACCTCGCGCCCCCGGCCCTCCGGGTGCGGCCGCGGCGGGGTGAGCGTGCCGAGGCGGTAGAGGTGCGTCCGCCAGAACGGCCGCGCCGCCGAGCCCGTGCGGTGCTGCCATGCCCCGGCGAACGCGGTGGCGGTGTCGTGGTCCCCGATGACACCGGACGGGGCATGCCCGAGGCCGGCCAGCCGCGCGGCCAGGCCGTCGGCCTGCTCGGCGGACAGGGGTGTCACGCCCAGGTGTCCGCGCGGAGTGCGATAGCAGACGGCGCGGACCTCACCCCCTGTGACGAGTCGGCCGAAGACGGGGCTCTGCGCGCCGGGCGGGTTCGCTCCGCGCCTGCGCAGTTTCTCCAGGTCCGTCAGCGGCGTGTTGTGCAGAGCGGGGCGTGACCGCAGGAAGTCCCCCGCGTGGGCGAGGAATTCGTCGATGTCTTCGGTGAGGTGCCAGTCGTCCGGGCGCATGCCTGATGATCGCAGACGCGGCAGCCCGTCCCGTGGCCGCGGGGTGAACGGGCCGCCCACTGCTCCGGCCGCCCGCTGCTTCGGCCGCCCGCGGCTCGGGCGGCCCCGGCGCGGGCCGGCAGCGGTCAGGGCTTCAGCGCCACGCCGCCCCACGCGCTGACGGCACCGTCGGTGACGGACTCCGCGGCGACGCGGGCCTGCGTCTCGGGGTCCGGGCGCCACCGGTGCACCATGGTGATGCCGGGCTCGATGAGCTCCAGCCCCTTGAAGAAGCGCTCGCCCTCGACGCGGGTGCGGACCTGGCCAGGGGTGCCGCCGCGAGCGTAGAGAGCGACGATCTGCTCCCATGCCTCCGGTTCGAACTCGGGAGTGGCGTGGGCCAGGGACAGCGCACTGCCGGAGGGGAGGGCGGCCATCAGGCGGTCGACGATGTCGTAGGCGCCCTGATCGTCGGGGACGAAGTGCATGATGGCGTTGAGCGACAGCGCCACCGGCTGCTTCAGATCGAGCACGTCGTTGAGCTCGGGGGAGTCGAGGAGCTCCTCGGGTGTCCTGATGTCGGCGTGCACATAGGCGGTCCGGCCCTCGGGAGCGGTGAGCATCAGACGCTCGGCGTACTTCAGGACCAGCGGGTCGTTGTCGGCGTACACCACGCGGGCCTCGGGAGCGATCGCCTGGGCGATCTGGTGCAGGTTGGGCTCGGTGGGGATGCCGGTGCCGATGTCCAGCCACTGCCGGATGCCGTGGTCACGGGCGAGGACACGGGTGGCCCGGTTCATGAAGGACCGCAGTTCACGGGCGCACGTGAAGATGCTGGGGAAGATCTGGGCCACGCCTTCGGCGGCCTGGCGGTCGACCTCGAAGTGGTCCTTGCCGCCCAGGTAATGGTCGTACATGCGCGCGGAGTGCGGGCGGCTGGTGTCGATGGTCTGCTCGGGGCGGGGGGTGGGCATGAGGCTCCTGTCGGTCCATGGGGCTATGTGGGTCGTACGGGTCCCTGAGGCCAGGGGGCGTGCTGCCGTCGCCCGCTTCCGTGGCGGCTGCGTCGGTCAGCCGGTGACGAGGTGGTCGGCGAGTCCGTTCTTGACCCCGTGGAGAAAGACGGCGATCTCCTCGGAGGTGTAGATGAGGGCGGGGCCGGTGGGGTCGGTGGACTGACGCAGCGCCACGCGCCCGTCGGCGAGCCGCTTCACCTCCACGCACTGGCCTCCGTTGGGCCCGCTCCAGGGGCGCTCCCAGCCCTGTTCGCCGAGGTCGGTGGCGGACATGCCGTTGCGTACGCCGGTGTCCGGCCTGTCGAGTCGGTCAGCCGTCATGAGTACTCCTTGCGCATACGTGTGAGGAGCGCCTTGCTCTCCCGCGCGGAGGTGAGCAGGGACAGCCGGTTGTGGGCCTCCAGATGAGCCACGACGTCCGAGCGCTGGTCCAGATAGACGGCAGCGGTCAGCAGTTCGCTGTAGACGATGTCGGGCAGTTCGGGTTCGGCGAAACGGAAGTAGGTGAACGGCGCACAGGTGCCGACGTGCGCGCCCGCGGCGAACGGGACGATGTCGACGCTGATGTGCGGCTGCTCCATGACCTCAAGGAGATGCTCGATCTGCTCGCGCATGATCTCGGCGCTGCCGACCTCACGGTGCAGCACCGCTTCCTCCATGACCACCCACAGGGTCGGGCGGTCCGGCCCCGTCAGCAGGTCCTGCCGGCGCATACGGAGCTCGACGCGCCGCTCCAGATCGCTCTCCGGCTCGTTCGGGAAGCCACCGCGCAGACACGCGCGGGCGTAGGACGGGGTCTGCAACAGCCCCGTGACGTAGTGGGGTTCGTACGTCCGCAGGGTCCGCGCGCCGGTCTCCAGGCTGACGAACGCCTTGAACCAGCTGGGAACGACATCGCGGTACGAGTACCACCAGCCGGGCTCGTTGGCCTGCTCGGCCAGCGCGCAGAACTCCTCGATCTCCTGCCGGCCAGCCCCGTAGGACTCCAGCAGCTTCTCCACGTACACCGGGCGGAGGGCGACTTCGGCCTTCTCCAGGCGGCGGATGGTGAGCGGCTTGACGCGCAGGACCCGCGCCGCCTCCTCCAGGCTGACCTCGGCGGCGAGCCTGCGCTCCTGCAGCCGCTTGCTGAGGATCATGCGCAGCACCGTGGGCGCACTGGTTCCCGACGCCGAGCGGTCCTCAGCCACCTCGCCGCACCTCCTGATGGTCCGTCAACAACGCGAGTGTGCCAGACAGTTGCTGATGGAACCAGACCGATTCTGTCCGTATGAAATTATCAGGGAGTCGGTTGCGGGGTGAATTGAACAGCGAGCATAGTGAGGTGAGCACCGCTTCCCGTCCCTGTCGATGGCGCATCACTTGCAGGAAGGCAGATCGTGGCCGACTACGCGGCAGTCCCCGTCCAGCCTTCGGGCGGCGAGGTCCCCGCACCGATGCGCTGGCTCGACCTCCCGGCCCGGCGCGGCAGCGTGAAGACCGCCCGTGACGGCGTCCTGGAGCGCCTGGTGGCGTGGCGCGTGCCGCGGAGCCTGTGCGACGACGCGCTGCTGATCGTCTCCGAGCTGGTGACCAACGCGCTGGTGCACGCGGCAGGCCCCCGCGTGGTGTGCGGGGTGCGATTATCGGCCCTCGAAGAAGGCCCTCTGCTGCGGATCGAGGTCCATGACTACGGCCTGCCGCGCCCGGACACCCCGCCTCCCCGCCCGCCGGACCCGTACGCCGAGAGCGGGCGCGGCCTGCTCATCGTGCAGGAACTGGCCGACGCATGGGGCAGGGGCTGGTCGGCCCGGACCGGCGGACATGTGATCTGGGCGAACTTATGCCTGCGAGGGGCTGTGGCGCGGGCGGCCGCGGAGTAGCCTCTCCGCCCCGCCGCCGCTTCTTCCGCCCTCTGAGCCTCTATGCCCCTACGGCCCTACGCCTCTCGCCGAGCGGCGCGGCGGCGCAGGAGCAGCGGCAGCGCGTACCAGCACAGGCCGAACCACAGCATGACGGCTCCGACGAGCACTTCGGCGAGAACGCCCGGAACGACGAAGCGCAGGATCAGCAGGAGCGTGCAGCCGATGGTCAGCGCGAGGAGGACCATGCCGCACATCATCAAGCGGCCGGCCGTCTTCACCACCTCGTGCTTCATGCGCTGACCGGACAGGAAGCGGTGGATGGAGACGGGCGCTATGAGCGACGCCGTGGCCGCCGCGCCGAGCACGACGGTGATGACGTAGATGACCCGGTCCACCGTCGTCAGTTCCCTGAAGACGGGCGTGAAGGCCGCGCTGAGGAGGAAGCCGAAGAGGATCTGCACGCCTGTCTGCGTGACCCGGGTCTCCTGGAGGATCTCGTTCCAGCGGCGGTTGACGCGCTCGCGTGCCGTTTCCGGTGCCTCGCCACCGGGCTCCGGGCCGTGACCGGCGTGCCGTGCGCAGCAGATGACGTCTTCCCTCGGCAACTCGGCCGCCCGCTCCCTCATCGTCATGGCATCCTCCGCATCTCCAGAGGATCCGTCTGCCCCCATCACGGCGGTTCAACCAGGTGCGGAGCGCGGCTACCCGCCCTGCTCGACCACGCCGTGCGTGGAGAAGCTGACCGCGCCGCCACTGGCGAAGTCGCCCGGCGGGATACCCGGATGGTGCCCCTCGCCGGCGGCCGGGGTGTGGGCGCGGGGGCCGAGGGACAGCCGGGAGACGATGCGGTATCTGTCGCCCCGGTAGAGCGAATGGACGTACTCCACCGGCTGGTTGTGCGTGTCGGAGGTGAGGCGTTCGAAGAGGAGGGCGGGGGACAGCTCGGGAACGCCGAGCAGGTCCGCCTCGGTACGGGTGACCACCGTGGGCTCGATCGACTGCACGGCCTCGCCGACCTGGACGCCGTGCCCGTCGCGCAGATGCTCGTACAGGTCGCCCCGCTCCAGCTCCTCGCGGCGCAGACCGGGCACGAGGTCCGCCCGCAGGTGCAGGTGCTCGATGGCGATGGGGGAGCCGTCCACCAGCCGCAGCCGGGCGACGTAATGGATCTGCGCCGCCGGTGACATCCGCAGCCTGCGGCCCACCCGGGCGCCCGCGGGCACGGTGCGGTGCTCCAGGAGCCGGCTGGTCCATGCCCCGCGGGCCTGCGGGAGGGTGAAGGCGTCGCGATGCGAGACCAGTTCCTGGGTGATCTTGGCCTCGGCGACGAACATGCCCTTCCCGTGCTCACGCACCAGCAGCCCTGCCCTGACGAGTCCGTCGACCGCGGCGCGCACGGTGGGCCGGGAGACCCCGAGTGCGGTGCTGAGCGCACGCTCGGAAGGGATGGCGTCTCCGGGGCGGCGTGCCTCGATCAGTTCGAGGATCGCCTCGCGGACCCGCTCGCGCTTCAGCATCGCACCCGAGGCTGCGGCGTCGATCTCCATGGGCGCCCTTCGGTCTCGTACGGGACAAGTCCTGACAGCGCTGGTCATCCTAACTGGTCTGCTGGTCAGCGGCGTTGAAAGAGGGAGATGTGCGGCGAACGGCACCGCACCGGAGGGCGATCGCCCAACGACCCTGATGTACAGGAGGGTTGACGCTCCCATTGGTCCATGCCATTTTCCTTCTCGTCGCAACTGGTCAAAGGAAAGTGGTCAACTGGTCAAGTCGTAGGAGGTCTCCGCCTCCCGAGAGGAGCACTCATGCGCAACCGCCCCACCACCCGTCGCACCCAGGCGGCTCTGGCCGTGGCCGCCCTGCTGGGCAGCACCGCGCTGGCGGCCCTGCCGCTGACGACCGCCTCCGCCTCCGCCTCTGCCTCCGCCGCCGAAGGGCTCGCGGTCCAGTACCGCACCAGCGCCTCAGGTACCACCGCCGATCAGAGCGAGCCGTGGCTGAAGCTGCGCAACACCGGGTCGACCGCGGTCGATCTCGCCCAGGTGAAGATCCGGTACTACTTCAAGGCCGACTCCGCGGGCGCTTCGTACCGCTTCGCCTGTTCCTGGGCGGTGAAGGGCTGCTCGGTGATCACCGGCACCTTCGGTACGCTCGCCAACCCCACGCCGACGGCCGACCGTTACCTGGAGGTCGGGTTCACGTCCGCGGCCGGATCCCTCGCTCCCGGCGCGGACACGGGGGACATGCAGCTGCGCTTCCACCAGTCCACCTGGCAGCCGCTGATCCAGAGCGACGACTACTCCTTCGGCGCCGGCCAGACCTCCTACGCCGACTGGACCAAGGTCACCGCCCGGCTCGGCGGCCGGACCGTGTGGGGCACCGCGCCCGGCGGCGGCGACCCGGACCCGACGCCCACCCCGACCCCCACCGACCCGGGGCCGTCCGGCGCCACGCTCTTCGACGACTTCCGCTACACCTCCGCCACCGACCCGGCCCTCGCCGCCCACGGCTGGCGGGTGCGCTCCAACTCCGGCGGACCGGGCGTGCCCGGCGCCACCTGGGACCCCTCCAAGGTCACCTTCGCCACGGAGGGCGGCAACTCCGTCATGAACCTGGAGACCTCCAGCGCGGGCACCGGCTCCAGCACCGTGCACACCGAAGTCCTCACCCAGGACATGAAGTTCAAGAACGGAACCTACGCCGCCCGCGTGAAGTTCTCCGACGCGCCCAAGTACGGCCCCGACGGCGACCGCATCGTCCAGACCTTCTTCACCATCAACGACCTCAAGGCGCCCATGGCCGACGACTACGCCGAGTACGACTTCGAGTACCTGCCCAACGGCGGCTGGGGCGAGCCGTCGAACATCCTCTACACGACCTCCTGGGAGACCTACAACCCCGACCCCTGGCAGGCCGTCAACCAGCACAGCGCGAGCCGGCAGTCCTTCGCGGGCTGGCACGACCTCGTCGTGACCATCGACGACAAGGCCATCACCTACTACGTCGACGGACAGCTCTTCGGCACCCACGGCAGCCAGTACCTGCCCGAGCGGCCCATGTCGATCAACTTCAACCAGTGGCTCATCGACCTCCAGGGGCAGACCTCGACGACACCGCGCGCCTACGACCAGCGCGTCGACTACGTCCTGCACGTCAAGAACCAGGTCCTCACCCCGGCGCAGGTCGCCGCCAAGGTCGCCGCGTACCGCAGCGCGGGCACGGCCTTCGTGGACGAGGTCCCGGCGTCCTGAGGGCCGAGACGCCGGGGGCGCGCTCAGCTCTGGTGGTTCCGGTCGAGCGGGCCCCAGCGGCCGGGCTGCTCGGTGATGATGCGCCGGGCCTCCGCGATCATCCGGTCGGCGATCCAGGCGAGCGGTTCCACGTCGGTCACCAGGGGCTCGTTGTCCGGTCCGCGGCCCGCCTCGGAGCCGTACAGCACCCAGGGCCGGGTCCGGGAGTCCTTGACGCGCGGCAGATGGCAGTAGTCGTACAGGCGCCGGGCCACCCACACGTCCACGGGCCGTTCGCCCCACCAGTCCTCGACGTCCAGCGGGCTGGCCGACAGTCCCGGCAGTTTCACGCCGGTCAGGTCGTCCGTGCTGCTCACGTCCCTCAGGTCGTGCTGCGGGCCGCGGGACCAGCGCACATACAGGCCGCGGCGGCGGACGACGAGGCGGGTCAGTTCGTCGAGGCTGACGAACGTCGGCATGTCGGAGGCGGCGTTCATGGCGTTCACGGGGTGCGGGGGGTGTGGGGGGTGCGGTGCGTCGGGGTGCGGAGGGTGCGGTGAGGTGCCGCGGCGGGCCGGCCGATGACCGCCGGGGGGCCGGCGCGGTGTCCCGGCGGCGCCGCGCGGACACCGGCGGTCGGCTCGTCCGGGGCGAGTGCGTGCATCATGGGCCTCCCTCGTGGTCGCATTCCTATGGGTCACCAGCGGACCCGCTCGCCACACCCGCCCGGCCCCTCCTGATCCCGGCTTCTCTCGGTGACCCCGGCCCCCTGTTCGTGCCGCCGTTCGCGTGCAATGATCCCTACTCGACAGTAACCCCGTGTCCGGCCGGGAGGCGGCACCGTGCCCCGTGTGTTCACCGTGAGCGACAGCATCGTCATCGACGTCCCGCCCGCCGTCGCGTACCGCGCGGTGAGCCGCCCCTGCGACATGGGCCGCTGGAGTCCGGAGAACCTGGGTACCACGGCCGCCTCGGAGACCGGGCCGGTCACCGTGGGCTCGACCTTCGTCGGACGCAACCGGCGCGGGAGATTCCGGTGGGTGACCCGGTGCACGGTCACCGCGGCGGAGCCGGAGCGGACCTTCGCCTTCCGTGTGCACGAGATCGGGCTCACGCGTCCACGGCTGCGGGCACCGATCGCGACCTGGGAGTACCGCTTCGAGCCGGCCGGTGACGGCACCCGCGTGACCGAGACCTGGACGGACGACCGCCGCCGGTGGCCGGCGTCCGTCGCCGACGCCTTCGACCGGCTCGCCACCAGGGGCAGCACCTTCGCCGACTTCCAGACCCGGAACATCGCGACGACCCTGCGCAACCTGAAGCGAGAACTGGAGCGGGACCGGACCGGATGAGCCCGCGTCACCCGGCCGGCGTGCGCACGGGGGCGGCGAGGAGTTCGGTGAGCGCGATGCCGCGCTCGCTCGGCAGCAGGCGCACCTCCCGGCCGTGGCGCTCGCGGTGGAGCAGCCCCGCGTCCGCCAGTTGACCGCAGTGGTACGTCGCCGTGCTGATGCTCAGGTGCAGATGCCGGGCCAGCGCGCTCACCGTCGGGCGGTAGGGCAGGAACCGCAGGATCTCGGCCCGCACCGGACCCAGCACCGCGCTCAGCCCGTCCGCGGGCGGCGGAGCGGCGTCGGCGGCACCCCGCCGTCCCGCGATCCGCCCGAGGCCGGGCACGGGATACGCGATCCAGAGGGCGTCGTCCCGGTCGGCGCCGTACATCCGCGCCCCCGGCCCGGACGCCAGCGGCACCAGCACCAGCGGCCGCCGGCCCAGATCGGTGAGATGCCGGGGACACTCGTGCGGCAGCGCCAGCGCTCCCGCGCCGTAGCGCACCGTGGAGTCCAGCCCCGCCAGCAGCGCGTCCAGCCCGCCCGTCACGCTGGCCAGGCCCACCCGCTCGCTCTCCCGGCCCAGGAGCGGGTCCGCCTGCCGCCACAGCGGCGCGAAGGCGTCCCACGCCGCGCCCACCACAGCGCGGTACGCGGTGAGGAACCCCTGCGGATCGTCCAGGAGCCGCCGCCACCCGCGCGGCGTCACGGCGCCATGGTGGCCGGCCACCTCCGCGGCCAGCGCCTCGGCGTCCAGCCCCTCCAGCTCGCCGGCGACGTCCCCCATGCCGCGGGCCCACAGATCGCCCACCAGCGCCAGGGGGTCCGGCAGCCAGCAGTCGCCCGACGCGAGCGAAGGGCCCACGACGGCCGCCGCGCCCGGCGGGATCGCCCGCCGCACGGACTCGCGCCACAGCGCCGGAACCCCGTGACGATGCCCGCCGAACACATCCTTGAGCACGGAGAACAGCGTCGCGCCGGGATGCCGCGCCACCCGGACCTGCACCTGTTCCACCGGCCCCAGCCGTACCGTCCCGCCCATGACGTCCCCCCGCAGCTCGACGACCGCTCCAGAGTAGGGACCGCGGGCCCGGGCACGGGCGTCTTTCCGGCCGAGCGGGGTGTCTTCCACCGGACGGGACCACAGGGCCGCCCCTCGCGGACCGGGCCCGGCGGCGCGTGCCGTGCCATCGTGGTGTCATGACCATCGAAGTCCGCCCGGCTTCCGTCTTCGAGGACGTCCGCACGGTGCTCGGCCCGAAGTCGCCGGACGCCAACGTGTGCTGGTGCCTGAGCTACCGCATCCCCTCCAAGCTGAACAACGAGCTGCGGGGGCCGGCCCGCGGCGAGTACGTCGCCGAGCTGTGCCGCGCGACGACGCCGCCCGGAGTCCTCGCGTACGACGCGGGTGAACCGGTCGGCTGGGCGGCGGTGGCGCCCCGCTCGGCCACCTCCTTCGCCCGCAACCGGAAGATCCCGCACCTCGACGACCTGCCGGTCTGGTCCCTGTGGTGCATCCGGGTCCGCCCCGGCCACCGCAAGCAGGGCCTCTCGCACGCCCTCATCGCCGGTGCGGTCGACTTCGCCCGCGCCCAGGGGGCGCCGATGATCGAGGCGTACCCGCTGGACAACGGGGACGCCAGGGTCGACCTGACGATGGCGTACGCCGGTCTGCGCAAGAACTTCGAACGCGCCGGCTTCGTCCACGCCGCCGACACCACCTCGGTCCTCGCGGGCCACCCCCGCGTCCTGATGCGCCTCGACCTCCGGGAAGGCGGCTCCGCCGGGTGATCCCGCCGGTCACCGGTCGCCCGTCAACGGCGCCGGTCACCGGTCGCCCGCCAGCGGCGGAACCCCCGCCCGGTCCAGCAGCGCCCGCATCTCCGCGACGGGCAGCGCGGCATTGGCCGCCGCCGCGTACGCCAGGTCCGGATCGTGGAGCAGCTCGATGAGCCGGGGCACCGGCAGCCTGGGGTCCAGGGCCGCCACCTCCCGTACGCGCCCCGCCGGGTCCCGGCTGAGCCGCTCGACGAGGGACGGTGAGGCGTCCGGATCGCGCAGCGCCAGGGCGCGTTCCCGCGGATCCGCCGCGTCGGCGCAGCGCGCCGCCAGCCCGGCCGAGGGGAACGCCGGACGGGAGACGAGCGCCTCGACGGCCCGGTGCGTGCCGTGCAGATACAGGTCGTACAGCAGCTCGGGCGGCGCCTCGGGGTGCCTCTCGGCGAGCAGCAGCCGTACGGCGACGTCCTCGTCGTCGGCGAGGAGCCGCACGCAGTCCTCGGGCAACTCCTGGCACATCGCGGCGGACCGGCGCAGCCATGTGTGCGCCGAGTGCGCGCAACGGCGCAGCACCTCCTCGTCGCCGCGCGAACGCCACACCCACGTCAGGGCGTCCAGCCGGTCCTCGGGCCCCACCGCCCAGTCGATTGCGGCGCGTTGATCGTCCGTCAGCTCCGGTCGCGCGGAGACGGCGAGCCGTACCTGCGGATCCTCGTGCTCCGCCAGCCGGGCCGCGAGGTCCGCGGGGAACGTCGGATTGAGCGCGAGCCGGTCCGGATGACGGCCGTCGGCCACCATGCGCTCGGCCGTCTCACGGGTGAGCAGGCCCTTCTCCAGTACCTCCCCGAGCTGCCACTGTTCCCCGAGGTTCTCGATGAGCCAGGCGGTGCGTTCGGCGTCCTCGTGCATCACGTTCAGCGCGGCCGCCTGACGGACCCGGTGGTCCGGGTCGTCGAGGAGCGAGGCCCGTACGCCCTCGGGCAGTTCGGGCCAGAGGCGGCGGCACACGGCCAGCCGGAACACGGGGTCCTCATGGGTGGCCAGCGGTGCCAGCACATGGACGGGGACATGAGCGGACATGACCGTCTCGTGCCGGACCACGGGCCGCTCGTGGTTCAGCAGCCGCTCGTACGCCGGGTCGGGCAGGGGAGGGACCGGCGCGCGGTAGGGGAGCGGACCGCAGGCGACGAGGATCGCGTCCGAGGCCGGCCCGTCCAGCACCCGGGCTCGCAGCTCCGGGTCGGCCTGCGGGCTGTCGGACAGCGCGGCGCGCACCCGGCGGTCGGGGTGGGTGACCAGGGCCTCCCCGACCTCGGGCGGGAGCGATGTGCGCCGGACGAGCCGGGTGACGATGTCCCAGTCGTACTCTTCCGGCACGATGCGCAGCAGCACGTCGACGGGTGCGGACGGGTTGGCGGCCAGCCACGGCACGGCGTCCCGTGCGGTCATCGGATCCCCCTGACATCGAGCAGCGCGGCCGCACCGGAAGCGGGACGGCCCGACCGATGATCCACGACGCCCTGTGCCGGGGGTGCCACCGGCCCTGCCCCGTCAGCACATGCTCACCCACGCCGAGCCGCCCGGCGGCGACCCGCCAGATGCCCGTGGCCTCGTCGAGCCGTGCGGACAGGGGGAGGCGGAGACGCGGCCGGACGGCGGCAGTTCGGCCGGGTCGAGGGTCGGGGCCTGCGGGGGGCACCGCGGGGGCGAGTGACACGGGGGCGAGTGACATGCCCGGATCCGGCTGCCCGGCGCGGCGCCCGGTGTACGCCGTGTCCGCGTCGGGGGCGTCTGCCGTGCACCGCGCGGGCGGATGGCCGCCGGTGACGCCGCGTAGGATCGGCCGGTCCGCACCCTCCCGAGGAGTCCTGCCCGGTGACCGCCTTCGTCCCGTCCCCGCCCGCCACCCGTGTCCTTGCCGTGCGGGAGCTGACCCGGACCGAGGACGGCGAGACCCTGCACGCCCTGCTGTGGCGGGCGGGCCCCGGTTGGCGGATGATCAGCAGCGCGGTGCTGGGCGGCGGCCTCGGGGAGCGCTCCTGGGTGCTCAACGCCCAGGTGTCCCACGGCTACCGGCGCACCGACCCCGACCGGCATCTGGCCGACCTGGCGGCGGACGCCGGCGCGCACGGTCCCGGCGTGGGGCTCATGACGGCGGCCGACGTCCGCGCGTACGGCGGTGCGCGCGACGGTGGTGTCGAGTCGGTCGTCACCGCCGGGCTGGGGGTGCGCGGGTGGGCGGCCTCCCCGGCCGAGGGCGTGACCGCACAGGCCCCGCCGGGCACGGTCAACGTCGTCGCCGCCCTTCCGGTGGCGCTCACCGACGCGGCGCTCGTCAACGCGGTCGCCACGGCCACGGAAGCCAAGGTGCAGGCGCTGCTGGAGGCCGGGTACGACTGCTCGGGGACGCCGACCGACGCGATATGCGTCGCCGCCCGCCGGCCTGTCGGCGGTGAGGGCCTGGTGCACTTCGCCGGCCCCCGGTCCGTCTGGGGCGCCCGGCTGGCCCGCGCGGTCCACGGCGCCGTACGCGCCGCCGCGCCCCGGCCCTGAGGACGACGTCCCGGACCGCCCGCCCGCCCTGTTCATCGCCGGCGCCCGGAAAACCGGTGGTGGGCCGCCGCCGCGGGCCGTTACGGTGCAGCCGAGCCCTGTCGTCTGATCAAGGACATGCCGTTGTACACCGTGTGAGACCTCCCAAGCGCTGATTCGTCGCGCGTCGCACCCGTGCGCCGCGCTGCTTTTTGCTGCGGACTTCTCACTGAAACCGGTGTACTTCTGTGCTCACCAACTGGGTGGTCATGCCCACCTGCCTGCCGCTTGTCCTCCGCCGTTGCCACACCTGCGCGTCCGAACGCTTTCGGACCGGCGGCAAGTTCCGGGTCAACGCCAACCACAAGCTCATCGACGCCTGGCTCCTCGCGCTGTGCACCACATGCGGGGACACCGCGAAGCTCACGGTCCTGGAGCGGACGAACGTGCGCTCCGTACGACCCGAGCTGCTGGACCGGATGCATGACAACGACCCCGGCCTGGCCGCCGAGGTGCTCCAGGATCCGGTCGTGCGGCGCCGCAATCGCATCGCCCTCGACTGGGACGGCGCCTGGCGGCTCGACACCGGCGGCTCGGATCATCTGGACCGCGAAGTGCTCGACGTCGCCGTCCGCTTCGCCGCGCGGATCCCCCTCCGCCCGGTGCGTCTGATCGCCGAAGGCTGCGGTCTCTCCCGCGCCGAGGTCGAGAGGCTGATCGCGGACGGCCGGCTCGTCTCGGCGGTCCGGCTGGGCGGCAAGCTCTCCGGCGACTTCACCTTCACGCTCAAGCGCTGAGGGCTGAGGGCTGAGGGCTGAGGGCTAAGGGCCGAGGGCTGAGCGCTGAGGGCTGAGCGCTGAGCGCCGAGGGCTGAACGCTGAGCGCTGGGCTGGGGCTGGGCGCTGAGAGCCCCGCCCCGGCCCAGGGGCCTGTGCCGACGCGACCGCTCGGACCAGGCCCCTGGCCGTTCTCCGCCTCGGCCGGCTCTGCGTTGAACGCCGCGCCCCGCGCGCCCGTTGAGTAAGGACGACGGGGTCCCGCCCGTCCGCTCGGCCCTGCCCCGCTCCGCCGAGGACGCACCGACCGAAATCAGGAGTGCCCGCTCATGAACACCCCCTCCCTGAGCGACCGGCTGTCGCACGGTCAGCCCCTCGTCCTCGGGCTGTACCGCCTCGTCCTCGGCCTGCTGTTCACCAGCGAGGGCGCCGCCACCGTCTTCGGCGTCCTGGACCGCAGGAGCAGCCCCGTGGGGGAGTGGCCCTTCTGGTACGCCGGTGTGATCGAGCTCGTCTGCGGTGTCCTCGTCCTGTTGGGGCTGGCGACCCGCAGCGCGGCGTTCCTCAGCTCGGGGACCATGGCCTTCGCCTACTTCACCGAGCACCAGCAGGACGGGCTGTTTCCCTTGCAGAACGGCGGACTGGCACCCGTCCTGCTGTGCTGGGGCTTTCTGCTCCTGGTCTTCTTCGGGCCGGGCGCCCTGTCCCTGGACCGCCTGCTCGGCCGCGCCGCCGCCTCCCGCACCCCCGCCCGGCCGGCCCCGCTGTCCGGGGGCACGGTTCCCGGAGGCAGGAGCGGGCACGTCTAGAAGGCTGGAAGGCAGGCAGGTCTACGGACTCGCCACCGGGGCCGGCGCGGTGGAGCCGCGCGGGGTCAGCGACGGTGTGGGCGCCTGGCGACCGCTGGTGTCCGCCCCGTTGATCACGTCGAAGAGCACACGCGCCACCTCGGCACCGAAGTGGTGCACGTCGTGGCTCATGGCGGACATCGGCGGGTGGGTGATCCGGCACAGCTGGGAGTCGTCCCACGCCAGGAGGGACAGGTCGTCGGGGACCGTGAAGCCCATCTCCGCCGCGACGCCCGCCCCGGCGACGGCCATGATGTCGTTGTCGTAGACGATCGCGGTCGGCCGGTCGGCGGCCAGCAGCAGCGTGCGGGTGGCGCGGGCGCCCTCCGTCTCGTCGAAGCCCGTGGCGATCTGCCGCGCCTCCGCCAGACCGAGTCGGCGGGCCGTGTCCGCGAAGGCGCGGGTCCGGATGGCGCTGTGCCCGAAGTCGGCCGGGCCGCCGACGCGGGCGATCCGCCGGTGGCCGAGGGCGGCGAGGTAGCGGACGGCCTCGGCGACCGCGGAGGCGTCGTCCGTCCACACCGCCGGGAACGTGCCGGTGAGCGAGGGATGGCCGACGGCGACCGCCGGCATGCCCAGGCCCTGCAGGGAGGGCACCCGCGGATCGTCCTCGCGCAGGTCCACCAGGATGGCACCGCCGATCATCCGGCCGCGCCACCACTCCTGGTGGAGCGCGATCTCCTCGTCGAGGTCCCGCACCAGCCGCAGCAGCAGGGAGCAGGACCGCTCCGCCAGGACGCCCTCGATGCCCGAGATGAAGTCCATGTAGAACGGTTCCAGGCCGAGCAGCCGGGCGGGCCGGCACAGGGCCAGCCCGATGATGTCGACGCGCCGGTTGGACAGGCTGCGCGCGGTGGCGCTGGGGGTCCAGCCGAGCTCCCGGGCCGCCGCGAAGATCCGCTCACGGGTGGCCTCGGAGACACCGGGTTTGTGATTGAAGGCGAGCGACACCGCCCCCTTGGACACCCCGGCCCGGGCCGCGACGTCGTTGATGGTGACGCGTTCCCCGGACCCGCTCACACCATGTCCCCGCGACGACGGGCCGCCTCGCCGGCGGGCGGTCCGGCCGGCCGGGACCGGCGAAGGAGGTCTCTGACGAGGGTCTGGGCGCTCACCACGACGCCGACTCTATCCCCCTGCCCACCCCTGGTTTCCAGGGCCTGACGGCACCCGGCACAGGCTCCGCCCGGCCGCGGTGCATGGCCGCTGCCGATCGGTGGCACCTGCACCCCTATGCATGCGATACGAGCGGCGGTGCGGGCGGTACGAGGGCAGGTGCTCGCCGCCGGACGGGCGGTACGGCGGGCGTGCGCGGGGCCGGGGCGCGAGCGCGACCTGGTCGTGCAGGCATGCAAGGCGGCGCTGGCGGCGTGGATCGCCTGGGCGGTGGCCGGCTGGTGGCTCGAAGCGCCGATGGCGTTCGTCGCGCCCTGGGTGGCGATCGTGCTGGTGGAGGAGACCGTCTACCGGTCCGTCGCGCACGGGCTGCAACAACTGGCGGCGATCGCGACCGGCACGATCGCGGCCACCGCGGCCGCGCTGCTGCTGCACGACACCATGCTGGCGATGGCGGTCGTCCTGCCGACCGTGGTCCTGCTGGGCCACTGGCGGCGGCTGGGCAGTCAGGGCGTCTACGCGGCCACCGGCGCCCTGTTCGTCCTCACCGGAGGGTCCATCGGCGTCACCACCGCCGCCGCGCGCATCACCGAGGCCGTCTTCGGTGCCGTCGTCGGCATCGCCGTCAACGCGCTGATCCGACCGCCGCTGTATCTGCGGGACAGCCGAGCCGCCCTGCGGGACGCCACCGAGGAGGCGCACGACATCCTGCGAGCGGTGGCCGACGGGCTGGCCGAGGACCGGTGGGACGCCGGCGAGGCCGGCACCTGGCACGAGCGCGCCCTGCGCCTGCGACGCCTGGTGGACGACTCGCGCGTCGCCCTCGGCCGCAGCCGGGAGAGTCTGCGCGTCAACCTCCGCCGCCGCACGGTGGCCCCCGGCAAGGACTACGACGACGCGGTCCTCGTCCTGGACTACGCCGCCGTCCACACCGCCGGCGTCACCCGCACGGTCCTCGAGGCCGCGAACCACTCCACCGCACGGCCCCACCCGCACCTCTCCCACAACTACGCCGAGTTCCTCCGGCAGACCGCTCACGCCCTCCACCTCTACGGGCACAGCCGCTTCGGCGACCGCAGCGACCGCGAACTGCGCCAGGCCGTGGACGAGTTGCACCGCATGCTCGACGCCCTGCGCCGCAGCCTGACCCGATCCAGGCCGCACCACCCCGACGAAGTCGCCACCTACGGCACACTCCTGGCCCAGGCCCATCGCCTGGCCGCCCAACTCGTCACCCCCTCATCCGACCCCGCCCCGACGGCGGCGCCGGCGACGGCACGCGAGGGCTGACGGGAGCAGCGGCGGTACACGAGGCGGCGGACCTGGCACAGGGCCGCGATTTCGCGCGTGCACGTCTCTTGACCACGGGTACTTACCGGCCAGTACGCTCTCGTCGTCCCGAGGCGCCACCCCTGCCCTCACTCCCTGGACACGCGCAACCCCTCGCGGGCACGGCTCTCGTACGCCCGCGGGTCCCGCTCCCGTGATCCGGGAGCCGTCCAGTGCTCTGCCGTCGGAACACGCTGTCGAGCGTTTCTCGAACCGCACCCTGTGAGGTCCCCGTGAAGAGCCCCGTCCCTGCCGCGGCCGTAGTCGCCGCCGGTGTCCTCCTCGCCGTGCAGGCGCCGCTTCCCGCCCGGGCCGCGACCGGCGCCGCCGCCTTTCACCCCGCGAGCAACCCCGTTCTTTTCGTGCACGGATACAACGGGAGCGCGAGCAACTGGAACACCATGGCCGACCGCTTCCGGGCGGACGGCTGGCCCTCCTCCCACCTGGACCAGTGGTCCTACGACTCGCGCCAGTCGAACAGCACGACCGCCCAGCAGCTGGCCACCGAGGTCGACCGCCTGCTCGCGGCCACCGGCGCCACCGAGGTCGACATCGTCAGCCACTCCATGGGAGGGCTGTCCTCACGCCACTATCTGAAGAACCTCGGCGGCACCTCCAAGGTCGACGCGTGGGTGTCCCTCGGCGGCCCCAACCACGGCACCGACACCGCGGCCACCTGCGCGGACACCTCCTGCACCGAGATGAGGATCGGCTCCAGCTTCCTCACGGCCCTCAACTCCGGCGACGAGAGCCCGGGTTCACCCCGCTACGCCACCTGGTGGTCCCCCTGCGACACCGTGATCAACCCGGACAGCTCCGTCTCCGTGGCCGGAGCGACCAACACCCGCACCAGCTGCCTCGGCCACATGGCCCTGCTCACCGACGCGACCGTCTACGCCCAGACCAGGGACACGATCAACCAGTGAAGACATGATCGAGCAGTGAACCGGGTCAGCGCTGCCGGGCGCGGTGGAGGTCGCGCAGCAGGGCGATCTCGGCCCCGTGGTGCAGCACCTCCTGGTTGACCCACCACACGATGTCGATGAACGGCTCCTCCGCGTCGCTGCCGTGCGGGTAGGTGCAGTAGCCCACGGTGTCGAGTGCCGTGTCGCCGGCGGTCAGCAGGGCCTTGCGCCAGGCCGCGGCGGCGGCGCCGAAGTCGGCGATCGCCTCGGCGGCGGTGCCGGGGACGCGGTAGTCGTCCCGCGTCAGTGTGTGCCCGCCGGCGGTGTGGTCGGCGCGCACGGTCAGCATCTCGCCGAGGTGGCTCAGGCGCCACGCGATGGTGGTGAAGGGCGGCGGCCAGGGGTGCGGGTAGGAGGCCGCGTCCCGCCCCCAGTCACCGGCACCGGCCAGGAAGGTCGCGCGCGGTCCGGGGCCGTCCTCGCGGCGCCGTACCGACCAGCAGTCGGGCACCGGTTCCCAGAGGTATTCCTCGTCGGTCATGGGGCCGACCTCGGTGTCCGACCCGTCGCCGCTGTCCATGACCGGTCCTGTCATACGGGCGGTGAGACGTTCGCATGCGAAGTCGAACTGTTCCAGCAGCGGAGACAGGCGGGACGACGGCATCGGTGGGTGCTCCTGTGGTCGGACTGGCCCGTGACGACCGGTCAGCCTGCCACAGCGGCACCACCGGGGCATCTCCGTTTCTCCGGGCGTGCCGTCCCAGGTGAGGTGGCCGTACGGGCCGTTCCGTCTGCGCCGGGGACGCTGCCCCCGGCGGGCTGGCAGCGGGCACAGATGCCGGTGAGTTCGAGCGTGTGCTCGACCGCCGCGTAGCCGGTGTCGGCGGCGATCCGTCCGGCCCATCTCTCCACGACGTCCGAGTCCACGGGACGGCTGCGGCCGCAGGCACGGCACAGCAGGTAGTGGCGGTGGCCGTCGGCGGGACGCAGCCGGTAGAGCCGTTCGCCAGCCTCGTCGCGCACGATGTCCGCGCCGCCCGAGGCCGCCAGGGCGCGCAGGGTGCGGTAGACCGTGGTGAGACCGATGCGGACGCCGTTCTCGACGAGCCGGTTGTACAGGGCCTGGGCCGACACGAAGTCCTGGTGAACGGCGAGGGCCTGCATGACCGCCGTCCGCTGCCGGGTTCTCGGGCCGTCCATGGCCGCAACCTCCTGCCCTTGCCGGGATTCGATACCCGACCACGCTAGATGAAAATGACTTCCATGTACACATGTGCCTGCGCCCGGACGGGAGAGGCGGCAAGCTCTCGCATGCCGCAGACTCGAGGGAGGGGACTGCCCGTCGAACGAGCGCGAGGGGGCCGGGCCCGGTGTATGACGTGCCGCTGTGGCTGTGGATGGTGTTCGCCGTCACCGTGCTGGTGTCGCTGGCGGTGGATCTGCTCGCCCACCGGCAGGCGCATGTCATCGGCTTCCGTGAGGCCGCCGCCTGGAGCGGCGTCTGGGTGGGGCTCGCCATCGTCTTCGGCGTCGTCGTCTTCCTCGTGGTCGGCACCACCCCCGGCGTGGAGTACACCACCGCCTGGCTGCTGGAGAAGAGCCTGTCGGTCGACAACCTCTTCGTCTTCGCCCTGATCTTCGGCTACTTCCGGGTGCCCCGCGCCTACCAGCACCGCGTGCTGTTCCTGGGCGTCCTGGGCGCACTGGTCTTCCGCGGCATCTTCCTCGCCGCCGGTGTGGCGGTGGTCAGCCGCTTCACCGCCGTGCTGTTCGTCTTCGCGGCCATCCTCTTCTACAGCACGTACAAGATCCTCAAGGAGGAGGACGACAGCTTCGACCCCGGCAGGAGTGTCGCCGTGCGGCTGCTGCGCAAGGTCGTCCCCGTACGGGACGAGTACGCGGGCGCGCACTTCTTCGTCAAGGAGGCCGGGAAGCGCGTCGCCACCCCGCTGCTCGCCGTCGTCGCCGCGATCGAGGCCGCGGACCTCGTCTTCGCCGTCGACAGCGTGCCCGCCGTCCTGGCCGTCAGCAGCGACGCCTTCATCGTCTACACCAGCAACGCCTTCGCCATCCTGGGCCTGCGCGCCCTGTACTTCATGCTGGCCGGCCTGCTCGACCGCTTCCACTACCTCAGCAAGGGCCTGGCGCTCATCCTGGCCTTCATCGCGGTCAAGCTCATCCTCCAGGCGTCCCACAAGACGATCAGCAGCGCCGTCCCCGAGATCCCCTCGCCCCTGAGCCTCGCCGTCATCGCCGCCGTGCTGACCGTCTCCATCGCGCTCAGCGTGCTGCGGCCCCCGCCGGAGGACGCCGAGGGCCGCCCCGTCGCCGACGTCGTCAGCACGGCGGGCCCCACGTCACCCGCCGATGCCCCGGGCGACGCCACCGGCCCCGAGCCGACCGACCCGCACGGCACCACCGGGCCTCCCGAGGAGAGGTGAGCGGGGGCCGCTCGCGGACCGGCGGGGGAAGCCGAGGCCGCCGGGCCAAAGGACTACCAAAACGGCATAAAACGGCAGTAAAGTTCCTTTATGAAGGCTGACCGGAAAACCAGGGCGGCCCGGCCGTCCAGAACATACGTCTGCCCCTCCTGCAAGAAGCCCGTGGACGCCGTCGTGGAACGCCACAAGACCATGGGTGTCTACGTCCCCACCTGGACGGCAGGTCCCTGCCACAACCCGCGGTGCGCGCAGTACGTTCCGGAACGGGCGACCATTCATTCGGTACGTGGCGAAACCTGGCGGAAGCTGACCGGATGGAAGTCCGCAGACTGACGCCCCTATGCCGCGAAACGGGCGGCCCGCCCCCAACACCGGAGGTCGTGCGAGTGAGGCGGAGGACGGGGACGTAGGGTTGTGCCATGCCTAGGACCTCTCCTTCCGTAGCTCTCGACGCCCTTCTCTCCGGCAACCGGCGCTTCGTGTCCGGCATGCCCGAGCACCCGAACCAGGACGCGGCCCGGCGCGCCGAACTGGCGCCGGGACAGGAACCCTTCGCGGTGATCCTCGGCTGCTCCGACTCCCGCCTCGCCGCCGAGATCATCTTCGACCAGGGCCTCGGCGACCTCTTCGTCGTCCGCACCGCCGGCCACGTCGTCGGGCCGGAGGTGCTCGGCAGCGTCGAATACGCCACCAGCGTCCTCGGGGCGCGCCTGGTCGTCGTCCTCGGGCACGACTCCTGCGGCGCGGTCGCCGCGGCCCGCTCCGCCGTGGAGGACGGCTTCGCGGCGAGCGGCTTCGTCCGGGACGTCGTGGAACGAGTGACCCCCAGCATCCTCGCGGCCCGCACCGCCGGACTCACCGCCGACAGCGACATCATCGACGAGCACATCCGGCACACCGTCGACCTGCTGATCGACCGCTCCCGGCTGCTCTCGGAACAGGTCGAGGCCGGGGAGGTCGCCGTGGTCGGACTCGGCTACGCCCTCGCCGAGGGCAGCGCCCGCCTCGTGGCCACCCGCGGCGACGTCCCGGAAAGCGTGCCCGCGACGTGACCCGGCGCTTCGACTGCTCCGACCCGTCCCAGCGCGCGGAGGGCCTGACGGCGGCGACCGAGGCCGTACGCCAGGGCCGGCTCGTGGTCCTGCCGACGGACACCGTCTACGGGGTGGGGGCCGACGCCTTCGACCCGGCGGCGGTCGCCAGGCTCCTCGGGGCGAAGGGCCGGGGCCGGCACAAGCCGTCCCCGGTGCTCGTGGACTCGCTGGAGGCGCTGCGCGACCTGACCGACGACCTGCCGGACGCGGCCCGCGCCCTGATCGACGCGTTCTGGCCGGGCGGGCTCACCCTGGTGGTGCGCCACCGGACCTCGCTCGCCTGGGACCTGGGCGAGACCGGCGGCACCGTCGCCGTCCGGATGCCCGACCACGCGCTGGCGCTGGAACTGCTGGCCGCGACGGGGCCGCTGGCGGTGTCCAGCGCCAACCTCACCGACCACCCCTCGCCGCAGGACTGCGCCGCCGCGCAGGCGATGCTCGGCGACTCGGTCGCCGTCTATCTCGACGGCGGCCGTACGGGCGGCGCGGTGTCCTCGTCGATCGTGGACCTCAGTGGTGAGGTACCGGTCCTGGTCCGCGACGGCGTCCTGCCGTACGACCGGCTCCGCGCCGTCGTGCCCGACCTGGTCGTGCGATAGACCTCGTCGCACGGTACAGCAGACGGACCGCGGGGCCGGCCGGCGCCGGCCCCGCCAGGGCTCGTCCCGCGGACCGCTCCCCGCGCTAGGCGGTGAGCCAGCGGCGCAGCAGCCTGCTCACGGCGGGCATCGCCGCGTACGTCATCAGCACATTGAAGACGCAGGCCACCACCGCGCTGCTGAGCAGCACCGGCAGCGCGGTCAGGTGGGGCATGAGGAAGAGGCTGCCGAGCACGGAGATCGGGTAGATCGCCAGGGTCGCGCTGATCGCCATCTTCCACCGCGGGGGCGCGGGACGGGTCGAGCCGGGCTTGGCGAACCACGTCTCCATGCCGGTCAGCTCCCGCCGGGCGATCTCGGTGTGGTGGTGACCGTCGCAGTCGGTGAACCAGGCCGCGCGCTCGGGCGAGTCCTGCCAGGCCCGGCACGCCGCCGCGTCCCGGAAGCGGTGGACGAGGAACCATGGGGCGTCACCGCCGGAGGCGCGGAAGAGGCCGTACCCGAGGTGCCCGGGAAAGGTGGCGGCGCACTCCAGGATTCCCTTGGCCCACCGCTCGAAGGCGGCCTCGTGGCCGGGCTCCACACGGCGGGCTATCAGCAGGGTCACCTCGCCCGTGTCGGCGGGGACGGTGGTGTGCTCAAGGCTGACGGCGGTCAACATCGACTCCTCATGCTCTCACCGCGCCCACCCCCACTGTACGCGGGGCCCCACCGGCACCGGCGCACCCGTCGAACCCGGCCCTCCTCCGCCCCACGGCGGCGAGCAGCGGCCGCCTTGCGGCCGAGGGGTCAGGGCATCATCTCGTACGCCCCCGACAGCGCCTCGACGCGCTGCCAGACGCGCTCCGCACGCGAGCGGTCGACGACCGGGCGGCGGACCGCGCCGAGCGCCCAGCGCTGCTGCTCGTCGGTCGCGGAGTCCTTGCCGTGCAGCTCGACGGCGTGTGCGGAGAAGTCCCGGACGAGGACGGCGAACAGCTCGTCGAGCACGTCCTCGTCGAGGTCCGTGAGGGCCGCCTGCTCCAGGACCAGCTGGCCGTGGACGACGAGCGCGAAGAGCTGCCCGACGGCGAGCAGCAGGTCGAGGTCGCGGCTCTGCTGCTCGTCGGGGGCGGCGGTGCGGACGAACTCGCAGAGCGCGTCGGCCTGTTCACGGAAGCGGGAGACGTTGGGCAGATGGGCGTACGTGTCGAAGGCGGGCCGCCAGTCGTGGAAGCGGACCGAGCCGAGGCCGCGGGCGGGCCCCTGGCGGAAGAGGAAGGTGTCGTCGGCCGCGTCGAGGCGGGTCGGGACGGGCTCGTAGGCGGCCGGGTCGAGGAGGTGGTTGCGCATGAACTTGAGGATCAGCGCCAGGTTGACGTGGACGGTGCCCTCCAGCTTCGGCAGGCCGCGGATCTCGACGGCGGCCTGGGCGAAGTAGTTGTCCTTCTCGAAGCCCTTGGCGGCGATGACGTCCCACATCAGGTCGATGACCTTCTCGCCCTCGGTGGTCACCTTCATCTTCGTCATCGGGTTGAACAGGAGGTAGCGGCGGTCGTCGGGGCCCGCGGTGCGGAAGTAGTCGACGGCACGGTCGCTGAACAGCTTCATGCCGACGAGCCGGACGTACGCGTCCGTCAACTCCCGCCGCACGTGCGGGAAGGCGGTGACGGGACGGCCGTAGAGGATGCGGTTCTGGGCGTGGGTCACGGCCTCGTACATCGCGTGCTCGCAGATGCCGATCGAGGCGGTGCACAGGTTGAACTTGCCGACGTTGACGGTGTTCAGGGCGGCGTCGAAGGCGGCCCGGCCGGTGTGCAGGACGTCCTCGGCGGCGACCGGGTAGTTCTCCAGGCGGAACTCGCTGACGTACTTCGAGGAGTCGACCACGTTCTTCACGAGGTGGTACGCCGGGTGGCGGCTGTCGGCGGCGAAGAAGACATAGCCGTCGGGGCCCTCGACGTCGGTGCGGCGGCCGAAGACGGAGACGAGCCCGGCCGCGTTGCCGTTGCCGATGTAGTACTTGGAGCCGGTGGCGCGGAAGCCGCCCCGGCCGTCGGGCTCCAGGAGCATGTCGGTGGAGTAGATGTCGGCGCCGTGGGTCTTCTCGGACAGGCCGAAGGCGAACACCTCGCCCTGGGAGAGGAGTTCGGCGGCGCGGGCGCGCGCGGTGGGGTTGTCGCTCTGCCAGACCGGGCCGAGGCCGAGGATGGTGACCTGCCAGGCGTACCAGTAGTCGAGGCCGTAGAAGCCGAGGATCTCGTTGAGGGCGGCGATGCGGGCGGTGTCCCAGCGCTTGTCGGCCTCGCCGTCCCCGGCGGCGGAGGACGGGGTGAGGAAGGTCGCGAACAGGCCCTCCTTCGCGGCGAAGGCGAGGAAGTCGCCGAGCCAGGCGCGGCTGCGGTAGTCCTCTATCAGCCGGCGCTTGCCGCGCTCCTCGAACCAGTCGACGGTGGCCCGCAGCAGCCTGCGGGTCTCCGGGTCGAAGTGCGCGGGGTCGTAGGTGCGCGGGTTGAAGAGCAGCGCGTCGGTCATCAGTGCCGCCTTTCGGCTGTGAGGGGTGAGGGTGAGGTCCGGGGTACGGGTCCCAGGGGCGCGCTCGGCCGGTCAGCGGCCGGCGTCGAAGCGGGCGAGCGTGGCGAGGACGTCGTCGAGCCAGGCGATCATCATCCGCTCGTAGGCGATGCCGCCGCGCAGCACGACGTGCTGGAGCTCGCGTTCGGCGTCGAGCGGGGCGTCCGCCGGGAGTTCCGCGAAGTCGCGGGCCTCGCCCGCCAGATAGTGGGCGAGGCGGTCCGTGTGCGCCTGGCGGTGCCGCTCGACCTCACCGATCAGCGCGGCCGGATCGCCGAAGGCGGCGCCCCGGACCTTCACCGCCAGGTCGTGCCGCACACTCTCCGGCTCGGTCGGTCGGTGCAGCCACGCGGAGAGCGCGGCCCGGCCGGGCGCGGCGACGGTGTACTCCTTCTTGTCCGGACGCCCGTACTGCGCGACGTCCCGGACCTCGACCCAGCCGTCGCTCTCCATGCGCTTGAGCACGCGATAGATCTGCTGGTGGGTGGCGGTCCAGAAGTACCCGATGGATCGCTCGAACCGCCGGGCCAGCTCATAGCCGGAACCCGGTTTCTCCAGCAGGGAGACGAGGATCGCGTGGTCGAGCGCCATGCCCCCGATCTTGCTATGCACTTCGTTGCATAGCAAGAGGTGTCCCGGTGAGACACACCTCACCGGGACACCGGGCCGGCGCCGGACGCTCCCTCGCGGGTGCGGCTGGCTCAGCGGGTGAGGGTCAGCGGCACGGTGTCCACGGTGACGGGCCGCCCGTTCTCGGGGGAGTAGAAGTACGCGGTGAGCGCACCCGGCCCGGTCCGCGCGGCCCGGTAGGGGAACGTCACGTCGAACGTGCCGCGGGTGCCCGACCCGGACGTGGCCATGACCTGGACGTCGGCGGCCGTCCGCCCGGTGACGTCCGTGATCTTCAGCTGGAACTCGGCCTCGAAGGTGTTCGCGGTGCCCCACACCCGCACGGGGGCGCGGACGGTGCCGCCCGGCAGCGGGGACTCGACCAGGACGGCCGGCGTGACGTCCTCGAAGTGCCCTCGCCCCACCGGCCGGTCGAGCGCGATGCCCTCGCCGCCGAACGACGTGACGGGCTCGCCGTCGAGCCGGAACCGCACCTTGTCGATGCTCGGGTACCGGGTCACCGTGTACACGACCTGGGCGAGACGGGCCCGCATCGAGAGGCTGCCGCCGCCGTCGTCGTACCGCCCGGACAGGTCGACGGTCGCCACGCCGTCGCGGACCGCGAGTGAGCGCAGGCTCGTGCCCGACGGGATCGCGGTGGTGCGCCCGCGTCCGGTCTCGATGCGGTCCGGTCCGGCCAGGAGGGCGCGTACGGCCTCCTCGGCGGTGGCCGGGGCGGTGACCGTGCGCGGGGCGGGGGAGACGTACGCGCCGTGCAGGAAGTAGACCGCGGTGGTCACCCGGCGCGGGGAGGCGGGTGGCGGTCCGCTGACCGGTGGGGACACGGGCGGGGGTTCCGGTTCGACGGCGGCCGTGCCCGTGGCGCCGGTCGACGGCGACACGGTGAGGGTGCGGGGCGGGGTGGAGCCGCCGTCCGTCCGCGGCTCGGTGAGCGCGGCGGACGGGCGGGTGGGGCTCGGGGCCGCGTCACCGCCGGAGCCGGTGTCACAGGCGCCGGCCGGCCACAGTGACAGGGCCAGTGCACACACCAGGGCGACGCGGACGCGCCCACCGGGGCGCGGAGCCGGGATCTCACCCGCCATGGCAGCCTCCTGCGACCCTTCCGGATCGGCGCCCGCGAGGTGCTGGGGACCGGGGCCGAAAACCCCCTTCACCCTGTCGTGCGGGCACCTTTGGGATGAGTATGCGCCGGTTCCGGCGGGGCGAATGTCATGACTTCGCGACAGTCCCGAGCGCGTGCGGAGCGGCGGCGTGATGCCGGGTCAGGCCCGCTCGGCCCGGACGGAGGAGGCGCGAGGGATCACCTTCGGCTCGGGGGACACCGCCACCGGCGGCACGGCGGCGTCGCCGCGCAGCCGCCCGAGCAGCAGCCGCACCGCGTCGGACGCCACCCGGTCCAGGTGCAGGTCGACCGCGGTCAGCGGCGGCTCGCAGGTGCGGGCGCGCAGGCCGTCGTAACGGGTGACGACCATGACGTCGTCCGGTACGGCACGCCCGCTCTCCCGTATCGCGCGGACCGCGCCCACCGCGAAGGCGTCCACCAGCGCACACACCGCGTCGATGCCGGGATGCTCCCCGAGCAGGGCGGCACACCGCTCGTGACCGGCCGGCTCACCGCCCGACTCCGGCACTCTCGCGACGATCGGCGTCCAGCCGTACTCCTGCGCCAGACGCTCGTACGCGGCGACCGCGTCCACCGACGAGTGCCGGGAACCGGCACCGACCATCAGGGCCGGCCGGACCGCACCCTGCTCGTGCAGATGCCGGAGCAGCAGCTCGGCGACCAGCCCGCCGCGCAGATCGACGTACGGGGCGTCCTCCTTCGGCGACACCGGTCGGCCGAGTGCCACGTACGGCAGCCCCCGCTCGCGGAGTTGGGCCGCCGCCGCGTCCTCGACGTCCGGCTCGACCACGATGGCCCCGTCGATGTCGAGGGAGTACAGCGCCGAGCCCGACTGCACGGGCGGGACCAGGACGAGCGCGTAGTCGTGCGACAGGGCGCTCTCCGCCGCGGCGGCCGCGACCTCCATGTAGAAGCCGAGCCGGGACGGGCCGCCGGCCACCGCGAACGGCATCGAGGAGACCAGGGCGATCGCCTTCGCCTCCCCGCGCCGCAACCGCTGTGCCCGGAGGTTGGGGCGGTAGCCGAGCTCCGTCGCGACCTGCCTGATGCGCTCGCGCGTCCGGGGGTCGACCTTGCCGAGCCCGTTGAGGGCGTGCGACACGGTCGTGCGCGAAACCCCGGCGACGCGTGCGACATCGGCGATCGTCGGCGGTTTCCGACCGGAGGCAAACGGGGCCATCTGCTCGAACACTCCTCGCGGGCACGGACGGTTGATCCCACCATCTTCGCCGATCTCCGCCGCGGTCCGTGTGCGGTCGGGTGCCGATCGTCGAGGCGTACGCCCCGGCATCGTGCGACCGACCCTTGACGACCGGTGGAGGGGCTCACATACTGGCGGCCAAATCGATTTGGCCAAATCGATTTGGCTCACCGTCCGGGGCCAGATCGCGGCTGAACTTCCGAGCGTTCCCGTACGCCCGAACGGAGCCCGAACGTGTCCAGTGCCCGAGAGAGCCGACCCGAAGCCGGACAGCGACCCCCCGCCTCCGGCTCGACCGCACCACCGACCGCCCCATCGACCGCCACGACCGCCCGTGCCGACGAGACGCACTCCCGTCCCGACGAGATGAACTCCCGTCCCGACGAGACGGGCACCTTTTTCGACGAGACGCACTCCAGGTCCGAGGAGACGCACTCCCTTCCCCAGGAGACGCCCTCCCGGCCCGAGGGCGGCGCCCGGCTCGGCACCCATCCCGTCGACGAGTCGCGGCCCCTGTCGAGGATGCTCCTCTTCGGGATCCAGCACGTCCTCGTCATGGCCGCCACCCCCATCTCGGCGATCTTCCTGATGAGCGCCACACTGGGGCTGGGCACCGAGCTGACCGTCGATCTGCTGTCCGCCGCCTTCGTGCTGTCCGGCGTCGGATCGCTGATCCAGTCGCTCGGACCCTGGAAGTTCGGCCCCCGGCTGCCGTTCGTGATGCTGCCCGGCGGGGCGCCCCTCATCCTGTTCCTCGCGATCGCGGAACAGCACGGGCTGCGCACGGCGAGCGGAGCGGTGATCCTGACGGCGGCGTTCTACTTCGTCGTGCTGCCGGTCTTCTCCCGGCTGCTCAAGTTCTTCCCGGCCCTGGTCATCGGCACGATGATCGTCATCGTTGGTGTCAACCTGGTGAAGGTCGGCGCGGTCCTCGTCACCGGACGTCCCGGCACGCCCGGCTTCGCGGATCCCCTCAACCTCGGCCTGGGCATGGCGACCATCGGGTTCACCGTCGTGTTCTACCTGCTCTTCGCCGGGATACTGCGTCAGCTCGCCGTGATGCTCGGCCTGCTCGCCGGTACCGCGCTGGCCGGCGCGCTCGGCGCGATCGACACGGCAGGCACCGGCGGAGGACTGGTCAGCCTGCCGCAGCTGCTGCCCTTCGGCTCACCCCAGTTCAACCTGGTCGCCGCGCTGCCGCTGATGCTCTACAGCCTGGCCTCCATGGCCGAGGCCACGGGGCAGACCGTGATCAACGCGGAGGCCGTGGGCAAGGACATCGACAAGCGGACCGATGTGCCCAAGACCGTCCGCGGTGACGCCCTCACCTCCCTCTTCGGAGGCTTCTTCGGCCTGCCGCTGATGGTCACCAGCGGGGAGAACATCGGCATCGTCCGGGTCACCGGCGTCCGCAGCCGGTTCGTCACCGCCGCGGCGGGCGTCGTGCTGATCGTCATCGGCTTCCTCGCGCCCGTCACCCGCGCGATCAGCGTGATCCCGTCCGCGGTCATCGGCGGCACGGCCATGGTCGTCTTCGCCGTCATCACCGTGCTCGGCGTCCAGATGCTCGGCCGCTCCGACCTCGACCGGCACACCAGCACATTCATCTGCGCCGTCGCCCTCGCGCTGGGGCTGCTGCCGATCCTGATCCCCGGCGTGTACGGCCACTTCCCCGCGAACGTCCGCATCCTGCTGGAGAGCGGCGTGGCCGTGGGCGCGTTCGTGGCCGCCGTCCTCAACATCCTCTTCCACCATGTACGGCCGGGCGTCGCCGCCCGCCTGACCACCGCGCGCACAGGAAGCGACCGATGAACCAGCCCGCACGCGAGGCGCTCGCCGCCCCCGGCCCCCTGCTCCTTCGACCCGACGCGGTCCTGCTCCCCGAGGGCCCCGCCGACGGCTGGGCCGTGGTGATCGGCGACGGCCGCTTCCAAGCCGTCGGACCGGCGCCCGAACTGGAGCGCACCCACCCGCAGTTGCGGCCCGTGCGGCTGCCCGGCCATCTGCTGATGCCCGGCTTCGTCGACGCCCACCACCACCTCACCCAGAGCTTCGGCGCCGCGCTCGCCTTCGGGGAGCCGTCGGAGATCTTCCGCCGGGTCTGGGTGCCGCTGGAGGGCGCGCTGGACGAGGAGTCGGCCTACACGGCCGCCAAGCTGGCCGCACTGGAGGCGCTGCGCGGCGGTTTCACCACCGTCGCCGACGCCGGTACCAGGGCCGACGTGGACGTCGACGTGGTCGCCTCGGCCGCGCGCGACGCCGGAATCCGCTGTGTGCTGGGACTCGTCTGCAACGACGCGGACGACGAGGGACGCCACGCGGCCGTCGTCGAGAAGGCCGAGAAGCACCTCGCCCGCTATGCCGACGACCCGCTCGTCCATGCCTCCCTGGCCGTCTCCATCCCCGAGGCGGCCACCGAGGAGACGCTGCGCGCGACCGCCCGGCTGGCCGCCGAGGCCGGTGCCGTCGTCCAGATCCACGTCAACGAACACCTCGCGGGCGTCGAACGCTCGCTGGTCCGGCACAGGGTGCGGCCGCTGGAGCATCTGCACCGCATCGGCGCGCTCGGCCCCCAGCTGCTCGCCGCGCACGCCACACTGCTCACCCCGCGGGAGCTGACCCTGCTCGCCGACACCGGGACCGCCGTCAGCTACAACCCCGTCGCCAGCGCCTGGAAGGGCAACGCCGTCGCGCCCGCGACCGCCATGGCCGAGCGCGGCATCCGCTTCGGACTCGGCACCGACGGCACCCGTGGCGACGGCTTCCGGCTCGCGGAGGCCGCCGAGTTCGCGCAGCGACTGGCGTACGGTCTGAGCACCGGCGACTCCTCCTGCGGTGCCGGCTGGACCTGGCTGGAGCACGCCCACTGCGGCGGTGCGGACGCCGTCGGCCTCGGCGCCCGCACCGGCACCGTCGCCGAGGGTCTGGCGGCCGACTTCCTCCTCGTCGACGTCGACACCCCGGAGCTCGCGCTCTCCTGGGACCTGCCCTGGGAACTCGTCCGGCGCGGCAACCGGGACCAGATCACCGCCGTCTTCGTCGCCGGGCGCCTGCGCCTGTGGCAGGGTCTGCCGACCGACTGGGACGGGCCCGGCCTGGTGCGGCGTGCGGCCGAGGCGGCGCGTGCCGCGGTCGGCAGAGCGGACGTCATCCGGGCGCATCCCACCTCCACCGCGGCACGGGCGCTGCACCGGGGGCGGAGCATGTCGCGGTGACGTCGGACATGCTGACGGTCCTCGCCGTCACGGTGGCCGTGGCCGCGTTCGTCCAGGGCAGCAGCGGACTCGGCTTCGCGCTGATCGTGGCGCCGGTGGCCGGGATGATCGACCCGAGCCTGGTCCCGGTCTTCGTCCTGGCGACGATGATCCCGCTCAACCTCTACGTCGCCTGGCGGGAGCGGGCCTCGCTCGACCTGCGGGGCGCGGGCTGGATCACCGGGGCGCGGCTCGCGGCCACCCCGGCCGGACTGGCGCTGCTCTGGCTGATCCCGGAGCGCAGCCTGGGTGTGTTCGTGGGGGTCGCCACCGTGCTCGCGGCCCTCGTCAGCCTGGCCGCGCCCGCGTTCACACCCGGCCGGGCCGCCTATGTCGGCGCGGGCGCGGTGACCGGGCTGACGGAGACCGCGACCGGTGTCGGCGGCCCCCCGCTGGCGCTGGTCTACCAGCACCGTCCGCCCGCCGAACTGCGCTCGACGGTCGCCGCGTGCTTCCTCGTCGGCGAAGTCGCCTCCCTGGCCCTGCTGTTCGGCACCGGGAAGGCGGAGGCCGCGGACCTCGGCCAGGCCGCCGTCCTGCTGCCGGCGATCGCCGTCGGCGCGTGGCTCAGCCGCCTGGTCCACCACCGGCTGGACGCCCGCAGGATGCGCCTGTTCGTGCTGGTCTTCGCACTGGTCTCCGGGCTTGTCCTGATGCTCGGGGCGGGCGGGTGACGCGCCCCCGGCGCGTCCCGTGACCCCGCTCTCCCGCACCGGTCGATGCACGGGCGATCAGCGGTTCCTGCCCCCGCCCCTGGTCCACTCGGGGTCCCGCTCCGCCTCCGGGAGCGGGACCCCGACGTGTGTCAGTGGACCTCGGCGTGCCGGCTGCTCCAGGTGGCGTACATCTGGTGGTACCTGCCGCCGGCCGCGACGAGCTGGTCGTGCGTACCGACCTCGACGATCCGGCCCTCGTCCACCACGACGATGCGGTCGGCCTTCATGGCGGTGGAGAGCCGGTGGGCGATCAGGATCGCTGTGCGGCCCTCCAGCAGCACGTCCAGGGCGGCCTCGATCTTCGCCTCGGTCCGCAGGTCCAGGTTGGACGTGGCCTCGTCCAGGACCAGCACCCGCGGCTGGGCCAGGAACGCCCGGGCCAGGGCGACGAGCTGCCGTTCCCCGGAGGACAGGGACTGGCCCCGTTCCTGGACGACGGTGTCGAGACCGTCGGGCAGCCGCTCGACCACCTCGACCAGGCCGACCACCCGCAGCGCCTCCCGCACCCGGTCGTCGGAGGCGTCCGCGGCGGCGAAACGGATGTTGTCCCGCAGCGGCCCGGCGAACAGGAAGGGCTCCTGCGGCACGACGCCGAGCTGCCGGCGCAGGGACTCGATCCGCACGTCCCGGAGGTCGTGTCCGTCGATGAGGATCCGTCCGGACGTCGGGTCGTACAACCGGGTGACCAGTTTGGCGAGGGTGGACTTGCCGGCGCCGGTCGGACCGACGAACGCCACCGTCTCACCGGCCCGGATGCCCAGCGACACACCGGAGATCACCGGTCGGTCGGGACGATAGCCGAACGTCACGTCCTCGAAGACGATGTCACCCTCGACCTTCGGCAGGTCGACGGCTCCGGGGTCCTCCTCGACCTCCGGCCGGGCGGTGAGCAACTCCCTCAGCTTCACGACGGACGACTGCCCCTGCTGGTAGGTGCTGTACAGCTGCACCAGCTGCTGGATGGGCTGGAAGAACGCTCCCAGGGACAGCAGGAAGGCCACCAGCTCGCCGACGCTCAGCCGCCCGTCGGAGACCATTCCGGCGCCGATGGCCAGCAGGGCGAGCTGTCCCGCGACACCGATGACCTGGGTGCTCGGCGTGTAGACGGAGTTGATCCGGCCGGTGCGCACATTGGCGTCGTAGTACGCGCCGGTGACCTGCCGGTGGTGCCTGGTGTTGTGCCGCTGCCGGTTGTGGGCCGTGACGATGCGCACACCTTGCAGGCTCTCGGAGAGGTCGGCGATCACGGCGGCGACGGTGTCCCGCACCCGCAGATAGCCCTTGCGCGAGGCCCGGTGGAACCACACGGACAGCGCGGTGAGGACGGGCACGACCAGCAGGACGGTGATGAGCGCCAACTGCACGTCGTAGGTGAACAGCACCACCGTGACCACGACCATGGTCAGGCCCTGGACGGCGAACTGCGCCAGCCCGTCCTGCAGCAGCTGCTGGAGGTTCTCGATGTCGCCGGTCATCCGGGTCATGATGACGCCGGCCTTCTCGCTGGTGTAGAAGCTCAGCGACAGCCGCTGCAACTGGGCGAAGACCCGCACCCGCAGGTCGTTCATCACCCACGCCGCGATCCGCCCGGTCACCTTCACCCGCGCGGCCTGGGCGAGACCGGTGCCCACCAGGCTGACCAGGTACACGACCGCGACCAGCGCCAGCACGCCGAAGTCCTGCTCCGTGATGCCGTCGTCGATCCCGATCTGCGTCAGCTTCGGACCGGCCTGCAGCGTCAGCGCCTCCACGGCCACGAACAGCCCGGCCAGCAGCGCCATCGCCCAGTACGGGCGGATCAGCCGCCGCAGACTCAGCCTGGAGCCGTCGGGATCGGGTCGGCTGTGCTCGAAGACCACGTCGGGCTCGGGGTGTTCCGGCTCGGTCCTGAGCAACGCGTCGACGCTCGCCTGCATCTCCGGCGGCACGCCGGCGAACGGCAGACCCGTCGCGGTCGCCCTGCCCCCGCCGTTGAACGCCGCGCCACCACCCATGGGAGACGTCATCGACCCACACTCCCCACTTCCTCGACCTGCTCGTCCGCTTGCGCGAGCACGTCCGCGTACAGCGGCGTGCTCGCCAGCAGTTCCTGGTGCGTGCCGTCGGCCACGATCCGCCCGCCGTCCAGCAGCACCACGCGGTCGGCCAGGCCGATCGTGGACGGCCGGTGCGCGATGATCAACGTCGTGCGGTCGGCGAACAGGGTCCGCAGCCCGGCGTGGATCTCCTGCTCCACCTGGACGTCGATGGCGCTGGTGGCGTCGTCGAGGACCAGTACCGGCGGATTCACCAGCAGCGTCCGGGCGATCGCGATGCGCTGCCGCTGCCCACCGGAGAGCGTGTAGCCGCGTTCGCCGATGACGGTGTCGTAACCCTCGGACAGTTCGGTGATGAACTCGTGCGCCCCGGCCAGCCGGGCCACGCGCTCGATGTCGGTGATGTCCGCGTCCGGCCGCCCGTAGGCGATGTTGTCGCGGACCGACGCCGAGAACAGGAACGGCTCGTCCAGCACGATGCCGACGGTGTCCCGCAGACTGCGCAGGCTCAGCTCGCGCACATCGTGCCCGTCCACGGTGACGGAACCCTCGCGCACGTCGTAGAAGCGCGGCAGCAGCCTGGCCACGGTGGACTTCCCGCTGCCTGTCGGGCCCACCAGCGCCACCGTTTCACCGTGGCGCAACCGCAGCGAGAACCCCTTCAGCACGTCGGGGCCGTCGCCATAGCCGAAGGTGACGTCGTGGAACCGGACGTCACCGCGTGCCCCGGTCAGCTCCCGCGCGTGGGGGGCGTCCACGATCTCCGGCCGCTCGTCCAGCAGCTCGTACAGCCGCTTGGCCGCGGCGGACGAGCGCTGCCCCAGCATGATCAGGTTGCCGAACACCTGGAACGGCACCTGGAGCATCAGGAGATAGGCGTTGAAGGCCAGGATCGAGCCGATGCCCATGTCTCCCTCGATGACGAGGTGTCCGCCGTACAGCAGCACGATCGCCATGCCGACGCGGGGCAGGTTCTGCACCACGGGTGTCCAGCGTGCGCGCAGATCGGCGTCCTTCACATGGGCCCAGCGGACGCTCGTCGCGGCCTTCTGCAGCAGCGCCAGCTGGCTGCGTTCCGCCGCGAACGACTTGACCACGCGCACCCCGTTGACGTTCTCGTCCACCACGGTCGCGACATCGGCCAGCCGGGCCTGGATCAGCCAGGACACCGGAAACATCGAGCGCTGCATCCGGCGCGTGGCCACGAACAGCAGGGGCATCGGCAGCATGGCGAGAACGGCCAGCGGCACGTCGATCGCCAGCATGTACGCGAACGCCACCAGCGAGATGCCGCACTGCACCAGGAGATACGGCGCGAACGCCAGATACATCTGCACGGCGCGGATGTCGGAATTGGCGCGGGAGATCAACTGCCCGGTCTGCACCCGGTCGTAGAAGGAGAAGGACAGACCGGTCAGGTGCTCGTAGACGATGTTGCGCAGGTCGTACTCGATCCTGGCCGCGGCACGGAACAGTATCTGCTTGGACAGATAGCCCACGGCCAGCATGACCACGGTCAGCCCGATGAGCCACCACAGGTAGTGCGACAGCGGCACCTCGTCCGACACGATCGAGTGGTCCACCGCGTCCTGGATCAGTTTCGGCACCTGTACGGACACCAGCAGGCTGGCCCCGGACATCACCAGTGCCGTGCCGAACATCCACCGGTGCGCCCTGACCAGCGGCCACGCCCGCCGTAGCCAGGAACGGCTCGAATCGGGGTCGATCGCCGCGCTCGGCGGCGGATAAGTCTTGCTCACCTGGTTCCCCTCTGTGCATGCCGTGTTGGGCGACCCACTCGGCTTGCCTTTCGCTCTCCAGCGCCTCGTGCCACCGCGACGGCGTCAGTTCCGCACGGAGCAAGGCGTGTTGGACGATCCCGGCCGGGGTGACCGCGGCCACGCCTGACTCGACTGCTGCGGCGGCACGAGGCCAGGTTAGCAAAAACGCTAGAACGGTGTACGCAGTTTATGGTGTGGGTTCGGTGAGCGGGAGGGGATCATGTCCTCAGCCGCGAGCGCACCGAGGCGACGGGACGGGCCAGGGCAGATCGGTCGCGACCGGGGCGGCGTAGTCGACGCCGGGGACGTCGAAGCCGTACAGGGAACGGAACCGGCCACGGAACCACGCGATGTCGGCCGACTCGGCGAGGTTTCCGGGGGTCAGGGACTGCCAGCGTTCGGCCACGGCGGCCTGGACCGGCTCGGACAGCTCCCAGCGATCGAGACGGATGCGGCCGGAGTCGTCCATGTCGGGCCGGTCCGCGGTGAGTTGCTCCCACAGCTGGAGCGCCTGCTGGACGGGGGAGGGGAAGCGGTCGCCCAGGACGCCGCGGAGCAGGCTGACATAGAGCGGAATGCCCGGGATGGCGGTCAGCGCCTGCGTGACGGCGGCCCCGCTCACCGATGTGAAGGCGCGGCCGCCCACCGCGGCCAACCGCTCGGTCAGGGCGCCCGCGGTGGCCTCCAGGTCGGCCTTGGCGGCACCGATCGTGCCGTTGCGGTAGATCGCCGAGGTCAGCGGCGAGCCGACATAGGTGAGCGCGACCGTGCGGAACCCGTCGCGCAGCAGCCCGCGCTCGGCCAGCGCGCCGACCCAGCGGGACCAGTCCTCGCCCCCCATGACCCGCACGGTCGCGGCGGTCTCGGCCTCGGTCGCCGGGTCGACGGTGACCTCGCGCACGTACGCGGCTCCGTCGTCGGCGAACTCCAGGTTGCGGGTGGTGTGCGGCGCGCCGAGCGGCTTGAGCACCGACTGATGGGTGGTGCCACTGCGTGGATCGGTGCGCCGGGGCGCCGCCACGCTGTAGATCAGGTAGTCCACACCGCCGAACCGCTCGGCCAGCAGATCCAGCGTCTCGGACTTGGTGGTGTCGGCGAACGCGTCGGCGTTCAGGAACGAGAAGTCCGCTCCGAGCTCGCGGGCGATCGCGTCGGCGGCGACGGTGCGGTACCACCCGGCGGTCGCCGTGCGGTGCCCGGCCGGCCGCTCCCAGCCGATGCCCACGCCGTCGATGCCGTACCGCACCAGCCCGGCGATCGTGCTCGCCAGGCCGTAGCCGGCGCTCGAACCGATCACCAGCGCCGTCGGCCGCCGCGCGGGTGGACCGTCGGGGGCGGGCACCTCGGCCCGCATCAGCTCGACGCTGCGACGGCATCCGGCCGGATGCGACTCAAGCAGCAGATATCCGCGTCCCGTCGGGGCGACGACGCGTTCGGACGGGGTGAGCGGTGGGTGCATCATCGTCTCCTCCGGTGGGTCAGTTCTCCAGCAGGGCCCGCTTGAGGCGCTGGACCAGGTCGTCCGGTGTCGACCGGTCGAACATCGACGAGGTGTCCAGACGCAGGCCCGTCGCCGAGTTCAAGCGGTTTCGCAGGGTCAGCAGGGACAGCGAGTCGAACCCGAGCTCGCGGAGGATCTGGTGCGGCGGCACCACATCGGCCGACGGGAGCCCCAGCACCGCCGAGATCTGCGTGGAGATCAGCTCGGACAGCGTCCGGTCCCGGTCGGCGTCCGCCATCGACCCGAGCCGTTCCCGCAGCAGCGGCGCCGAGACCGAGCCGCCGCCCGCGGTGCGCTTGCCCGTGGTCCTGACCAGCGACCTGAACGCCGGCGCGAGCACCTGCCCCGACGCGGCCTGCCGGGCCAGCTCGGCCAGATCCAGCCGGACCGGAATCCACACGGGCTCACGCGCGCGACCGACGGCGTCGAACACCGCGACCGCCTCCCGCACCCCCAGCACCCCCACTCCCGGCATCCGGGCACGGGACGGGGCGTCCCCCAGCGCCGACGGCCCCCACGCCAGCGACACCGCGGGCGCCCCGTTCGCCCGGCGCCGCCGGGCCAGCGCGTCCAGTGCGGCCGCCGACGCGGCCGAGGCGGCGGTTCCGTCGCCGCCGACGGTCCCGGCGAACGACGAGCACAGCACGAGCGTGGCGGCCCCGATCTCCTGGTCGAGCATCTCCGCGGTACCCACCGCCGCTCGCAGCACCGCGGCGAGCGCATCCGGACCGGAGGAAGACGGGGGAGCGGCCGCCTGATCGACTGCCGGCACCTCCGGTATGTGCACGACCCTGGTCAGGGGACGTTCCGGAGGCAGGCGGTCGATCAGCTCGCGCAGCGCCCTGCGGTCGCCGGGACCGCACGCCGCGGTGGTGACCGTCGCGCCCAACGCGGTGAGCTCCGCGGTGAGCTCCCCGGCCGGCGCGGGAGCCTCGGCGTCGGTCAGCACCAGGTGTCGTACCCCGTGTACGGCGACCAGGTGCCGTGCGAGGCGTTCGCCCATGGGCGTGCCCCCGCCGGTGATCAGCGTGGTGCCCTCGTCCCCGGCGGACCGCTCCATGTCCTCCGCCGGCCGGGCCGGGGCGAGCCGCGGCACCCTGACCCGGCCCTCGCGCACCGCCATCTGTGGCTCGCCGGACATGAGGGCCCTCGGCAGCACCCGCCACGACGCCTCGTGCGCGTCCCCATCGACGAGCACGAACCGCCCGGGGTTCTCCGCCTGCACGGACCGGATCAGCCCCCACACCGCGGCTGCCCCGAGGTCGGTGCCGGCATCGTCGAACGCCGGCACCGCGGAGCTGGTCAGGACCACCACGGTCACCGTGGCGAGCGCGCCGGTCGCCTGCAGGGCGTCGACCCGGCGCAGTGTCTCCCGCACGGTGGCGGCGACCTCCGCCCCCTCCGGCACGGTGAGCACCACGTAGTCCGGCACATCGCCGCCGGCTTCGGCCAGGACGTCAAGTGCCGGGTACGCCCGGGCGTTCGCACCCGCGGCCGTCAGTCCCGCCAGGGCGTGGAGCGGATCCTCGCCCACGACCGCCCAGTTCGCCTTGCGCGGCAACGACCTCGCGACATGCTCGACCCACACCTCCCGATACAGCGCCCCGAGTTGCGCGACCCTGGCGGCCTGCAACTCCCCCGGATCGACGGCACTGGTGCCGACCCGGAGCTCGGCGACCGGATCGCCCACGGTGTCGGCCAGCAGCATCGACACCGAGCCTGCGCGGTCCGGGCCGATCCGCACCCGCAGGGCGGACGCGCCGACCGCGTGCACGGCGACCCCACGCCACGACGTCGCCAGCCGAGGGCCCTCGGTGCACGCGGCGTGGAGGGTTGCGTCGAGGAGGGCGGGGTGGATGGTGTAGGCGTCGGGGTCGGCAGGGAGGGCGACTTCGGCGTAGACGTGGTCGTTGTGGTGCCAGATCCGGTGCAGGCCCTGGAAGGTCGGTCCGTAGTGGTGTCCCTGGTCGGCGAGGGTGTCGTAGGAGACGTCGACGGGCTGTGCGCCGGCGGGGGGCCAGGTGGTGAGGTCCCAGTCCGGGGCGGGCGCCTCGACGTCCAGGACGCCCGTGGCGTGACACGTCCAGGACGTGCCGGTGCCCGTGTCGGGGCGTGCGTCGATCCGTATCGGACGGGAGCCGTCGCCGCCGGCGGGCTCACCGACCTCCACCCGCAGCCGCACGGCACCGTGTTCGGGCAGGACGAGCGGGGTCCGCACGGTCAGCTCACGGACGGTGCCGCAGCCCACCTGGTCGGCGGCGTGCACCGCCAGCTCGACGAACACGGCGCCGGGCAGCACGGCGTCACCGGCCACCTCGTGGTCGGCCAGCCAGGGGTGGGTGGCCAGGGAGACACGGCCGGTGAAGACCGTGCCGGCGGCGCCCTCGACGACGGCACCCAGCAGGGGATGGCCGGCGGCGGTCAGTCCGACGGCGCCGATGTCACGGCGGCTGGTGTCGGAGGTGAGCCAGTAGTGCGACCGCTGGAAGGGGTAGGTGGGCAGGCTGACATGACGGCCGGGGTGCGCGTGGGGCCAGCGAGAGATGGCGCCGGCGGTGAATGCATCTCCGGCGGAGCGCAGGAAGCTGGCCAGGTCACCGTTGTGCCGACGCACTGTTCCTATGCTGCGGGCAGGAATGTCCGTGGTGTCGATGGTCTCCTGCACGGCCGGGACCAGGACCGGGTGAGCGCTGGACTCGATGAACACGTCATAGCCGTCCGCGAGAAGAAGGCGCGTGGCGGCCTCGAACTCGACGGTGCTGCGCAGGTTGCGGAACCAGTAGTCGGCGTCGAGCTCGGCGGTGTCGATCCGTTGTCCGGTGACCGTGGAGTAGAAGCGGACGCTGCTCGCTTGCGGCTTGATCGGGGCCAGCAACTCCAGCACCTCGTCCCGAATCCTGTCCACGTGCTGGGAGTGTGAGGCGTAGTCGACCGGGATGCGCCAGGTGCGCACGCCCTCGGCGTCGAGGGCGTTCTGCATCTCGTCGAGTGCCCGGGCGCTGCCTGATACGACGGTGGAGGCGGGGCCGTTGATGGCGGCGATCGCGATGTCACCGCCCCAGGGCTCCAGTCGGGGCCGTAGCTGCTCTACTGGCAGCGCGACTGACACCATGCCGCCCTGGCCTGCCAGCGCGCGGATGGCCTGGCTGCGCAGGGCAACGACGCGGGCCGCGTCGTCCAGTGTCAAGGCACCGGCGACACAGGCTGCGGCGATCTCTCCCTGCGAGTGTCCGACGACGGCGTCCGGTTCCAGCCCGTAGGACCGCCACAGTGCCGCCAGGGAGACCATCACCGCGAACAGTGCCGGCTGCACCACGTCGACCCGCTCGAGCAGAGACGCACCCTCGTCGGTCAGCAACACCTCCAGCAGGTCCCAGTCCACGTAGGCGGAGAGGGCGCTCGCGCATGCGTCCAGGCGGTTCCGGAAGACCGGAGCGGTTGCGTACAGCTCCCGAGCCATCCCGTCCCACTGCGAACCCTGGCCCGGAAAGACCAGAACCGTCCTGCCCTCCCCGGCGAGCCCCGTCACCACATCATCGGCAGGGAGGCCCTCTGCGAGGGACCTCAGCCCCGCCAGGAGCTCCTTACGTGTGGTGCCGACCACGACACCGCGGTGCTCGAACGCGGTCCGCCGCGCCAGCGTCGTAGCCACGTCCATGACGGACGGTTCCGTATCGGCGGCCGCGGCCGCAGCGATCCGTCCTGCGTAGGCCCGCAGCGCTTCCTCGGAGCGGGCTGACAGCGCCCAGCCCACGGGCCCGTCCACCGGAGCTTCCGCAACCGATGCCTGCGGGGTCTGGGGGGCCTGCTCCAGGATGACGTGGGCGTTGGTGCCGCTGATGCCGAACGACGATACTCCCGCGCGCCGCGGCCGGCCCAGCTCGGGCCACTCGCGGGCCTGTGTGAGCAGTCGTACGCCGTCGGCGCTCCAGTCCACGTGTGAGGTGGGCTCGTCGACATGCAGTGTGGGAGGGAGGATGCCGCGTCGCAGTGCCTCCACCATCTTGATCACGCCGCCGATCCCCGCGGCCGCCATGGTGTGACCGATGTTCGACTTCAGCGAGCCCAGCCACAGCGGCCGGTCCTCGGAGTGCTCCTGCCCGTACGTGGCCAGCAATGCCTGGGCCTCGATCGGGTCGCCGAGTTTCGTGCCGGTGCCGTGAGCCTCGACCACATCCACATCGGCGCCGGTGAGTCCGGCATCGGTCAACGCCCGGCGGATCACGCGCTGTTGGGAGGGGCCGTTCGGGGCGGTCAGTCCGTTGGAGGCGCCGTCCTGATTGACCGCAGAGCCCCGCAGCACCGCCAGTACCCGATGCCCGCGTGCCCGCGCCTCGGACAGGCGCTCCAGCACCACCAGCCCCGCGCCCTCGCCCCATCCGGTGCCGTCCGCCGATTCCGCGAACGCCTTGCAGCGTCCGTCCTGGGACAGCCCGCGCTGACGGGAGAACTCCACCAAGACGCCGGGCGAGGACATCACACTCACGCCGCCGGCCACCGCAAGCGAGCACTCACCACTGCGTATCGCCTGGGCGGCCTGGTGCAGCGCGACCAGCGACGACGAGCAGGCCGTGTCCACCGTCACCGCGGGCCCCTCCAGGCCCAGGAAGTACGCCAGCCGACCGGATATCACGCTGCCGCTGACGCCGGTCAGCAGCAGTCCGTCGGCCTCCGCCGACCCCTCGTGCATCGAGGGCCCGTACTCCTGGAACATGGCGCCGATGAACACGCCAGTGTCCGTGCCGCGCAGCGAACCGGGTTCGATGCCGGCGTCCTCCAACGTCTCCCACGCGGTCTCCAGCAACAGCCGCTGCTGCGGGTGCATCGCCAGCGCCTCGCGCGGTGAGATCCCGAAGAACCCGGCGTCGAACTCGCCTGCGTCGTCGAGGAAGTAGCCCTTGTCGACGTAGCTCTTGCCGGTGCGTGCAGGGTCCGTGTCGAAGAGGTTGTCCAGGTCCCAGCCGCGGTCGCGCGGCAGCCCCCCGACGGCGTCGCGGCCCGACCGCACGAGGTCCCACAGGCCGCCCGGTGACAGAACACCGCCGGGATACCGGCATCCCATGCCGACGATGGCGATCGGATCGTCGTCCCCGGCGGGGGCGGGCGTCGCGGCCGGAGCGGTGGACGGGACGGCTGGAGCGGAGGTCGGGACGGCTGGAGCGGAGGTCGGAGCGGCGGTCGGGGCGGTCTGAGCGGCGTTCCGGGGAGCCGCTCCCAGCAGTTCCTCGCGCAGGAGCTCCGCCAGCGCGGCCGGCGTCGGGTGGTCGAACGCCACGGTGGCCGGCAGCCGCAGTCCGGTGACCTCGTTGAGCCGCTTGCGCAGCTCCACCGCGGACAGCGAGTCGAGGCCGAGTTCCCTGAACGCGACGGTCGGCTGCACGGAACCGGTGCCGGCGTGCCCGAGCACGGTCGCGGTGTGGGAGCGCACCAGGTCGAGCAGTTCGCGGTCGACCTCCTCGGCCGGGCGGCCGGCCAGCCGGTCGGCGAGCGTGGAGCCGGTCGCGGTGACCGCGGTCGCCGCGCGCCGCGCACGGACCAGCCCGCGCAGCACCTCCGGCAGGCTCGCCTGCGCAGCCTGAGTGGCCTGCGCCCGCAGCCCTTCCAGGTCGAGCGCGGCCGGTACGGCGGTGACCTCGCCGCCCGCGAGCGCCGCGTCGAACAGCGCGAGGCCGGCGTCGGACGGCAGCGGCCGCAGCCCGGTGCGCGCCATGCGGGCGATGTCCGCGGCGTCCAGGTCGGCGGTCAGTTCACTGCGTTCGTCCCAGAAGCCCCACGCCAGCGAGGTCGCCGGCAGTCCGGTGGCGCTGCGGTACTGGGCGAGCGCGTCCAGGAACACGTTCGCGGCGGCGTAGTTGCCCTGGCCCGCGTTGCCGATCGTGCCCATGATCGACGAGAACAGCACGAACGCGGACAGCCCGAGGTCCCGCGTCAGGTCGTGCAGGTTCCACGCCGCGTCCAGCTTCGGTGTCAGTACGGCGTCCAGCCTGTCCGGGGTCATCCCGGAGACCAGCCCGTCGTCCAGGGTCCCCGCCGCGTGCACCACACCGGTGAGCCGGTGCTCCGCCGGGATTCCCCCGAGCAGCGCGGCGAGCGCGGCCCGGTCGGCCACGTCACACGCGGCGACCGTCACCGCGGCGCCCAGCGCCGACAGCTCGGCGACCAGGTCCGCGGCTCCGGGAGTGTCCGGCCCGCGCCGCGAGACCAGCAGCAGCCTCCGCACCCCGTGCCGCCTGACCAGGTGCCGGGCGAACAGCCTGCCCAGCGTTCCCGTGCCACCGGTGATCAACACGGTCCCGTCGCTGTCCCACCGGACCGGCGGCTCCGGCACGCTCCGGTCCCCGGACTCCGGGGCGCCCCGGTCCTCGGACTCCGGCGCGCTCCGGTCCCCGGACGTCGGCACGCTCCCGTCCTCGGACTCCGGCCGCCCGGGCACGGCTTCGGGGCCCCGCGGGCTCCTGGCGGTCACCCGGGCCAGGCGCGGCACCAGGACCCGCCCCTCGCGCAGGGCGAACTGGGTGGCGTCACCGGCCAGCGCGGACGGCAGCGCGGCGAGCGAGCGGACGTCCTCGTCCATGTCCACCAGGACCAGCCGACCGGGGTTCTCGTTCTGCGCGGAGCGAAGCAGGCCCCACAGGGGCGCGACGGACAGGTCCGGTACGGGTTCTCCGTCCCCCGTCATGACCGCACGCCGGGTCACCACGACCAGCCGCGCCTCCGCGAACCGGTCGTCGGACACCCAACCCTGGACCAGATCGAGCGCACGGTACAGCGCGGTGCGGGCGGCCCGCGGGACGTCCGGCGCCGGGTCACCCTCGACGCATACGACCACGTCGGGGGCATCGGCGGGTACGGCGGACAGCTCGCCGAACTCCCGCCAGGTGACGCCGTCGCCCGTCGCCGTGCGCAGTCCGAAGGGGTCGTCGCCGAGCAGCGAGAGTCCGGTGGAGGGCCCCGCGTCCGTCGACGGCAAGGGGGTCCATTGCAGGCGCAGGAGGGAGTCCCGGTGCACGGCCGCAGCGCCGGGGCCGGCCAGATCGGCCACGTCGGCCGGAAGCATGGCCAGCGACACCACCTCCGCCACCGGCCTGCCGGCACCGTCCGCCGCGCGCAGCCGCAGCGCGTTGTCCCCCACCCTCGTCACCGACACCCGCAGCGCCGAGGCGCCGGAGGCGTGCAGAGTCGCCCCTTCCCAGGAGTATGGCAGCCGCACCCGGCCGTCGTCCGGCAGGACCTGACCCATCAGGGCGGTGTGGAGGGTTGCGTCGAGGAGGGCGGGGTGGATGGTGTAGGCGTCCGGGTCGGCGGGGAGGGCGACTTCGGCGTAGACGTGGTCGTTGTGGTGCCAGATCCGGTGCAGGCCCTGGAAGGTCGGTCCGTAGTGGTGTCCCTGGTCGGCGAGGGTGTCGTAGGAGACGTCGACGGGCTGTGCGCCGGCGGGGGGCCAGGTGGTGAGGTCCCAGTCCGGGGCGGGCGCCTCGACGTCCAGGACGCCCGTGGCGTGACACGTCCAGGAGCCGTCGCTGCCCGTGTCGGGCCGCGCGTCGATACGAACGGGACGGGCGCCGTCACCGCCGGCGGGCTCACCCACCTCCACCCGCAGCCGCACCGCACCCTGTTCCGGCAGGACCAGCGGCGTCTGCACGGTCAGCTCCCGGACACTCCCGCAGCCGACCCGGTCGGCGGCATGCACCGCCAGCTCGACGAAAGCGGCACCCGGCAGTACGACGGTGCCCGCGACCATGTGGTCGGCCAGCCAGGGATGGGTGGCCAGGGAGATCCGCCCGGTGAGGACCAGGCTGGCCGCGCCCTCGGTGACGGCACCCAGCAGGGGATGGCCGGCGGCGGTCAGTCCGACCGCGCCGATGTCACGGCGGCTGGTGTCGGAGGTGAGCCAGTAGCGCGACCGCTGGAAGGGGTAGGTGGGCAGGCTGACATGACGGCCGGGGTGCGCGTGGGGCCAGCGAGAGATGGCGCCGGCGGTGAATGCCTCTCCGGCGGAGCGCAGGAAGCTGGTCAGGTCACCGTTGTGTCGGCGCAGTGTTCCTATGCTGCGAGCGGGCGCGGAGGTGCTGTCGATGGTCTCCTGCACACCAGGAACCAGGACCGGGTGAGCGCTGGACTCGATGAACACGTCATAGCCGTCCGCGAGAAGCAGTCGCGTGGCGGCCTCGAACTCGACGGTGCTGCGCAGGTTGCGGAACCAGTAGTCGGCGTCGAGCTCGGCGGTGTCGATCCGTTGTCCGGTGACGGTGGAGTAGAAGTGAACTTCACTGGCCCGAGGCCGAACTGGTGCCAGCAGCTCCAGCACCTCGTCCCGAATCCTGTCCACGTGCTGGGAGTGTGAGGCGTAGTCGACCGGGATGCGCCAGGTGCGCACGCCCTCGGCGTCGAGGGCGTTCTGCATCTCGTCGAGTGCCCGGGCGCTGCCTGATACGACGGTGGAGGCGGGGCCGTTGATGGCGGCGATCGCGATGTCACCGCCCCAGGGCTCCAGTCGGGGCCGAACCTGCTCTACTGGCAACGCGACCGAGACCATGCCGCCTTGACGTGCCAGCGCGCGGATGGCCTGGCTGCGCAGGGCAACGACGCGGGCCGCGTCGTCCAGTGTCAAGGCACCGGCGACACAGGCTGCGGCGATCTCTCCCTGCGAGTGTCCGACGACGGCGTCCGGTTCCAGCCCGTAGGACCGCCACAGTGCCGCCAGGGAGACCATTACCGCGAACAGTGCCGGCTGCACCACGTCGACCCGCTCGAGCAGAGACGCACCCTCGTCCGTCAGCAAGACCTCCAGCAGGTCCCACTCGACAAAGGGCGACAACGCCCGCGCGCACTCCTCAAGACGCTCTCGGAACACGGGAGCGGTTGCGTACAGCTCCCGAGCCATCTCCTCCCACTGCGCCCCCTGGCCCGGAAACACCAGCACCGACTTTCCGGACCCAGCGACCCCCGAGACGACGTTCTCGGCGGGAAGGCCATCGGCCAGCGCGCTCAGTCCTGCCAGCAATTCCTCGGGAGTGGTACCGACCACGACACCGCGGTGCTCGAACGCGGTTCGTCCCGCCAGCGTCGTAGCCACATCTACGACGGAGGGTCCCCCGTCGGCGGCCGCAGCGATCCGTCCTGCGTAGGCCCGCAGCGCCTCCTCGGAGCGGGCTGACAGTGCCCAGCCCACGGGCCCGTCCACCGGAGCTTCCGCAACCGATGCCTGCGGGGTCTGGGGGGCCTGCTCCAGGATGACGTGGGCGTTGGTGCCGCTGATGCCGAACGACGACACTCCCGCCCGTCGCGGCCGGCCCAGCTCGGGCCACTCGCGGGCCTGTGTGAGCAGTCGTACGCCGCCGGCGCTCCAGTCCACGTGAGATGTGGGTTCGTCGACATGCAGTGTGGGAGGGAGGATGCCGCGTCGCAGTGCCTCCACCATTTTGATCACGCCGCCGATCCCCGCGGCCGCCATGGTGTGGCCGATGTTCGACTTCAGCGAGCCCAGCCACAGTGGCCGGTCCTCGGAATGTTCGCGCCCGTACGTGGCCAGCAATGCCTGGGCCTCGATCGGGTCGCCGAGCTTCGTGCCGGTGCCGTGAGCCTCGACCACATCCACATCGGCGCCGGTGAGTCCGGCATCGGTCAACGCCCGGCGGATCACGCGCTGTTGGGAGGGGCCGTTCGGGGCGGTCAGTCCGTTGGACGCGCCGTCCTGGTTGACCGCCGAGCCGCGCAGCACCGCCAGTACCCGGTGCCCGCGTGCCCGCGCCTCGGACAGGCGCTCCAGCACCACCAGCCCCGCGCCCTCGCCCCAGCCGGTGCCGTCCGCCGATTCGGCGAACGCCTTGCAGCGTCCGTCCTGGGACAGCCCGCGCTGACGGGAGAACTCCACCAGCATGCCCGGTGAGGACATCACGGTGACGCCGCCGGCCACCGCGAGCGAGCACTCACCGTTGCGTATCGCCTGGGCGGCCTGGTGCAGCGCGACCAGCGATGACGAGCAGGCCGTGTCCACCGTCACCGCGGGCCCCTCCAGGCCCAGGAAGTACGCCAGCCGACCGGAGGCGACACTGCCGCTGGTTCCGGTCAGTACGTACCCGTCGACGCCGCCGTAGGGAGTGTCGAGCCGCGGGCCGTAGTCGCCCGCCATGGCGCCGATGAACACGCCCGTGTCGGTGCCGCGCAGCGAACCGGGTTCGATGCCGGCGTCCTCCAATGTCTCCCACGCGGTCTCCAGCAGCAGCCGCTGCTGGGGGTCCATGGCCAGCGCCTCGCGGGGCGACACCTCGAAGAACGCGGCGTCGAAACCGGCGATGTCGTCGAGGAAGCCGCCGTGGCGGACGTAGGTCCGGCCAGAGGCCGAGGGTTCCGGGTCGAAGAGGTTGTCCAGGTCCCAGCCGCGATCGCGGGGCAGCTCGGAGATGGCGTCCCGCCCCGACCGCACCAGCTCCCACAGGGCGTCCGGTGACGACACGCCACCCGGAAACCGGCACCCCATGCCGACGACGGCGATCGGGTCGTCGGCGCCGCTGCCGACCCTCGGTGCCCGGCCGCGCACGTCGTCGTTCGCGTCACGGATCCCGGTGAGCTCCCCGTGCAGGTAGGCCGCGAGCCGGTCGGGGGTCGGGTGGTCGAACACCAGCGAACCGGAGAGGATCAGGCCGAGTTCCGCGGAGAGTCCGGTGCACAGCTCGACCGCCGTGAGCGAGGTCAGGCCGAGGTCCTTGAACGACGTCCGCGGGGCGATGTCGGCCGCCGCGTGGCCCAGGACAGCGGCGAGGTGCGCGCGCACCAGGTCGAGCAGTCCGTCGCGGTCGTGGACGGGGGCCGGCCCGGCTGAGGGAGAGGCCGCATGCGCCTCACCGGTCGGCGCCTCACGCGTCTCCCCGATCCCGACCGCGGGCGCCTCACCGACTGCTGCCTCACGCGCCTCACCGCTCACGCCCCCGCCCGCTCGTCCCACCGCGGTCTCCCGCGCCTCGCCGATCCAGTGCCGGCGGCGCTGGAAGGCGTACGTGGGCAGCGCGGTCCTGCGACCGCCCTGCAGCAGCGGCGTCCAGTCCACCGCCTCGCCCGAGGTGTGCAGGGCGCCGAGCGCCTTCAGCAGGGTGCGGTCCTCCGCCTGCCCGGAGCGCATCGCGGACACCGCCACGGGCGCCTGCTCGGCGAGGGTGTCCCGGGTCATGCCGGTGAGCACGGGGTCGGGGCCGAGTTCGAGGTACCGGGAGACGCCCGCGCTCCGCAGGGCACGGATGCCGTCGGTGAAGCGGACGGTGCCACGGATCTGGCGGGCCCAGTAGCCGGGGTCGGTCAGCTCGTCCGCGGTGGCGGGGCGCCCCGTGAGGTTGGAGACGACGGGGATCTCGGGGGCGTGAAAGGTCAGCCCGGCGACGGCGTCGGCGAACTCGTCCAGGATTCCGTCGAGATGATGGGAGTGGAATGCGTGGCTGACGTTCAGCCGCTTGGTCTTCACTCCGTCGGCGCGGAGGGATTCCGCCAGCGTGAGCACCGGCTCGGTGTCGCCGGAGATCACCACCGAGCCGGGCCCGTTGACGGCGGCGATGCCGACGCCCGACTCGGGCAGCATGGCCCGCACCTCGTCCTCGTCCGCGTTGACGGCCACCATCGCCCCGCCGGACGGCGCCGCCTGCATCAGCCGTCCGCGTGCCTCGACGAGCGCGCAGGCGTCGGACAGCGACAGGACCCCGGCGATGTGCGCGGCGGTGACCTCACCGATCGAGTGGCCGATCAGGTGCTGCGGCCGTACGCCGAACGACTCGACCAGCCTGAACAGTGCCGTCTCCAGCGCGAACAGCGCCGCCTGGGTGTACCGGGTCCGGCCGAGCAGGTCCGCGTCGGACCAGACGATCTCCCGCAGTCCTGTGCCGAGCAGCGGATCCAGTTCCGCGCACACCGCGTCGAAGGCCCCGGCGAACACCGGGAACCGCGCGTACAAGTCGCGGCCCATGCCGGGGCGTTGGGCGCCCTGCCCGGTGAACAGGAAGGCGGTGCCGCCCTCGACGACCGCACCGGACACGGCGTACGGCGTCGGCGTCCTCGCCGCCAGCGCGGTCAGGCCGGCGGTCAACTCGCCCGTGTCGGCGCCGATCACGACGGCGCGGTGGGCGAGCGCGGCGCGGGTGGTGGCCAGGGAGAAGCCGACGTCGAGCGGATCCGGGTCGTGTGCGGCGATGTGACCGGCGAGCCGTTCGGCCTGGGCGCGCAGTGCCTGTGCGCTGCCGCCGGACACCAGCCAGGGGATCGCGCCCGCGTAGCCGGGGCGGCTGTCCTCGGCCGGAGCGGGGTCCGGGGCCTGGGCGAGCACCAGATGGCAGTTGGTGCCGCCCATGCCGAACGACGAGACGCCGGCCACCCGCGGTCCGTCGCCCGGCCACTCGCGCAGCTCGGCGGCGACCTCGATGCCCAGCTCGGCGAGCGGGATGTCGTCCGGGGGAGTGGCGAAGTGCAGACTGGGCGGCACCTGGCCGTGCTGGACGGTCAGCGCGGCCTTGAGGAACCCGGCGACTCCGGCCGCCCCCTCCAGATGCCCCACGTTCGTCTTCGCCGACCCCACCAGCAGCGGCCGGTCCCGATCGGCGAAGACCGCGCCCAGCGCCGCCGACTCCACCCGGTCGCCCACCGGCGTGCCGGTGCCGTGCAGCTCCACGTACCCGACCTCGGCGGGGGCCACCCCGGCGGCGGAGAGGGCCGTCCGCAGCATGTCCTCCTGCCCGGACCGGCTGGGGGTGGTCAGCCGACCGCCGCCGCCGTCGTTGTTCACGGCGCCGCCGCGGATCACGCACACCACGTCGAGGCCGTGCGCGAGGGCGTCCGCGAGCTTCATGAGCACGACCAGGCCGGCGCCCTCGCCGCGCACATAGCCGTTGGCCCGCGCGTCGAACGTGTAGCACCTTCCGTCCGGCGAGAGCGCGCCGAACTCGCTCGCGGTGGCCGTCGACTCCGGCGAGAGGATCAGGTTCACCCCGCCCGCCAGCGCCCATGCCGACTCGCCGCGGCGCACACTCTCGTACGCCTGGTGCACGGCGACCAGAGCCGAGGACTGGGCCGAGTCCACGACCACGCTGGGGCCGGACAGTCCCAGGAAGTAGGAGATGCGGTTGGCGAGGATGCCGCGCTGGAGCGCGGACAGGGTGAAGCTGTCGATCGCTGACTCGCCCTGGTCGCGCAGGAGCGCGGCGTAGTCGTCGCCCATCGCCCCGAGGAAGACTCCGGCGCGGTCGCCGCGTACCGCCGACGGGTCGATGCCCGCGTGTTCGAGGGCTTCCCACGCCAGTTCCAGCATCAGCCGCTGCCGCGGGTCCATCGCGGCGGCTTCGCGTGGCGACACCCCGAAGAAGCCCGCGTCGAAGTCCGCGACCCCGTCGATCAGCCCGGCCCGGCCCACCCGCGCGCCGATGTGCGCGGCGCGGTCGGCGGGAACCTCGCCGACGGTCTCGCGGCCTGCCGACAGCAGATCCCAGTACGCCTCGGGGGAACTCGCGCCCGGCAGGCGGCACGACAGACCGACCACCGCGACAACGTCCTGACCACTCGTTTTCACGAACTTCTCCGTCATGACAGCGGGTTCTCACTCTGCTCTCAGGGGGGCGGGCTGGGCCGGTGCCGCCGCGCGCAAACCTCATGTCGTGCCAATGCGACGAAGGTTGTAGGGGGCGCGATCCGAGACGGTCACCGGAGTGGGACCTTCGCCTCGAAGCATTGCCCGCGGTCTACGGGGCTCGGCAGAGTCTGGTTCGAGGCCCGTCCCGAACGATCAGCGTGTGGAGGCATTCGCCCGTGTTGCACTTCCAGGTACTCGGCCGCCTAACCGTCACCAACGATCTGGGCGACTGCACGCCGACCGCGCCGATGGCGCGGCGTGTGCTGGCGCAGCTGCTGCTGTGCGCGAACAACGTTGTCATGCTCGACGCGATCATCGACGAACTGTGGGGTGACAAGCCGCCGAAGAGCGCCGTCCCCACCGCGCAGACGTACATCTACCAGCTGCGGCGCCAGTTCGAGCCGTGGGTGCCGGACGGCACGGTCGAGCAGGTGCTCGCCACCTGCGGCGCCGGCTACATGCTCCGGGTGGAGCCGGACCAGCTGGACCTGGAGGCGTTCTCGCGGCTGGCGAATCAGGGGCGCACCGCGCTCGCCGCCGGCGATCCGGCCGCGGCGGCACGGCTGCTGCGGCAGGCGCTCGACCTGTGGTCGGGTCCGGCGCTCGCCGATGTGACGGCCGGTCCGTCGATCCAGGCGCATGTCGTCCATCTCACGGAGCAGCGGGCGCACACCGTCGAACTGCGCATCCAGGCCGACGCGATGCTGGCCGGCACCGGGAGCTCGTCGGCGAGCTGAAGGCCATGCTGCTGGCCGATCCGCTCAACGAGTGGTACCACGCGCAGCTGATCAAGGCCCTGGCGTCCAGCGGCCGGCGCAATGAATCGCTGATCGCCTACCAGGACCTGCGCAGAACGCTGTCGGCCGAACTCGGGCTCGAGCCCTCTCAGATGCTGCGGGAACTCCACCAGGAGGTCCTGGCCGGCCGTGACTCCTGGGCGGACTGGGGAATGTCCGAGCGGTCCCGCGCGCGGCAGGTCACCCGGTAGGGACCGCCGCGCGGGGAGGGCATGATGACGGATCGGGGATCGCCGACCGGCGATCCCCGATCCGTCATCGGGCCGTGCTAGCGGTTGTGGAGCAGCCGACCGCCGTCGACGACGAGGGTGTGCCCGGTGATCCAGGAGGCGTCCTCCGAGAGGAGGAAGGCCACGGCCGCACCGACATCGGCGGGTTCGCCGAGTCGCTTGAGCGGGATGGAGCCGACCACCTTTTCCTCTCGGCCCTCGACGTTCGCCCTGGTGAAGTCGGTGAGCACCGTGCCGGCCGCGACGGCGTTCACCCGGACGCCGGGCGCGAGTTCGTTCGCCATCTGCCGGGTGAAGTGATTCAGCGCCGCCTTCGCCGTCCCGTAGGAGGTGCCGTCGGGAACGGCGAGCATGGCGGCGATCGAGGACACGTTGACGACGGCGCCGCCGTGTTCGCCGAGCCAGCCGTGCCATGCTGCCTGGATCCAGGTCAGCGCGGTCACCAGGTTCTTGTCGATCGTGCGCCGGTAGTCCTCCACCTCGATGTCGACCAGCCGTCGGGCGATCCTCTCGGTGCCGCCGACGTTGTTCACCAGCAGATCGAGCGATCCGAACCGGTCGACGGCCGTCGCCACCGCGGTCCGCCGATGCTCGGGGTCGTGGGCGTCGCCCGCGACACCGATGGCCCGCTCCTCGCCGAGTTCGGCGGCCGCCTTGTGCAGCTTGTCCTCATCACGCGAGGTGATCACGACCTTCGCGCCCCGCTCGACCAACGCGGTGGCGATGCCGAAGCCGATGCCGCTCCGACCGCCGGTCACCAGCGCCGTCTTGCCCTTCAAGCTTGTCATGGTCTACGAATTCCCCTTGGTGTTGAGTGATGGGACCAGCAGGAAAAGGCGGCGACAACACAAGGCACGCCGCCTTTCGCTGGTCTCGTCATTCACTGAATGCGCTAGGCGTACGGATTCACCGCACTCGTGCGCAGGATCAGCCGACGCGCGGGATGAGGCCGATGGAGATCGCCTTGTTGACCGCTTCGAGTCGGGAACGGGCGCCCAGCTTCGAGAAGATGGTCCCGAGATGGCGCTTGACCGTGCCCTCGGCAATGGCCAGCCGCCGCGAGATCTGCCGATTGCTCATGGCCTTGCTCACCAGGGTCAGCACCTCCAACTCCCGTTTGGTGAGCATGTCCGGGTCGTTCGACGCAGAGGCGATGGAGGTCAGCGCCTCTGCGGATATGTGCAGCACGGTGCGGATGTCGTCGGCGCACACCGCACGGATACTGGACACCAGGTCGATCCGGCTCACCGATTTGTTCAGATAGCCGCGGACACCGCACTCCAGCAATTGGCGCACCAGCACCGGGTCGTCACGCATACCGACGATCAGGACCCTGCTGTGCGGCGATATCGAGCGGATGGCGTGCACCGCCTCGGTGACCGACCCGTCGGGAATGTTCACGTCGAGTAAGACGACATCGGGCTGTTCGGTCTTGCACTGCAGGATGCCCTCTGCACCGGTGGCGGCATCGCCGACCACGGTCATGTCCGGTTCCATGTCGAGCGCTTCGCGCATCACCTCGCGCAGCAGCGCGTGGTCGTCTATGAGCACTATCCGTAGCCGACCGGCGAGGTCAGGCCGCATGGCCTGCCTCCGAATGAACCGAAACCGCGCCGGATGCCCCCTGTCTTTCGTCGCGCCGGACTCGGACGGAGGTTCTTTCCTGGTCCTGGATGGCATTCTCGACCCCGAAAAGCACATTCAGGATTGCCGCCGGAAATAGCGCCTCAGCAGCTGCCATTGATACCCCCGCATGTTCGCTAGCCTGCGCCCGTACGGTAGTCCGTGGCCCTGCCATCTGACAAGGTTGGTGAAAGAATTCACAGGTGGGGGCCACCGTGCAACGCCGGGCAAGAACGGTGAAGTTCAAACCCGGATGCACGATGGCTTACCCAATTCTTACCCGTGGCCCTGTCTGCTCGCCCGGGCACGCGCGGCGGGCGGAGTCAAGACGCTCAAGGCGAGGATCGCGCGACTGCCGCCGCCCGCCCTTCCGCCGCGGTCCGTTTCCTATTGCCCGTCCTCACTTCGGTACCCGCACGACGGTCGTGTACGTGTGGTTCGTCACCATCTCGAATGCCGGGTCCGCAAGCGTCCGCCGGATCGCGGCGAGGTCGGCGGCGGTCAGGGCGGTGTGGCTGAGCAGGAAGGACTCCAGCATGCTGCTGTGCAGCAGGGCGAGCCGCGCTGTCGGTGTGCCGCCCGCTCCCGGTGCCCGGTAGTCCCGCACCGTGATGTCCCGATAGCCGGCGGCGGAGAGCACGTCCGGTGTACGCGACGCCCAGTGGAAGTCCATACCGGTCTGCCCGGCGAGTTTATGAACGCCGTCGTGGTATTCCTGGAAGATTCGCTCCGTGTATTCGTCGACGGGGGATTTGATGATGCCCTCGTCGGCGCATGCGCAGTACCAGTCGGTAAGCACCAGCGCACCGCCCGGCCGCAGATGTGCGGCCAGCTTTGCCGCGATGGCCTCGTTGTCGGCCAGGTGCATCAGCACCAGCCGCGCGTGAATGAGGTCGAACTCCGGCTCCGGCCACGGATCACGGGTGAGGTCATGGCGGATCGCCTCGATCCGCGGATGTTCGGGCACATGCTGCGGTTTGAGGTCGCTCGCCACCACATGTCCGGACACACCCACTCTTGCGGCCAGCCAGCGGGCCACCGAGCCGTCCCCGGCGCCCACGTCCCAGCAGCGCCAGCCATGGCCGACACGTACTTCTTCGCCCAGGACGCCGAATGTCTCCCGATTGAGGATCTCGGACAGCAGACTCAGTTGCTCGGGCGCTGCCGGCGCGTCATTGTCGAAGCGTTGCTCGTGCTCTGTGTTGTACATGGACATTCTCCTTGTTGAGCCGTCCGCGCCACCGGGCCCACGGCTAGATCGACGCGGGCAGCAACTCGTTGACCAGCCCGATGAACTCCTTGGGTGTCGCGTTCTTACTCGCCCGGTCGTCTTCCGGCAGGCTTATTCCGAGCCCACGCTCGACGAGAAGCGTGATCTCCACCATCGCCACCGAGTCATAGCCCAGGTCGGAAAACGTGATCTCGGCGATGTCGCCGTCCAGGTCGAACGCGTCGTCCTCGCCCGCGGCCTGGCGTATGTAACCCACCAGGTCCGCCTGAGTGAATGTCGCCATGTGTTTCCCCTTTCGTCTCGTGACCTCGGAACCACCCTTGCCGGGAGGCTTCGACACCCGATCGAGTTCCGATCGACGACGATTCCTGATCATTCGGGCCGATGGCCTCGCCTGGGCCTCGAACGAACCTCCGCCGGGCCTGCCGAGCATGACCGATGCGGGTATCCGCCCCATTCCGTAGGAGGACGAAGATGAGCGACGACATGTATATCGCCGCCGCGAGTTCGTGGCTGCCCGAGCGCATGACACTCGACGAGGCGGAACACGCCGGCCTCGCCGACCGGGCACGGGTCTGGAACACCGGTATCGAATCGGTGTGTGTCTCGGCGGACAGGTCGGCGCCCGAAATGGCGGTGCTCGCGGCACGGGACGCACTCGAACGCGCCGAGGTCGAGTCGAAGGACCTGCACCTGCTGCTGCACGCCTGCGCCTACCACCAGGGCCACGACATGTGGCCGGCGGCCTCGTACATCCAGCGGTTCTCCGGCGGAGGCTCGTGCCCGGCCGTCGAGGTCCGCCAGATGTCCAACGGCGGCATGATGGCCCTGGAGCTCGCGGCCGGCTATCTGAGGGCCGGCAACCGGCCGACCGCCCTGATCACCACAGCCGACCGGTTCAGCCTGCCCGGCTTCGACCGCTGGCACAGCGATCCGAGCACGATCTGCGGCGACGGCGGCACCGCCGTGGTCCTGTCCACCCGCACGGGGTTCGCCAGGCTCCGCGCGCTGGTGTCGGTGTCCGACTCCGGACTGGAGCACGGCGGCCGCGGTGAGCGGTTCAGCGACGCGCCCCTGGCCGCAGGATCGCCGGTCGACCTGAACAGCGACTCCCTGGTGCGCGAGCTCGGCGTGGTGGCCCTGCTCGACCGCATCCAAGCGGGCCAACGGGAGGCGTTCGACCGGGCTTGCGCCCAAGCGGACGTGAAATTCAGCGAGATCGACTGGTATGTGTTGCCGAACCTGGGCCGCACCCGGATGCGGGCGCAGTACTTCGACCCGTTCGGCATCGACCCCCAGCGGTCCACCTGGTCCTGGGGCCGGCAGGTCGGCCACCTCGGCGCGGGCGACCAGTTCGCGGGGCTGGCCCACCTCGTCTCCGAGGGTGCCCTCGAGCCCGGTCAGTTGTGCCTGCTGGCCGGCGTCGGCGCGGGCTTCACCTGGACGGTCGGCATCGTGGAGATCGTCGCCAGGCCATGAGCCGGGCGTCGCCGGGCCGATGGAGCCGGGCGATGCCGGGCCGATGGAGCCGGACGGTGCCCGGCCGATGGGACCCGGCGCGGCCCGGTGCCCTCTTCCGGGCCGATGCCGTACGGGGCAGCCGTCACCCGACGACTGCCCCGTACGCATGGCGTCGGCCAGGGCCCCGGCGGCCGCCGCTACGCCGCCGTCAGGACCATCGCGGAATTGATGCCGCCGCTGCGGGCCAGGACCAAGGCGGTGGACACGGTCGTCTCCCGCGGCCGGCCGAGGACGAGATCGAGCTGATCGGACCGGACGGGGCTGGTCACATTGATCATGGGCGGAATGACGCCGTGCCGCATGCTCAGCGACGCGGTGGCCACATCGAGCGCCGGGCCACCGGAGTACAGCCGGCCGGTCATCGTCTTCGGCGCGGTCACCGGAACGGCTCGGGGCCCGAACACACCCGTGATCGCGGCGGCTTCGGCACGGTCGAGCTCGTCGACCCCGGCCGCGTCCGCGAACACCACGTCGACGTCGGCCGGCCTCACACCGGCGTCCGAGAGCGCGGACTCGATCGCCCGGCGCAGTCCGGGCTCCCGTCCCGAACCGGGCCGCGGATCGAAGGTGCTGGCGTACCCGGCGATCTCGCCGTACGGGCGAACCCCTCGTGCGCTCGCACGGCCGGCTTCCTCGACGACGACCATGGCGCCGCCTTCACCCGGCACATACCCCGACGCCGCGGTGTCGAACGGCAGATAGGCCCGCGTCCGGTCGGCCACGGTGCTCAGCTGCCCGGTGGTCAACTCGATCGTCCACCCGAGCGGACACATCGCACTCTCCACCGCACCGCACATCACCACCGGCAGGCCCTCGCCCACGTACCGGCGGGCCTGGGCGATGGCGTCGAGTCCGCTGGTGTTGCCGGTCAGGACCCCGCCGGGGCCGTGCAGCCCGTGCCGGATGGAGATCTGCCCCGTGTTCACCGCGTAGAACCAGGAGAACGAGAGATAGGCACTGACATGGTTGCTGCCCAGGCGCCACAGCTTCTCCAGCTCCCGCTGGCTGTACTCGAGCCCGCCGGTGGACAGGCCGGTGACGATGCCGACCTCGTCCTCGGCGACGGTGTCCGGCTCAAGGGCCGAGTCCTTGACCGCCGCGTCCGTCGCGATCAGCACCAGCCGGGTGGCCTGGTCGGTCTGCGGCACCAGCCGGCCCGGTATGTACGCGCGGACGTCGTAGTCGGGCACTTCGCCCGCGAGGGTCGCCGGGTACTGCGCCGGATCGAAGCGGGTGATCCGGTCGATGCCTCCGCGCCCGTGCAGTACGGCGTCCCAGTATGCGTCGGTGTCGAACCCGTTCGGCGCGACCACCCCGAGACCGGTGATCACCGCGCGACGGGACGCCGGCGCGGTGCTGGTGTCACGCGCCGGGATGGGCCTAGTCATCGGAACCCCTCTTGGTCAGCACCATGGCGCTCTGGAAACCACCGAACCCGCTGCCGACCTTGAGCACCGTGCGCAGATCCGCCGGCCGGGCGGTCAGCGGCACGAAGTCGAGGCCCAACTCCGGGTCGGGTTCGTGCAGATTGGCCGTCGGCGGAATCAGACCGGCCTCGATGGCCAGCGCGCATGCCGCGATCTCGATCGAGCCGATCGCGCCCAACGAGTGTCCGATCATGGACTTGATGGAACTCACCGGCGTCCGGTACGCGTGGTCGCCGAGGCTGCGCTTGAACGCATCGGTCTCATGGCTGTCGTTCTGTTTCGTCCCGGAGCCGTGCGCGTTCACGTAGTCCACCTGCTCGGGCACGCGCTGGGCCATCCGCAGCGCCACCTCGATGGCCTGGGCCAGTTCGGGGCCCTCCGCCCGGAGCCCGGTCATGTGGTAGGCGTTCGTGCGCACGCTCCACCCGCCGATCTCGGCGTAGATGTGCGCGCCGCGGTCCAGGGCGTGGTTCAGCTCCTCCAGCACCAGCATCGCACTGCCTTCGGCGAGCACGAACCCGTTGCGGGTGCGGTCGAACGGCCGGGACGCGGTCTCCGGCTCGTCGTTACGAGGCGTCGTCGCCTTGATCGCGTCGAAGCAGGCGACGCAGATCGGTGAGATGGACGCGTCCGAGCCGCCGGCCAGCATCACATCGGCGGAACCTTCGCGAATCAGCTGCGCCGCGTGGGCCACCGACTCGATGCCCGCGGTGCAGCCGGTGGACACCAGCGACACGGGGCCTTCCGCTCCGGCCGTCCAGGCCACGTCGGCGGCGATCGACGTCGGGACGAGGTAGTTGTACATGTGGGGCACCGCGTACTCGTGGTCGAGGAGCCACTTGCGGCCGCCGTCGGAGAGGACGTTGTACTCCCGGTCCAGGCTCATCGTGCCGCCGATGGCGCTGCCGACCGTGACCCCGGTGCGATGCGGGTCGGTCTTCTCCATGTCGAGGCCGGCGTCCGCGACCGCTTCCCTGGTCGCGGCGACGGCGAGCTGTGCGCTGCGATCCATCCGCCGGATCTCCTGGGCGGACAGGCCCTCCGCGACCGGGTCGAAGTCGCATTCACCCGCGATCCGGGAGCGGCATCCTGACGCGTCGAACAGCGAGATGGTGCGAATGGCCGAGGTGCCGGACGAGAGCAGTTCCCAGAACTCCTTGGCGTTGGCACCCCCCGGGGCGCGTACGCCTATGCCGGTGATGGCGATCCGGCGATTCATCGTGCCCTCACCGAACGCACGCTGGAGGCAGTAATCGGCATGTGTATCTCTTTCCTGATAGCGGCCAGAAGGCTTGGTTTCCGCGAGATGGGTGGCCATGGACGCGGAGCCTTTTCCGGGCCCTTCGTCGATGGCGAGTGAGGGGAATCCTTCGATGCCGGTTTCAGGCATCGAAGGTGACCGGAAGTGATTCCAGTCCGCGGATCGTGAGGCTTCGCTGCCAGCGCAGTTGCTCGGGCGGCACGGCCAGTGCGAGACCGGGCAGCCTGCGCAGCAGCCCGTCGAACGCGATCCGGCCCTCCAGCCTGGCCAGCGGAGCGCCGAGGCAGAAGTGCGCACCCCGCCCGAACGCCACGTGCCCGTTGTCCGAGCGGGTGACGTCGAAAACGTCCGGTTCCTTGAACTTGTCCTGGTCCCGGTTGGCCGAGGCCAGCGACAGGAGCACCGGATAGCCCTTCTCGATGCGGGTGCCCGCGACCTCTATGGGCTCCAGGGGGAACCGCCATGTCGCCGTCTCGAAGGACCCGTCGTAGCGGAGCATCTCCTCCAGGGCCGCATCCACCAGCTCCGGTCGCTCGCGCAGCACGGCGAGCTGGTCGGGGTGGCGCAGCAGGGCGAGCGTGCCGTTGCCGATGAGATTGACGGTGGTCTCGAAGCCCCCGACCAGCAGCAGGGCCATCATCGACAGCAGTTCGGTCTCATCGAGCCGGTCGCCGTCGTCCCGCGCCGCGATCAGCGCGTCGACCAGGCCGTCGGCCGGCTCCTCACGGCGCTTCGCGACCAGCTCGGTGAGGTACTCCAGGAGGTCACGCAGCCCGACCGGCCGGGCGTCGTCGCTGCCGGCCTGTGCGGCGCCCGTGGTGTTCGTCCACCGGCGGAAGTCCTTCGTCCAGCGGCGGAACACGTCCTGGTCCGCCGAGGGCACTCCCAGCAGCTCGCAGATGACCGTGATGGCCAGCGGGAAGGCGAACTCGGTGACCAGGTCGACGCGTCCTCTCGGCACGATCTCGTCGAGCAGCCCGTCCGTGATCTGCTGCACCTGGCCGCGCAGGCCCTCGACACGACGGGCGGTGAAGGCGGTGGAGACCAGCCGGCGCAGCCGGGTGTGTTCGGGCGCGTCGGTGGTGAGCAGATGGGTCCCGAGGCCGGTCCGGTCCTCCAGCGGACGGCCCTTGCCCGCTTCCTGCCAGTCCAGTGGTGCGTTGCGCGGGTCCTTGCTCATTCTGGGATCGGACAGCAACCGCCGCACGTCTTCGTACCGGGTCACCAGCACTCCGTAAAGGCCCCGGCCTTCCATCACCTGCCGGACCGGCTCCTGCTCACGTAGCCAGGCGTACTGGGGATAAGGATCCTCGCCGAAATCCATCGTCCGCCTCCTCTGCTGTGGGAAAGCGTGGAATTTTTCAGATGGTCGAGCTGGACGGTGGTGACGCTCGGCATCTGTCTCTGTTTTCGAGGGGTCAAGAAATGACGGTGCGATGTTCGCGGGATCGCTTCGAGGCGAGTTCGTGTGTGGTTCGACCCAGGGCGCACGCGTCGGCCACGACAGCAGCATGCGGCCGGCACCGACCTCGTCGGCGCCGACCGCATGCCCGATGTGCGGATGTGGTGTCAGGTTCCCTGCTGCCGGCGGCACAGGATCCGGTCGAGTACGTCCCGCAGCCGCTGTGTGCCGGTCGCTGCCGCGTCCCGCGTGGTGACCGTACGCCAGCCGACGAAGCCGTCGGGACGCACGAGCACAGCGCCGTCCTCCTTGATGCCGGCGGCCTCGGCCCACCCTTCGACCGCGTGAGCCGTGATGCCCAGGGCGCGGGCGGCGTCCAGCCAGTGGTCGGCTGCCGTCCCGGTGATCAGTGTGAAGCCGTCCACCAGGTCGACGGTGGACCGTCCGTCCGGCAGCCAGCGGTGCGGCAGCCGGCTGCCCGGCGCTCCGTCGAGCGCGAGGTTCTCCATGTCCGTCAGCGGTTCGGGGTCGATCACCGCGGGTGAGTCGTACCGGTAACCGATCACGGGGATCATGATGCCGGCCATGCCGACGGCCGCCCGGTCGGCGGCCCGGCTCGCGTCGTTGTCCCAGTGCAGATCCCGGTTCTTGGCGCGGAGCACGGTCTGTTGCATGGTGAACAGCGCGACCGGCCGGCGCTCGGCCTCGTAGGTGTCGAGCAGGGCGTCCCCACCGGCGGCCAGTTTCCATGCCAGGTTGTGGCCGTCGGCGATCCCCACGTTGAGTCCGAGGCCGCCGACCGGCGGCACCACATGGGCCGCGTCGCCGACGAGGAAGACGTTGCCCTGCCGGAACCTGTCGGCCACCCGTGCCGTCGACGACCAGGGCAGCATGCTGATGATCTCCGGCTCGATGCCGGTGACCCCGGTGGCGTCCCGGATCTGCTGCTGGATCTGCTCGACGGGGGTGCTCGGATCGCCGTTCGGTATGTGGAAGACCCAGCGGCCGGTGTCGTCGACCTTGAGCAGGATGCCGGACGCCCGCTCGTTGCGCAGGAACGTCATGGAGAACGGCGGCGTCGGCAGCTCCGCGCGGAACAGCACGTTGAGCATGTGGGAGGTGCCGATCGCCCCCGGGCCGCTCACCCCGATGCCGAGCAACTCCCGGACGCGGCTGCGCACTCCGTCCGCGGCGATCACATAGTCACCCGTGACGGTCCTGCCGTCCGCCGTGGTGACGCCGCCGTCGGTAACGGCGACCACCTCGCTGCCGAAGTCGACCCGGCCGCCCAGCTCCCGCAGCCGCGCCAGCGCAGCCCGGTCGACGCGGTCCTGCGGGCAGCTGCCCAGCTTCGCCGGGCCGATCTCCGGCGGCTCGAACTTGGAGGTGACCGTAGTCAGTTCGGCCAGGCTCGACCCCGTCATCAGACCCCTGACGAGATTCTCCGTCTCGATCTCGACGCCGGCCTCGCGCAGGATCTCCGCCGACCGGTCGGTGATGCCGAACGCCCTCGGGTGGTCGTTGACCTGTGCCCGGCGCTCCAGCACATGAACCGAGACTCCCTGCCGGGCGAGGAAGACGGCGGTGCACAGCCCGACCGTGCCACCTCCGACGATCACGACACGCATGCTTGTCCCTCCGAATCCGAGTGTGAGACGCCCGCGGCTGACTGCCGCGGACTTGGACGTGTGGCTGTGCGGACGGACCTACAGTCCGGCGCGGGCGAAGCGGTGTGCCGACAGCGGCACGAAGACCACCAGCAGCAGGCCGGCCCACAGCAGGCTCGCGGTGACCGGGTGGGTGAGCGGCCAGGCGGCGCCCGGTGCGGGAGCGCCGGGGTTGCCGAACAACGTCCGCGCCGCCGTCGCCGTGCAGCTGAACGGGTTCCACTCGCAGATCACCCGTGGCCAGACCGGCATCCGGTCGGTGGGCACGAACGCGTTGGACACCAGGGTGAGGAGCAGGGGCAGCGGCGCCAGGCCGGCCGCGGTCCGCGCCGAACGCACCACCAGTCCGAGGTAGGTGCCGACCCACGCCAAGGTGTAACGGAACAGCAGCAGCAGGCCGATGCCGGCCAGCGTCGGCAGGGCGCCGTGGTGCGGCCGCCAGCCGACGGCGAGCCCGTACACCATCAGCACCGCCAGGCCGTACGCCCCGACGATCCCCTCCGCGCCGCTGTGGCCGAGGGGGACGGACAGCCGATGGGCGGGCAAGGACCGCAGGCGCTCCAGCATCCCGCGCGCCCGGTCCGCCGCCACCTCCACCATGGCCGTGGACAGCGCGGTCCCGGTGGTCGTCACGAACAGCCCCGGCATCATGTACTCGGGGTAGTTCGAGGCGCCCGGCACGCCGATCGCACTGCCCAGCACCCATCCGAACAGCACCACGAACAGGGTCGGCATCATCAGCATGCCGAGCAAGGTGCCGGGCTCGTGCCGCAGCCGGAGGAGCTTGCGCTGGGTCAGCGTCCAGCCGTCGGCCAGGAGGTTCATGCCACTGCCTCCGGCGCCGCGACCGGCGTCGTCGAGGCGATGTGCTGTCCGGTCAGGGACAGGAAGACATCCTCCAGGCTCGGCTCGCGGATGCCGACGCCGCGGACCACCGCGCCGGACGCGTCGAGTTCACGGACGATCTGCGGCAGGGGCGGCACGCGATCGACCGCGGCGACCACGATGTGCGGGCCGTCCGCCTCCGGGCGCCGACCGGTGAGCCGTTCCAGTGACGCCATGGCGTGGGGGAGATGGTCCGTGGATTCCACCACGACGTCGATATGACTGCCGATCAGGGATTTGAGCTGGGCCGGACTGCCTTCGGCGATGAGCTGGCCGCGGTCGATCACACCGACCGCCGAGGCGAGGTGGTCCACCTCCTCCAGATGCTGGGTGGTGAGCAGGACGGTGGTGCCGTCGGCCACCAGTTGGCGGACGCTCTGCCAGATCTCGCGGCGACTTCGGGGGTCGAGCCCGGTGGTCGGCTCGTCGAGGAGGAGCACCAGGGGAGCGCGTACCAGGCCGGCGATCAGGTGGAGGCGGCGCCGCATGCCTCGGGAGTAGGTGCCGACCAGCTGATCGCCCGCGTGGGCGAGGCCGAAGCGCTCCAGCAGTTCGTCCGCGCGCCGCCGGGCGCCGCGCACGCCCAGCCGTGACAGACGGCCGAAGATCCGCAGATTCTCACGGCCCGTCAGTCCGTCGTCGAGCGAGGCGTCCTGGCCGGCCAGTCCGATCACCTTCCGCACTTCCTCCGGCTCCCGGACCACATCGAATCCGGCGACCGCGGCCTGCCCGCCGCTGGGCCTGGTCAGGGTGCTCAGGATCCGCACGGTGGTGCTCTTGCCCGCGCCGTCCGGGCCGAGCAGGCCGTAGACACCGTGCGACGGCACCGCCAGGTCCAAGCCGTCCAGCGCGTCGACGCGCCCGAACCGCTTCCTCAGATCCTCGGCGTACATGATCGCGTCTTCCATGCATCAACCCCTAACCGAGTACGGCGTACGCGGTTGAACCTAACTAACTGAGTACGCCGTACGCAAGTGGCGTCGGACGCGTAGGATGGCTGCCGTGGCGGACTCGAAACAGATCATCTGGATGCGACCGGAAAAGCCCGCGCGCGGCCCGGCGCCGACGCACAGTCGTAGGCAGATCGCCGCGGTGGCCATCGAGATCGCGGACTCGGAAGGCATCGAAGCCGCGTCGGTGCGGAACATCGCCAAGAGACTCGGCACCGGCGCCATGACCCTCTACCGGTATCTTCCGACCAAGGAAGACCTGTACACGGTGATGATCGACGAGGCGACCGGCTTCGAGCCGCAGGAGTCCACCGGCGATCTGCGCGCGGATCTGACGACGTTGGCGCGCCGCCGTCGGCAGATCTTCCTGCGGCACCCCTGGCTCGCTCCGCTCCTCGCCACCCGTCCGATCATGGGCCCCAATCTGATGCGCGGTATGGAACGCGATCTGGCCCTTCTCGGCGGCTGCGGTCTGAGCATCGACGACACGGTCGAGGTACTCAGCCTGATCCACTCCTGGGTCAGCGGCGCGGTGCAGGCCGAGTTGACCGAGCGGGCGGCCGCGGACGAGTCCGGCGTCGACCGTCACGCCTGGCGGCTGCGGATGGAGCCGTACCTCACGTCCCTGCTGGCGACAGGGGAGTTCCCGTATCTCAGCAAGATGGTCCAGGCGTCCGAGATCAGTGAGGCCGACGACCGGTTCGAGAAGGGGCTGGCGATCATCCTCGACGGAGTCGAGGCCCGGTTCTCGGCGGGCGCCGAGCGCGACGGATCGCGCCCGGCCGAGTAGACGCACCGACCCCGGTCCGCCTTCGACAGGCGCGTCACTCAGCTGGGCGCACGCAGCTCGACGACGGAGTAGCGGCCGGCGGGCGTGACCGAGGCGATCCGAAGGCCGACGGTTCCCGCCAGTTCACCCAGCTGTTCCAGGGTGTGCTGCCGGCCGCCGAAGTAGCCGAGCATCCGCAGGTCGCCCTCCGTCTGCACGCTCCGGTCGTCGAAGTAGTCCACGACGAGCACCCGTCCGGTCGTCGACGCCGCGTCGGCGCACCGGCGCAGGATGCGGGCGGCCGACGCGTCGTCCCAGTTGTGCAGGATGCTCGACAGCAGATAGCCGTCCGCTCCGGCGGGCAGAGCGTCGAAGAAGCTGCCGGCCACGGCGTCGGCCCGGTGGTCGAGACCCGCCGCGGCGATGGCCTTCGCGGCACGCCGCACCGGTCCGGGCAGGTCGACGACCGTGCCGCGCAGGTCGGGATGGGTCCCCAGGATGGTGATCAGCATGCTGCCGTCGCCGCCGCCGACGTCGACGACATGCCGGAGGGCTCCCCACGGGTATGCCTCGGCCACGGCGGGCGCGTGCGCCGCGAGCCTGGCGCCCATCAGCGCGTCGAACGACTCGGCGCGCTCGTCGTCGGCCGACAGGTCCTCCCAGAACGGTATGCCGTACTGCTGCGGGAACGCCGGCTCGCCGGTGCGGACCGTATGCAGCAGATGGACGAGACTCAACTCGGCGTGACCCAGGGCTCCTTCGATGTCGAGCAGGGAACGCATCCCTTCGGGCTCGCCCTCACAGAGGTAGCGGCCCATGGTCGTCAGGTCGTAGGTGGCAGGTCCCGTGCTCGACAGCACGCCGGCGGTCACCAGATGGTCCATCAGGCGTCCCAGTGCGTCCTGGTCGGCATGGACGGCCTCGGCCAGCGCCTCGGTCGTCCGGGTGCCCGCGGCGATGTGGTCGGCCAGCCGCAAGGTCGCCGCCACCCGGACTGCCATCGGTGTCAGCAGATCCGCGGCTGCCCACAGCCCCCCGCCTCTGGCGGTCGTTCCCTCGGTCATGATCCCTCCTCGCTCAGCTGTTGTCCGTCGGGAAGCCGGCGCGTTCCTCCGCGAACGCCTTGGCGAGGCGGAGGTTGCTCATGCTGTTGCCGCTGAGCAGGCGCCGCAGGTACCGGCGCGCCTCATCGATCGTCGTCGCGCCGCCGAGCTGGGACAGCGCCGAGCGCTTGATCGTGCTGGTGTGCCGGGCCTCGGCGACGACGCCTTCCCGCGTCTCGGTGAACCGCCAGTGGCCCGTGTGCGCGTCGAGCATGGCGGGCAGCGAGATCTGCTTGTACACGATCAGACGGGACGGCAGGCAGATCCGCACCGAACGGACGGTGTGCGTACTGCCGTCCGGCCCCTTGGTGTCCATGTCGAAGAACTGGACGTTCGGCACGTCCTCGGTCATGGAGAGCCCCACCACGTGAGGGATGCGCTCGGGCCACAGGTCCGCCCGGTAGAGGTAGTCGTAGGCGTCCTCGACGGAACCGGCGATGAACAGCGGGTCGGTGAAGGACACCACCAGCTCGTCCAGTTCGGCACGTCGTTCCGCGGTGTCGCGCAGCGTGGCGAGGTGATCCTCGCTGTCCCGGCCGATCCTGTCGAGCAGGGGGCCGAGATCGGCGCCGGCCGGTGCGCCGACATGGTGATGCAGCTCCACCTGGGTCCGCTCCGGCCCGAGTTCGGCGAACACCCACTCGCCGCGGATCTCGGTGGCAGGGGTTTCGGCTTCCCAGTGCGTGAACGTGATGCGGCGCCCCGGCCGGTCCGTGCGGCGCACGGTCTTCCAGGTGCGGACGGCGGAATCACCGGCCAGCTCCCAGTACTGGACCAACTCCCCCTTCTCGTTGGTGTGGACCACTTCCGCGTGCACGGCGGACCGATGGAACTGCGGCCAACCGGCGACGTCCGCGACCAGATCGAACACCGTCCCCAGGTCGGCGTCGATGACCACCCCGCGGTCGACGTGCTGCTGCGTACTCGACACGACAAGACACCTCACAAGCGTCGTAGCGTCTGGAACCGTCGGCCCGACGATGTCCGTCACCGATCGACCTCGCTTCGAGGACCCTTCGAGATCGCCGCGCGGCCCCTCGCCACGGGCCCCGGCCGTTGATCCGGCGTCGATCCGGCGTCGAAGGCGCGGGCCCAGGCTTGCGGCGACCTGGAGACGCACCCGGCGAAGGCCCGCGGGGCGGCAACGGTCCCGACCCGCCTACCGTGAGGAGCGCATATGCCGAGCATCATCACTGTCGGCACGTTCGACAGTGCCAACGCCGCCGACGTGACCCGGATCCTGCGGGAGTTCGACGGCGAGGTCGCATCCGAACTGCCCCGGCTGCGCCGCAGACAGGTCTTCCACTACAGCGATCTCTACGTGCATATGCAGGACTGGGACGTCGACGACCCGGACGAGGCGTACCGCATCCTCACCACCGACCCCCGCTGCACGCGGCTGGACGAGCGCCTGTCGGCCTACTTCGGCGACTATGCCGCGGCAAAGGACTGGGACGGCCCGCACGACCAGTCGAGGGTCGAGCGCTTCTACCTGTGGCCGGCCGAGCGTCTGGACAAGGTGGAGCAGGCGTACAGCGCGGTGATCGTCAACAGGCAGCGGCAGGAACACATCCCCGAGGTGTCGCGGCTGTTCGCGGAGTCGGACGCGACCGACATCCCGCACAAGATGGGTACGCTGCGCCGCCAGCTCTGTCTGTGGCGTGGTGTCTACCTGCACATCCAGGACTTCGCCGAACCCGACAGCATCAAGGTGATCAGCGAGGTGTGGACGGAGGGGGACCCCCGCTTCCTCCAGCTCGTCGACGACCTCACACAGGTCATTCCCCCGTACGACCCGGAAGGCAATTCGTTGGCCACCCGTTTCTACCACTGGGCTGCAGAGGTGTCCGCATGACCACGCTCCCGACCCACCCCATTCGACGGCAGCTCCCCGGCGTCCTGCCGGCCGAGTACGAGACGCTGCGAGAACGAGGCATCGGCCAGGTGCAACTGCCCACCGGCAAACTGGTGTGGATGGTGGTGCGGCCCGAATACGCCCGGATCGTGCTCTCCGACCCGCGGTTCAGCTCGGACAAGACGGACGACCGCTTTCCGAAGCTGACACCCAACTCGCTGAAGAAGTTGAAGTACTGCGCACCGTTCATGATCAATCTGGACGGTCCGGAGCACCTGGAGAAGAAGAAGTCGATCATCCAGGAATTCTCCCCGGCAGGGCTCGCCCGCCTGCTGCCGCGTCTGCGGGTCGCCACCGAGGAGATCGTCGACGCGATGCTGGGGCAGGAGACGAAACCGGTCGACATGGTGGCGGAGCTGTCGTTCCCCATCGCCTGGCGGCTGCAGGAGATGTTCCTCGGTGTCCCCGCGGCCGAGCTGCGGACGATGCGGGACAACGTCTGGAAGCTGCTGCTGGGCACCTCCACCGAGGCCGAGGAGAAGGAAGCGGCCGCGCGTCTGAACCAGCACGCGGAAGACGTCCTGAAGGAAAAGGCCCGCCATCTCGGCGACGACATGATGAGCCGCCTGATCGTGCAGGAGCAGGAGAAGCACGGCGAGGTCGACTGGTACGAACTCGCGCCCCTGCTGCTCTCCAACGCCCAGGGCATCCACAACTCGGTGTCCACGATGATCTCGCTGGGCGTCCTCACCCTGCTGACCCACCCGCAGGAGCGGGCGACGCTGCTTGCCCAGCCGGACCGGATGGCGGTCGCGGTGGACGAGATGCTCCGGTACTTCTCCGTCAACGACGGCACCCCCATGCGGCTGGCCACGGAGGACGTGCTCATCGGCGATACGTGGGTCAGGGCCGGCGACGGCCTGGCAGTGCCGACGCTGCCCGTCAACCGCGACCCGTCGGTGTGCCCGTATCCCCATCGGCTCGACCTCATGCGGGAAAAGCCCGCCCGGCACATGGCGTTCGGGCACGGGCCGCACAAGTGCCCGGCGGACCGCTTGGTGCCGGAGCTGCTGGAGATCGTCTACCAGACGCTGTTCGAGCGGGCCCCGACGCTCGCGCTGGCCGTGCCCGAGGCGGAACTCACGTACAAGTACCACTCCATCCAGGCGTTCGGTCCGGCTGAAATGCCGGTCACCTGGTAGGACTCCCCGGTCACCTGCCAGGACTCCCCGGTCGCCTGGCAGGACTCCCGGCCGCCGCACCCGTGTCCCCCAGCGGGTGCGGCGGCCGGGCCGTCGCCGAGGCGGTCGGCTTCCCGCTGCGAGAGCTACCCGAGAGGAGGTGACAACCTGAGGTTGACAGTGAAGGACTGACAACCTAAGGTTGACACCATGATGCAGACGACTCCGCCGGTCAGGCTCGACGAGCTGATCACGGCGATCACCGAAAAGCACACCGACGCCCTCGACCAGCTGGCCGGCGCGGTCCAACTGGCGGACCACATCGGCGAGATCGCCGACCATCTCATCGGTCACTTCGTCGACCAGGCCCGTCGCTCCGGCGCCTCCTGGACCGACATCGGCCGCAGCATGGGCGTCACCCGGCAGGCAGCCCAGAAGCGGTTCGTCGGCAAGCCCGAGGCCAAGCCGTCGAACGCCTTCGAGAAGTTCTCCCAGGCGGCACGCAGCGCCGTCATCGCCGGCATGAACGAGGCCAAGCAGGCCGGCAACGCCGAGATCGTCCCCGCCCATCTCGTCCTCGGTCTGCTCGCCACCGACGGCACCGCGGCCGACGCCCTGCGCGGCCAGGGCGTGGACCTCGGCCGGGCGCGGGACACGCTCGTGGCGACCCTGCCGGCGCGCAGCGACGCCGACCCGGCGCTGATTCCCTTCGACACCCACGCGAAGAAGGCGCTCGAACTGGCGTCGCGGGTGGCGCTGCGCCTGGACGAGGACACGGTCGGCACCGGCCATGTCCTGCTGGCGCTGCTGGAGGAGGAGAACGGCTCCGGAGTGCTGTCCGCGCTGGGTGTCGACGCGGCGGCGGCCGAGGCGTTCGTCGCGGACGCCACCGACGAGTCGGCCGTCGACGCGTAGCGGAACCGGCGGAGCCCGCCCACAGGCGCCGGCCTGACAGCGGCGCGTTCCGCAAGGGCACGGGACCTCCGGGCGAGGCGGAGCCTGCGGAAGGTGACACCTCGCCCGGAGGTCCCGTGCCCCTCCCGCGCCGACACCACTGACCCGAACACGGGCCGGTGCCCGCCTTGTTCAACCGTCCTGGGTGTGACGTTGGCCCGGCCTCTCGCGGTCTGTCACCCCCTTCCGTCCCCCGTGCATCTCGGAGTGGTGTGATGGCTTTCCACCGGACGCAGATCCTCGACCGTCGGCCTGCACAGAAGGCATGTCCGGCCGGCGCCCGTACCGGAGCGCGGGTCTGATGGCCGCGTCTGGCACCGACGGGCGCGTCGCCCTCGTCACCGGCGCGTCGGGGGCCCTCGGCGCAGCGGTGGCACGTCTTCTCGACCGCCGTGGCTACCGCCTGGCGTTGCACTACGCCACCGGGGAGGACCGGGCCCGCGAGGTCGCTGCCGAACTCGGCGGGCCGAGCACCGTCGTCCAGGCGGATGTCGCCGACTGGGCTGCCACACAGGACATGATGGACCGGGTGCGCGCCGAACTGGGCGGCATCGGCGTGCTCGTCAACGCGGGCGCGATCCGCCGGGACGGTCTCCTGGTCACCCAGTCCGTCGACGACTGGACGCAGACCATCGCCGTCAATCTGATCGGCACCTTCCACACCTGCCGGGCGGCGCTCCCGGACATGGTGCGGGCCCGCTGGGGACGCATCATCAACGTCGTCTCGCCCGCCGGACTCCTCGGCAGCCGGGGCCAGACGGCGTACTCGGCGGCCAAGGCCGGCGTCATCGGGATGACCCGGAGCCTGGCCCTGGAGTGCGGGCGGTACAAGGTGACCGTCAACGCGCTGTCGCCCGGGCTCATGGCGACCCCGCTCACCGAGGACGTGCCGCCCGAGGTCGGCGCCGCGCTCCTGGCCCGGACCGCGTTCGGCCGCATGGGCACGCCCGACGAGGTGGCCCGCGGCGTCGAACTGCTGCTGGACGCCGACTACATGACCGGTCAGGTGCTGTCCATCGACGGCGGCATGTCGATCTCGTGACGACGTGACGGACGGCCTCGCCGCGGGAACCGGCGGCGCGGATCGGGGAGCATCCGCCGGCCCCGGAGTCGTGGTCCCGCACGGGGCCCACCGGTGCCGGCAAGCCCGCGGTGCGGGCGGGCCGCTCGTCTAGCGGTGCTCGGTCACCTCTCTGTCGCCACCGGCGACGCTTCCCTCATGCATGGTGAACTCGAACGACCCACATCCGGCACATCGCCGGTCCCGTCCCCGGGTCAGCTGCCCCTCCTGCTCGCCTGTGCCCTGTTCACCCGAGATGCGACATCGACGGCCGCCCGCCTCCTCGGCCTCTCCCCGGCCCCCGCCGCATCCCCGTCCCCGGACTCGTCCCCGTACAGCCGCGCCCTCGGCGTCTGAGCGGGAGGGCGGTACGCCGGGTTCTGTTCCCGGCGCTCGCCTCCTCGCCTCCCCCGTCAGCCGGGCCGGCCGGCGGGCAGCAGGCGGACCAGCACCGCCGCGGCGATGGCCGCGGTCATAGTCGCGAGGGAGGCCACGGCGAGGGCGTGGCCGGCCGCCTCGGCCGGGTCACCGGTGGGGTGGCCGAGAACGGTGAAGAACACCGCGCCGATCACGGCGACCCCCAAGGCGCCGCCGATCTGCTGGGACGTGGACAGCACGCCGGAGGCGGTGCCCGCGTCCGCGGGCGCGATACGCGCCAGGACGGTGTTCATCGCGGGCGTGATCAGGAGCCCGCCTCCGACGCTCTGCAGCATGAGCGTCGGGACGATCACCCCAGGGGTGAAGGGCGCTCCGCCGAGCAGCACGATCGCGGTGGCGGCGTAACCGGCGACGAGGGCCAGCGCGCCGGCCTCCAGGACGCGGCGGCCGTACCGTGGCACCAGCCGGCCGGCGATCATGCTGAAGGTGAAGAAGGTGACCGCGGCCGGGGTGTACGTGAGCCCCGCGCCGAGCGCCGACAGTCCGAGCCCGTCCTGGAGGGAGATCGACAGTACGAGGTAATAGGACGTCACCACCGTGTAGAGAGCCAGGATCAGCAGGATGCCCACGCCGAAGGTGCGGGTGCGGAACAGTGAGACCCGTACCAGGGGATCGCCTCCCAGGTCGCCGGTCCGCTTCTCGATCACCGCGAAGGCACCGAACCCGAGTGCCCCGGCGGCCAGGCAGACCCAGGTCCACGACGGCCATCCCTCCTGGCGCCCCTGGATGAGCGGGAAGACGAGCAGGAACAGGGCGACGCTGAGCACGAGGACACCGGGGATGTCCAGCCGCCGGCCGCCGGTCGCGCGGGACGCGGGCAGCCACCGGGCGGCCGTCCAGATGGTCGCCGCCCCGATCGGGACGTTGATCCAGAACACCGGCCGCCAGGTGGAGCCGAAGAGATCGGCGCCGATGAGCAGGCCGCCGATGAGCTGCCCGCCGATGGTGGCGAGACCGAGGACGACGCCGAGCACGCCGAAGACGCGGTGCCGGCTGCGCGCCGGGACCAGAACCGTGACGGAGGCGAACACCTGCGGCAGCATCACGGCTGCCCCGAGGCCCTGGACGAGCCGGGCGACGACGAGGACGGCCGCGGTCGGAGCCGCCGCGCACGCCGCCGACGCCGCGGTGAACACGGCCATGCCGGTGATGAACATGCGCCGCCGCCCGTACAGGTCGCCCAGGCGTCCGCCGGTGATGAGGAACACCGCATAGGTGAGCTGATAGCCCACCAGGATCCATTGCAGCTCCCCGGCGGAGGCGCCGAGTCCGGACTGGATCGAGGGCCCGGCGACGATGACGATGAAGGCGTCGAGGGTCGCCATGAACGCGCCGACCAGAACGACGGACACGGCGGGCCAGGGCACGGCGGGGGACTGCTCCGCCCCGGCGCGGGCGCGGTCCGCGGACGCTTCGACGCCGCTCACGCCCGGTCCCCTCGCGCCGCCAGCACCCCGGCGAGCCCTTGGACGACTTCCGCGGCCATCACCGCCTGGCCCGCCGCGCGAAGTGGATGCCGTCCGCGCTCACCAGGTCGGGCCGGTCGTTGACCGGGTGGTCCCACATGTCGACCAGCACGGCACCGTAGGCCCGCGCCAGGTTCCGGGTGAGCGCGTTGACCGTGCGGATCCGTTCGTCCCAGTCGGCGAAGGCCGGAACCCGGAACGCCCAGCCGAGCGTGAACACGGTCAGCTGCGCTCCGGTCGCCGCGGCGGCGTCGTAGACACGTCGCATGGTGCGTTCGATCAGCGCGTAGTCGGGATCCCGGCGGAACAGGTCGTTCGCGCCGCAGGGTACGTGGACCAGGTCCGGGCGGAAGGCGGCGAGCCGCCCCGTCTGTGCCTCGAGGGTCCGCGCGGTCGTCGCACCGGTCTCGGCGATGTTCAGGTACGCCAGGTCCGGGTGGATCCGCCGCAGTACGTCGGCGACGCGGTCGGCCCAGCCGCCGGCGGCGTATCCGGGGCGGGGGTCGCCGGTCCCGGCCGAGAGGCTGTCGCCGATCACGGCGAACCGGCGCCAAGGGGCGCCGGCGAGCAGCGCGGCGGCGCGGTCCCGCGGCAGGCAGTAGGGGTCGGATTCCTCGGTCGGAGGAGGGGGCGTCGGAGAGGAGGTCGTCGAAGTCGTCGAAGTCACAAACAAAACGTACGACCGTTCGTGCATATTCTTCAAGTGTGGCAGGATGGAGCCATGAACGAGCTCCAGGAGTCCCCGGAACGTACGGACCTCCGCCTGGTCCGCGGGGAGCGGACCCGTAAGCTGATCACCCGTCACGCCGCCGACGTCGCCTCCCTGGAGGGCCTGTCCGGCCTCAGCATCGGCCGCCTCGCCACCGATCTCGGCCTGAGCAAGAGCGGGGTGGCGACCCTGTTCGGGACGAAGGAGAAACTCCAGCTCGCCACCGTCGAGGCGGCCCGCGAGGCGTTCCTCGACGAAGTGGTGCGCCCCGTCGCGGCCACCCCGCGGGGCGCCGAGCGGCTGCGCGCCCTGACGGAACGCTGGATCGCCTACGCGAGCGCGCCACTGTTCCCGGGCGGCTGCTTCTGGGCGGCGAACCTCCCCGACTTCGACAGCCGCCCCGGCCCCGTACGCGACGCGCTCGTGCAGCAGCACGAGGCATGGCTGTCCCTGCTCGCCGACGAGCTGCGCCACGCCGCCGGCGCGCAGCAGATCGCCGCCGCCGACGCCGACCTCACCGCGTTCCAGCTCAACGCGGTACTCCACGCCACGAACACCGCCCTGCGGCTCGGCGACACCCAGGCGGCGGACAAGGCCCGACGCATCGTCGACGGCCTGCTGACCACCGCCTGACGACCGCGGCTGCGCGGACCGGGGACGCAACGTCGACCGCACCGTCCTGCTGTGACTGAGCACTGCATCTGTCCAGTGAGCACTGGACTTGTCGCGTGCGTTCACGTTGGCGGGCAGGGCAGCCCTGCCGAGTCTGAGCGCGTAGGGGTCCCGCGCGCGATGAGGGGCACCGAAAGAGGTTGTCACGGGGGCGTACGTCGACGATGATCACCCCATGACCACCAGAAAGGGCCATGCCTTCTAAGCGGCCCGCTTCGCTCTCCACCACTCGCGCACCGCCGACCGCCGCTCACCGCAGCGCCCGAACGCCGTGACCGCCCACCAGGAGAGCCCGCCCATGCAGAAGACTGCCCTCGTTCCGTACGCCCATCTCCCCCGAGCCCACCACGACCGCCACGTCCTGACCAGTACCGTCGATGTCTTCGGCACCGCCCACTGGCTCCTCGCCGACCGCGCTCCCCAGCCTGGCGGCGATGTCCTGCCCTTCGACGCGCTGGCCGTCTCCGTCCATCCGGGCGGCGACGTCGAACTCACCGAGCTGAGCGCCGTGCGAGCCCGCTGGCCGCACCTGGACCGCCTGCCCGACGGCGGGTTCGTCGTCGCAGCATCCCGCGCCCGCCGATATGAGGACGCGGACCAGGTCCAGGTCTTCGACGCGCTCGGCCGCGAGACCTCGTCCTTCTCCGTCGGGGACGCCATCGAGCACCTGCTCGTGGACGAGGCCGGCCACATCTGGGTCGGGCACTTCGACGAGAATCCGGCCGGGATCCGCCGCTGGAGCCCCACAGGCCACCTCTACTGGACGTCAGACGGCGCAAGCATCCCCGGTCTCTTCGACTGCTACGCACTGAACGTGTCGGGCACCACCGCCTGGGCGTGCCCGTACACGGACTTCCCGCTTGTGGAGATACGCCCAGGCCGCATCGACCGGCCCGTGAAGGTGTGGGCGAACCGCGTCCGGGGCGCCAAGGCGGTGGCCGTCCACGGCGAGCGGGTCGCCTTCTACGGCGGCTACGGCGAGGAGCGGGACCGGCTCGCCCACGGAGAGGTCACCGAAACATCCGTCGAACCAACGCACGTCGGCCTGCTCACCCTGCCCGACGGACCCCTCCCCGGCCGCCGCCGGGTCGTCGGCCGAGGAAGCAGGATCTACGTTCAGGCCCAACCGTTCACCGCGTGGGGAGTATTCGACCTCAGCATCTGAACACCCAGTACTGAGACCACATCCCCCGGTTGCCGACCATCCGACGGCCAATCGCGATGGATGGCCCGCGTGAGAGTGGCAGGACGCCTGCCGAGCTGGGGGTTTCTGGGTTCACGATGGTCTGCGGCGTGCAGCGCACTGGCTGCCAGGTGGCTTCGCGTCGTCCGGATCGCACGTGATCCAATCTCTGTGCATTCGACGGGGGTGGTGTGGCGTGAGGGATTGGCGGACCGATCCGACGTTCGCGATGTGCCGGGCTCTGGTGGACGGAGCGGATCTGGCGTCGTTCGCGGGAGGCCCGTTCGATGTGCGGGTAGTGCTGGCTGGCATCGAGTCCGGGGCCTACAGCAGGTCGCTCCTCGACGCAGTCCCGTGGGGGAACTTCCCTCAAGGCGATGACGTCCGGAAAGCCGTTCACCTGCTGCAAACCGGCGAGGACCCGAGCCGCGCGACGCACGTGCTGGGGGGCCTGTGCGCCAACGACAGCCGGGCCGCCGCCGCCCTCGCCGTACCGTTCCTGATCCGCATCGCCACCGATGCCCACCATGCACACCGTGCCGCCGCCCTCGCCGTACTCTCCGACCCGGCCCGCGCCCGGCACTTCGGCGTTGCTTCCCGCGATGAACTCCTGCTGCATCGCACCGATCCTCAGCGCCACGCTGCCGAGGACTACGACGACTACGGCGTCGAGGTGACCGGTTACCCGGCCGGCTGGTCGGTGGCCGCCGCCCGAGCCGCGATCACCGCCCACACCCCCGCGCTCCTACCCCTCCTCGGCGACTCTGACCCCACCGTCCGCGTCGATGCCGCCTACGCCCTGGCGACCGCCGCCGACCCTGACCACACCATCCGCGCCGCCCTGGCCGATGGGTACGCCGCGCAGCGTGACGCCATGGTCCGCGCCGCCCTGCTCCTGGCCACCGCCGAGATCACCCGGGCCCATCCGCACCCCCCGACCGTCACATGGCTGTGTGAGCGGTGGCACGACCGGGCGGAGGTCCCCGAAGCCCGCCTGGCGGCTGCGATCGGATGGCTCTGTCTTACCGACGCCCCCGCACCCGAGGAGCTCCGCCGGACCGTCGACGCCCTCGCCGACGACGAACGCGCACACGCTATGGAAGCCCTGCCGTGGATGCACGCCGCCTCCGGAAGCAATGAACCAGGACTTCTACGCTGCAAGCGCTGCATGCTCCACCCAGAAGACCCCGACCCCGAAGCGATCTTCTGGGACTCCGTGTTCTGAGTAATCGCGCTGCGGTTGTACATCGGAATTGTCCATCGGTACCACCTCCGGTGCACAGTCACACCTGCGGCACCCGGCCCCGTCAGGCGTCGGGGTCGACTTCGGGGTGCGTGAACCGCACGGGCTTGCCCAGCGACCGGGCGTAGGCGATTTCGGCGCGGGTGCTGTCTCCGATGTAGTCGCCGACCACGAGCACCTCGTCGGCGAGCCGGATCTTCGCCCGATGCAGATCGTCGAGCCGAACCTTCAGAGCCGCGGCCTCGACGGGATCGGACCAGAGTTCGTGCGGCGACTTCAGGTCGCAGCCCGGTTTGACGACGATCCTTCCGGCTTCGGTCTCCCGCAGATCCGCCTCGTTCATCTCGGTCATGAAGCGGGTGGAGCCGCAGATCGCGACGATACGCGGCAGGTCCAGCAGCCGCTTCGCGTCGGCGAGTTTCTCCTCGGGGGTGAGCGGGTGCGGGGATGTCACCGGTTCCTCCTGGTGGTGTGGTCCAAGGCGTGCCTGCGGGGGAACGAGGGTGTCCGCCGGCCGGCCGAGCCTCTCACGCGCAGCCGTGTCCCGGTCCCCGAGCGACCGGGCCCGGCTGGAGCTTGCTACAGCGGCAGCCGTGAATTCGCCTTCCCGGTCTGGCGGTTACGTTCATGGCCTCCGCTCCGGCGGGTGCGGTCTACTGCCCGAGGTGCCCAAGGCCCCGACGAGAGAAGTGAGTCGACATGCGGCGCATCGCCTTCCTCCGGTCCGTCGACATCCAGCGCGCCGACCCCTACATCCAGGGCATCGCCCCCGCCCTCGCGCAGCTCGGCGCCGAGGCCCGCCTCTTCCACACCGACGGCGAGTGCGGCCCGGACATGTTCCCGGGGACGAGCGAGCGGCTGGCCCCCGACACGACACCGGACGAGTTCGTCGACCGCGTCCTCGCCTGGGGCGCCGACGCCGCCGTGGCGATCTCCCTGCCGGACGAGAACGCCCTGCGGGACGCCGTGGTGAAGACCAAGCTGGAAGCCCTCGGCATCCGCACCGTCATGACCCCTCTCGCCGCCACGCGTGTGCTGTGCGACAAGTGGGAGACCAAACGGGTCCTTCAGGCGTACGGCATTCCCACCCCGCCCGCCGTGCTGCTCGACAGCGACCTGCTCAGCGAGCGGACGCTGCCCGTCCCCGCCTACCCGGACGCCGTGCGCCTCGCCGCCCAGGACCTCGGATTCCCGCTGCTGTCCAAGCTGTGGGACTCCACCAGCATGGGCATCGAGTTCATCGCGGACCCGGCCGCCCTCGACCGCCACCTCGCCGCCCGGCCCGCGGCCCACGCCGTACTGGAGAAGGCCGTCGCCGGGCGGCTCTGCTCGGTCGACATCGTCGGCGCCGGCGGGCACTACACCGTGATGCCGCTGCTGTGGACCGGCACCGCCGGAGGCCCACCCCTGTTCACGTTCGAGGATGTGCGGTACGTGGACCCCACCCGCGACGACGACTTCGCGCCCACCGCCTGGCGACTGGTCCAGCTGTGCACGGACCTCGGCGTCGAGGGGTCCGTCAACGTCGACATGATCCACGCCGACGGCGTCTACCACGTCCTGGAGATCAACCCCCGCATCGGCGGCGCCACCACCCTGTCCGTCGCCGCGTCCGGCCTCAACACCTTCGTCGCCCTGCTGGACATCCTCACCGGCACCTGGCCGGGCCGGTCCCGGCCCACGGCACCGGCCGAACGCTTCGCCGTCGAGTGCCTCACCGCCAACCCCACCCCGGAACTGCTCGCCGACCTGCGCGCCCGCATCGACGTGGTCACCTGGCACGACCTGATCATCGACGGCCACGACTTCGGAGGCATGCTCGCGTTCACCGTGAACCGCGGCGACGAACAGCGCGTGCTGAAGGAACTCACAGCACTGCCCGGCTTGATCACCGCCCCCAGGCTCGACCGGATCCGGAGCCTGCTCAGCCCGTGAGGGCACGTCTCCGTCAGGACGGTGAGGGCACGGCCCCGTCAGACCGGGACGGACGCGCAGCCCCGCAGCGCCGGGGAGCCCACCACGTGCGAACCGGGCTCACGCAGGGCCAGGTCGCAGGCCGCCCCGGACCGGCCCGCACTCAGCCGCAGCTCGATGACGGCGCGCACGGCCGGCCACTCCTCTTCCAGGATCGAGTAGAACGCCGTGCTGCGCACCACGCCGTCCAGGCCCCGCGAATGGGCCCGGCGGATACCTTCGCAGGTCGCCCCCAGGCGCTCGATCGCGGCGCGCGAGCGCGTGTTGCGGGCGTCCGCGCGGAAGGAGACCCGGCGCAGCCGCCAGGTCTCGAACGCGTGGCGCAGCATGAGCAGCTTGGCCTCCGTGTTGATCCCCGTCCCCTGGGCGTGCGGAGCGAGCCAGGTGTTGCCGATCTCGGCGGCATCGGGCACGGCGGTGACCGGGTCGCCGTGCGGCACACCGGACACGGGCGGCCACACCAGCGGCCCCTGCCAGTAGTCGAGCTCCTGGAAGCGGGTCGAGCCGACGACGCGTCCGTCGTCCGCCCGGACCACGGCGAACGGCACCGCCCGCCCGGCCGCCTGCTCGGCGAGCGCACGCTCCACATAGCCCCGAGCCGAGTCCACCCCGTGCGGCACGGGAGTGAACGCGTACGACGTACGGTCCTCGGCTCCGGCCTGGGCCAGGCCGTCGACATGGTGCACAGCGAGGGGCTCCAGCCGCGTCAGGCGGCCGGTGAGCACGACGGGTACGGGCACGGGGCCTTCGGTCTTTCTGGGAAGGGGGCGTCACCTGCCACCGGCTTCCCGGTGTGAGGGACGTCAAGGATGCGTCATGGGCCCCGGTGCGCGAGGAACGAGGGCGTGAAGGACAGTAGAAGGCCGAATGACGCCCTTGCGCAAGAGGTCCGGGCGCAACGGCTCCGATCCCCGATTTCCTCGTAACCCAGCAGGTCAGAACGTCGTGGACGGACAAGGCGGGACCGGCCGGGCGCTGCGGCTCGTGGGCGCCTTCCGGCCACTCGGTGCACCGGTACCCGCGTCGGCGTCCGGGCGGGCCCCGCACCGTGCGGGGCGTCACCCGGGGGCCGCGTGCCGGACCGCGCCCTGGGGTCGGGAAGGTCAGGCGAGGTAGTCCGCGACCAGGGCGGCGAACTCGTCAGGGGTGGCGAGCCGCACACCGAGGGTTTCGGCCTTCGCGCGCTTGGACCCGGCGCCCTCGCCGGCGACGACCAGGCTGGTCCTCCGGGAGACGCTGGAGGAGGAGCGGCCGCCCGCGCGTTCGACGAGCTCGTTCATCTGGTTGCGGCTGAGCTTCTCCAAGGGGCCCGTCATGGCGCCCGTGACCACGACCGTCATCCCGGCCAGCGGACCGGCCAGCGGACCGGCGAGCGGACCGGCCAGCGGACCGGCCACGTCGTCCGCGGCCCCCACCGTGCCGTCCTCACCCGTGCCGGTGGTCGGCGCGGTGACTCCGGGTTCGGTCAGGTTGACCCCGGCCCCGGCGAGCTTGTCGATGAGCGGGGCCAGCTCGGCGAGTTCGGCGACGATGGACGGTGCCTTCTCGGTGCCGATGCCCTCGACCTGCCGCATGGCCTCGGCGTCGGCGGCGCGGATCCCGTCCATGGTGGCGAAATGGCGCGCGATGCGGCGGGACATGGAGCGGCCGGTGCCGCGCAGGCCGAGCGCGCACAGCACCCGTGACAGAGGCTGGTTCTTGGCGGCGGCGATGGCGGCGAGGAGGTTGTCGGTGCTGGTCTCGCCCATCCGCTCCAGACCGAGGAGCTGGTCGCGGGTGAGGGTGAACAGATCGGCGAGGTCGGCGACGAGTCCGGCCTCGACCAGTTGGACGACGCGGGTGTGGCCGAGGCCCTCTATGTCGAGCTGGTCGCGTCCGGCGGCGTAGGAGAGGGACGCGACCAGATGGCAGTTGCGGCCGTTGGCGCAGCGCCAGCGCTGCTCGCTGGTGTCGATCCCGGCGCCGCACCTCGGGCACACCTCGGGGAAGGCGATGGGCTGTTCCTCGCCGGTCCGCAGATGGGCCACGGGGGCTTCGACGCGGGGGATGACGTCGCCGGCCCGGTGGACCATGACGTGGTCGCCCAGCCGCAGGTCACGGCGGGTGATGTCGGCGGGGTTGTGGAGGGTGGCATAGGTGATGGTGGAGCCGTCGATCTCGACCGGTTCCAGGACGGCGCGGGGCGCGATGACGCCGGTGCGGCCCACGTTCCACTCCACGTCCAGCAGCCGGGTGATCTTCTCCACCGCGGGCAGCTTGTAGGCGATCGCCCAGCGCGGGGCGCGTGAGCCCGAGCCGGCGGCCCGCTGGTCGGCGGCGAGGTCCGCCTTGACGACGATCCCGTCGATCCCGAACGGCAACTCCGCCCGCACGGCGGCGATCTCCCGCACGCGGGCCAGGACCTCCTCCACGGTGGTGGCGGTGCTGCCGGGCACCGCGGTCGACGCGGTCGTGTTCACCCCGAGTGAGGCTGCCCGCGCCATCAGTTCGCTGTGCGCGCCGTCGGCCAGCCGCGTGGCGAGTTCGCTGTCGGTGTCGCCGAGGGGCAGCAGGCCGTAGCCGAAGAAGGTCATCGGCACGCGGTAGGACCGCTCCTTGGCGCGCAGGGTGCCCGCCGCGGCGTTGCGCGGGTTCGCGAACGGCTGCCCGCCGTGCCCGGTGCGCACCTCGTTGGCGTGCTCGAACTGGGCCGTGGTCATCAGGACTTCGCCGCGCACCTCCAGCGTGACCGGCTCGGCCAGCCGCTCGGGCAGCCCCTCCAGGGTGCCGATCGCGTGCGAGACGTCCTCCCCGGCTGTCCCGTCGCCCCGCGTGATCAGCCGCGTCAGACGGCCGCGGACGTAGCGGGCCGCGACCGCGAGACCGTCCAGCTTCGGCTCGACGCTGAACCGGGCGACGTCGTGGCCTATGCGTCTGGCCAGCGAGGCGTTCCAGGCGGTGAACTCCTCGGCCGAGAACACATTGTCCAGGCTCAGCATCGCCACCGTGTGCGGGACATCGCCCTCGACGGCACCGCCGGCGACCTTCCCGGTCGGCGAGGCGGGCAGCACCTGGTCGGGGTGGGCGGCCTCCCACGCGGCGATGCCCCGTACGAGACGGTCGTAGGCGTCGTCGTCCAACGGCGAGGTGCCGCCCGTGTAGTAGGCGCCGGACGCCTTCACCGCGTCCTCGACGGCCCTTGCGTAGGCGGCGGCATCCACGATCACAGTTGCAGGTGTTGTCATGCCGGTCATCCTGCACGCCACCACTGACAACGCCCCGGACGTACGTCTGCTCGCGGCACCCGACAAGGCCGCGCAGGGCGTTGTCAGTGGCCTGCTCTAGAGTTCCCGTCACTTGATCGACGCGGTGCGGGGAGGCACGTGTGGGGTGGGTGAGGGCCGGCGACTACGAGGTCGCTCTGGACGCCGGGAAAGTGGTCTGCCGCAATGCGGCGGGACGGCGGCTGAAGTCGGTACCGGCCAAACTCGCCGACGATCCGGCCGTGCTGGGACTGCGCCAGCTCGCCGAATGGCTGGAGCGGCACGAGCGGCAGTGCCTGGCCGACGTGGAGCGGTGGATGGTGCGCTCGCTGCCGGTGCCCTTCGCCGTCGTCGCCCGCGTGTGGCCCGACCCGGCGTGGCAGAGCGCACTGCGCGACCTCGTGGTCACCGGCCCCGACGGCGAGGTCGCCGGATTCCTCCGAGACGCCGACCCGGACCGCGGCCTGGGCCTCGTCGACCTCGACGGCGACACCGTGCGCATCAGCCCCGACCTCGTCCGCATCCCGCACCCCGTGCTCCTCGACGACCTGGAGGACCTGCGGGAGTTCGCCGTCGAGCTCGGTCTGGAGCAGCGCGCCCAGCAGCTCTTCCGCGAGGTGTGGCACCGCCCCGCCGCCCTCGACCCCGAGGCCCGCACCGTCGAGGACTACGCGGGCGGGGCGTTCAAGGAACTGCGCTTCCTGCACGGCAGGGCCACCCAGCTCGGCTACCGCGTCCGCGGCGGCGACGCCGTCTGCTCCCTGCGCGAGGACGGCCGTGTGGTCGAGGCCCGCGTGTGGGTCGGTGACTACGACAGCTACCTGGAGACCGAGACCGGCCCGCTGACCTTCACGGACGGCTCGGGACTAGCGCTGAGACTCGGTGAGATCGGGCCGGTGGCCTGGTCGGAGGGGATGCGCATGGCGGCCGCGCTGTACGCCGGGCGCGACGTCGAGGACGAGGAGAAGGCCGCATGAGCACATACAACGAGACCACCGCGGCCGCGCTGCTGGACGCCGGCGCCGTCCTGCCGCCGGGCACCACCGCCCGCGAGGACGCCGACACCCTCACCGTCCGCACCTACACCCACCCCGCCCTGGACGAGCGCCGCGTCGTCCGGCTCGTGCCGGGCACCCTCGGCGAGGCCGAGGACCTGGCGCTGGAGTTCCTGGGCCTGGAGCGCGAACCGGAGGCCCCCGAGGTGGGCCAGGTGCGCCGCGAGACCCTGGGCTTCCCCGCCTGGGCGCTGGTCAACGACCCGGCCAACGGCCATCACGCGCTGGCCCTGGTCAAGGACGTCGAACGGCTCGCCCGCCAGGCCAAGTCCCGTCCGGGCGCCGCCAAGGAGGGCTTCGAGGCACTGGGCGAGCGGCTCGGCCGCGCGGTCCCGCACTTCCTGCCCACCTTCTACGAGCAGGCGGCGCGGATCTTCCTCCAGCACGAGAACACGACGTACGCCTCGGCCTTCTTCGGCAAGGCGCGCGAGGCCGAGCGGGTGCACGCGCTCGCCGTCGACGAGGACCGGCAGCGGGCGGTGTTCCTGGAGTTCGCCTTCGCCGGGGCGCTGACGGTCAAGGCCCTCAAGGAGCATGTGAAGGACCTCGCCCGCCGGCTCGACCCGGCCGAGGCGTGGGCGCAGTACCGGCAGCTGACGGTGGAGCGCTGCGCGGCCGGCATGTCGCCGTACGCCTCGCTGCCGCAGGATGCCCGCGGCCTCATCAAGGCGGCGGGACTGTCGCGGGGCACCGAGGAGTGCTCGCTGGTCGCCGACCTGATCGCCTCTCCGGCCGCGGTCCGCGCCCCCGCCTCCTTCTGGAACACCTACCGGGCCACGCTCCGACTCCTCGCCGGACAGCAGCCGTCCGCGCGGACGCGGCTGCTGGAGATCATGCCGAACGGTCTGGGCGGCGGTGTCGGGGACGACGAGTTCTGGCTGGCACTGCTGGCGGAGACCGGCGCCGACCGCCTGCTGACCGGCGAGGACACCGAGGCGGCCGCGTCGGTCGACGCCGCGGAGTGGCTGGGCCGCTGGGCCGCGTACCGCAAGCACGGCGGTGCGTACTCCCGCCGCTCCCCGGCCACCCTCGCGCTCGTCGAGCGCATGGCAGCCCGCCTGCGCGCGGACGGCCGGCCCGTCGACCTCTTCACCGGCCGCTGGCACGCGGGCGCCGACCTCGACCTGCTGGACCTGTGCGCCGCACAGGGCATCCCGGTGTCCGTCCCCGACCCGGGGACCCCCGTCCACCTGGCCCTGGACCGCTGGCTGGGCGAGACCGGGCCGGGCCGCCGCGACCTGACGGCCACCGCCGCCGACCCGCGGCTGCGGCGCCTGCTGTACGAGGCGATCGGCGCCCTGGGCGGCGCCCGGCCCTCGGCCGAGGTGCTGGACGCGCTCGCCGCGCACCCGGTGCTCGGAGACGTCCTGCGCGAGTGGCTGGCCGACCGCGCCGGGGACTTCACGCGCGCGACCGGCCTGCCCGGTGCCCGCACGGCCCTGGACCGGCTGCGGCCCTTCCGCCCGGTGGCCGCCCGGGTCGACGCCGACTCCGTCGCCCGCGTCGCCGCCCACGAGATCGCCCCGCTGCTCGGCCGCACCCTGCGCGCGGGCATCCTGGACGAGCTGGGCTGGCCCGCCCTCGACGAGGCGCTGGACCTGCTCGACGCCGAGACCCGCCCCAAGGGCCATCACAACGACCTGACGGTCACCGAGGCATGGCCCGCGCTGATCGTCTCCCGCGGGCACAAGGCGATCGTCGTCGGCCCGGAGAAGATACTGCTCACGCACGACCTGCGGCTGCCCGTGGAACTGGACCGCTGGAGCCGCCCCCAGTTCCGCTACACCGACGGCGAACTGCTGGTCATGTGGCGGCACGAGGGCAAGCAGCACGGCTACTGGTCCGCCCGGCCCTCGGAGGTGTTCACCCTCGGCGGCGAACAGCTCGGCTACGCGTACGGCCACTACGTCGGCCTGCCCTCGATCCCGCTGCCGGGCGGCGGCCGCGCCACCGGTGGCCGCGCCCTGCACGCCGGGGACACCGTCCTGCCGCCGAGCCGGCTCGTGATCGGCGACGGCACCACCCTGTGGCGGCAGGGCAGGCAGGGCAAGAAGCAGGTGTGGCTGGAGTACGACCCGGCGACCGGCACGCACGGGCGTGCCTCGCTGCCCGCCCTGCTGGCCTCCGGCGTCCGCGAGGGCGCGTCGCTGCAGCAGGCGGTGTGCGAGGTGCTGCCCCTGCAACCCGGCCTCGAACACAGCCCGTTCGGCACCGACGGCACGGTCCTCGGACGCTGGGTGCGCACGGAGCGGGACGGCGACGAGACGCGCACCACCACCGGCACGCCGGACGGCCGTACGGTCACCATGACGCGCGGGACTCCGCTGGGCAGGCTGCGGCTGCCCGGGGGCGCCGAGCCCGTCGCCGCGCTCTACGGCGCGCACTTCGCCCTGTTCGCGGCCGACGACACCTCCGAGGACGGCCTGCTCGGCAGGATGAGCCTGGGGGAGCGGGGCGGTGAGTTCGCCGGCGGCACCCGCTACCTGCCGCCCGTGCCCTACTGGCACGCCCTGCGCCCCCGCGACGAGCAGGGCTCGGCCGTGCTGCGGGCCCTCAGCGACGAGCGGGCGGCCGAGTTGCTGCGCGCGGCGGCCGCCGCCCTGGCGGAGCGTCAGGCACAGTTCGCCGCGGCGGACGAGGGCACACGCGCAAGCATCGCGAGCGCCGAGGAGTTCGTGCTGCGCGCCGTGGCCCCGTCGCTGCCCGGCATCACCGACGAACGGCTGCTCAAGGGCGTCGCCTCCTTGACCGGCGCGGCGCTGCACCTGACCGAGTCCGCCACCGCCCTCGCGGCGCCTCCCGCCCGGCGGACCGCGCCCGACAAGCGGCGTACCGAGGGCATGTTCGCCGACTACAGCCCCGAGCACGGCGACGACGGGACGTTGCGCGAGGCGACCGCCGGTATCGGCCGCCTGTGGGGCGGCTGGCACAGCGAGCGACGGTGGAGCGTGCTCCGCCAGATCCGGGCGGTCAACCACGTGCTGCGCGGGCACCCCGCGGAAGGCGCGCCGCTGCCCGCAGGGCAGGGAGCTCCCGCAGCACTGGGCGACGGCTGGACCAGCGACGAGTTCACCGTGCCGGGCATCGGCCCGGTGTGGCCCTCGCTGCTGGGTGCCCTGCGGCCGCTCGCCTACCGTGCGGCCGCGCCGACCGTGCCCGACGCCGAACGCGAGGCGCTGCTCCTGCTGTTCGAGGCCCTGGCCGAAGGGCCGCTCGCCGCGCCCGGGGACGCGCTGCGCGAGATCGTCCTGACCGAGCCGTCCGGACAGCAGCAGCGCGCGGGCCAGGTGCTGCGCCGGGCCGACCGCACCGTCGTCGTCCTCGGCTGCCAGCGCATCGACACCGCCCACGGCCGGGTGCACTGGCTCGCCCTGGACCACGACCCCACCGGGGCGTTCGGCGCGATCGCGCACTTCACCCTGGAACAGGAGACACGGCACCGGCCGGCGATCTCCGCCGACGAACTCGCCGATGTCGCCCGGCTGATCCGGGACAAGGGCGCCGCGCCGTGGCGACCCGAGGCCGTCGAGGCGTTCGCCGCCGTCACGCGCGGCGGTCTCGGTCCGCTCCAGGCCACCGTGCTGCTGGCCGCCCAGCCGCACGACCGCGATGCCGACGCACTCGCCCTCATCGGCCTGAAGCCGCGTCAGATGGACCAGGCCAATGGCATGCTGGGCACCCTCTCCGGCCAGGACCGAAGGGCGCTGCTCGGGGCGCTGCTGCCCGCGACCCCCGCCGACCTGTGGACGACCGGCCCGGACATCGACGCCGCCGGCCGCGTGTGGGCCGAACGGCTCGGCTCCCTCGTACGGCTGCCCGAGGACGTCTCGGCCGACCTCGCCGGTCTGCCCTGCTCCGCCGCCCAGGCCGTGCTCAACCCGCGGCGCACCGCCTGGATCAGCCGCACCACGGTCCTGCGGCCCGACAAGGACGGCAACCTCGTCCCGGAGGACCCCAGGGCCATCCCCGCCAGGGGCGCCCTGGTGACCGCCGTCGCCTCCCTGGCCTCCCTCGCCTACGCCCTGCCCTACGGCCACCCGTTGCGCGCCGCCCTGCCCGAGGGCCTTGCCGCGCTGCGCCGGCGGATCGCCGATCCCGGACTGCTGCTGGACCTCGACATCGAGTGGACGGAGCAGGGCAGCGCGACCGCAGCCGAGATCCGCACGGCGTACGGTCTCCCGGCCACCGGCGGCGCCGACGCGCACGGACTCACACGGGTCGGCGAGGCGCTGGTGCTGCGCCCCGCACACCGCGACACGGAGACCGTACTGGTCCGCCCGGCCGGGCTCACCGGCCCCGACGACGCCGTCCTCGGACTGCTGGAGGGGCTGGTCGGCCCCTCGCGGGGTGCAGGACTGTGGGCGCTGCGCAGGATCCTCGGCGACGACCTCGCCCGCACGCTCGCGGCCGGACTCGAAGCCGGGACACCCGCCGGATACGCCCAGGACCCCATGGTCGGCGCGCCCGCGCTGGTCACCGAGGTCGCCTCGGCGCACGGCCTGAGCGAGGACGCGGCCGCCCACTACCTCCAGTTGCTGGCCCTGCCCGACCCCACCGACCGCAACTGCGCCCGCTGGACCGGCTGGAAGCCCGCCCGCCTGAAGAAGGCCCGCGCCGAGCTGGCCGCGACCGACCTCGTCGTCGAGGCCAAGCGGGCGCGGGCCGGGCGCGGCCTCTTCCTGCCCTGCGGCTGGCTCGACCTGAAGGGCTCCGCGCTGCCGGTGGAGATCTGGAAGGAGGGCCTCTACCCGATCCACGAGCGCATGCGCACCGCACCGATGTCCCCGGTCCCCGACCTGTTCGCCCGTGCCTGGCAGCGCGTGCGGGACGGCGACGCCCCCGCCTACGAGGAACTCACCACGCGCGCCACCCGCAAGGGACGGCGCCGATGACGACCGCCCAGCTCCCCGCCACGCCCGACCGACCGGAAGACCCGCAGCCCATGACCACCACCCTCACCCCCGGCCCGGCCCGCCAGATCGTCCCGCCCGAGGACCTGTACGCCACCGAGCTGGCCTTCCTCGCCGCCTACGACGACGGACCGCGCCCGCCCGCCTGGCGGCTCACGCCCCGTGCCGTCGTCACGTTCGTCATGGGCAGCGGCGGCCAGGCGCTGAAGCTGCCCGACACCGCCGAGGTCCCGGACGGCGTGCCGCGACGGATGGTCGTCTCGGGCAAGTTCGTCGGCGACCGGGCGCTGGTCGAGCGGTGTGTCGTCACGCTCGCCGGGGAACGCGGCCTGCTGCTCGTCGGCGAGCCCGGCACCGCCAAGTCGATGCTGTCGGAGCTGCTGGCGGCGGCCGTGTGCGGCACCAGCGGGCTCGTCGTGCAGGGCACCGCGGGCACCACCGAGGACCAGCTCAAGTACGGCTGGAACTACGCCCTGCTGCTGGCCCAGGGCCCCAGCCGCAAGGCCCTGGTGCCCTCGCCCGTGCTCACCGCCATGGGCCGGGGCGCCATCGCCCGGGTCGAGGAGGTCACGCGCTGTCTGCCCGAGGTGCAGGACGCCCTGGTCTCCCTGCTGTCGGAGCGGCGCATCGCTGTACCCGAACTGGCGGGCGGCGAGGACGCGTTGGCGCATGCCGCGCCCGGCTTCAACCTCATCGCCACAGCCAACCTGCGCGACAAGGGCGTCTCGGAGATGTCCGCCGCGCTCAAGCGCCGCTTCAACTTCGAGACGGTCGGCCCGATCTCCGACCTCGACGCCGAGTGCGCGCTGGTGCGCGGCCAGGCACGGGCCGCCGTGGAGCGCGCCGGGGCGGCCTTCCAGGTCGACGACGCCGTGCTCGAGGCCCTGGTGACGGCCTTCCGGGACCTGCGCGAGGGCCGGTCGGCGGAGGGCTGGGAGGTGGAGCGGCCGTCCACCGTGATGAGCACCGCGGAGGCCGTGTCCGTCGCGGGCGCGCTGGGGCTGGCCGCGGCCTACTTCCCCGGCGACCGCGATGTGCTCGGACTGCTGCCGGGGCATCTGCTCGGCGTCGTCCGCAAGGACGACCCCGCCGACGCCGCCCGCCTGCGCGGCTACTGGGACGGCCCGGTCCGGCGCCGCGCCGAGCAGGGCTCCGCCACCTGGCGCACCCTGTGGGACCTGCGCACGGTCCTGGAGGGCTGAGCACCGTGCCCCTGACCCCCGACGAGGCCGTGGCGGCCCTGACCGACCCGGCGGCGCCCTACCTCATCGGCGTACGCCACCACGCGCCGTCCCTGGCCGCCGCCGTGCCCGCGCTGCTGGACGCGGCGAAGCCCGACGTGCTCCTCGTCGAGCTGCCCGACGAGATGCAGCGGTGGCTGGACTGGCTGGGCCACGAGGACACCCGCGCCCCCGTCGCCCTGGCCGCCGCGCCCGAGGACGGGGGAAGCCCGGCGTTCTATCCCTTCGCCGACTTCTCCCCGGAACTCGCCGCCGTGCGCTGGGCCGCACGGCACGGCATCCCGGTCGTCGCCTGCGACCTGCCGCTCGCGGACCGGGCGTGGGACGAGGGGCGGGCGACGGCGGGGCGTACGGCGACCGGTCCCGGACTCGCCGACGCCCTGCGGGAACGGCTCACCGGCCGTCCCGGGGACGACCTGTGGGACCGCCTGGTGGAGGCCACCGCTCCGGGCTCCCCGCCCGAAGCACTGCGCCGGGCGGCGCTGCTCACGGGCTGGGCACTGCGCGAGGACGCGGCCGCCTCCGGCGGGGTGCCCGAGCTGGACCTGCGGCGCGAGCGGTGGATGCGCGCGCGGCTGGCCGAGGCGACCGCGCACGGGGAACGGGCCGCGGTGCTCGTCGGAGCCTTCCACGCGCCCGCGCTGCTGCGCGCCGAGACGTCCGGGGCCGACGCCGACCGCCTCGGGGAGGATCCGCTTCCAGGGCCCGCCCGGCGCGGGAGGTGGGTGACCTCCCTCATCCCGTACACCTACACCCTGCTGGACGAGCGCTCCGGCTACCCGGCGGGCATCCGGGACCCGGAGTGGCAGCATCTGGTGCTGCGCGCGGCGGGGGACCCGGACGCGCTGGAGGAGGCGCTGACGCGGGCGGCCGTACGGGTCTGCGCGGAACTGCGCTCCCTCGGGCATCCGTCGGGGCCCGCCGACGCGCGGGAGATCAGCCGTCTGGCGGGCGACCTGGCCCGGCTGCGCGGGCTGCCCGCCGCGGGACGGGGCGAGTTGGTGGAGGCCGTGCAGACCGTGCTCGCCCAGGGCGAGCCGTACGGCAGGGGCCGGGCCGTGGCACGGGCGATGGAGCGGGTGCTCGTCGGTACGCGCAGCGGCCGTCCGGCACCGGGCGCCCCGCGCAGCGGCCTCGCCCCCGCGGTGGAGTCGGAGGCCGCGGCGCTGGGCCTGCCCGGACCGGACAGCCGTGGCACCGACGCCGCCCGCGATCTGCGGCTGGATCCGCTCCGCTCGGACCTGGACCGCCGCCGCGAGCTGCTGCTGCGCCGGCTGACGGTGTGCGGGGTGCCGTACGCGCAGGCCAAGGAGGTCGCCGGCGCGGGCGGCGCCGAGGCGCTCACCTCGCGCTGGGAGGTCCGCTGGACCCCCGCCACGGCGGCCATGCTGAACGCGGCCGGCGTACGCGGCGTCACGCCCGCCCAGGCGGCCGAGGGCGTGCTGCGCGAGCGCATGCGGACGGAGCGGGACGAAGGCGGACCGACGGTCGCACAGGTGCTGCAGGGACTGCGCCAGGCCGCGGAGTGCGGCCTCGCGGAGCTGGCGGACGAACGGCTCACCGACCTCGCCGACACCGCGCCGCAGGCCGGCACGCTCCCCGAACTCCTCGACGGCCTCGCCCTGCTGGACCGCCTGCGCGCCGGCCACATCGCCGGGCTCGACAGCGGCGAGGAGCGGGCGGCGCGGGCCGTCGCCGTGGCCGACCTGCTCACCGCGGCGGCCGTGCGCCAGGTGGACGGCCTCACCGGCTCCGAGGACCCCTCCGACGCACACGCGCTGCTGGAACTCGCCCACCGCGCCGACGCGTCCGGCGGTATCCGGCTCACCGACGCGCTCGCCCGGCTGGCCGCCGACGGCTCGCCGTTGATGCGCGGCGCGGCGGGCGCCGTACGCGTCCTGCTCGGGCACGAGGAGCCTGCCGCGCTCGGCGACCGGGCCGCCTCCTGGGCGGACTCGGCCACCGATCCCGAGTCCCGCCGCGCACTCACCGCCCGGCTCACCGGACTGCTGACGGCCGCCGGCCCCCTCCTGGAGGCGGCCCCGTCCGCGCTGGAGCCACTCCTCGACCGGATCGCGACCCTGCCCGACCGGGCCTTCCTGGACCGGCTCCCGGCGCTGCGCGCGGGCTTCGACACACTCAGCCCCGCCGCCCGCGACCGCCTCCTCACGGTCGTCGAGGAACGCCTGGGCGCCACGCACCTGGCCGACACCGGCGGCATCGACCCCGCCGCGCTCGCCGCCTGGACCCGTGCCGACCTCGCGGCCCGCGCGAGACTCCGGGCGCTGGAGCTGCTGCCCCCTCCGACCGGGGACGGTTCCCCGGAGCCCCACCAGGCCCCGGCCGCCGTCCCTCGGGAGGACGGCCTCCCCGAACCTCGCCCGGTGCCGGCCGCCGTGCCTCGGGAGGACGACCGGCTCGCCCCCGCCGACCGCTGGCGCCTGGTACTGGGCCGTCGCACGGACCGGCTGCCGCCCTCCGCCGCCGGACTGGCCACGGCACTGGACGAGTTGTACGGCAGCGGACGCGGCGAGGGCAGCAGGGGCGGACTGCCCGGAGCGGGGGCGGGCGGAGGCCGGGAGGCGCCCTACCCCGGCGTGCGGGAGTGGTCGCAGGAGCTGGCCGCATTGTTCGGGCCCGGCATCCGCGAGGAGGTGCTGGCGGCGGCGGCCGCGTCCGGCCGCACCGATGTGTTCGCCGAACTCGATCCGGACAGCGCGCGCCCGTCCGTCGACCTGTTGCGCACCGTGCTCCGGCACGCCGGCGGGCTGCCCGAGGCCCGGCTCGCCGCGCTGCGTCCGCTCGTGCGGCGCCTGGTCGACGCACTCACCCGTGAGCTGGCCACCCGCCTGCGCCCCGCCCTGCACGGCACCGCGCTGCCCCGCCCCAGCCGACGGCCGGGCGGCGGCCTGGACCTCCCGCGCACCCTGCGCGCCAACCTGGCGACCGCGCGGCGCGCTCCGGACGGCACGGTCCAGGTGATCCCCGAGCACCCGGTCTTCCGTACCCGGGCCAAGCGCGCCGCCGACTGGCGGCTGATCCTCGTCACCGACGTGTCCGGCTCGATGGAGGCGTCCACGGTCTGGGCCGCGCTGACGGCCTCGGTGCTGGCCGGGGTGCCCACGCTGTCCACCCACTTCCTGGCCTTCTCCACGGAGGTCATCGACCTCACCGGCCATGTCCACGACCCGCTGTCCCTGCTGCTGGAGGTCAGCGTCGGCGGCGGCACACATATCGCCGCGGGACTGCGGCACGCGCGGGAACTCGTCACCGTGCCCTCGCGCACGCTCGTCGTGGTGGTCAGCGACTTCGAGGAGGGCTACCCCTTGGGCGGGCTGCTCGCCGAGGTCCGTGCCCTGGTCGGGTCCGGCTGCCATGTGCTGGGCTGCGCGAGCCTCGACGACTCGGGCCGCCCCCGCTACTCCACCGGCGTGGCGGGGCAGCTGGTCGCCGCGGGCATGCCGGTCGCCGCCCTCAGTCCGCTCGAACTCGCCCGCTGGGTAGGAGAGAAGATCGCATGAGTCCGGGCCTTCCCGCGGTCGCCCCGTCCGTCACCGCCGAGCTGGTCGCAGCGCTGTCGCCCCGGCTTCGCAAACGGCTGGACGCCGGCGTCGCCAAGCTGTCGGGCCGCCCCGTCGTCGTGGACGGTGACACCGTACGCCTCGCCGTCGACGATGACACCGACCTCGAACTGCACGCCCCCGGCGGGGTGGTGACCGACCCGGACGCGATCCGCTGCGGCTGTCTGCTCGCCCCGGACTGCCTGCACCGCGCGGCGGCGGCCTCGGCGGCGCCGATCGCGGACGAGGAAACGGACGGTGCGTCGGCGGCGGCCGAACCGGCCACCGGACCGGCCACCGGACCGGGCGCCGCGTCAGGGGCGCGGGCCGAGCCCCGGCCACGCCCGCAACCAGAGCGTGAGCCGCAGCCGCAGCCGCACGCGGAGCCCGAGCCCGGACAGCAGCCGCATGCCGAGCCCGAGCCCGGACCGCAGCCGCACGCGCAACAGCAGCCGCACCCACGCCCTGAGCCGCACCCCGCGCCCCATCCGCACCCCGAGCCGCAGCCGCATCCGCCCCGGCACCCCGAGCCACAATCGGCGTCGCAGCCCGCCCCGACCCCCGACACCGCCACCCCCGCCCAGCACACGGCGGCCAAGGCCCTCCGCACCGCCTCGGCCCGTGTGCTCGACGCGGGCACGGACGGTGCCGGCGCCGTCCTGCAGGCGGAGCTGCTGCGTGCCGCGCACAGCGCGCGGTTGGCCGGGCTGCCGACGCCCGCCGCCTCCGCGGTGTCCGCGGTGACCAGGCTGCGCGCGGCCCGAGCCGCCGACCCCTCGTACCGGCTGAGCGAACTCGTCACCACGCTCCGGCACGTCCTGAGTGCCGCCCACCGCATCCCGCGTGCCGTCGGCCCGGAGCTGAGGGCCCTGTGCGGCAGTGCGCGCCAGCCCTACCGGCCGGACGGCTCGCTGCGCCTGTACGGGCTCTTCTGCGAGCCGGTCCTCACGACGACGGGTTACGCGGGGGCCGTGACCTGGACCGCCGACGCCGACGGCCGTCTGTACACGGTCTCCGACGTGGCGCCGGGCGGCCCGAGCCGGGCGGCGGGGGCGGCCGACCGCGCCGTACGCATGGGGGACACCGCGCTGACACACCGTGAGCTGTCGCGGGCGGGACTGGCCGTGTCCGGCGCGACGGTCTCCCCGACGGGCCGGCTCGGCGCGGGAGCGGCGGTACGGGCGGTACGCGCGTCCGGCGCGGCCTGGGACGCCGCGCCCCTGGACCGGCTGTGGGCCGTGCCCGCCGCCGATCAGGCCGTACGCGCCCTCGCCGACGACGCCCGCCACGACCTGCTGTTCCTCGACGTCACCCTGGTCGGCACGGTCCGTGAGGCCGCGGGCGACTGTCTGCTCGCCGAGTGCGACGGTCTGGCCGTCCGCCTCGCCGCAGCCCACGACCATCCCGCGCTGGCGCACCGCGACAACCTGCGGCTGCTGGCCGCCGCCAGAGGCAGCCGGCTGCGGGTCGTCGCCCGCCTGCTGCCCGCCGCGCACCCACGCGCCCAGCTCCTCGCCGTCAGCCACCCGACCGACCCAGGCGCACGACTCGACCTGGGCCTCGACCGCCTGCGCCGCGCGGACCTGCCCGAGCGGCCTCAGGACGGTCCGGCCGCGGTGCCGTCCGGGCTCGAGGCGGCTCCCGTGCTCGACGAGGCCGTGCCCGACGAGGCCCCCGTGCATCTGCTGCGCCGCCGCGTCCACCAGGCCGTCTCCGGCGGACGCCGGGCGCTCGCCTTCCCCGGTGACGCCGTCGCCGACAGCGGGCGCCTGCGGCGGTACGGACTCGCCACGGCGGCCGAACTCCTCGACAAACTGCACGCGTCGGCCGCCGACCGCACCCGCGACGCCTTCGGCCGTCTCCTCCCGGCCGACCACGACCGCTTCGCGCGCGCCTGGCTCGCCGCCGCCCAGTACACCGCAGAGGTCGACCGCGCGCTGTGCGCCGCGGCGTGGGGAGCGGATGATCGCGGAAGCCCGTGGTCAGGTGAGGTCGGGCGAGGGTAGCGTCGGGCACATCGAGGTCTTCCTGGCGGTCAGGGGGAGAACACCCACCGCCGGAGGGCCTCGACGCCTGCCCGGCCATCACCGCCGAAACCGCCCCGCCCCCGCCCACGCGGTCAACTGCCCGCAGTCCAGAGCAACATCAGGAGCCGACGATGGATGACGAGATCGAGCTGATCAGTGACGGCGACGGCCTGGCGGTCATCGGAAGCCCCACGGCCGTCGAGCAGTTCCTCGCCTCCGAAGGACTGCCGTCGAAGGACCTCGGACTGCCGAGGCTCGGCTCCGCCTTCAGTGCCATGGCCGGAGCCGCACAGACGGGTTCCGAGATCGCGGCCAACTCGGGCCGCTGGGTGCAGTTGACCGAGAAATCCGCGCAGGCCCTCAAGAAGTACGAGCTGATGAAGGGCTCGCAAGCGGGGCTCAGCCGTGCCGTGCTGACCAAGAACGGCAAGATCAAGGGACTCCTGGAAGTGGTGCGGACCCCCGGATCGAGGCTGGGCAACCCGGCGTTCCTGTCCGGTGCCGCGGGGCTCATGGCGCAGCTCGCGATGCAGCAGGCCATGGACGAGGTCACCGACTATCTCGCCGCGATCGACGAGAAGGTCGACGACGTTCTCCGCGCCCAGAAGGACGCCGTGCTGGCGGACATGATCGGAGCGGGCTTCGTCATCGAGGAGGCCATGACGGTCCGTGATCAGGTGGGGCGGGTCTCGGAGATCACCTGGTCGAAGGTGCAGGCCACCTCGTTGACGATCGCCCGGACCCAGGCGTACGCGCTGCGTCGACTCGACGCGCTCGCCGAGAAGATGGAGCACCGGACCAAGCTCGGTGATCTCGCCCGATCGACCAAGGAGGCCGAACCGGCGGTTCGCGAGTGGCTCGCCGTGCTGGCCCGCTGCTGCCAACTGCACGACGCGATCGCCGTACTGGAGCTCGATCGCGTGCTGGACGCGACCCCGGACGAGCTGGACCGCCACCGCCTGGCACTGCGCGCTGCCCGCCAGAACCGGAGGGAACTCATCTCCCGGACCACCGAGCGCCTGCTGGCCCGCGTGGACGCCGTCGTCGACACGGCCAACACCAAGGTGCTGCTGCACCCGACCACGTCCCCGGCCGTGGTGCACGCGAGCAACCATGTCGCGGTCGCCGTCGTCGACTTCCACGGTCGGCTCGGGATCGAGCGCGACCGGGAGTCGCTGGACGCCCGACGGTGGAAGGAGGCGGCCGCGGAGGCGCGGGACAAGGTGCTGGAGACAGGAGCGGAGGGTGTCATCGCCGCGAGGCGCCTGGGCAACGAGACCCTGGACCGAGCCAGATCGGTGACGGGCAAGCTCTCCAGCGGCCTCGCCGAGCGGGTGCTCCGCCGGCGCCCGGACGACGAGAACCGGGCCGAGGAGCCCTGAGACGCCTGCCGCACCGGCCGCGACCGCGCCCTGTCAGGCGGGATGCCCGGGCTCGATGGACACGGCGTCCGCGAGCCGCAGCAACGGCCGGCCGTCGGTCCCCGGCTGCTCACCGCACTGCTCGGGGCTCAACACGAAGCCGACATGGTCACCCCCGTCGACCTGCTGCAGCACCCTCCCCACGAACCACGCACAGGCGTCCTGGAGCACCGCCGCCCCGCCATACCCGCGCGCCCAGGCCGCCCGCGCGAACTTGTCCACCCGGTGACCGGTCTCTCCCCCGAACAACTCGGCCAGCTCCCGCTGCTCCCGTGCCAGCAGATGAACGGCGAGGAAGTCGGCGCCACGGGCCACCTCGTACGTGCGGTTCACCTTCGACAGCCACACCACGAACCGCACGGGCCGGATCGAGCACTGCGAGGCGAACCCCACAAGACAGCCGGCCCGCTCCTCACCCGCCGTGGCGGTTACGACATACATATCGGGATCGAGCCTGTCGGTGAACGCATCCATACCCCCATGCTCCCGCACGAGGCACCACCACCCGTCTGACGCGCCGACCGAAGCCCTCAGGCCGGATGCCTCCACCCGGCGGCCATGAAAAGGTTTCGCGGTCTTCCCCCCGGTCAGGGGATGATTCCCGGTGTGCAGGAAGGCAGGGGCGCCGGCGGGCAGGGACGATACGCGCTGACGGAATCGGAGAACGGCCATGTCTGGGGCGTCTGCGCCGAGGTGGACGGACTCTTCAGGGAGCCGCGCCGCGGAACGTACGAACTGTTCGGTTGGGTTCCGGAACGAGCCGGGCTACGGGGCTGGCTCGGCGACCGGGTGTGGCTCGTACCGGAGGACACCACGCTCGACGCCTGGCTGCTGGAGGACTCGGAGATCCTCGGGCAGCATGCGTGGACGGATGCCCTCGTGCTCACCGGTCTGGACGACCACCTGGGCCCCCCGGAGGGCCACCGGGCGACGGTCCGTCTGCACAACGAGTACCGATGGCTGGGCTCCTGCCGGGAGTTCGCCCGCGTCCTGCCCGAGGAGCGGGCGGCGCCCCCGCTCGTCCTGCGGGGCCTCGCCCCCAGCGACCTGTTGCGTCGGGCGTTGGCGACGGGAACCCGTCATGCGCTCGACCTGGAGGAAGCCTGGCTGGAGATCCGCGACGACAACGGCGACCGGCTCACCGATCGCCTGCTGCGGCCCAGGATCCGTGCCTGGCACTCCTCGGCCCACGGTCCGGATCTGATCGACCTGGAGCTCGACGAGGAGGTCCACAGACCGGTGGCCGGCCATGCCCGCCCCCTCTGGGACCGCTGGCTCGCCGGCCCACCGAAGAACCCCGGCGCCTGGGCCGTCCTGGGCACCCGACAGCGCGAGAGCTGGCTCGAACTCGTGCGCGAGCGTGGCTGCCGGATCAGGCACCACGACCGGCCGGCCGGACGTGAGTACGAGATGGACGGCCGGCACATCACCGACCGACCGGGCCTCTTCCTGGCACTGGGGGAGGCGGTCAACGGTCCGGGCGGCTACTTCGGTGGCTGCCTGGACGCCGTCGTGGACTGTCTGCGAGGCGACTTCGGCTACAGGGCCCCGGCCACCCTGCTGTGGCGGCACGCCGCCATCGCCCGCCGGCACCTCTCCCACGTCCTGGCACCGGACGGGCAGCCGTACGACCTCGTCGACCTGGTTCTCGAGATCCTCACCGAGGGCGGGATGCGGGTCACCCTCGCGTGAGCCGGCGTGGAGAGCGAGGCCCTGTCTGTCCGTGGGGCCGGCCGTCGACGTGCGCCGCCGTGGTCGGCCAAAGAGGGGCGTGCGGTGGCCGAATCGCGTGGTTCGGGGGTGAGTCGTTGTCGCGGCGAAGGCACGATGGCCGGAGTTTCCGGCCGGAGAGGTGTGCAGCCATGAGCATCGTCGACCTCGCGTCGCTCGGTGAGTCCTTCACCCGCGACCCCTATCCCGTCTACGCCCGGCTGCGGGCGCAGGGCCCGGTGCACAGGATCCGGATGCCCGAGGGCGGCGCGAAGGCGTGGCTCGTGGTGGGGTACGAGGCCGGCCGGGCGGCGCTCGCCGACGGCCGCCTGACGAAGGACTGGAGCAAGGCGTCACCGACCCTGGGTCTGGGTGCCGTCTCGGCGGGGCCGCACATGCTGCGGGCCGACCCGCCGGACCACACGAGGCTGCGCAAGCTCGTGGCACGGGAGTTCACCCCGCGCCGCGTCGACCAACTCGCCCCCAGGATCCAGAAGACGACCGACCTCCTGCTGGATGGGATGCTCACCGCCGACGAGGGGCGCGCCGACCTCGTCGAGGCGCTGTCCTTCCCGCTGCCCATGGCCGTGATCTGCGAGCTTCTGGGGGTTCCCGACCTGGACCGCGAGTCGTTCAGGACCTGGTCGACCGACGCGCTCAGCGCCACCGACCCCGAGACACGGGCGGCCGCCGCCGAGGCGATGGCCCGGTTCATGCGGGAACTGATCGAGGACAAGGGGCGGCATCCCGGCGAGGACCTGATGAGCGCGCTGATCCAGGGCTCGCGCGACGACCCGGACGGTCTGTCCTTCGAGGAACTGCTCGGCACCGCCTGGCTGTTGCTGGTCGCCGGATTCGAGACGACGGTGAACCTCATCTCCAACGGGGTCCTCGCCCTGCTCACCCATCCCGCCCAACTCGCCGCCCTGCGCGCCGATCTCGACCGCATCGACACGGCGGTCGAGGAGATGCTGCGCTACGACGGGCCGGTGGAGACGCCCACCTACCGGTTCACCACCGAGCCGGTCACCCTCGCCGGCACCCCGATCCCCGGCGGCGGCGAACTGGTCCTCGTGGCACTGGCCGACGCCAACCGCGACCCGGCGCGCTTTCCCTCACCCGACCGCTTCGACCTGTCCCGCGACGCCCGTGGGCATGTGTCGTTCGGCCACGGCATCCACTACTGCCTCGGCGCGCCGCTCGCCCGACTGGAAGCGCGCATCGCCATCCGCACACTGCTCCAGCGCTGCCCCGACCTGACCCTCGACATCCATCCGGCCGCGATCACCTGGCGCCCCGGACTGATGATCCGCGGCCCGCGGTCCCTGCCGGTCCGGTTCGGCACGGGCCCACGTCTCAGGCCCACACCGCTTTGACCACGGCGTGGCCCGCCAAGGCCGCCCGTCCGTAGAACCCCTGGAGGTCGCGGTGATGTTCGAGGAGTTCCCGGGCGGTCCAGCCCAGCGCACCGAATCTGGCGCCGACGGCGTTCCACAGCTCGTCGAAGGAGACGGTGGCGAGGAAACGCGCGGCCTGTGACACGCCAGGGGGTTCCAGAAGCATCAGCGGGGGCCGGGAGGGATCGGCGTCAGGGCCGTGCGGCACGGGGCGGCCGCCGTAGATCGGCAGGGTCCAGGGCGCGTCGGCGTCCGCGCAGAGCGTGTCGGCCGCGGCATAGAGGTCGTTGACCGTGTCCCACCCCTTGTTCATCGACCAGGTGAGGCCCGCCGCGTACTCGGCGAAGTGCTCGTCCCAAGCCTCGGACATGAACGCGGCGAGCCATGTGTGGTCGTCCCGGATCTCGGACTCGGGCACGGCGCGAAAGTGCAGGTAGAGGCTCACTACGACGGGTCCCTCAACTCGGCGGCCCACCTGTCGGGCCGAACGGGGAGAACCTACGTCAGGTCGCCGACAGCCAGGTGCGGGGGACTGGCACCGTGACCCCGAAAACGCATTGAGGCGAGACGGTTCGTCTTGTTATGGTGGGGGCATGGCTTTCCTCTTCTTCGTCTGAGTCCGGGCACGGCCGATGCGCCGTTTCTGCCGCCCGTCGACCCTTCGTACCCCCGGGGAAAGTCCTATGCGCGACCGCGCACGCACCACCCTGCCCGCCACCGCCCCTGCCGCCGTGGCGCAGCTGTCCGTCAAGAACGTCACCAAGTCCTACGGCACCCGTACCGTCCTCGACCAGGTCTCCTTCACCGTCCGGCCGGGGGAGAGGGCGGCCGTCGTCGGTGAGAACGGTTCCGGGAAGTCCACCCTGCTGCGGCTGCTTGCCGCGGCCGAGACGCCGGACGCCGGGGAGATCACCGTCGACTTCCCCGGAGGCACCGGCCACCTCGCCCAGACCCTCGACCTCGACGAGACCCGCACCGTGCAGGACGCCGTCGACCTCGCCCTGGCCGACCTGCGCGACATGGAGCGAGCACTCCGTGCGGCAGAGGCGTCCCTCGGGGAGGCGTGCGACGAGGAGCTCACCGCGTACGGCGAGCTGCTGACCGCGTACGAGGAACGCGGCGGATACGCGGCGGACGCGCGGGTGGATGCCGCGATGCACGGGCTCGGGCTCGCCGGGATCACCCGCGACCGCCCCCTCGGTTCGCTCTCCGGCGGCGAGCAGTCACGGCTCGCGCTCGCCTGCGTCCTGGCCGCCGCCCCCGAGCTGCTGCTGCTCGACGAACCGACGAACCACCTCGACGCCACGGCCGTGCGGTGGCTGGAGGAACACCTGCGCGCCCATCGCGGCACCGTCGTCGCGGTCACCCACGACCGCGGCTTCCTGGAGCGCGTCGCCACCACGATCCTCGAGGTCGACCGCGAGGAGCGCACCGTGCGCCGGTACGGCGACGGCTGGGCCGGCTACCGGGCCGCGAAGGCCGCCGCCCGACGCGGCGCGCAGCAGCGGTACGCGGACTGGCTTGAGGACGTGACCCGCACGGAGGACCTGCTCGAGGCCGCGGGCAGGCGGCTCGCCGGCACCGGCCGCGACCCGAAGCAGGGCTTCGGCAAGCACCGCCGCTCCAGCGAGGCGAAGCTCGGCGGGCAGGTGCGTGCCGTGCGGGAACGCCTGGCCCAGCTGCGGCGCCACCCGGTGGCCGAGCCGCCGGCACCGCTTCGCTTCACCGCGGCCCCGGCCACGGCAGGCGGCCCGGCGCACGGCCCCCTCGCCGAGCTCGACAACGTATCGGTCGGCGACCGGATGCGTCTGGAAGGGCTCCTGTCGATCGCGCCCGGCCAGCGGCTGCTCGTCACGGGCGAGAACGGCGCGGGCAAGACGACGCTGCTGCGCGTCCTGGCGGGCGACCTGGAGCCCGACGCGGGCACGGCGCGCCGCCACGCCCGGATCGGCTACCTCGCGCAGGAACTGCCCGCGCGCTCCACACGGCTCCCGCTGCTGGCCGCGTTCGCCGCCGGGCGGCCCGACCGCCGGAGGAGCACGCCGACCGGCTGCTGGCCCTCGGGCTGTTCCGTGAGGAGGATCTGCACGTCCCGGTCGCCGCCCTGTCCGCGGGACAGCAGCGGCGGCTGCAGATCGCGGCCCTGGTGACCCGGCCCGCGGACCTCCTCGTCCTCGACGAGCCGACCAACCACATCGCGCTCGACCTGATCGAGGACCTTCAGACCGCGCTCTCCACGTACCCGGGAGCGGTGGTCGCCGTCTCCCACGACCGCGGCTTCCGCGCACGCTTCGACGGCGAGGAGCTGGAGCTGCGCGCCGGGCGGGCGGCGGCGAGCGGACACTGACCGCCGCCCTCACCCCGTGACGCGAGGCGCGCCCCGCCCCGGCAGCCCGGTCCCGAGGCCGGTCGGACGGCCGTGGGCGGGGCCGCGGCCCACCGCGCACCTCGACTCACCAGCGCACCGCGGCCCACCGGTGCACCGCGACTCACCTGCGCACCAGACTCACCCGCGCACTGCGACTCACCTGGCACCGCGACTCACCCGCGCACCGCGACTCACCGGCACACCGCGACTCACCGGCACACCGCGCCCCACCAGCGCACTGCGACCCACGCGCACACCGCGCCCCCCCCCGCACACCACGACCCTCCCGCCCCGGCGACCCCGGCCCGGCGCAGGCCGACGCCACCCCGAACCTTGCGATTCGGATGAGCTTTCGATGAACCGGCGGCAAACTCTTGACCTCGGTGACCTGTGCCACTAACTTGCGCTAGAAGTCGATCCACAGCCAGCGAAAGGAGGCGATCGACAGATGTACACCAGCTCTGATCTCGGTCGCCTCGCCCGCCGCACGGTCTGGGTTCCGGGTCGCATCGCACACGGCTGCTGAGTACGCCGTTCCGCTGTGCCCTGCGCGGCACATCTCGGGTCTCCCGTCCTCCTCTCCCGGCACATCGCTGCCGCGTGTCTTCGTGCGCCCGTTCCTCTGACGTGGCGCCTCTGAACACAGAAAGCTGCCTGAAAATTGGCGAACATCATGTATCGATCCGTCGCGCACCGAAACGAGGGCCTGTCGTGGTAGGGGCGCGGATCACGGTCAATGGGGAAGAAGCACCGATCTCACCGGCCGCGCCGCACACCACGGTGCTGGACTATCTGCGCGAGCGCGGCCTGACCGGCACCAAGGAGGGCTGCGCCGAGGGCGAGTGCGGCGCCTGTTCGGTCCTGGTCGCTCGTCCCGGCGTCAACAAGCCCACCGACTGGGTGGCGGTCAACGCCTGTCTGGTCCCGGTCGCGGCGCTCGACGGTCAGGAGGTCGTCACCGCCGAGGGCCTGGCCACCCCCGGTGACCCCGGACAGCAGCCGGCGCTGCACCCGGTGCAGCACGAGATGGCGGTCCGAGGCGGCTCGCAGTGCGGCTACTGCACGCCGGGATTCGTCTGCAGCATGGCCGCCGAGTACTACCGGCCCGACCGCTGCGCGCACGGCGCGTCGGACGACAGCGCCGACGCCGAGCACGGCCCCAACGGCTTCGACCTGCACGCGCTGAGCGGAAACCTGTGCCGCTGCACCGGCTACCGACCGATCCGCGACGCCGCGTTCGCCGTAGGGGAACCCACCGACGACGACCCGCTGGCGCAGCGCCGTGAGCAGGCGCCGCCCGCGCCGGTCGCCACCGAGTACGCCCAGGGCGACAGCGTGTTCGTGCGCAGGAGCACACTGGCCGAAACCCTGGAGCTGCTGCGCGAGCGGCCCGACGCGGTCGTGGTCGCCGGCTCCACCGACTACGGCGTCGAGGTCAACATCCGCTCCCGCAGGGCCGAATGCGTCGTCGCCATCGACCGGCTGCCCGAACTTCGGGAGCTGCGGGTCGAGTCCGACCACATCGAGATCGGGGCGGCGCTGACGCTCACCGAGATCGAGCGCCGCCTCGACGGCACCGTACCGCTGCTGGCCGAGCTGTTCCCGCAGTTCGCCTCCCGGCTCATCCGCAACGGCGCCACCCTCGGCGGCAACCTGGGTACCGGCTCGCCCATCGGCGACAGCCCGCCGGTGCTGCTCGCGCTGGAGGCGTCGGTGGTGCTCGCCGACGCCGACGGCGAGCGGGAGGTCCCGCTGGCCGAGTACTTCACCGGCTACCGGCAGAGCGTGCGCCGGCCCGGTGAGCTGATCCGCGCGGTGCGCATCCCGCTGCCGCTGTCGCCGGTCACGGCCTTCCACAAGATCGCGAAGCGGCGCTTCGACGACATCTCCAGCGTGGCGGTCGCCTTCGCGCTGGACATCCAGGACGGGACCGTCCGCAAGGCCCGCATCGGCCTGGGCGGCGTGGCCGCCACCCCGATCCGGGCCCTCGCCACCGAGGCGGCCCTGGAGGGCCGGGCCTGGTCGGCGGAGACCGTCGAGGCCGCGGCCCGGGTGCTGCGGGGTGAGGGCACGCCGATGGACGACCATCGCGCCAGCTCCCTCTACCGTTCCGCGATGCTCGGCCAGAGCCTGCTCAAGCTGTATGCACAGACCACCGAGGCGGTGTCGTCATGAGTCATCTGTCCGAGCGTCCCGAGAAGCCGGTCGTCGGCGTCTCGATGCCGCACGAGAGCGCCGTCCAGCATGTGACCGGCACCGCGCTCTACACCGACGACCTGATCCACCGCACCAAGGACGTGCTGCACGCCTACCCGGTCCAGGTCATGAAGGCCCACGCCCGGATCACCGCGCTGCGCACCGAGCCCGCGCTCGCCGTGCCCGGCGTGGTCCGGGTGCTGACCGGCGCCGACGTGCCCGGCGTCAACGACGCCGGCATGAAGCACGACGAGCCGCTGTTCCCCGACGAGGTCATGTTCCACGGCCACGCCGTCGCCTGGGTGCTCGGCGAGACCCTGGAGGCGGCCCGGCTCGGCGCCGCGGCCGTCGAGGTGGAGCTTGAGGAACTGCCCTCACTGATCACCCTGCAGGACGCGATGGAGGCGGGCAGCTACCACGGTGCCCAGCCCCTGATGGTGCACGGCGACATCGACGCCGGCTTCGCCGACTCCGTGCACGTGTTCACCGGCGAGTTCCAGTTCGCCGGTCAGGAGCACTTCTACCTGGAGACGCACGCGGCGCTGGCCCAGGTCGACGAGAACGGGCAGCTGTTCATCCAGAGCAGCACCCAGCACCCGTCGGAGACCCAGGAGATCGTCTCGCACGTGCTCGGTGTGCCCGCCCACGAGGTGACCGTGCAGTGTCTGCGGATGGGTGGCGGCTTCGGTGGCAAGGAGATGCAGCCGCACGGGTTCGCGGCCGTCGCCGCGCTCGGCGCCAAGCTGACCGGCCGCCCGGTCCGGTTCCGGCTCAACCGGACCCAGGACATGACCATGTCCGGCAAGCGCCACGGGTTCCACGCCAAGTGGAAGATCGGCTTCGACGCCGAGGGCCGTATCCAGGCCCTCGACGCCACCCTGGTCGCCGACGGCGGCTGGAGCCTGGACCTGTCCGAGCCGGTCCTCGCCCGCGCGCTGTGCCACATCGACAACACGTACTGGATCCCCAACGCACGCGTCGCCGGCCGTATCGCCAAGACCAACACGGTCTCCAACACCGCCTTCCGCGGCTTCGGCGGGCCCCAGGGCATGCTGGTGATCGAGGACATCCTGGGCCGCTGCGCGCCGCAGCTCGGGCTGGACCCCATGGAGCTGCGCGAGCGCAACTTCTACCAGCCGGGCCAGGGCCAGACGACGCCGTACGGACAGCCGGTCACGCAGGCCGAGCGGATCTCCACCGTCTGGCAGCAGGTGCAGCAGAACGGCGGCATCGCCGACCGCAAGCGGGAGATCGCCGCCTTCAACGCCGCGCATCCCGACACCAAGCGGGCCCTCGCGATCACCGGCATCAAGTTCGGCATCTCGTTCAACCTCACCGCCTTCAACCAGGGCGGCGCGCTGGTGCTGATCTACAAGGACGGCTCCGTCCTGATCAACCACGGCGGCACCGAGATGGGCCAGGGCCTGCACACCAAGATGATGCAGGTGGCCGCGACGACGCTGGGCATCCCGCTGCACAAGGTGCGCCTCGCCCCGACGCGCACCGACAAGGTGCCCAACACCTCCGCCACCGCCGCCAGCTCCGGCGCGGACCTCAACGGCGGGGCCATCAAGAACGCCTGTGAGCAGCTGCGCGAGCGCCTGCTGCAGGTGGCCGCCTCCCAGCTGGGCGCCAACGCCTCGGACGTGCGCATCGTCGAGGGCGTCGCCCGCGCGCTGGGCAGCGACAAGGAGCTGGCCTGGGACGACCTGGTGCGCACCGCGTACTTCCAGCGCGTCCAGCTCTCGGCGGCCGGCTACTACCGCACCGAGGGGCTGCACTGGGACGCCAAGACGTTCCGCGGCTCGCCCTTCAAGTACTTCGCCTACGGCGCCGCGGCGACCGAGGTCGAGGTCGACGGCTTCACCGGCGCGTACCGCATCCGGCGGGTGGACATCGTCCACGACGTCGGCGAGAGCCTGTCCCCGATGATCGACATCGGTCAGGTCGAGGGCGGCTTCGTGCAGGGCGCGGGCTGGCTGACGCTGGAGGACCTGCGCTGGGACACCAGCGACGGCCCGAACCGCGGCCGGTTCCTGACCCAGGCGGCGAGCACCTACAAGCTGCCGAGCTTCTCGGAGATGCCCGAGGAGTTCAATGTCACGCTGCTGGAGAACGCCACCGAGGAGGGCGCGGTCTACGGGTCCAAGGCGGTCGGCGAGCCTCCGCTGATGCTGGCGTTCTCGGTGCGCGAGGCGCTGCGGCAGGCCGCCGCCGCGTTCGGTCCGGGCGGGGCGCCCGTCGAGCTGGCGTCGCCCGCCACGCCCGAGGCGGTGTACTGGGCGATCCAGGAGGCGCGCCGTGGCCACGCCGAGCGCGACGGATCCGCCGTCATCGGCCGCTCCGGGGCCGTCGACGGGCGCAGCCGCGCCGACGCGGAAGCGCTGAGCGGTGCCTGACATGACATGGGTCGCCGCGGTCGCGCGGTTGCGAGCACGCCGGGAGCCCGGCGTGCTGGTGACCGTCGCGACCGTGCGCGGCCACGCCCCGCGTGACGCCGGTGCCAAGCTCGTCGTGGGGCGGACCGAGACATGGGGGTCGATCGGGGGCGGCAATGTCGAGGCCGTCGCGATCGACCGGGCCCGCGAGATGATCGGCGCGTCGAAGGCGGAGCCGGAACTGATGGATTTCGCCCTGAACGACAAGGTGACCAACCAGCACGGCGTGCAGTGCTGCGGCGGCACGGTCGCGGTGCTGCTCGAACCGCTGCCGGTGGTACCGGCGGTGGCGATCTTCGGCGTCGGGCACGTCGGCCTGGAACTGGCGCGCATCCTCGCCCGCCAGGACCTCGAACTCCATCTGATCGACAGCCGCGCCGACATCCTCACCGAGGAGCGGCTGGAGGTGCTGGCGGACGCGGTCGCCCAGGTGCATGTGCATCACACCCCGCTGCTGCCGGAGGAGGTGCTGGAGGAGCTGCCGCGCGGCACCCACATGCTGATCATGACCCATGATCACGCCGAGGACGCCGCCCTGTGCGACGCCGCCCTGCGCAGCACCCACCTCGGCTCCATCGGTCTGATCGGCTCGTCGGCCAAGTGGGCGCGGTTCCGCAAGGTCCTCACCACCGAGGGAGGGCACGACGAGGCCGCCATCGGCCGGATCAAGACCCCCATCGGGCTGCCCGACATCACCGGCAAGGAACCCGCGACCATCGCCGTGAGCGTCGCCGCCGATCTGCTGCGCATGTTCGAAGACCGAGGAGACGATCAGTGACGCGGGGCGTCCCCCGGGACGCCCTCCTCGTCGAGGGGCGGCACAGCTGCGGGCCGGTGCAGAACAGGCAAGGGGCAGAAGGTCGGATATAGCCTGGAGTCACCCAACTGGCCGGCATGTGCCGCTCACCGTCAGGAGGGCCTCATGACCTTCGTCCAGCTCATCGACTGCAAGACCAGCGACGTCGATCAACTCAACCGGCTGATGGACAGCTGGGTGGAAGCGACCCAGGGCAAGCGGACCGCCACCCACTCGATCGTCGCCCGCGACCGCGCGGACACGGCCCATGTCGTCGAGATCGTGGAGTTCCCGTCGTACGAGGAGGCGATGAAGAACTCCAACCTCCCCGAGACCAACCGCATCTTCGAACAGCTCGTCGCCGCCTGCGAGGAGACGCCCACCTTCACCGACCTGGACGTGGTCCAGGACCACCAGCTCAACAAGATCGTCGTACGCCGCTTCTTCGACGAGGTGATCAACGCCAAGAACCTCGACCTCGCCGACGACCTGTGCACCGACGGATACCGCGAGCACGACCCCGCCCTCTCCACCTACGACGTGGACCTCGCCCAGGCCAAGCGGGAGAACGGCGAGATCCTGGAGGCGTTCGGTCCGCGGATCACCGTCGCGAGCATGATCGCCGAGGGCGACCTGGTCAGCTGCCGCCTCACCTACGAAGGCCGACACACCGGTGCCTACCAGGGCATCGAGCCCACCGGCCGCAACGTCGCCGGCACCGGCCACGCCACCTTCCGCTGCGAGGGCGGCAGGATCGCCGAGAGCTGGTGGAACTGGGACGACCTCGGGCTGCTGCGCCAGATGGGCGTCCTGGACACCTGAGCCGCCGCGGACCCTCCCACGCAGGGGCGCGGTTCCCCCCTCAGGGTGAACCGTCGGTTCGAGGGCATACGGCCTGAGTGATCGACGTGTCCATCAGAAGGGGGGACCGCCCCACCGTGACGCTGCCCGCACCTCGCATACGTCGCACCGGCGGCCGGCGCTTCGAACTGCGCGCGACCGCCGTCTATTTCGGCCTTCTCGCCCTCGTCGTGTGTGCGGCGGGGCTCACCGCTCGAGTGCTGCTGGACGCCGTCCAGCGGCGGCCGGTCTGGGCCGCGGCCCTGGGCCTGGTCGCCGTCGCCTGCGCCTCGGCCGTGCGGCGCAGGCGACGGCGGGACCTCGCCGCCCGCGCCGTGCGGCAGGCGGCCGCGGCACTGGAGGTGGGCAGGGACACCGCGCTGGAAGCCCTGGAGCCACCGGCCCCGGAGGCGCAGCGAGAGGTCGCGATCGACTTCGACGCCCTGGACGCGCAGGAGTTCGAGCAGGCCGTGGCCGCGCTGTGCGCGCGCGACGGGTGCACCGGGGTCGAGGTCGTCGGCGGTGCGGGCGACCTGGGCGCCGACGTCCTGGCCGTGACGCCCGACGGGCGGCGGCTGGTCATCCAGTGCAAACGGTACGGCGCCGAACACCGGGTCGGCTCGCAGGAACTGCAACGCTTCGGCGGCACCTGCTACACCGTGCACGAGGCCGATGTGGCCGTCCTGGTCACCACCAGCGACTTCACGACGCCGGCCGTCGAATACGCCGCACAGTGCGGGATCGTCTGCCTGGACCGGGACGCGCTGCGGGTGTGGAGCGAGGGGACGGGACCGGCTCCGTGGCTCTCCTGAACCGCAGGGGCGTGCGCGCGGCGGCGGGCGACGTCCAGGGCGCCGGTACCCCTCGCAGGCGGTCCGGACGTCTTTCGGCCGGAAGCGCAAGGTGAAAGAGGTCACCGCCGGTCGGCGTTGGCCCGTACACGTCGCTCGGGTTACGTTCCTGCGATCCGGGGGCAGGACGACGTCACCCCACCGAGCGCAGATCTCCCTTTCGCACCCGCCTTTCGAAGAGAGACACAGGACATGTCTGCTGAACGCTCACACCATCCACCGCGCCGCGTCGGCGTCGTGGCCGAGTCGGTCTCCGGGGAGACCCGGGTCGCGGCGACCCCGGCGACGGTACGACTGATCCTGGGCCTCGGCTACGAGGTCGTCGTCGAGTCCGGAGCCGGCGAGGCATCGGGCTTCGACGACCAGGCGTACACCGACGCCGGAGCACGGATCGGGGAGGCATGGGACGCGGATGTCGTCCTCAAGGTGAACGCCCCCTCCGAGCCGGAGATCCGCCGGCTGCGAGGGGGCGCGACCGTGGTCGCCCTGCTGAGCCCGGCGCAGAAGCCCGAACTGCTCCAGGCGCTCGCCGACGCCGAGGTGACCGCCCTCGCGCTGGACGCGGTGCCGCGCATCTCGCGGGCCCAGTCGATGGACGTGCTGTCGTCGATGGCGAACATCGCCGGCTACCGCGCGGTCATCGAGGCGGCGCACGTCTTCGGACGGTTCTTCACGGGCCAGGTCACCGCCGCGGGCAAGGTGCCGCCGGCGAAGGTCCTGGTGGCCGGCGCGGGCGTGGCCGGCCTCGCGGCCATCGGCGCCGCCTCCAGCCTCGGCGCGATCGTCCGGGCCACCGACCCGCGGCCGGAGGTCGCCGACCAGGTGAAGTCGCTGGGCGGCGAGTACCTGCCGGTGAACGCCGCCCAGGAGACCAGCACCGACGGCTATGCCAAGGCGACCTCCGCCGACTACGACCGCGCGGCGGCCGAGCTCTACCGCGCGCAGGCCGAGGACGTGGACATCGTCATCACCACCGCCCTGATCCCGGGCCGGCCGGCGCCGCGCCTGCTGACGGCCGAGGACGTGGCCGTCATGAAGCCGGGCAGCGTCATCGTCGACATGGCCGCCGCGATGGGCGGCAACGTCGAGGGCACGGTGCCCGGGCGCAGCGTGGTCACCGACAACGGCGTCACCATCATCGGCTACACCGACCTCGCCTCCCGGCTCCCGGCCCAGGCGTCGCAGCTGTTCGGCACCAACCTCGTGAACCTGCTCAAGCTGCTCACCCCGGGCAAGGACGGGCAGTTGACGATCGACTTCGACGACGTCGTCCAGCGGGCCGTGACCGTGGTGCGCGACGGCGACGTCACCTGGCCCCCGCCGCCGGTCGCCGTCTCGGCCGCCCCCGCCCCCGCCGCCGCACAGCCCGCGGCCGCACCCGCGGCACCCGAGCCGGAACAGCCGAAGCTGACGCCCGTGCGGCGCTTCGCCCTGATCGGCCTCGGCATGCTCGCCCTGTTCCTGCTGGTGGCCTTCGCCCCCGCCCAACTGGCGGGCAACTTCACGGTGTTCACGCTGGCCGTGGTGATCGGCTACTACGTCATCGGCAAGGTGCACCACGCGCTGCACACCCCGCTGATGTCGGTGACCAACGCGATCTCCGGGATCGTCGTGATCGGCGCCCTGCTGCAGATCGGGCACGAGAGCCGGCTGGTCACCACGCTGTCCTTCGTGGCGATCCTGCTGACGAGCGTCAACATCTTCGGAGGCTTCGCCGTCACCCGCCGCATGCTGTCCATGTTCTCGAAAGGCTGAGCCGAGATGACGTCCCTGACGGCTTCACACGCTGCCGACCTGGTCGCCGCCCTGCTCTTCATCCTCAGCCTGGCCGGCCTGTCCCAGCACCGCACCTCCCGCGCCGGCGTCGTCTACGGCATCGCCGGCATGGCCCTCGCCCTGGTCGCCACCGTCGTCCTGGCGGCGCAGAGCATCACGGCCGGAGCGGTCGCGCTGATCGTGCTCGCGATGGCACTCGGCGCGTTGATGGGCCTGTGGCGGGCACGCCGCGTCGAGATGACGCAGATGCCCGAACTGATCGCGGTCCTGCACAGCTTCGTCGGCCTCGCCGCGGTGCTGGTGGGCTGGAACAGCTACCTCCAGGTGGAGGCCCACGGCACGGCGCAGACCGAGGTCGCCGCCGACCTGCTGCGCATCCACCACGCCGAGGTGTTCATCGGCATCTTCATCGGCGGGGTCACCTTCACCGGCTCGATCGTCGCGTACCTCAAACTCGCGGCGCGCATCAAGTCCCGTCCCCTGACGCTGCCGGGCAAGAACGCCCTGAACGTCGGCGCGCTCGCCGCGTTCGTCGGACTGACCACCTGGTTCACCGTCAGCCCGAGCCTGCCCCTGATGATCGCGGTCACCGTGCTGGCGCTGGCGCTCGGCTGGCACCTGGTCGCCTCGATCGGCGGCGGCGACATGCCGGTCGTCGTCTCCATGCTGAACAGCTACTCGGGCTGGGCGGCGGCCGCGGCCGGCTTCCTGCTCGACAACAACCTGCTGATCGTCACCGGCGCGCTCGTGGGCTCCTCCGGCGCCTACCTGTCGTACATCATGTGCAAGGCGATGAACCGGTCCTTCCTCTCCGTCATCGCGGGCGGCTTCGGCATCGAGGCGCCCTCCGGCCCCGCCGAGGAGCAGGGCGAGCACCAGGAGGTACGGGCCGCGGAGGCGGCCGAGATGCTGGCCGGGGCCCGCTCGGTGATCATCACCCCCGGATACGGCATGGCCGTCGCCCAGGCCCAGCACCCCGTCGCCGAACTGACCCGGCGGCTGCGCGAGCAGGGCGTCGAGGTCCGCTTCGGCGTCCATCCCGTCGCCGGCCGGCTGCCGGGGCACATGAACGTGCTGCTGGCCGAGGCGAAGGTGCCCTACGACATCGTCCTGGAGATGGACGAGATCAACGACGACTTCGCCGACACCTCGGTCGTCCTCGTCATCGGCGCCAACGACACCGTCAACCCCGCCGCCACCGACGACCCGGCCAGCCCGATCGCCGGTATGCCGGTGCTGCGGGTCTGGGAAGCCGAGCAGGTCATCGTCTTCAAACGCTCCATGGCCTCCGGCTACGCCGGTGTGCAGAATCCGCTCTTCTTCCGCGAGAACACCAGCATGCTCTTCGGGGACGCCAAGCAGAGCGTGGAGGAGATCCTGCACGCGCTCGGCCCCGACTCCCGGCGCGGCACGGACGCGGCGGCAGGCCGGACGACGGTGCCGAGCCACTGACAGCTCGTCTCGGCAGGCGCGGGCCGACTCGCCGGCTTCGGCGGGCGTGGGGCCGACTCGTCGACCAGGTGACCACCTCACGCAGGTGGTCGCCGGTCGGACACACTCCGCGCCTGCCGAAGCCTGCGGCCGCTGAGCGGCGTACGCACCGTGCCGGGCCGGCGGCTCCGGGCTCGGCGGCCCGCCGTCAGCCGGAGCCTGCGGGGTCCTTCGCCGCCGAGACGAGGGTTCCTATCTTGTCGATGCGGTGCTCGGGGTTGTTGCGATCGTCCCGCCAGAAGTTCCCCGCCGCGTTGTCCTCAAGGGTGGCGCAGGTCGATATCGTGATCATGGCCTGGGTGGGTGTCTGCCCCGGCTTGCCGGGCACCGCGGCACGCTGCTCCTCGAGCGAGCGCGGGGAGCGGAACGACGTCCACCGCGACGCCGTGATCTCGTAGGTGTAGAGCGTGTCGCCGAGCCGGACCCGTACGGTGTCGCCCTTGTCCAGGTCGGGCAGGTCGCGCAGGGGGCCGCCCGCGCTCAGCCGGTGCGCGGTGACGAGATAGTTGCCCTTCTCGCCGGGGCCGACGCCCCCCTGCTCCCCGTAGGGACTCGCGCCCACACCCCGGTCCTGGATCCGCGTTCCGGGCCAGTCGTCGGTCGTCCCCTCGTACGGAACGATCTTCAGGTCCCGCACGCCGATCGCGGGGATGCTGAGGAAGGCCGGCGTGCTGCGGGGGTCGACCGCGGGCTTCGGGCTGGGGGAGGGGGTGGCCGCCGGGGCGGCGGGTGCGCTGTGCCGTGCAGCCGCTTCGGCGGTCAGGACCGGCGACGGGGACGTCCGGGCCGGCTCCGGGCGGGGTACGGGGGCTCCGCTTCCGGCGCCCGGTTCACCCGCCGCGCAGCCCGCGACGAGAGCGAGCAGCCCGGCGGCCAGGGCCGCCCCGGTGGCGCGGATGATGATCATGGTTCTCCCGACCGGCGGCCGGATCTGGGTCGGGGAGCGGGGAGCCGGTCGCCTAGCAGGGAAAACGCGTCAGCGGCGCCCCGTGTTCCCCGCCCGCCGGGTTCCGTGCCGAGGCAGGGCGCCTCGCAGTCTCCCGCCCCCCAGGACCGCAGGCGTCCGTGCCGGGGCAGGGCGCCTCGCAGTCTCCCGCCTCCCCAGGACCGCAGTCGTCCGTGGTCCCAGGGTGAGGGGCGAGCGCCTGCCTCAGCCTCTGCCGCCGGGCGGCGACTGGATCCCGTACGAGCGTACGAGCCGGGCGAGCTGCCGGCCTGCCACGAGCAAGGGCTCCTCGCTGCGGTTGACCTGCGCGGTGACCTCGGCGCCCTCCAGGGCGGAGATGACGATGCCGGCCAGTTCCCCGGCGCTGTCGGAGGGGAAGCCGCAGCGCAGCAGCTTGTCCCGGACCAGGTGCTCCCAGCTGCGCAGTGCGCCGGCGCACGCCTGCTGGATCTCCGAGTCGGTGCCGAGCGTCTCCAGCGCCGCGGCCGTGACGGGACAGCCGTCGATCCAGCCCGACTCGCGCAGTTCGTCGGCGAGTTGCCGTGAGCAGGCCGCCACCGCGTCCGCCGCGTCCTCCTCGCTGTCCAGTGCCGTGCGCAGGAGCGACGCGAACTCCTCGCTGCTGTGCTTGATCGCGGCGACGGCGACGGTCTCCTTGCCGCCCGGGAAGAAGTGGTAGACGGAGCCGAGGGTGGCCTGCGCCTCCTGGGCGATCTGCTTGATTCCCGTGCCGACGTACCCCTGCCGCTGGAGCAGGCGTGCCGCGGCGACGACGATCCGGTCCCGTGTGCTGGTCTGCATGCGGCCACCCTACCGCCCACTGAGTAGAGCGTTCGTTTTAGAGCTGTGGTACGTTTCTTCCGCGCCCTAAATAGAGCGCTCGTTTTAGTCATGACAGCGAGGGGTGGAGATCTCATGAGCAGCACCAAGCAGTCGGTCACCGTCATCGGCCTCGGTCCCATGGGGCAGGCCATGGCCGGCGCCTTCCTCGACCGCGGATACGGCGTCACCGTCTGGAACCGCACCGCGTCCCGCGCGGACGCCCCGGTCGCGCGAGGGGCGGTGCTCGCGCCGAGCGTGCAGGAGGCCCTGGCCGCCAACGAGCTGGTGATCCTCAGCCTCACGGACTACGACGCCATGTACGCCACGCTCGAACCGGCCGCGGACGCACTGGCCGGCCGCGTCCTGGTGAACCTGAGTTCCGACACACCGGAGAAGGCCCGTGCCGCGGCCCGCTGGGCAGCCGAGCGGGGCGCCGTCCAGCTGACCGGCGGCGTCACCGTGCCGCCCTCCGGGATCGGCCGGGCCGAGTCGTCGACCTTCTACAGCGGCCCGCGTCAGGTCTTCGACCGGCACCGGTCCGCGCTGGAAGTCATCACGGGGCGGACCGACCACCGCGGAGAAGACCCCGGCATGGCCGCGCTCATGTACCAGATCGGCATGGTCATGTTCTGGACGTCCATGCTGAGTTACTGGCAGGCGATCGCCCTGGCCGACGCCAACGGCCTGAAGGCGGCGGACATTCTGCCGCACGCCGTGGAGACCGCGAACTCGCTGCCCGGGTTCTTCTCCTTCTACGCCGAGCGCATCGACTCCGGTCGGCACGTCGGCGACGTGGACCGCCTCGCCATGGGAACGGCCAGCGTGGAGCACGTCCTGCACACCAACGCGGACGCGGGAGCCGACACCACGCTTCCGGCCGCGGTCGTCGACCTCTTCCGCCGCGGCATGGACGCCGGCCACGCCGCGGACAGCTTCTCCGCCCTGGTGGAGCTGATGAAGAAGGGCGAGGCGTAGCGGAGTCGGCCCTCCGAGGGGCGCGGTGGGCCGACTCCGGGCACCGGCCGGAGCCGTTGCTGAGGGTCAGCGAGGCGTGAGGAGGCAGAACTCGTTGCCCTCGGGGTCGGCCAGAACCGTCCAGGAGATCGCGGACCGGTCGAACTCGGGGTCGGTGGCGCCCAGGGAGCGCAGCCGGGCCGCCTCCGCGGCCATGTCGTCACCTGGGTAGGGGCAGACGTCGAGGTGGACGCGGTTCCACACGGTCTTCGGGTCGGGCGTGCGGACGAACTCCAGGTAGGGACCGACGCCCTTCGCGGAACGCATGGTCGCGTGGTCGTCGGCGACCTCGTGCACCGTCCAGTCCATCGCCTCGCCCCAGAACCGGGCCATCTCCCGCGGGTCGGCGCAGTCGACCACGACCGCGGCGATCGGCCCGGTGTCCCGGTAGACCTCGCGCGGTTCCAGGACGCAGAACTCGTTGCCCTCCGGGTCGGCCATGACCGTCCAGGGCACCTCACCCTGACCGACATCGGCGAGGGTCGCGCCGAGACTCTTCAGGCGCGCGACCAGCTCCTCCTGATGGGCGGTCGAGGTGGTGGCCAGATCGAGGTGCACGCGGTTCTTGACCGTCTTGGGTTCCGGCCGGGCGACGATGTCGATACAGACGGCCACGGGGTCCGGGTAGGAGAAGCCCACGGGTTCGAGGTTGGTCACGCCGGGTGCCTCGCTGTCGACACCCCAGCCGAGCACCTCCGCCCAGAACCTGCCGAGCGCCGAGTCGTCCTGGGCCTTCATATTGATCTGCACGAGTCGTGTTGCCATGCCGGAGATCCTAGAAGGCGCCGCCGACCAGGGAAGCCTCGTTTCCGACCGGTCGCCGGGCACCCGCATCACCGGTCCGTACTACGTCCGCGACCCCGAGAAGCTCTCCCACCTCCTGTCCACGACCCCGCTCACCCTCCGCCGACCGGAAGCCTCCAGGCGCCCGTGTGGCCGCGTGGCCGCGTGGCCGCGTGGCCGTGTGCCTTGTGTCGGTCTTGCCCCTGTGCCCGAGCCGCACGGGCAGCCGTACCCGGCACGCCGGGGGAGCCCCTTGATCACGGGATCTTCACCCGTGTTACATGGGCCTCACGCGAGCCTCACCGAGCCCGGTGCGGCTCAATGAAGCCTGTGGGGGGCCCCGTTGAACACAGCACACCGTCCCAGACGCCTCGCGGCCACGGTTCTCGCCGCCGCGCTCACCGGAACCGGACTCGCCGTCGCCGCCGCGCCCGCGGCGCACGCCGCCGCGTCCGACAGTGTGGCCAAGCTGCCGTTCGCCTCGTACTCGGCGCTGGCCGTCGACGAAGTCCACCAGCGCGTCTTCCTCGCCGACGCCGCCGTGGGCTCCAGCTCCTACTACGGCCAGATCGCCGTGTACACCTTCGACGGCGAGCGGATCTCCACCATCACCACCAGCTACCACGTCTCCGGCCTCGCCCTCAGCGCCGACGCGAGCACGCTCTACGTCGGTGAGCGGCACCGGATCTACGCCTACGACACCGCCACGCTGACCCTCAAGAGCGCGCCCAGCGCCCCCACCGACAACTGCGGCCGCGAGGTGGTGGTCGCCGGCGACAAGCCGTACTACACCTCGCAGTACACGGACTACCTGTCCCAGTGCGGCACGGCGACGAGTTACGTCGACACCATGGCCAACGGCCTCTGGCAGCGCACCGGTTGGAACGACGCCGGCAAGCTGCTGCTGGAAGGCGGCCCGAACGGCACGTTCGTGATGGGCCAGGCCCTCAACTCCGCGGCGCCCGACCCGTTCGTCAGCGTCTTCGACGGCAGCGGCACGACCCCCGTACGCAACGCCACCCGCCGGTTCGCCGACGCCGCCGGCGCGGGCGCGCTGAACCTGAAGGACGTCGCCGTCTCCCCGGACGGCACGAAGGTCGCCCTCGCCGACGCCACGGCAGGCACCCGGCTGCTGAACACGGGTGATCTGTCGGACGCGGCCACCGCTTACCAGCCCCTTCCGGCCGGCGCCACCGCCAGCTCGGTCGCCTTCAGCGGTGACGGCAAGTACATCGCGCGCGGCGCCTCGGCCACCGGCTCCACCCCCGACCTGCTGGTGCAGCCCGCCGACCCGAGCGACTCCACCGCGCCGCTGGAGTTCGTCTTCGAGGGCAGCCAGGACGGCGACCGCGTCGTGCCGCGCGGCATGGAGTGGTCGGCCGACGGCTCCCGGCTGTTCGCGGTCACCACCAACGCGGGTGGCAGCCAGTACTGGCTGCACATCATCCAGCCCCCGGCCGTCCAGTACGACGTACGCCTCAGCGAGACGCTCGCGCACAGCCCCGCCCGGCCCGTCGCGGGCGAGCCGCTGGCGGTGCGCGGCCGGCTGGAGTACGACGGCCCGGCGCCCGGAACCCCGATGACGGTCAAGGCGACCCGCACGGACGCGAACGGCACCCATGACCTGGGCACCTTCCCCGTGCGGGAGGACGGTTCCTACACCGTCCTCGACGAGCCCGACCTCGTCGGCGACGCCACCTACACCGTCTCCTACCTCGGCGACCTCACCCACCGCCCGGCGAACGACGTCACCCACACCGTCTCCGTCGCCAAGGCGCCCACCTCGATCGCCCTCACCGCGCCCGCCGAGGCGTCGATGAGCACGGGCCTCGAAATCACCGGCACCTTCACCGCACAGGGCAAGGCGCTGCCCGACCGCGCGGTGCTGAGGGTCCAGCGCACCGACCGCCTCGGCACCGGCACCCTGTCGTCGGTGACCGTCGGCGCCGACGGCACGTTCACCCTCAACGACCTTCCGCGGACCCGGCGGGAGACGACCTACACGGTGAGCTGGCCGGGCGACGACCTGCACGAGGGCTCGACGGCCTCCGCGACGGTCTACGTCACGCGCTGATCCCCGCCCCGCCCCGCCCGGCCCCCGGATCCCCGGGCGGGGCCGCCCTGCGGCGGACCGGGCCGCAGCCCGGACACGCCCGGTCGACCGGTCATGTGGGCGCCCGATGAACGATATTGGACGGTGACCGCTCATCCGCACGCCGCGGAAGCGGACCGAGGCTCACACAGGAGGACCCCTTGACGAACGACCGGCCCTTGACGCTCATGGCGGTGCACGCGCACCCCGACGACGAGGCCACGGGGACCGGGGGTGTCCTCGCGCGGTACGCCGCGGAGGGCATGCGGACGGTTCTCGTGACGTGCACCGACGGCGGTTGCGGCGACGGACCCGGAGGGGTCAAGCCCGGTGAGCCGGGGCACGATCCGTCAGCCGTCGCCGCGATGCGGCGCCGCGAACTGGAGGCCAGTTGCGAGATCCTGAAGATCAGTCACCTTGAGACGCTGGACTACCCGGACTCCGGGATGATGGGCTGGCCGAGCAACGACGCCCCCGGCTCCTTCTGGCGGACGCCTGTCGAGGAGGGCGCCGCCCGGCTCGCGGAGCTGCTGCGGCGCTACGAGCCCGATGTGGTCGTCACCTATGACGAGAACGGCTTCTACGGCCACCCCGACCACATCCAGGCCCACCGCATCACGATGGCCGCGCTGGAGATGACCGACCTGGCACCGAAGGTGTACTGGACGACGGCACCGCGCTCGGCGATGCAGCGGTTCGGGGAGATCATGCGGGAGTTCGGTGAGGACGTCCCGGAGCCGGATTCCGCCGATGCCGCCGCGCTGGACGAGATCGGGCTGCCCGACGAGGAGATCACCACCTGGGTGGACACCACGGCCTTCGGCGGCCAGAAGTTCGATGCGCTGGCCGCGCACGCCAGCCAGGGCGAGAACATCTTCTTCCTCAGGATGGGCCCGGAGAGGTTCACCGAGCTGATGGGCGTCGAGACCTTCGTACGCGTCCGGGACACCACCGGTGCGGCGCTGCCGGAGAACGACCTCTTCGCAGGACTGCGCTGATCCGTCCGCCATGGCCCTCGCCGCAGACGGTCCAAGTGGCCGCCGCGGCGGGGGCCGTGCCGCGCCCGCCGCACACAGGTGACGGCGAACGACCGATATGCGGACGCCTGGCTCTCGTAGGAACACACGAAGTACGGTTCTCATGCCGTCCCCGTTTCATGGTTTCCACGCCTGGCTGGAACACGCCTGTCGACGATGTACTCCTCGGGCAAGCCGAACCAACGAACGGGAAAAGCCTTGTCTGAGAAGCTGCTTGGCCGTCAGATCGAGATCTCCTGGCCCGACCTCGGCATCACGGTCGCCGCCGACCTCGACGACCGCAATCCGGCACTCGCCGACGCCCTGTGGGAGTCCCTGCCCTACCGGAGCCTCCAGGGGCACGCGCTCATCGCGGGGGAGCACCTCTACCACGTGGCGCCGATACCCACCCTGCTGCACACCCCGCACACCACCCGTATCCCCGACCGGCGCGAGGCCCCCGACGGCACCGTCTTCTGTTCCGGCTTGCAGCACCTGGGCATCAAGTACGGCACGCTGACCGAGCCCATGCCCGCCACCCCCGTCGGCCGGATCCGTGAGGCGGACATGCCCGCCCTGCTGGAGGCCGGGGCCGCGATCTGGGACGCCGTCTACTCCACGAAGAAGCAGATCCTCGCCGAAGTACGCCGCGCGGGCGAGCCGGGCGGCCACCGCATCCCGATGCTCCACGCCACCGACGCGGCCGCCGCCCACCTGATCGCGGACATCCATGCCGAGACCGAGAGGATCTGGCTCGCGCCCCCGGCCGAGCTGGACGACCTGCACCAGGGCGTCATCCCCTCCCAGGCCGGCAACTTCGGCACCGTCCTGCCCACCCTGCTGTTCGTCAACGGCGAGACCAGGCCGCTGGGTTACGCCTCCTACGGCGGGCTCGTCCGCGCCGCGGTCCAGGGCATGCCGATGGACGCCCTCGTCCAGATGACCCGCCTCCTGGTCGGCGTCCCCGCCGAATTCCTGGGCTACTGCGGGCTGGAGAAGCTGTGGGCGTTCACCCAGCGCTTCCTGGACGTGGTCGACAGCCTCGACCGTGACGACTTCTACGCCGTCACCAGCCAGATGGCCCTCTACATCAACTGCCTCGGCGGCTGGAACCTCCAGCTGTACCCGTGGGAGACCGGCGACCACCTTCGCCAGCAGACCGCCGAGGCGGGCGTGTAGTCATGCCGAGCCCCCTGCCCGCCCGCGCCGAGGCTGTCGTCATCGGCGGGGGAGTGATCGGCACGTCCGCCGCCTACCACCTCGCCGAAGCCGGCGTGGACACCGTGCTGCTGGAACGCGGGGCCCTCGGAGGCGGGGCATCCGCACACACCGCGGGCATGGTCCGCACCTACTTCCCCGGCGACCCCTACACCGGGCAGCTGGCCGTGCGCAGCCTGAACGCCTACCACGAGTTCGCCCGCCGCACCGCGGCGCCGCTCGGCCTGAAGCGGCTCGGTTTCATGGCGCTGTTCACCGAAGAGGAGCAGATCGCCGAGTTCGAGGCCACCCAGCACGCCCAGAAGGCCGCCGGTGTCCAGGTCGACCTGATCAGCGCGCGCGAAGCCGCCGGAATCAATCCGCTGCTCAGCGAGCGTGCCGTCCTGGCCGCCGCCTGGTCTCCGGAGGCGTATCACGTCGACGGCCTCGACATCGTCCGCGGCTACGCCGCCGCCGCCCGCAATCACGGGGCCGCGCTGTTCACCCACACCCCCGTCACCGGCATCGACGACGACAACACCGTCCACACGCCGCGGGGCGGCATCAGGGCGGACAGCATCGTGTGCACGGCCGGGCCCTGGTCCGGCGAGGTGGCGTCCATGGCATCGGTCGACCTGCCGCTGACACCCCGCACGATGGAGATGCTGTTCACCGACGTCCCGCCCACGCCGCACCGCGAGTTGCCCATGACGATGCACGCCGCGTCGGGCCTGCGGATCCGCTCCTGGAAGGACCGCATCCTCCTCGCCATGGGCGCACCCAAGGCGGGCGAGACACGCACCGGCTGGCTCGGCCGCATCGCCGGGCATCTCGGCAGCCTGTTCCCCGCCCTGGACGGCATCGGCCTGCATCGGGCGTGGACCGGGGACTTCGACGCCAGCCCCAACAACTGCGCCTTCATCGGCGAACACCCCACCCGCCGCTTTCTGTACGCGGCCGGCTTCACCGGCGCGGGCCTGTGCCAGGCACCCGCCGCGGGCGAAAAGCTCCGCGATCTGCTCCTCGTCAAGCAGCCCGAGTAGCCGAAGCAGCCCCCCAACAGGAAAGAATGCCGTGATAGTTCTCGGATGTAATGGTTTCAGCCGGGTGTCGGAGTTCTTCTCCGAACGCCTCGGCGCGACCGGCATCAACAAGCACTACCTCCTCGGCCACGACGCCGCCGCAGCCCTCCTCGTGGACGGCCGCCTGGTCGCCGCGGTGGAGGAGGAACGCCTCAACCGGGAGAAGAAGACCACCGACTTCCCGGTGAACGCGATCGACTGGTGCCTGAAGGAAGCCGGGATCACGTTCGACGACATCGACCTGTTCGCCTTCCCCTGGAACTGGTCCGCCGAAGTCCTCGACGAGACCCTGGACAGCATCCGCACCTCGCCGGCACCGGACGAGGCGAAGAGCAGGCTGACGGGCGTCATCACCGACCTGTTCGACGAGGTCGTCAGCCATGAGGCGATCCTCGCGGACTTCGAGGCCCGCACCGGACACCGCCCCGACCCCGCCAAGGTCCGCTTCGTCCCGCACCACTTGGCGCACGCCACGACCGGCTACTACCTCGCCGGCATGAAGGATGCCGCGTTCCTCGTCAGCGACGGCCGCGCCGAACGCTTCTCGACCCTGACGGGCGAGATCCGCGACGGCCGGATCACCGTCTTCGAGGACACGGTCACCGGGGCCGAGTACTCCATGGGCACCCTGTTCTCCGCCATCACCCGCTTCCTCGGCTTCGTCCCCAACAACGACGAGTACAAGGTGATGGGCCTGGCCGGCTACACCGACCCGCCGGTCCCGAACCCGTTCATCGACCACCTGCTGCAACTGCACGACGACGGGCGCTACACCTTCAGCAAGCGTCTGGAGACGGACAACGTCCACAGCCACGACGCCCTGTTCGAGGAGTACTTCGGACCCTTCGAGGACACCCTCGTCTACAAGGCGCGCGTCGCGGCCGCCGCACAGCAGATGCTGAACGTCGCCACCGCCCACCAGGTCGCCCACCTGGAGAAGAGAACGGACCTCGACCGGCTGCTGTTCGAAGGCGGCGTCGCACTGAACTGCCTGAACAACACCCCGTTGTTCGAAGGCTCCCGCTTCGAGGACATGCAGGTCAGCTTCGGCGCCTCCGACACCGGCATCACCATCGGAGCCGCCGCCCGCGCCTGGCTCGACCACCCCGCCACCGACACCGCGAGCATCGCCGCCGCCGCGACCGCGCCGGTCACCCCCTACCTCGGCCCGTCCTACGACGAGACCGCGATCGAGGAGGCCCTGAAGGCTTTCGCCGACCGCGTCACCGTCACCCGGCTGGACGACGAGGAGATCGTCGAGCAGGTGGCGCGGCTGCTGACGGAGAAGGTCGTCCTCGGCTGGTTCGACGGCCGCATCGAGCACGGCCCGCGCGCCCTGGGACACCGCAGCATCCTCGCCAACCCCGGCTTCGACGACATCAAGGACATCATCAACACCCGCGTCAAGCACCGCGAACCCTTCCGCCCGTTCGCCCCGCTCGTCCTTGAGGAGCGGGCGCCGGAGATCTTCCACATGGGGCGCAAGACCAGCTCCCCGTACATGACGTTCGTCTTCCCCGTCCGCGAGGAGTACCGGGACCGCATCCCCGGCGCCGTGCACGTGGACGGCACCTCCCGCATCCAGACCCTGACCGACGAGGGCACCCCACGGCTGACGGCACTGCTGCGGAGGTTCACCGAACTGACCGGCGTCCCCTGCCTGATCAACACCTCGTTCAACGTCGCCGGCGAACCCATCGTCTGCACGCCCACCGATGCCCTGAACTGCTTCCTGGGCACCGAGATCGACTATCTGGTCCTCGGAAACCACCTCATCGCCAAGAGCTAGGAGCACCCCGTGCCGAGCAAGATCCAGCGCAAGCACACCATGTACCACTCCACGATCCTCGACGCCGACCCGGACACCGTGTGGGCGACGATCCGCGACGCCATGCAGATCCTGGAGATCGTGTCCCCCGGCGACCTGGACGTCCACCGGGACGTCAGCTGGGTGGAAGGCGGTTCGGTCGAAACGGTCCCGGCCCGCTACGACTTCCGGCTCACGCTCAGCGGCAAGGTCGTCCAGCAGGAGATCGCCGCCCGCGACGAGATCAACAAGACCCAGTCCTACCGGGCCGTCGCCCCCACCAGCGGAGTCGCCAGCTACGAGGCGACCATCCGCGTGTTCCCCATCACCAACGACCCGACCCGCAGCTTCTTCGACTGGTCACGGATCCTGGAGATCGCCGACGACGCCGACCTCGACGTGGTCGAGGGCATCATCGACATCATGGAGAAGCAGACCGACGCCGTACGGGACCACTTCGCGAAGTCCGCGCGGTGAGCGACGTGACGACGCTCGTCCTGCTGCGGCACGGCGAGACCCCGCTCACCCCCGAGCGGCGGCTGTCCGGCAGCGGAGGATCCGACCCCGGACTCTCACCGGCCGGCCACCGCCAGGCCCGGGCGGCGGCGGACGCCCTCGCCCGCCGCGGCGACATCGAGGCGGTCGTCACGTCACCGATGCGGCGCTGCCGGCAGACCGCTCAGGCCGTGGCCGCGCGCCTCGGCCTGAGCGTCCAGGTCGAACCGGACCTGCGGGAGGCGGACTTCGGCGCCTGGGAGGGCCTGACCTTCGCCGAAGTCCGCGCACGCCACCCGCAGGACCTGAGCGCCTGGCTCGCCTCGCCCGAGGCTCCCCCCTCGGGCGGGGGCGAGCCCATGCACCAGGTCGCCCGCCGGTCCGCCGCCGTACGCGACGCCCTGCTCGCCCGGTACGCCGGCACCAGCGTCCTGATCGTCTCGCACGTCGGCCCCATCCGAACCCTGATCCGCCTCGCCCTCCAGGCCCCGCCGCACACCCTGTTCCGCATGGACGTCGCGGCAGCCTCCCTGTCGACCGTGACCTACGACGCGGACGGCACCGCCACGGTGCGCGCCCTCAACGACACCCACCACGTGGGCTGAACCCCGGTGCGGCGGCCGGTCTCCGTGCCGGGGCGGCTCGCCCGAGCCGGGGCGGATCAGCGCCGGCCGGTGTGCGCCCGGCGGGGCCCCGGTCGGCCGGCGCGGGTCCGGGCCCCGGCCCTCCGGTCGCGCCGCCAGTCCCTGACGGCCACCGCGAGGGCGGCGAGCATGGCGGCGTCCACAGCGGCGACGGCGACGAAGACGGCGGTCCGGTAGTCGTCACCGGTGGCGTTGAGCACCAGGTAGAACAGGCCGGGCAGGAGCGCCGTACCGACCGCCGCACCGAGCCGCTGTCCGGTCTGCAGCGCGCCGCCCGCGGCGCCCGCCATCCGGACCGGGACGTCCCGCAGGGTCATGGTGACGTTCGGGGAGATCACACAGCCGCTGCCCAGGCCACCGACGAGCAGGGCGGGGGCGGCGAGCCAGGGGAGGGCACCGGCCGGCGCGAACCGCAGGACCAGCGCCGCCGCACCCAGCCCGGCCATCACCGTGACCAGCCCGCACACGGTGAGCAGCCGGCCCAGCCGCTCCACCAGCCGACCCGCCACCACGGCGGCCGCCGCCGAGCCGAGCGCGAACGGGGTCACCGCGAGCCCGGAGCCGAGCGGCGAGTAGCCGAGCCCGTTCTGGAAGAACAGCGCGAAGACCAGCCAGACCCCGCTGAACCCGAGGAAGTACAGGGCACCCAGGACGGCACCCGGCAGGTATCCGCGCGCGTCGGTGGCCAGCCGCGGGTCGAGCAGCGGCTGGCCGTCGCGCGCGGTGACCCGGCGCTCCCAGCGGACGAAGACGACCAGCAGCGCGGCCCCGGCCGGGAACAGCCACCACAGCCGGGCCAGTCCCCCCGCCTCCGCGAACACCAGCGGCAGCATCAGCGCCAGGACACCCGCGCCGAGCAGGGCCACCCCGGGCAGATCGAGCCGCTGACCGCGACCGGGCGCCGTGCGGGGCAGCAGCCGGACGCCCAGCAGCAGCGCGGTCAGGCCGACCGGCACATTGACGTAGAAGATCCACCGCCAGCCGTCCGGGCCGGAGGCGAGCGTCAGGATCAGGCCCCCGGCGACGGGCCCGACCGCGCTGGACACACCGACGGTGGCGCCGAAGAGACCGAAGGCGCGGCCGCGCTCGGCGCCGCGGAACATCTGCTGGATCAGCGCGGAGTTCTGCGGGGCGAGACAGCCCGCGGCCACGCCCTGCGCGATGCGCGCCGCGATGAGCAGCGCCACGGTGGGCGCGGCGCCCGCGGCGGCGCTGCACACCACGAAGGCGGTGAGCGCCCACAGGAAGATACGGCGCCTGCCCACCGCGTCCCCGAGACGCCCGGCCGGCACCAGGGCCAGCGCGAACGCCAGGGCATAGCCGGAGACGACCCACTGCACCGAGGCCGCCGAGGCGTGCAGATCCCGCTGGAGCGAGGGCAGCGCCACCACGACGATCGTCACGTCGAGCAGGCTCATGAACCCGGTCACCAATGTGACCCACAGGGCCTTCCACCGCTGCCGGCCGGAGCCTGTCGGTGCCTCGGGTTCCACGCGGGCCTACCTCCTCGCCACCGGATCGGGCCGTGGCGCCGGTACCGCCGGGCGGAGCGGCGCCACACCTTCCCATGCGTCACCCGTGGGCGGCGGGTGAAACCGGCGGCGAGGAGGGTTCCCGCGTCCGAGGGAGCCCGGTCAGGGCTGCAGGGGCATGCTCCAGCAGTTCGAGCCGGCCGCCCGCCCGGACAGCCGGTCGGTGAGCCAGGAGACCGCGTCGTCCTGATCGGTCAGGAGCGGACCGAAGTGGTTGAGCAGGGGACTGACGACATTCGGCAGGACGACGGCCTGGTACGTGACGTCGGCGCCCTTGCGGCACCAGTCGACGGCGAGCCGGCGGGCCTGCCCGTGCGGGACCAGGTTGTCGTTGACGCCGGTCGCCACCCGGACCGGGCCGGACGGCTTCAGGGTGCCGATGCGCTGCGTGTCGAGGAACGCCTGGAGGGCGGGCGTGGCGGCGATGATCTCGCTGAGCGAGCTGCCGTCGGTGGTCCACCGGGTGCTGCGCCGGTAGCCGTAGCCGAACAGGGCGTCGCCCACGCACATGGTCGACAGGTCGGCCAGCGCGTCCTTGCCCGCGCTGTTGAGATGCGCCTCGGCGATCGGCCGCAGCGACGGGTCGGACTGGAGGAATCCGTTGAGCGACCAGCCGAGCGCTCCGGCCAGCTCACTGCCGTCGATCGCCTCGGTGACCTCGGTGAGGTCGGCCGGGGGCGCGCCGACGTAGCTGCCGGAGAGGCGGACGTCGGGGGCGTAGGCGGGCTGGAGCTCGGCCGCCGCTGCCGTGGCGCCGCCGCCCTGGCTGTAGCCGAAGAGCCCGATCCGGGAGTCGGCGGTCAGCGAGGTGCCGGGCAGCGAACGGGCGGCGCGTACCGCGTCCAGCACCGCGTGCGCCTCGTCGACACGGTTGACGTAGGTGTGCAGCCGGTCGGTCGTGCCGAGGCCGCCGTAGTCGGTGACGACGACGGCGACGCCCGCGGCCAGCAGCCGGTAGATCGACAGATCCTCGTAGCCGACGGAGACCGTCTGGCCGTTGAGCAGGATCGGGCGCTCCAGTCCGAGGGAGGCCGCGCACTGGTCGCCCTGGCCCATGGTGCCGGGGGCCACCGCGACCAGCGGGCGCGCGCCGCCGCCCTTCCAGGTGGCCGTGGGTTCGATGTAGGCGCCGGTGACGGCGACGGGTCGGCCGGCCGCGTCGGTGGACTTGTACATCAGCCGGGTCGCGCGGCCGGGCAGCGGGCCGTCCAGGCTCGGCAGGCTCAGCGCCAGCGGCAGCGGCTCGCTCCGCACCAGCGCGCCGTTCGCGGCGGGCAGGGTGGCGGGCGGGGTGTAGAAGGCGGGAAGGGTGACACCGCGGGACACGACGGGGTCCGCGGCGGTGGCGGCGGGGGCGGCCAGGGCCTGTGCGCCCAGGCAGGCCGCGGCGGTGACCGCCGCGGGCAGAAGCCGTCTGCGGGCGGGCATGGGGAGACCTCCTGTGAAGCGGCGTACGAAGAAGCGGAGCACGGGGAGGCGGTCGCCCGTGCGCCGGGACGAGTGGGGTGAGGGGACCGTAGAGGCACAGGGGTTACCGCGGGTAGCATCCAGCAGGTTACGGTTCGGTAATTTGACGCAGCGTCTAATAAGGTCGCCGGAGCGCTCACGCACCGCACAGGCCGACGATCACTGAATCCCTCGGACGGACCGGTGTCACCGGGACCCGGCCGGCGCAGACGATCTCGTGTCGTCGGCCCGTCCCTGCCCCGCACTGGCCGGTCAAGATCAACGACTGATCGGTCGCCCCTTAGGGTCGGGGCATGACGACACCCCTCACCGGCACCGCATTCGACTCACTCCGCCTCGACGCGCTGCGCGACCAGCAGGCCCTGCGCGAGGTCTACGCATTCCCCAAGGACACGGCGTTGCGCAAGCAGATGACCGAACTCACCGAGGAGACCAGACGGTTGATCGGCTGCTCCTCACTGGTCCTGGTCGCCAGCGTGGACGCCGAGGGCCACTGTGACGTCTCCCCGCGCGGCGGCCCCGCCGGGTTCGTCTCCGTCCTGGACGCACGGACGGTGGCGATACCGGACGCGACCGGCAACAACCGTCTGGACACCCTGCAGAACGTCGTCGCCACCGGACGAGCCGGGCTGCTCTTCCTCGTTCCGGGACGCACGACCACCCTCCGGGTGAACGGCCGGGCCTGCGTCTCCACCCGCCCGGAGCTGCTGTCACAGCTGACCGCCGTGGGCAAGCCCCCGGCCAGCGCGCTGGTCGTGGGGATCGAGGAGGTCTACCCGCACTGCCCCAAGTCGCTCCTGCGCAGCGGGGCCTGGAAGCCGGACCAGTGGCTGCCCGCGGACATGCAGCCCACCTCGGCCGAGGTGACGCTGGCCCAGCTGCGGATGCCGGAACTGACGATCGCCGACGTGGAACAGGCGGAGGCGGACTCGCTGAAGTACCGGTACGAGTAGCCGGCCGTCCTGCGCGCGCAGGACCACCGGGCATCCCGTGAGCGTCGGTTGGCCGCCCACGGGATGTGCTCACCGGCGGAACCGTGCGGCGGGACGGGACCGCGTGGTCCAGGTGCCGGTCATACGGTCAGCCGCCACAGGGACGTGGTCTCCGCGCTCCGTGCCGCGTGGAGCGGGTCGGCGGCGTCGCGGGAGCGAGGATGCCGGGGCCTGGCGTCGATCTTGCCCACGACGCGCAGCCCGGCCGCCTCGACGGCGTCGAGCAGCTGCTGACGGGTCCGCAGGCCGAGCTGCTCTGCCAGGTCGGACAGCACGAGCCAGCCCTCGCCGCCTGGTCGCAGACGGGCGGACAGTCCGGCGAGGAAACCGTGGAGCATGGTGCTCCCCGGGTCGTAGACGCCCTGTTCGACGGGGCCGGCCGGGCGGCCGGGGAGCCAGGGCGGGTTGCACACCACGAGGTCGGCGCGGCCGTCGGGGAACAGACACGGCCCCGACACCTCGACACGGTCGGTCAGCGCGAGCCGACGGACGTTGTCCCTGGCGCAGGCCAGCGCTCGGGGGCTGATGTCGGTGGCCACGACGTGCCCGACACCGCGGTGGGCGAGGACCGCGGCGAGGACACCGGTCCCGGTGCCGAGGTCGAACGCCGTACTCGCGGCGGTACGGTGCCGGATCGCCGGCGGCAGGGCAGCACCGGCGACCAGATCGACGTACTCGCCTCTGACGGGCGCGAACACGCCGTAGTGAGGGTGGATTCGCCTGCCGAGCGCCGGCACGTCGACCCCCTTCAGGCGCCACTGGTGGGCGCCGAGCACGCCCAGCAGCTCCCGCAGCGAGACCGCCATGGGTCCCGTCGCGGGACCGTAGGCTTCCCGACACGCCTGGCGGACGTCGGGGGCGCGTCGCACGGTCAACGTGTAGTCGTCCTCCAGCACCACCAGGAGTCGTCCGAGTACGCGGGCGCGGTGACTGCTACGGCGTCGATGCAGGTGGAAGTTCTCGGCCGGGGACGCGCCCGGCCCGACCGGCTTGCGGTCGACGCGACGGCCCAACGCCTGCAGAAGCTGCCGGGCGTTGTGGAAGTCGCCTCGCCAGAGCAGGGCCGTTCCTTCGCATGCCTGTCGGTAGGCGTCGTCGGCCCTCGTCCGGTCGTCGACGACGATGGTTCGCCGCGGGACAGGCGTGCCGTTCTCGGAATGCCAGCGGGCGGACCGGGGGGTGTCGTTCTCGGTCCAGCGGATGGTGGACACCACGTACTCCTCGTGGTCGAGCGTGCAAGGGCACGAAGAGCACTTCGACGACGAGCGGACCGCACCCACGCCGGTCGGCGGACGGGCGTGTGCGTCGAGACGGGTCGGCGGTCACCGCTCCGGCGCCGAAGCGCGGGAGCGGACGTCCCAGACAACCATGCCGAGCATCAGGGCCGGTCCCTTCGAAGGAGGAGTGACAGAAGGCTCGCACATCCGCCGCTCGACCGCCAAGCACACCGGGGTCCCTCGGCAGCATCTCGCGCCCGTCGACGCTGCTTTGAGAGATACCGGGGAGCTGCCGGACGAGTGCGCGGCATCTCAGAGCTCCCCTCGGCCGAGCGCGGGGCGGGCGGCGTGCCGGGCCGCGGGGTTCGCGACGAGGTGGCGTGGGTCGGCGGCACGGTCGATGGCCGACTCGACGGCGGCGATCCGGTCGGCGAGCAGACCGAGGGTGGCGACCGCGCGGGTGAGGGGGTCATTCTCGGGGCCGCCGAGGGTTTGGGTGCGGACATACGCCGCTTTCAACTCGGCCCAGCGGCTCGCCTGCTCGGCGGTGAGCGTGCCGCGCAGTTCGGCGAGCTTGAGCAGATTGGCCTCGGTGCCGGTGGTGAGGGTCTGGGCCTCGGCCCGGTAGTGGTCGTCGATGAGCGCGGCCAGCTCGGTGTCGTTCATGACGGGCTGGATCCGTTGGGCGATCTTGTTCATGGTGCGGTACGAGCCCTGGAGCCGGAAGGGCGGTTCGGTGCGGGTGGAGTCGGACCGGGCCGCCGAGGCGATGTAGGCGGCATTGACCGCAAGGACCGTCTCGCGGGCCGTGATCAGGTGGCGCAGCACCGCGAGGACGCGCTCCAGCTCGGCGGGGGCGTACGGGTGGGTGAGTCCGTCGGCACGGGCCGTGGAGTCGCCCTCGGCCAGGCGGATCAGCAGGTCGAGGTCGGCGCGGTCGCGCCCGGCCAGCGGGGCCAGGACGGGGTTCGCGGTCAGGGCGTTCTCGATGAAGCTCAGCGCGAAGACGTCCTCCTTGCCGGTCAGGACGTCTCCGAGGTTCCACACGTCGGCGCGGTTGGCGAGCATGTCGGGCACCTGGAAGCGGCTGCCGGACTCGGTGTAGGGGTTGCCGGCCATGCACACGGCGAACCGCTTGCCGCGCAGGTCGTAGGTGCGCGGCTCACCGTCCCGCACGCCCTCGATGCGGCGGGTGGCGTCGCACAGCGGGATGAACTTCTGCAGCAGTTCCGGCGAGGTGTGCTGGATGTCGTCCAGGTAGAGGAGGGTGTTGTTGCCCGCCTCGAGCGCGAAGTTGATCTTCTCGATCTCCTGGCGGGCGGTGGCGTTCGGAGCCTCGGCCGGGTCGAGGGAGGTGACGGCGTGGCCGAGGGCCGGGCCGTTCACCTTCACCAGGATCAGACCGAGGCGGTCGGCGACGTACTCCATGAGCGTCGTCTTGCCGTAACCGGGAGGGGAGATGAGCAGGAGCAGGCCGCCGGTGTCGGTGCGCTTGGACTCGCCCGTGGTGCCGAGCTGCTTGGCGAGACTGTCGCCGACGAGGGGCAGGTACACCTCGTCGATGAGACGGCTGCGCACGAACGCCGACATCACCTGCGGCCGGTACTCGTCCAGGCGGATCCGAGCGCGCTCGGCGGTCACCAGAGTGGTACGGCGGCGCTGGTAGGCGCGATGGGCCGGGACCTCATGGGTGCGGAACCGCTGGGTTCGGGCGAGGAATTCGTCGACGCGGACGGTGAGCGTACGCCCGATGATGCGCGGGTGGGTGCCGAGCAACCCCTCGACGGTCCCGGTCAGCGGCGCGTCGGACTCGTACCGGAGCAGATCCGGGCAGAGCTCGGCGGTCACCGCTTCGGCCAGGTCGCCGGGGGAGATGTCCGTGCCGGTGGCGGAGGTGTACGACGTCAGCCACGCCTCGACGAGCTGCCGGCGGGCGGCCAGGTCGGAGAGTCGGGTGAGGTCGTCGTCGTAGGCGGACGTGCCCACGGTGCGGCGGAATGTGTCGAGCAGTGTGCGCGTGCCACTGCTGATGACGAAGCCGTCGGGGCAGGTGGTCAGCTCCTCGAAGAGGTACTCGGCGGCGGCACCGGAGGTTTCACCGCCGATCGCCTCTGCCAACTCCGCTTGCACGTCGGCGATCGCGGGCGCCAGGCCGAACGTGTCCCGCGCTCGGGCCAGGGACACCGCGCGCCGGGTCCAGCTCTCGCGTACTTCGGCCGTCGTCCGGTGTGCCCAGAAGAGCTGGGCGGCGGCACGGGCGGCGGGCTCGTGGCGGAGCAGCCCGGCGCCCTCGTGCAGGCGCAGGAGCGCGGCGAGGATCAGCGTCGCGTCATGGTCGTGGACGCCACGCTCGTAGCCCTCGTCGTACGCCGTCTCCGCGGCCTGCCGGACCAGGGCCGGCAGATCGGCCTCCGCGAGGGCCTGCGAGCCGTGCTCGTCCAGCAGCCGGGCGGCGAGGTGCTCGGCGCGGTACACCTCCGCGGACTCCGACGGCAGCGGGCGGTCCCAGTACGGGCGGGTCGCGGCGAAGTCGGGGTCGGTCACCGGGGCGCGGTAGTCGGTGCCGGTCAGCGCGAAGGCCAGGCCGTCGCCGTGCGGGACCAGGGTGAGGTCGAGGGGCTGCGTGTTGACGGCGAAGCGGTGGGTGCCCAGGCGGAGTGTGCGGCCGTCGTCGGCGTACAGGTCGGTGCGGTCCCGCAGGGCGCGCAGGGCCTCCTGGCGGGCGGACTTCAGGCGGCCGTCCAGCTCCTCCGCCCGCACCTGATCGCCGAGTGCGCGCAGTTCGTCGGCGACGCGGCGGACCTTGGCGGGCATCGGGTCGGAGGTGAAGTACGTGGTGACGGCGTCCGCGTCGGCGAGCGCGGCGGCGCGGCGGCTGACCGTCCGCAGAACGCGGGCCGCCGAGTCGGCCAGGCGCTCGGCGCGGCGGGAACGGGCGTCGACGAGGGTCTGCTTGCGGGCGGAGAACGCCTCGTGGATCTCGTCCCGCTTGTCCGCCAGGTCGGAGAGGAAATCGTCGAACTCGGCGAACCGCGCTTCCAGGTTCTCCACCTGTACGAGCATGCGGGCGAGCTGGTCGTCGCATGCCTCGGGGCTGCCGGCGGCCGCGAGCGCGCCGGTGGCGGACTGCCCGAGCAGGGCGAACTCGGCGGCGAACTCCGCGCGCCCCTCGCGGTCGAGCAGCTCTCGGCGGCGGCCGTCGAGGGTGGCGCGGGCGCGGTTGGCGCCGCCGAGGACCTCGGCGATCCGTTCCAGGATCGACGTCCGGACGGTCGCGTCGCCGATGTCCAGACCGGCGACGACCTCGGTGACCGTGCGCAGCCCGTCGGTCAGATCCTCGATGCGGGCGGCGAGGGGCGCGGCCTCGGCGACGGTGGCGATCGTCTCGGCGTCGGCGACGAGCCGCTCGATGTCGGCGTGGTGGCCGGCGAAGGCGTCCTCGCGGGCCAGGTGCTCGACGGCCCGCCGGCCGAAGGCGGCGAGATCGGACTCGACGTCGGCGGCGAGCTCGTCGATGCGGACGGTGTCCGCGTACCGCATGTCCTTGAGGGTGAGCAGCCGCCCCTGTGCATGCCGGAGTTCGGCGAGTCCGGTGACCCAGGCCGCGGCGCTGCGCGGAGCCTCGCCGCGCAGGCGCCGTACGACGCGGGCCACCTGCGCGGCGGCCTCGGCGAGGGCCTCGGCGGCCCCTCGGGTGAGGGCCTGGACGGCCTCGAACTCGGACACCACCTGTTCGGCGGTGGTCCGCAGCTGCGTGAGCGGCGCCAGCAAATCGCCGAGTTCGGCCTCGCCCAGCCAGTGGGAGGAGTCGGTTGCCCGGACACAGGCGGCGGCCAGCGCCTCGTACACCTCGGTCGTGGGTGTCGTCTCGGCGACCGCGCGGGTGAGGGACAGGCAGTCGGAGATGCCGCGGACGAGGTCGGCGTTGCCGACGCGGGCGAGCGGGCCGGTGCCGACGGGCTGGGCGGCGGCGTGCAGGTCGGAGACGTACGGGGACGTCCACAGCTGGACCGGGTGCACGCGCCGCGGCTCGTCGCTGTCGGCGCGCAGCACGACGAGCGCGCCGTCGTCGAACAGCGCCCAGCCGTGGCAGGACAGGGGGGTGGCGATCTCCTTGCGGATCATGTTGTACGGCAGCAGCAGGCTGCGGCCCTCCACGCGCGCGTGGAAGGCGTACAGGACGTCCTCTCCGTTGGGCGAGCGCACCTCACGCTCGAACTCCAGGTCCGCCGTGTCCAGTTCGTACGTCCTGTGGGCGCCAGTGGCGAGGCAGTAGCCGCCGGGGAAGACGATGCCCTGGTCCTCCGGCAGGCGTCGGCACGCCTGGCCGATGCCGTCGAGGCGGACGACGGTCCTGGTGAGGGTGTTGAAGACCAGGTAGCGGTCGGTGTCCTCCTTGTAGGGGCGGACGCGCAGCAGGATCAGGGCGCCCACGCGCGCGTGCGCGATGTCGGCGTCGGCGAGGGACTGCAGGGGCTCGTCGACAGGCTCGGCGTAGATGCCCTCGCCGGTCTCGGTGTCGTTCTCGATCTTGACGGTGAGGGTGCCGCCGACGGTCTCGACGAAGACCTCGCCCTGGACGGAGACGTGCGGGTGGCGGCCGAGGACATGGTCCTCGCGGGTCGCCGGGGTCCACTCGAAGTCGTGCGAGGGCGGAAAGACGTGGTCGCGCTCGCCACGCCCGTCGAGGAACGCGGCCTGTCCGTCGTCGGTGAGCGCCCAGCGCAGGACGCGGATGTCGGCGGCCTTCTCGCCGGTCTGGAAGACGGCCAGCAGTTTGCCGTCGACGCGGCGGAGCTGGAGGAGGTGCGCCTGGCGGTAGTAGCGGTAGAGGGCGGCGAACTCACGCAGGAACGCCGGGTCGTCGAGGAGACCGGGCACGGCGTCGTCGGGCAGCCGGTTCAGGTCGCGGTCGTGCAGCGCGAAGACGTCCCGCACGGTCGTCTCGGGCTTCTGGCCCAGGAAGACGTTGTGGCCGAAGAGCAGGGTGTCGCCGACGGAGACGATGTCGCGGGGCACGCAGTTGTGCTCGGTGCGCAGCCGCTCGGTGCCGGCCAGCTCCAGCCGCAACGAGCCGAACTCCTCCAGGCGGCGGGCGTTCAATGCCTCCGCACGGCGGGCGAGTTCGGCCGCCTGCGCGGTGAGGCGGTCGCGCAGCACGTCGTACATGCCCGTGTCCAGGCCGGTGGTCATGGGGTCCCTCTCATCGCGTCGGAAAGAACGGTCCGGAGCTGCCGTCCCCTGTGCGGCAGCTCCGGACCGTGGCCGGTCAGACCTGGGCGTGGCCGTTCAGGGCGGCCAGCGGGGTGTCGGCGAGGCCCAGCTCGCCCGCCCTGTCCAGCAGTTGCTTCAGCTGTCCGGCGTCGGCTCCGCCACCGTTCATCAGCTTCATCAGCAGGGCGGACACGGTCAGGTTCTGCACATCGGCCGTGGACACCGAGCCCAGCGCACGGCTGAGGTCGTCGGTGAAACTCGACGTCCCGTCCAGCCAGGGCTTCGCCAGTGCCTGCGCGGTCTCGGAGTGCTGGACGAATCCGTCGACGCCCTTGCCGAGCGCGATGGCCCCGACCAGCCGGTCGAAGAAGACGGACTCGCCGCCGACGATGCTGATGTCGGCGTTCTCCAGCCCGGTGGCCAGTACGGTGGCCTGCGCCTCGGCGACCTGCCGCTGCACGTCCAGCCCGGCGAGCCGGATGTCCTTCTCCGCCTCCAGGCGCAGCCGGTACTCCTCGTGCGTGCGGGACGCCTCGTCGAGGGCGGCCATCGCCGCGGCCTTCTCGGTGAGACCGGCGGCCTCCGCCTTCAGCTTCTCGCCGATGGCCTCCGCCTCCGCGAGCGCCTTGGCCTTCGCGCCCTCGGCCTCCGCCAGCATGCGCGCCTGCGTCGCCTCGGCCTCCGCACGGCCCGCCTTCTCGATGACCTCCGCCTCCTTGTCGCGCACCTGCACCGCGGCCAGCCCCTCGGCGGCGGCCTCCGCCTGGATGCCCTCCGCGAGCCGCAGCTTGGCCTGCGCGTCGAGATCGGCGCTCTTCAACCGGGCCTCGGCGAGGGTCAGTTCCTCCGCGGCGCGGTGCACGGCGGCCTGCTCGGCGGCCTCGGCGGCCTTGATGTCCTTGACCAGCCGCTCCTGCGCCTCCGCCTCGGCGGCGATGATCACGGACTGCCGCTGCCGCTCCGCCTCCTCCACGGCCCGCAGCTTCTTGATGGACTCCTCCTGCTCGGCGACCGTACGGTCCACGGCGACGCGCTCGCGGACCACCTCGGCGATCTCCCGCTTCTCCGCCTCGACCTCCTTCGATGCGGCGATCTTCGTCAGCTCGGTCTCCCGCTCGCGGGCGATGACCTCCAGAAGGCGGTCCTTCTCGATGCGCTCGTTCTCGATGGCGATGACCCGCTCGCGGTTCTTCTGCGCGACCGCGACCTCGCGGGCCTGGTTCTCACGCTGGATGCCGAGCTGTTCCTCGGTCTTGAGGAAGGCGGACTGCGCCCGCAGCCGCTCCTCCTCCACCACCCGCGCGGTCTCGGCCTCCTCGCGGGCCCGTACGGTCTCGATCTCCCGCCGCTGCTTGATCTCGGCGTCCGCCTGCCGGCGCTCCAGCTCCAGGATCGCCTCGCGGGCGTCGACGTTCTGCCGGGTGATCTCCTTCTCCTCGCCGCGCTGCGCCTCGTTGGTGCGTACGTGCTCCACGGCGGTCAGTTCGGTGATCTTGCGGATGCCCTGGGCGTCGAGGACGTTGGCCGGGTCGAGCTGGGTGATCGGCGTCTGCTCCAGATAGTCGATCGCGGCGTCCTCGAGGTGGTAGCCGTTGAGGTCGACCCCGATCACCTCGATGATCCGGTACCGCAGCTCCTCGCGCTTGGTGTACAGGTCGGTGAAGTCCATCTGCTTGCCGACGGTCTTCAGTGCCTCGGAGAACTTCGCGTGGAACAGTTCCTGCAGCGTGTTCCGGTCGCTGGCCCGCGCGGTGCCGACCGCCTGCGCGACCTTGATGACGTCCTCCACCGTCTTGTTGACCTTGACGAAGAACGAGATGCGGATGTCCGCGCGGATGTTGTCCTTGCAGATCAGCCCTTCCTTGCCGGCCCGGGTGATCTCGATGGTCTTCACCGAGATGTCCATCACCTCGGCCTTGTGCAGCACCGGCAGCACGACCTGCCCGGTGAAGGTCACATCGACCTTGCGCACCTTGGAGACGATCAGCGCCTTGCCCTGCTCCACCTTGCGGAACAGCCGCGAGACGACGAACAGCACGACGATCGTGACGAGCAGGACAGCGGCGACGGTCACGCCGATGCCCACGGTGATGGCATCCATGGAGATTCCTTGAAGTCTGCGAAGAGGGGACGACGTCTCAGGCGGCGCGACGGCTCGCCAGGGTGCGCACGGCTGCGCGGGCACCGCCCGGCGTTCCTGCCGCGGGTGCGTGGCCGTTCAGTCGCGAGAGTGACGACTGCCGGGGTCGAACGGGGCGCCACTCGCCAACTTCTGCGAGCGCGCCCCAGGTTCCTCGGGGAACAGGGACTTGGCCAGAGCGGCCGCGGCACCCCGCGTCACCCTCCACGCGATGAGCGCGGACAGCCCGAGCAGCATGATGCGGGCCACCGCACCGCTGATTCCCGTCGAGCCCGCCGACCCCAGCAAGAGCGACCCCGTGAGGCTGACCAGCCAGGCGCACGTGATCGCGACGGTCGCGGCGACGGTGACAGGCGCACCCCGCAGTGTCCGGGCCAGCGAGGGGGCATCGGCGTCGAAGGCCCGGACGTCGGCCCTGCCCAGCAGGGCCAGCAGCCAGAAGCAGAGGGTGACCAGCAGGGCAGAGGTGAAGATGAGGGTGGGGAACTGCGCGGCCGCGTCGATGACCTTCCTCATGTCCCCACCCCCAAGCATCATTGTCCGGTCCCGGCGCTCACCACTGATGCCAGAACACGGCATCGGCATACCGCCATGTTCGGCCCGACACCATCTTGAACTGGCACTGTCTTACGGCGCATTGCCGTATTCCGGCAGTCTTTACGTCTTCTTGATGCCGGACTGCGGTACCCGCCGTCGACGCGGGGGAGGTCCGAACGGCGCGAGCTCCACCGCTTGCGGGTCGGAGTCGTCGTACCGCCGCCGCATTCCACCACCGACTCCGGAAGCGGAACCGTCGGACGAGGGCGGGCGGCGGCTCTGCCGGCAAGGATGCCGACGGTCGTCAATCGGACTGCCTCCTCCTCGCCGAGATCGAGCGTCGTCTCGCCCGGGACGTTCCTGATCTGGTCTCGCTGATGGACGCGCTGAACTGTCCGCTCCACCGTGAACCGGATGACGCGGATGACCGCAGCGACGACGGACGGCACGGCCGACGCCGGAAGGCGGCGACCGCGCTGCCTCGCCCCGGCCGCGTTCGCCCATACCCAGCGCCAAGGGATGCCGTTTCCGAGCGAGACTTGCAGTAGGCGGACGTCTTGCCGAAGCGGTCCCGAGGCCCGCGTCGCAAGGGCGCGGGTGAAGGACCGGTCACCTCGGTCCGCAGGAGATGGTCATGAACGTCTCGGCACGGATGGGGCGAGTTCTCGGGGTGCCGCTGCGCATCCACTGGAGCGTGCCCCTGCCCGTAGTGCTCTTCGGGTACAGCCTGGGGAGCCGCACTCTCCCCGCTGCGGTGCCGGACCAGTCGGGCGCCGCGTACACCGTCGCCGGCCTCGCTGGGGCACTGCTGCTCGTCGTCAGCCTGCTTGCGCACGAGGCCGCCCACGCGATCACGGCCCGGAAGAAGGGCATCAAGGTCCAGAGCATCACGTTGTGGGCGCTGGGCGGGATGACCGAGATGGGCAGGCCCCGCGGAGCCGGGGCGGCCTTCCTGGTGGCCGTGGCCGGGCCGCTCACCAGCCTCCTCGTCGGCGCGATCGGCATCGGGGCCGGCATCGGTGTGGACGCGGTGTCCGACTGGGCGATGCCCGCCGCAGTCCTGGTGTGGCTGGGCTGGGTGAACGTGGTGCTGTGCGTGTTCAACCTGCTGCCGGCAGCGCCGCTCGACGGCGGGCGCGTGGTACAGGCGGCGATGTGGTGGCGTACCGGAGACCGGGACCGCGCCGAGCGAGCAGCCGCGCGCGGCGGGCAGGTCCTGGGCATGCTGCTGATCGCCGTCGGATGGATCTCCGTGCTGGGCGGCGCCCTGAGCGGTCTCTGGCTGGCGATCATCGGCTTCTTCGTCCTCATCGTCGCCAACGCGGAACGCCAGTACGCGAAGCTGGCGCCCGCCCTGCGTGGAGTGCGGGCGGCCGACGCCATGACGAGCCCCGTGGAAAGCTGCCCGGACTGGATCACTGTGCAACGCTGCATCGACGACGTGGCCCTGCGGGCCCAGCACTCGACGCTGGTCCTGACCGCCTTCGACGGACGCCCCAGCGGCTTGCTGCAACTCCCGAGGCTCGCGAGAATCCCTGCACCGCAGCGGGAAACATTGCGCGTGCGGGACGTGGCGACGCCGCTGCCACAGGGCCACACATGCGCACCTGACGATCTCCTGGAAGACGTACTGGAAAGGCTCACGCCAGGCGTCGGCGTGTGCATCCCCGTCATGGACGGCCCGCGCCTGGTCGGCATCATCACGGCACGGGACATCTCCCGGATCACCCAGCGCCACACATTTCGCGGCACCGACGGACGGTGAGAGCGCCAGGCCGTCTGCCGGTGCTGTGCGGTCGCGAGCGCGACCTGCCGGAGACGGGTGCCCGCTTCCGCCAGTCCGCCATGACGGCGGCGCCGCTGAATGCCGCCGAACGCGAGGATGAGCAGGATCTCCACCGTCGCGTACGCCACGGAGCAGAGCGGGTCGCTGCAGAAGACCGGGATGGCCAGCGGCTTGGGCAGCAGCGTCTCGCCCAACTGGGTGGTGCGCAACACACGCCCGATGAGCACCTTCTTCAACCTCAGTGTTGATGCCGACGAGGCTCGCCCCTGGTTGAGCTGGGCGGAACTTTGCTGCGTCGTGAACGCAGAACGCGGTGGCGCCGGCTCGGAACGAACCGGCAGGCCCTGCTGGTCCGGGAACCGTCCGCGTGCCCCATCTCGGTCGCCAAAAATTGGGGCGCTGGGCCAGCAGGCCAGGGTCACGCTCAAGGTCTGGCGACTCCTATGCCGGTTGTGGTGCAGCACCACCCGCATCACCAGCCTTGTTCAGGCCCCTCCTCACCCTTCACCTGACCTGCTCAAACCAAGGGTGAAAACGGCTTACGGCTGATATTCCTTGCGCCAGTTCTCGATGAGTGTGGGCATCTCGCGTGCCATGTAGGCGTAGAAGTCCTGCATCTCGTGGAGACGCCGAGCGGTGGGGGAGCCGGCCCGGGCCGCGTCGATGCCGTCCTTCGCGGCGCCCAGCATCACGTCGAGCATGGCGTTCTGCTGGGACATGAGGGTGGCCCAGGCGCCTTCGCGGAAGCGGTAGTGGTCGCGGCGACTGCCGGGCGCGGGGACGCGTTCGACCAGCCCGACGGGAATGAGCTGCTTGATCGCGGTGGACACGGCCCCGGAACTGATGGACAGCTCCTCGCACAGGTCGGCGGCGGTCATGGTGTCCTGCTCGGTGTAGAGCAGGGCGGTCATCACCCGGGCCGTCGTCTTCTGCATCCCGCTCTGAGCCAGGGTCAGGGCCAGCTTCTCCGCTGCGTGGCGCAGCTGCTCCTTCGTGTCCATGCCGCTCAGGATAGCGAGCGTTTCGAGTGCTCAATGAGTTCTGGATGTTTACAGATCTCTGAAAGTTCGATACGTTCGGAGTCATGGAGAACGCGATTGAGCTCCGCGAGGTCACCAAGACATATGGCTCCCGACGTGGCCTGACCGGCCTGTCCCTCGACGTTCGCGTCGGCGAGGTCTTCGGCTGTCTGGGCCCGAACGGTGCCGGGAAGTCCACCACGATCCGGCTGCTGCTCGACCTGATCCGGCCCACCTCGGGCAACGTCAAGGTCCTCGGCCTGGACCCGCGGGCCGGCAGCGTGCAGCTGCGTCGCCGCGTGGGATACCTCGCCGGCGACTTCGTCGTCGACGGACGGCAGAAGGTGCGTGACTGCCTGCGCTTCCTGGCCGACCTGCGCGGCGGCGTGACGCAGCAGCGCATCGACACCCTGGCCGACCGGCTCGGACTCGACCAGAGCGCGACCGTCAAGAAACTGTCCAAGGGCAACCGGCAGAAGGTCGGCCTGGTCCAGGCATTCATGCACACCCCGGAGCTGCTGATCCTCGACGAGCCCACCTCCGGACTCGACCCGCTGGTGCAGCAGACGTTCCTGGAGCTGGTCACGGAGGCCGCCGCGAACGGCCAGACCGTGTTCATGTCCAGCCACATCATGGACGAGGTCGAGGCGGTCGCCGACCGGGTCGGCATCCTGCGCGGCGGACGGCTCGTCGCTCTGGACACCGTGGCCCAGCTGCGTGCCGGAGCGGTCCGGGAGATCGAGATCAGCTTCGCCGAGCCCGTCACCACCGAGGAATTCGCCTGGCTGCCCGGCGTACACGACCTCGTGCTCGACGCGGACCGGACCACCCTGCGCGGACAGCTCACCGGCGAGCCCGACGCCCTCGTCAAGGCCGCCGCCCAGCACCACGTCACCGCGCTGCGGACCACCGAACCCGCCCTCGACGACGTCTTCCACGCCTACTACACCGACGCCGAAGCCGCGTCCCGTCGCACCGCCGACGCCTGACCCGCCGCGCCGTCACCTGCTCAGGAAAGGAGCCGACCCGCCATGCGCACCACCGTGTTCACCAAGACCCTCCGCGACAACCGCCGCTCGCTCATCGGCTGGACGACCGGCACCACCCTTGCCGCCGCCATGTACGCGAGCTTCTACCCCCAGATGGCCACCGGCGGCGCCGAATCCGTCGAGAACTTCCCCGAAGCGATGCGCGAGGCGTTCCACCTCGACGATCTGACCACGGCCGCCGGATATCTGCAGTCCTCCGTCTTCGGCCTCATCCTGCCGCTGCTCGCCCTCTTCTACGGCGCCGCGACCGGAGCCCGCGCCACGGCCGGGGACGAGGAGTCCGGCACGCTCGACCTCCTCCTCGCCCACCCCGTCACCCGGACCCGCCTGATCCTCCAGCGATTCGGCGCGCTGGCCGCCGGAGCCTTTGGTATCGCCACCGCGGTGTGGCTCACGATGCTCGCCATCCGGGAGAGCGCAGACCTGACCTCCATCAGCCCGACGGACTTCCTGGCCCAGTGCCTCAACCTGGCCCTGCTGGCCGTGGCGTTCGGCGCGCTCGCCATGGGACTCGGCGCCGCCACCGGCCGCCGTGCCGTGGTCTTCGCCGCGACTGCAGGCATCGGCGTCCTCACCTACGCCGCGCACACGTTCGCCGGCCAACTCGGTCTCGACTGGGCCGCATACCTCTCGCCGTTCCACTACTACATCGGCGGCGAGCCGCTGGAGCACGGCTTCCAGTGGCCGGACGTGGCAATCCTCGCCGGGGCTTCTGCGGTGTTGGTGGCCGCGGGCACGTACCGCTTCAACCACCGCGACCTCAACGGCTGACGGGGCAGCGGCGGCACGTCCGGTCCACGACGGCGCGTCCACCGTCCTCATCACAAGGAATCAGCCGCTCTGCGCGCGCCTCTGTCCAGTGCGTGGCGCCAGTCCCACCCACAGCAGGGCCGGGGCGGCTTCAGGCCCGGGCGCATGAGTCGGTGGCGAGCAGCGCTGCGAGGGGAGTCGCCGAGCTGTCGCATGTCGAGCGCATGCGCCTGGTCGGGCCGCACTGCGTTGGGCAAGGGACCAGTGGAGGCGTGTCCAGGGGAGCCCAGCCGCTGAGCGCGGCGACGCCGCAAGGCAGCGCGGTCATGGTGAAAAGTGCTGTCCAAAGATTGCCGTGGTCCGGCAGGAAATTCGGCGTCAAGTGTGCTGGGGACGCGCATGGCCGCCGCTTCAGGGCGAGGGGCTCAATGGAGTCGGGCGAAGGGTGGAGTCGATGGCCGCGTCAAGGATGGTCTCGAGGGGCGAGACGGCTTGGGTGCTGGTGGGCTGCTGGGCACTGTGTGCCCTGGGCTACTTCGTTGTGGCCCTGCTGGACGACCCGACCCTTCCGGCAGCCGCTCCTGTCGTGTTCCTGCTGGGCCACTGGTTCGTGCGGCATCGGAACTGGACGGCAGGTGTCCTGGCGACCCTCGCAGGTTCCGCGGCGTTGTTCGCCTGCTTGGAAAGCCTTCGGCCGCGGATGGACCGGATTGTCGCCGACGCGTTGTCCGTGGGTGCCGGTGTATTCGCCGCGCTGCTGGTCTTCACCGTGGTGGCGCGGGCACGCTCGGGATTCCGGCGTGTATGAGAGTCGGCTTCCTCTTCGGCTGCTGGACATCTTCGTCGCACACGTGCGGGCTGTCTGGCCCGGGGCGAGTCTGCTGCCCTGCGCTGGTCGGCATAGTTGCTGTTCTGGTCGCAGCGGCTGGTCAAGTCGTGATGTACGTGCTGCCTGACCCGGGAATGCCCTTCCTTTCCGTCGGTGGGGTGCCTCTGCTGGCTGCCGGAGTCATGCGCTGGCACGGCAGGCGGCGCGTATGACAGCCGGGAGAAGCATGCGAAGACGCCGCCGGCGCCACGAGCGGCGCCTGCGAGTGCAGGAGCTCGCCGCCCGGATGGAAACACCATCGGCTCCAGTGGTGTGGCGGGCAGGTTGGGGAGGGCGACTCGCTGCCGCCGTCTTCTGCGGACTCTTCGTAGCATTCGTCGATCGCCCAGATGGAGGGACGCTGACCACCTCCCGTCCAGGGGCGCTGTTCTTCGCGGTGTGGACCTCGCTCGTCGCCGCCTGGGTGTGCTGCCGGCTCGCCCTTTGGCGCGTCACCGCCGACCACGACGGCGTGCACCTGCGCGGAATGTGGACCGTCCGCCTCATTCCCTGGTCCAAGATCGGCCGGGTCGAGCTGCGCAACGACGGGCTGCTCGAATTCGTCGTCAGAGACGGTGAACCGATGGGCGGTCTCTTCCTGCCTGCCTGGGCCGGGCGCTTGCTCCGCCGTTCCAGCAGGGGAACGCGGACGGCTGACGTGCTGACAGTACTGGCTCACCATGCCGAGCTGCGCCCCACATCATCAGCGACGCCGGCAACGAAGGGGTCGGCCTTTGCCGGACGGGCGCTGCCCATGGCTGCTGTGCTGTACGCCGTGACGGAACTCCTTCACAGGTGAGGCCGCGGCAGGATACGGACTTCGTGACCTCCGGGGCCGGTAGGCGCTCTCAGCCATCGCGTGTTGCGGCAACAGTGCGGCTATGCGCTTCAACAGGCCATCGGAGAAAAGTCCGCTTCCGGTGTTGTGCTGGTTGTAGACGGTGGTTCCCGTCATCGTCAGCGCGATGAACTCGCGGATGGCGTCCGGATGCGCGTCGAAGTGGGCTTGGAGGAGAGGGGCCAAGCTTTCCGCACGCTCCTCGGGCGTGGCCTCACCGTTGTGGAGTACGGCGATCACGGCGTCCTGCTCGTCACGCGTGCCGCGACGCAGGAGCTCGCGGGCTCTTGCACTACCCATGCCGTACCGCCCGTAACCGCTCCGGTGGCTAGCACGATCGCCGAACCGGTGACAATGTCACCTGCAACCTCCGGTAAATCCATGGCAGTTGACTCCTTCGGTGCCAAGTGGAGAGCCAACCTACCCGCCGCCGACTTGCTCATGAGGCGGTTCTCAACATGGCGTCCATCACGCTGCTCGACTCGGTCCGACTGGATGGTCTGAGGTGATCGTTGGTGAGCTTCGCGACCGCTTGAGCGTGGTTCAGACCTGTGTCGGTCCCGGGTGAAGGGCATCCGAAAGGCGCTCTGACCTCGTAGATCTCCGGAAACATGGGTGTCAGCATGTATAGACGGACTCAGGTCGATCGCAAAGAATCCACATGATCACCAAAGGGTCGACGGTGCCAGTCGAGGCCCAGGTCAGGGAAGGGGGAGGTCGACTGTGTCGCTGTTCTGGCGCATCTTCGCGATGAACGCCTCTCTCCTGGTTGTGGCGGCCCTTCTGCTGCTAAGCCCGTGGGTCACGGTCTCTTCGCCCCTTCACTTCGTGGAAGCCGTCGTGGTGGCGGTCGGGGTCCTGGTGATGCTCCTGGCCAACGCCCTCGTCCTCCGCTACGCCCTGGCCCCGCTGAACCGTCTGTCGCGCACCATGGCGCAGGCGGACCTCCTCGCCCCGGGCCTTCGGGCCGAGGCGGCGGGACCGAGGGAAATGGTGCAGCTCGTGGGGACGTTCAACGCGATGCTGGACCGGCTGCAGAACGAGCGTGTCACCAGCAGCGCCCGGGTGGCCGCGGCGCAGGAGGCCGAGCGGCAGCATCTCGCCCGTGAGCTGCACGACGAGGTCGGACAGGCGCTGACGGCCGTCCTGCTTCAACTGAAATGGCTGGCCGACCAGGCGCCCCCGGAACTGCGGGGCGATCTGCGCGGCGCACAGGAGACGACCAGACAGAGCCTGGACGAGCTGCGGCGCATCGCCCGCCGGCTGCGCCCAGGAGTCCTGGAGGATCTGGGCCTGGGCAGCGCTCTTCGTGCGCTGGCGTCCGACTTCACGGGCGCAGGCTTCACAGTTGTCGACCACATCGACCACGGGCTTCCGGCGCTCACCCAAGAAGCTGAACTGGTCATGTACCGGGTGGGCCAGGAAGCCTTGTCCAACGCGGCGCGTCACGCGGACGCCGATCACGTGAGCCTTGAGCTGCGGCACACGAGCCTCGGCGTGGTCGAACTGGAGATCCGGGACAACGGACGAGGTTTCCGTAACGCGCCCGAAGGCGCCGGCATCCGAGGAATGCGGGAACGCGCTCTGCTCATCGGCGCACGGCTGTCCATCGAGGCGACCCCCGAAGGCGGCACGTCGGTGCGTCTGCGGGTACCAGTGCCGGGGGAGGCCCAGTGATGACCGAGCTGCCGCGTCGGATTCTGCTCGCCGACGATCACGCCCTCGTTCGCCGCGGTGTCCGGCTGATTCTGGAGTCCGAGCCCGACCTCACGGTCGTCGCCGAGGCCGGTGACGGGGCCGAGGCCGTCTCCATCGCACGTACGGTCCCCGTGGACCTCGCCGTTCTGGACGTCGCGATGCCGCGGATGACCGGTCTGCAGGCCGCGCGCGAGCTGTCCCGGACTCAACCGGACCTGCGGATCCTCATGCTCACCATGTACGACAACGAGCAGTACTTCTTCGAAGCCCTGAAGGCCGGCGCCTCCGGGTACGTGCTCAAATCGGTCGCCGACCGGGATCTCGTGGACGCCTGCCGTGCCGCGATGCGAGACGAGCCGTTCGTGTATCCCGGCGTCGAGAACACCCTGATTCGGAAGTACCTGGACCAGGTGGCGCAGGGCAGGCCCCTCCCGGAGAAGGCGATCACGAATCGCGAGGAGGAGATCCTCAAGCTCGTTGCCGAGGGTCACAGTTCGAAGGAGATCGGCGAACTGCTGGTCATCAGCGCCAAGACCGTCGAGCGTCACCGGGCGAACCTGCTGCAGAAGCTCGGCCTGCGCGACCGCGTCGAGCTCACCCGCTACGCCATCAGGACGGGCCTGATCGAGCCGTAGTTCGCCCCACGACTTCCCGCGACGACAACCGAGCGGGCATTCCGTCATGCCCGATACGGCCTCGAACCGATGACGGCCACCCCATGAGCCCCTGGGTCCTTCCTGCCCAGGTTTTGGAATCGGACCCTCCTTGTCCGGTTCCGTAGCACCATCCATCTTCATAGGAGCAATGTGAGAAGCCCTGAACCGGGATCCATAACAGGATTCCAGGAACGGCACAGAGCTGACTGCCGGCCAGGCATACGTGCGGCCGCGACCGGACTCGCTCTGCTGATGGCCGTTTCGACTCTCTACGGCGCGGAGGCGGCGCTCGCCGCCCCGGCTGAGCAGGCGGCTGCTCAGCCGCAGAAGTCGGCCTACGCGACGACCGCGGCGGACATCCCGTCCGCGCGCGTGACCGCCCGCCTCTCGGGCCACCGGGTCGAGGCGCTCTCCGAGCGCACCGAGACCTCGACGACCTGGGTGAACAAGGACGGATCGCTCACCACCGAGCTGTCGGCCGGTCCCATCCGATTCCGCGACCCGGCCTCGGGTCAGTGGCGTGACGTCGACGTCGACCTCATCAGGTCGTCGGACGGCACGGTCGTCTCCCGCTCGCACCCGACGGGCCTGAAGCTGGCGGGCAAGTCCGGCTCCAAGCCCCGCTCGCTGAAGGCGGCCCAGTCGGCCCCGGCCACCGACCTGGTCACCCTCGGCACCGGTGACGAGGCGATCACCCTCCAGTGGCGCGGCGGCCTGCCCGCTCCGAAGCTCGATGGGACCCGCGCCACCTACGAGAACGCGGTACCCGGCGCGGACGTGGTGGTGGAGGCCACGCGTACCGGCTTCGAGCAGTTCGTCGAGGTCAAGGAGCGGCCCGCCGACGGCTTCTCCTACACCCTGCCCCTGAAGACCAAGGGTCTGAAGGTGGAGCAGCAGGCCGACGGCAGCGTGCTGTTCAAGGACAAGAAGTCGAAGAAGACCGCGGTGATGCCCGCCCCGGTGATGTGGGACGCCACGGTAGACCCGGTCTCCGGCAAGCACACGCGCCAGGTCAGGGTCGCCATGAAGGTCGTCAAGACCAAGGGCGGCGTCGACCTCGTCCTCACCCCGGACGCGAAGTTCCTCGCCGACCCGAAGACCACGTACCCGGTGACGGTCGACCCGTCCACCTCCTCCCTGTCGAACGTCTTCGACACCTACGTGCAGCAGGGCACGACGGTCGACTGGTCCACGGACGTCGAGCTGGACCTGGGCAATCCGGGCACGAAGAACGCCGACGGCACCTACCGCACCGCACGTTCCTTCATTTCGTGGAACACGGCGCCGATCGCCGACGCCCTGGTGATGGACGCCAAGCTGTCGCTGTGGAACTTCCACTCCGGCAACTACACCGGTACGTCCTGCCCCAACCAGCCGTGGGAGGTGTGGTCCACCGGGGCCGCGACGACCTCGTCGCGCTGGACGGCCCAGCCGTCGTGGATCGCCGAGAAGGCGAGCTCGACGGAGACTCGGGGCAACGCCTCCTGCTCGACCCAGCCGGACGGCTGGATCAACGCCAACGTCACGACGATGGTGCAGGAGTGGGCCTCGGCCAAGGCGGCCAAGTCCAACATGGGCCTGCGCGCCAGCGACGAAACCATCACGGGACAGTGGAAGCGGGTCAACTCCGCCAACGCCGCCGCCAACCCGCCCAAGCTGGTCGTCACCTACAACTACCGGCCCCGTACCGGTACGAAGCAGGAGGCGGGTCCCCCGTTCTACTCGTACGGCGGCGCCTACGTGGTCAACACCACGACGCCGACGCTGCGGGACACGTTCGTCGACCCCAACGGTGACAAGATCCAGGGTGCGTACCAGATCTACGACACCGCCACCAACACCCAGGTCGGCGCCGTCCTGCGGTCGGCGTTCGTGCCGTCGGGCCAGCCCGCCCCGGTCGTCGTGCCGGCCGGCGTGCTGACCAACGGCAAGACGTACCAGTTCCGCAGCAGCCCGTACGACGGCACGCACTACAACCTGGGCTGGTCGGCCTGGAAGACCTTCACGGTCGACACCGCCGCCCCGTCCGCGCCGACGGGCATCACGTCGACGGACTACCCGTCGAACGCCTGGGTCAAGGGTGCGGGCCAGGCCGGCACGTTCACCGTCACCCCGAACGGCACCGACCACAACTGGCTTGAGTGGTCCCTGGACGGTCTGACCTGGACGAAGGTCGCCACCGGCGGCTCCACCGCCGCCAAGGCCATCAGTGTCACGCCGCCGAAGAACGGCACGCACACCCTCCAGGTGCGGCAGGTCGACAAGGCCGACAACAAGTCCGAGGCGCGGGAGTACACCTTCCACGCGGGTCCTGGCGGCTTCGTCCAGCCGAGCGAGGGCGAGAGCACCGCGCGCCGTCTGCCGCTGGTCGCCGAGGCCGAGGCCGGGAAGTACGACGCCGTGTCGTTCTCCTGGCGCCGGTCCGACGCCGACCCGTGGACGCAGATTCCCGCCGCTGACGTCCTCAAGGACGGACAGGCGCTCACCGCCTGGCCCGTGCCACTGACGAACGGCAAGAACGCGCCCCTGACCTGGAACGCCACCACCACCGTCGACCCCGACGGAAGCGTCCAGATCAAGGCCGACTTCACCGGCCCGAACGGCGCCACGGGCAGCACGCAGCCGCTCCCGGTCGTCGTCGACCGCAACGCCGACGGTGCCGCCGGATCCCAGGTGGGCCCGGGCTCCGTGAACCTGCTCAACGGCGACTACTCGCTCGGCGCCTCCGACGCCGAGGTGATGGGCCTCTCCGTCACGCGCACGGCCTCCTCGCGCGTTCCCGACAAGGGCGCCAAGCAGACCGGCCAGGCCCCGATCTTCGGTAAGGAGTGGGTCTCCGGCACCGTCGCGCCGGAGGTGGACTCGGGCTACTCGCACATCGAGAAGACCTCGAACACCTCGCTGAACCTGGTGTCGGCCGACGGCTCGTCCGTCTACTTCACGGCCAACCAGGCGCAGAACGGGTGGATCCCCGAGCCCGGCTTCGAGGAGCTCACGCTGACCGGCGGGTTCACCTCCTCCTTCGTACTGAAGGAGGACGACGGCTCGGTGACGACCTTCAAGAAGGCCGCCGCCGATGCCCCGACCTGGCAGGTCTCCAGCTCGGTGCAGTCCGGTATCGACGGCGGTGAGAGCCTCGTCGTCTCCGAGGCCGTCACCGTCGACGGCAAGCGCGTCAGCCGCCCGAAGCGCATCATCGGTGCCACCAGCGCGGCCACGGCCACGACCTGTGAAGCGACGCCGTCCACGCGCGGCTGCAAGGTCCTGGACTTCGTCTACGCGACGACGACCACCGCCACCTCCAGCGCCTTCGGCGACATCGCCGGTCAGGTCTCCGAGCTGAAGGTGTGGGCCACGGAGCCCGGCGCCACGAGCGCCACCGCGCGCACCGTCGCCCGCTACGCCTACGACCACCAGGGCCGCCTGCGCGAGGCATGGGACCCGCGGATCAGCCCCGCGCTGAAGACCGCCTACACCTACGACACCGCCGGCCGCATCGTCACCCTGACTCCGCCCGGCCAGCTGCCGTGGACGTTCAACTACGGCAAGGTCGCCTCGGTCACCGGCGCCTCGGACGGCATGCTGCTCTCCGTGCAGCGCCCGACCCTCGTGGCCGGCACCAAGGACCAGGTCTCCGGTACGGCGACCTCCACGGTCGTCTACAACGTCCCGCTGACCGGGACGACGGCACCGGTCCCCATGGGCTCGGCGGATGTCGCCAAGTGGGGGCAGAACGACGCCCCGTCGGACGCGACCGCCGTCTTCCCCGCCGACAAGGTGCCCTCGTCGTCCGACGGCGCCCAGCTGACGAAGGCCGACTACGCCCGGGCCATGGTGGTCTACCTGAACGCCTCCGGGCGACAGGTCAACCAGCGCAACCCCGGTGACCACATCACCACCACGCAGTACGACCGGTACGGCAACACGGTGATGGAGCTGTCGGCCGCGAACCGGGCCCTCGCCCTCGGCCTCACCGCCCAGGACCGGACCCGCCTCGCCGAACTCGGCCTGGGCACCGACGCGGCCGGATCCGCCGAGCGCGCCCGGCTGCTGTCCAGCGAGACCACCTTCTCCGCCGACGGATCCCGCTCGACGGACACGCGCGGCCCGCTGCGGATGCTCACCGTCGAGAAGGACCTCAAGGCCGGTGACGGCACGGTCCTGCTGGCGGCGGGCACGGCGGCTCCCGGCCGCACCTGGACCACCACCCAGTACGACGCCGGCCGCCCCACCGACGGCTCGGCCACCGTGGTGAACCAGCCCACCAAGGAGACCGTCGGCGCCGAACTGCTCACCTACCCGGGCCAGATGGCCGACGGGCGGGTCACCACGACCGAGTACGACTGGGTCAAGGGCCTGGCCACGAAGAACGTCCAGGACCCCGGCGGTCTGGCGATCACCCGGATCACCGAGTTCGACGACAAGGGCCGCCCGGTCAAGTCCCTGATGCCGAAGTCGACCGGCACCGACCCCGGCACCCAGCTGACCACCTACTGGTCGGCGACCGGCACCGGCACCTGCCAGGGCCGCCCCGAATGGGCCGACCAGGTCTGCGAGGTCCGCTACGCGGGCGCGGCCGCCGGCACCAACGGCGCACTGCCGGTCATCTACAACGAGTACAACGCCTACGGGCAGCCCGCGAAGGTCGTGGAGACCGCCAACGGCGCCACGCGCACGCTGGTCACCACCTACGACGCGGCGGGCCGCCAGACGGCTGTGACCACCAGCGGCACGGCCGGCACGGCGATCCCCGACCAGACCTTCACCTACGACCCGGAGGCAGGACACCTCACCAAGACCACCTCGACGAGCGCGGGCAGCATCACCCGCACGTTCGACGTGCTCGGGCGTCAGATGACCTACACGGACGCCGATGCCAACACCACCACGGTGCACTACGACCAGCTCAACCGGCCGGTCAAGAGCACCGACAGCGCTCCGTCCACCGTCACCTACACCTACGACACCACGGCTGAGCCGCGCGGACTGCTGGTCTCCCTGACCGACTCCGTCGCCGGCACCTTCCGTGCCACGTACGACGCGGACGGCAACGTGGCCACCGAGAAGCTTCCCGGCGGCTACACCATGACCCAGTCCACCGATCCGGCGGGCAAGCCGACGGAGCGCGCCTACACCCGCGACTCCGACGGAGCACTGCTCTTCAGCGACTCCGCCACGGTCACGGCGCACGACCAGTGGGCCACCCGTTCGGGAGGCGTCGGCCAGAACGCCAACCGCGCCTACCGCTACGACGCCGCCGGTCGTCTGACGACGGTCGAGGAGACCGCCGACAGCGTCTGCACCCGCCGCTCGTACGCCTGGGACAAGCACTCCAACCGCACCTCCGTCACGACGGCCGCCGGCGCACCCGGCCTCGAGTGCCCGACGACCGGTGGTACGACCGTCACCAGCACCTACGACACCGCGGACCGCAAGACCGACAGCGGCTACGCCTACGACGCCTTCGGCCGCGCCACCTCGGTTCCGGGGGAGGGCACCCTCAGCTACTACCTCAACGACCTCGTGAGGCAGCAGCTGCTCGGCAACCAGCGCCAGACCTGGGCCCTCGACGCCACCCGACGGATCCGTTCCTGGACCGTCGAGTCGAACGCCACGGGCAGCTGGGTCACCACGGCCACCAAGACGAACCACTACAGCAGCGACAGCGACAAGCCGACCTGGATCGTCGAGGACTCCGCCACGGGCGCCATCACGCGCAACGTGGAGTCCGCGGGCCGCAGCCTGGGCGCGACCACCAGCAAGACCGGTGACGTCGTCCTGCAGTTCGTCGACCTGCACAACGACATCGCTCTCGCCCTTCCGCTCGACACCACCAAGCCCGCCACCGCCCTGACGAGCGACGAGTTCGGCAAGCGGACGGGCACCGGCGAAGCCCGCTACGGCTTCTTCGGCGGCGAGCAGCGGTCCTCGGACACCCTCGGCAACCTCGTCCTGATGGGCGTGCGTCTGTACGACCCGGCATCCGGCCGGTTCCTGCAGACCGACCCGGTGGCCGGCGGCAGCTGCAGCAACTACGACTACGTCTGTGGCGACCCGGTCAACGCCGAGGACATCTCCGGCTGCCTGCCCTGCAAGATCCCGTGGTACGCCTGGACCGGTTGGCGAAGCGACATCAAGATCACCTGGTCCGGCAAGTGGTCCTACACCAGCTGGCGCACCAAGAAGTACTCCTGGATGTGGGACGCGCTCGCCGACTGGACGCCCCTGGCGATCGTGGGCTGGAAGGAGCGGTGGCGCTGGCGCACCCAGCGCGGTGTCCGCTGCACCCTCCTGTCGTGGAGCCGTGAGAAGGTTCTCGCCGAGTGGGTGTCGGTCTACACCACGCAGTACCAGGACCGCATCACCTACCGGAAGACCTACACCAACTTCCGGTTCTCGGAGACGTCGTCCTGGTGGACCACCTATCGACGGGTGTACGTCTACTCGTCGAAGATCTACTGGGGATACTGATCAGGCCGCCAGGCACGCGTGATGCGTGACCCCTGGCCCCAGTGATCAACCCCTGCCTCCAGGTTGCCCGGGTCGCCGTCATGCGGCCCGGGCAACCGTGCAAAATCCTTCCCGTACACATGTGAGCAAGCAAAGAGGAACCAACATGTCCCAGCCCCGTGCCGGCGTCCTGGTGATGTCGATCGGCGCTGCCCTGACCGTCGTCGGAGCAGCGATGTATGTCCTTCCCGGCCCCGGTCTGCCTGTCCTCGCCCTCGGTCTGGCCGTGGCCGCGGTGGGCGCAGTGCTGTGGTTCATCGGCCGCGGGAAGGCCGGCTGATCGCTTCCTTGCGGTCCTGGAAACGAGAGGATCCGCTCTCCGTGCCGTCCGCCGTGGGGGTGTGCTCGGAGAGCGGATCCTCATTTTTCGCTGTGTTCGATGCGTGCGACGAGGAGGCCGGCGAGTACCGCCCACGGCAGGCTGGCCGGGCCGGACAGCGTCCACCCCAGGGCACCGAACAGGGCCGTTGCCGCCAGGCCGGTCGTCAGTGCTCGGGTGTCGCGGAGAAACGCCCACTCGCGGCGGGCTGAGCCTGGCTTCTTGAGTTCGCTCACTGCTGTGCGGATGACCAGGAGCGCGAGCACGACGCTGACGGCGAGGGCTGCGGGTCCGATGTCCTGCACGGTCATCAGGTGGTGTCGCGGCTCGGCAGGATGTCCACCTGGTAGATGTCGGGGATCCCGTCGGCGTTGTCGTCGCGGTCCTCCTCCGCGCACAGACGCTGGTAGAGGCGGTTGCGTCGGCGCAGGAAGAGTGCGGCGAGGGCTGCTGCGGTCAGGGAGCCGACCAGGACGGCGGCCTTGACGTGTTCCGTCTGTGTGGGGTCGGTGAAGGAGAGTTCGCCCAGGAGCAGGGCGACGGTGAAGCCGATGCCGGCGAGGACGGCCAGGCCGAACACATCCGCCCAGGCGAGTTCGGCGTTCAGTCTGGCGCGCGTGAAGCGGGCGGCCAGGTAGGTGCCGCAGAAGACGCCGAGGATCTTGCCTGCGACGAGGCCGGTGAAGACAGCCAGGGGTTCGGGGTCCGTGAAGACGTGTCCGAGCGCGGTGGCGGACACGCTGACCCCGGCGGCGAAGAGTGTGAAGAGGGGGACGGCGACGCCCGCGGAGAACGGGTGCACGAGGTGGGAGACGCGCGCGGCGGGGGATGCCTCCTCTCCCTTGTCGGGAGTCGTACGCAGGATGAGGCCCATGGCGACTCCGGCGACTGTCGCGTGCACGCCCCCGTTGTACATCAGCGCCCAGATCGCGATGCCGAGCGGCACGTACCACCACCAGCCCCGTACGCGCAGCCGCTGGAGCAGGTAGAAGACGGCGAGACCGCCGAACGCCCCGCCCAGCGCCCACAGGTTGAGGTCGGAGGTGAAGAAGATCGCGATGATGACGATGGCGCCGAGGTCGTCCACGACGGCGAGGGTGAGCAGGAACGCCCGCAGGGCTGCCGGGAGATGGGTGTTGATGACGGCCAGGACGGCGAGTGCGAAGGCGATGTCAGTGGCCATCGGCACGGCCCAGCCGTCCAGGCTGCCGCCGCCGGTCGAGGCGACGAGCACGTAGAGGGCGGCGGGGACGGCCATGCCGCAGAGCGCGGCGATCGCCGGCAGGGCCGCGGTGGCCGGAGTGCGCAGCTCGCCGAGGACGAGTTCCCGTTTGAGCTCGATGCCGGCGACAAGAAAGAAGACGGCCAGGAGGCCGTCGGCCGTCCAGTGCTCCAACGAGAGGTCCAGCCCCAGAGCGGGGATGCCGAAGTGGACGTCGCGTATCTGTTCATAGGCTTCGCGCCAGGGGCTGTTCGCCCAGACCAGGGCGACGAGGGCCGCGGCGAGGAGGACGAGGCCGCCGACGGTCTCGGTGCGCAGGGACTCGGTGATGGCCTTGCGCTCGGGCCAGGGGAGAAGGCCCAGGAAGACGGTGCGTCGGCGGGGCGTGGTCATGGGGGAGAGCCTCCGGGGCTGTCGGCGGAATCGGGCACACAGGCCCCTCGGACGCCGACCAGACTTCCCGGCACACCAGCATCGTCTTGATGCGTTCTTTACACCCTATCGGGTGATCGAAAGCCTCACCAGGGTGCCTCTCACGTGCCGAGACGGGGGGAGAGGGCCTGCCCCCACCAAGGCGCAGGTGGAGACAGACCCTCTCGGGAGCCGGGCCGCCGGGGGGACGGTCAGACGGTGGTCTTCACCGGCTCCTGGTCGGTGTCCTCGTCGGTGTCGAGGCCGGCGTCACGCCGCTTGACGAAGGCGAGGAAGGAGTTCAGCTCCCGCTTGACGACCGGGGCGAGCAGGTACAGGCCGATGATGTTGATGACGGCGAGCATGAAGAGCACCGCGTCGGCCATGTCGATCAGCGTCTGGAGCGTGAGCAGGGAGCCCGCGACCGCGAAGACGGTGTAGAAGACCTTGAAGGTCAGCTCGCTGGTGCGGCTGCGGCCGAACAGGTGCGTCCACGCCTTCATGCAGTAGTAGCCCCAGGTCAGCACCGTGGAGATGGCGAACAGCATGACGGCGACGGTCAGGATGTACGGGAACCAGGGCAGGACGGTCTCGAAGGCGTCCGAGGTGATGGTGACGCCGCCGATGGCCTCACCGCCGTTGCGGATCTCGACGTAGCTGGCCGGGTTGGCGATGACGATGGTCAGCGCCGTGATGGTGCAGATGACGACCGTGTCGATGAACGGCTCGAGCAGGGCGACCAGGCCCTCGCTGGCGGGGTGCTTGGTCTTGACCGCGGAGTGCGCGATCGGGGCGGAGCCGAGTCCGGCCTCGTTGGAGAACGCGGCCCGCTTGAAGCCGATGATCAGCGCGCCGAGGACACCGCCGGCGACGCCCTGCGGGTTGAACGCACCCTCGACGATGGAGGAGATCGCGGAGGGGACGGCGCTGACGTTGACGGCGATCACGACGAGGCAGGCGGCGATGTAGATGCCGGCCATGGCGGGCACCAGCCTGCTGGTGACGGAGGCGATCGAACGGATGCCGCCGAGGAGCACGATGCCGACGAGCGCGGCGATGAGGATGCCGAAGAACAGCGCGCCCGCGGAGGAGCCCATCAGGCCGCTCTCGCCGCCGGTGACGGAGACCAGCTGGGCGTAGGACTGGTTGACCTGGAAGAGGTTGCCGCCGAACAGGCCGAAGAAGAGGATCATGAAGGAGGCGAGGACGGCGAGGACCTTGCCGAGGGTCTTGCCGTTCTTGCCGAAGCGGTCGGCCAGGCCCTTGGGCAGGTAGTGCATCGGGCCGCCGGAGACGGTGCCGTCGGCGTGCACCTCGCGGTACTTCACACCGAGGGTGACCTCGACGAACTTGGTGGCCATGCCGAGCAGGCCGCACAGGATCATCCAGAAGGTGGCGCCGGGACCGCCGATGGAGACGGCGACGGCCACGCCCGCGATGTTGCCGAGGCCCACGGTGCCGGAGACGGCGGCGGTGAGGGCCTGGAAGTGGTTGACCTCGCCGGTGGAGCCCTTCTCGTCGTACTTGCCGCGTACGACGTCGACCGCGAGCTTGAACTTGCGCAGCTGGACGAAGCCGAACCAGCCGGTGAAGACGATGCCGGCCACGACGAGCCAGGCGACGATCAGGGGGAGCTCGGTGCCGGCGACGGGCACGGTGTAGAAGACGACCTTGCCGAGCCAGGTGGCTATGGGCTCGAAGAATCCGCTGACTGCCTTGTCGACGGACTGGGTGAAGGCATCGAGTGACACGGGTGGGTACCTCGTAGCGCGTGGCCGGCGCACAGGGAGCTGCGCCGGAGAGGGGACGGGCTGTGAGCGAACGCCGTTGTCCGATCGGCGACCGAAAACAATGCTGTCCGCGGACTCGGACAGTGATCGTCAGGTCTGGCAGGCCGGGATGGGCCGGCCGGTCCGCAGGGCGGCGAGGGGTGGTGCCACCTGCGAAGTTGCGTATTGGTACCACAGCACCCACCCCCCAAGGGGTGACGCATGTCACACTGCGGACGGTGATGTTCCGAAAGTCCAGCACGCGTGACGCGACCGTTATCCGGACGCGTGTGTCCGTTCATCGTGCATGTATCTGCGGACGGGGGAAGCGATGACGTGGCTCGCGACACTCGCCGGCGGCCTTCTCGTCCTGGGCGCCCTCCGGGATGTGTTCCACACGCTGTGGCACCCGACCCGCCACGGCGGTCTGAGCCGACTGGTGATGACCTGTATGTGGCGATTCTCCCCTCACCTTGCACTGCGACACCGGCCGGCCGGGCTGACCGGGCCGCTGGGCATGGTCGCCGTCGTCGCGGTCTGGGCCTCCACCATGGCTGTGGGCTGGGCACTCGTGTACTGGCCGCACATGCCCGAACATTTCTCCTACGCCACGGGTCTGAACCCCGGCGAGCACGCCGGGCCGCTCGACGCGCTCTATGTATCCATGGTCATGCTGGGCACCCTGGGGCTCGGCGACATCGCCCCGACGGCCGGCTGGCTGCGGGTCCTCGCTCCTGTCGAGGCCCTGTCCGGGTTCGCCCTGCTGTCCGCGACCGTGGCGTGGATCCTCGGCATCTATCCCGCCCTGGCCAGGCGCAGAGCACTCGCCCTGCGCCTGTCCCACCTGCGTCGCAGTGGCGTCCCGGCATCGGCGCTCGACTCGGACGGGGGCGCCGCGCTCCTGGACGGCCTCGCCGCCGCTGTCTCGGTGGTGTCCGTCGACTTCATGCAGTACCCGGAGTCGTACTACTTCTATGACGTCGACGACCACACCGCCCTGCCGCTCCAGCTCGACCACGCCGTCTCTCTGGCGCGACAGGCCGCCGCCGCTGCCCACCCGGACGTCCGCCTGGCGGGTTCCCTCCTGCGCACGGCTCTCGACGACCTCGCCGTGATCCTCGACGACCGTTTCCTGCACACCGGGGGAGGCGCAGGCCGAGTCATCACCGCGTACGCGGCGGACCACGGCCACGGCACGCGATCGGCTCAGTCGTGAGAGGCGGCTCGGTGGTGGCGGTCAGTGGCCCTGGCCACCGGACGCCGGACCCGGCGGGCGCACGGTGGGCAGGGGCCGGCGGCCGAGGAGTTCGGCCAGTCCCTGCCGGGTGGCGGCGAGCACGACACGGTCCTCGCCGCGAAGGACATAGCCCGGGTGGAGATCCCAGACGAGACCGGCCGGCCGCTCCCTACCGTCGTGCGACGGGGTGGCCGCGAGGTCGGGCGTGCGGTGGTCCGGTTCGGCGGTGTCCAGGGCGAGGACACGCCAGGCACCGGGGCGGAACGCCTCGGCGATCGTGCGTCCCTCCAGCTGCGGATGACCGGCGACGTTCAGGGCGGCGAAGAGCAGGACGCGGCGTTCGACCGGGATGGCGCCGAGGATCTGGCGGCCCATCATGGCTCCGGCGAAGGCCGGTGCCGACAGGGTGGAGACGCTCCGGCTGCGGGTCAGCGCCCGGGGGTACGCGGCGCGCAGGGTGCGGTAGACGGCCGCGGCGAAGTCGTCGTCGTACAGGCGCAGGGCCACCCGCAGCTCGGGCTTGACCGAGCGGGCGTACAGGACCGCTTCCAGGTTGGTGGTGTCGTTGCTGGTCAGGGCCAGCAGGGCGTGCGCGCGGTCCACGGCGGCGGATTCGAGGACGCCTTCCTGGGTGACGTCGCCGACGACGACGGGGATGCGCAGGCGGCGGGCGAGGGGGATACCGCGCGCCTCGGGGTCCTCCTCCACGCACACCACGGGGATGCCGAGTTCGTCGAGGCGGGCCAGCACGCGGGTGCCCACCTTGCCGAGGCCCAGCAGGACGACGTGGCCGGACAGTCCGCGGGGCGGGCGGCGCAGCACGGAGGCGGTGCGGAAGGTGCCGAGCGCCTCCAGGACGGCCGCGAACAGCACGGGCAGCAGGAGGAAGCCGGCCAGAGCGGAAAGGAGTTGAAGCACCTGGCGGGCAGGTGTCTCGCCGAGCGCGGGGTCGTTGATGGCGAAGAGGTCGAGCAGGACGACGTACCCGGCGTGCAGAGGATGGTCCCCGGTGGTCACACGGCTCACGACGGCCAGCCCCAGCACGCAGGCCACGAGTCCGGCCAGCGACCAGCGCAGCCGTCGGGAGAAGAGCGATCCCAGCGGGAACCCGCGCCCCGCGAGCCGCCGTGGCGGGGGAGCGGAGCCGGTGTGCACGACCGTCTCCAGCACCACGGTGCCGCGACCTGCCGCGGCGGCCACCGCGTCGTCGTCCGGCAGCAGCGTCGGCCCCTCCCGGCCACTCGTGTCCGAACCCTCCGTGCCCGCCGGGTCGTTGGTGGTCGACGACAGCAGCGCGAGGGTGCACAGGCCGGGGTCCGGGATCTGACCGGGTCCGGCCGGTGAGCGTTCCACGGCGCGCAGCAGCAGCCCGTCGGCCTGGACGACCTTGCTGGTGCCGGCGACGGCGGTGGCGGCGAGCGCGGGGGCGGCGGTGTCCGCGTCCGACAGGACGGTGGTGGAGGTGTCGAGGGCATGCGGGTCCAGGCCGGGCACGGCGAGCATGGCCGCCTGGTCGAGGAGTTCCTCCAGGTGCTGGCCGAGCTTGCGGTTGTAGAGCCGGATCACCAGCCGGAGCCGGGGGTTGAGGCGCCGGGCCGCGAGCGCGGCGTGGATGTTGGTCTCGTCGTCGTCATGGACGAGTGCCAGCGCCGCCGCCTCCTGCACGCCCGCCTGGACGAGGGCGGCCTCGTCCAGGACGGGCGTCTGGAGCACGCGTGGACCGACCGCGTTCCCGCCACCCCGGCGCATCGCGGCCTGCACCCGCCCGAACAGCGCTGAAGCGGAAGCCGTCGGGGCGCTCCGGGACGCGCCCGGTACGACCAGCGTGACGCGCTCCCGGTAGACGGAGGCAAGTTCCGCGGCCAGCCGCTCGGCGAGCGCGTCGTCACCACAGACGATCATGTGCCCCGGCCGGGCGACCGACCGAGCGGGCTGAGGAAGCAGGGCCATGCTGTACGGCACCTCCGACTCGGACGGCGGAGAGGGCAGGGTCAGGTGGTGGGACGCCGACTCAAGCGCCCAGGCGCTCACGTGCCTTGGCGGTACCGGACCCCTCATCCACTCCGGCGATGTCCTCCACGTGGAACATGCGGGCGATGGGCACGTCGGTGGAGCTGTGCGCGACGATCGAGAAGGCGATGCACACGGCGATGAGCGTGAACGCCTCCTCGCCCTGCGGAATCCCGGCCTGAAGCACCAGCAGCCCGTACACCACCGAGGCGAAGCCCTTCGGCCCGAACCAGGCGGCGACCAGCTTCTCCTGCCGCGTGAAGCGGGTGCCGAGCAGGGACAGCAGCAGCGAGGCCGGCCGGATCAGCACGATCGCCAGCACGGCGGCGACGTAGCCGCCGAAGGACAGGTCGCCGAACAGCTGGGGGGTCAGCAGCGCGCCGAACACCAGCAGTGCCGCGAACTTGGCCAGCTCCGCCAGCGCCTCGCCCAGCGGCTCGAACGCCTCCTTCGCCTCCAGCGAGCGCGCGGTGAGCACCGCGCCGGCCGAGAACGCCGCGAGATAGGGGTTGGCGTGCGTGAGGTGGCAGAGCGCGTAGAGGATCACGCCGATGGCGAGGGGGAGCAGCGGCTGGAGCTTGGGCTCGGCGCCCAGCAGCCGGAACCGTACGAGTTCGATCACCACGAACGGGATGACGATGCCGAAGACCAGGCCGAGCACCAGCTCGAGCGCGATCTTCCCGAAGTCGGCCTCGGCGTGCCCGGACGTCGGCCCGGCCGCGGCGATGAGGATGAGCACCACCGGCAGGGCCAGCCCGTCGTTGATGCCGCTCTCCACATTCAGCAACTGCCGCAGTTTCGCCGGGACTTCCTTGCGCCCGACGATCGCCGAGGCGAACACCGGGTCGGTCGGCGCCAGTACGGCACCGACGAGGAAGGACGTCGTCCAGTCCAGGCCCACCAGGAAGTGCGTGATCAGTGCCATCCCGACGAACGCGAGCGGCATGCCCAGCCCGAGCGCACGGGCGGGGCTGCGCCAGTTGGCGCGGAGCTTCGGGAAGGAGACGTGCATGCCGTCGGTGAACAGCACCGCGAACAGCGCCAGATCGGCCGTTACGGACACGATCTCGCTGTCGGGCGTGATGTGGATCAGGCCCAGAAAACCGTCGCTGACGAGCGCCCCGCCCGCGAGGAAGAGGAAGGAGGTGGACAGCACGGTCCGGGCCGCGAGCCCGGACAGCAGCACCGCGATGAGCAGCGCCACACCAAAGACAACGACGAGCACCATGCGCCAAACCCCGATCGACGAAGAGAGTTCTCCCCACACCGCCGACCAGACTTCCCGGCACACCGCTGGGAAGCCTACCCGTTCTTGACGCGACACTGACAGGTCCGTCGCAGGCACGCAGGAGCGTCTGACATTGCCGGGGTCCGGCAGCGGGGATCCGCGGGCTGATTCCGGACCGGTTCGGCAACCGCACGTCGGAAGGGGTGCTTTCGGTCAGCTGAGCTCGGCGAATGCCTCCACCGCCTGGGTCTTGCCGGTGACGATGATGACGTCACCCTTCTCCACGACGGTTTCCGCGGTGGCGTAGGTGAAGTCCTCGCCGGGGCGCTTGATGCCGACGACGGTGACGCCGTACCTGCTGCGCACCTGACTCCGGCCAAGGGGCACACCAGTGGCGAGGTCGGGGGCGACGGTCTTGACCAGAGCGTAGTCGTCGTCGAACTGGATGAAGTCGAGCATCCGGCCGGTGACCAGGTGGGCGACGCGTTCACCCATCTCGTGCTCGGGCAGCACGACGTGATGGACGCCGAGGCGCTCCAGGATTTGCCCATGTCGGCGGCTGACGGCCTTGGCCCAGATGTTGGGCACCCCGGCTTCCAACAGATTGGTGCTGACAAGGATGGACGCCTCGATGTGGGAGCCGATGGCGACCACGGCGCTGGTGAACTCGTTGACGCCGAGCTGGCGCAGGGCCTCGGGGTCGGTGGAGTCTGCGACCGCGGCATGGGTGAGTTCGTCGCTGTACCTCTGGACCAGACGGGCGTCGGTGTCGATGCCGAGCACATCCCAGCCGCGCCGCATCAGCTCGCTCGCCAGGGAGGAGCCGAAGCGGCCCAGGCCGATGACGGCGACGCGCTGGTCGGCGCTGGGCCGGGCGTGGGTGTCGGCGAGCCTCTTGCGGCGCCTGTGGCGCAGGGAGTGCAGGAAGTTAACCAATGACGGGTCGCTCCTCAGGAAGGTTGTAACGGCGGGTGCGCTCGCGCAGGGCGAGGGCTGAGACCAGCGTGATGGGACCGAGGCGACCGACGAACATCAGCATGATGAGCAGCAGCTGCCCGGCGACGGGCACATCGGCGGTGATGCCGGTGGACAGACCCACCGTGCCGAAGGCCGAGACAACCTCGAACAGCACCGGCTCCAAGGGCTCGTCCATGAGGGTGAGCAGGGCCAGGGTGGAGACGATCACCAGCCCCACGCCCAGGAGTGCCACGGTCAGCGCCTGGCGGAGGGTGTGCGGGGCGAGCCGGCGGCCGAGCACGGTGGAGTTGGGCTCACCGCGGACCTCGGCGATGATCGCGACCAGCAGCACCGCGAAGGTGGTCACCTTGATGCCGCCCGCGGTACCGGCGCTGCCGCCCCCGATGATCATCAGCACACAGGTCATCAGCAGCGTCGAGGCGTGCATCGCGCCGACGTCGAGTGAGTTGAAGCCGGCGGTACGGGACATCGCGGAGTGGAAGAAGCCGTTGAGGATCTTGTCGGCCGTCGAATGCGGTCCGAGGGTGCCGGCGTTGGTCCACTCCAGCGCGCAGGTCAGCACCGCGCCGCCGAGCAGGAGGACGGCGGTGGTGAGCAGGGTCAGCCTGGTGTGCAGAGTCCAGTTGCGGCGTCCGGTCGTACGGCGGCGACGGCGATGGCGCAGCAGCTCCAGCAGAACCGGGAAGCCGATGCCGCCCAGGATCACGGCCGCCGCGACCGGCACGGTGATCCACACGTCCCCGGCGTACCGGGTGAGACTGTCCGCGTGCAGCCCGAACCCGGCGTTGTTGAAGGCCGACACGGCGTGGAAGAAGCCCAGGTAGGCGGCGCTGCCGATGCCCTCGCCGTACCCGTGGCGCAACCGCAGCGCGAGGACGGCCCCGACCGTGAGTTCCACGATCAGTGTGGTGCCGGCGACGCCGAGCAAGACACGGCGTACGTCTCCGATGCCCAGACTCTTGGTCTCGGCCTGCGCGTGCAACTGCAGCCGCAGCCGCAATCGGCCCGACACCAGCAGCGCCAGCAGCGAGGCCATGGTCATGATGCCGAAGCCGCCGACCTGGATCAGCGCGAGGATGACGCCCTCACCGAAGCCGCTCCAGTGCGTGCCCGTGTCCACCACGGCCAGCCCTGTCACGCACACGGCCGAAGTGGACGTGAACAGCGCGGTGACGAAGTCCGTCGCGGACCCGTCCTCCGCAGCGAACGGCAGCGCCAGCAGCAACGTCCCCAGCAGGATCACAAGGGCGAACGCCATGACACCGACACGAGCGGGGTGTGCCGCGAGCAGCGATGTCCGCCTTCGTGCCCACGGCACCAGTCCCGCCATCACTGCCACTCCCAGCCGTGCCCGAGCCGTGCCCTCCGGCACTGCGCGTCAGGACTTCGTCAAGATCCCAGCGGCACACCGTACCTGCGGAAACGGGCGAGATACAGGACCTGGCCGTTAGGAAGCCGTCAAGGGATCGTCAATGTGTGCCGCCTAGCACTCGTCGAACGGGCCGCTGAGCGGTGCGTCGCCTTCGTACACATCGAGGGCTCGTTCCAGGCCCAGCTGCCGGAGAGCACCAAGAGGCTGGGCGCCTACGTGTGTGGCGATCACTCGCGTGCCGCGGTCCTGGGCGGCGCGGAGCGCCAAGACGAACGCCGTGCCGCCGGCGCTGCTGACGTACCTCACGTCCGCCAGGTCGATCTCCAGGATCGAGGCCCGCGATTCAGTCGCCTTCTGAAGCCGTCTGCCGATGCGCTCGGCATTCACTCCCGTGATCTCACCAGACAGCCTGACCACGACCCGATCCATGACGTCGGAGGGGGAGCGGCCTCGGCGCCAGGGGCTCCACCGACGGATTCTCGCCTTCCAAAGCTCATGCGCATGGGAGCCTCTTCCGGCACGAGGTGATTCGGGCATCCGGGGCTCCAGAGCATGGGTCGGTTCGCCTGCCGACCAGCCTTCCCGGCGCACCTGGCCACCAGCCTAGAGCCCGGACTGCTTCCTCGCCCCTTGGTGGTCAGGCCCTGAGCTCGCTCGAGGCGCACTCATCGGGGCACAGCGGATCAGATCGGCATGGTTGTTCTGTCGACGATGTTCGGCGTCGCCCTGCTAGCGCGCGGGTGCCTTGTCACACATCGTTGTCGGGCCAGCCGAGCAGGCGGGCGCCGATCACCGCTGTCTGCAGGGTGTAGCGGTGGACGGAGTCGGAGGGATCGGCACCGGTCAGCTTATGGATACGTTCCAGGCGGTAGGTGAAGGCCCGCACGCTCAGGCTGAGTCGCCGTGCCGCCTCGGCGGCGACGCAGCCGGAGTCGAAGTACGCCGTGAGCGTCTCGATGAGCGGACGGGCGCCGCCGCGTGCCTGCTTGAGCGGACCGAGAGTGTTGTGCACGAGGTCGGCCATGGCCTGCCGGTCACGGCTCAGCACCGGATAGACCAGGAGGTCGGCCGCGCGCAGCACCGGCTCGGACAGCTGGAGCCGCTCGGCGAGATCGAGGGCGCCCAGGGCCTCTTCGTACGAGTGGACGACTCCGCCGGCGCCCGGGTGGGGGCGTCCGATGGCGACCCGGCCGCCGTCGGTGGCCGCGTACGCCTGCTTGGCGAAGAACGACAGCACGTCGTCCTGGTCGCCGGGCGCGACACAGACCAGCCGGCCGTCCTTGGTCGTGAGCAGGATGCGCCGCTCGCCGAACCGGGCGACCACGGCGCTCTCCACCTGCCGGGCGGCAGGGTCGGCGTCCTCCACCGGCTTGTCGCCCTCGGCGACGGCGACGGCGTGGGCGCGGGAGAGCAGCAGGCCGAAGCGCTCGGCACGTTCGGCGAGACGGCCCAGGTCGCTGCGTCCGTAGAGGAGGTCGTCGATGAACTCCCGACGGACTGCTTCCTCCTGACGTACGGCGAGAAACTGCGCGCGCTCGTGTCCCTCGGCGAAGGCGTCGATGGCCTGCTCCACGGCGGCCAGCACATGACTTCCCGAGACGGGCGCGAGCGTGGGCCAGGTGTCGCGGGCCACGGATATGTGCCTGCGTACCAGGGCCCGCAGTCCGAAGCCGGCCTCCGCGGCGAGCTCACCCCGCGCCCTGAGAGACTCCAGCTCCTCCCGGGTGAGACGACGGCCCGTCGCACCCACCTCGCCCAGCATCTGGGCGTACCCCTCCAGATACTCGTCGGGTATCTCCCGCCCTGCCACCCGTCCTCCATCGTCCTTGACGTTGCGCCGACGCTTTCTTGACGACGCCGGACAAGACTGGCAGATGGCTCGTGCCCGGGGGGAGGCCGGTGTCCCCGGGGTATCCCGCTGTGCGCCGCCGTAGGGAGCAGGTCGTTCCGTACACGTCAGCGGGTCTTCCCTCTCCACCGGAAGTCGGCTTGCCGCCAGTCCTCTTCCCACTGCCGCATGCGACGGTCGTCGAAGAGCCGGCGGGCGACCGGCACGCCTGCGAGCACGATCGAGCCCGCGCCGGTACCGATGAGGATGCCCAATGGGCGCGAGCGCCGGGACCTGACACGACCGGATCGGGGTGAGGACATGGCGCGGGCCGAAGACGCCGCCTCACCGTTGCCGCCGTCCTCGACGGCCCGGTGCCGTCGGGCGTTCGCGCCGACGCGGCGAGCAGCACTCCGTACGACCCCGGCAGTTCTGGCGTCCGCGGCTGAGCCGTCGATCGGCGTCACGTACGACGCATCAGCCCGTGGTCGAGCGGGCCGTCCCGCCTCGCCGCCGAGGCGTCAACTTCTCGTAGACCCAGAGGACTCGCCATGGATATCAGCAACGGGCGTCGGTGTGTTCGCCTGCCTCTTTCTCTCGGAGCCGACGCCGGGCAGCTGAAGCAACTGCTGGGGAAGGCGGGCGAGCTGGGCCGCGCTGACACCCCGCTGGCCGCTCTGAACGGCCACGCCCAGGTCTGACTGGGCCACGGTCCGGAGCTGCCGCACAGGGGACGGCAGCTCCGGTTTTTTGCAATGCGATGAGAGGCTCCGCGGAGCCGATCCACCACGTATATGAAGAAGGTCCGCCCTTGATCCACAGGCGAACCACAGCTGCCTCGAGCCGACGGCACTCTGGGACCGATCTTGCAACGGTCCTGCTGCTTCAGCTGGGTGCCGCCGTGCCCGTGGGCTCCATCGAGGAGAACGAGACGATCCGCGTCGTGGCGAGCGGTGGTGTCGGCGGCATGAATCCTGTGGTGGTGACCGCGCGAGTCCTGAAGGTCGATGAGGGAAGAGCGGAGATCTGGTTGCGTGCCGCCGCGAAGGAGGGCCTGCTAAGGCAGCGAGCTGGTGAGAAGACCGCCATCCGTCTTGCCGCCCTGCTGAGCAAGGCGACCGGAGCAGAGCGGGCAGGCGAGTGAGCCGCGTGGTCGACCGCAGAGCGACTGACGCTTTCCGTCGCCGTCGGTAGTGTGCGCTGGCTTCGCGGGGCTGTGATGGCGAAGGCGTACTGGTACGCGTGATGGCTCAGGCTGTCGGAAGGATAGAAGTTGCACATCGAGTGGATCTGGGTCCTTCCCGTGGCCGCACTGGTCTTGGTGGCGTGCGACTACGGGGGCGTGGCACGCCTGATCTGGGAGATGCAGCCAGCGGCCAGACAGAGACTCTGGCCAGGTGTGATGGGATTCGCGTGACTGCCGCGATCCTGGCGATCGTCACGATCGTGACTCGTCTCATTGAGCCGGCCAGCGGCTGAAGGCTGGAGTGCAGGGGGGCAGGGCTGTTGGCGCGAAGGCAGGTGAACGCCGTCGCGGAGGTTTTCGCGCCGGGGCTCGGTGTCTTCGTCGCACAGGTGGCGCCTCCGCCGTCGAGTACCAGCCGCCGCTGTCCCCCCATGCGGCGTGTCCGCTCGTTGGGGTGCCCACCGGGCCACGACGTCCCACCTCCTCCCGCACATCACCACGCTCTCCAGTCTCGGGGCTCGTGACCAGTACGAATGGTGAAGTACTGCTGGCGTACTAGCTCGGCCTCGTCTCGTCGTCCGGCTCGGTGCGGGCCTTCGCCGCCCGCCACAGACGGGGGTGACGGCTGCGGCCCTGTGCCGTGACGACGTCGCCGACCATCGTCCGTACGACGTCCTGCAGCCCGTGCAGCGCATGGTGCCGGGCGAGTCCGGCGCCCGGGTCCTCCCGGAGCTCCTTCAGCAGCGCCCAGCACAGCACCAGCATGACGATCACGAAGGGCAGGGCGACCAGGATGGTCGCCGTCTGGAGGGAGTTCAGGCCGCCGACCACCAGCAGGACCGCCGCCACGGCGGCCATCAGCACCCCCCACATGACGACGAGCCACGAAGGCGGGTGCAGGGCACCACGGCTGGTCAGGGACCCCATCACCAGTGACGCCGAGTCGGCGCTCGTGACGAAGTACGTCATGACCAGGATCATCGCGACGAACGAGGTGACCGTACCCAGGGGCAAGGCGTCGAGCATCGCGAACAGCGACGCCTCCGCGCCGTCCTCGACCGCGCCGGCGAGGTCCGCCTGCCCGGTCCGCTCGAGGCGCAGCGCCGTTCCGCCCAGGACGCAGAACCAGACGATGGTCGCGCCGCTCGGCACCAGCAGGACACCGATGAGGAACTCGCGGATGCTCCGGCCGCGTGAGATGCGGGCGATGAACGTTCCCACGAACGGTGCCCACGACAGCCACCAGGCCCAGTAGAAGATGGTCCACGTGCCCAGCCAGGCGTGGTCGGAGAAGGCACCGGTCCGGGACGCCATGGGCAGCAGGTTGTTCAGGTAACCGCCGACGGACGCCGGGATGGTGTCCAGGATGTACACCGTGGGGCCGAGCAGGAAGACGAACACCATCAGGCCCGCTGCGAGCACGATGTTGAGCGTCGACAGCCATTTGACTCCGCGGTGCAGTCCGGAGAAGGCCGAGACGACGAACGCCGCCGACAGAGCGGCGATGATGACCAGTTCGGTGGTCAGGGTGGCGTCGACTCCGACCGTGAGGTCGAGCCCTTCGGCGACCTGGAGGGCGCCCAGGCCCAGGCTCGTCGCCGTACCGAAGACGGTGGCGAACACGGCGAGCAGATCGATCGCCCTGCCCTGCCAGGCCACGGCCCGCCGGGCACCGATGAGCGGCACGAACGCGGCGCTGAGCCGGTTGCCGCGCCCCTTGCGGAAGCCTGCGTACGCCAGGGCGAGCCCCGCGATGCCGTAGATCGCCCACGGGGTGAGCGTCCAGTGGAAGAACGAGTACTCCATCGCCGTACGCGCCGCATCGGCGGACCCGGCCCGCACACCGCTCGCCGGGGGCGGCGCCAGATAGTGAGTGAGCGGCTCCCCCACGCCGTAGAACATCAGGCCGATCCCCATCCCGGCGCTGAACATCATGGCGATCCACGCGAGATTCCCGAACTCCGGCTCCGCGTCGTCGCTGCCCAGCCTGATGCGGCCGAAGCGGCTGAACGCGATCACCAGGCAGAGGACCAGGAACACATCCGCCGCGACCACGAACAACCAGCCGAAATTGTCCAGCACCCACGCCAGACTCGTGGACGAGGCGGTGTCGAAGGACTCCTCACCGAGCCAGGCCCACAGAACGACGGCCGCCACCGCGGCCATCCCCACCCCGACCAGGGTGCGGTCGGGTGTGTGGTCGGCGGACGAACCATGCGGCGACCCTGCCTGTTGCTGTTCGCTGGGTTCCGTACTCATGGTGTCCCACTATGGTGCGCCATCAGACGGAATGAGACGGTGCCACGCTGGTGCCTGCCCTCCTCGCGGTCTCGTCAGCGAACCGCCGGCGAGGACCGCGTCGTCGCCCTCATGCTCGGGGCTCCGGGGCGATCTCCTGGATCAGCCCCTCGACCAGGGCCTTGATCTCGTCGCGGATGGGGCGTACGGCCTCCACGCCCTGTCCCGCCGGGTCCTCCAGCTGCCAGTCCAGGTAGCGCTTGCCGGGGAAGACCGGGCAGGTGTCGCCGCAGCCCATGGTGATGCAGACGTCGGACTCCTTGACCGCGTCGACGGTGAGCATCTTCGGCACCTCGGCGGAGATGTCGATGCCGACCTCCCGCATGGCCTCGACGGCGGCCGGGTTGACCTCGGTGCCCGGGGCGGAGCCGGCGGAACGGACCTCGACGCGGTCCCCGGCCAGGTGGGTCAGCCATGCGGCGGCCATCTGGGAGCGGCCGGCGTTGTGGACACAGACGAACAGCACGGAGGGCTTGTCGGACATCTGGAGGTCTCTCTTGTCTCGCGACGGAATCGGTGCCCGTCCTGCGACGGAGCCGGTGCCCCGTCCTGCGAGCGGAACGGTGCCCGGCGCACGACGACATCAGGCGCGCATGACGTCAGCACCCGATGGTGTCAGCCACCACTGATGTGACAGTATCAGTACATGATGACGTCAGTCGACACTGATCTGATCCGGGTGCTGGCCGACCCGCTCAGGCTGCGGATCGTGACCCTGCTGGCCCGGGAGATGCTGTGCACCACGCATCTCGTGGAGGAGACCGGTGCCCGGCAGACCAACCTCTCCAACCACCTGAGAGTGCTGCGCGAGGCCGGGGTCGTCGAGACGGAACCGTGCGGCCGGTTCACCTACTACCGGCTCAGGCCGGACGTCATCGCCCTGCTCGCCGGTCAGTTCGCCGACCTGGCCGAGTCCGCCCGTACCGCCGCCGACAACAAGAGGGCCTGTCCGTGACCCGTACCGAAGCGTCCGCAGTCGTGGCGCCCGCCGTAGCAGCCGCCCCCGAGCCGCAAGCGCCCCCGGCCGTCCTGCCGCCGCCCAGGCCGCTGCTCGCGCGGGCCGCCGCCGAACTGGTCGGGACCGCGGCCCTGGTGGCGGTCGTGGTCGGCTCCGGCATCCAGGCGACCGATCTGAGCCGCGACGTGGGTGTGCAGCTGCTGGCGAACTCCCTGGCCACGGTCTTCGGCCTCGGCGTCCTGATCCTCCTGCTCGGCCCCGTCTCGGGCGCGCACTTCAATCCGGTCGTCACGCTGGCCGAGTGGTGGACCGGCCGACGCGACGGCAAGGGGGTCACCCTCCGCGACGCGGCCGTGTACCTCCCGGTCCAGATCGTCGGCGCGATCGCGGGCGCGATCCTGGCGGACGCCATGTTCGGTGAGCCGTTGGTGGAGTGGTCCACGCGCGACCGCTCGGCCGGCCACCTGCTGCTGGGCGAGGTCGTGGCGACCGCCGGTCTGATCCTGCTGGTCTTCGGGCTGGCCCGCACGGACGGGCTGCGCTTCGCCCCGGTCGCCGTGGCCTCCTACATCGGCGCCGCGTACTGGTTCACCTCCTCCACGTCCTTCGCCAACCCGGCCGTGACCGTCGGCCGCGCCTTCACGGACACGTTCGCCGGCATCGCCCCCGGCTCGGTCGCCGGCTTCGTCGGCATGCAGGTCGTCGGCGCGGTGGTCGGGCTCGCCCTCGTCGCGCTGATCTTCATGCCGGGCCGGAAGCCCGCCGAGTGAACCACATGACTCAGGTGGTGGTGATCGGCGGCGGCCAGGCCGGGCTCGCCGCCGGCTACCACCTGCGCCGCCTCGGCCTCGACTTCGTCGTCCTCGACGCCCAGGCCGAACCCGGCGGCGCCTGGCGGCACACCTGGGACTCCCTGCACCTGTTCTCCCCGGCCGCGTACTCGTCGCTGCCCGGCCGGCTCATGCCCGTACAAGCGGGGAAGACGTACCCCGACGCCCGCCATGTGGTCGGCTACCTCTCCGAGTACGAGCGGCGCTACGACCTCCCGGTGCACCGACCGGTCCATGTGCAAGGGGTCCACCGGGACGGCCCGTTCCTGCGCGTCGAGACCGACCGGGGCTCCTGGCGGGGCAACGCGGTCATCAGCGCCACGGGCACCTGGTGGCGGCCCTTCGTGCCCGCCGTACCCGGCCGCGCGGACTTCCGCGGACGGCAGCTGCACACCGTCCAGTACCGCAGTCCCGCCGACTTCGCCGGACAGCGGGTCGTCGTGGTCGGCGGCGGCAACTCCGGTGCCCAGATCGCCGCCGATCTCGCCCACGACACCGACCTGACGTGGGTCACCCCGCGACCGCCGCGCTTCCTGGCCGACGACATCGACGGGCGCGCCCTGTTCGACGTGGCGACCGCACGCCGCCGGGCGCTGGACGAGGGCCGCGCCGACACCGGCGGCGTGGCGTCGCTCGGGAACATCGTCGCCGTACCGCCGGTGCGCGAGGCGCGGGACGCGGGGCTGCTGAAGGCGCAACCCATGTTCGTACGCCTGGACCGCGACGGCGTCGTATGGGCCGACGGCACACGGGCACCGGCGGACGCCGTGATCTGGTGCACCGGCTTCCGGCCGGCTCTCACCCACCTCAAGCCCCTGGGCCTGCGCGGCCCACGCGGCCACATCGCCACGCACGGCACCCGGTCGCTCGACGAACCGCGCCTGCACCTGCTCGGCTACGGCGACTGGACCGGCCCGGCCTCCGCCACCCTCATCGGCGTCGGCCGCCCAGCCCGCGACGCGGCCCGCGAGATCGCCGCAGGCTGATCCCCAGGGGGAGGGGGAGGACAGGCGGCGTTTCCGCGGGTGCCGCCGGCGTCGGCCGCGCAGTGCCCGAACCCGCACCGCCGGGAGCTGTCCCGTGCCGTGGACCGGTTCCCGCGGCGCCTGATCGGCACCGGACGCTTTTGGTCCTGAACCGGGAGACTCTGATGACAGCCCGGACGTGGCGGAGCGCAGGACCGACGACAAGTGGGGGAGACCGTGCCGGAATCGGTGGGAACCGAAGACACACGCCTGATCGTGGTCCGCGGCAACAGCGCCTCGGGCAAGTCGTCCGTGGCGGCCGGGCTGCGCGAGAAGTTCGGCCGCAACCTCGCGATCGTCAGCCAGGACAACCTGCGCCGAACCGTGCTGCGCGAACGCGACCGGCCCGGCGCCGCGAACATCGGCCTGATCGACCTCACCGCCCGCTACGCCCTGGACAACGGCTTCCACGTCGTCGTGGAAGGCATCCTGTACGCCGACCGCTACGGCACGATGCTCCAGCACCTGGTACGCGCCCACCGTGGCGTCTCGCGCTGCTACTACCTCGACGTGCCCTTCGCGGAGACGGTGCTGCGGCACGCGACGAAACCCGATGCCGAGTACCTCAAGCACGTCACCGAGGCCCACCTGCGCGACTGGTACCGCGAGAAGGACCTGCTGCCCGACGGCATGGAGACCGTCATCGACGCGGCCAGCACCTTGGACGGCACCATCCGGCAGATCCTGCGCGAGAGCGGCCTGGACCGCGTGCTCCCGGTCGACCGCTGACGAGCCGACGAGCCGACGAGGCGACGAGGCGACGAGGCGACTGTGTCGGGCGCAGCGGTCGCCGCATGGCTAGGAGTCCGTCTCGCGCGTCATCACATAGGTGTTCCCGATGTCGGGATCGCCGTAGAAGAAGAACAGTCTCAACTCGTCGTGCTGATCGCGGTCCACGTAGAAGGACCACGAGTATCTCGACGGGGGGCGAGGAGGCGAGGGGGGAGTGGGGGAGGGGGTGGCGGTGGCCGTTGCCGGGGAACGCCTCTCCGCCCGCGTCCGGGCTGTCAGCGTGAGCCGGACGAGCTGTCCGCCGTCGGCGTCGGTCAGTCGCCAGGTCCCCGTACCGGAGAGGCGCCAGCCGTCCTCGAAGTCGAAGTCCTGCCCGTCCAGCTTCTGGACGAGAGCCGTTCCGGCCTGGTGAAGCACCACGCGGGTTCCCTCGACGTTTTCCCAGCTGCCGGCGACTTCGGCCGCCGTGGCGTCGTGGACGCCTGTGCCCTCGTAGTACTGGAAGGGACCCGCGCACCCCGTCACAGCGGTCAGAACCGCCATCGAGCCACCGACAGCGGCTCCCCACGCCCGCAGCCTGCTTCCACCCGCCACCAAGCCCCCAACCCTCAGCTGCATCGGCCGACCGAGAGGAGCGGGCCGTGGACAGCAACCATGTCAGACCTGTTGAACGTGTTCAACTCTGCGCCTGGAGGGTGGCCGCGTGGGCTGTTCGGGGTGGCTCCTACGCCTCTTCGCGCCCGCCGCTGCCGGATCGGCCTACCGACGTGTGGGGACCCCATCGGCCCGTCGCTGACCGGGCCACATGTCGGCGTAGGCGGCATCCATGAACTGAACCTGCGGCTCACGCAGCGCGGACGCGTCGGCTGCCTCGCCTCGGGCCGCCTGAGCGAGGCGGGACGCGTAACGATAGGCAGCGCCCCGCAGGGGCTCGCTTCTGGCCGCCAGGTCGATCTCCGCCTGGGCGAGCCAGAGGTCATCGACAAGCCGACCGAGCTCGGGATCGGCGGCGGCGGTGCGGTCGGTGCCGTCGGTGCGCGAGTGGGGGAGCGCCAGCTTCTCCAGCTGCAACGCGATACCCACGAACTTCAGCACCGCGTCCTTGAGCTCCGCCCGGTGGGCGGCGGCTTCCTGCACCTCGAGTTGTCGAGTGCTCGCGCGCGAGACGAGGTACTGACCGAACAGCGAACCGGCCGCGCCGAGCACAACGCCTGCGAGAGACAACAGCGCCGGCCCCAAGGTTCCCCAAGATCCCATGGCCGAAGTCTCTCAACATCGTTTCCACGCGCGGGAGGTGTCGGGACGTCAGCCGCCGCCGACGACCTGGTCCGCAATCGCCTCGCGCCGGGCCGCCCCCGCGATCTACCCTCGCGGCCATGACCTCACACTCTGCGCCGCCCGACGGCCCCCGGATCACTGCCGATGCCGGGCTGGTGATCCGGCAGGAGACCGCTGACGATCACCGCGACGTGCGCGAGGTCCACACCCGCGCCTTCGGTGACAACGGCCGGGTCGCCGGGCTCGCGGAGGCACTTCGCGTCGCGGACGCCCCGTTGGCGCCGATGTCCTGCGTCGCCGTCGTCGACGGCCGGGTCGTCGGGCATGTCCTGCTGAGCGCGACACGGTTGGACGCACCGCGCCGGATCGTGGACGTCCTGTCGCTGTCACCGCTGGGCGTGCTCCCGGAGTTCCAGCGCCAGGGCATCGGTACGCGACTCGTCGCCCACGCCCTCAAGGCAGCCGACAGCCAGGGGGTGCCGTTGGTGTTCCTGGAGGGTTCGCCGCGCTACTACGGCGCGCGCGGTTTCGAGAACGCCGGCGCTGCGGGCTTTCGCTCGCCGTCGCTGCGTATACCCGAAGCCGCGTTCCAGGTCGCCCGGTTGTCCGCTCACGAGCCATGGATGACGGGCACCTTCGTCTACTCGGAGCCCTTTTGGGCCCTCGACTGCGTCGGCCTGCGCGACCCACAGGACTGAGGGGACACCGGTGGAGGAAATATCGGAGCGGGCGCTGGCCGCGGTGCCGTGGGAGCGGCTTCAGTCCGCGGATCCACGCGATCCGGGAGTGACCGTCCAGGACGTACGCCGGTTGCTGAGGCGGCTGTTCCGGTCCGGTCCGTCGTCGACCGAGGAGGACTGCTACGACCTCTTCGCGGCCCTCGCGCTGCCGCACCGCGGTGTCGCCTCCGTCGCCCCGGCCGTCCTGCCGTTCGTCGTCGCGCTGGCCGCCGATCCCCGGACGGGCGCGCGCACGACGCTCGTCGAGCTGCTCGTCCACCTGTCGGAGAGTGCGCGCGAGGCCCCGCCCCACCTGGTCGACGAGGGCTGGGCCGATGCCTGGAGCCAAGCGCAGGAGGGGATCCAGGCCCTGCTCGCCGACCGCGATCCGGCGGTACGGCGGGAGGCCCTGCCTCTGGCGGACGCCCCCGGCAGACTGCTGGAGCGGTGGCGGGCGGAGCGGGACCCGGCGGTGCGGCTGCCGGTGCTGTTCGCGCTGGGCCGTCGCGCGCCCGGCACGGAGGCGGCCGCCGAGACCCGTGCGGTCCTGGAGGCCCTGCTGCGGGACCCGGACCCCGTGCTGCGGACGGCGGCGGTGCACGCCTCGGCGTCCCTGGCGGCGGCCCTGTCCGCGCAGGCCGTGGAGCGTGAGCCGGCTCCGCAGGCCGCAGAGCGCGAGCTGTCCCCGCAGGCGGCGCAGCCCGAGCTGTCCCCGCAGGCCGTGGAGCGCGAGCAGGAGCTCCTGGTCGCGGCCCTCACCGATCCCGCCGCCCGGTCACGCTGGGAGGAGGTCTGGTACGAGCCGAACATCGAGCACCCCTTCGACCGCGAGGCGGTCGCCTGCTGGACGGCCGCTCTGTTCGAGGAGGCGCCGGCCACGGCGACGGCCTTCCTGGCGCGGCTCGCCGAGGCGGCGGACCCCGACGAGGACGTCGATCTGCTGCGTGCCGTGCTGGACCGGGCCTGGCAGCTGCTGGTCCTTCACCGGTCGGTCGAGCCCGCCGTACTGGCCCTCGCCGCCCGGTTCCTGGAGCACCCCGACCCTTCGGTCCGCTACCGGTGCGCCCACCTCCTGGCCGTTCTCGGCCCGCGCGCCGCCGCCCACGCCGACCGGCTCGCCGCGCTGCTCGACGACACCGGCGAGGACGAGCTGCTGGAGGGAACCGTCGGCGAGCACGCCCGCTGGGCGCTGGCCCGGATGGGCGACCCGCGTGCGCTGCCCGGCCTGGTGGACGCCCTGTGCGCCCCGTACCGCGACCACTACGGCCGCGGCTATGTCGTCAGCGACCCGCGCCGCCCGGAGATCGTCGACGTCCTGGCCCCGCTGCGGGCCCACGCGCGAGCGCTCCTGCCGTCGGTACGCGAGGAACTGCGCCGCGCACTCGCCGCCCCGGACATCGGCGGCGTCCCCATCGCCGACTTCCTGCAGGCCCTCACGGCCTGGGGGCCGGACGCGCGCCCCGCTCTGCCGGAGGTCACCGCCTGTGTCGCCGCCGGCTTCCAGACGTACCACGCCACCGAGGCGTTGGCGGCGATGGACCCGACGGCCCGGGCACGCCCCGACGCTCCCCAGCCCGACCGAGCGGTTCTGGAGGAACACATCCGTGCCCTCGCCGACGGCGGCGACAGCTACGGCCGCTTCGAGGAAGCACTGCGCACGCTGCTCCGCTCCGGCCCCCTAAGCCCCGCCGTGCACGCCTGTCTGCGCACTCTGGCGGCCCAGGACCGCCGTCTGTCGGTGTGCCACGACTACACGGCGATCCTCCAGGACGAGAGGCTCCGGGCGTTGATCGAGGAAGGGCTGAGGAGCGGCGCCGGTAGCCCCGGCCCTGTCTGAGGAACGTCAGTCGGGGCCGGTCCCGAGCCGTCGAAGCCCGGAGGCTCTGCCCGCCACTCGCCCACGTGGATCGGGCGGCTCTGGCGTGGAGCGTCGCCACGGCGTAGCGTGCCGGACTGTTGATCAGTGAGGGGTGAGGAGTGCAGGTGACCAGTACGCGCAGGCTGTTCCTGGGGGCGTTCACGGCGGGGGCCGTGACGGTGGCGGCCGGGTCGGGGACCGCGTCGGCGGCCGAGAACGCCGGAGAGGCCGAGGGGGACGTGACGTACCCGGGCGAGGTACGGGCCCGGAACTTCCGCACCGACGGCGGCACCACCTCGGTGTTCAAGACCGTGTCGACGGCGGCCACGGCGAAGCTCCACGCACTGACCGTCTATCAGGCCGGGACGGCCGGCGACGGTGTCGCGCTGAACGTCACTTCGGACAATCCGGAGGACTCGGCGATGTACCTCTCCGGGAGGGAGAGGAGCAGGGGCACACTGAAGATCCTGCACCGGGGGCATGCGGACGCCTCGGACGGGGGAGCGGCCGCGGTGTCCGTCTATCTGGACACGGAGGGCGTCACCGACCAGTCGGGCGGCACCGCCGCGCAGGGCATCTTCGTCACCCACACCACCGGCCCCACCAAGGGGAATCTCATCACGCTGCGCAACAACGGCGTGGACGACTTCGTGGTGAAGGGCTCCGGAGCCGTCGGTATCGGCCTCGCCATCGGGGCGACCCCGCGCGGCCGGGTGGAGATCGCTCAGCGCAACTCCCTGATCGGACTCCTCATGCAGGCCAACGAGGACACCGCCAGCCGTCTGGTGGAGATACGGGACCGCACGGGCACCGCGAAGCTGCGGGTGCTCAACAGCGGCGCGCTGGCCGCTCACAACGCCATGTTCGGTGCCACGGGCGCCGAGTCCTACGGCGGCGGCGACGGCGTGATCGGCATCCGCAACGCCACCACCGCCCCGGTCGGCAACCCGACGAACGGTGGTGTCCTCTACGCCGAGGGCGGTGCCCTGAAGTGGCGCGGTCCCTCCGGCACCGTCACCGTGATCGGACCGGCCTGACCATGGAACTGACCCCTGAGCAGCTCGTGTCCGAATTCCAGGACGCCGTGATGGAGCTGTACTTCGCCCGCAAGCGCATCGCCCTGCTGGAAGCCGAGAATGCGGCGCTGCGGCACCAGCTGGCCGCCTCCGAGCGGACATCCGAGTCGGAGAGTTGAGAAAGCCCTGCTGCCGGTGGGGCGCCTGGCGCCCTCGGCCGGGGCAGGAGACTGATGGCGGCAGCGGCCGGGGGACGCGAGGCTGATGGCGGCAGCGGGGCCGCCGGCCGGTGGGCGGTCAGCCGCCCAGCCGCACTACGAAGGCCACTGGACCACGCCGTCACGCACCACCAGCGGCTCGGGGCGCGGGTCCTCGTAGAACCGGATCCACCCCAACGGAACGGCCCCGTCCGCGCGCTGGACGTCGTCGGCGGCGCGGGCGGCGAGCCAGGCGAGGAGTTCGCCGGTGGCCTCGAAGTCGTCGGGGTGGATCTCCTGCCTGCTGGTGAGGGTCCAGCCTCCCCGATCTGCGGCGCCCGGCCGAGGCACGAGGGCCGAGGCGAGGGTTCCGCCTGCCTTGAACGCGGCACCGTGGCAGGCCAGTAGGGGCTCGGGGCGTTCTTCGACGGCACAGTCCCCCTGTTCGTCCTCGACGACGACCGGAAAGCCGGTGACGATGCGGAGCGTCCGAGGCCGAGGACCCAGGCCGAGGTGCCACCGCAGCTCCACCAGTTCCTGCTCGGTCAGCGCGTCGTGGAGATCCAGCTCGACCACCAGCTCGAAGACATCAGCCATGACGTCACACTAGCGAGCCGACGGTCGGCGGAATCCGCCGCCGCAGCAGGACCCGGCAGCCCCGCAGCCTGGCAGCCCCGCAGCCCTGCAACCGGGCCGCCGGACCCGCCGGCCGGTGAGACCGGCCCGCTTCATGGTTTTGCCGAGACGGTTGACAGCTCGTGAGGCGCCTGGCTTCATAGCAACGCGCCAATGGGAGCGCTCCCATTTTCTGAACGTGCTTCTCGTTCCGGCCACTTGACCAGAAGGGCACACATAGTGGGACAGCCAACAGCACGGAGCAGGCCCCGGGGTCCGCTCAGGCGACTCAGTACCTTGCTCGCCGCGGTTCTGGCCGCGGGAACACTGTCGGCGGTCGGGTCCGCCGCCCAGGCCGCGGACCCGTCGTCCGGGGAACGGGCCTCGGCCGCGGCCGTCGCGGCACCCGGCGACGACTGGTTGCACACCGAAGGCAACAGGATCGTCGACGCGAACGGCGACGAGGTCTGGCTGACGGGAACCAACTGGTTCGGCTTCAACGCCACCGAGCGCGTCTTCCACGGCCTGTGGTCGGGGAACATCACCGAGATCACCAAGTCGATGGCCGACCGGGGCATCAACATCGTCCGCGTACCCATCTCCACCCAGCTCCTCCTGGAGTGGAAGAACGGCCAGGCCACGGTCCCGAGCGGCGTCAACGCGTACGCCAACCCCGAGATCGCGGGCAAGACGTCGCTGCAGGTCTTCGACCACTGGCTGGCCCTGTGCAAGCAGTACGGCATCAAGGTCATGCTCGACGTACACAGCGCCGAGGCCGACAACTCCGGCCATGTGCACCCCGTGTGGTGGAAGGGCACCATCACGGCCGAGGACTTCTACCGGGCCTGGGAATGGGTGACCGCGCGCTACCGCGACGACGACACCATCGTCGCGATGGACATCAAGAACGAGCCGCACGGCACGGCCAGCAGCAGCCCGCGTGCCAAGTGGGACGGCTCCACGGACCAGGACAACTTCAAGTACGCCTGCGAGACCGCCGGAAAGCGCATCCTCGCCGTCAACCCGAACCTGCTGGTGCTCTGCGAGGGCATAGAAGTATACCCCAAGACGGGCGTGAGCTGGACCTCCACCACACCGACCGACTACCACTCGACCTGGTGGGGCGGGAACCTGCGCGGCGTCCGCGACCACCCCGTCGACCTCGGCGCGCACAACGACCAGCTGGTGTACTCCCCGCACGACTACGGACCGCTGGTGTTCCAGCAGCCGTGGTTCAGCGGCGACTGGAACCGCACCACCCTCGAACGTGACGTCTGGGACCCCAACTGGCTCTACCTCCACAAGGAGAACAAGGCGCCGCTGCTGATCGGCGAATGGGGCGGCTTCCTCGACGGCGGCCCCAACGAGAAGTGGATGACCGCCCTGCGCGACCTCATCGCCGAGCACCGCATCCACCAGACCTTCTGGTGCCTGAACCCCAACTCCGGTGACACCGGCGGGCTGTTGCTGAACGACTGGAAGAGCTGGGACGAGGAGAAGTACGCCCTGCTCAAGCCGGCCCTGTGGCAGCACCAGGGCAAGTTCGTCAGCCTGGACCACGAGGTCCCGCTGGGCGGCGCCTCCAGTACGACCGGCATCAGCGTGAGCGACGTCCACGACGGACCCCCGGACCCGACCGACACCCAGGCACCGACGGCACCCACCGGCCTGACCAGCACCGCCACCACGTCGAACAGCGTCACCCTGTCGTGGAACGCGTCGACCGACAACGTGCGCGTCACCGGATACGACGTCTACCGGGGCACGACCAAGGTGAACGCGGCGCCGGTCACCGGGACGACGTACCAGGACACCGGGCTCTCCCCGGCCACCTCGTACCGCTACACCGTGCGCGCCCGTGACGCGGCGGCCAACGTCTCCGACCCCTCGGCCGCGCTGACCGTGACCACCGCCACGGCGGACACCCCGACCGGTGCGCTGAAGGTGCGGTACAAGAACAACGACTCCTCGGCGACGGACAACGCCATCCGGCCCTCGCTCCAACTGGTCAACACCGGCAGCTCCTCGGTCGACCTCGGCACCGTCTCCCTGCGCTACTACTTCACGCGCGACGGCGCCACCTCCGTGAGCGCCTGGTGCGACTACGCCGCCGTGACATGCGCACAGGTCAAGCTGCGAGTGGTCCCGCTGACCACGCCCGTGCGAGGAGCCGACGCCTACCTGGAGGTCACCTTCGCGGGCGGCTCACTCGCCGCGGGGAGGGACAGCGGTGACATCCAGCTGAGAATGAGCAAGGCGGACTGGTCCGCCTTCGACGAGACGAACGACTACAGCAGGACGACGGCAACCGCCTACACCGATGCCCCAGCAGTACCCGCCTACACCGGCGCCACCCTGGCCTGGGGCACTCCGCCCGCCTGAGCCACGGCCGCACCCCGCCCCCCACGGGACGGGGTGCGACAGCCACGCGCGGCAGGGATCCCGCTGGTGGTGACGGGTGTTGTCAGTGGGGCCGATGAGAATGGCGTCATGACTCACGCCATACCCGTGCCCCTGCCGTCCGCGCTCGTCGAGCACCACGCGATCGACCTGGAGCGCAAGTACACCGACGGCTGGGGCGTGAAGGTCGACGACGTCGCCACCGCGCCCACCGGCGAGATCTACGCCCTCTACTCGGTCCACCGTCACACCTACGGCGTGGCGAGGGACGAAGCCGACCCGGCGAAGGCGAACTTCGGCTACTCGCTGCTGACCAGATACGCCCCCGACGGCACGGTGCTCGCCACCGCCCTCTCCGGACAGCGGGAGTACCTGCGCCAGGACACGACGCTCGGCGGCCCCACGACCGGGCTCGGCGAGGACCTCTGGTGGGCCAAGGGGCTGTGTGTCCTGCCCGACGGGACGCTCGCCGCGACCGGCCCCGGCGACCAGACCCACCTGATCACCGCGGACCTCACCGCCGTGACCGCCCGTCACGGCATGCCCCGCAGAAGCCACGACGGCGGCGCGCGCGACCCGTTCGCCGCCTGGATCAGCACCACCCCGGCCGGCCGCCTGCTGTGCACCACCGGGGAGTACGGGCTGTACAACTACGGCGACCTGCTCGACAACATCGTGGCGCTCACCGACCGGCCCCTCACCGCCACCTCGAAACCGACCCTGACGGCTCTGGCTTCCATGGAGGCGGCACCCGTCAGGCACACCGAGGCCGACCTGCGACCGGACGTCCTGTTCCAGGGCAGGCCGGTCGGCATGGACCACCGGCCGCGGCCCTCGCTGACCGAGCACCTCACCGAGGCCGAGCCGACCGCGCGACCGTGGGACTGGCGCGACGCCCGGCTCGGCCGGCCCGCGGTGGTCCGCGAGGACCTGTTCGTCGTCCCCGTCTACGGCCACATCTACCGCGGCGGCAGCCGCGGCCAGCGGTTCGCCTTCGTCCTCGTCGACGACCAGGGCGAGTTCGTCGGCCGGCTCTGCGGCATGGACCTGTACCGCGACAGCCCCTTCACCGGCTTCTGCTTCGAGATCGCCGCCGACCCCGTACGGGAACGGGTCTACCACCTCAACCGCTACGGCCTGTTCGCCTGGACAGCCACCGGAGTGCGCGCCCAACGCCTTGACCTGGAAGACAAGCGGTACAAGCTCCTCAAGCACTTCACACTCGTGGACTGCACCCCCGCCGGCGAAATGATCCTCGTGCACCGCACCCAGCACCTCATGCTCCGCATCCCGTGCCCCGCCTCCCTCGGCGACCTCGGCCATGTGGTGGAGGACGCACTGCGCTCCTACGCCAAGGAACGCACCAGCCTCAAGAAGCAGTGGCAGCCCGTGAACTGGCACTGGACCGACCGCACGGCCCCCCTGCACCGCATCTGAACCGAACCACCCGACCCGAAAACCCGTGGAGGCCGCGCTCAGTAGCCGGAGACGCAGTCGTCGCGGGTCAGGGGCGTCTCGCCGACGAGGCGGCCCTGGAGGTCGTCCAGGATGGTGGCGGTGGCGGTGGCGCCGAAGCGAGTGGCGCCCAGATGGTGCAGGTGGAGCAGGGCGTCGAGGGTGCGGACACCGCCGGCGGCCTTGACCTGGACGTGCGGTGAGACGGTACGCCGCATCAGGGCGATGTCGTGAGCGGTCGCTCCGCCGGGGGCGAAGCCCGTGCTGGTTTTCACGAACGCCGCTCCCGCCGCTTCCGCCGCCTGGTATCCGGCGGTCTTCTGGGCGTCGGTCAGATACACGTTCTCGAAGATCACCTTGACCGTGCGGCCCTGTGCGGCCTCCACGACGGCGGCGATCTCGTCGCGGGTGTAGGCGGTGTCTCCGCCGCGCAGGCGGCCGATGTCGATGACCATGTCGATCTCCTGTGCCCCGAGGGAGACGAGCTCGGTGGTCTCGCACACCTTGGCGGCGGTGGTCGCCCCGCCATGGGGGAAGCCCACCACCGTGCCGACCGCGACGCCGCTGCCGGCGAGCGCGGTCACGGCGGCGGGCACGTCGGCCGGCTTCACGCACACCGAGGCGGTGCGGTACTCCAGCGCGGTGGCCAGACCCTCGGCGACCTCGGCCGGGGTCAGCTCCGGCCGCAGCAGTGAGTGGTCGATCATCTTCGCCACCTCCTCCCGAGCGGGCAGCGGGCCGTTCCAGCGCGTGACGGGGATCGAAGCAACAGACATGGCGTCCTCCTCCAGCCATCCGTAAACTGTCTAGACAGCCTATACAGACAAGGATGGTGGTGCCGAGGGCTCCCGCGAAGACGGCCGGGCCCGAACCACCCCGACCCGGAGGACGACGCCCGCCATGGCCGCACGGCAGCCCCTGTACGAACGCATCGAGAAGCAGTTGCGCCGCCGCATGGCCGACGCGGCCGACGGCGACGCGTTCCCCTCGGAGCCCCGGCTGGCCGAGGAGTTCGGCGTCTCACGCATGACCGTGCGGGCGGCCCTGGCAGGGCTGGAACGCGACGGCCTGCTGGAGCGGGTGCCCGGCCGGGGAAGCTTCGTCCGCAAGGCCGCCGCCGCCCGCCCGGTCGGCACCCTGCTCAGCTTCCACGACCAGGCGCTCGCGCTGGGCGCGACGCCCCGCTCACGTGTCCTTCAGGCAGCCCTGCGCCCCGCCACGCCCGCCGAGGCCGCAGCCCTGTACCCGGCCGCCCCGGACGAAGGCGCGACCGTGGTCGCGATCAGCCGGGTCCGGCTCTTCGGTGACCTGCCCGTCGCCATCGAGCACGCCGCTTTTCCGGCAGCCCTCGCATCCCTGCTCACCGCGGACCTGGAGACCGGGTCGCTGCACAACGCACTGCGCCGCATGGGCCTGCGCCCGACGCTCGGTTCCTCCGTCCTGACCGCCCGGACCGCTGACGACGACGCCCCCGAACTCGACGTGAGCCCCACCACCGCCATGCTGGTCGAGACACGCTCCATCACCGACCAGCACGGCGCTCCGCTGGAGTACACCGTCAGCTCCTATGTGGCCCACCGCTACGCACTCCAGGTCGACTTCTCGGTCGCCCGCCACGAGAGGCCGTGACCGCGGTGGTCAGGACAGGTGGACCGGAAGGGAGCGGTGGCCGTTGGAGATGAAGGAGTCGATCGGCTCCAACGCGCTCGCGTCGACGGCGAGCCGAAGACCGGGGAAGCGATCGAAGACCGCCCTCAGGGCGATGCGCGCCTCGAGCCGCCCCAGCGGGGCGCCCAGGCAGAAGTGCGCGCCGTGACCGAAGGCGAGGTGTTCCTTGTCGGCGCGGGTGACGTCGAAGCGGTCGGCGTCCTCACCGTAGGTCTCGGGGTGGCGTCCGGCGGCCGCGTACGCGGCGAGGACGGCCTCTCCCTGACGGATCACCAGCCCCTCCGGGCCGCCGAACGCGCTCATCTCCAGGTCCTCGACGGCGTACCGCAGGGGCAGGCTGGCGACGGGCGCCTCCAGGCGCAGCGCCTCCTCGACCACGTCCTCCCACCGGACGCGGCCGGAGCGGACGTGGGCGAGCTGGTCCGGATGGGTCAGCAGGAGGTGGATGGCGTTGTCGATCAGGTTGACCGTGGTCTCGTGCCCGGCGCTGATCATGAGCACCAGCGTGTCGAGCAGTTCCTGCTCGCTGAGCCGGGTGTCGCCCTCGTCGCGGGCCGCGATCAGCGCCGAGGTCAGGTCGTCGCCGGGCGACCGCCGTTTGAGGGCGACGAGTTCGCCCAGAGCCGCGTAGAACCGGGCGTAGGTGTCGGTGACCTCCTCCGGGGTGGCGGACGTGTGGAAGACGCCGTCCACGACGGCCCGTAGCTCCGGGCCCTGTTCCTCGGGCAGGCCGAGCAGTTCACTGATCACCTGGATCGGCAGCGGGTAGCAGAACTCCTCGCGCAGGTCGACGACTCGGCCGTGCCGTCCGGCCTCCCCGACCCGGTCCAGCAGGGCCGCGGCGATCTCCTCGACGCGGGGTCGGAGCGCCGCGGTGCGGCGTGCGGTGAACGCCTTGGAGACCAGGGCGCGCAGCCGTTTGTGCTCACCTCCGTAGGCGGTGAACATGTTCCGCACCGCGACCCACGTGAACAGCGGCCACTCCGGGGCGATCTCGCCGTCGATCCAGCGGGGCCAGTGCCGGCGCGGGTCCTTGGAGACGCGCGGGTCGGTGAGCAGGCGCCTGAGGAGAGCGGGACTGCTGACGGCCCAGGCCCGTACACCGTCGGGCAGTTCGACGAGGGTCACCGGTCCGCGCTCGCGGATCCGGGCGGCCTCACCGTGGATGTCGCGGCCGGTGGGGTCGATCACTAAGGGGCGAGGGTGTCCCATGGAAGCCTCCCAGGCGCTCGCACGTCGCTACGTCCCGTGAAACTACTCGGCCGTAGGGGCCTGGGCGAGAGCGCGTGGGGGAGCGGTGCGCACGGGCACAACTGCCTTGCGCACGGGCACAACTGCCTTGCGGGCGGGTGCACATGGGCGAGATGCCTCCCGTCAGGCGCTTCTGGTGCCGGAAACGGCGTGCCTGCGCGTACCTCCGCCGCGCCACCCGTGACATGGCCGAGCTCCGGACGCGGGGGAGTCGCGGATCGTGAGGCCGGTCCGGCGATGGCCTCCGCGTGCCGGCGTGCCTGGGCAGCCCTGCGTGTCGCTCAGGTGTTCACCGACTGCCCCGTGCGAAGGGTGCTCGCCGCAGTCGCGTAATGCTCCTGACGCCGACGCCTCCCTCTCGTGACGCCGCCGTGGGCGGCCCGCACCGAAAGAGACGTGGACCCGTGATCGATTCGACGGCGAAGACGGCGATGGAATGGCTGGCATCGGTCGCCCCCGACCCCCGGGCCTGTCGCGAGCAGTGGGAGGACAACCCCTTCGCGGCCGTGCTGCTCCCGGCCGGCCTGCGCTGGGACGTCCTGCTCGTCCCCGGACGGCTCGGCTACTCGGCGTTCGACCTGCTGTCCCGGCGCGTGCGGACGCCCGGCCCTGTGCTGGCCGACCTCGGCGGCACCCGGACCGGCTTCTTCGTCCCGCCCGGCTCGACGCACCACCGGTCGCACGACGCCGGCCGCGTCGCCGGCTTCGGCACCTGGATCTGCCTGCCATGCCCCGGCCACGCCGCGCGCGGTACGCGCTGGCTGGTGCCGCCCGACGGCACCGGCTCCCTCAACGAGCCGGCCGTCGTCGAGGCGGTCCTGGACGCGGCCGCCGCCCTCCTGACCCCGGCCTGACCCCTCAGCCGGTGGGGCGTTGCCCAGGCATCCGTGCCACGTCCGCTCGGTCTGCCGCTCGACGCCCGGCCGTGAGCCTGCGCCGCGGGCACCGGCCGGCCGAGCCCCGAAAACCGGTGGAACCGCCTGCCCGGATACCGCTACCGTCCTCTCGCCCCAGAAGTCACACCGTCAAGGACACGCCGTTGTACACCAAGTGAGCCCCTGAGCGCTGATTGGTCGCGCGTCGCACCTGTGCGCCGCGCCTCTTTCCGATGCCTCCACTCACTGGGAAGCGGTGTATCTGCATGTCCGCACACCGGGTCCTCGCACCCACCTCCATACGAGCCCACGCCCCGTCCCGGCACGGCTCGCCCCGAACCGACCGCCCGGCCTGGCAGTCCCCGTACGGCCCGCCGCAGCCCCGTGCGCACCGCGGCCGCTGGGCCCCCGCGGCGCTGTTGCTGAAACCCTGGTCCGCCGCGCCGCGCGGACGCGGTCGTGCCTCGGCGTCGCGAGGCGCGGCAGAGGGAGGGTGACCGGGGCGGCTTCCGGGGGTCCGTCGTGACCGGTGCCCGGTCGTCGACTCCCCGTCCAGGTCAGTGACATGCGTCATCAAAGCGATGACGCATGTCAGTCCGGCTGTCGATGCCGTTGTCCGGTGGCCGGGCGGCGACGCAGGATCGGCGGCGGCTCGCTCGCCCCGACCGCCCCGATCACGGCAGGTGACACGGATTGAACCTGGATAGCGCACCTGCTGCAACGCCGCCCCGCGGGCCGCTCCGCCGGGACCGCCGCCTGAGGCCGGGGCGTACGGTCGGGCAGGACCTGGCCGTGGCGGGCCAGGGCGCGCCCCCGCCGGTGAACCCCTGTGGATGCTGCGCGTCAACCCGCTTCCCCGGGTCCGGCCGGCGGACTCCGTACCGGCCGCGCTGCTGCGGGACATGTGCGCTGCGGAGGACGAGGTCGAGGCCCCCGCGGAGGTCCACTCCGCCCACCTGCACCGGCTGATCGGCGCCACCGCCGACCCCGGTGAGCGCGGCCGGCTCATCGCGCTGCGCCGGGACATCCACAACGACCGTGTGCCCCGCACCGGGGACGACTGTTCCCGGCGCGAGAGAGCCGGGTCCACATCCGCACGGCCCGCGACCACGACGCCGACGACATCGGACGGCTGATGCGCCAGTGGGCGGTGCACAGCGGATTCGACCCCCGGCGCTGCGACCAGCTGACCGACCGCTGGGCCGGCGAGGACATCACCTCCTTCCACGTGGCCCACGATCTTGACGGCACGCTGGTCCGGGGCCTCGGCTTCACCATCCACGGCGGCATCAGGGACGACTTCTACCGGTGCGGCAGGCCGCCCGAGGTCTCCTCCCACGACTTCGCCCCCGACCAGCTTCCCCTCTGGCTGGGCCGGCTGGCCGACCGCCCCCGCCACTCGACCGCCGCCCCGCTGCCCGGCCCCCGGCTCGCCCCCAGGGAACTGCAGATCCTGCTGGACCACACCTCGGGCATGACCCTCAAGTCCGCCGCGCGAAGGGCTGGCGTCACCCCGAACACCGCCAAGCACTACCTCAACCGCGTCAAGGCCAAGTACCGCCTGGCCGGGCGGCCCGCGTACACCAAGATCGACCTGGCCCAGCGGGTACGCGAGGACGGCCTGCTCGGCAGCGCGGACCGCACCCGCTGACACCCCGGTGCCCCTGCCACCGCCCGGCGGCGCCGAGCGGCACACGCCGCCGCCGGCGTCCTGCCTCCCGCTTCCGCGCCTACGATCAAGAGCGGTCGGCGGCAGCCAAGAACTCACCGCAAGCCCCCATTCCCGGAAGGCGAGGGACCAGTCCCGATCTTCGGCCGCGGGACAGCGCGACCGGACCCTAGCCTTCCGAGGGACAGCTCCACGCCACACGGCGGACCGTCCGCAGCGTTTCGAATCGAGCGAGTGAGGGATCGTTTGTCGCCCCAGGAATTCATCCACGCGAAGATCCACGCCGGCTTCACCTACCTCGACCGGGACGGCGACGGCGCACTCACCGAAGCCGACCACCACCTGATGGGCCGCAGCGTCGCCCAGGGCCTCGGATACGAGGAGAACTCTCCCGAGGCACAGGCCATCATCGGCGCATACCTCCAGATCTGGCACGACGTGCACGTCCCGATGGACACCGACGGCGACGGACGGATCAGCCGCGAGGAGTTCGTCTCCTCCACCTCCCGCCTGGCCGACGACACCGAACAGGCCGATGCCGCACTGGGCGGACTCGCCGACCGGATCGTCGACATCGCCGACCGCGACGGCGACGACCGCATCGGCATCGACGAGTACACCGCCTTCATCCGCGGCCACGCTCCCGGCCTGAGCCCACAGGAAGTGCACAAGGCGTTCCACCACCTCGACCGCGACGGGGACGGCACGCTGACCCGAACCGAACTCCGCACGGCCGTCATCGAGTACTTCACCAGCCCCGACCCTGACGCGCCCGGCAACTGGTACTTCGGCACCCCGGCCCACCGCACCTGACCACCCCGCACGAGCACGCCGTCCGGCAGCCCGCAGGCGACCACCAGCCCGGCCAGTTCGGCTGCCCCCGTCTCCAGGGCCGGGCGTCGCAGCCCTTCGGCCGCGGCTGGGCACCGCCCTCCCACCCGCTGCTCACGCGCGTCACGGCGACGGTGGCGCTCGGTCCGAGTGAGGAGACGCCCGGCAGGGTACCCGGCCGGGCGTACGAAGGGAGACGTGACGTGGCCGGCACGACAGAGCACGAGCGCGCGCGGGGCCTCGCCGTCGCGCAGGGTGCCTTCAACGTGGTGGGAGGGCTGTGGCCGCTGGCGCATCTGCGCAGCTTCGAGTGGGTCTTCGGCCGGAAGACCGATGTGTGGCTCCAGATGACGACGGGCGGGCTGCTGCTCTCCGCGGGCCTGGCCCAGCTCGCCGCGGCCACGGACCCCGACGGCCCGGCCCATGCCCGTCGCGTCGGCCTGGGCACCGCGCTGACCCTCCTGGCCGTCGATCTCGTCTACGTGCCCAAGGGACGCATCCGGCCGACGTATCTGCTCGACGCCGCGATGCAGACCGGCTGGATCAGCGCCTGGCTGCGGACCAGCTGTGCGCAGGGTGCCTCGGCGGCCGGAAGGCGCAGGCGATGAGGTTCCCGCCGCCGACGCGTCCCGCCGTGCCGCGGTTCTCCCGGCCGAGGATCCGCCGAGGAGCCGGTGATGGGTGAGCGACGCGCTGCGCGCCTGCACTTTCCGTCCGGGAGGGCGTCGCGGCCTTCCCCGACACACACCGCCGCGCGGCAGGGCCGACGTATCGAGGCGGGCTTCCGCCTGCTGGCACGGCTGCGCGGCGCTCCGGCACTGCATCCGGACGGGCTGATGTGCACGGCCGAGGTGGAGGTCGCCGAGGGCGGCGGACACTGGGGCGTGCCGTGGCTGGACGCGCCAGGGCGCTACGCCGCGACGGCCCGCCTCTCCCGAGCGGCCGGCCTGCCCCGCCGCCTGCCCGACGGCCTGGGACTGGCCGTACGTGTGGACGGGGCGGACGCCCCCGGCCGCGTACTCGATCTGCTGCTCACCAGCAGCGGCCGCGGCCGCATGGGCCGGCACTTGCCGCTGCCGCGCGCCGACGCGCTCGGCGGCCCCTACTCCAGCCTGGTCCCCTACCGGGTGGGCGGCCGTCCCAGCGTCCTGGCCGCCTTTCCCCGCCGCACACATCAGGCCCCGGTGCACGGCGACCCGGCGAGCCTGCGCCGGGCGCTGGACGCCGGACCGCTCGTCTTCGACCTGCGTGCCGAGCAGCCCGACCGGTCGTGGCGGACGTTCGCCGTCCTCACGGTCCGCACCGCGCTGCCCCTGCCACCGTCGCAGAGCGCGGACTTCGACATCTACGCGCACGACGCACGGAAGTTCACGCCGGGCCCGGCGCTGGCCGTGGCCCGCCGCGCCGCCTACCGCGGGTCCCGGGCCGGCCGCGGTAGCCGGCGGCAGGGCCGGCGGACGGTTCCACCGGGCACAGGCCCACGCACCCCGTGACGGGACGACGGATCTCGGGCATCGCGCAGTCACTCCTTGCCCTCGGCGCTGGGCCGTACAGGGCCACTTCTCGTCACCGGTGGGAGCGGCGGAGGATGTCGCGTTCCCTGCCGGTCCGGGTGTCGAGGGAGTCCTCGTGGTCGATGACGACGGTGTCGTCGGCCGGCCGGGCTCGTACCTGGCGGCCGTAGGCGTCCGTCGCCTTGACCAGGAGCGTGTCCTGGAACGGGGCGGGCCAGCTTTGGATCAGGTAGTGCTCGACGACGCCGTCCGGTGCCAGGTCGATGGCCCGGTCCCGGCCTCGTGCGTGGACGCGCAGCCGGTAGCTGCCGGGGCCGTGGGCAGCCAGGTTCGGCAGATCGACGGGGTCGTGCATGAGGGGCGCCACGAGGATGTCGCCGCTGGGGGAGTGGCATGAGATCTCGGCGATCTCCTCCCAGCCGGAAGCGGGCTCGGGCGGACGGGAGTGCAGCTCGGCGGTGACCTGGACGTCACCGGTGTGGATTCCGGTGTGCACCTCGATGGCGCCGCCGCAGGCGGACACCAGGCCGGTAGGGGGCGCACCGAGGTCGTCGGCCGGCGACCCGTCCGGGTCCGTGATCTGGAAGAGGTGGTACTCGGCGAACACCAGGGATGTGCCCGTGCGGGCCGGCCCACTCATGACGCCGCGACAGCCCGCCGACGGAGCTGTCGTGCACCGCCCTCGGGGATCCCGGCCGTGCACGACGGCTGGGGCGTTGTCCGTGCCGGCGAGGCCGGTTCAGGGAAGTGGGCCGTCACGGCGACCGGTCGGGCTGAGGCGGTGCGGATGGCATCCATGGCCGTGATGGTGCCAGCGGGGTCTGACAATCGGGTGTGCCGGTTCCACGCGCGGCCAGGGGGAGTGCCCCGTCGCGGGGCTCAGCGCGCCGCGCGGTCCGGGCTCCTGCTCGGCACACTGAAGGCATGGCCGATCTCAATGCCCCGGGGACGTCGTCGCGGCGGTTCCCCCGGTGGCCGGAGAGCGTGGCGAAGGCCCGGCGGTTCGTGCGGGCCGCTGTGCGGGATGTCGCGCCGGACGTGGTGGACACCGCTGAGCTCCTGGTCAGCGAGCTGGTGACGAACGCGGTCCTGCACGCCCGGACGGACATCGAGGTGTCGGCCCGCGTCGACAGCGGCACGGTCCGGGTCGGCGTACGGGATCGGCGGCCGGATCGGGAGCTGCTGCCGCAGGGGTGTCCCGCGTACGCCGGCACCGGACAGGGCCTGGCCCTCGTCGGCCGTCTGGCGTCCCGCTACGGCGTCGAGGCGGCAGCGGACGGCAAGACGGTCTGGTTCGAGCTGGCACCCGGCGGACCGGCGCCGCAGGCGGACGGCTGGGGGCCCGCCACAGCCCCGGCCGACTCGGGCGCACACGTGACACTGATCGACATGCCGGGCGCGCTGTACGCCGCCAGCCAACAGCACCGTCACACCGTGCTGCGCGAGCTGGCCCTGGCCATGGCGGCCGGGTACGACCTCGGGGTGCCGCCGGAGGACCTGGCCGTCGCCCAGGACACCAGCCTGGTGATCAGCGCGTGTGTGACGGCCGCGCTGCGCGGTCGGCCCGCGGGCCAGGAGATCCCCTCGCTCCCCCTGCGGCTGCCCGCGGACGCCGGGGCGTCGGTGGCGACCCTGTACCGGGTACTGAACCGTGCCGAGGACGCCGCCCGTGACGAGCACCTGCTCACTCTGCCGGCCCTTCCCCGCAGCCGCGTCTTCCAGCAGTGGCTGTGCGAGCAGATCGTCGGCCAGCTCGCCGGCGGCCACGCCACCGCGTGGACCATGGTGCCGCGCGATCCGGGCGCCAGCCCCTCCGAGCTGGTGCCCTGGGACGCCGTGCAGGTGCGCTCCAGCAGGGTCCCGACCATCGCCGCCGACGAGAGGAACTGCGTCATCGCGGTGAACGCACCGGCGACGGACCTCCTCGGCTGGCGGGCGGACGAGCTCGTGGGACGGCCGCTGACCACCCTGATCCCGCAGCACCTGCGCAGCCGTCACCTCGCTGCCTTCACCTCTCTGCTGCTCAGCGGCCAGCCGCGCATCCTGGGCCGCTCGGTCCCGCTCCCCGCGCTGCACCGGGACGGCAGGCTGGTCCCCGTCCGTCTGTTCATCCAGACCCAGGAGACCGCCGACGGCCGCACCGTCTTCGTCGCCCAGCTCACGCCCAGGGCCGCCGCGCCCCTCTCCTCGGCCCCTCCTCCCGGCCGGGGCCGAGAAGCGGCACCGCAGGAACCGGGCAGCACCTCCCCAGCCGTCCGAGCGGGCGCGGGCACCCTCGAGGAGCCGCTGGAAGGCGCCTCGACCGATGCCCTGGCGGGTGCCTCGACCGATGCCCTGGCGGGTGCCCCGACCGATGCCCTGGAAGGCGCCCCGACCGATGCCCTGGACGGCGCACCGACAGGCGCCCTGGAAGGCGCCCCGAGAACGGGCCGCGGCCACGGCGGACTCTCGGCCCTGGAACGGCTCTCCCTGCTCGCCGACACCGCAGCCGCCCTCAGCAACACCGCCGACCTGGACGAGGGACTGCGCCGCGCGGGCAGGATCCTGACCGAGCGGCTGGCCGACTGGTGTGCCGTCGACCTGTTCTCGGAGGACGCGCGCGTGGAGCGGATCTGCGTCGTCCACCGCACCCCGCGGGGCCTGTGCCCCCAGGACTACGAGGGCAGGCTGCCGTCCGTGACCGAGGCATCCCGAGGTCCGCTGGCCCGTGCGCTGCGCGGCGCGGGCCCCCTGCTCCTCACCGAGCCCCCGCCGCCGAGCCAGTCGCAGAGCCCGCTGGACGCGCACTACCTCGACCTGCTCGGGCACCTGGGCGCCCACAGCGCGATCGTCGCCCCGCTGAGGGCGCGCCGGCAGATCATCGGCGCCCTGACCCTGGCCCGCGGCGGCGCCGAACAGCCGTTCACGCAAGAGGACCTGCCGCTGGTCGACGACCTGTGCCGCGGCCTCGCCCTGGGCGTGGACAACGCCCGTCTGTACCTGGAGACCCGGAACATCGCGGAGCGGCTCCAGCGCTCGCTGCTGCCCGTGCTGCCGCAGGTCGAACCCCTCCACCTGGCCGCCCGCTACGCCGCCTCCTCCACCACCGCCCAGGTGGGCGGGGACTGGTACGACAGCTTCCTCCTCCCCAGCGGGGACACGGCGCTGGTGATCGGCGACGTCACCGGGCACAACCTCGACGCGGCCGTCGCCATGAGCCAGCTCCGCAGCATGCTGCGCGGCATCGCCGTGGACCGCCAGGAGCCCCCGGAGACGGTCCTGCGCCGCCTGGACATGGCGAACCACAGCCTGTACCGGGAGGCCACCGCCACCTGCATCTACGGCCTGATCAAGGGCGGTGCCGACGGGCCGTGGGAGCTGGTGCACTCCTCCGCCGGGCATCTGCCGCCCCTGCTGACCGCCGCCGACGGCCGGACTCGCTACCTGGAGGAGGGATCGGGGCTGCTGCTGGGCATGGACCCCGACATGCCGCGCCGCAGGGCCACCGATGTGATCCCGGCCCATTCGACCGTGCTGCTGTACACCGACGGGCTCATCGAACGGCGCGGCGAGTCCCTCGACGACGCCATGGAGCGGCTCCGCCGGCACACGTCCGCCCTGGCCCGCGAACCCCTCGACGTGTTCTGCGACGAGTTGCTGATCGGCCTCGGCGCCGACAGCGACGACGACATCGCCGTCCTCGCCGTCCGGCCGGCGCCGCCCTCCCCGGCCGGCTGATCGCCCGCGACGCCGCGCAGGGCTTCGCGTCCGCAACTGCTCGCGGACCTTGGCAGATCTCCCCGTGCGGAGGTCGAAAGACCAGGTCAGCGCGGTATCCGTCGGTGCGTCAGGTGGCGCAACACTTCAGCAACACCCCTTTCCCTACCGGATAGGTATGGTTCCGGCCATGCACCCCACCGACCGCGTACGCGACCACGCCGGCCAGGGCGCGCCCACCATCGCCGCTCAGCGCACACGGCGTCGGCTGCGCGCGGACCGGGCACGTCAGCTCGCCGACCTCCTGCGCCACCAGCTCCTCACCGACGGCTTCCCGGCCGGTTCCCTGCCGCACGAGTCGACCCTCGCCGCGGACTACCGGGCCTCCCGCAACACCGTCCGCCAGGCCCTGGATCTGCTGCGCGCCGAAGGGCTCGTGGAGCGCCTTCCCGGCGTCGGCACGGTGGTCGTCGCCCAGAAGTACCCCCATGGGCTGGACCGCCTGATGGGCCTCGGGGAAACCCTGCGCGAGCACGGCCACGTCACCAACGAGGTCCGCACCATGGGCCCCGCCCCCGCACCGGCCCCCGTCGCCGAACGCCTGCGCGTCCCGCACGGTGCCGACGTCCTCTACATCGAACGCCTGCGCCGCCTGAACGGCCTTCCGCTCTCCCTCGACCTCACCTACGTCCCCCTCGACATCGGCACCGCCCTGCTCGGCGCCGACCTGGAGAACACCGACGTCTTCCGCCTCCTGGAGGCCGTCACCGGCCGTCGGCTCGGCCACGCCGAGATCACCCTGGAGGCGGTGAACGCGGACGCCCACTCCGCCGCCGTCCTTCAGGCCCCGCGCGGCGCGGCCGTCCTGATGCTGGAACGGCTCACCCATCTCGACGACGGCCGCCCCGTCGACCTGGAGTTCATCCGCTTCCGCGGTGACCGCATCACGATGAGCGGCCTGCTGCACCGCTCCCCGTAGCACCCCGCGGCCTGCCCCGCCGCACCCCTCGGCGACCGGCGACCAGCGGCCGGCCGCCGGCGACCAACGACCCACCACCCCTTCCCGGAGACAGCCATGCCCTTGGTGCCCCAGCGGGCCGACGTGCCCGTGACCATCGACGAGTCGAAGTGCATCGACGGCTGCACGCTCTGCGTGGACATGTGCCCGCTGGACTCCCTCGCCATCGACGAGACCAACGGCAAGGCGTACATGCACGTCGACGAGTGCTGGTACTGCGGCCCGTGCGCCGCCCGGTGTCCCACCGGAGCCGTCACGGTCAACATGCCCTATCTGCTCCGCTGAGAGGCCCCCACTCCCATGAGACGCACGACAGCCGCACTCGCCGCCACCGCCCTGCTGCTCCCGTTGTCCGCCTGCGGCGGCAGTGCCGGAGCGGGCGACGGCTCCACGGTCACCGTCACCGTCGGATACCAGTCCAAGACCATCAACACGGTCACCGCAGGCACCCTCCTGCGCTCCCTCGGCTCCTTCGAGAAGCAACTCGCCGCTCTCGGCGACGGAAAGACGTACAAGGTCGACTGGCAGGACTACGCCACCGGCGCCCCCATCACCGCGCAGATGACCGCCGGGAAGGTCGACATCGGCTCGATGGGCGACTTCCCGCTGCTCATCAACGCGGCCCGCGGCAAGCAGCTGGGCAAGCCCACCCACCTGGTCTCGGTCACCGGCTACAACCTCAAGGGCGGCCTCAACACGGTCGTCGTCGCACCCGACTCCGAGCTGGGCTCACTGAGGGACCTGAAGGGCAAGAAGGTCTCCACCAGCGTCGGCTCCGCCGCCGACGGCACCCTCGTACGGGCGCTGAAGCGGGCCGGCATCGACCCGGACGAGGGCATCGAGAAGCTCAACCAGCAGCCCGCGGTGGGCGCCTCGGCCCTCGCGGCGGGCAGCGCCGACGCGCTGTCGCAGTTCGTCGCCTGGCCGGGCCTGCTCGCCTACCAGGGCAAGGCCAAGGCGCTGTACGACGGCGCGCAGCTGAACCTGCCCACCTTCCACGGCGTCACGGTCCGCGAGGACTTCGCCGAGCGACGCCCCGCCGTACTGGAGGCGTTCCTGAAGGCACAGGCGGAGGCGACCGATTACCTCGTCGCCCACCCCGTCCAGGCCGCCGAGAAGGTCGCGAAGGCCACCGGGCTGCCCGCCGAGGTCGTCTACCTCTACAACGGAGCCCACGGCATCTCCACGTTCGATCCGTCCGTCAAACCCCGGCTGGTGTCCGCGCTCAAGCAGGACGTGGCGATCCTGAAGGCGGCCGAACTGACCGGCGACATCGACGTGGACGCCTTCGTCGACGACCGGTACGTCAAGAAGGCCCTCGGCGCCGGGTACGCCGGGCGGCTCGCCGCCACCCCGCCCGCCGCCGCGAGCGAGGTCTGGCCCGAGGGCGCCGCGCGGACCCTGACCTTCGCCACCCCCGCCCAGCTCCTCGCCCACGTCGGCCGGCACCAGGACGGCATCCGCGCGGCGTACGTCCCCGACGCCACCACCGGCACCCTGTGGTTCGCCGACAAGGCCGTCTGGGTGGCGGACGGCGAGCGGCTGCTGCCCTTCGTCGCCCCGGAGACCGCGCGGGCCTACGTGGCCGGTCACCGCGGCGCCCGCGTGATCACGTACACGGACGCCCTGGGACGGGCGTCATGAGCCGGTACCCCCGGCGGACGGGCCGGCTCGCCCTGCGGGCCGGTTCGCTGGCCGCCGCTCTCGGCCTGTGGCAGCTGCTGACCACCTTCGACGTCGATCCGTGGGTGCGCTTCTCGCAGTTCCCGGCGGTGACCGACGTGGCCCGGACCTTCGCCGACCGGGTCTTCGGCCCCGACTACTGGACCGACCTCACCGACAGCCTCGTCCGGATCGTGACGGGCTTCGTGCTCGCCGCGGTCGTGGGCGTGGCCACCGGCGTGCTCGTGGCACGCTCGCGGCTCGCCGAGGACCTGCTCGGCCCGCTGCTCGAAGTGGTGCGGCCCATCCCGGCGATCGCCATGGTCCCCGTCGCGATCCTGCTGTTCCCCTCCAACGAACAGGGCATCGTCTTCATCACCTTCACCGCCGCCTTCTTCCCGGTGCTCGTCTCCACCCGGCACGCGGTGCGCGCGCTGACCCCGGTGTGGGAGGAGGCGGTGCGCACGATGGGCGGCGGCCGGTGGCGGATCCTCGGGTCGGTCGTGCTGCCGGGGGCACTGCCCGGCATCTTCGGCGGTCTGTCCGTCGGCATCGGGGTGTCCTGGATCTGCGTGATCTCCGCCGAGATGATCTCCGGCCAGTACGGCGTCGGCTACCGCACCTGGCAGGACTACACGATCGTCGACTACCCGGGCGTCTTCGTCGGCATGGTCACCATCGGCCTGCTCGGCTGGCTGACCTCCACCGCCGTCGAGCTGGGCGGCCGCCGCCTGACCCGGTGGCTGCCGCGCACCTCCTACGTCCCCGGCCACCGGCCCCGGCCCGCACGGACCCCCGCGGCCCCGTCCCCCGCCGCGCCCGCCACGACCGAGGAGACACGCGATGAGCACCTCGTCTGAGACCAGGCCGGCAGAGCCGAGAACCGCGCCGGCGGCCCCGCGCGGCACCCGCCTGACCCTGCGCGGCGCGACGCTCGGCCGGCCGGACGCCCCGGCCGTGACCGGCCTCGACCTGGATGTGGCGGCCGGCGAGATCCTGACCGTCGTCGGCCCCTCCGGCTGCGGCAAGTCGACGCTGCTGCGCACCTTCGCCGGGTTGCTGCCCCCGCTGGAGGGGACGGTGGAGCAGGACGGCCGGCCGGTGACCGGGCCGGGCGCGGACCGGGCCCTGGTGTTCCAGGAGGACGCCCTGCTGCCCTGGCGCACCCTGCGCGCCAACGTGGAACTGCCCCTCGCCATCCAGGGCCTGCCGCGCGCCCCCCGCAGGGAACAGGCCGACGACTGGCTGGTCCGGGTCGGACTCGCCGACCAGGCACGGCAGTTGCCGCACCGCGTCTCCGGCGGACAGCGCCAGCGCGCCCAGCTGGCCCGCGCCCTGGCCGGACGGCCGCGTGCCGTCCTCATGGACGAACCGTTCGGCGCGCTCGACGCCCAGACCCGCGCCGGCATGCAGGACCTCCTGGTGGAGGTGCTGCACGGCACCGGCGCCACCGTCGTCTTCGTCACGCACGACGTCGACGAGGCCCTGTTCCTGGGCGACCGCGTCGCCCTGATCGGCTCCGGCCGGCTGATCGCCGTACGGGATGTGCCGCGCCCGCGCGAGCGCTCGGCGCACGACGACCCGGACCGCGTGGCCCTGCGCCGCACCCTCCTCACCTCGCTCGGTACCTGAAAGGCCCGTGGTGACCACCCCACTTGAGATCCCCGCCCTCGGCGACGCCGAGGAACTGACCTGCGACGTCCTGGTCATCGGCGGCGGCACCGCCGGCACCATGGCCGCCCTGACGGCCGCCGAGCACGGCGCGGACGTCCTGCTCCTCGAGAAGGCCCACGTCCGCCACTCCGGTGCCCTCGCCATGGGCATGGACGGCGTCAACAACGCGGTCGTCCCGGGCCGCGCCGAGCCCGACGACTACGTGGCCGAGATCACCCGCGCCAACGACGGCATCGTCGACCAGTCCACCGTCCGCCAGACCGCCACCCGCGGCTTCGCGATGGTGCAGCGACTGGAGTCGTACGGCGTGAAGTTCGAGAAGGACGAGCACGGCGAGTACGCGGTCCGTCAGGTGCACCGCTCGGGTTCGTACGTGCTGCCCATGCCCGAGGGCAAGGACGTCAAGAAGGTCCTGTACCGGCAGCTGCGGCGGCGCGAGATGCGCGAGCGCATCCGCATCGAGAACCGGGTGATGCCGGTCAGGGTGCTGACGGCCGCGGGGAGGGCCGTCGGCGCGGCGGGCTTCCACACGCGCACCGGGGCCTTCGTCACCGTACGCGCGGGCGCGGTGATCCTGGCGACCGGCGCGTGCGGCCGCCTCGGCCTGCCGGCCTCCGGCTATCTGTACGGCACGTACGAGAACCCGACGAACGCGGGCGACGGCTACGCGATGGCGTACCACGCGGGCGCCGAGCTGACCGGCATCGAGTGCTTCCAGATCAATCCGCTGATCAAGGACTACAACGGCCCGGCCTGCGCGTACGTCGCCAATCCCTTCGGCGGCTACCAGGTCAACCGGCACGGGCAGCGCTTCGTCGACTCCGACTACTGGTCGGGCCAGATGATGGCCGAGTTCGCCGCCGAGGTGGCGAGCGACCGCGGCCCGGTCTACCTCAAGCTCAGCCATCTCCCGGAGGAGTCGGTGTCGGCCCTGGAGTCGATCCTGCACTCCACCGAGCGGCCCACCCGCGGCACCTTCCACGCGGGCCGCGGACACGACTACCGCACCCATGACGTGGAGATGCACATCTCCGAGATCGGCCTGTGCGGCGGCCATTCGGCGTCGGGCGTACGGGTCGACGACCACGGCCGTACGACCGTTCCCCGGCTGTACGCCGCCGGGGACCTGGCCTGCGTTCCACACAACTACATGATTGGCGCGTTCGTCTTCGGAGATCTGGCGGGCGCGGACGCGGCACGGTACCGGCCCTACGAAGGGCAGTTGCCGCCGGATCAGCTCCGCGAGGCGCACGAACTGGTCTACCGCCCGCTGCGCAACCCCGACGGTCCGCCGCAGTCCCAGGTCGAGTACAAGCTGCGCCGCTTCGTGAACGACTATGTGGCTCCGCCGAAGTCCGGTGCCCGGCTGTCACTGGCGCTGGAGGCGTTCGAGCGGATGCGCGCGGACATCGCCGCGATAGGGGCGCGCACCCCGCACGAGCTGATGCGCTGCGCGGAGGTCACGTTCATCCGCGACTGCGCGGAGATGGCCGCACGGGCGTCCCTGGCCCGCACGGAGTCCCGCTGGGGCCTCTACCACGACCGGCTCGACCATCCGCGGCGCGACGACGCCTCCTGGTTCCACCATCTCGACCTGCGCAAGTCGCCCTCGGGAGCGATGGAGTTCACGGCCCGCCCGGTGGCCCCCTATCTGGTCCCGGTCGACGGGTTCACCGCGGTCGGCGGCCCCTCACGCCCTCTCGGCGAGGTCCGGCCGGAGCAGGTGGCGACGGCGGGGGCACGCGAAGCGGCACCGGTGGCGATGGGTCAGCAGACGCGCCGCGGCGACGCCGCCCGTCCCGCCGGCGGCACCGACGCGACGGCCAGCCCGCGGTTGCTCGAGCTGCTGTCCCTCGGCGAGGACGAGCCGCACCTGTCCGACCTCGTCCCCTACCTCACCGACCCCGAGCACGCAGTGCGGCGCACCGCCGTCACCGTCCTGACGGAGACCGTGCCGCAAGGGGCCGGACCGGCCCTCGCCGCCGCGCTCGCCGACTCCGACCCCGGCGTCCGGGCCGCCGCGGCCGCCTCACTGCGCGAACTGGTGGAGACGCTGGACCCCGAACCGGCTTTGCTCGACGGCCTCGCCGCCGCCACGCACGAGGCCGACCCCGTCGTCCGTGCCGTCGCGCTGGACGCCCTGCGCGTCCTGCGCCTCGGGGACGCCGCCCTGTTCGCGAAGTCCCTGACGGACACGGACATCACCGTCCGCGTCGCGGCGGTACGCGCCCTCGTGTCGGTCGACGCGGCCGGAGAGCTGGCCCGCGCGGCGACCACCGACGCGTCCCGCGAAGTCCGGGTCACCATCGCCCGCGGCTTGGCCACCCTGACCGCGGAGCCGCCGGCCGACACGGCGCCGGCCGGTCCCGACCGGGACACGGTCCGCTCGGCCCTCGCCGGACTCCTCGACGATCCCGACGCGCTGGTGCGCGCGGCAGCCTACGAGGCACTGGGTGCCACCGGCTGCCCGGCACCGCTCGCCGCCCGCGCCCGGGCCGCGCTGTCCGACCCGGCCTGGCAGGTCCGCGCCGGCGCCGCGACCGCCCTGTCCGCCGCCGCCCCCGGCCCCGCCGTCCCCGCCCTCGCCAAGTCCCTCGCCGACCCCAACGCCGACGTCCGCAAGGCCGCCGTGCGGGCCCTGACCCGGCACCGCGCCACCGAAGCCGCGCGAGCGGCACTGGCCACCGCCACCACGGACCCGGACGCGGACGTCAGGGCCTACGCGGCCCGGGCGCTGTGACGCCACGGGCCCACCGTGGCCTAAGCTGCCCACGGACGCCGCGGCCGGTGCCCGGACCTCCGGAGCCGGTACGTGCGACGCGGTGCCGGAGCGGGATCATCCACGCCTCTGGTCGCTGTGCGGCCCGCCGCGGGGGTACACGTCAGAAGCAGGCCATGCCCAGCTGACATGGCCGGCGACGAGCGGGCTGTTCGGCCCTGTCGGCGAGGAGGCCGGAACATGGCGGGGCCGAGACACACCGAGTCGCTGGAGAGACAGCCCGTACCGGAGGCGTCCCAGGCGCTGAGAACCGCACTGGACGCCATCGGCACGGGTGCCTACGTGGTGGACGAGAAGGGCTGCGTCCTCGCGGTCAACACCCGCGCCGAGGAACTTCTGGCGCGGCCCGCCACCGGTCTCGTCGGCTACGACGCGCATGATCTGCTGCATCGCGGACCGCACGGCGAGCCGCTGCCGAGGAGCCGGTGCGCGATGCGGCAGGCGTTCCACGCCGGCCGCCCCGACCAGGCCGACGGCGACTGGTTCGCCCGCGCGGACGGCACCCTCCTGCCGATCTCCTGGCTGATCACGCCGTACGACCTCGGTGACCAGGGCACCGGCACCCTGGTGATCTTCCACGTGGCCGAGGACCCGCAGGGACGGGTCCGGCCGGCCCGACCCGCGGTGGCGTCGCTGCCGGAACTGGAGCGGCTGGCGCTGCTGGCGGAGGCCACCGCACAGCTGACCTCGACGCTCGATGCCGACGAGACGCTGCGGCGGCTGGTGACCCTCGTCCTGCCCCGCCTGGCGGACTGGGTGATCGTCGACCTGATCACCGAGCGGGACGAGGTGTGGCGCACCCTCGTGGCCCATGCCGACGAGGACGGGTTCCAGCGGTACGAGGAACTGGAGGGCCCGATGCCGCGGGTCCTCGAAGACTCCCTGATGCCCTTGTCCCGCGCCCTGCGCGGGGTCGCCTCGACGGTCGCCGGACCGGAGACCTACAGCGGCGCACCGGACTCCGGAATCGCGGTCGAACAGCGCCGCCTGTTCCACACCACCGGGATGCACTCAGCGGCCATCGCACCCATCCGCGGGACACGCGAGGTGCTGGGCGCCCTCACCCTGGGCCGCGCGTCCCAGCCGGCGGCCTTCACCACCGCGGACCTCGCCCTGGTCGAGGACGTGGCACGGCGTGCCGGTCTGGCCCTGGACAACGCCCGCCTGTACCAGCGCCAGCGCAAGGTCGCCGAGACCATGCAGAACCACCTGCTGCCGCAGATGCCGGACGTCCCCGAACTGGAGATGGTGGCCCGCTACCTGCCCGCCCCCGATGCCTCCCAGGTCGGCGGCGACTGGTACGACGCCTTCTCCCTGTCCGACGGAGCCACCGCCCTGGCCGTCGGAGACGTCGTGGGCCACGATCTGGAGGCGGCGGCCGGCATGGCGCAGGTGCGGAACATGCTGCGCGCCTTCGCGTGGTCCCACAACGAACCTCCCAGCCTGATCGTCGAACGGCTGGACGGAGCGATCGAGCACATCACCGACGTCAGCATGGCCACGTTGATCTTCGCCCGGATCGCCGCGGCCGGCAGCGGCCACTGGGAGCTCTCCTGGACCAACGCGGGCCACCCGCCGCCCCTGCTCATCAGCCGCGAAGGCGTGGCGGACTTCCTCACCGCCGGCCACGGCATGCTCCTGGGCATCGGGGGAGCGGGCATCCCGCGTCCGGACGCCACGGCGCTGCTGCGGCCCGGCGCCACCCTCGTGCTCTACACCGACGGTCTCGTCGAGGCCCCCGGCGACACCATCGACACGGGACTGCACCAGCTGCGCCGCCACGCCGCCGCGCTGGCGCACGCCCCCCTCACCGTGCTCACCGACCAGCTCCTGCGCCGCGTACGCCCCGCCGGCAACCACGACGATGTCGCCCTGCTGGCCCTGCGCGCCCCGCTCTGAGGTGCTCCTCCGGCAAGGCCGCGATCACCAGCCGGGTCGCCGCGCCGGACCCGGAAGGGCCGGGCGCCGGCTCGTTCCCCGGTCCCCAAGGGGCTGAATCCGGCCCCGAGTTGGCGCTACGCTTCGTACCCGTCGAACTACTCCACGGAGGGGGCCCATGGGGGACAGCCTGCGGGACGGAGGACACGCCGACGGAACGGACCGCCTGATCCTGCTCGACGTGGAAGGGCAGCGGGTCTACATGGCCGTACGAGAGCTCGACAGCAGGTACGGCGGCGAGCAGGAGATCTCGGGCCGGGTCCGCAGGCGTCTGGACGAGGCGCTGGAGGGGCTGACGAGCACCGCGCGGGCCGTGGTGACACAGCTGCGGCAGAGCGAAGCCACCCGCGTGCGGGTCCAGTTCGGCTGCGAGTTCGCCGTCGAGTCGGGATCCGTCGTCGCGGTGATCGGCAAGGCACGCACCTCCTCGGCCTTCACAGTGGAGCTGGAATGGGAGCAGCCGCCGACTCCGTGACCCCGGCCGGGCTCACCGGCTGGGAAGGACTCCTCAAGGCGGCGACCGTGCGGCTGGAACCGCCGTCCGGTGACATCGGCACCGGATTCGTCATCGCCGAGGGACTGGTGGCGACCTGCGCGCACGTCGTCGCCGAGGACGAGCGCTCGCTGCCCAAGCGGGTCCTCGGCCACGTCGTCGCCCTCAACCGGGAGCTGACCCTGGAGCCCGTGCCCGGCTCCTACGTCCGCGACCGGGACGGCGGGCTCGACCTGATCCTGCTGCGCATCGCCGACACCTCGCGCACCCCCGCACCGCCGCTCCAGCCGGTCCTCACCTCGAGCGTGCTCCGGATCGGCGACGAGTTGTGGACCTACGGCCATCCGCTGCGCGGCTTCCGGTCCGGCCAGTCCGGCACCCTGCGCTACCAGGGCACGGATCTGCGCAGCGACCGGGCAGGCGCGCCCTGGCTGCCGCACGCGGAGGGACGCGTGGGGGAGGGATACAGCGGCAGCGCCGTGATCAACATCCGTACGGGCGCGGTGTGCGGCATGCTGAGCACCTCCGACCTCACCTCCAGTGCCCATCTGGTGCCCGTGGCGGAGATCCTCGCGCGCTGTCCGCCGGACGCGGACCGGGCGGCCCTCAAGGGCGACTGGCCACGGCGGCTGAGCCGCAGCCAGCTGGAGGCGGGCGGGTGGGGGCGGGCCACCCCTCTGCTGCGGGACTACCTGAGGGGTGCGCAGGCCGTAGCCGACGGACAGCATCCGTATCCCATGATCGAGGGCGACCCGCCCCGGACCCTGTCCATGGTGTACGTCAGCCCGTCCGTCGGTTCGGAGGAGACGGAACCGGCCGCGTCCGGCGCGGACGGCACCGGCGGGGAACCGCGTAACTCGGACAACGAGCGGATCCCGGCCGAGGAGCTGTTCCGGCTGGACGCGGACATCCTGCTGGTCGGCGCCCCCGGCGCCGGCAAGTCGAGCCTGCTCCGGCACGCCGTCACCGAGCTGGCCGCGCGATGGAAGCCGCCCGAGGAACGGCACGACGTGGTTCCCGTCCGGGTGGATGCCCGCGACCTGGCCAAAAAGTTCCCACTCAAGGCCATGGTCAAGGCCGTGAACAGCGAGATCCTGCCCTCCTCGGCCCAGGGCTGGCCCCCCGAGTGGTTCGACGGGCCTCCCGTCCCGGCCGCACGCTGGCTGGTCCTCGTCGACGGGCTCGACGAGGTGGGCGACTCGGACGCTCGCGCGGGGGTGATCGAGAAGATCACCGAACTGCGGGAGCGGAGTGTGGGCGACAACTACCGCTTCCTGGTGACCACGCGTCCCCTGCCCGCCAAGGAACTGCCTCCCCAACTGCGCCGGTTCGACCTGCTGCCACTGGATCCGCGGCAGTTGTCCGACTTCGCCACGCGCTGGTTGACGGCCCTGAAGGTCGACGACCCGGAGCGTGCGGCGGACCTCTTCCTCGACCGCCTCGAAGCCTCCGGGATGACGGATCCGGCACGGACACCGCTGATGGCCTCCATGCTGTGCCAGCTCTTCAAAGCGGACCAGGACCAGCCGCTGCCGCGCGGGCGCAGTGCCGTGTACCGGGAGTTCGTCAGAGCGACCCAGGGCGGCAGACGCTGGAACCGCAGCGACAGCCCCTGGCCCCAGCTCCTGACCAGGGCCACCAAGGACTACGGTGACGCGGGTGCCGCGGCACTGAAGAGCCTCCGCGCGCAGCTGCCCGCCCTGCTGGAGCGCCTTGCCTACGAGCGCCACAACGGCACCGACGGCTCGGCCTTGCAGCTGCTGACCAAGTGGTCGAGAACCATCGGCCGCAAGGTCATGTCCGAGGACGACTGGGCCGAGCTGTCCGGCCGCGCCCTTCCCGAACTCCTGCGCGCGTGCGGCCTGTTGCGTCAGCGGCGCGACGACTTCGTCTTCATCCACCAGACGTTCGCCGAGTACCTGACCGCGCGTTGGATCGCCGGGAACCCGCGGCTCAGCGCCAGGGAGTTCCGCCTGGTCTTCGGCCACGACCCTCGATGGCCTTCCTGGGCCCTGGGCCTCACCCGCGACTCCGATCCGGCGGCCACCTCCGTCGTCCGCTTCCTCGTCGACGCCTGGGCGCAGAAAAGGCAACGCGGGCTCCATCCGGCCCTGCGCAGGCTCGCCGCGCGTGACGAGGGCGCGGCCCTGATCGCCACCCTCGTCGCCGACGGTGCCAAGGTCGACGAGGTCGCACGGAAGACCGCCATCTCCGTGCTGCACCGAGCCGCCCTCGCCCTGGACCACGAGGCCGCGGTGTCCCTGGCGCGGATGGGGGACCGGCGGGGTGTCACCATCCTCATCGAGACGGCCGAACGGCACCGGAGCCTGGAGCATCGGCTGAACGCGGCCCGCGGCCTCGCCGACCTCGGCAACCCGCGCGGCATCCAGGTCCTGCGCGCCATGGCGGCGGACCCCACCGCGGACGGCCGCGTTCCGGCCGCTGAGGAACTGGTGCGCCGAGGCGACCCGACGGGTACGCGTGTTCTCGTCGAGATCGCGAGGGGTCCCGAGAACGCATCGCCTCTCTGGCTCGAAGCCGCGAGGACCATGGTCCGGTTGCAGCTCCCGGAGGGCACCGAAGCCCTCGTGGCCCGTATGACCGACACCGGCGCATCGAGTCAGGCACGGATCCTGGCGGCCGAGCAACTGCGCGAACGGTACCCCGGCACGGTCGCGGAGACGCTGGCGGAGCTCATCCGCGGCGATCTGCCGCCGCAGGACCGCATCCGGGCCCTCAGCCTGCTGCGGCCGTCGTCCCACGACCCACGCACCGACGTCGTGCTCGCCGGACTGGCCGAGGATCCGCGGCTGCCGGTGCATCTGCGCATCGAGGCGGCGCGGGCCGTCCACGACCGCGAGCGGCAGGAACGGCTGCTGGTGGCCGCCGCGTCGGATCCCGACGCCACTCCCGAACTGAGACTGACAGCCCTGCAGGCGGCCCCGACCGCCAAAGGCCGCCACATCACGGACCTGCTGCTGTCGATCGTCGACGACCGCTCCGCTCCGCCCGCCGTCCGCTTCTCCGCCGTGCACCGAATGCCACCGTCTCCCGAACCCCGGACCAGGACCGAGGCGGCGCTGACAGCCCTGCTGAAGCACCCCGGCCTGCCGTCCAACTCGCGCAGCTCACTGATGGAACACACGGTTTCGTGGTGGGCTCCGCAACCCGCCGAAGGGCGCCGGTCGCAAGGGCGCCGGTCGCAAGGGCGCCGTTCGCAGCAGGCGTCCCCATGGTGGGCCGACACGGTCAGTGACCTGGTCACCGACGACCGACGGGACGAGAACGAGCGCCGGCACCTCATCACGCAGTTGAGCCGGGTCGGCGCCCGAACCCACCTGATCCGCCTGGCCGCGGCCGAGCCCCTGCCCGGCAGGCTGCGCCTCCTCGCCGCGCGCAAGGCCACCGCCCTCGCCGCCGAGCAGGGCGCCGGGGGCGACGTACGACTCGCCCTGGTCCGCAATCTGAGACTTCCCCTGCGCCACTACCTCGTCGCTCTCGCCCAGGTCGTCTGGGATCTGCTCGTCGACCTCGGCAAGCAGTTGGCGGGGGCCTGCCGAGACGGAGGCAATCGGCTGGCGGCGGCCTGCCGGGACGCCGGCCGAAGCTTCGTCGAAGCGGTGAGAGCCGCGATCGACTGGTCGCTGACCACCCTCCTCCGGCTGCCCTTCCTCACCCTTCTCGCCGTCCTGCCGTTCGCGGTCGCGGTCGCAGCGAACGCGTTCGGGGTGGCCTGCACGGCCGCGGACCCGCCCGAGGACTGGAAGCTGCGGGTGTACTTCATGGTGACCGCCCTCCTGGTCAGCACGCTGTATCTCGGGGCGAGCGCGATGTGCGGGATGGGCAGGGAGGGACGCAAGACCATTCTGTACGGCCTGGTCGCGGGGGCGGTCATCGGTCTGCTGCGCATCCCGGAACCCGCGGTCCTCAACGAGATGGGGGCGTATCTGGCGGCCGTGATTCCCTGGGACAGAGAATGGCAGGTGCCTGACGCCCAATGGACCTGACGCCCAATGGACCTGACGCCTAACGGACCTGACGCCGCTCCTCGCCGGCGGCCGTCGGCACGGCGGACGGCCGCCACTCCCGCCTGAGCAACCCGAACACCCACGAGTCGGAAACCTCGCCGTTCACCACGCAGTCCTCGCGCAACGTGCCCTCCCGCACGAACCCGAGCTTCTCGAGGACGCGGGCGGATGCCACGTTGCGCGTATCGGTCTCGGCCTGCACACGATTCAGGTCCGACGTCTCGAACGCCCATCGCAGCAGGGCGTGCGCGGCCTCCGTCGCGTAGCCCTGGCCCCACATCGCATCGCCGAGGACGTAACCCAAGGAAGCGCTGCGGTAGTCCGGGTTCCAGCCGATCAGCCCGCACCAGCCGACGAAGGCCCCGTCACCGGCGCGCTCGACGGCCACCCGCGCCCCGGTGCCTGCGTCCGCCATCTCCCGGCACACCATGATGAACCGCTCGGCGCGGGCCGGTTCGGTCCACGGCGGGGAGTCCCAGTAGCGCAGCACATGGGCGCTGCTGTGCAGGGCGAAGAGGGGGCCCGCGTCGGCGTCGGCGAAGGGGCGCAGCCGCAGGCGAGCGGTGTGCAGTGTGGGGGTGGGCAAGGTCATGCGCACCATCTTGTGGCCTCATGGGCCCGCGGGACACCGAATATCCCGGTCCCGGTCCATGACGGGCGGTCCCCGGTCGGGATATTCGCTGGTCGCCGTCTGTCGAGGTGGCCATACTGCCGCGATGGACCCGGTGACTCTTGAGACCGACCGTCTGGTGCTGCGGGCCTTCACCCCTGCCGACGTGGATGCGGTGCACGCGGCCTGCCAGGACGAGGACATCCAGTTCTACACCCCCGTGCCGGTGCCGTACCGGCGTGCGGACGCGGAGAGGCTCGTCGGCGAGAAGCTGCCCGCCCAGTGGGCCGAGGACAGGGACTACACCCTCGGCGCGTTCCGCAAGGACACCGGCGCCCTGGTCGGCTCGTACTGCCTCACCTTCCTCAGCCGCGGGGTGTGGGAGCTCGGTTACTGGGCGGTCAGGGAGCAGCGCGGACGCGGGTACTCCGTGGAGGCCGCCCGGGCCCTGTGCGACTGGGGCTGGGCCACGCTCGACGTCCACCGCATCGAGTGGTGGGCCATGGTCGGGAACACCGGCTCGCGTGCCGTCGCCGAGAAACTGGGCTTCACCGTCGAAGGGACACTGCGCCGTCGCGGCATCGCCAACGACGGCAGGCCGCACGACTGGTGGGTGGGCGGACTGCTGAGGCCCTGATGCCCGGGCCGGCGCTTCGCCGCCCGCGGGCGCCGTCTCCTCGCCTCCTCGACCCTGCTGGTATGACTGGGGGATGCAGGAAGAACTCGCCCGGTCGGCGATCGACACGTTCATCTCCGCGTTCAACGCCTCCGACGACAGCTATGTGACCTCGTTGCTGTCGCAGGCCCTGACCCCGGACGTGGTGTTCTGGGGGCCGCTCGGCCGCAGTGAGGGGGTCGCGGCGGTCGAGAGGTTCGTGCTGGATCTCAGGCACCACCCGGCCGGGACGGGGACGATGGTGCGCTGCTCCGCGGTGGACATGCCGGGTGAATGGGCCCGCTATCAATGGGTGTTCACCACCCCGGACGAGGGCCCGCGCCTGGCGGGAACGGATGTGGTGCACCTCAGGCGCAATCTCATCGACCAGATGATCGTGTTCGCGGGCGACATCAAGCCCTCCCCGTGAACCACGCCCGCCCGGTGACCGACGGTGTCAATGGCCGGTCGGGCGAGTGCGGATTGCCCTTCGCCGGAGGACCGGTCGGTTCGGCTAGTGCTCTGACCGCATACCTTCGCCGGGTTGGGCGGGTGTGGGGCCATTAATGCCAGCTACCTGGCGAGGCATCCGCCTATGCTCGGCTCGTGCAGCCGCTTTCCGACCGCAGCAATCTGTTGATCAAGGCGTTCCCAGCCGAGCTTGCAAGCGATGCCGCGGCAGTCCTGGCGGTGATGCCTGACTCTCGGCTCCAGCCGCATGCCTCGTTCTCGGTCGTTGTAGAGGGCCAGCAGGTTTTGATCCCTGGGCGCCTCTACAACGACGAGCCGTCAACTGACAGGGTGGCGTCGCTTTCGTCGCGCCAACAGCAGCTTCTGCACTGCCTGTACTCAAGGCACTGCGACGGGGTGGTCAGGCAGCGCCACCTGGAGAAGGTCGTTGGTTCCACGGACCCGTGGGTCGTCCCCTTCGTCGTGCAGCTGGTCGGCGAGTACGTCTTGGAGATCCTGGTCGTCATCTGCGATGAGCTCCGTGATCTCGCCACGCCCGGCACCTGCGGCCACCTCGCTTACGGGCAGTTCATCGTGGACAACCCTGCCTTTTTCGCGCGCACTCAACGGCGGGTCGTGAGCTACTGGAGCTGCTACTACCGGGGCACCTACGCGAGTTTTCGGGGCTACCCGGGCAGCACGATTCTTGACATCCTACGGTCCGCTGCCTCCGACAGAGCAGGACATCCCTGGCCCAACCTCGCTCCAGCCGGCGCCAGGGTGGACGGCTACTGCTAGGACCGGCCGGGCAAGGTCGCCGGGCTGGTCAAGCGGCATCGGCGAGGGGACGTCCGCCCCAACGGATGCCCTTCTCGCTGCGGATGCGAGCGCGCTCGCGGCGCTGGGCTGCCAGCACGTCGGGGTGACGGGCATTCGCGTTGCGCCAGCGCAGATAGGCGTGCAGGGCCCGGGTCTGCACGGTGTGGTTGCGGTGGTTGGAGTTGGCGATGGTGAACTGCCGCAGCGGCCCGAAGTGCGCCTCGATCGGGTTGGCCCAGGACGCGTATGTCGGCGTGAAGCACAGCTCGACGCGGTTCTTCTTCGCCCAGCGGCGGATCGTCTCGCCCTTGTGGGCGGACAGGTTGTCCAGGATGACGTAGATGGGGGCGCCGTCCGGTCGGGCGGCCCGGACCGATCTGAGCGCGGCCAGCGTGTTCGCGGCGCCCTTCTTCCGGCGGTTGACGCCCCAGAGCGTGTCGTCACCAACCGAATAGCAGCCGTGGAAGTACCTGACGCCATGCGTGCGGTGGTAGGTCGCCGGGTGCCGCTCGGGGTGACTGGCCGGGGCCCAGCCCGCACCGCCGGTGGGGCGGATGCCGAGCGGGCCGAACTCGTCGAACGCGAAGACCCGGTCCGGGAAGCGGTTCAGGATCTCCTCGATCCGGTCCAGCTTTGCCTCGCGGTCGGGGTCCGGAGACTCCTTCCACGTCTTGGTGCGCTGGAAGGTGATGCCGCGGCGGGCGAGCAGACGGCGTAACGCCTCGCGGCCGATGCGGATGACCCGCCCATGGACCTTCCGCAGGTGGGCCAGCAGTTTACGGATGGACCAGCGAGTGAAGGGCTGGCCGAGCTTGGTCGGGCGGGTGGTGGCCGTCTGAACAACGAAGTCCTCGTCGTCAGGACTGAGCAGGCGGGGACGGCCTCCCGCCCACCGAGGGTCCAGACAGGCCAGGCCGATCTCGTTGAACCGGTGGATCACATCCCGGACGGTGTCCTCGTCGGCCTGCACCAGCTGGGCGATCACCGGGACCCGGTTCCTGCCGGCCGACGCCAGCAGCATCATCGCGCGTCGGAAGCGGACCGAACTGGTGCTGCCCCGGCGCACGATCTGCTGCATTTTCTGCCCCTCCTGGTCGGTCAACCTGCGCACGCGGACAGGCTCAGCCACCGCACCCCCCAGCACTCGGATCGGAACGTCACGCAACATCCAACCGCCCCGACCACCAACCCGGCGAACCAATGTGGTCAGCGCACTAGGTGGGGTCGGCGCCGAGGGCGAGGATGGTGCGGCCGGCGGTGAAGAGTCGTGCACAGCGTTGTGTCATGGCTTCGGGGGACTGGTCGGGGTGCTGGACCCACCAGCGGACCAGGGCGGTGCACAGGCCGCGCCAGGCGTAGGTGAGGGCGTCGGCGTCGAGCGGGTCGCCGGCTCCGGCCGCGTGCAGGAGTTCGGCGGTGCCGGTCGCGGCGAGGTCGTCGATGGCGTCGCGGTAGTACGCCGCGCGTCGGGCCGCGTCGGTGCCGGGCGGCAGTGTGGGGTCGTAGAGGACGAACCATGCCTCGCGTTGCCCGTCCAGGGCGGTGAACAGCGCGTGCAGCACGCGCAGGGGGACGGGCGGTGCGCCGGCGGGGTGTTCGGCCATCGCGGTGCGGACGGCGTTCAGCAGTCGCTCACCGATCGGGTCCAGGCAGGCGACGTAGAGCTCTTGTTTGCTGCCGAAGTAGTGGTGCAGCAGTGGCTTGGTGACGCCCACGCGGGCGGCGATGGCGGCCACGGTCGTGGCCTCGTAACCGTGCCGGCCGAACTCCTCGGTGGCTGCGGCCAGGACCTGCCGTTCGCGAGCGGCCCTGGGCACGCCCTTGGTGCCGGCCTTGGAGGGAAGCACTGTCATGCGGCCCGATATTACCCTAAGGTAATTTTCCATCGGGTAAATTGCCTGCTTCCCTGGGAGCACACTCATGTCCGCCACCCCGTCCCACCCCGGCACCTCCCGCACCCGCTCCTGGTGGGGCTGGGGTTACGCCGACGCCCAGCCCGACGACGCCGAATGCGCCGCGCTGGGCGCCCTGCTGCCCGGCACCCTCGCCCGCCCGCTGCCGATACCGCGGGTCGCCGACCTGGCCGTCCCCCGCCCCTGCGTCTCGCCCCCGCCCGCACTCGCGCACCTGGTCACCGCCGATCCCGAAGTACGCGCCGCCCATGCCATGGGCAAGGCGTACCGCGACGTCATCCGTGCCCTGCGCGGCCGTCCCGGCCGTATCCCCGATCTGGTCGCCCGACCGGGCAACGCGCGGGACGTGTCCGACCTGCTGGACTGGGCCGGCGGACACGGCGTGGCCGTCATCCCCTTCGGCGGAGGCTCCTCCGTGGTCGGCGGCGTGGAGTACCGCGGCGACACCCACCGTGCCGTGCTGTCGCTCGACATGACCTCGATGGACAGGGTCCTGCAGATCGACACCGCCGGCCGCTCGGCGCGCATCCAGGCCGGCGCGCTCGGCCCCGTACTGGAAGAGCAGTTGCGGCCGCACGGCCTCACCCTGCGGCACTTCCCCCAGAGCTTCGAGTTCTCCACACTCGGCGGATGGCTGGCCACCAGAGCCGGCGGCCACTACGCCACCGTCCGCACCCACATCGACGACTTCGTGCAGTCTCTGCACGTCGTCACGCCGGCGGCCTCCGGCGCGTCCTGGCGTCTGCCCGCGTCCGGCGCCGGGCCGTCGCCGGACCGCCTGTTCCTCGGCTCCGAGGGTGCGCTGGGTGTCATCACCGAGGCATGGATGCGCCTTCAGCAACGCCCGCGACACAAGGCATCGGCCTCCGTGACCTTCGCCGACTTCCAGCAGGCGCTGGACGCGGTGCGTGCCGTCGCCCAGTCCGACCTCGCCCCGGCCAACTGCCGTCTGCTCGACTCCGGCGAGGCGCTGCTGGCCGGCGCCGCGCACGACGGCTCCGCCGTCCTGGTGCTGGGCTTCGAATCCGCCACCGGCCCCGTCGACGACCGTCTCACCAGCGCCCTGGACCTGGCCCGCGACCACGGAGGCCGCACCGGGGCGCTGACGCAGGACCGCGACGCCCCGGCCGATTCGGCCGTGAGCGCCTGGCGTTCGGCGTTCCTGCGCATGCCCTACCTCCGCGACGGCCTGGCCCGCATGGGCGCCGTCGTCGACACCTTCGAGACCGCCGCCACCTGGGACAAGATCCCCGCACTCATCCACGCCGTCCGCACCGAGGTCGGCGCGGCCGCCCTGAAGGCCACCGGACACCCGGCGACCGTCACCTGCCGCCTGACCCACGTCTACCCCGACGGCGCCGCCCCCTACTTCACCGTGGCCGTCGCCGGCCGGCCCGGCGACGAAGTGCAGATCTGGGACGACATCAAAGCCGCCGCGAACGACGTCCTCCACGGCCACCGCGCCACCATCACGCACCACCACGCCGTCGGCCGCGACCACCGCCCCGGCTACGACCTCCAGCGCCCGGAACCCTTCGCCCTGGCGCTGCGCGCGGCCAAGGACGCGCTGGACCCCCATCGCATCCTCAACCCGGGTGTCCTGATCGACTGATGTCCGGCGCACCGGCGAGCCGACGGGGAACGCGGCGTCCACCCGGCCGGGGGAGCCGCGGAGGCTTTCGCCGTGACGAGATCCCGACCGATCCGAGTGACCGGTCGGGATCCTCTCGTTCGGGGAGTCCTTCGGCGCCTGTGCCGGGAGACGGGGCCCGGCCGTGGCAGGCGTAAGGGTCAGGCGCCGGCCGCCACGGACGTCAGCCAGGCGTGCCAGTCACTCTCGTAGTCCAAGGAGGTGAGGAAGGAACGGGCGGCGGCCCAGTTTCCGGTGCGGTAGTGGCCGAGCACGGTGGCCACGTCGGCGGGGTGGCGCTCGACCATGTAACGGGCGGCGAGGTAGCCCCAGTTGTAGGTGCGGTTGACGTTGCTGTTGGCGTAGGTGGTGTCGAACAGCGTGCGCAGGGAGTAGGTGTGCTTCCCGGCCTCGGCGAGCGCGCTGGTGTAGGGGACGCCGCGGTAGGAGTAGGAGATGTACTCCGCGATGCCCTCGCCCCACCACACGGTGGGTGTGGTCTGGCTGGCGTCGAAGTCGCCGTACAGGTCGAAGCGGCCGTCGAGGTAGTGCGTGTACTCGTGGTTGAGGTTCCAGATCTGCCAGCCGGGGCTCACATCGGTGCGTTCGTAGCAGATGAACCGCGGCTGGTTGCCCGTTCTGGAGGGATCTCCCTCCAGGTACATGCCGCCGTTGTTGGTGTCGATGCCGTAGATCTTCCCCGCGTACGCCTTGTAGTCGGCGCTTGAGTTGAAGACATCGACCTCGAGGGTGGTGTTGTAGTCGTCCGCGACCGGCCCCGAGTCCTTGACCACGCCGTGGAAGAAGGAGTCCTGGCCGGCCAGGCTCGTGCAGGTCGCGGCGAGCTGGTCGGCGGTCATCTCCTGGGCGCGGATCCGCAGCGTGGGGCTGCAGTTGTGGACGATCGGCAGGATGCGCGATTCCAGTCGGCCGCCGCCGGTCCCGGCCGGGCCGGGAGCGCCTTTGGCGGTGCCGTGGGCCGGGCGCAGGCCCGGGTCCGCGAAGACGTGCTCCGGCTTGGGGCCGGCGGGGGACGCCTGGGAGGCGTGGGCGGGAGAAGCCGCGACTGCGGCGGCTATGAGCAACGTGGTGGCGACGGCTGTGGCGCGCAAGTCTCACTCCAGGGTGGGGAGTAGTGGGGTCCCGTCCGTGACGGGCTGCGCTGTAAAATGGCACATGTCACATGGCTTCTCAATGGTTTTGACAGGGACTCGTCGAGTCCACTTCTGCGCTCCAGGTCGGTGCACGGGCCTGACAGCCGGGCCTGTTCCGCCTCGGGTCGGGCAGGGGAGCGGCAAGCGAGCGCAGGTCACGGGGGTTTCCTGCGAGCTCTCAGCCCAGCCCCGCAACGGAACCCGGCACCCCGACCCGCTGCCAGGCGGCCCGGCTCGACGCCCGAGGCGGGGCGGAGAGGAGACGAGGCACCCCCGTGGTCCCCCCACGCATATGATCAGGAATCCGATCCGACACAGCGGCAGGAGGCCGAACCCGCATGGACGACCGGCGTGTTGTGGTGGTGACCGGAGGGGGAACGGGCATCGGTGCGGCCACCGCACGCCTGCTCCGAGCGGCCGGTCACGAGGTCGTCGTCTCCGGTCGGCGGCCGGAGCCCCTGAACCGCGTCGCCGAGGAGACCGGAGCGCTCGCCTGTCCGGCCGACACCACCGACCCGGAAGCGGTACGCCGCCTGGTGGACACCGTCGTCACCCGCTTCGGCCGACTCGACGGACTGGTCGTCAACGCGGGAGTGGGCCGAGGCGGGGGAGTCGGCGAACTCTCCGACGACGACTGGGAGTTGGTGCTCCGCACCAATCTCACCGGCCCCTTCCTCCTGATGCGGGAGGCGCTGCCCCACCTGCTGCGAGCCCGCGGCTCCGTCGTCGCCGTCGCCTCGGTCTCCGCCCTGCGCAACGGCGTCGGCAACGCCGCGTACGCCACCTCCAAGGCGGGGCTGCTGCAACTGTGCCGGTCGCTGTCCGTGGACTACGGCCCGCAGGGCCTGCGAGCCAACACGGTCTGCCCCAGCTGGGTGCGCACGGAGATGGCCGACCGTCGCATGGCGCGGTTCGCCGAAGAGGCCCGACTGCCCTCCGGTGAGGTCGACGAGGCGTACGAGGAGGCGACCCGGCTGCTCCCGGCACGCCGACCCGGTGACCCCCGAGAGGTCGCCGAGGCCATCGCCTGGCTCCTCTCGCCGGCCGCCTCCTTCGTCAACGGCGCCGTCCTGACCGTGGACGGCGGCGCCACCGCCGTGGACCCCGGGACCGTCCCCTTCGATTTCCGCATCGTCCCCCGCGACAGCGACGGCTGACCCGGCGAAGGGCAGAGCGGCGCATCCTGGCGGTCGCGTCGTCGTGTGCGCCGTCCGGAGTCCGGCCGCGGCGTCCCCGGCAGCGAGAGGACGCCTTGTCGCCTGTTCGTACGAAACCGGCGATTCGCGCGCCTCTTGCGCCGCCGCCCCACTGATCATGAAGCGACCGCATCCGCAAGCCGGCTGAAGGGCTGATCAGTGGGGAAAAGCCAGATCGCACGGGGAGCAGTAGCCGGCATTCTCCTGCTCGCCGGCACGATTTCCTCATCAGCGCCTGTCCGCGCTGCTGACAACGACGAGGGACGGGCGACGGACGTCGCGTACGTGAATCCGTACAGCATCCCCTGCGACGGAGTTCAGTACGCCGTTCGCAACGGTTACGTGTCGACGTACCACGCGAGTGCCGGAACGGCCCAGCACGTCAGCGAGGGCTACGTGGGGCCGTACACCTTCAAGGCCGTCAAAGGTGAATCCACGACCAACACCGTGACGGACACGCATACCGTCAGTGTGAAACTCGCGGGCAAGCTCGTGGGTGCGGACAAACTGGCCGAAGGTAGCGGAGAGCTGAGCTACACCCACTCGCATACGATCTCCGAGGCGAAATCCGTGACGTTCTCGACGGAGAACAGCTTCACCATCATGGCCAAGGGCGGGTACATCGAAGCCGTTCCGGAGTACGTCAAGACACAGGCCAACGCCGACTACTGGACCCGCTCGCCCGACGATCACTGCCGGCCCCGGCGGAGCAAGGACCGCTTGAGCATGGACGCTGTCACCTCCATGGGCTGGCGCCTGTTGTGCGGTGCCACGAGGAGGCCGTGCGTGGCGGGCAAGGACTACGAGGCGAAGACGGCCTCACGCCCCGCCGAGGAAAGCTCGGAATCGAGCGTCTACCTGCAGGCGAACATGCCGCACGTGCCCTATCGCCACGTCGAGCAGTGTCACTACACCGAGATGTTCCACAACCGCTGGCTGTGCGACTTCTCCCTTCCGGAACGCTGTGAGGTGGACGTCACGGGGTCGCACTCCTTCCACGCGACACTCGAATGCCCGAACACGGTCCATTTCAGGGGCTATCGCATCATGGGCAAGAACTACCACGAGGGCGTGACCACAGGGCAGTGGCCTTCGAAGAAGTTCGACTTCCGGGCCGACGACGAAAAGGCATGTGTGACCGCCCAGAAGTGCGACTGGGGAGAGGTCGCCTACGGAAGCCAGTGGACCCTCAGCGGCACCAATCGCGAAACCGTGAACCTCGTCACCCCGCTCTACTAGCCGCCCTCTCACCTTCGGATCGGATGAGCGAATGAAGCTCCGCGCCGCGCTGGCACCCGTCATCGCCCTCTTGTGCTGCGGAACCGCAGCAGGCTTCACCCTCGGCTCCGCGCATACGGACACCCGGGCCGTCGAGTGCTACGACCTGAAGGCCGATCAGCTCGCCAAGCCGTCGTTCGACAGCGCTTCCGGGCGGCTGCGCTATGCGTTCCAGATGAGCCGAGGAGGCGACGAGTGCTCCATCCGGGTCTCCTATCTGGACATCACCGCCACGGACGAGGGCTCCGTGGGCACCTACCGAAGCCTCGAGTACCACTCCTGGGTCGTCGCCGGCCACACGATCCTCGGCCCCGAGCACACCGTGCGTGACCTCGAGGTGGTCGTCCAGCCCAGGTCACCGGAGGCCAACCAGCCCTTCGACCACGGCAGCCGGACGAAGGCATGGGCCTGCTACGAGCACGCCCGCGACTGCACCGAGCCCGACTCCGTGGCGTTCACACCCGTCGAGTGAGAGGTGATGGCGTTCGGTGAACGTGCGGTAGTCGATGGAACCTCGCCCGCAGGGCTGCCTCGGGCGACCGGAGTGGGAGAAGGCCCCGCGAGGCGTGCGCCTCGCGGGGCCGGTTCGCTGTGGTGCGGCCGTCGTGCCACCGCGTCTTGAGCTGTGCGCTGCCGGCGGCGGTGACGGCCGCGGGCTGCGCGGCGGATACCGCCGGGACCGGGAGCGGTCGTCCGTGGGCCGGGACGGGATGTGTCTCCGGCACCTCCCATCCCTGAGGCCCCCTGGGATGCGGGCGGGAGAGCCGAACGAGCCGTGCGCAGCCGGCGCCGAGTTTTCTTTCTTGACGCATTAAAAGCGTCGGGGCCAGACTCCTGTCACGCGCAGTCGGCTACCAGGTCTGTCTGTTTCTGCCGGTCCCTCGCTGTTCCGGAGGCACGTGTGATGACCCCGTCCAAGATCCGTTTCTCGGAGCTGGTCGGTGAGCGGACCCGCGCGGAGATCTTCGCGACCGTGCTCACCGCGGGGCCCATCTCCCGCACCCAGCTCGCACAGCGGCTCGGACTGGCGCCGTCCAGCGTGACAAGGCCGTCGCCGGCAACTGGGCCGTCCTGCGCCACATCCAGGACGCCGGAGTGGAGTGCAGCGGCATCACCGAGGCCATCGAGCTGGCCCGTTCCGGCACCGGCTCGGCCCGGACCGTGAGCCGGTCCGCGTTCGCCGAGCCCGGCACTGCCCTCGGCAGGGGTCTGGCGGGGCTGTGCAACCTGCTGAACCTTCAGAAGATCATCATCGCTGGGGAGGGCGCGGTCGCCCATGACTTGTTCGGTCCCGCCATGACCCAGGCGATGCAGGCTCATGCCTTCTCCACCGCCGCCGAGGACTGCGACATCCGTGTCGATCCCGTCCAGCACGACCTGTGGGCCAGGGGCGCCGCGTGCCTGGTGATCCAGGACGCGGTCGGCGGCGCGGCCCTGAACTGACCTGAGGGGCCTCCCGCTGCTCCGCCCGGATCAGCGAGACACCCTCCGGCCCCACCACGAACAGCACCCAGCATCCGAGACACACGATGAGGTTCGACGTGCCCGACAACGTGCCCGGCCCCGCCGACTCCTGGTGGAGCAACGCGGTGGTCTACCAGATCTACCCCCGCAGTTTCGCCGACTCGAACGCGGACGGCATCGGTGACCTCCAGGGCATCATCGAGCGCCTCGACTATCTCGCCCAGCTCGGCGTCGACGTGCTGTGGCTCTCGCCGGTGTATCCGTCCCCCCACGACGACAACGGCTACGACATCAGCGACTACCAGGACATCGACCCGCTGTTCGGCACCCTCGCCGACTTCGACCGCCTCCTCGAGGCCGTGCACGAGCGCGGCATGAAGCTGGTCATGGACCTCGTCGTCAACCACACCAGCGACGAACACCCGTGGTTCACCGCCTCCCGCGACGGCGGCCCGCACGGAGACAAGCGCGACTGGTACATCTGGCGGCCGCCCCGCGCGGGCCTGGCACCCGGCACGCCCGGCGCCGAACCCAACAACTGGGGCTCCTTCTTCTCCGGTCCGGCCTGGACGTACGACGAGACGAGCGGGGAGTACTACCTGCACCTGTTCTCCCGCAAGCAGCCCGACCTGAACTGGGACAACCCAGAGGTCCGCCAGGCCGTGTACGCGATGATGCGCTGGTGGCTGGACCGGGGTGTCGACGGCTTCCGCATGGACGTCATCAACCTGATCTCCAAGGCCCCCGGTCTGCCCGACGGACCGGTGCACCAGGGTGCGCGGTACGGCGACGGGAGCGCCCACTACATCTGCGGCCCCCGCATCCACGACTACCTCGCCGAGATGCACCGCGAGGTCTTCGCCGGGCACCCGCGCCGGCTGCTGACCGTCGGGGAGATGCCCGGCGTCACGGTGGAGCAGGCGCGGCTGTTCACCGACCCCGCCCGGCGCGAGGTCGACATGGTCTTCCAGTTCGAGCACGTCGGCCTCGACCAGGGCCCCGGCGGCAAGTTCGACGCCCGCCCGCTGAAGCTCACCGACCTCAAGGCCAGCCTCGGCCGCTGGCAGACCGGCCTCGGCGACACCGGCTGGAACAGCCTGTACTTCTGCAACCACGACCAGCCGCGCGTCGTCTCCCGCTTCGGCGACGACAGCCCGGCCTTCCGTGACCGCTCGGCCAAACTGCTGGCCACCGTGCTGCATCTGCACCGCGGCACTCCGTACGTCTACCAGGGCGAAGAACTCGCCATGGCCAACGCCCCGTTCGCCTCCATCGACGACTTCCGCGACATCGAGTCCCTCAACCACTACCGCGACCAGCTCGCCCTCGGCGCCGACGAGGACCAGATCCTGGCCGGACTGCGCGCACGCGGCCGCGACAACGCCCGCACCCCGATGCAGTGGGACGCCGGCGAGCACGCCGGCTTCACCGCCGGCACCCCCTGGATCGCCGTCAACCCCGACCACCAGCACGTCAACGCCAAGGCCCAACTCGCCGACCCGGCCTCCGTCTTCCACTACTACCGGCGCCTGATCGAGCTGCGCCACACCGAACCAGCCGTCACCCACGGCGCCTTCCACCTCCTCCACCCCGACCACGAGCAGCTCTACGCCTTCACCCGCCACGACCGGCAGCGGGGCGTCGAACTCCTCGTGCTCGCCAACTTCGGACCGACCGACCTCACCGTCGACCTTCCCGACGGCTGGCAGGACAGCGACACGCTCATCGCCAACCTTCCCGCCACCTCCCCCCTCACGAGCACCTGCACGCTGCGCCCGTGGGAAGCCCGCGTCCACAGGCGCCGCACCGCCGACTGAGGTCACGGGGGCACGGAGCCGGGAGCTGGTCCCACCTCGGCGAGGACGATCACCGCGTCGTCGGTGGCTGCCGCGGGCCGCAGCTGCGCGAGGATGCTGTCGGCCTCCTCCTCCAACGTGGCCGAGGGGCGCAGCTCGAGCTGGGCGCGCAGGGCTTCGATGCCTCTGCCGATGTCCTGGCCACGCGCTTCGACGAGTCCGTCGGTGTACAGGACCAGGGTGTCGCCCTCGTGGAGTGCGATCTCGGTGGTGCGGAAGGGGACGCCGCCGACACCGAGGGGTACGCCCAGGACGTCGTCGATCGCCTCGACCGTGCCGTCCGGTCCGCGTCGCAGGGGCGGGAGATGTCCCGCGTTGGCGATACGGGCTCGGCGCGTCGTCGGGTCGTAGCGGATGTAGAGGCAGGTCGCGTAGGCGATGCCGGCCTCCTCGGCGCAGGCGTCGAGCTCGTGCAGGAGGTGGTCGGGCTCCAGGTTCTGGCGGGCCAGCGCCTTGGCGGTGATGCGCAGCCTGCCCATCGCCGCCGCGGCCGGTACGCCGTGCCCCATGACGTCACCGACCACGAGGGCCACCCGCTGGCCGGGCAGGTCGATCACGTCGTACCAGTCGCCCCCGACTTCCGTGTGGTGGCTGCCGGGGACGTAGCGATGGGCGATGCGCAGGGACGGGCTGGACGCCAGAGCGGTGGGCAGAAGGGCGCGTTGGAGGGTGAGCGCGATGTCCTGGACCCGGCTGTAGAGGCGCGCGTTGTCCAGGCACAGGGCGGCGCGTGAGGCGAGTTCGCCGGCCAGGGTGAGGTCCTGATCCGTGAAGGCCGGTCGGGCTCCGGAACGGCCGAACATGGTCACTCCCTGGACCGTGCCCCGCGCGATGAGAGGAGCGATGAGCAAGCAGGTCAGGCCGCTGTCGATGAGCAGGCGGGCACGGTCCTGGTGGATGACCGTCCGCGTCATGAACTCGTCGTCGATCGCGACGCGCACCGGCCGTCCGGTCGTCATCATCTCGTGGATGGCGGAACCGGGTGGGTAGGTCACGTTCTGCAGTCCGCCGACGAGCTCGTCGGCGGGTGGCGGCAGGCTGGTGCCGGATGCGATCCGGCGCGTGAGCAGGGGCTGGCCGGGGTGGAACACCTCGGGTTCGTCCATCCACTCCACGACCTCCACGACGGAGGCGTCGGCGAAATCCGGGACCACCGCTTCGACCAGCTCCCGCGCTGTGACGTTCATGTCCAGCGTGGTGCCGATACGGGCGGCGGCCCGGTCCAGCATGGCCAGCCGCTGGCGCCCTGCCGCCGCCTCCACGAGGGCCTGCTCACGGTCGGTGACGTCCACGAGGAGGCCGCCGAGCCCCGGCCTTGTGTCACCCGCCTGGCTCAGAGGGAAGAAGCTCACCGACCGCACCTGGTCGCGGTCGGGGCGGCCCGGTGTGCGCAGGACGACCAGCGCGCTCACGACGGGGCGGCTCTCGTCGGTCACGCTCCGCAGCATGTGCAGATACTCGTCGGCATCGGACGTGATCATGAACTCGTCCACGCGCCGTCCGATGTGGTCCTGGATCGGGACACCGTCCATGTCGGCCAGGGCCTGGTTGAGGTGGACGTAGCGCAGGTCGTCGTCGAGCATGACCAAGCCGATCGGGCACGTGGCGAAGAGAGCGTCCAGGAAGGCGAGGTTGGTCTTGACGCGATCGAGTTCGTCACCCCTGCTGGCCAGACCGACGATGACGGAGCGGTCGTCGCGGCCGGTCACGGGGAACACCCGGAAGCCGCAGTCGAAGACCGTGCCGTCCTGGTGCCGCGCCGGCATCCTTACCCGCCAGTAGCCGAGGGTGCGAGCCCGCTCGGCGAGCCGTTCGGCCGGGGTGGGTCCGTCCCCGGCGGCGGCCGGGAAGAGGGCGGCCACGGGCCTGGAGAGGGCGTCCGCGGCACCGTATCCGAAGAGCCTGCGGGCGCCGGGGCCCCAGTAGCAGATCCGGCCGCCCTCATCCATCGCGAACACGGCCACGGCCACGTGCTCGAGCAACGTGCCCGGCTCGGACCAGAGCGGCCCGCGAGCCGCTTCTTCCTTCGACCCGTTCGACGACACCAGGCTCCCCTTCACGCGCACACGCCATGGCCGAGTGCGCCACTCACCGATGGGCGGGACCCTCACGCCAATTCTGCGCGCCGTTCGCCTTTCGGACATTACGGCGTGGGATCACCTGCGGCGGCGAGCCCCGCGTTGCCGTCGCCAGGGCCTGGCCTGATCGAGCCGCTCGAATCCCTTTCGCCGCGGTTTGTACTCACCGTGCGCGAGTGACTACCATCCGCGATCATGACGATCGGTGACGTCTCCTTCGACCTGCGGCTTCCCGTCGTGGAACCGCCCTTCGACGTACCGCCTGTGACGGAGGATCAGGAACCGCTGCGGCTGCGCACGGCGCAGTGGGCGCACGGGCACGGGCTGGCGGGGCCCAGGGGCGAGCAGCGGCTGAGGACGTCCGGGCTGCTGGATCTGCCACTCGCCATGGCGCACGGGGCGGACCCGGTGCGCGCTGCTGTTCTGCTCGACTGGTTCGTGTGGATGACCCTCCTGGACGACCGGGTCGACAACGGACCCTGGGTCAGGGACGGAGGGCTGGCGGCCCTGGCCGCCGACGTGGCCGCCGTGACCACGCACCGGCTGCGGGGGCCGAGGTCCGCCGACCCGATGCTCCTGGCACTGTCCGAGGACCTGTGGCCGAGAACCGCCGCACTCGGTGGACCTCGATGGCGGGACAGGCTGGCCCGTCACCTCCTCGAACACCTCGACGCGCAGCAGGCGCTCGCCGCACGACGAAGGGAACCGGGCCCCGCGCCGCTGACCCAGAACGCCTACGTCCCGTTGCGGCGCGCCCTGTTCGGAGCGGAGTTCTTCTTCGAGTTGCTGGCCGCTCTCGACGGCCCCGGCCCCCAGCAGGAGCCGGAGAGCGAACTGGCTCGGGCCCGCGAGTGCGCGGCGGACGTGATCGCCTGGACCAACGACCTGTACTCCTTGCGCAAGGACCTCGCCCTGGGCGAGGAGGCCAACCTCGTCCTCGTCGTCGCCGCCCAGCACGCGACGGACCGGGACCACGCCCTCGACATCACCCACCGCATGATCAGGGACCGGACGGACGACTTCCGCCGAGCGGCCGACAGTGTGCGCCTACCGCAGGAGCAGGCCCTGGCGCGCAGACTGCGCTCGACCATGGCGGCCTCGGCACAGTGGCACAGCCGCACAAGCCGCTACCACGGCCTGCCCATCGCACCGGGCGCCGCGGCGCCACCCGTCCACGCGTCCCCGCAGCAGCCCAGCCTCCTGTCACCCGGCTTCGAACAGGACCCCTACGCCCACTACGCACGGCTGCGGGAACGCTTCCCGCTCGCCTACGACGAACCGGTCGACGCCTGGCTCATCAGCCGGTACGACGACGTGCGTACCGCACTGAGCGACCCCCGCTTCACCTCCGCCAGCTACGCGTGGCAGCTCGCCCCGATGTTCGGCCGGACCGTCATCCAGATGGACGGCCGCGAACACGCGGCGCACCGCTCCTTCTTGACCCCCGCCTTCCGCGGCCACGCCCTGGACCGACTCACCGCAACGGTCGAAACCGTCGCCCGCACGCTGGCCGGCCCTGTCGCGCGCCGCCTGCACGCCGGACAGACCGTGGACCTGGCCACGGCCTTCTGCCAGGAACTGCCCGTACGCATCGTCGTCCACGCCCTGGGCCTGCCCGAGAACGACGTGCCACAGATCCGTGCCTGGTACCAGGACGGCTTCTCCTACCTCGGCAATTACCGGCAGGACCCCGCAGCCCTGGCCGACGGCCTGACCGCGCGCGACGAGCTGTACGCCTACCTCGACGACCACCTCGCCCGACGGCGCGCCGACCCCGGCCAGGATCTGCTGTCCGTCCTGTGCCACGCACGCGTCGAGGGCGACCCGCTGCCCGATCACATGATCAAGGGCTTCTGCGGCATGCTGCTCGGTGCCGGCGGCGAGACCACCGACACGGCCCTGCGCTCCTACCTGGCCAACCTCCTCGACCACCCCACGGCATACGCACAGGTCCGTGACCATCCCGCGGAGCATGCGGACGCCGCCTTCCTGGAGTCCCTGCGCCGCAATCCCCCCGTACACATCGTGCTACGGGAGACCGCAACCCCCGTCGACCTGCCCACCGGACACATTCCCGCGGGCGCCACCGTCGCCTGCCTGGTCGGCTCGGCCCACCGCGACCCGGCCCACTTCCCCCACCCTGACCTCTACCACCCCTCCCGCTTCACAGGACCACTCGCACGCCACTACACCGCCTTTGCCGCCCACCTGGCCTTCGGAGCCGGCCGGCACGTCTGCCTGGGCGCCCAACTCGCCCGCAAGGAAGCCCACATCGCCGTCCCCCTGCTGCTGCGCGCCCTGCCACCCCTGCGCTGGGCGGACGGCCACCGACCACCCGAAACGGGCGTACTGACCCGCGCCCCGCAACACCTGCGCGTCACCCTCGCCGATCCGGGCCGCCGACTCGGCGACATGTGAACCGCCTGCGCGGGAAGTCGACGGGCCGTGCGGATCCGCCGGTTCCAGGGCACGGCGAGGGACATCCTGACCGTGCCCTGGGGCGTCACTCGGGGACGGCGAGCGGCGGGTGCTCGAGCACGCGGGGCTTGTACTCGACCAGCTGGATGCCGCCGTCGAAGGTGCGGTGGTCGGTCATCTCCAGGGCGACGTCCGGGTAGCCGTCGTAGATGCGCTCGTCGCCGGTGGCCCCGGTGATCACCGGGAACATCACGACGCGGAAGCGGTCCACGAGTCCGGCGCGCAGCAGGGACCGGCACAGGCTGAGACTGCCGATCGTGCTGAGGAGCCCCGAGCCACCGGCCTTCATGGTGCGGACCGCCTCCACGGCGTCGCCGCGGACGAGCGTGGAGTTCGCCCACGTCAGCGGCTCCTCGAGTGAGGAGGAGAAGACGACCTTGGAGGCTCGCGTGAGCTCGTCGACGGACGCCTCCTCCTCGGGCCTGAACTCGTCCTGGCCCTCCGGGACCTCTCCCGCGGCGAAGCCGGACATCAGGCGGTAGGTGTTCGCTCCCATCAGGTAGGTGGCCTTGGGTTGCTCGCCGAGCCATGCGAGGTACTCCGGGCCCTCGAGGCCCCAGAATCCGGGCCATCCCTTGCCCGACGCGTAGCCGTCGAGGGTGGTGATGAAGTCGACGAGAAGTTCCGACATAGCGGTGTCCTTTCCTGGGTCGTCATGAGCTTGGACCGGCCGGGAGCCGCAAACTCATCGGCCGCGCCGTGGGAGATCCAGGACATTCATGGCCCAGCATGATCGACACTGCCTGTCAGGGGGTGGGCGGTGCCCGGGGAGCCGGTGGTCTGTGCTGACCCCGGCAGCCGTCAAGGCGCCGGCCACCGGCTCCGTCGTCATCTCCGGCTCAGCCGCCGGGTGATCGCCTGGAGCAGTTCGTCCAGTACCGCCTCGTGCGTCCGCCGCTGGGACCGGGCCAGTCCCACCCGGCTGGGCGAGACACCACGGACCGGACGGAACACCACACCCGGATGGGCGTGGAAACGGGCCGCGGACGCCGGGGCCAGCGCCACGCAGCCGCCGGCCACCGCTCCGAGCCACTCGTCGGGACGGCTGGTGACGGCACCGATCCGGACGGGGTGCCCGTCGCGTTCCTCCGTCGCGAGCCAGTGCTCCCTCCAGGCTCCGGTCTCGAATCCGGCCGCGACGAACGGCTCGTCCCACAGCTGCCGGAACTCCACCGTCTCGCGGTCCGCCAGCGGATGCCGAGCCGGCAGCAACACCCCACGCTCCTCGGCGAACAGCTCCCGCACCGCGAAGCTCTCCTGCCCCGGAAACGGCACACGCACCACTGCCGCGTCCACCTCCCCACGGGCCAGCCCGGCGCTCGGGTCCGACCAGTCGAACTGCCGCAGTTCCACTCGCCACTGCGGCCGCGTGCGGCGGAACTCGGCGATGACCTCGGGGACGGCCCCCACCGCACCCGCGTCGAGGAAGCCCAGCCGCAGCACCCGCGCCGCCCGGCCGGTCGCCCGCACCGCCTCGTCCCAGCCGTCCAGCAGTGCGGGCACCCGTGAGGCGAGCTCACGACCGGCCTCGGTCAGCGCCATCCCCGACCGCGAACGCGCGAAGAGCCGCACCCCGAGATCGTCCTCCAACCGCCGGATCTGCTTGGTCAGCGCAGGCTGCGAGACGAACAGCCGCTTCGCGGCCCCGGTCAGACTGCCCTCCTCCGCCACCGCGGCGAAGTACCGAAGCAGGCGCGTGTCCACATCCATGCCGCCAGGTTATAGAAGCAGGTATTGGACGGTGTCGAAAGGACTCGCGGACCCTGAAGGCATGACCGGTACCCAGCTCGCGCTCCTCGTCGTCACCCTGCTCACCGCCGCCGTCAACGTCGGCATCGCCGCCGCCGACCTCACCGGGGCCCGCTTCGTGCTCGCCAACTCGGCGCAAGTGGGGGTCCCCCGATCCTGGCTCCCGAGGCTGGCCACCCTCAAACTCGCCGGCGCGGCGGGCCTCCTGCTCGGCCTCCTCGACGCCGCGCTGCGCCCCCTCGGCGTCGCCGCGGCCGGCGGTCTCGTCCTGCTCTACCTGGGCGCGCTCGCCTTCCACCTGCGCGCCCGCGTGCTCCACAACCTCGCGTTTCCCGGCTTCTACCTCGCCACAGCGGCCGCCTCGCTGGCCCTGGCCGTGTCCTCCTGACGACGCTGCCCACGGCGGCCCTCCCGGCGCCGCGGATCGTCCGGGGTGAAGATGCTGAGATTGATCCGGGCGCCGGGGGCGAGAATGGGCTGCGCGAGGCAGGTCGTCAAACGCCCGGGACCATAAATGGCGTGGCGCAACGGCAGTTCGGAACCGTCGGTGAACGGGACGGGGACCGCCGCGCCCTCGCGGTAGAGCGGGCCCGCCAGTGGGTCGGCGAGGACATCCCGTTCGAGGCGGACCAGTGCGGCGTTGTCCGGGCGTAGCTCCACGGCCTGCCTGAGATGGGGCATCATGGCCGGCGCCCACTGGTCGGCCCAGTCCGGCAGGACATCGGTGCGGGCCTCGGGGTCCAGCAGCAGCCAGCGCATGATGTTGGCGGGGGCCTGTCCGCGAGGGAAGACACGACGGAAGTCCTCGTTGCAGGTGACGAGGTTCCACTCGGCGTCGTTGATGTAGGCGATCGTGTCGGTCATGGACTCGATGACCTTGCGCCACATACCGGCGAGGGTGTTCCCGGCGCTGCTGTGCAGGGGGTACGGAGGGTTCTCCTTGCGGGTCGTCTGCCACAGGAACGCCCACTCCTGTTCGCTGAGACCGAGGACCTTCGCGACAGAGGCCAGGAGGTCCGCGCCGGGGCCGGCGAGTTGGCCGTTCTCCAGGCGGTTGTATGTGCCGCGGGCACGCAGGATCAGCTCGTCCATCTGCTCCTGGCTCAGCCCGGCGGCCCGTCTCCCGGGACCGGGCAGCCGTCTGGGGAAACCCCTGGTCACCGGGTCGATGGAGGCCCGGCGCTCTTGAAGGAGCTTCTTCAGGGAGCGCCGGTCATGGGCAGAGAGTGGCATCTGACGCAACCATTCGGTCGGGGGTGGCAGTTGCCCGATTATCTGCGCCGACTGTGCGTGGAAAGGTCCACCGGGCACCGGAATGCTGGTACCGGCGCGCGACACCGACGTACCAGGCATCCCATGACCAGGAGGCAGCAGTGACCTTTCGGCGCAAGCTCACGACCTTGGCGCTCGCCGGCGGACTGGCCCTGTCCGGGCTGGCGGCAACCGCGGCACCCGCATCGGCCGCGATGAGCGAATGCCCGGCGGACGCGCTGTGCCTGTGGGAAGGCACCGGGTACAGCTACGGCCTCGACTTCGCGGCCCGCAGCACTCGGGCCTGCTTCGACCTGCGGAAGTCCGGCGACAACTACTTCCTGTACGGCATAGGTTCGTACTGGAACCGCCTGCCGGTGAAGGCCGACGTCTACCACCGCGACGGCTACGGCAGACTGCATTACGACGGAACCATCCGGCCGGGCGGCTTCAGCTCCGACAGCCGTACGGGAGATCAGTGGGGCCATGTCGGCGCGGTGTGCACGGGCGGCGCCACGCCCTGACCTCACCGGCCCGGCCGCCGGGACCGTGCGGGCGAGAGGAGCCCGCCGCGCCTCCGGCAGCCCCGGAAGGACCGGCCGAGGGGATGGGGGGAGAGGCCGGTTCCGGTGGTACACCGTCACACCCGTCGCGCTCACGAGGAGTGATGCGGAGGAGCGGCGAGTCCTGTGCGGCCGGAGGTGAGGGCGACTGCCCCGAGGCCGCCGTCGCGGGTGCGGCGCGGGGCGCTCGGCCGGGCAAGCGCGGCGGCCGGCGGGTCGGGGGCCGCCGTCGGGGCGTGCGTCCGGGCGGAACGGGGCCGTGCTGCGGGCCCCGCTGCCGGGGAGGGGGAGAACGCGGCGCGATAGGCGGTGGGTGTCGTCCCGAGGGAGCGCCGGAAGTGCAGCCGGAGGTTCGAGGGGCTGCCCAGGCCGCATCGGTCGGCTATCTGGTCGACGGCGAGTTCGGTGCTCTCCAGCAGCTCCCGCGCGCGGTCCAGCCGGGCGGCGAGCAGCCAGCGCAGCGGCGTCGTGCCGGTCTCGGCGACGAACCGCCGGGCGAAGGTCCGCGGCGCCATGTGGGCGTGGGCGGCCAGCTGGGGGACCGTCAGCGGTTCGTGCAGGCGGGTCAGGGCCCACGCCCGGGTGGGCGCCAGGGTCACGCCCAACGGGTCGGGCGCCACCGGCCGCTTGATGTACTGGGCCTGCCCGCCGTCGCGATGGGGAGCGCAGACCAGGGCGCGCGCGACCTGGTTCGCCGTCTGCGAACCCAGGTCGCGTCGCACCAGATGCAGACACAGGTCGATGCCGGCGGCGACCCCCGCCGAGGTCAGCACCTGCCCCTCGTCCACGTAGAGCACCTGCGGGTCCACCGTCACGCGCGGATACCGCGCCGCGAGCTCCTCGGCGTACCGCCAGTGCGTGGTGGCCGTGAGGCCGTCCAGGATCCCGGCCGCCGCCAGCGCGAACGCGCCGGTGCAGATGGACACCAGCCGCCGGCCGCGGGCGTGGGACTCGGCCAGTGCGGCGAGCACGTCCGCGGGGAGTTCCCGCGCGTGCGGCGCGTATCCGGGGACCACCACGGTGTCCGCGCCGCGAACCACCTCCAGTCCGGCCCGCACCGTCACGTCGAACCCCGCCGCGGTCGGGACCGGCCCCGCGGTGCGTCCGCACAGGGTCAGTTCATAGGGGGCGCCGGGCACGGCGATGAAGACCTGGGCGGGGATGCCCAGGTCCAGGGGCAGCACGTCGTCCATGACCAGGACCGCCACGCGGTGCGGTGCGGCAGGGGTGGCAGTTTCCTCTCGCATACCGGCAAGTCTGCCACTGTCAGGGGCAGTTGCCGCAGCCGATCATCGAGGACATGAACGACGTGATGATCAACGGCGTCCCGCCGCTGCCCGACACCCCCCTCGCCCGCCGTGCGCTGGCCCTGGTGCGCGAGACGGAGTCCACCGCGACCGCCAACCACAGCGTCCGCAGCGCGCTCTTCGCCCGCCTGCGCGCCGACCACGAGGGCGCGGAGCCGGGCCGTGACTACGATCCGGAGCTGCTGTTCCTGGCCTGCGTCCTGCACGACATCGGCCTGACGCAGGCGGGCGACCGCCACCAGCGGTTCGAGGTGGACGGTGCCGACACGGCCGCGGAGTTCCTCACCGCCCAGGGCCTGCCCACCGCCGACGTCGACGCCGTGTGGGAGGCCGTCGCCCTGCACACGTCACCCGGCATCGCCGAGCGCCGCGGCACCTTGTGCGCCCTGGTGCACCAGGGGACCGGGATGGACTTCGGCTGGAACACGGACTGCGTCGACGACGCCACCGCGGCCGCCATCCACGCCGCCTATCCGCGGCTGTCCATGGCCACCACCCTCACCGACGAGATCGTCGCCCAGGCGCGGCGCCGACCGGAGAAGGCCCCGCTGTTCTCCCTCACGGCCGAACTGCTGCGGGAGAGGTCCGCACCTCCCCACAGGACCCGGATGGAGACCATGGCCGACGCCGCGCGCTGGGGCAACTGAGCATGACCACATACGGAATTCTGCTGTTCGAAACGGCGCAGGAACTCGACTTCGCCGGTCCCTGGGAGGTGTTCACCACCTCCTCCGATCTGCGCGAGGGCAGGGACGACGTCCTGCTCCTCGCCGAACGTCCCGGACCCGTCCGGTGCTCCCAGGGCATGCGGGTACTGCCGGATCTCACCCTCGGGGACCACCCGCCGCTGGACGTCGTCCTCGTACCGGGCGGTTCCGGCGCCCGGGAGGTCGAGCCCTGCAACGAGCGCGTCACCGGCTGGCTCACCGACACCGCCGCGCGCGCCACCTGGGTGGTCGGCGTCTGCACCGGAACGTTCCTGCTGCACGCCGCGGGCCCGGCCCGGGGCCGCCGCGTCGCCACCCACTGGCAGTACGAGGAGGCACTCGAAGGACGAGGCGACGTCACTGTCGTCCGGGGCGTCCGCTATGTCGCCGACGGCAACCTGCTCACCAGTCAGGGCGTGTCCGCCGGCATCGACAGCGCCCTGTGGCTCGTCGGACACCTGCACGGACGCGAGCACGCCCGCGCCGTGCGCCGCGCCCTCCAGTACGACCCGGCACCCCCGTACCTGGCGGACGAACCTCTCCTCCACCCGTGACCGATCGACGAAACCGGAGTACCGACCGATGAACCGCCGTACCCTCCTGCACGCCACGACCGCGCTGGGAGCCGTGACCCTGACGGCCGGCACCGCCCCCCGCGCCGACGCGGCGTCCTCCGCGGCCTCCGGGCGCGACCGTCCCTTAGCCGTCCACATCGTCATGTTCGACGGCGTGGAGGAACTCGACTTCAGCGCTCCCTACGAGGTGTTCTCCGCCTCCGGCTACTTCACCGACCGCGAGGTGCAGGTCCGCTACGTCGCACTCGACGGTCCGCGCACCGTCCGGGCCGCCTACGGCACCAGGCTGCGCGTCGACCACGGATGGGCCCCCGAGGACGCGGACCTCCTGGTCGTCCCCGGCGGCGGATACGCGCGCCGCGAGGATCCCGGCGTGTGGGCCGAGATCCGGCGCGGCTCCCTGCCCCGCGCCCTGGCCGCCGCGACCCGCCCCGGTCTGACCGTCAGCGCCTTGTGCACGGGCGTGATGCTGCTCTCCGCCGCCGGACTGACCTCGGGACGCCCGTGCACCACCCACCACCGGGCGCGGGCCGACCTGGAGCGGCAGGGCGGCCTGCTGAAGAACGCCCGCGTGGTCGACGACGGCGACCTGGTCACCGCCGGCGGCGTCACCTCCGGACTGGACCTCGCCCTGTGGCTGGCGCGTCGGGAACTCGGCGCGGATGCCGCGGTCGGTCTGGAGCAGATGCTCGAGTACGAGGCCCGAGGGACGGTCTGGACGGCGCGCAGCGGCCGGTGAACGCGGTCGGCGGCGCCGGCCCGACCCGTCCCACCCCGGAGGGGCCCAGGGCCCGCAGCCCTACCCCTTCAGGTGAATCCCGCCCGCTCGCCGGTGCCGTCGGCCGCCTCGAACGGTTATCTGCGCGGCATATGTCCATGATCGGGATCGGGAGACGAGTCGTGAGCACGGGAACGGTGCTTCTCGCCACGCGGGAGACGCGCGCAGGCGCAGGGGCTGTCAGCGAGCAACTACTGCGCATCGGAAAGGAATTGGAGACCCAGGGGCTGCACGTACGGTGGGCCGCCGATGCGCGCGACGCGCAGGCCGTGCTGCGCACGGAGGCAGGGCTCGCCGCAGCCCTCGTCGCCTGGGACCTGGACCCGCAGGCCGCGCCCGGCGGTGAGGAGGGCGGCGGCGCGGAGGTCCTGTCCGCGATCGAGAAGCGGTTCAAGGACCTCCCCGTCTTCCTGCTCATGCCGCAGCAGGCGCAGGACGCGGACGGGGACTTCGAGCAACTCCCCCTCTGGGTCGCGGAGGTGGTGACCGGATACATCTGGCCGCTGGAGGACACCCCCCTCTTCATCGCAGGGCGCGTGGCCGCCGCCGCGCGCGGATACCGGGACGGCGTGCTGCCGCCGTTCTTCAAGGCGCTGCGCCGCTTCGACGACGCCCACCAGTACTCCTGGCACACGCCGGCACACGCCGGCGGCGTCGCGTTCCTGAAATCCGCGGCGGGCCGGGCGTTCTTCGACTACTACGGCGAGCGCCTGTTCCGTACGGACCTGTCGATCTCCGTCGGGGAACTGGGCTCGCTGTTCGAGCACAACGGCCCGATCGGCGACGCCGAGCGCAACGCCGCCCGCGTCTTCGGCGCCGACCGCACGTACTTCGTCCTGCACGGCGACTCCACCGCCGACCGCATGGTCGGCCACTTCAGCGTGATGCGCGACGAGATCGCCCTGGTGGACCGCAACTGCCACAAGTCCGTCCTGCACGGACTGGTGATCTCCGGCGCCCGCCCCGTCTATCTGGTCCCCACCCGCAACGGATACGGACTCGCGGGCCCCCTGCCTCCCGCCCGTACCGACGCCGAGGCGGTCCGGGCACGCATCGCCGCGCACCCCCTCGCCGCGGACGCGCTCTCCCCGCAGGCGCAGTACGCCGTACTCACCAACTCCACCTACGACGGGCTGTGCTACGACACGGTCCAGGTCGCGCGAACGCTGGCGCCCAGTACGCCGCGGCTGCACTTCGACGAGGCGTGGTTCGCCTACGCGCGCTTCCACCCGCTGTACGCGAGCCGGTACGGGATGGCGGTCGGCCCCGACACCTTCGACGACCCGATGAGGCCCACGGTCTTCGCCACCCAGTCCACGCACAAACTGCTCGCGGCGCTGTCCCAGACCGCCATGGTGCACGTCAAGCCCTCGCCCCGCGCGCCGGTCGAGCACGAGCGGTTCAACGAGGCGTTCATGATGCACGGCACCACCTCGCCGCTGTATCCCGCGATCGCCTCGCTGGACGTGGCCACCGCCATGATGGACGGCCCCCAGGGGCGGGCGCTCCTCGACGAGGCGATCACCGAGGCCATCCGCTTCCGCCGGGCCGTCGTGCGCACCGGCCGCCGCATCGCCGCCGCGGGGGACCGGCCGGGCTGGTTCTTCGGCGTGTGGCAGCCCGACACCGTGACCGATCCCGCGACCGGCGAGCGCGTCGACCTCCTCGACGTGCCGCCCTCCCTGCTCGCGGCGGACCCCCGCTGCTGGCAGCTGGAGCCGGGCGCCGACTGGCACGGCTTCGAGGGCCTGACCGAGGGCTACTGCATGCTGGACCCGGTGAAGGTGACCCTCACCTGCCCGGGCGTCACCGCCACGGGAGACACCGCCGAGTGGGGCATCCCGGCCCGCGTCCTGACCGCGTACCTCGCCACACGCGGCATCGTCGTGGAGAAGACGGACAGCTACAGCACGCTCATCCTCTTCTCCATGGGCATCACCAAGGGCAAGTGGGGCACCCTCATGGACGCCTTGATGGACTTCAAGGCCCTGTACGACGGCGACGCCCCGCTCGAGGAGGTACTGCCCGCACTCCTGAACGCACACCCCGGCCGCTATGCCGGCCTGACACTTCGGCAGTTGTGCCAGGACATGCACGAACACCTCACCGAGGCCGAGCTGATCGGCACGCTCGACACGGCCTTCCGCGAGCTCCCCGAGCCCGTCGAACCTCCGCAGCGCTGCTACCAGCGCCTGATCCGCGGCGGAACCGAGCGCCTCACCCTGGCCAAGGCGGCCGGCCGCATCGCCGCCGCGATGGTCACCGTCACCCCGCCCGGCATCCCCGTCCTGATGCCCGGCGAGGCCATCGGCGCCGCCGACGGACCGCTGCTGCGCTACCTCGGCGCCCTGGAAGCCTTCGACCGCGCCTTCCCCGGCTTCCACAGCGAGACCCACGGCGTCACCATGGACCCCGGCACCGGCGACTACCTCATCGAATGCGTCCTCCCCCGACCCGAGGACACCGGCCCCTGAGGAATCCGACCCCCGCGCGCTGTCCAGGCCGGTCTGGACAGCGCGGGGACGTGGCCGACGACGGCCGGGTCGACGACGGACACCGGTCCCCGTCCGCCGATCCTGCGGACCACGGTCGGACCCTTCGGACAGGCAGCGGAAAATCATTCGACGGCCCGGCCATGAGTCGTCATGATCCGCCCTCGTGACGACTCCGAAGCAGTTCCTGGTCCAGGCCGCCGCGCGCAACAACGCCGAGTGGTGCGCGGCGATGACCCGATCCCACGGCCTGGCAGGCGAGTTCGGAGCACATGCCTGGGCCGCTCCGTCTCGCACGCCGCTGTACTACCCCGACGCGGTGACGCTGGCGCCGGGCGCCGACCCGGCCGCGCTCGTGTCCCGGATCGACACCGCCACCCCCGACGCCTCCGTCAAGGACAGCTTCGCCGACCTCGACCTGACGGAGGCCGGCTTCCAAGTCCTGTTCGAGGCACAGTGGATCCACCGCCCGGCAGGTGCGCCCGCCCTGGCGCCGGACCTCTCCTGGAATGTGGCGGACGATCCGGACGCGCTGCGCGCCTGGGCCCTCGCCTGGGACGACGGGGACGGCCACGCCGACCTCTTCCGGCCCGAACTGCTCGACGCCCCAGGCACCTTCGTGCTCGCCGGACGGTCCGCCGACAGCCGAGTCGTCGCCGGAGCGGTGGCGAGCCGCAGTGACCAGGTGGTCGGAATCTCCAACGTCTTCGCGCTGGACGGTGGCCCCGACGCGGCCTGGCCGGTCGTACTCGACGCGGTGCACAGGCTATTCCCCTCGTCGCCGCTGGTCGGCTACGAGCGGGGCGAGGACCTGGAGGCCGCCGTCCGCCACGGCTTCGAGCCGGTCGGTCCGCTGCGGGTCTGGATGCATGGCCGGTAGCGTCTGGTCGCAGGGCCAGTAGCAGGACCGCAGGCGGGCGGCACGGAGGTCGTCACAGCCGGACTTACGGCCTCGAAACCGCACCGGGCCCGGCCGCGTCGGCGTAGCATCGGTCAAACGGTACTCAAGTGCCTTGATCGGCGCTCCCTTACACCCAGGCGAGGCCAGAACCCGGTCCCTCACCGCCCCGGGGGGTCCGTGTGCGGCGCACGTCGGCGGTCAGCGGTCCAGGCGCGTTCGCAGCCGGCGAAGGGCGCGGCGTGCGAGCGGCGGGACGGTGAGAACGAACGCGGCGAGCGCGGTGAAGAACTTCAACAGGACGGTGATCTGAGGCAGCCAGTCCCACAGGAGCAGGACGGCATCGGTGAAGGCGGAGCCCATCGGTGACCTCCGAAGGCAGCGAGTAGTGATGAAGCCGACTCTGCGGCCGCCGTCGTCCGGTTCCGTCCAGATCCGGATTCTGGACGGCGGCCGACGCCGCTCGGTCGGCTCGGCGGCACGGGGGAGGGGACGACGTTGATCCGCGAAGAGCTGCGCCTGCTGTGGGAGAGGGCGGGCAGACCGCCGCTGAGCAGCCTGGTGGAGCACTCCCGACGGCTTGGCCACGACGTGAGCAGGTCGTCGTTGGGCGAGGCGAAGAACCCGAACACGACCGGAGGAATGCGCTGGCCCACCGTGGAGGCGTTCCTCGACGCCTGCGAAAGCTATGCCCGGGCCCGCAGACACCCGCTTCCGCACGAGGTCGACAAGCAGTACTGGCAGGCGTTGCTGGAGCGGAGCCATCCCTCCACGCGGAGCAAATCAGCCTCGCAGCCTGCCGCCCTGCCGGCGTCCTGTTGGAGCCCGTCCGACCTCGACGTGCACGACGCCCTGACCGCCGACGGCGACCCCGGCGTGCCGCTGCCACCGCTGCCGCCGTATCTGCGCCGCGAGTTCGACGCCGAGCTCGACCGGGCGCTCGTCGGCGCGGGTGAAGGCAGCCTGCTGGTCGCCCTGACAGGGAAGTCCTCCACCGGCAAGACCCGCGCCATGTACGAAGCGGTGCGCACGCACCCCGAGTTGAGCGCCCGGCCCCTCTTCTATCCGCGCACCGCCGAGTCGTTCCTGGAGCTGGCGGCCTCCCACCGCCGGACGCCAGGCGTGGTGCTCTGGATGAACGAGGCCCAGAACCTCCTGTGCGGCGAGGCCGGGGAGAAGGTCGCGGAGACGCTGCGGACATGGTTCGACGACTCCCAGCCGGGTTCGGTCGTCGGCCTGGCCAGTATGTGGCCCGAATACTGGGACCAGTTGGTGGCGGAGCCGGCCCCGGGATCACCCGATCCCCATGCGCAGGCACGTCAACTGCTCACACACCGGGCCCGCCGGATCCGGGTGCCCGACATGCTCACCGCCGAGCACCTGACCGCCTTGACCGAACAGGCCGACGCGGACCCACGCCTGCTCCAGGCCGCCGCGGCCGCCGGTCCCAGCCGTCGGGTGATCCAGACGCTGACCGGCGGCCCGTACCTCGTGGACCGGTACGAGCACCCGCAGACGGACGAGGCGCTGCTGAACGCCGCACTGCTGTCGGCTGCGATCGACCTGCGCCGCCTCGGCGTCCCCGGCGCGGTGCCCGCGCCGCTGCTGACCGCCGCGGCCCGCGACTACCTCGACATCGACCTGCTCGACGGACTGCTCCCCGAGAACTGGACCCAGGTCGCCCTCGACGACGCCACCCGACGACAGCACGGCATCCGCGCCCTGACCCCGCGCCGGGAGCCGCCCCCGGACGGGGACACCGTCGTCTATCAGGTGCACGACTACCTGGAGCAGCACGGCCGTGCCCGGCGCCGCGACAAGGTACCCCCGGACAGCTTCTGGCAGGCCGCGGAGCGCCTTCGCACCGTCGAGGAGCTGCGCGCGCCGGCCGAGGCGGCGGAGGCACGGGGGAGACTGCGCCCCGCGGCACGACTGCTCAGCCGTGCCGCCATGAGGGGTGACCGGCGGTCGGCGGTCCACCTGGCCCGCCTGCTGGACAGCGCCGGGCGGGCGCGGGAGGCCCACGGCTGGTGGCGGTTCGCCGCGGACGCGGGCGACAGCCGGGCCATGGTCGTCACCGGTACCCACCTGCAGCGACAGGGCGACGTGCTCGCCGCACTGCGCTGGTGGACGACGGCGGCCGACGCCGGTGACCTTGAGGCACCCTGCCTGGTGGCCTACCACCTGGACGCCGTCGGGCGGACCGCAGAAGCGCGCGACTGGTGGAGACGCGCGGCTCAGGCCAACGGCGAGTACTACTACGCCAACCGGACGATCATGGACTTCCTGATCGAGCAGGGCCGCAGCGACGAAGCCGCCGCCTGGGCACCCCGGCGGTGCAGCTACGCCGGCGGTCACCACCAGTGGGACGCACTGGCGCGGCTGCTCCACCGGCAGGGCCGCACCGACGAGGCGATCACCTGGTGGAAGGAACTCCTGGCGGAGAAGGATCTCGACCACGGAGACTACGCACTGATCCTGCGGGAAGCGGCCGAGACGATGATCGCCGCCGGTGAACCCGACATGACGGTCTCCTGGCTGCGAGAACTGGCCGACCGCGGCAACTGGCACGCCCGTGCCGAAGCCGTGGAGCGCATGAGAGAGCTCGGACGCATCGACGAGGCGGTGCAGTGGCTGAAGGCCCACGCCGTCTCGCGGGCGAGCACCGCGAACGACGACACCGTCGATCGGGTGGCCGACCTGCTCGTGTCCGAAGGACGTACGGCCGAGGCATGGGAATGGCTGCGGCAGCGGGCATCCGCCGGCGACCTGTCCGCGCTGGCCCGTGCCATCGGTCAGCTACAGGCACAGGGGGAGACGGAGCGGGCTCTGCGCTGGCTGACCGACGACGGAGCCTGCTCGCTCGGGAAGGCCCCCGCCCTTCGGGCACTGTGCGGCATGGCCGGACTGCTGCGTGCCGCGGGTCACCGTTCGCTCGCGCTGATCCTGGTCCAGGAGGCCGCGGAGCCGTACGGCCACGGCGGTGGGCTGTTCTCACGGCTCATCGAGGAGGACTCGCGTTCCCGCCACGACCTCACTCCGGCGCAGGCGAGGACCGCTTGGGAAGAGGCGTACTCCTCACTCGATGCGGTGGCGATGAGGCGCGCGGTGGCTCTCCTCGAGGCCGTCGGCGCCTACGAGGACGTCCGGGCGCGCCTCGCGACGGCAGGGGCCGCCGGCGAACCCGGCGCGTCCGGCTCCGAGGACATGCAGGAGGTCAGCGCCTGGATGCGCAGGAGGATCGATGAGGCCGACCCTCGCAAGGTCGCCGTAGCGGCGGGCATCGCCGTGCGGTCCGGTCTCGTCGACGAAGCGCAGGCGGCGTACGCGCACGTGAACGGTGCGGGATATTCCCTGATGTCCCCTGGAACCATGGGCGCCTTGCCCGGCCCGCTCGTCAGCCTGCTGGAGGAACGGGGACGCATCGACGAGGCGCTGGACCAACTCCTGTCCGCCGGGGGCGAGTTCCACTACGCATCCCGGAACACGGCGGCCGAGATCCTGACGCGTGCCGGCCGCCTCGACGAAGCGATCGCCCTGCTGCTGCGGCATGACGACCACACCGCCATCGCCCGCCTCTACGTCCTGGCGGATCGTCCCGAGGAAGCCCTCGCCGCACTGCGCCGCGCCGCCGACCAGGGCCGCACTCACGCCCTCACCGAGACCGTGCGCCTGCTGGAACAACTCGGCCGCTCCGACACCGCCTGCCGCCTCCGCGAGTACGGCTGGAATCCGGACGGCACGGTGGCCCAGCCGTGGACGGCTCCGCAGCCACCGCCAGGAGCCGCGGTGGACGCGGGGCGGCGAACCCACTGACAACGCCGCCCGCACTTTCTGATACCGAAACGCGGACCCGCCTGCCGCGGATCGATCGTGCCCTGTGGTCGCCGATCTTCACCGCAGGCTCCCGCAGACCGGCTTGCGCCCCCCAGCTATGAGGGGCGGGGGCGAACCCATGTCACGGACGGTGGGTCATAGGCGAAGCCACTCGTCGCGGGCCCAGTGCCACACCGACTCCCAGCGGTCCTCCGTGAAGCCGCCGGTGCCGATGCACGACCAGAAGACGACAGCGCCGTCGGGGCGGACAAGATAGAAGTCGCCCTCGTCCTCGCACAGCACGATCAGGTCGCGCGGGACGCCCTGGGCCCAGGCGATGTTCATGAGCTCCGGCAGGTGCGTGTGCCGGCCCTCGTCCGTGACGGTGACGGGGTCCAGGCGGCGGCGCTCGACGTCACCGACATGAAGCAGGAACTCCCGGAGGCCGGCGGGCAACTGAATGCCGTGTTCCTCTTCGAGTCGCGCGAGGAGCTGCTCGTCGGGGAGCTCGGGCGGGGCCTCGTCGGGCCAGCGGGTCTCCCGGATGTGCTGGATGACTTCTTCCACGACTCTCCTCACACATGCTGCCTCAACCCGCGACCGCGGACCGCGATGATCATTCTGAGGCAGGGGGCCACACGCATCCGCATCGGGTCACGGGCCGATCTGCACCACAGCGCACGCACGTCGACATACGGCGATCCATCGCCCACCCAGGCGTCTCAGGTCCATTGCTCGGACGGATCCGCCCCTACGCGCCGGTCAGGCTCACCACCCGCAGGTGGCCCTCAACGCGAGGCCGCCCCGCCGCACTCTGCTGCTCCGGCGAGCGCAAGATCAAGGCCGTGTCCCTCTGGAACGCGATGAGGCACGGTCCCGCCGTCTCGGCGAGGCGAGGCGCCCGCGTGGGTGGCGGAGCCGGACACCCGCTGGGCGCATGTCTGTTGCAACTTCCTGCAGACTTTGGTGCAGCCGGTCCCGCTACACCAGACGGTCACCGCCATGACAGGTTGGCAGGTATGTCGACATCTGCGAACGATTCGAAGACAACCGCCGTCCAGCAGTTCTTCTCCGCCTACGCCTCAGGTGACCTCGAGGCCATGAGCGCGGTGCTGGCCGAGGACATCGAGTGGTCGATCCCCGGGCGCCACCCCCTGTCCGGGACCAAGCGAGGCATCGCCGAGGTCGTCAGCTTCTTCGACCAATTGGCCAAGGCCGGCTTCCAGGCCGAACCGATCTTCTTCGGGACGAACGACGAGTACGTCGTCGACATCCACCGTGGCTGGACAACCCAAGGCACCGGCAAGGTCGACACTCTCTGGGCACTCGTCTGGCACTTCGACACCGACGGCAAGGTCGACCGGGTCGTCAACCTCAGCGGCGACCAGCACCAGATGGACAACTTCATCTGGGCCAACTACCGCCTCGCACCGCTGCCCGACCGGCTCGGCTGAGCGGAACGACCACGGCCTCAAACCAATTGGCCTCGTGCCGCCGCGGCGCAGCGGATGCGGTCGGTCAGCCGGCACCCGGTGGGCCATGGCGACCCGCTCCTGTTCGGTGCCGGTACCTCCTCTGGCACCAACTCGGCGGAGGTCTCCCTCTGGATCCTGGCCCACCCCCAGTTGTTCGTGGCGCAGGGCGTCCTGAGAATCGGCGGCGTGGTCACCCTGAGCAGCCCGACACGAAGTGGCTGCTGATCGGCTATGACCTGGTTTACCGGTATTTTCATACGCATCCCGACAGATGCGGAGAGGCCGGTGAGGACGAGAGCCACGACCGTCTGGTTCACGCCGGCTTTGCGCACGCTCGCGGTGGTGCTGGGCGTGGGGTCATTCGGATTGGGGGCCCTTGCGGTCTTCGCGACCGAGAGCGGGACCGGCGCAGCGGCGTTGATCGTGTTCGGGGGTGTCCTGCTCCTCCTTTCTCTGCTGGGCAGTCATGTCGAGAGCCTGGAGTTCGGAGGAGCCACTCTGCGGCTTCGGGCCGCCGCGGCGGAGAGGTTCGCGCTGGCGGAGGAGTCCGACCGTCTGGGTGACACTGCCATGGCTCGTCGGTTGCGTGCTGAGGCGAGGACTCTGCTGGATGCTGCGGGCCCCCTCGCCGCCGACTACGGCTCAGTGCGCGGATCCATGCGGCCCGGCGCGGCACGCACCCAGGCGCTGGAAGAGGTGATTGCGCGGGCGCGCAGCTTGGCACGGGAGCAGTCCTTCGAGGCGGCCGAGGTCTTGCGGTGGTTGCGGGAAGGTACTGATGAACAGCGCATTACCGCCTTGGCGATGATGCAGGCCAAGCCGGAACTGCGGAACTTCGAAGCCGCCCTCGCCGCTATCTGGCACCCGCGCTCACCCTTCGAGCAGTACCACGCCATGCGGCTCGCGTTGCAGATGGTCGACGAACTCGACGGGGGCCAGGCCAGAAGGTTGGCTGAAGCGGTAGAGAGACAGAAGGGTATTCGCTTCCGAAGGGACTCCGATCGCGTGAGGCTCCGCAAGGAGATCCTGCGGAAGGTGCACGGGCGCTCGTAGGAGCGGGAGCGGTCCACCGAGCACCGAACGAGCGTGCGGTCCGGCCGCCGACGGCAGCTGCTCGCCAGGCTTGCCCTGCTTCCCTTGAACTAGCTCGTCGGGGCCGCCGACGAGAAACAGCTGAACAAGACCATCGCCCGTTACGGCCGCGTCGGTCTTTTGCGCGTCCACGAGCTCGGCTGCATGGATCTGGGCCATCACGGCGCTGAGCTGCTTCTTCAGGTTCTGACCGCGGGCGAGGAGAAGAACAGCGTCACCGTCGTTTCCGACGAACCGCGGCCATCGTCGAACGCCTGACGTCGAACGGCGCGGTCGTCCAGACCGGAACCGACTCCCACCGGCTGGCCTTCCCCCAGGGCAGCCCAGGAGGCAATACAGCCAACCGGGGCCAGCCCTGCGGTCCGGTCACTTGCGCCAGAACAGGTGGTGCGTCACGCCGCTCGGGCTGGGCACGACCTCCAGGTGGAACCGGTCGAGCAGTTCATCGGGTGACTCCCAGAGCCGTAGTCCGGACCCGAGCTTCAGCGGCGAGACCGCGACGTGCATGGTGTCGACGAGGTCGGCGTCCAGGAACTCCCGAATGGTGGTGACCCCGCCGCCGAGTCTGACGTCCTTGCCCTGTGCCGCCTCCCGCGCCTGCTCGAGGATCGTGGCCGGGTCGCCGTCGACGAAGTGGAACGTGGTGTCGGAGAGCGTGAACGAAGGACGCTTGTGGTGCGTCATGACGAACACCGGGGTGCGGAACGGGGGCTCGTCGCCCCACCAGCCGCGCCACTCATAGTCGGTCCAGGGCCCGCGCTGGGGCCCGAATTTGTTGCGGCCCATGATCTCGGCACCGATGTTGCGCGCGTAGTCCCGCGTGAAGTAGTCGTCGAGTCCCCGGCTCCCTCCGGGTTCGGTGCGCATGGGCCAGCTCGCCGTGGCGCCGGCCCAGGCGAACAGCCTCGCCGGGTCGACGGCGTGGCCGAACGGACTCTCAAGGCTCTGGTCCTCACCGGCACCGATCCCGTCACTCGAGACGTTGAAGTTCTGCACTCTCAGCAGCTGAGCCACGTGCTCCTCCTGGGTTGTCGACAACGGTGATGAGACTCTCCAGGCCGCGAAAACTCATCGCTGCATCCGTGACCGGTCAGACACTGGGCCATCTGCTGCCGCAGACGGCGGGCGAGCCCGGGCAGTGACGCCGGCCAGCCGCCCAACCGGCCGAGCGCCGGTCGCCATCCGCCATAAGGACGCTCTCGCCGGGCGCCACCAGAAAAGTGGAGGCTTGTCAGTCTGCCTCGGCTGGAGGACCTATCTCCCGCGCCATCGCCTCGGAGACGGGAAACCTTTTCATCCCCAGTTCCCGGTGGACATCCTCGGGCGACCGCTTGCTCGCCCTGAACGCGAGATCCTCAAAGTAGGGCATGGCCAGTCTCCGATGCTTCTCGCGCTCCGCGCGAACGTAGGGGAACAACACGGCCCAGGCTCGGAGAACGCTTCGTCCATAGGAACCGATGACGAGACGCTCATCGACGAGGCCATGGGCGACGAGTTTCCCCAGATCGTCGTAGAAGAGTCCGATACGGCGGACGTGTTGCTTCGCAGGCTCCGGAAGATCCACGTAGGAGATGCGCTCAGGGTGCGCCGAAGTCAAATGGTAGAGAACGTACTCGATTGATTCGGAGAACTCAGCTGTCCTTGTCTCCTGGAATCCGTCCAGGATGATCGAGAGAACGTTCGCGCCTTGGGACGACCTCAGCTGCCTCCATGCGATGACGCCTGACACGAGGAGGGAAAAGATCGAGATGGCTAATGCTGCGGCGTTGAACACAAGGGGCCCCCATCGCCTCGGTGGCGGATTCCCGGCAAGGCTACTGAAGTTCCCTCGTGATGACCGCTGACCCGGTGGCGGACGTGGCCGTCCTGCGACAGGACAAGCCCCGTCCGCCGCGGCTTCGACCACCGCCGCTTGGAGCGAGGGCCCCCGCGGCCCCGCCCCGGCCCGCGGCGCGGCAGTGGTCAGGCCGCCACCAGCTCCCCGGCGGCGAACTTCTCCACGAACTCCCCTGCACGCCGGTCGAGATCGGCGTACTGCGCTTCTCGCTCCGCGCCCTGGACCGCTTCGCCGACCAGGAGGTTGCCTTCGGCGTCCACGCGCTGCGGGCGCTCCTCGGCGTCGGTGAGGAGGCCGACGGTGGATTGGGAGAAGCCGCAGTAGTAGGCGATGCCTTCGCTGAGAGTGGTCTCGAGGACGGTCTGCATGCCCTCCACGACGGGATCGTCGGAAGTGGCGCCGGCGAGGCCCAGCCACAGGATGCGTTTGCCGGCCAGGCGGGGCTTGCTGCGCCCGTAGGCGAACCCGTAGTTCCATACGCGGTCGATCCAGCCCTTGAGGATGGCGGGCACGCTCTGCCAGTACACGGGGAAGACGGCGACGACGACATCGGCGTCGAGGATGCGCCGCATATGGGCGTGCACTTCGTCCGAGTACGCCTTCTCCCTGTTGCCCCAGTCCGGCTGGTCCGCCGTGTTCATCCGCGGGTCGAACCCCTCGGCGTGCAGGTCGAGCAGGTCGATGCGGTATCCGGCGGCCTCGAGCCGGGCGGCGGCTCGGCGGGCCGTGTGCGCGGTGAGGGAATCGGTGCGGTGGTGTGCGACGACCACAAGGGCTGTCCTGGCATGGCTGTCGTGCTGCGTCACGGTGTCTCCCGGCTGTTCTCGGTCGATGCGATGACTCCAGTACAGCCGTGGCGACGTAGATGATCCATGGGAGAAACGCTCAGAAACATAGGAGATCGTCTACGATGTGTTCCGTGGACCCATTGAGTTCGCTCCTCAGCGGCATACGGGCCGAGGGCTCGGTCGTCACCCACGCCGTCCTGACGGCACCCTGGACGATCCGCTTCGCCGACGACACACCCCTCACCATGATCACCGTGCTGCGCGGCGGGGGAACCCTGCTGCTGCCCGACGGCACCGAGCGAGCGGTGGGCGTGGGTGACACCGCCATCGTGCGCGGCCCCGCGCCGTTCCATCTCGCGGACCGTCCCGCATCCCTGCGCAGCTCTCATGCCGCGTACGAGATCGCCTGCTTCACCAGGGACACGGGGTGCACCGGGCAGGAACTCGGCGGTATCCACTGGGGTACCGACGCGCAGGAGGCGACCGCGCTGATCGTGGGCGCCTACCGCGCCTCGGGCCACCGTCACGAGCGGCTTCTGCGTGCCCTGCCGCCTGTCCTGGTGATGAGGGAGGACGTCCAGGTCTGTGCCTGGCTGGAGACGGCCGCCGCCGACGCGGCCCGTCTCTCGGCCGGTTCGCAGGCGCTGATGGACCGGCTCCTCGACTGGGCTCTGGTGTGCACGCTGCGCAGCTGGTTCGACCGGGCCGGCGCCGACGCGCCCAGCTGGTACCGGGGCCTCACCGACCCGGTCCTCGGCCCCGCCCTGCAGGCATTCCACGACCGGCCCGCCGAGGCATGGACGGTGGCCTCGCTGGCCGCTCGATCCGGCGTCTCCCGAGCGCTGTTCGCCAAGCGCTTCACCAAGCTCATGGGCCGCCCGCCCCTCGCCTACCTCACGGAATGCCGGATGGACGAGGCTGAGACGCTGCTGACCGACACCGACCTCAGCATCGCCCAGATCGGAAGGTCTGTCGGCTATGCGGACGCTTTCGGCTTCAGCGCCGCGTTCAAACGCCACAAGGGCCTGAGTCCGAGTACGTTCCGCTCCGCGGCGGCTTGAGCTCCCGTCTGCCGACAGGAGTGATGGCACGCGTCCACGCCCGGATTCCCTCCGTCAGACCTTTACCGAGGCCCGGGGCGGATCGGTGTCATCTCTCTTCACCGGGGACGAAGTTGGCTTCTATCAGTGCGCCGCCGTTGTCGAACGCTGCCAGGAGATATGAGCCGAGAGAGTTCAGACCGCGATACACCTTTTCCGCCAGTTCCCAAGTTGCTGTTTCGGTCGATCTGGAGATCGGCTCGATGCACGCCCAGAGATTGTCGAACGGCTCTTCCTCCACCTCCGGTTCGGCCACCAGCAGGCTGATGCTGAGGTCGTCGTTCTCGAACCAGAACAGGAAGTTGCCTGGCGTGGTGCACTCTTCGCTGACGCCGAATTCGATGTTCATGATCCGCTCGACGTCGGCCCGGATGGTGGTCGCGAACGTCGACAGATCCATGCCAGGGCGGACGGGACCGGCATCCACGCTGATGTCGTCTTTGTGGCCGGTGTACTGATCGAAGCGTGGCATCGGTGTTGCGCCTATCTGCTGGGACTTGGACAACGAGAGGGTGGGGGAGGGGTGACCCACGGGGGCACTTGGGGGCGTTTCCGACCGATGGCTGCTGCCTCGGCCGACGTCATGCGTTCACCGTCCCCTTTACGGTGGGTCCTCGTCGAGTGGATTTCATCGAAGGTGCTGTCCGGCAGACGGTCCCAGCAGGGCTCGTGCACAGACGGCGTAGCGCATGGCGGGGGACTCGGATGAGGGGGAAAGTACGGGGTGATCCACGCTGACCTGCCTCGTCCACACAGGAGCCGGAGCGCTGAGAATGCGGGCACGTTCCAGGGCGGCCAAGGTGCCTGCATCCACGAAACCACCATTGCGCTGGGTCAGTGGAACGCGTGGGGTTCGCCCGCCGGGGCAGTCGTAGACAGGATGGGCCGGGAAGTCAGTAGACGATGACTCGCCAGCGTTCCACCCACCGCAGCCAGTTGCCGCGCTCGCCACGTACTTGGACGCGGTCGGGCTCCACCTGCCAGACGCTGCCGTACAGCGTGGCGTCCGGGAGGTCCACCCTGACGGTGTCGTGGAGCTCCAGTTCGGTCTCGAAGGGCCGGGACCACCTGTGCGCGCAGGCATCGCAGTGATAGCCGACCACATCGCGCCCCGCATCAGTCGTCGGACTGCCCGGGCGGACCGCCTCGACCAAGCATCGAGGGCACGGGTCGGCGGTGTGCGCGCCTACTGATCGGGACATCGTTCGATTCTGCTGTACGCCGGCGAGACTGAGCAACCGCGGGCGCCGAATCCATGGCGATCTCATCCGTCACCACACCGTGCTTGTCCAACCAGGCAACTGGGCACGGGGGATCAGCAGCCATGACGGCCAGCGACTCGAGCAACAGGCGACGACGCAGCAGAGGGCCAGGGCGCTCCATCACGCGATCGTCGCACGCGTCGACGCACCCGGTCTCACACATGCTCGGCTGAGCACGTTCATCTCGTCCTCCTATGAGCACGTCGGCAAGTACGCCGACAGGTGCAGCTCGCCGCCCTCGCCGGGGGCCACCGTGACCCCCGGCGACCTCACCCGTGTGCTCCACTCGGGCGCCTCAGGTCAGAGGGTTGGGACAGTCGTAGACGTGGTTCGGTGTCACGATCTCGGTGACTGCGCGGGCGACCAGTGACGACGGTTCCTGACCCTGGTAGGTGATGTCGGTGTTGAGCATGACCACCAACGTCGCTTTCTTGGAGGGCAGATGGACGGTCACGGTCTCGTACCCCGGAATGGAGCCGTTGTGGCCGATCCAGCCGCCGCTCTCGAAGATGCCGAGGCCATAGCGGGTGCCCGGAACGCCGGTCGGGAGCATTCTGAGCCGTTCCCGCTGGGTCTCGGGGCTGAGCAGCGTGCCGGTGGCGACGATCCTCGCCCAGCGGCGCAGATCGTGCAGGTCCGAGATCATCGCTCCGGCGGCCCAGGCCCAACTGGGGTTCCAGTCCGTGGCGTCGGCGACCTCGCCGCTGAGGGTCTGGTCGGTGTACCCGCGCGGGTGAGGCTCGGGGAACTCGGCACCCTGCGGGAAGAGCGTGTGACGCAGACGCGCCGGGCGCAGCACGCGCCGCTCGATGACGTCGGCCAGTCGATGGCCGGTGACCCACTCGACCACCAGACCGAGCAGGACGAGGTTGGTGTTGGAGTACTGGAACTGCTGCCCCGGCTTGAACGTGTTCTTGTGCTTGAAGCCGTAGGCCAGTACCTCCTCGGGGGTGAACGAGCGGGTCGGGTCGCTCAGCAGATCGCGCTGGAAGTCGGTGTCGAAGGTGTAGGGGTACAGGCCGCTGCGCATCTCGGCGAGGTGGCGCAGGGTGATGCGGTGGCCGTTCGGCACGCCATGGACGTACTTGGAGATCGGGTCGTCGAGGCCGACCCTGCCGTCGTCGACGAGCTTCAGCAGCGCGGTGACCGTGAAGGTCTTGGTCTCACTGCCGATCCGTACGAACACGTCCGTGGTCATCGGCCTGCGGCTGGCGATGTCGGCGACGCCCGTGGCACGGACGTAGCATCCCTTCCCCGGCATCCACAGCCCCACGACGACGCCCGGAATGCGGGCCTGGCGGCGTACGCCCTGGATCGCCCGGTCCAGCCGGGTGGTCAGCTCGGCGGCAGTCCGTGGGGCGGGCAGCCCTTCTCATGGGAGTGGCCGACGCCTTCGGCGAGACCGGCGCGTTCGGCCCGGTCGACGCCCGCGGCGTGCACCGACGTGGCGGGGGCCACCGCCATGGGGGTCAGCATCGAGACCGCGAGCAGGGCCGTGGCGAGCAGTCGGCGGGAGGGGGTACGTCGTCGCATGTCAGGTGCCTCTGTCGGATCGGGGGCATCAGACGGCAACATCATCATCAGCGGCCCCGCCGCGGATCTCCGCTCGCGCAGCCGTCCGCGGAAGTCCACTCGTTCAGCGCCACCGGGGGAATGTGCCCGGATGACAGGGAAACGGGGTGACCTGCGTGGTCGGCGGCACCGCGCGTAGTACCTCACCGCTGGGTCGGCCTACTGCGCGGGCACCGAACACTTCGTAACGAGCGACCTCGATACCCTCGCTCTTGGCTCGATGCCGGAGATCTCCGGCACAGATTCAGCGGCAGAGCTCCATGATCGTGTCGTCGAATTCGGGGAACTCCTGGGTGGCCAGCTCGACCACGCCGGCGGCTGACCGGCGCCGGCCCGGTGCGAACCGCTCGGCGATGGCCACCAGATCGGGGTTGGGGCGCGGGGTCCAGTCAGGCTCGTAGGAGCTGGTCGCTTCCCGGGGGCCGAAACCGTCGGCCAGTAGCCACAGGAAGTCGCCGAGATCACGCGCTACGACACCGGTCTCCCCCTCGGACCCGAGGAAGACAACGGGCTGATCGGCCAGTGGCTGGTTCGGGCGGATCAGCCAGAACGCCGCATACCCGCCCGAGCCGTCCTGACCGAAGATGCGGAAGCAGTCGCCGTCCAGTTCGTCGTTTCCCGTCCAGGCCCGGAACCAGTCGGTGGTCTCCTCGGCGGACAGGAATGCCTCGAAGGGTTCGAAGTCGACCCCGTCACCGCCCGCGTAGTCGAACGGCACGGCCATCACAGCGGCGAGCGCGGCGGGGAACTGTCGATCATCGGTACGTGTCACCCGCACAGGCTAGCGACACGGCGGCCCGCCTCGCGTCACGGGGCAGTATCGCCACCGGGTCCATGAGCTGGTGAGTCGGAGCCTGCAGTGTCCTGAACCCACGGAAGATCGGCATCGAGAGCTCTTATGCCGCCCTCGCATCGACGACGCGTCGAGAAGGGCCTGGTCGAGGGACCGCCCCACACGCAGGCGGGCGTGGCAGCGCCGCTTTGCCAGTCGCTGGGGGCGGGTTCTACGGTGGGCTGCGCCGGGTGGCGTTGTCGGAGCACCGTCAGCAGGGCGGGGGAACCGGCGCAGGTGGGGCCGCGGGGAGAGAAGCTGGCGGGGCCGGCGCGGGAGTGGAGGGGACCGGGGTGGGGCGTAAGGAGAAGCCGCTGGACCCGGACGCGGGTCCGGTGCAGCGGTTCGCGGCGGACTTACGGGCGTTGCGCGCCGAGGCGGGCGCGCCGACGTACCGGGCGATGGCCCAGCGCAGCGGCTACTCGGCTGCCGCGCTGTCACAGGCGGCCGCGGGGGAGAAGCTGCCGACGCTTGCGGTCACCCTCGCCTATGCGGCGGCCTGCGACGGCGACGCGGACGTGTGGGAGAAACGCTGGCGGGGCGTCGCCGAGGAACTGGCCGCCGTCCCGCGGGAGGACGCCAACGCCGAGGAGTCGCCGTACCGGGGCCTGATGCGGTTCGAACCCGGGGACGCCGATGTCTTCTTCGGACGCGACCAGCTCATCGAGAGCCTGCTCGACACGGTGCGGGCCCACCGCAGTGTGGTGGTGCTCGGCCCGTCCGGCAGCGGCAAGTCGTCCTTGCTGCGCGCCGGGCTGATCCCCCGCCTCAGCGAGGGCGCCGGACCGGACACGCCGCTCGCCGCGATCCGCATCCTGACGCCCGGCGCGCACCCGGTGCGCACCCACGCCGAGCGGTTGCGGCCCGCCGACGGACCCGGCGACACCCTCGTACTGGTCGACCAGTTCGAGGAGGTGTTCACCCTCTGCACGGACCCGGCCGAGCGCGCCGAGTTCATCGACCTGCTGCTCACCTCCCGGGAACCGGCCGGCGGGCTGCGCGTCGTCCTCGGTGTCCGCGCGGACTTCTACAGCCGTTGCCTGGAACACCCCGCCCTGGTCGAGGTCGTACGGGAGGCCGGGATACCGGTGGGGCCGCCCGGCCGCGAGGAACTGCGGGAAGTGATCGTGCGGCCCGCCGCCGCACGGGGTCTGACCGTCGAGCGGGCGCTGACCGCGCGGCTCCTGGACGAGGTGGCGGGCGAGCCGGGCGGACTGCCGCTGCTGTCGCACGCGTTGCTGGAGACCTGGCGCCGCCGGTCGGGCCGCATGCTGACCTTGGAGGCGTACGAGGCGGCGGGCGGCGTGCGGGGCGCCGTCGCGCAGACGGCCGAGAAACTGTACGGCGAGCTCACCCCCGTACAGGCGGCCGCGGTACGGCGCATCCTGCTGCGGCTGATCGCGCCGGGTGAGGGAACCGCGGACACCAGCCGTCCCGTGGACCGCGCCGAGCTGCGCACGGCGGGAGCGGACGGTCCGGAGCAGACCGACGCCGTCCTGGACCGGCTCGCACGGGCCCGGCTCGTCACCCTGGACGGCGGCACCGTGCACCTGGCTCACGAGGCGCTCATCACCTCCTGGCCCCGGCTGCACGGCTGGATCGAGGAGGACCGGCGCCGGCTGCACGCCCTGCGACGGCTCACCCAAGCGGCCCAGGCGTGGGAGGAACTGGAGCGGGACAGCGGGGCTCTGTACCGGGGCGCGCGTCTGGCGGAGGCCGAGGAGATCTTCACCGAACCCCAGGCGGCCGCGGATCTCACCGCGGAGGAGAGGGAGTTCCTCACCGCCAGCCGCTCCGCCGTCGCCCGCGAACGACGGCGCCTGAAGGGCTGGGCCGCCTCGGTCTCGGTGCTGCTCGTGCTGGCCCTGGTCGCGGGAGTCGTCGCCTGGCAGCAGAACCGCACCTCAGATCGCCGCCGGCTGGAGACCGCCGCCGGCCGCGCCGCCACCGCGGCCGAGACCCTGCGCTCCTCCGACCCCGGCCTCTCCCTGCGGCTTGCCGTCGCCGCGTGGCGCCTGGACCCGGGGCCGGAGACCCGCTCCGCGCTCCTCGGTGCGCTGGGCCACAACGAACTGCCCCCGTTCACTCCGCCCCGCGCGGGCACGGTGGACGGCTATGTTCTGAGCCCCGACGGCCGCACGCTCATCACCCTCGACGGGCCCGACGGCATCACCCGGTGGGACCTGCGCACCCGCCGGCAGCTCAGCAGCCACCGGTCGCCCTCCGGCGAACCGGGAGATGCGGTCAGCCCGGACGGGCGCTATCTGATCGTCCAGGACGTCGAGGCGGAAACACTGCGCCTGTGGGACGTCCTCGCGGAGCGTTTCCACGGGCCCGGTGTGCCCGACCCCGCGTGGGAGCTGGAATCGGCCACGCTGCCCGACCAGGCCGACTTCGGCACAGGGCAAGCGGAGTCCGGAAGCGGCGTGGCCGACGGCATCGTCGTCTCCCAGGGATTCAGCTCCAGCGGGCGCGCGTGGAGCTCGCAGGGCGGTGACCGGCTGCAGGTGTGGGACACGAGGAGCGGACGGCGCCTCGTCCAGACGACCCTGCCCGACGGGGACACGGCCGCCTATGACATCACGGCGGACAACAGGACTCTCGCCGTCTGCACGCCCAAAGGACTACGTCTGTGGGATGTGCGCACGCAGCGCAGCCGCGGCGTCGACTGGTCCCCTCGGCCGGTGTGCGGGCCGGAGGACACCCTCGAGATGGCACCGGACGGACGTGTCCTGACCGTGCACGGCCCGGACGGCCTGCGCCGCTGGAACACCGCCTCAGGCAAGCAGCTCACCCACATCGACGACGGGTCCGTGGCCCACTACGTCCTCAGTGAGGACGGACGGTTCGTCGCAGGCGTCAGCGACGGCGCGATCCTGGTGTGGAGTCCTGAGAGGTCGGATGTCCCCGTCCTCCGCCATGAGCTGACCGATCGCGTGCCGGAGCAACTCGCTTTCGACGTCCGCGCAGGTGTGCTCCGCTACGTGGTGCGAGGGACGCGTCATGCCGGTGTCGTTCGTAGCGTCGACATCAGCCGGGTGGTGGGGGCCTCCTGGCAGCGGGAGACGGCCGCGGCAGCGGTGCTCAGCGCCGACGGCAGCACCGTGGCAGTCCTGAGGGGGCGAGGCGCGGGTACCGGGCACCTCGCCGTGTACGACACCCGGACCGGACGGCTGCGGTCGGAGGTGTCCGGAGTACCCGTAGCCCAGGAGGACGATCCGTGGACCACCTCCGAGGTGTCACTGAGCGCGGACGGACGCCGCCTCGCCTACAGCTGGGGAGACGAAGGGATGACCTTCACCCGCGTGACGGTCTGGGACACGGTCCGGCACCGCCGGTTGAGCACCGTACGCATGCCCGTCGACAGCATGTGGGACTTCGCACTGAGTCCGGACGGCCGGGAGCTGACCATCTCCGACGGAGTCCGGCCGACCCTGACCGTGTGGAATGCCGACGACGGCCGCAGGCTGCGGCGCGTCACAGGCCCGGCAGAGGCCGAGGCCCTCGGCGAGGTCAGCTCCGTCAGCACGATCTCGGCAGACGGCCGCGTGCTCCTGCTCGACGACGGGACGCTGATGCGCACCGTCGGACGACCCGCGAGGAAGGTCACGCTCGACACCCACCTCGTGGCCGCGATCAGCCCGGACGGCGACACGGTGGCCCTGCTCGACATGAACGACCGCATCACCCTCTGGGACGCCCGGCGGGGTACGTCACTGGGCATCCTGTCCGGCGGCATCTCCCTCAACGGCCCTTCCGCCCCACAGTCTTCGACGACCGCGCTGGCCTTCTCCCCGGACAGCTCCCTCCTGGTGGCCGCCGGCGCCGGTGGCACCCTGAGAATGTGGGACGTCTCCTCCCGCCGCCCTCTGGGCGTCGGCCTGCCCACCGCCGGTGACGACATCGAGTCCCTCGCCTTCTCCCCGGACGGCGGCACCTTGTTCGCGGCCGGCCGCCATGTGCCCCTCCAGCGGTACACCGTCGACCCCGACCACGTGGCCGAAGCGGCGTGCCGCCGAGCCGAAGGAGGGCTGACACGGTCCCAGTGGCGTACGTATCTGCCGGACGTGCCCTACCGAAGGGTGTGCGGGCAGAAGTGAAGGCACTGCCGCCCCGGCCACCGCACCCGACGGAGCAGGGCCGCGGTCACGGCGACCGACACGCCCGACACGGGGTGGGGCATCCCGGTCCTGCGGACCGGGATGGGCAGCCAACACGGAGTCAGTTGTGGCCGTTGAACTCGGGGCGGTACAGACGGTCCGGAGTCAGCGGGCTCATGTCCGTCGCGTCGCGCGGGATGATCTGGAAGCCCTGCCAGTGCACGGGCATGGGCGTCTGGTCCTCGTCACGGGCGATGTGGTGGAAGCCGACGTTCACCCAGAGCACGGGACGCTTGAGGGTCTCGCCCGACACGAACTTCGCGACGTCGTCCTTGCAGGGCGCTCCAGGGTGCTGCGCGACGTTGCCGCTCGCGAAGACCTCGCAGTCCCGGTACTGGGTGACATACAGGTCGTGCCGGGTCCAGGCGTGCCGCGGATACCGGTCGGAGTGCGAGGGGACGAGCTGCCAGGAGCGGGCGTGGCCGTCCTTGTTCCGCCCGGCGGTGCTGACCACGCGCCACCAGCGGTCGCTCGCGTTGTCCCCCATGAACTCCTTGGTGTGCTGCGTGCGGGTCGTCTTGAGCCTGCCGATCCCCCTCTCGGTGTCCGTGCCGTTCGGCTTCGTGTCGTACCGCTCGACCTTCGACTTCCAGGAACCGTCCGGCTTGAAGTCGAGCTTCCACAGGACGCTGTGCTGGTGGCTGAGGGCTTTCGCCGCACCGTTCTTCCCGACGGGCCAGCCCGTGCTGTCCGAGGCGTTGAAGTCACCCGGCGAGAGGTTGCCGGTGGCGCCCACCTTGGGGGTGATCGTGCCGTCGTCGGAGAAGCTCCACTGGTTGACGTAGTGGTAGTAGCCGATCTTGTTGACGGTGTAGACGACCAGTTCCTGACCCTGCGCGGAGTCCGTGCGGGCGGGGTGCTCCTCGACGTCCCCGCTGTGGCCGTGGTACGCGAATCCGCGCGGCTGGGTCGTCACGCACAGGCCCTTGACCGTGCGCGGCCGGCCCGTGTCCTCGTCGGGGACGCGAAGGCTCCTGAGCGTGCCGCCGGGGCAGTCGGCCGGCTTCAACGGCAGCGTGTTGTCGCCGAAGAACTGCTCGGTCACATCGTTCCACTCGTAGGAACCGTCGTCGTAGGGCACGTTGATCTGCGCCAGTGCCGCCCGGCCGAGCACCTCGATGGGCTTGCTCTCGTGGCGCGGCTGGTAGGTGACGTGCGTGAGGATCAGCCCGGCGGTGGGGCTGTTGCGCCAGCACATGCGCCAAGTGGTGCCGCCGGACAGCTTCTTGCTGATGACCGAGTCGCCGGTGCAGGGCAGGGCGGGGGCCGACGGCGCGGTCTTCTCGGCGCCCTTGGCCTGACCGGTGGGGGCGGCGAGGAGAGCACCGGCGCCGATCACGGCACAGGCGCCGAGGAAGGCCGTGTTCCGGGTGAGTCTTTCGAGCTTGCGCATGATGAGTATGTCCTTCTCGGTGGGCGGGACGCTGGTCCGGGTGGCCGTCACGGGAGCCGGTGCGCCTCTCGGGCACTCAGGTCGACCACGAACTGCCGGGTGTCGATCCACGGCCCGTCCTTGATCTGCGTGAACAGCCGTACACAGCGGTGCGCCCCGTCACAGTCGGCGGGCCCGGCCGTTCCGCGCCTCTCATAGACCAGCCCCTGCACCGCCAGCCGGTCACCTTCGCCGACAGGCATACCCGTGGCGGCTTCGAAGTCCTGCCGCAGGCCGTCCCCGAGAGGGCTCGCGAGCAGCACCTTCAGGGCCTCGCGGGACTCCTGGTGGGAGGGAGGCGGCTGAACTCCGATGGCGGACTGGGTCCGTACGACCCGTCCCGATCCCAGGTCGACCGTCTTCTTCACCGCCCGGTCGTCCCGGTAGTCGTAGAAGAGGACCTCCGCCCGCCGCGCCCCGTGCTCGGCCGTCTCGCCCAGGTCGACGGTGAGGAACTGCGGTGTGCCGTCCCGCCCCCGGACGTCCTCGCTCGTCGTGCGCAGCGTCCGGTCGCCGGCGAGGGCGGCCTGCCGGGCGCGGGCGATCTCCTCGTCGGTGAGCGGATCCGCACCGACACCGGCCCCGGTCGTTCGTACGGTCGTGTCCGCGCTCTCCGTCGCGGTCCCGGCGCCGGAAGGCGAAGCGTGCGGCGTGGCGGGCGCCGTCGCCGACGGCGCGACCCCCGTACGCGCCGCCTCGGCTCCCTGGTCGCCGGCCGCGTTCATCGGCAGCGTCACGGCGACCATCGCCGCCGTACCGACGACCGCCAGCGCCGTCCCCACGAACAGCTGGCGCAAGGCCCTGCGGTGCTGCTGTCGTGCTCGTGCGTTCATGTCCTCCCCCGTGAGGTCTTGGTGCACCGGATGTCTCCGATGCCTCAAGTCCACGCCCCGCGCGGTTGTTCAGCAGCCCCCTTCCGTCACAATGAACAAAGACGTACGGCCAGTTCAGCGGCCGGAGGACCGCTTGCGGGCGGGCTGGAGCACTCTCTGCCGAGGCCGGACGGGGTCAGCACGTCTTCCGATAGGAGACGTCCGGCAGATACGTCTGCCAGTCCGACCGCGACAGTCCCGAGCCGAGGCGTGCGCAGACGCGGCGGACGAGGCGGGCGGGCTCCAGGTCGATGCGGTCGACGGGAACCCGGGTGCCGGAGATGTACAGGCTCCCCCCGTCCTCGGAGAAGGCGAGGGCGTGCACGTCCTGCCCGGACGCGGGCAACTGGGAGCCCAGGCGGCGCCCGGAGGCGACGTCCCACAACTGGACGGAGCCGGACGCGCCCGCCACGGCGAGGGTGCGGCCGTCGGGGGAGAAGGCCAGCGCGACCACGGCCTGCTGCTCGGTCTCGCGTTCTCCGGTGTAGGCGCCGTTGATCACGCCGAGCCGGTGACGCAGATCGCCGTCCCATACGGTGACGCGTCCGGTGATGTCGCCGACGGCGAAGCGGGTGCCGTCATCACTGAACGTCCCGGCGAAGAGAATGTCACTGTCGCTCAGCATCAACGGGCGCACCCGTCGTGTGCGCAGTTCGGCGACCTCGTTGTCACTGGAGACAAGGAGGTCGTCGTCAGGGCGTGTGTCCAGGATCGCGCCCGAAGGGCCGGGACGGGTGCTCGTCCTTGTGCCGGTGCTCAGGTTCCAGCGCTCCAGGGTCGAGGTGTCGGAGGACCGGGTCAGCAGCAGACTCCGGCCGTCGGCGCCGAACGCCACTCCGGTGACCTCGCTGTCGATCGCCCGGCCGGCGTCGAGGGAGGCCACCCGGCGGTGTGCCGCGATGTCCCAGACGGTGATCCGCTGCCGAGACCCGGGGTATCCCCAGACCCGCACATAGGCCAGGCGGCGGCCGTCGCGGCTGAACGCCATCAGCTCCGAGCAGTCCGAGGGATCTGCCCCCGGCGGGGCCGATGCCTCGTCGACCGGGCCGGAGGCCGAGGAGCCGTCGGTCGTGCCGGGGGCTGAGGAGCTGTCGGCCGGCGGGCAGGGCCGATCGGGCAGTGCGGCGAGAGTCCGGCCGCTGCGGGTGTCGATCAGGCGCACGCCCGTGCGGCCCGTGGCCCGCAGGATCACGGCCGCGGTGCGACCGTCGCGGGTCAGCAGGGTCCGGTCGGCGGCATACCGCTGCCAGTCGGCGCGGGTGAACGGCCTCAGGTCGAGGGTGGTGACGGAGGTGCCGCTCCACCGTACGTACCGTAGGGCGCCGGCGTCCGGGGTGAGAGCGAAGCGAACGCTCATCTCGCCGATGAGCCGGTACCGGAAGACGGGCCGGCCGGGCTGGCTCTGCCGCCACAGCACGATCTCCGTGCCGGAGGTGGCGGCAAGGAAGTCACCGTCCGCGCTGAACCGCAGGGCGGCGGTCTCCTCGAGGTTCAGCCGGGGCAGCTCACGGCCCGCGTTCACCGCCCAGCGGCGGATCGCCCCACCGGGAGCGACGACCGCCAGGACGTCACCCCTCGGCGACAACGCGAACATCCCGGCGGGGTACCGATCCTGGTCGGGGCAGGCGACGGGGGCGGCCCGGTCGGTCCAGGGGAGCTGACGGATCCGCCCCGTACGAAGGTCGCGGATCTCCAGGCGATGGACGCCCCGGCACAGTGCGAGCGTGCTGCCGTCGGCACTGATGCTGGTGGGTGGTTCCTCCGGTATGGGGGCGCGCACACTCACCAGCCGCTGCCGGCTGCGCAGATCCCAGACCTGCACCTGCTGGGATTCCTCCCGGTCCCAGTCGGCAACCGTCAGATGGTGCCCGTCTGCGCCGAAGCGCGCCGAGACCGCGGTGTCCGCGGGCAGGACGGCACTCACCCGGCCGGCCCGGACGTCCCACAGCCGGACGCCTCCTTCCGCGGGCAGGGCCAGCATCCGCCCGTCCGGACTGACGTCCCAGTTCGGATCCATTCCCACATCCAGATCCGTCTCCGACAGCAGACTGCCCGGCCCCGGATAGGAGCCGATACGCCGATGGGTGCGCATGTCCCGCACCACCACGCGCCGTTCGGAGACGGTCAGCAGGGCGCGTCCGTCCGGTGTGAGCCGGTTCAGAGCCCGGCCGGACTGCGGTGCGGGGATGGGAAAGACGTCCTGCTCCGGCTGGGCCATGGCGCTCAGCAGCGCGGATCGGCTCTCGCTGGTGGGCGCCAGCCGCCACGCCGCGACGCTGAGTCGCATGGCCGTGGCCGGATCGGCGGACCGCATCGCGTCCGCGACGGCGGCGATGCGCCGGGCCTCCGCCTCGACGTGACGGCGTTCGCTGGTCAGGCTCTGCTGCCACGCGGTGACGCCGGCGACCAGGGCGAGTACGACCAGCACGGCCACCGCGGCCAGCACGCCGCGCCGACGGCGTACCGCGGAGGCGCTGGCGGCGCGGCTCGCGGTGAGGAAGTCCCTCTCCAGGAAGGTGAGCGCGTCCTGCGTCAATTGCTCGCTCGCCGCAGCGAGCCGCGTCCCGCGGTAGAGCGCGCCGGGCTCGCGCCCCAAGGCGTCCCAGGTGTGGGCGGCTTCCGTCAGCCGCCGGTGGACGAGCAGGCGTTCACGGGCCTCGTCGATCCAGGAACCCAGCCGGGGCCAGGCGGTGATCAGGGCCTCGTGGGCCAGGTCCACCGTCTCGTCGTCCAGGGTCAGCAGCCGGGCGGAGACCAGGCGGTCCAGGACGGCGTCGACAACGTTCTCGGGCGCGAAGTCCAGCTCGGCGCGGCTTGCGGGGTGGCGGGTGTCCTGGGCGCCCTCGCCGGGCGTGACCAGCCGCAGCAGAATGTGCCGGGCCACCTCTGCGTGTTCGGGCGTGAGAGAGACGTACACGTTCTCCGCGGTCTGTGCGATCGCGCCGTGCAGCCCTCCCGCTGCCTCGTACGCCTGCAGCGTCAACGCCCGCCCCCGGCGGCGGCGCCAGGTCTCGTGCAGAACGTGCGACAGCAGCGGCAGCGCGCCCGGCTCGCCCTCCACCTCCCGGACCAGCCGAGCCGTCAGCTCCCGCTCGACGATCAGCCCGGCCTGCCGCGCCGGCTTGACGATCACCTCGCGCAGCTCGGCCGCGCTCATCGGCCCGACGAGCAGGCTGGAAGCGGACACCGCCGCGGCCAGGGCACGGTGCTCGGCCAGACGCCCGTAGAAGTCCGCCCGTACGGCGATGACGACCCGCAGCCGGCTGTCCGGCTCTCGGGCGGCCAGCAGCCGGTCTGCAAATCCAGCGCGCTGCGCCGGATCGCGACAGAGTGTGAAGAGCTCCTCGAACTGGTCGACGACGATGACGGTGTCACCGTCCGCGTCCTTCGCCTGCAGAGCGGCCTCATGAGTGCGCAGGGGCTGCTCGCCCGGAGTCAGGATCCGTATCGCCGCCACGCGTCCCGATCCGAGCTCGCGCAGCACCGGTATCAGCCCGGCGCGCAGCAGCGAGGACTTCCCACTGCCCGACGGACCGAAGACCGCCGAGAAACGGTGCTCGGCCGTCATCCGCCTCACCTCGGCGACCAGTTCGTCCCTGCCGAAGAAGCGGTCGTGGTCGTCCGGCTCGAACCGCGCCAGTCCCTGGTACGGCGACTGCCCCGCATCAGCCTCCGCATCTCGTGCGGCGCACTCCTCGCTCGCCTCCCTCCAGCGCCGCTCCCACTCCTCCAGGTCGCCGCCGCAAGCCGTCACATAGGCCAGGGCGACAGCGAGCGAGGGCAGCTGCTCTCCGGCGGCTGCCTGCGACAGCGCGGTCACCGAGTAGTGGGCCCTGCGAGCCATCTCCCGGTAGGTGGGCCCGCCCGCCTCCTGCCGCAGCTTGCGTAACTCGTAAGCGAACCGCTGCACCGGCCCCCCGTTCGGATCGACCGGCCTCTCAGGACGCCCCATGCGCCGAACTCCCCGCTCCCCGACAACACCGCAGCCCAGCCTGGTTGTTCAGTGTGACCGAAGGGGGCTGCTGAACAACTCTCAACGGGCTGAAACTCGTCGCATCGACCCTGCTCTCCCGCGCGGCCCGGACTCACTCGCCGGTTCGGTCGGCGCACGGAGCGGCTGCGATCAACGCTCGTTCCGGTCGGTCTCGCGCCGACGGGACGGGCCGGTGCCCGGATGGCGGACGCCTTGGGCGACAAGCGCGTCCTGCTCGCCAAGTGACCCCGTCACCAGGGCTGATTGCGCTGACCGTGTCCCTCGTCGATCCTTCGGGGCATCACGCCGAGGATCAGATTCTCCAGGGCATGCGGCATTGCCCCGAAGCTGGCGACCCAGGTCTCGACGAGGTAGATCTCACTGTGCTCATCGATAGCCAGAAAGAACCGGCCGTGATCGAGCTCACCGAGAGGGAAGAGCTCTCTGCCCAGGACCTCGCTCCACTCAGAGAACCGGTCCTCTTCTCCCCACGCCAGCTCCGGGTCCAGCTCGAATGGCTCGCGGGCGGCGCTGACTCCCGGGCCACCGATGCTCACGGTCAGCCCGCCGAACTCCTGGAGGAACGTCTCCGCAGCATCGTGCATGACGATGCCGGCACCTTCGAACACGGACCGCCAGCCAGCCGTGTCGACCCGCCTGCCGGCCGTCCATCCCGAAGCCTCGAGGACCTCAAGCACCTCCGGCGACCATTCGCTCACGACACCCCCTGCTCCCGCCGACTTGAAGTGGGAGGCGATCATCTCAGCAGACGAGCCGAGTGAATACAGCGTGTGACCGCCCCTCAGGATTTGATCGATAACATCTCGTGCGACGCCGCGCTGGTCGGCGGCCTGACGAGGTGGGGAAGCTGTGAGCGATGACGTCCTGTCGATCATTCCGAGTGATCCGCAGTGGCAGCCGGACCGTGAAGCGGTCGACGACGTCGTCGCGCTCGTCGAGGACCTGGCCCCTGGGGTGGCCGGCGGCGTGGACGTGGAGATCGAGGTGACGTGGCACGACGTGGTGACGGCCGTCGACTGCGGGGCGAACCTGGAGAGGATCGGTTGCCCCTTGTGTCAGGCGTCGATCGACACGGAGTGGTGGGGCGACCTCCTTGAGGCTCACTGCGACGACGGGTTCACCACGCTCGCGATCGAGGCCCCGTGCTGTGGCGGGCAAACCACGCTCGACAGGCTGGATTTCGACTGGCCGTGTGGATTCGCCCGGTTCGAGATCGCCATCTGGAACCCCGAACGCCTCTGGTTCAGCGAGGACGAGCTGATGGCTCTGGGGGACCGGCTGGGCCATCCGGTGAAGCAGATCCGGGCTCATATCTGAGTCTCCGCAGCTCACGTGCAAGACGCACCGAAATCCACGCAGGGCTTCGCCGGCCCCTTTCCCAGGATCTGACGCCGTCACCGTCTGACTCTGTATGGCCGAGCCTCCTTCGACCTCCTGCGGACGCGCATCCTCCAGGTCGGGGCAGGCTTTCGGGACGCTCGTCAGGATTCGAGCCCGCTGCAGACTGTGAGTGGATGGTGATGTTTGTGACGTTGTCGGGCTGAGTCTCTGACACCGCCTTTTCGGCCGAGCGAGAAGGGGCTTTCCTGTTTGGTCCGAGTTCCTACGATGGCTCGACCGGCGGTGCTTGCACGGCGACGCTTCGGGTACCGCGTTTGAATAAGGGTGGCATCCCGTATGGGCAGGCGATGGGTGAAAGTGATGGGTTCGTGACTCGTCTCAGCGATTCCGGAGACGACCGGGCGAGCGGATCGGGCGGGGATCCGCTGTCTCTCGCGCTGGAGATCGCGGACGCCGTGGACGGGCTGGCGAACCTTTGGTCGCAGGCGAGTCAGGAGGCCAGCCTGCGGCTTTCCCCGCACCAGTTGCGGGCGCTGCGGATCCTGGAGTCCGAGCCGGGGCTCAATCTCACCGCTCTGGCGGAAGGCATGGAGATAGGAGCGCCGACCGCCAGCCGGCTGTGCGACCGGCTGGAGGCGGCGGGTCTGCTGGAGCGGGTGCTGCACCCGCACAAGCGCCGTGAGGTGCAGCTGAACCTGACGCGGCGGGGGCGGCAGGTGCTGGACGAGGTGGCAGCGAGCAGATCGGACGCGCTGGCGGAGGTGCTCGCGGCCATGGAACCCGGCGAGCGGGAGGCGCTGGGCCGGGGGATGCGCGCCTTCATGGCCGCTCAGTACGGAGCCTCTCCTGGGACGGATCGGTACGACACTCCCGGCGGACGTCCCTGAGCAGGCCGGATCAGTCCGCGCGGCCGTTCCAGTCGAGGCAGACCACAGCGGCGTCGGACAGCAGTTCTCGGCTCCCGTAGTGCTCGATCAGGCCGGAGACGACCGCGCGTGCCGTCTCGTGCGGCGGCACGGTCCGGGTGGCGCCGAGGATCTGGCGCAGGGCCCGTTCACCGAAGAGGTCGCCCGCGGCGGAGCGGGTGCCGTGCACACCTGTACTGACCGCGATCAGACGGTCGCCGGGCTCGACGTCGAATGCCTGTTCCCGGTAGAGGGTCTCCTCGAACATACCGAGGGGCATCTGCGCGTCCAGGTCGATCCGCTGGGTGTGATCGCCGCGCTGGCGGAAGAGCTGCGGGGAGCCCGCGTCGACCGCACGGACCGCACCGGTGGCCAGGTTGAACTCCAGCAGCAGCGTAGAGGCGTACGCCTTCCCGCCGTACTGGGCGTAGACGGCCTGGTCGGCGAGGCACGCCTGGTCCGCCAGGCCGATGCCGGCGCGGCGGGCGTTACGCAGGGCGCCGACGGTGAGGCTGGTCAGCAGGGCGGCGTCGATGCCCTGGCCCATGCCGTCGGTGACGGTGAGGATCAGGTGATCGGCACTGGTGGACCAGTCGAAGTTGTCGCCGCCGATGGCGTAGGCGGGTTCGAGATGGGCGCCGATGGTGTATTCGTCGCGGGCGCAGCCGCGGCCCGGCAGGAGCTGCCACTGCATCTCGGCGGCGAGGGTGAGACGGCGGGTGCGGCGGGCCTGCAGGTAGAGGTCGGTGTCGCGGTCGGCGGTGGCGACTTCGTGGCCCAGTGCTGTGGCGAAGTCGCCGAGTTGGAGGACGGTGTCCGGATCGGCGGCTCCGTCGGGCAGGTGTACGCGGAGGATGCCCAGTCGGTCGCCGCGCACGGTGATGGGCAGATGCACCAGATGACCGGGCGGCTCGCGGAGGACTTCGACCACCGGGCTCTGGTGGATGAAGGCGCTGCCCGCCGGGCCGTCGTGAGCGGGGACCGGTTCGGCGGTGTACGGCAGGTGGGAGACCGGCCGCAGGACGCTCAGCCCGTAGTCGGCGAGGAGGAGGGTGACGTCCAGCGCACCGGCCCGCTCGGCGAGGATGCGGCGGGCGGTGTCGACCAAAGCGTGCGGGGCGGCCGCCCGCAGCAGGGCCTCCGCCGACGGAAGCGGTTCAAAGGCTTTCACGGCATCCACCTCTCGCCCTGTCGCACCCACGCTACCGCGAGAGAGCGCCCTTGCCGTGGGGTTCGCCGCGAGAGGGCCGGTGGGCGTCCGTCGGCTGCTCCTGCGCCCCGGCGCTCACGGTGTGGCAGAGCAGCACGCAGACGTCGTCGTCGCGTTCGGAGTCGTGCAGGAGGGGCTTGAGCAGGGCATCGGCCGCGGCGTTGAGATCGTGCTCCAGCTCCGGAGTGCTCAAGGCGGCCAGGGCCTGGCCGAGACGCTCGATGCCGGGGTCGATGCCCTGGGCCCGGCGCTCGACCAGGCCGTCGGTGTACAGGACCAAGGTCGACCCCGGGCCGAGGTCGGTCCGCTGATCCTCGTACACGTGGGGCATGGGGAGGCCGAGCATGACGCCAGGCTTGTGGTCGAGGGCCCGTACGGTGCCGTCGGCGTCGCGCACGACGGCGGGTGGATGGCCGGCCGAGGCCCAGACCACTTCCGGTTCGCCCGGCCGGAAGCGGGCGATCAGCGCGGTGGCGTACAGATCCGGTTGCAGGTGGGGGAGCATGCGGTGCAGGCGGGTGAGGATCGCGGCGGGGCTGCTGTCCTCGATCGCGTACGCCCGTAGGGCCGTGCGCAGTTGGCCCATGACGACGGCCGCGTGCAGTCCGTGGCCGGTGACGTCCCCTATGACGGCCAGCAGGCTGCCGTCGGGCTGGAGGAAGGCGTCGTACCAGTCGCCGCCGATGTTCATGCCCCGGCTCGCGGGGAGGTAGCGCGCGGCCAGGAACATGCGGGGCACGGTGGGCAGTTCGGTGAGCTGGGCGCGCTGCAGGGTCTCTGCGGTGTCGCGGTACTGCTCGTAGCGGCGGGCGTGGTCGAGGGCGGTGGAGACGCGGCGGGCGAGTTCGACGAGCATCACACAGGTGTCGGCGTCGAAGCGGGGGCCGGGCGCGGTCAGGGTGAGGACCCCCAGCAGGCGGTGTGCGGTGAGGGGGAGGGCCAGCAGCGCTCGGTGCGGGCAGAGAGCCGAGGGCGGGAGGTCGTCCACGCCGGGCGGGGCGCCTGGATGGGCGCAGGCGTGCTGGGGACGGCCGTGCGGGCGGCGACGACTGCGGCGGCCGAGTGCTCGCGTACCCGGTGTGCGTTCTCCTCGTCGTACGCCGCCGGGCGCTCGGGTCCGCTGCGCTCCTCGTCGAAGAGCCAGATGTCCAGATGCTCCGCGTAGTCCGGCACGAGCATGTCGTGGAGTCGGTGCAGCACGGCCGTGGGGCTGAGGGACGCCGTGACGGCGGCGCTGGCGTCGGCGAGGAAGGTCAGCAGGCGGCGGGCCCGCTCGGCTTCGGCGCGGGCCGTGCGCTCGGCGTGCAGTAGTTCGCGCTGGGCGAGTGCCGCGGCCTCCAGGTCGGAGTGCAGCGCCAGAACACCCTGGTCGGTCTTGTGGAGTTCCTCGCGGTGCAGCCGGAGGAGTTCTTCCTGCGTGTCCAGGAGGCCCAGCACGGCCGCCGTGTCTTCGTCGGCGCGCAGCAGGGCCTCGGACAGCGGCAGGGTGACGCCTGGGCCGGCCCGGGCGGGCGGGTCAGGCAGGGGGCAGACGAGCAGGGGCTCGTCCGGGCCCGGCGCGGGGGAGCCGGCCGGCCGCAGTGAGACCTCCAGCAGGCCGCTGTCGCGGCGGACGTGCACCGTCACCGCCCATGCCCCGCCGAGGACGAGACAGCGGCGCAGCCGTCGCGTCAGTGAGGTGAGGAAGCGCGCTCGCGCGGGCGTCGGCGCCCCGCCGTCCGCGGCGATGTGGTCCAGGGCGGCACGCATCCGTGCCGCGTCGCCGAGCGACGTGAGTGTCCAGACGCCTGGGCGCGGTGTCATGGGCGCCCGTCCTAGAGGTCGGGGGCCAGCACGGCGACGCAGGTGTCGTCGCGCAGGGGGCGGCGCGCGGCGCTGCCGGCGTCCCGCAGCACGACCGCGGCCACCACCGCCGGGTCATGGTCGAGGAGCCGGGGGTCGTCGGGTGGTACCCAGCGGCTGGGGAGGCCGTCGCTGTGCAGGATGAGCAGGCTGTCGGGCTGCCAGGCCGCCTCCTGAACGGGGAAGGCGGCGGGGAGGCGGGCTCCGACGATGCCCGGATGGGAGATGAGGTGCTGCCAGGTGCCGTCGGTACGGAGTCTGGCGCCCACGTTGCCCACTCCGGCGAACGAGAGCCGGCCGGTGTCCTCGTCGAGCTGTGCGACGCCGATGGCCGCGCCTCGGGTGGTCCGCAGCGCGGTGTGCAGGCGATGCAGGATCTCGGCCGGCGGGAGGTGCCCGGTGCGGTGCAGGTCCTGCACCGCCGCGGTGGACGCCCGGGCCGCCTTGTCTCCGTGCCCCAGCCCGTCGGCGAGCATCAGCGTGACCCGTGCACCGGAGCGCACCCACGCGAAGGCGTCCCCGGAGTACTCGGCATTGCCCAGAGCCGTGTTGATCCCTCCGACTCGAGCTCCCGTACGGGCGCAGACCGGCCACGCGTACGATGCGACGGGCGGCCGTGGGCTGATGCGCGCGACGGCGACGGTGCCCCGGTCCGGCCGGCTGTGCAGATCGAAGTCGCCGGATATACGCCGGCACGTACCCAGACCCGCTCCCAGTGACGAGGCGGCGGTCGTGAAGCCGTCCTTCAGCGCCGCGGCGATGTCGCGAATGCCGGGCCCGTGATCCAGAGAGGTGATCTGCACGCACGGTGTGGTGTCGGCGAGGGTGTCCGAGGGGCCGGTCAGATCGATCACGATGCGGCCGCCGCCGGCGTGCTTGACGAGGTTGGTCGCGAGCTCCGTGGCCACCAGCGCCGCTACCGCGGTGGTGTGTGCGTCCATTCCTGTGCGGGCGCAGGCGGCTTCCGTGGCGACATGGACGTCCCGCACTCTGGTGCTGTCCTGTACGGGGATGTCCCACACCCTGCTCATGGCGCACCTGTGCGGGGTGAGGGCACGCCGGTCACCCAATCGGTGACGGTGACGGTGGTGCCCTGGCCGGGCCGGCTGTCGAGGGTGAACTCCTGGACCAGCCGCTTGGCCCCGCTCAGGCCCATGCCCAGGCCGCCGCCGGTGGTGTATCCGTCGGTCATGGCCTGTTCGACGTCCCGGATGCCGGGGCCTTCGTCGACGAAGGACAGCCGCAGTCCGCGCTGGCCTCCTTCGGTCAGCGGTGTCATCTCCAGGTGGCCGCCGCCCCCGTGGACCAGGGTGTTACGGGCCAGTTCACTCGCGGCGGTCACGAACTTCGTCTGCTGGACGAGGCCGAAGCCGAGGTCGGCAGCGGCCTGGCGTACCTGCTGGCGTACCCAGGCGAGGTCGGCGTCGGAGCCGATGGGCAGGCGGGTGGTCGTGGTGAGCGGGGCATGCATCATGCACCCTCTTCCAGGTGTGCGGGCAGGGGTGCCGAGGGCGGGCGGCCCAGCAGGGACAGGGCACTTTCGACGTCCAGGGCGGTGACGAGGCCCGGCAGCGTGAGGCCCAGTTCGACCAGGGTGATGGCGACGGCGGGGCGCATTCCCGCCAGTACCGTCCGCGTGGCCAGCAGACGGGCGCTTGCGGCGATCTCGGCGAGTACGCGGCCGAGGAAGGAGTCGACGATCTCCACGCCGGAGATGTCGATCACCACGCCGCGCACTGGTTCCGGGCTGTGGGCGATGCGCTGGGCGACGTGGTGCCGGAGTTGTTCAGCCGCCCCGTCCTGTGGTTCTCCCTGCAGGGTGATCAGCAGGACGTCTCCCAGCGCGAGCACCGGAATCGGGCTCGCGTGGGGGGCGAGGAAGCCTGTCACCGCGGGCTCACTCCCGCGGCCGGTCGCGGCGAGACGGCGATGCCCTGCTGGTTGAGCGCGTACGCGAGGGCGTCGGCGAGACCGGTCCGCGTGATGATCGTTCCGAGGTCGATGCCGAGGTGCACGATGGTCTGCGCGATGGCGGGCCGGATCCCGGAGACGATGCAGTCCGCGCCCATCAGACGGGCCGCGGCGACTGTCTTCATCAGATGCTGGGCCACGAGCGAGTCGACCGTCGGCACACCGGTGATGTCCAGGATCGCGTACTGGGCGCGCTGCTCCACGATCGCCTGCAGCAGGCTCTCCATGACGATCTGGCTGCGGGCGCTGTCCAGGGTGCCGATGAGCGGCACGGCGACAATGCCCTCCCACAGCCTGATGACGGGGGTGGCCACCTCCATCAACTGCTGGCGCTGCCGGGCGATCAGCTCCTCGCCTGCGCTCACCGTGGTCCGCATGACCACCAGGCGGAGTGTGCCCATCAAGACCGTCAGCGCGAGCAGGCGGGCGTGCGCGTGCTCGGCTGCCGGATCCTCGGACTCCGCTCGCAGCAGGGCGGTGACCGGCTCACGCAGTGCGGCGACCTCGTGGGCGATCTGAGGGGGACTGAAACCGGACTTGGCCCTGGAGGCGGTCATCCTGCCGAGTTGCTCGTGCACCGCGCCGAAGCCGGGAGCGTCCACGTCCTCCAGCCGCCCTGAGCGCGCCACTTCGGTGAGGGCGTCCACGACGGCCTTGCACGCCTCGACCGCCTCGTCGCGGGAGACGGTGAACACCGTACGGAACAGGGCACTGTCCGCCCACCGCTGGGCGATCTGCTCACGCCGCCGCTGGAGAAAGTCGCCCAGCTCCAGTGCCGTATCGGGGGCCGCGTCCTGCTCCGCCACCTGCATCGTCTCCCTGCCGTGAGCCCGTGCGGCCTACCCCTTGGTGAGCCATGAGGCAATTATTGCCGGATGACAAACATCAGCGCGAGGGCGGACGGAGGAACAACACACGATCGACACAATCGGGACCGTCCGCCGGTTCACCTCCCAGAGGGCCTTCCGCGCCAGTCCAGGCACACGACCAGGGCATCGTCGTCCGGCAGGGACCTCCCGCGATGACCGGTCAGCTCCCGCAGGATGGCGCGCGGCACCTCGGCGGCGGGCAGCAGCCGGGTCGCGTGGATCGCCCGGGCGAGAGCCGCGTCACCGTACGCCTCTCCCTTGGGGGAGGCCACGGCATGCACGCCGTCGCTGACGAAGACGAGCCGGTCGCCGGGCTCCACATGAAAGTCCTGCGCCACGTAGTCGGTCTCCTCGAACATGCCCAGGGGCAGCTGGGCGTCGAAGGCGACGCGTTCCACGCACCCTCCGCGCAGCCTCAGCAGATGAGGGGATCCCGCGTCCACCACGCTCGCCCGGCCCGTGACCAGGTCGAAGTCGAACATGAGGACGGACAGATAGCAGCGCCCCTGATAGTGGGCGAAGACGGCCTGATCGGCCAGCGCCGCCTGATCGGCGATGGAGATCCCGGCGCGCCGGGCGTTGCGCAAGGCGTTGATGGCCAGGTTCGTCAGGAGGGACGCCTCTATGCCTTCCCCCATGCCGTTGGTGACGTACAGCATCAGGTGATCGGCCGTGGCGGACCAGTCGAAGTTGTCGCCGAAGATGGCGTAGGCCGGCTCCAACTGGGCTCCCAGGTCGTACTCGGCGCGCGAGCACGAACGGCCGGGCAGCAGCTGCCACTGCATCTCGGCGGCCAGGGTGAGCCGGTCCTTGCGCCGCGCCTGGAGGTACACGTCGGTATCGCGCTCGGCCACGATCACCTCGTGTCCCAGCACATCGGCGATCTCGGCCAGTTCGGCCTCCCACTTGCGGGCGACGTCGTTGGTGGGCAGGGTCACGGACAGCACACCGAGCCGGTCGCCGCGCACGCTGACCGGCAGATGCAGCCGCGCCCGGCCGTCCCGCGTCTCCTCCCGGTACGGCTTCTGCGACCCGAAGGCACGGCCGACCGGGCTGTTGTGCACCGACACCGGTTCCATGGTGTGCGGCAGCATGGACACCGGCTGAAGCACGGTCAGCCCGTAGTCGGCCATGAACAGCTCGACATCCTCCGCGCCGTACTGATCGATCAGCACCGTGCGGATGGCATCGAGCAACTGGTGAGGAGCCGCTGTGCGCAGAGCGCGTTCAGCAGCGACAAATCTGTTCATGAGAGGAAATACACCAACCTTTCGCCGGACAACATGGGGCCTCATGGCTGAGGCCGAGCTCCCGAGCGGGACGCGTAGGTCGCCTGGGGCATCTGTGGACGGCGGGTGCGCCTAGTACCCTGACAGGCACCCCAGTGCCTGCGAGAGTGTGAACGTGACTGCCTTCCGCCGCCGCCCAGAGCCCGATGAGGTCGCGCGTGTGACCACCACGGCCGCCGAGCTGCTGGAGGTCGTGTGGGGCCGGGCCTCGACCGCGCCCACCTCCGCGTCCCAGCTGCGTGTACTGCACATTCTTGAGCACCACGACGGCATCAATCTGCGCACGCTCGCCGAGACGCTGGCGTCCACCCCGCCGTCCACCAGCCGTCTGTGCGACCGGCTGGTGGCCGCCGGGTTCGTCGAGCGTGTGGTGAGCGCGGAGGACAGACGCGAGGTGCGCCTGCGCCTCAGCAGCCGAGGCCGCACCTTCCTCGCCGACCTCCGAACCCGCCGCGAGAGGGAACTGCGCAAGGTGCTGACGGATATGCCCGCCGCCAAGCGCAGCGCACTGCTGGAGGGGCTGGAAGCGTTCTGCGCCACCGCTGCGACACAGATACACGACGACGCCTCCGGTGCAGGCAGCCAGACCGCCTGAACGGCTGCACGCGGCGCCGGCACCACCGCCACCGTCCGGTGAAAGCGGCCGGCACGCGGGGTCGTCTCCGCCCACCGGAGCATTCCAGATCCTTCCCCGTGCGCGTCCGACACCGTTACTTTGTTGCCTCACGGCTATTGTTGTCAAACGACAACAGTCAGGCGGGCGCCTGCCCTTACCGGGTTCGTCTGCTCGGCATGGCAACACCTTTGGTGACTGTGCCACTTGTCTGTCGAACGAGGGGCGCGGCGGGCGCGCAGCGCGGCCTCGCAGCTCGAAGCGGTTTCAGGTACCCCAGGGCCGCGCGCACATGAATGTCCGTGCCGGGCAGGACCCGAATCACGCCCTCGCTCACATCGGTGTCACCGGAGGGTCGATCTCTCCACCCTCCGCGTGAGAGATGAGTCCGAACGTGCCCCGCTCTCTGGCCGGTTCTGCGTGACGAAGCGCACCGTCACTCCTTGCCGCGCTCACGGACGACCACGAGGAACGCGTCCGACTGCAAGTCCATCACGACGGTCGCGTCGGGCTCGCCTGCTTCCCGTAGTCGTGCCGCGCACTCCTCCGCAGGCCACGAACCGCGCGGAGCTCCTGCCGGAAACCGCTCCAACACCTTCGTGTCCATGACGGCTGTCACCTCCATCGTCGCCGCTGATTCGCGTGTTGCTCAGACGTTTTCTACGGTTCATCTGCCCTGGATCCATCGGTACATGTATCGGGGCAAGCGCATCGCCGACAGACGCAGTCAGTTGGGCCGGTGGCCGCCTCTGCCAGTTGGCTGAGAAGACGTTCTCTGCCAGTTGGTCGAGGAGACGATGCCAGCGACGTCGCGGGTGCGCCGGGTGACCGGTGTGTGCAGTGCTGCGGCAGGCGATGGCGTGCGGGGTGGGTCGAGTCGAGTCCGCAAAGAGTCGGGTTCGATGGTTAGTTCGGGGTGCGTCGTCATGAGCTGACCTATGAGACGTTGTCCAAGCCGTGGGCGCTGTTCGAGCCGTTGCGGCCCCCCCGGAATGGGCCACCGGGCGAGGTGATCGCCCGCACCCACAGGGTCCGGTGCGGCCCAACCGGGCCCAGCGTCCGGCCCCGCACTGACCAGTGGCTCGACCTATGGATCCGACCTGAAGCCCGCTCAGGCCCTGGGCGGTCGACCCCGCTTACCCGTCTCGCCCGCCAAAAGCCGGGCCCGAAGGTTGACTTGCTGTCAAGGCGCCCCGTTTCCGTCACACGCAGTGGTGGAGCAGCCGCGTGGTACCCGCGCCGTGGCCGCCGGTGGGGGAGAGTGGGCAGGTGTCCCGCCGACTCCTCGCCCTGCTGGTCGTGCTGACCCTCGGCGCCGCAGGCTGCACCACCGTGGCCCCCGCCCCGGTGGTCGCCAACGACCACCGTCCGGTCTCGCTCGCACCCGCCCGTGTCCCCACCACCACGCCGGCGCCCGTACCCGTACCGGCTCACCAACCGTCCGGACACAGCGCATTGGTACGCACCCGCCGCCTTGAGCCTCCACGGCAACAGCCCGAGACGCGGCCGCAACAACAGATGCCGGCGCCCGCAGCGGCTCCGCCGGATCCAGCGCCCCGGCTCGTGGCGTCACGTCCTGCTGCACCACCACCGCCTCCTGGGCACAGAAGTGCCGAACGCCTGCAGGAGCGACCACAGCCGCGAGGCCAGCGCCCCTCACACCGTCCCGCGCCCAGGCCGCAGCCCGCTCGGCCCCGTTCCACAACGGACCAGATGCGTGATCTGTGCCGAGCGGCCGAGGGCATTGTCGACCCTCGCGTCGTCCACCTCTGCCACAGCAACTTCGGCTGAGCTCCGCCGTCCTTCCTCCCAGTCACCTCCCGCAGTCCGGCTGACCAAGCCAGGTGGCGTGCGGGGGTGCCCGGCGCGGTCAGGGCCGACTGCGCACGGGTGGGTGATCTTCAGACGCTGGCCGTGGCGCCTCGGGCGATGCATATTGTCAAGCTGCACATCGTCGAGGGGGCAGCTTCCGATCACGTGCGCGAAACGTGCTCAATTCTCGCTCGTTGCTGGTCCAATCGACTGGCGTACGTCTGGGGGCAGTTTGGTGTTTTCGCTGGTGCAAGCCGATGCCACCTGCCTTGGGATCAGCCCGACCGCCGTCGACAGGTCGGCCGCATACAGCTCGGCCCCTGTGAGGGTAGCCCGGTCCAGGTTGGCCTCTATGAGGGTCGCCCCGCGCAGGTCGGCATCCGTGAGGGTCGCCAGGACCAGGTTGGCCTTCGTGAGGGTCGCCCCGTACAGGTCGGCTTTCGTGAGGGTCGCCCCGGTCAGGCTGGCCTCTGTGAGGGTGGCCGCGCGCAGGTCGGCCTCTGTGAGGGTGGCCGCGCGCAGGTCGGCTTTCGTGAGGGTCGCCGCGTGCAGATTGGCCTTCGTGAGGGTGGCCGCGCGCAGGTCGGCCTCTGTGAGGGTGGCCCCGTCCAGGTTGGCCTTCGTAAGGGTTGCCTCGTACAGGTTGGCCTCCGTGAGGGTCGCCCCGATCAGGCTGGCCTCCGTGAGGGTCGCCCCTTCGAGGTTGGCCTGTGTGAGCGTCGCCCCGCGTAGGTTCGCCTGGGTGAGGTCCGCTTCGGCGAGCTGGGCGCCGGTCAGGTGGAGTCCGTGGAGGTCGAGCGGTTCGCGAGGGTCGACGTGCGTGCGGGATTCGGTGCGGGTGAGGGCGGTGAGGGCTGCCTGGATGTCGGCTGCCGGTTCGTCGGGCAGAGGCTCGCTCGGCGGGCCGTTGTCAGGGTTGTCGGGACTGGGCGGGGGTGCTGCTTTGGGGGTGCGCTCACGGATGAAGTGGCCAAGGACGCGGGCGGCGTCGGTGGCAGCCTGTTCGGGGGCGTCCTGAACGATCTGTTCCAGGGCGAGGATGCCGCCGATGCGTACGTAGACCTCGTCTGAGCCGAGGCGTTCGAGGGCTTTGGTGAAGCGATCGGTGATCTGGCCGCGCCGGGTCAGGCGGTAGGTGCGGGCGGTGTAGAGGAGGGCGATGCCGGCGCCTAACGCGGCCGTGAACGCGACAACGGCCGTGCGCAGGCCGGTCACGAGCGCTGCTGAACCCTTCTTCAGTTCGGCCTCGTCGAGGTGGGCGGCGTCGATCTTGTAGGGGCCTTGCCAGATCAGCCAGGGCAGCGCGCCGAACAAGATGCATGTGCCGGCCAGGATCAGTGCGTACAGGCCCCAGCGCCGGGCGTGCTGCTTTCGCCGGGCTCGGATTCGGCGCTGTCGGAGGGACGGCGGCTGGTTTCTCATGCTTCTTACATGCCGTTTCGGCGGTCTTCAGTTGCAGCCGCTCGCCCTCGACGTGCTTGCCCGCCTCTTTGCCGGTCTGGCGCACTGTGAGAGCGGGGGGCTTCCCTGGTAAGGCGCCGGCCGAACACCCAAGGATCCTGCGCACCGCACAGTCAGCGGGACCCGTAACGAAAAGAACCGGGCGGCGATCATCAACTGACCTGATGCTCCCCGGCGGGAGCGGCCACAAGACCGCTCCCGCCGGGGCCTTTCCGCCTCTATGTACCAGCTGGCCAGAACTGGATGAGGTAGCGCTCCACCCCGACACCGGTGCCTTCACCTTCCGACAAGGCAGCCGCCTCAGCCCGGCCCACGCAGCTGACCCGGACCCGCCAGGAGCCGCCCGAGTCCGCCAGAGTGATGACCTCGTCCATCCGGCCGGTTTCCTGCCAGACCGCGACCTGCCCGCTCGTCGTCTCGAAATCGGCCTCAGCCTGCTCGTCCCAGTCGGACGGATCCTGCGGAGGGGGAGCCCCGTCCCACACCTCCACATCGACTGTGGCGTGGTGGGTGTGACCGCCGCTGGTGATGTCCAGACGCCCTGGGTGGGTGCCGACGAAAGCGTCGGTATGGAAGTGGTCAGGGAAGGGAACCGGCAGGTAGGCATCGTCAGACTCCTGAAGCCCGAACGAGAAGGACCCCACGAACACACTCATGCGCTGTCTCCGGACAAGCTCGACCACGAGCACCCCTCGATTAGCCCGACACGACTCTCATCAAAACGCTAGAGCCCCGCCCCGCACGGGCCAGCCCACCTCGCAGAAACCAGCCGTAGCCGCAAGCTGATCACCGTCCACATTCAAGGAGTTGGCCGGCACCGTCGGGACGGTTGGCCTCATCCGGCTATCTGCCGGCTACGGAGCGCGGTGTCCATGGGGTCTGGCACGAAGCGGTAGAGCCAGCAGCGTACGCACTCCTGCCACCCGGGCGGGGTTCGACGACGCCGGAGCTCCAGGGGAGGGTGAGTCCGGCAGTGACCGTGTCGAGGTCCTGACGGAGGAACCGGCGAAGGGCACGGAGCGGTCCGGAATCATTGAACGACGATGGCCGGATGACACCTGTCAGACCTCGGGTCTAAGGTGTGCCGGTGATCTTCAGAAGGAAGCAGAAGGCCGTGGACCTGGCCGCCGTCGTATCGGAGCTGGAGCAGGCAGTGGCCGCTCGCGACGGTGGCCGCACCGAGCGTGCGTTCGGCGCGGCGATGAGCGGTCTGCAGTCGGCGACGGACTCCGAATGCGTGTTGGTGGGAGCCCGGTTGGCCGCGCTGCTCCCTGCCTTTCCGCCCACCGGTCCGCGCTCGATGCTGGCGACGATGGCCGGCTTCTGCGTGGAACGCGGTGCCGAGCCGGCGGCCTGTGCGGAGCCGATCCTCGACGGCACCCACCGCGATCTGCTCGATGCCCAGGAGTTCGCCCGCCGCTGGACCGCCGCCGGCGGTGCCGGGGACGAACTGCCGGAGGCCGACGAGAACATCATCGACGACGCGCTGTTGGCCCGGCTGGGCGGCGAGGCGCACGAGGCGTTGCGGCTGGCGCTGGCCTGGTGCTCGGTCGAGCAGTGGCAGCCCCCCGCGCTGGCCGTGCTGTGCCGCAGCACCGAGGTGCGCCGTCGGCACGCATCCGCACTCCTGCCCGCCTGCCGCGACCTGGCGGCCCTGAAGCAGCACGACCTCAAGTGCCTGGCCCACGCGCTGGCGATCCTGGACGACGAGCCGCTGGTGGTGTTGCACCGGCCCACCGGGACCGGGTTCGAAGTGCGCATCGGCGGCATCGGGGACAACTTCCAGCTGCAGACGCTGCTCGCCCACGTGCTCGTCGGCGGCGGCCACGTGCCCGGCACCGCTCCATCGGCGGAGAGCGTCCGCCTGGCCACGGACCCCGCACCCGCCCAGGGACGCACCGCGGCCGTGGCGACCGGGTCCTTCGAACTCCTCGCCCCGGACGGGCAGCGGATCTGGAACGAGGGGCTGCCCGACGACATTCCCGTCGTGGCGGGCCACCGCCTCCTCGTGCTGGACGAGCCGATGTACGCGCGCAGTTGGAACGCGGACCGGTTCTTCCCGATGCTGCCGGGGAAGGCCGAGCTGACTCGTGTGCTGTCCGCCGACGAGGTCCAGACCTGGTTCTCCTACACCTGCTGGACGTCCTGACCCGAGCCCGGCACCGCTGCTCGGTGTCGGCTGCTGCGGCCCGAACTGGGGCTCGGACCTGGCCTCTATCGGACAAGAAGCGCGCCGTGCCGCAGACCAGGGAGTTGATCAGCCAGGCAGGTCGCTGCTTGAGCCCAGGCGGCTGCCATCACGCCGGTCCTTGTCCCCTCCTGCGCCGTCTGCCTCGCCACCTGCCGCCTTCTGTCGAGAGCCCGAGGACACGAGGCTGCAGGTCTCGCCGCAGCGGCGGGCGTCGGCGAGGAAGGCGAGCGCGGTGTCGGTGAACCTCGCCAATACTCGGTGGGAAATCAACGCCCCCGCCCCTGAGGGAGCGGGCCCCGAATGCCGGGCGTTGGATCGGGGCCCGCTCGTACGAGTGCCGCGGGGGCCAGCACGTGTCCCGCGGCACAGCGCACTCACCGCCGAGGGGTCGCGCGTCCGCCGTCAGCATGGGCCGCTATCGGCCCGCCAGGTAGCCGGCAGCCCGCTCGGCAGTCTCATGAACCGCAAATGAAACGACGCCTTAGAGGCACCTGTAGTCCTCCCTATGGCAACCCACAGCCCCGATCTGTCGGCGCTCAGAATCCGGAGTTGTCGAGGTGGCCTTCTCTTCCCAGTAAAAGTGGATTCGCCAGGGGCCGCCGACCACATTGGGAGTTTCGATGTCCCATGAATGTGCATGGGTTCCGGCGGAGCACTTCCAGCTCGTCGAGGCCGTGGCAATGACAGACAACGAGTAGTCATATGCCTTGGCGTACAGCCGGCGACAGCTTCCGGCGCCGCTGGGAATGTAGTGCCGTCCTTCGACGTGGACGGACTGGTTGTACCAGGTATTCGTGCCGTTCACGGTGGCATTTCCGTACGACCTCTCCCAAGTGTTGCTTTCTCCGTAAGCCTCAGCAGGCCCCGTGGCGAAAGTGCACATGGCGACGGCAGCCGCGGCAACGCTCAAGGTGCTCTTCGTTCGCTTCATGAGCTTCTTCCCTAATCCGATCTGCGAAAGGACTCCGAGAATCCTTATGCTCGTGGAAATGATGAGTGGCGACATCTGCGGATGGCCTCAATCTACAGGCAAATACGAGAATGTCTTCGACCCGTCCGTCAGATGTCCGAGTGCGCCCTGCGTCGTCGCGTCTCAGGCGGGCAGTTTGGGCTGCAGGGCGGCGGAGACCGTGTCGAAGATGCCCCAGTAACCTTCGACCCAGCTGCTGTCGGGGAGGCCGGTCGCCGTGTTGACGTGGGTGAAGGCTTCGACGCCGACCCAGCCCTGGAACGTTCCGGAGTCGTCGATGATCTGGAGCATGGGCCGGGGGTGGGAGTTGTACTTGTAGCAGGGCTGGCCCTGGGCCAGGGACTGGCACCAGTACTCCTCGGTGTTCCGGCGTCCGCCGCCGATCTCCGCGATGTATCGCACGCGGTCCTTGTCCGTTCCGGCGCAGCTGGTGTTGGGCTGCAACCAGCCCATGCAGGAGCCGCTCGAGCAGACCTTCCACGGGTTAGTCGTGTTGCCGAAGGTCCACGTGCCACCGGAGCCTTCGCGCCCCACGATGCCCGTGCGAGTGGCCGGGTCGGAAGAGGAGGCTTTTGCCACGACGAACGCGCCCTTGTAGGGCTGGGCGTTGTAGCGGGGGTCGTTGACGAGCTGGCTCATGGTGGCGCGGCTGACTCGGTCCAGCGACGCGTTGCTTCCGTACCCGATGCCGAAGTTCGCGGTGTAGTCGGAGAATTCGCCGGGGGCCGGGATCTGGACGTTGTTGCCGTACGCGCCGTAGAAGGTGGGACTGGTGATGCGGGCCGCGGCACCGCCGGCGAGCCCGGTTTCCAGGTTCCACCGCTCGGTGAGGGTGTTGCTCAGCGGTGTGCCGGCAGAGTTCTTGGACCAGGTGACGATCAACCGTCCGTCGGACGCGTAGGCATAGGTGCCCTGGAAGCCGCCGGTGGGCGAGCCGGCGAAACCGTCGACCGTCCGGATCGCGCACGTGGGGACGTTCCCCCCGCAGTCGGCGGTCACCGTGTCCACGCGCATGGGCTGATCACGCTGGGCCCAGTTCCAGTAGTTCGTGGTCACGGTGCCGTCGGTGGAGAAGACGTAGTAGCCCAGGCGTACCCAATTGCGGTAGTTGTTCTTGTCGGCGGTGTCCATGTGTCCCACGGAGACCACCCAGTTCATCTTGCCTCCGGGCAGAGACTGGGCGGCTTCGGCGGGTGACGCGGTGGCCAGTTGCGAGGCGAGGAAACCAAGTACGGCCAGTACGGCCGTGGTCGTGGTTGTCGCCAGACGTCTCATCACTCGTATCAAGGTCTCTCCTTGGTGGCCGTGCGGGGCCGGTCCTGCCGGTCGCCGGCGTGTTGGGGCACCTGTCTTTACCCGCTCGGGCCGATCGGGTTCACGGCGCCGGACGACCGGCGTGAACCCGATCGCGCCGACCGGGTAAAAGGGGATGCGCCACTGACACGGCAGATCTGGAGGACCACGTGAACGGCCGGCACCTCGACGTCGGCGATGATGCGGACATCATCGCCGACTCATTGACACAGCCTGAGGCCTTCGGTGCTCTCTTCCACCGCCACGCTGCCGCCATCCAGCGGTACGCAGCCCGCCGTCTGGGCGAGGAGGCAGCCGATGACATCACGGGGGAGACATTCCTTGCCGCGTTCCGTTCGCGCGGAACGTACGACCTCGCCCGGCGGAACGCACTGCCGTGGTTGTACGGCATAGCGGCCAACCTCATCGGCAAGCAGCACCGTGCCGAGGTCCGTGCACTCAAGGCCATGGCGCGCAGCGGGCACGACCCGGTGGCGGATTCGTGGACGGACCTTTCCGACAACCGGGTCACGGCACAGGCGATGCACGGTGCGATCGCCAGGGCCCTGGCCGAGTTGTCTACGGCGGACCGTCATGTACTCCTGCTGTTCGCGTGGGCGGATCTGAGCTACCTGGAAGTGGCGGAAGCGCTGTCCATACCAGTGGGCACGGTGCGCTCACGCCTGAACCGCGCCAGAAGGAAGGTGCGCGCCTCCCTCGACGGTGAGGCCGTCAACGTCGTATGCGAACTCCGGGAGGCGCTGAACCTTGGATGAGATGGAAGCGGTGCGGGACTTCCGCAGCGACGCCCCTGTACCCGACCGCGTACATCTGGCGGGTGTCGGCAAGCGGCTGTTCGACGAGATCTACGAGGCGCCGAACAGACGGAGCGGATGGAAGCTCACGGCCGTCGCTGCGGCATGCGCCGTGGCGGCAGCGGCCACATTGTCCGTCTTGCCTTGGAAGGCCGGCGGTCAGGGCGCCGCGGCATCGGTTCCGGGCGCAGAGCGGTGGGTGTACCAGAAGGTCAGGTGGAACACCTGGCAATGCGACACCGGTGCCAGTACACGAGGTCCCAGCGAGGTGGTCTCCTTCAACCTCGGTTCCCTCACGCAGCCTTGCCGGACCGAGGCCGCACAACCTGTCGACCAGGAGAAGTGGGTGCGCTACGACGGGGGAGCGCTCGCTACGGCTGACGAGAGCACGAAGGACCCGGACGACGTCGACGTGTGGAAAGGGCAGTATCAGCACGCATGGCAGATGCTTCCGCCTCAGCCGTCGGACGCTCTTGTGGCAGCGCTGCCCGACGACCCCGAGAAGGCTCTGCGGGCCATCCGTGAGCGTTCCATTCCCAGCCGCCACGCCGAGGCGCGGCACATGACTGAGGGGCAGCGAGACTTCGTCGAGGTGGTGGAAATCCTGGCCGGTTGCTCTCGCCTTCCCGAAGCGAAGGCCAGGACCATCTACAGCGTATTGATGGGACTTCCTGGCTCGACACGTCCGACGCCGGTGACCGATGGCGCGGGACGTCCGGCTGTCGCCATCGGCGTCGACGGCAGTTATCGGGACTACTCGAACGAGCGGAATGGGATGCAGGTGCTGCTCGACCCGACAACGTACTCCTATCGGGGCGTGCGGTACGTGGCAGGAATCGACTACCGGGTGGGGGGCTCGTCCGGCCCTCTGGTGAAGAAGGGCACCGTCGTCGCCACGGCGACAAGAATCGCGACGGACGTCGTCGACGATGCCGGCCGGCGCGCTTGAAGGACATTCAGCTCCAACGGGCCGTATGTGTACGGGCGTTAGCTTCTTGACAGGAGCTCGTTCGCAGCCTCGGCCGCAGCCTTCAACGCCTGCTCGGGGCTCTTCCTTCCCGTCAGCGCGGCGCGGATCTCCGGCGCCAGCAGCTGCATGACGCGGCGCGCCGATGGGTGAGGCTCACCGGGGAAGGCACTGGCCAGGGCTGTCTGGTACTCACGTGCGTAGGGAGAGTCACTGGGCACGGTGACATCTGCACGAGGGGAGAAGAATCCACTCTCACGCCCGAGCGATTTGATTTGACGCGGCTTCAGCATGAAGGAGAGAAATTCCTCCGCTCCCGCTTTGTTGCCGTTTGAACTGATAGCCAGTGCACCAGGCATGCCGAAGGCCACTTCCTTGGCTGGACCCTTGAGCGGAGCACCGACGAGAACGTTGTCCGGACCCCAGAGCCGGGCAGCAAGTTCGGCATTGCGCAATACCACGGCGAAGCCCATGGCGGCCTGCTGACGTCCCAGGGCGTGGCCGGCCAGCAGATTGGTGTTCTGCAATGACGAAGGTGGGATGGCTCCTGTTTTGTACAAGTCCGTAAGGAACGTCAGAGCCTCGATACCTTCCGGTCCGTCGAATGCAACCCTGCGGCCGTCTTCGGTGAAAACTCGCCCACCGGCTTGCCAAAGCAGAGGATAGAAATTGAGGTTGAGAGAGGCGTCGTCGTGGGCGGAGTAGTCGAGGAGCGCGAAACCCGCCGCCCTCGTCTTTACGGCCGCAGCTCGCAACTCGTCCCAGGAGCCGGGCGGCCTCGTCACACCGGCCGATTTGAGCAAGCGCATATTGTATATGGTCGTGGCAACGGTCTGATAAATCGGTGCCGCGTAGATACGCCCACCCTGGCTCACTGCGCCGACAGCGGTCGGTAGGAATCTGCCCGCACTGTCACCGAGTACTCGGTCCACCGGGCTGATCCAGCCCTCCTCCACCAGCCGCGGAATCTGGTCAGGGGCCAGAAGAGCGACATCAGGACCCTTGCCGCGGGCGAATGCAGCGACCAAGCGCTCGTCCCGTCGCTCCCATGATTGGTGCCGGAAGATCAGATCCGTCCCCGGAGCATAATCCTCAAACTCGCGTTCAATTCTGTCCCAGTAACGCTGGTTCATGTGCGTATCGGCAATAACCGGATACATCCAGACCGTCACAGTCCTACGACCCTCATCGAGGGCCCGGTCACTTCCCGGCAATGAGCAAAGAATCACCAGGACCAGTGCCGTGACGACACGCTTAGGCATTGACCCCGACATTGCCCATTCACCCTCCCCCATCCGGAACGCTGGCGCTGGTCACGCGCCGCGCGCACCGTGATTAGTGCTTCGAGACTGCAGAATACGCGACGTCATCAGGCAGAACCGGACGCGGTGGGTTTCCACCGGTGCTGAGCCCTCCCGCAACCTCGCCCAGGACGCCGAGGACCGCACTCGGCGGCCGGGCCGGGAGCGCGGGACCCTGTCCGCCGAGTGCGGGCTGCATCGGCAAGCCGGGGACTCATGCCGACATCTACTTGTCAGCTGGAGAAGGAGCCTGGCATCAACTCCTGTGCCATGGGGTCCAGTAGGCGTGCTGCGGTAATGCAGGCGAGGGTGCCGTCGGTGGGCCAGCGCCGGTAGGGCCCAGGGCATGCGTGAGCTGTTTCCAGGGCTGGCCGGTGCAGGCGATGTGGACGACGGGCCCTGAGGCTGATCGCCGACGTGGCCGTGATGCCGGAGGGCGTCGGCGGCTGCTTCGTCTCCGGCGGCTGGCCGGAAATCTGTCCGTACTCGTGACCGCCCGCAACACGGCGCGCTGCACCCGTGACCTCGGCGACCGAGTGCCGCTCAGGATCGCTGTGTCCGACAGGCCCACTCCTCCACCCACAACGCGCTGCGGATCATCGGTGTCGAGCCCTTCCCCCGCGCCCACAAGAGGGCACCGCGTCACAGGAGGCAGCCTCCGGGCGGCACTGCGCGCGTACCCCGACCCCGCGGACATCGTCGGGGTGGTGGCGACCGCTGGCACGACCAACGCCGGCATGTCGACGACCTCGACGGCGTCGCCATGGCGCCCATGACTCCGACCTGTGGTTCTCTCCCGCCGTGCACGGCACACAGGCATACTCAAATGCCGTAGGGACCGGGCTCGCTCGCGCCGCCGACGCCGCGGCGCTGATTCGCGCCACTCCACAGCTGGAACTGATCCGCGCCCCTGAACTCTCCGTCGTACTCTTCCCGCACATCTGCTGGACCCATGAGGACTACACGGCCTGGCCGCAACGGTTGCTCGCATACGGGCCGGCTTCGTCCCCCCGACCGGCTCGGAGTCGGAGACCGTCTGCCGGCTCGCATTCGTGCACCCGGCAACCTCCATCAAATCGGTGGGGGTGAGTCTCGACGGTTTGGCCTGAGCGGCGTCCAGCACGTGTCCAGCGTGGGGTGATCGGCCGAGCCGCCCCTGTGGTCACCCTGTACGAACCGGCCGCGCACACAGGGAGGAGCCTGGGCTGCGGCCTTTGGACGAGCGGGCTCCGTGGTTGCCCAACCGCCGCCGGCGCTCTGGTGGCGACGGGGCTTACCGTCCAGAACATCATCGTGCTCACCGTGGTCCCCGCGGCGCTTGGGGTGGCCGTGGCCCTCGCCGTCGCGATGACAGCGGAGCCTCGCCACCAAAGGACAGGGCGAAGCGTCCTGGTAGTGCTTCGTTACGTCCAGTGATCTCGCCTGCTGGTGGGCATCGTTGTGCTGTGAGGCTGAGGGAGGTGAAACGGCTCCGAGGTGAGTTGTCAGAGTTCGTTGCCGTGGAGTGGGAACTGTTCCTGCCCCAGGATTGGGCGGATGACCGCAAGCGGCGGCAGGCTGCCCGAGTCCCCGACAGCGTAGGACATGTGTCCAAAACGTGGCCGGCCCTGGGCTTGCTGGACCGGCTGACTGCATGGCTGCCGACAGTGCCAGTGATGGTGGCCGACTCCGGCTATGGCCGCAGCGTCTCCTTCCGGCTCGCCCTGGAGGAACACGGCTGGTCATACGTCATGGCCGTCGATCCCAAGAAGACCGTCCTGCTGGCAGCGGCCGAGCCTTACCCGCCCCCCTACGGCGGGCTGGGCCCGCCCCCTTTGCCCCGCTACCGTCAGGCGTCGCGGCCCTTGTCCGCCCTCGCCGATGCCGGCACCCCCTTTCGAGGAGGTCACCTGGCGTGAGGGCAGCAAGGCATGATGACCTCGCGGTTCGCCGTGCTCGAGGTGCGGCCGTCGGGTAAGGAAGCCTGCCGGACGGCCCAGGAACGAGCCGGGGGACGCAGCCGGTGGGAACGGAGTCCTCCCGCACAATGCCTGCTCCTCCGGCGCCGTGTCGGAGCCGGTCAGTGGGAGTCAGCAAGGGGAGCCGTGCCTGAAGAAGGCTCCCTGCTCGGCTCCGGCCGGTCTGAGATCACACGTAGTGCCAGGTCCCCTCGCACTGCACGATCGCGCCGCTGGAGGATGCGTGGCAGGCGCGCGAAGCCATGCTGCGCACCATGTAATTGCTGTAGACGAACTGCTTGAATTCGAAGTCTCCGTTCGTGGAACAATCCACCAGGCCGGTGTTGCGGGTGTGGCGGTGTCCGACCCATCCGCCGTCGTAGATCTCGTAGCTGATCTGCAAGGTGGCGCAGTACCCGTCGGTGCGCTGGTCCTCCACGCCGAAACTCATCGCGGCGTAGCCGCCGTCGCTCCACATGTTCGCCCATTGGTGCACGCCGCCGACGACGCTGCCGGACTGGCCTGTCCAGCCGAAGGACGAGTTCGGAGATGTGCTGGAGTTGTACCAGTCGTCGGTCGTATGTGCGCTCGCTGTGCCGGGAAGCGCGAAAATGAGCGCTGCGGCGGCGAGCAGGGCCATGATGAGGCGTCTCATGAGTCCCCCTTCATGTGTGTGTAGCCGTCATCTTCCACACTCCGCAAGCCCGACAGCACGGCGAGAACGAGCCAATGTCAGACCGGATCCAGCTGCCGGGACAGAGAACACGGTGGCTCACCGTGAGAGGCGGAACCACCGACTTGGGCTGCGCGTCGAAAGGCCATGACTGAAAGAGCTGGACGAATAACCCTTGCCCTAGCGCTCGCGGTGGGAGTGCTCACGGGCTGCACCCAGGCCGACGAGGGCGCAGGCGCCGTCCGGGCGACACCGTCCGGCCGGACGATTCCCTTTGACCTCTATACACATTGCGGAATCGACGAGGCCCGCATCGGCTCAACGTACTTCGAAGCGGAGACCCCGCTCTCCGATGGCTCGGGAAACCCGCCTGAGGGGTGGGACAACCCCACCCAGCGCGGCACGATGACCTTGAAGTCCGAGACGGAGGCCGTCTTTACCGACGATGCCGGGCATGAGGTGAGGTTCCGTGCCCGGCCCGGTGCAACCGCCTTCAAGCGCCTCTGCAGTTAGTACCCAAGCCCTGGTCGGGTCCTCACGTCTGCGTCGTGGCCCGTCGCCGGTCATGGCTGGCACCTGATCGTGCCTGGTGGCGCCGCAGCCAGGGTGGACCAGCAGAGCCGGAGCTGCGTGTTCCGGGAGGACCGGTGCGGTGGGGGAACGCTGTCGCCTGGCGTCACACGTCCTTTCGATCACCTCTTGGATGTGCGGGCCGTTGCCCCGGTGGGGTTCACCGGGGCAACGGCCGAGGTGGCGGCCGGACGGTGGTTCGGCTCAGGACAGCGCTTTGTAGGTCTGCCAGCCGGTGCCGATTCTCACTGCCCGGTTGAAGGTCCCGGTCCCGGTGCCGGCGTGCCGGTGGAGGTTTCCGCTGGTGTCACGGGCGACGAGGTCGGCCTTGCCGTCACCGGTGATGTCCCCGACGCCGACGACCGTGTCGTACGTGCTGCCCCAGCCGGCGGCCAGTTTCACGCGGGCGGCGAAGGTGCCGTTGCCCCTGCCGGTGTAGCGGTAGAGGTTGTTGTACCTGTCCTGCACGATGAGATCGCCGATGCCGTCGGAGTTGATGTCTCCGGCCCCGACGACCTTCTTGTACGTCTTCCAGTTGTCGGCGAGTGTCACGCGCGCGGCGAGCCTGCCGGTGCTGGTGCCCTTGTACAGGTACGTCGTGCCGGTCGAGGCGTGGCGGGCGATCAGGTCGGGCAGGCCGTCGCCGGTGAGGTCTCCGGGGGAGGTGAGTACGTCGTACTGGTTCCATCCGGTGCCCAGCGCCGTGTAGGGGGTCGTCGGCTTCGGCACTGTGCCGCAGGCGGGCTTGTACAGGCGCAGGCTCCCGTCGCCGGGCCGGACGAGGACGTCGGCGCAGCGGTCGTTGTTCAGGTCGCCGAACGGCACCGCCCGGACCGATGCGGGCCAGCCGCTCGCCGACACGGTCCCGGAGAACTTCCCGGCCCCGTCACCCCGGTGGAAGGTCAGCGTCCCGGCGGAGTTCACGCTCAGCAGGTCGCCGATGCCGTCGGGCAGCGACGAGGCGCCGACGTGGTCCCGCCACACGGCCGTGCCGCCCGTCAGACGCACCGTCCCGGACTGCACCAGGGGTGAGCCCTGCCCGTCCGCGGGCTGGGCGGTCAGTGTCCAGGTATACGAGCCGTTCGGCAGCAGCCCGCCGCGAGCATCGCGGCCGTCCCACTTCGCCGCGATCGAGTACTGCGCTGCTCCGCCGCTGCGGGTGGCCACCAACCGGCCGGTGCCCTTGTGCCGCAGCTCCACCTTCCAGGAGGCGGCCGGTTCGGACAACCACCACTCACCGCGCCAGGACAGCGGCGTGGAGTCCGTCTCGGCGCGGGTGGTGACGTTCTTGTACGGGGAGATGAGGGCCGCTGCGGGCCGGCCGGTGTGCAGGACGTGGACGGCCTGGCCGGCGGTGGTGTAGGCGAGGCTGCCGTCGCGGGGGTCGATCGCCACGAGCCCTGCCGTATCCGTCGCCCACTGCCGCACGGCCGTCCCCGTGGCCAGCCCGTACACGGCCAGCGCCCGCCCGCTGCGGACGGCGACGAGACCGTCCCCCAGGAACGCCTGCCCGGCAGAAGCAAGCCGGACGTTCTTCCTGCTCTGCAGGTCGTACACACCTGCGGTGTCGGCCGTGCTGGTGCCGCACTTCCAGTACAGCCACCGGCCCACCGCCTGCAGTCCGAACATGTGGGTGCATCCGGTGCCTGCCGCGAAGGAGGTCAGCGGGGTGCAAGGGCTGACAGCCCCATGCAGCCAAATGCCCGGGACCGAACCCTCTGCAACACCTTTTGGAGTCTGTCCTCAAACCCTCTGCCGGGGGTGCGTGCGCCGGCGAGGAAGGCCGCGAGCTCGGCGTAGAAGTGCATGCCGGACGGCACGAACATGACGGTCCGGTCCGGGGCGACGTACACCTTGCCCCCACCACGTCCGGCCTGTACGACACACACGCCCGCGCCGTCCGCCAGCTCGATCACGTTCGCCGCCGCGTCCGGTGCGAGGCCGAGAAACGCCTTACCCGTCCCGGCCAGTTGTTCCGTACCGGCCCTTGGCGAGGGGGCGGGGGCGGCGGAGTCGGGTCGGGCACCTTCAGGGCCGGCGCCTTGCAGCCGCATCCGCCCGGCGGCCAGGCACGTGAGCTCGCCGCCCCCTGCTCGGGGAAGCATGCCTCCTCGTTGCTGTGCACGTGGATCTGCCCCAGACAGGGCGGGCCGCCGAACGCCGGCCGCCGACAGACGACCTCACGTCGGCAGTACGCACACCGCACGGCTTCTCCCCGTCCCGGAATGCGTCCCATATCCGCCCCTCAGCTCGCCTCGATGCCGCGCGCCGCGAAGATCTCTCACTTGCCCGGTGCCACGAGCGTGCCGTCGTCCACGGCGGTGACCCGCTTCAGGTTCGGCAACAGCGCGAGGTCGTCCAGGGAGTGGATGTCGAAGAGATCGTCCTCGCCGCCCCAGGCCGGGGCGCAGTGCCGGTAGATCTCCAGGCCGGCGTCCAAGCAGAGCGTCTCTACCTCGGCCAGGAGCACCACGTGAAGCCGCAACTGCATCCGCTGCCCCAGCCGCCCGCCCCCGCGGGAGACCAGCTGGACCACCCGGTCCAGTGCCGGACTGCACACCACCCTCGCGCACTGAGGGCGTTCGCCTGCATGGCACCTCACGCTCGTGCCTGCTTGTGAGAGGAGCCCCGGGATAAGGCCGCCGGGTGAAATCGCGCAGGATGGTCGGAACAGCGTGTCGAGTGCCTGCGCAGGTGGGGGCCAATCCTTTCTGCGAGGAAAGGGAAGCGTGTGCGGACCCTGGCGACCTGCAGTTTTCCAAGCGGGTGAGTGTGGGCCGGGTGGCGCTGCGCCGGGTCAGGTCGCTGCGCGGTCCTGCCGATGGAGCGGGCGGCCCTTGGCGCGCCGCGGTCGCGGCGGCCGCAGGGCCGCTTTCCAACCCGCCGATCTGCCCCATGGAGGAGTTTCCATGCGTGTGTTCTCGCGCTGCCTCGCAGCCGCCGTCCCGCTGATCCTCGCCCCTCTGGCCGCCGCGCCCGGCGCTTCCGCGCAATCGCAGGAGCGGACGGTGCCGGTCGCGGTCACCAAGACGTCCGGGATTCCCATCCCGAACAGCTACATCGTCACGTTGGAGAAGGGCACGGACGCGGCGGCGTTCGTGTCAAAGGTCCCATTGCTGGGAAGGCCGCCTTCACCTACAGCAGCGTGCTGTCCGGGTTCGCGGCGACGCTGACCGAGGCCCAGCTCGGCTACGTACGCAAAGCGCCCGTGGTGACCGGGGTGGAGCAGAACGCCCAGGCCACGGTCTACGAACACAGCGACCGGGCGCTGGGCACCACCGAACTGTGGGGCCTGGACCGAATCGACCAGCGAGACCTGCCGCTGGACAAGCGGTTCTCCACGGCCGGCAACGGAGCCGGTGTGAAGGCGTACGTCATGGACACAGGCATCGACTTCACGTACAACGAGTTCGGTGGGCGGGCTTCGACGCGATCCGAGACGGCCGCAACGGCGCGGACTGCCAGGGCCACGGCACACACGTGGCGGGCACCGTCGGCGGCGGCACGTACGGGGTCGCCCGCAAGGCATCATTGGTCAGCGTGCGCGTCCTGGACTGCAAGGGCTCGGGCGACTACGCCGGCATCATCGCCGGAATCGACTGGATCGCGAAGAACGCCGTGAAGCCCGCCGTCATGAACGCCTCCCTCGGCGGCCCACAGTCGCTGGCCGTTCAACACGGCCGTCGACGCCCTGCACCACGCCGGCGTCCTGCCCGTCGCCGTGGCCGGGAACAGCGCCGCCGACGCCTGTGACGTCTCCCCGGCAGGCGCGGCCGGCGCCTTCACCGTCGGCGCCACGAACGAGGCGGACGAGGAGACCGGCTTCTCCAACTGGGGCCGGTGCCTGTCCGTCTATGCCCCCGGCCGGAACATCCTCTCCGCCAAGCTGGGCGGCGGCAGCATCGCCCACGACGGCACGTCGATGGCGGCGCCCCACGTGGCGGGCGTGGCAGCGCTCTACCTCGCCCAGCACCCCAAGGCGTCCAGCGACGACGTCGCCGAGTGGATTCTGCGGAACTCCACGAAGGACGTGATCGAGGCCATCAGCCGGACATCGCCCAACCGGCTCCTGTACACAAGCGGCCTCTGAGCAGCGATCTCCGGCCGATCACGCCTCTGCCTTGTGCGGGCGCTACCCGGTTGGTCCGGCGGTTCACATCACATCCGTCAGCGGGACATAGGCTCGATCGGCCGCGCGCTGCATCTCCACCAGTTCGTCGAAGGTGCGGGCCACGAGAGCGATGGGTGTGGCGGGTATGCCAAGCGAGACGTGAGGAGACGGATTCCGCCGGCGGTGGCCCAGTGGTCAGGGGCCGGGCCGTGGCGGACGAGTTCGGACCGCGTCTCGCAGTCCGCAGCGGTCGGGCAGGCCACGCCGCAGGCCGGTCAGACCATGATCTGCCAGGGAGCCATCTTTGATGACGGGCAGTAGGTGCCTGCACAATCACGGCATGACCAATGCTGTTGAAGCAGCCTGGCACAGGATCCTCACCACGGCCGGCGAACCTCGTCGGCCGGAAGGATCGCCGCTCTTCGCTGCGTTTGCCGAGCTGGTGCTGGTGGCGCATGCCGAGCCGCTGCTTCGCCAGCTCTATCCCTGGGCCGGTATGTGGGAGCTTCACTTCAGCAGGTGCACGGAGATCCGCCACACCTGGGACATCCCCTACATCGGCACGTTGGGAGACGGCCGTTACTACGTTGAAGGACCGAGCCGCACCAGCCCACGCATTGCTGAGACAGACAGCGCGCAAGCTGCAGTAGCGATGGTCGTCGATCGGCTGCCATTTCATTGCGGCCCGGCCTTCATCGGCAATGCAGAGGAACTGATGGCCTACGAGAGCTCGCGGGACAACAGGTAGATGCGTGGCCGCATATCTCGGAACTGAGAGCAGATGTTCACGGCTTTGCGGAATGATCCAAGGGCAGAGTCTTGGAAACGTTGATGAGAAGCAGCAACGCATCGGCAGCCTGTGTGTCTGAAGCGTCGGGAGGATCACTCTGCGAGACGGCGCTTCCACCAGGGATCTGTGGTCGGTGAGAAGGGATCTGGCAGGGTCCGTGTCAAGAAGCGGTTGTCCAGGGGAGCAACCGCTCCGAGAAGTTCACGTCGCGCCTTGCGATTCATGGCTGAGGCCGCGCCTTGCAGCAGTGTTCGCGCGTGCGTGTCCCTCCAGAGAGTGGTTCCCCATCCGTGGTTGGGGCCGTGGTCCGGCCATGAATGAAGCGCCAGGGCCCATGCTCGGAAGGCGTGGGCGACGTGTCCGGGAGGCAACCGGTAATGCGCTTCGAACTGTGCGATCTGCCGGTTTGTCGCAGCGGACAAGCCAGGGATGACCTGCCGACTTCTGGCGCTCCTGCGACCGGGGCGTTCGGTTCTGATCTCGCCCGGTGACCGGCGAGGCATGGGCACTTCCAGCTGGGAAGACTAGTGACCGTCCGACACTAGATGGCGTCGGTCCCGAAGAGCAAGTCAATTGGCTGCTTGCTGTTCTGGTCGGGCTCGAGTGGGGGCGAGGCGGTTCGACGATGGGTCGCGCAGAGGCGGGGAACGGTGAAGGTCTTGGTCCAACCGGAGAAGGACTCGTTGGACACGACGGCCACGATGTTCATCTCCTCGCGTTCGGTCAGGACCTGGAAAAGGAATTCGGTGTCGCGGCAGTCGAGTTCCATGTAGCCGACCTCGTCGATGCGGAACAGGTCGACGCGGCCGTAGCGGGCGATGGTCTTCGTGAGCTGCTTCTTGTCGACGGCCTCGACGAGTTCGTGGACGAGCTTCGGCGAGGACGTACTTGTCCCGGCCGAGCAGGTGCCGTACTCGATGCGGACTGGCCTGCCCGGCCCACTCGGCGCTGCTCCGGCAGCAGTTGTTGCGCGGCAGGTCCGACGGCAGCCCCGGCACCACGTCCCACACCCGACGCCGGGGTTCAACCCGCGCGAACCGGCCCCCTGTCCGGGACATCAGGGCCGCGAACGTCTCCTGCCTGGCGGGCAGGGTCTACGCTGTGAGGCGCGGCCGCCGCATGATCTTCAGTCCGTGGCCGTGCCCGTCTTCACCGCTCACCGCCCCTCGGTCACGACGTGCGAGGACGGGGCCGCACCCCTTCCGTGTCCCGCACGGGACATGCAGCGTTCGCCCGCCGTCTCGTGCCAGGAGGACACATGCAACGCGGTGAAGTCTGGTGGGTCGACTTCGATGAGCGACGCCCGGTCGTGCTGCTCTCGGACGAGGAGTCATCCGGGTTTCGGGCGATGCAGGTCGTTGCGCCGGCCGGCGTCGACATCAGCGGTCTTGCCGTTGAAGTGGCCGTAGGAGCCCGGGAAGGACTGCCCTTCGAAGGCGTCCTGCGATTCGCATTCCCGCGTCCAGGCTTTACTCCGTGCACATGGCTGACCACCGTGGCTCGGGACGACCTGATCGAGCGGGCGAGCGTGTTGTCCTCCGTGAAGCTCAGCGAGGTAGAAGAAGCCCTCCGTGCCGCTGAACAGAGGAAGGAGTGGACCCCGACGACGGCTGCCAGGATCAACGAGATCAAGGATGCCCGCCGTCTCGCAGGACTCGAGTAGCGGACGCCGTGCTTCCCAGCTCGATCTCGTCACCGACTGACCACTGCCCCGCTGCGGCCCGGCGTTCATCGGCGGCGCAGAGGAACTGACGCCTAGTACGGTACTCGTCGGGCGTCCAGCTATGGGTTTGACGATCACCCTTGGCGGTCGGGTGTACCCGCTGATGGCCGGTTGGACGGGCTGCTCACCCGCCTGCTGAGGCAATGGAGCCCGAGGCCGGCCTGGCGTGGCCCCAGCTGACGCCCAGTTTGTGACGACGCGTTGGCTGGCGGATGCTGAGGAGTCAGGACGGGCACAGGTTCCGAGATCATGGAGCTCTCTAGGCCCTGTGACCTGTTTTGGAAGGCCGTGCCTGCCGACGCATCATCCCCGATCCCGCGGAGAAGCCACGGCTCAGTGCCAGCTCAACTACCACACAACCCGAACTGCCCTGCCTGCCCGGCGTATTGGCGAACCCCACAGCCCCGACCTGCCCCCACCCGGTGGAAGGACATCCACCGGCCGAGCCTGACCTTTCAACCCCGGCCAGTTCCTCACCACCGAAAGCTCTCCCTGCAGTTACGGCATACGCCACGCTCCCCGCAGCCACCCACGGCCCACGGCCCGAGCGGACGGCAAGAAGAGGGGGGGACATATGGGGCCGGGAGCCGGAGGCACTGCCCGTCAAGCGCAGGGGCACCGGTCTCTGCCGGCGGGCTAGGATCTGCAAGCCGTTCATGACTCAAATACAGGAGCTTCCATGTCAAAAAGACACTGGATCCAGATGACCGTCATATTGAGTCTCGTCACTGCCTTCGTGGTCGGCGGTCTGATACTCATCAACGACCACCTTTCCCCTCTTGAGAAGTCCGCATCCCGCTACCTCGGCCACCTCAGCGAGTCGGATGGCCGTGCGGCTTGCTCCATCATGACTCGCAAGGCCCAAGCCGACCTCATGGCCACCTACCGCACGGATAGCTGCGGCGCAGCGGTTCACGAACTGCTCGATCCGCTCACCACAGCCGAAATAAAGCAACTCGCGCAGACCGACACAGGCTCACTCAGGACATCGGGACGACAGGGCTACGTCTCCCTCGACGACAATCCACTCGACCTTTCACAGCTGGTCTTTACAAACGTCGACAACGAATGGCTGCTCAACGAACTCCAATGACCTTCCAAGTGCTTCCTTCGCGCAAACACGACTGGTATCCAGCAGGCGATGACGGCGGTCATCCGGCGGCGGCGATGGCCATGCCGGACCGCTCTGCGTCGTCCTTCGGGTCGCCGGCGTGGACGAGGAACGGACTCGACGCCTGCCTAGCCGCCGACGGCTGCGGGGACGAGCGCCCCATGGTTGACCACGGTGGCGGCGGCCGGGTTGTGGCGGCGGATGGCGTCACCACCCCGCGGTCTCGTTGATAACCATCTGTGCAACCCTGCCGAGGCCGCCTTGGGCCCGTGCTTCGCGCTGGCGATCGGCAGGTGTGCCCTCACGCAGGAGGCGGTGGACGAGGGAAGTGACCTGGCGGGTGTCCCCGGAGGCGTCGAGCGCCGGAGCGATGTGCTCCAGAAGTGCGGCGAGTACATCACCGGCGCTGCGACGCCGGCCCTCCGGGTCGATCAGGGATCCGGAGAGTCCGCGGCGGGCGGCGTGCCAGTTCGCCGCCTGCAGGAGCTCGGGAGGGAGCACGGCCAGCGGCGCGCTCGCCTTGACGTCGGCGATCGCCGTGGCGACCAGGCCGCGGACGACGCCCGCGAGCATCACCGCTTCCTCCGCCCGCAGTTGTACGTCCGGGCAGCGGACCTCGATCGTCGGGTAGCGGTCGGACAGGCGGGCCTGCCAGTACAGCTGCCCACGGTCCATGATCGTGCCCGTGTCCAACAGGCGCTCCACCCGCTGCTCGTAGTCGGCCAGGCTCTCGAAGTGGGGTGGCGGGCCGCTCACGTGCCAACGCCCGAAGACGATGGTGCGCCAACTGGCGAATCCGGTGTCCTCGCCGTCCCAGAACGGCGAGTTGGCCGACATCGCGACCAGGACCGGCAGCCAGGGCCGGATCCGGTTGAGGACCGCGATGCCGACTTCGGAATCGGGCACGGCTGCATGGATGTGCATGCCGTTGATCAGTTGCTCGGCGACGAGTTGAGGCGCCTGCTCGGACATGGCGCGGTAGCGTGCGCCATCGGTGACCGACGGCGGCTTGTGCTCCCTGAGCGGCGGCGTACCGGTGGCGGCCAGTCGGCACCCCTGCGCTTCGGCGGCGGCAGCGAGAGCTTCCCGAAGACGCAGCAGGTGGCCGCCGACCTCGTCGAGCGTGCTGCACACCGGGGTGGCGACCTCCAGTTGCACCCGGAGCAGCTCATCCTGGAGCTCGGATTCCTGGACGGACGGCGCCAGACCGGCCGCGGCCCGTACGCGCGCCGCCGCGGGCACCGGCAGCCATGTGGTCGCGTCCAGGAGTACGTACTCCTCCTCGACCCCGACCGTGATCAGGCTCATGTGTTCCCCGTTCTCGCGTCCGACGCCGCGGCCGCCGGGCGGCACCTGCCGCTGTGCCGCCGTACCGGGGCGGCGTCTCCCCTCACCGGCTGGAGCCCTCTCCGCGGCGTCGGTACCGCGCGGGGAGCAGGTCGCGCATCCGGTCGAAGACACTGAGTGCCACCCCGAGCAGGGCGTTGCCGGGAGGCCGCCGGGGGACCGAGGGGTGGGGGTGGGTGGGGGCGGTGCGGCGAACGATCTCCCACGCGGTCCCGATCTGCCGGAGGTGTGCTGCGTCGCAGGTTTCCTGTAGCCGTGGCAGCAGCAGGTCCTCCTCGTCACGGATGTCTTGCCGGATCAGTGCGAAAGCCCTGGTCACGAGGTCGGCGTGGCGCGGATGCGCCGCATCGGTGCGTTCGATCTCGGCCACGAGTTCGTTGATTTCCTGGTGCTCCGTCTCGACGCGTGCGGTGAGCTCCTCGCCGTCGGCGACCTCCCTCCGCAGGAGGGGCCACAGCACGGTCTCCTCGGCGAAGGCATGGCTGAAGGTCAGCTGGACGATGTCCTTCAGCGTGCGCTCCAGCTCCTCTTCCGTCCCTTCCTCCGTCCCTTCCCGCCCCTCATACCGGGTCATCAGGCGCTCGAGCTCGGCGTGGTCACGTCGCTGACGGACGAGGATGCTGCCCTCGCCCCCCAACTCCTCCACGCTCTGCCGCGCTACCGACGCTCCCATGAGGCCGCTCCTTGGTGCGGGTGCCGGGCGGTCACGGACGTGTGGTCCGGGTGCGGCGCGTGAGCAGGACGCCGAGGGCGATCATGCCGATGCCGAGGATGAAGTGGAGCCAGTTGTCCGCGCTGTTCACGGGTACGAAGTTGGCCGTGCTGTCGTGGTCGATGATCAGCCCGTACAGCCACAGCACCAGGTAGACGGCACCGCCGCCGATGAGGAAGGTCCGGGCGGTCGATGCGGCGCGGGCCATGGCGATGCCCGCGACACCGAACAGCAGATGCACGATGTTGTGCAGGATCGATACCTGGAACACGCCCAGCAGCTTCGCCTCGGAGTGGTGCTCGGCGAACTTCAGCGCGTCGTAGTTCGTGGTGATCCCCGGGATGAATCCCAGAATCCCCACCAGCAGAAAGACCGCCCCCACCAGCAGTGCTGCCTGCTGCACAGGGCTACGTGCGGTGACCGGGCGAGACGACGTGACCATGAGTGACCTCCCTGCACAGAGCCGCCGAGGCGGCACCTCGGGTTCCACTTCGGCGAATACCCCTTTCCGCAGCGATTAGCGGACTCGCGGCGCACTTTGTCGGACGCTGGTCACTGGTCCAGGTTGGTGCTTCCCCCGCACTGTGTGCATGGCTCAGCGTTGGCGCTCTGACCGGCGAAGAGACCAAGTGATCGACCAAGGAGGCTCGCCCGCTTCCTCGATCGGCGCCAAAAGAGGACCACTCAGCACATGGCCAGCCGACGGCGCCAAGGCTGCGCGGCCTGGCTATCAGATAGGGGACTGGTAGCCGAGGATTTTGGAGATTGATCTGAGGGACACATCTCCACCCGAGCACGAACCCCACCGAGCCGCGCACAAGTATCAAGGACGAAACGATAGAGACTGATCATCGCGCACGGCAGTGTGACTGCGGTGACCATTTACTGGAATTCTGTTTCGCAGCCAAGGAGGACGGCGGGCTACGCCGATAAGGGTCACTGCCGCCAGAATGTAGGGACCTTGACGTCGTCGGCCAGACAGGCTGCGTCTTGCACTTCGAACCCCTGCTCAACCGAGCGGCGATCACGGATGGCATCCTCTCGCTAGCGCAACGTGATCGCCTTCCCCCTTGAACCCTCGTCAGCGCGAAGAGGTCCGGCTCGGTGACGCGCGGCGGGGGAGTGGTCATGGGGAGGTCCTGCTGCTGTCAGGCGCTGTGTCCTGTCGGCCGGGTGCGGGGCAGGGGCGGATCAGTCGATGACACGCAACTGGGCGTCGGGCTCGCAGTGGGTGCAGGCCCGCAGCCCGGTGGCGGAGGCGGCGGGCTCCGTCGCGGCTGACTGGCTGGCGCGGTTTCCTGTGAGGCGTGGCACGGCGGGTGGTGCCGTGACGCTCCACCCGCCGGACGGATTCGGTGCGCGCGTGGGCTCAATGCCTGTTCACCGCTGCCGCTCGGCGTGGTAGCGCTGAGCGAGCCGCGCCAGCGCGACGGCGCCAAGGAGCAGGCCGAAGTCGCGCAGGGCGATGTCGTAGTGGTCCGGGATGGTCAGCAGGTTGACGATGATCCCGGCCAGCCAACCGGCTACCAGCCATCCCCCGAAGCGCGGAGCCAGCGCCACCGCGAGGCCGGCCACGATCTCGATCACGCCCACCGCGTACATGGCCGCCTGGGCGCTGCCCGGAACGATGTCGTCGATCCACGGCGCGAGGTAGGTGGGCCAGTCCACGAGCAGGTTGGCGAACTTGTCCAGTCCGAACAGGATCGGCGCCACGGTGAAACCGGTACGGAGGATCACGAACGCCTGGTAGCCGGGGTCGGCGAGCGCCGCCCGCCGCCGGGTAGGGGTCGCGGTGCTTGTGGTTGCGGAGGACATGCCCTCTCTCCTTCTATCGGCAAGCTTCACTTCCCATAGAAGACCTCTCTCGCTCTTTAGTCAATGGCCGTGGGTTTTACACTGGTGTTCATGGACACCCCCAAGGGAGTACGCGACGCCGATGTCTCCGCCATCGCCGCTCTCGACGAGCCGACCCGCAGGAGGCTGTACGACCACGTGGTGCGCCAGCTGAGCCCGGTCAGCCGTGACGAGGCGGCCGCCGCCTGTGGGCTGGCCCGGAAGACCGCCGCGTTCCACCTGGACCGGCTGGCCGACGAGTCGCTGCTGGACGTCGTCTACGAGCGCCGCAGCGGACGCTCAGGTCCGGGCGCGGGAAGGCCGGCCAAGCTCTACCGCCGCTCGGCGAAGCAGGTCGCCGTCAGCCTTCCGGACCGCCGCTACGAACTGGCCGGGCGGCTGCTCGCCCAAGCCGTGGAGGAGTCCGACGCGACCGGCGAGCCGGTACGGGAGGTGCTGTACCGCAAGGCCGAAGAACTCGGCACACAACTGGGCGAGCAGGATAGGACGAACGTCTTCGACTTGCTCGAGCAGTACGGTTTCGAGCCACGCCAAGAGGACGACGCCATCGTTCTGGGCAACTGCCCCTTCCACGCGCTGGCCCAGGCGCACACCCAGACGGTGTGCGGCATGAACCTCCACCTGATGCGTGGTGTCCTCAGCGGCCTGGATGACGCAGGACTCGAAGCTCGCTTGGCGCCCCAGCCAGGACAATGCTGCGTCCGGCTGCAACCGGCCGACTGACCAGACCGGAGCCGCTCAATCGCCGATCAGCCGACGCCAATGTGGAACAGCGATTTTGCTGATCCCGGGCTAAGCACTGTTTTTCCTTATACGGAGCAAGTCGCACGTTAAGGATGAGACAGCAGCTTCACACCTCTCGCCAGTTCTGAACAGACTGACATGACAGGGAACCCGGTGAGCGGCCGAGGAGACATGGCACGTAAGAAGGTGGTGACCGTCGCCGTCCTGGCAGTGGTCTGGCTGCGTAGGTCAGAAGCAGGAACGGTTGTCGGTAGTTTCTGCGAACGACCGCAGGCTGGCAGCCCTGAAGATGGCGGTGAGAAGTAGGAACGGCTGGCGCCCGCATCTCGCGGTCTCGGTGCCAGATTCCCGGACTTATTCGTCTACGAGGGATGATCCCTCCATGGACAGGGTTGTTGATCTTGATGCGCCGTGGGCCGGGGACACGGAGGGGGCTCCGTCGTGAAACGGCATTCGCGCGGGCAGCAGTTGGCGGGTGGGTAAGCAGAGGGTGTGTGGGCGGACGTCATCGAGCAGGTGTGCCGCGAGCTTTCGCGGTTGTAGCACTGCACGCGCCATTCTCAGCCTTCGAAATATTTCGACGGTGTCTGCACTCTGACTGTAAGTCGGCAATCGGCCGCAGTTGTCCGTTCTGGTTGCAGCAATTGCCTTGCGCGGGAAAGCGGGTGGCGTATTCAATGACGCCGCCCGGCCCGGCGCCCGCCATCTCGGCTGTCCGGTCACCGGTTTCATCGGAGCGGGAAGGACAGGACGTGCCGGAGACTGGAAGCAAACCCCCGATACGCACCTCGGCCGCCGTGGTCGTCGTGGTGGCTCTGGCACTGGCGCTGTTCTCGCTCAGTACTGTCGAGACGCTGCCCGTCGGTCTGCTCCCGTTGATCGCGGAGGATCTGGGGGTCTCCGAGACGGAGGCCGGCCGGCTGGTGACCGGGTACGGCATCGTGGTGGCGGTCGCCTCGGTGCCGCTGACCCATCTGGTCAGACGGGTGCCGCGACGGGCCCTGCTGGCCTGGCTGCTGGTCCTGTTCGTGCTGGCGAACCTCGTCTCCGCCGCCACTCCCGGCTACTGGGTGCTGTTCGCGGCGCGGATCACCGTCGCGCTCACCCACTCGGTGTTCTGGTCGATCGTCGCGGCGACCGCCGCCGGTCTCTTCTCCGCCGAGGTACGCGGGCGGGTGATCGCCGGGCTGTTCTCCGGTCTCTCGCTGGCCGGTGTGGTGGGTGTCCCGGCCGGCACCTGGGTGGGCCAGCAGAGCGGCTGGCGGGTGCCCTTCCTGGTGATGAGCGGTTTCGGCTTCCTCGCCCTGTTGGCGGTGGTCACGCTGCTGCCGTCCACGGTCGGGGAGGAGGGGCATGCCACCAGCGGCACCGAACCCAGCCGCCGCCGGTTCGTGGTGCTGATGGCGGCGACCGCCCTGGTGATCTGCGGCGTCTTCGCCGGGTACACCTACATCACCGTCTTCCTCACCGAGGTGACCGGCTTCTCCAGGGCGGCCGTGGCCCCGCTGCTGCTGGCCTCGGGTATCGCCGGCATCGCCGGCACCGCCCTGGCCGGCGCCGTGGTGGACCACCGGCCCCGCGGCACGCTGGTGCTGGCCGTGGCCCTGCTGGCGGCCGCGATGCTCGGCCTGTACGCGTTCGGCGGCACGGCCTTCTTGGCCGTCTGTCTGATCGCCTTGCTGGGTTTCGCCATCTCCTCGATGACCACGGCACTGCAGAACCGGATCCTCCATGTGGCGCCCGGCAGCACTGAGATGGCCTCGGCCACCGGCTCCGCGGTCTTCAACGTCGGTATCGCGGGCGGCTCCTTCCTCGGCGGTCTCCTGCTGGCCACCGGTCCCGGCGTACGAGGCACGATGCTCGTCGGCGGCCTGCTCGGAGCCTGCGCGGTGGCGGTCCTGCTCGCCGAGCCCTGGGCCGCCCGGCACGAGACACTCCGCGCCGCCACCCGGGAACCGGCACAGGAGGCGGCCTGGTTCGACGGGGACCGTCACGGTCACCCGGGGCACGCTGCCGCCGCGGACAGGGCCGAGCGCCACCAGCGCGTACAGGGCCGTGCCGAAGGGCAGGCCGAGCAGACCGAGCGGAACGAGGCAGCGGCCGAAGTGGCCGAGGGCCGCCACCAGCCGCGGTGACATGCCCTGCACGGTCAGCACGACCAGGATGACCACCGTGACGACGAGCCCGGCGAGGGTCATCATGCCGCCGTCGATCGCGGCGAGCGTGGCCTGGGCGGTCGCGTCACAGTTCAGCCCGACGGTGGGGCAGATGCCGTTCCCACCGCGGCAGCGACCAGCCCAGCAGCGCGACTGCCCCCACCAACAGGAGGGCCGCGCCGAGGGTGCGGGTCCGCCGGGCGCGCTGGCTGCCAAGGCTGCGGTGTGGCGGACGGGTGCGTACGACCCGGCTCGGGGACGGCGGCCCGGGCGGTGTCACAGGCGTGGGCGCAGAGGGCTGGCTGGCGGGGAACCATGCCGGTGCCAGGCGGTGGTCTGCGCGACACGGCCGGGCGGACGCGCGGAGTTCTGCGTGCTCATCGGCCTCCTCGGTGCGCGCAGTGACTGGTTCGCCCAGTGACTTTCGCCCAGTGACCTTCGCCTAGTGACTTACGAGTGTCCGACGGAGCTGGGGCGGCGGCGAGCCCGGGCGGACGGCCCGCGCGCCTGGGACGCGGACATCACCGTGCGCTGGAACCAGCGCGGCGCTCGGCGCTGAACGACACGACCCTGCACACCAGCGGGCAGTTCGCGGTCCGCTCGGCATGCTGCTGCTGGTCGGCATGCTGGGCCTGGCCGAGGCGTTCGTCCTCGACATCCTCCTCGGCGCTTCGCCGCCGGTGCCTCACCAGGCTCGTCCTGCACGACGCCTCGCCCACGCACGGCGTGACACATCTGCGTGATCTTCCGTTCGAGCATGGGGAGTTCGGCATGGACGTTGGTGATGCCGTAGTCGCCGCCCGCCTGTCCGCCGCACAGCCACCGAGGCCAGGCCGGTGTCGGCCCAGCGCAGGGTGACGACCCGGTGGGGGTACACGGGTTCGGCATCTCTGGGCGAGACGGGGCGTCAAGACGGTGGGATCTCGTACGTCCCGTGGTCAACACTGGCCGCTGGCTTCGGCGCCCCATGGCCCGTAAGTCCCTGAAGCCGCTCTGCCGCCCAAGTCGCCGGAGCTGACACCGGATCGGCCGGGACGAAGGTGCGACGCCCGGTCCGCGGGCGGAGCAGGAGTTGGTCGTGCGAGACCCCTTGACCCGATGCGGTGGAAACCTTAACTTTCTGGCACTTGCTGAAAGTTACTGCAATGTTTTGCGGAGTGTGGCGGCGTGTTACGTCCGAGGCCGCGCCTCCTCGACCCCACCTTTGGAGCGCCTCATGAGCCCTACCGCACCTGCCCCAAGACGGACGTCTGCCGTTCTGGCCGGCGCCGGTCTGATCCTCGCTCTGACCACCGCCCTCACCGCGCCCGCCCAGCCGGCGGCGGCGGCGCCGACCGCCAACGGCAACAAGAAGGTCACCGCCGTCCTGTTCGAGTGGAACTTCGACTCGATCGCCCGCGAGTGCACGCGCACCCTCGGTCCCAAGGGCTACGGCTACGTTCAGGTCTCCCCGCCGCAGGAGCGCATCCAGGGGAGTGCGTGGTGGACCGCCTACCAGCCGGTCAGCTACAAGATCCAGGGACCGCTCGGCGACCGTGACTCCTTCCGGAACATGGTCGACACCTGCCACGGCGCCGGTGTGAAGGTCGTCGTCGATGCCGTGCTGAACCACATGACGTCCGGCTCCGGTACCGGCACCGCCGGCACGCAGTACGGCAAGTACCACTACCCCGGCACCTACTCGGACGCGGACTTCCACGGCTGCCGCCGCCCCATCGGCAGCAACTACGCCGACCGCTACAACGTCCAGGAGTGCGAGCTCGGCGAGACGGGACAGCCCTCGCTCGCGGACCTCGACACCAGCAGCGACCATGTCCGCGGCAAGATCGCCGGGTACCTCAACGACCTGCTGTCGCTGGGCGTCGACGGCTTCCGCATGGACGCCGTCAAGCACACAGCCGCCGGTGACCTCGCCGCCATCCGCAGCAAGCTCACCGACAAGAGCGTTCACTGGATGCAGGAAGCCATCCACGGCGCGGGCGAAGCCGTCTCGCCCAACGAGTACCTGGCAACCGGCGACGTCCAGGAGTTCCGCTACACCACCGACCTCAAGCGGATCCTGACCAACGAGAAGCTGTCCTACCTCAAGAACTTCGGTGAGGCATGGGGCTACATGCCCTCCGGGCAGAGCGGCTCCATGGTCGCCAACCACGACACCGAGCGCAACGGATCCAGCCTGAGCTACCGCGACGGCGCGAACTACACGCTCGCCCACGTCTTCATGCTCGCCCACCCGTACGGTGCTCCGTCCGTCCACTCCGGATACGAGTTCAGCAACCGGGACGCCGGTGCCCCCAACGGGGGCAATGTCACCGCCTGTCACAGTGATGGCTGGAGCTGCCAGCACGCCTGGCGCCAGATCGCCAACATGGTGGCCTTCCGCAACGCCTCCGAGGGAACCGGCCTCACCAACTGGTGGGACAACGGCAACAACGCCGTGGCCTTCGGGCGAGGCAGTAAGGCGTTCGTCGCGATCAACCACGAGGGCGGCTCACTCACCCAGACCTTCCAGACCTCGCTCCCGGCCGGCACGTACTGCGACGTCCAGCACGGCGACCCGACCGCGAGCGGCGGATGCACCGGCACGACGTACACCGTCGGCACGGACGGCAAGTTCACCGCCACCATCGGGAGCAACGACGCCGTCGCCCTGCACGTCGGCGCGACGGTCGGGGACCAGCAGGGTGACAACACGGCCACCGTCTACTACAGCACGGACAAGAACTGGACGGCCTATAAGCTCCACTACGCCCCCACCGGCGGCACCTGGACCACCTCACCCGGTGTCACCATGGAGAGCGCGTGCACGGGCTGGGTGAGGAAGAGCATCGCCCTCGGCTCGGCCAACGGCCTCAAGGCAGCCTTCAACAACGGCTCCGGCACCTGGGACAACAACAACGGCGCCGACTACGCCCTCGGCACCGGCGACATCACGGTCAAGAACGGCACCGTCGGCACCGGCAACCCCTGTGAAGTCCGGCAGACCGAGCCCGGGGCGACCTTCGCGGCCACCGCCACCACCGTCCCCGGCCAGAACATCTACGTCGTCGGGAACCACGCCGCCCTCGGCAACTGGGTGCCCGCAGCGGCCCTCAAGCTCGACGCCGCCGCCTACCCGGTGTGGAAGCTCGACGTGAAGCTGCCCCCGGGAACGTCCTTCGAGTACAAGTACCTCCGCAAGGACGCCTCCGGCAACGTCACATGGGAGAGCGGTGCCAACCGCACGGCCACCGTCCCCGCCGACGGCAAGGTCACGCTGAACGACACCTGGCGCAACTGACCTGCTGTCACGTGGCGGGGTACCGGCAAGACGCCGGTACCCCGCCGAGGTCGAGGACCTGACTGCCCGTATCGAGAAGGCCGGGGCCCGGAGATCGAGACCATGTCGGGGGTGTGCTGGTGGTGCGGGATCATGCCCTGCGCGAAGTCGACATCTGATCATTGTGAGCACCGGCGGTGTCCTGTCGTCCAGGGCTGAACCGTGCAGGTCTCCATCGCCGTGCTGCCGGCAAGGCCCCGCAGCACGTCCTGCCACGAAGGGGCCTCCCTGCTCCACGACATGAGCCGCCGGCCGCGTCGCGGCGTCATGCTGCCGGGGGAAGGTGTTCGTCGCGAGGCCTGTTCCGCAGGGCACGCCAGGTGTGCTCCGTCAGGAGGACCGTGGAGGCGGTGAGGAGGCAGACGGCCCACTGGGCGGTGTCCAGGGCGACGGTGTCGAAAACGCCCTGGGCCAGGGGCACTTGCACCGCGGTGATCTGCAGAGCGAGGACGGTGGCAAGGCAGATCCACAGGGTTCGGTTGCGCAGTTGGTGACGGCCGACGACCGGGCCGGTCTCGCTGCGGGCGGCCAGAGCGTTGCAGAGCTGGAAGAGGACGAAGGTGGTGAACGCCATCGTGGTGGCGGTCGGGGTGTCTGTGAGGTGGCGGGCGGCGGCGAAGACGGCCACGGTGCCCGCGGCCATGACGGTGCCGGCGCGGACGACGGCTGTCAGGCGCCGGGTGTCGAGGATGCGTTCGGCGGGTGAGCGCGGCGGGCGGTGCATCACGTCGTCGGTGGGCGGGTCGACGCCCAGTGCCATGGCGGGCGGTCCGTCCATGATGATGTTGACCCAGAGCAGTTGGATCGCCGACAGGGGGGCGGGCAGCCCGGCCAGCACGGTGGCGAGCAGAGTGAGGACGGCGCCGATGTTGGTCGACAGCTGGAAGCGGACGAAGGTGACGATGTTGTCGTAGATCGACCGGCCCTCGCGCATCGCACGCACCAGGGTGGAGAAGTCGTCGTCCGTCAGCACCACGTCCGCGGCCTCCTTGGCGACGTCGGTGCCGGTGACGCCCATGGCGACGCCGATGTGGGCGGCGCGCAGGGCGGCGGCGTCGTTGACCCCGTCGCCCGTCATGGCCACGATGTGACCGCGCCGGGTGAGGGTGCGGACGATGGCGACCTTGTGTTCGGGAGCGACGCGGGCGAAGACGGCGATGTCCTCGATGCGCTCCGTCAGGTCCTGCTCGCTCATCGCGGCCAGTTCGGCGCCGGTGACGACGTCTCCGGTGATGCCCAGCTCGCCGGCGATCGCGGTTGCTGTGTCGGCGTGGTCCCCGGTGATCATCTTGACGTGGACTCCGGCGGCCCGGGCCACCGCGACGGCTTGGCGGGCCTGGGGACGTGGCGGGTCGGCGATGCCGACGATCGCGGTGAGGGTCAGCCCGGTCGGCTCCAGCGGCTCCCATCGGTCCTTGACGGTGGTGGCGGCACCCAGCACGCGCAGGCCCGCGCTCCCCATCCGGCGGGCGACGGCGGTGATCTCCCGGCGGTGCTCAGCGGTGAGGGGTGCCGGGCCGTCGTCGGTGAGGACGTGCGTGCAGCGGTCCAGAAGGACCTCGACGGCTCCCTTGGCGTGGACGTGCTTGGTTCCGTCGGTGCCGCTGTGGAAGGTCGCCATGTACTTCGCGGCCGGATCGAAGGGGACTTCGCCGGTACGGGGTGTCCGGCCGATCAGCGCCGGGTCGAGGCCCGTCTTCGCGGCGAGGACGAGCAGGGCGGCCTCGGTGGGATCGCCGATGACACCGTCCGCGGTGAGGCGGGCGTCGTTGCACAGGGCGAACGGCAGGACGGCGTCGCGCAGGTCCGGGGCGTCGTGCCCGTCGGTCTGCCGGAGGGCGCCGTCGCCGCCGTAGCCCTCACCGCTCACCTCGTAGCGGCGCCCGGCGGTCCACAGGGCCCGGGCGGTCATCTCGTTGAGGGTGAGGGTGCCGGTCTTGTCGCTGCAGACCACGGTCGCGGAACCGAGTGCCTCCACAGAGGCCAGACGCTTCACGACGGCCCCGCGGCGGGCCATGCGGTGGACACCCAGGGCGAGGGTGAGCGCGAGGACGGCCGGCAGACCCTCGGGGATGGCCGCGACGGCCAGCGCCACCGCCCGCAGAGCCAGGTCGGCAGGCTCCTCGCCGCGGACGAGCGCCGCGAGCGCGTAGGCGGCCACTGCGACGCCACTGATCAGGGCCAGGCGCCGGCCGAGGCTGTCCATCTGCACCTGCAGCGGGCTCGGCGGATCCCCGCCCGTCCGCAGTTCGTCGGCGATGGCGCCGACCTCGGTGCGCATACCGGTGGCGGTGACGATCATCTCGGCACGGCCACGGGTCAGCGCGGTGTTCATGAACAGCATGCCGGTGCGTTCGGCGACGCCCACGGCGTCGACGCCGGCGGTCACGCCCGGTGCGGCCGTCTTCGCGACCGGATGCGACTCGCCGGTGAGCGCGGCCTCGGCGGCCTCGACGGACTCGGCCACCAGCAGACGCCCGTCGGCCGGGACCCGGTCACCGGCCTCCAGCAGGACGACATCACCGGGAACCAGCGTACGGGCCGGCACCGTGGTGACCTCGCCGTCGCGGCGCACCCGGGCGATCGGGACCAGCATGCTGCGCAGCGCCTCCAGGCTGCGCTCGGCGCGACGCTCCTGTACGTAACCGACGACAGCGTTGACCAGCAGGACGACGGTGATGACGAGGGCGTCCTTGACCTCGCCGACGACGCCGGCGACGACAGCGGCGGCGAGCAGGATGCCGATCAGCCAGCTGCGGAACTGGTCCAGCAGGCGCAGCCATTGCGGCCTGCGGGCCGGTGCGGCGAGTTCGTTGGTGCCGCAGGCGACGGCCCGCTCCTGGGCGTCCGCCGACGTCAGGCCGGTGGCCGGATCCACGCCGAGCATGCCTGCGACGTCCACGGTCGGCCGCAGGTGGGCGTCCGCCACGTGGTGCGCCGGCGGGACGGGGACGGTGGTCTGCCGGGACACGGTCACTCCTTGCCGCGGACGACGGCCACGGGGCAGTGGGCGTGGTGCAGCAGTGCCTGGCTGACCGAGCCCAGCAGCAGCCCGGTGAACCCGTCGCGGCCCCGTGCGCCCGCCACGACCAGCTGAGCGTCCCGGCTGGCGTCGAGCAGGGCGTTGCGGACCCGCGAGCGCACCAGACGCAGCTCCACGGGGACTTGCGGGTAGGCCGTACGGCAGCGGGCCACCGCCTCCTCCAGGAGGTGCTGTTCGGCCTCGCGGAGCCGGTCGGCGTCGGCCACGACGGCGGTCAGCGGGTCGCCGGGACCCTCGTAGGCGCGCTCGCTCCAGGTGTTCCACACGTGCAGCGCCACGAGCGGCGCCCCCCGCAGGGCGGCCTCGGCGAACGCGAACTCCACCGCCGCCTCGCCGGCCAGGGAGCCGTCCACGGCGAGCAGTACCGGTCCGGCGGGGTCCGGACGGCCGCGGACCACCATCAGCGGGCAGTGGCCGTGGGCAGCCAGGTGCACCGCCGTGGAACCGAGCAGCAGCCCGGAGAACCCGGACAGGCCCCGACTGCCCACCACCGCCAGAGTGGCGGACCGCGACTCGATCCCCAGCACCTCGACGGGGTCACCCGACACCACCGAGCGAGTGACTTCGACGCCGGGCGCGGCCTCGTGCGCCCGCACCTCCGCCCGGGCCACTTCCCCCCGCACCATCGGCTCCGGACCGGAGCCGCCCGCACCCCGCGGCGCCGCCAGGGACGGCGGATGCGCCGACGGGCGCCCGAAGGCGTGGACGATGCGCAGCGGCGCGCCCCGCAGGAGGGCCTCCGAGGCCGCCACGTCCACGGCCGCGAGGCTCGAGGTGGAGCCGTCCACCCCCACGATCACCGGATCACTCACTGCGTTGTCCCCTTCCTGAGGGCCACCGATGTGGCCGCTGTGGTTTCCGAGCCTCGAACACGGCCGTCACGGCGGACAGAGGCCGACCAGGCCACGCCCCGCGCCAGTCGGCCCTGCCCCGGCCCGCCGGACCTACCCGGCCTGCCAGGCGCGGTGCACGGACTGCGGTGGACGGGCGCAGTGCACGGACTGCGGTGGACGGGCGGGGTGGCCGGGGCACCCTCCCCAGGCCCCCGGGCCACCGCCTCGACCGCTCCCTGCCGTGAGCAGGCCCTCTCAGTGAGGCCCGCCCCCGCCCCGCACCACCGCGACCGGGCAGTGCGCGTGGTGCACCAGGGCCTGACTGACCGACCCCAGCAGCAGGCCGGCGAAACCGCCCCGGCCGCGGGCGCCGACCACCATCAGCTGGGCGGAGCGGCTGGCCCCGATCAGCGCCTCCCGCGTGCGGCCGTGCACGACCTGGTGCTCCACCACGACGTCCGGGTAGCGCTCCCGATGGCCGGCGAGCGCCTCGGCCAGCAGCCGCCGCTCCGCCTCGGCGAGAGCGCCGGGCGGGTTGGCGTACGGCATCGCGGGGTCCTGCGGAGGGGGCAGCGGAGCGTTCCAGTCGGTGTAGGCGTGCAACGCCAGCAGGGGCGCCTTGCGCAGTGCGGCCTCCGCGAAGGCGAAGCCCACGGCTTGTGCCCCCGCGGTCGAGCCGTCCACGCCCAGCACGACCGGACCGGCGTCCTGCGGGTGCTCGCGCACCACGAGCACCGGGCACCGGCCGTGCGCCGCCAGGTGGACCGCCGTCGAGCCGACCAGCAGCCCCACGAAGCCCCCCATGCCCCGGGAGCCGACCACCACCAGCTCCGCCGCGCGTGACTGGGCCTCCAGGACCGTCAGCGGCTCACCGGTCACCACGACATGACTGACGTCGATGTCGGGCGCCGTCCCCCGGGCCCGCTCCACCGCCTCGGCCACCAGTTGGTCGACCATGTTCCGCATCCCGCCCTCCGGCGGACCCAGCGGCGACGGCCCCAGGGGAACATGCATCGCGGGCCACAGGTACGCGTGCACCACCCGCAGCCCCGCCCCGCGCAACCGCGCCTCCCGCGCTGCCGCCTCCACCGCCGTCAGGCTCGACGCCGAACCGTCCACGCCGACGACCACCAGACCGCTCATGATGTCTCCTCTTCGCCAGGACCTCCCGGTCACGCCCAGCCTCAGCCCGGCCGCCCTCGCCGGTCATGGGGCCGGGCAGGCCGCGAGGAGGGCCGAAGGGCCCACGGCGAAGGGGCCGCAGGGCGCGAGGAGGGGTTCCCGGCGGCCCTCCCCGGACGGCCGGCGCACGACGAGCATCGTCAGTGCAGCCGCCTGCCGCATCCGGCGGGTGATGCCCTGGACGAAGCGGAGGCAGTGATGACGGTGGCACCCCAGGCAGAAGCGGCCCGGACGGGCGGGGACGCACCAGCGCAGGCGTGGCGCGGGTTCACCGGGACACGGTGGCGCGCACACACCGACGTGCGCGACTTCATCCAGGCCAACTACACGGCCTACGAGGGAGAGGCGGCGTTCCTGGCCGGCCCGACCGAGCGCACGCTCGAGGTCTGGCGCAAGGTCGGCGCTCTGTTCCCGGAGGAGCGGCGCAAGGGCGTCCTGGACGTCGACGCCGCCACCCCCTCCACCATCATCTCCCACGGGCCCGGCTACATCGACCGGGACCGCGAGCTGATCGTGGGCCTGCAGACGGACGCGCCGCTCAAGCGCGCGATCATGCCGAACGGCGGGCTGAGGATGGTGGAGAACAGCCTGGCCGCCTACGGCTACGCACCGGACCCGTTCGTGACGAAGGTCTTCGGCACCTACCGTAAGACCCACAACGACGGCGTCTTCGACGCGTACACCCCCCAGATGCGGGCCGCCCGCAGGGCCGGGATCATCACCGGACTGCCGGACGCCTACGGCCGCGGCCGGATCATCGGCGACTACCGGCGCGTCGCGCTGTACGGCACCGACCGGCTGATCGCGGCCAAGCGCGCCGAGCGGGCCCTGCTGGACGCGCGGCCCTCCACCGCCAACGTGATCCGCGACCGCGAGGAACTGGCCGAACAGATTCGCGCGCTCGGCGAACTGGCCGACATGGCCGCCTCCTACGGCTGCGACGTCACCCGCCCCGCCGCCACCGCCCACGAGGCCGTGCAGTGGCTGTACCTCGGCTTCCTGGCGGCGGTGAAGGAGCAGAACGGCGCCGCGATGTCGCTGGGCCGCACCTCCACCTTCCTGGACGTGTACCTCCAGCGCGACCTGGACGAGGGGACCATCGACGAGACCCGCGCCCAGGAGCTGGTCGACGACTTCGTGATCAAGCTGCGGATCGTACGGTTCCTGCGCACCCCCGAGTACGACGCGCTGTTCTCCGGGGACCCGACCTGGGTGACCGAGTCCATCGGAGGCATCGGCGCCGACGGCCGCCCGCTGGTCACCCGCACCTCCTTCCGCTTCCTGCAGACCCTCTACAACCTGGGCCCGGCCCCGGAGCCCAACCTGACCGTGCTGTGGTCCCCGCGGCTGCCCGAGGGGTTCAAGCGGTTCTGCGCCCAGGTCTCCATCGACACCAGCAGCATCCAGTACGAGTCGGACGACCTCATGCGTCCGCGCACCGGCGACGACACCGCGATCGCCTGCTGCGTCTCGGCCATGGCGGTCGGCAGGCAGATGCAGTTCTTCGGCGCGCGGGTCAACCTCGCCAAGGCGCTGCTGTACGCGGTCAACGGCGGCCGGGACGAGATGACCGGCGAACAGATCGCACCTGCGACGCCCCCGCTGACGGGTGAGTACCTCGACTACGAGGAGCTGTCGGCGGCGTACGACCGTACGCTCGACTGGCTGGCCGAGACGTACGTCGACACCCTGAACGTCATCCACTACATGCACGACAAGTACGCCTACGAGCGCATCGAGATGGCGCTGCACGACCACCCGGTGCACCGGTTCATGGCCTGCGGCATCGCCGGCCTGTCGGTCGCCGTGGACAGCCTGTCCGCCGTGAAGCACGCCCGCGTGAAGGTCTTCCGGGACGCCACCGGACTCGCCGTCGACTTCCGCACCGAAGGAGACTTCCCCGCGTACGGCAACAACGACGACCGCGCCGACGCCCTCGCCGTCGGCCTGGTGGAGTCCTTCATGGCGAAGGTGTGCAAGAACCCCGCCTACCGGGACGCCGAGCACACCCAGTCGGTGCTGACCATCACGTCGAACGTCGTGTACGGCAAGCACACCGGCAACACCCCCGACGGCCGGCGGGCCGGGCAGCCCTTCGCGCCCGGTGCCAACCCGATGAACGGCCGCGACCGGCACGGCATGGTCGCCTCGGCGCTGTCGGTGGCCAAGCTGCCCTACGAGGCCGCCCGCGACGGCATCTCCCTCACCTCCACCGTCACCCCCGAGGGCCTCGGCCACGACCCGGACGAGCGGGCCGCGAACCTGGCCGGCATCCTCGACGCCTACATGGCCGGCGGCGGCTTCCACATGAACGTCAACGTGCTGAACCGCGCGACGCTCGAGGACGCCATGGAACACCCCGAGAAGTATCCGGAGCTGACCATCCGCGTCTCCGGATACGCCGTCAACTTCGTCCGTCTGACCCGCGAGCAGCAGCTCGACGTGATCAGCCGCACCTTCCACGGAGCACTGTGAAGACCACCACCGGGCCGGTGACGGGCCGCGTCCACTCCTGGGACCTGTCCACGGGAGTGGACGGCCCCGGCACCCGGTTCGTGCTGTTCCTCAGCGGCTGCCCGCTGCGCTGCCTGTACTGCGCCAACCCGGACACCTGGCACATGCGCGACGGCCGGGCGACCACCGTCGACGACGTGATGGCGGAGATCGGCAGGTACCGGTCCTTCGTCAGCACGGCGGGCGGGGGAGTGACCCTCACCGGCGGCGAGCCGCTGCTCCAGCCCGCGTTCACCACGGCGGTGCTGCACCGCTGCAAGGAACTCGGCCTGCACACCGCGCTGGACACCTCCGGCTTCCTCGGCGCCCGCGCGAGCGACGGACTGCTCGCCGACACCGATCTGGTGCTCCTCGACATCAAGTCCTTCGACGTCGGCGCCTACCGCAGGCTCACCGGCGGCTCTCTCGCCCCCACCCTGAGCTTCGCCACCCGGCTGGACCGGCTCGGTGTCCCGGTCCACATCCGTTACGTCCTCGTCCCCGGCTGGACCGACGACCCCGAAGCCGTTGACGGCCTCGGCGGCTTCCTGGCCGGACTCGGCAACGTCGACCGGGTCGACGTCCTGCCGTTCCACAAGCTCGGCGCCCACAAGTACGAGGCCCTCGGCCTGCCCTTCCCGCTGCGCGACACCCCGACCCCCGGCCGGGAGCTGACCGAGCGGGTGCGCGAGCAGTTCCGCGAGCACGGACTGAGGGCCCTGTGAGCCCCGCCGAAGGAGGACCCTCCATGTCCCGTACCGTCACCGTCGGCGTCGACGGCTCCCCCGAATCCCTCGCCGCGGCCCACTGGGCGGCCCGTGAAGCCGAGCTGCGGGCGGCCGGGCTGCGTCTCGTGCACGCCGGTGACCAGCCGCCGCACGCGTACACCCCTTTCGGCGGCGAGAGCGTGCCGTCACCCGGCACCGACCTGTGCGCCCGGATGCTCGGGGAGGTCGCGGCCGTCCTGAGACACCGTCATCCCGCCCTGCGGATCACCGCCGAACAGATCGCCGGACAGCCCGCGCGGGTGCTGCCGGCCGCGGCCGGCGACGCCGAGCTGCTGGTGCTCGGGTCACGGGGCCTGGGCGCGGCGGCCGGTGTTCTGCTGGGCTCGGTGGCCTGCGCCGTAGTGGCCCGCGCCGTCCGGCCCGTGGTGCTGGTGCACCCGGACACCGGCGCGGGCGGCCGCCGGGCGCCGGCTCGTCCCGCCGTGCCGCACCGGCAGGTCGTCCTCGGCCTCGATCTGCACCGGCCCCACGACGCCGTGCTCGCGTTCGCCTTCGACGCCGCCTCCCGCCGGGCGGCCGAGCTGCGCGTGGTGCACGGCTGGAGCCGACCGGCGCACCTGGGCGTCGCCGCCGACGGCACGGGCGGCACACCGGCCGACCGACTGAGGGACAGGCTCACCGAGACGCTGCGTCCCTGGCGGGAGAAGTACCCGGACGTGGAGGTGACGCACGAGGCGGTCGTCGGCCGGCCGGGCTCGCATCTGGTCGACGCCTCGCACGGCGCATCGCTGGTCGTCGTCGGGCGCAAGTGCCGTCAGGGCACGCTCGGTCCGCACCTCGGCCCGGTCGCCCACGAGGTCCTGCACCTCGCCGCGGCACCCGTCGCGGTGGTCGCCCACGACTGACTCCCGGACGCGACCGCGCGGCCCTTCGACAACGCCGGGGGACCGAGGAGTCCCCACCCCCAGCGTTCGTCGCGCCGACGGCCCGGCCCCGACCTCCGCTACGCGTCCGAGGGCCGGGCAGCGACCGGCTCGTCCGCGACGGTCAGCCGGATGCCGGTGACCAGGTCGGGGCGGATGCGGACCGCGTAGTCCATGGTCTGCTGCACCCAGGGGTGCAGCAGCGCCCGGTAGCGGGCCAGTTCCTTCCGGTCGGTGATCAGGCGGGCGTAGCCGGTGACGACCACACTCCAGCCCAGGTGAGTGCCGGGGTCGATGGCGTCGGCCTCGTAGGCGACGACGACGGCCGAGCCGTCGGTGTGCCGTGCGCGCGAGGTCAGTGCGGAGCCCGCATGCGTACGGATGACGATGTCCCCGTCGTCCAGGACGTGATTGACCGGCCGGATCATGGGAAGCGCATGCTGGGTGAAGACGATCCTGCCCAGGGAGACGCTGCCCAGTAGCCTGAGGGCTTCCACGGTGTCGAGCTCCACACTCTGTCGTGGTCCGACGGCGGAGGCCGGCGCGTTGTCGGCGGTCATGGCGTTCCCTACGGGGTCGTGGCTCGCGGCCTGGGTCTTCGAGGGCGCGGCCTGCCCTGGGGCGCGGACGGCCGGCTGCGAGCGGCACCGCGAGGGAGGTCGGCACCGCTCGCCCTTCCACCCTCGCGCGGGCAGCGTTCCTGCCCAACAGGCCGATGGTCCCTGTCCGCAGGCCGGAGGGCCCCTCGGCACAGTCGTGTCGGTCGGGCCTCACGGCTCGGCAGGGGCGGCCGCAGGCGCGGGGCAGTCGTCGAGGCGGTAGGTCAGGGCGTTGACCATCCGACCGCTCCCTCCACCCGCCATGCCGACCTGATCACCACAGGGATGTCGCTACGGTGCTCCAGGCGGCCCTTCAGCGTGACGACACCGTCCCGGACGAAGACGGTGACGGCGTCACGGGCCAGGCCGAGGGAGCCGGCCAGGACGTCGTCGGCCACCTGCCGCCGGATCTCCTCGTCCGTGCGCAGGAAGACCTGCAGCAGGTCGCCTCGGGTGGCGATAACGACGAGCCGGTCCTCCTCGTCCACCGCGGGCAGCCACTCGATGCCCTGACGCTCCATCAGGCGGGCGGCGTCCGGGACCGGTGGCTCGGGGTGCACGGTGATCGCGGGTGTGGACATCCGCTCCGCCGCGACGATGTCAGGCGCCCTGTGCGCGGGAGTGCCCCCGGCCGCCGATCGGCAGGCGCCCGGACGCGCAGCAGGTCGGTCGCCGAGACCACGCCGACCACCTTGTCGTCCCCGTCCACGACGGGCAGTCCGCCGATCCGGTGCCGGTCAAGCAGCCGTACGAAGTGCTTGAACGGCGTCCGTGGACGGACCCGGACGACGCCGGTGGTCATGACCTCTCCGATGATGCGGGTCTTCATGCCGCCCTCCTTCACCGCTGCGCCGGGCCCGCCTGCGGGAGACGTCCGCTCCCACGGCGGGCCCGCGACGCCTACTCGTGCCGACCGTTCAGCGGGCCGCCGCGCCACGGCGGAGGCGCGGACGACCGGCGGCCCGCCTCCGCGCGGTGCACGGCCCGCTCCACCTGGCCGCGCAGCCGGTCCTGCAACCGGTCGGCGAGTTCGTGCGCGCTCGCCTCGCGGGCGTGGACGACCACGAGGTCGCCGTCCACCCGGATCTCGGCCCGCGCCGACCACGGCAGCTCGACGTGGTGCGCGGCGGCCCTGCCGACCCGCACCTCGCCGCTCACCGCCGGCAGCCCCGGCCGGCCGAGGGCCGCCTCGACCTTGCCGCGGACGTACGCGAGCTCCTCCTCGGTGACGTCGCCCTCGGCCCGTACCCGCACGGCGGGAGACTGCTGGACGCCGGTGTCCCTGACGGTCATCTGCTTCACTCCTTGTGATCGTTCTGAGTCTCCAGCCTGCTGCCGGTCCCGTCCCGGTCCCAGGGCCGCTCGGTCCCGGCCACGGGACCAGGGGTCCTCCTCACCGGCTGTCGCTGCCCTCGGTCCCTTCGAGCGCGGCGCGGCCGGCCTCCAGACGGGCCACCGGGACCCGGAACGGCGAGCAGGAGACATAGTCGAGTCCCGCCTCGTGGAAGAAGTGGATCGAGTCCGGGTCGCCCCCGTGCTCCCCGCACACGCCGGCCTTCAGGTCCGGCCGGGTGGCGCGGCCCTCGGTGACGGCGGTCCGGACCAGACGGCCGACGCCCTCGCGGTCCAGGGTCTCGAACGGCGAGGTGGCGAAGACGCCCTTGTCGAGGTAGGCGGAGAAGAAGGCCGCCTCGACGTCGTCGCGGGAGAAACCCCAGGTGGTCTGCGTGAGGTCATTCGTGCCGAACGAGAAGAAGTCGGCCTCCTCGGCGATCCGGCCGGCCGTGAGCGCCGCCCGCGGCAGCTCGATCATGGTGCCGACCGGGCACGTCACCCGGATGCCGGTCTCCGCGGAGACCTCGGCGAGCACGCGTTCGACCTCGGCGCGCTCGATGCGCAGTTCCTCCACGGCGCCGACCAGCGGCACCATGATCTCCGCCCTCGGCGTGCCCCCGGCCCGCGTGCGTTCCACGACCGCCTCGGCGACGGCCCGTACCTGCATGGCGACCAGACCCGGCACCACCAGGCCCAGCCGTACACCGCGCAGGCCCAGCATCGGATTCTCCTCGTGCATCCGGTTCACCGCGGCGAGCAGGTCGCGCTCGCGCGGGTCCTGGCGCTCGCCGCGTGCCTCGGCGGCCGCGATGCGCACGGCCAGGTCGGTGCGGTCGGGCAGGAACTCGTGCAGCGGCGGGTCGAGGAGACGGATGGTGACCGGCAGGCCGTCCATCGCCGCCAGGATGCCGACGAAGTCCTGGCGCTGAAGCGGCAGCAGAGCCGCCAGCGCCCGGTCGCGCTCGACGTCCGTGCCGGCCAGGATCATCTGCTCGACCAGCTTGCGGCGCTCGCCGAGGAACATGTGCTCGGTGCGGCACAGCCCGATGCCCCGCGCCCCGAACCGGCGGGCGCGGGCGGCGTCCTCGGGGGTGTCGGCGTTGGCCCGCACCTCCAGCCGCCGCATGCCGTCGGCCCGGCGCAGAGCGGCGTCCACCGCGTCCACCACGCCGGGCCCCTGTTCCCCGGTCTCCAGATACCGCATCACCGCCGAGTCGGTGAGCGAGGCCGCACCCGCGTACACCGCGCCGGTCGAACCGTCCACGGAGATGACCGTGCCCTCCTCGACGACGGTGCCGTCGCGGGTGGTGAAGCGCCGCCGCTCGGGCTCCACGGTCAGCCCGTCGGCACCGCACACGCACACCTTGCCCATGCCCCTGGCCACCACGGCCGCGTGGCTGGTCTTGCCGCCCCGGCTGGTGAGCACGGCCTGCGCGGCCACCATGCCGGGGAGATCGTCGGGCGTGGTCTCCGGGCGGACCAGCACGACCCGCTCACCGGCCGCGGCACGTCGTACGGCCGTGGTGGAGTCGAAGACCGCGGCGCCGACCGCGGCGCCGGGCGAGGCCGGCAGGCCGTGGGCGAGCGGGGCCCCGGTCGCCGAGGTGTCGAAGCGCGGGAACATCAGCCGGGCCAGCTGCTCCCCGCCGACCCGGGCCAGTGCCTCCGCCGGCGTGATGAGCCCCTCGCCGGCGAGTTCCGCGGCGATCGTGAACGCGGCCTCGGCGGTGCGCTTGCCCACTCGGGTCTGCAGCATCCACAGCGTGCCGCGCTCGATGGTGAACTCGATGTCGCACAGGTCCCGGTAGTGGCGTTCCAGGGTCCGCATGTGCTCGCGCAGCTGCCGGTAGGACCGCGGGTCCAGACGCTCCAGCTCGGCCAGGGGCACCGTGTCGCGGATGCCGGCGACCACGTCCTCGCCCTGCGCGTCGGGCAGGTAGTCGCCGTACAGCCCCGTGCGGCCGGTGGCCGGGTCCCGGGTGAAGGCCACACCGCTGCCGGAGTCGGCGCCGAGGTTCCCGTAGACCATGCGCTGGACCGTGACAGCGGTGCCCAGGTCGTCGGGGATGTGCTCGCGGCGCCGGTACAGGCGGGCCCGCTCGCCGTTCCATGACTCGAAGACCGCGAGGATCGCGCGGCCGAGCTGTTCGGCGGGGGACTGCGGGAAGTGCTCGCCGGTCGCGCGGTGGATGAGGCCCTTGTACGTCTCCACGAGCCGGGCGAGGTCGGCGGCGTCCAGCTGCACGTCGTCTTGGACGCCCCGGAGCTCCTTGAGCCGGGTGAGGGCGTGCTCGAACCGCGCGGAGTCGACGCCCATGACCGTACTGCCGAACATCTGGAGCAGGCGGCGGTAGGAGTCCCAGGCGAACCGCTCGTTGCCGGAGACCTTGGCCAGGCCCCGCACCGACTCGTCGGTCAGACCGATGTCCAGGACGGTCTCCATCATTCCGGGCATCGAGAACCGTGCCCCGGAGCGGACGGACAGCAGCAGCGGATCGTCGGGCTGTCCCACGCGACGGCCGGCGGACTCCTCCAGCACGGCGAGGTGATCGGAGACCTCACGGGAGAGGCCCTCGGGCTCCGCGCCCGACGCGAGGAAGGCCCGGCATGCCTCCGTGGTGACGATGAAACCCGGCGGCACGGGCAGTCCCAGCCGGGTCATCTCGGCCAGGTTCGCCCCCTTGCCGCCGAGCAGGCCGGCCAGATCGCGGCCGCCCTCGTGGAAGTCGTACACGTATCGGACCATGATGGCGCGCTCCTCGGCTCTGGACGGGATCCCGGTCGTGGGTCCCTCCAGCGTCCGCCGCGGCGGGGGCGGGCGTCAGGTGCCGGCGGTCCCGGCCGACGGGCCGGTCGGCCCAGGGGACACGCCGGGTCCGAGCCGGCGCGGGCCGCCCGCCGCCGACGGTGGCGCCCTGGCAGCATCGGGGTAGTCGCGGTGAGGAAGGACCGGGGGAACGGGTCGGCGGTGAGGAGGGGCGTGAGGAAACAGGGCCGATCGGCCCTGGCCCTTGGTCCCGGTACCGGCGAGGATTCCCCTACAAGACGGCCCAGCGCGTCCCCACGTCCGGACACCGGCTCGGAGCGCGTACTCGGTGAACAGGAGCATGCGATGGTGGACGGCGGGCAGCCCGGCCCCGACAACCCGATCACGGTCTTCCTGCTGGACGACCACGAGGTGGTGCGCCGCGGGGTGCACGACCTGCTGAACGACGAACCGGACATCACCGTCGTCGGCGAGGCCGCGACCGTCGAGCAGGCGCTCGTCCGCGTTCCGGCCCTGCGTCCCCAGGTCGCGGTCCTCGACGTCCGCCTGCCGGACGGCGACGGCGTCACGGTCTGCCGTGAGCTGCGCTCGCGCATGCCGGACCTGGCCTGCCTGATGCTCACCTCGTTCGACGACGAGGAGGCGCTGCTGGACTCGATCATGGCCGGGGCGGCCGGATACGTGCTGAAGCAGATCCAGGGCTCCGACCTCGTCGCGGCCGTGCGGACGGTGGCCCGGGGCCAGTCGCTGCTCGACGCCAGCGCCACCACGAAGCTGATGGCCAGGCTGCGCGGGGGACAGCCCGAGGAGGAGGAGCCGGACGCGCTGCCCGGTCTCACCGACCGCGAGCGGGAGATCCTGGCGCTGATCGGAGAAGGTCTGACCAACCGGCAGATCGGGCAGCGGCTCTACCTCGCCGAGAAGACGGTCAAGAACCACATCTCGCGGCTGCTCGCCAAGCTGGGCGTGCAACGCCGTATCCAGGCCGCCGTGATCGCCACCGAGGCGCGGGACCGGATCCAGAAGCAAGGCCGCTGACCACGCCGCCGGGCGTCTCGCCGCCCCGCCCTCAGGCGCCACTACCGCGGACGGGAGGCGCGGGCCAGGGCCGTTCGGCCCCCAGCAGCCCACCACCGCCGGGCCCGAACGGCCCGATGTGCGCGGACGTTGGTCCCCGAGTGGGCGACGGGACCGGGCGTGGGGCCGATGCGCTGATAGACCGGACGCCAGCCCTGTGAGAGCGGCGAGCCGAGCTCGTCCGCACGTCCGAGGAGACCCATGCTTTCGCCCGAGTCCGCCGTCGTCGTCCGTGCCACCCTGCCCGCCGTGGGCGGAGCCCTCGACGAGATCACGGCACGCTTCTACGGCACCATGTTCAGCGAGCACCCCGAGCTGCTGGACGGCCTGTTCAACCGGGGCAACCAGGCCACCGGAGACCAGCGCAAGGCCCTGGCCGGGTCCATAGCGGCCTTCGCCCAGGCCCTGCTCGCCGACCCCGACGCGCGCCCGGACGCCCTGCTGTCCCGGATCGCCCACAAGCACGCAGCGCTCGGCGTGACCGAGGACCAGTACGCGATCGTGCACAAGTACCTGTTCCGCGCCATCGGGGACGTGCTCGGCGACGCGGTCACTCCGGAGGTGGCCGCCGCCTGGGACGAGGTGTACTGGCTGATGGCCGGGGCGCTCATCGCCCTGGAGGCGCGGCTCTACCAGGACGCGCAGGTCGACCCGCGGCACCCCTGGCGGCAGTGGACGGTCGTCGAGCGGCACGACGAGACGCCCGACGTCGTGTCCTTCCTCCTCCGCCCGGCCGACGGCGCGCCGGCGCCGGCCGCCCGCGCCGGGCAGTACGTCAGCGTCCGGGTGCGGATGCCCGACGGGGTGCGCCAGGTCCGCCAGTACAGTCTGTCCAACGCACCCGGCGACGAGCTCCGGCGTATCACCGTCAAACGCGCGACGAGCGAGGCCGGGGCACCCGAGGGCGAGGTGTCCCACCACCTGCACCGCACGGTCGGCACCGGTGACGAGCTGACGCTCTCCACCCCCTTCGGAGACGTGGTCCTCGACGAGGTGGACAGCCCGCTGCTGCTGCTGTCCGCGGGCATCGGCTGCACGCCCCTGGTCGGCATGCTGGAGCACCTCGTGGCCACCGGCGCCACCCGCCCGGTGCAGGTGCTGCACGCCGACCGTTCCCCGGCCGACCACGCCCTGCGTGACGACACCCGCCGCCTGGTCGCCGAACTGCCGGACGCCTCCGCCCAGTTCTGGTACGAGCGAGACGCGGCCGCCGAACCCGGCGCCCGCAGCGGCCTGATGGACCTCGCCGGCCTCGACCTGCCCGAGGACGCCGACGTCTACCTCTGCGGTTCGGTTCCCTTCATGCGCGCCGCGCGCTCGCAGCTCCTGCGGGCCGGCATCCCGGCCCGGCACATCCGCTACGAGGTCTTCGGCCCCGACCTGTGGCTGGCCCACGCCGAAGGCTGAGCCCCCGGCGGCACCGCAGCACAGCAGCGCCACGCCTCCTGGCACCAGGTGGCGTGGCGCTGCTGTCATGCGGGCGGACACGGCCCACCGCAGGGCCGGTTCACCTGCCGGCGTGTGCTCTGCGGTCGGTGAGGTGCGAGCGGTCCCTCGGCACCAGGGACCAACTGTGTGGCACCGGGGACTTGTGGCCGCTCACCGTGAGCGTCGTGGAGGGATCGTCGGCGGACCGACTTCCCCGGCGTCCGACGCAAGGAGCACAGGATGTCCGCGATGCCCAGAGCACCCGTGACCGGTGAGGGAGCGCAAACTCCTGCCCGACCGCCTCTTCCCGCGCCCAGGCGGCCAGTTCGTCCACGGCCTGCGCAGTGGTCCGTCCACCCGGACCGGACCAGGACGGCACCGCCTCCGAGGACGTGGACCTCGCCGCCTTCCCGTGTGCACCGCCGGGCCGGTACGGCCAGTGGGCTGAGGGACAACCGGCCGTAGACCCGCCAGGAGTGTCGTCTTCACGGACGGGACGGCGAACCGGCTGATCGCCGGGCGGCTCCCGGCCGCCCGTGTAGATGCATCTGGACAGCGTGCTCACCATGGTCGATCGCGACGCCTTCACGCCATCGGCGCGCTCGACGCCGCGTACGAGATCGTCCACGGCAGGTCGCGCACGCTGGTCCGCCCCGGCCTGCCGGTGAGCCGAGGGCGCGAGCGGACGCAACCGGGGCCGTTCGGCCCCCCCACCCGGACCCCTGCGGCCCTGCGCGCCGTACCACCGCCGGCCGGATCCTGACATCGCGCTCCCGAACGCCCGTACCCCCCGTCCCTGTTCCAGGAGGAATGCAGCATGTCCCGTTCTGTCACCGTCGGTCTCGACGGATCCCGTGAGAGCCTCGCCGCCGCCGAGTGGGCCGCCTGCGAGGCCGAGCTGCGCGAACTGCCGCTGCGGCTCGTCAACGTCTGGACACCGACCCCCGAGCGCGTCGCGCAGGCGCCGCTCCTCGGCCCCGACACGCTCCGGCACTGGAGCGAGCGGATCCCACGGGACGCGGCCGGTGCTCTCCGGCGGCGGCACCCCAGGCTCGAGGTGAGCATCGAGCAGCTCGTGGGCCGGCCCAGCGAGACACTGGCGGCCGCGTCGAAGGAATGCGAACTGCTCGTCCTCGGCTCGCGCGGACTGAGCGGGATCGGCGGCTTCCTGGTCGGCTCCGTCGCCCAGGCCGTCGTCGCGCGTACCGAGGTCCCCGTGGTCCTCGTCCGCGCGGGACAGAAGGCTGACGAGCCCGGCACGGCGGCGGCCAAGGACCGGCCGGTCGTTCTGGGCCTCGACGCGGACAGCCCGCACGACGCCGTGATCGGCTTCGCCTTCGAGACGGCCTCCCGCCGGTCCACCGCCCTGCGGGTCGTCCACGGCTGGAGCCTCCCGCTGTACTACCCCTACGGCCTGGCCAACGACCCGGACATGACCGCCGAGCTGCGCCGACAGGACGCCGACGCGGTGGCCGCGGTGATCGATCCGTGGAAGGAGAAGTTCCCGCAGGTCGAGGTCACCGAGGAGTCCCGCGGAGGTAGTGCCGCGATCCACCTCGTCGACGCCTCCCGTGACGCGTCACTGGTCGTCGTCGGCCGCCGCATCCGCCGCAACCCCTTCGGCATCCACATCGGCTCCGTCACCCACGCCGTCCTGCACCACGCCACCGCCCCCGTCGCCGTCGTCGCGCACGACTGACGCCGGTCCGCCCCGTCCGAGGAGCACGAAGAACATGGAAGCAGCGGTCGTAAGAGCCTTCGGTGAGCCCCTCGTCATCGAGGAGCGCCCCGACCCGGAGCCCGGCGCGGGTCAGGTGCGGATCCGCGTGGAGGCATCGGGGCTGTGCCACACGGACATCCACGCCGCGCACGGCGACTGGCCCATCAAGCCCGATCCGCCCTTCGTGCCGGGCCACGAGGGAGTGGGCCCGGTGGAGAAGCTCGGTGAGGGCGTCACCCACCTCTCCGTCGGACAACGAGTGACCGTCCCCTGGCTGGGCAAGGCGTGCGGCGGTGCGAGCACTGCCTGTAGGGCTGGGAGACGCTGTGCGAGCAGCAGATCAACACCGGCTACGGCTGCGATGGCGGTTATGCCGAGAAGAGGCTGGCATGGGCCGACTTCGCTCAGCCGGTGCCAGACGGGGACAGCCCTCTCGACGCCGCCCCACTGATCTGCGCGGGCGTCACCACCTACCAGGCGCTCAAGATCGCCGACGTCAGGCCCACTCAGCTCGTCGCCGTCTCCGGCGTCGGCGGGCTCGGGCACCTGGCCGTGCAGTACGCGAAGATCGCCTTTGCCACCGTCGCGGCGATCGACGTCACCGACGACAAGCTGCAACTCGCCCGGGAACTCGGCGCCGACCTCGTCATCGACGCCCGCAAGGAGGCCACCGGCGCCGTGCTGAAGCGGCACGGTGGCGCACACGCCGCTCTTGCGCTCGCCGTGAACGAGGCCGCCTTCGAAGCCGTCAATTCCGGGCTGCGGCGCGGCAGCAAGCTCGTCATGGTGGCGCTGCCGGCGCAGGGGACGACCGGATCCCGATCTTCGATACCGTCCTCGGCGGTACCTCGGTGATCGGCTCAATCGTCGGCACCCGGCAGGACCTCGTCGAGGTGTTCCAGCTGCATGCCGCCGGACGCACCATGGTCTTCCCTCGAGACCCGTACGCTCGCCTCGGTCAACGAGTCGATGGACGCCGTGCTGAGTACCTGCACCGCCCTGGCCCGCCCCGATCCGGCCGAGGCGCACACCGCGCGGGCCCGGCCTCGGCCTGATGCTGTACCTCCCGTGCAGCGGATCGTTACCGTTGACCACGACGACAACGGTCTGCTGTGCAGATGACGAGGGGAAGTACCGCGGTGGAGAGCGCCGAGGAGGCCCGGGAAGCCCGAGTCCGGCTGCCCCAGCTGAGGCTGGACGAACTGCTTCAGGAGGTGCAGGCCCGCCTCGACGCGGCCCGCGGTACGCGCGACCGGGTGCACAGCCTCCTGGAAGCCGTCCTGTCGGTGGGGCGCGAGCTGGACCTGGAGCAGGCGCTGCGCAGCATCGTGCAGGCGGCCGCCGTGCTGGTGGACGCCGAGTACGCGGCGCTCGGCGTGATCGGGCCGGACGGCAGGCGGCTATCGGAGTTCCTTACCGTGGGCGTCTCCGACGAGCAGATCGCCAAGATCGGGCCTTTCCCTCAGGGACACGGCATCCTCGGCGAGCTGATCCGCAACCCGGAGCCGCTGAGGCTGTCCAAGCTGTCCGAGCACCCGGCCTCCTACGGCTTCCCGCCGCACCATCCGCCGATGAACAGCTTCCTCGGCGTCCCCATCCGGGTGCGGGACCAGGTCTTCGGCAATCTGTACCTGACGGAGAAGCGCGGCGGGCTTCAGTTCGACGAGGACGACGAGTCGGTGCTGGCGACGCTCGCGGTGGCGGCCGGCGTCGCCATCGACAACGCCCGCCTGTACGAGGAGTCCCGGCTGAGGGAGCGCTGGCTGCGAGCGAGCGCCGAGATCACGCACATCCTGCTCTCCGGGAGCGCGCGCGGCGAGGTGCTGCGGCGGATCGCCGAGCGGGCCCGGGAGATCACCGGTGCCGCGCTGGCCGTGGTCGCGGTGCCGATGGACGATACCGAGTCGCTGACGGTGGAGCTGGCCATCGGCCAGGAGGCCGAGTCGCACCACGGGCTGGTGCTTCCGGTGCGCGGCAGTCTGATCGGTGAGGCATTCTCCGGTGCGGCCCCCGTCACCAGCCCGGACGTCACGCACGACGACCGGATCTCGGCGGGTCCGCCGCGCTTCGATGGGCTCGGCCCGGCCGTCGCCGTCCCCATCGGCTCGGGCGAGGATCTGCGCGGCGTCGTGCTGCTGGTCCGCGAGGCGGGACGGACGGCGTTCACCGACGAGGAGACCGAGCCGCTGCAGGGCTTCGCCGCACAGGCGGCGGTCGCGATGGAACTGGCGGAACGCCGCCGCGACGCGGAGCAGATCGCGGTGCTCCAGGACCGCGACCGCATCGCCCGCGACCTGCACGACCTCGCGATCCAGCGGCTGTTCGCCACCGGCATGACCCTGCAGAGCGCCGGACGCTTCATCGAGCACCAGGCGGCTGCCGAGCGCGTGGTGCGCGCGGTGGACGACCTGGACGAGACCATCAAGATCATCAGGTCGACCATCTTCGGTCTGCGGGCGCGTGACGAGATCACCGGGCCGGGCCTGCGGGCCCGTGCGGTACGGGTGGTCGGCGACGCCGCCCCGGTCCTCGGCTTCGCGCCCAGCGTGCGCATGGAGGGCTTGCTGGACACGCACGTGCCGAAGGACACCGCCGACCACCTGGTGGCCGTGCTCTCCGAGGCTCTCACCAACATCGCCCGGCACGCGCGGGCGGGCCGTGCAGAGGTGGTCCTGGAGACCGACGGGCGCCACGTACGGCTGGAGATCACCGACGACGGCGTCGGCATCCCCGCCGAGGGGCGGCGCAGCGGCCTGGACAACTTGGCCGAGCGCGCACGGCAGCTGGGCGGGGACTTCGAGTGGACCAGCCCAGCCGAGGGCGGCACGAGGCTGGTGTGGCGAGTGCCGGTCACCGACGGGTAGACGGCGCACGCCTCGGCGGTGCCCGGCCTCAGCGCGGCGCCGCCCCTCCCAGCGCGTCCGCCAGCCGTGGCCGGACGTCGAAGACGTCGTCCAGCCGCACCTGCCGCAGGATCCGGAGGAAACGCGGGCTGTCGCAGACCAGGCGCAGCCGGCCGTGCCGCGCCAGCGCCCGCTTCCACGCCCGGCACAGGACACCGATGCCGGAGCAGTCGATGAAGTCGACGGCGCTGAGGTCGATCACCAGGTCCGGGCGCCCTACCGCCGTCAGTCTGTCCAGCCTGGCGTTCAGCGCGGGGACGGCGAGCAGATCGATGTCGCCGTGGAGGGTCACCACGGTGGTCCCGCCGACCGTGTGCTCGGCGCGATGCGGGGACCAGGTGCGAGGGCTTTCGGTCATACGCAGAGACAACCGGGCACGACGACTTCCCCGATAGGGCCTACTGGCCTTACCGGCCCGTTCACGAGGGGCCGCTGGGCCCGTCGTACAGGGGACGTCCCGGCCTCTTCCCCCGAGCTGGGTGGAAGAGGCGGCGGATGCGTTCCTCAGCCGGCCGGGGCGTGCCGCCCACCGGCAGCTGGCGGGCGTCATCGTCATGATCGAGGCCGACCGCGACGGACCCCTGCTGCCGCCGATGCCGCTGCTGGTGCGGTACGCCGGGCAGGACCCGGTCGGCCGGCCAGTGGGGCCGATCGGCCCAAGCCCGCGTCGGCGTCGGCCGCACAAGCTGAAGGTGCGGGGCGAGCCGAGCGGCTCGCGGGGAAGGACCATCATGAAGGGCTATGTGTTCCACGGCCCCGGACAGTCCTCCTGGGAGGACCTCCCGGACCCGGCCGTGAAGGAGCCGACCGACGCGATCGTACGCGTCGACGCCGTCACCGTCTGCGGAACCGACCTGCACATCCTCAAGGGCGACGTCCCCGAGGTCCGCCCCGGCACGGTGCTGGGGCACGAGGCGGTGGGCGAGGTCGTGGAGAGCGGCGCCGACGTGCGCACGGTCCGGCCCGGAGACAGGGTGCTGATCTCCTGCATCACGGCCTGCGGCCGCTGCGCCTACTGCCGCAAGGCCATGTACGGCCAGTGCCGGGGCGGCGGAGGCTGGATCCTCGGACATCTCGTCGACGGCACGCAGGCGGAGTACGTGCGCGTCCCGTATGCCGACCTGTCGGTGCACACGCTGCCGGCCGCGCTCGACGACCGGGACGCCGTACTGCTGGCGGACATCTTCCCGACCGCCTACGAGGTCGGGGTGCTCAAAGGGCGGGTGCGCCCCGGCGACACCGTCGCCGTCGTCGGCGCAGGCCCCATCGGGCTGGCCGCTGTCGCCACCGCTCGGCTGCTGAGCCCGCAGCGCATCCTCGTGGTCGATCCCGCCGAGACCCGGCGGCGGGCCGCCCGACACCTCGGCGCGGACGCCGTGGCGGACCCGGCAAAGGCCCCCGAGCGGCTGATGGCCGACCTGACCGACGGGCTCGGTGCGGACGTCGTCATCGAGGCCGTCGGGCTGCCGGAGAGCTTCGAGCTGTGCACCCGCATGGTGCGCCCCGGCGGGCGCGTGGCCAACGTCGGCGTCCACGGCAAGCCCGCGACCCTGCACCTGGAAGACCTGTGGATCAAGAACGTGACGATCACCACCGGGCTGGTCGACACCCACTCGACCCCCGCCCTGCTGCGCATGGCGACCGCCGGCCGGCTGCCCACGTCCGAACTGGTCACCCACACCTTCCCGTTGGAGCACATGGCCTTGGCCTACGACGTCTTCGCCGGCGCTGCGGACACCGGGGCGCTGAAGGTCGTGCTCGAACGGCACCGGCACGAGGAGCAGGCCGCCGCAGCGGCCTGACGAGGAGGAGGCGACAGCCATGACCGAGCAGATCACCCCCTTGGCGCAGGAGACCCCACTGGGCGACCTCGGACGCCGTATCGCCCAGCGACGTGCCCAGCTCGGCCTCAGCCGGAGCGCGGCAGCCGCTCGTGCCGACATGGCAGCGAGTTATCTGCGGCACCTGGAGGAGCACCCTGGGGCAGCGCCCGGTGCCGCTGCCCTGCTGAGGCTCGCCGGTGCGCTGGAGACCACCGTCGCTGAACTCGCCGGAGGGTCGGTCGAATCACCGCCCGGCCCCGGCCGGGCCTCCCGGAACGCCGACCTCACCGGACTGGACGCCGAGGAGTGCCGCAGGCTGCTGGCCGCGCACGGAGTGGGGCGGATCGCGTACCTCGCGGCCGACGGTCCCGTCGTGCTCCCCGTCAACTACAGCGTCGTCGACGGATCCGTGGTCTTCCGCACGGACCGCCGGGCCGCGCCGGGCCGGGCGGCCGGCCGCCGGGTGGCGTTCGAGGTGGACCGCATCGACGATGCCTTCAGCTCCGGGTGGAGCGTGCTGGTGCGGGGCACGGCACGAGCCGTGACGGATCCTCAGCAAGCGCGGTGGCTGACCGAGAGGGCCTTCACCACGCCCTGGGCGGGCGGCCACCGCACGATGTGGGTCCGGATCGACGCCGCCGTGGTCACCGGCCGACGGATCACGGTCTGAGGGTCACCCGCGTGCGCACCTCGGCGTCCACCGACCGGGTGCGGGGCGTCGCGACCCCACCGAGCGACGAAGGTCCTCCGTCCCGCCCGAAAGCATCCTCGCGGATCCTCAGTGCGTGGTGCGCGGCTCCTGCGGGCCGTTTCCCCGCGTCCGGTGCGGGGCCTTCCCGTCCACCACAAGCACATGACGTGAGAACCGGGGGTGCCCTCGCCGAGGGGACCACCGCTCGTGGACGTCACCGAGCGGGGGCGTCGGTCGTGTCCAGGTCGAACCGCACGTCGACGACGCCCTCCACGGCCTGCGTCAGCCGGGCCGCCACCGGCACCAGGGAGCGGTCGCGGATCCGGCCGCCGAGGCGGACCACACCGTCGTGGACGTCGACATGGACGGCGGACGCGGGACCGGTGAAGAGATACGCCACGATCTCGCGCCGGACCTGCTCGGCTATGTCCTCGTCCTCGCGGAGGAACACCTTCAGCAGGTCGGCGCGGCTGACGATGCCCACCAGACGACCGGTGCCGTCGACCACGGGCAGCCGCTTGACACGCGCCCGGGCCATGACGCGGGCCGCCTGCGCGAGGGTGGTGCCGGGAGTCGCTGTGATCGGGGGGGACGTCATCAGTTCCCGCGCGGTGACGGAGCCGGCCCTGGCCAGGTCGGTGAGCCGGCGCAGCTGCGTGGAGCGGTCCGGGACCGTGTCCCGGAACTCCTCCTTGGGCAGCAGGTCCGCCTCGGACACGATCCCGACCACCCGCCCGGCCCCGTCCACGACGGGCAGGGCGCTCACCCGGCGATCCTGCAGGACACGCACGATGTCCTTGAACTCGCTGCGCGGCCCGACGGCGGCCACCCGGCGGGTCATGACGTCACTCACGACGTGCACGAACCCGTGCCCGGCGGCCACTAGGCCGTTCGCGCCGCCGGAGGTGCACGGCGCGGTCATCGCAGGCCCCCGCTGCCGTACGGTCCGTACAGGTCCAGCAGCCGGGTGCGCGTGGCGTGCAGCCGGTGGGCGACAACCTCGCCGACCCATTGCGCGACGCTCCTGCCGAACTCGGCATCGGCCTCGCACAGGGCACGTACGAGCGTGGCGTCGAACTCGTAGGCGCGTACCGGCGTCGCCGCCTCCGCACCCAGACGCCATCGGTAAGGGGCATGGAGCCAGGACCAGCCGACGAGCGCGTTGTGCCCGAGCGACTCGATGACGGCCGCGCGACGGCCCGGAATCCGCATGTCCAGGTCCACCGTGCCGGTCCGAACGATCCAGAACCGGTCGGCCCGGCCGCCCTCCTCGAACAGACGCGTACCCATCGGGAAGGTCACCTCGCGGGCGATTCCCATCAGCCGCTGCCGGTGTTCGGCGGGCAGGGCCCGAGGCAGGTTCATGGTGGTGGGAGCGTTCATGGCACGCCTCCAGATGTCATCGGACTTGCCACCACCAGCATCGCCGTCCGTCCCATGACCGGCCATGGGCCACACGGCCCGGCGTGCAGGGCCGAACGGCCAACGGACGCGCCGGCATGGGCCGGTCGGCCACCCTCGGGGACGTGCGGCCCCTGTCACCGAGGTGCCTGCCTGGCGAGTCTGGAAGCAGAGAGGAAGAGGAGGCGCATCATGGTCCGCACGGTTGTCGTAGGGCTCGACGGTTCCGCCGAGAGCAGGGCCGCGGCCGAGTGGGCGGCGCGCGAGGCGCGGCTGCGCGGTCTGCCGCTGAACGTCGTACATGTCTGGGAGCCGGTCCCCGAGCCCTGGGCGCAGGCGCCGATGCTGGGGGCGGAGACACAGGCGCACTGGTCCCAGCGGATCCCGCGGGATGCCGTCGAGGGACTGCGGCTGCGTCATCCGGGCGTCCACGTCGACATGACGCAGCTGCCCGGCCGGGCCGCCGACGTGCTTCCGGGCGCCGCCGAGGAGGCCGAACTCCTCGTCCTCGGCTCCCGCGGCCTGAGCGGACTCGGCGGCTTCCTGGTCGGCTCCGTGGGCTTGAGCGTGCTCGCGCACACCACCGTGCCCGTGGTCCTGGTCCGGGCGGGCGAACAGGCCGCCGACGAACACGAGAAGGACCCGGCCGGCATCCCCTCCGCCGCCACCGCCTTCCGCCCCGTCGTCGTCGGTCTCGACACCGACCGGCCGGCCGACGACGTGCTCGCGTTCGCCTTCGAGGAAGCTCAGCGCCGCCGCACCGCTCTGCGGGTCCTGCACACCTGGTACCTCCCCCCGTACTACGTCTACGGCGCTTCCCTCGACCCCGGCCTGAACGACTCCCTGAGCCGGGAGGAGGCCGTCGAGCTCGCCGAGGCGCTGCGGCCCTGGCGCCGGAAGTACCCCGAGGTCGAGGTCCGGGAGGAGCCCCGCCAGGGCAGTGCGGCCGACCAGCTCGTGGCCGCCGCGGGCACGGCGTCGCTGCTCGTCGTCGGCCGCCGGATCCGGCGCAGCCCCTTCGGTCCGCACATCGGCCCCGTGACCCACGCCGTCCTGCACCACGCCCCGGCGCCCGTCGCCGTCGTGGCCCACACCTGACCGACCGCCCCTCGGGGCCCCAGCGGATGAGGGCGACCATCATGAAGCTTCCCGTCGTCGTCGGAGTCGACGGCTCCGAGCCGAGTCTGCGGGCCGCAGAGTGGGCGGCCGAGGAGGCCGTCCTGCACGGGCTGCCGCTGCGGGCCGTGTACGCCTCGCTCTGGGAGCACTACGAAGGCTCCGCGTTGGCGCCGGAGTTGGGCGAGGACGCGGAGAAGGTCCGGGCCGAGGACATCGTCGACTGCGCCGCACGGCGAGCCCTGCGGCGCTGTCCCGGACTCGACGTCACGACGCTGGTCGTGCCCGACGAGGCGGAGCGGGCGCTGGTGCACGAGAGCCGCAACGCCTGCGCCCTCATCGTCGGCAGCAGGGGCCGCAGCGGCCTCGCCGAGGCGCTGCTGGGCTCGGTGGGCATGGCCGTGGCCGCCCACGCCGACTGCCCGGTGGTCCTCGTGCGCGGCCGCCACGACAACCAGGCGGTCCGCGGACGCGTCGTCGTGGGAGTCGGGGACGGCGCCGAGGAGACCGCCGTCGTAGGGTTCGCCGCGCGGGAGGCCCGGTCGCGCGGCGTGCCGCTCGTCGCCGTGAGGGCCTGGCGGCGCCCCGCCCATGAACCGGTCGGCCATCCGCTGCTCGTCGGCGGGCCGGCCCTCGCCCGGGAGAGCCAGGCCGCCGAGGCCCTGGAGAGCGCGCTGGCGGAGGTACCGCCGGACGTCGATTTGCGCCGCCGCACCGTCGAGGGCCCCGCCCGCCGGGTGCTGGCGTCCGCCTCGTACGACGCCGACCTGCTGGTCGTCGGCCTGCGGCGACACGCCGGGCGCTACGGACTCCAACTCGGACGTGTCGCCCAGGCAGTACTGCACCACTCAGCGTGTCCGGTGGCCGTCGTGCCGCACCTTTGACCGACTCGGCGAGAAGAGAGCAGCGATGAAGAGCGACCAGATCAGCCGCACACCGGTCCACGCCCTCCTCGCGGACGGCATCACCGTGTGCATCCGCCCCGCGCGGCCCGCGGACCACACGCGCGTGCGGGGCCTGTACGAGGAGATGTCCCCGGAGAACCTGCGGCTGCGGTTCTTCGCGGTGAGCCCCGGTTCCGGCGCGGCGGCCGCCGACCGGGCGTGCGGCCCGCCGCGCCCCGGCTACCGTGCCCTGCTCGCCGAGCGGCAGGAGCAGGTGCTCGGCGTGGCCGAGTACGACACCGGCGGCACCGGCACACAGGCGGACATCTCCCTCGCCGTCGCCGACGGGCTGCACGGCCGAGGGGTGGGCACCCTGCTGCTGGAGCATCTGGTCTCTGCCGCGCGGGCGGAGGGCGTCACCGCTTTCACCGCCGACGTGCTCAGCGAGAACCACGAGATGCTCAGGCTCTTCGCCGACCTCGGACTGCACGCCCAGCGGCACTTCGACGGTCCGGAGGTGCGCTGTGTCATCCCGCTGGAGGCGAGCGAGACCTACCTGTCGGCCGTGGAGGAGCGCGGACGGGGCGCCGACATCCAGAGCCTCCGGCCGTTGCTGCGGCCCGCCACCGTCGTGGTCGTCGGTGCGGGCCGCCGGCCCGGCTCGGTCGGTCGTGCGGTCCTGCACCACCTGAAGAGCGGTGGCCTCACCGGGCGCCTGTTCGCCGTCAACCCCGCCGCGACCGCCGTGCTCGGCGTGCCGTCCTTCCCGTCCGTGAGTGCCGTCCCGGTCACACCCGACCTCGCGATCGTCGCCGTACCGGCGACCCGGGTACCGGCCGTGGCCGAGGAGTGCGGCAAGACGGGCGTGCGGGCCCTGGTCGTCGTGTCCGCCGGCCTCGACGCCGATCAGGCCGGGGCCCTGCGGGCGGCCTGCCGCACCTACGGCATGCGGCTGGTCGGCCCCAACTGCCTGGGCGTCTCGAACACCGAGCCCGGCATCCGCCTGGACGCCACCTTCGCCGTGAACCATCCGCGTCCTGGCGCGGCCGGGGTCGCCGTGCAGTCGGGCGGCGTCGGGATCGCCCTGCTCGACGGGCTGTCCCGCCTCGGGATCGGTGTGTCGTCCTTCGTCTCGCTCGGCGACAAGTACGACGTGAGCGGCAACGACCTGCTCCAGTGGTGGGAGAGCGACGGCCGCACCGGCCTCGCGCTGCTGCACCTGGAGTCCTTCGGCAACCCGCGGGCCTTCTCCCGCACCGCCCGGCGCGTCACCCGCCGCATCCCGGTGCTGACCGTCGACGCCGGGCGCACGGAGGCGGGCCGACGGGCTGCCACCTCGCACACCGCGGCCGCCGCCGGCCGCACCATGACCCGGCAGGCCCTGTTCACCCAGGCCGGCATCACCGCCACCCGCTCGGTGGGAGAACTCCTGGAGACCGCCGCCCTGTTGCACGCGCAGCCACTGCCCGCCGGGGCGCGCGTCGCCGTCGTCACCAACGCCGGCGGTGCCGGAGTGCTGGCGGCCGACGCGTGCGCGGAGGCCGGACTGGCCCTGCCGCAGCCCACGCCCGAGCTGGTCGGCGACCTGCTCGCCGTGCTGCCCGAGGGCGCGGCCGTCGGCAACCCCGTCGACGCCACGGCCGCCGTGTCGGAGGAACAGTTCGGCGCCTGCCTGGAGCGGATCACGCGGTACGGCGGCGTCGACGCCGTTCTCGTCGCGCTGGTCCCCACCGCGGTGGCCGCGGCGACCGGCGACGACCTCGCGCGGGCGGTCACCGACGTCGGCCGGGGCCTGAAGCCGATCGCGCTTGTCCGCCTGGAGCAGGCCAGGTCCGTGGAGCTGCTGCCGGCACCCGGCGGCACGGCCGTCCCGTCCTACGCCGAACCCCGGTCCGCGGCACGGGCGCTGGCCCACGCCGCGCACCGGGCGGCCTGGCTGGCGAGGCCCGCCGGCACCGTGCCGCCCCTGCCGGACGTGGCGGCAGAGCGGGCCCACGCCGTGGTCGACTCCTACCTCGACGCCCACCCGGACGGCGGCTGGCTCGACCCGCACACCTGCGCCGCCCTGCTCGACTGCTACGGCATCCCGCAACTGCCTTGGGCCTGGGCCGACTCCGAGGACGCCGCCGTACGCGCCGCCCGTCGGCTACGCGGGGAGGACGGGCGGGTGGTGATGAAGGGCTACTGGCCCGGACTGCTGCACAAGAGCGCAGAGCACGCCGTACACCTCGACCTGAGCAGCGACGCCCGAGTGCGGGCCGCCTACCAGGACTTGAAGGGCCGGTTCGGCGACCTGCTCACCGGAGCGGTGGTGCAGCCGCTCGCCGGGCGCGGCATCGAGCTGTTCGCCGGTGTCGTCCAGGACGAGGTCTTCGGCCCGCTGGTGCTGTTCGGACTCGGCGGTACGGCGACCGAGGTGCTCGCCGATCACGCGGCCCGGCTCGCCCCACTCACCGACCACGACGTGCACGACCTGATCACCACCCCGCGCTGTGCGCCGCTGCTGTTGGGAGCACAGGGCGCGGGGCCGGTCGATCTGGCGGGACTGGAGCGGCTGCTGCTGCGGCTGTCCCGCATGGCGAGCGACCTGCCGCAGCTCGCCGAGACGGACCTCAACCCGGTCCTCGCGACACCGGACGGCGTGCGTGTCCTCGACGCCCGCGTGCGTGTGGTGCCCCGCCCGCCGCAGGATCCGTATCTGCGGCGACTGCGGTGAGACAGGAACGGTAGGAAAGGCGGACGACCATGAACACGAACGTACTCGTCGCCTATGGGACGACGAACGGCTCCACCGTCGGCATCGCTGAGGCCGTCGCGCAGGTGCTGCGCGAGGAGGGGCTGACGGCCGAGACGGCATCCGCCGGGACGATCAGGGACGTGACGCCGTACGACGCCGTCGTGGTCGGCGGCGGGCTGTACGCGGGGCACTGGCACAAGGACGCCCGCCGGTTCGTCCGCCGAAATGCGCGGGAGCTGGGCGAGCGCCCCGTCTGGCTGTTCAGCAGCGGGCCCCTGGACCCCTCGGCGTCCGAGCGGGACATCCCGCCCGTGCCGGGCGTCCAGCGCGCCATGAGGCGGGTCGACGCCCGGGAGCACGTCACGTTCGGCGGCTGCCTGGAGGAGGGCGCGAAGGGGTTCGTCGCGCGGATGATCGTACGCAACGGAAAGGGCGGGGACTTCCGTGACTTCCCGCGTATCGAGCAGTGGGCGATGCACGTCGCCGACGAGCTGACGCGCGCGGATCCCTGAAGACGCGCGGCAGTTGCTCCCCCAGCGGCATGTCCACGATGCGGCGGGCGCCCAGCAGCGTCCGCTGCGTCACCTGTGCCGCCGGTCCCTCGCGGAGCACCTCGCAGATCCGCACCGCCTGCGTCCCCTCCGACGGGGAACGCAGCGCGGACAGCGCGGCGCCGGCCGCGACGAAGGCAACCAGGCAGCCCTCGTTCGCCACGATCAGCGGGTCCAGGCCCAGCAGGTCTCAGGCGGAGGCGACGGGCCCGGGCACGGGGACGGCGTGCTCCTCGATCTCCAGGGCGACGCCGGAGTCGCGGGCGATCTCGTTGAGGGCGGCGGCCAGTCGGATCGCGCAGTACGTGGACGTCCGCGCCGAGCGGCGCGAGCACCCTCACCAGCCGTCCGGGTCGTCCAGCGGCGCGGTCATCGCGGGCGGTACGAGGACGTGGCTGACCAGCATCGAGAAGTTCGCCAGCCCAGCCGGGCCGCGTGCAGCACGGCCACGGCGGTGGCGGGCGCGGTCGTCTCGAAGACGACGGCGAGGAACACCACCTCACGGCCGGGGTGTTCGGCGGCCAGTCGTACGGCGTCCATGGGGGCGTAGACCACCCGCACGTCCACGCCCCGCGCCCGCAGCGAGAGCAGGTCGGTGCGCGTGCCGGGCACCCGCAGCATGTCGCCGAAGCGGGTGAGGATCACACCGGGCCGGGCCGCGACGGCCATCGCCCGGTCGAGCGTCTCCGGCGGAGTGACGCACACGGGGCAGCCAGGACGTGGATCATGCGGATGCCGGCCGGTAGGAGCCAGTCGATGCCCTGCCGGACCAGGGTGTGGGTCTGTCCGCCGCACACCTCCATGATCCGCCAGGGACGTGTGGCGAGGGCCCGCAGCTCGCCCAGCAGGCGCCGGGCGAGCACGGGATCGCGGTACTCCTCCAGGTACTTCATCGGTACGTCACGTTCAGCCGGACGTCCACGACGCCCTCCACGGAGCGCACGGCCCGTGCGATCACGGGGACGAGTCCGCGGTCGGGCAGGGATCCCACGAGGGTGACCGTGCCGTCGGTCACCGACGCCTTCAGAGCGTCTCCGGGAGGCAGCAGGTTGAGCACGCTGTGCTGGACCTCGTCGGCGATCTCCTCGTCGGGGCGCAGGAAGACTTTCAGCAGGTCGCTGCGGCTGACCACGCCTTGCAGCAGGCCGACACCATCGACGACCGGCAGCCGCTTGACGTGCCTGCGGGCCATGATCCGGGCGGCCTCGGCGACGGTGGCGTCCGCGTGCACGGTCACGGCCGGGGTGCTCATCAGGTCGCCCGCCGTCAGCGCGCTCGCCTTGATCCGCTCGGCGAGGTCACCGCGCTCGGTGTCGCGGAACTCCTCCTTGGCCAGCAGGTCCGCCTCGGAGACCACGCCGACCACGCGGCCCTCACCGGCCAGCACCGGCAGGGCGCTGACCTTCCACTGGGCGAGCAGCTCGACGATCTCCTTGAAGGACGCCTTGCTGCCGACGGCGACGACGGTGTGCGTCATCACGTCGCTCACGGTGTACGGGGATTCAGGCATCGCGGCCTCCTCAGGCGCGGACGACCGTCAGGTCGAGGAAGTGGGTGGAACAGGAGATGCACGGGTCGTGGTTGCGGATGGCCCGCTCGCACAGGGCCGTCAGTTCGCCGTCGTCGGGATCGCCTCCGGCCAGGGCCTGCTGGGCCAGGCGCCGCAGGCCGTCCTCGATGGCACCCTGGTTCTGCGCGGTCGGCGGCACCAGCACGGCATCGGTGATCAGGCCGTCGGTGTCGAGGGTGTAGCGGTGGTAGAGCAGCCCGCGCGGTGCCTTGGTCGCCCCGTGTCCCGTGCCGGCGACCGGCGGTACTTCGACGTAGGCCCGCTCGGGAGGCTCGTAGCCGTCGATGATGCGCAGCGCCTCCGCGACGGCCTACAGCGTCTCCACGGCGCGCACCACAGCACACAGCACCCGCGTACGGGTCGCCCAGCCCCGCCTCGACGGCGGCACAGGCGCTCATCTGGTGGGCGGTGGGGCAGATTCCGGACACACGGGCGGTGATGTCGGGTGGCTCGGTGCAGGACCGGCCGCGCAGGTACGCCTCGAAGAACCGCGGCGGTTCGTAGATCTCCAGGCGCACCCCGGTGACCGTGCCGTCGTGGATATGCAGGCGCAGCGCGCCCTCGCCCTCGCCCTCGACCCGGGAGAGCGAGCCGACGTGCAGGACTCGGGATCCGCGGTGTGTCATGGTGCCGGCTCCTTCGCGAAGGCGGCCGGGTTGAAGGTGTGCAGCAGGCGTCCTACGGCCGCCTCGTCGAGGCCGTCGCGGCGCAGCGGGACCAGCGCGGGCAGGTTCACCGACGGACGGGCCGAAGCAACCGCGCCCGTAGGCCGGGCACAGGGCGCCGCAGCTGGCGTGCGTGACCGGGCCGAGGCAGGGGGTGCCGTGGGCGACCGTGACGCACACGGTGCCGCGCCGCTTGCACTCGAAGCAGACGCTGTGGCCCGGCACATCGGGCTTGCGCCCGGCGAGGAACGCGGTGATGACCTCGAGCCGCTGCCGCCGGTCGACCGGGCAGCCGCGCAGCTCGAAGTCGACGTCCACATGGGCGGAGACGGGCGTGGAGCCGGCGAGTGTGGAGACGTACTCGGGGTGGGCGTAGACCGTGCGCCGGTACCTGCCGACGTCCGCGAAGTTGCGCAGGGTCTGGATGCCACCGGCGGCCGCACAGGCGGGCGGCACCTCGCGGACCGAGGACCCGCGGGAGCCGGGGGCGCTTCGCCGCATATCGAACCCGTCGCCGTAGGCCGTCCGTCCGGTGCCTGCGGTCGGCGAGACCTCGCGGACTCGTACGAGCGCCGGTGCGTCGGTGCGCAGCCGGGCGGCGAACTCCTCGATCGCCGGTGCCGGTCCGCACACCTCGCCCTCCGCTCGCCCGTCGACGTCGGCCAGCCAGCCGGTCAGGCCGAGCGCGGTGGCGGTGTGGTGGACGAAGGGCCGGAAGCCGACGCCCTGGACGATGCCCTCGACGTGGAAGTGCTGTGCGGTCATGACGGCCTCCTGGCCGAGGCGTTCGGACGGTGCCGGACGACTTCCTGTTCCACGGCGTCGGCGAGCGGGTCCATGGCCGCCGCGACGGCGGGGGAGAGGCCGGTGCCGAATGAGGTCTCGGCGCCTTCCACGGCGTACACCACCAGGCGCCCTGGCAGCAGTCCGAGGGCGCCCGCGTGCTGCACCGTCTCGCCCGGGCCCAGACCGTGGGAGCTGGTGGTGGAGGTGCGCGCGACGAGGTCGCCGTCGAGTCCAGCCGGTGGACGCGTCCGGGCGAGCCGGGGTGCGCGTGCGCCGCGTCCACGACCACGGCCAGCGCGGCTCCCTCCCAGCCCACGCCGCCGTCGCACCGGAAGTCGTTGCCGACGCCGATGACGACGATCCGCCCGCGTGTCTCCATACCTCGACGGTGTCGGAGCGACCGGGTGCCGCACAGGGGCCGAACGGCCCGGTGGCGGCCTTGAGGGGCCCTGGCCGGACGGGCGGGGGCAGGCCCAACGGCCACGAAAGGTACCCGTGTGGCCCTCCTGCCGGAACACCGCGCCGGGTGACGCTGGTACCGGCAGGGACCGCATCGGGAAGGCAGTGGGAGGTGACGGTCATGCGCAAACCGATCGTCGTCGGCGTGACCGAGTCCTACGAAGGCATGGGGGCGCCCGACTGGGCGGCCAGGGAAGCCGTGCGCCGTGCGCTGCCGCTGCGGCTGGTGCATGCCTGGGAGGCGGGTCTGCCCGCGTACGAGGGGGCGTCCGCCTGTGTGGGCGTGACCTCGTCCGCCGGGCTGTCCGCCGGGCTATCCGCCGGGCCCGAGCCGGCCATCACCCAGCCCCACGCCCGGCAGGTGCTGCGCAGCGTGCTCGACCGGCTGGGCGAGCGCTACCCGGACCTGGACATCACCGCGGCACAGGCCCCCGATCCGCCCGTACCTGCACTCATCGCGGAGGCGGAGAACGCCGAACTGCTGGTCATCGGCGGCCAGGGCACCACCGGCCTGGGCGGTTTCCTTTCGGGCCCGGCCGCCATGGCCACCGCGGCCCGCATCGAGCGGCCGCTCGCCGTGGTGCGCGGCTCCCAGACCGCCGAGGACGAGCACCTGCCGGACCACGACGGCAAACCGTCGCTGCGCACCCCCTACCGCGACATCGCGGTCGCCGTCGACATCGACGGCTCCTCCCACGAGGTGTTGGAGGCGGCCTTCCGCGCCGCCGAGGCTCGCGGCGCCCCGCTGCGTGTCGTGCACGCCTGGCACCTGCCGTACGCCCACCGCCTGGGCGACGCCGCCCCGTACGCGCGGGCCCGGGCGGACGCCGGCCGGGAACTGGCGAAGCTGCTCGAGCCCTGGCGCGACACGTACCCCGCCGTGCACGTCAAGGAAGAACTGCACGAGGGACGCCCCGCCCACGCGCTCGCCCGCGCGACCGCCGGCGCGGGCCTGCTGGTGGTGGGCCACCGAGCCCACCGGGCAACCGGCCCCGGCCCGCATACCGGACCGGTCGCCCACGCCCTGATCCACCAGGTGCGCCAGCCGATCCTCCTGGTGCCCCACGCGTGGGAGGCGTGAGCATGAGGCGGCGCCGTACGGTCCCTTGGTCCGGGCCGGCCCCGCTGCCGCCGGACGGGCCGAGGGACGCGACGGTCGGAGCGACACTCCCTGCCGTGCGTCGTGACGCAGCCTGACGAGACGCCGGAAGGCAGAGGTCCGCGGGCGCGCGCTCGACGTCGTGCATGCCTGGCGCCGCTCTGGCTCCGGGGCCGCCGACGCCACGACCGGGGTCGCCGACGCGGTGCAGCGGTACGAAGAGCGGGCCTCGCCGTGATCGACACCGTCTGACCGCCGCCGACGGCAGTGCCTCGGGGCAGTCCCGCCGTGCCGCTGACGCCTCGGCCGACGGCGGTCCGTGCCGGTTGCGGACGGAGGTGGACGGCCGCGGCGACCGGTCGGCGCTCCCCGGTGCCGTGCGAGAACGGGAATCGCGGACGCTCGATGTCAGTTGTGGGGGACGACGGCCACAGGGCAGGCGACCTGGTGCATCACCCCGTGCGCCACGGGGCCGATGTGCATGCCGAGCCGAGCGGGGCGGACCCGGCGGTCGACGACGAGCAGACACGCGTCCGCCGCGGCGTGGAACAGGTGATCGACCGGCCGGCCGTGGCGGACGGTGTCCCGCGGGAGAGCGACCTGCCCGGAGTTCGGGCGCAGCTGCGGATACCGCTTCTCGAGCTGACGCAGCGTGGCGCGCAGAATGTCCTCCGCCCGACGGCGCGGCGCGTCGAGCTCGGGAAGGTGGGAGGGCTCGGAGGGCAGATCCCCACCGGCGTGCAGCAGACGCAGCGGGAGGCCGCGGCGAAGCGCTTCACCGGCTGTCCATTGGGCCGCGGCGAGGCTTTCGGCCGATCCGTCCAGACCCACGACGACGGAGCGAAGCACGGCCGACACCTCCTGGGATCCATGTCCGCGCACAGCGGCGGGCACCATCAGCATCCTCCCTGTGCCGCACGGCGCACAGAGCCGACCGACCCGCGGCGGCAGGGCCGGACGGCCCTGCCCAGGCGGGCGGTAGGGCAGCCCGGACCCGTCGAGCGACGCCTGAGCGGCTCAGCCCCATGCCTTGACGAGAGCCACACGCCTGTCACAGGAGCGGCCGTGCTCATGGATGCTGCGTGCGCGGCGCATTCGTCGCCGCAGCATTGCACACCGTGGCGCATGCGGTGAGCGTCGCGACGGTCACGTTCGCGTCGTAGCCGGTGGGCCGGGACAGGACGGCGGCGGTGACGTTGGTCGGCGCCGACCTTGGCCGCCCGAACCCGCAGGCGAGCCGCAGTGCCCGCATGTTTCGGCCACGGTTTTCTGCCGGGCATGGCTCCCCTCACCCGGTCCTGTGGCCCCACTGCGGGCCGATCAGTTTCCACTCCCTGCCCCACTTCTCGATGCGCCGCCGGCCGAGCCTCCGGCGTGCGAGGGCTCCCGCACCGACGACCGGGACGGCGAAGGCCAGCGCGGCCCCCGTGGCAAGGAGGGCGGCTTCGTCGGCCGCCTCCGTGGGAGTCAGCGGCTCGGTGACGATCTCATCCCGCCCCGCTGTCCAGATCACGATCCCGGAGCCTGCCCTGGATCCGGAGTCCACCAAGGCCCTGCCGGTGCGGACGGAGCCGTCGGAGTCCGTCCAGTGGACTCGTGCGCGGGTCCTGTCGCCGCCGCTTCCGGTCCCTGCCACGGTGCGCGGCACGTCGGTCAGGAGCACGGCGCGCACGGAACGGCGCTCGGGGCGATGCCGCGCGAACAAGTCGTCGGCCGCATGGACCGTCATGAGGCCGACGACGGTACCGCCCACCACGACGACCGCCCACACCGCCAGGACGAGCCACGCCTCGACGATGTCCTCGCGCCGTCGCAGCGGATTGTTCCGCCACCGCCAGAGCCGGTTCTTCCTGCGCCTGCCGCCGTCCATGACTGGGTCCCTCTTCTTCGTCGTGACGTTCACGAAAGTGACAGCCGCGGGCGGGCCCCGCATGGGTCCGTCAGGCAGCGAGCGAGGACCGACGTCCGTCCGTTCCGGGGCCGTTCGGCCCCTACCGGTGCGGGATACGGTGTGGACACGGCGTCGCCGGCGGACACCGTCCACCGCCTTGCGGGACGGCACCGGCCGTCCGCAAGGGCGCCGGCAGCGCCCGGGCTCCCGGACGGCCCGGTCCGTCGGCCCGGCGAGGGGGTGGGTCAGTGGGCCGCTCTCCGACACGGCCGGGACCCATGGGCCCTCATCCTGGGGCGCGGCCAGGCTGAGGCTGGAGGTACGCAGTACCGCTGTACCGAGCGAAGGACGGCCGGCCGATGTACGCCAACGATGGTTTCCGCGAACTCGAGCGGCACGAGTGCCTGCGGCGGATGGCCGAGGTGCCCGTAGGCCGTATCGTCCACACGCGCCGGGCACTGCCCGCCGTGCTGCCGGTCAACTTCACCCTGGACGACGACGGCGCGGTCCTGCTGCGCACGTCCGCGGACTCGGAACTGGTCCGCGCGATAGACGGCGCGGTGGTCGCTTTCGAGACGGACGTCGTCGACGTTGACCGGCAGTCCGGCTGGAGCGTCGTCGTCACGGGTTCGGCCCGGACGGTGACCGATCCCGCCGAGCACGAGCGCCTGATCCGCTGCGGCCCGGTCTCCTGGGTGCCCGCGACCCGTGAGGTGTTCGTCCGCATCGAGCCCGAGCTCGTCACCGGGCGCGAACTCGTCGGCGGACGCACCCTGTACGGAGTGCACCTCACCGCTTGAACAGCGCCCTCTCTTGCCACCCGCCGGTTCCGAGGCCGTAGGGCCCCAAGCTGGAGGGCCCCGACGGGCAGGCCGAACGGCCCGCCCGTCGGGGCCCTCCAGCCTCTCCAGCGGAAGTTGACCACGCGAGGCATTGAAGGTGCAACAGAACCTCCATATCCCGGCGCATCACCGCCTTTCCGAAAGGGATGAGCAACATGGCAGTCCACGACCACTCCCCCCGGCACCTGGGATTCCGCTCCTGGTCCCGGCGCAGCGCCGGAACGACTCCCGCCTCCGCGGATGAGACGACCGCGGCCGCGACGGCGACCCGTGGGTACGTCTTCGCCGGACTCCGCCTGCTGACCGGGTTCGTCTTCCTGTGGGCGTTCCTGGACAAGACGTTCGGCCTCGGCTACGCGACCCCCTCCGGCAAGGGCTGGATCGACGGTGGCTCGCCGACCCGGGGCTTCCTCGGCGGCGTCGCCGTCGGCCCCATGGAGAGCACCTTCCACGCCTGGGCGGGGGACGCCTGGGCGGACCGGCTGTTCATGCTCGGCCTGCTCGGGATCGGCGTCGCGCTCACCGCGGGCGTCGCTCTGCGGCTCGCGGCCGTCGCCGGGACGGCCATGATGGCGCTGATGTGGATAGCGGAGTGGCCGCCGGCCAAGCACCTTTCCGACGGCACGGCCAGCATGTCGACCAACCCGTTCGCCGACTACCACGTCGTCTACGCCCTTGTCCTGATCGCCCTCGCGGCGGCGGGCGCCGGCGCCACGTGGGGTCTGGGCAGGGTCTGGGCACGGCTGCCCTTCGTCGGCCGCCACCGCTGGCTCCTCTGAGGCCCGCGCGCTCGCCGGACCGGGGCACCTCCGTCAGTCGGCGGGGGTGCCCCCGTCCTGTTCGTCCCACCGCAGCCGGGAGCTCCCGACCGGAACACCCTCCGGTCGGGAGCTCCCGGCTGTCCGTATGCGCCCCTGCTCACCGGACGGAGGCCGGCGCAGGTGCACGCGACGGCCCCGACGAAGGCGATGTCCGGCAGGACGCCGACGCCGAGACACGGATCGAACCACACCGCCGTGAGGGCGAGCCCACTGGCGGCACCGGCGACTGCCGCGGTGGGCCATCAGCCGCTGCCCACGAGAGCCCCGGCGCCCGAGATGGCATAGACGAGGGCCGTGTACCGGGCGAGCACCAGGACGATGGCCCTGGTCGACGCTGGGTGACGTGGGCTGTGGTCGGCGCCCGTCGGGCCGCTGCGATGCCGCCCGGACGTAGGATGCAGCATCGCGTGCTACAGGGTGCTGTTCTTCCTCGGGATCGCCTTCGGCGTCGCGGTCAGGGTCGTCAGGGTGGTGGTCAACCCCTTCGGTGCGGGGCGCCGGCCGTCCGGAGTCGTACCGGGGCCGCCTGTGCCCGTTCTCCGCCGGGCACGCGAAAGGATCGGCACCCGCTCCCGCGGATACCGATCCAGTCGGCCAGACGTGCCTATGCGCCGGTCGCCCCGGCCGTTCCGTAGTAGGCCATGCGCATGAGGTCCTGCATGTCGTCGAGCATAGGCATGCGGGGGTTGGCGGGCGCGCACTGGTCCTCGTAGGCGTTCAGAGCCTGCTCGGGCAGCGCGTCCAGGAACGTCCGCTCCTCCACGCCGAGGGCCTGGAACGACGGCTCGATGCCGATGGCGGCACGCAGGCGTTCCACGGCCGTGGCGAGCGACTCCACGCCCTCCTCGGGCGTGGCGGCGGGCAGGCCGAGGAGGCGGGCGATGTCCTGGAAGCGTTCGGGGGCACGGTAGCTCTCGTATTTGGGCCAGCCGGTCAGCTTCGTGGGGACGGTGCCGTTGTAGCGGATGACGTGCGGGAGGAGGACCGCGTTGGTGCGGCCGTGCGCGATGTGGAAGGTGGCGCCCAGGGTGTGGGACATGGCGTGGACGATGCCGAGGAAGGCGTTGCCGAAGGCCATGCCCGCGATGGTGCCGGCATTGTGCATCTTCTCCCGCGCCTCGGCGCTGCCGGCGCGGTCGCTCACCGCCGTCCGGAGGTGGCCGAACACCAGGCGGATCGCGTGCAGCGCGAGCCCGTCGGTGAAGTCGTTGGCGTAGACGGACACATACGCCTCGATGGCGTGGGTGAGGGCGTCGAAGCCGCTGTCGGCGGCCAGCGCCGGGGGCAGTTGGGTGGTGAGGAGCGGGTCGACGATGGCCACGCTGGGGGTGAGCGCGTAGTCCGCCAGCGGGTACTTCTTGCCCGTCGCGGGGTCGGAGATGACCGCGAAGGGGGTGACCTCCGCGCCGGTACCGGAGGTGGTGGGGATGCAGACCAGGCGGGCGCGGGCGCCCGGCACCGGGAAGCGGAAGGCGCGCTTGCGGATGTCGGAGAACTTCTGCCGCATGTCGGCGAAGTCGATGCCGGGCTGCTCGTACAGCAGCCACATCACCTTGGCCGCGTCCATCGGCGAGCCTCCGCCGAGCGCGATGATCGTGTCCGGGCGGAAGTCGCGCATGAGGGCGGCGCCGCGCTGTACGGAGTCGATGCTGGGCTCGGGCTCGACATTGTCGATGATCTGGACGGTGACCGGCTGGTCGCGGCGTTGCAGGACGCGCGTGACGCGGTCGACGAAGCCGAGACGGGTCATGGTGGCGTCGGTGACGACCGTGACGCGGCGGACGTCGGGCATCGAGGCCAGGTAACGAATGGCCTGCGGCTCGAAGTAGATCTTCGGCGGGACCTTGAACCACTGGAGGTTGTTGCGGCGCGCGGAGACCCGCTTGACGTTCAGCAGCTGGGCCGCGGAGACGTTGTTCGACACCGACGTGCTGCCCCAGGAGCCGCAGCCCAGCGTCAGCGACGGCAGCAGGCCGTTGTAGATGCCGCCGATCGCGCCTTGCGAGGAAGGGGAGTTGACGATGATCCGCACTGTCTTCATCCGGTGGCCGTACGCCTCCGCCACCGCACGGTCCTCGGTGTGCACGACGGCGCTGTGGCCCTGGCCGTGGAAGGCCACCATGTCCGCGGCGAGGTCGAAGCCCTGCTGCTCGGTTTCGGCGCGCAGCACGGCGAGCACCGGGCAGAGCTTCTCGCGGGTCAGCGGCTCATCCGGGCCGACCTGCTGCGCCTCGATCAGGATGACCGAGGTGTCCGTGGGCACGGTGAACCCGGCCTGCTCGGCGATCCAGACCGGGCTGCGGCCGACGGCCGCGGAGTTGACCTTGGGCTCGCAGCCACCGCCCGTGGCCTTGCCGACGGGGAAGAGGAATGCCTCCAGCTTCGCCTTTTCCTCGGAGCTCGCCAGGTGGGCGTGCAGAGTACGGAACTCGGCGAGGGCGGCGTCGTAGATCTCCTGGTCAAGGATGACGGCCTGCTCCGAGGCGCAGATCATGCCGTTGTCGAAGGACTTCGACAGCACCAGATCGTGGACGGCGCGGCCCAGCTTCGCGGTCCGGTGCACATACGCCGGAACGTTGCCCGCGCCGACGCCGAGGGCGGGCTTGCCCGCGGAGTAGGCGGCCTTGACCATGGCGTTGCCGCCGGTTGCGAGGATCAGGGAGACGCCGGGGTGGTGCATCAGCGTCCGTGTCGCCTCGACCGACGGGGCCTCGATCCACTGCACGCAGTCCTCCGGCGCACCGGCGGCGACGGCGGCGTCCCGTACCACCCGGGCCGCCGCGGCGCTGCTGCGCTGGGCCGAGGGGTGGAAGGCGAAGACGATCGGATTGCGGGTCTTCAGCGCCATCAACGCCTTGAAGACCGTCGTGGAGGTCGGGTTGGTGACGGGGGTGACGGCGGCCACCACGCCGACCGGCTCCGCTATCTCGACGACGTCCTCGATGTCGTCGCGGGCGATGACACCGACGGTCTTCATCGGACCCATGCTGTGCGTGACGTGCTCGCAGGCGAACATGTTCTTGGCCGCTTTGTCCTCGAAGACACCGCGTCCCGTCTCCTCGACGGCGAGCCGGGCCAGCGCGGTGTGCTGGTCCAGCGCGGCGACCGACGCCTTCTTGACGATGTGGTCGACCTGCTCCTGGGTGAGGTCCTCGTAGTCGGCCAGTGCCTTCATCCCGTTCGTGACCAGCCGGTCGACGGCCACGGTGATGTCGGACGGCGCCCCGGCGGGGACGGCGGTCGCGGTGCCGGCGTCTTGGCGGGTCATGGGCGTGCCTCCGTCGTCGGAAGGTGAAGCCGCACGGTCGGCGGCTCGTCGGGCGAGCGGCGCCGCGGGGGACCGGCGCCGCTCTGCCTACAGCGTCTCTCCCGCACCCCTGTGCCGCGCAGGTCCGCCCGGTCCTGTGGAGGCGTCCGACCGTCCTCGATGCGAGGGCCGGACGGCCCACGGGCCGGCCGTGGCGGGCGGCGGGGCCGAACGTCCCCGGCTCGCCCCCGTAGGGCCCAAGCCCGCACCCGTCCCGTGGCGGAAGGCTGGGAGCGACACAGGCAGACCTGGCCTGGGGTGACCTCGGCGTGGACGTCGTGATCGAGTCCACCGGCCGCTTCCGCACCCGCGAGCAGGCTGGCCAGCACCTGCGGGGCAGCGCCCGCAAGGTGCTGCTGTCCGTGCCGGGCAAGGACGTCGACGCCACGATCGCGAGGGGACGTACGACCCGCAGCAGGACCATGTCGTCTCCAACGCCTCCTGCACGACGAACTGCGTGGCGCCCATGGTGAAGGTGCTGGACGAGCACTTCGGCCTCGTCAAGGGGCGGATGACCACCATCCACGCCTACACCAACGACCAGGTGGTCCTCGACGGCCCGCACAAGGACCCGCACCGCGGCCGCAGCGCCGACGTCAACATCATCCCCACCAGCACCGGCGCCGCCCGCGCGGTCGGCCTCGTCCTGCCGGAACTGTCCGGCACCGCCGTACGCGTCCCCGTGGAGGACGGCTCGCTGACCGACCTCGGCGTGATCCTCGACCGGCCCGTGACCGCGGACGAGGTCAACGCCGCCTTCCGGGAGGCCGCCGACGTGCCCCTGAAGGGCGTCCTGCGGGTCTCCGACGCCCCGATCGTCTCCCGGGAGATCGTCGGCGACCCCGCCTCCTGCGTCCTGGACGCCCCGCTGACCCAGGCGCACGGCGAACTGCGGCGGCGCCGCGGCCCGCATCGTCGTCGTGCAGATGTTCCAGCACGTACTCGCGCACGGTGTCGGCATCCCACTCAGCCCGGCCGAGCAGGTGCTGCATTCCCTGCGGACTGGCCTGCCCGGCCCACTCGGCGCTGCTCCGGCAGCAGTTGTTGCGCGGCAGGTCCGACGGCAGCCCCGGCATCACGTCCCGCACCTGATGCCGGGGTTCAACCCGCGCGAACCTACCCGCTGGCCGGGACATCAGGGCCGCGAACGTCTCCTGTCGGCGGGCAGGGTCTACGCTGTGACGCGCGGCCGCCGCATGATCTTCAGTCCGTGGCCGTGCCCGTCTTCACCGCTCACCGCCCCTCGGTCACGACGTGCGAGGACGGGTCCGTATCCCTTCCGTGTCCCGCACGGGGCACGCAGCGTTCGCCCGCCGTCTCGTGCCAGGAGGACACATGCAACGCGGTGAAGTCTGGTGGGTCGACTTCGACGAGCGACGCCCGGTCGTGCTGCTCTCGGACGAGGAGACATCCGGGTTTCGGGCGATGCAGGTCGTTGCGCCGGCGGGCGTCGACATCAGCGGTCTGGCCGTTGAAGTGGCCGTAGGAGCCCGGGAAGGACTGCCCTTCGAAGGCGTGCTGCGGTTCGCGTTCCCGCGTCCGGGCTTTACTCCGTGCACATGGCTGACCACCGTGGCTCGGGACGACCTGATCGAGCGGGTGGGCGTGTTGTCCTCCGTGAAGCTCAGCGAGGTCGGAGAAGCCCTCCGTGCCGCTGAACAGAGAAAGGAGTGGACCCCGACGACGGCTGCCAGGATCAACGAGCTCAGCGTTATGCTCCATGCTCATCGCAGATACGTGAGGCGCGACGAGTAAGCGTTGTTGATGAAAAACGCCGAGGCTGTGGCGTTCTCAACGGGATAGGGAAGCAGGTGCAGGTCAGTCGTCTTGCCCTTCGATGAAGCTGCCCGTGGTCTCCCTGAGACGATGCCGTGCTGCATCCAGACGCTCCGCGTAGTCGGCGGCGAAGATGCCGGGAAGTGCCTTGTCCGACGTGCCCGCGATCTTGTGGATCGGGGCCCATACGGCCGGATCGTCGACCAGACGGCTGAGATCCGTCATCTGAACTCGCTCCAACCAGTCCGAGAGGACCAGCGCCTCGTCGGAAGCGAGCTTGATCATGATCTCAGTGTTGTCCACGAGCCGAACTCAGCCGGGCGCCTCCCGGAAGTCTCGTTCGGGACAGAGGCCGAACCGCCGGTACAGGGGGGCCTGGGTCCCGAGAGAGCCAGCGGGAAACGGAATCCGGTACGAGGTCCTCAGCCTGCTGATGTGTGAGGCCCGCCCACTGCTTGCTGTTGTGGACTTCTGTCGGCGTTGCGGGGGTGTACCCCGGTCCGGGTGGACCGGGGCATGTGGGGGCTGGAGTTCGGTTGCCGTGGGGTCAGAAGAGCCGGTCGTTGGCGGGGAAGCCCCAGCCGGTCCGGTCGACATCGTTGAGGGTGGCGGGCGGGTTGGGGAATGGGGCGGCAGGGTCGCCCGTACCCCGGTAGAGGAAGATGTCCTTCTTGGGGTCGGTGGCGCTGTGCGGCTTGATTCCCAGGAGGTCGTTGTGGCCGGTCACGTCCCCGTCGAGGTTGCCGGGCATCAGGATCTGGCTGAAAACGTTCCAGCCGGAGCCGACCTTCACGCCGACGTCGAGCGTGCCGTCGGCCTTGCCGGCGAAGCGGTGCAGGTCGCCGCCCGGCGTTCGCGCGAGGATGTCCGGCCTGCCGTCACCGGTCAGGTCTCCGGGGGCAAGCACCGTGTCGTACGCCCCGAAGCCGGAGGAGAGGACGACGGCTTCGCCGATACCGCCGTCGGTCGCGGTGGAGGAACGCGTGAGGGTGCCGTCGCTGGTCCGTGCGATGAGGTCCGGGTTGCCGTCGCCCGTCATGTCCGGGCTCACCGCGAGCTGGTTGACGGCGCTGAGGCCCTGGGCGATCTCGCGGGGCGCGCGGGTGAACAGCTCCGAGTTGCGGTCACCCTCGTAGAAACGCAGAACGCCGTTGTTGTCGAGGGCGTAGAGGTCCTCGTCGCCGTCCTTGTCGACGTCCCCGGCCCGCGCGATGAGCTTGGTGTTCTTCCAACCGAAGCCGATCTTGCACTCATCGGCAGCGATTTGGCCGGTACTGCGGCCGTAGTGCCGCCACAGATCTCCGTCGGCGTCCACCCGCAGCAGGTCGGCATAGCCGTCAGCCGTCAGATTGCAGTGGCGGAAGGTCGCCGCGCCACGGTAAGGGAGGTGATCGGAGATCCCCTTACGAGCCTCAGCCGGTGCGCCGACCGCACCGGCGACGTTCTTGAAGTGAGACTCGTTCACGAAAATGTAGTCGAGCTTGCCGTTCGAGGGATGGGTGTACTGCCCGGAGCGGCAGCGCTGCACCACCGGCAACCCCGCCGCGTCCTTGCACGGGGCGTCGAAGCGCTCGACATCGGTCTCGTCGGTCTCGATCCACCGCTGGCCGCCGCCCACAGCGCCCATGTCGCCCAGGTAGAACGGGTCGAGGTCCGCGGAGCGGGGCCGCTCGCCGCCATCGCGGTTGATCGGGTTGAAGTCGCCGCCGAGCACGACCGCGGTGCCGGCATTGAGCCACGGGTCGACCGCCAGGTTCTGGGCCTGTGTCATGGTGAGGTAGGGGGAGCGGTCGGGGTGGTTGGGCCACAGGTGAACGGAGCAGGCACGGGTCCTGATGGTCTGCACCGCGGCCTCGACGCATGCCGCGGACCAATCCTCCGGCCCCGTCGCCTCCCTGACGTCCCCGTACGCTCCGACGGACGGGTCCAGCTTCACCCTGCTGGTAACGGGCCCCTTGGCGAACACCGCGATGCCGTAGTCGCCCTCAGCCACGCCGGCCGCATCCGTTGGGTCGTCCATCGGACACAGACTCTCCTTGGCCTCGGTCGGTGTGAAAGTCGCTACGAAGTGTCCGCTGCTGTACCCGTGCGCCATCAGACTCTTGTTGATCGCGTTGTACTGCTGGCGGCACACCTCCTGCAGGAAGACCAGATCAGCCTTCCACTCCAGTGCCTGGCTCACGACCTCCTCATTTCGAGGGCCCACGGTCCGAGGGCTTGTGCAGCCGCTCACGAGGCTGTTGCCGCAGATGTTGTACGTCAAGAACCGGACCAGTGGCGCCGTGGTGGGCGTCGGCGCATCGGCCACGGCAGTCTGCGACATTCCCCCCAGCATCACCAACAGCGCCGAGAAGAAGACGGCGAATATTCGACGTTTGCGCACGGTTGACCCCCTCTGTATCCAACCCGCCCAGCAGATACGAAAGACGATGTCTCCGGGCGGGCAGCCAACAAGATCAACAGACCTTATCCGAGCCATGGCGGATGCCTCTGCGCACCCGATCTCTGAGCGCTCCAGTGGTTGACTCGGCCGGAGGAGGGCTCGTGCGGGGGCCCAGGCGGGGCCGTGGGCGGTGCTGGTGCCCGCGTCCTTGACGGCGTCGTCCTGCAGCCTGGCGCGACCGCGACCGCGGTCGTATCGGCGTACTCGTCGTCCAGGGCAGCCGGGGCTGCCTGGAGCAGCTCGTCGAGGTCGGCGCGAGTACGCGGTGGACGAGCTTCGGGGAGTACGGCACCTGGGCCGGCTGGCTGGGCGTGCCTGGCCACACCGTCGCCGCCTTGCACCCAGGCGCCGTCACCGGCCTCAGCGAATGAGACCGATCGCCTCGATCTCGATCATCCACTCGGGGTCGGCGAGTGAGGAGACCTCGACGAACGACTCCGCGAGGTGGGGCTTGTCCGGGAAGTGTTCCGCGCGCAGTCTGGCGAAGACGTCCTGCTGCGTGATGTCGGTGACGAACACCGTCGCTTTGACCGTGTCGGCGAGGCTTGATCCGGCGTTCGTCAGCACTGTGGACAGATTTGCGAGCGCCTGACGTGCCTGGGCCTCGAAGTCTCCCACTCCGACCGTGGCCCCTTCGGGATCGATCGGGGCCTGTCCCGATGTGAAGACCAGGTTCCCCACCCGGATGCCGAGCGAGATGCCGGCCGACTCGTACCAGTCGGGCTCCGCGGTGACACGCACACGTTCTGCGGCGGGCTGTGTAACGGCCATGCTGCTGACACTCCCTCAAAAGCTTGCGTACTGAAGCCGAATGTTGTGATCGCCACCCGGCGTGATCCACGTACGACAGCTACGGGAGATGGTGATCCATTCCCGAGGGCTCCGGGTCCTCGCGGTTCCCCGACGGGCTGGCCGTGGAGGAGGACCCCAGGGGCGGCTCGGCGACAGGCTCTGCGCGGTCTGTCGGAATGCGAGTGATGCCACGATCAGCCCCGCTGTTGGATCGGTGGCTCGAACCGAAGGGCAGCCCGGCCCGACATGCGCCCGCCGCCGCCCAGACCGTGGCGGGACACCGGGGGAGTGGCGCACCCGTGCCCGCCCTTGTCCCACGATGCGGCATCGAGCAAGCCGATCGCCTATGTGGCCCGGGACGTCGTCCCGCGGATGATGCGCACTGCGCGGCCCTGTGCACAGAGACCGGCCGCCTTCGGCTCAAGGCTGTCCTGGTCCACTGCCCCGAATTCGATGCCCTCACCGTTCACGCCCGGTCCTTCGGCCAGATGCTCACCGAGCTCCAGGGCGAACGGCTGCAGCAGTGGATCGACACCGTTCGGCAAGACGACCTCCCCAGCCTGCACACCCTCGCCGTGTGCATCGACCGTGACCGCGATGCCGTCATCGCCGGTCTCACCCCGCCCTGGAACTCTGGCATCGTCGGAGGCCACGTCAACCAAATCAAGATGCTCAAGCGCGAGCTCCCGCCGCGCCTGGTCGGACTCTGCTTCAGGCATTGTCCCCAGAAGATCGATGAACTCGCTCCCCTGACCACTCCACAGCTCGCTGACCAGGTGGCCGACGCCTTTGCAGGACCTTGGCCGCGTCGTCCGGATCCATCTGCTCGCCTTCGCAGCCCTCGACGAACCACAGGACATCGACCAGGGCCTCGGCCAGGCGTGGGTCAGGGACGAGTACACGGGCATCGAAGCGGACTCCTGTCGACGGTCACGCTATTCCCGAGGGCAAACGTCACGTGATTTCCCAGTCTCCCGGTTGATACGGTGCCCGGCCGTGGCTGGCGCCCTCTACGCACCGAGCGCACCACGGGTGCCAGCGGGCCCGGCTGCCGGTGCACCGGCAGGCCCTACGATCGGCATCATGACCTCTGCACTGATCCTCATCGACCTGATGCCCCGCATCATCGCCCTCCCCCTCGCCCCGCACTCCGGTGACGAAGTCCTCGCGCGCTGCCGCCAGTTGGCCGAGTCGTTCCGGGCGAGCGGGCGGCCAGTGGTACTGGTTCGAGTGGAGCGCCCCAACGTCGCTGAGCAGCCGCCGGGCAGCGACTTCGCGGACGGCCTGGTACACGGCAGCGACATCGTGGTGGTCAAGCGCACCATCGGCGCGTTCTATGGAACCGATTTGGACGAGCAGCTGCGCAATCTAGGTGTGGACACCTTGGTGATCGCCGGGCTGGTCACCACGATGGGCGTCGAGTCCACCGCACGGGCAGCGGCGGACCACGGCTACCAACTGGAGTTCGTAGCCGACGCGATGTCCGGACTGACCGCGGACGAGCACGAGTTCACCGTAGAGCGGATCTTCCCGCGCTTCGGTGAAGTGCGGAAAACCGACGACTACAGCTGACGCCCACTCAGCGAGTCGGTCCCCGGCCCACGTCCAGACACGACCGCCGTCCCCATGGGGAAACGTGACCACGAGGGTGGGGGAATCACGTGGCGCTGACCGTGTAGGGCGTGGGAAATTGCTGGACCGCTTACAACTCCCGGCATGTCACGGCAGGAAGGCCCGGCCATCCCACCACACCGCACTGACATCACACTCAGTCAGACTCCACGTGGGCGGACTCCATCGCGGCCTGCTTGGTGGGTTCGATCGCCTCGCCGGTCTTTTCGGAAATCTGGGAGGCAGCCCGCTCCTCGGCCAGCGAGGTGGGCAGAAGCGAAGAGGCCAGAGCCCGGCACCGATGGCGATCAGTCCGGCCGCCGGCGGATTGCCCTGCGTCTGCCTCACGGCCTGCTCCGGCGCGTTGCTGACGGCGTCAGCGACCTGGCCGGCCGTCTTGCGCATGGTGTCGGTTGCAGGTCAGAGGTCACCTCCGACAGCGGCTCTGAGGGCGGGGCGCCGTTCCGGTGGCGTGCACGATCGACGACTGCGCGGCAGTTGAGCAGGATCTCCGGCGATGCTGCCAAGGCGTTGACCACTGCGGGTCCGCGCGTCGAGCCGCACCGCGAGGACCGGCTGATCGCCACCGCGCAACACCTTGCTGGAGCGGATGCCGGGCGGCGCAGGCCAAGCATCGGTGCTCGACAGGAGGCGGGGTTCACCCCTCAACGTCGGCCCGCCTTTCATGCAAGGCGGGCCGACATCGCATTGCACAACCCGACGGGGCCGACAGGGCCCGCGCAACCACAGGCATCCGTGCACACCGCGCCCCACCCGCACCGTCCACACCTCCTGACCGGCGGTTACGCAGAGGGGACAGCCCGACGTGCGAGCCCCCTCCCGGCGCGGTTCAGAACCAGAGTTGGTGGGCCGAGTTGTTGCAGGGGAACGCGCGCACACCCTGCTCGCTGTCGTCGAGGCACTGATCCGTGGCCCGGTTGCTCAGGATGATGTTCCGGCCGACGCCGACCGCGAGCCACTGCTGGTGGTGCGACTGGTGATCACACGGCACGGTCTTCAGACTCCCTGCCCACCCTCCCTCGTCCACGAGGCAGTCGGCCGTCACGAGGCTCTCCAGCACCGCGTACGCGTTGTCGACGCGGTGCACGAACCACTTCTGGTAGGCGTCACCGTTGCAGCTGAACGTGCGCAGGCCCGCCTCGTGACTGTCATCCAGACACAGTCCGGTGCTCACGTTCTGGTACGTCTGCAAGGGAGCCGCCGTGGAGAGGCCGGCCCTTGTGTCGGAGGCGGGCGCCGACGACGCGGAGGTCAGCGCATACGCGGCCGTGAGAAGCACCGCGCAGGTCAGAGTACGGATTCGCATATGCCGGACAGTAGGGAATGAACCGACCGGCATATGCCCTACGCGCGAGGCATCACTCCAATGGGCGCAATGATCACCTTGTCACGATGGGTAGTCATCGGCCTGTCGAGCAGTCCGGCCCGCACCCTCGGAGATTCCCATGCGCAAGACCCGCACCACCGCAGTGCTGTCCCTCCTCGGCGCCGTGGCGCTCACCCTCGGATCCTCCTCGCCGGCGAGCGCGGCAGCCGGAGCCAGGCGCCAGATCTGTCCTGACCACACGATGTGCGTGTTCTGGAGCGACGACTACACCGGCGAAGCGGAGTACTTCTACCCCATGACGCCCGGCTGCACCTGGCTGGTGACGAGGCGGTACTCGGTGATCAACAACACGGACCAGGCATTCGTCTTCTGGAAGAACGTCAGTTGCTCGCACGGAGGCGAGCACAAGCGTGTCGACGGCGGCATCATGGAGCCACTGCCCTTCGGTGCGGCGACACTCTCCCCGGTCTGACAGCAGCGGGGGCTTTCCGCGCCGCCGCCATGCCCGTTATCGAACCCTCCTCATCCGCTGAGCTTGGTGTTCAACTCGTGGGAGCCAATTCATTTGGGCGGGTCATCAGTTGACGATTGCCCGTGCCCTGCAGCCCACTTGTCATCGGCTGGTCATTCGGAGGTGATCTGCAGGCCGGGAACACGAAGACGGGCGTCGAGCTTGATGAAGCTCGGAGCAACGGTGAAGCGGAGGGTGAAGTGGTTCGCGGCTGTCGTCGCAGGGGCGGCAACCTTCATGGTGTGGTCGGCCGGTCCCGCGGAGGCAGGCACGGCGGACGTCCGCCGGACTCTCTACCTGACGGATTACCCGAGACGGAGTGATTCGCAGCACCCAGATCCGTCACATCTACCTGGCAGCGGACTACTACCTCTGAGCGGTGCTCCTGTTCGACGAGAGCTCCCACCAGATAGTGCCTGGCAGCCGGCTGCGGCGAACCAGCTGGCTCCGAGCGAACACCTATGCCTGGCCTTGCGCCATCGGAGGCGCCACCAGCGGTCTCTACCGGAACTGGTGCACGCTTTCGGCCGGCACCGACAAGGCAGAGGTAGGACCGACCGCCTTCGGCATAGAGGGCAGCGGAAACTACACGATCACCGGGCGCCTCCTCGGGTCGTAGTCAGCCGGGCCCCGTCCTCTGGGATTGCCGGGCGGTCTGCCGGAACCCCTCCCTGCTGACCGGGCGGCTCGCGCGGCTTCGCGGCGGCAGCGCCAGGACTGCGGACAGGCGGCGCGGTGATGACCGTAGGCACGGTCCGAGTTGGCTGCTGCACGCGGCGCAGGTCGCCAGCACCTACGAAAGAGCTGCCGAGACCGAGTACGACTCCAAAGGACTGAAGCCGCAGCCCAGAGGACTGCGGCCGCGTCGCCGTCCTGGCACCAGCCACCCTGTCCGCCAGGCCACGTCACAACAGCGAAGGCAAGTGATCAGCGCGAAACCGGGCCCAGAATCACCACGGCCGAGGAACTGCCCTCACGCGGCTGCACCGCACCAGTACGGCACCACTGCTCGTACCCCGAGTAGACGCCCGATCTCAGCCGTCTCCGCAGATCTGGAACGGATGGGCGGTCATATCCGCGTGGGCGCCCAGCATGTAGGCGGGTTGGCGCTCTGCCAGCGCGGCCCGCACATGGGCGTTGATGCAGTGGGCGGCATCGGCCACCACGACCAGCCGCGTTCAGCCGACGAGTTCAACAGCCAGGCCGGTTTTTGCAGCACCGGCCTGGCTTTCCTTATCCCTGCGGGATGGCGTCGATCACCCTTTGCGGAACGGTCCACACGACCGTCCCGGTGTCTTCCGTCAACAGCCGCTGACCACCGGACAACAGCCAAATCGCATCAGCGGCAGGCGCCTTGAGTCGGGTGCCGTCGGCTATCTGGCGTGGCAGTCCGTCCCAGATGCGAGCTGGGACGGTTTGGAGGGGTTTTGTGCCGTAGCCGGTTTCGTTGCGTTCGGTGGCGGAGTGGAAGGGTATGAGTGCGCCGCCGACGATGGCTGCTTCTCCGGTTGTTCCTGCCTTGCCGAGTCGGGTGCCGTCGGCTATCTGGCGTGGCAGTCCGTCCCAGACGCGTGCTGGCACGGTTTGGAGGGGTTTTGTGCCGTAGCCGGTTTCGTTGCGTTCGGTGGCGGAGTGGAAGGGTATGAGTGCGCCGCCGACGATGGCTGCTTCTCCGGTTGTTCCTGCCTTGCCGAGTCGGGTGCCGTCGGCTATCTGGCGTGGCAGTCCGTCCCAGACGCGTGCTGGCACGGTTTGGAGGGGTTTTGTGCCGTAGCCGGTTTCGTTGCGTTCGGTGGCGGAGTGGAAGGGTATGAGTGCGCCGCCGACGATGGCTGCTTCTCCGGTTGTTCCTGCCTTGCCGAGTCGGGTGCCGTCGGCTATCTGGCGTGGCAGTCCGTCCCAGACGCGTGCTGGCACGGTTTGGAGGGGTTTTGTGCCGTAGCCGGTTTCGTTGCGTTCGGTGGCGGAGTGGAAGGGTATGAGTGCGCCGCCGACGATGGCTGCTTCTCCGGTTGTTCCTGCCTTGCCGAGTCGGGTGCCGTCGGCTATCTGGCGTGGCAGTCCGTCCCAGACGCGAGCTGGCACGGTCTGAAGGGGCTTTGTGCCGTAACCGGCCTCCTGCAGTTCCTCGATGTGGATGAAGGGGACGACTGCACCACCGACAACGGCTCCCTGGGCCGTGGCACCGCTCCTGCCCACCAGCGTGCCGTCCGGGATCGTCGTGCTCATGGCGTCCCACACACGAGGCGGAACGGCCTGGAGGGGCCGGTTCCCGTACCCGGTCGCGTTGCGCTCCTCCTCGGAGTGGAAGTCGATCCGGGCTCCACCGACCACCGCCGCCTCCGATGTCGTTCCGCTCCTCTGCAGACGCGTACCGTCGGCGATACGCGTGCTCATGGCGTCCCAGACACGAGCAGGGAGCACATGGAGGGGCCGGTCGCCGTACCCGGTCGCGTTGCGCTCCTCCTGGGAGTGGAAGTCGATCCGGGCTCCACCGACCACCGCCGCCTCCGACGTGGTGCCGCTCTTTCCGATACGGGTACCGTCAAGAATCTTCGTGGGCAGGGATTGGAACGCTCGGGCCGGTATGTACCGGAGGCGTGTTCCCCAGTCGGTACCAAATCCGGAGTCAACGACTTCCTGCGGGTTGGCGAAGTCAATCCGGGCGCCGCCCATGATGGCCGCCACCGGCGTCGTTCCCTGCGAGCCCTGGATCAGCAGGCCGTCATGGGGTACGGGCGGGAGCGTGTGGAAGTGGCGGGACGGAATGCCGCGGACCTTGCTGGTCCAGTTGTCGCCGTAGCCCGCATCGATGACCTCTTGGGGGTTGGCGAAGGGAATCGCCGCTCCTCCGAGGATCATGGCCACCGGGGTAGACGTTCCTCCGCCGGCACCCTGGACCAGCGTGCCGTCGGCCGGAATCGTGCCGAGGCTCCGATAACTTCCGGGGGAGATGGCGACGACACGGCTCGCCCAGTCCTGGCCGTACCCGGCGTCGACGACCTCCTGCGGGGTGGCGAAGGGGATGAGGGCGCCGCCCACGGTCACGGATACGGGCAGGTCGGTCGAGCCGCTCTTCGCCTGAACCAACTGCCCGTCGGAGGGTGACTGGTTCATGTGGTCACGGGCGTCCACGGACCACGACGACACCTTGACCGGGGTGCCGCAGTTGACGGGCGGGTCGCAAGTCTCTTGCCATAGCGGTGCACCGCCCACGAACAGGTGGACTCGTCCCTGCTGGTCGATGACGGTCGAACCGTTCCTGGGGGTCTTGGGTCCGGCGTCGATGACCGCCTGAGTAGTGGGGTGCGGCGTGGTGGGGCAGATGCCCTCGGCGCAGGTTGCCTGCCAGATGGGGGCGCCACCGACCATCTTGTACACACGGCCGGTGTCAGTGGTCGCTAGGAGCGTTCCGTCGGCGAGGCCGTGCACCGAGGTCACAGGCTGGGGGCCGGTGGGCGGGACGGGAGTGGCACCGGGCGCGGAGCCGCCGCCGCCCTCCCCACGGCCGTGGGGAGGGCATTTCGCCTGGCTTGGCAGGCCCGTGAAGACACAAACCCACGAGAACACCGGTATCGTGGCGAAGGCCTTTGTCGTATCAGGACTGCGCTTGCACCAGTAGGCTCCCCCGAAGTAGGCCATTTCCGACGGGCCTGACCTGCTGTAATTGATCATCAGGTACCGGACGTACGGCTGAGCGTATAGGCCCGTGTGCGGTGGCACCGGGTAGGTTTCCTCGTTGAGGGTCGTCGTCTTGTCGATGACCTTCTCGGCCCACCCCGCCTCCAACACGGCTTTTATGACGTAGGTTGCCTCGACGGAACCGGTCACGGATGTAGTGGTCTCGACCTCGTGCGCGGTCGTGTAGCCGACCTTATGACTGCCCTGTAGATCCGTGCTGTTGTAGACACCAGTAGCACTACCGAAAGGCCGAACAACGTACTTGCGGCTCGACAGATTGACGTCGACCTTGGGTATGTCCTGGCACAGATACCAGCCGAAGATGTCGGCGCGGGCTGGTGAACTGCCGGCCAGCAAGCCGCTCACCGCCAACACCAGGGTCAGTGCCGCAGTCAGCAACGCGGCAGGCAGGCGATGTCTCACCCGTGTCATCCCCCTTGAGTTCGCACGGCCTTCAGCAGGCGGTGCAGTCGAATTGCGGCAGTCAGCCGCAGCGGCACGACATGTGATGCCGGATGTCGCGCTCCAGGCGGTGCTGCGTGGCAATCATCGCCATGCGGCCTCCACAGTGCAAAGCATTCGAAAATCTTCGTAATGTTGGCGTGTCACAGGCTGGAGTCGAGTCGGCCTGATGCCCGTCAGGGCTTGCTCACGTCGAAAATGTCGCTTCCTTCATCCAGGGCGGTTCCTGGTTCCGTGATGGGGGTGGGCTGGTTGACGGTTCGTGCTGGTGGGGGCCGGGAGCAGTGCAGGCGTGGGGGTCCTGATCATGGCGGAAGGTGCCCAGGCCGGTGCCTTGGGTTTGTCCCCGCTGGGCGATCGCGGGCCGGATTTCGCGCTGCCGCAGGATCCGGCGGTACTCGTCGTGGTCGTAGCCGCGCTCGGCGAAAAGCGTGTCGGGCCGCCTGCGCCGACGCCCGACAACCCCGGCCACCGCTGCGATCCTGTTGAGCAGGGGCAGGAGTTGGGTGACGTCGCCCGAGGTTCCCGCCGGTCCGCGGGGGAGTGAGACGGAGCGTTGTGGCGGCGCTCAGCCCTCAGTCGAGTGCGGAGATCTCCGTCATGGCTGCGGCGAGCTGGCCGGGGAGGTCGTCAATGCCGGCACTCCGCCGACCTCGCCGGGGGTAGGCTGCCGTGGGTGTGATGTGTGCGCCGTCGGCCAGGACCGTCGTCGCGCGGAACATGGTGGCGGGGCTGATGCCGGCTTCCAGAGCGAGGTTGTTCTTCGTGAGCCGGCCGTCGCTGTGCTGCGATTTGCGCGCCAGGAGCCGGTCCATGGCGTTCGCGCTGCGGAGCTTGGCGAGGAGGACCTCGTGCAGCTGGGGCCACACCCCGGCCTCGGTCCACTCGGCCAGGCGGCGTCAGCAGGTCATGCCCGAGCCGAAGCCGAGTTCCTGCGGCAGGTATTCCCAGACGCTCCCGGTGTGCACGACGAAGAGGATGCCCTGGCACACCAGCCGGTCCGGATGCCTCTTCCGTCCGGGGTGCCGGGCTCGACGCTCGACCCCGGGCAGCAACAGATCGCTCTCCGCCCACAGTTCGTCATCGACGTCCCACGGGTTCGGCCGCGCCACCCCGCACCCCCGGATCATCGGTCCCGCAGTGATCCAACCACCTTGAAGATCATTTTCTTAGGAGTTCTTGGCCGTAGGGTCGCGCGCGGCGGCCCATGGCGAGCGGGAGGCTACTCAGCTGGTACCTCACCGGAGGGAGGGTTCTGTGGGTCCGCCTGGTTGATCAGGCTGAGCAAGTACTCGGCCACGCTCCGGGCACGGGTACCAGTCATGCCCCTCTGCCGCCCCCTGAGCACGAGGCTCACGGCGCCTTGGGACAGATTCGTAGCTGCCGCAATCTGTCGGACCGAGGGGGCCCCTGCCAGCTCGCGCAGGGCTCCCCACATCGCAGGACTGTGCCGTTCATGAACGAGGTACGGCAGAAGCTCCTCTTGAGCGGAGCGCCGCATATAACTCTGCACCTGGGTCCGCCAGAACTCGTGCTGATCACGCCAAGCCCACCTGGGGAAATGGTCATCAGCTTGTTCGTTGGCGTACCTCTCGGCGAAAGCAGCCGCCTTCAGCTCCGCTACACCTCCAGTGGATTCGGCTTGTTCCTCGCCCACAAGTAGCCCCGACAGTACGCCGGCTCGTCGCAACAGTTCCAGCACGCGTTCGACAAGCTCAGGGTCCGACGCCACATCGGCTCGTCGCAACTGCTCCAGCACGCGCTCGACAAGCTCGGGGTCCGAGGCCACGTCGGCTCGTCGCAAATCCTCCAGCACATGCTCGACCAGCCCAGGGTCTGGCCTCGTCTGCATGCGGCGGATGTCCTGCCGAACATTCTCGTCGCGGGCGATTAGGCAGTGTACGTTCTCCCTTGCCTGCTCGCGCAGGGCTGCCAGACGGCGCCGTTCGATCTCGGTCTCCGTCTCCATGCGTCGCGTGAGCCAGTGCACTTCATCACCACCCCAGGCGCGGACGAGAGCAGCGAGGACCGGCACGCTGGGAAGTCGTTCGCCGCGCAACGCGGCATAGAGGGTCGACCTAGGCATGTTGTTGGCAGCCGCGATCGCATCGACGGTCTTGGCCTCGAACCCTGCTTCAACGCGCAGCTGGCGCAAGGCGAGGGCGAATTGAGCTAAGGGGCCGTCGTCGGGGTCCAGAGGAGTGGGACGTCGAGGCATGTGGTCTACACCTGTTGTCTCGCGTAGTGCGCGGTTTGTCAGCGCATTGTCTCGACCCCCTTACGGGGCGGCAAGAGCGTCGCGAAACTTGGAACCACCAACTCAGCGGCCACCAGGCGCCTCTGCCTCGCAAGCATCGTGAGGACGCCTGGCAGCCGGACCGCCGCTCTCGCGGCAGATAGGACGGCAATGATGCTGACGCCCTTTGGCCATGATGGACCCCGCCACCCCCTCCACCGCAAGCCCCGTCTCAAGCTTGTTGTTGTTGGCGTGCTTGTGGTCGGAGTCGCCGCGGTGATCCCGCCGGACCACATGAGCGCTGTCTCGCAGGCGGTGGGGGCCGCCGCCGCGTGCACGATGGTGCTGCGCAGCACGCAGGAGGACGGGCTGGTGCTCGGCTGACCGTCTGCACGAGGCAAGGCCCCGGCTTCGGCCGGGGCCTTCTTACCGGACCGCGCCGGTCTACTTCTTCGGGTCGTGCTCGCGGATTTCTCACTGCCCGGGGACCCCTTGGCGACGCCGTCGGCGACGCTCTTGTGCTGCGAGGAGTCGGTCATGACCTATTCCGCACACCGGAATATCCGAACCTACGCACATGGATGGAGCACACTCGGCAGGCCGCCTTCGCGCTCCGGGGGGGGGAGCGGCCCATGTCGACCAGGCCGCTCACGTCCTGGCGCTCCTGGTTGCTGCACTGTTCCTCGCCGCTGTCTGACCGACCTTGCCGCCGGTCTGAGACACCACTTCGGGTGATCGGCCATGGACGCTCGTCGCCCCATTCGGTCCGCGATTCAAACAGACGGGACGACTCGGCGACGGCGGTGTCACCACCGTGCCGCTCTGCTCCGGTTCGTGTGCCCTCGCCTCGGCTGGGGTCGGCCATGCGTTCGTGTCGATCGGGTGCGGGCTGACCAGGCGTACGCCTCCCGCAGGAACCGCGCCTGCCTGCGCCGTCGCGGGATCCGCTGCACTGTCCCGGACAAGGCGGACCGGGCCCGCGACCGCCGCAAGCTCGGCTCCCGTGGTAGCCGACCGCCGCGCTTCGACCCGGTCGGCTACCCGTCAGCGCCGTGCGGTCGAGTGTGGGATCAACCGCCTCAAGAGGCACCGTGCTGTCGCCACGCGATACGACAAGCTCGCCGTCCGCTACGAGGCGATCGTGCTGGTCGTGGCCGTCAGCGAGTGGCTGTGACCTTGGGCCGTCACGTGGTGGGATCCACGTTCCATGCCGCGGGCAGATCGCTGCCGCAGAAGACACAGACGAAGTCGTCCTCACGGACGATGTTGTGCTCCTGGCAGTCGGGGCATCGCCGGAACACCACCTTGTGGGTGAAGTCGGATGGCCGCCGGAGCTCTGCAGCGTCCAGGGCGCGGGCGACTTCCGCCCAGGAGGTGACATCTGGGCAGTAGCCGGTGGACTGGTTGCTGACCTCGCTCACGGTCCACCGGTCTGCCTCGCGGATGAAGCTGATCTCGCCAGCGCTCAGGACCATGTCTCCGCCGGCACAGGCCACGTGCTCGCTCCGGCGAGGCGCCAGCCGAAGCACCCCGTCCACGCCGACCACGAAGGTGAACGGTTCGGCCAGCTCGGCTGCTGGTTGCTCCAGGATCCAGCCGTCGAAGTCAGCTGCCGAGCCGATACGACGCCCGCCGTCACCGGGCCGGACCGCGGCCTTCAGCTCGACCGGTCCGACGTATCGATAACTCCGCCCCCGCTCAGTCACGTCAGCCAACCTAGAGCACTTCCGACACACGCCTAGGCCGTTTCCTTCGGATCATCTGATCGTTGGTTGATGTGTGTCGTTGACTGACGCCCAGTGGGCGAGGATCGAGCCCTTGCTGCCGGACCGGACGCCGAAGCGGGGTGGGCGGTGGCGTGATCACCGGCAGGTGGTCGACGCGATCTCGTTCAAGTACCGCACGGGCACGCCGTGGATGGACCTGCCCGAGCATTTCGGCTCGTGGAAGGGCGCCCGCAACCGCCTGCGGAAGTGGGCCGCAGAGGGCACCTGGGAGAAGGTCTTCACCGCCCTGCTCGCCCAGGCCGACACCGAAGGTGATCTCGACGGGATCGTCGCGGTCGACTCCACGATCGTCCGGGCTCATCAGCACGCTGCCGGGGCCCGTCAAAAGGGGTCCCGGTCGGCGAGCCGGACGACCATGCCCTCGGACGGTCCCGCGGCGGTCTGACCACGAGGATCCACCTCGCCGCGGACAGCCGCTGCCGCCCGCTCGCCTTTCGCCCTCACCCCCGGCCAGGCAGGCGATGCACCCGCGTTCCCGGAGGTCATGGCCCAGTTACGGGTGCCGCGGCCGACCGCCGGCCCAGGGCCACCCCGGACGTGGTCCTGGCCGGCAAGGCCTACTCGTGTCGGCGTACACGTGAACCTGCCCAGGCACGTACGGATGAACATGCTCACCTCCTGACGTATCGGAGATTGATCGTGGGCAGTGTGCTGCCGGCCTGTGAAGGGTGGCGGAGGGCGGCCGACCGTGGTCTTGGACCCGCAACGATGGATGGAGCTTCGACGCTGCGCGGGCTGTTCGAGTCCGGGGCGATGAGCCTGTCGGAGTTCGCGAAGGAGAGCGGACTCAACCGCCGAACGGTCCAAGCGCTACGAAAACGGCTCGATCATCTTGACCTCGAACAAGACCTTCAGCGAATGGGGACAGGTGCTCGGCGACGAAGTCCTGGCCACAGCCATCCTCGACCTACTCCTGCATCATTGCGACGTCGTCTCCATCAACGGACCCAGCTACCGGCTCAAGAACCGGCTCGCCGCCATCGAACGCGACACCAACGTGGCCTGATCACATCAACTGCCCGTCACCCGTCGTCATCCCGCCGGCTTCCTAGGCGGGCTGGCGGGGAGGCAGAGCCGCACGGGCACGCCAGAAATCCGCGTCGCGAGGGTCGGTGAGCCATCCGATCAGACGCTCAGCACCAGCTTCGAAGGCGCGGGGCAGTGAGGTCTCCTCGCCAACGACAAGCCTGAGGGCGTCGACGTCATGGCTAGCGTGATCGGTGTCGCACCAGCAGGCCACGTTCACCGCCGCGTCGACCGCGAGCTGGCCGAAGTCTGTCCACACGACTTGAAGCAGGAACTCCAGCTGATCACCCCCATCCGCATGCTCAATGACATCCAGGCCAAGCACGACGGGCGTCCACGGCTGCGGGCCCGGGAAGACCACGTGATCCAGTGCCCACTCCCACTCGGCCTTGTCTCCTTGCGCGCGAGCCGCATCGACTGCACGAGCGGTTTGTTCCAGGGATTCCACGTCGGCAGGCGACAGGCGGGGGAAGAGCGTGGTCAATGGGACATCGTCGAAGACACCTTGCATGAGCCGATCATGCGTTCGCTTTGCCGCCAACGACAAGGGCCCACCGCCCTGAGGTTTCCCACCACACGACCGGCATCCCGACGCTCACGAAGCTGAGCACGTTCATCCGTACCTGGCTGAGACCTTCAACGAGTACGCCGACAACTCGTCCCGCGCGATCCCGGAGCCACCTGCGTCGGCGCGGGATCCGGGCGGTGATCCCTCAACCCTCCGACCAGGTCGCCAAGCCCAAGAAGCGAGGCCGATCAGGCGGCCGCCCACCTGCCTTCGACCGCGAGGCATACAAGCAGCGCAACACCGTCGAGCGGTGCATCAACAAGCTCAAGCACTGGCGCGGTTTGGCCACTCGATACGACAAGACCGCCACCGTCTACCTCGCCGGACTCCACATCGCCGCCATCTTCATCTGGTCGGCGAAGTGATCCGCAGGAAACGGCCTAGCGCTCTGGGCCTGCCAGCAGCAGGGTGCTCCGGGCGCGGCCGGCGCAGGAGGACCAGGCGGTCGAGGCCCTCGAGGACGGCTTCGTCGTCGAGGTTGGCGGGCCGTGCTGGCTACGATGGTGTCGGTGGCCACGGTGAGGCTGCACGTGGCAGCTGTCGCCGTCCGCGTCGTTCGGGCCGTCGGGAGCGACGGCCCACCGGCGTTTCTCGGAGTGGACGAAGGCCCGCGTGTGGGCCAGGCTCTACCGCCTGGTCTTCGACGAGGGCGGCTCCCCGGGGCGAGCCGGTGCTGGTCCCGTTGTGTGATCGACTCGGTGAACATGCGGGCGGTGAAAAGGGGGGCCTGACAGGCCGTAACCCTGTGGACCGGGGCAAGTGCGGCTCGAAGATTAACCTGGTCACCGAGCGGACCGGTCTGCCCGTCTCCGTGGGAAGCTCGGCAGCGAGCCTGTACGGCAGTCAGGCCCTGATTCCGCTGGTGAAGGGCATACCCCCGATCCGGTCCCGCTGCGGGCCCCGGCGGCGCAAGCCGGGCAAGCTTCACGGCGACAACGGTTACGACTACTCCCACCTGCGACAATGGCTGCGCGAACGTGACATTACCGCCGCATCGCCCGCAGGGGCGTCGAGTCCTCGCAGCGACTGGGCCGTCATCGCCGGGGCCGTCAAAACGCATCATGGCCTGACTCGCCGGCTGCCGACGACTCCACCGCCGCTACGAACGCAAAGCGGCACACTTTGTCGGCTTTGCCGCCATCGCCCGCACCCGCATCTGCTACCGCAGACTCGGCGGCCTCCCGCCTCGCCAAAATTCGATGGCGCCCGTGAAGTGGTGTGATCACCCTGATCCAGTGACAGAACCCAAGCATCAGATCCGAGCCCTTCACACGGACGCCACGGTCACCGTCTACCAGGCGTACTCGCCGGAGATCGCTCTGGCGGCGGCCCGGAACGGCCGCTTCCCAGCAGAGTGGCAGCGGGACCGGATGACGTGGATCAAGCCGTCATTCCTGTGGATGATGTACCGCTGCGGATGGGGCACCAAGGAACGTCAGGAGCACGTCCTCGCCGTCGAGATCACCCGGGAAGGCTTCGAGTGGGCGCTGCGGCACGCCTGCCTGTCGCACTATGAGCGCGGACTCCACACCGACCGCAACGCCTGGAGACGCCAGCTGAAGCGGGCCCCTGCCCGCGTGCAGTGGGATCCGGAACGCGACCTGCACCTTCAGCCTCTTCCCCACCGAACACTCCAGCTCGGCCTGGCCGATGAAGCCTCCCACCTTTACGCCGACGAGTGGATCGTCTCCATCACCGATGTCACAGCGCTGGCCCGCCTGGTGCATGCCCATGTGCAGGGCGGAGAGCTGGACGCTGCCCAGCAGCTCCTACCGCATGAACGTCCTTACCCCGTGAGTGATGAGGTTCTGGCTCACCTATACGGGTAGCTACACCACCACATGAGATGACGTCCAAGGATCCGAGGCGACCCGCTGGGAGAGGTTCGGCGCCACGCTCACGGCCGCCGGCTACCCAGTGCCCCGGACCGTGCGCGACCTGTCCGAGCTCAGGATCGTGTCTCGCCGTTACACGGGTGCTGGCTGCGGTTCCTCGAGGACCTTGGCGACCTTCCGCGCGAGCGCGGGGACGTGGGGCGGCAGGTAGCTGTCGAGCGCTTCGACGTCGGCGCACAACCGGGCCCGCAGCCCGTGCAGACATGCCTCGGTGAGCAGCCGCTGCTATCAGGCTCGTACATCAGCCTGCCTTCCGCGTGCCCCTGGCTCATCGAGTACGACCGCCGCGCGTCGTGATCGTTCTCGGGAGGAAGCGACGTGCCGAGCGTCCCGGCGACGCCGTGGTGGTCGGAATCCCTCGGGCCAGCCGCCCTGCTGCGCTGCTGCCGGATGTGGAGGTACAAGGACCGCGGCATCGGGGCGCCGCTCGGCCCGCTCGGGCTGCTCGCCGCCCAGCGCCGCGTCCTGAAGAAGGTCGCCAGGCTGCACCCACGACAACACGCAGCCCGCCACGACCACATCCTGGCCCACCTGCGCGCTGCCGGTCTCGGAGCGTTGGCCAACCTCGGCTTCCGCGGCCGGGACAACGACATCCTCGACCCGTGGTCGTCACCGAGCTGGAGAGGTTCACCGCCGACCCGGTCGGGGCCGCGGGGAAGGTGTGGCGCAGGCTCGGACGGGAGAGTGGCAGACGCTGGTCGAGGGGCTGGACCCGGACGGTGACCGGCTGTACGCGCCGCAGCGGGAACAGGCCCGGCGACGGAAGGCGGAGAGGGAGGCCGCTGAGCGGGAAGCGCGGTGACCGGTGTGCACGAGCTGCGGGGCGGAGTTCACTAACGACCGTTTGGACGAGGTGCGCGGGCGGGGCCGGTCCTGGTGTAGCGGGAGCGACGGCCTGTGTGCGGCCTGCGCGGGGGCGGTGAGCGTTCGGGGCGAGGTCGAATGCCTTGCTCGCCGTCGGGCGGAAGAGGTTGTTGTCCGCGCGGCGGTCGATCTTCCGGCGGCTCGGAGTTGCGGTGTGTGCGGGATCGGGCGGCGCCGGTAGCCGTGGGCAAGCCCGAGGGGGAGTGGGTGAGCCGTCTCTGGAGGGTAGCTTGCCCGATCCGGCCGGGCCCCCTCAGAACGGAGAGGGCCCGGCGTTCATCGGCGGTCAACTGGCGTAGGTCGCTCTGCTGCCGACGTATGTTGGGTGATCAGGAATAGTCGTTTCGATAGGAGCGGCGAAGGATGTCGCGTTCCTGTCTGGTCTGGTCGTCCTCGTAGTCGATCATGATGGTGGGCTTGGCCGGCCGGGCGCGTACGTGCCTCCCATAGGCGTCGGTTGCCTTCAGCAGAAGGGCATCCTGGTGCGCTGCGGGCCAGCTCTGGATCAGGTATGCCTCCACGACCCCGCGTACCGATGACCCGTCGATCGCCAGGCCCCTGCCAGTGGCGTGCACACGCAGCCGGTAGCTGCCAGGGCCCTGGAACGCGAGGGAGGGCAGGTCTGCCGGGTCGTCCATGAGGGGCGTAACCAGCATCTCCCCGGACGGGGAGTGGCAGGAGATCTCGGCGATTTCTTCCCAGTCGCCGACCGGGTCGGGGCGCTGTGTGTGCAGTTCGACGGTTACCTCGACGTTGCCGGTGTGGATCCCCGTCAGCACCTCGATGTTGCCGCCGAGGGCGGATACAAGCCCGTTGTCGGTCCGGTGAACGTCATCGCTCAGCGCCCCTTCCGGGTCTTTGATCTGGAAAAGGTGGTACTCGGCGAATACCAGAGCTGTACGTGCGCCGTCTGGTTGGTTCACTGCGTTCCTCATCCGGGTCGATACCTGGGCTACTTGATCCGGACGACGAGGAACCGGTCGCCCACCAGGACGCGCTGCAGACGCAGCCGTTGAGCGCCCGGCCTCCGTCGGTGTGGTGGGCCCTGGTCGATCATACGGCGGCTGAATCGGCCGCCGCTGTGCTTTGCACCCTGCCATGTACTGGCGAAGGGATTCTCGTCCAGGACTTACCGGGCGGGCGCTGCAGGCTTCGCGGGCACGCCTCGTCTCAGTTCTCGTCCTTTTTCCCGAGGTCGATGAGCCGCGTGAGGTAGTTCGTCGTTCCGTACCTGCCCGGGGCCCGGTGGCCTGGGCGTCCCTGATGTGGTCAGCCGGTCCTGGCCACGGCCCGTTTTCGTAGATGAGCAGCGGCACGCTGCGGAGGTTCACGCAGCCGACCTGGCGGGTAGCTCCGGGCATAGCAGTGTCACAGCGGACTTCGAAGCTGGACAGCTATACGGGGTTCAAGGGACCGAGCGGTGCAGGCGTGCCGCGACCCCTTGTGCTCAGAACCAGGCGACCTTCCACAAGTTCCCGGCGCTGAAGTGGTGGATGCTGGCCGGTGACGGGTTCTTCGTGACCCTGCCGGGATTCGAGCACTGCTCGCTGGTGGCAATCGCCTGCACGTGGCACAAGATTGGCTGATTGCACGCTCATACAGCCAAAGCGGCGGGACGAGGCCAGACCCGGAGGACTGGCCTCCTTGACTTCGGTGATCAGCCGGTCAGCGGCTGCCACCGGTCTTCCCGCTCGGGGTCGATGCTGCTCAGCCACACCAGCGTCCCGTCGATCAGGCCAGGCTTGTCCCGCACGGCCAGCGCTGGTGATTCGAGCATGTCGGCGGCTTCCTCCAGGTAGGTGACCAGCGTGTCGCGCTCCTCGCCGGCGTCTTCGCTGTAGCGGGACCAGCGGTCCAACAGGCCGGTTTCCGTGTCGAGATACAGTCCGGTGGTGCGGTCGGCGGGGCCGAGGGCGACCACCGGGATCCAGGTCGGTTTCCACACGATGGTCCGCTCGTCCGCGGTATTGGAGATGTTCTGACCGGCCTGGAGGTCCATCCTCAGCCGGTAGACGGCGGCCACCGCGTCCAAGGTCATCAGGGCCCAGTTGCCGGGCATGCAGCCCCAGCCGTTGGCCCCGTCGTCGCCCTCGGCCAAGAGCCAAAGCGTGCGAAGCTCCGCGGGTATGAAGACGCCGAGTTCGGCCTCAAGGGCGGCCAGGGCATCGGGGCTGGCGCCCGCACGGAGCGCGGCACGAGAGGCGGGGGCATTGCGCCGGAGCCAGCTCGTGATGCGGTGCCAGGCGTCGGCGATCTCCCGCACGACGACCGCTTCGGTCGCAGGATCAGTAGCCCTGACCTTCTCCTGCGCAGACTCCTCGCCCTGGGCGGTCACGTCGGATTCGGGCGACGGAACTGCGTTGATGTACCGGATCTCGATCCGGTCGGGCTCGCGGACGTACCCTATGGCGAGAGCGGGGCAGTCCTCGATCATGTCTCCGTCGATCGACACCGTGAGGACGCCGGGACGTTCTGACGGCTCGCCCATATCCGGGTTATCGGTCAGCCAGCCGGCCACAGCCTTCAAGGCGTAGGGGGCGCCGCCCCCTAACCGGGCGGCGGCGCTGCGGGCGAGCGGATCGATCTCGACGTTCACGGCCCAGGCTCCTTACCGATCGGATGCGGGACATCGCCCCTGACACCCTAAGCCGCCCCTGTTCACTGGTGGATCGTGGCGGAAACCAGCATGTGCAAAAGCGTCCTGTCCGAGGATGTGGGGTGCGAGACGGTCCGATCCCAACTGCCGCCGCGTGAGGTGTGGTTGTGACCCCTTTCACAGGTCTCCGCCCGCCGATGAGGCAGGGACGTCCAACCGGTAGCCGGGCGGAGTGTGTCTGATACGTGAGCAGCGGGACCACTGGCTTCGGACCAGCTGGCCCGCAGTGGTGACAGCTCACCTTGAACACGCGGAATGTGCCTGGACGTGGACGGTGAGCCCCGCATGTGGAGACCGCGACCAAGCGACAGGGGATCCGGTGCAAGCCCAGGTCCGGTCAAGCAACAGTTGTCCGGAGCCGATTCACGACGGCACCTCCGCCCGCCCATCCGTCCGGGCCTGCTCGGCTTCGGCGTCCAGCCGCTCGACGCGTGTCTCGCTCTTGATGAGGACATCGGCGTGAGACGCCCCGTGGTGGTCGAGCATCAGCGTCTCACGCCCAGGCCGGCTCAGCCCTTCCGGGCCGCCTTCAAGGTGTCCCGCAGCGCGTAGAAGGCGGGCTTGCGGACGAAGTCGTCGGTCATGACGTTCGCGAAGCCCTCGCCCTCGAAGAACACCGGCACCCACGAGTACTTGTCGGTGAAGCCCCAGATGGTGAAGGAGTCACAGCCGTCGACGGCCAGGCACGCGGACAGCGCCCGCTGGTAGTACTCGGCCTGCCGGCGCTGCTGCGCCTCGGTGGGCACCCCGCCCTCCGGCACGTCCATACGGACGTCCAGTTCGGTGATGGCCGTCTCCAGACCGAGCGCGTCGAACCGCCGCAGGTTGGCCTCCAGGTCGCCCGGGAAGCCGTAGCGCGTGCTCAGGTGGGCCTGCGCGGAGAAGCCGTGCACCGGCACGCCCTGCTTGAGCAGGTCCTGGACGAGGGCGTGGTAGGCGTTGCTCTTCGTGTTGACGCTCTCGACGTTGTAGTCGTTGAGGAACAGTTTCGCCTCGGGGTCGGCCTCGTGCGCCCAGCGGAAGGCGTCGGCGACGATGCCGGGGCCCAACTCGCGGATCCAGATGTTGTCCTGGGTGCGCAGTCTGCCCTGGTCGTCGAAGATCTCGTTGGCGACGTCCCATTGCTGGATCCGGCCGGCGTAACGGCCGACGACGGTGGTGATGTGCTCGCGCAGGATCCCGCGCAACTCCTCCTTGGAGAAGTCGCCCTGCTCCAGCCACTGCGGGTTCTGGCTGTGCCACAGCAGGGTGTGGCCGCGCACGACCTGGCCGTGCTTCTCGGCGAACGCGACGATGGCGTCGGCCGCCCCGAAGTCGTAGCGGTCACGCTCGGGGTGGATGAACTCCCACTTCATCTGGTTCTCGGGGGAGACCGAGTTGAACTGCCGGCCCAGGATCCTCCGGTACTCCTTGTCGTGGGTGAACGGGTCCGGGTAGTCCTGCTCCAGGTGGTGACCACCGCCCGCGACGGCGGTGCCCACGAAGAAGCCCTCGGGAGCGGCCGAACGGAGCCGGTCGGGCTGGGCGTCGGAGTGGGGCGCGGCCGCGATGAGGGGGAGCGACAGTGCGGCCGTGGCGAGGGCCGCGATGGCGGAGCGAACGGGTCTCATGAGGAGTCTCATTCCGTCGTCTCGAAGTCCGGGAGGTTCGAGAGATTCGAAAGTTTCGAAGCAATATCCGAAACATTAGGTGAGGCGGACACTAAAGTCCGGGCAGACGGCCCGTCAATATCCGTGCACGGATAGGTGGAGGGGAGGGGGCTCGCCTACCGGCGGCGGTACACCAGCCGCCCCGCGACGACCGTGGCCACGCAGGTGGCGGCGCCCTGCCGGACGAGGGACGCGCGGTCGGGGACGTCGAAGACGGCGAAGCGGGCCGGGGCGCCCGGCGCGAGGGCCGGCAGCAGGATCAGCGGCGTCGGGGAGAGCGACGGCGGGCCGGGCAGGGACGGCGGGCGCCTGCCGACGGCGGCGAGCCCCGTGCGGCGTACCGCGTCCAGGGCGGCCCGATCACTTTGTGAAGATCCCCGCCTGTGCGGGGCAGTCATGGGCGGGGCAGATCGGCCAGCAGTGAACGCGTCGCTGTCACGTTCCCTGACGGCATGAAGATAGCCACGCACCTCCGCCAAGTTGAGCTCCGCTTCTCTGACTGCCGCGTCGTCTTGAGCCACCAATTCCCTGAACTGCTCTGCAGTCTCTTAGAACCACTGACGATGCCCCATGTCGGACAAACGAATGAATTGACAGCTGGCAACGGCCGCCCGTCTCTGCAACAGGTGCCAGCGATCAGCGACCTCGAGGGCGTTGGGGGTGCTTCCTTGACCGCCGTGGCGTAGGCGGTGGCCCGGTCCCGGCAGATGATCTCGGCTCCGGGATGCTCGGTGAGCCAGGCCGCGAACGTTTCGGACGTGCGTTCGGGCAGTACGTCCACGCCCCGGCCGGCCTCGACGTCGACCAGCACGGTGCCGTAGGTGCAGCCCTTGCGGAAGGCGAACTCGTCCACCCCCAGCACCCGCGGGGCACGGTCCGGCACTGTCGGCGCCGTCAGCAGTCTGAGCAGCCGTGTCCGGCCCGCGGTCAGCCGCAGGCGGTGGCACATCCGCGCGGCCGGACGTCCGCCGAGTTCGATCGCGATCGACCGCAGCCATCCTGTCAGCCCGGTGCTGGGGCGGCCGTGCCGTTCGGGCAGGCCCGGCACCTGCTCGACGAACGCCTTGCGGGAACAGCTCTTCCGGTCGCAGAAGTACCGGTGGCCCCGCAGCCGGACCATGACCCGGCGGGATCCCAACGGCCTTTCACCCAGTGCCCGTTGATATGTGCTGTGTACGCGCATCGCCTGTTTCCGGCAGTCCGGGCATCGGCCCGGGTGAGTGGTGGACACCGCCTCCACCACCAGGACGTCGGAGGAGTACCTGACGCGCTCTACTCGCACATCGATCCCGGGAAACAGCACAGACTCGACCGTCTTGCTCGCCATGGCAGGAGACACTCTGCCGAAACGATCCCTCGTTCCCCTTGCTGACCTGGAGATGCACGGAACTGCGGACAGAGCCGTTCTCAAGAAATCCCCATCAGCACTGACCTTCGCGGGACGCCAGCGCCGAGCCGCGCACGGGGTTGGGCCCGGCTTCACCGTGTGATCCGGGACGGGTTGGGAGTCCGGGGAGCTGGACTGGTCCCGCTGTGTGATCGACTCGGTGAGTGTTCACGCCGCGAAAAGGGGTTGCTGAGGGGGCTGAATCCGATCGATCGCGGTAAGAACGGATCGAAGTTCCACTGATCACGGGCCGGAACGACCTGCCACTATCCTTGGGTATCTCGGCCGCCGGCCTTCACGACAGCCAGGCTCTGAAGTCACTGATCTGCGGACTCCCTCCAGACCGTTCCCGCCGTAGCCCTCGTCGACGCGAACCCGCTGGCAAGGGGTATGACTACGCTCGCCTGCGGCGATGGCTCCGAGAGCGGAACATCACCCCTCGCATCGCACGCAAGGGCACCGAATCGTCGAACTGTCTCGGCCTGCACCGCCGCTACGGGCGCGAGTCCGAAGGACCTCCTGGTCTTCGTCGGCATGGCAGCAGCTCTCATTGGACTTCGCCGCCTAGCAACTGAAGTGTGAGATCAGTCCGTCAGCGGGGTCAGGGGGTCCGGTCGGGACAACGCCTCGGACAGCGGCAGCCCCTCCCTTGCCGCAACCATCCGACGTACCCGCAGCTCGGCCCGCGTCCGAGGGCGGTACTTGGGCTCTTTGCCACAGCCACAGACCGACAGTCCCTCGTAGCGCAACCCTTCACGCAACACCGCAGCCACCACAGACCAACTGCGGACATCACGCCTGGGCGGCGGAGCGAAGTCATGGCCAGCGCAAATGAGGGGCTTAGAACAGTTCGGGCACAGGTGCTCACGCTGCGGACAGGCATGCTGCTTGAAGCTGACACGGCACGAGACGCACGCGTAGTGCAGCCTGTAGCAGGTCATGGCGTAGAGGCACACCCAGTCACCGTACCGAGCAGTCCTTCAAGCCGACCACCCGTTTCGAGCGGCCGGCAGCCCGCCGTCAGAAACGGTGCCTGAACGGCCAGGCGAACCCATGCGGTCACAGCACGAGCGAGGCAGAGCGCGCCCGGCACGTACCCGCCCCTACGCGTTCGACCAGCCCCGCTCGCAGAGCACGAGCCGGTAACCGTCCGGGTCCTCGATCGTGACACCCCATCGGTTCCAGTACGGGTTCGGGGACGGTACCTGCTTGCCGCCGTGCTGCTGCAGACGGGTGACGAGGTCGTCGGGCACCGGGCCGTCGACGTAGATCACGAGCAGATCCTCCTCGGTGGGCCGGGGCTCGACGGGCCCGGAAGGCTCGTGGACCAGCTCCAGATGCCAGTCGGCGTCCGGCCAGCCCAGCATCAGCAGGTCGTGCCCACCGGGTTCCGGCCCGCTCTCGGCCCGCCACACCACACCGAGTCCCAGCCCCTGCACCCAGAATCGCTCGGCCACCGCCAGGTCCCGGGACGGCCGGGCGATGCGGATGTGGCTATGACCGTTGACGGGCATCGTGACCTCTTCCTCAGCTGCCGATCCTGCCCGGCAGCTTAGGGATGAGGCTCGCGCGCGACCATCGGCCGATCGGCCCGGACCTCTGGTCCTAGTCCTGTGACCGGAAACCTGCTGGGCGTCGCGCGGCGGTCAATCCTTCCGTGCGCAGAACTAGTGGGGCTCTCGCATGAGGTTGGTTCCGTCAGCACCTGGCGGGCGCCGCATGCTGAGCCGCCACTTGCGCCAGCGCCTCTGCACTGATGAGCCGCTACCGGCCCACGGGTGTTCACCGGTTGGCAGCAAGCGGGACCGGGCAGGCATGGCGGCGGCTGCATGACGCCTCCAGCGCTCGTTCAACTACGCGTTCCAGTTATCCCACCTGCAGCGCGAGGGGCCGGGCGGCGCACAAGCTCCTGGAGCAGATACCGCAGGAGTGGAGGCCAGCGGCGAACTCGTCAGCGCGCTGTATGGCGTACGGCTGGCCCGCTGGCTGGCGCACGCCCTGGCCACCACCCAGGCCGCCCCTCCCGCCGACACAGCCGAGCTCACCCACGTCGCCCACGGTCGCGGCGACACCCCCTCCTGGGAGGGCCTGACGGCAGTCGCCGGGACCGCCCGTCGGCAGCTGTGGCGCGAGTACCGCCGGCATGCAGCACGGAGCGTGTGGTGGCGGAGATGCTTCCGGATCGCGTGGGATGAATACGCGCGGTCTGCGAGGACGGCGTCCGGCCGAGCCCTCGGTCTCCCAGGGCCGGTGCGCGGACCTGATGCTTGCCCTGGCGTTCTGGAAGCCGGCGCGTCACCGGCCTGGCTTCTGGCCACGTGGGTGGCCAGAGGCCCCGCAGGGCGGGAAGGCGCTGCAGGTGATTAGGGGTGCTGTTCCTCTGACAGAACCATGGCGAGACCCGAGCTGACGGGACGTTCCTCGTTGACAAGCATGAGGCGGTTTGCGGCCCAGGTATCGAGCCGGTCGCACGCCCAAGCAGGGTCATACGCTGCCGTGGGCAGCTGGGGTATGCGCTTTCGACCGGTGCCGTCGAGCCGGTAGGGAACCTCGAAGGCCGTGTTCCAGCCGTTCAGGTTCGAGGAAAAGCGCCTTTCCGCTTCTACGGGACTGATGCCCAGGTACTGGGCGATCTCGGTCCAGGAGCTGCCTCGCTCGCGTTCGTAGATCACGGCCGAGACCAGGGTACGTTCCGCGAGTTCGAGGAGCTGGAATGCCTGGCTGACCCGGCCCCCGGGTCCAGTGTCCGGGTCGTTCCCGGTGGCCACCAGGCCAGCGGCGCCATCGGCGACGTCCACGGCGTGATCGCAGAGGACCAGGCGTGCCAGCGCCTGGCGAGTGAATCGGGCACGGTCGGCGTCATAAGGGGTGGTCTCAGTCACCCGCCCAGCATCCCAGGCTGTTTCCGCATCGAGTACGCGACTGCCGTCGTGGGCAGCGCTCTGCTTGTCGGCTTAGACGGTGTCTCGATTGGTAATCGGGGCGGGGTCACAATTCGCGCCACTTACCGAGCTCGCCAGGCGTCCCGGTATGGATGAAGTTGCGAATGATGGCCCAGGCGCGATCGACAGCCACGACGCAGTCGCCACTGAACGCAGCCATGTCGTCCATGATCGGCACTTGTACGACCGCATCCGCTGCGGCGGTGCCATCGCCGACGACCCGTTTCGTGTCCTGGCCGTCTCGTCGGCGGTTGGTCCGGGTATGGAGCTGCTGAGCCGGTGACCGGCGACTACTCGGACGATCCCGTCTTCCCGTTCTGACTGCGGCGGAGGCGCGGGAGGCGGTCGGCTATCTGCGGCTGCTGGAGACGCTGGACGTCACGCCGCGCGGCCGGGCGGCCGGTCACCTGGCCGCGGATCTGGCGCAGCGGATCCCGGCGGAGTGGGGCGCGGGTCAGTCCAGGACGCCGAGGTCGGTGTCCGGGCGGCAGATCGCACAGGCCGGTACCTGCCGGCTGCCGAGGAGCCGGAGCGCCTCTTCGCGGTCGAGCGGTTTGGTGTGGCTGCTCGCCATGCTGCACCCGCTGAGGTGGACCCGGTCCACGACTGGGCGTCCGCCCTCGCGCAAGTAGGACACCACCCACTCGACCTTGCGCAGCTCCCGCGCGCCACGCACACCGCCTGCCTGTGCGCAGAAGTCACGCCGTGCTGCTGGTGGCCCGTTCGGCGGCCTTGGGCGCGCTTGGGCCGGGCAGTGGTGCGAGCGTGGAGGAAGTTGGCGGTGCTGGTGCTGTGATGCGGGTTGGAGCACGGTGATGGCTCGGGCGATCTGGACAGGTGTGATTACCTTCGGGCTCGTGACCATGCCCGTCGGCCTCTACACGGCGACCGAGGGTCACACGGTCCACTTCCACCAGCTGCAGCGCGGCACCTCCGACCGGATCCGCAACAAGCGGGTCAACGAGCGCACCGGCGACGAGGTCGGCACCAGGGACATCGTCAAAGGGTTCGAGATCGACGAGGGCCAGTACGTCGTCGTGGAGCCCGACGAACTCGATGAGATCGCGCCGGGCCGCTCCCGGAGCATCGACATCACCGACTTCGTCGACCTCGACCGGATCGAGCCGGTGTACTTCGACCGCACCTACTACATCGCTCCCCGCGGCAAGGAATACACCAAGATCTACGAACTGCTGCGCGCCGCCCTCGCGGAGGCGGACAAGGTCGGCATCGCCACCTTCGTCATGCGCAACAAGCAGTACCTGACCGCGCTGCGCGCGGAGGACAAGGTGCTAGTGCTGCAGACGCTGCACTGGGCGGATGAGGTCCGTGACCCGCTTCAGGAGCTGCCGGAGCTGCCCTCGGGGCGGGCGGGCCGCGGCAAACAGCTGGACATGGCGCTGCAGCTGGTCGACGCGCTCAGCTCCGACTGGGATCCGTCCCGTTACCACGACACCTACCAGGAGAAGGTGCGCGAGCTGGTCAGGGCCAAGGCCGAGGGCCTGGAGATCGCGGCGGCCGAGGAACCGCCGGAGGCGACCAACGTGATCGACCTGATGAAGGTCCTCGAGGGCAGCCTGCAGGCCGCCCGCTCCGGCCGCGATGCCAAGGAGCCGGCCACCGAGGGCAAGGGGAGGGCCGCGTCACGGAAGGCGGCTGCCCGGTCGACGGCGGGCAACGCGAAGACGCCGGCGCACAAGGCGCCTCCGAGGAAGGCCGGAGCAGCCCGTGCCCGCAGCAGCGGTACCGGCGGCAAGAGGGAGCTGCAGAAGCTCAGCAAGGCGGAGCTGTACCAGCGGGCGACCGAGCAGGACCTTCCCGGCCGGTCGAAGATGAGCCGCGAGGAACTCGTCGAGGCCCTCGCTCGCAGCGGCCGTCGCCGCAAGAAGACTGCCGCCTGAGGCGGGACTGCGCTCCCACGACCGCCCCGGCCCGGCGTGGTCGTCGTCCGATGGCGGTACCGCAGATGGAAGAGCGCTGGCCGAACGCTGGAAGACCGCCCGTCCGGCCGGACCGCCGACGCCCCGCCCACGCCGGCCGAGGACCTCCCGCGGGTCCTGGTTGTCCTGACGACGGTGGATGGCCGCGTCACGTACCGCGGCACGGAGGTGTGAACGCTCGCGGAGGACAGGGCGCCGCGCGGAGAGGAGACTGGAGTGGTAGGTAGGCGATCGGCCGAGGAGCGGCGATGTCTGCGTTCGATCCCACTCTGATCTGCACACGGATGATGCCTCATTCATCCACCACCCGATGGGTCCGGCTGACCGATCCTCCCTCCGGAAACATGTCGCTCGACGTCCAAGGCGTCAAACCACTCGTCTCGGTAGGTGAGATAGTCGTCTCCGAGACCTATTGGCGGCCCCTGACGGCCGACGAGATCCAGGAACTGCCCGAGGACCAGCAGGACGACCCGGCCCAGCACGTCGTCCAGGACACCCGGGTCGTCGTCAGAGGCCATGGTGCGCAGTCCGTGCCCGTGGAGCCTGATCAGGACGTCGACATCGAACTCCTGTGTGAGTACACGTCCGGCGACGGAGCCGAGAAGTGGCATGTGGGGCGCCTCGTCGCCCACCTGCCCGGCCCTGCGACCAGTGAGCTGCCGCTGTACTTCGCGGTCGGCGGCGACGGCGTGGAACCGCACGTCTCGGAGGAGCAGCTGAGTATCTGGCTCGACCCGGGCCAGGAGAGAAACCCCTCCTTCTCGATCGACAGCGCTCCGTCCGACGCCGATGTACGCGCCTGTCTCATCGGCGGTGAGCGGACCATCCGCTCCTCGGAGATCCTTGTCGAGAAGGAGCAACAGCTCACCTATGAAGAGGCCCTGCGTCTCGGGCTGCTCGACGGCATGACCGAGGACGAGCTGGACGTGGTGCGGGAGAACGGCCTCAGCCACATGGTGCAAATCGCGCACGCCACGGGCTCAGACCCGGTTCGGGTGTCGTGGGGGAACCAGGTCAGGGTGAACATCGCATGCCGGGCTCCGGAGAACGGCGGGGGCGTCGAGCGGGCACACGTGGCGCTGGTCGCCCCGCAGTGGAAACCCGTCATCGTCCCCGTCACCGCGGTGGTCCAGAGTGTGTCCGTCTCCTTGGACAAGGACAGGTTCACCCTCGCCCGGGCCGCGCGTGCGGGGCTCGATGTCACCGTGTCCTCGGGGCTCGGCACCGCGGGATACGTGATGTTCGAGCTCTGGGGAGGCGACGACGTCGTGAGCCTGCCGCCGCCGGCGCCTCTGGGCTACGGGCCCCAGGCGAAGGTCCGCACGTGGATCCCGATGTCCGTCTCTCCCACCGCGCCCCTGGGCCCGGCCGACCTCCGGCTGGTGGCGCTGTTCAGCGCCGGAGGCGCGGAGGACGCCCTCACGACCACCTTGGACTTTCGCGTCACGGTCGTCCCGAGCGCGACTGAAGTGCGGGTGATGCCGACCGCCATCGGCGTACCCACAGGATCGTCCGGCCTGCTGACGGTCGCCGTGCTCTCCGGTGGAGGCTCCAAGGAGGTCGAGCTGGCCCCCGGTCCGCTGCCGCCGGGCGTGCGAGTGGAGTCGGCGACACTGTCTCTGGGCCCCACCGACACCGAGGTGCAGCGTGTACTCCGCATCGACGTCGATCCGGACAACGCCCGTCTCGTGTCCGGGCAGCCCGTGGAGATCCGCTGGAAGGCCAGCCACGGCCAGAGCGGGACCGAGGTGTTCCGGCTGACCGTCCTTCAGCGGCCCGAGTCGAGGACGTTCTCGCAACCGATCGTCACTCCGGCCGGTGTCCCGCTTGCCGGGCGCGCCGAATTCGTGATCAACAGTGACGGATCGGCGCGGTTCAAAGGATTCATGCGGGCCACAGGACTCTTCTCGTACAAGTTCACCGTCCGGGCCGTCCTGCAGTCGCGCAGCCGCACCGTGGTGCTCATCCACCAGAAGTCGGGCCGGGTGTACGGAACCGACACACCCGGCCCGCGTCAGTTCGACTGGGACGAGGACGTGAGCGCTCAGGTCATCGCCGACCTGTGGCCCGACTTCCGGGCGGGTTCGATCGCGGTGAGCCGCAGCTCGGACATGATCGGTCTGATCGGCGGCGGCGCGGAGCTGATCGGCGATGTACTGGAATTCGCGGTCGTGTCCTCGCTGCTCCTCCCCTTCGGGCCCGCCGGCCAGTGCCTGGCCGGCCTGGCCTTCGTCGGCAGCGAGATCGGCGACATCGCCGACACCTCGATCATCGGACCGGGAGGTCTGGTCGGTGTCCTGGTGGCCGGTGGCGTCGCCTTCCTCGTCAGTCCCACCCTGATCATTCCGGCCTTCGTCGGAGGAGCGCTCATCGGAGAGGGTCTCGTGGGACACCGAGAACTCGAACCGCCGGAGAGGGCTGAAGCCGAGCAGGTCTTCGGGGACACCTTGCCGTGGGACCGCATCCGGCTCACCGATCTATCAGGGCCCGGAGGAAGTCCGGTGACGCTGCCCTCCTACGACGACACCATCCTCGTCAACCTGGGCGACGGGTTCGACAGCCCGCTGAACTGGTCCCCTCCGCCGACGGCGCTGCCTTTCACCGTGAAGCCCGGACAGGTGTTCATCCACGAACTCACGCACGCCTGGCAGATCGCACACAAGTCCTTCAAGCTCGAGTACTTCTGGAAGGGCGCGGTGGACCTGTTCAGCGGCTTCACGAGTGCCGTCGGCGGCGGCAACCTCCACACCGCCTACTACTACGGGCCCGCCGGAGAGCCGTGGCGGCACTACGGGCTGGAGGAGCAGGCGTCCATCGTCGACGAATGGTGGGCGGGAACGACGGACAGGTCGTCCGGACAGTTTGCCCCAGGCTTCACACGATCGAAGAAATCCGAACAGGATCCCTACTTCCGCTACATCTCCGAGAACCTACGCATGGACGAACCCCTGTGACCATGGCCGGGGACACCGCTCAAGGACAGGAGGTCGCGGGACGGGCCCGTGGGCCATACCGAACGCGGGGCCCGGCTCCCATGCTGCGATGTGCTGGGGTGTCAGTGGAGTGGTGTCGGTGACGCTATGTCAGGCCGGTGCGTTGTCGCTGGTCGGGTGTTGAGGAAGGGCATGGTGCATGTCGTGGGGCCTGGCGAGGCCCAGACGACCATCGCGCGCCGTCGGTAGCCAGCCCTCAGGCCGCTGTTGCACCACCGCGTTGCAGCGCCTGAACGCATGAGACCCCGGGCCCTTCGGCAGGCCCAGGATCTTGTGGGGTGGGAGCGGTCAGAGGTTGTCCCAGTAGCTCTCCCGATCGGAGGGCGGCCATAACCGCTCGATGGAGCAGCAGGTGCAGTTCCCGCCCTCGTACAGCTCCTCAGCTCAGTGGTCGAGACTGATGGTGAAGTCGGCGATCCGTGGCGCCACCTCGCTAGCGATGGGGTGGGCGACTTCGACGATTGTGGCCGGTGTCGGTGATGGGCGGCGGGTGTAGCGCAGTACGGGTACGCCGGAACCAGGATGACGAGTCCCTCAGCACCGGGCACCGCGTTCCACGAGGTCAGCCACTCTGAGGGCTCAGCACCCCCTGTGGTTGCGGTCACACGTCTTGTGCGTCTGCGCAGCGGAGCCTTGGGCGGGGGCGCGCGAGGCTGCGGGTACGGCGAGGGGCGGCCGACTCACTGCCAGGCGACCGGCCGCCCCTCACCCCCATCAGTCCGTTCGCAGACCAGGGGAGACCTTCATGTTCGCAGAGCTGTTCGTCCTGCTGTACGTCGCGCACCTGACGGCCGACTACCCGTTTAACGCGGCAAAGGCCGTGTCCACCATCCGAAGTGTCTCGGTCCGTTCGCGCTCGCGCCGTAGCTCCGGTCTCCCGTCGCAGGGGGGCCGTGTCGCGGTCGTCCAGCCTCGCGGTCTCGCCTCGCGATTCGCTCTTGTGGGTGGTCGCTGATGAACTCCATCGGCCAGCTCGTCACCTTGGCAACGTTCGGCTCGGTGTGGGCCGTGCTCTCCGTCGGACACAACCTCGCGGACCACGTGATCGGGCAGACCGACCACCAGGCCGGGAACAAGGCGGCGCCGTCGCCGGCCGAGGTTGCCGATGGTGTGAGCCCGCGGCGGGGTTGGGGTGCCTGCCTGGCCCACGTCGCCCAGTACCACGTCGTTATGGCAGTCATACTGGGCCTGGCCTGGGCTGTTCTCCCGCTCCAGCTGTCCTGGCCCGGGCTCGTGGCGGGGCTGGCCGTGTCGGTTTTGACCCATGCCTTCTTTGATCGCCGGTGGCCGGTCCGCTGGCTCCTGGAGCACATCGGCTCCAAGGGGTTCGCCGAGCTGAAGACAGCCGGGATGAACGGCATGTATCTCGCTGACCAGGCACTTCATCAGACTGCACTGTTGGTCTCCGCTCTGCTGATCGCGGTCGTGTGACATTAGTGGCGGGGCAGGGGGACGACGCTTCCGGCGTCGTCCCCCTGCTCGTTGTCGCGAGCGGGGCCGCCGTGCGTACGGGCGAACGTACTCAGCTCGCGGCGGAGACGCTCCAGCTCGTCGTCCTTCGCGGCGAGGACCGACAGCAGTCGGCGGTGCTGCTGCTTGAAGAGGGTCAACTCGGTGTTGGTGCGGGCGAGTTTGCTGGTCAGCCGCTGATTCAGGTCCCGCAGCCGGCCGATGCGGGCCGCGCGGGGGTCGGGCTGGTGCCCGGCCGTCCAGGCCGCGGCCCGTCGCTGCTCGAACTCGTTCTTGAGGTGGCCCCAGGTCCGGTAAAGGGCCGCGCGGGAGATCCCGGCCTCGCGGGCGAGCGTCTTGACGTCGCAGGCCCCGCCCTCGGGGATCTGCCCGGCCAGTAGGCGGTCGACGGCGGCGCGGATGCGCCGCTCGGCCTGATCACGCTGGGGCTGGCTGAGTGCCATGTTATCCGGCTTTTCCGGCTGCCTTGTCGATCTCTTCGAGGACGCGCATCGAGCGTTCGTGCTCGGCCTGCAGGCGCTTCTTCTCCCCGGCCGGGACGCGCGGGCTGGCCAGTAGGACGGCGCCGTTGTCGGCCGCGGCCTGCCAGACGGGCCGGTGGCCGAGGTGATGGGTGGCCTGCGGGTAGCGGGCGCTGTCGCAGAGCCCGCTCAGCGGGCCCGCCACCCCCTTCGCGCCGGCGAGCTTGAGACACAGCGCCTTCGCTGGGTCCTCGAACCAGCAGTAATTCGCCGTGGCCAGGTGCAGCACCGACGCCTTCTGCTTCAAAAGCAGCTCGATCTGCCGGTCGGTGACAACCTTCGCCGGGCCCGGCTCGTGATCCTCCAACTCCTCCTCGACGGACCGGAAGAAGGCCAGCAGAGCATCCGCTTCGGGGCCGGCGGGAAGCTGACCCTGCTGGAACTGGTGGAAGGCATCGACGGTCCGTGCCCGCTTCTCCGCGTCCTCCGCGGTCTTCCACTCCTGATGGAAGACCGCCTGGGCTCCTCCGGGCCGGGCTAATGGTGGAGTCGGGTATTGGAACTGCTGGAATGCCTTCACAGCGGAAGCCTACGAACATGGCCAATCCGGACTGGAGTAGCCCTGATGGGCTGGCATCGGCTTCATCCGGTGGGCTACGTTGTGTAGCCATGACTACCCGGACGGCGTTGCGCCACACACGGATTGGTGTCCCGGTGCTCTTCTGAGCGCCGTGCGGGCCGGTGGTGGCCCTCTGTTGGATCGAGGATCCGGCGCTGCTGCGCGGGCTCCGCCTCCTGTCGTGTTGATCGCAGCTCGACACGTCAACCACGACAGGAGAACTCATGCCCACCAAGATGCTGCAGATTTCCACCGCGGACGGCCAGGCCGACGCGTTCGCCGCTTTCCCTGACGGTGGCGGGCGGCACCCGGGGGTGCTGATGTACGCGGACGGCTTCGGCATCCGGCCCGTGCTGCGGGAGATGGCTCACGAACTGGCCGGGCACGGGTTCTACGTGCTCGTCCCCAACCTCTTCTACCGGCACGGCCCGGCACCTGTGATCGAGCTTCCCGAGCACATCGGAGAAGAGGCCCGGCCCGCGGTCTTCGCCCAGCTGATGCCCATGATCGAGGCGCACACCACAGAACGTGTTCTGAGCGACGCCGACGCCTATCTCAAGTTCCTCACCGCTCAGCCCGAGGTCAGCGCCGGACCGGTCGCCGTGACCGGCTACTGCATCGGCGGCCTCCTGGCGACGCGCACCGCCGCGGCCCACCCCGGCCAGGTGGCCGCCCTGGCCGCATTTCACGGCCCGGTGGGAGTCGACGGCCCCGACGGCCTCTCCAAGCTCACCGCCGAGGTCCACTTCGGCCACGCCGAGAGCGACTTGACGCCCGAGACCCTCGGCGAGCTCAACCAGGCCCTGGACGCGGCGGGTGTCGGTTACACCTCCGAGGTCTACCCCGGCACCGTCCACGGCTTCACCATGTCCGACACCGATGCCTTCAACCCCGCTGCGCTGCAGCTTCACTGGGATCGCCTGCTGCACCTTCTCAGCCGCACCCTGACCAAGAGCTGAGGCTCCGGCCCGGAAATCAAGCCCGAGGTACACGTCTTCGGAGTTCTGGCGATGTTTCGGAGTCGGTGGAGGGCGGGCGTCGCCCGCCCTCCACCGAGGGGTCCTTGAGGCAGAGCCGGCCCGTCCGACGGGCGAGCTGTGGTAGGCACGGCTGATGATCAGCCGACTCCCTCTCGAGTAGCAACTTGAGTCCCTTCGCGTGGTGCTGCCCCGTAACGACATGTTGACGGAGGTCTTGTCGCGGTCGGCGACGCTGGAGCTGCCTGGGTGGTATGTGACGGCTGGCTGCCTGTTCCAGACCGTGTGGAACGTCGTCATGGGCAGGCCGCCGACGAACGGCATCAAGGACTACGACCTCTTCTACTTTGACAGCGACGACCTGTCCTGGGAGGCCGAAGACACGGTGATCAAGACCGGACGCAACGTCTTCGCCCGCCCTGCTCGTCCAAGAGCGCGACGCCCGCTGAGGCCGGCAGTTCCTTGGGCCGAACTTGCCGAGCGGGGGGCGTACGGAAGTCGTCTGCGTTCGCGCAGGCCTCGACTGGCCCTCTTGACCACAGGCCAGTCCGTCGTCGGGGTCAAATTGGGAGCCAAGCCGTAGGGCAAGCTCGTGTCGTTGCCGTTCCGGCGCCCGGCGCGACCCCGGGCCTGGGTTGCTAATGAAGTCCTGGGGCTGGCAGGTCTCGCCCGCGGCGGCGGGCTGCGGCGAGGAGGCGAGCGCGGTCTCGGTGACCGCCAGGGTGTGCCCCGCGCGCAGACGGGCCGCGGTTGGATCACAGATGCGCCGGGGCGGCCGCCGCCCCCGCAGCTCCGGCCACTCATCGCGATCCGCACGCCGTACTCGGTGGGAAACGACGCCCGCAACCGGCCGGCCGGCTGCGTGACCCGCTCCACCAACTGCTCCGCGCGCAGCTTGGCCAGCCAGCGCCGCGTCTGCTCGATCCGCACGTCGTGCGCCAGCACCCGGCGCATCTGCTCGGCGCTCGCCATGCGGTATTGCACCAGTACCGCCAGCGCGAGCCGGTCTCCACCGCCTCCTCCGACATACGCCGCCCTGCGTCCCCCGTCCTGAACACCGCGCCGCACTTCCGGACACCGCGCACAGGGGATCAACGGCAGCAGCTGGCCCTGACCGGACCACCGACCACCGGATCCCGAACGCGGTCACGAAGCGACAACACCGCCGACAACCCCTCCGTGAAGGGGGCCGGCAACCCGGCCGACAGGGCGCCGTCCTTCTCCGCCTGGGCGTCACGAAGCGGCAGGTCGCCATGAGGTTCCGGGCGTGGTCGGGTGGCCGACATCCCCTGTATGCCCCCTCGCCCGCCCCCCTGGAGAAGAGACAGGCGGGGAAGGGACGGGCCGCGGTTGTCGGACAGGGGATCGCCGCGGCCGTCCTGGACGAGAGCGCCGGCGCGAGGGCGAGCGCCGCGGCCCTGCTGTGGATCGGCGCCACGCATTCGGTGATCGATCGCCGTTGGCCGGTCCGCTGGTGGATGGAGTTCGGTCCGCGATTCAAACAGACGGGACGACTCGGCGACGGCGGTGTCACCACCGTGCCGCTCTACTCCGCCGAGGACATCGCCCTGGTGCCGGCCTCCCGTCCGACCACGGGCTGGCACGCGGTCCACGCCGTCCCCCAGGCCGCCACTGCCCGTGGCGGTAGGCTCGTCCGCCACGGCGGGCCCTACACCGCCCCCACAACCGCATGCATCTGCGCCCGGCAGACCTGCGGCGGCATCATCCCCACCCCGTACTGCGCCGACCACGGCATCGCCGTGGAGCCGGCGCTGGAGTGGCACCCCGCCGACGGCATCCGCTGCACCGACCTCACACGCTGAGCACAGGCACGCCCAGCCGGGACTCCCGGAGGGTGTACGTCACGGACTCCACCGGGCGCAGGCACCTGCGCGGGCCTGCGCCAGCATCGGCTTCCGCTCGGCCGCAGCGCGCGGGTGATCCTGCCGCGGCCTGCGTGCCTGCCCCGAACCGCGGCGCGTCGGCGACGGTGATGTCGTGGCGCATCCGGGCGAGGCGCACCGGGTGCCGCCACGCGCCTCGTTCCTGGGCGGTGTCGACCATGATCTCGGCGACCAGCAGCGGCTCGACCAGGTGCTTCCGGGCACACTGAACACCGGCGGCCGGCTCTAGCGCTCGTACTCGTCTCTCGAATATCGGCAGACCAGCAGCTCGAGGCTGGATCACTGTCCTGCGGCGCAGGGCCAGGTGATCTAGCCTAGATGTACCGCTCCATGGCAATGCCGCCAGGGAGGGAGTGATCATGGAACGGGCTGTGGTCCTCATCGGGGTACGTCGCTCAGGAAACCTGCCCGAGCTGCAGGCGGTCGGCCAGGGGATCGAGGCCATGCGCGGCTGGGCGGTCCAGCAGGGCATCCCCACTGAGCTCATCACCACTCTCTCCGACATCGATAATCAGCCCGTGTGCCTCCGTGACATCTTCCAGGCCGTGCGCGCCTACGCCGACCGGGGCACGGTGGAGCAACTCGTCGTGTACTTCAGCGGACACGGAATCTTCCACAACAGCAGCGAGTACTGGCTGCTGTCGGAAGCCCCGGAAAACGGAAATGAGGCAGTCAACGTCGATCTCAGCAGGCGTCACGCCGAAAGGTGCGGGATTCCCCACGTCGTCTTGATTGGCGACGCCTGCCGCACGCCGCCAAGCGGATTCCTCCACAGTCAGGTGACCGGAGGCACCTCGTTTCCCAACCGCCCCCCTGGCCTACATCGTACGTCCGTGGACGTCTTCTATGCTTGTCGGCCCGGTGAGGCAGCAAGTGAAGTCGCGGATACGGCGGCGCAGACAGGCGCGGGCTACCGAGCCGTGTACACAGACGTTCTCGCCGACGCGCTGCAAGGTCGCTACCCCAGCGTCCTCGAGCGCGAGACGGACATGGAGGCGGCCGTCGCCCGCCTCCTGGGGAACAGCCTGGATGCCGAGTCCCACGTCACTCTGGTGCGTCCGCACCGTCTGCGAGACGAGTTGCCGCTCCTCCTGTCGCAGCGGATCAGCCAGCTCAAGGCCCTCCACTCGGTCACGCAGTGGCCCGACGGCCACGTGACCTCCCCGCAAGACGCCTGGTTGTCGCGATTCGAGCTCCCGCCGGCTGGGCCCCCCGCTCCTCCTCCGCCTCTTCCTCAACCGGGCGGAGGAACAGGCGGCCAGTACGAGCGCATCGTGGCCCTGGAGTCCAGGCCGCGATTCTCCCAGAGGGATCCCGCACCCAGCGCTTCTGCCAGCGCAGCCATCCGCCTCTCCGAGCAGCGGCTGGCAAGCGAGGCGGCACGGGATGCCGGGGCCGTGCTCGAGGTGGTGGGTTCCAGAGTGGGGGCCGTGTACACGGCCGTGGGGCGGCAGAAGCAGGCCGAAGCCAACATCGTTCGGATGCCTCGGGAGCTTATGAAGCCGGAGCCTGGTGTCGTCGTGCTGGCCGATGGCCGCAGTACGGTGATCCCGCTGTTTCCCGGCCTGGTCGGCAAGCTCACCGTGGAGCAGGACAGGATCGCCGACCTGGGGTACAGCTCGCTCTCGACGCCAGAGGACCCGCGGTACAGCAGCTTTCGGGCCGAGATCGCAGCTGCGTCGCGGTTTGGGATCGCCTGGTGGGAGTACGCATCGCCCGAGGCATTGTTCGACCGCTTCGTGGAGCAAGGGGCGCGCGATCCCTCCCTCGCCGTCTACCTCGCCTACGCCCTGGCGGACATGGGTCACCGCGACGCGGTCCCGTCGCTGCTCGGCCTCCATCCACACCTCACCCGCTTCCTTCCTGACCCGTGGCTGGTCCTGGGAGAACAGCCGCCACCAACCACGATCCCGATGCCCCTGCTGACCCGCGGCTGGGCACAGTTGGACCCTCCTGGCCCTGAGCAAGGCCTCCCGGTACCAGATCCGTCGCACTGGACGCTGTTCCCGGCGGCGGAGCTGCCCCGCCTGCGCCGCCTCCTGATCAGAAAGGCGTAGCTGATGCGCAGACTCATTCTTATCCATGGGCGTTCTCAGCAGAACAAGGCCCCAGAGGAGCTGAAGAAGCAGTGGATGGAAGCCCTACACGAGGGGCTACGCAAGGCGGGGCGCGACGTCACCATTCCGGGCGACAAGATCAGTTTCCCCTACTTCGGTGACACCCTCTTCCCGCTTTCCGAGGACCCAAATGCGCCGGCTCCAGAACTCATCGTCAGGGGGGCTGAGACCGACTCGCTTGAGCAGGTCTTCGTCACCGACTTCCTGCGTGACGTGGTCAAACAGCTGGATATCTCGGACGCCTACATCAGGGGCGCGGCGGACGATCCCAGCGTCATCCACCGCGACGTCCAGAATTGGCCCTGGGTGCTGGCCGTGCTCCGGGTCCTGGACAGGATGCCCGGCCTTGGCGCGGTGAGCCTCGCGCTGGTTACCCGGGATGTCTACCAGTACCTCGACAAAGGCGGCATCCAGCGGATCATCGAAAACGGCGTGGCGCAGGCGTTCCGTCCAGACGAAGAGACTGTCGTGGTAGGGCACTCGCTCGGCTCGGTCATCGCCTACAAACTCCTCGTCGAAGAAGGCAGGAAATCAGGCTGGAGGGTTCCCACGCTCATCACTGTCGGTTCACCGCTCGCCGTGCGCACAGTGGCTACCAAACTGAGCCCGGTCGCGTGGCCGGACTGCGTTGGCTCCTGGTTCAATGCCTACGACCCCCGGGACACGGTGTCCCTGTTCCCCCTCATGCCGGACCGGTTCAAGGTCACATCCATCGAAAACGCCACGGTCGAGAACCGTACCCCCAACCGCCACGGCATCACCGGCTACCTCGGACACCGTGCGGTGGCGGAACGCATCCATGACGCCTTGATTGCCTGACCGCGAACGCCTGCCGCGCCCGGTCGGCGCACGGACTCCCGGCATGGGAGTTGAGGGAGTCCGCTGTATGGGCAGGGTGGTCGGCATGGCAAACGTTGACGAGCGGGACGCTGGCCGCGAAGGCCCCGAACGTGGCGTGGGCACCGGGCGGCCACCCTGGCAACGGTTCCTACACGCGATCAGGCCTGGGGGATCTTCCGCCTGCCCGATGTAGCCCGAACCGTATGACGTCATTCGTCAAGCCGTCCTCAACCTGGAACAGTTACGCTGAAGAAGCTCACTGAAAGCCGACTAAGCCTCGTACGATGACGTGGGATTGTCGAAACGGTCGGGGGCGAGCGGCCATGAAGGTTCAGCCAACTCAGCAGGTCGAGCGGGCTGGTGTGCCTGGATCGATCACCTGGTCACAAGCGAACTGGGATGGTTGTTCAGGGAGCAGGCCACGGCGGATATGGGAATCGACGCTCACCTGGAACTCGTCAACGATGCTACTCGGGAAGCCACTGGGCACTCATAGGTGTGCAGATTAAGTTAGGAAACAGCTACTTCCGGAACCCCACTGACGACGGCTGGTGGTTCTCGTGCGACGTTGACCATGTGTCGTACTGGCTCGGGCACTCGCTTCCAGTTCTTGTCAGCCTCTGCGACCTAGAAACAAAGCGCATCTCCTGGCAGCACGTCAGTGAGCAAACAGTGGTTCACACCGGTAAGGGGGGCGAAAATCATGTGACCAGGAGCCAGGAACTGACAAAGAAGTCGACAGCGGTTCTCCGCCCGCTTGCCCGCTCATCGGCGGAAGTGCCGGTCATGGCCGCATGGCTCACCTCGCAGGTTGAGCCGCCCCAGCAGGACGCCTTCTACATGCACTTGCTGTCGGCCCGCTTGTACGCGAGGTCGCCAGCCACGCGGCCAACCGGTCTTGGTCCTCCTCGGTGTTCGCCCGGAACCCGTAGGCCGCCCGGATCTCCATGCGGTGCCGCTTGATCCGGTCGCCCTGCCAGTCGTAGGCGCCCCACGCCTCCGCGGGGACCTTCACCTGCTGGGCCACGTACTCCACCGCGGCGGCCGGTATCTCCCCGGCCGACTCCGGGAACCGCGCCTCCACCTCGAAGAACTTCAGCAACAACGAGAACCCGAGCCGGGTCGCCCCGGACTTGTTCCGCACCCGCTTCATGTCGTCTTCGAGTAGCGTCCAGACCTCAATCAGGTCCTCCGGCTCCCAGTCCTGCCGCACCTGCGCCCCTCCCGCGATCACTCGTTCAGCTCAACGAGACGACCGACGAGGAGAAACGACGACCCGAGTCGTTACGCAGGGCTACACGCCACCTGACCGTAGCTATATCAGAACGGGGCCGCAGCCAGCGCTCCGCCGGAGAATGATGGACCCGGCGGCCACTCGAGCCGCGGCAGAGCAGCCCAGGATCCCCCATGCCAACACGTACTCCAGGGCGATGCCCTGCATGCATCGGACCCCGCCAGGCCGCCGTGCTGCAGGACACCGTCGGCCTGCTCGCCGCCGTCGCGCGCGGTCGATCTCCTTGCTGCCGACGTATCCGCCCTGGAGGCACGCCGCTATCGTCGCGCCCCAGTTGAAGCTAGCGTGCCGGTATCGGATCTGACCGGATCTGGTCAGGGAGGGGATCCGTCGAGTGGTAGCTCGAACCAGACGACTTTTCCGCCGACCAGCCGGCTGATCCCCCACCGCTTGGCTGTTTGGATAAGGAGGCGCGGGACGCCGCCGCGTGGCGTGTCTCGGGTCTCCATGCGGCGCGGTATTTCTGTCGATCGGTCCTGCACTTCGCATCGCAGTACATGTGTGCGCATAAGCCGCAGCTCGATGGGCTCGGCAATGGTTGGGGTCGCCTCCACGGCCTTGCTGATCAGTTCGCTGATCAGTTGTTCAGCCACGTCCGACAGATTTCTTAGACCCCACCTGTCCAGTGTCTGACGGGTGAGCTGCCTGCCTTCGTGCGGTGCCTTGTGTGTGTGCCCGAGGGACCACTGGGCCACATCACTCGCCGTGAGGCCCTCGAAGCGGGCTGCGAGCAGTGCGATGTCGTCCTCCCGGTCACCTGGGCCGAGCACACACAGGGTCTCGTCACAAAGAGCCTCCAGGGGCGGCGGGAAGTCGGGCGCAGTGAGACGCGCCGTCGCGGCCAGTCGCTCGCGGAGCTGTTCGATGCCCGTCCAAATATCCCTGAGTCTGGACTCGACCAAGCCGTCGGTGTAGAGGATCAATGTCGAGCCAGCAGGTGCTCCCAGTTCCACGGCTTCGAAGTCGACGCCCCCTACCCCGATAGGGGCGCTAGGCGGCACCCGCAGGACTTCGGCCCTACCGCCCTGGTGCAGCATCAGCGGCGGCGGGTTGCCAGCGTTAGCGATGGTGATGCGGTGTGCGACCGGGTCGTAGACGCAGTACATGCAGGTCGCGATGCGATCAATGCCCAGGCGCTGAGCCTGTTCGTCGAGATGGTGCAGGACCTCCTGCGGAGGCAGGTCGAGGCCGGCCAAGGTCTGGGCGGTGGTGCGTAACTGACCCATGATCGCTGCGGATGTCATGGAGTGACCCATGACATCTCCGACGACGAGCGCGACGCGGCTGCCCGGTAGCGGGATCGCGTCGTACCAGTCGCCGCCCACACGAGCTGTCTCGGCAGCGGGCAGATAACGCGAGGCCAGCCGCACGCCGGGCACGCGAGGCAGGCTCTCGGGCAGCATGCTGCGCTGAAGCTGGTCCGCGGCATACGCTTCGCGGCCGTAGAGCACAGCCTTGTCGATGCCCAGGGCAGCCTGCGTGGCCAGCTGCGCAGCAACCTGAAGATCGTCCGGTTCGAAAGCCACCCGGTCAGAGCTCCGCAGGAAGACGGCAGCCCCGACAACTCTGCGACGTCCCCGCAGCGGCGCCATCAGAGACCGTGAGCCGGGAGGTGGCCCGTTGAAACTGTCGCCGATCAGCTCAGAAAGGGCAGCATGATGCGCCAGGTCACCGAAAACCGGGCGCACGCCCCGGAGAACCTCGGAGAGCATGCCGCCGGGGCGCACGGCGCATACGTCCGACGGCCTGGCAAATCTATCGTCGCCCCCGACAGCGAAGTAGTCCCACGGCAGCTCGACGGACATCGGCAGGCCCGGCCCTTGGTCGATCCGCCGCAGCCGCAGCAGCACCGGACCCAACGGACGTTCGTCTCCGATCGGCAACGGATCACGCAGATAGACCAGGACCGAATCCGCGAACGCAGGCACCGTCGCGCGGCACAGCGCGAGCACGATCTCGTCCAGATCAATACCCCGCGAGATCCGGCGGGCAGCTGCGCCGACGAACCGCATCCGGTCATCGCCCCCGTGAACAACAAGGCCGGTCCCCGCTGACTGAGGGTTGTTCCCAGTTGTTCCGAACAACCCACCCCGGGACGACGGCGAGCCCGCCTTGGCTCCGCTTACGTGCACGATGCGGCCCGGAACGGCTTCGGCACCCACCGCGCGGTCGTGATCGGCACCGAGTTCGTCGGCGATCTCCTGAACCGTCTCGTGCTCGCGGTCAAGGACCTCCCGCGCCTTGCGAAGCACTGCGTCCACCTGGTCGAGCCTGCTGTCCGCATCCGCCTCGAAGGGAACCTGCTCAGGAAGCACAACCGCTCCCGACCCGCTGCCGTCCCCGGGGGAGTCCACATATCCAAACCCGCGGAGCTTGGACTCGAGGAACTCGATACGGCGAGCGGCGACGTCGGCCAACGCTTGAGCTCGTTCACGCTCCGCCTCCGCACGAGAAAGCTGTGTATGCAGGTCATCATGCTGTGTCGTGGCACGCATCAGCCGAAGATGCGTCACGTCGATCTCACCGCTCAGGGCATCGGGCGAAGCCTGGAGCGACTCAAGCCGACGGGACAGCTCCCTCACCTGCGCCTGGGCCTGTCCGAGTAGTGCGAACAACATCGTGGCCATCTGCAGCGACTGGGTCCGGGCACGCTCGCTGGCCTCATACGCCTTGCGAACCCGGTTGAGTTCCTCAAATGCCCCGATCGCGCGCTCCTGAGCTTGCAAGAGTTCGCGCGCAGGCACGGCAGGTTCGCCGTCAACACCCACAACCGTGGGACGCTCTGCCGAGGCCTTCCACAGAGCCCTAGGCCGCTCCAGCCGCTGGTGCGTCATGGCCTGAGACTCGTCCGCGAAACACACGTCCGCGACGGCCTCGACGGTATCCCACGTCAACCCGACGCCGGCGAGACGCTCACGCAGCTTCCGTCCCTCCGGCACCTTGCCATCGGCGAAGTGATCCTGCGTCAGCGCCGCATGCAGCGCCCTGACAGTGATGCCGGCGTCGTCCAGCCAGTTCCGAATGATGGCGACGACCTCGTTGATCTCCTGACATGCGCCCTTGGGCGGACTCCATGGCCGCCCCGGACGCTTCCCCCCACTCACACCGAAGACCCCTCACCCAGGTTGTCGCCGACAACCCCACGTTGTCAGCCGAACAACATCCAACCGACACACCGGGCCCGGTCGCAGGCAGATCATCGAATCAGCTGCTGCAGGCTTCCCCGCCGCTATGCCTGCAGACTGGAACCCAAGGAGACACCACCCATGCAGATCCTTGTCGAGTCCCTCCCAGAGCTGCTCGGCGCGCTGGGCTCGACCGGACTCATCAGCGCCGCTACCTGGTACATCAGCCGACGACGACACCGGACCGCCCGGTCGGCCGAACAGCGCCCCACTCCCTCCCAAGGAATGGGACACCGGCGGATTCGCACGTACACGCTGCTTGGCACCGGTGGCCGGGAAGGAGCACCGATTCGGGTGATGAGCACCCGGACCGCCGGCGCGGTCCTCCTCTGGCCAACCGGAGGCCGACAGGAACGGTTCGAACTTACAGACTGCCTCCTCAGCGATGGCACGTACGCGGCCGAACCAGTGGATGGGTTCGAAAAGGTCTCATAGCTGGGGGACGCACCACCGACGCCGGGGCGGCAGGAGCCGACAAAGAACTGGAGACCCTGGGACTGTTTAGCGCTCGGTCGTCTCGCGTCTGCGGTCATGCTCAGGCGGTTTCAGCGGGCTGAGGATTCCAGAGCTGCGTGTAGTGCTCGACTTCTTCAGTGGACAAGTTGTTGTCGCCTTCCGTGCGCAGCAGAGTGGTGTCCCAGGGCCGCTCGCCTGCGGTGGTTGGGGTGAGCAGTACACCGAGGGTGGATGTCTGTTCGGCCAGGCCGGTCTGCTGGTGGAGTTGGTGGTGGCGCAGGAGCACGTAGGACTGGAAGGCGGCCTGCACGTCGGGGCCGAAGCGCGTGGCGCATCCGAAGATGAGCTGGCGAGTGCCGGACGGGTCGATGGAACGGCGCCAGCGCCACTTGCATTCGCCAGCGGGCACTTCAGCGACGTCGGCCAGCATGTCCAGCAAGAGTTGTCCCCACTCGGCGCGTGCTCCGACCGGCAGTTTGTCGATGTCGGAGAGGACAAGCAGTCGGTCGGGCTCAGCAATCCCTCCCCGGACCGCGGAGGTGGCCACGTCTTCCAGGAAGATCCTCATGACCCGGTGCGTGGCGTCCGATCCCACCGGGGCTTGGGGGAGCAGAGGAACGGAGTAGTGGGTTCCGCCGAGTTCAGCGACGTCAGAGCTCAGGGGGCCGGGAGGTGCCTCAGCATCGGCCGCCGCCAATTCGTAGTACCGCACAGGCTCTTCCCCCAGCGCGATCGGAGGCTCGGCAGCGGCCCGGAAGAGATAGTCCAGCACGGCGGTGGTGGAGCGGAGCTGGTCGAAAAGGAAGTCCCAGTCGCGTCGGGTCAGAGCGATCGCGGGGATCCCGATCGGCTCCAGCACGCAGCGCGTGTCCTCGGGTACCTGCTCGTGATCCAGCAGGAACACTCCTATCCAGTCGAGGGCATTGCCGTCGACCGACAGCGTGCGACCGCGGTCGCTGACCATGTCGGCTGGCAGCATTCGCAACTGCCGCACCGTGCCCTTGGCCTGGCGCATTGCCTTGGCCGCGACCTTCCGGATCCAGGCGACTTCCGCGTCCGCGCTCTTGGGCTGGACCGTGCGCGCCTTCACCTGGATCACCGCACCACGCCCCCCTGCGATCAGCAGTCGGTCGCCGAGTTCACGTCGCCCAGAGCTCTTGCTGGCGTAGGCGGACTGGAAGACGAAGTCGGACAAGCCCCAGGTGGCTGCAGCGGTATGCGCAGCCTCTTCGGCACCCGTTCCGTGCTCGACTCCAGCGGGCAGAGGTAGTGCACGGCGTATGCGCCGTATGTATGGTCCGTTCGCGGTGTCCACGATGAGCGTGAGTGTGTCGGGGGCGTCGTCCTTCACGGGCCGCCCCGGCGCGGATGAAAGCTGATCAGTCACGCCGTCTATTAGACGCCCCACTCAGACGCCGCCGCCTGCCCCTCCTCACCGATTGCATGGGACGGTGGGCGCATGCGCCCCGTTCCAGCAGGGGCAGGTGCGGCCTCAGAACGGTGGCGGGCCGTGCTGGGTCCAGCGGCAACGATGTCGCCTTCAAAAACAGGGGGCTCCGGTTCTTGCCTGACCCACCCCGGCTACCACTTCACCCCGAGCTGCTTCAGGTCTGCGCGGCGGGCCTCTGTGAGTCCTGCGGTTCGGCGTTTGACGTTGTTGAGCCATGTGCCGAGGCGTACCTGGGTGCCGTCGTCGAGGTGTTCGGTGTGGTGTCTGGGTACGACGAGGTGGCCTTCGCGCTCGTAGAACTGTCGTGCGGCGGTGATGCTGGCGTTCCATCGTTCGTCTTGTGATCGTCGTTTGGGCTGTTCCGCCTCGTCTTCGGCGGGTTGGAGTCCGAGGACGCTTTTGAGGAGCCATTGCTGGGCGGGCAGGAGTGTGTCCCATGCGTGCCGCTGCGCCTTGACCCAGGCTCCGAGGTCTTCGCCTTGGGCGATGATCTGGCCTGGGTTGTGTGGGAGGGTGCCGCCGGCGGCGAGGTGGGTGCGGGTGAGGTGGAAGGTGCGTTGCCAGGCGATGTCCCATCCGGTAGGGCACCAGGCCGGATCGAGGGCTTCGAGGGCCTCCATACGGCTGTCAGGAGGCTCCCCGGCCCCGGAGGGCACTGTCTCGCCCGCAGCGCGTCGTTCAGCGTTGTGCAAAGTTCTGCGGGCGGCGGCGCGTTGGTTCTTGGCCCATACGCCGATGGGGAAGCCTTCCCATACGGCGTTGGTGGGTGGGAGGAAGTGTCCGTGGGCGGCGGTGTACGAGCGGGCGACGGCAATGCCCTGTTCCCAGGCGATGTCGTGGTGGGACCAGACCATCCCCAGGGCCTCGAGCTGCTCGACGCGCCCCGCGTCGAGGTCACCGGCGTTGTAGTAGCGGCGTTGGTCGGCGATCCATACCCCGAGCGGGAACCCGGCGGTGCCGGCCCACTGGTCGGGGGCCCGGTAGTCCTGGGGCACGCGTAGCTGCGTGTTGCCGGTTTCGCGGAGCCACCTTGTGGCGGCCTGGATGCCGCGGCGCCAGTAGGTGTTCTCGGGGTCGATGACCCGCAGTTGCACGAACTGGGCCAGGAGGGCGGGATCGCGTTCCTCGCTGAACCGCAGCAGCTGGGCCGCCGCCCGGCTCCCCGTGACCGTGCTCTCCTCTTCGACTAGAGCCTCCTCCTCGAGGCCCGGAACCTGGTCTTCGAGGGCCTGGCCGTCCCCGCGATCCGTGAAGCGTGCACCGCGCTCGCTGTGTTCGAGACTGCCGCGGTGGCCGGTGCGGGGGCGGGGGTCGGCGAGGGCTTCGATGGTGTCACTGTCATGCGCCCGCAACGCACCGAGGACCTTGGCGAGGGTGCCGTAGGCCGGTGAGGTGAGCATTTCATCGGGCTCTTCACCTGGTGCGAGGAACACCGGCACGACCAAGGACGCAATTTTCCCTTCGCCGGGCCGGATACGCAGGGCGCGTCCGACTGCTTGGACGATGTCGACCATCGAGCCGCGTGCATCGCAGAAAGCGACGGCATCGCAGCGTGCGGTATCGACGCCTTCACCGAGGACTTTCACGGAGCAGAGAACCCGCAAAGCGGCCGGGACTTCAGCGTTTTCATGGGTGATGAAGTCGGAGGCGAATGCGTCGAGAACCTGGCGGCGATGTGAGGGGGCATGCTCGCCGTGCAGCCACTGCGCCCACACCCGCTCCGCCGGCGGGAACACCTCCGGGTTCTCCTTCCGCAGCCGGGCTGCTGCGCCCGGTACACCCGCCGCCATCGCCTCCGCCTCCACGACGCGGCTGTGGAAGGTCAGCACCCGCCGCAGCCGCTCCCGCGCGGCCGCGGTGAGCAGCCCGGTCTGCAGCGCAGCCAGCCGGGCCCCGCGTACGAAATCCGAGCCGGCCGACCCGACGGCCATGGCGGTGTAGAGCTCGTGGTCACGAATATCCAGGCATACCACCTGATACGGCGCGACCAGCCCGCGCCGGATGGCGTCGGACAGCTTCAACTTGTAGGCCACCGGCCCGAACACGGGACTGTTCTCGTCCATGCTTGCCACCAGCCGCGGCGTCCCGTCCTCGGCCTCCCACACGCGGGCGGTGGCGGTCATGTACAGCCGTCGTGCGGCGGGGATGCGGGTCTGGTCGTGTACGGCGGCCCAGGGCTTGCCCACCGCCCCACTGGTGCGGTGCGCCTCGTCCACGACCATCAGGTCCCACACCGCCAGGCCGGCCTGGTGTGCGCGTTGGAGGATGCCCAGTCCGACGGCGGCGTACGTCGCGAACACCGTCACCGTCTCCAGGCTCTTGAGCCAGTCGACCAGCTCGTCTGGGTCGGTGGTGCAGGGGATGCCGCCCGAGTCCTCGGCGCGCAGCGAGCACGCCCCGACCATGGCGCCGCGCCGGCCGCCCTCGCGCCAGGCGGTGGCCATCTGCGTGAGCAGATCCAGGGTGGGGACCAGGACCAGGACGCGCCGTGCGGTTAGCCGGCGCGCGGTTTCCACTGCGATCAGCGTCTTCCCGGATCCGGTCGCGGCGATCACCTGCGCCCTGAGTCCTTGGGGAGGCATGTGTTTGCCGGGTGGGTTCTGGAGGTGGCGCATGATTCCGTCGACTGCCTCGACTTGATGAGGCCTCAATTCCATTCGTGGCATTAGTTTGGCCCTTCTCCCCAGATTAAAGAGGCAGTTGACGGCAATTCATTTTCACGGCAGTCGAAGGCTATTTCGTACGATGGGGACCCGGACTGATCGGGTGGCTGCGTGGGTTGTAGTGGTGGACCCTCAGCCCATACTCTATCCGTGGGCTCAGAATGACGCACCGTCCTTGGCAGCGGGAGAACTCAGGGGGCAGCCCCTTAGTTCCCGGGGAGGCGAGGACGGAAGGACGCCCATACCCCACCCCGCAGCTGCTACTCCTCTGACGCGCGCGGAGCGTGCGTCAGTTCCCGTACAGGACTGCGGAGCAGGCCGGTACGATTGCGATCCGGCGAGAGCCGGATCGACCGGCCACGGAGTGGCCGGCAGTCGGGGCGGAGCCCCGACGATCCCGGCGCGGAGCGCCGGGATGGAACCGCCGCGTAGCGGCGGCGCGTCGTCTTCGC
>NZ_OZ186833.1:0-140871 GCF_964272895.1 Streptomyces sp. enrichment culture
CCGGGGCTCCGCCCCGACCGCCGGCCACTCCGTGGCCGGACGATCCGGCTCCGCCGGATCGATCCTGTACCGGCCTGCTCCGCAGTCCAGTACAGGATCTGACGCACGCTCCGCGCGCGTCAGAAGACAAGCAGCTACAAGGCGCCCGTGGCCGGCCCTTCGCCTACCTGGCCTGCCCAGGAAAAACCGGACACCCGCTCCTCTCCCCTCTCCATCCAAGTGCGTCATTTTTCCAACGGGATAGAGTATGGGCTCGAAGCTCACCACCAAACCACCCGAAAACCGATCAACAAATCGACCAACTCCGTTGGCCCAAAACCCGGATGGGGCGACTCTGAAAAGACTGAGTGACCGTCAGATCCCACGGGTGAGCAATGAACCAAGGACACTCTGTCCACTCACCTGAATCCCACTCTCCACAATGGCCCGCACAAGAAATACCACCGCAACCCAATGGGTGACCTGCTACCACCAAAGAGAACGCGCCACCACGCGGCCGATCGCCCGGAAACCAGCATGAAAGCCCCGCGCCAACCCGTCCCCGCCAAACTAAACACACACCAAAGAACGAGGTGACGACTAATCAAAAACTCCCCACCTCACCGAACTTACCGACCCCGAACTCCGGAACCTCCAGACAAGAAGCCTCAAACTCAACACACCAGCACAAGCCAACCGACGACCCAAAACAACCAACTCCCCCACCACCACGCCCAGCCAAACCACAACCCCCCCACCACAGCCACCAAACCACCGACACCAACATCACGCTGTACTTACACCGCCCCAGCCCGTGGGGAAGCCCCGCCGCCGCAGGCGTCCCCACATCCACACCCACCCGCTAACCCGCCCCCGGATGCCGACAGCTGTGCAAGATGCCAGCTCAGGGGGTTGGTCGGTCGGAAATGGCTTGCTTGTGCTCAACCTTTTGGCGTTCGGGGTGGGCCCGAGTGGTGCTTTAGTCGGACGCTAAGGGCGGCGGAAACGCTGAGGGCGTACGTGCCTGGATGTTGATGCTCGATCCATGCGCCGCCGCTTCGTGCGGGGGCGGAGAAAGGGGAACCTTGCCGATGGTAGGCGCCCGCCCGGAGGCCGCCGAGGTCTCGCAGCCCTCCAGTGCCGCGCAGGTGACGGACGAGCTGCTCGAACTCTCCCTGGGATACTTGTACTCGGCGGCCCTGCACTGCGCAGCGCGCTTCGCCATCGCTGATCAGCTGGCGGACGGACCGCGCACGGCTGAGGAGATCGCGGCGGCGGTGGAGGTCGACGGTCAGCATTTGTACCGGGTGTTGAGGCTTCTTGCGACCAAGGGTGTCTTCCGCGAGGACGAGGAGGGTCGCTTCCACCTGACTCCGCTCGCGGAGCCGCTGCGCACGGACAAGGAGGATTCGCTGCGGGACTATGTCATGGCGCGCGGCGAGCCGGTCTTCTGGCAGTCGGCGGCGCAGCTCCATGAGGCGGTGCGCACCGGCACTACTGCCTTCGAGAACGTGTACGGCGTTCCCTTCTACGACTACATCGCCGCCGACCCGGAGCTGAGCCGGATCTTCAACTCCAGCATGGCCGCGTTCTCGCAGGCGCTGAGCAACGGTATCGCCGAGGCCTTCGACTTCTCCGGCTTCAAGACCGCTGTCGATGTGGGTGGGGGGCGCGGAGGTCTGCTGCGGGCGGTGCTGCGCCGTAACCCGCACATGACGGGCACGCTGGTCGACCTGGAGTCGGTGGTGGCGGACCACCTCCTCGACACGCCGGAGCTGGCCGGGCGCTGGAGCGCCGAGGCCGGGGACTTCTTCGTCTCGGTGCCGACCGGCGCCGATGTGTACCTCCTCAAGCACGTTCTGGCCAGCTGGCCGGACGAGGACTGCGTACGCATCCTGCGCACGTGCCGCGAGGCCATGCCCGCGCATGGCCGGCTTCTCGTCATCAACGCCCTGATCCCGCCGGGCAACGAGCCTCACGCCGGCAAGACCGGTGATGTGCTGATGATGACGGTCCTCAACGGCCGGGGCCGCACCCGTGCCGAGTACGAGACGTTGCTTCAGAAGGCCGGGTTCACTGTCACTCGCGTCCTGGACACCTCTTCGCATGCGTCGGTCCTGGAGGCGGTCGTGGCCTCCTGACTCGGTGTCGGGTCTGTCGTCCGTCCTTGTGCTGCTCTTGGTCAGGCGGAGTTGAGTGTGGGGTTGCTGCCCAGGTGAACCGTGCGGACCTTGCCGTCGGCGATGTCGAACAGGACGAGAGCCAGGTCCTTTCCGTTCCGGTCGCGCAGGACGGCTCCTGGGCGGCCGGCGACCTGGTGGTGTTCCAGGGTGATGCCGACGTGGTTGAGCGGCGGGAGTATCGCGACGAGCGTCCGGGCCACGTTCTCGGCGCCGTTGATGTGCCGGGGCCATGGCGCGGCCCTGGCACTGTCCTCGGCTGTCGGGCAGAGGGCTTCGGCCAGCTGACGGCAGGCGGTCTCCGAGCAGCCTAAAGCGGATGCGATGGCTGGGAAGCCGCATCCGAGGACCTCGCGCAGCACGAAGACCGCCCGCTCGTGCGGGGGGAGTTCCTCGATGAGCAGCAGGGCCGCTGTGAGCAGCGAGTCCTCGAGGTGGTCTTGGCGGTGTCGTTGCCGGTGCTCGCCGGCCGTCCGCAGGATGTCGATGGACATCCTCGTTACCGCGGCCAGGAGGAAGCCTCTGGCGGTCGAGGGCTGCGCCGGGGCGTTCTCCCAGCGCAGCCGGGCCTCGCGTACCACGTCCTCCGCCCCTGCAGCGGTGCCCAGCATCTGGTGGGCGATCGCGGACAGCAGCGGCCGCAGCTCTTCGAACTCCTCGGCCCTATTCACACGTACTCCTTCTTGAGCGGGAGTCCGCGCTCACGCCATCGCGCCGGGATCCTGCACGGGCTGCTCCCGGTGAGGAGCGTCGTAGGGCCGCGTACGCCGTCGCCGCCCGGCCGCCAGGGGCCGGGCGGCGATGTTTCGTCGTGGAGGGGGCGGGACTCTCACTCGTGCAGCTGGGATCCGGGTGCACGGTGTTCTCCGTGGCCGCCGGCCGGTGCGTGACCGAGGTCGTCGGCGTCCTGGCCGACGATGATCCGAGCTTGCTGGGTGCGCTTCGCGGGCACGGCCTGAACCAGTTCACGGCATGAACGTGCCAGTTCGTGGCTTGAGCGTCCAGGCCGGCCGCGCCTGCGGTCCTGACCGTGCCCGCTTTGGTGTTCCCGGATGAGATGCCTTACTGGACCTTGAGTACCGCGACGCTCATCTGGAATCCGATTCCCTCACCGATCAGGAGGATGACGTCTCCGCTGCTGCAGCGGTCGTTCTCGATGAGGTAGGAGAGTCCGCTGAACTGGTCGCCGGGGCCGATGTGGCCGGTCGTCGCGTAGTGATCCCAGGTGGTGCGGGAGACGGGTATGTTCAGGATGTCGAGGTATCGCTGCAGGAATTCCTTTCCGATGGCCGGCAGAATCGCGTAGGCCACGTCGTCGAGGCTGGCGCCGGCCAGGGAGAGGGCGGCGTCGATCGTGGACGTCAGACCGGACTGGAGGCGGGCGTGAGCATCGTCGGGGCTCATGCGGCTCTGGAAGAACGCGCGAGCCCGCGCGGTGATGTCGATGGCCGTCCGGTCGGAGGGGACGTCGGCGTGCAGGCCGCTCAGGACCGGGTCGGTGAGGGTGGCCGCGGAGACGAGCTGGGCGTATCCGACGTCGCGGCTGAGTACGACGGCGGAGGCTCCGTCGGAGAAGACGAAGTTCGGGTTGCAGTCGAAGCGATCGATGTGGGGTTCCCGCCAGACATCACCGGCGACGACCAGGGCCGCGCGGTCGTTGGTGAGCAGCAGGCGCTGCCCGGCCATGGCGAGGGCGTCGACGCCGGCGGCGCAGGAGGAGTTCGATATCTGCGTGGCGAAGGCGGCGGGAACGCGCAGGGTTTCCGCGATCGCTGCGGGCATGTTGTACAGAGGCGTGTGCGAGTAGGGGAAAATGCTCACCAGGAGCAGGCTGCGGATATCCGTGTTCGGTACGGTCGTGCGCTCCGTGGCTGACAGGGCTGCGCCGGTTGCGAGGTCGAGTACGGTGGTCGACTCTTTCGCGATGGTGATGGAGCTGTATCCGGCGGTCTCGGCGTTTTCCTTCGGGTACCGCCCGTCACGGACGGCGTCTTCGACAGAGGTGGCGGGCGGAAGTTCGGTCGCCGCTGAAGCGATGTAGATTCCGCCTCCCGACGTGAAGTCGGTGGCGCTGGGGGTCAGATCCGGAAAGTCGGGCTGTGCCATGGTGAGCCTCCGTATGGGCGCTTGGGCGAGGTACGCGGACGATCTTGGCGGCGACTAGCGATCACGCGGTTGAGCGGAGGTGCCCCGGTTGGCCCGGGTCCCTGCTGGTGCTCGGCCCTCTTCGGGCGTATCTGCCTTACCGGTTAGACAAAGCACCGCACCGGAATGTGAGGCCGCACTTCCCGGCCTTTGTCGAGGGTCAACGGCTCCGGATGCGAAGAGAATGCGGGCGTCGCAGTGACCCGGGCCTGCGCCCCAGGAGCGTGATCGTCCGCGTCGGCGCCTCAGTAGGCGGGGAGTGGTTGTGTGGCCGCGGCCAGGCTCTCCACCCGTGGCGGGTCGGCCTCGTCGTAGTGCGACCATCGCCGGATCTCCCGGCAGTCGGGGCGTACGAGCATCGCCCCGCCGGGCGGCAGCCCCAGTGCGTCGGTGGTGCCTTGGTCGAGCATGTGGACGGTGAGTGGAATCGGGCCGGTGGCGAGGGCACCGGTGGCGGTCCAGCGCTCCCCCGCGTGCCCGGCGAGCAAGGTGAGTCCGTCCCCGATGAGGTCGATGGTGGAGATGAGGTCGGCCGCTGCGGCGGCGGTGGCGGGTGCTGGGAGCCAGTGGTGGGCCAGCCGTCCGTTGAGGTCCCATGGGAGGGTTTCGGCGGCTGTGGCGGGCTCGGTGGGTGGTGCGGCGGAGAAGTCCACGTTGTGGCGGCCGACGGGGCGGCGCTCGGTCTCGTAGGTGTCGAGCAGGTCGGCTGGTGCCCATCCCCGCAGTACCCAGGCGAGTTTCCAGCCGACGTCGAAGGCGTCCTGGATCGCGGTGTTCATGCCGGTGCCGCCCCGGGGGGTCATCCGGTGGGCCGCGTCGCCGATCAGGAAGCCGCGGCCCTCTCGGTACCGCTCGGCGAGCATGGCGGCGAGTGCGAAACTGCTGAACCGCTCGATCCGGGGCTGGAGTGTGTCGATGCCTGCGGCGCGGGCCAGGAGCTCGGCCACTTCGGTCTCTTTGAGGTCGGAGAGCTTGGTCTGGCCCGGCGCGCGTCCGCGCGCGAAGCTCCATCGGTCCCCTTGGCCGCGTCGGCTGAGGAAGCCGGCGGCGTCCGGCCGGGTGATCATGTAGACGGCGGGTTTCCGCTCCTGGTCCCCGATGACGGCGTCGAGTGACGCCCGGAACTGGACCGACTCGTAGTCACCTAAGTTGTCCACGCCCTCCATGGCGATGCGCAGGTGGTCACGTACCGTGCTGTACGGCCCGTCTCCACCGATCACGTACTGCGCCTCGATCGGTTGGGTGGTTCCGGTCCGCCGGTCGAGCAGGGTGGCGTAGACAGCGTTGTCGTCCTGGCGGAGTTCGGTCAGCTCGCAGCCCAGCCGCACCGCTGCGGTCGGCATGGTGCGCAGGCGGGCGAGCAGGATCGGCTCCATGTCGTCCTGTGGTGCCCAGGCCGGCCGGGTTGGGCTGACCGCGACGGCCTCGGCCCGTGTCGGGATGGCCATCGGCAGTTCGCTGCCGGTGCCGGCGGCCAGTGACTCCGTTACGTAGGTGTATGCGTCGACGTCGCTCGCCTTGGCGCGTACGGCCGCTTCGAGGCCCCATCGGCGCATCAGTTCCATGGTCCGCGTGCTGATCAGCATGGCGCGTGACAGGGCCGAAGCCTCGGCCCTTTTCTCGACGAGCAGTACATCGATCCCGTAGCCGGCCAAGGTGATGCCAGCCACCATGCCTGCCGGACCTGCGCCCACAATCAGCACCTGGACCCGTTCCAACGGCGATTGCTGAGATCCCGTCATGGCGTTTGACGCTAAGGACCGCCTCTTGAGGGCGTCAAGGGCGGAACAAGTGGGCACCAACTGGGCACCAAGTGGACGCCTAGCGGGTCTCAAGGAACAGGTGCTCGACTCGTTCTGACCCCCGACGGGAATCAGGGGGTGCTATTCAGTGGCCGGGCGGCGGTTCTGCCTCGTCGGCACGGCCTTGAGCACGATGCCGTGGACCGACATGACAGCGGTCGCGCGCTGATGCCGTGGCCGATGCCGAGGACGCCGTCCAGGACGGCGTACGCCCGCTGGTACGAGGCATCTCCAGCCGTGTGTGCCGGCGTACGCGTCGGGAGCGGGCTGTCATGTCATGGGGTCGGTCCGGTCAGTCCATCTGCCAGGAGCGGAGCTTCTCGGGGTTGAGCACCGCCCAGATGTGCTTGATCCGGTCGTCGACGATGTCGAAGGCCAGGACCGCCACCGTGACGCCGTCCTGCTGGCTCACCAGGCCGGGCTGACCGTTGACCGTACGCTCCAGGATCGTCAGCGGAGCCTGCTCGGCGAGTCTGATGCAGGCGCGCGTGATCTCCGCGCCGCCGGTGACCGGGCGGGTCACGGCGGAGACCTGACCGCCGCCGTCGGCGATCACCGTGGCGTTCGGGTCGAGGAGGTTGATGAGTCCGTTGATGTCCTTGGCTTCCCATACCTGCTTGAACTGCCGGACGATGTCGGCGTGTTGGGTGGTGGGAGGTGTGGGTGCCTGGCTGGCGCGGATGCGGCGGCGGGCGGAGGAGGCGAGCTGGCGGCAGGCCGCCGGGGTGCGGCCGACGATCTCGGCTACTTCGGTGAAGGAGTAGCGGAAGACGTCGTGCAGGATGAACGCCACTCGTTCGGCCGGGGTCATGGATTCCAGGACGACGAGGAAGGCCATGCTGACGGACTCGTCGAGGGTGACGTGGTCGGCGGGGTCCATGACGGTGCCGCCGGGTCGTGTGGTGCTCCACTGCGTGCGGTCGGGTAACGGCTCGGGGATCCATTCGCCCACGTAGGTCTCGCGGCGGGCGCGTGCCGAGCCGAGCAGGTTGAGGCAGACCCGGCTGGTGACCGTGGTCAGCCAGGCGTCGGGGGACTCGATGGCGTTCTGGTCCGTGCGGGGCATCGCGTACCAGCGGGCGTATGCCTCCTGGACGGCGTCCTCGGCATCGGCCAGTGAACCCAGGAGCCGGTAGGCGAGGTTGATCAACCGTCTCTCACTCGTACTCGTGATCACGCTCGAGCCTGGCACTGGCCCGGCATGCCCTGGTCCGGGTCCCGGCTCAGTGGTCATCGTGTCGCCAGCCCCTCCCGCACATCCACCCGAACCACCATAACGACAAGATAACGCACCCCACATCATGAGGATTTGGCGACCGGCCTCAGCTTGATCGTTGATCTTGATCTTAGTCGCCGAGACGGTGGGATGGAGGGCTGGGACATGTGGGCGGGAACGGGAAGCTCACATTCTGACGGGCTGTCTTGTCGTACTGGTGAGGCAAAGACGTCATCCAGTTCCAACGAGCAGGAATCCAGGAGGCATCACAACCCGCTTCCGCGTCCCCGCGATCGCGTTCGGACGGAACCACCTGCTCGTCATGACCTGACACGCATGACCAGACCCGGTCGGCACCGGCGCCGGGACGCTCGAACCAGACCACGGTGGAGGCGATGGACGGTGGCAGTGGAGTACAGCCCCTACGACGAACAGCTCAACGTTGATCCGTATCCGCTGTATGCACGGCTCCGGGAGACATCACCCGTGCATCACAACGAGGACCTGGACATCTGGGCGTTGTCGCGGCATGCGGATGTGGACGCCGCTCTGCGCGACGCGGCGGGGTTCTCCAGTGCCAACGGCCCTCTTCTGGACTCCGCGGTGTGGGGGCCCGACGCGCACAAGGTGATGTCGTTCAACGCCATGGACCCGCCGGAGCACACCCGGATGCGGGCCCTCGTGTCCAAGGTGTTCACGCCGGCCCGGCGCATCTCCGGGCTCGAGCCGCGGATCCGCGAGATCGTGCGCGGTCACCTCGAACCGGCCCTGGAGCGCGGCTCGTTCGACTTCATCACCGATGTGGCGGCCGCGGTCCCGATGGATGTGATCTCGGAGCTCATCGGGGTTCCGGACGAGGACCGGGCGGAAGCACGTCGCCTGATCAACCTCGCATTCCACCGTCCGCCGGGCGCCCGGGACCTCACGCCGGAGAACGCTCAGGCGATGGGCGCGCTGGCGGAGTACTACATACGCTGGGTCGACGAACGGCGCCGCACGCCGGCCGCAGACCTGCTGACCACGGTCGCCCACGCTTCGGTCGACGGCGCGCCCCTGACCGAGCAGCAGATCGTCGCGCTGCTGGGCCTGCTGGTCACGGCCGGCTATGAGACGGGCCTGCGGCTGCTGGGCAACGCCTGGTACTGGGCGTGGCGTCATCCGCAGCAGCGCGCCCGCGCCTTCGACGGGCAGATCACGGAGTGGGTCGAGGAGACCCTGCGCTACGACACTCCCGTCCAGTACCTGGTCCGCACGCTCACCGAGGACCGGACCCTGCACGGCGTCCGCGTGCCCCGAGGAGCGCGCGTCCTGCTGCTGATCGCGGCCGCCAACCACGACGAAGAAGTGTTCGCGGACGCCGAACGCTTCGACCTCGGGCGCGACACCCACCGGGCGATCAGCTTCGGGGGTGGCCCGCACTTCTGCCTCGGTGCTCCTCTGGCCCGGCTGGAGTCCCGGATCGTGCTGGAGGAAGTGGTGGCCCGGATCAGCGACTACGAGATCGACGCGGACCAGGCCGTCCGCGTCTACACCACCAACATCCGTGGGTTCGCCTCGCTGCCCACCACAATCAAGCCCCGCTGACCGGTGAGGTGATCGCAGATGGAATTCGGCGTATCGACGTTCGTGACCGACGAGGGGATATCCCCCCATGAGCTCGGGGCGGCGCTGGAGGAGCGCGGGTTCGACTCGCTGTTCGTGACCGAGCACACGCACATCCCGGTCAGCCGGGAAACCCCGTTCCCCGGCGGAGGCGAGCTGCCGCCGGCCTACTACCGCACCTTCGACCCCGTCGTCGCGCTCACCGCCGCTGCCGTCGCCACGCAGCGACTGCGGCTCGGCACCGGCATCGCGCTGATCCCGCAGCGCGACCCGATCCTCTTCGCCAAGGAGATGGCCTCGCTGGACCAGGTGTCCGGCGGCCGCGCCGTCCTCGGCATCGGGGCCGGCTGGAACCGCGAGGAGATGCGCAGCCACGGCACCGACCCGCGCACCCGGATGGCGCTGATGCGCGAGCGCGTCCTGGCGATGAGAGCGCTGTGGACCAAGGAGCAGGCCGAGTTCCACGGCACGTACGTGGACTTCCCCCCGTCGTACTCCTGGCCGAAGCCGCTCCACCCGATCCCGGTGCTGGTCGGCGGCTGGGGACCGGGGACGTTCGACAGGGTGGTGGAGTACGGCGACGGCTGGTTCCCCTACGCCGCGGACCCTGAGGCACTCGCCGCCGCGATCACCGAGCTGCGGGCGCGCGCGGGGCGGCGGGTACTGGTCGTGGTGCACGCGGCCGCGCCTGAGCGGAAGACCGTCGCGGAGCTGACGGAGGCCGGCGTGGACGAGATCACCTTCAACCTGCCGCCCGGTCCGCGCGACGAGACGCTGCGCCGCCTCGACCGGATGGCCGAGCTGCTGGGCTGACGGCAGCCAGGTTCCTGTGGCCCTGGTATCCGACAGGGGCCGTCCCGACGTCGTCGGGGCGGCCCCCGGGGGCGCTGAGCTCTGCCGCGGGCGTGCCGCGTCTGCCTCAGGTCAGCGAAGGTGCCGGTGGTCAGGGGGTGTCGGTGGTCAGGGGGTGTCGGCATGCTGCATCAAGGCGGTCTCCCCGGCCGTCCAGCCGCCGTCCACGGAGATGTCCGCACCCGTCACATACGCGGCCGCATCGGATATCAGGAAGGACACCGCCTCGCCGATCTCCTCCGGCACGCCGATCCGGCCCAGCGGGGCGAACGGGAAGTTGCCCTCCCCCAGCCGCGCGCCATGAGCTTCGGTCATCGGGGTGTACACCAGGCCGGGATGGACGGAGTTCACCCGGATCCGGTAGCGGCCCAGCTCCACCGCGGCCGTCTTGGTGAGGCCGCGGGCAGCCCACTTGGACGCCCCGTAGCCCGAGGTCATGGGGTGGCCGGTCAGGCCTGTGGCGGAGCCGATGTTGACGATCGAGCCGCCACCGGCCGCCTTCATCGGTGCGATGACCGCCTTCAGTCCGAGGAACACTCCGGTCAGATTGACCTTCAGGACCCGCTCGAACTGCTCGACGGTCTCGTTCTCGATCAGGGACCAGGCGTCGACACCGGCGTTGTTGACCAGACCGTCCACCCGGCCATAGCGCTCGATGGTGGTGTCCACCACGGTCCGCCAGTCGTCCTCGCTCGTCACGTCGTGGCGGAGGAACACACTCCCGGTCTCGGTGGCGGTCTTCTCACCTGCCTCACTGTCCCGGCCGGTGATCACCACCTTGGCCCCGTCCCGGACCAGGCAGGCGGCCATCGCCGCGCCCAGTCCGCCGGAACCGCCCGTCACGATCACAACCTTGTCCTGCAGACCAGCCATGCTCGTCCCTCCTCGTGTTCATGCGGTGGATCGGCCGCGCCGCCAGGCCGGCGCCGTCCGGCCGCCGGAGTCAGACGACCCAGCGCTTCCACGAGGAGGGCCTGTGCCGATCCGCACCGACCACCGGCAGCGCGACGAACACCAGCGCTCCCCCGCGTGCGATGGACTCCTCCGACGGATCGCAGTTGACGGGGTGGCAGCTGCCTGGCGGCTGCCACGCAACGGTAGGTGACTGATCCCGGCGTCAGAAGCCGATCGCCTCGCGGACCAGCAGGACGGTGCCGCGACCGGGGTGCGGCTCCTTGTTGAGGATCAGGATGCGGTTGAGGGAGCTGGGCACGCCGTATGCCTTCTTGGCGCGCTCGTCCTCCAGCGGGAGGCAGTGCTCCTCGACGCGGCGCAGCGCGGCGTCCAGGTCCGGCACCACCTTCTGGGCACCGACGATCCAGATCACATTCTGCGCGGCACCCGCGTAGGCGGGCAGCTGGCTCCCGCTCGCCGAGGCGGCGACGAGGGCACCGGTCTCGGTGACCGCGGCGACACTGCCGACCATGACATCGGGGCAGGCGAGGTTCTGCCAGATCTCCTTCATCTGAGTCGCGCGGTCCATGCTCATCCCGCGCACCTTGACGGAGTCGTATCGCCCGCTGCCGTTGATGTCCTCATCGATGCCGGACAGCCGGAGCGTCTCGCTGGCCCCGGTGAACACAGAGGCGCCCTCGGGAATCAGTTCCTTGATCCGGGCCCGCGCGGCGGCTGCGTCTTCGAGGATCTCGACATTGAAGTTGTTCTCCTTCAGCGCGGCGGCCACCCGCTCCAGTCGCTCGTCGGACGCCGGGTCGGTGAACGAAGTCGTGGGGACCGTGTCGGTCATGGTGTTCCTCCTGGCAGGTCTTGCGTGCTGGTGATACGGAGCAAACGGTGCCGTCCGGGCGCGATGGCGGGGGACGCGGGAGCCGGGGGGTGTGCTTCCGCGGGGTTCCTGCTCGCTGGATGGCGGTTCGCCCTCTCCAGTTACGACAAGACAGCCCTCCGGAATGTGAGGCGAGCTGTCTCCCTAGCAGGTGGAGGCCCTGATCCGCAGGGTTTGAGTAAACGCGGATAGACCTTGTCCGGGAGGGTGTCGGCACAGTACGGTTCGGATCGGTTTTATTCGCGTCTAATGCAACAGGAGACCGTTTTGGAGATCACGGTCAGCGTGAAGAACCCGACCCCCGAGTTCGAGCAGGAGCTGCTGGCGCTGCTCGACAAGCACCGTGCCTCCCTGCGGTACAACCCCGGCTGGGACATCCCCCGCGCCCGCACCTTCTACGAAGCTCTCGCTCCCCGGTCCCAGCGCATCCTCCGAGCGGCCCTTGCCGGCGTGGACGGCGAGGTATCCGCCGATGAGCTCCGCGACAACGAGGACGCCAGCCTTCGGGGCCACGCCAGCGCCTTCACTCGGGTCCTCAAGCGGGGCGCCACGGAGGGCTGGTGGCACAGCGGCATGCTGTCGCCGATCATCGCGCTCGGGCCGGGCTCGGGAAAGGTACAGGGGTACCGCTTCCGCGACGAAGACACCCTGAGGGCCTTCACTCTTGCTCTAGGGGTCAGCGCCGGCGAAAGGTGAGCCCTGGCCCGCGCGACGCCTGTCCCCACGCTCGTGGGGCGGCCGAGTGGTTGGTCTGCCTGCCAGGTTCCTGAGAGCGCCCCACATTGTCGCGACGGCAATGAGGCAGGGCCTCTCCCCCTTCCTGAGACGCTCTCCAGCGATGGCCGCCTGATTACGCCGTAATCACCTCACACTCGGTGCGCGGTGCAAGGATCGTGAGAGTGGTCCGCGGGAAGGGGGAACCGGGTGAAGGACGACGAGGTTCGGGCGCGGTTCGACGGGCGCAGCCGGGTCGAGTTGCTGCCTGGCCATGCCACGGCGGAGCAGCGGCGGCGGATCGAGGACATCGCCCATGCGCTCGGGTATCGGCTGCTGGCGGTTCACAGCCTTGGACTTCGCGGGGTTCGGCTGGACTTCGAGCGGGACGATACGCCGCATGCCCGTCGTCGCAACGAGCTGACTGTTGCCCGGCTGCGTGCGGGTGGGCCGCTCCTGCCGCCCTTCGAAGAGCCGCCGCCTCCCCCGCCGCCGCCTCCGCCGGCTGTGGCCCCGGCGGCGGCGTCTCAGCGTCGGCGGCCTGGTCGTCTCCCGGCGGGCCCGCCTCCTCCGCCGCCGTTTGTGGCTCCGGCCGGACCTCGGGTCCCTCCTCGGCCGCCGTTCCCGCCTCCGCCTCCTCCGCCGCCCGTCACGCCGGGTTCTTGAGGGAGTTCACCGGCGGCGGCCTTCGCGACCCGGCGTATCCCGACCGGAGCGTTCCCGTGTCTTCGCCCCTCCCCAGGTGATTACGGCGTAATCACGTGCCGTCGGTGCCGGGGAGGGCGGCTTGGGCTTCGGCTACTGGGTCCAGGTGGGTCAGGTCGTCGGGGTTGATGGCAAGGGTGAGGGTGTGGCCGGCCGTCAGGACAAGGGCGTTGAGGGCCCGGCCGGAGCGGTCCCGGAAGGTGGTGGCGGAGTGGTTGCTCAAGGTGTGGCTTTGAAGGGTTACGCCGATGCGGAGGAGGGGTGGGGTGATGGTGGTGAGAGCTCTGGCGACGTTTTCCGGGCCGGTGATGGTCTTGGGCCAGGCGAAGGTGGTCCTCGCCGAGAGGGCGGTGAGGAGTTGGTGGCATGCCTCTTCGGAGCAGCCGAGGGCTGAGGCGATGTCGGGGGTGTCGCACTTGAGGACTTCGCTGAGGATGAGGGCCGCACGCTCAACGGCGGAGAGGCGGGTGAGGGTGGCCAGGGCCGCCTGGAGCGGGTCCTCATCGCGGGGTGGCGGGTCGGCGTAGGGCTCTGTGTCCAGGACTAGTCGGGTGGCCCCGGCTGTCAGGAGGGCCTTGTCGACGTCTGTGTTGCGGCTCACCGTGTTCCTCCTAGAGCAGCAGCTGGGCCGCCAGTCGTTTGCGCCCGCCCGCCCTCGGGGGATTCGGGCGGACGGGCGCAGACTGGGGAAGGGGGTTGCCCCGCTCCAAGCTAGGGGTGTGCGGGGAGCAAGTCCCGTGAGGGCTATGGAACTTTGAGCTCACTTGCAGTGGTCGTCCAGATCAGGCCGCGGTGCGGAGGTCCTGGCGAGTGGTGGGCCGGTCTCTGCGCTCCTGGGTGTCCTCATTCTGGGCTGCGTAGACCGCGAGGAAGGTGGCCAGCGCTCGTGCTCCGCCGCTCTGGTCGAGGGCGGTGAACGGGATGTGCTGGCCCAGCCCTGCGGAGAGAGTGCGGTGGGCCCGTAGGGCGGCGGCAGTCAGGTTGCCGGGGGAGCTGGGGGTGCGGCCGGGGCCGGTGCCTGTCATGGCGAGGGCTTCGGCCCAGGCATCGGCGGTGAGTTCGGCCTTGCGGGTGGGGGGCGTCGGGCTCGGCATGGCGGCACTCCTCGGTTGGTCCGTGCGGGGTGGCGGCTGCTGTTCCTTGGCTCTTTCAGACGCAGGCCATAGCGCCGTCGTACCAGGGGTGGGTGGAGCGTGTGCGGAGTGCCGACTGGCGGGAGGTGGAGGCGGGGTGATTACGTCGTAATCACCTCCCGGCGGACCGGGCCGGTTGAGGAACGGTCGAGGATCAGCTGAGGGGATGGGTGATTACGGCGTAATCAGTGCAGGAAACACTGGCTTGCTAACGTGTCAGGCTACTGATTGATCTTGCGCGTTAGTATGGTGTCCTCCATGAGTTCGCCAGTCACCTCCAGCGACCGGGAGAAGGTCGTATCGAAGCTGCCGGGATGGCTCCGGCAGAGCCTCAAAATCCGAGCCGCGCAGTACGGGATCGAGATCCAGGCGGCCGTCGAGCAGGGCATCCGTGAGTGGTGTGGCCTTGCTTCCGCTACGGCGCCCGTGGACACAGCGGGGGCCGATTCCTTTGCCACGTTCCTGCCTGCCGGGCAGTGGGAGGAGTTTCGGCAGGTTGCCGCGGATCGGCGGGTGTCGCTGATCCAGGGGCTCGCGCAGTCGGTGAAGTTGTGGCTCGACACCAATCCGGCGCCTGACATCCAGCGGCCGACGGTGACGCGGCGAGTCATCGTCTGCAACCAGAAGGGTGGGGTGGGGAAGACCGCCATCACCGCCGGTCTGGGAGAGGCGTTGGCCGAGGACCCCAACTCGCTGCATGCCGTGCGGGTCGCCAAGGCCCTCGCCCGGGCCCTGCGGGCCAGTGAAGGCGAGAGCGAGGAGGGGCTCGGGCTCGATGACCCGCTGGAGGTCGAGAACCTGCCGGGGCCCGGACTGCGCGTGCTCCTGGTCGACTTCGATCCGCAGTGCCACCTGACCAACCAACTGGGGGCGACTCCGCTGCCCATGTCGGGGGACAGCCTCACCAACCACATGGCCGGGGACCCCAAGGGGGAGCTCCGGGATCTCGTGGTGTCGATCGACGAGGACGTGTTCGGAGGGCGCCTGCATCTGCTGCCCGCCTGTCATGACGCGTTCCTGCTCGATGTGCGCTTGTCGGCGGTGCGGGCGCGGGAGGCCGCGCTGGAGCGGGCGCTGGCTCCGCTGGAGAGTGATTACGACGTAATCATCGTCGACTGTCCGCCGAGCCTGGGTCTGAGCATGGATGCGGCCGCCTACTACGGGCGGCGCAGGGACGGGGAGAAGCCCGGACAGTCGGGGGCGCTCATTGTGGTGCAGGCCGAGGACAGCTCGGCCGACGCCTACGAGCTGCTCACCTCTCAGATCGACGATTTGCGCGGCGACCTCCAGGTCGACATCGACTATCTGGGGATCGTCGTCAACCTCTATGACTCCCGGCGCGGATTCATCGCCACCTCCTCGCTTCAGGGGTGGGTGGACATAAAGGATCCTCGGGTCGTGGGGGTGATCGGGGATCTGAAGGAACAGAAGGAGGCCGTGCGGGTGAAGAAGCCTCTGCTGTCCTACGCGCCCAAGTCGCAGCAGGCCGTCGGGATGCGCGCGCTGGCCCGGGAGGTGCTGTGAGCAAGGCGGATCAGCTGGGAGCCGGCCGGTTCGGTGGGGGAGTGCGGTCCGTCAGCGCACGGCGGCAGGCCGTCGCCGCGGCCACCGGGGTTCCTACCGAGGGGATCGCTCCGCCCACTGAGCTTCCCGTGCATCGGATCAGCCCCAACCCCGACAACCCGCGCTCCACTCTGGGGGATCTGAGCGATCTCGCCGGCAGCCTGAAGACGCACGGGCAGAAGCAGGCCATCACGGTGATGAACCGGGACGCCTATGTGAAGGCCAATCCCTCGCACGAGGCGATGCTTGAGCCCGATGCCACTCATGTCGTCATCGACGGCAGCAGCCGGCTCGCCGCCGCGCGCGAGGCCGGGCTGGCCACGGTCAAGGTCATGGTCAGTGATGAGCAGGGGGCCACGGCCGAGGAGCTGCTGGAGTCCGCGCTCGTCGCCAATATCCATCGCCAGGACCTGGAGGAGCTGGACGAGGCACGGGCGCTGCAGCGGCTGCTCGCGATCCATGGCAGTCAGCGGGCGCTGGCCAAGCGGCTGCACCGGTCCCAGGGGTGGGTGTCGCAGCGGCTGGCGCTGCTGAATCTGACTCCTGAGCTTCAGGCACGGATCGGTGAGGAGCCGATCGATCTGCTGCGGGCCGTGGGGAACAAGCCTGCCGAGGAGCAGGAGGCCGCTCTCCAGGAGCTCAAGCAGCAGCGGGAGCAGGAGAGGGAGAAGCGTGGTTCCGAGAGTCGGCCGGGCCCACGTGATTACGCCGTAATCATCGATGACAGCCAGGACGGCTCGAGGACCGGCTCCCGGTCGGGTGACGACCGCGAGGGCCAGGAGCAGGGGAGTGGCGGGGGTGATTACGCCGTAATCACCGAGGGAGCCGAGCAGGAGCGGCCGAGTGATTACGGCGTAATCAGCGAAGCCCCGGCTTCCGGTGCCGACGTCGTGCCAGAGCCTCGTACCGACTCAGCTGTCGCCGGGGAGGCGCGGGCGCGCCGTGTGCCGTACGACCAGCCGGGAGCGCTGGCGATGCTGCTGAACGCGAAGGTGGACAGCGACGACCTGTTCTTCGACCTGCTGCGGTTCTTGAGCATGCGGGCGTTGGAGCGGGATCCGGCACGACTGGGGGAGCTGGCGAAGACCTTCGTGAAGGAGGCTCAGGCGAAGGTCGGCTGACCTGAGCGCATTCCAGTGTGGTCGTACGAACGCCCCTCATTGACGTGACGTCAATGAGGGGCGTTCGTCAGGACGCCTTGATTGCGTCCACGTCAGTGCTGCGGGTGTCAGGTCGCCCGACGCAGCGGGACGACCACGTTCTCGCCGAGGGCCTTGGGGCTCAGGCGGTAGTAGCGGATGTGGGCGAGCTTGTCCGACTCCTCAAGCCAGCCCGCCTCGATGACCTGCTTGCGGGTGCGGGAGAAGACGGGGGCGGACATGCCCACGAGGGCCGCGAGGTTCGCCGCCGTCTCCACGACCGCTCCTGCTCGGTCGGTCGGGTGAAGGGCATAGAGCATGACGACAAGGCGCTGGTTGGCGGTCATGCCGGCCGTGGCCTTGAGCAGCTCCAGGTTCTTCTGCTTGTCGTCGCTGGTCACTGGGCCTCCCACCGTGCAGGGGTCTTCTCGTCGAATCCAGGGATGTCCGGCGGGTTGCATGTCTTCACCGCTTCACGCTGCTCCAGCCCTGTTCCATGGAAGGCAATGTAGGGGCTGATGCGGTAAAGGTTGTAGTTGCCGATGCGCCCTCGCACAACCAGGATGCGGTGTTTGGCCAGTTTCCGGTTGATTTTTCCGACGGCGTCGGTCGACATTCCCACTCGTTTGGCGATGTCCGCGCCCGTCGCCCGCAGCGGCTCCATGCCTTCGGGTGAGACGCCGATCCACCACAGGACGAGGAACTTCTGACTGGGCGTGAAGGCCTTGGATTCGGTGATGGCCTCGACCCTCGCCTTGTCCACCTGTGTGTGTCGCCCGGCGAAAGCGTACGGCGCATAGGGGACCGGCTCGCCTGTATCGGCGTCGACCAGTCTGCGTACTGCTCCCAAAGGGGCCTCCGGTACACGGTGGATGGACGGTTCAGAAGTACGGCCGTGAGGCCGACCTGATGAACCTAACGTACATGAGCAGGAAGTCAATCAAGTCAGTCCTCCCGGCCGTGTCGCCGGCCCTCGACAGCCCCTCGACCGACCTCCGCACAGCCCGAAAACGCCTCGAAAACAGGCCTCTTGAGGGGCCCTGCTCATTGCCGTCACGGCAATCTAGGGAGTTCCTGGGAACCGGGCACCACGATCGTAGGAACTGGGTACCCAGTTCCTGTGAACCGCCTCCACGATCGTAGGAACTGCCTGGCAGTTCCTACGGACTTGGTCTCCTGGGGCGTTTCCGCAGGTCAGCGGGGGTCTGGCCACGGCGCTCTCTTAATCTTCCAACTGACGGTCCGTGGACGGTCGAGCGATGGGGGACTTACTGCCGCCCCTCTTGGACCTGTACCGACGAAAGTCAGCCACGACGGCGCCGCACGCGGTCGGTCAGGCGCGCGTGTGTCTCCAGCAACCACCCTGCGGGATCAGCCACGTTTTCAAGGGATCCTCAAGGACCACGCTCGGTCGGCCGCCGACGGCGGGGGAGGGGCGAGTGTCCTGTGGCGTAGGTCCCGCGCGCAGAGCCACGGAATCTGACTCAGCGTCAGGCCGCGAACCCGATGTTGGTGACGTACTCGTACTGACCCCACTGCGAGCCGAGGTCGACGATCCGGTCGACCCAGGCTTCGTCGAGGGCCTGTGTGTCGCCCGCAGCCCATGCTTCGACGATGCGGTCCCACTGACGGATGTTGAGGGTGCGGAACTCGACCACGCGCTGGCGCGGGCCGGGGACGTGGGACTGGTTGAGAGGGTGGATCTCGACGCGGGTGCCCCGGCCCTCACGGTTGAGGCGAGCCAGCAAGTAGCGAGCGACGTTGTTGCGACGCACCGTGCGATAGGCGGCGTCGATGCGTTCGAGGTTTTGCTTCGTCGGGGTGCGCTTGCTCTCGAGCCAGGCCCTGAGAGTGCGGTCGCTGACCGTCAGTCCCGCTTTCCTGGCGGCCGCCCGAGCGTGGTCGGTGCGGGTGAGGTAGTGGAGCCTTGCCAGCAGACCTCGGCGAGTGGTGACCGGCGTGGCGATGTAGCCGGCGAGGTCGTCCAGGCGGCGGGCGACGGCCTCGTGCCCCTTGATGCCTCGGGCACCGTACCTGCCGAAGTCATGGGTGCGCTCTGGCACGAGGGCCTCCTTTCCGTCGCCGTCCTGACCTGCTGTGGACCTCAGTATCGCGGATCGGCTGTGAGGGGGTTCGATGACGTCCCGCGAGTTCCATGCGCGGTGCAGAACCGGTGGAGCTCGGCTGGAGACCTGAGTTCACCACAAGAGGGACATCGACCTATCACCACATTGACGAGCAGATGTGTGAGGAAGGTCCCGTCAGTGTGAAAAGCGGGGCCTCGGACGGCCCCAGCGACTCAACCGCAGCGACCCAAAACACCCTCAGTCGCTCTCAGTCGCTGAACAAACCCGCAGGTCACAAGCCCCACCTACCCCGATCAGCGACCCAAGCGACTCAACCCCCAGGTATATAACGACATTCGCACGTGCGCGTGCGCGTACGCGCGTCACCGTCATAGATAGAGACCTTGAGTCGCTTCAGTCGCTGTTTCCCTCCCCAACCCCCATCTGACCTGCACTTTCACCCAGCGACCCACACAGCGACCAAGAGTCGCTCAGTCGCTCCCCCTCAGTCGCTCAGTAGCTGTCCACCCCCCACAACCCGCAACGACTGTCCACAGGCTTCCCGTTGGCCCCTCCCGCTTCGCTAGGCTGACTGAGTCGTTCAGTCGCTTCGGTCGCTCACGGGGGGTGCAGATGACTGCTGAGCTGCGGGAATCGCACAGCGACCGGGGGAGTGGCAAGGGTTGGGAGTCCGGGCCGATGACGGCTCGGATCCTGGAGAAATCCGTGCCGGTCCCCCGGCTGGTGGACAGCCGCGCCCAGGACCTCGCGGCTGGCAGCAGGGTCACGGCGGACGGGCTGCTGCCCGACACCCTCAGTGACCGTGGCAATGCCAAGCTGTTCGTCCGGCTGTACTCCAACGACTACCGGCACGTGCCCGGTCTGGGCTGGCACCGCTGGGACAACAACCGCTGGCAGATCGACGAGGACGACACCGTCCTGTGGGCCGCCGGCGATCTGGCGGAGGCCCTGGCCACCACCGACCCACGCGGCATCCACAGCACGGCCGCGCTCCAGCAGCACCGCCGCCGCGCACTGAGCACCAGCGGCATGACCGCGATGCTCGTCCAGGCGAAGTCCGCGCCGGGCATGGTGCTCAACCCGGCGCTGCTGGACGCCGATCCATACGCCCTGTGCACCCCTGCCGGGATCGTGGACCTGCGTACCGGCCTGACCCGCTCCCCGGACCCGCACAAGGACTTCCACTCCCGCTCGACCAGCGCGGCCCCCCAGCAGGTCCCCACGCCCCGCTGGACGCGGTTCCTCACCGACACCTTCGGCGAGGGCCCCGAGGGCGCGGAGATGATCGACTTCCTGCATCTGCTGCTGGGCTACTCCATCACCGGCGATGTCGGCGCGCAGGTGATGCCGTTCCTGTTCGGCTCAGGCAAGAACGGCAAGTCCGTGCTGCTGGACGTCCTGATGAAGCTGCTCGGCGACTACGCCGACGCCGCTCCGCCCGGCTTCCTGATGGCCCGTCCGTACGAGGGGCACCCGACGGACCTGGCCGAGCTGCACGGCCGCCGGGTCGTGGTGTGCAGCGAGGTCAAGCCCGGGGACCGCTTCGACGAGGCCCGCGTCAAGCTGCTCACGGGCGGCGACCGGATCAAGGCCCGTCGGATGCGGCAGGACTTCTTCAGCTTCGCACCGACGCACAAGCTATGGCTGCTGGGCAATCACCGGCCCGAAGTCGGTACGGGCGGCTTCGCGTTCTGGCGCCGGATGCGGCTCATCCCGTTCGAGCGGGTCGTCGCCGACGCGCACAAGGTCGACAACCTGGCGGACATCCTGGTCACCGAGGAGGGACCGGGGATCCTCAACTGGCTCATCACGGGCGCCCGTCGGTATCTGTCGGGGGAGAAGGACCTCTCCGGGCCCGAGCGGGTCCGTATCGCCACGACCGCCTATGCCGAGACCGAGGACCACACGGGACGGTTCCTGAGCGAGTCGTGCAGGATCGAACCCGCCTTGAGGGCGGAACAGGCGCAGCTCTACGCGGCGTACAAGGCGTGGTGTCAGAATGAGGGGGCCCCGGCCGTCTCGTCCCGGGCCTTCGCGGCACGGGTCCGTGAGGTGGCGGGACTGGCGTCGCCGAAGGAGATGATCCTGTCCAACCAGCGGAAGTACTACCCGGGCATCGGACTGGTTTCCGACGAGGAGACGGCATGAGCGCCCTCATCGCAGAGGACGAGATCATCCACGAGGTCGAGCTCGTCTGGCTGGAGGACGTGGCCTCGCTCGACTATGTGCGCCAGAGCCTGGACCGGCTGCCGACGCGGCGCGGCAGGCCCGCCTACCACCGCGACGGCCGCATGGTCGGCTACGCGCTGCTGGGCCCGGAGGCCAAGCCGTCCCGCTCGTCGGGTACCTTCCGCCGGCGCGTGTTCTGGCTGCTCCCGCACGACCGTGACAGCGCCCCCGACGGGCTGTACGCCACCGGGGCCCCCGCCGAGGCTGTGGACCCCAGCACGCTGGCGCCGGGCAGCAAGGGCCGCAAGACGGAGCGTTCCGAGGGCGGCCCTCCCTCCTCGGCGATGCGCGCGTCGGGTGTCACGCTGCCGATGTGAGTGAGGGGGCTCCTGGCGTGCGTGTGGGGCCGGAAGGCCGCCTCAGGTGTTCCGTCGGGCGGGGCGGGGTGTCACAGGCCCGTGCCGCCGGAGGCGTCGATGCACTGGCCCGTCACCCAGCGGGAGTCTTCGGAGGCGAGGAAGGCGACGACATCGGCGATGTCATCGGGCTGTCCCATGCGTCCCAGGGCGGAGAGCGCCGCGTGGGTGGCCTCCGCCTCGGGCGTGGACCAGCGCTGCTTGTTGAGGTCCGTCTTGACGAAGCCCGGCGCGACGGAGTTCACCGTGATGTGCCGGGGCCCCAACTCCTTGGCGAGGGTGCGGGTGAGGGCCTCCAGCGCGCTCTTGGCCATCGAGTACGCGAGGGAGGTCGGGAAGGCGACCCGTGTGGCCGCCGAGCTGATGTTGACGATCCGGCCGCCCTCCCGGAGCCGTGGCAGGCCCTGTTGCACCAGGAACAGCGGCGCCTTGGCGTGCACGGCCATGAGCCGGTCGAAGTCGTGCGAGGTCACGTCGGCCAGCCCGCCCCGGACGTTGAAGCCGGCGTTGTTCACGAGGATGTCCAGGGCGGTCGGCTCGCCCATCTCCTCCAGGCCGCGGTCGAGCCGCTCGTAGAGCGTGTGGACGTCGTCGGGCACGCCGAGCACGGCGTGGACGTGGAAGGCGCGGCCGCCGCTGCGGGAGATGAGTTCGACGGTCTCGCGGGCCGAGGACTCGTCGCTGCCGTAGTGCACGGCGACGAGCGCGCCGTCCGCGGCGAGTCGACGGGCGATGGCCCGGCCGATTCCCCGGCCGGCGCCCGTGACCAACGCCGTTCTTCCCTTCAGATCACTCATCCTGCGTTCCCCCCGTGCCCTTGTCGTGTCCGTATGCGCCTTTTGGTGCGCAAGTCTGTCGAGACAGGTAAAAAGTCTGTTTGAATAAACCGCATGGCCGGTTTATTATTGCAACAGTGTCCGAGCGCTTCGAGGCTAGGCGGTTCCGATGGCTTTAAGGCATCTGCGTCTGATCGCGGTGAATATCGATGGTGTGATGCTGAACGACACCTTCAGCCCGGTCATCCACCGGTTCGTGACGCGTCACGGCCGCGCCTACACCGCCGAGCTGGAGCGGGAGGTGTTCTCCCAGCCGCAGCTTCGGGCCGCGGCGGCGCTGGGCCTGCCGGGGACGCCCGAGGAGGTGGTCGAGGCGTACTTCCGTGAGCGGACGCAGTACCTGGAGGAGCATCCGGTGCGGGTGCTGGAGGGTGCCGGCGCGCTGCTGGAGCGGCTGCGCTCCACGGGTGCGCAGCTGGTGTGCTACGGAGGGCTCGGGCGCAGTCACTTCGACAGCCATCTGGCTCCGCTTGCCGAGTACTTCGACGAGCCGCGGTACGTGTGCACCGACGCGATCCGCCCCGGCATCCGGGAGATCGCCGAGGATGTCTTCGGGCTGCGCTGCGACCAGGTGCTGTTCATCGACGACGTGGCGCGGGTGGCCGAGGTCGCGAGAGAGGTGGGGGCGGCGTTCATCGGGCATCCGACCGACTTCGAGCACAGCTTCCAGCGGCAGTTGATGCGGGAGGCCGGGGTGCCTCACGTGGTCGGGTCGCTCGACGAGATCGACGAGCGGCTGCTGCGGGCCGTGGACACGGAGGCCGCCGAGGGCCGCCTCTGGCCGCAGGTGAGCGCCGGTGAGAGGGCCCCCACCGGGGCTTAGTACCGCGTGCCTCACCCGTCGGCCTGGCAACAAAACCGCTCGAATGGAATGTTTTCCCGGCCTCGGGGAACACGCCCCGCGGAGGGTGGCCTGCGACCTCGTGGTCGCAGGAGCATCCTCACACCACAAGCGCCGCTCCCGTTCCGCCCCGCACGCTCTGACGTGCTGCTGTGCAGTACAAAAGAGGCAGTGAACGGCTGCGGAACACTGGTGCCGCATTCCCTTGATGCTTACGGTACCTCCTAGACGGTTTTTTCTTAATTTTCCCGTGCGCTGCTGCGGAGCGCGGTTCACTGAAGGGGAGGTCCAATGGCCCAACAAGAACGAGCGGTCAGGACCCGCCGTGCGGTACTGGAGGCGGCTGCGTCGGTCTTCGCCGAGCACGGGTACACGGCTGCGACGGTTGCCGACATCTTGAAGGCTGCCGGGGTGACCAAGGGCGCGCTCTACTTCCATTTCGACTCCAAGGAAGCGCTGGCCAGGGGCATTCTGGAGGTGCAGGTCGACCAGGCGCTGCCCGAACAGGAGATCAAGCTCCAGGAGATGGTGGACGTCGCCATGTCGGTGGCCCACCGGCTGAAGCACGATCTCGTGCTGCGTGCCGGTGCCCGGCTCTCCGCCGATCCCGTCGGCCGCAAGCACTACGGCAGTGCCTGGTCGTTGTGGGTCGAGAGGCTGACGGAGATCCTGGACGAGGCCCATCGACGGGGAGAGACCCTGGCGCACGTGGTGCCGCGCGAGATCGCCGAGATGGTGGTCGGCGCGTTCAACGGGGTGCAGCTGTACTCCCAGCTTGAGACCAATTTGCAGGACGTCGAGCACCGGGTGTCGGTACTGCTGAAGCACCTGCTGCCCTCCATCGCCTCGCCGGCGGTTCTCATGCGACTGGACGTGGCCCCGGACCGCGGCGCCCGGCTGGTCCACGAGGCGGTTCCGCTGGCCGCGGCAGTGTGAGGCTTGAGGCAGCACCTGGCCTCGGCCGGGTGCTGCACAGTCGCTTCGGCCGCTGAGCGACGTGCCTGCTCAGAGCGGGTACACGGATCGGACAGCGACCGAAGCGACTCAAGGTCGGAGTAGCGGGAAAACGATCAGACGGTGGCCGGTGCCAGGGTCACGGCGGACGTGAAGACCACGTCCCCCTCCTGGCGGCCCGTCACGAGCAGGCGCTCCCTGCCCCGGTCGTCACGCGGCAGCGCACAGACCTCGATCACACAGGGAACGTCGAGCTCCGCGTACCGGGAGAACTCGTTGGTCAGGCCGACCGGCAGACACGGCCGCCCGAGGAACACGGCGGATGCCTGGCGGGCCGCCTCCATCAGGAGCATGCCCGGTACGTGGTCGAGAGGGTGGTCGAAGAGCACGGGGTGCCGGATGTCCACCCGCAGCTGCCAGCGGCCCTGTTCGGGCAGCGGCGACAGCACGACGTCCGTCGGCGAGACACGGCCCACATCCTGCGGTGCCAGCGGGCTGGTCAGCGGGATCGGCGTCGGGATGCCGTCGCCGATGCGGGCGGCCCGCAGGCGCCGGTAGACCGCCGGTGACGTGCAGCTGAAGGTGGCGGCTCCGGTCGCGACCACCTGTCCGTCGCGACGGATCACGACCTTCAGATGCAGGCCCGAGATGCTGTTGCCCCTGCGGTTGATGTCCATGCAGGAGACCTCGATCACCGGAGCCGCAGGCTTGGTGTCGACGAGCAGTTGCTCCGGCCGTACGTCGACCGAGAGGTCCCACATCAGGAACTGATAGCCGAGCGGTACGTTGAACTCGGCGTGGGCCAGGAGGAGTCCAGCCTGGCGGATCGTTTCGGCCACGAGGAGGGGATCGTGGCAACCCTCGAAGGTGGCGAAGAACGCATGGCGCCGGGGCCACTGCGCCGTCACCGTGAAGTGGGTGTCGTCCTGGCGCTCCCAGTCCGTGAGCAGTACCTCAGCGATGCCCGCGCGATGGACGAATTCCTTGGGAACAGTGGTGGTCAGAGCCGTGTTCAGTAAGCGAGAGGTGTGCCCTCTCCCCATAGTGTCGTCCCCTGCGTGCTGTGTGCCGCGTATGGGGCGCTCGACGCGGAACGTGCTCGCAGACATGTCTGTTCCCCCTGAGCTGCGTTGGCGTGAATAGCGCGGTGGATGGCTGTCCTCAGGCCAGCGAAGATACATACCGTACGGTTTAATTTCTAGCGGTACGAGTCACTCCGCCCTCACTCGTTCCGGACCGTTTGCTTCCGCGTCGGTTTTGCTCGAGGACACCGGCCCTCTGGCCTCGGTGGCCACTCTGCCGACCCTGCTTCGAGTGCCGCCTCAGTGCTTCTCAAGTTTCCGGCTTGACCATGTCCTGAGCCGTAGAAGAGGGGGAGAAGGCCCGATGGAGAGCACCGAAACTGTGCTCCGAGTGGAACGCGGTCAGGCAGATGGAGACGAACTGGCCGCCCTCACAACGGTCTTGCTGATCCTGCGGGCACGCGGCCAGGCCGAGCCCCAGCAGCCGCCGACGCTCGGATGGAGCTGGTGGAAGCAGACGAAGGGGTATGCGGCGCCCGGCAGTTGGCGGTGAGCCGACCGCTACCCGTGAGCCCTCCAGCACAAGCCAAAGACACCGACAAGCGGCTTTAATCGAAGGGGCCCAGTGATGGCGATGACGATTGCCTCCGCGTCGACCGGCACCGCACCGAGAGGCTTGCGCGGCCAAGTGGCGGAGCTGGACGAGATCCGTGCGCAGGCGGTGGCCGGGCCGAGTGAGAAGGCGACGGCGGCGCAGCATGCGAAGGGCAAGCTGACGGCGCGGGAGCGGATCGAGCTCCTGGTGGACCCGGGGTCCTTCCGGGAGGTCGAGCAGTTGCGGCGGCACCGTGCGCAGGGGTTCGGTCTGGAGGCGAAGAGGCCGTACACGGACGGTGTGATCACCGGCTGGGGCACGGTGGACGGCCGGACGGTCTTCGTGTACGCGCATGATTTCCGGATCTTCGGTGGTGCGCTGGGTGAGGCCCACGCCACGAAGATCCACAAGATCATGGACATGGCCATCGCGGCCGGGGCTCCGCTGGTGTCGCTGAACGACGGTGCGGGTGCCCGTATCCAGGAGGGCGTCTCGGCGCTCGCCGGCTATGGCGGGATCTTCCAGCGCAACACCAGGGCTTCGGGTGTGATCCCGCAGATCAGTGTGATGCTGGGTCCGTGCGCCGGCGGTGCGGCCTACTCGCCCGCGCTGACGGACTTCGTGTTCATGGTGCGTGAGACCTCGCAGATGTTCATCACCGGTCCGGACGTGGTCAAGGCCGTGACCGGTGAGGAGATCACCCAGAACGGGCTCGGTGGTGCGGACGTGCACGCCGAGACCTCCGGTGTGTGCCACTTCGCCTACGACGACGAAGAGACGTGCATCGCCGAAGTGCGCTATCTCCTCTCTCTTCTTCCGCAGAACAACCGCGAGGCGGCGCCTCGTGTGCCCTGCGAGGACCCGGTCGACCGGCGCAGCGAGGTACTGCTGGATCTGGTTCCGGCGGACGGCAACCGGCCGTACGACATGGCGAAGGTGATCGAGGAGATCGTCGACGACGGCGAGTATCTGGAGGTCCACGAGCGCTGGGCGCGGAACATCATCTGCGCGCTGGCCCGGCTGGACGGTCAGGTCGTGGGTATCGTCGCGAACCAGCCGCAGTCGCTGGCGGGTGTGCTGGACATCGAGGCGTCCGAGAAGGCCGCCCGGTTCGTGCAGATGTGCGACGCCTTCAACATCCCCATCGTCACCCTTCTGGACGTGCCGGGCTTCCTGCCCGGCGTCGACCAGGAGCACGGCGGCATCATCCGCCACGGCGCCAAGCTGCTGTACGCCTACTGCAACGCCACCGTGCCGCGGATCTCCCTGATCCTCAGGAAGGCATACGGAGGTGCGTACATCGTCATGGACTCCCAGTCCATCGGTGCCGACCTCACCTACGCCTGGCCCACCAACGAGATCGCCGTGATGGGCGCCGAGGGCGCCGCCAACGTCATCTTCCGCCGGCAGATCGCCGAGGCCGACGACCCCGAGGCCATGCGCCAGAAGATGGTCAAGGAGTACAAGGCCGAGCTGATGCACCCCTACTACGCGGCCGAACGCGGCCTCGTCGACGACGTCATCGACCCCACCGAGACCCGCGAAGTCCTCATCCGCTCCCTGGCCATGCTCCAGACCAAGCACGCCGACCTGCCCTCCCGCAAGCACGGCAACCCCCCGCAGTGACACACGGGGCCGAGAGCGGTCCGGTTCAACCGCACGCAAGGTCGGTTTCCTGCTGAGACTCGTCTCTCGTAACCGTCTGATCGCCTGTTTGTCGTGGTAGATCCACACGTGCGTTCGGTAGGCTGCGGATCGTTCCCTTGCGGAGCGGGACCTGAGAATCGGATGAATCCGCAGGTCAGGGGCTTCTGTAGGGAATGCGGCGAGTCAACTAGACGGGGCGTCAAAACAGCGCAGGCGGTTTGATGTTGACAAACCGTCTGGACTGTTTTGTACTCGTGAGGTGCCAGCTGACGGCACCTACCTAGGGGGCGACTGCGTGCAGATCGAGGTATTGGGGATATTGGACGTCAGGGAGAACGGGGTCTCCATCGCTCCGACAGCACCGAAGCCCCGGCAGGTGCTGGCCCTTCTGGCGCTGCACGCCGACCAGGTGGTGCCGGTCTCCGCGCTCATCGACGAGCTGTGGGCCGGCCGGCCGCCGCGCAGCGCGCGCACCACTCTTCAGACCTACGTTCTCCAGCTGCGTGACCTCATCACCGTGGCGCTGGAGAAGGACGCGCCCGCGGACGGGTCCGACTCCGCCCCGCGTCGCAGCGCCAAGGACATCCTTGTCACCGCGCCCGGTGGGTACATGCTCGTCTCCGGCGGCGGCAGCAGCGATGTCAGGGAGTTCGAGCGGCTCGCGGGCATGGCCTACCGGGCGCTCGACGAGGAGGACTTCAAGGGTGCCTCGCGCCTGCTGCGGGAAGCCCTCGGCCTGTGGACCGGCTCGGCCTTCGCGGACGTGCAGACCGGTGCGCAGTTGGAGATGGAGGCCAGGCGCCTGGAGGAGAGCCGGCTGTGCGCTCTCGACCAGCGCATCGAGGCCGACCTCCGGCTGGGCCGCCACCGCGAACTGCTCGCCGAGCTCACGGTGCTGACCAGTCGTTACCGCACCCACGAGAACCTGCACGCGCAGTTCATGCTGGCGCTGCACCGCTCGGGCCGGCGCGGTGAGGCGCTGGACGTCTACCACCGGCTGCGCAACACCCTCGTGCGGGACCTGGGCCTGGAGCCCTCGGCGCGCCTGCGCCGGCTGCAGCGGTCGATCCTGATGGCCGCGCAGGAGATGCCGCCGACGGCGGAGCAGCGTGTGCCTGCCACGGCCGCTGCCGTGCGCGTGGGCAGCACCGTCTCCTAGGCCGTCCCGCCCCGGCCGCGCGCTGCGTCGCGCGGGTGCCCCCCAGGCGGGGAGCGGGACTTGGCGCCGGTCGGCGTACGTCGCGCCGGTCGGCGTACTGCGTTGCATCCCGGTGTCGCACCGCGGTGCAGTGTGCAGGGGAGAGCAACCGACAAGACGCATACGAAGAAGACTGAGAGGCCGCCATTGAGCGGCCTCTCAGTCTTTAAACAGTTAGGTTCTGCCGCTCTATATGATACCGCGCACGCGGTTTGTTATCCTGCTGTGCGGATCCTGCACGTCGTGCCGGTGCAGGGGGTTGAGCCGTCGGTGTCCTGTCGGGCTTCCGGCAGCCTGTGCCCAGGAGGCAGCACATGGTCAAACAGGAGCGAGCCGCACGCACGCGGCGGGCGCTGATCCAGGCCGCGGCAGAGGTGTTTGCCGAGGTGGGCTTCGTACCGGCGTCACTGGCGACCATCAGTAAACGGGCCGGTGTCAGCAACGGGGCACTGCACTTCCACTTCGCCAACAAGATCATGCTCGCCGAGGCGGTCGAGGCGGAGGCCGCCGACAAGCTGCGCCGGCTCACCGAGTCGGCGCGAGCGCGCCAGGGCGATTCCCTGCAGTCCGTCGTGGACGCCGTGCACGAGCTGATGAACGCCCTGGCCCGGGACGTCGTCGTCCGCGCCGGCTTCCAGCTCGCCGGTGACATCGCGCGCCGCCAAGCCTCCCCGTTGCGCAAGGAGTGGCAGCGCTGGGTCGAGGACAGCCTGCGCCGGGCCGCACGTGGCGGCGCCCTGGCGGACGGGGTGTCCTGGGTGGACGCCGCCCGGGTCATCGTCGTCCTGACCGTGGGTCTGGAAGTGCTGGGCGGCAAGGACTCGTTCTGGCTGTCGCAGCAGAACGTCACCCGGTTCTGCGAGCTGCTGTTGCTGCCGCTCACCGATCGGAAGGCCGTGGGCACGCTGGTGTGCTCCGGCCCCCCGCGGCAGGCCACCGTCTCGGTGGGCGTCCCGTCGCAGGTCGCGGCCCGCGAACGGAAGCTGTGACCAGGCATGTCCGGCTCGCCCGGCCTTCGCTCCAACTTCCCTGGGGCATGCGCAGGTTGAGACGGCGTGTTGCCTGTGGTATTCCTGTCCTCGGCTAAATACATACGGGTTGTGCGGTTTGGTTTCGTGACAGCCCGGGCATCAGGAGGCCTCGTGAACATCTCGGTGCTGGGCACCCTGGACGTCCGGGAGAACGGCGTCTCCATCACGCCCACCGCCCCGAAGGCACGCCAGGTGCTCGCGCTCCTCGCGGTCCACGCCGACCGTGTGGTCTCCGTCGCCTCCCTCACCGAGGAGCTGTGGGGCACCACACCGCCGCGCAGCGCGCGCACCACCCTGCAGACCTATGTGCTGCAACTGCGGGAACTCATAGGCGCCGCCCTGGAGCAGGACCCGGCGACGGAGGGGAAGCGGCGCACAGCCAAGGACGTCCTGGCCACGGTGCCGGGCGGCTACCGCCTCGACAGTGCCGACGGCATCAGCGACGTACGCGAGTTCAAGCGGCTCACGGATCTCGGACTGCGGTTGACGGACGCGGGTGACCTGGAGGGCGGGGCGGAGCAGCTGCGGGAGGCGCTCGATCTGTGGACCGGGCCGGCCTTCGCCGGGGTGCAGGCCGGTGCGCAGCTGGAGGTGGAGGCCAAGCGGCTGGAGGAGACCCGGCTCAGCGCCCTCGACCGGCGGATCGACGCGGATCTGCGGCTCGGCCGCCATCGCGACCTCGTCGCCGAACTCGCCGGCCTCGTCAGCCGTTACCCGACCCACGAGACCCTCTGCGGCCAGTACATGCTGGCCCTGCACCGCTCCGGGCGGCGCAGCGAGGCCCTGAGGACGTACCAGCGGATCCGCACGACTCTCGTACGGGACCTCGGGCTCGAACCGTCGGCGGACCTGTGGCGGATCCGGGACATGATCCTCGCGTCCGGCCCCGACACCTCCGTCGACCAGGGGACGGACGAGATCGTCGAGCGCCGTCGGCGCACCACCTGAACGCGGGAACCCACACCCGGTCGAGGTCATCTCCCGCCGCGTTCCCAAGTGCGCATTCGCCTGCCGTCCGGTTGTTCGAGGATTGCTCAAATGCCACTGAAGGAACCGATGCCTCCGGTGTGAGTACGGCTAGCGTGCAAGCTCGCCGACGACTTTCCGCCATCGGGAGTGCCCGACGACGAACGGAGGGAACCATGGAGATTCAGGTCTTGGGTCCGCTGTGTGCCGCCGTGAACGGGGACTCGATCGTCCCGACCGCTGGAAAGCCCCGGCAGGTTCTCGCCCTGCTGGCGCTGTATCCCAGCCGTGTGGTGCCGGTATCGACGCTGATGGAGGAGATCTGGGGCACGGAACTGCCTCAGAGCGCGATGACCACGCTGCAGACGTACATCATGCAGCTGCGCCGGTGCCTGGGCTCGGCGATGGGCTCCGATGCGCCGGGTGCGGCGAAAAACGTTTTGGCCACTCGGCACGGCGGCTACCTCCTGCAGATCCCGCCGGAGTCCGTGGACGTGCACACCTATGAGCGTCTGGTCGCCGAGGGCCAGGAGGCGTTCGAGCAGGGGCAGGACGAACGGGCCGCCCGCTGCTACCGGCAGGCCCTCGCCCTGTGGCAGGGGCCCGCGCTGGTCGACGTACGACTCGGGCCGGTGCTGGACATCGAGGTGATGCGGCTGGAGGAGTCCCGGCTGATGACCACGGAACGGCGTATCGACGCCGATCTGCGGCTCGGCCGGCACGCGGAGCTCATCGCCGAGCTCACCGACCTGATCGCCCGTCACCGCCAGCACGAAGGTCTGCACGCGCAGGCGATGGTGGCGCTGTACCGGTCCGGACGGCAGGCCGCGGCGCTGAACGTGTACCGCAGACTCAGGGAAGGGCTCATAGAGGAGCTCGGAGTGGAACCCTCGCCGCAGCTCCAGCGGCTGCAGCAGGCCATGCTCGCGGTCGACCCGGAGCTCGACGTGGTGGCCGGCCCGCGCCGCGTCTCCACCTTCGACCGGTACGCGGCCTAGGAGTTGGCGTCCCGCGGGGGGTGCGAGTCACCGGACGGGGCACTGTGTCTCCTGCTGCGGGCCGGCGGTGGCCGGTCGGGCACCGGTGGTTCTCGCCGGGGGCACGGGGCGGGGCAGGGAAACGGCAGGCGGCCCCGTCGGTGGGACGCGGGTGGGGCCTCGGGTTGGGTTCAAGTGCGGTTCGAGAGCGTACGGCCATTCTCGTACCCCGCCCCGTGGTACCAGGAGCGGACCTAAAGGAGGGTGCACATGTCGGTCGAACAGCCGTTGCGGCTGCATTGCTTCGCACACTCCGCCGAGGGCGTCTCCGTTTTCGACGACTGGGCGGCGCACGTCGGACCGGGCGTGGAGCCGGTACCGGTGCTTCTGCCGGGCTGCACACAGCGGCGCACCGAAGCACGGGTGACCACGCACGCGGCCCTGCTCGCGGACGTGCTGCCACTGTTCACCGACCCGGCCCCCGGCCCGTACGCCCTGTACGGCCACGGCTCCGGCGCGACGATGGCACTCGCCGTGACGCGCGCCCTGCACGAGGCGGGCCTGCCGGGCCCGGCGTTCCTCGCCGTCGGCGCCTGGTCAGCGCCGCCTGCCTCCGCCGGGCTGCCCGATGCCCGCCGGGCCTCGGACGCCGAACTGCTGCATGCGCTCAGCGGGGAGGGGGCGGTGCCGCTCGGCAGCGACGAGGGGGTCTGGCTGCAGGCCATGCTGCCCGTGCTGCGCGCCGAGCTGGAGCTGGCCCAGGACCTCGACGAGGCGCTCGACACGGCCTCCACCGCCGGACCGCTCACCACCCCGGTGCTCGTCGTCGCCCCCCAGGACGACCCGGCGGCCGCGCAGACCACAGCCGACAGCTGGCGGCGACGGACCGAGGGACCGGTCCTGGAGCGGACCGTCCCCGGACGTCACCTCGCCGCACGCGGCGACCATGAACTGCCCCGGCTGCTGGGCCGGGCCTGCCGTGCCGTCCGCCGGCTCGTGCAGGAACCGGCACCCGTCGGCTGACCGACCCGTCCCGGGCACCCGCCCGGGCTGCTCCGCCTCTTCGTCCCCAGCCGCCCGGAGTCCGCTCGCGTTCCGGTCGGACCGGGGTCACGGCGTGGTCGGGCCCCTCCGCGAGGGGTCGGCCACCGTCGTCGCTCCCCCCATGAACGGCTCGCAAGAAGCACGTCGTCGCCTGCCACGCTCGGGCTCCGGTCGTACTCGGCTGCATACCCGCTCGGGAAAACGGACTTCGGCCGCGCACTGCCCTTAATGTGGCGCTTCCCGACCGTTGTGGACGCAGACAGGCCAGGAGGCCGTCATGGGGGAGAGGCAATGGGGTACGAGCCAGGACGGCCCGTCCCGGCTTCCGTGTGCCGCCGACGCCGCACCCGCACCTTTCCCTCCGGCCACGCCGGGCCTGCGCGCGACTCCCGGACTCTGCCGCACCTGGGCACGGCGCCCGGGCCGTTCCCGAGCCCCGCATGCTCGTCTCGCGCCCGCAGAAGGGAGAAGGAGGGTACCCGGCCACGCGCAGCGGACCGCGCACCCCAGGACATCATGACTCCTCGCCACTTATCGAACGAGCCGATCTCCGTCGTCGTCGACCCCGGGCGCCCTCCCGCGCCGTGGGACGTCGGGCTGCACGGGCCGCTCGACGCCGCCGCCCTGGAACACCTCATGGGCGAGCTGACCGCCGAGGACACCGACCGACCCTCCTTACAGCACCGGCTGTTGCGCCACGGCCCCGACCGGCACACGCTGAGGTTCTCCGCGTCGCAAGGGGCGCTCGCCGCGCTCGTCGCCGGCCGCGTCGCCGACCGGCTCACCCAGCCGCCACCGGCCGCCGACCTCCCGCTCACCCCCGCCCAGCACGCGGCCCTCACCTGCCCGATCGGGCACCGCTACGAGGTGCTGCTGGTCGACACCGTGGTCGCGCCGGACGCCGGGGCGCTGCGCGAGGCGCTGCGTGCCGTCGTGGCCGCCCACCCCCAGCTGCACTCCCGCCTCGACGCCGCGGAGGGCTGGCGCACCGTGGAGGCCGGTGACGGGGCCGTGGGGGGCCAGGATCCGTTGGTGGAGGGGGAGTTCGCCGATGAGGCAGGCTTCGCCGCACTGCTGGAGACGACCGGCCGCACGCTCGACGTGTACGCCGGCGTCCAGCTGCGGGGCCTGCTGGCCAGGGACCGCCGTCCCATCGGGCCGCGCGCCGACCGGCTCGCCGTCGTCGTGCACGCCGTCGCCGTGGACGCCGCGTGCCGGCGCGCTCTGCTGGACGACCTGACCGCCGCCCTCGGCGCGGCCGGCGGGCCCGTTCCGGTGCGGCCGCGGTCCGCACCGGCCGGCCTGGCCGACTGGATCGCCGAACTGCGGGAGCTGGCCCGTGACGCCGTCGAGGCGCAGCACTGGGCCCTGGTCGCCGAGCGCAGGTCTCGGCCGGCCGACCGGCGCCGGGTGGCGGGCGCCGACGGAGCTGCCGGGTATGGGGAGGTGGCCGAGGGGCCTGTCGCCGTCGGAGCGGTGGCGCTGCGCCGGGATGCGGCCGACGGGGCTGGGGGCGGCTGCGGGGAAGGCGTCGCGGCCGGGCCGGTGGGCGGGGCCGAGGCGGGGCCGGGCGGGGCGGGAGGGACCGCAACCTGCGAAGCACCTGAAGCACATGAAGCACCTGAAGCACCCGAAGGGGCCGCCGGGTCGGGGGAGGTGCGGCGGGCCGGGTTCGTGCTGGAGGAGGAGGCCACCGAGCGGATCGCCCACGGTCTGGCCCGGCGGCTCGCGCTGACCACCGGGCAGGTGCTCACCGGCGTGTTCGCGCTGGCCCTGGCCCGCTGGCAGGGAACGGAGGCGGTCGCCTTCGACGTACGCAGCGATCCGCGGGCCGACCGCCGGGGCCTGGGCGGGCACGTGGGCCGCCTCACCGAGCCGTACCCTGTCCATCTCGTCCTCGAGCCCGGGCTCGACGCCCTCGGTCAGCTGACCGCTCTCGCCGACTCCCTGGCCGTCTGCGCAGGCCGTGCCGGAGGCGGCGCGGGCTTCGGAGCGTGCCGCGAATGGAGCCCCGACCCGTCGCTGCGCCGGGCTCTGCGTGAACTGGCGCCCGCGCAGGCGTGTCTGCTCCTCGACGACCCCGATGGAACGCTGCCCGGCTCCGCCCGGCCCACGCACCGGCTTGAGGTGCGCGCCCATGTGCGGGACGACCGGCTGTCGGTGGGCCTCGCGGGTGTGACCGACCCCGCGGACGGCCTCACCGGCCCGGCTGTCGGAGCACTCGCCCGCCTGCTGCGGGAGCTGCTGGAGGAGCTGGCCGACTCACCCGCCGCCCGGATCCTGCCCGCCTTCCGGGCCACCCCCCAGCAGTCGGCGCTGTACGCGGGCGGCGATGCGCGGCCCGGCACCGGACGCCATGTCGAACAGCTCGTGTGGGCCTGGCACGGCCCGCTGGATCTGGCCCGCTTCACCGCCTCCTGGCAGTCGGTGTACGACTGCGAGTCGGTGCTGCGCACCGCGTTCACCGGAGGGCTCGAGCCGCAACTCGTCGTGCACGAGCGGGTCGTACCGGACATCGACCGCCAGGTCTTCCACGACGGCGACTGGTCCGCCCTGCTGGAGCGCGACCGGCTGCGCGGCTTCGACCTGCACCGGCCCGGAGCACTGCGTCTGACGCTGCTGGAGCGGAAGCGGGTGCGGAGCGGCACTGTCGCCCCTACGTGGATCCTGGTCACGTACCACCAGGCACTGCTCGACACCCGCAGCGCGCACATCCTGTTGCGCGAGTTCTACCGTGCCTATCTCGCGGGCGGCACCCTGCCCGGCGGTGAACGCCGCCCCGACCTGCGCGACTACACGGCCTGGGTCGCCGCCCAGGACCCGGAGGCCGCCCAGGGGTTCTGGGCGGACAGCATGCCGCCCGACGACGCGGCGTCCAGGCCGGGCCGGGACACCGCGCCCACCGGCCGGACCGGCATCGGTCACGCCCGGCTGCGCCTGGACCCCGTCGAGACCACCCGCCTCGCGCACTGGGCGGGCACCTGGGGATGCGCCGAGAGCAGCGTGGTGCAGGCCGTGTGGGCCATGCTGATCCACGAGGGTTCGGGCGCCGACGGCCCGGCCCCGGTCCGTTTCGACGTGACCGTGTCGGGGCGGGGCATCCTCTTCGACGGCGCGGCCCGCATGCCGGGGCCGCTGCGCAATCCTCTGCCGATGTACGTGGAGGTGGATCCGGCGGCCACCGTGCCGGGCCTGTTGCGGAAACTGCGCGATCGCGCTCTGGACATGGCCGCCTACGAATGGGTTCCCGGCGACTGGATCCGGGCCTGGGCGCGGCGGGGTTTCGGCGGTGCCGCGGACACCGTCGTCGTCTTCGAGGACGCGCCGCACCCGGTGGACGGTCTGGAGGCCGACCTCGCCGCCCACGGCATCGGGGCCGAGTTCCCGGTCACCGTACCGGCCCGCTCCGTGCCGCCGATCGGGCTGCTCGCCCACCACGACAGCGCGGGCGGCCTGGTCCTGACCGGGGTCTACGACCGGGCCCTCTTCGAGGAGGGGACGGTCGCCGAACTGCTGGCGCAGTGCGCCATGCTGCTGCGGGCGCTGTCCGCGTCGGCGGGGGAGTACACCACCGTCGGTGAGGCCCTGAAGCTCCTGGAGGACACCGCCGCACGACGTCTGGCCGAGGTGTCGGGGGCCGGGCGGGACATTCCGCTGGTCACTCTGCGGGCGGCGGGGCACGAGCAGGCGGGCACCATCTGTCTGATCCCGCCGCCGGGCGCGCCCGCGACCTGCTACGACCGGCTGTCCGACCTCTACCCCGGTCCGCAGGAACTGGTGGTGCTCCTCACCGACGCCGACGGGGCGCAGCCTGCCCTGGCCGCGCACGGGGTCGGCCGGTCCCTGCTGCTGGGCGGCTTCTCCGGGGCCGGTGTGCTCGCCTGCGATCTCGCCGGGCGTATCGCGGAGGACGACGGCCGGCCGCCGCGGGTGGTGCTCGCGGGAACGGCCTCGGACGAGCACAAGGGCGTACGGGAACTCGCCCGGGCCCTTCGGGAAGCCGTCGCGGCGGACACCTGAGCTGTTGCCGGGACCGGGCCCGCCGGCCGGGGCCCGAGAGGCGGGCCGGCGCCGGGAACCGCCGGCTCAGCGCCGGGAACCGCCGGCCCGGCGCCGGGGACGGCCGACGCGGGCCGCCGTGCTGGTGCAGGCCGCTACCACTCGATCAGCGCGAAGCTCGCGGCCATGCCGCCGCCGAACCCCGCCAGCAGGACGAGCTCGCCCGGCCGGAAGGAACCGGCGCGTACGGCCGCGTCGAGGGTGATCGGGATGGAGGCGGCTCCCGTGTTGCCGTAGGTGTCCACCGTGAGGTGCATGGTGGCCCGCGGCAGGTGCAGTTCCCCGAAGACCTCGTCGAGCATGACACCGTTGGCCTGATGCGGCACGAAGTGACTGATGTCGGCGGCGTCGACCCCCGCCTCGTGCAGGAACCCCTTGACCAGCTGCGGCAGTTGCTCCGTGACGAAGCGCCGCACCTCACGCCCGTCCATCGCGAAGTACTGCAGGCCCGCGTCGAGGCCCTCCTTGGCCAGCGGCAGCCGGCTGCCGCCCGCGGGGACCCGGATCAGGTCGGTCAGGCCACCGAACGTGTGGAGGGCGACGCGCCGCACGACCGGGCCCTTGCCGGTCGAGGTCGGGCCGAGGACCATCGCGCCGGCGCCGTCCCCGAACAGCACGACCGTCTTGCGGTCGGCCGGGTTGAGGATGCGTGAGTAGACGTCCGCGCCGATGACCAGCGCGTAGCCGCCCCGGTACACCAGGGTGCCCGCCACCGAGGACAGCGCGAACACCGTGCCGGAGCAGACCGCGTTGACATCGAACGCCGCCGTGCCGGCCGCGCCGAGGTGGTGCTGGACGTAGGCCGCGGTGGGCGGCTGCGGGCGGTCCGGCGTGGAGGTGGCGACCGCGATCACGGTCAGCTGCTCGGGCGTGATGCCGGCGGCCTCCAGCGCGGCCCGCCCCGCGGCCGTGGCCAGGTCCGAGGTGGCCTGGTCGTCGGCGGCCCAGCGACGCTCCCGGATCCCGGTCTTGCGGGTGATCCAGTCGTCGTCCACCCCGGCAGGCGCACCGACTTCATCGTTGGAGACGATCCGTTCCGGTACGTAGGCACCCGTACCGAAAACGCGGAATCGGACGTCGGTCATGCGGCTGCCCTCCCCTCAAGTGGTTGTGGAATCTGTGCGAAGGCGCCCGGCACGGGGTGCGCCGCCAGTGGTGGCGCACCCCGTGCCGGGCGACGGGCCGAACGCGCGCGGCGTGGGGAGCCGCCCGCGCTCTCGACGGCCCGGAAGGTGCGGTCAGCGTGCCTCGTAGATGCGCTTGTGGCCGTTGATCCCGGCGAGCCGGAACGGGCCGCTGGTCTGCGCCGGGGTGGCGTGGTCGCCGCCGTCGGACGGGAGCGTGTACTCGTGCAGCTCGCGGTAGGTGGCGTAGTCGACGCTCTTGCGCCGGGCGATCGCCTCCCGGTTGGCCTCGGTGCGCAGGCGCTCGCGGTATCCGGCGACGACGGTGCCGGCGAAGAACTCGGCGACGCTGCCGGAGCCGTAGCTGAGGAAGCCGATGGAGCGGCCCGTCAGGTCGTCCGCCTGGTCGAGCAGGGCGGCCAGGCCCAGGTAGACCGACGCGGTGTAGCTGTTGCCGATGACGTTGTTGTACGCCGTCGTCCGGCCGAGGGCGCCTTCGATGGCGTCCTTGTCGGTGTCGTAGCCGTTGAAGTTCAGCAGGTGGCGGTGGGCCTTGTAGGCCATCTTCGTGAACGGCTGGTGGTAGACGAACGCCGCGAACTCCTCCAGGGAGCGGCCGTCCTGCTCCGCGTAGTCCTTCCAGGCGCCCTCGACGGCCTGGAGGTAGGCGTTGATGGACTCGTGGCCGTCGACGAGCGCGGTGGTGAGGTAGTTCGGGCGCCAGAAGTCCATGACGTCGGCGGTGAACAGGCCCGACGGCTCCTCGATGCGCACCAGGGCCGGGTCGGCGCTGACCAGCATCGCCACCGCGGCCGCGCCCTGCGTCGCCTCGCCGGGGCTGTCCAGCTCGTACTTGGAGACGTCGCTGGCGATCACCAGGACCTGCTGGGCGGGGTCGCGGCGCACCAGGCCGATGGCGAACTGCAGGGCGGCCGTCGCCCCGTAGCACGCCTGCTTCAGCTCGACGACCCGGCAGGCCGACTCCAGCCCGAGCAGGGAGTGGACGTAGATGCCGCCCGCCTTCGCCTGGTCGATCGAGGACTCCGTGGCGAACACGACCGTGCGGATACGGCTCTTGCCGTGCCGTTCGACGATGGGGGCGGCCGCGGTCGCGGCCATCGTCACGATGTCCTCGTCGGCGGCCGGCACGCTCATCGACTGCTGGCCGATGCCCACGTGGTACTTGCCGATGTCGGTGCCGTTGTACTCGGCGAGCGCCGTGTGCGGCAGGACGAACTCGGTTGTCGCGAACGACAGGTCGTGGATTCCGATGGAGATGGACATGCCCTATGCACCAACCTTTGCGGTCTTGATGTCGCGTTCCAGCAGGACGTGCGCGCGCATGAGCTCACCCGGGTTCGTCTGGGCCGCGAGCAGCGACAGCTCGCCGCAGAGCACGGTCGCCGCGGCGATGACGGCGAGGCGGCGGGCGTTCTCCCCGGGTTCGCGGTCGGCCCGGCAGCCGAGCCGGGCGAGGTTCGTCTCCACGAAGCCGAGGCCCTTGCCGTTGCCGACCGTGCCGACGATCAGGTTGGGCAGGGTGCAGGCGAAGTAGAGGTCGCCGTCGCGGTCCTCGGCCATGACGACGCCCTGCGAGCCCTCGACGATGTTCGCGGCGTCCTGGCCGGTGGCCAGGTAGAAGCCGAGCAGCATGTTCGCGAAGTGGGCGTTGGCCGAGCGGATGCCGCCGGCGAGCAGGGTGCCGAGCAGGTTCTTGCGGATGTTCAGCTCGACGATCTTGGCGGCCGTCGTGTGCAGGGTGTTCTCGACGACGTCCCGCGGCACGAGGAGCTCGGCGACCACGTTCTTGCCGCGGCCGAGGATTCCGTTGATCGCGGTGGCCTTCTTGTCCGTGCAGTAGTTGCCGGAGATCGAGCCGTAGGAGATGCCCGGGATCGTCTCCAGCAGGTGCCCCAGCAGCACGTCGGAGGCGAGCGTCGCCATGTTGTGCCCGGAGGCGTCACCGGTGGTGAACTCGAACCGGATGAACAGCAGGTTCGCGTTGATCTCGTGCTTGATGTTGATCAGCTGGGCGAACCGGCTGCAGCCGCGCACCACCTCGCGCAGCTCGTCGATGCGCGCGTGGATGGTCTGCGCGGCCATGTACGCGGTCTGCGCGTCCGTCGCCTCGACGATCACCGAGCGGGTCATCCGCTCGTCGACGAGGGTGGCGACGATGCCCTTCTCCGTCAGCCGGGAGACCTTCGCCCCGCGGCCCACCGACGGCCACAGCGGAGACTCGTACGTGGCGAGCGGGACCTGGGTCTCGGTCTCGGCGACGTTCCCGGAAATACGAAGGGGTCCCACCCACCTCATCGGGACCCCGGCTATGGCGTGCGTTTCCGTCATCGTGTGCTTCCCGTCGTCTGGTGGAGGGGCTTCAAGGAGCTGGAGCGCTGGGCGAGGCGACGCGTGTCGATGCCCCGGTCGGCGCAGAAGTCACGCAGCTCACCGTGGAGCAGCAGGTCGCAGCGGGTGAGGTCGGCCGGGGTCCGTGCGCCGAGCATGGTCTGCAGCGCCGCCAGCTGGTCCAGCCACGTCGTGAGCTTCACGACCAGCGCGTCGACCCCGTCGTCCAGCAGGGTGCGCAGGAAGCCCGCGGAGGAGCCGACAGCGCGGGCGCCGAGGGCGAGGGCGCGGACCACGTCGAGCGGGTGGCGCACCCCGCCGGAGGCGAGCAGCGGCAGGGGGACGTCCTGCGCGTCCAGCAGGCAGGCGGCGGTGGACTGCCCCCAGCCGTGCAGGAACGCGTAGTCGGCGAGCTCCCGGCGGCCGTTCTCGATGCGGGCGAAGTCCGTGCCGCCGCGGCCGCTGACGTCCGCCGCCTGCACACCGAGCTCCCCGAGCAGCAGGACGGTCTGCCGGGACAGGCCGTTGCCGACCTCCTTGACGATCACGGGGACGTCGACCGCCGCCGCGATCTTCTCGATCTGCGAGACCCAGGACGCGAACGACCGGTCGCCCTCCGGCATCGGCGTCTCCTGCGCCGTGTTGATGTGGATCTGGAGGGCGTTCGCCTCGATCAGGTCGATCGCGCGCTGCGCGTTGTCGACCGTCGTGGTGGCGTTGATGTTGGCCATGACGAACCCGTCGGGGTTCTCGTCGCGCAGCACACGGAACGTGCCGGCGCAGGACGGGTCCTTGAGGTAGGCGTTCATGGACCCCGACGCGATGGGCACCCCGGCCTCGCGGGCGGCGATGGCCAGGTCCCGGTTGATGATCCCGGTCTTCTCGCTGCCGCCGGTCATCGCGTTGATGTAGATCGGCACCTGCCATTCGATGCCGGCGAAGGTCGTGCCCAGGGACACGTCCGGCCGGTCGATGCCCGCGAGGGCGTGGTGGACGAACGTCACGTCGTCGAACTGGTTGCGTCCGCTGTGCGCGTGGTGCTGCTCGATGGCGAGCCGGACGTGGTCGTCCTTGCGTTGGGCGCTGCTCATTCCTCGATCCCTTCCAAGGCCGGAGAGATGGGCAGGGGGAGCACCCCGGCCGTCTCCCACCGTCGCCGTACGTGTGTGATGTTCCGCGACGCCTCCGCGTCCAGCAGTGCGATGCCGCAGTCGCCTCCGCCCGCCCCGGAGGGCTTGGCCGCGCCGCCGACCGCCTCGGCGGCGTCGCACAGTGCCGTCAGCTTGGGGGTGAAGATGCCGAGGCCGACCTCGTCGTCCAGGCGGGCCAGTTCCTGGCGGGCCCGGCGGATCTCGTGCAGCAGGCCCGGTCCGTCGCCCGACTCCAGGGCGGCGACGGCGGAGCGCACACAGGTGGTGGTGCTCTCCACGAACCGCTGGTGCGAGGCGCTGCCCCGCCAGGTGCGGCGGTGCAGGTCGGACACCAGGGACGCGGTGGAGGCGGGCTCCCCGGTCCAGCCGACCTCCAGCGTGAGGCCCGCGGGCGCGGGCAGTTGGCGCACCGAGTGCCCCGGCCAGGGCGCCTTGAGCGTCCGGTCGATGCCCACGCGCCGGGCCAGGTCGAGCACGAACGCCCGGTCGGGCGCCTGGTAGGCGATCCAGCCGCCCCAGGTGCTGGCGGCGAGGTCACCGCCGGAGCCCTTGGGGTCGAGCTGGGCGGTGGCGAGCATGGCCAGCCGGAACCGGTCGTCGGTGGACAGCTCGAGGTCGCAGAAGGCGGCGACGGCGGCGACGGTCGCCACGGTCACCGCGCCGCTGGAGCCCAGTCCGAACTTCCTGCCGTCCTCGTGGAGGCTGCTGCTGACGGAGACGGTCAGGGCGGGGACCTTCAGTCCGCGTTCGCCCAGCAGCCGGCCCACGGTCTCGATCGCCGACACCACGTGGGCCAGCGCGCTGCGGGCCTGCTGTCCGTCGTCCGTGCCGCAGAGGACGAGCCGGTCCTCGTGCCAGCGCCAGCCGACCGCGTGCTGCCCGAGGTCGGAGGAGATCACGACGTCGGCGGCGCCGGTGTCGGCGTCGGACACGGTGACGGCGATGTGCCGGTCGACCGCGACGAGGATCGCCGGGTTGCCGGGGTCCACCACCGCGTACTCGCCGGCCACGAACAGTTTGCCCGGCGCCTGCCGGACCACCGTGCGCTGACCTGTCGTCATGCGCCCTCGCTCAGCAGGCGGGCGCCCTGTCCCGGCCCGGCGACGAGGACCGAGCCGTCCGGCGCGGCGGCACGGACGACGTCGGCCACGCGCTCCGCGTCCGTGCGGCGGCACAGCACCTTCACGTTCGGTCCGGCGTCCATGGTCGCGTAGGCGGCGATGCCGTCGCGCCGCAGCTGGAGCACGCTGTCGAGCACGGTGACGGTAGCCGGCGACAGGTACCGCACGGCGGGGCGGGCGGCCAGCATGGTGGCGTGCATGCCGAGCGCGTTGCGCTCCGCGATCTCGCCCACCGCCTCCAGGTCGCCGCGCAGCAGCGCCGCCCGCATGTCGTCCAGGTCGCCCTTGCTGGAGTCGGCCCACGGCCGGTACAGCGGCGAGGTGTCGACGGTGCGGCGCATGGCCTCCCGGCTGGAGACGGGCTTGGGGCCGGCGTTGACGACGGCGATGACCAGCGCCGGGTCGAGGTCGGCTGCGGGCACCGGCTCGGCGTAGGAGCCGAGGTCGGCCTCCTCGGCGGTGCCGGTGTCCGGGCCGGCGTGCCAGACGGCGAAGCCGCCGAAGACCGACCGGGACGCCGAGCCGGAGCCGCGCCGGGCCAGACGGGACAGTGCACGGTCGTCGAGGTCGAGTCCGTAGGCGGCGGCGGCCGCGACGGCGAGGGCGGCGAACCCGCTGGCGGAGGACGCCAGGCCCGCGCCGGTGGGCACGGTGTTGCGCGTGTCCACCACGGCCCGCTGCCCGCTGCCGGCCATGTCCCGTACGAGCTGCAGGAACGCGGTGATACGGCGCAGCGTCTCGCCCGTGGCGGGCTCGCCGTTGAGCGCGGCCGTGTCGTGCTCGGCGGACGGGTCGAGCCGGACCTCGGTGGTCGTCGGGAAGACGTCCAGGGTCATCGACAGGCTCGTGGTGCAGGGCAGGATCAGCCGCTCGTCGCGCTTGCCCCAGTACTTGATCAGCGCGATGTTCGGGTGCGCGACAGCGGTGGCGCGTGACGCGGTGCCCTGCTCCTGCGGCCGGGGCACGGTGATGGTCGGGTGTTCACTGCGCATGGTTGTCGAGCCCTTTCAGCGGTACGACCCAGGTCTGTACGGCACCGGCCTCGTGCAGCTGCCGGGTGACCTCCCGGGCCTGCTCGGGCCGGGCCTGTGCGATCATGCAGCCGCCCAGACCACCGCCGGTGATCTTGGCGCCGAGGCTGCCTGCCTTCAGCGCGGCCTCGACCAGCGCGTCGATGCCGTCGGTGCTCAGGCGGGCCTCGTGCAGCAGCTCGTGGTAGTACGTCAGCTGCGAGCCGAGCTCCTCGGGCTTGCCGTCGGCGAGGGCCTGCCGGGCGGCCTCGGTCAGTTCCGTCGCCCGGCCGACGAACCGCTCCTGTGTGCCGGGGTGGCGGGTGAAGCCCTCGCGCAGCATCTCGACGGCTTCCTTGGTGCTGCCCGGTACACCGCTGTCGGCGATGATGAACAAGCTGTCGCAGCCGATGGCGAGGTGCTCGGTGCGACCCTGCTGGAACAGCAGCGGCCGGGACGCGCCGACGGTCATCGCGTCGACGCCGCTGGCCCGGCCGTGCGCCATGTTCTCGGCCGTCTGCACCAGTTCGTACGCCGTGCTCTCGGCCAGTTCGCGCCCGAAGAGGTCGGCGAGGGCGAAGGCGATCGCGCGTGAGCCGGCCGCGCTGGAGCCCAGCCCCCGGCCGTGCGGGATCGCGCCGTCCAGGATCACGTCCAGGTGCGGCCGGTCCGTCACGCCCAGGCGTGCCATGAATTCCTCGGTGAGCCGGTGCAGGCCGTCGGACGCCTGCGTCACCAGCGCCCGCGACGGCGTGCCGGTCATCGTGTAGGACAGGCCACCTTGGCTGTCGGAGGCCCCGGAGGAGCGGCCGACGCTTGCCGTGACCGTGAGCTGCGGAATCGGCAGAGCGAGTGCCGGCGCTCCGTAGACGACCGCATGCTCTCCCAGCAGGATGGCCTTGGCGTGGGCGCGACCGATGCCGACCGAGCGGGCCCGGTGGCTTTCTGATACCCCCTCAGCCGAGGTCGGTAGAGTCAACGCACTCAGCTCCCTTTGTCTTTTCTGCACGGAGATCGCGTGGTCATGGGATCGCTTCGTCCACTGTTCTGAGAAAGCGATGGAGCAGGACGTGTGAGGTGCCGCCCTCGTGAGGGCACGGAGCACCGACCGCCGTAGGTGATCGGGGACGTTCGCGGGCCGGTCGATCGAGAGCCCGGCGCTACGCCGGCGAAGGACGGCGAGGCCGTCGACGCACAGCACCTGACACGAGCGGTTGGTCGGATGCGGAAGACTGGCGCCCTGCGCTCAGGGACACGGTCCGTCTGTGCAGACCGGCGGGCACGACACGCGATCCACTGCCTCACAGGCCAATTTTGGGCAGGGTAGGCGTGGGTAGATAGTGACACGGGGCCTCCGTCGGCGCCAACTCTCCGCCGAAGTGACCTGAACCACGGCCTTGGGACAGGGCCGTCGGGCCGTCGCCCCCTCTCCCTTTCTCTGTGTGTCCGCCCTCGTCTTCGCGCCCCCCTGAGTGTGACTCAAGGACCGCTTGGCGATGGCTTGGCCCAAACATGGTGGTGGCTTGGCGCGCATACGCTCGGTCCGTAGGGTCGCGCAGCAGTGGCGGAGGCATCGCCTGCCCAACGCCGCGAAGGGGACATGGATGACCGATACGGCCTGGCCGGCACCGCCGCCCGCCCGGCCGGGCGACCACATCAGGCCATGGAGATGGGGGTTCACGGATGGCGAACGAGCCCGGCAATCTGGACGCGTGGCGCATCGCGGAGTTGGAGCGTGAGGTTCGGGAGCTGCGCCGCACCAACGAGGCACTGCGGGTGTACGTGGCCGGCGAACTCGAACTCTTGAACGGTGTCACGCGCGGGGTCAGGAACGCCGCGGTCGCACCGGCCCGGCGAGCGGACGACGAGCGTCCCTCGCCCCGGAACCCCGAACAGCCGTGCCCCATGGTCGAGTTCCGCGCACTGGGACCGATCGAGGTCGTCGTCGGCGGCCGCCTCGTCGACCCCGGAGCACCCAAGCAGCGCGCACTGCTGGCCCTCCTCGTCGGCAAGGTCGGAGAGCCGGTGGCCGTCGACGTGATCGTCGACGAACTGTGGGCCGGGAACCCGCCGCCCTCGGCGATCGCCTCGCTCCAGGCGTACGTGGCCAACCTGCGCCGCATGCTGGAGCCGGGCCGCGCGCCCCGGACCCCGCCGATGGTGCTCCGTACCTACGGCCGCGGCTATCTGCTGGACAGCCGTGTTGTCGAGGTGGACGTGCACCACTTCAACGAGCGGGCCGTCGCCGGCTGGCAGGCGCTGGACCAGGGCGACCCGCAGCGCGCGGTGGACGAGTTCGAGGCGGCGCTGGCGCTGTGGCGCGGACAGGCATACGCCGAGGTGGCCGACACCAGCCGTATGCGACCGGACGTGTCGCGGCTGGAGGAGCTGCGGCTGTCGGTGGTCGAGGGGCGCTGCGCGGCACTGCTCGCGGTCGGCGCCCACGAGGTCGCGGTGGCCGAGCTGGAGGCGTTCGTCCAGGCCCATCCGCTGCGCGAGTACGGCTGCGAGCTGCTGAGCCTCGCCCTGTACCGGGCGGGCCGGCAGGCCGACGCGCTCGCGGTGCTGCGCACCAACCAGAGACGGCTGGCGGAGGAACTGGGTATCGACCCGAGGCCGGCGCTGCAACTCCTGGAGAAGCAGATCCTCAACCAGGCGCCGTCGCTGGAGTGGCGGCCCGACCCCCGGGCCGTCGCGAAGCCGGCCCGCCCCGCCGGGCCTCGGGGAACGGCGTGGCTCGCACCCGTACGGCCGTCACCGGCCGCCTCCCCCGCGCCCGGACCCGCCGAACGGCGGGTGCCCTCGGTCGCGTTGGCCGGCACCTGACGGTCCCACCACGATGCCCCTTCGGTACGCCGAGGGGGCATCGGAGCGTTCGCCGCCGGTCCGTATGTCCGGCGGGGCGCAGAAGAACCCGTGCACCGCGACGAAGGAGAGTGCTGATGAGCGTGCGGATGTTCCGCGCCAAGGTGAAGCCCGAGAAGGTCGCCGAGATGGAGGCCGCGGGCAAGGAGATGTTCGCGGCCATCGAGGCCGCCCAGCCGAAGGGCGTCCGCTACACCTGGTGCAAGCTCCAGGACGGCGAGACCTTCCTGCTGCTGGTGGATCTCGAGGACGACGACGCCAATCCCCTCGCCGCCCTGTCCGCCTTCACCGACGTGATGGCGGAACTCAAGGGCGACTGGATCGCCGAGCCGCTGACCATGGAGCAGCTGACCCCCATCGGCTCGTACCGGCTCTTCTGATCCACCCCGATCGGGCGCCTCGTACGGCGGCCGGCGGCACGCATCAGGGCTTCGGTGGGGGACCGCGGCGGCCGAGGTCGCCGGTCCGCCGCGGCGGGGGAAAGGACCGGCCTCGGGGCAGCGGCCGCGTCCGGGCGGCACCGCCTTGAGCACATCACGGGGGATCCTCGAGCGCGGAGGAGCCCTGTGCGCCCGGCGGCCCGTCACACTTGGCGGCTGCTGCTTGTCACACAGGCGAGGCACTGCCGGGAGGAAGCGACCTGATGAACGAAAACGATTGGCTGGCCGACCGATTCGAAACCGACCGTCCGCGGCTGCGGGCGGTCGCCTACCGGGTGCTCGGCTCGATGGCCGAGGCGGACGACGCCGTCCAGGAAGCCTGGATCCGGGTCACCCGCTCGGACGCCAGCGAGGTGGAGAACATGAGCGGCTGGCTCACCACCATCGTGGCCCGCGTGTCGCTGAACATGCTCCAGTCCCGCAAGTCCCGCCGCGAGGACCTGGTGGACACCCCCGAGACCGAGTCCGCGCACCTCCGCGAGACGGACGCGGCCGACCCCGAGCAGGAGGCGCTGCTCGCCGAGTCGGTCGGTGCCGCCATGTTCCTCATCCTCGACACGCTCACCCCCGCCGAGCGGCTGGCGTTCGTCCTGCACGACATGTTCGCGGTGCCCTTCGACGAGATCGCACCGATCCTCGACCGCAGTCCGGCCGCGGTCCGCCAGCTGGCCAGCCGCGCCCGCCGGCGCTTCCAGCGGCAGGGCATCGCACCGGAGGCCGCCGCCGCGGTCCCGCCGAGCGCACCCGCCCCGCAGAGCACACCGGTTCCGAAGAGCACGCCGGTCCACGACCTCGGCGCCGAAGCCTCGCAGGCCGGCAAGGCCGACTTCGTGCAGGCATTCCTCAGCGCGTCCCGCGAGGGCGACTTCGAGGCGCTGCTGTCCATCCTCGCCCCCGACATCGTGGTCCGCGCCGACCAGGCGGCCGTGCGCCGGGGCATGGACACGGGCATGGGGATGGCCACGGGCATGGGCCTGACCGAGGAGATCCGCGGCGCCGACGCCGTCACCCGCGCCTTCTCCAAGCTGTCCTGGGCCCCGGTGCCCGCCCTCATCGACGGGTCCGCCGGCCTGGCCTACGTCCGTGCCGGCGTGCCGCAGGCCGTGTTCCGCTTCGACATCGCCGACGGCCTGATCACCAACATCGACATCCGCGCCGATCTGACCGGCCTGGACATCGTCATCCTGCACTGAGCCGCCGCGCTCCGAGCGGCGGCGGACATGCGCAAGGGGCGGTCCGCCGGGACCGCCCCTTTGTCCTGCCCGCCGAAAGGCGTCAGTCCGTCAGCGAGTCGAACGCCTTCAGCAGCCGCCGCTGGACGTCGGTGATGTGGTAGTACGCGCCGAGCTTGTAGTACTCCTCCGTGGGCGACAGCGTGAGCCCGTAGACGAGGGTGCGCTTCTCGCCCACGTACGCGTACGGCGCCTTGGTGGCGTAGTTGTAGAACTTCTCGATGTCGCCCTCGTCCTTGGACGGCACCAGCGTGGGGTCGGTGGAGATGACGGCGAAGCACAGCCGGTCGATCTTCCCGGTCTCCCAGTTGAGGGTGGGGTAGAGCGAGAAGGAGCGCTTGCAGAACTCCAGCCCCAGCTCGTCCGGCACATGCAGGCCCAGCTCACGGACCAGCGCCAGGACGGTCTCCGGCTCCTTGGTCTTCGCGCTCAGCTCGCTGAAGTAGAGGTTGACCTGGCGCTTCTTGTAGTCCATCGACGTCATCTGGACCTTGTCCAGACCGTAGCGGGCGAACAGCTCCGCGTTCTCGGCCAGGGCCGGCGGCATCGAGGGGATGGCCTTCAGGTCGGCGACGCCGGGCATGTTGTCGGTGGGGAAGAAGGCGTAGGTCTTCTTGAAGCCGCCGGTGACCTCGCCGTCGATGGCGAACATCGAGACCGGAAGGTGCTTCTGGGTGTCGGCGAGCAGATCGTCCACCGGGTGGCCGGTGGCCGGGAACAGCCCCTTGTCGACCAGGGTGGCGTACGGGTCGCCCAGGCTGCCCGGCAGCCCGATGCTGAAGTCCAGCTCGGTGGAGTGCCGCCCGCTCGCCATGGAGAAGACGATGACGCTGCCGCCCTCGGCGAGGGTGCTCTGGAACGTGGTGAGCAGCGGATAGATCTTCTCGCGTGCGGGGGTCACGCCCAGAAGCGCAGCCGCTTCCTCCATGGCCGCATACACACGCTCGACATCAGCGGCTTCGGACATTCGAACCTCCACGCGTAAAATCCGGAAGACGTCACAGAGCGATCCGATCTGGGACACGGCACGAAGCGATGCCGTCCGGCCGCGCCCTTCTACGCTGCGTCCCGCGGCCCAGAGTCGGGCACCCCCCTCGAACTCCGCTGGAGGATCGATGGGCGTCGGCTTGTCCCACCGGGGCCTTCGCCGGCCGGACGCCCCTCGGACCGCGACCGGGTCGCAGATCAGATCTCGCCAACTTCCCGGCCGTGAGGGACACGGCCGGGTCCTCGGGCCGCCCTCGTCCTTGGATCACGGCCGGTGGCACCGGGGATCCCGTGAACGTTCACGCACCCCATGACACCGGCTCTTCCGGCCTCTGACCTGCCGCCCGGTTTGCCGCTCCGGCCTGCCGCCAAGTCGGCGCCAACTCGATCGACAGCCGCAAACAAGCCACATCACCGATGCTGAGGCGCCTGAACACGATGCAGGGAGCGGGTCATGTCGCAACAGTGCGAGTCGGTCCCGGTGCGTCCTGTCGTGCACACCAGTCAGCAAGTCGTGGTTCCACTCGACTCGGAGGGAATGAGGCCAAGATGCGTCTCAAAACGAGCAGGACGCTGGCCGCCGGTGCGGCGGCCCTAGCAGCGCTCGTCGGTCTGGGAGCACCTACGGGGCAGGCCGCCGAGGCCGCCCCGAAGAAGTCGCCCCGTGTGACCGGACATCTCACCAGCGACGCGCCGGTCACCGTGGTGGCCCGCGGGCTGAACTCTCCTCGGAGCCTGGCCTTCACCAAGGACGGCCGTCTTCTGGTCACCGAGATGGGGCCCACCCCCACCGCGTGCCGGGGAACGGGCTTCGCCACCCAGTGCTACGGCACCACCGCGTCGGTCGCGGACGTCTCCTCCGGCAAGCCGGTGCGGATCGCCGAGAACCTGCCGAACGCGTTCAACCAGGAAGAGACCATCGGCCCCAACGGCATCGCCGTCGGCCGTAACGGTCACATCTACACGCTCCAGGCCGGTTCGGAGGAGCAGGTCCCCGAGGTCCTGCCCGACGACCTGGAGAAGACGCTCAAGGAGCAGTACGGCACGGTCATGGACATCACCGACGGTCAGCGCAAGGTCGTGGCGCGCCCCGGTACGGTGAACTGGAAGTGGACCGAGGAGCACCCGGACCTGTCCAACACCTACCCGGCCACCAACCCCTACGCGCTGACCACGAAGCCGGGTGGCGGGTTCTACATGGTGGACGCGGGCGCCAACACGCTCAGCTCCATCGACCGTAAGGGCCGCACCAAGGTCCTCTCCTGGATCCCCAGGACGCCCGCCGGCACCGACGCCGTGCCCACCTGCCTCGACGTCGGCCCCGACGGCGCGGTGTACATCGGCCAGATCACCGGTCACGGCAACTCCGCGACCGCGGCCAACATCTACCGCTACTCCCCGAAGACCGGGAAGCTGAAGGTCTGGCAGAAGGGCTTCAGCGCCATCGGCGGCTGTGGCTTCGGTGCCAACGGTGACTTCTACGTCGTCCAGTTCGACACCACCGGCTTCCTGCCGACCGGCGACCCGATCGGCAACGTCATCCAGATCAACCACGAGGACAACTCCCGCACGGTCCTCGCCGACGGCAAGCTGTTCGCGCCGACGGGCTTCGCGGCCGGTGCCGACGGCTCCATCTACGTGGCCAGCAAGACCATGATGTGGCCGGCCTGCACGGACGCCCCGGCCTGCACCAGCTCCAACATCTACCCGGCGGTCGGTGCCGGAGAGGTCGTCAAGATCGGCTGATCCCCTCCGGTCGTCTCGTCGCGGGCCGTGCCCCCGGCCCGGCCCGCGGCGAAGACCGCAACACCCACCGTGCTCGTGATCGAAGGAGACAACGTGCGTGCTGGCATCTGGCTCATCGGTGCCCGCGGATCCGTCGCCACCACCAGCGTGATCGGAGCGCTCGCGCTGCGCGCCGGTCTGGCCGACCCGGTGGGCTGCGTGACCGCTCATCCCGCGCTGGACGCCTCGGCGCTGCCCGGCTTCGGGGACCTGGTCTTCGGCGGTCACGACGTGGCCACCATCCCGGTGGCCAAGAAGGCCGAGCAACTGGCCGCCGCCGGCATCGTGCCCGGCCGGCTGGTGCAGGCGCTGGCGCAGGACCTCGACGAGGTCGAGACGAACCTGCGGCCCGCCCCGGCCGGCGCCACCCAGGCCGAGGACGCGGCGCAGATCGCCGACGACATCAAGGCGTTCGCCGCACGGCACGGCCTCGACCGGGTCGTCGTCGTCAACGTGTCCTCCACCGAGCCCGCGCCCCCGGAGCACCCCGCGCACGCCGACCTCGGCACGCTGGTCTCCGCGCTGGCCGCGCCGGGCGACGTCCTGCCGCCCAGCTCCCTGTACGCCTACGCGGCGTTCGAGGCGGGCTGCCCCTACGTGGACTTCACCCCCTCCACCGGCGCCCGGCTGCCGGCCCTCGCCGAACTCGCCGCCGCACGCGGCCTGCCCTACGCCGGCCACGACGGCAAGACCGGCGAGACACTGCTGAAGTCGGTGCTCGCCCCCATGTTCGCCATGCGCAACCTCGCGGTCCGCTCATGGTCCGGCATCAACCTGCTCGGCGGCGGAGACGGCGCCAGCCTGACGGACCCGCACGCCAACGCGGCCAAGACGGCCAGCAAGCAGCGCGTGCTGCACGAGACCCTCGGCTACGCCCCCGACGGCGACACCCGCATCGACTACGTGGCCGACATCGGCGACTTCAAGACGGCGTGGGACCTGATCACGTTCGACGGATTCCTCGGCACCGGGATGTGCCTGCAGTTCACCTGGCAGGGCTGCGACTCGGCCCTCGCGGCACCCCTCGTCCTGGACCTGGCCCGGATCACCGCCGCCGCGCACGCGGCCGGGCAGACCGGACCGCTGGAAGCACTCGCCTACTTCTTCAAGGACCCGCTCGGCGACGTCGACCACGCCCTGCACGCCCAGTGGGACGCGCTGCGCACCTACCTCGCCGGGCTCGGGGCCCGACCCGGCGGCGGCCGATGACCACGACGCGCGACCTCATGGAACTGGTCCGCGCGCCCGCCGCCCTGTCGGTGCCCGGCGACGCCGTGGCCGGCGCCGCCGCCGCGGGCGACCTCGGGCCGCGCACCGCCGGACTGTCCGCGGCCGCGGTCTGCCTGTACTGGGCGGGCATGGCGGCCAACGACTGGGCGGACCGGGACCTGGACGCCGAGGAGCGCCCCGGCCGGCCGATCCCGTCCGGCCGGGTCACGGCCGGTGCCGCCCTGGGCGTCGCCGCCGGACTCAGCGCGGCCGGTCTCGCGCTGGCCCACCTGGCCGGCGGCCGTCGGGCCCTCGCCGTGGCCGTGCCGCTGACCGGCGCGGTGTGGGCGTACGACCTGAAGCTGAAGGGCACCGCGGCCGGCCCGGCCGCCATGGCCGCCTGCCGAGGACTCGACGTGCTCCTCGGCGCGAGCGCCCGCCGGGACGGCTGGCGACGCGCGCTCGCCCCCGCGCTCACCGTCGCCGCGCACACCTACACGGTCACCGCTCTCTCGCGCCGCGAAGTGACCGGCGGCAGCCGCCTGCTGCCGGGCGCGACGCTGGCCGCGACCGCCGGGGTGGCCCTCGCCGCCTCGGGACGGGCACCGCGGCCCGGGCTGGTGGGGTCACTGGCCGCCTGGTACGCGTCCGGCTACGGCGACGCCCAGGTCCGGGCGCTGGCCACCCCGGACGCCGGCAACGTCCGGGCGGCGGTCGCGGCCGGCATCACCGGCCTGCCGACGCTGCAGGGCGCGCTCGTCGCACGGTCGGCGCGGCCCGTCGCCGCCGCGATGGTGGCCGCCTGCGCACCCATCGGCCGGCTCCTGGCCGCCAAGGTGTCGCCCACATGAGCGCCCCGGCAGGCACCGGCGTGCGCTTCGGCTACGGAACCAACGGGTTCTCCAACCACCGGCTGGAGGACGCGCTCACCGTCATCGCCGACCTCGGCTACGAAGGTGTCGCGCTCACCCTCGACCACCACCACCTCGACCCGTTCGGGCCGGACCTGCCCCGCCGGGTCGACGCCCTGGCGGCCCGGCTGGACCGGCTCGGGCTCGCCGTCGTCATCGAGACCGGCGCCCGGTACCTGCTCGACCCCTGGCACAAGCACGCCCCGACCCTGCTCGACGACGAACCCGCGGCCCGGCTCGACTTCCTGCGGCGGGCCGTCCGTATCGGAGCGGACCTCGGGGCGGAGGCCGTCTCCTTCTGGGCCGGCGTCCGGCCCGCCGCGGTGCCGCACGCCCAGGCGTGGGACCGCCTGGTGCGAGGCTGCGACGAGGTGGTGGCCGTAGCGGAGGCCGCCGGTGTGCGGCTGGGCTTCGAACCCGAACCCGGCATGCTGGTGGAGACGATCGACGACTGGTTCACGCTGCGCGGCAGACTCGGCGCGCCGGACGGCTTCGGCCTGACGCTCGACATCGGGCACTGCCGCTGCGTCGAACCCCTGCCGGTGGCCGACTGTGTCGCCAAGGCGGGCCCGCACCTGGTCAACGTGCAGATCGACGACATGCGGCGGGATGTGCACGAGCATCTGGAGTTCGGCACGGGCGAGGTCGACTTCCCGGCCGCGCTGCGCGCCCTCGCCGACACCGGATACGGCGGGCTGACGGCCGTGGAGCTGCCCCGCCACTCCCACGCCGCACCCTCGGTCGCGCGCGCGTCGCTGGAGTTCCTCACCGCCGCCCGCGCCGCGGCCGAGGCCCTGGCCGAAGTCCATGAAGCGGAGGAGGTCCCAAGGTGACCGGCGGACATCTCGCAGACGTGCTGAAGGAGCAGGTCGCCGACCCGGCGTGGCTGCACGACGCCGAGCGGCGGGTGGCACAGGACCCGGCCGCCGTCGCCGCGCTGTTCCCCGCCGCCGGCCGCAAGTGCGGCCGCGACGAGCTCACCGACCCCGGCCCCGAACTGGCGGGCTGGACCGTCGACGACGCGGCCCGCGTCCTGCTGCTGACCGCGCTGCCCCTGCACGGCGCCGCACTGGCCGAGCAGGTCACCGCGCTGTACTGGAACGGTGCCGCGGCCGAGAGGCGCGCGGTGCTGCGCGCCCTGGCGCACCTGGACATCGGCTCCGCCGCGGTGGACCTGCTGCACGACGCGCTCCGCACCAACGACCCGCGGCTGATCGCCGCCGCGGTCGGCCCCGGCGCCCGTCACCTCGACGACGGGATGTGGCGGCAGGCCGTGCTCAAGTGCGTGTTCATGGACATACCGCTGACCGCGGTGGCCGACCTGGACCGGCGTGCCGACGGTGAACTGGCCCGGATGCTGGCCGACCTGGACGACGAACGGCGGGCCGCCGGACGGAGCCTGCCCGACGACGCGACCGTCCTGCTGGCGCTGATCGGCGACCGGGCACCCGCACGGTCCGGCGAGGACAAGGAGAAGGCAGTCTGATGCGCATCTTCGACCCACACATCCACATGACCTCACGGACCACCGACGACTACGAGCGCATGGCGGCGGCCGGGGTGCGCGCACTGGTCGAGCCGGCCTTCTGGCTCGGCCAGCCCCGCACGAACGCCGGGTCCTTCCTCGACTACTTCGACGCGCTCACCGGCTGGGAGCCGTTCCGCGCGAGCCAGTTCGGCATCCGCCACTACTGCGCCATCGCGCTGAACCCCAAGGAGGCCAACGACCCGCGCTGCCGCGAGGTGCTCGGCGAGCTGCCGCGCTATCTGGCCAGGGACGGCGTCGTCGCGGTCGGCGAGATCGGCTACGACTCGATGACCCCGGAAGAGGACGAGGTGTTCGCGGTCCAGCTCCAGCTGGCCGTCGAGCACGATCTGCCGGTGCTCGTGCACACCCCGCACCGCGACAAGCAGAACGGCACCCGGCGCACCCTGGACGTCGTCAAGGAGTCGGGCATCGCCCCCGGACGGGTCGTCGTCGACCACCTCAACGAGGTCACCGTCGGCCAGGTCGCCGAGAGCGGCTGCTGGATGGGGTTCTCCATCTACCCGGACACCAAGATGTCACCGGACCGCATGGCGGCGATCCTGCGCGAGTACGGGCCGGAGCGGATGCTGGTGAACTCCGCCGCCGACTGGGGCCGCAGCGACCCGCTGCTCACCCGCGCCACCGGCGAGGCCATGCTGGCCGCCGGGTTCACCGACGACGACGTGGACCGGGTGCTGTGGCGCAACCCCGTGGAGTTCTACGGGCAGTCCGGGCGCCTGGACCTGTCGGCGGAGGCGTCCGAGGCGTCCCGGTCGTCCGAGGCGGGCGAGCCGGCCTCGGCGTTCGCCGGCAACTCCATCGCCCGCGGAGGCAGTTGATGCGGCTGCTCCACCGCGACGGGCAGACGGTCCACCTCGGCTACTGCACCAACGTCCACGCCGGTGAGGAACTCGCGGAGATCGTCGGGCAGCTCGACACCTACGCGGTGCCGGCCCGCCGGGCCCTGGGCGCCGACCGGCTCGGCGTCGGACTGTGGCTCGCCGCGCCCGTCGCCGCGCAGCTCGCCGCCGACCCCGCCGCGGTGGAGCAGCTGCGCCGCGACCTGGACGCGCGCGGACTGGAGGTGGTCACCTGCAACGGCTTCCCCTACCGCGCCTTCCACGCCCCCGTGGTCAAGCACGACGTGTACCGGCCGGACTGGCTGAGCGACGACCGCATGGCCTACACCCTCGACCTGGCGCGGGTGCTGGCCGCACTGCTGCCCGACGACGCCGCCCGCGGCTCGGTGTCCACCCTGCCGCTGGCCTGGCGCACGCCCTGGACGGCCCGGCACAGGGCGGCGGCCGAGGGGCGGCTCGCCGAACTGGCGGACGGGCTTCAGGCCGTGCACGCGCGGACCGGGCGGCTGATCCGCGTCGGGTTCGAACCGGAACCCGGCTGTGTCCTGGAGACGACCGAGCAGGTGGCCGAGGGGCTGTCCGGCATCGACACCCGCTACCTCGGGGTGTGCCTGGACCTCGCCCACCTGGCGTGCGGCTGGGAGGAGCCGGGCGCCGCGCTGGCCCGGCTGGCCGCGGCGGGCCTGCCCGTGGTGAAGGTGCAGGTGTCCGCCGCCCTCGGCGCCGACCATCCGGAACAGGCCGCGACGTCCGCCGCGCTGCGCGGGTACGCCGAGCCCCGGTTCCTGCACCAGACCCGGTCCGCCGCCGGGCATGCCGCCGACGATCTGGGCGAGGCGCTCGACGCGGGCTTTTCCGGGCCGTGGCGGATCCACTACCACGTGCCGCTGCACGCCGTCCCGCAGCCGCCGCTGCACTCCACGCTCGACGTGCTGCGCGGCGCGCTGGCCCTGCTCGTCGGAGGCGACCGGGCGCTGTGCGACCACCTGGAGGTGGAGACGTACACCTGGAACGTGCTGCCGCCCGACCAGCGTCCCACCACCCCCGGCGGGCTGGCCGACGGCATCGCCGCCGAGGTGGCGTTCGCCCGCGACGAGCTGCTCGCTCTGGGGCTGCGCGAACAACCCGTGAGGGAGATGATCCAGTGACCCCCCGACCCACTCCCCTCGTCGTCCTCGACGTCGTCGGGCTCACCCCGCGTCTGCTCAAGCACATGCCGCGGCTGGCCGCGATCGCCCGCACGGGCTGGCAGGCCGAACTCGCCCCGGTGCTGCCCGCCGTCACCTGCTCCGTGCAGGCCACGCTGCTCACCGGCGCACCGCCGAGCGAGCACGGCATCGTCGGCAACGGCTGGTACTTCCGCGACCTCGGCGAGGTCCTGCTGTGGCGCCAGCACAACAAGCTCGTGGGCGGCGACAAGCTGTGGGACGCGGCACGCCGCCGCCACCCCGGATACACGGTCGCCAACATCTGCTGGTGGTACGCCATGGGAGCGGCCACCGACTGGACGGTGACCCCGCGCCCCGTCTACCACGCCGACGGCCGCAAGGACCCCGACTGCTACACCGACCCGCCGGAGCTGCACGACGAACTCACCACCGCCCTCGGTGAGTTCCCGCTGTTCACCTACTGGGGGCCGGGCGCGGGCCTGCCCTCGTCGCAGTGGATCTGCCAGGCCGCGCAGCACATCATGGAGCGCCACGACCCGGACCTGACGCTGGTGTACGTGCCGCACCTCGACTACGACCTGCAGCGGTTCGGCCCCGACGGGCGCAAGGCCGCGTCCGCCGCGGCGAAGCTGGACGCGGTGCTCGGCCCGCTGCTCGACGCGGCCCGCAGGCGCGGCGCGACCGTGGTGGCGCTGTCGGAGTACGGCATTACACGGGCCAGCCGCCCGGTCGACATCAACCGGGCGCTGCGCCGCGAGAACCTGCTGCGCGTGCACACGCAGGCCGGCATGGAGTACCTGGACCCGTGGACGTCGCGCGCGTTCGCCGTCGCCGACCACCAGGTCGCGCACGTCTACGTCGACGATCCGGCGGACCTGCCCCTGGTCCGCAAGGTGTGCGCGGAGCTGCCCGGCGTCGCCGAGGTGCTGGGGGAGGAGGAGAAGGCGGCCTACGGACTGGACCACGAGCGGGCCGGCGATCTCGTCCTGGTCGCCGAGCCGGAGGCATGGTTCACCTACTACTACTGGCTCGACGACGAGCGTGCGCCGGACTTCGCCCGGCTGGTGGAGATCCACCGCAAGCCCGGATACGACCCGGCCGAGCTGTTCTTCGACCCGGCGGCCCCCGTCGCCGCCAGGGTGCGGACCGCGAAGGCGCTGGCCCGCAAGAAGCTCGGCATGCGGTATCTGATGAGCGCGATCGGCCTGGACGCGGGCGCCGCCGCCGTACGCGGCACGCACGGCCGGCTGCCCGCCGACCCGCAGGACGGCCCGGTCCTGCTGTGCTCCGACGCCCGCGGCGCCCGCGAGCGCTACGAGGCGACGGAGGTCAAGGAGCTGCTGCTGGACCTCGCCTCGCTGGGAGACGAGCGGGACTGACGCGAGGACGTCGAGGGCGCGGGGCGCGCCGAGCGGATCGCTCGGCGCGCCCCGCGTTTTGCTGTGCCCCGCCGTCCGGGCCCGTCCGGGGAAACGACATGAGGGCCGGGTGACCCCGGCCCTCATGCCTGGAAGGAGCTTCGGTGGTACGTCAGTGCACCGCCGCTTCCGCCTTGTCCGCCTCGGCGGAGTCCTCACCCCACGCGGGCGTCGGGAGCGGGCCGCTGCGCAGCAGCGCGCCGGCGATGACGGCACCGAGCAGGAAGATGCCCGCGGCCCACCAGAACACCTGGACGTAGCCCTCGATCGCGGCCAGCTGGAACAGCTCCGGTCCCGGCTTGCCGTCGGCGTGGTCCGCCAGGTAGTCGCTGACCGCGCTGGCGGAGATCGTGTTGAGCAGGGCGATGCCGATGGCGCCACCGAGCTGGGAGCTGGCGCTCATCGTCGCCGAGGCGACACCCGCGTCCTGCGGGTCCACGCCGGTGGTGCCGGTGTTCAGGGCCGAGGCGTAGATCAGGCCCATGCCGAGGCCGATGAGCATCAGCGGGCCGAGGATGGCCGAGGCGTAGCCGGAGTCCGTGTCGATCTGGGCGAGCCAGACCATGGCACCGGCGTTGATCAGCATGCCGACGGTGATCATCGGCCGCGGGCCGAACTTCGGCATCAGCCGGGTGTTGCCCTCGTTCGCCATGATGCCCGTGACGATGATCATCGGCATCAGGGCGAGACCCGACTTGATCGCCGAGTAGCCCATCTCGTTCTGCAGGTAGAAGATCAGGAAGAGCAGCACGCTGAACATGCCGATGCCGACGAGCAGCGAGGTCAGGTAGGCGCCGCCGCGGTTGCGGTCGAGCACGACCCGCGGCGGGATCAGCGGCTTGTCGGCGCGCGCCTGCCAGGCGGAGAAGGCGATCAGCAGCACGCCGCCGGCCACGAGGAAGACCCAGGTCGACGGGGTGCTCCAGGAGTGCTCGGCCGCGTTGGAGAAGCCCCAGACCAGGCCGAACAGACCACCGGAGACCAGGATGATGCCGGGGATGTCCATGCTGGACTTGGTGCGGGGCTGGCGGGGCAGCAGCCGGGCGCCGAAGATCAGCGAGAACGCGGCGAACAGCAGGTTGACGTACATGCACCAACGCCAGTTCAGGCCGGACGTCAGGGCGCCGCCGATCAGCAGGCCCAGACCGCCGCCGCTGGCCGCGACCGCGCTGAAGGCGCCGAACGCCTTGGCGCGCTCCTTGGCGTCGGTGAACGTGGTGGTCAGCAGCGCCAGGGTGGTGGGCGCCAGCAGCGCGGCGAAGACGCCCTGCGCCGCACGGGCGGCCACCAGCAGGCCGAAGCTGTTGGCCGCGCCGCCGATCACGGAGGCGGCCGCGAAGCCGAGCAGGCCGACCAGGAGCGTCTCCCTGCGGCCGATGAGGTCGGCGAGCTTGCCGCCGATCAGCAGCAGGGTGCCGTAGCAGAGGGCGTACGCGGTGAGGACCCACTGCTTGTCCGCGTCCGAGAAGTGGAGATCCTCCTGCGCCGAGGGCAGCGCCAGGTTCATCACCGTCATGTCGAGCGTGAGCATGAGGTAAGCGACGCAGACGACGGCGAGGACCATCCACCGCCGTGAGTCTCTTGCCGCGGGTGCGGCACTGGTTGTGGACATGATCTGTGCTCCTCGTGGATTGGGTCGAACCCAAGGCTTCGCCGATATGACAGGTCCGGGCGCCCGGATGTGACAGGCTGCCGCCGCATCCGGAATGCCGGGATCTGCAGGGCTAGCCCCTGTCAGTCGTTCCGTGGCCCATGACCTGGGCGAACACCTGGGCCAGCACGGCCTCGGGGTGCTCGGTGGCGCTCATGGACCGCCACGCCACGTGGTTGTCGGGGCGTACCAGGACGGCACCGTCGTCGCCGACCTCCCGTACGTCCGCCCAGCCGTCGTCGGTGTACTCCGCGCCGTCCCCGATCCGGGCCACGGTGAGGGGGACCGAGAACTTCTCGGCCACCTCACGGGCCGCCTCCGCCCAGCCGGTGCCGGTGGGGCCGGTGAGCAGGGCGAAGCCGTTCGCGGCGCCGACCAGGTCGTGTGTGGACAGCCGCTGTCCGTCGCGCTCGATCCAGGCGTGCGGCAGCCGGTGCCCGGGTCGGGTGGTGGGGTGGTAGTCGGTGCCCATGGGCGAGCGGGGCGGCGGCTCGGTCCCGTCGGGGACGACGGCACCCGCCTCGTAGGCGAAGCCGATCTCCAGGTCGTGGGCCTGGCACTCGGCACGGTGGGTGCCGAAGAGCTCCGCCGCCCTGGCCCGCCGGACCTCTCCGACCTCCGACGGCTCGAAGTAGTGGGCGAACGCCGTCGAGCGGCGCTCCGGCGGCACATGCGGGCCGAGGCCGATCGCGGCCTCCGTCATGACCCGGTGGTGGAACCAGGCGGCCAGGCCCCAGTCGACGTTCCGCTTGCCGACCGGCCGCCGCTCGGCCTCGTAGGTGTCCAGCAGGCCGTCGTCGGCGCGTCCGGAGAGCACCGCGGCCAGCTTCCAGGCGAGGTTGTGCACGTCCTGGATGCCGCCGTTGAGACCGAGCCCGGTGGTGGGCGGCTGGCGGTGGGCGGCGTCGCCCACGATGAACACCCGCCCGACCCGGTAACGGTCGGCGAGGACGCCCTCGACGGTCCACCGGGACACCTTGTGCACCGTCAGATCGAGGTCGGGCAGGCCCAGCACCTCACGCATGCGCTCGGCGACCGCCGCGTCGTCGGAGAGGTCCACGTCACCGAGGACGAAGGTCAGGCCCCACTCCTCGCACTGCCTGCCCCAGGTCGGCCCCATCTCCAGCAGCGCGGAGTTGAGGTCGGGGCGGTAGGGGTTGACGAACCAGGTCATCAAGGTGCCGTCGTGCCACCACTGCGACAGATCCGCGGAGAAGTACGCGGTGGTGACGTCGGCCATCTTCACCGTGCCCTGCATCCGCACACCCAGCTCCGGGCCGAGCGTGCGTCCGCCGTCGGCGGCGATGACGTACTGCGCCACGACCCGGTTGACGTCACCGGTGGTGAGGTCGCGGATCTCGGCGACGACCCGGTCTCCCTCCTCGGCGAAGGAGACCAGCTCGTGGGAGAAGAGCACGCGGCGGGGTTACGTTCCTCCGCCTTCCGGCGCAGGATCGGCTCCAGCCTCAACTGCGGCAGCTTGAACGGCAGCACCGGGCCGTCGGCCGCGTACACCTCGGTCAGCGCGCCACCGCCGAACGCGTCCATCTCGTGGATCACCCGGCGGTCCAGGGGACCGTCGCCGGTCAGCGAGGTCTGCCAGCGCACCCGGCCGAACCGGTCGGTGGTGGAAGCCCGCTCCACCACGTCGTCGTAGAGGCCGTGCTGGCGAAAGACCTCCATCGTGCGTTGGTTGATGTAATGCGCTTTGGGCACGATCGACGTGTCCGTATGGCGCTCCACGAGCATGTGTCCCACACCGTGGTCCGAGAGAAAGATGGAGGCGGACAGGCCGCAGCCACCGCCGCCCACGATCAGAACCGGAACCTCGGTAACCTCCATATTCGGCCTTCCCTAAGGTGAGGGCCCACAGGTAGGGCGCCAGACGATCATGAAGAGCCTGTCGCCGACGGGCGGGCCGCGGAAACGGTTCAACCGACGTGCCGTCCCGGATACGGCAGTCGACGCCACCATGGCGGCGGTCGACGCAGGCATGACGACACACCTCGGCCGATGCTGCGGTCCCAGCATCTGGCTCCGTGGTTGAGGCGCACTATCGAGCCGGTTGGTGCCGGCTTGGCGGCATCGGCGCACGGCCGCTGACCTCGAACAACCTCGAACACCCTCGGCTCGTGTCGAACACCGGACCGTCCGCGATCACCCGTTCGGGGCGGCCTGGCGAGGAAACGGCCCTCACCCGTCACATTCCGCGCGCACCCGCTGTCGACGTGATGGGCGGTGCCGTTCGTGGCACCGAGTCCCAGGCACTGCGAAAGAAGAAAGAGGAAAGCGATGAATGACTTCCAGGCCATCGCGGACCGCGTCGAAATCGAGGCACTGCGCGGGGAGTTCACCGACGCCGTGATGATGCGCGACTACGACCGCGTGGCGCGGCTCTTCACGGCGGACGGGGCGCTGCGGATGCCGAACATCCCCGTCGAACTGGAGGGCCCGGAGCAGATCCGCGCCTGGGGCCGGCGCGTACCGACGGTGCTGGACTTCCTCGTGCAGAACACCCACCCCGGCATGATCCGGCTCGACGGCGACACCGCTTCCGGCCGCGCGTACATGTCGGAGGTCGGGCGCGCCCTGAACGGCCGCTGCGGCATCAACTACGCCATCTATCATGATCGTTACCAGCGCACCGACGACGGCTGGAAGTTCACCGAGCGGGTCTACGAGGTCCGCTACGAGGACACCTCACCGCTGACCGGCAATCCGCCGCGCCCGGCCGCGGACGCGTGATCCATCGCACGACGACCTGTCCCCTCGGCCGCGATCGAGGGGGCCCGACCCTGCCGTGACCAGGAGCGGAACACCAGCCGCGATGCGACGGCGGTAGGAGCCGGCTCCGGTCGATCTTGAGTCCCGCTCCAGGCTGTCGAAAGCGGAGTGCAGAAGTCTGGGCGGGAGACCAGTAGCTGTTCGTCGCGTTACTTCGCGACATCTCTCGGGGGGAGATTGCATGATCCAGCGCAGAACCGTCCTCAAGTCCGGGGCGGCTCTCACCGGCGCTCTGGGGGGCGCGGGCCTGCTGGTGCCCGCCGTGTCGGACGCGGCGCCCTCGTCAACGGCCGCGACGACCGTGACGGACCTCGACCCGACCACCATCCCGAAGTTCCAGCAGGCCATGCCGGTGCCCCAGGTGGTACAGCCGGCCTGGTCGTCCACCACCACCAGCTGCTACCCGATGACGATCGAAGAGGTGGACGCGCAGGTCATACCCGGGTACACGACACGGGTGTACGGCTTCAACGGCAGATGGCCGGGGCCGGTCATCAAGGAGACCGCCGGGCGCCGCGCGCTGGTCAGGCAGTACAACCTCCTGAACGTGCCGACCTCGATCCACCTGCACGGCGCCCATGTGCCCGAGAGCAGCGACGGCGGACCGATGGACCTCATCGAGTCGGGCGGCGCGAAGACGTACACGTACCCCAACAGCCAGCCGCACGCGAACCTGTGGTTCCACGACCACGCCCACCACCAGGAGTCGGAGACCGTCTACCGCGGCCTGACCGGGTTCTACCTGCTGACGGACTCCGTCGAGCAGCAGCTGAACCTGCCCTCGGGCGCGTACGACGTGCCCATCGCCATCCGCGACGCCCGCTTCGACAGCAACGGCCAGTTCATCTACCAGATGGGTGACCTCCGCCAGCGCACGGTGGTCCTCGCCAACGGCAAGGCGTGGCCCTACTTCAACGTCGCGGCCCGCAAGTACCGCTTCCGGCTGTACAACACCGCCAACCTCCGCTTCTTCACGCTGAAGCTGTCGGACGGCTCGGCCTTCCAGCAGATCGGCTCCGACGGGGGGCTGCTGGAGAAGCCGATCGAGGTCACCTCGGTGGCGCTGTCCCCCGGCGAGCGGGCCGACGTCGTCATCGACTTCTCCAAGTACCCGGCGGGCACGCAGCTGACGCTCCTCAACACGGCGACGATGGTCGCCGAGGACCCGGTGGCGCTGATCGGGAACGTCCTGCAGTTCCGGGTGGGCAACCCCGTCAGCGACACCAGCACGGTGCCGGCGACGCTGCGCACGCTGCCGCCGCTGGGCACGCCCACGGTCAGCCGCGAGTTCGTGCTGAGCATGGACGCGACCAACACCATGGGCTCGGCCCTGATCAACGGCAAGGCGTACGACCACAACCGCATCGACACCGAGATCGCCTACGGGGCCACGGAGATCTGGTCCGTGCGCAACGCCAACCTCCGGATGCCGCACAACTTCCACATGCACCTCGTGCAGTTCCGGGTCGTGGAACGCAACGGGCAGCCGGTCACGTCCGGCCCGGAGAGCGGCCTGAAGGACACGGTGGCCATCGCCCCCGGCGAGACGGTCAAGGTGCAGGCGACCTTCACCGGCTACGAGGGAACGTACGTCTACCACTGCCACATGTTCGACCACGCGGCGATGGGCATGATGGCGAACCTCCGGGTCAGCAAGTCCACCATCAGCGGTTCCACCGCCACTCGACGGACGGGTGGCCGCTCCCTCAGATGAGAGCGGGACGGCCGGCGGACTCCGGCTGAAGAACCCCTTGAGGACGGGTCGACGCAGCGACGGCACAAGCGGTCGCTCGTCGGCCCGTTCGGCCGTGAACGGCCTGCGGGGAGCGGGCGGACGGGCCGCCCGACCTGCGTCCCGTGACACAGGTCACCCGGACGGGATATTGGCCTGCCGATGTCGCCCATGTCACTCTTACGGCACGCCTCCCCTGCCCAGATCCCTTGCGGCACGGGCGAGTTGAACTCTGCTCCGGCCGCGGGCCGCATCGCCGCCCGCCGAGCCCCCGCTGAACCCCGCTCCGCCCCGAGGATCACCTCCGTGTGACGCCCGCAGGCGGAGCTTTTTCCGTTTCTGACACCGGCACCACGTTCAAGGAGTGCTTGCGTGCGTATCGCCGTGGCCGGGTCGATTGCGATCGACCAACTGATGGTGTTTCCCGGAAGCTTCGCCGACCAGCTGATCGAAGGGCAGCTGGAGCATGTGTCCCTGTCGTTCCTCGCCGACCAGATGGAAGTGCGCAGAGGCGGGGTCGCCGCCAACATCGCCTTCGGACTCGGCCGACTGGGCCTGACACCGTACCTGGTGGGCGCGGCAGGGGCCGACTTCGCCGAGTACGGCGCCTGGCTGCGGGCGGCCGGCGTGGACACGGACGCCGTGCGGATCAGCGAGACCCTGCACACCGCCCGCTTCGTGTGCACCACGGACCGGGCGCAGAACCAGATCGCCACCTTCTACGCCGGTGCCATGGCCGAGGCCGCGAAGATCGACCTGGGTGCCGTGGCCGAACGCACCGGCGGCTTCGATCTCGTCCTCGTCGGCGCCGACGCCCCCGAGGCCATGCTGCGCCATACCGAGGCCGCCCATCGCGCGGGCATCCTGCTCGCCGCCGACCCCTCCCAGCAGCTCGCCCGCCTCGACGGACCGCAGGCCCGGCGCCTGGTCGACCGGGCACACCTGCTGTTCACCAACGAGTACGAGGCCGCCCTGCTGCGCGAGCGCACCGGCTGGAGCGAGCGGGACATCCTCGGCCGGGTCGGCACCTGGATCGTCACCCGCGGCGCCGAGGGCGTGTCGCTGTCGCGCTGCGGACAGCCCCGTACCGACATCCCGGCCGTACCGACGGAGCGCATCGCCGACCCGACCGGTGTCGGTGACGCGTTCCGGGCCGGGTTCCTCGCCGGCCTCGCCTGGGAGTGGTCCCCCGAGCGCGCGGCACGGCTCGGCTGCGCGCTGGCCTCCGTCGTCCTGGAGTCGGTCGGCACACAGGAGTACAAGCTCCTCCCCGCCGACCTCCTGGAACGCCTGGAGCGCGCCTACGGCCGCGAGGCCGCCCTGGAGATCGAGCCACGTCTGGCAGGTGTGTCATGAGCGGACTGCGCGAGGCACTGGCCACCCGAGTGGTGGTGGCCGACGGAGCCATGGGCACCATGCTCCAGGCCCAGGACCCGACCCTGGAGGACTTCCAGCAGCTGGAGGGCTGCAACGAGGTCCTGAACGTCACCCGCCCCGACATCGTGCGCTCGGTCCACGAGGCGTACTTCGAGGTCGGCGTGGACTGCGTGGAGACCAACACCTTCGGCGCCAACCAGGCGGCACTGGGCGAGTACGACATCGCCGACCGGATCTTCGAGCTGTCGGAGGCCGGGGCGCGCGTGGCCCGCGAGGTGGCCGACGAGTTCACCGCGCGCACCGGACAGCAGCGCTGGGTGCTGGGCTCCATGGGCCCCGGCACCAAGCTCCCCACGCTGGGACACGTCACCTACGACGTGCTGCGCGACGGCTTCCAGCGCAACGCCGAGGGCCTGATCACGGGCGGCGCCGACGCGCTGATCGTGGAGACGACGCAGGACCTCCTGCAGACCAAGGCCGCCCTGATCGGCGCCCGGCGGGCCATGGAGGCCCTCGGCGCGGACCTCCCGCTGATCTGCTCGCTGGCCTTCGAGACCACCGGCACGATGCTGCTGGGCTCCGAGATCGGCGCCGCCCTGACGGCCCTGGAGCCGCTGGGCATCGACCTGATCGGCCTCAACTGCTCCACCGGCCCCGCCGAGATGACCGAGCACCTGCGCTACCTCGCCCGGCACTCCCGTACGCCGCTGATGTGCATGCCGAACGCCGGTCTGCCGGTCCTGACGAAGGACGGGGCCTACTTCCCGCTCAGCGGCCCGGAGCTCGCCGACGCGCAGGAGAACTTCGTCCGCGACTACGGGCTCTCCCTGGTCGGCGGCTGCTGCGGCACCACGCCCGAGCACCTGCGCGCTGTCGTGGAGCGGGTGCGGGGACTGATGCCGCCGGCGCGTGAGCCCCAGCCGGAGCCGGGAGCCGCGTCGCTGTACCAGACGGTTCCGTTCCGTCAGGACACGTCGTATCTGGCGATCGGTGAGCGGACGAACGCGAACGGGTCGAAGAAGTTCCGTGAGGCCATGCTGGAGGGCCGCTGGGACGACTGTGTGGAGATGGCGCGCGAGCAGATCCGTGAGGGCGCGCACATGCTGGATCTGTGCGTGGACTATGTCGGCCGGGACGGTGTGGCCGACATGGAGGAGCTGGCGGGGCGGTTCGCGACGGCGTCGACGCTGCCGATCGTGCTGGACTCCACCGAGGTCGACGTGATCGAGGCGGGTCTGCAGAAGCTGGGCGGCCGTGCGGTGATCAACTCGGTGAACTACGAGGACGGGGACGGTCCCGAGTCGCGGTTCGCGCGGGTGACCCGCCTGGCGCAGGAGCACGGGGCGGCGTTGATCGCGCTGACGATCGACGAGGAGGGCCAGGCCCGTACGGTCGAGAAGAAGGTGGAGATCGCCGAGCGGCTGATCGCCGATCTGACGGGGAACTGGGGTATCCAGGAGTCGGATATTCTCATCGACTGTCTGACGTTCACCATCTGCACGGGTCAGGAGGAGTCGCGCGGGGACGGTATCGCCACGATCGAGGCGATCCGTGAGCTCAAGCGCCGCCACCCTCAGGTGCAGACGACGCTGGGTCTGTCGAACATCTCCTTCGGTCTGAACCCGGCCGCGCGGATCCTGCTGAACTCCGTGTTCCTGGACGAGTGTGTCAAGGCGGGGCTGGACTCGGCGATCGTGCACGCCTCGAAGATCCTGCCGATCGCCCGGTTCGACGAGGAGCAGGTCCGGACGGCACTCGACCTGATCTACGACCGGCGTGCCGAGGGGTATGACCCGCTGCAGAAGCTGATGGCTCTGTTCGAGGGGGCCACGGCGAAGTCGTTGAAGGCGGGCAAGGCCGAGGAGCTGGCGGCGCTGCCGCTGGAGGAGCGCCTGAAGCGGCGGATCATCGATGGTGAGCGCAATGGTCTGGAGGCCGATCTCGATGACGCCCTCGCCGAGCGGTCGGCGTTGGACATCGTCAACGAGACGCTGCTGGACGGTATGAAGGTCGTCGGTGAGCTGTTCGGGTCGGGGCAGATGCAGCTGCCGTTCGTGCTGCAGTCGGCCGAGGTGATGAAGACGGCTGTCGCCTACCTTGAGCCGCACATGGAGAAGACGGACGAGGCGGGCAAGGGCACGATCGTGCTGGCCACGGTGCGTGGTGATGTGCACGACATCGGTAAGAACCTGGTCGACATCATCCTGTCGAACAACGGCTACAACGTGGTCAACCTGGGGATCAAGCAGCCGGTGTCGGCGATCCTGGACGCGGCCGAGGAGCACAGGGCCGATGTGATCGGTATGTCGGGGCTGCTGGTGAAGTCCACGGTGATCATGAAGGAGAACCTGGAGGAGCTCAACGCCCGCGGTCTGGCGGCGACTTATCCGGTGATCCTGGGTGGTGCGGCGCTGACTCGTGCGTATGTCGAGCAGGATCTGCACGAGATCTACGAGGGCGAGGTCCGTTACGCGCGGGACGCTTTCGAGGGGCTGCGGCTGATGGACGCGCTGATCGGCGTCAAGCGCGGCGTGCCCGGCGCCAAGCTGCCCGAACTCAAGCAACGCCGGGTCAAAGCGGTCACCACGGTCGTCGAGGAGCGGGGCGCGGAAGGGCCGGTACGGTCCGACGTCGCCGTCGACAACCCGGTGCCCACCCCGCCGTTCTGGGGCACCCGTGTGGTCAAGGGCATCCAGCTCAAGGAGTACGCCTCCTGGCTGGACGAGGGCGCGCTGTTCAAGGGCCAGTGGGGACTGAAGGGCGCCACCATCGAGGGCGAGGGGCGGCCTCGGCTGCGGATGTGGCTCGACCGGCTGCGCACCGAGAACCTGCTGGAGGCGGCCGTCGTCTACGGCTACTTCCCGTGCGTGTCCAAGGGAGACGACCTGATCATCCTGGACGAGTCCGGGAACGAGCGGACCCGGTTCAGCTTCCCGCGGCAGAGCCGCGGTCGGCGGCTGTGCCTGGCCGACTTCTTCCGCCCGGAGGAGTCCGGGGAGACGGACGTCATCGGACTCCAGGTGGTCACCGTCGGCTCGCGGATCGGCGAGGCCACGGCCGAGCTGTTCGCCGCCGACGCCTACCGGGACTACCTCGAACTGCACGGCCTGTCCGTGCAGCTGGCCGAGGCGCTCGCCGAGTACTGGCACGCGCGCGTGCGCGCCGAGCTCGGCTTCGGCGGAGAGGACCCGGCCCACGTCGAGGACATGTTCGCGCTGAAGTACCGCGGCGCCCGCTTCTCCCTCGGCTACGGGGCCTGCCCCGACCTGGAGGACCGCGCCAAGATCGCGTATCTGCTGGAGCCGGAGCGCATCGGCGTGGAGCTGTCCGAGGAGTACCAGCTGCACCCCGAGCAGTCCACCGACGCCTTCGTCGTCCACCACCCGGAGGCGAAGTACTTCAACGCGGGCAGGGCGGGGGCAGGACGATGAGGGGGACGACGGGACCGACGCTGTCGTTCGAGTTCTTCCCGCCGAAGACCGCCAAGGGCGAGGAGAGCCTGTGGCGGGCCATTCGGCGGGTCGAACCGCTGGCGCCCGACTTCGTGTCCGTCACCTACGGCGCCGGCGGCTCCTCACGGCACCGGACCATCGAGGTGACCAAGCGGATCGTGTCCGAGACGACGCTGCGGCCGGTCGCGCACCTGACCGCGGTCGGGCACTCGGTGGCCGAGCTGCGGCGGATCATCGGGCAGTACGCCGACGCCGGCGTGCGCGATGTGCTCGTGCTGCGCGGGGACCCGCCCGGTGACCCCAAGGGGCCGTGGGAGCGGCATCCGCACGGGTTCGACTACGCCTACCAGCTCGTCGAACTGGTGCGGTCGCTGGGCGATTTCACCATTGGGGTCGCCGCGTTCCCGGAGAAGCACCCGCGCTCGCCCGACTGGGACAGCGACATCCGGCACTTCGTCGCCAAGTGCCGGGCGGGCGCGGACTACGCCATCACACAGATGTTCTTCGACGTGGAGGACTATCTGCGGCTGCGCGACCGGGTCGTGGCCGCCGGCTGTGACGTGCCGATCATCCCGGAGATCATGCCGGCCACGGACGTACGCCAGATCCGGCGCTTCGCGGAGCTCTCCGACGCGGCGTTCCCCGAGGACCTCGCCCACCGTCTGGAGGGCGCCCGCGAGCGGCCCGAGGAGGCGCACGCGATCGGCGTCGAGTACGCCACCGCCATGGCGGAGCGGCTGCTCGCCGAGGGCGCGCCCGGACTGCACTACATCACCCTCAACAAGTCCACGGCGGCCCTCGACATCCACCGCAACGTGCTGGACCGAAGGACCGTCCGCACCGGGTGATCCCGGCCACGCCCGGGCGCCGTCACACTTGGCGCGCGAGCACTGTCATAAGGGTGGAGACCGAGGGCACACCTGCTCCCCCGTCAGGAAACCCGATCCGGGACCCCTCGGTCTCCACCCCCGAAAACGCGAAAAGTCCCGGCCGCATTCCAGATGCGGCCGGGACTTTTTTCGTGTCCGTCTCGAGGGTCAGCTGCTGGGGATCCAGTCCCGCTGGATGCGCGGGGTCTCGATGCTCAGCGAGCGCATGTGCTCGATCGGGTTGGTGTACTCGCGGCTGGAGACGATACGGCCGTCACTGAGGGTGAAGCCGTGGATGAAGTGGTTGCGGTAGTGGCCGTCGGGATAGCCGGGGAAGCGGATCGTGCCCTCGCCCTCGCACTCGACCCAGATGACCGCCGGGTCGTGCGTCTCGTAGATCTGCACGTTGAACCACAGCCAGTCCGGGAGCACCTTGAGGGACAGCTCACCGTGGTGCTTGAGGTTCTCGCGGCCCCTGACGACGATGGGACGGCCGATGTCGGTGTAGAAGAGGGCGGCGCTGCCGTCCTCGGTGTACAGGGTGTAGCGGTTGAGCCGAGCGTCGGGATCGGTGTCCAGGTACCTCTCCACCGCCTGGCGGTTGCGGGCCCGCAGGTCGTGGTGGTCGGTGAACGGGGACGGCGGCACAGGGCCTCTCGAGGGGTCGGAGGCCGTCGGGGAGGGAGCGGTAGCGGCAGTCATGGCGATCACGGCCTCACGGCTGGAGACGGCTGATGTGCCAGCCGTCGTCTGTACGGTCGTAGCGCAGCCGCTCGTGCAGCCGGTCCGTGCCGTTGGCCCAGAACTCCACCGAGGTCGGCTCGATCCGGTACGCCACGAACGTCTCGGGGCACGGCAGCGGCTGCCCGGTGGCGCCCAGCTCCAGCGCCTTGGCGCGCAGTTCCTCGAACTCGTCGAGGTCCCTGAACGGCTTGCTCTGCCGGGAGGCGGTGGTCATCGCGTGCGTGTAGACGGCCCGCTTGAACCACAGCGCCTCCGCCTCGGCGCGGGACAGCAGACGCACCGGCCCGGCCAGCGTGATCTGCTGGCTGGTCTCGCGCCAGTACAGGACCCCGGAGGCCCACGGGTTCTCGGCGAGCTCCCGGCCCTTGCGGCTGTCGGCGTGGGTGATGATGTCGATCCCGGCGGCCGACACGGCGTTGATCGCCACGATGCGCGAGGACGTGCGGCCCTGGGCATCGGCGGTCGCGAGGGCCAGGGCCCGCGGTTCGCGCACCTCGTTCGCCACGGCGTCCTGCAGCCACTGCACGAGCAGCCCCATCGGCTCGGCGGGCGGGGTGACGAACTCGGGGAAGTCCACCGCGAGGGTGGCCGTCATCGTCTCGGAACGGGTGCTGCCGGGGCCGGCGTGCGTCACCTTTCCGTTCGTTGCCTCAGACATGCAGCACTCCTTCCAATGTGACGACACCATGGCCCGAGACCTCCACGGTCTCGACGTGGTCGCCCTCTCCGTGCACGAGAGCGCCCATGGGAGAGGGACGGCCGATCTCGACGCCCTGGGTGATCTCGATGTGTTCGCCGTAGGCGCCCAGGCCGTGGCGGGCGATGTGGATGGCGATGGGCCCGGCGGCGGAGCCGGTGGCGGCGTCCTCCACGACTCCGTACGCGGGCGAGAACATGCGGTTGCGCCACCGCGTCCCGGACCCGGCGATGCAGTTCGTCGCCATGTCCGGGAAACGGGCCAGCGCACGGTGGTCCGGGTCCAGCTTGGACAGCGCCTCCACGCTCTCCAGGGTGACCAGGACATGGCGCGGGCCGTTGCGGTAGATCTCGACCGGGAGCGTCGAGGCACCGATGCCGAGCGCTTCGAGGAGTTCGTCCGCGCGGTCGAACGGCTCCCACACGGGCACCGGCTGGCGCATGCGGGTCGCCACGACCGTGCCGTTCTCCCGCTCCAGCTCGAACGGGATGATCCCCATGGCGGTCTCGATCCGCAGCCGGTCCGCGTCCGTGCGCCGGCCCAGCGCGATGGCCGTGCCGAGCAACGGGTGGCCCGCGAAGGGGAGTTCGTTGACCGGGGTGAAGATCCGCACGTGGTGGTCCGCGCCCTGCTTGGGCTCCAGGACGAACGTGGTCTCCGAGAGGTTCATCTCCCGCGCGATGCGCTGCATCTGCTCGGCGGTCAGGTCGTCGCTGGCGAAGAACACCGCCACGGGATTGCCGGTGAGCGGCACCCGCGCGAACGCGTCGACGACGACGTACTGGTGCATCTGTTCTCCCACTTGTCTTGGTGCTGCGGCCGATGGCCGCACAGGTCAGGCCGGGTCGGGGACGCGGTCCGGCACGACCAGACCGGCCAGGGCGGTGCCCAGGATGCGCGGCCCGTCCTGAGTGAGAACGGACTCCGGGTGGAACTGCATCGACGCGAAGCCGGGGCCCCGCAGGGCATGGACCTCGCCGGTCGCCGGATCACGGCTGACGCGGACCCGGCCCAGGCCCTCGGCGGTGAACTCGTCGTCCTCGCTGACGAGGGCGAAGGTGTTGTAGAAGCCGACGTGCTCGGCGCTGCCGAACAGGTCGATCCGCTTCTGCACCCCCTGGTTGGGCACCGTCCGGCGGCGCAGCGGCAGACCGAGCCCGAGGCCGAGGACCTGGTGGCTGAGGCACACGGCGAGGAACGGGCGCCGCTCACGCAGCAGGGTGCCCACCGCGGTGTGCAGATGGTGCATCTTCGGGTGCGCCCTCTCCTGCGGGTCGCCCGGCCCCGGCCCCATGACGACCAGGTCGTGGCCCTCGAAGGCGTAGTCCTCGTCGAAGCGGCGGACCGTCACCCGCAGGCCGAGCGAGCGCAGCTGCTGGTCGAGCATGGAGGTGAAGGTGTCCTCGGCGTCCACGACCAGCACACTGCGCCCGGCCAGCTCCGGCCGGCCGGCCGCGAAGGCGTCGCGGCCCGCGAGCCAGAAGCCGGCGATGGAGTCGTTGCGCAGCCCGAGGGCCTCGCGCACGCTGGGGTGGTCGGCGAAGCGCTGCGGTCCGCCGCCGCCGAGGGCCGCGACGAGCCCGGCCGCCTTGGCGCGGGTCTCCGCGGCCTCGGAGGCCGGATCGGAGTGGCGCACGATGGTGGCGCCGACGCCGATCCGGAGCCGTCCGGCCGGGCTGATGTCCGCGGTGCGGATCAGGATCGCGGAGTCCATGACCCGCTCGCCGGCGTCGTCGCGGCCGATGAGCGCGGCGACCCCGCTGTAGTACTCGCGGCCGCCGGGCTCGAACTGGGCGATGGTGCGGCAGGCGCTCTCCAGCGGGCTGCCGGTGACGGTCGGCGCGAACATGGTCTCGCGCAGGATGTCGCGTACGTCGCGGTCGGTGCGGCCCTCGATGAAGTACTCGGTGTGCGCGACCCGGGCCATCTCCTTGAGGTAGGGCCCGACGACCCGGCCGCCCTCGGGGCAGATGCGGGCCATCATCTTCAGTTCCTCGTCGAGGACCATGTACAGCTCGTCGGTCTCCTTGCGGTCGTCGAGGAACTCCAGGACGCCCGACAGGGTGGGGCCCGACGCCGGATAGCGGTACGTGCCGCTGATGGGGTTCATCACGGCCGTACCGCCCTCGAGGCTGACGTGCCGCTCGGGCGAGGCGCCGACCAGGGTGCGGGTGCCGGTGTGCACCAGGAACGTCCAGTGGGCGCCGGACTCGCCCTGCAGCAGCCGGCGGAACAGGGCCGGGGCGCTCAGCGGGCCGTGGTCGGTGATGTCGGCGACGAAGGTGCGCTTGATGACGAAGTTGGCGCCCTCGCCGGTGCCGATCATCTCCTTGACGATGCGGCGCACCAGGTCCTCGTAGGCGTCGTCGTCGACGTCGAAGCCGCCGCCGGCGAGCGTCGTGGGGACGTCCGGGATACGGGCGAGGGCCTCGGCGAGCGGCAGCCGCTGCTGGCCGGTGACGGTCATCGCCACGAGCGGTGTGCCGTCGTCGGCGCAGGCGAAACCGCGCTCGGACAGCTGCCGGTAGGGCATGAGGGCGAGGACCTCGTGCCGGGCGCCGGTGCCGGCGGCCGGGGCCGGGGGCAGCGGGATGTCGGCGAGGGTCGCGGGCTGGGACACGGTGCCCGTCAGGACCTCGACCGCGCCGGGGCCCGTGGTGGTGGGCCGGTGCAGCAGGGCGTAGGGCTGCGACGGTTCGTCCAGCACCTTCTGGAGCAGATCGGTGTGCGGATCGGCGTGCGTCATGCGAACAGCCCCTTGACCGTGGTGACACGGGCACAGCGCTCGGCGGCGTAGGTGAGGGCCGAGCGGTGGTAGTCCTCGGAGAAATCGGCGGTGGCGTCGGCGACGAAGAACGGCTGGATGTCGTTGGTGAACGCGTCGACCGCGGTGGCCAGCACCCCGACATGGGCGTAGACGCCGCACAGGATCAGCTGGTCGCGGCCGGCGGCGCGCATCCGCTGGAGCAGGTCGGTGCGGAAGAAGGCGCTGTAACGCCACTTGGTCAGCAGCCAGTCCTCCTCGCCCGGTGCGAGGGCGTCGACCACCTGGCGGTCCTCGGGCGTGGCGCGCATACCGGGGCCCCAGAAGTCCTTGAGCAGACCGCGCTGTTCGTCGGTCATGCTGCCCGGCTGGGCGGTGTAGGCGACGGGGATGCCGAGCGCGGCGCACTGGTCGCGCAGCTGGGCCGCGCCTCGCACCAGGTCCTGGCGCAGCGGTTCGGGCAGCGGAGCGAGGAAGTAGCGCTGCATGTCGTGGACGAGAAGGACGGACCGGTCGGGTTCGGCCTTCCAGGACACGGCGGCCGACGGCAGGTCGCCCTCGGTGGGCAGCGGGTACGCGGAGATGGAAGGTATGCCGGTCATGGCTCCAGTTCCTGGCTCGGGCAGGTGGCTCAGGCGGTCCAGGCGGAGATCACGGACACGGCCTGCCACGGGGTGAGGCGGGGGTCGCAGAACGAGGTGTAGCGCTCGCCCACGGAGTCGAGGTCGTCCTTGCAGCCGGCGCACTCGGTGACGTCGTCGGGGGTGGTCTCCAGGTGCACCCCGCCGGGGACGCCGCCCGCGCCGCGCACGGCGTCGACGAACCGGGACAGCTCCAGGGAGATGGTCTCCACCATCCGCGTCTTGTGGCCGCTGGGCGCGGTGACGGTGTTGCCGTGCATGGGGTCGGTGAGCCAGATGGCGCTGTGGCCCGCGCCGCGCACGGCCTCGACGAGGCGCGGCAGCCGGTCGGCGACGACATCGGCGCCCATGCGGGCGATGAGGGTGAGCTTGCCCGGGTCGCGCCAGGGGTCCAGCCGCTCGCACAGGGCCAGCAGTTCCTCGGGCTCCATGCCGGGGCCCACCTTGCACGCCACCGGGTTGGCGACCTGGGACAGCAGGGCGACATGGGCGCCGTCGACCTGGCGGGTGCGCTCGCCGATCCACGGCCAGTGTGTGGAGCCGAGGAACATGCGGCCCTGGTCGTCCATGCGCAGCATGGGGATCTCGTAGTCGAGGAGCAGTGCCTCGTGGCTCGTCCACACCAGCGGCTCGACGACGTCACGGCCCGCGGCGCGTTCACGCCAGCCCAGGTGTTCGATGATGTCGCTGGCGGCCATGTAGCCGGTGAGCATGCGCAGCGGGTCGGCCTGGCGGCTCTCCGGGTCGGCTTCCGGGCCGTTGACCATGTGGCCGCGGAACGAGGGCAGGGTGATGCCGTCGACGACCTCGGTGTCGCTGGAGCGCGGCTTGGCGAACTGACCGGCGATGCGTCCAACGCGCAGCACGGGCTTGCCGGTGATCAGGCCGAGCGTCCCGGCGAGCAGGTCGAGCACCGCGGCCTTGCGCGCGACATGGCGGGGGGTGCATTCCTGGGGGTCCTCGGCGCAGTCTCCCGACTGCACCACCATGGCCTCACCGAGGGCCACCTTGCCGAGCAGGGTGCGCATGGTGGCCACGTCGTCGGGGTGCACGAGGGTGGGGCGGGTCGCCAGTGCCTGGCTCACCCTGCTCAGTTGGGAGAGGTCGCTCCACTTGGGCTGCTGCACGGCCCCTCGGGCACGAATCTCCCGTATGACGTCTTTCACGACGTCCTTCATGTACGAACTCCGATCCCAACGGTGATGTCGTGCCGGTCAGGTGCTGCGCGGGGTCAGGTGGGTATGCCCTTGCGCTTGATCTCCGGGACGGGAATCCCGAGCGAGCGCAGCTGCTCGAACGGGTTCATGAATTCGCGCTGCCGCTTGATCTTCCCGTTCTCGAATTCGAAGGAGTGCAGGAAGTGGTTCTCGTAGAAACCCTCGGGGTAGTCGGCGAAGCGGATCTTCCCGTGCCCGTCGCACTCCACCCAGAAGTGGTTGGGGTCGTCGGTCTCGAAGATCTTGACGTTGTACCACTCCCAGTCGGGGAAGCATTCCAGCGACCAGACGGCGTGCTCGGCGAGGCGGTCCCTGCCGTTGATGACGATGGGGGCGCCGGTGTCGGTGGTCCACAGGCCGCCGCAGCCGTCCTCGGTGAACAGCTCGTGCCGACGCAGCCGGTCCTGCCCCTTGGTGTTCATGTACCGCTCGACGATGGCGCGGTTGCTGCGGCGCAGCTCCGCCTCGTCGCCGAATGCCCCGGAGGTGACGTTCTCGGACACTGACTGCTCCCTGTCTGTCTTTTCGTGTGTCTGTGCGCAGGAACTGGACGAACAACAAAAGCGGCCCCGTGGCCGGGACCGCTCGACTCTCGGTAGATCGGACGACGTCAGCGGATGGTCAGCCGGTCGAGGTACGAGGTGACGTTGCGCCGTGTCTCGGCCACGCTGTCGCCGCCGAACTTCTCCGCGACCGCGTCCGCGAGGACGAGCGCGACCATCGCCTCGGCGACGATGCCGGCCGCCGGCACCGCGGAGACGTCGGAGCGCTGGTGATGGGCCTGCGCGGGCTCCCCGGTGGTGACATCGATGGTCTTCAGCGCCCGCGGCACCGTCGCGATCGGCTTCATCGCCGCCCGCACCCGCAGCAGCTCACCGGTGGACAGGCCACCCTCCGTACCACCCGCGCGACCGGAGACACGCCGGATACCCTCGGGCGTCTTCACGATCTCGTCGTGCGCCTTGGAACCGGGGACACGGGCCAGCTCGAAACCGTCACCGATCTCCACGCCCTTGATGGCCTGGATGCCCATGAGCGCACCGGCCAGCCGCGCGTCCAGCTTGCGGTCCCAGTGCACATGGGAGCCGAGACCGACCGGCACGCCGTAGGCCAGCACCTCGACCACACCACCGAGGGTGTCACCGTCCTTGTGCGCCTGGTCCACCTCGGCCACCATCGCCTTCGACGCGTCGGCGTCCAGGCAGCGCAGCGGGTCGGCGTCCAGCTTCTCCACGTCGGCAGGCGTCGGGTAGACACCCTGCGGGGCCCTCACCGAGCACAGCTCGACCACATGCGAGACGATCTCGATGCCGGCCGTCTCCTTCAGGTACGAGCGCGCGACCGCCCCCAGCGCGACGCGGGCCGCGGTCTCACGGGCGGAGGCACGCTCCAGGATCGGACGGGCCTCGTCGAAGCCGTACTTCTGCATGCCCGCCAGGTCCGCATGGCCCGGACGCGGCCGGGTCAGCGGGGCGTTACGGGCCAGTTCGGCGAGCTCGCCCGGATCCACCGGGTCGGCCGCCATGACCTTCTCCCACTTCGGCCACTCGGTGTTACCCACCATGATCGCGACCGGAGAGCCGAGAGTCAGGCCGTGCCGGACACCACCGAGAAAGGTGACCTCGTCCCGCTCGAACTTCATCCGCGCACCACGGCCGTAACCGAGCCGGCGCCGGGCCAGGTGATCCGCCACCATCTCCGTCGTGACCGGCACGCCGGCGGGAAGGCCCTCCAGCGTCGCCACCAGTGCGGGACCGTGCGACTCCCCCGCGGTCAGCCAGCGCAAGCTGCTCAATGGTGCTCCCCCGTGAAGTCGGTCCTCCTGGCCTTGTCGAAGCCGCCGGCGACTCCGAAATCGATGTCTCAAGGAGTCTCGCCCAGTGGCCGGAAACAGCCGATTGGGAGTTTCCTTCGCCGACCGACTCGCTGCCACGGAAATGTTTTTGGGCAGGGGGGGCTCTCAGAAATCGTGACACAGGCAGCACCGGCCGACCAAGGGCACTCGGAGGTGACCTGGGTCACTTGACCAGCCACTATGGGTATGTGACGAGCCGTCAGGACGAAAGTGCGTACCCTAAATGACAGGGGGCGCGGAGCACGAACTTCCCTAGCGAACATCAAACGGTTCTTGAATTCCTCTCCATTCTGCCGGCGGGCGATAACTCGTGCGGGGCGGTGAGTGAAGTGCGCGCCTCAGAAGTAGCTGGGATGCCGGCGGCCCGTGCGGCCCCGGAACACCCACCAGCTCATCGTCTGGTACGCGAGGATCACCGGGATCAGCACCAGCCCGAAGCCGGTGAGGATCTTCAGCGTGGCGCCGTCCGTGACGGCCTCGTCGACGGTCAGGCCCGCCGTACCGTCCGCGCCGGCCAGCAGATACGGGTGCTGTCCCGCGCCGATGAGCAGCACCAGCAGGACGACCGCCAGACAGGTGCCCGCGAAGGCCCGCACGCGGTGCCCGCGCCCCACGGCCCACCAGGCGCCGGCGAGCACCGCCGCGATCAGGACGGCGAGGACCGCCCCCGTCGGGGCGTTGGCCAGATCCGCGCCCGCGCCGGACAGCGTCAGCAGCAGCGGCACGGCAGCCGCGGCACCCGTCGCCCGCAGCAGCACGGCACCCAGCCGCCGGGCCCGCGCGGCGGTGCCGGGGGCCCCGCGCAACGCGACGAAGCCCGCCCCATGGGCCCCGAGCAGCAGGGTGAAGGTCACGCCGCAGGACAGCACGAACGGCGAGAACACCTCGCCGAACCCCACATGGAAGGACCCGTCCGGCCGCCGCGGCACACCCCGCAGCAGCAGCCCCACGACGAGCCCCCAGCACACCGCGGGCACCACACCGCCGAACACGATCAGCGCCTCCCACCTGCGGCGCCCGGCCGCACTGCGGGCGCGCCGGCGCAACTGGATCGCGGCGTTGCCGACGACCAGACCGACGAGGACGGCCACGATCAGCGGGTACAGGCCGGACAGCAGAGTGCCCTCCAGATGCGGGAAGGCACCGAACATGACGCCGGCGAAGGCCACCAGCCAGACCTCGTTGCCCAGGAAGAACGGCGCCATGGCGTCGAGGGCGGCGTTGTCCGCGCCGCGCTCGCCCTCCCCGTCCCCGCCGCCGTCCCGCTCCTCGGAGCCGCGCAGGAAGGGGTGCAGCATCTGCACGCCGTAGTCGTAGCCGCCGAGCACGAAGTACCCGGCCAGAAGCAGCCCGAGCAGGGCCAGCCAGAGGGTCTCCAGACTCATCTCGCTCAACTTTCCGTCACGGGAGGGCAGTTCATGACGCCGGTCGGCGGCTCAGTAGGCGTGGACCACCTGCTTGTCCGCCGGGGCGGGCGGTTCGGCGGCACCCAGCTGGGTGGCGTCCGGCCCGCGGCGGGCGAAGCGGGTGATGAGGGTCCAGTTCACGACCGCCAGCGCGACGAAGACGGTGACGAACACGGCGCAGGAGACGACCAGGGAGGTCCTGCCGACGTGGGACAGCGCGTCCTCGACGGTCAGCTCGCCGTAGATGATCCAGGGCTGCCGCCCGATCTCGCGGACGATCCAGCCGCCGATGGAGGCGATGAAGGGCAGCGGGATCATCGCCGTCATCAGATAGGCCATGGGACGCCACTTCACCAGGCGGTCCTTCCACAGCAGGAAGACGGCGACGAAGGTGATGGTGGAGACGGTGTTGCCGAGGACCGACATCACATCCATGGACACCCGCACCCAGTCCTGCCAGGGCACATAGTCGCCCGGACCGTAGGTCTCGGCCATCCGCGCCTGCACCGCGGCCACGTCGCCGCCCTCGATCAGGGCGTGCTTCATCGGCTGGGTGTCCTCGATGACGGGCTTCTGCAGCTCGCCGAGCACGACGACGAAGAACGAGGCGACCATGCTCACCCACACCCCGATGCGCAACGAGCCGCGGAACAGCTCCGTCTCCTGGGTGCCGCGCGCGAAGTGCCAGGCGCTGAACCCGGCGACGAGGACACCGCCCGTGGTGAGCGCGCCGAGCGAGAGATGGGCCAGGGCCGTCAGGGACATCGAGTTGGTCAGCAGCGCGGTGAAGTCCGTGAGGTAGGCGACGCCGTCACGCACCTCGTAGCCGACGGGATGCTGCATGAAGCCGTTGGCGACCAGGATCCAGTAGCCCGAGGCGTACGCGGTCAGGGCGACCAGCCAGATGAGGGTGACATGGACGCCCCGGCGCAGCCGCCCCCAGCCGAAGATCCACATGCCGAGGAAGGTGGACTCGGCGAAGAACGCGATGAGCGTCTCCAGCGCCAGAGGGGCGCCGAAGACATTGCCCGCGAACTTGCTCAGGCCGCTCCAGCTGAGCCCGAACTGGAACTCCATCACGATGCCGGTGACGATGCCCACCGCGTAGTTGATGACGTAGAGCTGGCCCCAGAACCGCGTCATGCGCTCCCGCACGGCCCGCTTGGCGGGATCGCGGCTGTACGCCGCCCTGGTGTGCATGAACGCCACCAGCGGGACGAGGCCCATCGTGAGGATCACGAACAGCCAGTGGATGCCGGTGGTGGCCGCGAACTGGAGTCGGGCCAGTTCCGCAGCGCTCATGGTGCGACCTTCCTGGGCGACGGCGGCCGGTGGGGCTGCGGGGCCTCGCATCGCGCGCGCGGCCGACGGGCGGCGCCGCCCGTCATCTGTGCGGTGACCCCGCCGAAGATCATAGGGACAACCGCTTATGCGTATCCAAGACCTTATTTGCCATGTGATGATGCCTCAAAAGGCATAAGGCGAGGTGGACGGTGGATCTGCGGCAACTGCGCTACTTCCAGACCGTCGCGCGCCACGAGCACATGAGCCGGGCCGCGGAGGAACTGCACGTCGCCCAGCCCGCGCTCAGCCGGACCATCGCCCGCCTGGAGGCCGACCTCGGCACCGCGCTGTTCGACCGCAAGGGGCGCCGCATCCGCCTCAACCGGTACGGGGAGATGTTCCTGCGCCATGTCGACCGCGCCCTCAGCGAACTCGACGACGCCCGCAGGGCGCTGCGCGACGCCCGGGACACGGGGCTCGGGCGGGTCAGCATCGCCTGCGAGACACTGCTGACCATCACCCCGGTCCTCGGCGGCTTCCGGGAGGCGTGGCCGCACGCCGATGTACGGCTCTACCAGTCCAACGCGCGTGAGATGAGCCGCCAGTTGCAGGCCGGGAAGGTCGACTTCTGCGTCGCCTCCCAGCCGCTGGCCGGCACGGGCCTGGAGGCCGTCGAGCTCGCCCGGGAGGAGGTGCTGCTCGCGGTCCCGCGCGGGCACCGGCTCGACGGGCGCGACAGCGTGACGATCCGCGAGATCGCCGGCGAGCCCTTCGTCACCACGCGGCCCGGACACTGGCAGCGCGCCCTGCTCGACCGGCTGTTCGCGGCGGAGGGGCTGGTCCCGCCGCTGTCCTGCGAGGCCGACGAGCCGGCCGCCATCCAGGATCTGATCAGTGTGGGCCTCGGCATCGGCCTCATCCCCGCGGTGTCCCGGCAGGCCGGCACGGACACGCACGTCCCGGTCGCCTGGGTCCATCTGGACGCCCCCGAGTGCCACCGCGTGCTCACCCTCGTGCACAGCCGTGACGCCTATCTGTCCGAGGCGGCCCTGAGATTCCGGGAGTTCGTCACCAGCAGGCCCTTCATGACCCACCACCTCCCCGACCTGCGCCGCGGCCGCGGGACCCAGCCGCACCCGTAACGCCGTAACGCCGTAGCGCCGTAACGTCGTAGCGCCATAGCTCCGTATCGCCGTGGCGCCGTGGAGGCGGGATCCGTCGCGGGCGGCCGACCGGTCGGCGCGCGTCACATCCTCGTCCAGCGGATCGTCCCTATCAGCCCGTCGACGATCTCCAGGGACAGGGCCGTCAGCGCCCTGCCGGTGCGGTCGCGGAAGACCGCGCCGGGGCGGCCGTTCACCGGCCGCGTGTCCATCGTCACGCCGATGCGCACGAGTGGCGGGACGATCGCGGCGAGCACCCGCGCCACCTGTTCCGCGCCCACGATGCGCTGCGGCCAGGGCGGCGCCTGACCGCCGCCGTCGCTCGCCCTCGACACGGCCTCCACCAGCCGCCCGGCCGCCGCCTCCGAGCACCCCACGGCCGACGCGATCTCGGCCGGACCGCACCCCAGCACCTCATTGAGCACGAAGACCGCGCGCCCGAGCGGCGACAGCCGCTCCAGCAGCACCAGGGCCGCCGTGGTCAGCGGCTCCGCGAGATCCCGGCACTCCGCGGGATCGACGCAGCGCGGCCCGTCGCCCGCCGGATGCCGCATGGACAGCGCGATCCGGGTCACCGCGGCCGGCAGGAACTCCGGGCGCACGACAGGCGCGGCCTCGTACTGGAGCCACGCCTCGTGCACCGCCTTGTCCGCCTCGTCGGCGACGCCCAGGATGCGGTGGGCGAGGCAGAACAGCACGGGCCGTGACTCCCGGAACGCTTCGGCCCGGCTCACGAGGCGCCTCCCCCCTGGATGGCGAGCCATGATGGCGGACGGGCCGTCGACGAGACGAGACGGCCCCGACACCTAGGACAGGCCACAGGCGGCGGACGTTCCGTCGGCTCAGCCCGTCGTGTGGTGTCCCGGCTCCGGCGGCAGGATCAGCGTCGGCTCGACGACCACACGCGGTACGGCGGGCTCCTTGCGGGTCCAGGACACCGCGTGCCGGGCGCCGCGCTGCTGGCGCCAGTGGGCCTGCGCGAACACGACGGCGACATACGGGATGCCGACCGCGCCCACCAGGGCGCAGACCGCGACGACCGGCCAGCGGCTCCAGGTGAGGGCCATCACGACCACACAGGCGGTGCGGATCAGCATGGCCCCGAGGTAGCGGCGCTGGCGGCCGCGCAGATCGTGGGTCAGACCGGTCCGCGCGCGGGTGATGGACTCGGCGCGGGAGGTCTCCCGGCGCCAGAAGGTGGTGCTCATCGGACCTCCGTGGGCGTTCCGGCGGGCACGGGCGTTTCCGGCGGCCGGGGAAGGACGGCGGGCGTGGGCGTTGCGGCACGGGCAGGGTGAGGGCGTCGCGGTGGGTGGGGGAGAGCGGGTGAGGGCGGGGGAGAGCGGGTGACGGCGTCGCTGCGGGCTCGGGAGGAAGCGGCGGGCGGGGATGTTGCGAGAGGCCGGGGCTGCGAGAAGCCGGGGGCTGCCACAGACCGGGGGCTGCGGGAGGCAGGGGTGTGGTGGGAGGCGGGGTGCTGCGGCAGGCAGGGATGTCGCGGCAGGCAGGGGCGCTGCGGCAGGCCGCGGAAAGACGGCGGCGCGGGTGACCGTCCCCTGATCACCCGCGCCGCCCCTGGTCCGGCCCTCTGCGCCATGCCGCCAGGTCAGTGCAGTTCCTGCTGCTCCGTCTCCCGCGCCTCGGCACGGCTCTGGGCGCCGATCTTCGGCTGCCCGTTCGGCGAGCCGTGCCCGTTCGCGTGCTCGAAGTGCTCCAGCGCCTCGCGCATCTCCTCCAGCGTGGGCTTGGCGATCTGCCCGCCGTACAGCCAGCGGCTGACCCGGTAGCGCAGCATCTGCTTGCGCGCCTTGGGGTTGGGCACACCGTCGCGTTCGGCGGCGGGCGCGGGCAGCGGCTTGTACTCGTGGCGGGCCAGCAGCGCGTACTCCTGCTGGCGGTCCAGGCGCTCGTGCACCTCGACGAACTCGCCGTGCGGCAGCCTGCGGATCCGGCCGGTCTCGCGGCCGTGCAGGAGCTTGTCGCGGTCCCGCCGCTGCAGGCCCAGACAGATCCGCCGGGTGATGATGTACGTCAGCGCCGGGACGACGAAGACTCCGATCCGGACCGACCAGGTGATCGAGTTCAGCGACAGGTGGAAGCGCTCGGCCAGGATGTCGTTGGAGCCACCGAAGAAGAGCACCAGGTACAGCGAGACGAACGCGACGCCGAACGCGGTCCGCGTGGGGTGGTCGCGCGGCCGGTCCAGGAGGTGGTGTTCCTCCTTGTCGCCGGTCACCCAGGCTTCGAGGAACGGCCACAGGGCGATCACGGCCATCATCAGGGTGGGCAGGATGACCGCGGGGATCAGCACGCCCATGTTGACGGTGTAGCCGCCCGGCAGCACGAACTCCCAGGCCGGCATGGCCCGCAGCGCGCCTTCCAGGAAGCCCATGTACCAGTCGGGCTGCGACCCCTGCGAGATCTGGTCGGACCGGTAGGGGCCGTACCTCCAGATCGGGTTGATCTGCGCGATGCCGGCCATCAGGGCGAGCACACCGGTGACGAGGAAGAAGAACCCGCCCGCCTTGGCCGTGTAGTGCGGCATCAGAGGCTGGCCGACGACGTTCTTCTCGGTGCGGCCCGGACCCCGGAACTGGGTGTGCTTGTGGTAGAAGACCAGGATCAGGTGGATCGTCATCAGGGCGACGATGATGCCCGGCAGCAGCAGGATGTGGATGCTGTAGAACCGCGGGATGATGTCGGTGCCCGGGTACTCGCTGCCGAACAGCAGCATCGTCAGATACGTGCCGACCAGCGGGATGGCGAGTGTGATGCCCTCGGTGATGCGCAGACCGGTGCCCGAGAGCAGGTCGTCCGGGAGCGAGTAGCCGACGAAGCCCTCGAGGGTGACCACGACCAGCAGCACGAAGCCGATGAGCCAGTTCGCCTCACGCGGCTTGCGGAACGACCCGGTGAGGAAGTGGCGCAGTGTGTGGACACACAGGGCCGCGATCATGGTCAGCGCCGACCAGTGGTGCAGCTGGCGGATGAACAGGCCGCCGCGCACATCGAAGCTGATCTCGACCGTCGACTCGTACGCCCGCGACATCGGGATGCCCTGCAGGGGGGCGTGCGTGCCCTCGTACACGACCTCCGACATGCTCGGGTCGAAGAACATGGTGAGCCACACGCCGGTGAGCAGCAGCATGATGAAGCTGTAGAGCGCGATCTCACCGAACATGAACGACCAGTGGTCGGGAAAGACCTTGCGGACCAGGAACCTGAAGTGGTAGATCCCGAGCCGTCCGTCCGCCCAGTCGGCGATCCGTTCGCCTCTAGGTGCCTCGGTGCGGGCACCAACTGGCGCTTCTTGGGTCGTGCTCATCCCCGCGCGCCCTCCCCTCGCGTGCCGTGAATCGGCTGGAACCGTATCCATGCCTCACTCGGTCGGACAACCGCATACCCCTCGGACGCGGTAGTCAACTCAAGTGATTCTTGAGCGAGTTTCGAGCTGCCTGGGCGCACATTGGCCTCTTGCGTACCTAACACGCCTGAAAAGCCCGCCCAGTTACCGGCCCGCACCCGCCTTCGGCCGGTCAAGTCGCCGTAAGCGGCGGCCAGTTGCTCCACTCTTTTCATGAACGACAGTGTAGTTGTCCCCTGTCCAGCGGCTTCGGCCGGGCCGGGCATTGCGGACCGCAGCCGAACGGTGGGCGCGGCCGCAGGTCAGCCGCTCGTGCCGCTGCGCCGCGCCGAGGAGTTCACGGCCCGTGGCCGGGCCGGGCCGCCGGAGATTCCGGTGGCGGGGGCGGCCGGTGCGGCACGGCGGCGCCGGGCGCCCTGGCCGTGGGTGGTGCTGGGCGGGGCCCCGAGCACCGGCCGGCGCGGGGCGCGCAGCACCGCGCGCAGTGCGTTGCGGCGCGGTCCGGTGGCGGGGGCGGTGATGTTCTGCAGGCGGTCGAGCAGCAGCCGGGCCGCGTCCTCGTCGGTGGTCGCCGCCGCGGCCAGCCGGGCCGTGCGGTGCCGGCCGATGCGGGCGCGCAGCCCGTCGGAGGGCAGGTCCGGGCCGGTCCCCGCCGCGCCGAGGCTGCGCAGGCTGGCCTGCCAGGTGGGCGCCAGATGCTGGGCGAGGGCCTGGCGCAGCCGGAAGCTGATGCCGGTGGCGGTGCCGTGGTCGGTCAGCACATGGTCGAGGACGAGGGCGCACTGCACGGCGAGCGTCATCCCGTGGCCGTGGGCCGGGTCCAGGGTGATGAAGGCGTCACCGACGACGAGGAACCGGTCGGGCCAGCGGCGCAGCCGTTCGTAGTGCCGCCAGCGGTTCTCGGTGCGGGTGCAGGCGTAGACCGGGCCGAGGGGAGTGGCGGCCTCGATGACCTCGCGCAGCAGCGGATGGCGCAGCTCGCCCGCGGCGCGCAGCAGGCCCTCGTGGTCGGTGGGCGGCGGGCTGCCGTCGCGGGCGCTGAGCGTCACCGACCAGCGGCCGCCCTCGACGGGGTGCAGCACGCCCTGGCGGGGGAGGTCGGGGGTGCCCATCAGCAGCAGGCTGCTGAAGTCGGCGACATGGCCGACCGGAGGCGCGAACACGGTCGAGGCGTAGGTGGTCGCCGTGCGGACGGCCGACTCCTGGGGTGTCCGGTAGCCGAGTTCGGACAGCCAGCGGGGGGCGCGTGAGCCGTGCCCGCCGGCGTCCACCACGAAGTCGGCGGGAATCAGGTGCCGGGGGCCCCAGCCGCCGGGTGCCCGCCGGTCACGGCCGCGCACCCACACGCCGGTGACGGTGTCGCCCCGGCCGGGGGCGAGGGAGACGGCCTCGAGCTCCTGGAGGAAGGTCACCTTCGGGTCGGCGTACAGCCGCTCGCGTACGACGGCGTCGATCAGGTCGCGGCCGGCGCTGAGCAGCGTGAGGCCGGCGTCGAAGCGGGGCAGCCAGCCGGCCGGGCCGAGCAGCAGCATGTCCTGCGGCACGCGGACGCGGACCGCGCCGGCGCCGGTGAGGTCGGCGACGATGCCCGGGAACAGCTGCTCCAGGCCCTGGTGCGCGGCGGGCATGAGGGTGTGGGTGTGCCGGGCCTGGGGCACGCCCCGGCGCCGCCCGGATCCGCGCGGCGGCCGGTCGCGCTCGATCACGGTGACCCGGTCCATGAAGTTGGCCAGGGCGCGGGCCGCGGTGAGCCCGGCGAGACCGGAGCCGATCACCACGGCGTGACCGTGGCCGCCGGCCCCGCCGACGGCTCCTGACTCCCGTCTCAACTCCCGCCCCCCTCAAGCATGTTGGATCCATCATGCGGGGTGCGCCCCCGTTGCGGCAGGGAATTACGAGCCGCGCCGCATGGCCGCCCGCCCGCCCACGGCACCGGCGCCGCCGCACCGTGCCGGGGCGCTCGGCACGACACGCCTGGTGGGCGGCGGGAGCCGCCGCGACCCACGGCAGCGGTGCCGAGCCCGGCCGCGGGCCGATTCGAGCGACCGTCCGGCGATCCACGAGCAGACCTCCGGCAGACATCGAGCCCACGACACCGCACGCGGGACCACCACGACCGCCGAGGGGGCCGGGGGCCGGCCACACGACCGGGGCCACGGATCGCCGCACGGCGGGTGTCACCGAATCGACCGCGGCTGCGGACACGGGGGATCACCGCATCCGGCGCGGCTGCCGGCATAGCGGGACCGCCGCCGAACCCCCCGCGGTTGCCGGTCCGGCAGAGATCACCGACCCCCCCCCGCGGCTGCCGGCATGGCGGGGACCGCCGCATCCGCCGCGGGCCCGGTATCGAGGGGTCACCGCATCGACCGCGGCTGCGGACACGGGGATCGCCGCATCCGGCGCGGCTGCCGGCCCGGCAGGGATCGCCGCCGAACCCCCCGCGGCTGCTGGCATAGGAGGCACCGCCGACCCCCCCCCCGCGGCTGCCGGCCCGGCAGGGCCGCCGCGGCTGCCGGCACCGCAGGGACCCTCGGCGCCATCGCGCTCACCGGCACCGTCCAGAACCGTCCGCACCACCGCGGCCGGCGGGGCCGCCCCGCGGTCCCCGGTGGGCCGGTAGCGGTCTCACGCGTCGCGGTAGGCCACCCACTTGGCCATGTTCTTCAGCTCCTCCCGCCACACCGGGTCGATCGGGGCGTCGGCGATGGCCTTGCAGCCCCGCTCGACGAGGCCGGCGATGTGCCGCTCGACGTCGTCGGGGACCTTGGTCTCCAGGAGGTGACGGCGCACGTCGTCGGCGCTGTGCCCCGGCTCGGTGATCAGGGTGTGGATCGACTCGTCGCGCTGCATCGCCCAGCCCAGCAGGAGCGTCATCTTGTGCTGGCTGAAGTCGAGACCGGCGGGCTTGCCGGTGGTCGCGGAGTCCCCGAAGGCGTCCAGCAGGTCGTCCCGGAGCTGGAACGCCTCGCCCACCGCCTCGCCGTACTCCGCGAACGCGGGCGCGAGATCGGCGCGGCCCGCCACGCTCGCGCCGACGAGCAGGGGCCGGTGGATGGTGTAACGGCCGGACTTGATGACGGCGATCAGCCGCGACAGCCTCGGGTCGACCGAGAACTCGGCGGCCGCCACCACGTCCATGTACTGGCCGATCAGCACCTCGGCGCGCAGCCTGTTCCACTCCTCGACGGCCGCCACCGGCGCCTCGGTCATCAACTCGTCCGCGTAGACCAGGGCCAGGTCGCCGACGATGACGCCCACCCCCTCGCCGAACCGGCGCGACTCGCCCTGCCAGCCCCGCTCCTGGTGCACGGCGGTGTGCTTGGCGTGGACGGTCGGCAGTCCACGCCGCTGGCTGGAGTCGTCCAGGATGTCGTCGTGCACGAGCAGCGCGACGTGCAGCATCTCCAGGGCAGCCGCGGCCGCCACGATCCCTCGGTCGTCGGGGTCGCCCCCGGCCGCGAGATGACCGGCGATGCAGAAGGCGGGCCGGACGCGCTTGCCACCCGACGCCATCAGCTCGGACAGCGCGTCGAAGGGCACGACCGACCGTTCGTCCACCTCCGCCCACGTGTCCCGCCCGGCGGAGAGCTGGGACCGCAGCCGGTCCTCCACGCGCTGCAGCAGGTCGGCGCTGGTGCGGCGCGCGAGGTCGGCCCCCTGGCCGGCGTCGTTGGTCACGTCGGGAGTCACACAAATCTCCTTGAGTAGATGTACGGACATCGGTGCACCAGCAAAGCGGTGACGCTCAGCCGGTGCCGCAGGGCTCGGCCGCCGCGGGCCCTGACTTCAGGTGACCATGCCGACTTGGGGCGAATCTGGAGTTCCCCTTTAGCGACGATCGACTGCGCATAGTGAACGTTGACACCCCGAACGAGCGCGTGGAAGCCTCCTTGTGCACCCATAGTTTCACGCCTTGGCCGCCGCATGGGCATGGAACGCGAGCACCGTATCCGCCGCACACATCAGGGCTGGCACGCGCCGGACCAGACCCGACTTTCTGCGCCGAAATTCCCCGGACGGTCCGTTCATCGGCGAGCGGCGTCCTTTCGGTGATTCTCGGCGTCTGCGATCAGCATGGGGGAATCTCTGTGTTTCCGGGATGGTCGCGGGACGAGCCACGACGTGAAGGAGCCTGAATGGTGTATCACTTATGCCTCAGAAATCACAGCCAGGAACTCCCCGCAGCCACCGGGTCCGTCCTCTGCCGCTCCTGCATCAGGCAAGTGGAGAGCAACCTGCGCGCGCTTCCCGGCCTGTACCAGGAGAGCCTGCACCACGTAGCACCCATCGCCCGGCGGGTGAACCAGACCAGAGTGTCCGGCAGCCGCAACCGGGACCGCCTCGACCTGTCCGTGCTCGACGCCAGGAACAACATCATGACCATTCTGGAGTCATGGTCGGTGTTCGTCACGGAAAAGCTCGGAAATGACGCCCCCGCGCGATCGGTGCCCAACCTTTCGCGCTTTTTGCTGCGCCATCTCGAATGGCTCGTCGCACAGCCTCCGGCCGCCGATTTCGCCGACGAGATCGACGGCCTGAGACTGGAATTGCTGCACACGATCGACCCCGCTCCGGGTGAACATCACGTGTCCAGCAGGGAGTGCGTCGTGGACGACTGCACAGGGACGATCAACACCTCACCGCAACGTATCGGAAACACAGGAAAGAGAAGCATCCAGTGCAGCTCGGGACACACATGGGAAATGCACGAATGGATCACTCTGCGTCCGCTCATGGAGCGGCAGCGGAAGGCCGTCAGCACATGAGCAGACCGCCACGCCACCGGCTGGTGCCCACGAACGTGGCCGCCCTCGCCGCAGGTGTGTCCGAGGCGACGATCCGCAAGTGGGTCAGCCGCGGCAAGATCACCCGGTACGGCAGGCCGGGCCGCTCCGAGTTCGACATCGACGAACTGACCCAGATCGCGCTGAGCCGACAGCGCTGACACCACCGCCACATCACAAGTCGTAGCATCCGCGCAGGTCGGCGGGGTACCTGCGGGTGTGACCACGACTACCCGATCGTCGGGCGCCAGTCAGCGGCGCCCGACGATCGGTGCTTGTCACCCGTGCGCCGAGGGCAGTGGCCGGGACAGCGCGCGGTCCGTCAAGGCACCGGCCGCCCCGGTGTACGCCTCCGGCTCGAACAGGTCGGTCAGCCGGGCGTCGGCCGCCAAGGCTGCCGCCCGGTCGTCCTGCCGCAGCACCTCGGCCAGCGGCTCACCGGTGCGCGCCGACCGGGCGGACGCCTCGTTCAGCAGCTCGCGTGCCCGCGCCTTGCCCAGCAGCGGGGCGAGGACGGCAGCGATCCGCTCGGACACGATCTGCCCCCCGGTGAGCTCGGTGTTGGCGCGCATACGCGCCGGGTCCACCGCCAACTGGCCGACCAGTTCCACCGCCTGGTGCGCCGCCCCGCCCGCCAGCCGCAGCAGGGCGCGCAGCGGCTCCCACTCCGCGTGCCAGGCACCCGCGGAGCGCTCGTCCTCGCTCGGCAGACAGCCCAGCACCGTCGCCGCGAGCTGCGGCGCCTGCAGCGCGGCCGACCTGATGGCCGTCGCCAGCACCGGGTTGCGCTTGTGCGGCATCGCCGAGGACGCCCCCCGCCCACTGGGCGCCGGCTCGTGCACCTCACCGACCTCCGTCCGGGTCAGCGACAGCACATCGACGGCGATCTTGCCGAGCGCGCCGCACACGAACGCGGCGGCCACCGCCACGTCCACGACCGGCGTACGCAGCACATGCCACGGCACCAGCGGTACGGCAAGCCCCAGTTCGGCGGCGAACGCCTCCGTCAGCTCCCGCACATACGCGGCCCGGTCCACGCCCGGCGCGAACTCCAGATACCCGGCCAGCGTGCCGGCCGCCCCACCGAGCTGCACGGGAAGCCCACCGGCGCTGAGCCGGTCCAGCTTCTCCACCGCGTCCAGCAGCAGATGCCGCCAGCCCGCCGCCTTCAGACCGAAGGTCGTGGGCACCGCGTGCAGGGCCAGCGTCCGGCCCGCCATCAGCGTGTCCCGGTGCTCGGCCGCCAGGACGGCCAGCGCCCCCTCGACGCGCTCCAGGTCCGCGCGGATCAGCCCGAGAGCCCGCCGGGCGACCAGCACGCTCCCCGTGTCGAGGATGTCCTGGCTGGTCGAACCGCGATGCACATACCCGGCCGCCTCCCCGTCCTGACGGGCCACCAGCGCGGTGAACTCCCGCACCAGCCCCACCACCGGGTTGGCGGACTCGCGCGCCTGCCGCGCCAGGGCGACCAGGTCGAGCCGGTCGGCCCGCGCGGCCTCGGTGATCACCCGCGCGGCCGCCTCGGGCACCGTCCCGAGCCGCGCCTGCGCCCGGCTCAGCGCCGCCTCGGCATCCAGCATGGCCTGCAGCCACGCCCTGTCGGACACCGCCGCCGAGACCGGGGTGTCCGCCCACACCGGAGACAGCAGACCGGCCTCCGGCGCCGCCCCGAGGCCGGGCGCCGCGTCCGCGGCGAAGCCGATGTCAGAGGGCATGGGTGAGTCCTCCTGTGAGGTCTTTCCGTCCATACGCACCGACCCCGCCGGCCGGCACGCCCGCGCTGTCGCCTCCGTCCCGCTCGACCGGGCTGCCGGCTTCGCCCCGCTCGACCGGGCTGCCGGCTTCGCCCCGCTCGACCGGGCTGCCGCCTTCACCTCGCTCGGCATCGCCCTCGAACCCGAGCGCCGCGCGGGCGATGGCGTCGGAGTCGGTGAGCGTCACGGAGTTCACGCCCGGCCGGATACCGGCCGCCGTCACCCAGTGCACCGACTCGGTCGGCACACCGAACGCGAAACGGCGCGGATGCGCCCGCCCGTCCGCGTCGAGCAGACGGAACGGCCGCTCGGTGACCGCCAGTCCGTCGGTCTCCCACCAGCCGCCGTCCCGCGTACGGATGCGGTATCCGCCGCACTGCCCGGTCGCCAGCAGATGCCGCAGCAGCGGATCGCGCGTGCGCCGCAGCGTGATGTCCGGCAGCCGCGCCTCGACCAGCGCCTCCACCCGCACCTCCGAGCCCGGCACGAGCGGCGAGGAGGCCAGATATCCGCCGGAGCCGGCCACCACCCGCAGATCGGGGCCGACCACACGCAGCACACCGGCCTCGATCAGGGCCACCATCTCCTCCACCCGGCGGGCCGGCGGACCGATCGACAGATACGCGTTGAGCGGCGTGTACCAGCCGTCGAGATCGGCACGGTAGGAGTCACCGTGCAGCCCGCCGTGATCGACGGCCAGCCGGATCTCGTTGCGCAGATCCCGCAGCACATCGAGCGCCGCCTTCACCGGACCGCTGACGTTGCCGGAGCGGGCCTCGGCCACATCCTGGCGCAGATGGTCGAGCAGCCAGCCGGTGAAGTCCTGCGGCCCGCTGAACTCCCGGTCCCGGTAAGGGCGGGCGAGCAGGTCCCAGTCCCAGCGGTCCTTGTCCTCCAGGCCGTACGCCGTGAGCACCGCGTCGGTGTCCCGCGCGCCCCAGCCGGCCGCCAGGAAGTCCTCCTGGAACCGCCGCGCCTCCTCGGTGTGCCCGCGCGAGACGAGCAGCGTCCGGTAGTAGACGGTCTCGACCTCGCGGGCGATCAGCGGCCACAGATGCTCCTGGAAACCGAGCCCGGTCCGCCCGTGCGCCCGGCGCAGCGCGGCGATCCGCTCGACCGTGAGCAGCAGCGGTTCATGACGGCCGTGCGGGCCCTTCTCGTTCTCGCCCCGCGCCTGGTACGGCACACCGCGCCGCGAACCGGCGTACAGCCGCGGCTCCTGCCCCGAGGGCCGGTACACCAGCCGGCCGCCGGTGCGCGCGTAGGAGCCGCCGCGGCCGACGGTGAGCTCGGTCATGTAGTCGAAGAAGTTCAGCCCGAGCCCGCGCAGCAGCACCGTTCGGCCCGGCGCCAGCCCGGTCAGGTCGACGTCGGCGGGATTGGCCGGCGCCACATGGGTCAGACCCGCCTCCCGGACCCGGTCGAGGAACTCCCGCTCGGCGGCGTTAGCCGCGGCCGGCAGATGGCCCTGGCACAGGATCACCGCGTCCAGTCCGTCCAGCACCGTTCCGTCGGCGAGCACCACCCGCTGGCGGGGTCCGCCCGGCGCGTCGGGGCCGTCGTCCAGGGACACGGCGAGGCCGGCGTGCGCGGTGACCGTCAGTCCGGCGGGCGCGCGTTCCAGCACCCGCCCGTACACCCACCGCAAGTAGTCCCCGTAGAAGGCGCGCGTCGGATAGGTGTCGGGGCCCAGCGTGCGGGCCTCCTCGATCACATGGGCCGGATGGTCGTCGCCGAACTCCCCCGCGAGCAGAGCCACCGACCACTCGTACAGGCTCGGGCCGGGTTCCAGGGGACCGCGAAGGTCGACCGAGGCGTCGGTGAACACCGAGATCTGCCCGGCGACCGTGTTCATGAGCAGGTGACGAGACTGGTCGGTGCGCCACACTCTGCCGGGTCCCGGCGGGTAGGGGTCGACCACATGGACATGGGTGGTCCGTTGTTCGGGCTGTGAGCGGGCATTGGCGCACAGTCGCTCCAGCACGGAGAGCCCGCGGGGACCGGCGCCTATCACGCACACAGTGCGATGTGTCGTAGTCATGTTTCCTGTCTCTGCCGATGTCGAGGAACCGAGCCGGGCCGTGCGGGACCGCGCTGGACCTTCAAGGCGTCGAACAGACAGGTGCGTACGCCGTGACGGCCCGCCGGACAGCACCGGCGGGCCGTCACATGAGGGCGGGTCAGCCCAGGTAACGCTGGATCGTCGGGCTCAGCAGCTGGATCAGCTCCTCGCTGGAGGCCGACGCGATCGGTTCGAGCTTCACGATGTAGCGCAGCAGGACGACACCCCACACCTGCGCCGTCGCGGCGTTGATGTTGATCGGGGGCACGCCGATGTGCGCGGCCGCCTCGTGCAGGTCCATGCCCTCCACGCCGATGGCCTTGCCGGCCTGCGCGAACAGCTGCTTGTCGAGGAGCTGGCGCATCGCTGCGGCGCCCTGCTCGCTGTTGACCGCGGCCTGCAGCACACCGAGGAGCCTCGGCCGGGCCTGGGGGTCCTCCCACATGACGAAGGCGGCGCGCAGCAGCCCCTCGGCCAGCTGCTCGCGCGCGCCGGCCAGGGCGGTGGCACCGGCCTCGCCGAGCACCCCGCCGAGCTCGTTCACGGCTGCGGTCCCGGTGTCGGAATCGAAGGTTGCGGACATGTCTCCTCCTGTCAGGCGAGCTTGGTGGCGGACAGAACGGCTTCCACGGTGAGGGCGTGCGGCGGCAGGTTCGCCGGGTCGTCGGTGACGGCCTTGGTCACCTTGAAACCGGCCTCTTCGAGCCAGCTCTGCCACGTCGAGAGCTTCTGCGGGCCGCCCTGGCCCATCGTGCAGCCGATGAAGAAGCTGGGATAGAAATCGACGGTGTAGTTCTCGGTGTCGGTGATGTCCTCGGGGAACACCGGAACCAGCGCGTGCACCTGCGCACCGGGCTCCAGGGAGTCGTACACGCCCTTGAGGATCCGCAGTACGTCGCTCTTGTCGAACATGGGCAGGAAGTGCTTGATCAGCACGACGTCGAAGCCCTTGGGAACCTCTTCGAAGACATCGCCGCCGATGAACGCGCAGCGGTCCTCGACGCCGTGCGCCCGGAAGTTCTCCAGGCTCTCCTGCTCCTTCGCCGGAAGGTCGAAGTTGGTCACGTGCAGGCCGGGGGAGTCCTTCAGCCGCAGCGTGTTGATGGCCCCGAGCCCGGTGTTGCCGGCCAGGTCGAGCACCTTGGACCCGGCCGGGATGTCGACGTTCTCGAAGAACCAGGGGTCCACATGGGCGGTGACGGTGTTCATCAGCTTCGCCCACGGCTCGCGCAGCTCCGGCAGCTTGCCCAGTGCGCTGTAGAGGTCACCGTCGAGGCCGTACAGCTCCTTCAGACCGGCGACCGTGCCGGTGCGCACGCTCTCGGTGAGGTAGAACAGCTGGCGCAGCGTGACCGCCTTGATCATGTTCAGGTCGGCGAGGGCCTGCTGGAGCAGCTCGTCGGAGACACCGGCGAGCCCGTCCAGGGAGTAGGCGCCGGATTCCTCGTCGCGGGCGACGAAGCCCTCCTTGACCAGCAGGAGCAGCAACTGCTCCACGGCGTCCGGCTTCGCGCCGGCCACCTCGCCCAGCTCGGCCGCCGTCAGGCCGGGCCGGTCGCGCAGCGCGTCGATGATGCCCAGCTCGAAGCAGGACACCAGGGTCATGAACCGGGAGGGTCCCACCATGTAGTCACGGAATCGAGCGAGCGTGGCTTCCGGTGTCATAGCAACCGAGCCCTTTCGGTGAGGGGAAGTGGTCTGTTGTGCAAGGCGCCCGGCAGACCCCGCCGGCCGGTCGGCCGCGGTCGGGCCGACGCGGCACGAGGCGAGCGGCGGGGGAGTGAGCGGGGAGCGGCGTGACGGGGGTGGCGCTGCTCCCCGCCGGCTTCGGGGCGGCGCCGACCGGCGCGGGCGGGCGGGTCAGCCCGCCTGGACCGCCTGGCGCAGGGCGTCGGCGCGGTCCGTGCTCTCCCAGGTGAAGTCGGCCAGCTCACGGCCGAAGTGGCCGTAGGCGGCGGTCTGGCCGTAGATCGGGCGCAGCAGCTTCAGATCCCGGATGATCGCCGCCGGGCGCAGGTCGAAGACCTCCCCGATGGCCTTCTCGATCCGGTCGATCCCGACCTTCTCGGTGCCGAAGGTCTCCACGAACAGCCCCACCGGCTCGGCCTTGCCGATCGCGTACGCCACCTGCACCTCGCAGCGGGAGGCCAGGCCCGCGGCGACCACGTTCTTGGCGACCCAGCGCATCGCGTACGCGGCCGAACGGTCCACCTTGGACGGGTCCTTGCCGGAGAAGGCGCCGCCGCCGTGGCGGGCCATGCCGCCGTAGGTGTCGATGATGATCTTGCGGCCGGTCAGGCCCGCGTCACCCATCGGACCGCCGATCTCGAAGCGGCCGGTCGGGTTCACCAGCAGCCGGTAGCCCTCCGTCTCCAGCTTGATGCCGTCGTCGGCGAGCTGCGCGAGGACGGGCTCCACCACATGCTGGCGGATGTCGGGCGTCAGCAGCGCGTCGAGGTCGATGTCGCTGGCGTGCTGCGAGGAGACGACGACGGTGTCGAGGCGGACGGCCTTGTCGCCGTCGTACTCGATGGTGACCTGCGTCTTGCCGTCGGGCCGCAGATAGGGGACCGTGCCGTCCTTGCGGACCTCGGTGAGGCGGCGCGAGAGCCGGTGGGCCAGCTCGATCGGCAGCGGCATCAACGTGGGTGTCTCGTCGGTCGCGTAACCGAACATCAGACCCTGGTCGCCGGCACCCTGCTTGTCCAGCTCGTCCTCGTCGCCCTCGACCCGCGACTCGTACGCCGTGTCCACACCCTGCGCGATGTCCGGGGACTGCGCGCCGATGGACACCGACACACCGCAGGAGGCGCCGTCGAAGCCCTTCGCGGACGAGTCGTAACCGATCTCCAGGATCTTCTGCCGCACGAGCGAGGCGATGTCGGCGTACGCGGACGTCGTCACCTCGCCCGCGATGTGCACCTGACCGGTGGTGATCAGGGTCTCCACCGCCACGCGCGAGGCGGGGTCCTGCTCCAGCAGCGCGTCGAGGATCGTGTCGCTGATCTGGTCGGCGATCTTGTCGGGGTGTCCCTCGGTCACGGACTCCGAGGTGAACAGGCGGCGAGACATGGCACTCCAAGACATGGGTGGGTGAACACAAGGAAAAAGCGCAGGTGGTGCGCCCGGACCCCGGGTCCGCGCACACCACCTGCGATCAGGTCGGGCACTTACCTCACGTGCGGTCCCGGATCCGGTCCTTGAGCCGGTCCGCCAGAGCCAGCCGCTGCACCTTCAGCGTGGCGGTGCGCGGCAGCTCGGCCTCCGGGATCTGCACCGGATCGGCCAGCTGCGGGAAGTCGGCCACGGCCGCCCGCCAGCGCGCCAGGTCCAGCGGCCTGTCGCCATGGGTGCAGATCACCGGGACCGCCTCGGAGTCGGGCCCCTGCACCACGACCAGCTCGCTCAGCTCGTCCAGCTTGCCGAGCACGACGTCCTCGATCTCCAGGGAGCTCTTCACCCCCGGGATCATGTCGACCTCGCGGTCCAGCATGTGCAGGCAGCCGAACTTGGTGAAGTAGCCGACGTCGCCGGTCCCCCACCACTCGCCCTTGCGGTTGCTGTCGTAGCGCTCCTGCTCGCCGTGGTACGTCTTGGCGATGCCCGGCCACGCGACCTCGATACGGCCGGGGTTCTGCTCGGTCGGACGCGACCCGTCGCGGCTGACGACACGGACCTTCGCCGCGCCCAGCGGCATCTGCCAGCCCACGCACCGCCCGTTCGCCTTGTGGGCGGAGTGACGGAAGTAGGCCCGGCCGACCGCGGGCCCGACCTCGCTCTGGCCGTAGATCTGGAAGAACAGGGCGCCACGCCGGTAGGACGCCTTGAGCAGCTTGCTCATCGTGCCCGGGTGGATCGCGTCGAAGGTGCTGCTGAAGACCTTCACCGACCCGAACGGCGCCCGCGGGTCGTCGGCCAGCCCCTCCCACTCCATCAGCGAGTTCGGCAGGGCCTCGATGAGCACCGGCCGGTGCTCCAGCAGATGCTCGGCGACCACGGCCGGATCCGTCTCCCGCATCAGCAGGACCGGGTACTCCTTGAGCAGCGCCAGCGACATCGCCGCGACCATCCGCGAGTGCACGAACGGCACATGGATGGCGACCGTCTCCTTCTTGCGCAGCAGGGACAGCAGCCGCCACTGCGGCACGAGCCGGATGCCCTGGGTGCGCGGCGTGTGCACCACGAGCTTCGGGATGCCGGTGGTGCCGGAGGTGTGCGTGATGACCGCGGCCTCGTCGATCGGCCGGACCACCGGCTTGACCCGCGGCGAGCCCGCGAGGTCGCCCAGCGAGATCGACCCCGGCCGGTCGCCGGCCGAGGTGATCACCCGCTGGGTGAGGTCCGTCAGCGGCACGTCCGCCAGCAGATCCAGCTTCGTCCCGTCGGTGAGCAGCGTCGGCCGCCCCACCCGCTGCAGCAGCACACCCACGGTCGCGGGGTCCAGGGCCGGCGAGAGGTTCACGACGATGGCGCCGATACGGGAGACCGCGGCCGCGAGCATCCAGTGATCGGCGTTGGCCGTCTTGTAGATCACGACGTGGTCGTCGGGCCGGACCCCGGCCGCCCACAGCCGTGCGGCCAGATCGGCCACGTGCTCGGCGTACCGGGCGACCGTCAGCCGCCGCCCCGCCTCCGGCAGGACGTCCAGGTCATGGTCCAGGACGATCGGCGTCGACGGGTTCACGGCCGCGGCCATCTCCGGCAGGAGGCCGATGTGAAGACCGCGCTTCTGTATCGATTGGTAGGCCACAGAGCCCTTCATGGGGACTGTCTCCTTTGCGGTGAGCGAATGGGCGTGCGGGCTGTCGCCGGCGCCGTGCGCGCTGTGCGGAACACACGACGGACACCGGGGACGCTGCGGCCCGTTGTGGATTGCGGGTGCCGGAACTGGCCGCGGAAAAGGCCGTGGCGGTGGCCGCCGGCAGAACCTGCCGGCGGCCACCGCCACGACCGGGGCTTCGACCCGCCGGCTCGCCTCGACCGAGGCGACGCCGGCCTACGGGTCAGGAGGCGCGGCCCGCCTTGATGGCGGCGGCGAACTCCACGACGCGGCGCGCCTGGTGACGGGCCGCCTCCAGGGTCACCTCGCTGGGGCCGCCCAGGCTGCCGCCCGGCCCCGAGACGTGCGAGACGCCGTACGGGTTGCCCGTCTGGGAATGGACCGGGTCGGTGTAGCCGGGCGGCACGATGATGCCGCCCCAGTGGTAGAAGGTGTTGCTCATCGCCAGGATGGTGGACTCCTGACCGCCATGGGCGGTACCGCTCGCGGTGAAGGCCGAGCACACCTTGTCGGCGAGCGTGCCCTGCTGCCACAGCGGACCGGTGGTGTCGATGAACGCCTTCAGCTGGCTGGCCAGGTTCCCGAACCGGGTCGGGGAGCCGAACAGCAGCGCGTCCGCCCAGGCCACGTCCTCCAGAGCGGCCTCCTGGACATCGGCGGTGTCCTCGATGTGCCGGGCCCACGCCGGATTCGAGCCGATCGCCTCCGGCGGAGCCAGCTCACGGACCTTGCGCAGCCGCACGGTCGCACCGGCCTTCTCCGCGCCCTCTGCGGCGGCCTGCGCCAGGGCGTGGATGGTGCCGGTGGCGCTGTAGTAGATGATCGAGACGTTCACGGGGGCCATCGGGGCTCCTTCTGTGTCTGCCGGCCGCTACCGGGCGACGACGACGGTGGCGGGCGGGGCCGAGTGGAACGAGATGTCCTCGAAGCCGGCCTTGACGAGCCAGTCGCGGTAGTCCGCCTGGCGCCAGGTGCTGCCGTGCTTGCTCTTCAGCAGCATCTCCGAGGCGAAGATCAGCGGGAACGCGGGGCCACTGCGGTCGTCGTCGACGACGTAGTCGCAGACCACCAGGGCACCGCCCGGCTTGAGCGCCTGCCGGAGCCTGGTGAACACCTCCACGTTGTCCTCCGGTCCCTCCTGGTGCGCGATGTGGGAGTAGACCGCCACGTCGTACTGCGCGGTGCCGAAGTCGGTGGTGTGGAAGTCACCGTTGACCGTGGTGAACCGGTCGCCGACACCGTGCTCGTCCAGCAGCCGGCGGGCGATCGCGTTGATCGGCTCCCAGTCCAGCTGCGTGGCGCGGGCCGCCGGATTGCTCTGCAGCCAGATCCGCGAGTAGATGCCGGAACCGCCGCCCACGTCCAGGATCGACACCTCACCGGCGTCGGCCAGACCCAGCACCTCCGCGGCGATCCCCGCGGCCGGCACCGACTGCGCGGCGATCGCCTTGACGATCTCCTCCCAGTGCCGGTTGTTCGCGACCTCCACGACCACGTCCTTGACCGGCCCGCCGACCTTGACCACCTCGGCCAGATCGGCCAGCGCGCCCATGTGGCTCAGCTTCAGCCGGGCGAAACGCGCCAGCGACACGGGAGTGTCCTCGACCAGGTAGAGCGCGGCCTCCGGCGTATTGCGGTAGCGGCCCTCGACCAGCTCGACCAGGCCCACACTGACCAGCCCGTCGAGCAGCGTCTGCGCGCCCCGCTCGGAGATCTCGGCGCGGGCGGCCAGCTCCGACGCCGTGCCCGCACCGTTCTCCAGATGGGTGAACAGCGAGTACGTGGACGCGGCGGCGAGGACACCGGTCGACCAGTAGCCGTTGATCAGCTGCATGATGCGGTCGGGCGTCACCTGTTGATTCGTCATGCCGCCCCTCCCAGGGCTCGGTTGGACGCCGAGTGGGTCCGCACCGCGCGGCGCAGGGCGGCCACGACGCGCTCGACCTGATCCGGCGTGAGCTCCGCGTGCATGGGTATCGCCATCTGGCGGGCGAACAGATCCGCCGAGACGGGACACGTCTGCTTGGTCTCGAACACGGGCTGCACATGCGCCGCGAACGTGCCGTGCCCGCAGCCGATGCCCTGGCCCCGCAGCTCGGCGGCGACCGCGGCACGGTCCACGCTCGCGTCCAGCGTCACCATGTACGTCTGCCAGGCGTGGGTGCGGTCCTGCGGCACCTGCGGCAGCGCCAGCAGCTCCTCGTCGGCGAGCAGCTCGCCGTACTGCGCGGCGATCGCACTGCGCCGCTGGAGCAGCTCGTCGATCCGGCCGAGCTGCACCTGGAGGATCGCCGCGGCGATGTCGGACAGCTTGAAGTTGTAGCCGATCTCCGTGAACGTCGGGATCGGCAGGCCGACCACGTTGCCCATGTCGAAGATGGAGCCGATGCCGAAGGACGAGCGCAGCCGCACGTCCTTGCCGACCGCCGGATCACGGGCGAGCAGCGCACCGCCCTCACCACTGCTGGCGCCCTTGCGCCCGTGGAAGGACAGACAGCCCACCTCGGCGAGCGCACCGGCCTGACGGCCCTGGTACGTCGCCCCGACCGCGCAGGCCGCGTCCTCCACGAGGAACAGCCCGTGCCGGTCGGCGATCGCCTGCAGCTCGGTGTAGTCGGCCGGCATGCCGACCGTGTCCACCGCGATCACCCCGACGGTGCGCGGGGTGACCAGATCGGCCACCGCCTGCGGGTCGATGGTGTACGTGTCGGGCCGTACGTCGGCGAAGACCGGCGTGGCGTCCATGTAGCGCACGGCCTGCGCGGGCGCCGGGAACCCGTAGTCGGCGACGATCACCTCGTCGCCGGGCTTGACGCCGAGCGCCAGCATCGCCAGATGCAGCGCGGCACCGCAGTTGCTCACCGCCACGGCGTCCGCGACACCGTACTTCTCGGCGAGCTGCGCCTCCAGCGCCTTGCCCTTGGGGCCCTGGCCGGCCGGCCAGCCGGAGGCGAACACCTCCGCGACGGCTTCCAGTTCCCGCTCACCCAGGCTCGCGTGAACCAGGGGGATCGATTCCACCGCGGTCACCTCCTCTTCTGCTGCTCGTTCGTTTCCTGTCCGGGGATCCAGGTGGCCGACGGCGGGTCGTAGCGCAGCGGCGTCAGCTGGGTGACGTCGTAGCGCTTGCGCATGTCCTCCACGGCCGCCGCGTCGACGGCGGTGCCGCGCGACCAGATCTCCGCGATCTCCTCGAAGTAGTCCTCGTGCACGGGCGACGGGAAGCACTGGAAGAGCATCGTCACCGGCTTGTCCGTGGCGTTGCGGAAGGCGTGCGGCATGCCCGGGGGCACGAACATGCAGCCGCCCGCGCCCGCCCGCACGACCTTCTGGCCGTCGGCGGACACCCACTTGTGCCAGTCGCTCTCCGTGCGCTCGGTCGGCTCGAAGCACAGCAGGTCGAGCTCGCCGTCCAGGACGTAGAAGAACTCCTGGGCGTCGCCGTGCACATGCGCTCCGACGTCGAATCCGGGTGGCACGAACACCTCGAAGATCGACACGGAGGAGCCCATCTCACGGGTGGCCTTGAAGGTCACCTCCTGTGCCGGGGTGATCAGTTTCCGCCCCGCCCCCGCCGGAAGGATGAGGTCAGTCATACGTCTCGCTTCCTTGTTCCCTGCGAGGGGGCTTCAGAGGATGATCTGGGCGGACTCGTCGGCCCAGGTGCCCAGGGCCATCTCGGCGGTGATGCCGGGGCCGAATCCCGCGATCAGACCGGTGGCACCGGGCGCCGGGGTCTCCTCCTCCATCAGTCGGCGGGCGGCCTCCAGGACGACGGCGCTGGCGATGTTGCCGTACTCGGTCAGGGTCGACCAGCTGTGCCGGAACACATTGCGGTCGACCTCCAGGAACTTGGCGAGGTCGTCGAGGATGCGCGGACCGCCGGCGTGGATGATGTAGAAGTCGAGCTTGCCGGCGTCCCAGCTGTGGTCCTTGGCCAGCTCCCGCAGCACCGGCGCGAGCGGCTCCATGGTGCCCGGCACGCGGCGGTCCAGCTGGAAGTGGAACCCGGTGTCCTTGACGGCGTAGGAGATCCAGTCCTCGGTGTGCGGGATCAGGTAGGAGGCGTTGCGCTCCAGCTCGATGCCCGTACCCCCGTTGCCCCGGACGACGGCGGCGGCGACCGCGTCACCGAACAGACCGTCGGACAGCAGCGAGCCGATGTCGTCGGCGGTCGGCTGGTAGCACAGCGAGCACAGCTCGCAGGAGACGATCAGCACGTTGCTGCCGGGGTGGGCCATGCAGAAGTCATGGGCCCGGTTGATCGCCGCCCCGCCGGCCGCGCAGCCCAGCTGGGCGATGGGGATCTGACGGGTGTCGGAGCGGAAGCCCAGCGTGTTGATCAGCCACGCGGTCAGCGACGGCATCAGGAAGCCGGTGCAGGACACGTAGATGATCGCGTCGATGTCACGGGCCGACAGGTCGGCGTTCTTCAGCGCCTGCTCGATGACCTCGGGCGTGCGCTTCTTCGACTCGACCTCGTAGATGCGGTTGCGCTCCTCGAAGCCCGGGTGCTTCAGCGTCTTCTCGATGGGCTGGACTATGTGCCGCTTCTGCACGCCCGTGTTGCGGATCAGACGAAGCGCTAAGGGAAGCTGCGGCTTGCCGGCGTGCGCCTGTTGGGCGAATTCCAGCGTCTCTTCCACGGTGATGATGTACTCCGGCGCACTCATCGCCGGCTTGCATAGCCTCGGCATATCTGAATCCACTTCTTTTGGGAGTCTCGACTGCAAGGGCAGTTGGGACGTCGAGCGGATGGCAGGCCGATCGCCCGCCTTCCTCGGTGGTTGTCGACGGGTTTCTTCACGGTGGCCCGGAGGCGCCCGCCGCTGAGGAGGCGGGCAGATACATCTCCCGGTGGAAAGCCGTACGCCCCTGACATCTGTCAGGGGCGTCGACGGCGAGGACTTCGGCTGCGGGAGGAGTTCAGACGGCTGTCGTGGGGGCTCGGTCCCGCCTGTCAGAACGGCGGATACGAACTCAATCCACTACCTTCCGGCTGTTTTTGGGCAGCGAAGGTGTGAGGGAATCGTGACACGTGCGGAGTACCGCAGCCAAGGCCGCTCTGGGTGACCCACCTCACAGTCCACCGGTTTTCCAACCGGCGTCGAGCAGCGCCAGACGGGCGCCCGATCCCGGCCCCGGACACCCGGAGCCCGCTCGGCCCCCCGCCCGCGCCTCCGGCCCCTCTACGAGCGGCATCGCCCCGCGGCGGCGGCATCGGCCCCGTCCGGGCCCCATTACCACGGGCGCGCCCGCCATCCTCAAGAAACAGCCCGATTCCGGCCCAGCGGCCCTGGAGCGCCGGGGAGGCGCCGGGGGGGGGCGGGGGGGGGTGACGAGAGGTGGCGAGAGGTGACGAAGGGATGGTGATGTCATGTTCATGACAAACACGGAGACGGGTGCGTATCCGCTCGCGCTGAGGGGGAGCCATGTCAGTGCCTACTCAACCCACCCGACCAGGAGACCCGGAGAAGCCATGAAGCTCGCCGTTTTCGGCGCCACGGGAGGCATCGGCCAGGAGATCGTCCGGCAGGCACTGGACGCGGGGCACCAGGTCACAGCAGTCGTACGAAACCCTGCCGGACTGACCGTCACCGGCGAGGCCCTGGAGGTGTTCCGCGCCGACCTGACCGACCCCCGCGCCGTGCGCCCCGCGGTGGCCGGCCGGGAGGTGGTCCTGTCCGCCCTCGGTGCCCGCAGCCGCAAGGACGCCGGCGTCGCGACCCGGCTCACCCGCACGGTGCTGCGCGCCATGGAGGCGGAGGGCACCCGGCGCCTGCTGGTCGTGAGTGCCGCTCCGGTCGGCCCCGAGCCGAAGGACGACGGCCCCCTCGACCGTGTCGCGCGCCGCGTCGTCTCCGCCGTCCTCAAGGACACCTACGCCGATCTGCTGGAGATGGAGGCCGAGTTGGCCCGCAGCGCCACGGACTGGACGGTCGTACGCCCCCCGCGGTTGCAGAACAGACCGCTCACCGGCCGGTACCGCACGGTCGTCGGCGGGTTCCCGGCCAAGGGCCGCTTCGTGTCCCGCGCGGACGTGGCCCACGCCATGCTGGCGATGGCCGACGACCCGAGGACGGTGAAGCAGGGGATAGGCGTCGCCTACTAGAGCCTCAGTCCTTGATCTCGCAGATGGGGGCGCCGGAGGTGAGGGAGGCGCCGACGGCGGCCGTGATGGCCTCGACGGTGCCGTCCTTGTGGGCGTTGAGAGGCTGCTCCATCTTCATGGCCTCCAGAACGACGATCAGGTCCCCCTGCTTGACGCTCTGCCCCTCCTCGACGGCGACCTTGACGACGGTGCCCTGCATGGGGGAGGTGAGGGTGTCACCCGAGGCGGCGGGGCCGTGGGCGCGGGTGGTGCGTCGTGGCGGGCGGGCGCCGGCGGCCGGGCCGGTGCGGGTCCGGGACAGGACCAGGGAGTCGGGCAGGGAGACCTCCAGGCGTTTGCCGCCGACCTCGATGACGACGGTCTCCCGGCCGGCGTCCTCCTGCGCCGGTGTGCCGTCGGCGGGCGCGGTGAACGGGGGGATGTCGTTGGTGAACTCGGTCTCGATCCAGCGGGTGTGCACGCGGAAGGGCCCGTCCTGGCCGTGGAGTTCGGGGGCGAAGGCGGGGTCGGTGACGACCTTGCGGTGGAACGGGATGGCGGTGGCCATGCCCTCGACGCGGAACTCGGCCAGGGCGCGCGCGGCGCGCTGCAGGGCCTGCTCACGGGTGGCGCCGGTGACGATCAGCTTGGCGAGGAGGGAGTCCCACGCCGGGCCGATGACCGAGCCGGACTCCACGCCCGCGTCCAGGCGGACACCGGGGCCGGAGGGCGGGTCGAAGCGGGTGACCGTGCCGGGGGCCGGGAGGAAGCCCCGGCCCGGATCCTCGCCGTTGATACGGAACTCGAGGGAGTGGCCGCGCAGGGGAGGGTCGTCGTAGCCGAGCGGCTGGCCGTCGGCGATGCGGAACATCTCGCGGACCAGGTCGATGCCGGTGACCTCCTCGGTGACCGGGTGCTCCACCTGGAGACGGGTGTTGACCTCCAGGAAGGAGATCGTGCCGTCCTGGCCGACGAGGAATTCGCACGTGCCGGCGCCCTCGTAGCCGGCTTCCTTGAGGATGGCCTTGGAGGCGCGGTACAGCTCGGCCATCTGCTGGTCCGTCAGGAAGGGGGCGGGGGCCTCCTCGACGAGCTTCTGGTGGCGGCGCTGGAGGGAGCAGTCACGGGTGGAGACCACGACCACGTTGCCGTGCTTGTCGGCGAGGCACTGGGTCTCCACGTGGCGGGGGCGGTCCAGGTAGCGCTCGACGAAGCACTCGCCGCGGCCGAAGGCGGCCACCGCCTCGCGGACCGCGGAGTCGTACAGCTCGGGGATCTCTTCCAGGGTGCGGGCGACCTTCAGACCGCGGCCACCGCCACCGAAGGCGGCCTTGATGGCGATGGGCAGGCCGTGCTCCTCGGCGAAGGCGACGACCTCGCCGGTGCCGGAGACAGGGTCGGCGGTGCCGGCGACCAGCGGGGCGCCCGCGCGCTGCGCGATGTGCCGGGCGGCCACCTTGTCGCCGAGGTCCCGGATGGCCTGCGGCGGCGGGCCGATCCAGATCAGCCCGGCGTCCAGGACGGCCTGGGCGAACTCGGCGTTCTCGGAGAGGAAGCCGTAGCCGGGGTGGATCGCGTCGGCGCCGGACTCCTCGGCGGCCTTGAGGACCTTGCCGATGTCCAGGTAGCTGGTGGCCGGGGTGTCACCGCCCAGGGCGAACGCCTCGTCCGCCGCGCGGACATGCAGAGCGTCCCGGTCCGGGTCGGCGTAGACGGCGACGCTCGCGATCCCGGCGTCCCGGCAGGCACGGGCCACGCGGACAGCGATTTCACCACGGTTGGCGATGAGCACCTTGGTCAGCATGTCGGCTCCTGTATGTCGGTCGGTCCGGGTGACGTCGAACGCGTCGACCCTCTGGGCGATGTGGCGGGTCTGCGCACCGGGGTGAACACCGCGTCGGCGCCCATGCCGTGAGCGCGGTGACGTCGGCGCCCGGTTGACGCCGCCGGCCAGGACGCGGACGCCGCCGATGCCCTGCGCGGTGGTGTGCAGGGCGTCGAGAGCGCGCCGGACGGCGTGTTGCCGCGTTCCATGCGCAGGGCGGCGAGACGTTCGCCGCGCTCCTGCGGTTCGTTCGTGTGAAGAATCTCTCCGAGGCGGCCGTCCCGCCGCCCGCGCGCCGCACCGGGCGCGTCGAAACCGCTCGGTGGTACGGCAGAGCCGCCCCGCCGATCTTTGTGGCGCTGTGACACGTCTTCGCCGAGGAGGGTGGTTTGCATTCCGCGGGGCGTGCACCAGCCAATGTCACGCAGTAGTGCGCGGGCAGCCAATTGTTCGGGCCGCCGGCCGTACTCGATCAGATCTCCGAGTGGGACAGGACTGCGGTTCCACCGAGATTAAAGCGATAGACATGCCTGTTCCATAATGACGCTTATCCTCTTCACTCGAGCAGGGTCTGTCAAGGGAGCTCAAGGAGTCCTGACGGCGCTCTTGAAATAACCACCGGACGTGAAACATGACCGTCTCGGTGCAGGTTCCCTCAAGAAAAACACGTGCCCACATACGACATTCATGGGCAAACCGGACATCTCCCTGGCTTGGGCGATCCTTCGTTTCGGCCAAAACATTAGGTGGGCATTGAAATAGCAGTCCGGTGTCCTAAGACTGTTGGTGCGTTCACAAATTCAGCGAACGGCTGATCGGCGGCAATTCGAACCGCCGGGAATGTGCCACCAAAGGGGGAGTGCATTCGTGCACGTGTCATTCCTTTCCCATGGAGCGCCTTGCGCTTTCGGGGTTCCGTCCAGCATCGCCACATGCTGATCTCGCGCAACATCTCCATTGCAGCTCAGGGTGCGAAAACCGAAAGGTAAACGATGCGCGTGCTTTTTGTGCTGGGTGACGGCTGTGAGCCGGAATTTGGTACGCGAAAACTGAAGCGGTACGGGAACAAAATCTTCTTCGCGCACTCGGCGCAGCAGGCGCTGGCCATGCACACGGAAGCGGATTTCATCATCATCGATCTCGGGCTGACCGATGCGGACGGGCTGGAGGTCTGCCGGGCGATCCGCCAGGTCAGCGATACGCCGATGATCGCGGTGACCGAACAGGGCGACGAACTCGAGCGGGTGCTCGGTCTGAAGGCGGGAGCGGACGACTGCATCGACCGCGGCTGCGGCATCCGCGAGCTGGTGGCCCGGATCGAGGCCGTCACCCGGCGCAGCAGGGCGCGGCACGGCCCTTCCGGGAGCATCGTGTACGGGCCGCTGCGCATCGATCAGTCGGCCCGCGCGGCCTGGCTCGCCGGCGAGCCGATCAACCTGACCCGCAAGGAGTTCGACCTGCTGCTCACCCTGGCCTCCCGGCCCGGTGTCGTCCTCACCCGCAAGGAGCTGATGTCCCGCGTCTGGAACGACAGCTGGACCCGGGGACGGACGATCGACACGCACGTCAACAGCCTGCGGAGCAAGCTCGGTTCGAACAACTGGATAGTGACCGTCCGCGGGGTCGGCTTCCGGTTCGGCGAATGCGTCATGGACGCGCCCGCGCTCCCGGAGACTTCGGACACGACGGTGCCGGCCGGGCACCACCGTGCCGCTTCGCACGCCGTACCGCCCGCGGCCAGGCGGTCTGACCCGGCGCCCGCGGCCCAGGCGGTCTGACCCACGCACCCCCGGCCCAGGCGGTCTGACCCCATCCGTGGCCCAGGCGGTCTGACCCCATCCGTGGCCCGGTCGGTCTGCCCCGCGCCCGTGGCCCGGTCGGTCGACCCGCATCCGTGGCCCGGTCGGTCTGCCCCGCGCCGGCAGGCACAGCGGCAACCCGCGGCCAGGCGGCCCCCCCCCCGCGGTACCTACGGTCCGGGGCGGCGGCCGCGTTCGGCCAGGGACTGCTGGGCGTCGCCCGCATGGTAGAAGGTCCGGCCGGCCGTACCGCGGCGGCGGCGCCAGCCCTTCTCGCTCGCCAGCCGGTACACGGTGCCGCGGGGCGCCTGCCACAGCCGGGATATGTCGGCCGCGGACAGCCACAACGAGGTGGCGGCCGCGGCGGTGCGCAGCGTGTCTCCGGCGGTGCTCCCCGGTGTGCGCTGCCGGCCGTCGTTCCGGGCGAGCCACTCGTGAAGTGCCCAGCGATGGCCGGGCGTAGCGGTGCAGACCACCTCCGGCGGCGTCCGGGAGTCCTGCACGGCCCGGACCACGAGGGTGCCCTCGCACCCCGCCAGCGGGCACCCGCCGACCGGCAGGCTCCGCTCGGACGGCGTGTCCACCACCCGCGCGGCCGCGCGCATCAGTCCCGCCACCTCCTCGACGAGGTCGCCGACGGCCTCGTGGCCGGACAGCCAGTCCAGGTGACGTAACAGGAATCCGGCGAGGGCGGGAACCTCGCGCCGCGGCGCGGCGGCGGCGCACTGCTCGGCCACCAGACCGCTCCAGGAGGCGAGTACGCGGGTGATGGCCGCGCGGGTCTCCACGGCCGCCGTATTGAGCGGCATTCCGGGCATCGTCTGGCTGGAGGTGTGCTCCTCCCAGCGCCGGGTCCGGGAGCCCGCGAGGACGCGTCCGCACTCCTCGTACGCGTCCGGAAGCGCCACCAGCCAACGCGCCAGCCGTCCCGTGCAGCCGACGCAGAGCCGCGTTCTCCCTCGTGCGCCGGCGGTCCCGGCCGGCGTTCGGCGCCGCATTTCCCCGCAGCGGGGATTGGGGCAAAGAGCTTCTTCTTGTGCCGCGTGTCCGGTGTTCGACTGCCGCATCCGTGACTCCTTTCCGCGCGTTTTCGGTCCGTCGGCCATGATGGCCGCCGAATCAGCGCCGGAGATCAGCCGTGCCGGAAACATGGCGAAGGCGTGCACGAGGCTGTTCACGAGCTGCACCGGGTTGTCGGCCGGTGCAGAAAAAGCGCCCGCGGCGCTGACACACAGCGGTGCCGCGCTTCACAGAAAATTGACAGTCGCGGGCGCTGCCGCCATCCGTGCGCGCATCCGGTGCGGGAAGGGACCCGCGGCCGGCGGGAAGCTCAGCCGCCGCGTGAATGCCGTCGTGGCTCAGCCGCCGCGTGTACGCCGCCCTGGCTCAGCCGCCGCGTGCAAGCGCCCTGGCTCAGCCGCCGTTGCTCAGCCGGTGGTCGAGCACCCGCTGCAACAGGGCCGTCAGCTGCTTGCGCTCCGCGGGCGCCAGGGGGGTCAGGAGGCTGTCCTGCACCTCGGCCAAGGCGTGTTCGATGCGCTTGAGCTGCCGTACTCCGGCCTCAGTGATCGTGATGGTGTTGCGCCGCCGGTCCGCGGTGTCCACGTCGCGCACCACCAGACCGCCGCCGGCGAGCTCGTTGACCGCCTCCACGATGTAGCTGCGGTCGATCCCGCAGCGCCGGCCCAACTCGGCCTGGCTGAGCGGGCCGAACTCGTCGAGCGACGCCAGGAGCGCGAAGTCGTACCGCCGGGCGTCCACGGAAGTCAGCGCCTGGGAGACCAGACGGGCCGCGTGGGTGGCGATCTGGGTGACGAGCCAGCTGGGCGTGGCCTGCAGCCGGGCCGGAGCGTGGGAGATCGCCTTCATGGTCACCGCAACACCGTACCAAGGGCGGACCGGGGTTAACTGTTGGTCAGACCCACGAACATGATACGTTGGTCAGGTCAACGATTTGGGTGCGCCGCCGGGCCTGCCGCGTCGCCGTCCCGCCCGTCGCCCATCCCGCCGTCGCCCTGCCTGTTGGGAGCGAGTTCATGATTCTGGTCACCGGCGCCACCGGTAACGTCGGCCGCAATGTCGTACTGCAGTTGCTGGAGGCGGGCGAGACGGTCCGGGCCCTCACGCGTGACCCCGAGAAGGCGGCGTTTCCCGCAGAGGTGGAAGTGGTCGCCGGAGACATCGCCGACCCGCAGAGCCTGCCGCCCGCGCTGAAGGGGGTGGACCGGGCCTTCCTGTTCCCCGTCTTCGGGCAGCTCGACGGCTTCCTGGACGTCGCCAAGGCATCCGGTGTGGAGCACATCGCCATGCTGTCGTCGTCGGCCATCGAGTTCGACGACCCCGGATTCATCGGCCAGGTGCATCTGGAGTGCGAGAACGCGGTGACGGGCTCCGGCATCCCGCGCACGTTCGTGCGGGCCGGCCTGTTCATGCTCAACGACCGCGGCTGGGCGCCGCAGATCCGGGCGACGGGCGTGGTGCGCACGGCGTACGGCACGGCCGCGGCCGCCCCCGTCGACGAGCGGGACATCGCCGCGGTGGCGACCGCCTCGCTGCTGGACCCGCGGGACGGCAGTGTGCACAGCCTCACCGGCCCCGAGTCCCTGACCCAGATCGACCGCGTCCGGATCATCGGCGAGGTGCTCGGCAAGCCGGTGGCGTTCGAGGAGCTGTCCCGCGAGGAGGCGTTGAGCCACCTCGTCCAGCAGATGCCGCCGGACGCCGCCGAGTTCCTGCTGGACCAGCTCGCCTCCTGGCAGGGCGTCACCGCCGAGGTGCTGCCCACGGTCGAGCAGGTCACCGGCCGCCCCGCGCACACCTACGCGCAGTGGGTCGAGCACCACGTGGCCGACTTCTCCTGACGCGCGTCACCGCGGCCCCCGGCTGAGTCACGGGGTCGCGGGGTCGCGGAGTCGCGGAGTCGCGGCGTGAGAAAACACGGCCAGGAAAATCGCGGTGTGCGTGCCGAGCGGACGATTCCGCCGTCACGTACACCGCCCTTTTCCATGCCGGAAAAACCTCCGTGAGCCTTTTTCGTCGGGCCCTGGCGGCCTGGCCCGACAAACCTGATGCCCGGATGCGCGTGGCGCGCATCCGGGCATCGGAGGAACAGCGGGAACAGAGGAAACTGCGGTGGCGGGGAAATCCCGCCGCCGCGTTTCAGGAATGGTCGGCCGGAGGAATGTTGTGGTTGATCCGGAACATGTTCCCCGGGTCGTGCGCCGCCTTGATCCGCCGCAGCCGCGCGTAGTCCTCCGGGGCGTAGCCGCGGGCGACGTCCTCGACCGCGCTGTCGCTGCTGAACATGAAGGTCGGCAGCAGCCGTCCCGTGTCCCACCGGGCCAGCGAGTCGATCACCCGCTGCTCGGCCTTGCGGGCCCGCTCGGCCGCCTCCGTCCCCGGCTGCGCCGGCATGCTCATGAACAGGTGGAAGCCGGCCTCGGGCACACCGAGAGCGCTGGGCACGGCCCCGGGCCGGGACAGCGCGCCGCCCAGATGACGGATCTCGACGCCTCCGGGCGGCAGGTGGCCGTGGTCGTGCCCGGCCACGTCCAGCAGGGCCTGCACCGCCGCCGCGTCCACGTCCCGCAGCAGGGCCGTCCGGGCCCAGGCCGGGGTCGGGCGGGGCGGGTCGAGGTAGATCTCGCCGACGCGGGTGTACGCCATGTCCTCGACGACGTCCCGCTCGGGGCCGAGCGCGCGCAGCGGCGCGACCAGCCGTTCCCCCTCCTCGGGCGTACCGGTGAAGGCGATCCGCACATGGATCAGGAACTTCCCGCGGTTGTGCTCGGGAACCGCCGGCAGATCCGGGAAGCGCAGCAGGATGACGGAGGAGGTCATCTCCTCCGGCTGGCCGCTCAGCCAGTCGAAGTACGCGGGCAGCACCTCGGCGGCCCGGCTGCCGGGGAAGAACAGGCCGCCGCCGTAGACGCGGGTCACCGGCACCAGGTCGATCTCGGCGGCGGTGACCACGCCGAAGTTGCCCCGGCCGCCGCGTACCGCCCAGAACAGGTCCGGCTCGCTGTCGGGGGTGACCGTGCGTACGTCGCCGTCCGCCGTGACCAGGTCGAAGGAGCGCACGCGGTGCGTCGCGAAACCGTAGGTGCGGCCCAGGACGGGCAGTCCGCCGCCGGTCAGGTAGCCCATGACGCCGACGGTGGGAGAGGAGCCGTTGAGCGGAGCCAGGCCGGCCTTCGCGGTCTGCGCCACCACGTCGCCCCAGACCAGACCGGCGCCGATGCGTGCGGTGCGGGCCGTGGCGTCGACCGACAGCTCCTTCATCCGCCGGGTGTTGACGACCACCGCGCCGTCGGCCGGTACGGAGGCGCCGTGCCCGGCGGCGAGGACGGCGACCGGGGCACCGGCCCCGGAGGCGTACCGCACGGCGGCGGCGACGTCCGCCGCCGACTCGGCGAGTACCACCGCAGAGGGTGCGTGGGCCACCGAGAGATTCCAGCCCGAGTGCTCCTCCTGGAACCCCTCGTCCTCGGGGAACAGGGTCCGGCCGGCCAGTTCGGCGGGCAGTCCTCCGGGGGAATGGATGCTCACGTCCAACCCTTTCTCTCTGCACGAAAAATCGGCCCGCAGACGTGTCCGTGATGCGGACCGCGGGGCGGACTCGATTTTCATCGTACTGTTCGGCCGTCGCTCCGAGAAAGGAAGTGGGGTGGTTTTCCGGACAGCTTCGGGTGTTTTTCCACCGGACGCCGAATGCGATGCGTTCGGGAATGTGTGCGCGGCGGAAACGGAGCGCGGACGAAACGGCCGCGCGGGAATCCGGACGGACACCGCCGGAATTCCGCGGCCGCCTCAGCCGACGGTCCGGCGCAGCAGGCACTCCTCCAGGAAGGCGAGCATCCTCAGGTGGTACGCCCGGGCCGCCCAGCCGAGGCTGATGTTGTGACCGGCGTCCGGCTGCCGGTCGACGCTGACGGGCGTGTGCCGCAGCAGTCGGGCGAGCTCGGACAGCGCCTGCGGATCGTGCCGCCAGCGCCGCTCGTGCTCGGCGAAGGTGAACCGGACGGGCACCCGCACCCGGGGGGCGAGCTGCTCCAGGGTCTTGGGCCAGGCGGGCAGTTCGGCCGCCTCGCGCGGGGGCATCGCGCTGCCCAGGGACTGCGCCAGGGTGAAGGTCCCCGGCGGGTAGAGGCCCAGCGGCCCCCAGTTGTTGCCGCGCAGCCTGCGCCTCCACAGCCCCGGCCCCGAGGTGTCCGCCTCGCCGGTGAACCGGTGGCCGCAGCCCGACACCGCGAGCCCGGCGAGCGGCAGTTCGTGGTGCCGGGCCGCGAGGGTCAGCGCCACCTTGCCGCCGTAGGAGTGCGCGAGGACGAACAGGGGCGTCCCGGTGGGTTGGGAGCCGAGGAAACCGGTCACCGCCCGGCTCAGCACGGCCGCCTGTTCCACCAGCGGCAGCCCCTCGGGCAGCCGCGCGGCCGACTGCCCGTAGCCCGGCCGGTCCACGGCGAGCACGGTCAGGCCGAGCTCGGCGCCGAGGGTGAGCAGGGACAGGCCGGGGGCGGCGGTCTGATGGAAGTAGCCGGCGCGCATACCGCCGCCGGGCACGGCCAGCACGACGGCGCGCGGCGCCTGCCGGCGGGGCTCGGCCAGCAGAGCGGACAGCCGAAGCCCACCGGACTTGAGGACGATCTCGCGCACCGCGGGGGACGAGGACCCGGCGGCAGACGCCGGGCGGCCGCGGCTGCGGACACCGACGGACGGCGACGACATGGTGGGACTCCTCCTGGGAGAAGGGTGCGAAGGAACGCCCGCGGCGCGACCGGGGGCCCTCATGCCGGCCGGGGCGCGGCGGACACCGCGGGGGTGCGGGCCCCGTGCGGATAGGGGTGGTGGACGCGGCCCTCCCGCAGCACCCTTCCCCACCAGTCCAGTTCGGCGAGGAGCAGCCGGGCCGCGGCCGTGCTGCCGACCGGGTCCGCGGGCCGGCCGTCGGCGTCGAAGAGCTGTCCCACGCCGTGGAAGCTGACCCCGTCCCGCACCGGCACCGCGTGCACCTCGCCGAAGACCTGCCGCAGCTGCTCGACCGCCCGCAGCCCGCCGGAGCGGCCCCCGTAGGAGACGAAGCCGACCGGCTTGGCCTGCCACTCGCTGTCGTGCCAGTCGACCGCGGTCTTCAACGTGGCCGGAAATGAGCGGTTGTACTCGGGGGTGACCACGACGAACACGTCCGCGCGGTCCAGCCGCGGGGTCAGACCCGCCAGGACCTCGCGGACCTCCGGCGGCGGCACCGCCACCGGTTCCGCGGGCAGCGGGTACTCGGCCAGGTCGACGACGTCCGTCTCCAGACCGTCGCACCGTCGCGCCGCCTCGGCGAACCAGCGGGCGACGGCCGTGCCGCTCCGTCCCGGCCTGCCGCTGCCGACCAGGACGGCCAGCCGCAAGGGGTCGTACCACATCATCAGCCTTTCCACGACGGGGCGTACGGGCGGGGCGGTCAGGTGAAGTCGGCGACGTGGTCGGCCGCCCACTCGGCGAAGCCGCGGGCGGGCCTGCCGAGGTAGGGCTCGATCGGCGAGATCTCGTGCGGGCGGTCGACCAGGGCCGCGAACATGCGCAGCCGGGCCTCCACGGCGGCGGGCGGGATGCCCACCTCGGCCATCTCCTTGCGGGCCTCGTCGTGGCTGATCTCCTCGAACCGCACCGGCTTGCCGATCGCCTCGCCGATGATCCGGGCCCGGTCCGCGTAGGTGATGGACTCCGGGCCGCTGAACATCGGCTTGACGCCGAGCAGTTCGTCGGTGAGCAGGGCACGGGCCGCGAGGTCGGCGATGTCCCGCTCGTGCACCGGGGCCGAGTGGGCCCGGGCGAAGGGGCCGCGGGCCACTCCGGAGGTGCGGATCTGCTCCTTCCACTCCAGCGCGGTCACCGCCAGCCCGCCGGCGGGCTGCAGGGCGGTCCACTCCAGACCGGACTCCTCGATCTGACGTTCCAGGTCGCGGTGGCGTACGGCGATGGAGTTCTTCGGGTCGTCGTCGCGGGCCGAGTAGGAGGACAGGGCGACGATGCGCCGCACGCCGTGCTCCCGGGCCCGGCGGATCACCTCGGCCGGGCCCTGCGGGAACGCGGCGAGGACGAAGAAGACCGCCTTGACGTCCTTCATGGGCAGCTCGTCGGTGCGCGCCACCTCCACGCCCTCGGGCAGCCGGGCCCGGTCCGGGTCGCGGGTCAGCGCGCGCACGCTCACCCCGGCCTTGAGCAGGAGGTCGACGAGAGGGCGGCCAACGTGTCCGGTGGCGCCGGTGACCAGTATCACGGGTGTCTCCCAGGTGAGTTCGTCGGTGTCCGGGGTCGATGCGGCGGCGGGCGCCGCGGGGATTCGCCGGGTGGCGTCAGCCCGTCAGGCCGCGCGTGTAGTCCAGGCCGGCGGGCTCGAACTGCACGACGGCGTGGCTGGCCACCGAGCGCACATCGCGCCAGAACCGCTGCAGCGGGTGCCGGTCGTCCTGGGCCCGGGTGCCGCCGGCCCGCAGCAGCGCGTCCACCGCCTCCACCAGCAGTTCCAGGGCGAGCGCCGCGTCACGGCGGCTGCGGCGGACGAGCACGGGGTTGAGCCGTCCGGTGTCGGCGGTCTCGGCGACCCGCAGCAGCAGCAGCTGGGCCGCGTCGATCAGGCCGGCGGCGCGGGCGTAGCCGATCTGATACGCCTGCCCGGATGCCTCGCGCGGGCCGGTCGCGGGGACCGTGGTGGCGGGGGCCGCGGCCCGCAGGGCGCCCAGTGCCGCGCCGAGCGCCGGCGCCACGAAGGTCAGGCCGTTGACCGCCAGGGTGGGCAGCGGCGGACCGGACACGCCCACCACCCGGCCCTTCATCGCGTCCTCGCGCAGGCAGGTGCGGTACTCCGGAACCAGGACGTCGTCCAGCACGAGGGTGTGGCTGCCGGTGCCCCGCATGCCGAGCGAGTGCCAGGTGTCCCGGTGGCCGAAGTCCGCGCGGGGCACCAGGAAGAACCGCAGCGGTCCGCCGCCCTGTCCGGGCGGGCCGGCGGGGGCGGGACCGGCCAGCAGGGCCCAGTCGGCGTACTCGACACCGCTGACGAACGTCCACTCGCCGGACAGCCGCCAGCCGCCCTCGACCGGTACGGCCGTGCCGAGCGGCTTGTTGACCACGCACACCCGGGCGTCGGGCCCGTCCGCCCAGACCTCGGCCTGCGCCTTCTCGGGCAGACAGGCGACGTACCGGGCGGCGAACGCGAACAGCGAGGCCAGCCAGGCCGTGGAGGCGCAGTCGGCGCCCAACACCGCGAGGTGGCGCACCAGTTCGGCGTACCCGCGCGGCTCCCCGCCGCGCTCGCGCGGTACGAACCAGCGGGCGAACCCGGCCGAGGTCAGGGCCTCGACCACCTCCGGCGTCACACGCCGGCCGGTGTCCGCCGGGCCGGCCTGCGCCGCGGCCAGCACCGCCGCGTCCCGCACCGGCGCCGGCGGCCAGGGGGCCGGGTCGGCGGCGGCCGGTTCGGGCCGCTCGGCCAGCAGGTCGCGCCCCTGCGGGCTCTGCAGCGCCGCTTTCGTCTCGAAGGACGTGAGGTGGACGAGGGCGCCGTCGGGGGAGTGCACCGTGGCGGGTCCGGAGCCGGTGTAGGAGTCGCCCTCGCGTACGGCGTCGACCGTGACGCGGACGTGTCCGGGCATGCCGGTGACGGCCGGGTCGAGGGTCTCGATGAAGGAGTACGCGAAGCCCCGGTCGGTCGGCCGCCAGGTGCCCCGGCCGCTGCTGAACGGCGTGACCAGGGTGACGGTCCCGTCGGGCAGGAAGGAGATCGTGAACGGGTCCGACTGCCCGTCGTGGTCGGCCGTGCCGGTCCACACCCCGACCGGGGCCGAGGGCGAGCCGAGGGCGGAGTCGGCGGAGTCGTGGATGCCTGTCGTCATGCTGACCATCCCTAGAAAAAGTACAAGCGGTCATTTATGATCGGGCGTACATTTTTTGGCTCCCGTGTGGTCCCGGGAATTCCTGCGCCGGGCCGGGAGGGGTCCCACCGGAAGAGTGGAGGAGCTATGTCCGTGGACGACCGGCCCGTGGCCGCCGAGGCGGCACCCGGGCAGCCCGGCGGACGGCAAGGCTTAGTCCTGGCGGTCCTCGCCACGGCACAGGTCATGATCATTCTGGACAGCACGATCATGAACATCGCGCTGCCCAGCATCCAGCGCGATCTCGGCGTCAGCAGCGGCGCCCTCGCCTGGATCGTCACCGCGTACGTGCTGTCCTTCGGCGGCCTGCTGCTGATCGGCGGACGCGCCGGTGACATCTACGGCCGCCTGCGGGTGTTCCGCCTCGGCATCGTCGTCTTCACCCTGGCCTCCCTCGTCGGCGGCCTCGCACCGAACGAGGGCGTGCTCATCGCCGCCCGCGCCGCCCAGGGACTCGGCGGCGCCCTCGTCTCCCCGGCCGTCGTCGCGCTGATCGCGGCGAACTTCCCCGAGGGACCCGCACGCAACCGGGCCATGGGCGTGTACGGCTCGATGAACGGCGTCGGCTCCACCCTCGGCCTGCTGCTCGGCGGCGTGCTCACCGCCTACCTGGACTGGCGCTGGGTGCTCCTCGTCAACGTGCCCGTCGGCGCCGCCGTGGTCTGGGGCACCCGGCTGCTGCGCGACCCCGGCCGGCACACGGGCCGCCTCGACGTGCCCGGCGCGGTCACCGGCACCATCGGCCTGACCTCCCTGGTGTACGGACTCACCCGCGGCGGCGAGGAAGGCTGGTCGGACGCGGTGGCCGTCGCCTCGCTCGGCAGTGCCGCCGTCCTGCTCGCCGTGTTCCTCGCGGTCCAGGCGCGCAGCGGCCACCCGATGATGCCGCTGCGGCTGCTGCGCGACCGCAACCGCAGCGGCGGCTACGCCACGATGCTGCTCATCGGCGCGGGCATGTTCGCGATGTACTACTTCCTCACCCTGTACATGCAGCAGATCCTCGGCTACTCCGCGATGCGCACCGGACTGGCGTATCTCCCGCTGAGCCTCGGCATGTTCGTCTCCGGCGGCTTCCTCGCCCCACGCCTGGTGGGCCTGCTGCCCACCCGGGCCGTGACCGGGCCGGGACTGGCGCTCAGCGCGCTCGGCGTGCTGTGGCTCGGCACCCTGACGCCGGACTCGGCGTACCTCACCCACCTCGCCCCGGCGATGCTGATGACCTCGGTCGGGCTCGGCCTGTGCTTCATGCCGCTGACGGTCCGCATCGTCAGCGGCGTCCCCCCGCAGGAGACCGGCATCGCCGCCGGGGTCCTCACCACGGCGAGCCAGGTGGGCGGCGCCGTGGGGCTGGCCTTCCTGCCGGGCATCGCCACGGCCACGGCCGAGGACCGGCTGGCGGGCGCCCCGGACGCCCTGCTGCGGGCCCTCGCCACCGACGACCAGGGGCTGCTGAGCCGGGCGGCCGACGCCCTCACCCACGGATACGGCACGGCGTTCCGCGTCGTGGCCGTCCTGTACGCCGTGGCCCTGGTGACCGTCGTGGCCGTGGTCACCGCCAAGGGGCCGCGGGCCGCCCGGCCGGAAGAACAGCCCGCGCAGCAGCGGGCGCAGGCATAGCCACCGCGGCGGCACCACCCAGCAACCGTCCCCGGACAAGGAGGCAGCGCAGTGATCTCCCGCGTCGACGAAACACCCCAGCACAAGCCGACGGCGAGCACCCCGATGGTGGTGCCGCGGCCCGACGGCAAGGGTGAGCGCACTCGTCGCCGCATCCTCCTCGCGGCCCGCCGCGTCTTCGGCGAGTACGGCTACGAGCGGGCGACCATCCGCCTGATCGCCGAGGCCGCCGACGCGCACAAGTCGTCCGTGATGCAGTACTTCGGCACCAAGGAGCAGCTGTTCAGGGAGGCGGTCCACTTCGAGATCCCGATCGACGAGCTGACCACGCCGGACCCGGTGAGCAGTGCGGAGAACTACCTGCGCACCATGCTGGGCCGGTGGGCGACCAGCCCGGACAGCCCGATGGCGGTCCTGGTGCGCACCAGCATGACCAGTGAGATGGCGGCCGAGGAGCTGCGCCGACTGGTCACCGACCAGTCCACCGAGGCCATCGCCCAGCACATCGACCTGCCCGACGCGCGGGTCCGGGCCGGCCTGTTCTCCGTGATCATGTTCGGCATCGCCAGCGGACGCTACCTGCTGCGCATCCCCGACGTCAGCGAGCCGGACCTGGAGGACATCGTCCGGGTGGCCGCGCCGGTGATCCGCACCCTGATCGCCGGCGAGGACAAGCCGGAGAACTCCTGCACGACGGCCCAGCAGGAGGCGTCCGAGCAGGACTGAGACACGCCGGGCCCGCGCCACGACCACGGCACGCGCCCGGCCCCTCCGCACCGGCCGGAGCGCCCCGCCTCCGCGACTGCGGCGCGCGGCCGGTGCGTTCGGGCCGGGTCAGGGTGCCCCGCTTCCGGGACCGTGGCACGTGGCCGCCCCCTTGGCACCGGCCGGGGTTGCCCCGCCTCCGTGACTGCGGCGCGTGGCCGGTGCGTTCGGGCCGGGTCAGGGTGCCCTGCCTCCGGGACCGTGGCACGTGGCCGCCCCCTTGGCACCGGCCGGGGTTGCCCCGCCTCCGTGACTGCGGCGCGTGCCCGGCTCGTTCGCACCGGCCGGGGCGCCCTGCCTCCGTGACCGCGGAGCATGCTCGGCCCGTTCGCACCAGCCGGGGCGCCCTGCCTCCACAACTGCGCCGCACGCCCGCCCCGTTCCCGCCGATCCAGGCGCCCCGCCTCCGCAACCGCGCCGCGCGCCCGCCGGCGTCCCCGCCGACCAGGCGCCGGCCCCCGTGGCGCCACCTCCGGGGCGCCCCTTCCCTGGCGCCCCCTCCGTCAGCCCCGGCCCGCCGTCACCCGGCCGTCCGTCGCGCCGAGCCGTGCCAGTCGGTCCAGCGCCGTCTGCCAGGCGCCCCAGCAGTCCTGGCGTTCGTCGGGGAGCATGCAGACCACCTCGCTGCGGCCGGAGCGGACGGCCGGGTGCCGGCGGGCCGGCGCGGACAGGGACATGCCCGGTCCCGTCTCGACGAGGAGGTGGTCACCGGAATCCAGCAGCTTCGACAGAGCCTCCCAGTACAGCACCGGCTCGGCCATCTGACCGGCCCAGAAGGCCGGGTCCACGGCCTCGCGTGCGGTGACCGTCCGACCGGTGCGCGCCGAGAGGATCGGGATCCGCGGCGGATGCAGCGGCTCCGCGGCCACCGCCTCCTGGAACGCGAGCGCCGCCTCCCGCAGCGCCGGCGAGTGCCACGGCTCGGTCGCCCGGACCCGCCGGGCCACCAGACCGGCGGCGCGCAGCGCCTGCTCGGTGCGCGCCAAGGACGCTTCGGGCCCGGCCAGGATCGTCTGCGTGGGCGCGTTGACCGCGCCGACGGCCACGCCGTGCCGTACGTCCTGCGCATCGAGCCACGGCCGTATCCGCTCCGGCGCGGCGGCGACGGCGAGCATGCCGCCGGCGGGCGCCGCGGACAGCGAGCCCGAGCGGGCCAGCAGGATGCGGGCCGCGCTCGGCAGGTCGAAGACACCGGCCAGAGCCGCCGCGGCCAGCTCGCCGATGCTGTGCCCGAGGAGCACCGCCGGGCGCAGCCCGAGCTGCTGCAGGACCCGGCCGACGCCGTAGCCGATGGCGAACAGCAGCGGCTGCGCCCGCCGCCCGTCGTCCAGCGGCAGCGCCGGCGCGTCACCGAGCCAGTCCTCACGGATCTGCGCGCCCGGCCGGCCCATCAGATCCAGCACCTCGTCCACGGCGACACGGAAGAGGGGCTCTCGTTGGTACAGCGGTACCGCCATGCGCGGGTACTGCGCCCCCTGACCGGGGAGCAGCAGCGCGACGGGACGTTCGGCCATGGGGGTCTCCGTCACAGGTCTGGGAGAAGGGTGAAGGCGCGGGCGCAACAGGGCCGCGGGCGCGGGAACGGACGGCCCTCAGTGCCGCCAGCTGCGCGGTGAGCCGTACCCGGCGCGCCGCTCGGGCCGCTGCCAGCGGACGGCCGGCGGGTGCGCCCGCTCGGGCGGCCCGTCCGCGCCGGCCAGTGCCAGCAGCAGGGCGAGGACCGCGGCGATCTCCTCCCGCGCGGCGTGTCCCCGCTCGACACGCAGGACGTCTGCGACGGCCGTCGACATCGTGAACTCCTTTCAGGGGCGGGCCCCTTGGGACCGCGGGGCCCGCGGGACACATACGCGGGCGGCTCGGCGTGCGGGCCGCCGCACGGCGCGGGCGTGCTCACTGCGGCGGATTGCCGTGCTTGCGGTGCGGCAGTTCCGCGTGCTTGGTGCGCAGCATGTGCAGCGACCCGATCAGGATCCGGCGGGTCTCGGACGGGTCGATCACCTCGTCGATCAGCCCGCGCTCGGCGGCGTAGTACGGGTGCATCAACTCGGTCCGGTACTCCTTGACCCGCCGGGCGCGCACCGCCTCCGGGTCGTCGGCCTCGGCGATCTGCCGCCGGAAGATGACGTTGGCGGCGCCCTCCGCGCCCATCACGGCGATCTCGTTGGTGGGCCAGGCGTAGGTGAGGTCCGCCCCGATGGACTGGGAGTCCATGACGATGTAGGCGCCCCCGTATGCCTTGCGCAGCACCAGGGAGATCCGGGGCGTGGTCGCGTTGCAGTACGCGTACAGGAGTTTGGCGCCGTGCCGGATGATGCCGCCGTGCTCCTGGTCGACGCCGGGCAGGAAGCCCGGCACGTCCAGCAGCGTGACGATCGGGATGTTGAAGGCGTCGCACAGCTGCACGAACCGCGCGGCCTTCTCGGACGCGTGGATGTCCAGCACGCCCGCCAGCACCTGCGGTTGGTTCGCGACGATGCCCACGACCTGGCCGTCCAGCCGGGCCAGCGCGCAGATGATGTTGCGCGCCCAGCGGTCGTGGACCTCGAGAAGCTCGCCGTCGTCGACGATCTCCTCGATCACCGCCCGCATGTCGTACGGCCGGTTGCCGTCCTCCGGCACCAGCTCCAGCAGTGCGTCGGTACGCCGGTCGGGCGAGTCCGACGACACGGTCATCGGGGGCAGTTCGCGGTTGTTGGACGGCAGCAGGGACAGCAGGTAGCGCACCTCGGCCAGGCAGGTCTCCTCGTCGTCGTGGACGAAGTGGGCGACCCCGGAGGCCGCGGCGTGCACATCGGCGCCGCCCAGCCCGTCGTGACCGATCTCCTCGCCCGTGACGGCCTTGACGACGTCCGGGCCGGTGATGAACATCTGCGAGGTGCCCCGCACCATGAACACGAAGTCCGTCAGCGCGGGGCTGTAGGCCGCACCGCCGGCGCACGGACCCAGCATCACACTGATCTGCGGGATCACACCCGAAGCCCTGGTGTTGCGCTGGAAGATCCCGCCATAGCCGGCGAGCGCCGAGACGCCCTCCTGGATACGCGCACCCGCACCGTCGTTCAGCGACACCAGCGGAGCCCCGGCCGCGATGGCCATGTCCATGATCTTGTGGATCTTCGTCGCATGGGCCTCACCCAGCGCACCACCGAAGATCCGGAAGTCATGCGCGTACACGAAGACCGTCCGGCCGTCCACCGTGCCCCAGCCGGTGATCACACCGTCGGTGTACGGCCTCTTCGTCTCCAGCCCGAAACCGGTCGCCCGGTGCCGGCGCAGCGACTCCACCTCGTGGAAGGAACCCTTGTCCAGCAGCAGACCGATCCGTTCGCGGGCGGTCAGCTTGCCCTTGGCGTGCTGCGCCTCAGTGGCCCGCTCGCTCGGCCCGCGCAACACCTGTTCGCGCAGCGCCTGCAGTTCCGCAACTCGGGAGAACATCAGGCGGCTCCCTCGGCCGCCGGCCGCACCAGGGCGTTCACGGTCGTCTTCATCTGCTGCGCGTCCGTGGTGCGCAGCGTCGTCACGCCGGGCTCGATCCGCGTGCACAGGCCGCTGAGCGCCTTGCCCTGGCCCACCTCCACGAACCGGTCCACACCGGCGGCCGTCATGTGCCGCACCGCGTCCGTCCACAGCACCCGCCCGGTGAGCTGGGCCTGCAGGCACTGTCTGGCCTCGGCCCCGCTGGTGACCAGGGTCCCGCCGGTGCCCGAGTACAGCGGCACCGCCGGGTCGCAGAACTCCACCTCCGCCAGCGCCGCGGCGAACTCCGGGGCCACCCGGCCCATCAGACTGCAGTGCGCCGGGCCGCCGATGCGCAGCACGACCACCCGGTCGGCGCCCGCCGTGCCCACCAGCTGCACCAGCCGGTCCACCCCGGCCACCTGCCCGGAGACGACCACCTGGGTCGGGTCGTTGTGGTTCGCGATCTCCACCACACAGGCCGTCTCCTCGGCCGCCTGCGTGCACAGCTCCTCCACCTGAGGCAGTGTCAGGCCCAGTACGGCCGCCATGCGGCCCGGCACGGACTCGGTCACCGACGCCATCAGCTCGCCACGCACCTGCACCACGCGCAGCGCGTCCCTCCAGTCCAGCACGCCCGCACACACCAGGGCCGCGAACTCGCCCAGGCTGTGCCCGGCGACCGCGTCCGGCGCGGCCCCATGGGACCGCAGCACATCGAGCGCGGCCACGCTGGTCAGCAGCATGGCCGGCTGGGTGACGCGCATGTCGGCCAGTGCCTCGGCCGGGCCCTCGAAGCACAGTGTGGTGATCGGCATGCCGAGCAGTTCGTCGGCGGGCGCGTAGTAGGTGTCGATCAGATACGGCCACTGCTTGGCGAGGTCGAGCCCCATGCCCACCCGCTGCGAGCCCTGGCCCGGAAAGACGAAAGCGGTCCTGCCCATGCTGGTTCTCCCTGGTGAACGTGTCGGTGGAGCGTGGGCCGGCCAGGTCACAGAAGCGTGCCGCCGGTGGCGTCGACGAAGGCACCCGTGATCCAGCGGGAGGCGTCGGAGGCGAGGAAGGCGACGACGTCCGCGATGTCCGACGGTTCGCCCACGCGGTTGAAGGCGGACAGCTGGGCCATGAACTGCACGGCCTGCGGATCGTCGAAGATCTCGCCGCCGTTGTTCGTCACCCCGGGGGCCACGCTGTTGACGGTGATGCCGCGCCCGGCCAGGTGCTTGGCGTAGTGCCGGGCCATGGTCTCCACGGCACCCTTGGTCATCGCGTACGCGATCTCCTCGGGGTTGGCGAACCGGGTGAGCCCCGAGGTGATGTTGATGATCCGGCCGCCGTCGCGCAGGGTGCGCAGCGCCCGCTGGACGATGAAGAACGGCGCCTTGGCGTTGACCGCCACCAGCCGGTCGAAGAGCTCGGGTGTGGTGTCCTCCGGGGAGACACCGCCCATGATTCCGGCGTTGTTGACGACGATGTCCAGCTCGACCCCGCCGGTGTGCTCCTTCAGGCCCTCCTCGACCCCGTCGAAGAGGGCGTCGACGTCACCGGCCGCGCCCAGCGTCGCGCGGACCGCGAAGGCACGCCCCCCGCCGGCCCGGATACCGCTCACGGTGTCCTCGGCGGCCTCCTTGTTCCGGGCGTAGTGCACCACGACCAGCGCGCCCTCGGCGGCCAGCCGTTCGGCCACGGCCCGGCCGATGCCCCGGCTGGACCCGGTCACCAGGGCCGTCTTGTTCTCCAGCGTTCCCATCTTCTGCCTCCTGGATGGTGGGACGTGTGCCGATGTGCCGGCCGGGCCGGCAGCCGTGCGCTCGGCCGGGCGGGCGGTCCGTGCGCCGCCCGGCGCGGCACGTCCTTTCGCGCCGGCCACGGTGTCCAGCGCGCGGGGTGCGCCGAACCAGCGGCGCAGCGCGTCGAGGGCGGCCGCGGGGCCCTCCGCGCGCGCCCAGGCGATGTGCCCGTCGGGCCGCACCAGGACGGCACCGAGCCGGGCCGGCTCGCTGTCGGGGGCCGCACCGGCCACGACGACCCGCACCCGGTCGGCCCACAGCGCGGCCTGGGCGCGCAGCTCCGCATGGCCGGGCGCGTCGGGGTCGGTGTCGATCAGCAGACCGCTGCCCGCGCGCAGCAGCTGCGTCGTCGAGGTGACCGCGCCCGGTCCGGTGACCAGCTCCGCCGGTGCCAGCCGGGCTCCGGACCAGGGCCGGTCGGACGCACCGGCAGCACCGGCACTGCGCAGGTCCACCCCGCTGATCCGGCCCGCGAGCTGGCGCACCGCACTGTCGTGGCGCAGCAGTTCGGCGAGGACGGTGCGCAGTGCGCTCACCTCGCCGCCGCCGAGCAGGACCGCCGACTGTGCCGCGATGTTGTCCAGCACCTGCCGCCCGACGGCGTGCCGTTCCTCGTGGTAGGTGTCGAGCAGCCTCTCGGGCGCCCGGCCGGCCACCTCGGCGGCCAGCTTCCAGCCCAGGTTGGCCGCATCCTGTAGACCCAGGTTGAGGGCCTGGCCGCCGACGGGCATCTGCACGTGCGCGGCGTCCCCGGCGAGCAGGACCCGGCCCATGCGGTAACGGTCAGCCTGCCGCCGGGCGTCCCCGAAGGCGTTCACCCACAACGGCGTGCCCGAACCGATGTCCTCGCCCGTGACCTCCCGCCACACGGCGACGACCTCGGCGAACTCCGGCTCGGCGGTGCGCCGCACCGCGGGCCTGCCGAACCGGTGCACCATGACCCGGGTCACGCCGTCCGGTCGGCGGCCCGCGATGGCCAGCCCGTCCGGGAACCGTTCGAAGCGGCGGTCCGGGATGTCGATCCCGGCCACGTCCGCGCGCAGCAGCTCCCGTGTGGCGTCGACGCCGGGGAACGCGAAGGCGGCCAGCCGCCGCACCGTGCTGTCCTCGCCGTCGCACCCGACCAGATAGGCGCAGCCGATCCGCAGCGTGCGCCCTTCGGCGGTGCGCACACCGGCCAGCACCCGGTCGCCGTCCTGGGTCAGCGCGACCAGCTCGTGCCCGGCCCTGACCTCGGCGCCCAGCTCGGTCGCCCACTCCAGCAGCACCTCACGGGTGCGGGTCTGCGGCACCTTCCACTGGCCGGCGTACGCACTGTCGACGCCGCCCAGATCCATCGGGATGCCGCCGAAGTGGCCGCGCGGGTCGCACGGCGGCATCGGGCCGATGCGGTCCAGCAGGCCGCGCTGGTCGAACAGTTCCATCGTCCGGGCGTGCAAGGTGGTGGCCCGCGACTCCTGCGACGGCTCGGTCAGCCGCTCCAGCACCACGACGTCGGCGCCGCCCAGCCGCAGCTCCCCGGCGAGCAACAGCCCGACGGGCCCCGCGCCCACCACGACGACCTGGGTGTCCAGCGGCGCCCGCGGATCTGTCGTACCACTCATCTCGAACCCCCGTTCAGTGCCGCGGTCCGCCGGCCGTCGCCGGTGGCGCCGGACTCCCGGCGGGCCGCGTGGTCCAGTGCCTCGGGCCACGTCGCGCGGGCGCGCAGCAGCTGCCGGTAGCGGGCGACCTCGCCGCGCCGGTCGACGGCCAGCACCCCGGTGAGCCGGTCGCCCGTGCCGAGCAGGGCGACGAAACGCCGCGCGGCCGGATCTCCGACGATGACGGTGCGGTCGGCACCGGGGACCCCGAGGAACTGGATCCGCACCCCGTACCAGTCCGACCAGAAGTACGGCACCGTCGCGCACTCCCCGCGCCCGAGGCCCAGCGCGTTGCGGGCGGCCAGGGCACCCTGCTCGGCCGCGCTGGTCCAGTGCTCAAGGCGCATGGACCGGTCGAACAGCGGGTTGTGCCAGCGCAGCACGTCGCCGGCCGCGTACACGCCGGGCACGCCGGTGGCCAGGTCGCTGCCGCACACCACGCCGTCGTCCAGCGCGACCCCGCTGCCGCGCAGCCACCCGACGGCCGGATCCGCCCCGATGCCCACGACCACCAGGTCGGCCGGCAGCACGGTGCCGTCCCGCAGCACCACACGCTCCACCCGGCCGGCGCCCTCGACCCGCTCGACGACGGCCCCGCACCTGAGCGTGCTGCCCGCGTCGGCGTGCAACCCGGCCAGCAGCGCGCCGAGCCCGGGACCGACCGAACGGCTCAGCGGCGACGGCTGCGCGTCCAGCAACGTCACCTCGGCACCCAGCCGCCGGGCGGCCGAGGCCACCTCGGCACCGACGAACCCGGCGCCCACCACCACGACCCGGCGGGCCGTGCGCAGCTCGCGGCGCAGCGCCGACGCGTCCTCCAGCGTGCGCAGCGTGTGCACACCGGCCGGGGGCACGGGCCCCGGCAGCCGCCGGGCGCGTACCCCGGTGGCGATGACCAGCCGGTCGTAGGGCACCGCCGTGTCCCCGACGCGGACGGTGCGGGCGGCGGCGTCCAGCCCGGTGGCGGGCCGGCCCAGCAGCAGACGGACGCCCAACTCGTCGGCGTAGGAGGCCGGTTCGCGGTAGTACGGGACCGCGGGTGCGGCGGCCTGCGGATCGGCGAGGAAGGACTTGGAGAGCACCGTGCGGTCGTAGGGCAGATGCGGCTCGGCGCCGATCAGGGTCACCTCGCCCGCGAACCCCGCCTCCCGCGCGGCCTCCACCGCCCGCAGCCCGGCCAGCGACGCGCCCACCACGACCAGGCGGCGCGGCACACTCACCGCACGCCCCGCACGGCCGACGTGCGCAGCACCCGCAGCAGCACCGACGGGCGCAGCAGCGCCGTGCCCGGATCCACCAGCGACAGCACCCGGATCAGGACATGACTGACCTCGGCGTCCTGCGCCGCGGCCCGCTGCACCAGCCCGCTGTAGGACTGGATGATCCGGGTGCGCAGCGAACGCCGGCCCCGCACACCGGGGAACCGCAGGTCGTTGACGGCGTTGGTGTCCCACACCGGACCGACCGCCCGCCGCGCCAGATCCCGCAGATAGGGCAGCGGCGCCGGATGGCCGCCCCGGCGCAGATGCTCGCGCAGCACCTCGGCGCCCAGCGCGGCCACCGTCATGCCCTGCGCGTAGACGGGGTTGAAGCTGCACACCCCGTCCCCGGCGACCAGCAGCCGGTCCGGGAAGCGCGCCATACGCTCGTAGCGCCGTCTGACACTCACCGGGAAACGGTGGGCGACCGGGTCGTCCAGCGGTTCGGCGAGCTGCGTCAGCTCATGGAGATCCGGCACCGGCAGCGACTTCAGGAACGCCTCGAACTCGGCCGGCTCGGCGGACGGAACGTCCCCCAGAACGCCGTTGACGGTCACCTGGACCCGCCCGTCCTCGATGTGCGCGCAGATCCCGCCCCGCGGATTGTCCGGAGTGCCGATCACCACGACCGCCCGGCCGTGGTGATCGACACCCTGCCGCAGCCGGTACTGGCGGGTGGCGTAGCCCACCCCGATCTCCAGCCGGTCGGTGGCCACCTCCGGGTAGCCGAGCTCGGTCAGCCAGACCGGCGTACGGCTGCCGCGGCCCATGGCGTCGACCACCAGGTCGGCAGAGAACTCCCGCTCGGCGCCGCCGTCCCGTCCGCGCACCACCGCACCGGTCACCCGCACCCCGTCCGGTGTGGTCGTCAGACCGGTGACCTCATGGCCGTCCACGATCGCCACCCCCGGCAGCGCCCGGACCCGCTCCCGGATGTGGGCCTCCAGGAACGGCCGGCTGGCCGCCAGCGTCACCAGCTCGCTGCGCCTCTTGCGCAGCCCCAGCTCCCCGAAGTACCAGTCGCCGCCGGCGACCGTGTCGTTGACCCGGGCCCCGGCCGCCGTCATCTCATCGGTCAGGCCGGGAAACAGCGACTCCAGGATCACCAGACCCCGGGCCTGCAGGCCGTGGATCTGCCGGCCCTGCGGAACACCGCGCCGGGCGGCGGTGCCCTCCAGCACATCGCGGTCGACCACCGTCACCCGCGGATACCGCTCGGACAGCACCCGCGCCGTCAGCAGCCCCGCGATGCTCCCGCCCAGGACCAGCGCGTGCTCACCGCTGTGCGCTGCCATCATGCTCACCTCCTCGCTCGCTGTGTCGCCTCTTGGGCGCCCGGCCCGCCTCACTCACCCCGGCTGCGCAGCGCCCCGATCGGGCACACCCGCACGGCGCTCGCGGCGGCCGCCTCCTGCTCCGCCGGCACATCGGCGGCGGTGTCGAACAGGACGTCGAGATCCCCCTGGTCGTCCAGCCGGAACAGCTCCGGCGCGGCCTCCTCGCACAGGCCGTGGCCCTCGCAGCGGGCCAGATCGACGGACAGCTTCATGACGGTGCGCTCCTAGTCGTCGATGCCTCGGGCCCGCCGCCGGTCAGGCGTGCAGGACCACCGGGAGGGACTCGATGCCCCGGATGGTGTTGTGCAGCCGCCACACCGGACGGCCGACCTCGATCCGCCGCACCTTGCGCAGCAGCGCGTCCATCAGCGAGTGGCCCTCCAGACGGGACAGGGCCTGACCCACGCAGCCGTGGATGCCGTGCCCGAAGCCGAGGTGCTCGGCCGCGTTGGGCCGAGTGATGTCGAAGGTCTCCGGCGCCTGCCAGTGCCGCTCGTCCCGGTTGGCCGACCCGTACAGCAGCAGCACCCGCGTGCCCGCGGACAGCGGCACACCGCCCAGCTCCCGGTCGACGGTGAGCAGCCGGGTGAAGCCCCGCAGCGGCGACTCCAGACGGACGATCTCGTTGAACGCGTTCGGCGCCAACTCGGTCCGCGCCCGCAGCAGTTCCCACTGGCCGGGATGGGAGCCGAACAGCCACAGCATGCTCGCCAGCGCACTGACGGAGGTGTCCATCGACGGCGCGAGGAAGTCACCGAGCAGCGCGGGCAGCAGCTCGTCGGCGATCTTGCCGGCCTGTGCGTCGGCGACCAGCTGCGCACCCCAGGTGCCCGGCCGCAGATTGCCCGGCACCGACATGCGGTGCAGGAACTCGCCCATCTCCTGCAGCTGCGGGAAACCCGCCATGGTCCGCTCGTTGAGCGGGCCGAAGGCGTTGAAGCCGGCCGAGGCCCACTCCAGAAGCCGCTCACGGCCCTCGTCCACCGGCCAGCCCAGCAGATCCGGCACGATGGCCAGCGGAAAGGCCTGCCCGAAATCGCGCACCGCGTCGAACTCGCCGCGCGCGACCAGCTCGTCCACCAACCGGTCCGCCCAGTCCGCGACATAGCCGTGCACCTCGCGCAGCGACTTCGGCGTCAGATGCCGGGCGACCAGCCCCCGCACAAGGTCGTGATAGGGCGGGTCGCTGGTCAGGCTGCTGCCGTGCTGCGCCTTGTTCAGCTGCTCGGTGATGCCGACGCCCTCACCGGAGATGAACGCCTCATGGTCGTGCAGCGCGTCGTAGACCTCCTGGTAACGGGCGACGGCGAACACCTGGTACTGGTCCAGGCGCACCACCGGGCCCAGGTCGCGCAGCGCACGATAAGGGCCGTACGGATCGAGGATCGACTCGTCCGAGTACGGGTCGATGTCGGAACGGGGGATGTCCGTGGTCAGCACGGGGACTCCTCGGGTCGTCGGATGCGAGCGGTCAGCGACGGGACTCCGCGTACGCCTTGGCGTGGCCGAGCGTGGCGCGGCTGTTGCCGCTGAGCGCGGTGCGCACGAACTCCCGAGCCCGGGCCAGATCGGCCTCGGGACCCAGGACGGTGGCGATGGCGGCCGTGTTGACGGCGACCGTGTGCTGGGACGTGGCCTTCACGCCGCCGTCGTTCTCCTCCAGCAGCCAGTAGCCGGTGTGCAGGGTCATCAGCGCGGGCAGCACCGTCTGCTTGTAGACGATGCGGTGGTGGGGGAAGCACACCCGGACCGACTCGGTGGTGTGCGTGGAACCGTCCTTGGTGCGCGTGTCCATCTCCAGGATCTGCAGACCGGGCGACGGCTCCTCCAGCCGTACGGCGGCCACATGCGGCAGCCGCTCGGTCCACAGCCCCGCCTCGTTGAGGAAGTCGTAGACGTCCTTGGCGGACCCGGCGATCTGCACACTGTCCTCGAAGGACACCAGCGTGTCGCCGGCAGTGACCAGCTCCAGATTCGTCTTCAGCGCGGCCAGCTCGGAGCGCGAGTTGTGGTCCACGGCCTGATCGATCCAGGCCAGGCCCTCCGGATCGTCGTCGACGGCCCGGTAGTCGTGCAGCAGCCGGATGCGCGTGGCCGTCTCCGACAAGGGCTCGACGATCCAGCTGCCGCCCATGGAGGCCACCGGCGGCGCCGACACCTCCTGGCGGAAGTCGATCCGCAGCTCGTCGGCCCGCACCGTCCGGCGCGACGTCCAGCTCTTGGGCTCGCCGTTGGCGGTGGCCCAGATACGGATACGTTCCTCGGCACCGTCGCTTTCGACCCTCTCGGCGTGCACCGTCGGCGGGAAGACCTGCGGCCACATGCCGACCTGCGACAGGAAACGGAAGACGGCACGCGCTTCGGCGAGCACGGTGATCTCGTGCTCGACCGTCTTCGGGGACTGCTGCGCCATGGAAGACTCCTCGTGGTGGTCGGCGCCGGCCGGCGGTCAGAAGTTGCCGAGGCCACCGCAGACGTTGATCGCCTGGGCGGTGATGGAGGCGGCGGTGTCGGTGGTCAGATAGCCGACGAGTCCCGCGACCTCCTCGGGCGTGGAGTAGCGGCCGAGCGGAATCTTGGCCTGGAAGCGTTCCAGGATGGCGTCCTCGGTGGTCTCCCAGGCCGCCGCATACCCCTGCCGCACCCGCTGGGCCATCGGCGTCTCGACATAGCCCGGGCAGACCGCGTTGACGGTGATGCCGGTGGGCGCGAGTTCGTTGCCGAGCGCCTTGGTGAAGCCGACCACGCCGTGCTTGGACGCCGAGTACGGCGCGGCCAGGACCACGCCCTGCTTGCCCGCGGTGGAGGCGATGTTGATGATCCGGCCCCGGTTCTTGTGCCGCATACCGCCGGTGGTCAGCACCTCCCGCGTCATACGGAACACGCTGTGCAGGTTGGTGTCGACGACGTCGAACCACAGCTCGTCGGTGAGATCGGCGGTCACCCCGCCGCCGCTGCGGCCGGCGTTGTTCACCAGGACGTCCACCGTCCCGAACGCGGCGACGGCCGCCTGCACGAAGGCACGGACATCGTCGGCGGACCGCACGTCACAGGTGCGCCCGTCGACGGTCAGCCCCTCCTCGGTCAGCTGCTTGACGGTGACCGCCACGGACTCCGCCGTCCGCGCGCACACGAAGACCCGGTGCCCCAGCTCACCGAGCACCCTGGCCACCGCGAGGCCGATACCGCTCGTCGCACCCGTGACCAGGGCGACGGGCTGCTGTGTGGTCATGAACCCTCCAGAAGTGGAGAAAGAAGGAGAAAACGGTGGCGGGCGGCCTGTGGGGGAACCGACCGCCCGCCACCGGGCCAGGAATCAGGCGGTGCGCAGCGCCAGCAACTGCTTGTTGAGCGCGTCGACCAGCTGACGCGGCGTCTCCGCGTCGACGAAGACGGTGTCCTCCAGCTCGATGCCGTACTCACGGCCGATCCGGACACCGGTCTCCAGCAGAGCGAGCGAGTCGTAGCCGAGATCGACGAACGTGACGTCGTCGATGTCGCCGTCCAGGTCGACGTCCTCGCCGGCGCCCTCACGCAGAATGCGGCGCAGATCGCCCATGGTGAACTCGTATGCGGTCACGGACCGTTCCTCCCTGTACGTCGTCGAAGGGTGTGTGCTCACCGGCGGCGGCCGGTCAGCGGGCGGCGCGGACCACCATCGCCGAGTTGAACCCGCCGAAACCGCGGGCGATCACCAGCGCGGTGCGCACCTGCGCCGAGCGGGGCGCCCCGGTCACCAGATCCACCTCGTACGCGGGATCCGGAGCCACATTGACGGTCGGCGGAATGAGCCCGTCCCGGATGGACAGCAGCGCGGCCGTGACATCCAGGGACGCGGCCCCCGAGTACAGCCGCCCCGTCATCGTCTTGGGCGCGGTCACCGCAACCCCCCGGGCACCGAACACCTCCCGCAGCGCCTGCGCCTCCTGCCGGTCCAGCTCCGGCACGCCCGCCGCGTCCGCGAAGACCACGTCGACCTCGCCGGGCGCCACGCCCGCGTCCGCCAGCGCCAGCGAGATCGCCCGCCCCAGCGCCGGCGGCCGGTCACTGCCGGGCCGCGGGTCGGTCGTGGCGGCGTACCCCGCGATCTCCCCGTACACGCGCACACCCCGCTCCCGCGCGTGCTCGGCGTCCTCCAGCACCACCAGAGCCCCGCCCTCACCGGCCACGAAACCGTCGGCATCGCGGTCGAAGGGAAGATAGGCACGCCCGGGATCGGTACGGGAACTCATCCGCCCCGCCGCCATCTGCGCCACCCAGCCCCAGGAACACAGCGAACTGTCGATGCCGCCGGAGACGATCAGCGTGGTACCCCTGCGGATCTGCCGGCGCGCCTGCGCGATCGCGTCCAACCCGCCGGCCTGGTCCGACACGACCACACCGCTCTGCCCGCGCAGGCCGTGACGGATGGAGATCTGACCGGTGTTCACGGCGTAGAACCAGGCGTACGACTGGTAGGCGCTGACGTACTTGCTGCCCTTGCTCCACAGGTTCTCCAGCTCACGCTGGCCGAACTCGAAACCACCGGAGGAAGCCGCCGTGATCACACCGGCGTCGAAGTCCGGCAGATCCCCCGGTTTCACATCGGCGTCCGCGAGCGCCCAGTCGGCGGCCACCAGCGCCAGCCGAGTCATGTGATCGGTCTGCGGAACCAGCCGGCTCGGCAGATGCTCCCTGGGATCGAACCCGGGTACCTCCCCGGCCAGCCGGGACGGATAACCCGAGGCGTCGAACCGGCTGACCGGCCGGATGCCGCTGACCCCCTGCCGGGTGGCCCCCCACCACGCGTCCGTGCCGAGCCCGTTGGGCGCGGTGACGCCCACACCCGTGACGACGACGGCCCTGCTCATGCTGCCCTCCTGTCGGGTCGGGCGAGGACCATGGCGCTCTGGAAGCCACCGAACCCGCTGCCCACCGTGAGCACCGAGTCGGTGCGCCACTCACGGGCGTGCAACGGCACATAGTCCAGATCGAGCTCCGGGTCCGGGTGGTGCAGATTCGCCGTGGGAGGCACCACGTTGTGCTCCATGGCCAGCGCGGAGGCCGCGATCTCGATCGAGCCGATCGCACCCAGCGAATGCCCGATCATCGACTTGATCGAGCTGACCGGCACCCGGTACGCGTGCTCGCCGAGACTGGTCTTGAACGCCGCCGTCTCGTGCCGGTCGTTCTGCTTGGTGCCCGAACCGTGCGCGTTGACGTAGTCGATGTCGGACGGATCCAGCCGCGCCTGGTACAGGGCCACCCGGATCGCCTCGGCCATCTCCGCGCCGTCCGCACGCAGCCCGGTCATGTGGTACGCGTTGCAGCGCGACGCGTAACCGCAGATCTCCGCGTAGATGTGCGCCCCACGCCGCCGGGCACTGTCCAGCTCCTCCAGCACGAACCCGGCCGCGCCCTCGCCGAGGACGAACCCGGTCCGCGTGGCGTCATAGGGCCGCGAGGAGTGCTCCGGGTCGTCGTTGTACGTCGACGTCGCCTTGATCGCGTCGAAGCAGGCCACGGTGATCGGCGAGATGGGCGCCTCGGTCGCGCCGGTGACGGCGATGTCCGCACCGCCCTCACGGATCAGATCGACGGCGTAGCCCACCGCGTCGATACCGGAGGTGCAGCCCGTCGAGACGACCGTGGCCGGACCCTCCGCGCCTACCGCCCAGGCCACCTCGGCGGCGAAGGAGGACGGGACCAGATGGTGGTACAGATGCGGCGGGGCGTAGGTGTGGTCGACCAGCGGGAGCCGGCCGTCGTCGCTGACCACCCGGTACTCGTTCTCCAGGCTGATCGTGGCACCGACCGCACTGCCGATGGCGACCGCCACCCGCGCCGGATCCGCCGCCGCGAAGTCCAGCCCGCTGTCCGCCACCGCCTCACGAGCGGTGACCACGGCGAACTGCGCGGCCCGGTCCATCCGGCGCACCTCCTGCGGCTGCAGACCGTGCTGGCCGGGGAAGAAGTCCACCTCCGCCGCGACCCGGGAACGGTAGCCCGTCGGGTCGAAGCAGGACAGCGTGCGGGTGGCCGTGCGCCCCGCGGTCAGCAGGGCCCAGAAGTCCTTTGCGTTGGTGCCGCCCGGTGCCACCACGCCGATACCGGTGATGACGACGCGTCGGGTCACTTTGATCCCGCCTCCTTCGGATCCCACAGGTAGAAGCGCTCGGCCATCGCGTCCGACGGCGTCTGCCACGCGGGGTCGTAAGGGTCGATGAAGGGGCGCAGATCGGCGCTGATCTGCTTGAACCGCGGATCGCTCTTGGCCGCCTCGATGGCGTCCCCGCCCGCCGCGTGGTCGAAGTCCTGAAGATGGAAGTAGAGGCCCTGGTAGGCGAACAACTGACGGCGCCGCGTGCCCATCAGGTGCGGCATCTCCGTGGCGTCGAACTCCCGGAAGAGCCGGGCGACCTCGGCCCTGGACTCGGGGGCCATACGGGCCACGATGAGGGTGCTGTGCATCCGTGTCCTCTTTCTCTGTCGGATGGTTGACCGGCGGTACGCCCCCGGCGCCTCAGCGCGGCAGGCCGAACCACCGGTACAGAGACCGCGGCAGGTCGCCGCTCCCGGGCGATGTCCACACCACATGGCCGTCGGGGCGGAGCAGCAGGGCACGCGTGCTCGACAACGGGCTGTCCTGCGCCGGTGCGTGCGGCCGGCCGGTGAACACCTCCACCCGCCCGTGCCAGGCCGACGCGATCCGCCGCACCGCGGCGTCGTCGGACAGATCGAGCAGGACACCGCGGCCGGCCCGCAGCAGCTCGGCGGTGCTGCTCTTGGCGCCGTCCCGCGCCACCAGCTCCTGGAACGGCAGACGCCGGCCGAGCAGCGGATGATCGACCGGGCCCACGTCGTAGCGGACCTCCAGACCGGTGACCATCTCGGCGAGGTGCAGGCCCACCTCCGGCAGCGCGATGAGCTCCCCGAGCAGATCACGCAACGGCTGCACCTCCGCCCCGCCCAGGAACAGCAGGCCCTGCGCCCGGGTGTTCATCAGCAGCCGCTCGCCCACCGGATGCCGCTCGCGGTGATAGGTGTCGAGCAGCCCCGACGGAGCCCAGCCGGCGACCACCGCCGCCAGCTTCCAGCCGAGATTGACGGCGTCCTGGATGCCGACGTTCATGCCCTGACCACCCGCCGGCAGATGGATATGGGCGGCATCGCCCGCGAGCATCACACGCCCGCGCCGATAGGCGCTGGTCAGCCTGCTGGCGTCACTGAACGAGCTGGCCCACACCGGCGTGGCATGGCTGATGTCCTGCCCGGTGACCCGCTGCCAGGCCGCCGCGACATCGGCGAACTCCGCGGGCCGCTCCCGCGCCGGCGCCCCGTGCTCCTTCACGATCAGCCGGTGCACACCCTCGCCCAGCGGAGCCGCCATGGCCACCCCGCCCGGCAGCCGCTCCCCGAACGGCCGGGCATCGATCTCGCACCCGGCGACATCCGCGAGAAGCATTTCGTACGTTCCCGCCGTGCCCGGAAAATCGAATCCGGCGAGTTTCCGTACGGTGCTGTGCCCGCCGTCGCACCCCACCACATAGGAGGCGCGCAGTGTCCGCGGCCCGTCCGGACCGGTGACCTGAACCTCGACACCATAGGAATCCTGCTCGATTCCCGTGACACAATGCCCGCGCCGGATATCCGCCCCGAGTTCCGCAGCCCATTGCCCGAGAACCTCCTCGGTCTGCGACTGCTTGACCCCATGCGAAGTCCGATGCGGACTGTCCAGCGGAGCGAAGTCCACCAGAAGCCCGCCGAAGTGCCCCATGGGGCTGGTCTGAATGTCACCGAACCGGTCCAGCAGCCCCCGCTCGTCCAGGATCTCCATCGTCCGCACGGTGAAGCCGAGCGCACGCGACTGACCACTGGGCTCCCGCAGCTGCTCCAGCACCACGACGGGCGCCCCACCCAGCCGCAACTCACCCGCGAGCATCAGCCCGACAGGGCCCGCACCCACGATGATCACCGCGGTGTCCATGACTACCGCCTCTCTCGAGTGACCGACAGGTCCGGCAGAAACACACCCGAAAACACACGAAGGCCCTGGGGGAAAAAATTCCCCAGAGCCTTCCCATTCTGAGCCACAAATCTGCGTTCCGATGGGGCTCGAACCCAAAGCACCGGACTATGACAACAAGTCTCTTCGCCGCAGGCCAGCCGCACAAGACCAATATCTTCAGAATTCCGAAAAACTAACGTCAGCCAATTCCCCCCATGTCAGAGGAGTGCAAAAGAAACGTCAGAACCACCACGAACCCGCTGGTCACCCGCCCGGAAAGCCGAGCAGGACAAGCCCCCCACCGCCCCACCCACCGATTACGCCGTAATCACCCACCCACGGGCCCCCGTCCCCGCCAGTGTCACGCTTCCAGCCCCCGAGTAAAGGGCCCTGCACCTCAGACCTGGCCGGCAGGCCCCACGACCACGACGGGCCGCCCGTCGCACCCGCCCTCTACTCGCGGTAGAGTCGGTGGTATGGCGGACGAAACGAGCATCAAGGTGAGCGCCTCCACCCGCGACCGGCTCGCTGCCCTGGCGGGCGAGCAGGGCACCACCATCCGGCAGCTGGTCGAAGAGCTCGCCCAAGGCCGACCGACCAGGGCCGAATACGCGGAGCGAGCCGAGCAGGCCCGCGCCGAACTCGCCTCCCTCCTCGGCACCACCCCCAGCGAGCAGGCCGAGACGAAGGCCCGCGGCCTCCTCGAGCGCCTCGGCGCCCGCCAGGACCCGGCGGCCGCATAGTGGGACCGATCGCAGTCGTCCTGGACCACACCACCACCACCGCACTGCACGACCCCAAGAACCCGCACAACGAAGCCGTCGCCGCGTTCTACGTCCAGGCATCCGGCGGCCTGGGCACCCTGTACGCCCCCGTCCTCTCCCTCACCGCCGGCGACACCGAACAACCCGGCCTGCTCGCCTACATCCACGCGCTGCGGTTCATCACCGTCGAACCCTTCGACACCGCGGCCGCCCTCACCGCGACCGACCTGCTGCGGCACGGCCACCCCTGGGCAGCCGTCCACGCCATCCACTGCGCCCGCCCCTCCGCCGACTTCCCCGCAGGCCGCTTCCTGCTCACCCTCACACCCGAGTCGTACGAGGGAACGGGAGTCCAGGCCGTCCACCCCGACCAGTAGGCCACCCGACAGACTGGCCTCGAACAGAAGCGCCCGCAGACATCAGCGAACGGGCACATGGCATGACGGCGTGCGGCTCAGTCCAGGACGGCGGTAACGATGCCCACGTCGGCAGCGACTTCACCAGCCCACGACAGTACGCCACGACGATACGGCGCGACGTACGGTCACGTCCGCGTATGCACAGCAACCCGGCACCGGCCCCAGCCACGCCTCCTAATTGCCTTCGTCCCTTGGCCCGGACGGGCCCGCACACGTCGTGCCAGGGAGGCGGGCACCCCGAGGACCGGCGGCGAAGCCGGCGGCCCGCAGGGCTGCTCGTACGGCGCAGCACCGGCTACACCTTGGTGCATTAAGAGAGCGAAGCCCCCGCAAGGCGCTGACCTGCGAAAACACACCAATTGATCCGATCCTGGGATCGGGTAACCCGATCGGGGAGTCGGGTTACCCGATCCCAGGATCGGATCAACCCGACTCCCGAGTCGGATCGATTAGCAATGAGCGAATGTGCGAAGCGCACAGCGATCCGATCCTCCCGTCGGATCCCTTAGCTTTTTGGTAATGTTCTTTCTGGTAAGCGACCCGTTCCTGGAGTCGGATCGCTTGACCGTGAGGACATCGACTCGGAGGGGCGGCAGGCATGCCAGAGGCAGCGCGGAAGGTCCTCGCCTGGGTAGATCGCGACACAGGCGAGGTGGAGGAAGTACCGCGCACCCCGTACGCCTTCGACGGCCCTCACGTGAACGTCGGCATCCGCCGTGGCCGCCAGATGCTGTCCGCCGCGTCCGGGCTGACCGACAAGGAAGTCAGGGTGGCAGTCTGGTACTGGTTCGCGAGTGAGGAGTCCCAGGGCGCAGTGATGCTCACGCAAGCCGAGATTGCCGAAGAACTGGGCATGAGCGCCGACGCACTCGGCCGCGTGATCAAGGTTCTGCGCCAGGCCCGGCTCGTGGTGGAAGCGGGTTCCGTCGGGCGGACCACCTTCTACCGCGCGACGCCGTACATGGCCTTCCTCGGGGCGGCGTTCGCCCACCGGGAAGCGGTAAAGGACTGGAATCCACCCGAGCTGAAGGTTCGCCAGCCACGTGACCGGCGGCGCAGGAAGAAGGACGAGGACACATGAGGATTCACGACGCCGAAGACGTCCAGTACCTGCTCAAGAAGACCGGCCGCGTGCTGAACCCCAACCAGCGGATCCTCGTCATGCTGTACGCCTCGTCCGAGCAGCGTCCCGATGGCACCGTGATGACAAAGGCGAGCGAGCTGGCTAAGACCGCGGGGATGACAGCCCCCGTGTTCTCCCGCACGCGCAAGGAACTCGTCATGGCCGGCTGGATGGAAGAGACGGGCAGCGTAGGCAGCGTGAAGCTGTACCGGCTCGTCCCGGACATATTCGAGGACAGAGGGCCTGCAGGACGGCATCTGCGTGCCGTCAGCGGCTGACAGACAGCCCCAGAGCCGAACAGCTGGGGCTGTTGCCCATACTGCGCGGTGATTCGACTCCAAACTGAGCCCTTGGCAAGAGGGACACCGAGCACGTCGTGGCGTCCAGAACCTGGAGCCCCGTGGGTTCCGTCAGTAGCCGGGTCAGGGTGTTACTGACCAAAGCCGTTCCGCGAGTTCGGCGGCAGACGGGCGTTGATCCGGGGGAGCCATTAGCGCGGGAGTCAGCACTCGTGGAGCGTCGGTCATGTTCTGGTGCTTGCGGCGACTGGTGCCGGGGCGCTCGCGGGGGACCTGGCCGCCGGTAACCAGCGGCTGCTGGCCAGGCTGCCTGTCCTGTACTGCGTCCTCCGGCCCGTGCCTGACGGCGACCGGTTCGGCAACGAGCCTGCCGGTTCTGCTGCTCATCAGCGTCGCCTCCGGCGCGGTGGCGCCGTTCCTGGGTGCCACCCCTTCAGACCCACCTCGCGGGGCTCCCGGCGATGGGCCCGTCGGCGCCTGCACGACCACGGCCTCGCCGACTACGGCCGGTGCCGGGAGGAGCAGACTTCCCAGGCACCCGGCCGGGCCGCAGCACCGAGCTCCGGCCGGAGAACAGTGCGCGGCCGCGCACTGTTCTCCCTGTCCCCTCCCCAGGAGGTCTCCTGGTGTTCTCGCGCGCAAAGTCTGGAAGGTCCCGGTTTGGCGCCTGCGAACAGTTCGCCGGCCGCCCCCGCACACTGCGCGAACACCGAAGACAGAGCCCAGGGTGCGGTTGAGCGTCCGTCAATTTATGGGTGCTGTAGGCTGGTTTTCAGATCGAAATAGTGCCTTGATTGCGTCCTTATTCCACGGGTTCCTGATCCAGGGTCATGACGGTTTTTCTGGGGGGTGTTCGGGTGGTTTTGGATTTCGTTTCTGGTGGGGTGTCAGGGCGACGGTGCCGACGGTCCTGACGGTTCGTTACCCCGTTCTTTGGTGTGTGTTTGGTTTGGCGGGGACGGGTTGGCGTGGAGCGTCCATGCTGGTTTCCGGGCGATCGGCCGCGTGGTGGCGTGTCCTGTTTGGTGGTAGCAGGTCACCCATTTGGTTGCGGTGGTATTTCTTGTGCGGGCCATTGTGGAGAGTGGGATTCAGGTGAGTGGACAGAGTGTCCTTGGTTCATTGCTCACCCGTGGGATCTGACGGTCACTCAGTCTTTTCAGAGTCGCCGCATCCGGGTTTTGGGCCAGCGGAGTTGGGCCGGTTTGTTGATCGGTTTTCGGGTGGTTTGGTGGTGAGTTTCGAGCCCATACTCTATCCGGCCGGAAAAATGACGCACTTGGACGGGAGGGAGAGAGGGGGCGGGTGTCCGGTTTTTCCTGGGCAGGCTAGGAAGGCGAAGGGTCCGCCACCGGCGCCCTGTAGCTGTTTGCCTTCTGACGCGCGCGGAGCGTGCGTCAGATCCTGTACTGGACTGCGGAGCAGGCCGGTACAGGATCGATCCGGCGGAGCCGGATCGTCCGGCCACGGAGTGGCCGGCGGTCGGGGCGGAGCCCCGGGGGTCCGGTGCGGAGCGCCGGGAGGGGCCGCCGCGTAGCGGCGGCGCGTCGTCTTCGCGGAGCGAAGCGCGCGC